>OW818656.1:0-2150000 GCA_942492965.1 uncultured Alphaproteobacteria bacterium | reverse complement strand
CCTGCAGCGCGGCGAGCTTCGCGACCGCCTGTTCGAGCGTGACCGATTCCGTCTGCGCCATCGCCGTTGTCGGCAGGCTTGCAGACAGGCCCATCACTATGAATGCCGGAACCAATGCCGCTTGGCGCGTGGTCATGACCGTCCCCTTCAATGCGACCGCTCGTGCGGTACGCGCGGGGGCGCTAGCATGAAGTTCCCGTGACGGAAACATGAACCTTGCGTTACAGGCCGAAGACCCGGCCTGGCCTGCGGAATTCAGGCGTCGACGGTCTCGACAGGCTGAACCTTGCGCGGACGCCCGCGCGGACGGCGCGGCTTCTCGTCCTCGGCTTCCACGGCAACGGGAGCCGCAGCCGGTGCTTCGGCCGCTGCCGGGGCAGCCTGCTTGGCCTGCCCGGGGGGACGGCCGCGCCGCTTGGGCGCTTCCGCCGCCACGGACTCCTCGGCATCGGCCCGGCGGGCGCTGCGGGCGAGCGTGCGGAGCGCACCTTCATCCTCGCGCTCGTCATCGGCCGGCTGCGCCGCGGCGCGGGGCTGCGGCGCCGGGCGGGGCTGTTCGTGCCGCTCCTGACGCTCCGACCGTTCCGGGCGGTCACGGTCCTGACGCTCAGGGCGTTCCTGGCGCTCGGCGCGCTCCTGACGCTCAGGACGTTCCTGGCGCTCGGGGCGTTCCGCGCGCTCCGGCCGTTCCTGACGGTCGCGGTCCTGACGTTCCGGGCGGTCCTGCCGCTGGTGGCGCGGTTCGAACCGCTGACGGTCCTGGCGATTGTTGTGGATCGGGCCGCGGTTGTCCGCATCGCCCTCTTCATCCTCATCGCCCTCGTCGTCGCCGTCGTCGTCCTCGTCGCGCATATCGCGTTCGTCATCGCGGCCACGGCGATCGGGACGGTCGTTGTGCTGCTGATACTGCGACTGACGCTCTTCCTGCCGCGCGCGCATTTCGGAAACGACGCGGTGATAGTGGTCTGCGTACTGCAGATAATATTCGGCCTGGACGCGTTCGCCCTGCTGGTGCGCCTCGCGCGCGAGGTTGGTGTATTTTTCGAGCAGCTGAAGCGCATTGCCGCGCTGGCGGGGCTCCATGTTGCGGTTGCCCATCTCACGACCGCCGCCCTGCTGGGGACGCGGATTGCCGCGCCCACGACGCCGACCGGACTGTTGCTGCCCATTTCTCATGAAATACTCTTTTCCCCGATACTGCCGGCCGAGCCGACTGTCGTTGTTCAGGACATGCGCGGCCATCCACGCAAGGGTCCGGAAGCGACCGCCAAACGATTCTGCCTATCGTAAGTGCCCGGCGAGGGGATCATCGTCCTCGCCCATGCACAGCCGCTCTAGCGGCATTGGCATCGCATTCCAAGTCAAAAAACAGAAGCGATGCGACGGAAAACAACCGCCCGATCCCGCCCGGCAAGGTCGCGCTCCACCACGCCGCCAAGGCCCGCTTCGCGCCCCAGCGCCAAAACCGCTTCCGCCTGCCGCCATCCGATCTCGATGATCGCGGCGCCGTCCGCCTCCAGCAATGCCGGGAGTACGGGAACGATGCGCCGATACGCCGCAAGGCCATCCTTGCCAGCGAACAGCGCGCCGTGCGGTTCGTATTCGCGCACGCCGGCGCCGGTCGCCTCGTCCTCTCCTATATAGGGCGGATTCGACAGGATTAAAGAGAAACGCCCCGCCACACCTTCGACCCAGTCGGCTTTGAGAAAGCGGGATCGCCCGGAAAACCCCAGCCGCGCGGCGTTTCGCGCGGCAACGGCGAGCGCCGTATCCGATACATCGGTCGCGAGCGCAGTCGCGCGCGGCCATTCGGCAAGCGCGGCGAGCGCGAGAGCGCCCGAGCCCGTACCGAGATCGAGAATGCGAAGCGCCGCATCCGCCGGGAACAGACGCTGCGCGGCGGCGATCAGCGTTTCGGTGTCGCCGCGCGGCACGAGGATGCCCGGCCCCACTTCCAGATCGAGGGACCAGAATTCCTGCCGCCCGAGAATATAGGCCACGGGTTCACCCGCCGCGCGGCGTGCGATGAACGGCGCCGCCGCGTCCGCCGCGACCTCCGGATTGCCGAGCAGTAGCGCCTCGCGGCTGATCCCGAGCGCATGGGCGACGATCAGTTCCGCGTCGAGGCGCGGCGTCTCTCCGCCGATCCGCGCCGCCGCATCCCTTACGAGATCAAGCGCCTTCATTCAGGTTCGCGAGCCGTGCCGCTTGATCCTCGGCGATCAGCGCGGCGACGAGTTCGCCGAGACCCGTGCCTTCCATGATCTCCGGCAGGCGGTGCAGCGTCAGGTTGATGCGGTGGTCGGTGACGCGCCCCTGCGGGTAGTTGTACGTGCGGATGCGTTCCGAACGGTCGCCAGAGCCGACCATCGACTTGCGCGCGCCGGCGCGTTCGTTCGCCAGTTTCTCGCGCTCCAGTTCAAAAAGGCGCGCGCGTAGCACTTTGAGCGCCTTCGCCTTGTTCTTGTGCTGGCTCTTTTCGTCCTGCTGGCTGACGACGAGGCCGGTGGGAAGGTGCGTGATACGCACGGCGCTGTCCGTCGTGTTCACCGACTGGCCGCCGGGGCCGGACGAGCGGAACACGTCGATACGCAGGTCCTTCTCGTCGATCTGCACGTCGACCTCCTCGGCCTCGGGCAGCACCGCCACCGTCGCGGCGGACGTGTGGATGCGCCCGGAGGCTTCCGTGGCGGGCACGCGCTGCACGCGGTGGACGCCGCTTTCGAATTTCAGCTTGGCGAACACGCCCTGCCCGGTGACGTTCGCGATCACTTCCTTGAGCCCGCCCGCGTCCGCCGACGACATCTCCATCGTCTCCACGCGCCAGCCCTGCGTTTCGGCATAGCGCTGATACATGCGGTAAAGATCGCCCGCGAACAGCGCCGCCTCCTCGCCACCCGTCCCCGCGCGGATTTCAAGGATCGCCGAGCGCTCGTCCGCCATGTCCTTCGGCAGCAGCAGCACGGCGAGCGCCTTTTCGGCATCCGGCAGCTGTTCCTTCAGCGACTGCAGCTCTTCTTCGGCAAGCGCCACCATCTCGCGGTCGCTCTCGCCGCCGTTCACCATCGCGGTCAGGCTCTCGGCCTCGTCGCGCATCACGCGCACCGCGCTGGCCGCCTCAGCGACGGGCTTCAGCTCGGCATATTCCTTGGAAAGCGCGACGAACTTCTCGGCCGGGAGATCACCCGCCGACATCTGCGTAGTCAGTTCGGCATAGCGCGATTCGATCTGCCGGATACGCGCGGTGGGAACGCCGCTCATAGATCCTGCTCTGACGGCAGCTCGTCGCCGCTCACGTGGCTGTAGCTTTCGGGCAAAGCCGACAGGACCGTATCCATAAAAGGCCCCTGCTCATCGCTGGTCATCGTCACCCGCGACAAATGCAGGCTGCCGTGCGACTGGCTGATGTCTTGCACAAAAAGTATGGAACGCGCTCCCTTACGTTTTGCCGCCTCGACCCTCTTCTTCGCATTGCCCCGAAAAGCAAACTCCGTCGGTATCCCACGCCTTCGCAAGCGAGAAACGATGTCGAGGCAAACCTCCTCCAGACCATCAACTGACCCATCCGGCACCACGGCGACATCGATCGCATCGCCAGCGGGCGCTTCAATCAGCATCGCCAAACGCTCGATCCCCGCCGCCCAGCCGACGCACGGCGTCGGGGGCCCGCCGAGCGCCTCCATCAATCCGTCGTAGCGCCCGCCGCCGAGCACGGTGCCCTGCGCGCCCAGATGCTCGGTGATGAACTCGAACGTCGTGTGCCGATAATAATCGAGCCCGCGCACCAGCGCTTCGTTCCGCTGATAGGCGACGCCCGCCGCATCCAGCCCCTTGCGGACCGCATCGAACCACGCCCCCGCTTCGGCGGACATATAGGCATCGATCCGCGGGCGCATCGGCGACCAGCGCCTTGTCCGCAGCATCCTTGCTGTCGAGGATACGCAGCGGGTTCTTCTCCAGCCGTTCGCGGCTTTCCGCCGAAAGCGCGTCGCGGTGCGCCGAAAAGTGCGCGATCAGCGCCGCCTGCCACGCGGCCCGCGTTTCCGGGTCGCCGAGCGTGTTGAGGTTCAGCACCGTCTTGCCCTGAAGCCCGAGTTCATCGAGCACATGCTGCGCAAGCGCGATGATCTCGACGTCCGCCGCCGGCTCGCCCGACCCCAGGATTTCCGCGTCGAGCTGGTGGAACTGCCGGAAGCGCCCCTTCTGCGGGCGTTCATAGCGAAACGCAGGCCCCCACGCCGCGAGCTTCATCGGCGCGTGCTGCTGCCAGCCGTTGGAGATATAGGCGCGCGCGATTCCTGCCGTGAACTCCGGCCGCAGCGTCAGCGATTCGCCGCCGCGATCCTCGAACGTGTACATTTCCTTCGAAACCACGTCGGTCGTTTCGCCGAGCGAGCGCGCGAACACGCCGGTGAATTCGAACACCGGCACCTGCACCGGGCGGAAGCCATAGAGCCTGCGCACGCGCGTGAACGTTTCGATCACCTGATCGAAGCGCGCGGCCTCCTCGCCCACCATGTCCTGCGTGCCGCGAACGGCCTGAATCTTGCTGCTCATAAGCGCCGCGCTTTAGACCGTCTCGCGGGCCGTGGAAACCGTTCATGCGATTTCTGCTGCGCCGCAACATTCGGCGGTTCCCTTCGGCGCGAAGAACCGCTAGATGCCGCGCGCCATGGATATATCAAAGATTCCCGTCGGACCGAACCCGCCCCACGAACTCAACGTCATCATCGAGGTGCCGATCGGCGGCGAACCGGTGAAGTACGAGTTCGACAAGGACTCAGGCGCGATCTTCGTGGATCGCATCCTGCACACGCCGATGCGTTATCCCGCGAACTACGGCTTCATCCCGCACACGCTCGGCGAAGACGGCGATCCGCTCGACGCGCTCGTCATCACGCGCTCGCCGATCATCTCGGGCGCGGTGATCCGCGTGCGCCCGGTCGGCGTGCTGCTGATGGAAGACGACAAGGGCGGCGACGAGAAGCTGCTCACCGTGCCCGTCGATTCGACCTTCCCCTACTACGGCAACGTCACCAACCACAGCGACCTGCCGCCGATCGTGCTCCGCCAGATCGAGCACTTCTTCGAGCACTACAAGGATCTCGAACCCGGCAAATGGGCGAAGCTGAACGGCTGGGGCGATGCCGAAAAGGCACGGCAGCTGATTCTGGACGGCGTCGAGCGCGCGAAGACCAAGGGCTGATCTTTACCGTCTGAAACAATTCCGTCATTCCTCGGGGAAAGTCATTTCCCGGGGAGACTGTCTTGCGTGCGTTCTGTTCGTTCCTGATTCTTCTGGCGGCCCCCGCCGCCGCTGAAAACAGCCTTCCCCGAACACCCGCCCCTGTCCAAGCGGAACAGCCCGCGCAGGATCTCCGCTACCCGGGCGTGATGACGCTCGATATCGACGCCACGGACACGGCGCGGCGCATTCTCGGCGTCCGCCAGCAGATCCCCGTCGCCGCGCCGGGGCCGCTGACGCTGCGGTATCCCGAGTGGCTCCCCGGCAAGCACGCGCCGCGCGGGCCGGTCGCCGCGCTTGCGGGGCTCACGATCAGCGCAGGCGGCAAGCCCGTGCCGTGGAAGCGCGATCCGCGCGATGTCTATGCCTTCACTGTCGATGTGCCGAAGGGCGCGAAGGCGCTCGACGTCCGCTTCCAGTATCTCTCCCCCACCGAGGGCAATCAGGGCCGCGTCAGCGTGACGGCGGAGATGCTGAACCTGCAGTGGGAGACGGTCGCGCTCTATCCTGCAGGTCACTACACGCGGCAGATCCGCGTGCGCCCTTCGGTGACGCTGCCCGAAGGCTGGCAGGGCGTCGCCGCATTGGACGGCGTCGTACGCACCGGCAACACGCTCCGCTACGCCGAGACCGATTTCGAAACGCTCGTCGACAGCCCGATGTTCGCCGGGAGCAACTACAAGGCGTGGGATCTCGGCCACGATGTCCGCCTCAATGTCTTCGCCGACCGCCCGGGCGACCTTGCCGCCACGCCCGAACAGATCGAAGCGCACCGGCGCATGGTCGATCAGGCGATAAAGCTGTTCGGATCGCGCCACTACGACCGCTACGAATTCCTGTTCGCGCTCTCCACGGAGCTTGGCGGCATCGGCCTTGAACATCACCGCAGCTCGGAAAACGCGCTGCCCCGCACCTATTTCACCGATTGGGCGAACACGGCGGCGATGCGGGGCCTGCTTCCGCACGAATTCACGCACAGCTGGAACGGCAAGTTCCGCCGCGGCGCCGATCTCTGGACGCCGGACTATCGCACACCGATGCAGAACAGCCTGCTCTGGGTCTACGAAGGGCAGACGAGCTACTGGGATTCGGTGCTCGCTGCGCGCTCCGGCCTCATTCCCAAGGATGTCGTGCTCGGCGAGTTCGCGAGCCAGGCGGCCTTCTACGAAATGCAGCCGGGCCGCGCATGGAAGCCGCTCATCGACACCACCAACGATCCCATCACCAACGCCCGCCGCCCGCAGGCTTTCCGCACATGGCAACGCTCGGAGGACTATTACAACGAAGGCGCGCTCATCTGGATGGAAGCCGACATGCTGATCCGCGAGAAGACGGGCAGCGCGAAGTCGCTCGACGATTTCGCGCGCGGCTTCTTCAGCGTGCGTGACGGCGATTGGGGCACGGTCACCTACACGTTCGAGGATGTCGTCGCCGCGCTCAATGCGGTCGCGCGCCATGACTGGGCAACCTTCCTGAAAACCCGCGTCGACGAGATCGCGAAGCCTCCGCTCGGCGGCATCGAAAAGGGCGGCTACCGGCTCGTCTTCAAGGAAACGCCGAATCCCTACCAGGTCTCGAGCGACGCGCGCAGCCGCACGACCGATCTCAGCCACTCGGTCGGCATCACCGTCAGCGCCTCGGGCGCGATCTCCAATGTCGTTTGGGACGGCCCGATGTTTCGCGAGGGCGTGACGACCGCAACGCGGCTCATGGCGGTGAACGGCCGCGAGTTCAACGAGGCCGATTTCAAGGCGACGATCACCGCCGCGAAGGGCGGCAAGACCCCCATCGAACTGCTCGTGAAGGAAGGCCCGCGCTACCGCACGATCCGCCTCGGCTACACCGGCGGGCTCCGCTATCCGCACCTCGAACGCGTCGGCAGCGGCCCCGCGCCGCTCGACCGCGTGCTCGAACCGCTACCCTGACGCGGCGAGCGCCCTCAGCGCATCGCCGTCGACGCGGTTGACCGTCCATTCGTCCATCGGCCGCGCGCCGAGCGAACGGTAGAAATCGATCGCGGGCGTGTTCCAGTTGAGCACCGCCCATTCGACGCGTGCGCAATCCCGCTCGATCGCAAGCGCTGCAAGCCGCGCGAGCAGCGCCTTGCCCGCGCCCTTGCCGCGGGCCTCTGGCGCCACGAACAGGTCTTCCAGATAAATCCCCGGCCGCCCTTCGAAGGTCGAGAAATTGTGGAAGAACAGCGCGAAGCCCAGGGGCACGCCGTCATCCTCGGCGATCAGCACCTCGGCATAGGGGCGCGGGCCGAACAGCTGCTCGGCAAGCCCTTCGGCGGCGCCTTTCACCTCGTGGCGAAGTTTCTCATATTCGGCGAGATCGCAGATGAAACGGAAGATAAGCGGCGCATCCTCGCGCACCGCTGCGCGGATCGAGAGGGTCACGCGCGATCCTCACCGATCCTGACGATCGTTCCGACCTCAAGTTCGTCGATCCGCAATTTGCGGATGCGCGCCTTGCCGATGCGGAGCCGGCCGATCGCAAGCGCGCCGACCGCGACAGCCCCAAGCGCGAAGGCCCCGAGCGTCAGCGCCGCGACAGCGCCGTAGCCGAGCGTCGTCGCCCCGGTTGCCGATGCGCCGGTCGCAACGGCCTTGCGCGCGACCGGCGGTTCGAGCCTGATGTCGGACCGGGTTTTCATGCGGCCTTGCCGTGCAGCGTGTCCATGCTCACAGAGCTCCCTGCCTCGATCTCGGCAGCCTTGGCTTCAACGAGGCCAACGATATGCGCGATCATGTCAGCGTCCGCGATCGTGTGGTCGGTGATGCCCGACAAATAGACCATGTGCTTGCCGTTGCCGCCGCCGGTGATGCCGATGTCGGTCTCGCGCGCCTCGCCGGGACCGTTGACGACGCAGCCCAGAACCGAGAGCGACATCGGGGTCTTGATGTGCTGGAGCGCATCTTCCAGCGCCTGCACGGTGCGGATGACGTCGAAGCCCTGGCGCGCGCAGCTGGGGCACGAGACAACACGGACGCCGCGCGTGCGCAGGCCGAGCGTCTTCAGGATTTCATAGCCGACGCGGACTTCCTCCTCGGGCTCGGCGGATAGCGATACGCGGATCGTATCGCCGACGCCGAACCAGAGCAGCGAGCCGATGCCGATCGCCGATTTCACCGTGCCTCCAATGAGCCCGCCCGCCTCGGTGATCCCGAGATGCAGCGGGCAGTCCACGGCTTCGGCGAGTTGCTGGTAGGCCGCAACCGCGAGGAACGCGTCGGAGGCCTTCACCGCCACCTTGTAATCGCGGAAGTCATGCTCTTCGAGCAGGCGGATATGATCGAGCGCGCTTTCGACAAGCGCCTCGGGACACGGCTCGCCGTATTTTTCGAGCAAATCCTTCTCGAGGCTTCCCGCGTTGACGCCGATCCGAATCGCGCAGCCGTTTGCCTTCGCGGCGCGCACCACCTCGGCCACGCGTTCCGACGATCCGATGTTGCCCGGATTGATGCGCAGGCACGCCGCACCCGCGTCCGCCGCTTCGAGCGCGCGCTTGTAGTGGAAATGAATGTCGGCGACGAGCGGCACGCGCGCCGCCCGCGCGATCTGCCGGAACGCCGCGGTCGATTCGACGTCGGGGCATGACACGCGGATGATGTCCGCCCCCGCTTCCTCGCAGCGGCGGATCTGGTCGATCGTCGCCTTCGCGTCGGAGGTCAGCGTGTTGGTCATGGTCTGCACGGTGATCGGCGCGTCGCCGCCCACCGGGACGCTACCGACCATGATCTGCCGCGATTTGCGCCGCGCGATATCGCGCCAGGGACGAAGGGACATGCTGGGGACTCTCACCTTTCGCGGGCGGATATACGCGAGCTTCGCGGCGAACCCAAGACCTGCCGGTATCGGGGGCTGGACCGTTATGGCGGATCGGCTAGCCTCCGCGCATGGGGGATATACGATCATACGCGGGAACGGCCGGGCGCCACTACGGGATGGACTGGCTGCGCGTCGGCGCCTTCGCCCTGCTCATCCTCTATCATGTCGGCATGTATTTCGTGCCGTGGGACTGGCACGTGAAGGCGGCGCAGCCCGATTCCCACGTCGCGATCCTGATGCTGGCGACGAACAGCTGGCGGCTCGCGCTGCTCTTCGTCGTCTCTGGCTATGCGAGCGCCGCGGTCTTCGCGCGCGAGCCGAGCCCCGCCGGGTTCGCGCGCTCGCGCTCGGCGCGGCTGCTGATCCCGCTCGTTTTCGCCGTGATCGTCGTGATCCCGCCGCAGCCGTGGATCGAGCTGATGTTCAAGCACGGCTACACGGAAAGCTTCGGCCATTTCTGGCTGCACGACTATTTCCGCTTCGGCGCGCTTGAAGGCATCATCCTGCCAACGTGGCAGCACCTGTGGTTCGTCGTCTATCTCTGGGTCTACAGCATGGCGCTCGCGCTCCTCATGCTGATCCCCGCGGGCGTTCGCGCGCGGGTTGCGCAGCTTTGCGAAGCCGCTCTCGCCGGGCCTGGCATCCTCGCCCTTCCGATCGCGCTGATGGTGCTGCGCGCACTCGTGCTGTTCCCGGGCGTCGGCGAAACCCACGCGCTTGTCGACGATGGCGCCGCGCACGCGCTGTATTTCCCGTGCTTCCTGTTCGGCGTGCTGCTGCGCCGCTCGCCCCCGCTCTGGGCCGCGATCCGCCGCTGGTGGCGCGTCGCCGCCGTGCTTGCGGTGGCTGCCTACGCCGTCGTTGCGATGATCGAATATCGCTATCCGGGCGACACACCGCTCGACGACACGCTCACCGCGCTCTTCCGCGGTGCCCGCGCCGTTCAGGGCTGGGCGATGATCGTCGCGCTCATCGGCATCGCCGACCGCTGGCTGAACCGCGACGCGCCGATTCGCACGACGCTGACCGAGGCGGTGTTCCCGCTCTACATCGCGCACCAGACGATCATCGTCGCCATCGGCTGGTGGCTGCTGCCCCTCTCCCTGCCCAATCTCGCCGCCTTCACGATCCTCGTCGCGGCGACAGCGGCAGGCAGTTGGGCCTTCTACCTGATCGGCCGCAACGTGCCGTGGCTCCGCCCGCTCATAGGCCTCGCCGCAAAAGAAAAGGGCCGCCCCGAAGGACGGCCCTCTACAACTTCAGCCTGACGCGGGCTCAGCTCGCGGCAGCGCCGACCAGCACCGTGACGGCGCGGCGGTTCTGCGCCCAGGCGCTGTCATCCGAACCTTCGACAGCCGGACGTTCCTTGCCGTAGCTGATCACGCTGATGCGATCGGCGGCAACGCCCTGCCCGGCGAGGAAGTTCTTCACCGAGTTGGCGCGGCGTTCGCCGAGCGCGAGGTTGTATTCACGCGTGCCGCGCTCGTCGGCGTGGCCTTCGATCGTGACCTTCACGTTCGCATACTGGGCGAGCCAGCCGGCCTGCTTCGTCAGCGTCGCCTGCGACGCGCTGTCGAGCTGGTAGCTATCGAACTCGAAGAACACGCGGTCGCTGCCCGCCTGCTGGACGAAGTCCTCGACGCTGCCCGGCACGACCGTGCTGGTGACGGGCGCAGGCGCCGGAGTCGGGGTCGGGGTTTCAACCGGGGCCGCGGGCGGCGGGGGCGGCGGCAACTCTTCCGCCTTCTTCGAGCACGCTGCTGTCGTAACCAGCGCGGCCACCATCACCACTTTCAAGGCAGTCTTCATCATCACTCTCCCTGTCTCGGAACCCCAAAAGAACCCGGCGACAGTCGCCGGTTTCGGCTCAACAACGCGAATCCGTCATTACGGTTTCCAAACTGAACTCCGTCGACAACCCTTAATACCACCTGAATGCCATGCTTTTTAAGGCAAAAGTGGTGACCATGCCGGATCGGACCCGTCGAGCGGTGTCGGAATGCGCCGTTCGTTGACGCCCGTAAGGTCCACCGACCAGAGGTCGGCGCGCCCGCCGCGCTGGCTGCGGAAGAACATCACGACGCGGCCGTTCGGCGACCATGTCGGGCCTTCGTCGCCCCAGCTGTCGGTAAGGAGCCGCTCGCCCGAGCCATCCGTGCGCATCACACCGATGCGGAAACCGCCGCCGCCCATGCGCGTGAAGGCGATCAGATCGCCGCGCGGCGACCACACCGGCGTCGCATAGCGCCCGCCGCCGAAGCTGATCCGGCGCTGGTCGGAGCCGTCCGCGTTCATCACGTAGAGCTGCTGCGTGCCGCCGCGATCCGATTCGAACACGATCTTGCTGCCGTCGGGCGAATAGCTCGGGCCGGTATCGATACCGGGCGCGCTCGTCAGCCGCTGCGGCGTGCCGCCGTTCACGCTCATGCGATAGATATCGGTGTTGCCGCCCTGCGCCATCGAGAACACGAGGCTCTGCCCATCGGGCGAGAAGCGCGGCGCGAAGCTCATGTTCGGCAGGTTGCCGACGAGCGTCTGGCGCCCGGTGCCGATGTTGTAGACGTACACGCGCGGCCGGTTCTGCGCGAACGACATGTAGGCAACCGTCTGCTGGCTCGGCGAGAAGCGCGGCGTCAGCACGAGGTTCTGGCCGTTCGTCAGGAAGCGGTGGTTGGCGCCGTCCTGGTCCATGATCGCAAGCCGCTTGATGCGCTTGGTCTGGCGACCGGTTTCCGACACGTACACGATGCGGCTGTCGAAGTATCCGCTTTCCCCCGTCAACCGCGAATAGACCGCATCGGCGCACTTGTGCGCGGCCCGCCGCCAGAATGCCGGCTGCGTCGAGAACCCCTCCCGCGCAAGGATCTCCTCTGAGAATACATCGTATAGATAGCAACCCACCGTGATCGACCCGTCGCCGTTCACCTGCACGAAACCCGTGACAAGCGCCTGCGCCGCGACCGTGCGCCAGTTCGGGAAGCGCGGCGCCAGCACGTCGGCGTAAGCGACGGTGGTTGTGAACGCCGAAGGGTTGATCGGCTTGAAGAGGCCCGAGCTCGCAAGATCGTTCGAAACGACCTCCGCCACCTGCCGCCCGAGCGCGGCGGTATCCCCCGCCACCGTGGTCGCGAGCGCGGGCGTCGTGAACGCCGGCACTGCGATCGGCATCGGCTTTGAGATGCCCGCGTTAATATCGACGCGAAGCTGGGCGGCGGCGGGCGTCGCGGCGATCGCGATCAGCAGTACCGACAGTGCGGAGAGAAGGCGTTTCACAGGCATTTCCTTACAGCGTCTCGCTTGGGTCGAAATTGATCTCGAAATCCTTCCACCCGTCATAAAGTTCCGGGGGCAGTCCGGCCAGAGAGCAGGCGGGGTTCATTACGGCGCGGATCGCGGCATCGCGCGCCACGCGGCCATAGCCTGCGTTGCCCGCGCCCACGCCGCTCTGTGAAAGCACCTCCGGCCGCCCGATGATGGTGCCGTCGCGCTGCACGCGCACGCGCAGCAGTGTCTTGATGTTGCGCGCGTCCGGTCCGCCCGCGCCGGGATCCCAGCAGCGGTAGATGCGGTCGCGGATCGCCTGCGCCAGCGTCGCCATCGTGCGCGCGTCGAGCTTGGCGCCTTCGGGGATCGCCTGCTCGATCGACTTCGCGAAATCGGTCGGCTTCGTCTTGCGCGGCGCGTCCTTCAGCGACTTGTCGATCAGATTCGAAAGGTCGCGCTTGGGCTTCGGTTTTTCGACCGGTTTGGGAGTCGGCTTCTTCGGCTCCGCCTTGGGCTTCGGCGCTTCCTTGGGCGCGACCTCGACCGGCGGCGGAGTCGGTTCCAGCGTCGGCTCGGGTTCCGTGACCTCGGGCTCGGCCTCCTCCACCGTCTCGCGCGGCGCGGCCTCGATCGAAGGCTTGGGCTTTTCCTGCACCGTCGGCACGTCGGAAATGTCGACGAACTCGACCGGGATCGGCTCCACAATGGGCGCGATGTCCTTCGACATCAGGCTCCAGCTGAGCGACAGCCCCGCGAACAGCGCAATATGCGCCACGCCCGCAATCAGGATCGCGCGGTTCTCGGTCACCGCTCGTCAGCACCGGCCTCGCTCACAAGCGCGACCTTCTTAAAGCCTGCGGCATTCACCTCACCCATTACGCGCATGACATTGCCGAAGTCGAGCCGGCGGTCCGCCCGCACATAGACGCGCGGCCCCTCCGCTTCACCCGCGCGCGCCTCGCCGATCGCGGCGAGCTTCGCTGCAAGCTCTTCGGCGGGCACGAGCTGCTCGTCGACATAGACCTCGCCCTCTGCATTCAGCGAGACCTGGATCGGCGTGTTGTCCTGCTTGAGCGCACCCGCCTTGCTGTCCGGGAGGTCGATCGGAACGCCCGAGACGAGCAGCGGCGCCGTAATCATGAAAATGATGAGGAGAACGAGCATGACGTCGACGAGCGGGGTCACGTTGATCTCGCTCATCGGCGGCGCCTTGCCGCCCCTGCGTCCGCCCGGTGCTATGCCCATCGCCATGCGTCAGGCCTTCGGCGCCATGGTTTCAAGTTCGCGCGAGAGTTCGCCCTGGAACTCCTCGGCAAAATTGTGCAGGCGCCCCTCGACGCGGCCGATGCCGTAGAGAAGCCGGTTGTAGCCGATCACTGCGGGAATCGCCGCGAACAGACCCATCGCGGTCGCGAACAGCGCCTCGGCGATGCCGGGCGCAACGACGGCGAGCGTCGTGTTCTGCGTCGCCGCGATCGAGGTGAAGCTGCGCATGATGCCCCACACCGTCCCGAACAGGCCGACGAACGGCGAAACGGAACCGATGGTGGCGAGCACGTTCAGCCGGTCCGAAAGCGCATCGATCTCGCGCGCGATGGCAACGCCCATCACGCCCGTGAGCCGTGTGCGAAGCCCAACGCGGTCGTACTTGCCGCCCGCTGTCGAACGTCGCCACTCGCTCATCGCTGCGGTGAACACCTTGGTCGCGGGATGCTCCGCCTTGCCGGGCGCCTCGCGGATATCCTCGAAGCTGTTCGCCTTCCAGAAGCGGTTCTCGAACGCCTCGGTCTGCTTGCCGATCACCTTCAGCCGCCGCGCGCGCTCGATGATGATCGCCCACGACCAGATCGACGCGAACAGAAGCCCGATCATCACCGCCTTGACGACGATATCCGCCTGCATGAACAGCGCCCACGGCGACATGTCCGCGGCTCCCGCCAATGCGACGTTTGCAACCTCAGTTTCCATTCGGCTCCCCGTTTCCCGCCTCTACGGCCAACGCTTCGAAAATCCTGCGCCATTCCGGCGGCTGGCGTTTCGGCCTGCCGTCTCGCCCCACAAGTGCTGCTGTAACAAGCGCATCCGTGACGAGTTCCCCTGAACGTACGATGACTTGTGCGATCCGGCACGACGCCGCGCCGATGCTTTTTACGCGGCTTTCGACATGGAGCACATCGTCGAGCCGCGCGGGCCGCACGTAACGGATATGAAGGTCCGTCACCGCATAGGCACCCTCACCTTCCTCGAAGAAGCCGCGCTGGTCGATCCCCGCGACGCGCAGCATGTCCGACCGCGCGCGCTCCATGAAGCGCAGGTAGTTCGCGTGGTAGACGACGCCCGAAAGATCGGTGTCCTCGAAATAGACGCGCACGGGAAAGCGGTGAACACCGTTCACAAAGGCGCCTGAGGTCGGGCCGCTTGTTGTTTCACCCGTCATTCCGTCCGGTGTCTAACCGGGCGCGACTCGACGGGGAAGCCTGAAAATGTGCCGATTCGCGAGGCGCGGCTCAGTCCTCGAAGGGCAGCACGTCGCCAGCACCGGCCGGCGGCGCAAGCCCCAGGTGAGTCCAAGCCCGCCCGTTCAGCATCCGCCCGCGCGCCGTGCGCGCGACGAGACCGAGCTGGATCAGATAGGGCTCGATGACCTCCTCAAGCGTGTCGCGCGGCTCCGAAAGTCCGGCCGCCAGCGTCTCGATGCCCACCGGACCGCCCTTGTAGATATCCGCAATCATGCCGAGGTAGCGCCGGTCCATGGCGTCGAGACCCAGTGCATCTACCTCCAGCCGCAGCAGCGCCGTGTCCGCGACCATACGGTCGACAATCTCCGCGCCCGCGACATGCGCGAAGTCGCGCACGCGCCGCAGCAAGCGCCCGGCGATGCGCGGCGTGCCGCGCGCGCGGCCGGCGATTTCGCGCGCGCCTTCGGGCGACAGCGCCATGCCGAGCAGCCCGGCGGCGCGCGTCACCACGTGTTCGAGTTCGTCGACCGTGTAGAAATTGAGCCGCACCGGAATGCCGAAGCGGTCGCGAAGCGGCGTCGTGATCAGCCCCGAGCGTGTTGTCGCGCCGACGAGCGTGAACGGCGGCAGGTCGATCCGCACCGAACGCGCCGACGGCCCCTCGCCGATCATGATATCGAGCGCGCGGTCCTCCATCGCCGGGTAGAGGATTTCCTCCACCGCCGGATTCATCCGGTGGATCTCGTCGATGAACAGCACGTCGTTGGGTTCAAGGTTAGTGAGCAGCGCCGCAAGATCCCCCGCCTTCGCGATGACGGGCCCGGACGTGGAGCGGAACCCCACGCCAAGCTCGCGCGCAATGATCTGTGCGAGCGTCGTCTTGCCGAGACCCGGTGGCCCGAAGAACAGCACATGGTCCATCGCCTCGCCGCGCTGCTTCGCGGCGGAAATGAACACGCGCAGATTCTCCCGCGCCGCCGCCTGCCCGACGAACTCCTCCAGCCGCTTGGGCCGAAGCGCGGCATCCACGTCCTCCGTTTGGCGGAAAGCAGAGAGAAGGGCGTCGTCTGTCATTTACCAAACTTCTCAAGCCAAGGAGATGAATTATTGCCCTTAGAGCGATTGATCTTAACCTCAATCTCTTTAAAAAATTTGTCAGGTATTTCTCTTGAAAAAATGAGTCCCTCGGCCTTCTCGTGAATTAATTGCCATGCAATTTCATTTTTAGTTGTACCAACAATGCCAAACGAACCTTCATCAACAAATCTACTATAGTTATATATACTATCTGTTAAAAGTTTTACTTTGGCACAATCTAATAAAATTCCATAAAGTCCGTCCGAAAAATCAGCTCTATTAAAATTAAAACTTTGATATCTAGACAATAAAATTTGAAAGCTGCTAACAAGTTCCGCCATATGTCGAATACCGTCAGAGTCCGATAACGTTTCGACAAAGCTTTTAAGCGACGGAATTATAGAGTCTGGAAGAGTTATTTCTTCAAGTTTTTTTTGGCCATTCAACCGAGGCTCTGCTTCATCAAACGCCCCTTCAAAGGTTGTATGAGCTTCAATTTCAGATGCAACGTTATCAGCAATCTTCTGGCATATGCGGCTAACTGACGCCAACGCGAGCGGTAGCATACTGCGAGCCGCATTGTGCCGTTGACGAATTCCCTTCTCGTGTAATGCTTCAGTTTGCCCAATCTGCTTCCAAAGTAGAGACCCAGCGAGAATCGCAGCTAAAAGCGCCAGAAGCCCGCTCACCAATGTCTGCCATTCAAACCAACATAGACTTGGATCGTTGATCCAGTCCGCAGGCATCCGGCAAGCCAATCTCTCTACCATCAACGCGCCGCTTTCTTGAGCGCGAGCCGCACCACAGTCCCAACATCCGCGTCCGGCCCGGCTTCCTCGATAGCCGCGCTCACCACCCGGTTCGCCTCGGCGGGCTTGTAGCCGAGGTTGGCGAGCGCCGAGAGCGCATCCGACGCTAGCCCGCCTGCGGGCGGAGCGGGCGCAAAGCCGCCGATCGGAATCGCCGCGCCTGCGATGCCGCCTGCCTTGTCCTTCAGTTCGTTGACGATGCGTTCGGCGAGCTTCGGCCCCACGCCGCTCGCGCGGCCCACGATGGTCTTGTCGCGATTGGCGATGGCGGCGTGGATTTCATCGGGGGTCAGCACCGACAGGATCGCCAGCGCCACCTTCGCGCCGACGCCCTGCACCGTCTGCAGCAGCCGAAACCAGTCGCGCTCGCGTTCGGTGACAAAGCCGAACAGCTGGATCGCGTCCTCGCGCACGTGCGTCTCGATATGCAGCGTCACCGGCGTGCCCGCGCCGCCAAGCGATGCAAGCGTCTTGGTCGATGCCGAGACAAGATACCCGACCCCGTTCACATCGATGATCGCAGCGTCTGCGCTCGATGTGTCGAGCAGGCCCTTCAGCTTCGCGATCATCGTACATATCCCCCCAGCGCCCGCGCGCTCGCCCGATGATGCGCGTGGCAGATGGCGACAGCAAGCGCGTCGCTGGCGTCGGCGCTGCTGATCCTGATGCCGGGCATCAGCCGCTCGACCATTGCGCGCACCTGATCCTTCTCCGCAGCGCCCGTACCGACCAGCGCCTTCTTCACGAGCCGCGTGGCATACTCCGCGACCTCCAGCCCCGACCCCGCCAGCGCCGCCAGCGCGGCGCCGCGCGCCTGCCCGAGCTTCAGCGTCGATTGCGGGTTCTTGTTGACGAACACCTCTTCGGCAGCAGCCGTCTCCGCGCCACTTTCCGCGACGACGCCCGCAAGCCCCGTGTAAAGCGCCGAAAGCCGCGCAGCCATCGGCATGTCCGCCGGGATGCGCAGCGTCCCGTGCGCGATGTGCGAGATGCGGTTGCCCTCGGCCCGGATCACCCCCCAGCCAGTGGCGTTCAGCCCCGGATCGACGCCGAGAATGATCAGCCGAGTTTCTCCATCACGTCATCCGGCACTTCGTAATTTCCCGACACGGTCTGCACGTCGTCGTCGTCGTCGAGCGCGTCGATCAGCTTGAGGAGCGATCCCGCATCGCCTTCGGCCACCGACACCATCGTCTGCGGCCGCCACGCGAGCTTCGCGGCTTCCGGCTCGCCGAGCACGGCTTCGAGCGCTTTCGTCACTTCGTGCAGCGCATCCTGCGCGGTCCAGACCTCGTGGCCGTCCTCGCTCGATTGCACGTCCTCCGCGCCCGCTTCCAGCGCCGCTTCGAACACCTTGTCGGCGCTTCCCGCCTTCACCGCATATTCGATAAGACCCATGCGGTCGAAACCGTGGCTCACCGATCCCGACGCGCCAAGATTGCCGCCGTTCTTCGAGAAGATCGTGCGCACGTTCGTCGCCGTGCGGTTGCGGTTGTCGGTGAGCGCCTCGACGATCAGCGACACGCCGCCGGGGCCGAAGCCCTCGTAGCGAATCTCTTCATAGTTCTCGACATCACCGCCGCTCGCCTTGTCGATCGCGCGCTGGATGTTGTCCTTGGGCATCGACTGCGCCTTCGCCGCCATCACCGCGGCGCGCAGACGCGGGTTCATGTCCGGATCGGGCGTGCCCATCTTGGCCGCGACGGTGATTTCGCGGGAGAGCTTGGAAAACATCGCCGAGCGCTTTTTGTCCTGCGCGCCCTTGCGGTGCATGATGTTCTTGAATTTGGAATGGCCTGCCATGGGACTCGTTCGTGCCGGTTTCTGGAGATGTGGCCGGGTCTTTACGCGAGCGAGGGCGCTACTGGCAATGTTCAGGAAACGGTGACCGCCGTTCCCGACGCCGAAACCATCAGCATGGATCCGCCCTGCCCCAGCACTTCGTAGTCCAGATCGATGCCGACGACCGCGTTCGCACCGAGCCGCTGCGCCTCCGCCGCCAGTTCATCGAGCGCCTGCTGCCGCGCCTCGCGCAACACGGTTTCATACGAACCCGCGCGCCCGCCGACGATGTCGCGGATGCCCGCAAAGAGGTCGCGGAAGATGTTCGCGCCAAGGATCGCCTCGCCGGTGACGACGCCGTGATACTTCGTCGCCGGGCGGCCTTCGATGGTGGGGGTGGTGGAAAGGATCATGCCATGTCTCCCAGTGCGCGGCGCAGCATTACGCCGGCGAGATGTGCGCGATATTCGGCGCCGGCATGGATGTCGGAATTGAGATCGTCCGCCGGAAGCACCGGAAGCGCGCCGCCCGTGTCGATCGCGGCTTCCGCGTCCGTCCAGCGAAACACGGCCGGCCCTGCGCCGGTGACGGCGACGCGCGTTCCCTCCGAAAACCGGGCCACGAAGACGCCAACGAGCGCATAGCGCGAGGCCGGGTGCGCGAACTTCGCATAGGCCGCCGCCTGCGGCACACGGAAGCCGATGCGCGTGATGATCTCGGCGTCTTCGAGCGCGGTTGCGAACATGCCGAGGAAGAAATCGTCCGCCGCGTGCGTGCCACGGTTCGTTTCAATGACGGCATCCAGCGCCAGCACTGCTGCCGGATAGTCCGCCGACGGATCGTTGTTCGCGACGCTGCCGCCGAGGGTGCCGCGCTCCCGCACCTGCGGATCGCCGATGCCGCCCGCGAGCCGCGCCAGCGCCGAGATCGGCGCGGCCTTCGCGACGTCTGCATGGCGCGTCATCGCCCCGATCCACACCCGGTCGCCTTCGCGCGCTATGCCCGAAAGACCGGGCACGTGCGCGAGATCGACCAGCGCATCGGGCGCGCGCAGCCGCGATTTCATCGCCGGAATCAGCGTGTGTCCGCCCGCCAGACAGGCGACATCGCCGCCGCCCGCGAGGAGCGAGGCGGCTTCGGCAAGGCTCGAAGGCCGGTGATAGCCCGTCACAGCGCCGCCGCCCCGGCACGGATCGCCTTCACGATATTGGTGTAGCCCGTGCAGCGGCAGAGATTGCCTTCAAGGTCGTGGCGGATGGTTTCCTCGTCCACGTCCGCCCCGTGCCGCGCCGCGATGGCGATGCCTGCGATCACCATACCCGGCGTGCAGAAGCCGCATTGCAGTCCGTGCGCCTCGCGGAAGGCCGCCTGCATCGGATGCAGCGCGCCGTCCGCACCCAGCCCCTCGATCGTCGTCACCGCGGCGCCGTCCGCCTGCCCGGCGATCACCGTGCAGCTCTTCACCGCCTTGCCGTCCATCAGCACGTTGCACGCGCCGCACTGGCTGGTGTCGCAGCCGATGTGCGTGCCGGTGAGGCGCAAATGATCGCGCAGGATTTCGACGAGCAACATCGTCGGTTCCACGTCGAGTTCGCGGCGGGAGCCGTTGACGGTGAGGCTGATTTGCATGGGCGGGATAGTATCGGCGCGGATGCGATGCGCCAAGCCGCCTGAAACGAGAAAAGCGGCGATACCGGGGCCGTGGTATCGCCGCTCAACTCAGGGTTTTCGCCTGGAGGCAATCGGGGTCATTGACCACCGCCAGGTTGGGTCGCCGCCTTTGCCGGGGCCGTGGCGCCGGCGGCTGTCCAGACAACAGCAAGCGCCGTGCCAGAACTCAACATATTGATTTTATTGAGATCGGCCAATTTGCGCTGTCGGCTTTCCGTCCCGGAACGGGACAGTCCGTACATCGCGCGTCCCGCGATGGGACGCGTGCGTCACTCTTCGAGGCCGAGCGCCGCCTTGTAGGTATCGAGCAGCGCTTCCATTTCCTGGCGCGCGTTCTTGTCCATCTTGCGCAGGCGCACGATGGTTTTCATCGTCTTGGGGTCGAAGCCCTGGCTCTTCGCTTCGAGGTAGACATCCTTGATGTCGTCGGCGATGCCCTTCTTCTCTTCCTCGAGCCGCTCGATGCGCTCGATGAAAAGACGGAGTTGTTCGACGGATACGTTGTCGGTCATGCCTGCCTCGAATCATGGATGAAGAAATCGGTCGGGGTTCGTAAGTCGCCCGCTCCAACTCCGCAAGGCGGGTCAGTGCGCGTTCTTCGCGACGCTTTCGTCCATGCGGCGCATCTGCTCCGGGCTCGCCTCCGTCTGGTGCTTCGCCTTCCAGTCCGCCGGGTCCATTCCATAGACGAGCGCGCGCGCTTCGTCCTTGCCGAGCGTCACGCCGCGCGCCGCGCCCGCCTCGCGCAGCCAGTCGCCGAGGCAGTTGCGGCAGAAACCGCCGACACCCATCAGATCGACGTTCTGCACATCGGTGCGGTGCCGGAGGTGCGCGACGAGCGTCCGGAACGCCGCCGCTTCCATTTCGGTCCGCACGCTGTCTTCGATCGCCATCACCATCTCCTGTCTTTGCACCCACAAGCGTAACCATCTAGGGGTATCCGCGCGCAAGCACTGCGAAGGGGTCACATGAAGATAGAGCCGCGCCGCCGCAAGGTCCGCATTCTTGCAACACTCGGGCCTGCATCAAGCAGCTATGAGCAGATCCGCGCGCTGTATCTCGCCGGAGCGGACGCGTTCCGGCTCAACATGAGCCACGGCGCGCACGAGGGCCATACCGAGGTCGTCGGCCATATCCGCGCGCTCGAACGCGAAACCGCGCGCCCCATGACGATCCTTGCCGATCTGCAGGGTCCGAAGATCCGCATCGGCCGCTTCGACGCCCCCGTGGAACTGAAGAACGGCCAGCGCTTCACGCTCGACCGGAACGATACGCCGGGCAACACCGCGCGCGCCTTCCTGCCGCATCCCGAAATCTTCGGCGCCACCGAGCCAGGCCACCGGCTGCTCATCGACGACGGCAAGGTGGCGCTGCGCGTCCTCGCGGTGAGCCCGGATGGAATCGAAACCGAGGTCATGGTGGGCGGGCGCCTGTCGTCCAACAAGGGCCTCAACGTCCCCGACGCGGTGGTGCCGCTCGCCGCGCTGACGGAGAAGGATCGCCGCGACCTCGATTTCGCGCTCGACGCGGGCGTCGACTGGATCGCACTCAGCTTTGTGCAGCGCCCCGAGGACGTTGCTGAGGCGCGGACGCTCATTGGCGGGCGGGCGCAGCTTCTTGCGAAGATCGAAAAGCCGCAGGCGCTCGACCGCCTGACCGAAATTCTGGAAATCGCCGACGCCGTGATGGTCGCGCGCGGCGACCTCGGCGTCGAAATGCCGCCCGAGGCGGTGCCGATGGCGCAGAAGCGCATCGTGCAGGCCGCGCGCAAGGCGGGGCGTCCGGTGGTGGTCGCCACGCAGATGCTCGAATCGATGATCACCTCGCCCACGCCGACGCGTGCGGAGGTGAGCGACGTTGCCAATGCCGTTTACGACGGCGCCGATGCCGTCATGCTCTCCGCCGAATCGGCGGCGGGCGCGTGGCCGGTCGAAGCCGTGCGGATGATGGACGCGATCGCGAGCGCGGTCGAAACCGATCCCGAACACGCCCGGCGCGTGCATTTCACCGAAACGCTGCTCGAACCAACGACCGCCGACGCGCTCTCGGGCGCGGCGGGGCAGATCGCCGGAACCATATCGGCGCGCGCGGTGTGCTGCTTCACCACCTCCGGCTCCACGGCACGGCGCGCCAGCCGCGAGCGGATCAACGTGCCGCTCCTGGTGCTGACGCCGAAACTCGCGACCGCGCGCCAGCTCGGCCTGCTCTGGGGCGTCCATGCAGTTCATACGCGCGATGTGAACGACTTCGAGGAGATGGTGAACAAGGCCAAGCGCATGGCGCTGCGCGCCGGCGTCGCGAGCGGCGGCGACCGCATCATCATTATGGCCGGGGTTCCCTTCGGCACGCCGGGCTCGACGAACGTGCTACACATCGCGCGGCTTACCGGCGATGAACTGAAGGGCCGAAAATAAGCCGCTGCAAATCAATTGCCGGACGCGTGAAAACACGCGGACAGAATTGTTTCGCCCCCGTCGCTTCCATTTTGACGCTTATATGACGGCCGCCCTGTAGCCGTGCATCATCAGGCACGATTCCAGGATATTTCATCATGCGTAAACTTCACGGCGACTTGCTGCTGCTTGGCGCGGGATCAGCAGGACTTGCGCTGTTCGCGACGCCGATCCTGTTTTCCGCACCCGCGATCGCCGCGCCGCCTTGCCAGTCTCAGAGCGAAAGCCCGAGCGCAGTGAGCGCCGCCCTCGCCCGGTCCGCACTGGTAAACACGTGACCGCGATAGCCTGCCGCTTCCGCGGCGGCGATATTGTCGTCGCGATCGTCAATGAACAGCGCGCGCGCCGGGTCTACCGGAAAGCGGCGCTTCGCCAGCGCGAAAATGGCGGGATCCGGCTTCACCATCCGCTCCTCGCCCGACACGATGATGTCGCGGAAACGCGCGAACGCAGGCTCGGTTGAAGCGAATCGCGGCCAGAACTCGTGCGAGAAGTTGGTGATGCCGTAAAGCGGCACGCCCTGGTCGGCGAGCGTGTGCACCAGTTCGATCATGCCGTCCACGGGCCCCGGCAGTGTTTCCAGCCAGCGCGGCACATAGGCCTCGATGAGGTCGCGTTCTTCCGGGAAAACCGCGGCCAGTTCGGCGGTAGTTTCGGCGGCGGGCCGCCCGGCATCGTGCTGGAAATGCCATTCCGGCGTCACGACGTTGGCGCAGAACCATTCGAGCCGGTCCCGGTCCGGGATCAGCTTTTCGTAAAGGTAGCGCGGGTGCCAGTGATAAAGAACGCCGCCGACATCGAAGATGACGGCGTCGATCGAAGCTTCGGCCAGCAGCGGAAGAATTAGCCCTGACGCGCCTTGAAGCGGCGATTCGTCTTGTTGATCACATAGGTGCGGCCGCGGCGGCGGATGACGCGGCAATCGCGATGACGTCCCTTCAGGGACTTGAGGCTGTTCCGGATCTTCATGTTTTCCGCCTGCGAAACTGATTCTGGTGCTGTTCAAGAGCGCGCGTCCCTACGGGGCAAACCGCATGAAGTCAAGGCTTCCGGCTTGCCCGGCGCGCCGCGTGCATTACATGGGCGCCATGCTCTCCCGCTTCCGATCCCGCCCGAAACGCACCGACCGCCTGCCGGAGGGCCTGCGCCTCTACGCGATCGGCGACATTCACGGCCGCCGCGACCTTCTGGACACGCTGCTCGGCCAGATCGACGCCGATCTTGAAGGCTGGAGCGGCGACTCGGAAATCATCTTTCTCGGCGACTATGTGGATCGCGGCAATGCGTCCGCCGCAGTGCTCGACCGACTCGCCGAGGGGCCACCACACGACCAGCGCTGGACGCTGCTCAAGGGCAACCACGAATCGATTCTCGCTCACCTTGTGAGCGGTCGCACCCGCGAGGACGAATCGCTTTATCCCAGCTGGCTGAAGCACGGCGGGCGCGAAACGCTGGCGAGCTACGGCCTCCCCGCCGCACTCGCCTTCGGCGACGACGAGGCCGCCGCGCTCGGCGCGCTCCGCGAGGTGATGCCGCGCACGCACGTTGAACTCCTCGAATCGTTCGAACTCATGCGCCGCGAAGGCGACTATCTGTTCGTTCATGCCGGCATCCGCCCCGGCGTGCCCGTGGAAGAACAGCGCCAGCGCGACCTCATCTGGATTCGCGAGGCGTTCCTCGAACACAGGGGCGACCACGGCTTCCACGTCGTCCACGGTCATTCGATCACGCGCGATGTCGATGCGCAGGCGAATCGCACCGGCATCGACACCGGCGCCTACGCGACCGGCCGTCTCACCGCGATGGTGCTTGAAGGCGATACGCGACGCTTTCTCTCCACCTGAAGGGTCAGCCGCGCGCGGCGAGCTTTTCTTCCCATGCAAGCGCATGGGTGACGATCGTGTCGAGATTGCCGTGACGCGGCTGCCAGCGGAATGCTTCGAGAATCTTCGCGTTCTCGGCGACGAGCGCGTCGGGATCGCCCGCCCGGCGCGGCTCCATGCGCCGCTCGATCTTGCGGCCGGACACGCGCTCCACCGCATCCAGCACTTCAAGCACGGAGAAGCCGCGATTGTACCCGCAGTTGAGCGTCACCGTCTCCTCCGGCCGCTCTTCGAGCCAGCCGAGCGCCAGCACATGCGCGGCGGCAAGGTCGCTGACATGGATATAGTCGCGCACGCCGGTGCCGTCGGGTGTCGCATAGTCGGTGCCGAACACCGAGACGTGCGAGCGCTTGCCCGTCGCCGCCTCGACCGCCACCTTGATGAGATGCGTCGCCCCGGCCGTCGACTGGCCGGTGCGCCCCGCCGGGTCCGCGCCCGCGACATTGAAGTAGCGAAGCGCGGCGTAATTGATCGGGTGAGCGGCCGCAACGTCTGCCAGCATGAACTCCGTCATCAGCTTCGACGTGCCGTAGGGGTTGATCGGCACGCGCGGCGTCTCTTCGCCCACGGGTGTGTGGTCGGGGATGCCGTAGACTGCAGCGGTCGACGAGAAGATGAAGTGCTTAACGCCGTTCCTGACCGCCGATTCGATCAGCGTACGGCTCGCGGCGGTGTTGTTGCGGTAATATTTGAGCGGATCGCTGACCGACTCGGGCACCACGACCGAGCCCGCGAAGTGCATGATCGCCGCGATGCCCTGCTCCGCGACGATACGGTCCAACAGGGCCTCGTCGGCGACATTGCCTTCGTAGAACGGCACGTCCTCCGGCACCGCCCAGCGGAAACCCGTGACGAGATTGTCGATCACCGAGACCTGATGTCCCGCGTCTTTCAGCGCCAGCACGGCATGGCTGCCGATGTATCCCGCGCCGCCCGTCACCAGAACCGATACCATGCCGTCACTCCCGTTTCGCACCCTCGCCGGATAGGCGGACACGGCAGGCGCGGCAAGCCGTTCAGGCATAAGAAAGCTGTGAAGCCACAGGATGATGCGATAGGATTGCACAATCATTTCAGGGGAACCGCAATGCAGAAACAGGCCCTTGCGCTTACCGCGCTCGCACTTCTAGCCGCCTGCACCACCAATCGCTTCGAGGCCGACGTCACGCGCTTCCACATGGCGCAGCCCGGGCTGCGCGGCAGCGTTTATCTGGAACCGCTCGACAAGGCCGCGGCGGGTACGCTCGAATTTCAGAACTATGCGTCCGCAGTCGGCGCCGAGCTCGCAGAACACGGTTTCACGGTCGCGCCGGCGCGTGAAGGCGCGGAGTATATTGGCGTCCTCGCGTACGGGCAGTCCGCGCGCGAAGGCGTGGGCGGCGGCTCGCCGATCACGATTGGCATCGGTGGCGGCACGTTCGGCAAGAATATCGGCGTCGGGCTCGGCACCAGCTTCGGTATCGGCGAGAAGAAGACGAAGGAAACCGCGATCAACATGCTCGCGCTCAAGATCGAGCGCGCCTCCGACAAGAGCGTACTCTGGGAAGGCCGCGCCGTTGCGGAAGCGGGCAGTACGACACGCTACGGACCGCTCGCGGCGGCCATGCCTGCGCTTGCCGATGCACTTTTGCGTGACTTTCCGGGCACGTCGGGCCAAACGGTGACCTACAAATCCCAGTAAGCCCTGCCCTACAGGAGTGTCATGGCCGTCACCGTTTCCGCCGCCTTCGACGGCGGCAATATCGCCGTCACGCGTGCCGAGCGCGCGGACGACATCGTGCTCACCATCCCGCGCGACCACATGTCGGAGTTCGCGCAGTGGTTCTATTTCCGCCTTTCGGGCGTGCGCGGCGAAGCCTGCGTCATCCGCCTCGTCGGCCTTGAAGCCTCCGCCTATCCGGGTGGCTGGCCAGATTACCGCGCGGTTGTCTCATGTGACCGCAGCGATTGGCGCCGTGCCGACACCGCCTATGAAAAGGCCGCAGACGGCGGCACGCTCACGATTCGGCTGACACCCGAGCACGACAGCGTCTGGATCGCCTATTTCGCGCCTTACAGCATGGAGCGTCACAACGATCTTGTGGCCCGCATCGGCAGTGCGCCGGGCGTCAAGAGCGAAGTCATCGGCAAGACGCTCGACGGGCAGGACATGGACCTGCTGACCATGGGCGAAGGGCCGGTGAACCTGTGGTTCATCGCCCGCCAGCATCCAGGCGAGACGATGGCCGAGTGGTGGATGGAAGGCGCGCTCGAACGTCTGATCGATCCGGCCGACCCCGTGGCGCGCGCACTCCGCGCCAAGGCAACACTGCGCATCGTGCCCAACATGAACCCGGACGGCTCCCGCCGTGGCCACCTGCGCACGAACGCCGTCGGCGTGAACCTTAACCGTGAATGGGCGGCGCCCTCGCTCGATCGCAGCCCCGAGGTCCATTCGGTGCTCGCGCGCATGGACCGCGACAAGCCCGACTTCGTGCTCGACGTCCACGGCGACGAGGCGATCCCGAACAACTTCATCGCGGGCTTCGAAGGCATCCCGTCAATCACCGACGCGATGACCCAGCGCCTCGCCGCCTACATCGCGATTCTCGACCGCCTCTCGCCGGACTTCCAGACCGTTGACGGCTACGAGACCCCGGCGCCCGGCAAGGCGAACCTCACCGTCGCCACCAACGCGCTCGCGGAGCGTTTCGGTTGCCTGTCGATGACGCTCGAAATGCCCTTCAAGGACGCGAATGTGGCACCGGACGCAGATTATGGCTGGTCGCCCGCGCGCTCGAAGGCGCTCGGGCGCGATTGCCTCGCCGCCACGCTCGAAGTGCTTCCCCAACTCCGCTGACTTTCAGGAAATACGCAATGCCCCGTCTCGTACTGCTGCGCCACGGCCAGTCCGCCTGGAACCTTGAAAACCGCTTCACCGGCTGGTGGGATGTCGATGTCACCGAGCAAGGTGCCGCCGAAGCCCGCGCCGCTGGGCAGCTTCTTTCCGGCGCCGGTTTCGATTTCGACACCTGCTTCACCAGCCTGCAAACGCGCGCGATCAAGACGCTGAACCTCGTCCTTGAGGAAATGGGACGCCTCTGGCTGCCCATCACCAAGGACTGGCGCCTCAACGAGCGTCATTACGGCGGCCTCACCGGGCTGAACAAGCAGGAGATGATCGACAAGGTGGGGGCCGAGCAGGTGCACATCTGGCGCCGCAGCTTCGACATCCCGCCGCCCGAACTGGAAGCGGACAGCGCGTTCGACGTCTCGAAGGACCGACGCTACGCAGGCATCGCCGTGCCCCGCACCGAGAGCCTGAAGGACACGATCGCCCGCGTGCTGCCCTATTGGGAAGCCTCCATCGCACCGCGCCTTAGGGCAGGCGAACGCGTCGTCATCTCCGCGCACGGCAACAGCCTGCGCGCGCTCGTGAAGCACCTTTCGGGCATCTCGGACGACGAGATCCCCACGCTCGAAATCCCGACCGGCCAGCCGCTCGTCTATGAGCTCGACGCCGATCTAAAGGAAATCGAGCGCTACTACCTGAAAGACCGCGCCTAGCGCTTGCCGAGCACAGCCCGCGCCGCCGTCACCATCGCCTCGACGCCGGTGCGGATCGTCGGCTCGGGATCGGGCGCGAATTTCGAGGAGTGGAGCGACGGCAGCTTCGTCGGATCGCCGCCCGCCGCGTCATAGGTCGACTGCTTGACCGCGCCGACGCGGAACAGCGTGCTTTCGATGCTCTTGTCCGCGCGGTAATACCGGCTGAAATCCTCGCCGCCCATCTCGGGATGATACGGCTTCACCTTGTCTTCGCCGAAACGCTCGGCAAACGCCGCTTTGATCGTCGTCGTCTGTGTCGGCGTATTGTACGTGGCGGGAGTGAACTCGTCGGCAACGATGACGACCGGCATCAGCTCTTCCGGCATTCCGGCCGCGATCGCCTCGCCCCGCACGATGCGTTTGATGCCGTCGATCAGGAACTGACGTGTTTCGTCCGAATAGCTGCGCACGGTCAGCTGCAGGTGGGCGCCGTCCGAAATGATGTTGTGCTTGGTGCCCCCGTTGAACGCGCCAACCGTCACCACGGCGGGCGTTTGCGGATCGAGTTCGCGGCTGATCAGCGTCTGCAGCGCGCCGACGATTCGGCTTGCGAGCACGATCGGGTCTTTCGTCGTGTGAGGATAGGCGCCGTGCCCGCCTTTGCCCTTCACCTCGATATCGACCGAATCAACGTTCGCCATCACGTAGCCGTCCGAGATGCCGAGTGTGCCGGCGGGCAGCGTCGCGCTGTCGTGCAGGCCAATGACGTGCGCAGGCTTGGGAAAGCGCGCATAAAGCCCGTCCGCCAGCATGTCGCGCGCGCCGCCGCCGCGTTCCTCGGCGGGCTGCATGATGATGACGAGCGTACCCGACCATTCGGCCTTCGCCGCCGCGAGCCGCCGCGCCGTGCCGATCATGCTCGTCATGTGGATATCGTGGCCGCAGGCGTGCATCACGCCCGAGGTGCCGACGCCCGGAACCTGAATGGTCTTCTTGCTGGCATAGGGCAGGCCGGTTTCCTCCGTCACCGGAAGCCCGTCCATGTCCGCACGCAGCATTACGACCGGGCCGTCGCCGTTCTTCAGGACCGCGACTACACCCGTCTTGCCCACACCGGTCGTCACCGCGAATCCAGCTTTCTTAAGCTCCGCCGCCATCCGCGCCGACGTTTCGACCTCTTCGAACGAAACCTCGGGACTGGCGTGCAGATGCTTGTAGAGCGCCACCAGATACGGCGTGTCGGCCGCGACCGCATCGGTGAGCGCATCGGCGGAGGCAGGCCCGGCGAGGCATATGAAAACGGCGGCGGCAACGAAACGGCGCATCGGCTTCTCCCTGTTGGAAGGAGAACCCTAGCGACCCCTTCGGCAAATGTCCTTTTGAAAGGCCCGCGCATCATATGGAAAGGGCCGCGCCGGAATTGATCCGACGCGGCCCACTCCTTCGGGCAGGGTGACCCGCGTGCGTTGGGGGCAGAAATCACGCGAGTCAGATTACACAACACCGCAGGCGACAAGCGGTTCCCGCCGCGCTAGGATTTCCCGTGTGAAAATTGCATCCGAGCCTGCGAGATGACCGTAACCGCCGAGAGCCTGAGCCCCGTTTCGATGGCGGGCCGCCCGGCTGATTTTTCGCAGCAGTTGATGCACGATTTCAGGATGTACGGTTTCGGCGTGGTGACCAATCACGGCATCCCGGCCGAAACCATACACGCGGCCGACGCCGCGGCGCGACGCCTGTTCGCGCTGCCCGATGCCGTGAAGCGGCAATGGCATATCCCCGGCACGGGCGGCGCGCGCGGCTATACGCCGTTCGGCGTCGAGGCCGCAAAGGACGCCGCGGAGGTCGACCAGAAGGAGTTCTGGCACGTCGGCCGCGAGCTTCCTCCCGGCCACCCCTATGCCGCCGACATGCCGCCGAACGTGTGGCCCGAGGTTGCGGGCTTCCGCGAGGCGGCGATGGGCATCTTCACGGCGTTCGAGGCAGCGGGCGCGCGCCTGCTCGAAGCCATCGCGATAGGGCTCAACCTGCCGGACGCCTTTTTTGCAGGCCCGACCCGCGACGGCAACAGCGTGCTGCGCTTCCTGCACTACCCGCCGCAACCCGCCGCGCCGAGCGGCATCCGCGCGGCCGCGCATGAGGATATCAACGTCATCACGTTTCTGCTCGGCGCCGAGGAAGCCGGGCTCGAACTGCTGAACCGCGACGGTTCCTGGCTGCCGGTGAGCCCGCCCGAAGGTGCGCTCGTCGTGAACATCGGCGACATGCTTCAGCGACTGACCAACCACGTGCTGCCCTCCACCACGCACCGCGTGGCGAACCCCGTGGGCCCGGCTGCGGGGCGCGCGCGCTATTCGATGCCGTTCTTCCTCCATTTTGCGCCGGACTACCGGATCGAGACGCTGCCGGGTTGCGTCACGGCCGCCAATCCGGACCGCTACCCCGAGGCAATCACCGCGAATGCCTATTTGTTGCAGAGGCTTCGCGAGATTCGGCTTCTCTGAATCTTGCGGGTGCGGAACAATACGTGGTCGTAATCAGTTGCCCTGCGTATAAGAATTGAGCCGGAAGAGCCATTCATGCTGCAGTCGCGCAACTATGCTCCCTCGTCGCACCTCGCGCCGTATGTCGCGCGACACTATGTGTTCCGGGCACCACTCCCTGAAGATTTCGTCATGGTGGACCGGCTGCTCGCCGAAACCCCATTCGTCCGCATCCTCATCACCGGCGACTGGGCCGCGGAGATTGCGCCGGGGCGCTGGGAGCGGCCGGGCGACGTGCTGTTCTTCGGCGCCAACGGATCTCCGTTCAAGGTACGCGTGCGCGGGCCGTTCTTCATCGTCGGCATCGCGCTACGCCCCTCCGGCTGGCGCGCGCTTTCCGAGCGCCCCGCTTCGGACTTCGCGGACCGCATGGTCCGGCTCGCCGACGTGTGGAGCGAAGACGCCGAGGCGCGGTTCGCGGACGTCGCCAAACTGACCGACGACGACGCGATCGTCAGGGTCTGCGAGACGGCGATCACTGCGCAACTGAAAGCGCCCGAGCGCGTCAACAGCGCCATGCAGCACCTTGAAACCGTTGCCCGCCTCGACAGCGCGACGCGTGTCGAAGACGTTGCCGACCAGCTCGGCATCTCGCTGCGCCAGCTCGAACGCCTGTCCACCGCGCATTTCGGGCACACGCCCAAAACCGTGATGCGCCGCAGCCGTTTCCTCGACATGGCCGCCGCGATGCGCGGCCTCGGCGATCCCGACGACGAGTACCTCGCCGCGCTGCGCTATTTCGACCAATCGCACCGCACGCGCGAGTTCAAGCACTTCATCGGCATGACGCCCGCCGAGTTCGAGCGCACGCCGACACCGCTGCTCGACGCCGGCATCCAGCTTCGACAGGACCGGAAGCGCCACCGCTTCTGAAAAGCCGCAAGTAGACGAAGTAGGCGAGCGCGGTGCCAGCAGCGGGGCAGACGGATAAATCCTATTTATTCACCAAAGACGCGCCGGAAGATCGTGTCGACGTGCTTGAAGTGATAGCCGAGATCGAACAGGCCTTCGAGCTCCGCATTCGATAGACGCGCGGTCACGTCCGGGTCGGCCTTGAGGAGGTCGAGGAGCTGCAGCTGCCCGTCCGAATCCCACACTTTCATCGCGTTGCGCTGCACGAGCCGGTACGAATCCTCGCGGCTGACGCCCGCCTGCGTGAGCGCCAGCAGCACGCGCTGCGAGTGGATGAGCCCGCCCATCTTGTCGAGGTTCTTCTGCATCCGCTCGGGGTAGATGAGGAGCTTGTCGATAACGCCGGTGAGGCGGACGAGCGCGAAATCGAGCGTGACGGTCGCGTCCGGCCCGATCATCCGCTCGACGGACGAGTGCGAGATATCGCGTTCGTGCCAGAGCGCGACGTTTTCCATCGCGGGGATCGAATAGCCGCGCACCAGCCGTGCCAGACCGGTGAGGTTCTCGGTGAGCACCGGGTTGCGCTTGTGCGGCATCGCCGAGGAGCCCTTCTGGCCCGGCGAGAAATACTCCTCCGCCTCCAGCACCTCGGTGCGCTGCAGGTGGCGGATCTCGACCGCCAGACGCTCAACCGACGAGGCGATGACACCGAGCGTCGCAAAATACATGGCGTGGCGGTCGCGCGGGATCACCTGCGTCGAAACCGGCTCCGCCGTCAGCCCCATCGCCTTCGCCACGTGCTCCTCGACGCGCGGATCGATGTTCGCGAACGTGCCGACCGCGCCCGAAATCGCGCAGGTGGCGACTTCCTCGCGCGCCGCAACCATGCGCGCGCGGCAGCGCTCGAATTCGGCATAGGCCTGCGCGAGCTTGAGGCCGAAGGTGGTCGGCTCGGCGTGGATGCCGTGGCTGCGGCCCATCGTCGGGGTCATTTTGTGCTCGAGCGCGCGGCGCTTGATCGCGGCGAGCAGCGCATCGAGATCGGCGATGAGGAGGTCCGCCGCGCGCACGAGCTGCACGTTGAAACAGGTATCGAGCACGTCCGAACTCGTCATACCCTGGTGTACGAAGCGCGCCTCCTCGCCGACATGCTCGGCAAGGCTGGTGAGGAAAGCGATCACGTCGTGCTTCACCTCGCGCTCGATCTCGTCGATGCGCGCGACATCGAAGCCGCCGCGTTCCCACACCGCCTTTGCGGCCTCCGCGGGGACCACGCCAAGCTCGACGAGCGCATCCATCGCGTGCGCCTCGATCTCGAACCAGATCTGGAAACGGGTTTCCGGCTCCCAGAGCGTCGTCATCTCGGGGCGGCTGTAGCGTGGAATCATGCGTGGGCTCCTGTCTGGGCCGCGCGGGTAGCAGACGGGGCGCGCGGTTTCCAGAGCGGGGTTGGGTTGGGTCTCTTTGTTTGCCCCTCTCCCCGGCCCTCTCCCCGTCGGGGAGAGGGAGATTAGAGGAGGCCGAGGGCCTTGAAGCTGGCGTGGCCTTCGCGGCCGATGACGATGTGATCGTGGAGCTGGATGCCGAGTACGCGCGCCGCGTCGCGGACGTGGTTGGTGAGCTGGATGTCGTCCCGGCTCGGTTTCGGGTCGCCCGACGGGTGATTATGGACAAGGATCAGCGCAGTCGCGCCGAGATCGAGCGCGCGGTGGATCACTTCGCGCACGTAGACCGAGGTCTGGTTCACGGTGCCGTCCGACATCGCCTCGTCCGCGATGAGCACATTGCGCGAATCGAGGAACAGCACGCGGAAGCGTTCGCGGCCCAGATGCGCCATGTCGGCATGGAGATAATCGAGCAGCGCCTGCCAGCCGGCAAGCACGGGCTTTCCATAAACGTTCGCACGCTGGAGCCGAAGCGCGGCGGCGCGCACGAAGCCGAGCGTCGCGATCACGGCATCCCCCGCGCCCTCGACGCGCTTCAGGTCGCGCGGCTCCGCCGCGATCACCGCTGCGAACGACTGAAAACGCGTGATCAGCGCCTTCGCGAGCGGCTTCGTGTCGCGGCGCGGAATCGCGAGACCGAGCAGATATTCGAGAAGTTCGTAATCGTGGAACGCATCGCCGCCGCCTTGCAACATGCGGGCGCGCATACGGGCGCGGTGGCCGGCATCAGCGTTGGTGGAGTCCGTATCGGGCATGAAACGAAGCTAGCCGCAAGCCGGGGGTAAAGGCCAGTCCCTTGCAGCTGTCATAGGCTTCTGGCTTAACGGAACCATGAGCATGATCCCCTGCCAGCGCGACCGGTTCGCGATTCCGCGTGAGGTCGCCTATCTGAACTGCGCCTACATGTCGCCGCTGGCGCATGAGGTGACCGGGGCGATCGAGAGTGGTGCGGCGCTGAAAGCCGCGCCGTGGACGTATCGCCCCACCGACTTCTTCACGCACACCGAGGCAGCGCGCAGCCGCTTCGCGGCGCTCGCGGGCGGCAACGCGGACGATTTCGCCGTCGTTCCCTCGGTCAGCTACGGGCTTGCCGTCGCGGCGCGGAACCTGCCGCTCCGGCGCGGGCAGGAGATCGTGGTGCTCGCCGACCAGTTCCCTTCCAACCTCTATGTGTGGCGCGAACATGCCATCGCCTGCGGGGCGCGCATCGTGACGGTGAAGCGCGAAGCCGGAGAGGCGTGGACGCCTGCCGTGCTCGCCGCGATCGGCCCGAACACGGGGCTCGTCGCCGTGCCGAACTGCCACTGGGCGGACGGCGGCCTTGTCGATCTCGACGCCGTGGGCGCGGCCTGCCGCGCGGCGGGCGCGGCGCTCGTGCTCGATCTCACGCAGTCGCTCGGCGCGCTGCCGTTCGATGCAGGCCGCGTGCAGCCCGATTTCATGGTCGCGGCGTGCTACAAATGGGCGATGGGCCCCTACGGCATCGGTATGCTGTATGTCGCGCCCAAGCATCAGGGCGGCACGCCGATCGAGCACAACTGGATGAACCGTGGCGGCAGCGAGGATTTCTCGCGGCTCGTCGACTACCGGAACGACTTCCAGCCCGGCGCGCGGCGCTTCGACATGGGCGAAAAGGCGAACCCGCCGCTCCTGTTGGGCGCCGCCGCCGCCATCGACATGCTGCTCGGCTGGGGCATCGCGAACATCGCCGAAACGCTCGGGCGCCGGAACATCGCGCTCGGCGAGGCGGCGCGCGGCATCGGCCTTCTCGCGCCCGATCCCGCAACACGCGCGCCGCATTTCCTCTCGCTCGGCTTTCCGGGCGACGTGCCGGAGGGGCTGCCCGAACGCCTCGCCGGAGAGAACGTCTTCGTTTCGCTGCGCGGCCGCTCGCTGCGCGTGACGCCGCACCTCTACAACGACGACGCCGACTGCGACCGGCTGATCGCCGTGCTGAAAAAGGCGCTCGGCTGATGGAGATTCGGCACGACGACCTGCGGGGACCGGAAATCGCCGCGCTGCTGCAGGCGCATCTCGACGACATGCATCGCCATTCGCCGCCCGAAAGCGTCCATGCGCTCGATCTCGACGCGCTGCGCGCGCCCGATATCACCTTCTGGACGGTGTGGGACGAAGGCGTGCTGCTGGGCTGCGGCGCGCTGCGCGAACTCGATCCGCAGCACGGCGAGATCAAATCGATGCGGACCGACGAACGCCATCGCCGGCGCGGTGTCGCGACCGTCATGCTCGATCACATCATCGAAGAGGCGCGGCGGCGCGGTTACACACGGCTGAGCCTAGAAACGGGCACGCCCGCCGCGTTCGATGCGGCACGGCTGCTCTATGCGAGCCGGGGCTTCACGCTGTGCCCGCCGTTCGGAGATTATAAAGAAGACCCCTACAGCGTCTGCATGACGCTGGAGCTTGGTCAGACCGCGTAGGGCGGATGATCGAGGCCGGCCGGCGATTTCGTGAAGATCTCGCAGCCGGTCTCGGTGATGCCGATCGAGTGTTCGAACTGCGCGGAGAGCGAGCGGTCGCGCGTGACCGCCGTCCAGCCATCATCGAGCACCTTCACATCGGCGCGGCCAAGGTTGATCATCGGTTCGATCGTGAAGAACATGCCGGGCTTCAACAGCACGCCGCGCCCCGGCTTGCCGACATGGACGACGCTCGGCTCGTCGTGGAACATGCGGCCGAGGCCGTGGCCGCAGAAATCGCGCACGATTCCGCAGCGCTGCTCTTCCGCGTAGGACTGGATGGCGTGGCCGATATCGCCGAGGCGGTTGCCCGGCTTCGCCGCCGCGATGCCCCGCATCAGGCATTCATAGGTGATGTCGACGAGGCGGCGCGCCTTCAGCGGCACATCGCCGACGAGGAACATGCGGCTCGTGTCGCCGTGCCAGCCATCGACGATGACCGTGATGTCGATATTGGCGATATCGCCCTTCACCAGCCGCTTCGCGCTCGGGATGCCGTGGCAGACGACGTGATTGATGCTGATGCAGCTCGAATGGCTGTAGCCCTTGTAGAACACGGTGGCGGGAACGCCGCCCCGTTCGCGCACGAACTCATAGACCATCGTATCGAGATCGATCGTGCGGGCGCCGGGCACGACGTGCGGCACCAGCATATCGAGCGCCGCCGCGGCAAGCTGACCCGCGCGGCGCATCCCTTCGAACGCATCGGGGCCGTGCAGCTTGATGCCGGACGCATCGAGAATGACGTCTGAAACTTCCATGTCCATGACCCTATCCTAACGCGCGGTGCGGCTGACGCCAGCCGGACGATCCTTCATGGCGACGACGCACTTGGCGTAGGGCGATGCGCCGACCCAATCCTTGTCCGGGTGCCAGGCGAACACGAAATTGCCGCCCTTGATGAGATCGATGACACCCTCGGCTACCGCGCTGCGCAGCGCCGGACAGCCCCAGCTGCGCCCGAGCCGGCCCTGCTTCGCGCCCGTTTCGGGGTTCACGTAGGGCGCGCCGTGCATGACGATGGCACGGTCGCGCGCTGCGTCGTTCACCCCTGGCACCAGCCCGTCCATGCGCATCGAATAGCCGTTCGCGCCCTTGTAGGTCTCGGCCGTGACGAAGAGCCCGAGGCTCGACTGGTGCGAGTTCATCGCATTCGAGAAGCTCGTGGTGCGATTCTCGCCCGAGTTGCGGCCGTGCGCGACATATTCCTGAACGAGCGCGGCCCCGGTCTTGATGTCCACCACCCACAGGCGCGGCTCCAGCGAGGTGCGGCCGTAATCGATGATCGTGACGCTGCGTGCCGCCTTGCCGATGCCCGAGGCCTGCGCACAGGAGACGACATCGAGCGCGGCGCGCCGCACGTTTGCGTCCAGCGTCACGGCCTTCGGCGCGGGGGCCGCCAGCAGGGCGAAGGTGAGAATCCCGATCATGTCGTCACTCCGAATACCCTAAACCAGCCCGATCCGGCAACGGCGGTGCGGCGCCTTGCCATCACGCTTTACCCTGTTTGCCGCTGCGGCTACGGATAGCCGCATGGCCGAACCTCGCATCTGGACCGCCGCGCTCATCGTCATCGGCGACGAGATTCTCTCCGGCCGAACCCAGGACGCCAACCTCGCTTATCTCGCGAAATGGCTTAACATTCAGGGAATCCAGCTCGTCGAGGCGCGTGTCGTTGCCGATCAGATGGGTGCCATCATCGCCGCCGTCAATGCCTGCCGCGCCCAGTGCGACTATGTCTTCACCACCGGCGGCATCGGGCCGACGCACGATGACATCAGCGTCGATGCGATCGCGGAGGCGCTGGGCGTGCCGGTCGTGCTGCACCCGGAAGCGGAGGCCATGCTGCGCAAATACTACGGCGAGCGCATCACCGAGGCGCGGCTGCGCATGGCCCGCGTGCCCGAAGGCGCAGACCTCATCGAGAACCCGGTTTCGGGCGCGCCCGGCATCCGCATCGACAACGTCTTCATGCTCGCAGGCGTGCCCAAGATCACACAGGGAATGCTCGCGGGGCTCGACGGCAAGCTCGAAGGCGGGCTTCCCGTGCTCGACCGCACGGTGGGCGCCTGGGTGCCCGAAAGCAGCGTTTCGGACATACTGATCGCTGTGGAGCGGGAGAAGCCCGGTATCCAGATCGGCAGCTATCCCTTCTGGCGCGAAGGCCGCATCGGCGCCAACTTCGTGATCCGCAGCCGCGAACAGGCCGCGCTCGACGACGCCGCAACGCGCCTGATGGACGCGCTTTCCGCCGCCGGACACCAGCCACTCGACGGCGCCATCTAGAAACGCTAGGCAGCCCGACACCGCAGCGGCCCACGTGGCGGAATTGGTAGACGCAAGGGACTTAAAATCCCTCGCCTGTTTCAGGCGTGCCGGTTCGATCCCGGCCGTGGGCACCAACTGCTTTCCGCAGGGGTCCACACCCGTCCGGAAAGTGGCTGATTTCAGCCATTTCTGACGGTACGTTTTCCGTCTCAGACCGTCCCCGTTCGTTGTATACCGTCAAATCTGACGGTACATTTGCGGTATATTTTCCCTCGAAAGCGGAAATGTACCGTCATGCTGACCGATGCCGCCATCCGAAAACTCAAGGTCCGCGACAAGCCATTCAAGGCCACCGACATGCATGGACTCTATCTGCTCGTTCAACCCAATGGCGCCCGCTATTGGCGCATGGACTACCGGCACGCGGGCAAAAGAGGCACGCTGGCCCTCGGCGTCTATCCCAGGGTCTCACTCAAAGCCGCACGCGAGAAGCGCGCGAGCGCGGCCGATATGCTCGAAAAAGGCATCAACCCATCCGTCTACAAGAAGATCACGCGCGGCCTCTCGTCCGTCCCCGAGGCAAACACGTTCAAGGCCGTGGCAGAGGAATGGCTTGAAAAATGCGAGGCTGAAGGCCGCTCGTCCTCAACGATGGACAAGCTGCGTTGGCTCATCGGCTTTGCCGAACCCCTGATCGGCGGACGGCCGATCGGAGAGCTGAAAGCGCCCGAGGTTCTAACCGTATTGCGAACGGTCGAGGTCCGGGGCCGTTACGAGACGGCCCGCCGTCTGCGCAGCACGTGCAGCAGCGTGATCCGCTATGCCATCGCCACGGGCCGGGCCGAACGCGATGTGACGCTCGACCTGCGCGGCGCGCTCATTGCCCCGAAGGTCAAGCACAGGGCCGCGCTCGTCGAGCCGCAGCGCGTGGGCGAATTGCTTCGGGCCATCGACGGCTACCAGGGGCAGCCGGCGGTAGATTTTGCATTGAAGATCCTCCCCCACGTCTTTGTCCGGCCCGGCGAACTCAGGAATGCAGAATGGGATGAGTTCGACTTCGACGGCGCACTCTGGGCCATCCCGGGCGCCCGAATGAAGATGGGCCGCGAGCATAATGTGCCGCTGTCATCCCAGGTTCTTGAGCTCTTGCGTGAGCTGAGGCTCTATACGCGACACTCCCGCTACCTGTTTCCCTCGATCCGATCACCGGACCGGCCGATTTCGGACAATAGCATCAATGCCGCGCTCCGGCGTCTGGGCTACGCCCAGAATGAAATGACCGCGCACGGCTTCAGGGCCATTGCCAGCACGCTTCTGAATGAAAGCCGTAAATGGCATCCGGACGCGATCGAACGGCAGCTGGCGCATATGGAAAGCAACAACGTCCGCCGCGCCTATCTTCGCGGCGAACACTGGGCCGAGCGCGTCCGCATGATGCAATATTGGTCGGACCACCTCGACAAGTTGCGCAGGGCGAACGTCGTTCGAGGCAAGTTCACGAAGGAGAAAAGCCATCCGTCCTTCGGCCGGATGAAGACTGTTTGATCCGGCTCCCGCGCGGTGTGTGCGGGTCGCTTTGCCATTGGTCCGGCCGTGCCGGTCCCGCAACCCGCTGACGCGGGTCTTCCACTTCGTTGCAGCCCTTCAGGTGCAGGCCCGGCCCTCAGGGCCGGACCTGTCGGCGCTCCGCCGCCCACCCCGCTCTTCCGCCGGGTGCGGCTGTTGGAGAGGGAGAAGAGGGATGGAACAGCGTATCAATGGAGCCGCCGTGCCGCAGGATATGGACCGGCTCTCAGTCATGCGGCGGGTGCTCGAAGGCCTGCCTGAAACAACGCTGATCGTGTTCATGGCGCACCGGGTTGAGGGTAAGCGTTACGCCGAGATCGCGCGAGAAATGGGCATCAGCGAATGGCGTGTTGAGCGCCACATGGTTCGGGCCATCGAACGGATCGCGGACGTCGGCGCACGCTACCGGGCGGCGTTTTCGGCGCTCGACCTGGTATCCCGGCAGGTGCTGGAGCTGGCCTGGGACGGGCTCCTCAACGACCGCATCGCGCTGCGGCTGGGTCTCTCAGTCCGCGAAGTGGAAACCCGCATGGCGGATGCGCTGGTGGCGCTCGATCTGGCGACAACCCCCTAGGTAGAGGGTTGCCGTGTTCGTAGCCGCCACAACAGCCTGTTCTTGCAGTGCAAAGTCATGTCTGAGTTGCTAGGAAGGTCTCCTATGCGCACGAGCCTCGATCATCTTCCCTTGCCCAAGCAGCGCGAGCTTGAGCGTGTCGTCGAGATTCTGTTCGAGGAGTTCAACGACACCCTCGCGCTCGCTCAGCACCAATGGAAGAAGAAGGGCCGCATCACCAAGGTCATCCTCTACGGCAGCTATGCGCGCGGCGGCTGGGTCGACGAACCCCACACCGCCAAGGGTTACAAGTCCGACTTCGACCTGCTCGTCATCGTCAACGACAAGCGTCTCACCGACTATGTGACGTACTGGGCCAAGGCCGAGGAGCGATTCCACCGCGAGTACGGCATCACGAAGTCGATAAAGACCCCGGTGAACTTCATCGTGCACACGCTGCAGGAGGTGAACGACGGCCTTGCCCACGGCCGCTACTTCTTCATGGACGTCGCGAAGGATGGCATCGCACTCTACCAGAGCGACGACAGCGTGCTGCATACGCCGAAGCCCAAGACACCCAAGGATGCGCTCAAAATGGCGCGCGAATACTTCGATGAGTGGATGACCAGCTCCGTCGATTTCTTCGATGGATACAAAGACGCCGAAGCACGCGGTAAGCGAAAAAAAGCGGTTTTCGACTTACATCAAGCAACGGAACGCCTCTACCACTGTGTGCTTCTGGTCTGCACGTTCTATACGCCTCACGTTCACAATCTAGGCTTTCTGCGGTCGCAGGCGAACCTTATCGACCGGCGCCTGATCTACGTTTGGCCCGAGGACAATCGCAAGCAGCGCGCGATGTTCGAGAAGCTGAAGCAAGCCTATGTGAAGGCCCGCTACTCGAAGCATTACCGCATCAGCGAGGAAGAGCTCACGTGGCTCGGCGAGCAGGTCGAGGAACTCGGCCGTGTCGTCCATGCCGTGTGCAGCGAGCGTATCGCCGAGCTCGACGCGGCCTCAAAATCTGGTGTTTCCGCGTCCTGAACCTGCCGATCCCGGCAGGTTGCGATGCCGCGTCCGGCGCCATAGGCTGGCGCCATTCTTCCCCCTTCATGCACTGAACGCCGGCCTTTTGGGCCGGCGTTTTCTTGTTCGGGGCGGGGCGACGGAACCGGATCGACGTCCCGTCGTTCCTCCACCGATTTCCGGTGCGGCCGCCAGCGTCCAAATGCCCCCGGATGCTGGCGGCCAAGTCTTGAAAGCCGCGTCGGTTTTAGCCGTTCAGCCGGTCCTTGACCGCCTTGGCAGGGCTGAAACTAAGCTTGTTCGACGCCGCGATCTGCATCGCCGCACCGGTTGCCGGGTTGCGGCCTTCGCGCGCGGGAGAAGCCTTCACCTTGAACTTGCCGAAGCCATTGAGCGAGACTTCCTCGCCCTTGGCGGCGGCATCGGTGATCGCGGCGAACACCGCATCGACGGCCTTGCGGGCATCGGTCTTGGTGGTCCCCAGCGTCTCGGCAAGCGCTTCGGCGAGGTCGGCATTGTTCATGTCTGAGCGTCCTTTTGTTGTGGGAAAGCGCGCGAAAATCATGCCCAGAGCATCGCTTTCGATCGCCGCCATGCTGCAAGAATGCTGCGCAGCATGACCTGTTTCCGATCAGTTTCCGCGCCCATTTGATCCGAAAACGCGTCCACAGCTGTCCAGCAAAGCGAAAGGCGCCACCCCCTGATCAGAGGGTTGCCGTGCACGTCCATACGCTTCCGGGACAGGATCGGTCTGTCCGAGGGTTGGAAGGGCGCGGGAGGGGAGGAAGCGGGAGGGAAACGAAAGCAAGATAAAGGGGAATACTCGCTTTTCTCGCAAGTTGTTGTCTGCACATCGGAATTTATGGAGACTCCCGCCTTGGAGCTGGAGGCAAGCTACTCATTGCCCGAGGCGCGCTGGCCAGAAGTGGCGGAAATCCGCGCTACTCGCCGTTTTTACCGCGAGATCGGCATGGAGCATCCACCTGCCTGCGTGGGGCATGCTCGCGACGCGTCGCGCCGACGAGCATTTTAGACATCCCTCACGCCTCCGTCATGCCAAGTGGCGCCCCTTGCACCAGTGGGGCGCGTGGAGGCCTGAGATTCCCTTCGCTGCACCAGAGAGGCTCTGTTCGACGAGCGGTGGCCAGCGCAGCATGGCGTCGATGCCAAACGCAGGTTCCGGACCCGAAGGATTGCCCATGCTTACACCGCCCCCACACACCCCACTGACCGTCCGCATTCCTGAGGCCTGCCAGATGACCGGCATCGGGCGGTCCAAGCTTTACGAACTCATCAAGGCCGGAGAGATCGAAACCATCAAGGTCGGCAGCAGCACGCTCGTGACCGTGGCGGGGCTCGAAGCGTTCCTCGACAAATGCCGTGCGACCAACATGGCACGGCGGCGCGCATGATGCGAAAGGTCCCCCCGGTCACGCTCCTGAGATTTGCGTCGAGCGATCCGAAGATCGGTGAAGAAAACGAAGCCAATCTTGCAAAAATCCAAGCCCGAAGCGAAATCTTCGAAATTGTGGAACTCCAGACATCGACCAGTCTCCAGGAAAACTACAAGGCCATCAAAGCGCTGCTCCGTGATAGATCTTCCAATGCCGCTCGCCCGTTGCGGGCTTTAGTGGATATAAGCTGCATCCCAAAAGCCTACGTTATGTTTCTTGTCGGGGCCGGTTTCTCCCGCGATTATCTTGCTGTGATGGACTGCGTCTATGTTGCTGGGACGTATGATCATACAGATGCTGAAGCCACGAAGAGCACATCTGCGACTGGAAATCGAACGCTTGTCTCCGCCGGCGACTGGCGGCCGGAGCTTATCCCTTATCTCAAGGCAGCCGAACTCATGCCAGCCAGCAACGATCTGCTGGTCACTTTAGGCGGAGAACTCGGCATGGCGCGCTCCTTCATGGATCGTCTCGAGCCAGATCGCACGATGCTGATCTTCATCGCGGAGGATGCTCCCGGCCCCGAGCGCGATATGGTCCCCAGCGAACGCATCGCATTCAAGAACTTGGTAAGCGACACGCAATCCCAGACCCATGAGCTTTCTCTGGGTGATGTGATCGGTGTTGCCGACCAAGCGATCTCCTTCGTCAGGGCGTCGAGCTGCGGAGGCGTCTCCGGTATGGCACTAGGGGCAAGATCTCACGCCCTTACACTTGCCATCGCTTCACTGTCCGAGAGTCGTTTGGAGGTGGTTGCCAGAGTTCCTACAAGCTACAAAGGCCTCGACGTTCGGCCCTCAGGGCCCACACATCTTTTCGAGCTGTCAGACAGGTTCGAGCCCTGTAGCTACATTGAAACGTGATACATGCGTCGGATATCGTGGCCGATCATCTGATGGCTTTTGGGGACGCTTTCGCAGAGCTGGTTGTACTTTGTCTAATAAAGTGGTGCCCGATGGCTGTTTAGCTCGCTTAGTCGAGCCAAAGCCAAATTGTCGTTTTAGCGGTCCGAGAAGAGCGCCGTAGATCTTCACTAAGATGGTCGCCCCGGTGACAATGTGGCTGGCGATTGGGAGGTCGAATCCGACATCCACGTTCGCCAAATTTGCCATTTGGATGAGTGCGGCCGCTGCCCCGAGCAACTTTACTAAATTATTCATTTGGAACTCCTTTGGTGCGCTTCGTATGTGCAAGAAGTGTCGCTCAAAGGCGGACTGCTGATATGCGGTTGACGGGCGGTAGATACGCGGAACAGATGTGGAATCATGACCAACAACAGCTTCGGTAAGGCGCTCGGCGCGTTGATTTTGGAGAAGCGGCGGGTCCAGGGGCTGTCGCAGCTGCAATTGTCGGAAGATGCCTTCGGCACTTCGGCCAAGGTGCGCCGTATCAGTGAGCTTGAGACGGGGCAGGTCAGCAACCCCCATCCAAAGACAATAGACCCGATCATTGCCACTCTCGGTATCACCGACGAAGAGATCGAGGCGTGCGCACGCGCCACCAATACCGAAGTCGATCCAGATCTCGACCGCGCCTACCGGGAGGTTCGTAACCTGATCGACGCGCTCGCCTATCAATTCGATCACGCGCGGCCTGATGCTTCGCTCTTTGAACTTGAGGATTTCCTGCGGTCGAAGGCGAAGGAATGGAGGCAATTGCAGGTGCGGGTCGAACAGATCGATGCCGCCGATGCCGAGCTTGAACGTCTGAAAATTGAGGCTAGTGCCGCGCTGGGGGAAGGTGAATTTGAAAAGGTCGATGCACTCCTGGCGCGTATCGAAGAGAGCTTCCAGCAACAGCATACTCTTGCCGAAATATCTAAGCAGGCGGACATTCGTGTAACGCGTGGTGACACGTGCATGATGCGTGAGGATCCCGATGGAGGGCTCGCGCACTATTTGCAGGCCGCTCGATTCTTTCAGCCTTTCGACGAAGAAGAGACCGTGCGCATACTCTACGACAACGCACACAAGATGTATGAGTCAGGCCTGCGAACTCTTCGACCTCGGTTCCAGGTTGGAGTCCGCTTGCTGGAGGAGATGCTCCAGCTCGATACTGTGAAGGCCGATCCAGTTCGGGAAACCAGGGCTCATTATCAACTCGGGCTCATCCTGCGAAACGCGGCAAGCAAGCAAACCGGTGACGAACAGCGAAAGCTCCTCGAGCGCGGGCTGGCACACGCACGAAGGGCCGCTTCGAAAATCGTTACTGCCGGAGACGCATTTCAGCTTGTCTCGTCGAAGATCGCTCTTGCGAATTGCCTGCTCGATAGAGGCACTTCCTATGGCGGTCTCAGCGACCTGGACGAGGCACTAGCGACACTGGCTTCGGCAAGAGTGATTGCGCTCGAAGAGCCAGACGCGAACGCCCTGTTATGCCACGCCAGCAATGGCCTCGGTTCAACGACGTTGGCCGTCGAGCAGTTGACAGGCGTCAGACTCTCGGACGCGAGTGTCGGGGACATACTGGCTAATTTCAACGAGGCGATTGAAAATGCCGAGAAGCATTTCAATCTCGATGTCTGGGGTGGAACCAGAATCAATCGAGCCCGCTTGTTCGAGAGGCAAGCGCGCCAACAGGAGCGACCAATGGGCGAGCGCATTTTTCTGCGTATCCAGGCGATCTCCGATTATCAGGCGAGCATCGAGACTTACCCGGAAACCATCTTTCCGTTGCGTTTCGCCCAGGCTCATTTCGAACTCGCGAACGTCTTGTTCCAACACGGACTGACCGTCGATCGTCCGGTTGACGAAGTCTATCTGATACGGGCCATTCAATCCTACGAAATCGCGAGCGTGATTTTTGAGACAGAGGCCGCGCTAGGTCACTGGGCGGAATGCCAAATGTATATTGGATCTGTGTTTGCGCATCACGCCCACTTGGACGGAATCCAGACGAAGGAACATGACTTCAACGAGGCGTTGCAGCGCTTCGAAGCTGCGTTGAAGGTGTTCAGTCAGGAAGGCATGCAAGAAGCTTGCAGATCGTGCGAGCGGTCGATTGCTCGCCTCCGCGAAGAGTTGGGCCTGGCTTCGTCTTTATGACCTGATCCGAGGGGATGTTGCGAAGATGATCTCCGGAGACGGGGCGCCCAAATGATCCTTGAAGTATTTTATGGGGGCGCTGAGTGAAGCGTTCACCCTTCATGCGTTCGAATCTGGGAGAAAGCCTTCACAAAGATCTCCCCCAGCTCTTTCGGCGGTACGTCGAGAAACGCGCACGCGATAGCCGAGAAGGCTTCTATCGCGTCAGTGGGATCAGTGAATTCGACGCCTTTCCGAGCTACAGCCAGAACTTCGTATATTGCTGTTAAATCGTACCGATCTAATTTGTATCTGGCGGTATGCCCAAATTTATTGCGGACGCGATTCAGCTGCAGAATTCCGGGCCGAAGCCAGGAGGCAGGAACGCCGTTCGGTGGGATCATCTGCGCCTTCTGATTGAATGACAGCCGGAAGTCGTCGAACTCGTTGAAACCATAGAAATTCTTGAGAAAGTCATTGAGGAATGCCTCAATGACGAGGTGGGATTTGAGAACCCTCCCTAACGCATCGTGATCTGACGAAATCAGTTCAAGAAAGTAAGCGTTTCTGCGATCAAAGTGATTTTGGACCTCGTCCCAGTGTGGCTCTAGGATCTCCAAAACCCTACCCATTCCATCTATATCTTTCATATTCACACCTCAGATTTTGTCAGTCTCCGACACTACGACCGTAATCGGAGGCCGATATTCTGCACTGGATCGATGAAACCTCCCAGTCAGAACGGGAAGTCCAGCCAAGTGGGCGCGGTGCAATGAAAGAACGGCAGGTTTCGGGATGTCATTTTTCAGGATGGACGTCCGCAATGTCGGCGATACCGACCAGAATGCGTCGGTTGGTGATCGGGCTTAGAACGGCAGCTTCCGCCAGAACCAGCAGTTGGCTCAGCACGAAGCCGTTTGGCAGCAGTGCGCCATAACATCGGTCGTCCCGGAAGCGCGCGCTCAAACCTAAAAGCCGCCGCTCGTTCAAACGAACGAGGTTATCAGGCAGCTGTCGACCCTAAATGCCGGACAACATTCTAGCGATTCGCACCGCATACCTGTCGGTCATCCCGGAGGTGAAGTCGGCGAGCGCGTGCAGGGCCTGGGTGGCATCGGCGACATGGCGGATGTCCAGGTCGAGGGCCCGGATCAACTGTACGTTGTGGTCCTTCAGCTTCTCAGTGTCCCAGCCTGCGCTGGCTAGGGCATCGAAAACAGGAAGGACGCCGGACATCACATTCTCGATGACGCGGCGGCCGGACACCTCGAGTTCGGTCTTCCGGCGCGCCGTGAACACCTGGTCCTCTGAGAGCCGCCCCATTTCCTTGAAGATCGCGCCCATTGTGCCCGCGCCGCACAGCGAGTCCGAGAACTCGCCCGCCATGATGGCGTCGTAGTTGGCCTTGAACGCCTCAAGGCATGCGTTGATCGCCACGCCGATGCTCACGGCGCGCAGCATCGCGATGTGCTCCGCCCGGTTCAGGCCGGCGGCGTTCTTATTTGAGTTGCCGGTTGCCTTGTGCAGCAGCTGCTTGACGATCTCGAACGGGAGCTCACCGGTCGTGAACGCGTCCTCCAGGTCGACGATGTTGTAGCAGATGTCGTCGGCGGCCTCGACGATGAAGACCAGCGGGTGCCGCCTCCACCAGCTGCCGGAGCCGGTGTCTTCACACGGAAGGCCGAGCGTGGTGGCCGCGTCCTGGAACAGGTCGACCTCTGAGCGGAAGAGGCCGAATTTCTTCAGGCCGACATAGGGGGCCTTCCCCTCGCCGACGACGTCCTTGCGCACGGCCGCGGAGACCGGATACTTCGTGAACGCGCCCAGCATCGCCTTGGAGAGACGCATCCCGCCCTCGTTGCGGTACATCTCCAGCCGCGTGATGATGCGGAAGCCCTGCGCGTTTCCTTCGAAGTCGATGAACTCGGTCCGGTCCGTCACCTCGATGTCGGCGAGGATGCCCTTGGGATCGACGAAGCGCTCGGCGAACCAGTCGCCCATCGCGCTCTCGCCCGAATGGCCGAACGGCGGATTGCCGATGTCGTGCGCCGCGCAGGCCGCCTGCACGATGCTGGCGAGGTTGCTCGCCTCGCCCGGGCTGATCTCCCCGGTCTCCTCGAGCCAAGCGCCGATCCGCATCGCTAGCGAGCGACCGACGCTGCTGACCTCGACGGAGTGGATCAGTCGGTGGTGGACGTGATCGTGCTCGTAGAGCGGCTGAACCTGCGTCTTGTTGGCGAGGCGGCGGAACGGTGCCGAGAAAACGATGCGGTCGTGGTCCTGGACGAAGATAGAGCGGTCAGGCTTCTGCTCGTATCTGTCGTCACCGAGGCGCTTGCTACAAAGCAGCTTCTCCCATTCCATGTCGCCATCCCTGGTTCCGCTGCCGAAGCAGGATTGATACCCCACCGTCACGACGTGTCCAAGCCTGGGCGACGATCGACCCACTCTAGGCCGTCGGGTCAGGCGCCCCCGCCGCCTGCTGCACGGCATACCGTCTCGCCCAGCACAGGCCGTTGACCAGCTCCATCTGTGCGATCGTTGAGCATGGGATCTCCAGCAGGCGGGGATTGGCAAAGATGACGGCGAGGCAGCGGGCGCGGCTGATCGCCACGTTGAGTCTGTTACGGCTATAGAGGAACTCGATGTTGCGCGGTAGCTCGTCGCCGCTGGACGTCGCCATCGAGACCAGCAAGACCGCAGCCTCCTGGCCCTGGAACTTGTCGACCGTGCCGACCCGCGCGCCGGCTGGAAGGAAGTTCTTCAGCAGCTCGACCTGCATGTTGTACGGGCTGACCACGAGGATATCGTCGAGGCCGATGACCCGCTCCTCGCTGCGCCTGTCGCGCCAGCGCTGGCCGATCAGCGCGCGGTATGTCCGGTCCAGGCGTTCGGCCTCCGGCCGCGACCGCTGCGTGCACCCCAGGCTGTCGACGAACACGAAACGCAGGCCTGAGGGCGCGATCGCCTCCGGGTCAAGCGCGGAGTCGGCCAGCACCTGCTGCACGTCGGTGCCGTCGGCGGACACCAGTCGCCGGTCGTAAACGGCGGCGGAGATGAACCTGCACAGGTCGGAGTGCATGCGCCGCGTCTCGGCGAGGAAGACACCGCGCTCCGGTGGCACCGTCGCGGCGTCGCCCAGCAGGTGAAGGAGCGCCGAGGTGCCGCTGCCGCGCGGATGCGTTCCCTGAATGGGTTGGGCGAGCTGCATCTGGTCGCCGACGAGCACGATGTTCCTGGCCGCGACACCCATCGCGACGACATTGGCGAGGCCGACCTGGCCCGCCTCGTCTATGAAGAGGTAGTCGAAAGCCTGGTCGTGCTCCTCCCGTGCGAACAGCCACGCCGTGCCGGCGACGAGCTGGTGATCCCGCGACACCGTCTTGTTGTCGAGCGTCTCCTCGATCCAGCGCCCGGTGCCTAGCATCTGGTCCTCGCGGCTGCTCTTCTTGACGCCGCGGCAGCGGAGGCCCTGCGCCTCGGCTAGGGCCTCGACCTCGCGGAGCAGCTGGTTGATCGCCTTGTGGCCGTTGGAGGCGATGCCGACGCGCTTGCCGGCCGCCAGGAGCGCAACGATGGACTGCGATGCCGTGTACGTCTTGCCGGCGCCGGGCGGCCCCTGCACCAGCAGGTGGCTGTCCTCCAGCGCGAGGAGTGCCTCGATGGTAGCGGCGAGCTGGTCGGCGCCCTCGGGCACCAAAGGCGCGCCCGGCTCGCGTCCCGCGATCTCCGGCAGTTCGCGCCGTAGCACGGAAGCGACGGCGGAATACCGGCCTTCGTTGCCGTCGCGCACGGCCTCGGCAAAGCGGTAGACTGCCGCCCGGAGTTCGCGGTCTCCGACGGGTCCCGAGGGGATGAGCGCGTCTCCGGCCTCGAGTGGCGTGCGCTTCGGGCCGAGCTTCAGTTCGATCGTGAGCGCGTCCTCGTCGATCCCGAAGACGTCGCCGGCGGGCTCAAGGGTGCCGGCCCGCCGCGGCGTGTCGCCGACCTTGAGCTTGAAGTCTTGCGCGGGGAACGTGAAGGTGTGCACCATCGACCGTTTCTCCGGCCGTGGAGGGTGATCGGGATGCGGCGTAAGGCCGGCGAGGCACTCCGCGTCTTCCAGCAGCTCGACGTGCTGCAGGTCCTGTCGCGAGAACACCGCCCACCACGCGGGCTTGCTCTCCCGGCGGTGGAACTCCAGCAAATCCACCAGCAGCTGGCGCCACGGCTCGCCGCCACGATCGCCGGCCAGCAGCGCGGCCGACATCTCGGCGACGCGACGCTCGGCCTCGTTGCGCTCGTCGGCGTCGCCCCGCGCCGCCTTTTCCTCTTCCTCCGCCAGCTCCGCCCATGCAGCCCCTCGCACTCGCATCCGAGCGAGCCAGTCGCGGCAGGCCAGCGTCGAGCTGCAGTCGATCCGATTGTAGTCGGCGATCTCCTCGAGCAGATGGCCCTCGCCGATGCGACGCCAGCGCTCGTACATCACGATGCTGTCGCCGGCGGTGGTGACGTCGCCCGCGCGCTTCTCTGCGAGGTAGAACTTCTCCATGTTCTTGATGGAATAGGCGGGCTCCGAAGTACGGATCGCCTCGCGCAGCACGCGATACAGGTCGACCAGCCGGTGCTGCCGCAGGAAGTCGTCCACCTCGCGCTCGCGCGTCCCGTGCAGCATTGCCAGCCGCTTGAGCGCATGCTCCTCGTAGGAGGCATAGTGGTAGATGTGTGCGTTGGGATGGCGCGCGATGCGGTCCGTCATGAAGTCGATCGCCGCCTGAAACGCAGCGCGCTCTTCGTCGCGGTCGTGCGCCCAGAAGGGGTGGAAGCGCTCGACCCCATCGTCGACGGTGACGATGCCAAAGAGGTATTCGAGGCCCCCCTCGAAGAGCGGGTCGCCCTCTATGTCGAAGAACATGTCGCCAGCGTCGGGCCGTGGCAGCCGGGCGAGCCCGCGGCCGGGCGCAGCCGGCAGCGCCTCGAAGACGCGCTCGCCCGTCTGGCGCTGGTGCGTCTGCAGGCGCGCCTGGTTCCGCAGTCGCTCGAGCGTGTCGGGCTGGATGCCGGCGACCGGCGCGTCCGCGGGCAGCGCCCCGAGCGCGACGAGATCGGGAACGCCGGCAGCGCGCAGCGCCTCGGCCTGACTGCGCGTCAGGCCGGCTACGAGGCTGAGATGGTCGGCCGCCTCCCAGTCCGCGCCGCACTCGTCGGCCCACCGGCAGAAGGTGCAGTGGCCACAGGGTGATCCGGCCGAAATCTCGGGCGGCAGCCCGGTAAAGGCGAGGAAGCGCTCGCGCGCGAACTGGAAGTAGTGGATCACGGCGTCGACGCGGACGGTGGCGATGGTGCCGTCGCCCAGCACGACGTGCATCTTCTCTGGTGCCACGCCCTGCTCGCGCGCCAGGATGTCGGAGTAGATGCACATCTGGATGAGGTGCTTGGGCTTCGCCGAGCGCGATAGCTTGGTGTCCGCGACCTCGTACGAGAATGCGCCGAGCGCCGACGGGCGGTCGACCTTGAGCAGAAAGTCGGAAAAGCCCTGCCAAGGGCTTTCGAGAAAGGCACCCTGATAGATGACGTCCGCCCCCTCGCGCAGCGCCGCCCTAGTCCGCTCTGACTTGGCGTGGATGTCGTCGGTGCCGACGATCTCGCTGATCGAGCGCCCTTCTGCACGGAGCCGCTCGAGATAGGCGTACTCGTGCTCTAGCCCCTTCTCCTGCAAGAGGCGCGTGTGTTCGTCGTCGCCGGGCAGATCGACCGGATCGGTCAGTTGCCGGATGTCGAGCATGGTCGCGTGCGCGCATCCCATGAAGTTCACCAGGTCGCTCGCCGAGAAAAGCGTCGCGCCGTCTCGCTTCTGCATCATATTCTCCCTGTCGGATGCGCGGCCCCGTGGCCCCCGGATTCGCGCGTCCGGTCCATGCTAGCGCGAAGGGGCGCGTCGCCGAAGAGCCATCACCGGCGCGTGATCCAGGTAAGGAAGCCGGCGAATATGCCGCGGCGTCGCGTCGGCGCGGGTTCGGACGGTTGCGCCGGAACGGGCGCAAGGACCTCGACATAGGTCGGCGCCTCCGCCGGCGCATCTTCCGGAACCGGGATGCCGAGCCGCGCATCGCGCCGGCGCTTGTCGCGCCGCCTGCCGGCCGCCACCGCTTCCTCGCTCCAGTCGCCGGCCCAGTTCACCTGGCCGCCGTCGATCAGGTAGTGCGATCGGCACGGGAAGCTCCAGTTGCCGACCGACGGCCAGAGGGAGACGTTCTCGCCGTCGTAGGAGAGCTTCCAGTCGATCGGCGAGAGCGGCAGCGACACCTCGTGCCCGCAGCCGCAGGCGCACAGGTGCACCATCGCGCCGTGCTCGAGGGAGACGTAGAGCAGGCCCGGCTCGAGTGTCTCGGGCACGTGCTCGACGAACCTCGGCGTGATGCGGCGCACCTTCACGCCGCCTCTCCCGGCCGATCCTCGTTGAGCAAGTGGTTGCCGTCGAGTGTGAGGAGCGAGAAGTGCTCGTGCTCGAGATCCTTGTAGAAGCCGCGGTACCGCTTCCAGCGCATGACGGCGAGGCCGGCGTTGACCATGTTGAGGTCCGCGACCTGGATGTTGCGGGCGTAGACGTCGTCCAGCCCGGCGCCCTTGAGCGGGATGCGGCCCTTGGCGCGGACCTGCTCGCGCATGCCGGGCGTGCTGGTCGTCACGCGGAGCTGGCCGACGAGCGAGCCGTCGACCATATGCAGTCCCATTCCGACGTCGATGAAAGGGATGTCGAGCCGCTCGAGCTCAGCGATGATCGCCGCCTTGTCGTCGCCGGCGTCCATGCAGAGGAACACGAAGGTCGCGTCGGCGATGAGCTCCATGTTCGACGGGCCGAGGCGCACCGCGTGTGGCACGACGTTGCGGTGCATCCGCGAGTAGATCCGCGCGAAGTAGTCGACCTTCTTCGACCGGGCGCGCAGGTCCTCCAGCGACGCCGCCCCCGGCGAGCGGAAGCTGTTGTGCTGGAGCATGTCGTCGTCGTCGAACGTGTCAATGCGTGCGACCGGGCACTTCGCTGCTTGGTCGAGGACGTAGGAGCCGGTGCCGCCGAGCCCGACGATCGCGAGCCGCTCGCCCATCAGCTTCTCCGCGACCTCGCCGATGCCGGCGCGCGACGTGGCGGTGTCGAGGTAGTGGAAGGGCGAGCCCTCGTCGTCGTTAGCGACGACGCGGCGCGTGCGGGCCGTGGCCTCGGGATCGATCGCCGCCGCCTCGTTGGCGAGGATAGCGGCGTAGGTGGTCATCTTCTCGTGGTAGTCGACGTAGTGGCCGACCTTCGGCTTGCTCGAGAACGAGTGGTTGGCCGTGAGGCCGCCGCCAATGGACTGCTCGCCGCTGAAGTTGATGATCCGGTGCATCGGCACGCCGGCCGCGTCGTGCGGAAGGCCGCCGATGAACATGGCGACGTGCGTGTCGGGCTGCTGGGTTAGGTCTCCGGCGAGGTTTAGCGTCGAAACCAAGGTGCCGCGGGCCACGGTGCGCTCGGCGGTGACATAGGGCACGTTGTGAACGTGGAGGTGGTTCGCGACCACCTCCACCTCGTAACCCTCCTCCTGCAGCCGCAGGAGGTCGGCGTTACGACTTATCAGTTGCTGTGACATTGAAGGTCATCCCCTGCACGACGGTGACGGACTGGCGCGGCAGCAGCGAGCCCTCTGGACGGTCGGCGGGCCCTTTGCGGTAGCTCACCGTGAATGAGACCTGCGGGCCGGTCGGCGGCTCGGCGAACGCGAGGGCGATCAGGCGCTCAAAGCTGATGAGACCCGGCTCGACCTCGCGCGGGCGGGCGTTCACCAGGATGGTGACGAGCGGTGACTTCTTCTTGCGCGAGCGGATGCGCTCGACGCCGTGGCCGGCGAGAGGGATCGCGGCGCCGTGCTCGATAACGACGTCGTGGTCGGAGTCGAGGAAAAGCTCGTAGTCCTCCGGGACGTGGCCGATGCGGCGGACGTCGGCCTCCGCGATCTCGTCGGCTCCCCACTCCCACCCGCGCTCGTTGACGGTGAGGGTGTTGACATGGTCAATCTCGAACGAGCGGAAGACCGCCTTGCGGTCGCGCGGCAGCTCCTCCGTCTCCTCCAGGCCGATCGAGCGTGCGAAGCCCTCGTCGATCCGGACCAGCACGTAGTCGCTTGCGGGGCTGAGGCTGGCGCTATCGCGCAGCTGGCGGCCGTCGAGCTGGTCATCATGCGTCGCGAAGATCGCGCCGTCGATCTCGTATTCAATCTTGGACATCAGCAATCTCCTGCGTCCGCTCCCGGGGACTCTTGCGGGCCAATCTCTGTTGGACTAAAGTGCCAACCGAGTCTCGCTGTGGACTGTCTATATCGAGACTATATCGCGTTTCAAGTCCAAAACGGGACAAGGAGAAATTTATGTCTGTGACGGCCGTCGCCCCTGAGGGCGGTGGGAGGGCAGCGATTCCCGTAAAGCTGGACGTCTTCATACCGATGGCGGAGGCTTGGGGCCTCACCACCGAGGAGCAGATGCGCCTGCTGGGATCCCCGCCGCGATCGACCTACTTCAAATGGAAGAAGGATGGCGGAGCCCTGCCGCGGGACACCGCCGAGCGCGTGTCGAACCTGCTGGCGATATGGAAGTCCCTAGAAATCCTGTTCACTGACCCGGCCCGGTCCGAAGGCTGGCTGAGGCGACCCAACGACTTCTTCGGGGGCGTCTCGGCCCTCGACACGATGCTGGCGGACGGCAACTTCTTCGACATTGCGCGGGTAAGGCAATATCTCGATGCACAGCGAGGCGGGTAATCTTCCGCTGGTCGAGCTCGACCAGTCGTTTCACAATCTCATCCCGTCGCGGTTTCCTCCCGTGGCGGTCTACGAGCGCATCGCCGAGGGGCGGGACGAGCTGTTCACCGCAATCGAGGAGCTGACGAACCCGCGCGTCCGCGAGAAGGAGCGGCTAACCCGTGGGCTCGGGCCAGTCGACCAAGACCAGCCGCGATTCAAGAACTGGAATCACGCTCCGTTCGTCTATCCGAACCCGGAGGGCAGCCGCTTCTACACTGCGGACCGCAACGTCTTGGAGCTGGCGGACGAGCTGCAGACGGCTCTCGCGATCTCGATCGGCAGGCGGACGGACTTCCTGCGGCAGACAGCGGAGCCCTCCACTTATCTGGAGATGCGTCAGATCGTCCGACCCGTCCGCGGCACCTATCTCGACGCGACCGGTTGGGACGGCATGGAGGACAGGGCACGCAGGCTGGAGCTCGGCAAGTTCGCGGTCGATGAGAAGCTGGACGGGATTCTCTACCGGCCGCACGAGCGGAGGAGCGCGCGCTGCGTCGTCGTCCTAAAGGCGGAGTGCCTTGGACGGCCGGTCCAGGGCGAGCACTTTAAGTATATGTGGAACGGACAGGCGATCAACGCCTTCTTCTCCTTCCGCACCGACACGGTCTATGACCCGAAACTCCTAGCAAGTGAGGATGAGCTACTCGCGGCATGAGTGGTGACAACGACTGATTATTAGAAACGCGTCCGGAAGTACCATTCCGGTTTCAGCCCAGCTCGCGTCGTTCTGCGACCCAGTCAGATAAATGCCGGATGTCCGTTCCCGGCAGGAGCTGCCGTCCGACATGTCGCCTGCGAACGGCAGCAAAGTCCAGGTTCGGTCGGTCGCGTGCCGCGACAGCTGGATGAACGAACGACCGGTTTCAACGAGCAGCCTTGGGCCGGCGAATGTCGCCTTTGTCGAAGGAAACGGCAAACCACAGGCGGCGCTGTCCGCTTGCGCCATTCAAACCCTCGTGTGCCGTGAATGTGTTCGGGATGCGCATTGGCCCACTCCCAAAACTGCGCGAATCTTGATCGCCTCAACGGGTCTTTTGTCCGTTCAAGGACGCCGGCGTCCGCGAGTGTATATTGGACATTTTTTGGACAAACCGACCGGAGACCGGCGCTAAGTCATTGAAAAATGGCGCACCCGACAGGATTCGAACCTATGACCTCTGCCTTCGGAGACCAAAACGATTACAGCGGAGGTTAGAAATAAGGTCTGAACATAACAGGGCAAAAAGTACATGGCGTGGGAATCGAACTGGAAAGGCCAAATTTGACGGTACATTTGACGGTATCAGAAACTGACAACCTACTCTCATCATTTTGAAAACATTTACAAAGTCACGTTTATTGGACTCCGGCCGTGGCACCAAGAGCTTTCCGCAGGGGTCCTGCCCCTGTCCGAAAAATAGTTGATTTCAAACACTTCCACGGCCGTGGCACAAGAATGGCTTGAAAAGTCAGGCGACCCGAACCAGCAGCTTCCCGGTATTGCCCCCAGTATAGAGGAGGTTGAGCGCATCGGGCGCGTTCTCCAGCCCATCGATCATATGCACCGGCATCTTGATCCGGCCTTCACGCAGCCAGTCGGCAAGATCGCGCATCGCCGCCGGAATAAGATCCACATGATCCAGGATCACGAAGCCCTGCATCGTGAGGCGGCGCATGATGACGTTGCGGAACATATAAGGACCGGGCACGGGCTCTTGGCTGTTATAGGTCGAGATAAGACCGCAAATCACGACCCGCCCAAAGTCCTTCATGTGCGTCAACGAAGCGTCGAGAATATCGCCGCCGACGTTTTCAAAGCACAGATCAATGCCATCAGGGCATAGCTGCCCCAGCCGCTCGCTCACATTCTCGGCGCGATAATCGATGGTTTCATCGAAGCCCAATTCATCCCGCAGCAGCGCGCATTTCGCGGCTGAGCCGGCGATGCCGATCACCCGCGCCCCGGCGATGCGCGCGATCTGGCCCACCATCATGCCCACTGCGCCGGCCGCGCCGCTCACCACCACGGTATCGCCCGATTTGACAGCGCCGATATGATGCAAACCCACATGCGCGGTCGGCCCTGCAACACTCATGGCGGCGAATGCCTCGGCCAAGTCTATGCCGCCGAGCGAGGGAAAGGGAGCAAAACCGGCGCCATCGCTGACGATCAGGCTGGACCAGCTATGCAGGCCACTGGCATGGCAGCCCACCGGATAATCGGGGTGGCGGCTGGCGATGACTTCGCCAAAAACGAAACCGCGCATGGGATCGCCGATATGCACGGGCTCCATGTAAATATCCCAGCTGCTGATCCACACACGGTTGGTCGCATCGAGCGAGAGATACAGCGTTTTCAGCAGGAACTCGCCCTCTGCGAGATCGGGCACAGGGTCTTCGCGCCATTCAAAGGTATGGCTATCAACCTTCTCCGCTGGTTTCTGCCGGAAATACCAGCGCTGTGCCGTCAATTGCCGATTCATATTCCCTCGCTTTGGATGGACCTCACACGCGGCCGCCCATGCTTTCATACAATGTCACGACACAGGCGCCGCCCAGGCCGATATTGTGCGCGAGCGCCAGACGAGCACCTTCCACCTGCCGGGCGCCCGCCGAACCGCGCAACTGGCCGAAAAGTTCATGACATTGCGCGAGCCCGGTTGCACCCAATGGATGCCCCTTGGCGAGAAGCCCGCCGGATGGATTGACGACAACCTTGCCGCCATAGCTGTTGTCGCCGTCGCGGATGAAACGTTCCGCCCCGCCTTCAGGCACCAGACCCAGCGCCTCGTAGCTCAGCACTTCGTTGCTGGTGAAGCAATCATGCAGTTCGACAACGTCCACATCCTCGGGGCCTATCGCCCGCGCCTCATAAACCTGAATCGCCGCGCGCCTGGTCATGCCTGTTCCGACGGTGGCACCGAGGTCATCGCCCACGAAGCTGTCCGCAGCGTCCGTGGTGACGGCTTGAGCCGCTATTCTCACATCATCCGCTATTCCATGCCGGCGCGCAAAATCCGGCGAACATAAGATCGCGGCGGCCGCTCCGCAGGTGGGCGGACAGCACTGCAAGCGCGTAAGCGGGCCATAAAGACGTGGAGACGCCAGCACTTCCTCGATGCTGAGCGGTTCCCGGAATAAAGCCAGCGGGTTGCCGGCCGCATGGCGCCGTGCCTTGCACACGATCGCGGCAAAGACATCATCCGGGGTTCCATGGCGCTCCTGATAATCAAGCGCCGCGCCTCCGAACAGGCGCAGCGCCATGGGCGCATCGGAAGGGCCGAAGCGGTTGTCGATTACGGACAGGAACTTTCCAAGCGGATCGGTGCGATCGTTCCACTGAGACTGGAGAGCCCCCCGGCGCATCTGCTCGAATCCGAGAGCGAGGACACACTCGGCGGCGCCGGACATTATGGACTGGCGCGCCAGAAACAGCGCCGAGGAACCGGTCGCGCAATTATTGTTGACGTTGAATATCGGGATCGCCGTCAATCCGGCCGGATAGAGGGCGGCCTGTCCCGAAGTGCTGTCGCCATAGACATAACCGACATAGGCCTGATCCAGCTCACTATAGCTCAGCCCGGCTTCCTTCAGCGCCTCACTGACAGCCGCCTCGGCCAGTTGCACATAATCCGGCGAATTGGCGGGGCTACAGAAGGGCGTCATGCCCGTTCCCGCTACGATGATGGTCTTGCTTGTCACTGACGCCTCCCTTGGGTGCTTCATAGGAAAGCCAGGGACAGGACACCCACCCGAAAGGGTGGGGCAAAGAAGGGTGCGCAGGCGGAAATGTCTTTACCGTGAGGCAAACCCTACCCAATCAGGTGTCGAGGAACCGCGTGTCGGAGAGGACAAGAGTGGATCTGCGGCGGGAAAAGCTGCTTGAGCGCATCAGCGGCGCGGCGCAGGCGCAGCTCGTGCTGGTCCATGCGCCGGCCGGATACGGCAAATCCACCTTGCTGCGCCAGCTCGCCCAGCAGGAACTGGACACGGGCGGCAGGGCCGGGTGGATCACGCCGATGTCGCAGGATGCGGATATCTCTCGTCTGGTGCAGCTGTTTTCCGCAGCCTGTGAACGCCTGCTGCAGGAGGGGGAGACGGCCCCGCCTGCGACTCGCGATCTGCCCGCGCTGCTGGGCGCGATCAAAGGCTCGGCGCTGTTCCTGCTCGATGAATATGATCATTTCGCCGGTGCGGAAACCGATACATTCCTCGCCCGGCTGATCGAGAGGCTGCCGCCGGGCATTCGCATCGCCATTGCATCGCGCATCATGCCCGATCTGGCCGCGGCACGCCTGAAGCTGAGCGGGCGCGCGGTGGTGCTGGGAAGCGTCGACCTGCGCTTCGATCTAGGCGAAGCGCACCTGTTCTTCGCGGAGCGCCCCGGCGTGGGCGCGGAAGAAGTGCGCAGGCTGCACAGCCGCCTGGATGGGTGGCCCGCGGCATTTCAGTTCATCAGCCTGGCCCTGCAATCGCCGGGGTGCCCGCCGAGTGACGCGTTGGGCCGCGCGATGGCGAAGGACATGGTGGAATATCTGGCGCAGGAGGTTTTCGCCCTCCAGTCGGAAAAGGTGCAGCGCCTGTTGCTCGATGCGTGCCTGCCGGACCGGATCAGCGCGTCCCTGCTCACCCATATCATGGTGGATGCCGAAGACGAGCTGCCGCTCGATGCGCTATGGGCGGCGGGGCTTTTTCTCGATCCGGTGGATGGCGACCGGCACTGGTACAGGTTCCACCCCTTGTTCGGTGATTTTCTGCGCGCGCGCTATCGCGGCAGCGTTTCGGCCGGAGAATTGGCGCAGCGCCACCGCCTGATCGCCGACTGGTTTGCCGCCAACGCCATGACGGAAGCAGCTGTCGATCATTATCTTGCCGCCGATGCTCAGGCGGAGGCCGCTGATCTGCTGAGCGCCATCGCCCGGCGGCTGGTGAGTGAGGAGCGGCTGGGTCTGCTGTTGTCGTTGATCGAGCGGCTGGAGCCGGAAATTTTCCTCGCGCGACCCTCGCTCGTTTCACATGCGATCATCGCCTATGGCTTTCGCCGCAATTTCGGGCGGGCGCATCATCTGCTCGATTGGATACAGCAGCACGAGCCGGATGTGCCGCCAGAGGTTCAGGCCGAAAGGGAAGTGCAGCGGTGCTATATCCTCGCCGCCGAAGATCATGTCGAGGATATGGGGGGGCGTGCCCGCGACGCCGCCAAATGGTTGGGGCCAGACAGGCCGTTTTTCCATGGCGTTGCCTTGAACGCCTATGCGTTCTGGCTGACCGCGCAGAGCCAGTTCACGGAGGCTGCCGATTTGATGCTGCGCGCGCGCCCGCTGCATGAAGAGGCCGAAAATTATTTCGGCGGCAGCTACGCCGAATCGATATTGGCCAGCACGAAGATGTCGCAGGGGCTGGCCGAAGAAAGCTGCGCGCTGCTGTCGCGCTCATTGCAGAGGGTTGAACAGGAAGCCCCCAGCGGGACATGGGCGGGCGCCGTCATCGCCGCCCATCTGGGCGATGCCCGCTACGAGACGAACCGGCTGGCGGAGGCGCGCACGGTCATCGAGAAATATCTGCCGTTCATCCAGCAACAGTGCATCGTCGATCCGCTATGCCTGAGCACAGTCGCGCTCGCGCGGATCGCCGCGCTGGAGGGCGATGCGGTAAAAGCGCATGAGCTTTACGAGAGCCTGATAACCGCAGGACACAAATATGGCCTTGAGCGGCTGGTCGCCTGCGGGCGGGCGGAACTGGTGCGCGAGGCGACGCTGGCGGGCGATATTGAGGCGGCGGAGCGGCGTATGCGCGCGGTCGGCACGGAGGCGCGCCTTTCCACCGAAGGTCAGCTCATCTTCGCCAGCGGCGAGACGGAGGCACAGCGGATCACCTATCTGCGCCTGCTGGTGCATAGCGGGCGCCATGCCGAAGCGCGGGCAGGCCTGCAGGGAGAAATCCGCATAGCAGGGGTGCGGCGGCGCATCCGGCGGCTGGCCAGGCTCAAGACATTGCTTGCGATATGTCTGGAAAAGGAAGGCAATCAGCCACTCGCCCGGCGCACGATCATGGAAGCGGCAAGCCACGCGGCAAGCGGCGGCATGATGCGGGTTATTCTTGATGAAGGCCCGGCGGCGATGCGCCTGCTCAACGAACTGGCGGCGGAAAATCTGGCACAGAATGTCAAATGGGCCGAAGATCCGGTAGCGGATTGGGTTCGCAGGCTCGTGGATATCAAGAAACCGGCGCATGAGGAAAGCGGCGGTGCGCCCGATCAGCCGATCGAAACGCTGACCCCGCGCGAGCAGGATCTGCTACGCTTCCTGGCTCTGGGTCACAGCAATACCGACCTGTCAGACCGGCTGGCCGTTTCGGAAAACACGATCAAGTTCCACCTGCGCAATATCTACGCGAAGCTGAACGTCAGCAACCGGATGCAGGCGGTGCAGGCGGCACGGCATTTCCGCCTGATCAAACAATAATCCCCACCCCTACCCGTCCGGGTGGGCAGAAGCACCGGAAGCGATTCCAAGCACAGCATCATCGACACACTGCGGGTAGGAAACCCGCCGAGGGGAGGATGATGCCATGGGCCTGCTGGTCAATATCGACAATGGCGGGACTCTGACCGATATCTGCGCCTTCGATGGCGAGAAAATCTATCACGCCAAGACGCTGACAACGCCGCACGACCTGACCGAATGTCTGATGGCCGGGCTCGCTGCGCTTGCGGAAAAAACCGACGCGCGGGGCGACCTGCTGAAGCTGGTCTCGTCAATCGACCATCTGCGCTATTCGACGACGCAAGGCACCAACGCCATCGCGCAGCGCAGGGGGCCGCGTCTGGGCCTGCTGGTGGAGACGGAAGAGGATGCCGCCTGCCTGCGTGCGGCTTCGCCGGATTTATATGACACGCTGGTCGGCACGCGAATGGCCGCGCTGAAGCGCCGCGACGATCATGCGATCATACAGGCGGTGCGGGCGCTGGTGGCGGAAGGGGCGAGCCGGCTGGTGATCTGTCTTGACGGCGCCGATGCGCCCGATGGCGAGATGCGCCTGCGCCGTCTGCTTTACGGGGCCTTTCCGCGGCATCTGCTCGGCGCCGTGCCGCTGCTGTTTTCAACCGAGCTGGCGCCCGGGGCCGATTTCGACCGCCGTGGCTGGTCCGGTCTGCTCAATGCATTCCTGCATCCTTCCATGGAACAATTTCTGCATCATGCGGAGGACAGGCTGCGTCAGCAGCGCATCCGCAACCCGCTGCTGGTCTTTCGCAACGATGGCGGATCAACCCGCGTCGCGCGGACGATCGCACTGCATACCTATTCCTCCGGTCCGCGCGGTGGCGCGGAAGGCGGCGGCGTCATGGCAGCGCACTACGGGCTGGACCGTGTGGTTTCCATCGACATCGGCGGCACGACGACCGACCTCGCCCTGTTCGACAACGGCCGCGTGGCCGAACACGCGCAAGGCTATGTCGAAACCGCGCCGATCGCCTTTCCGATCGCCGATGTGCCCAGCATAGCGGCGGGCGGCGGCTCGATACTCGCGGTCCGCGATGGCGCGATCGCCGTCGGCCCGGAAAGCATGGGGGCATTGCCCGGCCCCGCCTGCTTCGGGCGCGGGGGAACGCAGGCGACGATCACGGATGTGATGCTGCTGCTCGGCATTATAGACCCCGCGAGCTATTTCGGCGGGCGCATGACGCTGGACCGCGAGCGGGCCGATCGGGCGGTGCGCGAGCATATTGCCGAGCCACTGGGCATATCGCTCGAGGACGCGCTCGACAGGGCGGAAGCGGCGTATGACGGCGCGATTGCTGAAGCGGTCGGCAAGCTGGGCGGCGAAAGCGGCGCCGGGGCACTGCTGGCATTTGGCGGTGCGGGGCCGATGAGCGCCTGCGGCATCGCCGAACGGGCGGGCATTTCGAAGGTGCTCGTTCCCCGCTACGCCGCCGTGTTCAGCGCCTTCGGCATCGGCTTCAGTCCGATCCGCCACGAGCACCGGATGGAAATGGCGGGCTTCGCGCCGGACCAGATCAGGCAGGCGCAGGAGAGCCTGACGCGCCGCGCCGCCCGCGCCATGCAAAGCGAGGGCTTCGATCTCGCCGATTGCACGATTGAATGGAGCGCAGCGCTGAAGGATGGCAGCGCCTGCCCGATCGAGAATGTGCCGGACAGCGTTCAAGGCGTGCTGGGAATGGAGGTGGTGCGGCCCATAGCCTCACCTTCTCTCGGCGCGGCCGGCGGCGGGGCCATCCGCGCGGCGATCGCATGGGGCACCCGCAACGCCCGTGGCGGCATGCCGCTCTACCGGGTGGAGGACATGACGCCCGGCGACAGCGCGCCCGGCCCCTGCCTTGTCGAGGAACAATTCTTCACCTGCCAGGTCCGCGCGGGTTGGCGCTTCACCATGACCGGCAACACCGATCTGATGATCGAACGCGAGGATTGAGGCATCATGAAAATCTATGTCACCGACGCCCTGATCATAGATCTGGACAGCGAACAATGGGAATGCCGCGCCTGCAGCGCAGTGCTTGGTTCCGCGCGCGAGAATTACAAGCGGTTCATGGTGCTGCGCCCGCGCGACCCAGGCGAGATCCACGCGCCGATCATCGATCCGGAGCGCTATGAATTCACCTTCGCGCCCGATCCGAAGTGGCTGAGCATCATCGAATATTATTGCCCGGAGTGCGGCCATATGGCCGAGGCCGAATATCTACCCCCGGGGCATCCTCCTGTGCATGACATCGAGTTCGACATTGACGCGCTGAAAGCACAATGGGCCGCGCGCGATGCATTGACCGCGCCCGTTCTGGGGCCAGATTTCGTCACGCCGCCCCATCACCATCACAAGGGAGGGCACTAAGCGATGCGGCGCGTTTCCGTTGATATAGGCGGTACCTTCACAGACTGCTTTCTGGTGTGGGACGATAAATATTTGGCCGCGAAGGCGCTGACCACGCATCAGAATCTGGCGCTGGGATTCAATGCTTCGCTGGCGCAGGCCTATGGCCAGCTCGGCCTGAGCCTGGAAGATGTAATGGCCGATGTGGACAGCGTGCGCTACGCTACCACGCTAGGCACCAACGCGCTCATTGAACGGCGTGGCCCGGTCGTCGGCCTGATAACGACCGCCGGTTTCGAGAGCACGGTGCCCCTGAGCCGTGGGCGCGGCTATGGCGAGGGCCTTCCGGAGAGGATGCGCAAGGATCTGCCGATGGCCGAAAGGCCGGAGCCGATCGTGCCGATTCCCCTCATCACCGGCGTGCGCGAACGCATGGCTCAAAATGGCGAAGTCATCATGGCGCTCGACGAGGACGATCTGCGCGCGCAGGTGCACCGTCTTGTCGATCGCGGGGCGCAGGCCTTTGTCGTCAGCCTCGTCAATTCGGTGGTCAATCCGGCGCACGAGCTGCGTGTCGAGGAGGTGATCCGCGAGGAATATCCCGAGCACATGCTGGGCTCCGCGCCGATCCTCCTCGCGCACAAGGTGGTGGGCCGGAAGGGCGAATATGCCCGCACGTCTTCCGCCATCCTCGATGCATTCCTGCACAAGGCGATGTATCTCGGCCTTTCAAGCCTGGAACTGAATCTCCGCGAAAACGGGCATGAGCGCCCGATGCAGGTGGTGCACAATTCCGGCGGCATGGCTCAGCTCAACTCGACCGACGCGCTGCAAACCATCCACAGCGGTCCGGTCGCGGGCATCGCGGCTTCGGAGCATCTCGCCGCCGAAACCGACCTCGGCAATATCGTGTGCACCGACATGGGCGGGACCAGCTTCGACATCGGCCTTGTCGTCGAAGGCGGGATTAAATTCTATGATTACAACCCGGTCATAGAGCGGTGGATGGTCAATATCCCGATGGTCCACCTTGTCACGCTGGGGGCGGGCGGAGGCTCGATCGCGCGCTTCGACCGGTTGCGCCAGACCGTCGCGGTCGGGCCGCAAAGTGCCGGATCGGATCCCGGCCCCGCGTGCTACGACAAGGGCGGACGCGAGGCGAGCGTGACGGATGCGGATCTGCTGCTCGGCTATCTGCGTACCGACAATTACGCCGGCGGTCGTATCGTTCTCAATGAAAAACGCGCTGCCAGCGTGATGCGCCGCACGTTGGGCGAGGCGCTTGGCACCGATACCATTTCCGCCGCCAAACTCGTCAAGCAGCGGGTCGATAATGACATGGCAAACGGCATCGCGCAGGAGCTGCGCGCCCGTGGCTATGAACCGAGCCAATTCACGATGCTGGCCTACGGCGGCAACGGCGCGCTTCATGCGTGCGGCATCGCGAGCGCCATCGGCATAACGCGCGTGCTGGTGCCGCCCTTCAGCTCCGTGTTTTCCGCGGTAGGGGCGGGGAATATGGACCAGCTCCATATTCATGAGAAATCGCTGTATCTGCAGATCTACGACAGCGTGACCCGTTCGCTTCTTTCCAGTTTCGAAGGCTTCAACGCGATTGTCGCCGAGCTGGAGGCAAAGGGCCGGGCAGACCTGCTGCGGCAGGGCTTCGCCGAAGCCGATATTGAGCACCGGCTGGAAGTCGACATGCGCTACGGCAACCAGCTGGCGCAGACCGCCGTGGTCGTGGGGCGTAACCACATCGGCAACAGTGACGAGCTGCTGGAACTGATCGGCGTGTTCGGGCGCGATTATGGCAAGCGCTATGGCGAAGGCAGCCAGTCGCCCGAGGCAGGCATCCGTATCAATACCGTGCGCGTGGCTTCCTATGTCACGACGCCGAAGCTGCGCTTTGCCGATATTCTGCCGCCGGAGGACAGCCTGCACGAGGCCCCCGAAGCAGAGGCGGTTCGCCCCTGTCACTTCGTCGGGGTGGAAGGCCCGGTAGAAACCGCATTCCACACGCTGGAAACGCTGGCGCTGGGCGCGGTCGTGACCGGCCCCGCCGTCGTGATTTCCCAATCCACCACCTTCCTCGTCGAGCCGGGCTGGCGTCTGTCCGTCGGGCGCTATGGCGCGGGATGGCTGCAACGCAATGAACCCGGCTCAGGAGGTGCGCGATGAGCACAGAAAACACCAATGTCAGCGAGTTCCTTCAGGACGCGACGCTGTTCCTCGCGCCCGATCCGGAGATCATGAACAATCATGGCTTTGCGCCGCGCACGCCGCTCGAAGAGCGGTGCATGGCGAAGGAGAGCGATCCCGCCCGGCTTGAAATCGTGCGCGAGCGGCTGATGGCCGGAGCCAATGAAAGCTTCGAGATGCTGGAGAACATGGGCGCGGCGCCGGGCGCGAAATGGGGGGACTGCGTTTCCGCCATGTTTACCGCGGCCGGCGATCTCAGCCTCGCCAGCACCGGCGGCGTCGTGATCTTCGTCAATCTCGTTCAGTATCCGATCAAGTTCATCAACAAATACTGGGCGAAGGATCCCAGCGTCGGCATCCGCGAGGGCGACGCCTTTCTGGTGAACGATGCCCATTACGGGCAGGCGCACAATACCGATCAATCGCTGATGATGCCGGTATTCTGGGAAGGCGAACATGTCGCGTGGGTCGGCGCGACCGTCCATGAAGGCGAGAACGGCGCGATCGAGCCGGGCGGTATGCCCTCCATCGCCGAACAGGTTTGGGATGAGGGGCTGAGGATGCCGCCTTTCCGTGTCGCGGAAAACTACAGGCTGCGGCGCGATATCGTCACCTTCCTGCAGAATTCGGTGCGTGAGCCGAAGCTGCAATATGCCGACATGAAGGTGAAGATGTATACCTGCCGCCGGCTGGAGCAGCGCCTTCACGAAGCCATCCGTGAATTCGGCCTGGAAGCCGTCGTTTCCTGCCTGCGCCGCAACCTTGAAGATACAGATGCCGAGGTGCGCCGTCGCCTGATGGAATGGCCCGATGGCACCACACGGCACAGCTGGTGGACGGATGGCACGCTGCGCGAAAACGCGCTTATCAAGATCAACCTCGCGGTGACGAAAAAGGGCGACACGCTGACCTTCGATTATCGCGGGTCATCGCCGGAATTTTCCAACCGTGCGAACAACACGCTCGATATCACGCTCAAGGGTATGCTCTCGCAGCTGATGCTGGCCTATGTCTGGCCCGATCTGCCGCGCAATCAGGCAGTGCTCAATTCGGTGAAGTTCCTTTTCGACGAACATTCGATCATGCGTCCGGCGCCGAGCGCACCGATTTCCCAGTGCATGATGTCCGTGTTCACATCCTGGAGCGTGGCCCAGGTTTCGGTCATGAAGTTCCTCTATGGCGTGCCCGGCAAATATACGCGGGTGATCGCGCCCTGGTATTGCATGATCAACACGTTCCTGTTTGGCGGCATAACCCAGCATGGCGAGATGGTGGGTAATGTCTGCGCCGACATCAACGGCATGGGCGGCGGCGCGCTTGCCGACAGGGATGGCCAGCACAGCTGCGCCCCGATCTTCGCAACCATGGCCGATCTTGGCGAGCAGGAGTTCATGGAGGAGGAGATGCCCTTCGTGCAGCTCGTTTCGAAAAAGCTCATGCGCGACAATCAGGGCTTTGGCCGCCAGCGCGGCGGCATGGGCTATCAGATGATGCTCGCCCTGCGTGACAGCCCTGCATGGGGATTCATGCTGACCGCCATCGGATCGAAATTCCCGAATGTGCCGGGGCTGTTCGGCGGATATGGATGCCCCACCTACCCACTGGCGCGGGTACGCGGCGTCGATGTGTTCGAAGCGATGAAGACGGACCCGGGCCGGTTCCGCTTCTCCATCGCCGAGATGATGAACGAGCGCCCGTTCGAGGATGCGGAATACAGCACGCATCCGATGTCCCTTCCCTATGCGCTCGCCTCGCGCGGCGAGCTGTATATGATCGCGCAGGGCACGGGCGGCGGCTTCGGCGACCCGCTGGAGCGCGACCCGGCCGACGTCATGCGCGATTACGAGGAAGATCTGGTCTCGCCCGATGTCGCCTGGCGCATCTATCGCGTCGTGTTCGACCCGCAGACGCGCATTGTGGACGAGGCGGCAACCGCTGAGGCTCGCGATGCCGTGCGCAAGGAGAGGCTCGCGGGCGCGATGAGCTATGACGCGTTTTGTGAGCGTCATGTTACGCCGGAGCCGCCGGCCGACCTGCCTTATTATGGCAGCTGGGGAGATCCCAAAACGATCTATGGCGGCAGCCCGGACCGCTGCTTCCCGGCTGGGCACGCCAACGCGCCCGTCGTCATGCCCAACCCGATGCAGGTGAAAATCGAGGCGCTGGAGAAGCAGATTGCCGAGCTGAAAGGGGCGGCATAGTGGCGCGGCTCTGGCTGGACGCGCATGACTATGGCGCGCGGCTTCTGCGCGGGGGGGACGAGCCATGGCAGACCCCTGCCTCCCTGGGTCCGTTTTATGGCGAGCTGGCCGGCCTGTTGCGGCCATGGCGTTTGGTGGTGCCGATCGAGCCGCTGCTCATGTCTTCGCTGCCCCGGAGCGGGGACAACATGGACTGCGCAGGCGCGCTGGACAGCCTCGTCGGATCGGCAGCATTTACGCAAAGCCTGGCGACAGGCCTGGCTACGCTGACGCACAGCCCGGCGGCGGCGCTGTGCGCGCCGCGCCTTCCCGGCCCTTCCCGGCTGGGCTGCGGGCTGGAGGATGAGGACGCGCTCGACGACGTTGTCGCGGCTCTGGGGCATATCCTGCGGCAGATGGCAGGCGCCGCGCTCAGCGGCACAATCCTTCTCGACGAGCCGGAAGCCCAGGCACTGGACAGCATTTCGCCTCTGCTGCGCATCGCTGAACACGCCGGCGTTATGCTGAGGCTGATCGGCCGGGACATTGCCACAGCGGACTGGGAGGCGCTGCCCGATGATGCGGATGATCGGGAAAACATCACGACGATACCGGCCGATGCGCAGCCCGAGGCGGCGCTGACTCGGCTGGCAGCATCGCGTCAGGGGGGCACGTCATGATCGCGACCCCGCTGTTTCACGACACGTTCGATTTCCTTGTGCGGTCACGCCCGGGACAGACCTGCGTCGTCGATGAACGGCGCAGCCTGAGCTTTGCAGAGGCAGGCATGGAGGTGAACCGTATTGCCAACGGCCTGCGGGGACTGGGCCTGCGCAGAGGCGATCGCTTTGGCTATGTGGCGAAGAATTGCGCCGACATGTGGCTGATGTATCTCGCGGCCGCGCGGACCGGCGCGGTGCCCGTGCCGCTCAATTATCGACTTGCGCCAGTCGAATGGCTGCACATCCTTGAAGATGCGGGCGCCAGGGCATTGTTTATCGGGCCGGGCTACGATGCGCCGGTGGAGCAGATCCTTGGGGATCTACCCGAAATTGCGGCTGTGATTTCCTTTGACGGTGAGACCGCGGGAGCGCCGCGATATGACGCATGGCTCACCGCGCAGCCGGATACGCCTGTGGAATGCGGGATAACGGGCGCGGACATATTCTACCAGATGTACACGAGCGGCACGACCGGCCTGCCCAAGGGTGTGGTCGTTACCCATGCCAACTATGCCGCGAATATCAGCCAGTGCCTGCAGATGATTACACGCCTGCCCGATGCGGGCGAAAGCGCGCTGGTCGTAACGCCGCTCTATCATGCGGCAGCCGTTTGGATCGCCGCTTTCAGCACCGCACGCGGGCTGACAATCCACCTGAAGGGCGATTTCGATGCGTGCGATGTCGTGGATACGCTGGAGCGCGAGAAGGTGAGCTTTACCTTCCTTGTCCCCGCGATGATCCAGGCATGTCTTACCCAGGTGGAGGATATTGCGCAGCGCGACTGGTCGCATCTCAAGGTTCTGATGTATGGCGCGTCGCCGATCGCCGAGGATGTGCTGCGACGCGCGGTCATGGTGTTCGGCTGTGACGTGTATCAGGCCTATGGCATGACGGAAACGACCGCGATCCTCACCTTGCTGGGCGCAGACGAACACCGCCGGGCGCTGGCGGGTGAACAGCATTTGCTGCTTTCGTGCGGGCGGGCCTTGCCGGGCGCACAGATCATTACTGCCGATGAAGACGACCGGCCTGCCGGTTCGGGCACGGCGGGGCAGATCCTGGCGCGCGGGCCGCAGATCGTGCCGGGATACTGGAATTTGCCGGAGGCCACGGCGGCGTTTCTCAAGGACGGATGGGCGCATACCGGCGATGCCGGAGAGCTGGACGCGGAAGGCTATCTCTACATCCGCGACCGCATCAAGGACATGGTCGTGAGCGGCGGAGAGAACATCTATCCGCGCGAAGTCGAGAATGCGCTTTTCGCCCATCCGGACATCATCGATGCGGCCGTGATCGGCGTGCCCGATGCGCGCTATGGCGAGGCCCTGCTGGCGTTTATCGTAACCGCCGGCAACATGCCTCTGCCCTCGGAGGATGTGATTGCCTTCTGCCGCACGAAGCTCGGCGGATACAAGGTGCCGCGCCGGGTCGAACAGGTAGAGACGCTACCCCGCAATGCCAGCGGCAAGGTGCTCAAGCACGTGCTGCGCGCGCCCTATTGGAGCGGGGAAAAGCGGCGGGTGGGATGATGAACGCGCTCGCCCGTCCACGGAACGATTTTTATGAAGATTTGCACGCGCAATTCCGCGAGACGATACGCCGTTTTGCCGCGCAGCACATCATCCCGCACATTGCGGAGTGGGAGCAGGCGGGCCTGCCGCCCCGTTCTTTCTGGCGCGCGTGCGGCGAGGCCGGACTGCTCTGCCCCCAGATCGCCGTCCAATGGGGCGGGCCCGGTCTCGACTTCAGCTTCAACGCAGTGATTGCGGAGGAACTGGGCTATCTGGGCCTGCCGCCGGGATTGCTGGTCCACTCCGACATCGTGGCCGATTATATCGCGCGTTATGGCAACGATGAACAGCGCGCGCGCTGGCTGCCCGGCATGGTTTCAGGGGACATCGTCGGCGCGATCGCCATGACGGAACCGCAGGCAGGCTCCGACCTGCAGGGTATGCGCGCCGCCGCGACCCGCGAAGGCGACCATTACCGGCTGAACGGCGCGAAGACCTATATCACCAACGGCCTCTGCGCCGACATCGTGATTGTTGCTGCCCGCACAGGCCCTGAAGCCGGCGCCAGGGGGATCGGCCTGCTGGTGGTGGAAAACGGCATGGCCGGGTTTGAGCGTGGGCGCGCGCTTGACAAGATCGGGCAGCATAGCGGGGATACGGCAGAGCTGTTTTTTTATGATGTTCCCGTTCCTGCCGCCAATCTTCTGGGCAGGGAGGGTGGTGGTTTTGCCGCTTTGATGGAAAGCCTTCCACAGGAAAGGCTGGCGATCGCCATCATGGCGCAGGCCTCGGCGCAGCGCGCCTTTGATGAAGCCGTAGCCTATACGCGTGATCGGCGCGCCTTTGGCCGGAGGGTGCTCAATCTCCAGAACACGCGCTTCGTGCTTGCCGATCTGAAGGCGCAGCTGCAGGTCGGCTGGGCACATATCGATATGTGCATCAAGCGGCACCTCGACCTTGAACTGGATAGTGCGGCGGCTTCGGCGGCAAAGCTGTGGCACACGGAACTCCAGTGGAAATGTTGCGATACGGCGCTGCAACTCCATGGCGGCGCGGGCTACATGAACGAATATGCGATCGCCCGTCTGTGGAAGGATAGCCGCGTAACGCGCATCTTCGGCGGCACCAGCGAAATCATGAAGGAAATCATCGGAAGACGCATCGGGTAGCGGCTACCACCCTTTCGGGTGGGGGGAATTGCGCATCAGGGATTATGCCGGAAACAGCCGAGACGGGCACGCGAGATGCCCCGCGCAAGGTGCGCAAAAAGCCCGCGCAGACGGGATGATCCAAAGGAAAAGTGGGAGGGAGTGACAAAGTTATGAATAGCCTGAAAACCTATTTGCTGGCCGGATGCGGGGTAGCCGCAGTGCTGGGGGCGCCGGCGGCGCACGCACAGCAGGCGGAAACGGAAACAGATGGCATCGCTGACATCGTCATCACCGCCCAGCGCCGCTCGGAATCGTTGCAGGACGTGCCGCTCGCGGTTTCGGCGCTCGATTCGGAGCGGATCAAGGAAGCGGGCTTCAAGGATGTCGAGGATTTGACCTCGACCGTACCGAACCTCAACATCTCCGCATTGTGGGGCTCATCAAGTCCCAAGATTTTCATGCGCGGCATCGGCAACAACAATTTCAACCAGACTGCCGAAAGCAAGGTCGCGGTGTATCTCGACCAGGTCTATCTCTCGGCGCCGTCCGGCCAGCTGTTCCAGATGTATGATCTGGAACGGATCGAGGTGCTGCGCGGCCCGCAGGGCACGCTCTATGGCAAGAACGCGACGGGCGGCGCGATCTCGGTCTATTCCAAGCTGCCGGGGCGCGACACCGAAGGCTATGTCCGCGCGGGCTATGGCAATTACGATGCCTATGAACTCGAAGGCGCGGCAACCCTGCCGCTTTCCGACACGCTCTCCGCGCGCGTCGCCGGCACCTGGTCCAAACGCGATGGCTATGTGAAGGATCTGGGCACCGGCAAGACGGTCAACGATGCAGAGCAGTGGGCCGCGCGCGCGATACTGCGCTGGCAGCCGAGCGACGCCATCGACATCAAGCTGAATATTCACGGCGGCAGTTCGGATTCCACCCACAACAACAGCGTGCATCGCGGCATATTCGATCCCGCTCAACTGGCGCTCGGCAACTTCGTGAAGATGTCCGCAAACGATATTATTGCGGGCAACGCCGTTGATATACTGGGTTATGCGGACCCGAACCCGGATCCTTACGTGAACACCTATGAGGGGGATACTTTCGCCAAGGTCGATCTTGTAGGGGTCTCGCTCGTCAGCGATTTCGAGCTGGGCGATGGCTATACGCTCACCTCGGTCAGCGGTTATGAAAAATCCAAGCGGCATGTGCTGCAGGAAGGCAATGGCGCACCCAGCACGATCTTCACGATCAACTGGGGGCCATCGACGTTCGAGTCCATCTCTCAGGAGCTGCGATTGAGCTCACCCACCGACGGCAGCTTCAGCTGGCTGGTCGGTGCCTTCGCCTTCCACGAGAAGGGCACAGTGCACAATTTCTACAACCTGGCCTCCGTCAACTTCGCTCTCGGCTTCGACGCATTCGACCAATATTATACGCAGAAAACCGATACGTTTGCCGCCTTTGCCCAAGGGAGTCTGAAGCTGACCGACCGCCTGAACCTGACGCTGGGCGGGCGTATCAACCACGAAAAGCGCAAGCTCGACCATCGCACATTCGCAACGACGGCAGCGGGCGTTTCCGTGTTCCCCGGCCCACTGTTCGATCTGCAGCTTACCGAAAGCTGGACAGAATGGTCCGGCCGCGCCGCCATCGATTATGAGATTGCGGATGATATGCTGCTGTTCGCCAGCGTCAACCGCGGCTTCACCAGCGGCGGCTTCAACACTGGCGCGTTCAACGACCCCGTCGGGGCGGAACGTATATTCAATCCGGAAACGGTCGTCAGCTACGAAGCCGGCATTAAATCGACGTTGTTCGACCGGCGCTTGCGCATCAACGCAACGGCGTTCCTCTATGACTATAGCGACTTGCAGGTGTTCACCTTCACCGCAGGCGGTTTGCAGTTTATCGAGAATGCCTCCAACGCGACGATCAAGGGCATCGAGCTTGAGGTGCAGGCCATGCCAGTCAATAATCTTGAACTCGGCGCCAGCATTGGTCTGCTCAAGAGCGAGTATAAGGACTTTATCCGCGAAACCGGCGGTGTCACCGAAGACCTGAGCGGAAATCGCCTGATCGGCGCGCCCAACAGCCAGTTCAATATCGTAGGCAAATATACTTTGCCGACAAGCCGCGGAGACTTCTGGCTACGCGGCGACTATACCTATTCCGGCCACCGCTATTATGACGAGCGTCAGCTGCGTGAGCTGAGCAGCCAGGGCGGCACCGAAAACCTGAATGCCTCGATCGGTTATACCGGAATGAACGACAAGCTGGAGGTCAGCTTCTGGGTGAAAAATCTGACTGATGAAGTGACGATCATCGATGTCGTGGAGGTCGGCCTCTTCGGTTACCAGAATGTGTGGTATAACATGCCACGCACCTATGGCCTGAGCCTCGAATACAGGTTCTGAAGACAGGACATTGCAAGTGGCCAGCTCCGCGCGTCAGCCGGAGCTGGCCATTGTCTTGTCAATACGCTGTGGAAACATGGAACCGACTGCAGTTGCTTGTCATGCGATGGGCATCACGGGCATCGGTCCTGAGCATAAGACGCGTCTAGCTTGGGAATCGAACTGTAATCTGGAAATATGACGGTGTAGGGAGCCGACGCCCCACGCTCATCACATTGAGAATATTCACGAAATTCTTTTTTGAATCTTGGCCATCGAGCCCCCGAGGGCTTTCTGCGGACCGCAGGCGACGCCTCGCCGTGCGCGTATCCCCCACCGAACCCCCTCAAACTGAGGCGATGCGAGCAGGTTGCGAATTAATCGGCGGTCGCCGACAGGTTAAGTCTGGAACGCAGACACAGCCGAGGCGACGCGCGGAGGGATATGTCGCAGCAAAATGGCGCCCTTACGGGCAAGAAAGCGATCGTGACCGGTGCCGCCAGCGGTATCGGGCAGGGCATATTCGAGGCCTTTGCCGCCGAGGGTGCGGCTGTTCTGGGCGTCGATCTGCCCTCCGCCCGGTGGGCCAGCAGCGACGCCATGGCGGTGCCCACGGCAAGGCTGGCCATCGACATCACCGAAGCGGGGGCTCCCGCGGGCATTGTCGAGACGGCGGCGCGCGTGCTGGGCGGCATCGACATTCTGGTCAACAATGCCGGCATCACCATCGCGGGCGACGCGGAATCCACCTCTGACGCTGAGTGGGAGCGGATCATGGCGATCAACGTCAGCGCGGTGTTCCGCCTGACACGCGCGGCGGTGCCGCTGCTCCGGCAAAGCGGCAACGGCTGCATCATCAATACCGGCTCGATCATGTCCGAACTCGCCGGCCCCGGCGTCATCGCCTACATCACTTCGAAACACGCTGTCGCCGGCATGACCAAGGCGATGGCGGTCGACCTTGGCAAATACGGCATTCGTGCGAACTTCCTCCAGCCCGGCAGCGTGGTCACGCCGCTCGTCGCACAGATCATGGAGGACCGCGATTTCGTCAGTTACTGGGAACGCAAAACGCCGCTCGGGCGCCTCGGCGTGCCGGCGGACATCGCGCCCGTCGCCGTGTTTCTCGCTTCTGACGCGGCGCGCTACGTGTCGGGTGAGGGTCTGCGAATCGACGGCGGCGCGGCGGTCAACATATGATTAGTCGCAGTGCCGATACGCGATATCATATGCCTGAATTCCCTCACAATTCGAGGCAGGAGCCGGTACGGCTTCTGCCATCATCACGCACACCTCGCGCCGAGGCTTCCCGGACCGCCGAGAGCCAAAGCGAGCGGAAAGCGAGGTTTCATTTCGGCCGCCCGGTTTTATCTGACGAGCGGAAATTCACACCAGTCACAATGGCGCCAAACGCCATGACCAAGGGGAGGTGGTAATGAAGGGTCTCAATTCGAAACTTTTGCAATCGGCGGCGGTGGTGGCCGTGATCATCGCGGCAACGCCGGCGCAGGCGCAGATCGAAGAAATTGTCGTCACCGCGCAGAAGCGCGAACAATCGATACAAAAGGTTCCGATCTCGATCCAGGTCGTATCGGGCGATGATTTGCAGACCCGTCAGATCTCGGGCGCTGAAGACTTGGCGGACTCGCTCCCCAACGTCCTAATTTCCAAAGACTCGGTTTCCAACAACATCTACGTCCGCGGTGTCGGATCGGGGGCGAACGCAGGCTACGAACAGGCTGTCGCGACATTCATCGACGGCGTCTATCACGGCCGCTCGCGCTATACCCAGTCGACCCTCGTCGATGTGGAACGCATCGAAGTGCTGCGCGGGCCGCAGACCACCTATTTCGGCAACAACGCCATCGGCGGCGCCTTCAGCGTGACGACCAAGAAGCCCGATCTCAACGATTGGGAAGGCTATGTGCAGGCGGCTTACGAGTTTGTCGGCAACGAGCCCACGATCGAAGCGGCTGTCGGTGGCCCCCTGGTTCAGGACAGGTTCGCTGTCCGACTCGCCGGGCGCTATTCCGATCTCGACGGCTTCATCAAGAACGTGGCGACGGGCGAGGACAATCCCAAGATCAAGGACAAGTTCCTGCGCTTTTCCTCGGTGCTGCAAGTGACCGATACATGGAGCGCCTCATTCAAGGTCGAGTATGGCAAGCAGGATTCGAAAGCGCCGTTCGCGGTGCAATTGACGCGATGCCCGCCGTCGGCGCCATTCTCGGCGGCAACGACCTTTTCCTGTGCCTATGCATTGGCGACGGGACAGGAAAGCGAATTCGACTATCGCAGGGCCAATGCTGCGGGCGAACGCGGCGATATCGAGGCGTCGGAATTCGTCTTCAATCTTGAACGCGACAATATGGATGGCCCTGGTTTCGTCCTGCAGGCATCGCACAGCAAGCACGATTTCCTGCTGTCGGCGGACTCCGATGGCGTTCCGGCGGATTTCTTCAGCTACAACACGCTGGAAAAACTCAATCAGAACACGCTTGAAGCGCGCCTGACCTCGCCATCCGATTCCAGCCTCGACTGGATCATCGGCGCCTATTATCTCGATTCCGATTCCCGTATCGACACGACGCTGAACTTTCCCTTCGCAACGCCGCTGCTGGCCGGGCCGCTGGCGGCGCTCGCACCCTATGCGCCGCTTGCCGGGGATATCTACCTCGACCAGACGGAAAAGGCCTATGCCGTCTTCGGCGCCGTGACCGTCCCCATCACCGAACGCCTGTCGGGCACCATCGCCGCGCGCTACTCGCATTCGAAAAAGACCGGAACCCAGTCGGCGACGAACGCCACCAGAAACGACCTCTACGGCTTCTCGGTGACACCGCTGCCGGCGGCGCTGCAGCCCGTCGCGGCCTTTCTGACGGGCTTCAACAATCACACGACGACCGGGGTGGTTAAGGACAGCGATTTTCTGCCTTCTGTCTCACTGCAGTATGAAGCGAATGACGATGTCTCGCTTTATGCGAAGTACAGCGAAGGCTTCAAAGCGGGCGGATTCGATGCGGTGGAGTTGACCGGCATTCCCGACCGTCTGACCTTCGAGCCGGAAACCGTGCGCGCCTACGAAGCCGGCATCAAATCCTACCTGGCCAACCGCACCCTGTCGCTCAACGTCGCGGTCTTCCGCAGCAACTACAAAAACCTGCAACAGGCGGTGGCGCAGTTCACGGCGACATCGGCCTTCATCACGATCGCCAACGTCGGCGGGCTGCGGACCCAGGGCATCGAAGCCGACCTGCTCTGGCGGCCGAGCGACCGTTTCGAGTTCGGGAGCAATTTCGCGTTGCTCGACGCCAGTTACAAAAATTTCCCGAACGCAGGGTGCAACGCGCTTCAGGCCCGCGAAGCACAGCTGGCCGGGCTGACCGGCTGTTCGCAGGATCTGAGTGGCAAGGCGCCCCCCTTCGCGCCGAACTATTCGGGGAATGTGCGGGCGGGTTACAATCAGCCCGTCGGCGATGCGCTGAAGATCACCCTCGATGCCATGCTGTCGTTCTCGGCCAAATATGACGTCATCGGCGACAAGGATCCGAACACCCGCCAGGGCGCGTGGCAGAAAGTCGATCTGCGCCTCGGCATTGGCGACCTCGACGACAAATGGGGCCTCGCGCTCGTCGGCAAGAACGTGTTCAACGAAAAACTCTATGGCTCCGCGAACGACATCGTGGCCTCGGCCGGTTCCTACACAGCCCAGATCATGCGCGGCCGGAGCGTTTCCGTTCAGGGACGCGTGAAGTTCTGATACGAAGCGACGATAGGCGGGCACTCCCCCGGGATGCCCGCCTATCGACTTCGCATGGTGCCTGGTCGACTGGTGAGATTGCCGTGAAGCACCTGCCTTTGTCCTTGCTCAAGCCCCTCGCGGCAGCGATGCTGATCGTCGCCGCTATCGCGCACGGCCCCGCCAGCGCCGACGGGGCAGCCGACGGCCCACATTTCATCACGCTCGGTACGGGCGGCGGCCCGGTGATCCAGACGAAGCGATCCCGGCCGGCCAATGCGGTGGTGGTCAACGGCACCGTCTATCTGTTCGACATCGGCGCGGGCACGCTGGCGCAGCTGGCGAAGGCCGATCTCGCGCCGGGCAAGGTAAAGGCCGTGTTCCTGTCGCACCATCACATCGATCATGTCGCCGACCTCGGCCCCTTCCTCATCAACCGCTGGCTGCTTTATGGAGACGCGGCAATTCCGGTCAAAGGTCCGCGCGGCACGCGCGACATGGTGACCGCGATCGCCGCCATGTCCGACCCCATCGCGCTCGCGCCCGTAACCATCGGCGGCAAGCCGCGCCCGCCGCTTTCGCAAACGGTGGCGACGGCGGATCTCGACGATCCGATGCACAAGGCGAAGCTCATCTATCAGGACGAGAACGTCCGGGTGCTGGCCGTGGAAAACGACCATTATCATTTCGAACCCGGAAGCGCGGCGGATCGCTATTCGCGCTCCTACGCATTCCGCATCGAGGCCGGCGGCCGGGCCATCGTCTACACCGGCGACACCGGCTGGTCCGAGCGGGTCGTCGACCTGGCGCGCGGCGCGGACCTGCTGGTCAGCGAAGTCATCGACATCGCCGGCGTCGAACAGGCGATGCGCCGGAATCCCGCCATTCCCGAAAGTGCATTGCCCGCCCTGCTGGCCCACATGGAGCAGGATCACCTGACCCCCCGGCAGGTCGGCGAGATGGCGAAGGCCGCCGGCGTCGGCAGGGTCGTGCTGACCCATCTGGTTCCCGGCGGCGATGACGAGACGGAGAGCAGTCGATACGCCGCAGATGTCGCCGAGGTTTTCGGCGGACCCGTGATCGTGGCCAATGATCTCGATCGCTTCTGAAGACCCGTTGCAGGACGACCGAACATGAAAACCAACGATCCCAACTGGCATTCCCGCGTCGAAGCGCCGGTCGCGCTGGCGGAAACCGCCGCCGACTGGCACGACGGCGCCGACGTCGTCATCATCGGCCTTGGCGGCGCCGGGGTTTGCGCCGCGCTGGAAGCGCTCGACAGCGGCGCCTCGGTCATCGCCATCGACCGCTTCACGGGCGGCGGCGCGACGCGGATGTCGGGCGGTGTCTATTATGCCGGCGGCGGCACGCGCTACCAGAAGGAAGCCGGCGTCCGCGACGACCCGGAGCAAATGTACAAATATCTGAAGCTGGAGGTCGGCGACGCAGTGTCGGATGCGACCTTGCGCGATTTCTGCGACACCAGCGAGGAAAGCATCGAATGGCTCGCGCACCACGGCGTGCCCTTCAAGGGCACACTCTCCCCGGTCAAGACGTCCTACCCCGCCCCAGGGCATTTCCTCTATTATTCCGGCAATGAGGCGCAGGCCGATTATGCCGACCATGCGCGTCCGGCGCAGCGCGGGCACCGCACCTTCGGCGACGGGCTGACCGGGCACCGCTTTTTCGATGCGCTGCTGCAATCCGCGCTCGACAAGGGATTGAAGCTCTACCCGTTCAGCGAAGCCCGGCGGTTCATCCTGTCGGCCAGCGGGGAGATCGAAGGCATCGAGATCCGGCGGGTCGAAGCGCCGCAGTCCGCGGCAGAGCTTGCGAAGATCAGCAGCAAATTCGCCAAACCGACGACGCTGCTGTTTTCGGGCATCGCCGAACGTCTGGTGCGAAATGCCAATGCGATTTCCGATCGCGACGGGCAGACCACCGCGATCCGAATCGGCAAGGCCGCGATTCTGGCGGCGGGCGGGTATGTTCACAATCGCAAGATGGTCGCCCACTACGCGCCCGGCTATCTGGGTGCCACGCCGCTCGGCAGCATCGGCTGCGACGGTTCGGGAATTCGGCTGGGGCAATCGCTGGGCGCGCGCACCGACCGGATGAGCAACATCTCCGCCTGGCGGCAATTCCAGCCGCCGGCCGCGCTCGCCACCGGCATCGTCGTCAATGCCAAAGGCGAACGGTTTGTTTCCGAGGATTGCTACGGCGGCAAGATCGGCTTTCACATCGGCGAGGAAAACGACGGCAGGGCCTTCATCATCCTCGATAGCCGCCTTCGCCGCAAGGCGCTGCTGGAGGCGCTTCCGGGGCGCGCCAAGCTGTTTCGTCTGCAGGGCGCACCGGCGCTGATGGGTATGCTCCGTGCCTCGACCAAGGCGAGGACGCTGGAGGACCTCGCGAGCAAGTGCGGCATGGACCCGGTGCGGCTGATCGAGGCTGTCGGCCACTACAATCGGTCTTCACAGGGCCTTGAAGCGCCGCAGTTTCGAAAGGCGGCCGACTTCGTCGGGGAAATCGTGAAGCCTCCATTTTACGCGATCGATATTTCCATCGGCAGCAAGAATTATCTTTGCCCGTCCATTTCGCTGGGCGGCATCGTCGTCGACGAGCGGACGGGACAGGCGCTCGACGAAAATTCGGTGCCGATCCCCAAGCTCTACGCGGCGGGCAAGAATGCCCGGGGGATATCTTCGCATCGTTATGTCAGCGGAATCTCGCTGGCTGATTGCGTCTATTCCGGCCGCATAGCTGGCCGGTCCGCGGCGCACTGACAGAGGAGTTCTTTATGCCAAGCCTGAGCTATTGCACGGTCGGATCGAATGACCTGGAAAGGGCCAAGGCCTTCTACGATCCCTTGCTCGCCTCGATCGGCCTCCACCCGATCATGGAGTTGCCTGAGGGTGGCCGGATCTACGGCGACGGGACGTCAATGTTCGGCGTGCTCGTGCCATATGATCGGCAGTCCGCCCGCGCGGGCAATGGCACGATGTTCGGGTTCAAGCTGGACGACGGCCCCCAGGTACACGCCTTCCACGCCCGCGCGCTCGCCTTGGGCGGCGCCAACGAAGGCGATCCGGGCGAACGGGCCCCGGGCGTGCATTTCGCTTATTTCCGCGACCCCGATGGCAACAAGCTTTGCGCCTACGCGATGGGCTGAAAGATCAGTCCTCAGGGGACTGGTCGAAAGCGATCACCGCAGGGTTGCCGACAAACAGGCGAAAGTCCGCGACCCTGCGGACGATCCGCCACGTGCCTTCGTCGCAGCGCCAGCTGTCGCGATAGTCGCCGCTGGTATCGAACCATTGCGCGGCGCGTTCGCCCTGCCCCGTGTGACGCGCCTGCACATAGCTGGCGCTGACCGGAGCCGCCGGGTCCGCGGCATCGATGATGATGCTTCCCAGCAGATGCTGCGACGGACCGCAGCGGTCGAGGTAGCGACGGAACAGTTCCCGCAGCGCGGCGAGGCCTGATCCGGTGCGTCCGCCGCCATAGTCGAACGTGACATCGTCGGCGAACACGCGGTTCAAATCATCCCAGTTCCTGCCATCCAGAAGACGCGCGAACCGGCCCAGCTGGTCGGTAATCTCCGCCCGGATTTCAGCGGACATCTCAGCCCGCGTCTCCGAGTTCGAGGATCGTGCAAACCTTGTCGAGGCCGAGGACGTGCGCGACCCGGCCACTTGCGATGAACGAGGCGATACAGTGGCTGAGATCGACGATTTCCTCGTCGGTGAACGCCGCCTTGGCAGCGGCCCAGAAGACCTCGTCGGACGCGAGCCCCTGCGGATCGATACAGAAGCGCTCGGCATATTCGATCGCGATCCGCTCGCGCGCGTCATAGCCGGGATAGGTCTGCCAGTTGGTGACGTTCTGGTAAAAGGCCTCGTCGGGCGCGGCGCCGTTTTCGATGACGGTTCCCGAAGTATCGATCGCCTGCGCGCTGTAGAAATCCTTCAGGTCCCGCTTGGCGCGGAATGCCCGGCAGACCATGCAGCCATTGATGTCAGCGGTCCGCGCCCGCGCGCCTTCGAAAACGCGCAAGGGCAGCCGGGTCTTTCGGTAAACCGCCTGCGAAAAGTTCTTGGACGCCCCAACCATCTCGCTGGAGAAATAATCGCCGAGAGAGGAAAACGGATCGGGATTGTCGTCGGGTATCGCCACGCGCATCTTTGTTTCCTTTCTGAATTCTGACCTAGCCTTCGAGGATCGCCATCTCGTAACTCTGGCAGACCGGGTCCATCGTCAGCATACCGCGCCCGACCAATTGCACCTGATTGAGCCACGCGAGTGTCTTGTGACCCGGGTCGATCTCGATCTGCCCGGAGAGCATCACCGGCGCTTCGCCGCGCAGATGCGCCTCCATCTCGCCGACCGAGATATACTGGAAATAGAAGGGCGTGCCGTCGCCGGCCTGCAGCGCCATGCGAACCGTGACATGCGCCGCGTGCGGACCCTGGAGATAACTGCCCATGCCGACGCTGAGGCTCACGTCGCCGAGTTCTTCGGTTCGCCATTTCACACGCCCGAGACGCGCGGCCAGACGTGTCGCGATCGGCCCGTCGTGGCGCACGGAGAAATCGGGAAAGACATCCAGCGTGCCGAACGGCCGCAACTTCATTTTCATGGTGTTCTCATCCTCCCCAGCGCCCGGTTTCTCGTCGATCGGGCGCCCCATGGCGACGGAATTCGCGACAAATGCGCCGCCGATGCCGGCCCCGAACATCTGCAACAGCCGACGCCTGGGCAGCCGATCCATGATAATATATTTCCCTCGCCTGAGACGGCATAGCCGCCTCTCAGGGGGAAGATTGAGGGACTGGCGCGCTAAGCTTCAACTCGCTTTTGGCGGATCGGCGACCACATTCCCGGCCTCTAGCGCGTCCTGCCATGCCCAGCGATGCCCCCATTCGCTTGGCGACATATGCGCTGTCGGCACCCACTTCGCGGGATCGATAACCAGCGGATCACAGCCGATCTCGATATCGAAGCCGGACGGCGTCTGCATGTAGAAACCGAACGTCCTGTCATTCACATGACGGCCGATCGTCGCGCTTTCCGGAATTTTCGCGGCGCGCATCCGATCGTGGCACCGCCCCACATCCACCTGGCTTTGCATTTCCAGCATGACGTGAAGACACCCGAACGGCGGCCCGGGGATGTCGCCGAGCGCGAGCGAGTGATGACGGCCATTGGCGGCGTGCATGAAGGTGAAGCCCATGCCGGGGTCGGCGGGATCGTCGCTGAACCGGTAGCGCGCGACATCCGTGTCGTGAAAGCCGATGCTTTCGTAGAAGGCGTGCGTTTCGGCGAAATTCGGCGCGGCGAAAACGACATGGCCCATGCCCATGTCGCCGGTGACAAAGCTGCTGACGCCCGCCGGTGAAACGAAGGGCGTGCGTTCGGACGTGTCGCCGTGGAAGAACTCCAGCCCGTTGCCTGCCGGGTCGCGCGCCCGGAAAAAGGCGGTGACGCAGCGCTCTCGCGCTTTCTCGGCGGCGCCGTCCTCGACCGGCAGTCCCGCCGCAACGAATCGGGCGCGCAGCGCGGCCAGTTCGGTGGGGCCGTCCACTTCGAAGGCGGCGGAAACCAGACGCTCGGCGGACCCGGTTTCGATGCGGAAACGAAAAGGCCGGTCATCGATGCGGTAGAGCGCGGCGCCCGGCGCGTCGTCACCCCGCATCGCGCCGACAATCCGGGTCAGAAAATCATCCCACGCTTCCGGCTTCGCCGTTTCGATAACCACGTAGCCAAGGGCCTTGATCGCCATTTTCTCTCCCCTTCGGATGGTCCTTGAGCGCGAGGATTGACAATATGCGTATTATTCGTCAATTATTTTTCGCAAATAGCGACTCTGAATGACATGGGGAGGAACTCGAAAATGGTCGGAGCAACAGCGGCCGAGGCGCCTGTGGAGACGTTTCCCACCGCCGGGGAACTGATCGATCGCGCCCGCGGCATGATCCCGACGCTGAAGCAGCGGGCGCGGCAAACGACGCTGGACGGCGACGTGCCGGCGATCACGATCGCGGAACTGCGGGACGCCGGCTTCTTCCGCATTCTCCAGCCACGCCGCCATGGCGGCTATGAGATGCATCCCCATGTTTTCTACGACGTGCAGAAGGCGCTGGCCGAAGGCTGCATGTCGACGGCGTGGGTCTATGGCGTGATCGGCTGCCACCCCTATCAGCTCGCGCTGTTCGACGCTCGCGCGCAGCGGGAGGTGTGGGGAGACGATCCCGACATGCTCGTCTCCTCGACCTACCAGCCTGTGGGAAAGGTGGAAAAGGCGGACGGCGGCTTTTACCTTTCCGGCCGCTGGGGCTTTTCATCGGGATCGTCGCATTGCGGCTGGGTGCTGCTGGGTGCGCTTCATTTCCCCGAGAACGGACCGCCTGACCTGCGCACCTTCCTGCTGCCCGGATCGGACTATCGGGTGATCAAGGGCACGTGGGACGTGTTCGGCCTGCAAGGCACGGGCAGCTTCGACATCGAGGTCGATCGGGTCTTCGTTCCGGACTATCGCACCCACAAATCGGCGGACGGATTCGTCTGCGTCAATCCCGGGCAACAGGAAAACCAGGGACCGCTCTACCGCCTGCCGTGGGCGCAGATCTTCGTCCGGGCGGTTTCCACCGCCGCCATCGGAGCCACGCGCGCCGCCATCGCCGCCGGCATCGACATCATGAACAGCCGGGTTTCGACCAACACGGGCAAGGCATCGAAAGCCGACCCCCTGCTCCACGCCGCGCTCGCCCGCGCCATCGCCGAGATCGACGAGATCGAATTGCGGCAAAGCACCAGCTTCGACGATCTGATGCGCCATGCCGAACGGGGCGAGGCGATACCCATGGAGCGGCGCGCGCTCTTTGCCTATCAGTCCGCGACCGTTGTGCGGCGGACCGCCGATCTTGTCGACGACATCGTCAAGCTGCTGGGTGGCCGCGCCATCTACATGTCCAGCCCGATCCTGCAGCCCTGGCTCGACCTGAACGCGGCACGGGCGCATGTCGCGAACGACCCCGGAACCCGCGCCGCCGACCTTCTGGGCACGATGGCGGGCGAGCCGCCTGCCTTCACCTATTTGTGACGTGGCGGGGAACGGAAGACATGCGCGAAGCAAATATGCGGGTGACCGGCGGCCACGACATCCACATCAAGGAAACCGGAGCGGGGCCGGCGGTCGTGTTCATCCACGGCAGCGGTCCCGGCGCCTCGGGCCTGTCGAACTTCCGGCAGAATGTCGACGCCTTCGTCGCGGCCGGCTACCGCGTCATCCTTCCCGACCTGATCGGCTACGGCGCGTCTTCCAAGCCCGAAGGCATTGACTACACGCTCGGGCTGTTCACCGACACGCTTTACGAGGCGCTCTGCGCGCACGGCATCACGCGCGCCGTGCTGGTCGGCAACTCGCTGGGCGGCGGTGTCGCCTTGCAGATGACGCTGGATCATCCCGAATTCGTCGACCAGCTCGTGCTGATGGCACCGGGCTGCCTCGCGCCGATGACGGACTATTTCGCGATGCCGGGTATCGCCAAGATGATGTCCGGCTTCGGCGGCCCCGATTTCAACAAGGACGAACAGCGGCGGCTGATTTCAAACCTCGTGCATCCCGAATCCGCCGGGCGGCTGACGGACGAGCTTGTCGCCGAACGCTTCGCCGTCGCCCGAACGCAGCCGAAGGACGTGCTCGCGCGGATGCGAACGCAGGACCTCAGCACACGGCTGCACGAGATCGAAAAGCCGATCTTCGTGCTGTGGGGGCATGACGACGAATTCTGCCCGGAGGCGCACACGCGCCTGTTCCTCGAGAATTGCCGCGACGCACGGACGATCACCTTCCGGCGCACCGGCCATTGGGTGCAGGTCGAACGCGCGGGCGAATTCAACGCCTATGTGACCGCGTTCCTCGGCGAGCAGCGGAAGTCCTCCTAAGAGGCGCCACGTTGACAGCGCCGCGTGGCGGCGTGCATGTGCCGCGCGGACGGAGAGCGGGCCCTTGAGCATCCAATTCGACGCGACCGATCATGCCATTGTCGACCTGCTGCGCGAAAATGGCCGGATCACCAATCAGCAGATCGCCGAGGCACTGGGACTGACCGCCGCGACCGTGTCGACGCGCATCCGCCGCATGGAAGACGCGAACCAGCTGCGGGTCGTCGCCGTGTCGGACTTCGCGGCGCACGGCTTCGACCTGCTGCTGCGCGCGATGATCACCGTTAAAGGGCGCCCCGCTTCAGACGTCGCGCAGGACCTCGCCGGGCTCGACGAGGTCTTCGCGGTGCATCTGGTCAGTGGCAGCCACGACATCGACATGCTGGTCGCGCTGCACGACGCGGGCGATCTCGACGCCTTCCTGCTCGACCATGTCGCGCGGATCGACGGCATCCATGCGATCGACACATCGATCATCGTCGATATCGTGAAGTATCAGTTCGGCGTCGTGCCGATCGAGCCGGAGACGGAGCAATGACGGCTATCCGGCTCGACGATCTCGATATGCGGCTGATCACGCTGCTGGCGCGCGACGCCCGCATTTCAAACCGGACGATCGCGGGTCAACTGGGGGTCAGCGAGGGGACGGTGCGTGTTCGCATCAAGCGGTTGCAGGCCGAACAACTGATCGCGTTCACCGCCGTGACCGGCCTTGAAATGGCGCGCAAATCGCGACTGGCGTTCATCAGCATTCAGGCCGAAGTCGGCGCGGTTCGCGACGTCGTCGGCACCATCGCGCACATGGCGGAAATCGATTGCGCGATGGCAGTGACGGGACACTTCAACATCCTCGCCGTGTGCCTGTTCGACGCGGCCGAAATGCTCGCCGATGTCACGGAACGAATCCTGGCGGTGCCGGGCGTCCGTCAGGTCGAGACCGCCATCGTGACGAAGACCTTCAAATATAATGTCCGTATGGTGAGGATCACCCGTCCCGCCGTGCCCGAGGCCCTATGAGGCGGCCATGCCCGTGCGGATGAAATCCATCGAACCCGTCGCGGCAGCGAGCCGGAGTGCGCCGAGCTTTCGGTTCCAGTAGCTTTCCGAACCGTCCGCGAGCCGCCATTCATGCAGGCGCCGCGTGAAAAGCTGAAGATCATGTTCCGCGCTGATGCCGATGGCGCCGTGCACCGCATGGGCGGTCGCGGCGATCCGGACAGCGGCGGCACTCGCGACGGATTTCGCCGTCGCGGCGGCGGCCAGCGACGGCGGGAAGGCGCCCGCGCAGCCAAACTGCGAGGCAATGCGCGCCGCCACCGCATCCTCGGCCATCACAGCCAATGACTGCTGCAAGGCCTGCTGGCGCCCGATCGGTTTGCCGAACTGGGTCCGTTCGTTGGCATAGGCCACAGTCATCACCATCAGCCGGTCGGCGGCGCCGGCGATCAATGCCGCACGCAGCAGCGCCGCGAGCGCGCGCAGTCCGCCGACGGGCGCAGGGGCGATGCCGTCTCCGGTCAGCATATCGCGGCGGAGGCGCGCCGCCGTACTACCCGCGACACCCGTCGGCGCCAGCGCGCCGAGCGCGACGAGATGCAGCCTGCCTTCCGTTTCGACGAGCGCATTCGCCGCGACGCCGCCGAAGCACAGGACGGTCTCCGCCGCCGCGATCTCCGCGATGGCGATGGGGCCTTCGGGACAGGCCGCACCTGCGGTCGCCAGAAGGCGCCGCGCGATCATCGTTTCGCCGACGGGCAGCGGCACCGCACGGCGGCCAAGCACCTGCCACAAGGGATGGATGTCCGCGAGGCTGAGGCCGGCACCGCCATGATCCGACGGCACCAGCGCATCGAGAAAGCCCGATTCGGCAATGCCCTGCCACATCGCCGCGATGGGCTTCCCCGCCTCTACAGCCCGCACCGCCGCGGGATCGCAGAGCGTTTCGATCATGCGATCGAAGGGTTCGAGAAATTCGCTCATCGCTTCACCTCAATCCCATTCCGCGCGCGATAATGCCGCGCAATATTTCCCGGGTTCCGCCCCGCAGCGAAAAGCTCGGCGCCATGTGGGTGACATAGGCGAGGGTCCGGTACAGCTCGGCATCCACGGCCTCGTCGGGATGGGCGGCAAGATCGTCGCCGATGGCGGCGGGCAGATGCTGTTCGAAACTGGTGCCGAGATCCTTGACGAGCGCCGCCTCGACCGCCGGGCTCTCCCCTGCGACGAGAAGGGCCGTGCAGGCGATCGACATCCCGCGAAGCGTCGCGAGCCGCGCGGTGAAGTCGCCGACCAGCGCCAAGGTCGCGGTATCGTTACGACCCACGGCTTGCAAATGCCGAATCCAGCCATCGAGCAGGACCGCGCTCGAATAGATACGTTCAGGCCCGCTGCGCTCGAACGCCAGTTCGGCGATGACCTGTTTCCAACCCTCGCCCTCATTGCCGATCAGCGCATCCGCGGGCAGATCGACATCCTCGAAGAACACTTCGCAGAAATGCGCGTCGCCGGTGAGATCGGCGATGGGGCGGATGGTGATGCCGGGGGTCTTGAGGTCGAGAACGATCTGCGACAATCCCGCGTGCCGATCGTCGGCCGCGCCCGTGCGGACCAGCGCGATCATGTAGTGGCTGTGCTGCGCGTTGCTCGTCCATATCTTCTGGCCGTTGACGCGCCAGCCGGTCGCGGTGCGCTCGGCGCGGGTGCGGACGCTGGCGAGATCGGAGCCCGAACCGGGCTCGCTCATGCCAACGCAGAAGAATATCTCGCCCCGGAAAATGCCCGGCAGATAGGCTTCGCGCTGTGCCTCCGTGCCATAATTCAGGATCAGGAGCGCGCTCTGCCGATCGGTGATCCAGTGCGCCGCGACGGGCGCGCCCACCGACAAAAGCTCCTCCGCGACGACGAACCGCGTGAAGGCATTGCGCGCGCTGCCGCCGTAGCGTTTGGGGAGGGTCAGCCCCAGCAGGCCCGCCTCGCCCAGCTTGCGGCTGAACGCGGCATCGAACCCCAGCCACGACCGGGCGCGGATATCGGCGGGGGTGCCGGCGACGGAATCGGCAAGCGCGCGAACAATCGGACGGATAGCTTCATCCTCATCCGGCAGCACGGCAAGGTTCAAGGTGTCGAACAGCGTTCCTCTCCCATGGCGGGGCCGAAGGCTCCGGCGCTGCCCAGCAGAGAACGCCGCGCCGTCCGGCTTTCAAATATTTACTTCATCCCCAACGATATCGATTGCGTATCGGTTGTGGCGCGTGCCACGGCGACGAAATTCTCCACGAGGGGGCCGGCATCCCGCCGGCAGGCGACCCCCATCTCGATCTCCACCGGCTCGGCGAGCGGAACCAGCACGACCCCCTTGGGTGCGATCGGCGCCATCGACGCCGGAACGAGCGCGAGGCCAAGGCCGGACTGCACGAGGCTGAGCAGCGTCGGCACCTGCGTCGCTTCCTGAGCGATGCGCGGCGTGAAACCCGCGCGCTGGCAAGCCAGCAGGACGACGGTTCGCAGCACGCTGACAGGGCCATGCAGCAGCAGCAGCTCGCTGGCCAGATCTGCCAACGCCACGACCGACTGCCGCGCCAGCGGGTGCGTCTCCGAAACCGCGACCGCCAGCCGGTCGCGCTCGATGACGCTGATGTCGAGCGCCTCTGGCCGCAACATCGGCAGGCGAACCAGACCGACATCGAGCTGCCCCACCATCAGCGCCTCGCCGACCGAGACGCTCGTCATTTCCTCCAGCCGCAGATCGACGTGCGGAAAGCGCGCGCGGAACGCGGGCACGATGCGCGGCAGGACGGCGCTGATCGCCGATCCGACGAAGCCGACCGCGATTGTCCCGCTCTCGCCCAGCTTCGCCTGGTTCGCCGCCGCCCTGACGCGGCCAGCCTGTTCCAGCGCGGCGCGGGCCGCTGGCAGGGCGGCGCGCCCCGCCTCCGTCAGCCGGACGCCGCGCGTTTCGCGGATGAACAGCCGGATTCCCAGCTCCTCCTCCAGCTTGCGGATGGCCACGGTGAGCGGCGGCTGCGACATGTGGAGCCGCTCGGCCGCGCGGTGGAAATTCAGCGCGTCCGCCAGGACCGTGAAATAGCGCAGTTGGCGAAGCTCCATCGATAGTTCCCAGGTATCATTGTTTCGAAAATCAATATTGGCGGCGGTGATGCAGCCTGCCTAGACGCTCAATGAACCCATCCCTTCAAACTGGAGCCGATTGCGCCATGGACCCTTTTCTTCTTGTCGAGCGCGATGGCCCCGTCGTGACCGCCACGCTCAATCGCCCCGACCAGCGAAACGCCATTTCCGAACTGTCGCACAGCGAGGAGATACGGGATTTCTGCGCCGACGTGACGCGCGACACGACGATCCGGGCCGTGATCCTGACCGGCGCCGGCAAGGCGTTCTGCGCCGGCGGAAACGTAAAGCACATGCAGGACAAGGCCGGCATGTTCGCCGGATCGCCCTATGCGCTGCGCAACAAATATCGCACCTGGATCCAGCTGATCCCGGCCGCTCTCCACGAGCTGGAGGTGCCGGTGATCGCCGCCATCAACGGCCCGGCGATCGGCGCCGGACTCGACCTTGCCTTGATGTGCGACATCCGGATCGCCGCTGACGACGCGGTGTTCGCGGAGATTTTCGTGAAGCTTGGCCTCGTTCCGGGCGACGGCGGCGCCTGGCTGCTGCCGCGCGTCGTCGGCATGGCGCGCGCCGCCCAGATGACGCTGACCGGCGACACTATCGATGCCGCCAAGGCGCTCGAGTTCGGCCTGGTTTCTGAAACGATGCCGGCGGCGGATCTGATGGGCCGCGCCCGCGCCATCGCCGCGTCGATTGCCGCGAACCCCGGACACGCCACGCGCCTCGCCAAACGCTTGCTGCGCGAGGGGCAGGACATGAAGCTTGGCCCGCTCCTCGAGCTTTCGGCGGCCTATCAGGCGCTTGCTCATCACACCGCCGATCACGACGAAGCCATCGCCGCCGCGATCGCCAAACGCCCGGCGAAATTCACCGACCAATAGCGGCCACGCTCACGTGCCCTTCACCTTCATGAAGGTGGCGCGGCCCGTGGCGGCGATCCGCCCTGCAGCGTCCACAACCCCGCCCTCGACGCGCGACAGGCTTTTCGAGGCGTGCATCACACGGCCGAAGGCGCGCGCGATGCCCGGCGTCAGCGGGCGCAGGAAACTCGCGGTCAGTTCGATGGTCGGCCGATAGCTGCCGGCATCCAGCGCGTGGCGGACCGCGCGCGACATGGCGGTGTCGAGCAGCGCCAGAATTACGCCGCCATGCACCAGACGCTGGTCGTGCAGATGGGTTTTGCCCGCTTCGATCTCGATCCAGTAGCCATCTTCGCGAATGCCGAGGTGCCGGACCCCGAGCAACGCATTGAATCCTGACATCCCCTCGCTCCCGGCCATCGTACCCTCCCGGAGGGAAGGCTACGCCCGAAACCGGTTCACGAAATACTCACCTTCGCGGCAGCGCTAAACGAGTTTTACCTGAGCGCCCGCGTTCCTAGGCAGGCTGGCAGCGGCGCACCGCCCGGCCTGCGGCCGGGTGACAGAGCGGAGAGAAAATGTTCAGAACCGGTATCACCTCGATCGCGGGCTATCTCCCGAGGCGGCGGCTCCTGCGCAAGGCGGTCGTCGATGCGGGCAAATGGGCCAATCCCGCACTGGCGGCGCATGGCAAGGGCCACCGTACCATCTGTTCGCATGACGAGGACAGCCTGACGATGGCGGTCGAGGCGAGCCGTTTTTGCCTGGCGGGCGCGGATGACACGCCGCTTGGCCTCATCCAGTTCGCCAGCACCACGGCGCCCTTCGCCGACCGCGCCAATTCGGTGATCCTGAACGAAGCGCTCGGCCGACCCGCCGATGTCCGCTGCAGCGACGTGACCGGCTTCCTCGGCTGCGGCGTGACCGCTTTGATCAATGCACTGGAATGCGAACGGCCGGCGCTGACGGTCGCTTCCGAAAAGCGGCTGGCGAAGGCAGCGTCCGTGCAGGAATTGTCGCTCGGTCACGGCGCGGCGGCGGTGACGACCGGCACCGACAATGTCATCGCGCGCGTCCTTGCCGCGCATTCGAGCGCGACCGACTTCGTCGACCATTACCGCACAGCGGGGGCGCAAACCGATTATCTCCTCGAAGAGCGCTGGGTGCGCGACGAGGGGCAGATGAAGGCCGCACCGCCGGCAATCGCGGCGATTCTCGCCGCCGCCAATCTGGGCGCCGACGATATCGACCATCTCGTGCTCGCAGGGGCGGGCCGCGCCGCCGCGCGCCAGATCGCGGGACTGAGCGGTATTCCCGAGGCGCGGCTCGTCGATGTGCTCGAGGCCGGATGCGGTGACACAGGCTCAGCGCACGCGCTGCTGCTGCTGTGCCACGCGCTGGAGACGGCCGCGCCCGGCGAGACAATCCTGCTGGTGAACATCGCGCAGGGCGCCCAGGCGCTGCTGTTCGAAACCACGGATGCGGTCGGCAAGCAGGCGCCCGTTCGTTCGATCCGCAGTCAGCTGGACGGGGGCGTCGACGATGACAATTATCTGCGCTTCCTGTCGTTCAACGACCAGATCGACATCGACTGGGGTATCCGCGCCGAGCGCGACAACCGGACGGCGCTGTCCGCATTCAATCGTCATCGCAAGACGGCGACGGGCTTCGTGGGCGGCCTGTGCACGGCGTGCGGGACACGGCAATTTCCCAAGGGCCGTTGCTGCGTCAACCCCGAATGCCGGCAGTTCGACACGCTGATCGACGAACCCTTCGAGCACAAGGTCGCCACGGTCAAATCCTACACCGAGGACTGGCTGGCCGTCTCCGCCAATCCGCCGCTGATGTACGGCAATGTCACCTTCGACGACGGCGGCGTCATCATGATGGAATTCACCGATTTCGAACCGGGCCAGTTGCGCGTCGGCCTGCCCGTCCGCTTCGTTTTCCGTATCAAGGAAAAAGATCCCAAGCGGCAGTTCCATCGATATTTCTGGAAAGCCGCACCCGTGCATGGAGAAGAAGAAGGAACAGCGCATGGCTGAGGGCATAAGGGACAAGGTTGCCATCATCGGCATGGGCTGTTCGCGCTTCGGCGAACGATGGGACTGCAGCGCCGAAGACCTGATGGCCGAATCGTTCCGCGAAGCCATCGCCGATGCCGGCATCGATCGCGACCAGATCGACGCGGCCTGGTTCGGCCTTTCGATGGACGAGCAGAACCTGGGCAAGTCGGCACTGTCGCTGTCGCAGACATTGCGCCTGCCGAACATCGCCGCGACGCGCGTGGAAAATCTCTGCGCGACGGGATCGGAAGCGCTGCGTGGCGCCGTCTATGCGGTCGCGGCCGGCGCGGCCGACATCGCGCTCGCGCTCGGCGTCGAAAAGCTGAAGGACACCGGCTATGGCGGCCTTCCCGAACGCAGCAGGGGCACGTTCAACGACCTTTGGCAGCCGGGCGTGACCGCGCCGGGCTCGTTCGCCCAGTTCGCCAGCGCCTATATGACGCGCCACGGGCTGACGTTCGATACGCTGAAGGAAGCGATGGCGCACGTATCGTGGAAAAGCCACGAGAACGGCGCCAAGAACCCCAAGGCGCATCTGCGGCGGCGGCTTTCGAAGGAGGCGATCATCAACGCGCCGATGATCGCCTACCCGCTCGGTTTGTTCGACTGCTGCGGCGTCAGCGACGGATCGGCCTGCGCGATCGTGGCCAGCCCGGAAATGGCGAAGCGGCTGGGCCGGACAGGCGATCTCGTCAGCGTCAAGTCGATGCAATTGTCGCTGAGCAACGGATCGGAAATGTCGCACAATGGCTGGGACGGCAGCTACGCGCACACGACGCGGATCGCCGCCGCCAGGGCCTATCGCGAAGCCGGCATCGCCGATCCCGTGCGCGAACTCGACATGGTCGAGGTGCATGACTGTTTTTCGATCACCGAACTGGTGACGATGGAGGATCTGGGGCTGTCCAAACCCGGCGAGGGGTATCGCGATGTGCTCGCGGGAAAATTCGATGCGGACGGGGAGGTCGCGAGTAATATCGACGGCGGCCTCAAATGCTTCGGCCACCCGATCGGCGCCTCCGGGCTGCGGATGGTCTACGAGAGCTACAACCAGCTGCTCGGCCGGGCCGGGGATCGCCAGCTTTCCCGGCCGCGCAGGGCGCTGACCCACAATCTCGGCGGTTTCCCGAACAATAATGTGTGCAGCATCTCCATCCTTGGATTGCTGGACAGCTGATCTCGAATCGCATTCACGAAGGAACGCGCGTGCACAATCCCGCATCGCTTGAGAACAAAGTCATTATCATCACCGGCGCCGCGCAGGGCATCGGCAAGGCGCTCGCCGACCATGCGCTTTTGATGGGCGCGCGCGTCGCCGCTGTCGATATCAACGCGGCGGCGCTCAACGAGAGCTTCGGCGCGCAGGACGCGAAGCGGGTGCAGTGCTTCGCGGGGGACATCACCGCCGAGGATTTCATCGCTGGCGTCGTGGCGGAAACCGCCGCGACCTTCGGCGATGTGAACGGCCTGCTGAACAACGCGGGCATCGTCAGGGCGGCAATGATCACCGACATGCGGCGCGCCGACTGGCAGGCGGTTATCGACGTGAACCTGACCGGCGCCTTCCTGTGCCTGCAGGCCGTCGGGCGTTTCCTTGTCGACAAGGCGAAGAAGGGCGATCAGAATCCAGGGTCGATCGTCAACGTGTCATCCGACGCCGGACGCCGCGGCACGTTCGGGCAGATCAACTATGGCGCAGCAAAATCCGGCATGTTGGGGCTGACGATGAGCGCGGCGCGCGAATGGGGCCGCTATAACGTCAACGTCAACAGCGTCTGCTATGGCCTGGTTGAAACCGCGATGACCGAGACCATCCGGCAGGAGAAGTTTCGCGACCGCTATCTCGAAGCGATCCCGCTCGGCCGCTTTTCCGCGCCCGAGGACGTCGCGCCTGCGACCTGCTTCTTCCTGTCCGACGCGGCCTCGTACATCACGGGACAGCATATCGGCATCGACGGTGGCTTTCACATCACAGCATAGAAAATTCACATCACAGCATAGAAAAGTCGCGCGCGATCAATCGGGCTGAAGCCACTGCATCCCGCGCCTTGCCCACGGATTGTCGCCCGCCGACGCCGGCAGGGCATATAGCGCCTCGCACGTCGTCGCGAGCCGGCCCTCCACCGACAGGGTGATGTTGACCGCCGCCGAGGCACCGCAAGGCCCTTCGGCATGCACCTGTTCGACGACGCCGCCGAGCAGCACGCGGTCGCCCGCGAAGATCGACGACTTCATCCGGAACTGCATCCGGGCGATCCGCCCCAGCGGGCCGGACCAATCCCCGAGATAGCGCTCGATGAGCGCGGCCTGAAACTGGGTGTTGGCGAAGATGTCGCGCTGCCCCGCCACATCGACGACATAGGTACGGTCGTGATGGAGCGGCGAATAATCACGGCTCGCGAGCGCGCCGGCGATCAGCCGGGTCGCGGTCACGTCATAGATCAACGCCGGAAGCGCCGCGCCTGCCGCGACGTCCGCGATCAGCAGCTGCGTCACGGCGCGTCCTTTCGAAATCCGAAGAACTCGTAGCGCTCGACCCCGACCAGATCGCCGGCCTCATCAAGATATTGCATCTCGACCGTCCAGAAGCGGCCCCGCCCCAGTTTCGTGTCCTTGATGTCGCCGATGTCCCGCACGACCTGCTGTGTCCGCAGCCGATCACCGATCTTCACGGGCGCGTAGAAAATGAGGCTGTTCGACACCGCGACGGAGGCGGGATACCCAAGCAGGTCCTTGAGATCGAAATGCGCCTGCAGCGCCCGTAGCGGCTCGCTTTGGCCCGGCTCCCAAAGCTCAGGCCGGCCCCAGGCGGCCAGCATCGTTGCCGGCGCATAAGGTGCGCCCAGTAGGGCGACAGCCTCCGCCTCGTTCCAGTGCACAGCGCTGGCATCCTCGACTGCCGCGCACATGGCGCGCACCGACAGCGCGTTGGCCGCAATGCCGAGGTCCGACACATATTGGGGCTTGCCGATGAACCGGGCGACAGCCGCGTCCAGCGCATCGTCAGGGCCGGTTTCCCGGTTCATCTCACCGGCCGCCGATCACGCGAAGACATGATCGGATATCCGCGCCCTGAGTTCCGCCGGTGTCCCGTACATCAGTTCGTGAAATTTCGATCGGCGGTAGAAAAGCTGCGGCTCGGCTTCGGTCGAATAGCCGATGCCGCCATGGACCTGAACGCTCACCGTCGCCAGCCGGCGGAACAGCGACGTCGCCTTCAGCTTCGCCATCTGCGCGAGGTGGTGGTGCGGCATACCGCCATCCTTCGCCCACGCCGCCTGATAGACCAGATAGCGCGCGCCCTCCAGCTCTGTGGCGCACTCCGCCAGCGGATGCGACACGGCCTGGAAGCCTGCGATCGGCCGGCCGAACTGTTGGCGCTGGTTGGCGTAATCCGCCGTCAGCGCGAGCAGCCGGTCCGCCGCACCCACCGCTTCCGCCGCGACCGCGATCAGAACATCGCCGAAGACGGCGGCGTCCGCACCAGGCGTCTCCCCATCGGGGAAGCTGCGCACCGGATCGATTTCGACATCATCGAAACGGACGGCAAACAGCGCCTGCGAGGCATAGTTGGGCTGCGCCTTGATGGAAACGCCGCCGGCGTCCGCCGGTATCAGCGTCCAGCATCCACCGCCCTCACCACACGCGTGGACAAGGAACAGATCGGCGACGCTGGCGAAGGGAACGAGCAACATTTCCCCGGAAAGCGTGGCGCGCGCGGCATCGATCGAGGCCCGCGCGGTGTCGGCACCAAGGTCATTCCCCTGCCACGCGGGAATCACGATCCGCGCGCCTGCCGCGATGGCGTGCAGATATTCATCCTGCACGTCGACCGGCGCCAGCGACGCCAGGATGCGGGCCGAAAGGATGCAACTGGACAGGAAGGGGGACGACGCGAGCGCACGGCCGAACTCCTCGCTGACCAGCGCGAGATCGAGCGCACTCATCGCGGCGCCGCCATGGGCTTCGGCGATGCGAAGTCCGCACAGCCCCGCCGCGCCAAGCTCCGTCCAGAACGGGCGGTTCAATTTGTCGTCTTCGGCTTCGAGCGCGCGGACCTTCCCGGCATCGAAGGTCGCTTCGCAAATCCGCCGAACCGTATCGCACAGCAATTGCTGCTCTTCGTTCAGATCGAGATCCATCTTTATGCTCCGACCATCAGCCCCAGCCCGCGCCGGGCCACGATATTCTTCTGCACTTCGGACGAGCCGCCGCCGATCGTATCGACGACCGTGGCCCGGTCCGACATTTCCCACTTGCCCCCGAACGGCGCGTGCGGTGCGCCGGCCTTCAAGAGCCCGAGGGGACCCAGGCAATCGATCGCATAATTGGCGATCCGTCGGCCGAGCTGCGTGCTGTAATATTTATACATCGCCGCCTCGACTGTCGGCACCTCGCCCTTGATCGCCCGGGCGATCACGCGCCGTTGCAGCATCTTGGCGGTTTCAACGTCGCAGGCGATGTCTGCGACCTGCGACCGGACGGCCGGGGCGCTCGCCAGCGGCACGCCGTCCCTGTGGGTCAGCTTCAGCAATTCCACCAGCGCCTGGAATCGCAGCAACAGTGGCCCGACCGTGTAAAGCGCGAAGCGTTCGTAATCGAGTGCTTCGCATACGTACTGCCAGCCGGCATTTTCTTCGCCGACCAGATAGTCGTTCGGCACGTCGACATCATCGAAGAAGACCTGATTGGTGCGGTGGTCGCCCATCGTCTTGATTTCGGTGATCGTCAGCCCCGGATGATCCATGGGGACCAGAAACACGCTGATGCCCTTGTGCTTGGGCGCGTCCGTGTCGGTACGCGCCGCCACCCAGTACCAATCCGCGAAATGGGCGGACGTGGTCCACATCTTCTGCCCGTTCAGAACCCAGCGATCGCCGCGGCGTTCGGCGCGCAGCTTCAGCGCGGCGAGGTCGGAGCCGGCACCGGGCTCCGAATAGCCGAGAGCGAATTCGATATCGGCGGCAAGGATCTGAGGCAGGAATTCCTGCTTTAGCCGGTCCGATCCGTGGGCGATGATCGTCTTGCCGATGCAGCCGACGCCCTTGCCGATGATCGGCGCGCCCTGGCTCGAAAGCTCCTCGTTGAGTAGATAATCATATACGCCGGGCATTTCCCGTCCGCCATATTCGCGCGCCCAGGACATGCCGATATAACCGGCTTCGGCCAGCCGCTTCATGAACTCGCGGCGCTCGGGCGAATCGACGAGCCAGGAATCGGTTTCCCGCCACGGCGCGAACACGATGTTCGCGTCGGGTCGCTGCTTCTCACCTTCCAGATAGGTCTGGAACCGCTCGAGGAACGCCAGCTCTTCTTCGGCAAATGAGAAATTCACGCTGCGTCCTGCTCCATCAGTTCAACGGTGTTGCCGTCGGCATCCTCGACCAGCGCGACGCGCACGCCGGGGCGAAGCGTCCGGATCGGCACGCTGACGATATAACCCGCGCCCACGACACGATGCACCGTTTCCGAGAGGTTGGAGATTTTCAGCGCCACATAGCCGATGCCGACACGGTCGGAAAAAACGTCACCCCGTGCGGCCGGCGCTGGCGGCTTGACCGGAATGAGGACGCGCAGGACGCTGTTGCCGATCTGGATGCGCGTGATCTGGCCGACATTTGGAATCTCTACTCTGCCGGCGAGCGGGAAGCCCAGAAGCTCGTGATAGAAGCGCAGCGGACCCTCGATCGCAGCCGAAACGATGCCGACGTCGATCTGGTCGCAGGCGAGTTTGGCGGTCATGAAATCCTCCTATCCGCGCGGCGCCGAGGCGAGATTCTTCTCGATCGTCTCGGGGTCCAGGCCGCGATGCCCCCAGATGTCGCCCTCGACGAACTGATTGGGTGTCCAGCTGTCGTCGATCATCCGCCCGCCAAAGCCGATCTCCACCTCGAAACCGAAAGGCGAGCGCATGTAGAAGGACAGCATGTTGTCGTTGACATGACGCCCGAGCGTCGAGGTGATCTCGATGCCCGCGTCTGTGACCCGTTCGAGGCACTGAAGCACCATATCGACTTCGGTCACCTCGATCATCATGTGGTGGACGCCTCGCACATCACCGACCTTCAGCAGGCCGATCGAATGGTGGCGCGCGTTGCAGCCATAGAAATTGGCGGAATTGCCGCTGCCGAAATGGATATAATCGACCAGGCTGAAGCCGAGGACGCGCGTGTAGAATTCCTGCGCGGCCTCAAGGTGGCGCGACGCCAGCAAATTGACGTGACCGATCCCGAGCGCACCGGCGAGGAATTCCATGCCAAGCGGCGACGCGAACTTTCTGTCGACGATCGGACCGTGGAACAGCTCGATCGCATTGCCGCAGGGATCGGCGGTGTGGGCAATCGCGGTCACGGCGCGCTGCCGGGCCTGCGCCGCGGTTCCCATTTCGGCCGCGAAGCCGGCGGACCGCAACCTTTCGACATGGGCCTCAAGGTCGGCCTGATCCTCCACCTCGAATCCCAGATACTTGATTCCCCGGTTTTCCTCATCGGGGTGGACGGCGATACGCCACTGCCACTCATCCATCTTCAGATAGATGCTGCCGTCGTCGGCGATACCGCTGCCGCCGCTCTTCGGGCCCGCCCCCGGAATCGCGGGTATGCCCCAATCTTCGCCCGCGCAGGCGCGCGCCGGCATCAAGCCGATGATTTTGGTGGCATAATCGAGCCAGACCCTTGGGTCCGGCGCGCCGAAGCCGACATATCCCAGGCTGCGAATGGACATGAGATTACTCCTGAATTGGGGGCGGTTTCCGGCCTACGCGCCGAGTTGCACGGGCACATGGTCGAAGCCCGACAGAAATTCCCCGTAAGCCCGTGTGCAGCGCGCCGTATCGACGGTGTAGCGCCCTGAAACCTTGAAAAACTCTTCGAGCGCGATGGTCCCCGCCATGGTGGCGAGATGCATCCCCAGGCATTTATGGCCGCCGATGCCGTAGGTCAGATCGCGCTTGTAGGACCGGAAGATATCGAATTCGCCGGCGCGCTCGAACTCCGCCTCGTCGCGGTTGCCGGATGCATAGACCATCAGCAGGTTCTGGCCGGCCTTGATCTGCCGGCCGCTGACCGAAAAATCGCTGGTCGCGCGGCGGCACAGGATGTTCGTCGGCTGATCGTAGCGCGCGGCCTCGAAATAAGCGCGCAGCGTCAGCGTCAGATCGTCTAGCACGGCCTGCTGCTGCGCGGGATGCTGCGCCAGATAATAGACGGCGCCGGCACAGACGTTGGGCGTAGTGCCCGACCCAACGGTCAGGAAGATGACGAGGATGCTCACGATATCCTGATCATCGAGACGGCGCCCTTCGACCTCCGCCTCAAGATATTTCCGGATATGGCCACCCGCCAGCTCCGGCTGATCCCGGAGTTTCGCGACATAGGCGTGCAGCCGCTGAAACAGCGTGGCAGCGGCGGCCTGATTGCGCGCCGAGGAGGTGCCGACCTGCCCCTTCTCGCGGTGCATGGTTTCATCGATCAGCGCCCGCCACGCGATCGAATCCTCCGGCGAAAGCCCGAGGTTATAACCGGCGTTGATCGCGAACAGCCGGTTCACGTAATCCGTGTAGAAATCAAAGGCGCCTTTTTCCGCCAACGGCTGCAACAGCGCGCGCGCCAGTGCAGTAATCCGCTCGCGGTCCTGTTCCACATTCGACTTCGTGTAGTCGGCATGGACAATGCGCCGCCACTTGCGATGGTCCCGAAGGTCCATGCTGGGAAAGGCGTGGGGCACCGGTTCACCGAGCAAAACATTCGTCAGCGGCTGCCCCGCCGTGAACGTGATATCGGCCTCGTGCTCGACGCTGACCTTCCAGATGTCGTCGAAATGGACGAGCGCCCATGCATTGTATTTTTCAATGAAATACGGCCCGTCGTTCTTCCGCAGCGCATCGTAAAGCGCGTGCGGATCGCGCATCGCCGCGTCGGAAAAAGGGTCATATTCCATTCACGATCACCCCGGATCAGCCTGTTTCAGCGCTTTTTCACGCCTTCAATCGTCGCGGAGCCTATTCGGCGGGGCGGCTCATAATAAACTCGTGTTCCCCGCGCGCCGGGAAAGCGAGTTTAACCTTAGCCGCCCGGATACCAGTGTCCGTGCCCGGAAACCGAGTGACGGACAAAGGCGGGCAATGGTCGAAACGGAACCCACGGGCATTGAGGTCGCTGTCGCGGACCGGATCATGACGATCCGGCTGAGCCGCGAAAGCAAGCGGAACGCGATCAGCTACGACATGTACCGGCGACTGGTCGCGCTTCTGGATATCGCCGAACACGACGAGGATATCAGCTGCGTCCTCTTCGCCTCAACCGGCGCGATCTTCACGGCCGGCCATGACGTGGCAGGCTTCGCGCAGGGGCTGGAGATGGCCTATGATGAAAAGCCGTCCTTTCACTTCATGAAGGCCCTGGTAGACTTCCCCAAGCCTATCGCGGCGGCGCTGAACGGCAACGCCGTCGGCATCGGTGCCACCATGCTGCTCCACTGCGACATGGTGTACGGCGTGCCCGAGGCCCGGATCGTCTTTCCGTTCGCCGACATGGGGCTGATCCCGGAGTTCGCTTCAAGCCTGCTGCTGCCGCGGCTGGCCGGGCACCGCCGGGCGATGGCGATCCTGCTTAACGAACGCGGCTGCGACATGAGAACGGCGGTGGACCTCGGCCTTGTCAACGAAGCGGTGCCGCGTGAAGAGTTGGAGGCTCACGCGCTCAGGGTTCTGGGCGGCATCGCAGCGCTCTCGCTGGACGCCGTCGTCATGACCAAGACGCTGCTCAAGGCCGATGAGCGCGCGGCGATCCATGCCGCGATGCGGCAGGAGGCCGAAAGCTTCCACCAGCTGCTGCACTCGCCCTTCGTTCGGAACCGGCTGGCGGCCATCAGGGCGCGCATATCCGATCAGGCTATTTCGTCAGATAATTGACCGCCATTCGCGTCACTTCGTCGATGAGCTGCTCTTCGGTGATGTTGGTGGGATTATGCGCCAGGAAATACTCGATGTTCTGGATCGTCGCGCGCTCGACGAGCAGCAGTGCGGTGCGCAGGTCCGACACCTTGATCTCCGCCTGATGCTGCTCCAGGAAAGCCAGGTTCGTCGAATGCGTGTAGTTCTCGACCGACAGGCTTGACGTGTATTTCTTCAGTTCCGGCACCTGATCCAGAATGCGGAACAGGATGAAATGGTTTTCCTTGTAGATTTCGAGCAGCAGCGTCATGACACGCCGCAGCGCCGGCTCCAGCGGCTCTTCCATCGAATTGCGCAGCGCTTCGCGGATGCGCGCCGCGGCCTTCGTCACCGTCTCTTCGATGAGCGCCTTGACGATCGCCTGCTTGTTCGGAAAATACTGATACAGCGATCCGACGCTGACCCCCGCCACCTCGGCGATCCGGTTGGTCGTCGCGGCCTGGAAGCCTTCTCGAACGATGATCTGCTCGGTGGCCTGCGTGATCGCTTCGGCGGTGACCATTGCCCGCTGCTGTTTTGGATTCTTTCGGCGTCCAACATCAGCCACTTCGCCTTGAGCGGCAGCGGGCGTGTCTGCAGGGGGCGTCATCGGCAACTTGATCCCATCGACTTTACATAAACTCGGCCCGATAGTGTCGCAAAAGCCGCGCGTCGGCAATTCGGCAATGGACTGCTTTGTCGCTGCCTGCACCTGCGCCGGACCCCATGCGAGTTCATTGTGAGGACCGGCCTTGATATGCGGCAACCAAAGAAGATGGAGCCACCATGCCGGCATATATATTCGGGAAGCTGATCGTCGAGAACTGGGATTGGTACCGGGAGTATCGCTCCGTCACGGAGCCGCTCGTGGAAAAACATGGTGGTCGCTACCTGATCAAGGGCGGTGAGGCCGAAAGGCTGGAAGGCGCCGAGCCGCCGGGCCACGCGCTGGTGCTGATCGAATTCCCCGATCGTGAAGCGGCACAGGCCTGGTACTCCGATCCGGATTACGCGCGCATGATCGCGCTGCGAAAGGCCAGCGGGGTGACGACGGATCTGTTGCTGGCCGAAGGTGTTCCCCCGGCAGCCTGACCCTTCATCCCTGCTGCTTCGGGAGCCGGACGACGAGGCCGTCCAGCTCCTCGGTCACGGTGATCTGGCACGAGAGACGCGAACCGCCGCCGGGCTCAGAAACATATTCGAGCATCGCCTGCTCCATCTCGTCTGGCGCACCCGTTTTGCCGATCCATGCCGCATCCACGTAAACATGGCATGTGGCGCAGGCGCACGCGCCGCCGCAATCGGCATCGATGCCCGGGACCATGTTGCCGATCGCCGCCTTCATGACCGACACATCGACTTCGGTCTCGGCCACATGCTGCGCTCCATCATGCGTGATGAAAGTGATTTTGGGCATGCGCTATTTCTTCAACTTCATCATGTTGCAGATATTATTCTTCTGGATCGCCGACGATCCGCCAAGGATGGGCATGATCAATATGTCCCTGACATGCCGCTCCATGTCGAATTCCTTGATATAGCCATAGGCGCCCAGAACCTGCTGACAGGCGAGGACGATCTCCTGAGCCGCCTGGCATACGAACAGCTTGGCCATCGACGTTTCGAGCGAGGCCCTGCCTTCGCGGTCCAGCGTGTCGGCGGTCTGATAGGTCAGCACGCGGCAGGCGTGCAGCTTTGTCTGCACCTCGGCCAGCATGTGCCGGATCGACTGGAACGCGGAGATCGGCTGGCCGAACTGAATGCGCTCCTGCGCATAGGCCCACGCCTCCTCGACCGCGGCGGACGCGATGCCCAGCGCCATGGCGGCGACTTCCATCTTTTCGATATCGAGCCCGGGGCCGAGCAGCATCGACCACGCATTGTTCCAGCCCGCCGCTTCGCCGACCACGTTTTCCATCGGGACCGCAACATCGGCGAAACTCACGTCGTAGGTCCCGGTGCCTTTCAGGCCCATGGCGTCCTGCGCCTCGTAAGTGAGGCCATCGGCATCGGAGGGAACCAGCACCAGCGTGAGGTTGCGGTATTTGTCTTCCTGCGGCCCCGTGCGCACCAGCGTGTAAATATAGTCCGAAATTTTCGCGCCCGAGCAAAAGCGCTTCGATCCGTTGATGATCAGCCGGTCGCCGTCGACCCTGGCCGTCGCCCGCACCGAAGCGACGTCCGCGCCAACATCGGGTTCACTGATGCCGTACGCGAAAATCAGGCCGTCGCTGACGACCCGGGGCAGGATCTCGCGCTTCTGGCGCTCGCTGCCGACCTCGGCGATGTTGAGACCCGCATAGCAGGCCGACTGGATATAGGGTCCGCCGACGGCCATGCTTCGGCCGCACAGCATTTCGATCGCCACGATCGTCGCGCGCACATCGCGGCCGCCGCCGCCATATTCGGCTGGCACGGTGAGGCCCATCAGGCCCAGCTCCGCCAGCTTCCGATGCACATCGCGCGGAAAGTGATTGTCGTGATCCCATTTCCTGACGAGATCGAGCGGCATTTCCCTTTCGATGAAGCGGGACAATGTCTCGCGCAGCATCAGGATATGGTCGGCCTCGGATAAGCTGTTCATAGGTTTCCCGACAATGCGGCCCGGCTCCATGCCCCGCCCCGCACGCGTCCTTCTCGATGATCAATGTCCCGCGCCTCGACTAGGGAGAAAGCTGTTCAACTTGAACTCGCATAAGCCTCGCATGGCTGGATGCGGGCGCCGCCCGGAACGACCTAAAACGAGTTTAAGGTGAGCGTCGCGCAGGGTTAATCCAGCGACGTTCGCAGCCGCGGTGCGAACCCGGATTACGGATCAAGACCATCAGCGTGACCAACCCCGCAGCCCCCTTGTCCGAATGGATCGCGCCGGCAGCCGTGCAGCCCGCCGCGCTGCCGTGCGACGGCCTGGCTCTGGGCGCCGCCCTGACGGAATCGGCACGCAAATGGGGAAACCGGCAAGCCGTCGTCTACCGCCATCAGCCTGCCATAGAGGACCGGGCCTGGACCTATTCCGAACTGGACGCCGATGCCGGGCATTTGGCGGCCGTTCTGCTGGCGCTGGGGCATGAGCCAGGCGACCGCATCGCACTGTGGGGACCGAACCACCCGGAATGGGTGCTTCTGGAATATGCGATCGCCAAGGCCGGCATGGTGCTCGTCGCGCTCAACCCGCTGTATCGGCTGAACGAGCTGGCGTTCGCCCTGCGCGATTCGGGTGCGGCGGCGATATTCCATGCCGACCTGATCGGCGGCGAATCTCCCGCAGCGACGATCGCCCGGGCCCGGGCGGATGCGCCGGCGCTGCGTCATGTGCACAGCTTCTCCAGCATCTGGACCGACCTGATGCAGCGGAACACGGAAGGCCCCGTCCCGGTCGCCGTCGATCCCGACGACATCATGATGATCCAGTATACGTCGGGGACGACGGGTGTGCCGAAGGCGGTCCGCCTGTCGCACCGGGCCATCACGACCACGGCGCGAAACTCGTACCATATATGGGGCCTAGGCGAAGGCAGCCGGGTGTGTCCGGGCTTTCCGCTGTTCCATGTCGGCGGGTCGGGCAATTCGCTGCCCGGCGCCGCGCTGGTCGGCGCGACATCGCTGCCGCTCTACATCTTCAAGCCCGGCATCACGCTCGACATCCTGGAACGCGAGGAATGCACGGCGTTCATCGGGGTGCCGACCATGCTCATCGCGATGCTCGACGACCCCTCGGTCCGCCACCGCGCGCTCGGCACGCTGACGCGGATCATCGTCGGCGGGGCGCCTGTGACGAAGGACCTTCTCCACCGTTGTCAGGATGTTTTCGGCGCCGATGTCATCAATTGCTACGGCCAGACCGAAACCTGCGGCGTGACGACGACGACCGTTCCCGGCGACAGCGCCGAGCGCAAGATCCGGACGAGCGGCACGCCGCTCACCGGGGTCAGCGTGTCGATCCGTGGCAGCAACGGCCAGGCCGTGCCGCGCAATGCGACGGGCGAGCTGTTCTACAGCGGCCCGGGCGGCATGCTGGGCTACGGCGCCGCGGCGGGCGGCGAGAGGCCGGACTGGATCGCGTCCGGCGACCTCGCCCGGATGGACGACGACGGGTTTGTATCGATCGTCGGGCGCAAGAAGGAAATGATCATCCGCGGCGGCGAGAACCTGTCTCCGGTGGAGATCGAAACCTACATGAAGGAGCATGAGGCGATCCGCGATGTCGCGGTCGTCGGTGTACCTGACGAAAAATATGGCGAGGTGGCCTGCGCGGTCGTCTGCCTGCGCGACGGCACCGACATCAGCGGCGCAGCGATAAGGCAGTGGTGCTTCGACCGGATTTCGCGGTGGAAAGTGCCCGAATATGTCGAATTCATCGACACCTTCCCGCTGACGCCCTCGGGCAAGATCCAGAAATTCCTGCTCCGTGAGCAGATGTCGCAGCGGCTGGGCCTCGGCCGGCCGAACCCAAGTGAAACGATCGAGGATGATCAGGCATGAACTATGACGACTACAAAGCGCTTCGCATCGAGCAGGATGGGTCGATCCTGACCATCACGGTCAATCGCCCCGAAGCGAAGAACGCGATCAATCACGATCTCCATCGTGAATTTTCGCTGATCTTCGACGATGTCGATCGGGATGAAAGCGTCGATGTCGTCATCCTCGCAGGGTCGGGCGGCGCCTTTTGTGCGGGCGGCGATCTGAAATGGCTGCTGACGCTCCACGGCGACCCCGTCGCGACAAGCGCCGGCATCCGGCAGGATCGCAAGATCCAGAACTCGCTTCTCGATCTTGAAAAGCCCATCATCGCGAAGGTCGACGGACCGGCTATCGGGCTCGGCTGTTCGCTCGCCCTCTATTGCGATTTCGTCTACGCGTCCGACCATTCGGTGTTCGCCGATCCGCACGTCTCGGTGGGCCTCGTCGCGGGAGACGGCGGCGCGGTCATGTGGCCGCAGCTCATCGGCTATGCGCGCGCGCGTCGCTATCTGCTGACCGGCGATGCGATTTCCGCGCCGGACGCCGCCGCCATGGGATTGATCACCGAAGCGGTTCCGGCCGACGCGCTGGACGAAACCGTCGCGAAGATGGCGAAGCGTCTTGCAAGGGGCGCGACCCACGCGATCAAATGGACCAAGGCATCGATCAACGCGGGGCTGAAAGTGACAGCCAACGCGATCATCGACCGCGCCGCCGCCTACGAGAACGTCACGCAGCTGCTGGACGATCACCGGATCGCGCTGGAAGCTCTCCAGAACAAGGAAAAGCCGAAGTTCACCGGGCGCTGAAACGCCCCCGCGAGAGGGCTGGAACGCACATCAGGTGCGTTCCAGCTCCAGCGCAATTTCATAGGGTTCCAGCTTGTGGATCGGGATGTGCTTTCCCTCGATCCGCGCGTGGAACGCCGCGGCCTCGCTGCGCGGATTGTAGAACTGCCGGTACCATGTGCGCCCGAGCCGGAAGTTGCGTTCGGTCGGCAGACTCATGATCTGCAGGGCCGGCACCTTGTTGCGCCAGATATCGAAATCCTGCCCAAATGCTGCCAGCACCTCGGCCTGAAGATGCTTCGCGCGGGCCCTGTCCTCTTCGCCGGGGGTATCGCTCGCCGCCCGAAGCAGGTTATTGTGCCACACCTTCGTCACACCGTCCTCGACCGGCGTGTGAAAGATGAACTCGATCGAGCGGATGTCGCCGATCGCCTGCCTTGAAAGCAGCAGGCCGGGGCCTGTGTACCAGGTGAAGGTCATCAGATAGGCATCATATTCCCGGCGGAATCCGCCCTGCCGCTGATAATAGAGATGACGATCGAATTCGTTCTCGAAATATTCGCAGGGAGACCCGTGCGTCGGGCCGAGATGATTGGAATCCGCCATGTTGTCGAGGATTTCCTGAGGGTGGACGTCCAGCGTACCCAGATGGTCATAGGCGCCGTTGATCCAGTCGGGCCGATCCCACTCAGCCAGCCGGGGCGGATCGAACTCCGGCTCCCCGCCCTCGGGATCGTACCACATCATGATCGCGCCCATCACGTTCTCGACGCGGTATGAACGGATTTTCGCGGCCTTCGGGCACGGCCCGTCGAAACCCGGAATGTCCTCCACTTCGCCGTCCGCGCTGAAACGCCAGCCGTGATAGGGGCAACGGATGGAATCGCCCTCGATCTGTTCGCCATGAACCGCGATCGAGGCGCTGGACGATGCGGCGAGATGCGCGCCCATGTGGCTGCAATGACCGTCGAGCAGCACGAGCCGCCCGCTCTGGCCGCGAAACAGCGCAAAATCCTTGCCGAAGAAGCGTAGCGGCAACGGCGCGCCCTTCAGTTCGGACGCTTCGGCGATCATGAACCATCCTCGCGGAAAGTCGAATTCGCCCATGTTATAGTCCTTGGATCTCGCCACGTTCCGTTTCCTCATCCTTCAACTATCCGGCAAAGCCGAACCTCGATCGCTAATCCTCGTTCGCGCCCATCGCCCGCGCCGAGGCGCGATAGGCCATCGTCAGCGCCGGCCCCAGGGTGCAGCCGGCGCCGGGGTATTTGTCGCCCATGATCGAAGCGCTGCTGTTGCCCGCCGCGTAGAGGCCTTCGATCGGCACGCCGGTTTCATCGAGCACCTGTCCATCCCGGTTGATCAGCAGGCCGCCCTTGGTGCCGATATCGCCGGGGTAGATTCGCGCGCCGTAAAAGGGCGCCTTGTTGATCGGCCCGAGGCAGGGGTTGGGCGCGACCTTCGCGTCGCCATACTGGCGGTCGTGCTCGTCACTGCCGCGCCCGAATGCCTCGTCGACGCCGCTTCTGGCGAACCGCGCCATCTCGTCGGTGGATGCACGCAGGCCCGAGGCATCGATACCCAGCTTCGACGCCAGTTCGTCGAGCGTCGCGGCCCTTGTCAGCATGCCGCTTTCGCCGAAGGCGCCAGGGTTCATCCAGTCGGGCGACATGCTCGATTGCAGAAGCCCGCCGAACATGTAGCGGGCGCGGTAGCGGGCGTCGAAGATGACAAAGGCGGGCACCCGGCCGGTCTGGTCGTAATTGTCGCCGTAGATGCATTTCCCGTAGGAATTATAGGTGATCGATTCGTTCATGAAGCGCTTGCCCGTGCGATCGACGATCATCAGGCCGGGCTTCGATTTTTCGAAGAAGAGGATGACAGTGCGGTCGCCCCATCGCACCGAGGGCGCCCACCATGCCTCGTTCATCAGCCGCGTGGCGGCACCGATACGGCGCCCCGCGGCGATCAGATCGCCCGTGTTGCCGGCGCTGCCTGCCGACCAGTCGGGCGAGGTCGGCGCGGCCAGATGCTCCAGCCGCATCGTCTCGCTCTTTTCGAATCCGCCCGCCGCCACGATCACGCCGCGCCGGGCGCGAAGCACGCGCGGCTCGCCGGCCTCGCCCGGCACCACAACGCCGCAAACCCGGCCACCTTCGCAGGCAAGGCCCGACACCGGGCTGCCTAGGCGCAGTTCGATGCCGCGCTGGCGGATCGCGAGAAACAGCCGGGCGACCAGTGCCTCGCCCATGCACAGGCGGCGGTCGCGCGCGCCGCGCAACCGCGCGCCGATATCGAACATGTAGCGAAACACCGCACTCGCGGCGATCCGCTGCCAGCCGGCGGCGACGGCCTGCACCTTCGAGGCTTCGGTGATCGACAGGTTGATATGACCGAAAGCCTTGGATGCGGGCGGCATCTGGCGCAGCAGGGGCAAATGCTCGCCGAGTTGCCCCCCGTCCACGGGCGCGCAATCCATGGTGCGTCCGCCGGGTTTCCAGCCGGGGGCGTCGGGATAATAGTCGGGATATTTCGCCACCGGACGATAGGGCACGCCGATGCGGCCAAGATAGTCGATCATCCGGGGTGCCGTGCGGATATAGGTCCAGATGATGTCGTCGCCGATCTGGTCCGCCGGAATGACGGTGCGCAAATAGGCGAAGGCATCGTCATCGCTGTCGGCGACACCCACCGAAGCGATGTCCGGATTGTTCGGCACCCAGACGCCGCCACCCGACGTGGCCGAATTGCCGCCGAACTTCGACTCTTTCTCAAGAACCAGAACCCGGCCGCCGAAGTCGGCCGAGCGCGCTGCGGCGAGCAATGCCGCCGCGCCCGATCCCACGACGATCACGTCGTAGTCGGCGTCCTTCGATGCAACCGAACCAGACGAATTTCCCGAACTTTGCATGGTTCTCCGCTGTCACTCCACATGTTTGCGGCAAGCCGATCGACCCTGCAAACACTGCGGAAAAGACGTCCGGGCCGCCTCAACATAAACTCGCTTTCGCTCGCGAAGGGGCGGGAATGCGAGTTTATGTTGAGTTGTCGCACCCTCCATAACCTCCCCCGGATGATCCGCGAAGCGCGCCCGTGCGGCCGGGATTTCGGAAGAGGAACAGGACATTCGCTTCGAGACTTTGAAATACCGGGTCGCAGACGGCGTGGCGGTTATCGAACTTGACCGGCCGCAGCGGCTGAACGCCGTGAACAGCGTGATGAGCCGGGAACTGCCGGCGGCGTGGCGGGCGTTCGATGCCGATCCGTCCGCGATCGTCGCGATCCTGACGGGGGTGGGCGAGAAGGCCTTTTGCAGCGGCGCCGACCTCACCGACCTTCCCGAAATGATCGTCGATCAATCCGGGCGGCCGACCCTTGAATCGATCCGCTGGACGCCGCTTCAGAACAATGTGTGGAAGCCAGTGATCTGCGCGGTGAACGGCGCGGTTATCGGCGGCGGCCTGCACTTTGTCGCCGAGTGCGACATCGTGCTGGCGTGCGATCACGCCGAATTTTCGGATACGCATGTGAGCGTCGGCCTCATATCGGCGCTGGAAACGGCGGTGCTCGCCCGGCGCATGCCGATGGGTGCGGTGCTGCGCATGGCGCTGGGCGGACGCGGCGAGACGATCGGCGCGGACGACGCCTTTCGCCTGGGCATGGTGGACGCGCTTTGCCCCCATGCGGAGCTGACCGCGCGTGCCCATGGCCTTGCGGACCGGATCCGGCGGAACTCGCCGAGCGCGATGGCGCACACCAAGCGGGCAATCTGGGGCGCCAAGGAGCGGGGACTGCACGACGCGGCCGATTTTGGCTGGAACGCCATCGTCGCGCACAACCAGTCGCACGATTTTGCCGAGGGCGTTCGCGCCTTTTCGGAAAAGCGCGCGCCGCGCTGGGCGCCCTATAGCGGCGAAGGCCCTGCGCGATGATCGAGACGCTGCCCCTGCCGGCGACCGACAATCCGCTCGACCGGGAGTTCTGGACAAACGCGCTCGAAGGCCGGCTTGTCGTCCAGACCTGCGACGCTTGCGGAGAGATGCGGTTTCCACCGCGCCCGATGTGCCCGCACTGCCAGTCTGAGGACAGCATCTGGAACGAGGTCGCACCCGAAGGGACCGTCTGGTCTTTCGCCTGCCCCGCGCTCCCTCTGCTGCCAGCGTTCGAGGCGATGGCGCCCTATGTGACCATCATTGGCGCGCTGGGCACGCATCCCGCGATCCGCATCGCGGGCATGGCCGTCGCCGACGACGCAGGCAGCGTGACCGGCCTCACCGCCGCCGACGTCGCGATCGGACAGCCGGTTCGGCTGCTGTTCCGGAAGGTGTCGGAGGACTGCGCGCTGCCCTTCTGGTGTCTGGGCATTCAGACCGGACGGAATTTCGGGAAAACGCAATGACAACGCCTGAAAAAACGGCACCGGGCCTGCGCGATTATGCGCTGAACGACCGCTATCGGAAAACCAATGGCCGCGTTTACCTGTCGGGCTCGCAGGCGCTCGTGCGCCTGCCGATGATGCAGCGCAGCCGCGACCTCGCGAACGGGCTCAACACCGCCGGTTTCATATCGGGTTACACCGGATCGCCGCTTGGCGGCTATGACACGGCGCTGAAGGCCGCGAAGCGCGATCTCGACGCGCACCACATCGTCTTCCAACCGGGAATCAACGAGGAGCTGGGAGCGACCGCCGTGTGGGGGTCGCAGCAGACTGACCTGTTCGGCGAGGCCCGCTATGACGGCGTGTTCGCACTCTGGTATGGCAAGGGGCCGGGCGTCGACCGCGCCGGCGATGCACTGAAGCACGGCAGCTATGCCGGATCGTCGAAGCATGGCGGCGTCCTCGTGCTGGCCGGAGACGACCACGGCGCGAAATCCTCAACTGTCGCGCACCAGAGCGACCATGCCTTCATCCATTACGGCATGCCCTATTTCAATCCCGCCACGGTTCAGGATTATCTGGATTACGGGCTCTGCGGTATCGCCCTGTCGCGCTTTTCGGGCTGCTGGATCGGCATGAAATGCGTAACCGACACGATCGAGAGTTCGGCGTCTGTCAACATTGCGGGCGATCAGGTCGAAATCACCCTGCCCGACATCCCGGGCCTGCCGGAAAACGGGCTGAATGTCGGCTGGGGCATCCACCCCGTGATGGTCGAGCAGCGCCACTATCAGCAGCGGATTCCCGCAGTGAAGACGTTCGTGAAGGCGAACCGGCTGAACAGGGCCGTCATTCACAGGGCCGTCATCCAGGGCGAGGCCGGCCTGGTCGGCATCGTCACGACGGGCAAGGCGCATCTCGATGTGATGCAGGCGCTGGAGGAAATCGGGCTCGATGACGACCGATGCCGCGCGATCGGCGTCGGCGTTTTCAAGGTCGCCATGCCGTGGCCGCTGGAGCCCGACCTGATCTCCGAATTCGCCCGCGCCTATCGGGCGATCCTCGTCGTGGAAGAAAAGCGGCCGGTGATCGAGACGCAGCTCGCCAGCCTGTTCGTCAACGACAAGGAAGCGCCCCTCCTTCTGGGCAAGCAGGATGAACGGGGTGCGCCGCTGATCCCCGCCGAGGCCGAGTTGAATGCGGCGGCGCTATCGGGAATCATCCGGGCAGTCCTGACACGACTGGGCAGCGCGGCGCTGCCCGTTGCCGCCCCTGCCGTGGCGGGTGCCGCGACGGGCGGCGGACTCATGCGACTGCCCATCTTCTGCGCGGGGTGCCCGCACAACACGTCGACGAAGGTGCCGGAAGGCAGTGTGGCGTTCGGCGGTATCGGCTGTCACGGCATGGCGACCTTCCTGCCCGAGCGCAACACGCCGACATTGTTCCAGATGGGCGGCGAAGGCGCGCCTTGGATCGGCCTTTCGCCCTTCACCGAACGCAAGCACATCTTCCAGAATCTGGGCGACGGCACCTATTATCATTCGGGCCTTCTGGCGATCCGCGCCGCGGTCGCCGCAGGCGTGAACATCACCTACAAAATCCTCGTCAACGACGCGATCGCCATGACCGGTGGTCAGCAGATCGAAGGCAATGTGCGCGTCGACGAACTGACGCGGCAGGTCCATGCCGAGGGCATCCGCCGGATCGCGGTGGTCAGCGACAATATCGAGAAATATGCCGAAGGTTACGCCTTCGCGCCCGGCGTCACCATCCACCACCGTGACAGGCTGGACGATGTGCAGAAGGAACTGCGCGAGATCGAGGGCGTCTCGATCATCGTCTATGAGCAGTTCTGCGCAACCGAACTGCGCCGCCGCCGCAAGCGCGGTTCCGCCGTCGATCCCGACCGGCGCATCTTCATCAATCCGCGCGTCTGCGAAGGCTGCGGCGATTGCGGCGTGCAATCGAATTGCATCGCCATCGAACCCGTCGAAACCGCCTTCGGCCGCAAGCGGCGCATCAACCAGTCCGCCTGCAACAAGGACTTCTCGTGCAAGAAGGGCTATTGCCCCAGCTTCGTCACCGTGCACGGGGGCACACCGCGCAAACGCACGGCCGGACACGGCGCGGCACTGCCCGCCGAGGCGGCTGAATGCGCCGCGCGCCTTCCGGAGCCCGAGGTCGCGGCGTGCGAGCAGCCGTTCAGCCTGCTGGTGACCGGAATTGGCGGCGCCGGTGTCGTGACCATCGGCGCGCTGCTGGGCATGGCCGCGCATCTCGAAGGCAAGGGATGCTCCGTCCTTGATGTTGCCGGACTCGCGCAGCGCAACGGCCCCGTCACCAGCCATGTGCGGATCGCCGCCCTGCCGGAGCAGCTGCACGCGACCCGCATCGTTGCCGCCGATGTCGTTCTGGGCTGCGACATCGTCGTGACCACGGGGCAGGACGTCATGTCGAAAATGATCGCCGGCAAAAGCCGGGCGGTCGTGAACACGCGCGTCATGCCGACATCGGCCTTCGCGAGAAATCCCGATCTCAACCTGACCGCCGAGGGGATGATGGCGGGCATTCGCGGCCTGCTGGGCGATGACCATGCCGAATTCGTCAACGCGGGCCGCCTTGCCTATGCATTGCTTGGCAATGAGGTGGCCACAAACCTCTTCCTCGTCGGCTACGCCATGCAGAAGGGCTGGCTGCCAGTCGGCCTCGCCGCGCTGCTGCGGGCCATCGAGCTGAATGGCGTCAGCGTCGAAATGAACACGGCCGCCCTCACCTGGGGGCGGCTCGCCGCAGCGGATCTTCCTGCGGTCGAAGCGATGGCCTTTGGCCAGGGCGTGTCCGACGAAGTCTTGCAGACGGAGGATGCCGACACGCTCGCCGCGCGGCTGGCGGATGAGCTGGCGCGCTATCAGAACGGCGCCTATGCGGACCGATATCGTGCGTTGATCGAGCGCGTCCGCCGGGCCGACGCGCGTGTCGGCAAGACACAGGCGCTGACCAAAGCGGTCGCGCGCTACGCCTTCAAGCTGATGGCGATCAAGGACGAGTATGAGGTTGCCCGGCTATACAGCGACGGCAGCTTCCTTGAAGCGCTGAAACAGGAATTCGAGGGCGACCTGCGGCTTGAGTTCCATATGGCGCCGCCGATCCTGCAGCGGCGCGACAAGCGCACCGGCCGCTATCCCAAGCGGACGTTCGGTCGGGGCACGATGCTGCTCTATATGATCCTCGCGCGGCTGAAATTCCTTCGCGGAACGCCGCTCGACCCGTTCGGATACGACGCGCATCGCCGCGCGGAACGTGCGCTGATCGCCGAGTATGAAGCGATGATCGACGATCTGCTGAAGGACATGACGCCCGCGACTTACGATATCGCGGTGGAGATCGCGTCCTATCCCGAACTGATCCGCGGCTATGATGTCGTGAAGGACGAGAGCCTCGCGAAGGCGCGCGCGCATCTGGCGGCGCTACGGGAACGCTATGCCACGGCATCCCGGGCCGAGCTGCTGGTGCCGGCCGAATAGCGCGACGTGGAGACCATGATGCTGAAAGACCAGACCGCGATCGTCGGGATCGGCGAAACCGAATTCGCGAGGCGCCTGGAGGAGTCCGAATTCCTGCTGGCTTGCCGCGCGATCAAGGCGGCGCTCGACGATGCGGGCATTCAGCCCAGCGAAGTCGATGCGCTGTCGTGCTATACCTATGAACAGACACCCGAGTTCGAGATCGCGCGCAGCGTGGGCATGGGCGGGGTGCACTTCCTGTCGCAATCGCCGCACGGCGGCGGCGCAGGTTGCGGCGCGGTCGGCCAGCTCGCGCTGGCGATCGCCGCAGGTGTTGCCAACGTCGGCGTGGTGTGGCGTTCGCGCAAACGCGGCGACCCTTCCAAGCGGCTGTGGGCAGGCGTTCGCGCCTCCGTCGACGACCACTGGAAATGGACGCGGCCGCAGGGCCTGCTCCGCCCCGTCGACGAAGTCGCCGTGCTGACGCGGCGCTACATGCATGATTATGGGGTGACGCACGAGCAACTGGCCGAAGTGGCGCTGTCCATGCGCGCCTATGCGCATAACAATCCCAGGGCGCTTATGGGCGCACGGCCGCTGTCGATGGAGGACTATCTAAGCGCGCGGATGATCTCCGATCCCCTGTGCTTGTTCGACAATTGCCTTGAAAGCGACGGCGCCATCGCGCTCGTGCTCGTGCGCAGCGATCGGGCGGCGGATTGCCGGAAGCCGCCCGTGCATATCCACGCCTTTTCGCAGGGCATGAAACCGCAGCACCAGCTGATGACCGATTATCACAGCGCCGATCCGCTGCGCAGCTCATCGTGGACCTGCGCCGCGAACCTGTGGCGCCAATCCGACATCAAGGCCGCTGACATCGATGTCGCGCAGATCTACGATGCCTTTTCGCCGCTCGTTCTGTTCAGCCTCGAAGCCTATGGGTTTTGCGGCCGGGGCGAGGCCGGGGACTTCATCGCGAACGGGACGCTGCGGCCGGGCGGGCGCCTGCCGGTCAACACGTCGGGCGGCAGCCTGGCTGAAGTCTACCTGCATGGCATGAACCTGATGAGCGAAGCTGTGAAGCAATTGCGCGGTGAGGCATTGACGCAGATCGAGGGCGCATCGACCTGCCTCGTCACCTCCTGCGACACGACTCCCAACGGCGCGCTGGTGCTCAGGAACTGACGAGGCGGTGCCTGGAAATGAGTCAAAGCCTATCGAAAACGAGTTCAAGTTGAGCGCCATCGGGATGTAGCGGTCGGACATCGTTTTTTCCGCAGATGGTTGATTTGAGGGATATTCAGTGGCCGGCATGGATTTTCTGCCCATCGATCGAACCCTCTTCGCCGAAGAGCACGAGCTGTTTCGCACCAATGTGCGCCGGTTCATGCAGGACAATGTCATCCCGAACCTCGATCGCTGGAACAAGCAGTGCCACACTGATCGCGACGTCTGGCTGGAGGCTGGCAAGCACGGCTTCCTGTGCGTGACGACGCCGGAGCAGTACGGCGGCGCCGGGGCCGACCGCAAGTACAGCGCGGTGCTGATCGAGGAACAGCAGCGCGCCAATGCGGCAGGGCCGGGCTTTGTCATGCATTCGGAGATCGTCGCGGGCTATATCGAGCGATTCGGCACCGAGGCGCAAAAGAGCGAATGGCTGCCCCGCATGGCGCGCGGCGAAGTCATCGGCTCGCTGGCGATGACCGAGCCGCGCGGCGGATCGGACCTGCGGGCCATTTCAACCCGCGCAGTCCTCGACGGCGACGATTATCTGATCAACGGCTCCAAGACCTTCATCACCAACGGCTACATCACCGACCTCATCATCGTCGCGGCCAAGACCGAGCAAGAGGATGGATCGGGCGGCCTGTCGCTGTTTCTCGTCGAGGCGACGCGCGAAGGCGTGTCGAAAAGCCTGCCGCTCGACAAGGTCGGCCAAAAGGCACAGGACGCTGCCGAGCTGTTTTTCGACAGCGTCCGCGTTCCGAGGAGCAACCTGCTGGGACGGCAGGGCGAGGGGCTGCGATACCTGATGCAGGAACTGGCGTGGGAGCGGCTGATGATCGCGATCCGCGCGGTCGCGGGCTGCGAGGTCGCGCTGGAATCGACCATCGACTACACCAAGTCGCGCGAAGCCTTCGGCAAGAAACTGATCGACTTCCAGAACACCAAGTTCAAGCTCGCCGAATGCAAGACGAAGACGCAGATCGCGCGCGTCTATATCGACCGCTGCATCGATCTCGCCTGCGCCGGGGCGCTGAACGCCGAAGCGTCGGCGATGGCGAAATGGTGGTGCACCGAACTCCAGAACCGCGTTCTCGACGAATGCGTCCAGCTGCATGGCGGCTATGGCTACATGCTCGAATATCCTGTCGCGCGCGCCTGGACCGACGCGCGGGCGCAGATGATCTACGGCGGCACCAACGAGATCATGAAAGAAATCATCTCGAGGAGCTTTTGATGACGGCGTCCCCGGACTTTCCCGATGGCGACGGCGTGGCGCTGGTCATTGGCGGCAGCGGCGGCATCGGCAGCGCGATCTGCGAAAAGCTGGCGGCCGCCGGCACCGATGTCGTGCTGACCTATCGCAGCAACGAGGCGGCGGCCAGCGCGGTCGTCGCGACCGTTCGGGGCTTTGGCCGCGCCGCTTCGGCCTATCCGCTCGCGATAGAAGATGGTGCCCAGGTTGCCGACACCTGCGCCCGGATCATCGCGGCGCATGGACGCGTGCACACGCTGGTCAATGCCAGCGGTTCGCACATCGCGATGAAGTTCATCGGCGACATCGGCCCCGAGGAATTCCGGCAGGTGATGGACGCCGACACCAACGGCTTTTTCAACGTCGTGCAGGCGCTGTTGCCGCATATGCGTCAGGCGGGCGGCAGCTTCGTGACCATCAGCACCACCGGGCTGCTGCGCTGGCCCGCGAAGGATGCGCTTTCGGTCATCCCGAAGGCGGCCATCGGCGCCCTGATGACGGGAATCGCCCGCGAGGAGGGCCGGAACCGCATTCGTGCCAACACGGTCGCGCTGGGGCTGATCGATGCCGGGCTGTTCCGCAAGCTGATCGGCGTCGCCTACGACGACGCTTATATCGAGGCGGCGAAACGCAATTCCGCACTGAAACGGCTGGGAACGGCTGAAGAGGTCGCCGAAGCTGTCCTGTTCTTCGCCTCGCACCGGGCCCGTTATGTGACGGGGCAAACCCTCACCCTCGACGGGGGCTACAGCCTTTGATGCCAGACGGAGCGGCAGAGTTCGATGTTGTCATATGCGGCGCCGGCGCGGCCGGCCTTCTCGCCGCCGTCCGCCTGCACGACCTTGGCCTGCGGCCTGTCGTTATCGAAAAATCATCGCTTTATGGCGGCACGTCGGCCACCTCCGGCGGCGGCATCTGGATTCCAGGCCACGGCATCGGCGCCAAACAGGACAGTCGCGAGGCAGCGCTCACCTATTTGAACGCCGTGAGCAAGGATGCCTTCCGGCCTGACAAACTCGCCGCCTATGTCGACAACGGCCCCGACATGATCCGCTACATGGCGGCGGTCGGCGTGGCGATGATCTCTATCCCCGACTTTCCCGATTACATCGCCGAGGCGCCGGGCGCCGCAACGGGGCGATCGTTGTTCCCGGTTGAGATGGATGGCGCGAGGCTGGGGAACGATTTTCATCTGCTGCGTCCCTCCCCGTCGGGCTACAAGCTGTTCGACCGTTATGCGCTGAACCTGCAGCAATCGTTCGCACTCGCCGCGCGCAAGTTCGGCTGGCAATGGACCGCCGCGAAACTCATCCTGAAATACTGGCTCGACTGGCCATGGCGCGGCCGGACCGCCATCGATCGCCGGCTGACGATGGGTCGCGCACTGGTCGGCGGATTGCGGCAGGCCATGCGCGAGCGCGGCATCCCCATGATACTCAACTGCGCGCTTGCCGACCTCATCGTCGAAGACGGACGCGTGACCGGCATCAAAACCATGTCGAAAGGCAAGACAGACCGAATCGGCGCGCGTCACGGCGTGATCCTGACGGCTGGCGGATTCGAGCAGAACCAGTTGCTGCGCGACAGATATCTGCCGGTCGCGACGCGCTGCAACTGGAGCCTGACTCCCCGAGACATGAACGTCGGCGATGCGTTGGTCGCGGGGAAGCGGATCGGCGCGGCGACCGAAACACTGGACGCAAACTGGTGGGCGCCCAGCATGCAGCTGCCGTCGCGCAGCGTCGCCAACCTCGACCTCGCGCAGCCGATGTTCTTCGATCACCGCCATCCCTACAGTCTTTGCGTCAACCGGCTCGGCCGCCGCTTCGTCAATGAAAGCTGCTCCTACGACCAGTTCGGCCAGGCGATGATCGCGGACCAGAAAGCGACCGGTGCGAACACGCCCTGTTGGATGGTTTTCGATGCCAAATTTCGCCGCAAATACGCGTGCGGTGCGATCCTCCCCGATTTCATCATGCCCGACCGCAGCCTGCCGCCCGAATGGTGGGATAGCTATATCTTCAAGGCGGACAGCATCGAGCAGCTCGCGAGCAAGATGGCCATCGATCCGGCGGCGCTCAGGGAGACGGTCGCGCGGATGAACGGCTTCGCCGCGAGCGGCAATGACACGGAATTCGGGCGCGGGAAAAACCGGTTCGACCAGTTCTTCGGCAAGCCGGACGTGGGGCCGAACCCGTGCATGGGGCCAATCGACCAGGCACCGTTCTACGCCGTGCAGATCGATCTTGGCGACCTCGGCTCCAAGGGCGGACTGAAGACCGACGCCGAAGGGCGCGTGCTCGCGGAAAGCAGCGATCCGATCGCCGGGCTTTACGCGGCCGGCAACTGCGCCGGGTCGCCGTTCGGCAACTGCTATCCCGGTGCAGGCGGCACGCTTGGCCCGGCGACCGTCTTCGCGTTCATCGCCGCCAACCATATCGCCTCGCAGGCGCAGCGGGCATAGGGAGGTGATGGAGCGAAGGGAATTCCTGGCTGCGATGGCGCTGATGGTTTCGGCGCCTGCTGCGGCAACAGGATCGAGATCGGGAGAGCGCGGCGTGATCAAGCAGGTGGTTCTGGTAAAATTCAGGCCCGACGTTCCGCGCGCGGTGCTGATCGACCGCTACGAGAACGACCATGCGCCGCTCGTACGGTCGCTGCTCCCCTTCTTCTCCGACTATCGCCGCAACTATGTCGTCGATCATCCCTTGGTGTCGCGCGGGCGCGATGAGGGGCCGGATTTTGATGTCGTCACCCAGCTCTGGTACAGCGATGCCCGGCCGCTTCGCAGGGCGCTCGCCGACCCGGCGACCGAGACGGCTATCCTTGAGAGCGAGGCGTGCCTGTTCGCGCCGGGGACGATGACCATCCTCGAATGCGAAGAATACGTCACGCCCGCCGCCACACTGCAGCCACACCCCGCCGGCCATGCCGGAAGGCCGGCCATCAAACTGATCGGCCTGATCCGGAAGAAAGCCGGAATGACGCGCGATCAGTTCATCGACCGTTACGAAAATGGCCACTGCGCGCTGGCGCTCAGCGTGCTGACGAAGGACAGCCTGCCGACCTTCGCCGAATATCGCCGCACCTATCCCATGCCATCCGAAACGCCTGTGATCGACGTGATGACGGAAGTGTGGTTCTGGACCGAAGCGGACTTCCAGCATTTTCTGGCCCAGCGCGCCGATCCGCACGTCGATGCGGCGCTCTCGCGCGACGAAGCCGAGGTTTTCGACCGTGCATCGATCGCCATGTATTTCCTGGACGAACGCACCTGAGGGGCACGCGCGCCGCCCTCTCAGGCCGGACCCTTCAGATACCCCATCGCCAGACGGACCATTTCGTCGATGAATTCCTCGTCGTTTAGGCCCGGCGGCTCGTCCCGGATATAGCGGCGTATGTTTGACAGCACGGCGATTTCCAGAATGTTGAGCGAATGATCGATGTTCTTCACCGATATCTCATCGCCATGCTGTTCGAAAAAGGCCTTGTTCGTCATGTGGGTGAATTTTTCGACCGAAAGATTCTGCGTCAGCTCCACAAGCTCGGGGGTCTGCTTGGCCAGCGAATAGAGAAGCACCTTGTTTTCGCGAAAGCTCTGGAGAAGATAGGTCAGTATCTTACGGCTCGCGTCGGGTAGCGGCAGGTCCATCGTGTCCCGCAGGATGGCGCGGACACTGTTGGCGACGGTCGACACCTTGAGTTCGATCAACGCCGACAGCACTGCGTCCTTGTTCGGAAAATACTGATACAGCGACCCGATGCTGACCCCCGCCCTCTCGGCGATGTAATTGGTGGTCGCCTTTTCATATCCTTCTTTCAGGATGATGATCTCGGCGGCCTCCAATATGGCCTCGGAGGTGACTTTCGCCCGGCTCTGGATCGGCGTCTTGCGTCGCAATGTTGGCCCCTGGGTTAGTGCACGATCCAACCGGCGTATCGTGTCGCGTGTCTTGTACAAAGGGACAGCGAACGCCGCACAATCAATCTCCCCCTCGCCGTCCGCAGCCCTCGTTTCCGCGTAACAGGCCACCATCGGCGATGCCACCGCAAATTCGACAGGGAAAAGGACCCGGCTCAGCGCGCGCGGCCGCCTTCGCGGGCGCTGGTCAGCGCGTGGGCGAGCGCGGCGAGGCCAAGGCACAACATGGCCGTGAGGACGACGCCGTAGAAACCGGCGCTCTGCTTGGGCGGGCCATGGAGCAGGTGATCGAGCGTCGGGACGAGCAGCGACAGCATCAGGCCGCAAAACGTGCCCCATGCGGCGGCGAGCGCCGAGGGGCCGAGGCGCTTCGTCAGGAGCGCGGCGAGCGCGAGGCCGACGCCCACCAGCATCTCATCAAAGGCGAGCGGCACGAGGCGCGGATTGCCCCACCAGCGGGCGAGTTCACTGGCAGCGAGCAGGCTTCCGGCGGCGAACGTGATGATGCGAAAGCGTTTCATGCCGCACGGCTACCAGCAATCGGCAAGCAGGGCGAGACAGGAGCCCGGCCGTTAACGTTATTTACAGCCGTGTTACGGCATGATTCCCTGTGCACCGGTTCCAGGTTTGCGTGGAAGGGAGCATGCGATGCGCGGCGCTGATGACGACTTCACCCGGCAGATGCAGGACTGGCGCCCGCTGACCGCCGATATCCTCTACCATATGCCGGATCATCCGCACGTGCTGCAGAGCTTCACGTGGCAGACGCTGGACATGGCGCCGCGCTTTCCACGGCTGATCCGGTTCCTAGATTTCTGGTCGCACAGCATCGACGGAATGCTGCATTCGGTGCGGATCATGCACGGCGCATCGATCCGCGCGGCCGAATACCGCTTTGTCGATCACGAGCTCAGGCTGAACTGACGCCTACTTGAGCGCGGTGATGTCGAGCGGCGTCATCGCAGCGGCTGCCGCTGCGGTTGCGCTGCGGACAGCGTCCGGCGATGCGATGAGACCGCGCGCCTTGAGATAGCCGGTGGGACCCCATGCCGCATCGCTTGTGTATTCCTGCAGGAACGCGGTGAGCGCGGGCTTCGCACGGGCGTGCTCGCCCTTCACATAGATGAACATCGCGCGCGAGGCCGGATAGCTGCCGCTCGCGATCGCCTCATATTCGGGTGCGACGCCATCGAGCGTGACGCCCTTCAGCTTGTCGAGATTTTCCTCGAGATAGGAATAGCCGAACGCGCCGAGCGCGAGCGGGTTGGCGACAAGCTTCTGGACGATGAGGTTATCGTTTTCACCGGCTTCGACATAGACGCCGTCCTCGCGAAGACGCGTGCAGCGGGACTTGTATTCGTCCTCGTTGGATTCCTTGAGCGCCTTGAGCTCGGGGAACGTGCTGCAGCCCGCTTCCATGATGAGTTCGTTGAACGAATCGCGCGTTCCCGACGTCGGCGGAGGGCCGAGCACTTCGATCTTGCGGTTCGGCAGCTTGGGGTCGACCTCGTTCCACGTCTTCACCGTGTTCTTCGAGCCATCCGGCTTCGTCGCGGCAAGCGCCAGGAACACGTGGCGGGTGGTGAGCGCCAGATCCGCATCCGACTTCGCCTGTGCCAGCGCCAGACCATCAAGGCCGACCTGAATCTCGACGACCTGCTTCACGCCGTTCGCGTTGCAAAGCTCGACCTCGCTCTTCTTGATGCGGCGCGAGGCGTTGGCGATGTCCGGGTGCTGCGTGCCGACGCCGCCGCAGAACAGCTTGATGCCGCCGCCGGTGCCGGTCGATTCGACGATCGGCGCGGCTGCGGCCGGATACTTGCGGCGGAAGTTTTCAGCGACCGCGGTGGTGAACGGATAAACGGTGGACGAGCCGACAATGCGCAGCGCCGGGCCGGAGACATTGACGCCGCCGGTCGCAGCCGTGTCACCGCCCTGCGGCGGTGTGGGCGCGGGGGACGAATCGCAGGCGGCGAGCGCCAGAAGACCGATACCGGCAAGTGCAAGGCTGGTGGTGCGCATGGGATTTCGTCTCCGCTTCAAGGATGACCTGTTCTGACGCCGCCCCTAGGCGCGTTCGATGACGCTTTGGTGACAGACAAATGTCGGATGCGTGACAGAGGCTTTGTTTACCCCTCTCCCCGGCCCTCTCCCCGGCGGGGAGAGGGAGTTTAATGGGCGGCGTTCCAGTTTTGGCCGGTGCCGACCTCGACGACGAGGGGGACCGTCATTTCGACGATCGGCGCACAGGCATCCTCCATCACGCGCTTGATGACCACGCCCGCCGCTGCCGCTTTGTCCACGGGAACCTCGAACACGAGTTCGTCGTGCACCTGCAGCAGCATCCGTGCGGCGGACAGGTTTTCGGCTTCGAGCGCATCCTCGATGCGGACCATGGCGCGGCGGATGATGTCCGCTGCTGTGCCCTGCAGCGGCGCGTTGATCGCGGCGCGCTCGCCGAAGGCGCGCTCGGCCTGGTTCGACGACTTGATCAGCGGCGTGTGGACGCGGCGGCCGAAAAGCGTCTCGACATAGCCGTGATCGCGCGCGCTCATCTTGGTGCGCTCCATGTAATCGCGGATGCCGGGGAAGCGTTCGAAATAGCGCTTGATGTAGTCGCCCGCGACGCCGCGATCGATGCCGAGGTTGCGCGCGAGGCCGAACGCCGAGATGCCGTAGATGATGCCGAAGTTGATCGCCTTCGCCTGCCGGCGCACCGACGCATCCATGCCCTCGATGGGCACGCCGAACATTTCGGACGCGGTCATCGCGTGGATGTCGAGACCGTCCGCGAAAGCCTGACGGAGCGCGGGAATCTCAGCCATCTCGGCGAGCAGGCGCAGCTCGATCTGGCTGTAGTCGGCCGAAAGCAGCACGTTGCCGTCCTCCGGCACGAATGCGTCGCGAATCTTGCGGCCTTCTTCGGTGCGGATCGGGATGTTCTGGAGATTGGGATCGGTCGACGAGAGCCGGCCGGTGGTGGTGGACGCGAGCGCGTAGCTGGTGTGGACGCGGCCCGTCTGCGGGTTGATCTGCTCCTGCAGCGTATCGGTATAGGTGGACTTGAGCTTGGCGAGCTGGCGCCAGTCCAGCACCTTCTGCGCGATCGGGACGCCTTCGCCGGCGAGGCGGTCGAGCACATCGACATCGGTGGAGTAAGCGCCGGTCTTGCCGGATTTCTTGCCGCCCTGCAGGCCCATCTGCTCAAACAGGATTTCGCCGAGCTGGCGCGGCGAGGCGACGTTGAACGGGGCGCCGGCGAGCGCGTGAATTTCGCCCTCCAGCCGTTCGAGGCCGTGCGCGTAATCCGCCGAGAGCCGCGCGAGCGCAGCGCGGTCCACCTTGATGCCCCGGCTTTCCATGCGCATCAGTACGGGGACGAGCGGGCGTTCGAGGGTTTCGTAGACGCGCGTGACCTTTTCCCTCCACAGGCGCGGCTTCAGGTGCTGCCAGAGGCGCAGCGTGCAGTCGGCATCCTCGGCGGCGTATTTCGTGGCGGCATCGAGCGGCACCTTGTCGAAGGTGACCTGCGCCTTGCCGGTGCCCGCGACGGTCTTGAACGCGACGGGCGTGTGGCCGAGCGTGCGCACCGAAAGCGCATCCATGCCGTGGCCGACGGGGCCTCCGTTTTCCTGCGCCTTGCCCGAATCGAGCGCGTAGGAGATCAGCATCGTATCGTCGAACGGCGCGATGGTGATGCCGAGACGCGACAGCACGAGCATGTCGTACTTGAGATTCTGGCCGACCTTGAGCGTCGCCGGATCGGCGAGCAGCGGCTTCAGGCGGGCGAGCGCCTCTGCGCGGTCCACCTGCACGGGCGTTTCGCCGAGCAGGCCTTCGACGGCGACATGGCCGAGCGGGATGTAGCAGGCGCGGTTCGGCGCGGTCGCTAGGCTGACGCCGACGAGATTGGCGCGCATCGCATCGAGACTGTCGGTTTCGGTATCGACCGCCACGGTGCCCGCCGCGAAAGCCTCCGCGATCCAGACGTCGAGCGCTTCGAGCGTCGTCACGGTCTCGTATTTGTCGTGCTCGAAAGGCAGCAGCGCCGGCGAGAAGGCGTCGGGCGCCGGTAGCGGCGCGCCGCCGCGCCCGGCGGACATTTCCTCCGCGCTATGCTTGCCGAGCTTCGCCAGCAGCGTGCGGAAGCCGTGCTTCTGGAAGAAGGCGGCGAGCGGTTCGTGTGGCGGATCCTTCAGCGCGAATTCGGAAATCGGCTCGGGCAGCGGCCAGTCGGTCTTCAGCGTGACCAGCACGCGCGACATACGGATGGCGTCGACGCTCGACTGGATCATCTCGCGCAGCTTGTCGCGCTTGATCTCACCGGCGCGGGCGATCAGCGTCTCGACATCGCCATATTCCTGGATGAGCTGCGTCGCCGTCTTCGGGCCGACGCCGCGCACGCCCGGGATATTATCGACCGCGTCGCCCATCAGCGCCAGCACGTCGCCGACCTTTTCGGGCGGCACGCCGAACTTCTCCTCGACATGGGCCACGTCCATGCGGAGGTCGCGCATCGTATCGAGCATGTCGATGCCGCCGCCGACGAGCTGCATCAGGTCCTTGTCCGACGAGACGATGGTGACCTTCATGCCGTCTTCGCGCGCCTTCACGGCGTAGGCGGCGATGATATCGTCGGCCTCGATGCCGATCTCCTCGATGCACGGCACCGAGAAGGCGCGCACGGCATCACGGATCAGCGGAAACTGCGGGATCAGGTCCTCGGGCGGTTCCGGCCGGTTCGCCTTGTATTCTGGGTAGATCTCCATGCGGAAGCTGCGCTTCGAGGCATCAAGGATAACCGCCAGATGCGTCGGCCCCTCGCCCCTGTTGAGCTCCTCGATCAGCTTCCACAGCATCGCCGTGAAGCCGAACACGGCGTTGACCGGCGTGCCTTCCGGATCGGTGAGCGGCGGCAGGCGGTGGTAGGCGCGGAAGATGAAGCTCGACCCATCGACGAGGTAGAGATGCTGGGGGGAGTCGGTCATGAAGGTGCGTTTAGCAAGCGGGTGCGGCGTTGGCGAGCGGCGCGGACGGCTCCGCGGTTCTTTGTTTGCCCCTCTCCCCCAACCCTCTCCCCGCCGGGGAGAGGGAGGCCGATCATGGGATCAGTACCGTGTCCTCGGCGACCGGCGACGGCTGCGGGTAATCGAGCGTGTAGTGCAGCCCGCGGCTTTCGTGGCGGCGGAGGGCGGAGCGGACGATGAGGTCGGCGGCCGTGAGCAGATTGCGCAGCTCGATGAGATCGGGCGTGACGCGGAAGTGGCCGTAGAAATCCTCGACCTCTCCGGTGAGCAGCTTGATGCGGTGCTGCGCGCGTTCCAGCCGCTTGGTGGTGCGGACGATGCCGACATAGTTCCACATGAACCGGCGGATTTCCGTCCAGTTCTGCTTGATGACGACCTCTTCGTCCGAATCGGTGACGCGGCTTTCGTCCCACGCGCGGATCGGTGGCGGCGCGGCCAGCCCGTCCCAGTTCGCAGCGATATGCTTTGCCGCCGCCTCGCCGAACACGAAGCATTCGAGGAGCGAGTTGGAGGCGAGGCGGTTGGCGCCGTGGAGGCCGGAGTGACTGACCTCGCCCGCCGCGTAGAGGCCGGGTAGATCGGTGCGGCCGTCGCGGTCGATGACGACGCCGCCGCACGTATAGTGCTGCGCGGGGACGACCGGGATCGGATCCTTCGTCATGTCGATGCCGAGCGAGAGCAGCTTCTCGTAGATGTTCGGGAAGTGGCCCTTCACGAAATCGGCGCCCATGTGGCTGATATCGAGATGCACGTAATCGAGGCCGAGACGCTTGATCTCGTGGTCGATGGCGCGGGCGACGATATCGCGCGGCGCAAGCTCGGCGCGCGAATCGAAACGCGGCATGAAGCGCTCGCCGCCGCCGGCGACGCCGGGGGGAAGCTTCAGGTGTCCGCCTTCGCCGCGCACCGCCTCGGTGATGAGGAAGTTCTTGACCTCCAGATTGTAGAGGCAGGTGGGGTGGAACTGCATGAACTCCATGTTGGCGACGCGGCAGCCCGCGCGCCACGCCATGGCGATGCCGTCCCCCGTGGCGCCGCGCGGCGCGGTGGAGAACAGATAGGTGCGGCCCGCCCCGCCGGTGGCGAGTACCGTGGCGCGCGCCGTCAGCGTCTCGACGCGGCCGGTGGTGCGGTCCAGCGCGTAGACGCCCCAGACATGTCCGTCGCCCGAATAGCGTTCGCCGTGACGGCTGGTGACGAGATCGATGCCGACCCGGTCCGGCAGCAGCGTGATATTTGGGTTCGCGGCGGCGGCCTTTTCGAGCGCCTGCTGCACCGCCCAGCCCGTCGCGTCATCGACATGGACGATGCGGCGATGGCTGTGGCCGCCCTCGCGCGTCAGGTGCCAGCGCTCGGTGCCGCCCGCGTTGAAGGGCACGCCGATCTCGGCAAGGCGCTCGATCGCGGCGGGGGCGTTTTCAACGACGAACTCGACGATGTCGCGGTGGTTGAGCCCCGCGCCCGCCACCATCGTGTCTTCGATGTGGCTTTCGAACGTATCGCCCGGCTCCAGCACGGCCGCGATGCCGCCTTGCGCCCACGACGTCGATCCGGCGGACAGGTCCGCCTTCGACAACACCCCGACGCGGAAATGCTGCGCGAGGTTGAGCGCGCAGGTGAGCCCCGCAGCGCCGGAGCCGATGACGAGGACGTCGAACTGCATCAGGCGGCCACTTGCCGCGTGAGGTGAAGGAACACGTCTTCAAGGTCCGCCTCGCGCGTCGAGACATCGACGACGCCGAGGCCGGTGGCGCTGATCGCCTGCAGAAGATCGCCTGCGGTGAGCGCGCCGCGATTGTAGGTGAGGATGAGCTGACGCGTGCCCTTCAGCTCGGTCTTCCCGGCCGGGAGACCGGCGGGCGGGCTGTCGAGGTCGCGGTCCACCGTGACGATCAGGCACTTTTCCTGAGCGCTGGCGAGGAGCGCGTGCGTTTCGTCGTTTGCCACCACCTCGCCGTGGTTGATGATGGCAATGCGGTCGCAGAGCTCCTCGGCCTCTTCCAGATAGTGCGTGGTGAGCACCACAGTCGTGCCCGCCGCGTGAAGCTGGCGCACATAGGACCAGAGCTGCTGTCGCAGCTCGATATCGACGCCCGCGGTCGGCTCGTCGAGAATCAGGATCGGCGGATTGTGGACAAGCGCCTTGCCGATGAGGAGCCGCCGCTTCATGCCGCCCGAAAGCGTGCGCGCGTAGGCATGCGCCTTGTCCTCCAGCCGGAGCGCGCGGAGGATTTCCATCGTGCGGCGCTCGGCCTTCGGCACGGCGTAGAGCCCGGCGTGAATCTCCAGCGTCTCGAACGGCGTGAAGAAGGCGTCGAACAGGATTTCCTGCGGCACGATGCCGATGGCGCGCTTGGCATTCCTGCGGTCTTCATCGATGTCGAAGCCCCAGATGCGCGCGGTGCCGCCGGTCTTGTTCACAAGGCCCGCGAGGATGTTGATGAGCGTGGACTTGCCCGCACCGTTGGGGCCGAGAAGGCCGAAAATCTGGCCGCGCGGCACGTCGAAGCTGACGCCTTTCAGGGCGCGCTTGCCGTCCGAATAGGTTTTTTCGAGGTCGCGGATTTCGATGGCGGGCTGCATGGACGCCTCGCATAGCGCGGACGTCCATGCCCGCCAAGCAGACTTACGCGGCCTCCACCATCGCGGCGATGGCATCGGGCGGCAGATTCGTCGCTTCCTTGGCGATCTCGGCGACGATCCGGTCCGCGACCTCCTTGTGATAATGCTTGCGCATCTCGCCGAGCGTCGCTGGCGGCGCGATAATGATGAGACGGTCGGTCTTGCCGCCGAGCGCGCGCTTTTTCAGGATTTCGGCGACCTCGGCGGCGAAACGATCCTCGGCGAGCTGCTTGAAATCAGTCTCCTCATAGCTACTGCGCCGCGCGCCGACGCTCTGGAAGCTGCGGCCCGGCCTGTCGGTCGAAAGCTCGCGGTCGGGCAGCAGTTCCTGCGCTTCCTCGCGGATCACCTGCAGATCGGGGAACTTCGTGTCGCCTTCATTGACGAGCAGCAGCAGCTTGCGCCCGTCTGCGACGCAAATCTCTGTCTTGTGCTGGAGGATCATGGCGGCTCCCTTTTCTGCCTGTGTGTGAAGCTTCAACGAAGCACGGCGAAACCGGTTGCGGGCCAAACGCGCCCGTTCCATAGAGCCTTCGCCATGCATGATATCCGCTTTATCAGGGAAAACCCCGCCGAATTTGATCTGGGTCTAGCACGGAAGGGGCTTGCCCCTTTGTCATCGGCAATCCTTGCCGAGGACGCCGCGCTGCGTGAGACGGTGACGACGCTGCAGGCCGCGCTGACGCGGCGCAACGAGGCCTCGAAGGCGATCGGCGCCGCGAAGGCGCAGAAGGACGAAGCGGCCGCCGCCGCGCTGATGACCGAAGTGAACGAACTCAAGTCGCGCATCCCCGACCTCGAAGCCGGGGAACGCGAACTTTCCGAGGCGCTGAACGCGCGGCTTTCGGCCATTCCGAACCTTCCCGCCGCGGATGTGCCGGAGGGACCGGACGAGACCGCGAACGTGGTGGTGAAAACGTGGGGCGAGCCACGCGCCTTCGATTTCGAGGCGAAGGAGCACGATGCCGTCGCCGCCCCGCTGGGCCTCGATTTCGAACGCGCGGCCAAGCTTTCCGGCGCGCGCTTCGCGGTGATGAGCGGCGGCGTTGCCCGCCTGCACCGCGCGCTCGCACAGTTCATGCTCGACCGGCAGGTGGAGAACGGCTTCACCGAAACCGCCGTGCCGCTCCTGGTGCGCGACGAAGCGATGTACGGCACCGGCCAGCTTCCGAAGTTCGCCGAAGATTTGTTTCAGACCACGGACGGCCGCTGGCTGATCCCGACCGCCGAGGTGTCGCTGACGAACCTTGTGGCGGGCGAGATCCTCGACACCGCGAGCCTGCCGCTGCGCCTGACCGCGCTTTCTCCCTGCTTCCGCGCCGAGGCGGGCTCGGCGGGGCGCGACACCAAGGGCATGATCCGCCAGCACCAGTTCGAGAAGGTCGAGATGGTGGTGATCGCGTCGGCGGACCAGTCCGAAGCCGAGCACGCACGCATGACCGAATGCGCGGAGGGAATCCTGCAGGCGCTCGGCCTTCCCTACCGGGTGATGCTGCTGTGCGCGGGAGACATGGGCTTTGCCTCGCGCAAGACCTACGACCTTGAGGTCTGGCTGCCGGGACAGGGCTGTTACCGCGAGATTTCGAGCGTTTCCAACTGCGGCGACTTCCAGGCGCGGCGCATGAATGCGCGCCACCGCGCGGCGGGCGAGAAGGGCACGGCGTTCGTCCACACGCTGAACGGTTCCGGGCTCGCGGTCGGCCGCACGCTCGTCGCGGTACTGGAAAACTATCAGCAGGCAGACGGGTCGGTGACCATCCCCGACGCGCTGCGGCCATACATGGGCGGGCTGGAGGCGCTGCGGCCATGAGGATTCTGCTCACCAACGACGACGGCTATCACGCCCCCGGCATGGCGGTGCTCGAAGCCATCGCACGCGAACTCAGCGACGACATCTGGGTGGTCGCGCCCGCCGAGGAACAGTCAGGCGCAGGGCACTCGCTGACGCTGACGCAGCCGATCCGCCTGCAGAAGCACGGCGAGCGCCGCTTTGCGGTGCGCGGGACACCCACCGACAGCGTGATGATGGCGCTTGGCCTGCTGATGAAGGACAATCCGCCCGATCTCGTGCTTTCGGGCGTCAACCGCGGCGCGAATCTCGCCGAAGACGTCACCTATTCGGGCACGGTGTCGGCGGCGATGGAAGCGACGCTCTACGGCGTGCCCGCCATCGCGCTCAGCCAGTGCCTTGGCGAGATGCGCGCGGTGCAGGCCTTCGAGACCGCAGCGAAGTGGGGTGCCACCGTGGTCCGCGCGCTTGCCGCGAAGACGTGGCCGAAGGGCGTGCTGATGAACGTGAACTTCCCCGCCGTCGCGCCGGACGCGGTGAAGGGCGTGCGCGTGACCGAACAGGGCTTCCGCGACTACGGCGCCACCGCCATCGAGGAGCGCGTCGACCCGCGCGGTTTCACATACTACTGGTTCGGCCTTGGCCGGGAGGCGACGGAAGCCGGGCACCTCACCGACCTGCAGGCGACGCACGAGGGCCTGATCGCGGTGACGCCGCTCCACCTCGACCTCACGCACTACGAGACGCTGGACGCACTGCGCGATGCGGTGAAACACCTCGGCTAGGCGCTTTCGACGATTCAAATCCGCGTCGCGGCGGGTTAGAGACACTCCCATGTTCCGCTTCGCCGTTCCTTTCGCCCTGCTTCTCGCCGCTGCCTGCTCGGCCCCGTCGCGACCGCAGTTTCCGGTGCCGACACCGAAGACGCCGATCGAGCGCACCGCGACACCTGTACCCACGACCCCCGCCACACCGAAACGCGCGCCGTGGAAGCCGGTGAAGGTGGTGGCGGATGCGGTGGACGTGCCGCAGCAAACCGTTACCGTCGTGCGCGGCGATACGCTCTCCCGCATCGGCGAGCGCACGGGTTCATCGGTGCAGGCCATCGCGCAGGCGAACAGGATCGCGCCGCCTTATACGATCGAAGTGGGGCAGGTGCTGACAATCCCCGGCGGGCGCTATCACACGGTGAAGGCGGGTGAGACGGGCATCACCATCGCGCGCGCTTACAGCGCGGACTGGGAAGGCATCGTCACCACCAACGAACTGAAGGCGCCCTACACGCTGCGCGTCGGCCAGCGGCTGCGGCTGCCGACGAAGGCGCAGGTGCGCGAAATGACGCTCGCCGAACGCGCCGCCGCCTTCACGCTCAACATCGACGACCTGATCACCGGCAGCGAGCCCGCCGCGACCGAAGCCGCCGCCGCGGCGCACCCGGCGGGCGAAACCGCGCCGCCGCAAGCGGTTGCCGCACTGCCGCCGACCCCGGCATTCAACGGCCGTTTCATCACGCCGGTGGAAGGCAAGCTCATCAGCCGTTTCGGCGCGAAATCCGGCGGCCTCTACAACGACGGCATCAACCTCCGCGCCTCTGCCGGTGCGCCGATCCGCGCGGCGGCGAACGGCGTCGTCGCCTACGCCGGAAACGCCGTTGAGGGCTTCGGCAACCTCGTGCTGCTGAAGCACGACGGCGGCTGGGTGACGGCCTATGCCCACGCCGAAGACCTGCTCGTGATCCGCGGCGACACCGTGCGCCAGGGCGACCCTATCGCCCGCGTCGGCAAGACCGGCTCGGTGGACGAGCCGCAGCTTCATTTCGAGATCCGGCAAGGCAAGAAGCCGGTCGACCCGCTGCCGCATTTGCCTGGGGTGGGATGAGGCGAGAAGGACAATCGCGCTTGGAACCGCAAATTTTGGCCGTTGCAAGCAATAGCGCCGTGCTTAGACTCAAAGAATGCGGCATAGTTTAATGTCGTCAAAGAACGCGTTGTGGAGAAATGCCCTCGGCGTCTTGTTTGCTGTCATGCTTGTTCCCATTGCGTTTGTTGTCAGGCTGGTAACAATGCCTTTCAAGCGCCGGCTTGAAAGGTCTGCCGAAGAGGTCGCGCGTTATTTGAGCGCCTTTATTGAAAGTACGGGAGGTGAATGGGATTGGGATGACTTCATTTCCATCCCGATCGCGAATTCCAAACTGGAAGCCATCAGAAGAAGAGCCGTAGAGATCGATCTGCCCGTACAGAGTGAAGGCATGGAAATGCTCAAATCCCTGCTTGCTGAGGCGGAAGCCCTCGCTGTATCAGATCGAATATCGCCTTAAATTTAGTCTCTTACCTACTGTCATACCGGCGCAGGCCGGTATCCATCGGACCGTGGTTATAGATACCGGCCTGCGCCGGTATGACCGTGGAGTGTGATCGGGCGCCCCGCCTCCCCCTTGCCTTTCGGCGCGTCTTGCTTCACTGGCGCGCCTCTCATGACCGTGAAAACGCTCCCTCAGCCGCCGAAGGTCGGCATGGTGTCGCTCGGCTGCCCGAAGGCGCTGGTCGACAGCGAGCGGATTCTGACCAAGCTGCGCGCGGACGGCTATGCGATGAGCCCGGATTATGCGGGCGCGGACGTGGTGCTGGTGAACACCTGCGGGTTCCTCGATTCGGCCAAGGAAGAGAGCCTTGCCGCGATCGGCGAGGCGATCGCCGAGAACGGCCGCGTGATCGTGACCGGGTGCATGGGCAACGAAGCCGACGCCATCCGCGCGCGCTTTCCGGGCGTGCTCGCGGTAACGGGCGCGCATCAGTATGAGGCGGTCGTCGACGCCGTGCACGCGGCCGCGCCGCCGGTGCCCTCGCCGTTCGTCGATCTGGTGCCCGAGGCAGGGCTGAAGCTGACGCCGCGCCACTATTCGTATCTGAAGATTTCCGAAGGCTGCAACCACCGCTGCAAGTTCTGCATCATCCCCTCGCTGCGCGGCGATCTCGTCAGCCGGCCGGCGGCGGCCGTGGTGCGCGAGGCGGCAAAGCTGGTGGAGGCGGGCACGAAGGAACTGCTCGTCATCAGCCAGGACACGTCCGCTTACGGCGTCGATATCCGGCACGCGATGTCGAAATGGGAGGGGCGCGAATATCGCGCGCACATCACCGATCTGGCGCGTGATCTGGGCAAGCTCGGCGCGTGGGTGCGCATGCACTACATCTACCCCTATCCGCACGTCGACCAGCTGATGCCGCTGATGGCCGATGGGCTGGTGCTGCCCTATCTCGACATTCCGTTCCAGCACGCGAGCCCTGCGGTGCTGAAGCGCATGGCGCGGCCTGCGAACGAGGCGAAGGTGCTGGAGCGGATTCGATCGTGGCGATCAATCGTGCCTGACCTTGCCATCCGATCCACCTTCATCGTCGGCTTTCCCGGCGAGACCGAAGCGGACTTCCAGTATCTGCTGAACTGGCTGGAGGACGCGGGCATCGACCGGGCCGGCTGCTTCAAATACGAGGCTGTCGAGGGCGCGGCGGCGAATGCGCTGGACGGCGCGGTTCCCGAAGAGATCAAGGACGAGCGCTGGCGCCGCTTCATGGAAGCGCAGGCGCGGATTTCAGCCGCGCGACTGCAAAGCCGCGTGGGCCGCGAGATCGATGTGATTATCGACGAGGCCGATGACGAGGGCGGCGCGACGGGGCGCTCGCAGTGGGACGCGCCCGAGATCGACGGTCAGGTGCTGCTGCGCGATGCCGATGCGGCGCCGGGTGATATCGTGCGCGTGCGCATCGAGGACGCGGACGAGACGGATTTGTTCGGGGTGCCTGTGCGCTGACGGGTGGGGTATGTCCCTCGACTTCGCTCGGGATGATGATCGTAGAGTAAAAAGGTGTTTCATCCCGAGCGAAGTCGAGGGACGCACCCGGTCTCAGACGAAGATCTTGCCCGGGTTCATGATATTGTTCGGATCGAGCGCGGCCTTCACGGCGCGCATCGCGGCGAGTTTCGCGGGGTTGCCGAGGCGCGCGAGCGTCTTTGCCTTCGAGGTTCCGATGCCGTGTTCGGCGCTGATCGAGCCGCCGTACCGCGCGACGATGTCGTAAACCTGCTCGCTGAGTTCGTAGCGGCGCGCCATCAGCTCAGTACGCGGGCCGGGTTCGGAGGTCTTGACGTTATAGTGGACGTTGCCGTCGCCGAGGTGGCCGAACGCCATCACCTGCGTGCCCGGCCAGTCCGCCTCGATGATCCGCGTCGCCTCTTCCATGAAGCGCGGCATGTCGGAAACGGGCACCGAGACGTCGTGCTTCACCGAAGGCCCGTCGAGCCGTTCGGCTTCGGGCAGCTCCTCGCGAAGGCGCCAGAAATCGAGGCTCTGCGCGCGGTTTTCAGCAAGCGCGGCATCGCGCACCAGCCCATCCTCGAACGCGGCGGCGAGCCCCGTTTCCAGCGCCTGACGCTGCGTCTCCCCGGCCATCGCGGAGGTCGCCTCGACAAGCACGTACCACGGATAGACGTCCGACAGCGGATCACGCGCGCCGGGGATGTGCTGCAGCACGAGATCGATGCCGTGGCGCGGGATCAGCTCGAAGGAATCGAGGTTGTCGCCGGTCGCCGCCTTGAGACGGGCGAGCAGCGTGAGCGCCGTGTGCGGATCGTCGAGCGCAACGAACGCCGTCGCAACCTCGCGCGGTGCCGGCACCAGCCGCAGCGACGCCGCAGTGACGAAGCCGAGCGTGCCTTCGGCGCCGATCAGAAGCTGCTTGATATCGTAGCCGGTATTGTCCTTCCGGAGCGGTGTGAGCTGATCGAGGATGCTGCCATCCGGCAGCACGGCTTCGAGGCCGATGACCTGCGCGCGCATGTTGCCGTAGCGGAGCACCTGAACACCGCCCGCGTTCGTCGAGATGAGGCCGCCAACGGTCGCCGAGCCCTTGGCGCCGAGCGAGAGCGGGAACATGCAGTCCGCGTCCTCGGCGGCCTTGTGCAATACCTCCAGGATCACGCCCGCCTCGGCGACGACGGTGAAGCCTGTCGCATCGAGTGCGCGGATGCGGTTCATGCGATCCATCGAGACGAGGACGGCGCGGCCATCCTCCTCGGGCACACCCGCGCCGACGAGGCCGGTGTTGCCGCCCTGCGGCACGAGCGGTGTCCCCGTCTCGTTCGCGATCTTCACGATGCGTGCCAGCGTCTCCGTGTCGCGCGGCAGGAGGAGCAGCGGAGAGACGCCCGTCTTCTGGCCGCGCCAATCGGTGAGCTTGGGCGCGAGCCGATCAGGATCGTCGGACCAGCCGCCGGGTCCGGCAACGTCACGAAAGAGGTCGAGGACGGTGGTTTCGGGTTGTGTCGCCATAGCGGCGCCCGCTTTAGGGGAAAGCCCAGCCTTGCGGAAGCTGCAACGTTTTGCGGAATGCACCCTGCAAAAACCGATAGTCCGCAAGGCCACAAGCGTTGCAATCCGGCAACGGTTTGCTGTCAGCCTTGTCAGTATACCTGTTCAAAACCGGGGGGCGGCGCGGCATCGCTGGACAAGCCCTTGAATCCGGGTTTCTATGCCATACGAGCGGTATAGGGGAGGCTATCGCTGTGATGAGCTGGCCTTCCTCCGCGGTCCGACGCGCCACACCAGAACCGGCGCGCGGATGCAACGGTAACCTTGGGAGGGTACTCGTCATGCAGTCACGTTTCCGCGCCCGTAGTGTCTTCGTTTCCAGCGCTTCCGCGCTTGCCGTCCTCGTCTCTTCGCCCGCGTTCGCGCAGGTGACCGAGCAAGACGATTCCGGCATCGAAACCATCATCGTCACCGCCCAGCGCCAGGCGGAATCGCTGCAGGATGTGCCGATCGCGGTCAGCGCCTTCTCCTCACAGGCGATGGAACGCCAACAGATCGAGAATTCGAGCGACCTTCAGCTCACTCTGCCGAACGTGTCGTTCAGCAAGGGCAACTTCACCGCATCCAGCTTCACGATCCGCGGTATCGGCGACCTCTGCGTCGGCGTGACCTGCGATTCCGCGACCGCGATCCACGTGAACGATACGCCGCTGCTGCAGACGCGCCTTTTCGAGACCGAATTCTTCGACATGGAGCGGATCGAGGTGCTGCGCGGCCCGCAAGGCACGCTGTTCGGCCGCAATGCGACCTCGGGCGTGGTCAACATCGTGACCGCGAAGCCTGAACTTGGCAGCTTCGGCGCTGCTGGCGATGCCGAATATGGCAATTTCAACGCCTACAAGCTGAAAGGCATGATCAATCTGCCGATCGGTGACACGCTCGCCGTCCGCCTCGCCGGCTTCTATCTGAAGCGCGACGGCTATACCGAGAACCTTTACGACGGCAACGACATCGACGACCGCGACATGTACGCGATCCGCGGCTCGCTGCGCTGGGAGCCGACCGACTCCACGACCATCGACCTGATGGGGTATTATTTCCGCGAAAAAGACAACCGCGCCCGCATCCAGAAGCAGATGTGCCACCGCGATCCCACCGGCGTGCTCGGCTGTCTGCCCGACAGCCTGAAGTTCGAGACGCTGAACGGCAACGCGACGATCGCCTCGCTGCTGACCTCGCGCGAACTGCTGACCGTGCAGGGCATCCCGTCCAGCTTTGGCCTCGGCAGTATCTATGGCCCCGACGTCTATGCCGGCTTCACCAACCCGGCCGACGTGCGCAAGGTGAACACCGACTTCACGCCGACCTACTTCACCGACGAGGAGCAGTATCAGGCGCGCATCACGCAGGACATCGGCGCGTTCACCGCGCAGCTGACCGGCCTCTATCACAAGAGCACGGTCGATTCGATGCAGGACTACAACCTGTCCGTGCAGAACCGTGCCGGCTTCACACCTGGCCTGACGGCGCTTTACGCCGGTGCGAACGGCCTGATCCCGCTGCCGCCGGGGCTTCAGGCCTATCTCGCACCCGTCGCCGCCGCGCTCATCCCGGATGGTCCGGGCGGCGTGCTCTGTACGTCGAACGCCGAACCCACCGGAACCGGCAGCTACGGCGGCCATTCGACCTGCGCGACGACCCCGCAGGACTTCGACCGCTCCGTGCAGACCAGCAAGGACTGGTCGATCGAAGGCATCCTCTCCAGCAACTTCGACGGGCCGCTCAACTTCCTCGTCGGCGGCATATACGCCGACCTCAAGCTGTCCGAAAACAGCTACTACGTGAACGCCTTCGGTCTTGACTACGCGACCGGCATCCTCGGCGCGTTCAACGCCTATGCGAACGGTCTGCCGCCGAGCTATCTCGCGACGCCGTCGTACCGCAACAATACCGACTATTTCCGCCTGAAATCCTACGGCATTTTCGGTGAGGCCTATTACGAGTTCAGCGACCGCGCGAAGCTGACGGTGGGCCTGCGCTACAACAGCGATAAGAAGAACGTGCGGGCCCGCACGACGCTTGCCAACTTCCTCGTGCCGCACGGCCTCGATAACGCCTACGACTCGCCGTTCGTCGGCCTGTTCGATGCCGATCCGGGCCTGGCGGGCAACCAGCTCTTCCAGAACCGCAAGGTCTCGTTCAGCGAATGGACGGGCCGAGCGGTCTTCGATTTCAAGATCACCGACGACAATCTCGTCTATGCATCCTACTCACGCGGCTACAAATCGGGCGGCATCAACCCGCCGCTGTCGCCGATCTTCGAGGTTTCAGACAGCTTCGAGCCGGAGTTCATCGACTCGTTCGAAATCGGCTCCAAGAACAGCTTCCTCGACGGCACGCTGCAGCTGAACCTCACGGCCTTCTACTACAAGTACAAGGCCCTGCAGCTCAGCCGCATCGTGGCGCGGACTTCGGTGAACGACAACGTCGATGCCGACATCTACGGCATCGAGGGTGACGCCATCCTGAGCCCGACGCGGGGCCTGCTGTTCAACATCGGTTTCAGCTACCTGCACACCAAGGTTTCGAGCGACAAGTTCCTCTCGAACCCGCGCGATCCTTCGGGCGGACGCTCCGACGCGGTGATCATCAAGGACATCTCGAACGGCTCGAACTGCGCGGTCGTGCCGAATGTCGCAGGTAACGTCGCCGCTGTTAACGGCTTCGTCTCCGCGGTGAACGCGGGCCTGGGTCTTGCCGGCCCAACGTCGTTCGGTCCCAGTAGCGGTCTCACCGCAACGGGTGCGTTCAGCATCTGCTCGGTGCTCGCCGCCAATGCGGGCGCCAACTTCACGGTCGAAAGCGCGGGCGTCCCCGTCAACATCAAGGGCAACAAGCTGCCGCAGGCGCCGAACTACAAGTTCTCGGTGGGTGCCCAGTATACGGCGGACTTCGACAACGGCATGTCGCTCGTCCCCCGCGTCGACCTGACCTACACGGGCGACAGCTACGGCAATATCTTCAACGGCCCGGTCAACAAGGTGTCCGGCTACGCGCAGATCAACGCTCAGCTGCAGCTCAACGGCGCAAACGACCGCTGGTACATCCGGGGCTTCGTCCAGAACCTTCTGGACAACAACGCCACCACCGGCCTCTACGTGACCGACGCCTCCTCGGGCCTCTTCACCAACGTCTTCACGCTGGAGCCGCGCCGCTACGGCGTGGGTGCCGGCTTCAAGTTCTAGGATAGAGGTTCACACAGGAATGCAGGCGGGACTTCGGTTCCGCCTGCATTTTTTGTAAAGGCTAAATTCAGGTTCCGCGCTATATCGCGCCCTAAACGGGCGGGGACTCATGCTGAATCAAGGCTTCTACATGACCGAGAAGCGCGCGGTGCGGGCGAAGGGTCCGTTCACCACGGGCCCGCTCGTCATCGGCCTTGCGCATTTCGTCGTCGCGCTCATCAACATCCGCCTGACGGGCTGGTCTGTCGGCATGGCGACGGTATGGGCGGCGAACGCGCTGGTGCTCGCCGCACTGCTCGTCGTGCCGACACGGCGCTGGCTTCCCTACGTCATTTCGGTCTGGATCGCGGGGTTCGCGGCCAATCTTCTGGGCGGCTACCCCGCCTTCGCCGCCGCGCCCTTCGCCGCGCTCAACATCGCCGAAGCCGCCCTCGCCGCCCTCCTCACCAGGCGCCTGATCGGCGGACCGCTACAACTCGAGCATCCTGACCATCTGCTGAAGTTCATCGGCTCATCGATCGTCGCCGCCGCCTTTTCGGCATCGCTCAGCGCACCGTTCATGTCGGCGGCTGTGGACGAGGCGATGGGGCGCAGTTGGCTGTCGTGGTTCGCCTCCGACACGCTCGGGCTACTGCTGGTGACGCCCATCCTGCTGATCGTCTTCGCGATCTGGTCGGGGAAACGCTCGTTCCTGCAGGGCCGCAGCGCGGTGGAAGCCGTGGCGCTGTTCGCGCTCGTGACGGGCCTCAGCGTCCTCGTCTTCGCGCAGACGCGCTGGCCGATGCTGTTCCTGCTGCTGCCGCCGATGCTGCTGACGACCTTCCGCCTGCGCTCGGCAGGCGCCACGGTCGCGATCGTCACGGTCGCGTGCATCGGCTCCTACTTCACCACCATCGGCTCCGGGCCGATCGCGCTGATGCCCGGCGACCTTGCGGACCGAATCTACTTCTTCCAGTTCTTCCTCGCGGTCGCCTTCCTGCCCGCGCTTCCCGTCGCTTCGGTGCTCGACGAGCGCGATGCGCTCGCCGCGATCGCGGAGCGGCAAGCTTCCACCGACGAGCTGACCGGAACCGCATCCCGCCGCATGTTCCTCGCCCGGCTCGAAGCCGCCGGCGAGGCTGCCGACGCCAACGGCACCACCTTTTCGGTTGCGCTGTTCGATGTCGATCACTTCAAGTCCGTGAACGACCGCTTCGGCCACGACGTCGGTGATGCCGTGCTGCGTCATGTCGGCGCGCTTGCGATGGCCATCGTCGGGCGCCATGGCCTGGTCGGGCGGCTCGGCGGCGAGGAATTCGCGGTGCTGATGCCCGGCCGCAGCCTCGATCAGGCGGCAGGCCTGTGCGAGGCGCTGCGCAAAGCCTGCTCCGACACGGACGACATGCCCGAGGGCGTCGTGCCGGTGACGATCAGCGTCGGCGTGGCGGCGCTGGCGCGAGGGCGAGTGCCCGCAGACGTGCTGAAAGCCGCCGACGCGGCGATGTATCTTGCCAAGTCGAGCGGCCGCGACCGGGTGCAGATCGTCCGCTGAGAGCGCGGCCCGTTGTCGCTGCGTCGCGCAGTTTTCTTGACATTTGGCGGGGAAGCGCCAAAAGCGCGGCGCAAGGCATTCTGTTAACGCCTGCACAAGGTCATTGAATTTGAGCTTTCACGCCCTCGGCCTTTCGGACGAGCTTCTCGCGGCTGTTGAAGACAGCGGCTACACCGAGCCTACCGCCATTCAGCGGCAAGCGATTCCGCTTGTTCTGATGGGCCGCGACATCATCGGCGTTGCGCAGACCGGCACCGGCAAGACCGCCTCTTTCGTGCTGCCGATGATCGACATCCTTGCCCACGGCCGCGGCCGCGCCCGGATGCCACGTTCGCTGATCATCGCGCCGACGCGCGAACTTGCCGATCAGGTGGCGCAGAACTTCCTGAAATACGGCAAGAACCACAATCTTTCGATGGCGCTGCTGATCGGCGGCGTCGGCTTCGGCGATCAGGACAAGGCGCTGGAAAAGGGCGTCGACGTGCTGATCGCGACCCCCGGCCGCCTGCTCGACCAGTTCGAGCGCGGCAAGATCCTGCTGTCGGGCGTCGACATTCTCGTCATCGACGAGGCCGACCGGATGCTCGACATGGGCTTCATTCCCGATGTGGAGCGCATCTGCTCGCTGCTCGGCCCGAACCGGCAGAGTCTGCTGTTCTCCGCCACCATGGCGCCGCCCATCAAGAAACTCGCCGACCGATTCCTGAACGACCCGCGCATGATCGAGGTGGAACGGCAATCGAGCACCAACGCCAACATCGCGCAGTCGCTGCTGATGACCGGCGCGCGCGAGAAGAAGCAGGCGCTGCGCGAACTGCTGCGCGCCGACGAGGTGACGAGCGCGATCGTCTTCTGCAATCGCAAGCGCGACGTGAAGGAACTGGTCGAGTCGCTGAAGCGCGACGGCTTCCGCGCGGGGCAGATTCACGGCGACATGGAGCAGCGCGACCGCCTGTCGACGCTGGAGGACTTCAAGGCGGACCGCATCTCGATCCTCGTCGCCTCCGACGTCGCGGCCCGAGGCCTCGACATCAAGGGCGTCAGCCACATCTTCAACTTCGACGTGCCGTTCAACGCCGAGGACTATGTGCACCGCATCGGGCGCACCGGCCGCGCCGGCAAGACCGGCATTGCGGTCACGCTTGTCACGCCTGCCGACGCCGAACTCATCGCCGACATCGAGAAGCTGATCGGCGCCCGCGTCGAACGCCGCGGTGCGGTGCCGCAGCAGGCCGCTGTCGCAGACAAAAGCGCCGACAAGCGTGCAGACAAGGGCACGGACGCAGGCCAGGATGCGGGCAAGGACGCCCGCCCGGCAAGCAGCCGCGCGCGGGGCGGAAAACGCGCCAGGGGCGGCGAACGGCCACCCGAAGCGGCGCGCGCAGAACCGGCACCCCTGCAAGAGCCTCAGACGGCGCCCCAGGCAGCGCCCCGGACGGCTCCGCGTCCGGCCCGCGAGGAAGAGACGGACGATGGCGGCTGGAATGGCCCTCTCCCCGACTTCCTTTCCGTATCCGCACGCGGCTGATTTCGTCTTACTTTTCGGAAATTTTAACCAGAGCCTGCCATAGGTTCCGACGAATGGGCCGGTCAGTGGTGTTTCCGTGTGCCGAAACGGGCACGGAAAGCCGCAGACAAGGTCTCAGGGGACACTCGGCGGGCGATAAATGACAGATTCGGGCCAGATTTTCGAGGATATCCGACAGCACATGGAGGCTGGAGGGATTTCGCCCACGCCCGCGAACTACGAATTCTGGTATCGCTACGTCACGGGTTCCGATCCCGAGCTGCGCGTTGCCGTGGACGCGGTGATGCAGACGGTCGGCCGTGTTTCGACACGCGCGATGCACAACATCCGCCGCGAACTCTACGGCGCCTCGATGCCGTCCGACCTCAGCACGCTCATCGATCAGACGCAGACGCAGTTGAAGCGCATGGCGCACTTCGTCGAGGAAACCGGCGGCGACGCCAAGGATTACAGCCGTACGCTGCGTGAAAGCTCGGACAGCATCAACGCCGCCGCCGACATCGACACACAGCGCGCACTGCTCGCCGACCTCGTCTCCGCCACCGGCGCGATGATCGACAAGACCGAGCGGCTGGAAGCCCAACTCGCGATCTCTGGCCAGGAGATCAACATCCTGAAGCAGGATCTGGAAACGGCGCGCACCGAAAGCCGCACCGATCCGCTGACCGGTCTTTCGAATCGCAAGGCGTTCACCTCATACCTCGAAGCGCAGGCGGGCCGGGCGCTCGCCGACCGCAAGCCGCTCTGCGTCGCCTTCTGCGACATCGACCACTTCAAGCAGTTCAACGACACCTGGGGCCACCGCATGGGCGACGAGGTGCTGCGCCTTGTCGGCCAGAGCCTCGAGCAGCTTTCGCATGGCGTCGGCTACCCCGCGCGCTTCGGCGGCGAAGAATTTGTGATCGTGCTGCCGGGCAAGACGCTGCAGGCCGCGCACGACATCTGCGAGCAGATCCGCGACTACATCTCGTCGCGCAGCGTCCGCGCCAAGAACAGCAACAAGGAAGTGGGGCGCATCACCTTGTCGCTCGGCATCTCGCAGCTGCGCTGGAACGACACGGTCGACACACTTGTCGAGCGCGCCGACATGGCGCTCTACCGGGCGAAGGCGACCGGCCGCAACCGCGTGGTGGGCGAGGACGAACTCGAAGCCGCCGCTGCCCCCAAGGCTGCCGCGCACGCCGCCTGAACGGCACCGAGCTGCGTCTCAGCCGTTTCTGAAACGATCCGTCTCTTCGATCAGCCGGTGCAGGATTCCCGGCTCCGAATAGGCGTGGCCGGCACCCTCCACGAGGTGGAACGCCGCATCGGGCCACGCCTTGTGGAGCGCCCAGGCGTAACGCGCGGGGCACGGCATGTCGTAGCGGCCATGCACGATCGCACCGGGAATGCCGCGAAGCCGCCCGGCGTTGTTCAGCAGTTGGCCATCCTCAAGCCATGCGCCGTGGTGGAAGTAGTGATTCTCGATACGCGCGAACGCGAGCGCATAGTGACCGTCACTGAACGATTCGGAGAGCGCGGGATCGGGAAGCAATGTGACCGTCTCGCCCTCCCAGATGCTCCACGCCTTCGCCGCGGCGAGCTTCGCCTCCTCGTCGTCTCCGGTGAGGAGGCGACGATAGGCGCCGATCATGTCGCCGCGCTCCGCCTTCGGCACCGGGGCGACGAAACGTTCCCACTTGTCCGGGAACATCTCGGAGACGCCGAACTGGTAGTACCATTCGAGTTCCGACCGCGTGCACATGTAGATGCCGCGCAGAATGAGCGCGCTGACGCGTTCAGGGTGGGTTTCCGCATAGGCAAGCCCGAGGGTGGAGCCCCACGAACCGCCGAACACCAGCCACTTGTCGGCGCCGACCATGACGCGCAGCCGCTCGATATCGGCGACGAGGTGCCACGTCGTGTTCGCCTCCAGCGACGCATAGGGCAGCGACCGGCCACAGCCGCGCTGATCGAACAGCACCACGTCGTAAACATCGGGATCGAACAGCCGCCGGTGCGCGGGCGAAATGCCGCCGCCGGGGCCGCCGTGCAGGAACACCGCAGGCTTGCCGCCGGGCTTGCCCGAGCGCTCGTAGTAGACCCGATGCCCATCGCCCACGTCGAGCAGCCCCGTCTCGTAGGGCTCGATCTCCGGATACAATGTCCTCATCGCCCGCTTCCTTTCGTCTGGCGGGAAGCGATGCCGCATTGCCGGCGCGAGGACAAATGCCTTTAGCGCCAGGGGCGCAGCGGCACCGTGATCGCGCTCGCGGCATCGGCGCCGAGCGACACGCGGAACCGCTCCGTCCCCTCTTCCGGGTAACGGCGGAAGACGTCCGCGTCGGCACCTGCGATGGCAACCCGCAGGCGGTGGCCCTTGCGGATAAGCGCCGCGGTGGGGTTGAGCGCGAATTTGATGCGCATCGTCTCGCCGGGGACGACGGGGAGCGCGTCGGCGCGGCGGAAGCTGTGGGGTGCCGGCCCCTGATCGTAGGGCAGGGTGGCGGCGTCGGCGGGCGCGCGGTGGATCGCGCGGAGCTGGCCTTCGGTGATGTACGTGACGCGGCCATCGGGGGCGACGTCTTCGAGATAGACGAAGAACACCGGGTCGGAGGATTGTGCGGCGGCGAAGAGTTCGATGACCGGGGTGCCCGCCAATTCCATGTCCGCATCGAAGGGCGCGCTGTCGAAGACGAGGAGTTTTGCATCGGCTTCGCGGCGATCGGGGTAGATGGGCGGGGCGCCGAACTGGGTGGACCAGCGGGTGTTCTTGCCGGTGCCGGCGGTGAAGTTGACGATGTAGTCGGCGGTGGTTGCTTTCGCGGGGCGTTGCGGCTGGAGCGTTCCTTCCGCGAAGTAGAAGCGTGTTTCGGCGACGCCGAGGGGCGGCCAGACCTTGGTGTCGCGGAAGGTATCGGCGCCGAGCACGTAGTAGTGAATGTTGCGCGTGACGGGCTTGCGCGCGCGGACGCGGTCCATGAAATCGAAGACGGCGGCGAACTGCGCGTCGCGGGTCGGCACCGGGGCGACGCGATCGGGGAAGAAGGGATCGGCGCTGCGGTCGTGACCGTGGTTGTTGGCGGTGATGACGATCTCGACGGGTGCATCGGGCGTCGAATGGAAGCGCGTGAGCGCCGCCTGCGCCGTGGTCGCATCCATCCACGAGCCCCAGATCATCACCGGCTTGTTTTCGCGGATGAGCCCGGCGAGTTCGGCCGCAGGCGAGAAGTCGAGCATCGAATAACCGTTGCCGCCCTTGTCGTCGCGGAAGGGCGCGTTCACGTAGTCTTCGGGCGTCCAGTGGCGTCGGCCGCTGAGTGCCTGCCGCAGCAGCGTGAAATCCCTGTCGCTATCGACCGGCTGGATATCGGGGAACAGCCCCGGGCAATCCTCCACCCGCAGGCGGCAATCGAGCGCGTCATTCCGTGGCGAGCGGCCGAGATCGACCTTCAGCGTGTAATTGCCCCACGTGTAGAGCAGGAAATTGTTCTGCACGCCGCCCGGCAGGAAACCCTGCAGATAGGCATCGAAATCCATCTGGCGCGGGACCGAAGCGATGAGAGCGGGCGCGGGGCGGCTCGCGGCGAAATCGGCGGTGTCGGCCATGTAGGAGATGCCGTAGCCGATCACCTTGCCGTCCGACCATGTGCGCGCGGCGAGATGGGCGATGATCTCGTCCATGTCGGCACGCTCGTCCGGCCCCATCTCGACGTCGCGCGGACCGAACGACGCCGTGGAGCCGCGCGTGTCGACAACGGCGACGACGTAGCCGCGCGCAAGGAACATCTCGATATCCGTCGGCGAACCTCCCCTGCGCGCTTCGACGGCGCGGCCATAGCGCGTCTGGATGAGGATCGTCGTCGCCTTCGCGGCGGGCGGCTTGCCCCCGGGGAAATGCAGGCTGAGCGCGACGCGCACGCCGTCGCGCATCGGGAGATAATAAGACTGATCGCTCCAGCCCGCTGGGGGCGCCACAGGGGCCTGCGCGGCACAGGCGCCGAGCAGGCACAAACCGATGAGTGCGGCCAGACGACGTGCCATCAGAATCCCCTTTCCTTCCGCGCGCGCGCGAATGCCCACATCGCCCCGCCGAGACCTGCCCAAAGCGCCAGCGCCGCAGCTTCGGGCAGGCGTTCGCCCACGTTCGCAAGGATCGTCCACGCCGAATAGGTGGCGACACCTCCGAGCGCGAGCGCCCCCACCCATGCCGCGAAAACCGGAAAGCGGCTGCCGCCTGCGCCGCGCCGAAGCGCAAGGCTCGACAGGCAGGCGCCGATGAAGGCGACCGCGAATCCCATCGCGCCGATCTGCACCAGCGGCTCGATAAACGCCCGGCCCATGAGGCCACCAAGGAGCGCGATCACGCCCACGAACACCACGGCGATCGACGGCGTGCCGTTCTTCGGATGCACGCGCGCGAGCGCTGCGGGCAGCGCGCCGTCCCGCGCGAGCGCGTAGAGCAGCCGCGAGGCCGCGAACATCGCCGCGTTCCAAGCGCTGAGCAACGCGACGACACCCGCGACGAGCACGATACGGCCGCCCCACGGGCCTGCCACCGCCTCCATCGCCGCCACGACCGGAAGCTCCGCGCCGTCAAGCACGCCGCGCGGCGCAGCGAAGGCTGTCGCGGTGATGACCGAGACGTAGAAGAGCGTGGTGAGCAGGATCACCATGCCGAGCAAAGCGGCGAGCGCGCGTGCCGCCGGGCGTTCCCGCGCCTCGCCCAGCGCCTGCGGCAGCGCGTTGAAGCCGCAGAACCACGCCGGCACCATAACGAGCACGGCGAGCACGCCCTGCCACGGCGTTTCCGCGGGCAGGAACGCGGGATCAAGATTGGCGGGTGCGCCGCCACCGAAACCGATCGCGACGAAGCCGAAGCTGAGCAACACCTTGCCGACCGTGACCGCCACCTGCACCCGCGCCGATTCGCGCGCGCCGAAATGGTTGATCGCGGTGAAGAACAACGCGCCGCCGATGATGACGGCAAGATCGAGCAGGCGCACCGGCACGCCGACCGACGTGTAGAGCGTCGGCCCGGTGAAATCCGGCATAAGCACCCCAAGCAGCCACGCCAGCGCCAGCCCTTCGAAGCCGCAAATGCCGACGTAGCCGAGAAGCGCGCTCCAGCCGACGACGAAGCCCCAGCCGCGCTCGAACGCCATCGAAACGTAGCCGTACTCTCCGTTCGCTTCCGGCGCGCGCACGGCGGCCTCGGCATAGCAAAGCGCGACGAGGCCCATCACCGCGCCGCCGATGAGGAACGCGAGCGCAGCGCCAAGCGGGCCCGCGCGCGCGATCCAGCCGCCGGTGACGACGATCCAGCCGACGCCGATCGTCGTGCCCATGCCGATCGCCGCCAGCTGCATGGGCGTGAGCGTGCGGCGAAGGCCGGGCGCGCTCATCCGCGTGTTTCCGCAAACAGGCGTTTCAGCGCGGGCTTGTCGATCTTTTCGGTCGGCGTCTTCGGCAGCGCATCTAGAAAGACGACGTGCTCCGGCACCATGTAACGCGCCATGCGGCCTTCGCAGTAGGCGCGCAGCGCGCCATCCGTGAGCGCCGCGCCGGGGCGAAGCACGACCGCGACGGCGACATCCTCCTCGGTTGCGGGGCTCGGCACGCCGAACGCCGCCGCTTCGAACACCGCAGGATGCGTTTCGATGCCGCGCTCGATCTCGAGGGCCGACATGTTTTCGCCGCGGCGGCGAATGATATCCTTCTTCCGCCCCGCGAAATAGAGATTGCCCGCCGCATCGAGTTTCCCGAGATCCCCGGTGTAGTACCAGCCATCACGGATCAGTTCCGCGTTCACTTCCGGCATACCGAGATAGCCGCTGAACATCAGCGTGGGATCGCGGGGCCGCGTGACGATCTCGCCGACCGCGCCGGTGGGCACCGGATTTCCCGCATCATCGAGCAATCGCAATTCGAACTCCGGGGCGACCCGCCCGCAGCTGCCCTTGGGATAGGTTTCGCCGATGCTCTGGAAGACGCAAACGCCGCCTTCGGTGCTGCCATAGCCCTCGTAGAGCGGGAAGCCGAAGCGCGCTTCGAAATCCGCGCGGAATTCGGGCATCGGGAGCCCCCACGCAAGGCGCACGCGATGGTCGCGGTCGCGCGGATCAGGCGGGCGCTGATAGAGGAAGGTGAGCGTCGAGCCCATGAAATCGAACATGGTGGCGTCGAAGGCCCGGATATCATCCCAGAAGCGCGAAACGCTGAAGCGTTCGCCGAGCGCCGCCGTCGCGCCCATGACAAGCGATCCCATCACCGTGCCGATGGTCGCGTCCCAATGATAGAGCGGGAACGGGCAGTAAACGACGTCGCTTTCCTTCAGATCGAAGTAGCGCGAGGTGAGCCGCGCCTGTCCGACGAGATAGCCGTGACTGAGTTGCACGGGCTTCGATACGCCCGTCGAGCCCGACGTGAACTGGATCATGGCGATCGCCGTGCGCTCCACCTCGGCGCGGGGTGCGGGCGCCGACGGAATATCTTCAAGCGTGCGAAAGCGCACGGCACCGACATCGTGTGTCGGTACGCCGGAAACGACCACATCCCCGACAGCGGGAACTTCGGGGAGAATGCCCGTGATCAAATCGACATAAGCCGGATCGACGAGGATCAGCCGCGCGCCCGTGGCGTTCAGCGCGGCGACAAGCTGCGCGCCGCGAAACTCCGTGTTGATCGGCGCCCACACTGCCCCCAGCCGCATGAGCGCGAACCATGTCGCGGCGGCGGTGATCCCGTTCGGAAATAAGGTCGGCACGATGTCGCCGGGGCGGACACCGGCAGCGTGCAGCCGACCGGCCGTCGTTTCGGCAAGCGTGCGAAACGCCGCGTAGCTGACACGCCCGCTGTGGAAGCGCAGAAAATCCTTGTCGGCATGCGTTCTCGCCTGCGCGTCCAGCAGATCCCAGGCCAACGGGGCGTTGCTCTCCATCAGAGCAGCCCGTCGGCGCGACAATCGTCGAGCGCCTCGATGAAGACGCCGGTCGCGCGGTCGATCATCGCGTCGTCATGCGCGGCGGAAAGGAAGTAGACGTGGAAGCTCGGCAGCAGCACGCCGCGATCGAGCACGAGCGCGTAGAACGCCTCTTCGGCGGCGCGGTTGCTCGGGTAGGTTTCGCGGAACGAACGGATCGGGCCTTTGCGGAAATGAAAGCACTGGATCGACGCGGCGTGCATCAGCGTTACATCCATTTCGTGCTTTTCGCAGTGCGCGGCAACCGCCCCCGCCAGGCGCGCGCCGCGCGCCTCCAGCGCAGGGTAGAGCGTCTCCTTGCGCGCCTTCAGCGCACGCAGCGTTGCCGCACCCGCGCTCATCGTGAGCGGATTGCCGTTGAAGGTTCCGCCCGCGAAAACGCCCGCCGGGCCGCCCCTGGCGAGCAGCCCCAGAATATCGGCGCGGCCGCAGACTGCGCCCACCGCCGTGCCGCCGCCGATGATCTTGCCGAACGCCGCGAGATCGGGCGTGACGCCGTAGTAAACCTGCCCGCCGCCGTAGGCGATGCGGAAACCCGTCACCACCTCGTCGAACATCAGGAGCACGCCCGCCTCGTCGCACACGGCCCTGAGTTCGCGTAAGTAAGCGCCGTTGTCGAGATGCGGCACGGTGTTCTGAACGGGCTGGATCACGACCAGCGCCAGCGCATCGCGGTGCTTGCGGATCAGATCGAACGCGGCGGCGTTTCGATAGGGCAGCGCGAGCATCGTCTGGTCGCGTACCGCGCCGGGAATGCCGCCGCCGATCGTCTTGGTGCCCGGCGCCGCTTCGGGCGTCGTCGGGTCTTCCTGTATCAGCGCATAATCGTGCGTGCCGTGATAGCCGCCGCCGAACACTGCGACGCGATCCTTGCCCGTGAACGCGCGTGCGAGCCGCATCGCGAACATCGTGGCTTCCGTACCTGAATTCTGGAAGGCGACTTTCTCCGCGCACGGCACCGCCTCCGCGAGCAGCTCAGCAAGTTCGATCTGCGCGGCGCCCGGCAGAATCGTGTGCCAGCCCTTGTCGATCTGGCTGTGCATCGCGGCCACGACCTCGGGCGGGCGATGGCCGAGGATGAGCGACCCGAAGCCCATCGCGAGATCGAGATAGGCGTTGCCGTCCACGTCCGTCATCCACGCCCCTTCGCCGCTTTCGATGTAGAGCGGCACCGGCATCGCGAAGGTGGGGACGGCCTCGAGCGCGAGCAGGCGCTCGGCGCGCGGGCGCATCGCCGCCGAACCCCGCGTGCGGGCGCGCAGCCTCTCAAGCGCCGCAGCTTTGCGAGGCGTGGCATCAGACATCACGCTCTCCGAAGGTGATGGCGCGCCCACGAACGCGGCGGGCGCGCGCCTGCACTGAACCCGGCGCTAGAAGTTGCGGCGCCACTCGATACCGATCGTCCGCGGCTGATTGACGACGATCCGCGGACGGCCGGGCGTCTGCACGCCGAGCGGGGGAATGTCCGCATAGTTCGCTGCTTCATCGAAGATGTTGTCCACGAACAGGGCGATCCTGCCCAGCCCGAATTCCGCGCCGAGCCGCGCGTTCGCGATCTTGAACGCGGGGCGGCGCAGCGGCGTCGTCGGGTTGTTGTTCCCGCTCCAGCTGCCGCCGGTGTAGGAATAATCGGCGTGCAGGAACGCGGGGATCGAGGCGATCTCGAATTCCTGATCGAGCGCGACGCTCCACGTCCACTTCGGCACGTTCTGAATCGCCTGGCCGCGCGTGACCGTGCTGAGCCCGCCCGTGTCGGTGATTTCGGTATCGACGTAACCGACGTTGAAGAGAATGCGCGTGTCGTCGAACGGCAGCAGATCGAATTCCAGCTCCGCACCCTGAAGCCGCGCCTCGCCCGCATTCACATTGAGCGAGAAACCGCAGCCGAGGCCCTGCCGCTGCTGCAGATCCTTCCAATCGATGCGGAACGCGGCGACGTTCACCGTCATGCGCCGATCGAGCCATGACGATTTCAACCCGGCCTCGTAGGAGCGCAGCGAATCCGAATCGAACGTCGCCGTATCGCCGAGGCCGAGACCATCGATTTCCGCCTCGCAGAGCGCGGCCGCATAGAAGTTCACGCCGCCGACGCGGAAGCCTTCGGACATCGTGAAATAGAGCATCCGGTCGTCATCGACATCGTACTGGACGCCGAGCTTGGGGGTGACGCCCTTCTCGCTCTGCTTGCCCGCGTAGAACTCGTCCGGGCCGATGAAGTCGCCGCCCTGCCGGAGATTGAAATCGACCTCGTTCTTGAAGGCGCGTGCGCCGGCGATGAGGCGAAGCGCGTCGGTCACGTGCCACGTCGCCTCCGCAAACACGGCCTTCTCGGTGACCTTGGTGGGGTTGTCGAGATTGAACGCGTCGTCCGAGAACCCGTCGATGATCGTCGTCGGGAAGCGCCAGTCCGACTTCGAGCGCTGGTAGAAGAGGCCGGCGGTGAGATCGACAGGGCCTTCCCAGCCCGAAACGAAACGCAGTTCCTGGCTGAAGATTTCCTGATCGGTTTCGGAAAACGTGGTGGAGGCGCCCTGGAAGCCGAACACGGCCGTCGTCCACTCCGAAAAATCCTCGGAATCGCTGTAGCTGCGATCGAACCACGACGTGGCGGCGAGGAACGTGCCGAAGGGCGCGTTGTACGTCGCCGTGAGCGTCGCGAGCGTCCATTCGTTTTCGCTCGGCTCGTCGATGTCGTACTGGCGGAGGTTGACGCGATTGCCCGCGGTGAAATCCGCCTGCGTGCGGCCGTCGCGCTCGGTGCGCTCGTACATGATGCGCGGCGCGATCGTGAGATCGCCGCCCGCAAGCGAGAGCAGCCCGGAAAGCTGCAGGCCGCGGACCGACTCGCTGTCGATGTCCTTGCGCCTGGCAAACGGTGTCGGCGCGTCCGCGCGCGGGGCGCGATCGATGAAGCCGCCGTTTTCCTGAATGTAGCCGACCGCCCGCACGGCAAACACGCCGGGCACGACGGGCACATTCACGGCGCCGTCGACGCCGTAGTTCATGCCGCCCTCGTGGATCGTCGAGACGAGCGCGTGCGCCCGGCCGGACGTTTCATCGAGATCGGGCTGGGTGGTGATGAGGCGCACCGTACCGCCCATCGAGCGCGCACCATAAAGCGTGCCCTGCGGGCCGCGCAGCACCTCGATGCGTTCGAGATCGACGACGCGCGGATTGAGCGTCGCGAGCAGCGGCGAATCGTCGATGTAGAAACCGGTCGTGTTGTTGCCGAACACGCCGCGGATCGCGATCGAGAGTGCGCCGTCGGTCGAGCTGGAGCCCGAAGCGGAGAAACTGAGATTCGGGATGCGCGTTGCGTAGTCGTCGAACTCAGAGAAGCCCGCGCGCTCGATGTCTTCGGCACTCAGCGCCGAGATCGAGATCGGCACGTCCTGGATCGATTGCGCCCGCCGCTGCGCGGTGACGACGATCTCCTCACGCTCGGCAGCACCCTCCTGCGCCAGCGCCGGCGTTGCTGCCAGACCCGCCACGCCGATCAGCAAACCCGCCGCGCGCCTCTTCATCTTCGAATTCATGAGCCCCTCCCCTGCTGTACGCTGGAAATCCGAACACGGATCGTGTCTAATTTCCCCCTCGCGTATACAATTGTATATAGCGACGATATACGTTTGTATAGTCCCTCTTTGAAGGAACGCGATTGTGAGTCAGGTCGAGGCGGCAGGGCGCCGCCAGCTTCTGAAGGCCGGCATGAAACTGTTCGCCGAGCGCGGCTTCGCCGCTGTCGGCCTGCGCGAGATCGCGGCAGCGGCGGGCGTTTCGCTTGGATTGGTCCGCACGCATTTCGGATCGAAGGACGGCCTGAGGGAGGCGATCGATGCCCATGTGCTCGAAGAGATTCGCGCGCTTTACGCCGCCGTTCTGGAGCATTCATCCGTCGAGGCACTCGAACAGGCGGTCGAAGACGCGCTCGACTGGATCCCCCGCGACCACGACGCGCTCATGTACGCGCGCATGTCGCTGATGGAGCGCACACCGGGCAGCCAGGCGCTGTTCGACGAGATGCTGGCGGTGATGCGCCAGTTCATCGACAACAATGCAAGGCTCGGCTTCCTGCAGCCGGACGTCGACCGCGAATGGGCCGCGATCTACATGGTGTTCGACTTCATCGGCCCCGCCGTCATCGAACCCTTCGCCGAGCACGCGCTCGGTCAATCCATGTACGCGAAGCCAATGATTGCACGGCGCAACGCATTCATGATCCGCCTGTTCACACGCGGCTTTCTGAAGCGGGAGGGATGAGAATCCATTTCGATTTTCAGGCGCCTGGTTGTCCAAGGCGCCTGACGCTGCCATAGCCGCCGGCCGTTTGAGGCTGGAAAGGAAATGCAGTGCCCGCCGACAAAGCCAGCGCCATCGGCATCGACTTCGGCACCACCAATTCGGTGGTCGCACGCGCCAATGGCAATGGAACGGCCGATCTTGTCCGCTTCGCGGCGCCCGATGGACCAGCGAGCGTGTTTCGCTCGGCGCTGTGCTTCTGGCAGGACGAGGACGCGCACGGCGGGCTCGCGCACGCGGCCGGGCCGTGGGCCATCGCCGAGTTCCTCGAATTTCCGCAAGGCTCGCGCTTCCTGCAGTCCTTCAAGTCGGTCGCCGCAAACCCCAATTTCGAACATGCGAGCGTGTTCGAGGCCCGGATGCGCTTCGAGGAACTGGGGCAGATTTTCCTGTCTCACCTGCGCGCCCACGGCGGCGACGCGCTCGCCGACCTGCCGGAGCGCATCGTCGTCGGCCGCCCGGTGCGCTATGTCGGCGCACGGCCTGATCCAGCGCTCGCACGGACGCGCTACGACGCGATGTTCGAAGCCCTCGGCCGCCCGGTCCACTACGTTTACGAGCCGCTTGGCGCGGCCTACAGCTTCGCCTCTCGGCTGAGCGCGCCCGCGACACTGCTGGTGGCCGACTTCGGCGGCGGCACCAGCGACTTCTCGGTCGTCCGCGTCGCGCCCGATGCGGCGCAGCGGTGCGTGCCGCTCGGGGCAGCGGGTATCGGCATTGCCGGTGATCGCTTCGACTACCGGATCATGGACCATCTTGTCCTGCCGCTGCTCGGCAAGGGCGGCCAGTACCGCTCCTTCGACAAGGTGCTGGAGATTCCGGCGGGCCATTTCACCGATTTCGGGGACTGGTCGCGGCTCGCACTCATGCGAAACCGCAGGACGCTCGACGAACTGGCACGACTGAAGCGTGCGGCCCTCGATCCTGCTGCCATCGGCCGCATGATCGCGGTGGTCGAACACGAACTCGGCCACGGGCTTTACGAAGCGGTCGGCAAGCTGAAACGGGCGCTATCGACGGAGGATCATGCGGTTTTCCACTTTGAGAGTGCCGACCTGACGATCAACACCGGGGTTGTGCGCACCGACTTCGAACGCTGGATCGCACCCGACCTCGCGCGCATCGCCGAAACGGTGGACAGTGCGCTTGCTACCGCGCACCTCACCCCTGCCGACATCGACCATGTCTTCCTGACCGGCGGTTCCTCGCTCATCCCGGCAGTGCGCCGTTTGTTCGCCGAGCGCTTCGGCGAAAGTCGCCTTGCCGGCGGCGAGGAACTCACCTCCATCGCGCATGGGCTTGCACTCATCGGCGGGGCACCCGACATCGCGGACTGGATCGCGCCTGAGGAGAGCGGAGCATGAGTGTCGCCTTTCGCCGCGAAAGCGACGACGAACATCTCGAACCCAAGTTCGAGCTGCCGATCCCGCCAGGGCCGAACCTCGTGACCGCGCGCGGACAGGCGCAGATACGCGCGCGGGTCGCGGAGCTGGAAGCCGTTCTGCAGGGCCTCAGCGACGAAGACGCGATCAAGGCGACGCGCCGTGACCTGCGCTACTGGCGCAACCGGCAGGCCACCATGCAGCTGATGGAAGATGCAGACGGCACCCGCGTGGCTTTCGGCTCCACCGTCACCTTCCGGTTAAACGGCACAGAGCGCACCGTCACCATTGTCGGACATGATGAGGCGGACCCGGCCACCGGGCTCCTCTCCTTCTCTGCCCCGCTCAGCCGCGCACTGATGGGTGCCGAGCCCGGAGACACGCTGGACTTCGCAAACGTGAGCGATGCCATCGAAGTTATCTCGATTCAGATCGCCGAGCGCCGCTGAATGTTCTGGATAGAAGAGGCGATGGTCGGGGACGGAATCAAAAAGACCAAAATCTAGATTATTTTTCAATCATCTAGGTATGTGCCGATAGCGCTCTATACCGACAAATGTACCGTCAAATGCTTCGCATTCAATGGGATTCCCAAACCACGTACTTTTTGCCCTGTATGACCGCAAGATGATCTATTGATCCAACAGCCTCCAGCGTCGCCACAAAGAGATATAACAAATCTTCAAATCGGACTGACTAATGTTGGCTACCGGACGTCGGCTGCTATGCGCCGAGCAGATCAACGATCTTATCCGCACCGTGCCGGATTGGGTCGCAGCACGGCAAACCGGTTTCAGCTTCGATGTCGGTGACAACCTGATCGACCTCGGCCGGATCCATCCGGCTCGTGTTGATGCTGATCCCCACCGCTCGAACTTCGGGATTGGTCAGCCGGGCGGCCGCAAGATTGGCGTCGATACAGGTGCGCAGGTCGGGGACGGGATAGTCGAGCCCGAGCAAATGCGTACGCACCGGTTCATGGCAGACGACGATGGCATCCGGTTGGCTGCCATGAATGAGACCGAGCGTCACCCCTGCATAGGAGGGATGAAACAGTGACCCCTGACCTTCGATCACATCCCAGTGATCGGGGTCGTTTGACGGGGAAAGCCATTCAGCGGCGCCCGAAATGAAATCCGCCACAACCGCGTCAATGGCAACGCCGTGCCCCGCGATCATAATGCCTGTCTGGCCCGTGGCCCGGAAATCCGCCTTCATGCCGCGGGTACGCATGGCCTTCTCGATGGCGAGCGCCGTGTACTTCTTGCCGACCACGCAGTCGATGCCAACGGTAAGCAGCCGCTTGCCGCTCCGCTTTGCGCCGCTGCCCGGCTTGAAAGCCTGCTTCGGCTGACGCACATCGTGAATCTCCCGCCCTAGGCGCGCCGCCGTTTCAGCGATGATCGGGATATCTGCAAGCCGCTGGTGCATACCCGAGGCGACATCAAGGCCGACTTCAAGAGCCTCGATGATCGAGGCGACCCAGATCTCCGGAATAAAGCCGCCTACGTTGACGCCGCCCAGTACCATGGTGCCGACGCCTTCTGCAGCGGCTTCGGCCGGCGTCTTGTCGGGCAGGCCCAGATCGACGCCGCAGCCGGGGAGCCGGAATTGCGCACGGCTGAACTCAGGCCGCCATTCGCGGATACCGGCCGCCGTCTTGATCATGCTGAACTCCGGCGCATCGCCGAGGAAAAGAAGATAGGGTGTTCGCACCTGCTGCGCTCCTGAAACCTTGCCATTGCCCGAAGGCGGAAAACCCTCGGCTCACTGTAGAACTGCCATGCGATGCCGGGAGCGGCTTTGCCGGACAGCGCAGCGGATTAGCGATTGGGAAATCCGGCCCACGATCAGCGCCGATCTGTGAAGCGCCCCTTCCAATCGGCGAAGCGCGTCTCGCCGGAAGGGAGGATGGTTTCGGCAGAGGTCTGACGACGAGATGAGGAGGCAAATCGGGATGTCCGAGGTGAAAGCGGTATCATTTTCGGACGCATTTGCGATCGGCAAGCTCGATGCCCATGGGCAGGCCGCGCTCGTCACCTCCGGCGCGCTTCCACGCGAAGCGCTCGTGGAGGCCGCATTCATCCGTATGGATGCACTTGACCCGCAGCTCAATGCGATCACCTTTCGCAATGATGGAGATGCCAGGGCGCGAGCGAAAGCCGCTACAGGTCCGATGGCGGGCGTCCCCTGGCTGCTCAAGGACGGGCTGGACTATCCGGGTATGCCCAATCGGAGTGGATCGCGATCAAAACGCGATGCCGCGACGGGTTTGATCGACTTCGCTTACACCAAAGGCTTTGACGCCGCCGGGCTTGTTCCGGTGGGCAAGACCAACGCTCCCGAGTTCGGGCTTCTGCCGACGACGGAGCCTGTACTTTACGGCGCAGCGCGCAACCCATGGGCGCTTGATCGCACACCGGGCGGTTCATCGGGGGGTGCCGCCGTCGCCGTCGCTTCGGGAATGGCGCCAGTAGCGCACGCCGCGGACGGCGGAGGCTCGATCCGCATTCCCGCAAGCTGCTGCGGACTTGTCGGACTGAAGCCCGGGCGTGGCGGCAATCTTCGCGCACGGGACCATCACGTTATCGAGGATTTCATCGCCTGCGACGTGCTACTCTCCCGAAGTGTCCGCGATGTCGCGTGGGCTGCGGCGGTCGGCGCCGGAAAGCCTCAGCAGACAAGGGCCCCGGTGCAGCGTCGGCTCCGCGTGGCTGTCATTGCCGAAAACCTGGATGGCAATGCGCCCTCGGAAGCCGTCAATCATGTGCTGCAACGGACTGCCGACCTCTGCGCCGCCCTGGGGCACAGCGTGGAAGCGGCCGCGCTGCCTACAGACGGCCCTGCCATGGCCGGCGCGTTCCAGACGCTTTGGGGCTATCTTGCGCGTGATGCCGTGAACCAGACCATCGCCCGACTCGGCAATACGGAAGCGGAGGCGATGCTGGAGCCATGGACACTTGACCTTGCACGCGACGCAGAATTGCTGACCGCGCTCGATCTAGACCGGGCGTATGCGAGCATAGCGGCAGGAACGGCAGCATTCGCACAGTTTTTCGAAGGCGTTGACGTCTTCCTCTCTCCCGTTCTTCGGCATCAGGCTCTCAAGATCGGCGAGCTCGCGCCCACGCTTGCGTTCGACGATATCTGGGCGCGGATGTTTGACTACGTATCTTACACACCGCTTCAGAATCTCACAGGTCTTCCCGCGATTTCGCTGCCGGTGTTCGAGGGCGCGAACGGCGTGCCGATCGGCAGCATGTTCACGGCGGCACGGGGCGGCGAGGACTTGCTGCTCGAACTGGCATTCGAACTCGAAGCGGCCATGCCGTGGGCGGATCGATGGCCGCGCCATTCGGTCGCGAATCCGGAAAATTGCAAAGTGACGCCCGCAAAGGCATGATCCCGCGCTGATGGGCTCTTCGACCACATCCCGGATCGACGTAACACGCAGTATGGAAGACATGCTGGGTCGCCTGCAGGCGCGGCGTGACGATGGCCTGTTGACCCGCACGGAGGACGGCTGGTGCCGGCCGCTCTCTTCCGGTCTGGGCTTCCGCTACGACTACGACACGTCCGTGGCGAAGGGAGGCTGGGACTTCTACCGGCTCGGCAACGGCGTCTGCATTGCAATTATCGACATGGTGGCGGCGCAAACCCTGCCCCGCCGCTATACGTCGGTTGACTATCTGGCGCTATCGGCCGTCCTTGAAGGCTATATCCCTCTGCAAGGGCCCGATGGCGCGGAAGGCGAACTCGCGGACGGATTCTGCACGATCTACGGCACGCGGGCCGACGAACAGCTTGAAGGCAGCTATCCGCCCGGAAAGCATCTGCGCTGGGTCACCGTATGGCTGGAGCGCACGACGCTTTTCCACGTGACCGGGCTTACGGCGCGTGACCTGCCGCCAACGATCACGGACTTCATCCTGAACGGCGGGAACCTTCCGTGCCGCAAGGTTCCCCTCTCACGTTCAGCCTCCCTCGCCGCGCACCAGCTGGTCAGCCCGCCCTTCGAAGGCGGTTTCCGGCATGCTTTCCTGACGGCCAAGGCCCTGGAGCTGGCTTGCCACATCCTGTTCAATCTTTCGCAGGAGGTGGAGCACGAGGAAAAAGGCCAGTTCTCCGCTCAGGACCACAAGCGGCTTCGAGACGCCATGAAGCTGATCCGTTCGAAACTCGACAAGCCGCTCAATGTACAGGAACTCGCCGGGGCCGTCGGTCTTACCCGCCAGCGCCTGCAGCTCGGTTTCCAGATGATCTACGGCGATTCGGTGGGCCGCATCCGCGACAAGGTACGAATGGACCTCGCGCTCGACCTCGTCCGCGACAGCAAGCTTTCAATGATCGAGATCGCACTGGAAACCGGCTACGAACATCCCGCGAGCTTCACCCGCGCCTTCAAAAGCGCGTTCGGCATTTCGCCGATCCAGATGCGCTATGTCGTGCATGACGAACTGCGCGTGAAGAACATCCGCCGCCAGCCGAAAAGCGGCGCAAACTGAAATCCGACAGGAACAGGCATTGAATACCGAACTGCGCGCGCAGCAAGAGCGGAGTGGCGACAATTATGATTTCAGCATGATGCTGGAAACGCGTGAAAGGACGCGCGCGGTGATCCGCGATGTCGCGGCGCAGATCGCTCCGGGCATGGCCGAGGAGGATGCCCTCGCGCTGATGCGGCAGACCCTGAAAGCGCGGGACATGCTGCGCGGCTGGCACGGGATTCACGTGCGCTTCGGGTCCAATACGTTGAAGACGTTCGGAAAGCCCTCCGAACCCGGTGTCATTCTGCGTGACGACGACATCTTCTTCATCGACATCGGTCCCGTCTGGCGCGGCTATGAGGGCGACGGCGGCGAGACGTTCACGGTTGGAAACGACCCGGAGATGCTGAAGGCGGCAGCCGACGTGCGCGCCGTGTACGACTCGGTTCGGGACGCCTGGCAGCGCGAAGGGCTGACCGGCGCCGACCTTTACGAGTTCGCGCAGGCGCAGGCGGCGGCGCTCGGCTGGGAGCTGAACCTCGACATGTGCGGCCACCGGCTTTCGGACTTCCCGCACGCGGTGAAATTCGACGGTGCGCTGATGGACGCCCCCTTCACGCCGACATCGGGGCTGTGGGTGCTGGAAATCCAGATCCGGCACCCCGACCGGCCGATCAGCGCCTTCTACGAAGACCTGTTGATGTAACGCTCAGCCGGCGCCGCCCCATACCATGTCCGGGCAGTAGACCATGCCGTCCGCATACCAGAGCGCGGGCGTGCGGTCTTCGGCGAGAAAGGTCGGGCCGTCGAGATCGCGGTAATCGCAACGCTGGCCGAGAACGAACGCCGGAGCCTGCGACCACGACGTTCCGGTCATGTTGCCTACCATGACGCCGAAGCCGAGGCTACGCGCCCGGCGTTCCATCTCCAAGGCGTGCGTCAGCCCCCCGCACTTGTCGAGCTTGATGTTGACGATGTCGAACAGCCCGCCAAGCGCTTCGAGATCGCCGCAATCCTGCACGCTTTCGTCCGCCGCCGTCGGTATTGAACCGTCCAGACCTGCCATCGCCGCCTCGTCGCCGATCGCCAGGGGCTGTTCGAGAAGCGAGACGCCGGCCATTTCGAGCACGGGGATCAGCGCGTTTATGCCGTCGATCGTGAAGCCTCGGTTGGCGTCGACACCGAGCCACGCGTCCGGGCGCGCGGCGCGCACCTTCTCGACCCGCCGGGCGTCCGTGTCGTCTCCAGAGAGCTTCAGCTTGATTGCCTTCGCATGGGTCATCGCGGCGGCTGCGGCGGCCATACGCTCCGGCGCGTCGATGCCGATCGTGAACACGGTGGGCAGCGGATCGGCACGCTCCAGCCCGGCAAGCGCCCAGACCGGAGTGCCCGCGCGGCGCGCCTCCAGCTCCCAAAGCGCGCAATCGATCGCGTTGCGCGCGCCGCCCGCGGGCAGCAGCGATTGCAGTGCCGCGCGATCCGCGCCTTGCCTGACGCTCTCCGCCACGGCCTCCGCCTGCATCGTCATCGCCGGGGGCAGATCGCCCCGGTAATAGACGCCGCAGGCCTCGCCGCGGCCTATATGCGCGCCGTCGCGAATCTCGACGACGAACAGTTCCGCATCGGTGAAAGTGATCCCGGAAATACGGAAGGGCGAACGCATCGGCCAGCGTTCGGTATGGAATTCGAACTCGATCATGGCATCCTCCGGTCGGGTCTGATGCCGAGATTGCCCGCGAACGGCGCGGGCGACTTGCCGCTTTGATGCAGGCGATTTGCAAATGCGCCACGGGGCGGAATTTTCCGGACGAACCCGCCGAAGTGAATAGTCGGCCGGGCAAAATGCAAAGCACCACGCATGCGGCGCATTAGAGTGCCTCGCAAATACGGAGGCTATAGGGGGGAATGTTCACCATGACTAGACATCTACCAACGCTTGCGGGCGCGCTGCTGTTGGGCGCATCGATTCCGGCGGTGGCCGCCGCGCAGGATGCCGACAGCAGCGAGATCATCGTGACAGCCGTGAACCGGCAGCAGGCAACGAAAGCCGATATGCCGCTGCTCGATACACCGCAGAATATTCAGGTGTTTTCGGCCGCGCTGCTGCGCGATCAGAATGTCAGCCTGCTCGAAGACGCGCTCCGCAACGTTGCCGGTGTCCAGCCGAGCGGCATCGCCACAGGCTTCGACTTCTTCCGCATCCGCGGCTTCGATGCCTCCGACTTCATTTATGTCGATGGCCTTCAGCGCGAAACCAGCGCCAATGTCGAGCCGTCGGCGTTTGAATCGATCGAGGTTCTGAAAGGCCCATCGTCCTCGCTTTACGGCCAGGGTTCGGTCGGCGGTCTCGTCAACCTGAACAGCCGCAAGCCGCGCAAGGAGAGTTTTGCCGAAATCGAGTTCGGCATCGGCAGCTTCGGCTATTACAAGCCTACCTTGGATTTCGGCGGATCGTTCAACGACGCGCAGAGTGTGTACGGCCGCGTGTTCGCCACCTATCGCCGCGAAGGTTCGTTCGTGGACCAGGTGAAAGGCATCGAGCGCTTCTATATAGCGCCGTCGCTCACCTTCGAGATCGGCGAGCGCACGACTCTCACGCTGCTGGCTCAGTTCCAGCACGAGGAGAACATGGACGTGGCCGGTCTCCCTGCGCAGGGCACGGTTCTTCCGAACGTCAACGGCAAGATTCCCTATCGCCGCTATATCGGCAGCTCGCTGTACCCGAGCCGGGTGGAGAATAATTATTACAGCCTCGGCTACCAGCTGCGGCACACATTTTCCGACAGTGTCGATTTCTATCAGAACGTCCGCCTCGCCTGGTATCGGCCGCGCTGGGACAATCTCTACAACGGTCTTTTCCTCGATCCCGACAACCAGCGAGATTTCTATCTGTATGTCTTCGAGCAGGATCGCAACCTGCGGAAGCTATCGACGGATAGCGGGGTCAACGCGCGCCTCCATACCGGCAATATCGAACATAACCTGACGATCGGCGCCGAATATTCCGACACCAGCGACAGCCAGACCTATTATCTGAATTTTGACGACCTGCCTGTCCTCGATCTCTTCGATCCGGATTTCAATCTCTACAAGCCGGTGCTGGAGCCCTCTCCGACGCACACGGATTCGACGAACATCGGCATCTACATGCAGGATGCGATCCGGCTTACCGAGCGCCTGACCTTCACGGCGGGCGGACGCTGGAGCCGGATGAAGAGCGATGATGGTTTCGAGACCGTCACCCATTCGAAATTCACGCCCCGCGTCGGCATGAATTACCGCTTCGTCGACGAGGTCGCCGGATACGCAAGCTGGTCGCGCTCCTTCAACCCGCAGCCCGGCTACTACACGGGGGACGGCCGGCCGGTGCCGCCGGAAGAAGGCGAACAGTTCGAGCTCGGCGTGAAGACGGCGCTGATGGGCGGCCGGATCAGCGTGACCGCGGCCGTTTACGAGCTGACCCGCAGCAACCTCGCCACCTCCGACCCGTTCGACCCGTCGTCCTACATCGTCACCGGCAAGCAGCGCAGCCGCGGCTTCGAGTTCGACAGCCAGCTTCGGCTCGGGGGAGGCTGGGAGGCGCTCTTCGCTTATGCCTATACGCGGGCGAAGGTCGTGTCGGACAGCACGACGCCGAGCGGCGACTGGACGGCCAACGTGCCGCGTCATTCGGTGAACGCCTATGTGAAGTACACGATCGAGGAAGGCGCACTCGAAGGCTTCGGCTTCAGCGGTGGCATCACCGGCTATTCGAAGCAGGCGGGCGATCTGCCCAACACCTTCTACCTGCCCGGCTATGTCGTTGTTGGCGGCAACATCAGCTACGAGAAGGACGGATGGCGGGCGCAGCTCAACATCGACAACGCCTTCGATCGCAAGTATTTTCCGACCTCCTATGATCAGACGCTCATCATGCGTGGCGATTCCCGCACGGTTCGCCTGACCATCGGGCGCGCCTTCTGAAATGGCAGGCATGAGCGCGAGCGGTGCCGTTCTGATCGCGGCGCTCGCGCTGCTGGCCGCGCTCACCCTGCTTGGCGCCCGTCGCGCGGGGCTGGGGCTCGCTGTTGCTGCCGCGCTCATCGCGAGCAGCGTCGCGCTCGCGGGGCTGCAGTGGCAGGCGCTGCCTGGAACCCTCGTGACCCTCGGTGCCGCGTTTCTCGTATGGCGCGGTCGTGCGTCGCTTCGTGTTGCCGGAGCGGTGCTTGCTGCTGGTGCCGTGTTGTCGGCGCTTCCGTTCTGGTTTTTTCCGGTGTTCAGCCTACCTGCGCCGGGAGGCGTGCATCCGGTCGGGACGATTGCAATTGAGATGACCGATACGGCGCGTCGTGGTGTGCTCGGTCGCCCGACGGGTGAACCGAGACGCCTACCTGTGCGTATCTGGTATCCGGGTGCGGCCGGTGAGACGGCGCCACGCGCGGCGTATACCGGCCGGACCGAGGCCATGTCGCTGGGCAGCAACTTCGGAGAGCCGTGGTTCCTCTACACGTCGCTCGCCTCCGTCCGCGCAAACGGCATGGAGGGCATTCGCGCTGCCTCCGGAAAATGGCCGGTCGTTCTCCTCAACCACGGTTTCTGGTCCTACAAGGAACAGAACACCGCGATTGCCGAGCACCTCGCGAGCCACGGCTACATCGTCGTTAGCATCGGGCATCCGGGCGATTCAGTGACGTACCGCTTCGCCGACGGTCACGAGATCCCGCCGTTCATGGGCGGCACGGAAGATTCGGAGGCCACGAAAGCCCTGGAACAGGGCATCGCGACCTTCATGGGCGCCGCAACCGAGGAAGGCCGTTTCAAGGGCCTGTCCCTCTATGATGCAGGATCGGCCGCGCACCGAATCAACGCGAGCGCCCATGCCTGGCGCGACGACAATCTCTTCGTGCTCGGCGCGCTCGAAAGTGCCGCCCCGGGTTCGGTTGCAGCGATCATCGAGACCGCCGATTTCAGCCGTGTCGCCGTCGCGGGCATGTCTTTCGGCGGGTCCACGGCCCCGTCTGCCTGCGCCCGCATCGCGAACTGCCGAGCAGCGATCAACCTCGACGGGGAGAGCTTCGACTTCTCGCTCTACAACGCCGATCTCGGCCGGCCGCTGCTGCTGATGCTTACAGGCCAGAAGTTCGCCTCGTCGCAGCTCGACGATCCGGATACTAATCCGACGGACTATGCCTACGAACGCTGGGCCGTGGCCGGCGAAACGCCGGGCATCTACCGGATGCGCGTGGAAACGATGCGCCACCTCGGGCTCATGGATTTGCTTTTTGCGGCGCGCGATCCCTTCAAGGCCCGGCTTTATGGAACCATCGACGCAGATCGCGGCATCCGGCTGATGAACGATGCGGCGCTCGACTTTCTAGACCGCCACGTGAAGGGCGAGGCGAACGATTTCCCGGCGGGTTTCTACAAGCGCTTTCCGGAAGCCCGCGCCCACGACGCCGCGCACGTTCGCCGCTGGTGGCTCGCCTTCAACGCGGCGCGCGGCTGCACCACGGATAAGGTACGCGCCAGCGTACCTGCAAACGATCCTGCCGGAATGCGGCTCGGGCCATGGGCCTCCGCCGTTTCGGCCTGCAACGATTGAACGGGTTGGGGAAAGCATGTTTCAGATCATTCAACGTTATGTCGTACCCGGCCTCGTCATCCAGGCCGTCCTTGTCGGCGGCGGTTACGCGACGGGGCGCGAACTCGTCGAATTCTTCGTCTCGATGGGACCGGCCGCTGCGCTGATCGGCATGGGACTAACCGCGGTGCTGTTCAGCGCCAGCGCGATGATCGCCTTCGAACTCGCGCGCCGCTTCCGCGCTTATGACTACAACAGCTTTATGGGCATATTGCTCGGGCGGCTCTGCATCCTGTTCGAGATCGGCTATCTCGCGAGCCTCGTGCTCGTGCTCGCGGTCGTCTCCGCCGCGGCGGGCGAACTTATGCTCGAACTCGCAGGCTGGCCCCTTTGGCTGAGCGCGGTGATCTTCATGGCGATCGTCGCGGCTCTGGTGTTCTTCGGAAACAGCTTCGTCGAGCGGCTGATCTCGGCATGGTCGATCCTCTTCTACGCGACCTACCTGCTGCTGTTCGTGCTCGTCGTCATGCGCTTCGGAGACGATCTCTCGGCCGCGCTCGCGGCCGCGCCGGTCAAGCCGAAGGCCACCTTGTGGAACGGCCTCAGCTACATGGCTTACAACATCCCGCTGCTGCCTGTGCTGATCTTCGTGGCGCGCAATTTCGCGAGCCGGCGCGAAGCGTTCGTCGCGGGCGCGCTCGCCGGCCCCCTGATCCTATTGCCCGGCTTCGCATTCCTGATGACGCTTTCGAGCTTCTACCCGGAAATCGCGGATTCGACGCTTCCCGTTCAGTTCGTACTGGACCGGCTCGGTCATCCGGTCATCGCGCTGATGATCCAGTTCGTGATCATCGGCGCGCTCGTGAAAACGGGCGTCGGCCTGCTGCACGGCTTCAACGAACGCATCGCGCGGGCGGCTGCCGACCACAGCACGCCTCTTCCGGCGGTCGTTCGCCCGCTCGTGGCGCTGGTCGTCATGGTCGTTGCGATCTTTGCGGCAACGGCGGTGGGCCTCGTCGATCTGATCGGACAAGGCTATCGCTACAGCGCCGCCTATTTCCTGGCCGTGCTTGTCATCCCGCTGTTCACGGTCGGTCTTTGGCGCTTGAAGGCCGCGGACAAGATAGAGAGAGGAGCCTGAGACCGGATCGTCTCAGGCTTGCAAATTCGAGTGTTTCAGAACAACAGGAATGCCGTACCCACAAAGCGCGTGCCGCCGTGCCGTGCGCCTTCGAGTCGGGAGCGCTCGGCATCGACATCGGCATGTGAGAGGTTTGCGCTCAGGCTCACCCCATGCACCTTGGTCGTGAGGCCGACACGCCAATCCACATAATCATCGGCGCTGCCGCGCGCATCGAAGACGCCGAGATGGCCCGTGACGGCCAGCGGTAAACCCGCCACTTCTGCGAGCGGCATACGTGTATCGAAATACGTGTAGGTATTCTGGCCCGGAAGATAGTGGTGCCACGAATAAAATATACCGAGACGCGTGCGCAGCTTTCCGACGTGGCGGCCGGCGGAAATCGTCACTTCACTGAAGTCGCGATTTCGCGCTCCGGTTACGCCGCGATACAGATATCCCGCATCGATATTGAAGCCCGCGATATCCTTGTTGAAGGCGACGAACGGGGTGATCGCCGCGCCGGATTTCCCCGTTTGGTCCGATCTGTGGTCGGCAACGACGAGGCCGGCGACGGGACCGTCCGCGTGGTTCCATTTCGCTTCCCCTTCCATCCCCGGATTTCCCCGGGTTTGAGAAAGGCCCCGCCAAACCCTGTCAGTGCCGAGCGTTACGCTCGCCGCAATTTGCGATGTATCCGCATGGGCGTCACGCGCCTGATGAAGCCCAAGCGCGAACGCAACCAGTACCATCCTATTCATCGCTTCCCCTAAAGCTGTCGCGCGTGGCCGCTCGATCAAGAGTTCGGAGGCGAATTTGGCACAGATGACCTGTGCGGACTTGACAGTGAAGAAGAGAGAATTCGCGGAACCGCCGCGTTACGGCTCAGCGCCTCCAGCGCTCCCGGATCGCGTTAAGTGTTTGTACGATGACATCGGCAACCAGCTCTGGACGTTCTGTCGGGATCATGTGTCCGGCGTCCAGCGCATAAATCAGCTGTCCTCCCGTTACCTTTGCGAGTTCCAAATGACCTTTGCGCCAGCGCAGAAGGCCGGGATCGGTGATCTGAAGGTCGGGCGCACCCTGGGTAATCACGGCAACCGGTATGTGCTGCGGCGGGGGTATTCGGCTCATCACTGTGTTTGCTGCTACATAGCCTTTTGCCAGCCGCATGTCGTTGAATGTTCCGCGCCCTTCGTGATCCGCCTTGACGACCGCATCGATGAGGGCCTTGGAGCCTTCAATCCCACCCAGACCATTGATCGTATTGGCATCGACATAGACCATTCCGGCCACGTCGGCCGGATTGCGATGGGCATAAAGCTGGATGAGATATCCGCCGTAGCTGTGGCCGACGAGGAGCAGGGGACGATCGCGACCCAGTTTCCGAAGGCCCGCGCGCAGGCGATCCACTTCCTGCACGATATCATAGGGCGTATCGAGCGGTGCGCTCTTGCCCATACCCGCGCGATCATAGGCGATGATCGTCGCGCAGGTCTTTTTCGAAAGCGCTTCGACAACACCGTTCCACGACGTTGAATCGAGCGTCGCGCCCGCTTCCAGAACCACGATGGGGCCGGATGCGGACCCTGGGCGCACGACGAAGTGCAAGGCCTTTCCATCGACGAGAACATCCTGTGCCTGCAACGCCGCATCCGCCGCCGGCGGCGCCATTCCCGCGAGGCCTGCGAAGGCTGCTGCGACACACAAGGCGCGAGAGGCTTTCCTTATCTGTCGCAGCAGCATCGTCATCACCTTAGTAGGAAAGACCCACGGTCAGCATCGCGGTACGCGGGTTACCGGTCACCACGAAATACTCTCCGACGGAACTGGATGCATATTTCTTGTCAAACAGGTTATTGACGTTGAGACGCACCGACATCGGCCCCGTGCGATAGGCGATGTTGGCATTCACGACCGTATACGCGGGTAGGAAGTATGTGTTCGGCACGCCCCCGGCCTGCTTCGAATAGCTGGTGCCGCCGATGCTACCTGAAAGCCCGCGCATCGGGCCGTCCTGAACTTCATAACGTGTCCAGAGCCCCGCCTGATGCCGTGGGGCGCCGAGCGCCCAGTCGCCAACCGGCAGCACGTTGTCTTCCAGGATCGTCGCCTTGGTGTAGGCGTAGTTTGCAAGCAGCTGCCAACCCGGCAGGATCGAGAACTGCCCGTCGAACTCGAAGCCCTTGCTGCGTTGACGTCCCGTTACCGAATAGGCTCCGGGCATGCTGGGGATCGCGGTCGCCACGTTCGTGCGGGTCAGCTGGTAGATCGAGAGGGTCGCCGAGATGCGGCTGCCCTTCGAAAGCTTGACGCCCGCTTCGTACTGGATGCCGCGTTCCGGATCGACCGGATCGCCGTTCGTGTCGAAATAGCCGGACTGCGGGGCGAAGGATTTCGCATAGCTCGCGTAGACAGCGACACCGTCCGCAACCTGATAGTTCGCACCCACGGTCGGCGAGAAGGCGTTCTGCGTCGACGCGCCGAGATCGACCGTATCGTAACGCCCGCCGAGACGCACGGTGAGGGCGCCGATCTTCACGTCGTCCTGAAGATAGAAACCGAACGCATCGGATTTCGAACCGAACGTGGAGATGGACGTGCGGGGTTGATAGACGAAAACGCTGTAGTCGGGGTTGTAGAGATCAAGACCGACGGTCGGTGAGAAGCCGAGCCGTGATTCCGCGTCGGCGCGGCGGCCGTCATACTCGATGCCGAAGATCAGATTGTGCGAAACCGCGCCGGTATAGAGCTTGGCGCTAAGCCCTGTATCGATGCCGTAGACCTGACGGTCTTCGAAGTAATCCTGCGAGTATTCGCTCTGAACACCGGTTGCGGGATCATAGAACAACGGCTGCTGCAAGTTCAGCCACGCAAGGTCGAGATCGGTGATCCGCGCCCTCTGAAAGAGGGCGATATCGTCGCTGATTTCGTGCCGGAATTCATACCCGGCAGTCACGACGGTTTGCAGGATTTTGCCCATGTTCTCGGGATCGCCGATATAGCGGTCACGATCGTAGAAGCCGAGCGGACCCGCATAGACGAGGCCTGCAGCCGGCTGGCCCGGGATAAGTTCGCTCCAATCCTTCGAGAGCGAGGTGAGCACGGTGAGGGTCGTGCGGTCCGACGGTTCCCACGTCAGCGAAGGCGCGACGTAAAGCCGCTCCGTGCCGGGGCGGAAATCCATGAAGCTCTTGTCGTCCCGGTAGTTCACGACAAGCCGGCCGTAGAGGCTCTGCGATTCGTTGATGGATCCGCCGCCGTCGATGAGACCGTTCGTCGAATTGAAACTGCCGTAGCTTCCCTCGATATCGACGAAAGCCTCCTTGACCGGCTTCTTCGACACGAGATTCACGAGGCCGCCTGCCGAGCCGCGTCCGTAAAGGCCCGACGACGGACCCTTCACCACCTCCACCTGCTCGACGCCTGCAAGCTCGGCATTGATGGCAAGGCCGCGCGGCAGCCCATCGACATAGGTGTAGCTGCTGACATCGAAGCCGCGAATGCGATAGAGATCGTAGGCGCGCGCCACGCCGCCCGGCGATACACCGGCGATGTTCCGCAAGGCATCATCGAGAAGGCTGATGCCCTGATCCTTCAGAAGCGCGGACGAAAGCACCTGGATATTCTGCGGCGTTTCAAGGAGCGGCGTGTCGGCCTTGCCCGCGCTCTTGATGCGTTCGCCTGTCACGATGATTGCGTCGGCCAGCGAACCGCTGTCCTGTGCGAAGGACGGCAGGGCGTAGATCGGCAGAATCGCTGCCGCTAGCGCTGTCGATTGTAGAATCCGGCTCAAAGTCATGTTGCTTCCCCCTTTGATCGTTATTGGGTCGGGGCACCACGGAAAACGGGTTTCGCGGCGCCGTGCGACATTGAGAGCGATCGGTCACGCATTCTTTGCCGAAAAAGGCGGGCGCTTTACCGCTCGGGACAGGCTGGCCGCGTCGCTGTCCCGAACGGCAAACCGGATGACCCGGGCCGTTAAGACAGGGGCCGCAAATCCCGAAATCCTGCCAGGCATCAGCATTGCCATGCGCGAGAACCGCAAGGGCTTCAAAACCAGGCAGGGTCAGACATGGCGCAGGCGGACCTCATTATCAGAAACGCAACCCTGTTCGACGGGACCGATACGGCGGCCACGCACGGCGATCTGGCCGTGTCGGGCGACCGGATTTGCGCAATCGGAGATTTGAAAAGCTGGAAAGCGGAACGCGAGATCGATGCCGCGGGCCTCGCTCTCGCGCCGGGCTTCATTGATACGCACACCCACGACGATCGCGCGCTTCTCGGCGACAGGACCGAAATGCTGTGCAAGGTTTCGCAAGGCGTCACCACCGTCATCGTCGGCAATTGCGGTGTCAGCCTGGCGCCCCTCTCGCTCGCCACCCGCCCCGTCGCGCCGCTCGATCTGCTCGGCGACGAGACATGGTGGGTCTACGGCAGCTTCGCGGCCTATCGCGACGCGCTGCAAAGCCAGCCGCCCGCAGTGAACGCACTGGCGCTTGTCGGCCACATCAGCCTTCGCGTTGCCGTCATGGGCAATGATCTTGGGCGCGAGGCAAATGCCGCCGAGGTCGCGGCGATGCGGGCGATGCTCACACAGGCCCTTTCGGAAGGCGCGGGGGGGCTTTCCACCGGTCTTGCCTACCCGCCCGCGGCGGCCGCGACCACGGCCGAGGTGATCGGCGTCGGCGATGCGCTCGGGCGCTTCGGTGGTCTCTATGTCACCCATCTGCGCGATGAAGGCGCCGGTGTCATCGAGAGCATCGAAGAGGCGTTGACGATCGGCCGGACGCTCGGCTGTTCGATCGTTCTCAGTCATCATAAATGTGCCGCGCCCGAGAACTTCGGCCGCTCACGCGAGACGCTTGCACTGATCGAGAAATCGGCGCTGCACCAGAAGATCGATCTTGATGCCTATCCTTACGCAGCGTCGTCCACCGCGCTTCTTGTCGAACTGCTACGCGACGATATTCCGGTGCAGGTGACCTGGTCGCTTACCGAACCGTCCGCGACAGGGCGTATGCTGAGCGACATCGCCGCCGAATGGGGTGTTTCCTGTGCGGATGCGGCCCGCCGTCTCCAGCCTGCCGGGGCGGTCTATTTCTCGATGGAAGAGGCAGACGTTCGGCGCATTCTCGCGCATCCGAGAACCATGATCGGCAGCGACGGACTGCCCCATGACGAGCGGCCCCACCCGCGCTTGTGGGGGACATTCCCTCGCGTGCTCGGACATTATGCGCGGGACGAGGCGCTGTTCAGCCTGGAAACAGCCGTTCACAAGATGACCGGCCTGCCGGCGAAGGTGTTCGGACTCCGCGATCGCGGTGAGCTTCAGGTCGGCGCCTTTGCCGATCTGGTGCTGTTCGATCCGGGCTCTGTGATCGACCGTGCCACCTACACGGATCCGGTGCAACCTTCCGCAGGCATTGCCGAGGTGTGGGTGAACGGCGTGAGCAGCTACCGGCCCGATGCGGGCGTGACCGCAGGCGCCGGGCGCCTGCTCACACGCTCGAACGCGGCGGCGGATCAGGCCTGACGGGCAAGCCGTTCCAGATCCATCGGCAGGTTTCGCGAGGCCCGCCAATAAGCGAAAATCGCAAACAAGCTCGCCGTCACCCCCGCGAGAAGGGCGTAGCGGAGCGAATCCGCGCCAAAGCGCGGCGCCAGCGCATCGCTGATCAGTCCGATGATCTGCGGCCCGAGTCCGAGGCCGATCAGGTTGCCGATGAACAGCTGGATCGCGGCGGCACGCGCGCGCATTCGCGCGGGCGAAACCATCTGAATGGTCGTGATGCAGGGCCCGATGTAAACCGCGCTCACCGAAAGCGGTACGACGGCGGCAGCAATCGCAACGGCGACATTGGGCGCCAGCAGGAACAACGGCCAGAACGGCAAAGCGAGCACGATGCCGATGATGGGCACGCGCATGTACCAGCGGACATCGCGCTTCCCGAGCCAGTCGACGAGAACGCCTGACCCGAAGGTGCACAGACCGCCGCCGATGCCAAGGATCAGCGCGAAGATGAAGCCCACCTGCTGCGTATCAAGACCGTGCGACCGCATCAGAAAGGCCGGCACGAACGTCGCCACGCCATAGCCTGCGAAGGCACTGAGGCCGCTGCCGAGAACGAGCCAGCAATAGGCGCGCTGCCCCCGAAGGAACCGGACGCTTTCCGCCATCGAGGGTGCGCCGCTATCCTTTTCGAGCGCGCGGCGCGGCTCTCTTCCCTTCATGAAGAACAGGGGGGCGAGCAGAAGGCCGGGGAGCCCGGCCCATATGAAGGCAGCGCGCCAGCCGTAATTGTGCGCAATCCAGCCGCCGGCGAGAAACGCGACCATGATACCGATGTTGACGCCCACGGCGTAGACCGCCTGCGCGCGGCCCCGCGTTTCCGGGGGATAGAGGTCGGTAATCATCGACTGGGAGGCAGGGCCTGTGCCGGCCTCGCCGACGCCCGTGAAAATGCGGGCGATGACCAGCTGCCAGAAGTGCACGGCCAGGCCACATGCGGCCGTCGCGGCGCTGAAACACAGAAGCGACAGGCCGATGATCCTGGCCCGGCTTTTGCTGTCCGCCAGGATGGCGATCGGTACACCCATGGTTGCGTAAAACAGCGCGAAAGCCGGACCGGCAAGCAGGCCGAGCATGGTATCGCTGAGATTGAAATCCCGTTTGATCGGCTCCAAAAGGATGGCAAGTATCTGGCGATCGATATAGTTGATCGCGTAGGTCGCGCTCAGCAGTGCAAGCAGCGCCGCTCGACCGCGAACGCCTGCGGGATTTTCCGCCAAGCCAGACATTTCACTTCTCCCGAAACCTCTTGGCGTCAAGCGTAATGCCCGGCGGATGCCCTGCCATGCAGGAACGCGCAATGACTGTTCCGGAAAGAGCACGAAAGCGGGATATCAGACCACCAGAGACGGCGATCGACGACCGGTACTCCGCCGCCGCGCAACGCGGCCGGCCTGGCTCGCATTGCGCACTGCGATCGGCGCCGCCGCAAATGTCGATTTGAAGGCGCGCGTGAAGCTGGCAGGATGCTCGTACCCCGCCTCCATCGCGATCTCGATCATGGAAAGGCTGGAATCGGTTACGAGATCAAGCGCTAGGTTCATTCGAAGCCGATCCCGGATATTGCACACCGTATCGCCATACAGTTGGCGAAAACCTTCCTGCAATCGCCGCCGCGTCAACCCCACTTCTTCTGCAAGATCATCCACGCGCATAGGTGTCTGGAGCGTGTTGCGCAGCATTTTCATAGCACTCTCGAGCTTGCGCAGATCCTCGGCGGACAAGCGCTCGCCTGTATAGAACTGCGCGGGGTCGGTCATCGCCGCCAGAACATGGCACGCGAGCTCCACACCCTTGGCGCGCACAAATGCACTTCGAAAGGTGCCGTCATAGGGGCATTCGAGAATCTGGAGTGCCGCGAGTGTTGCCGCGGGCAATGTCACGGGAACATTCCGTGCGCGAAGTTCGCCCTGCCCTGAAAGAAAGGCTCGCAAATCGTATGGCAACGCAGCTGGGTCGATACCCGTCGCTTCCTGAAAGCGCTCGCATTCAACGACGATGCTCACCCAGCGTAGATGTTTGCCGGGTTCATAGAAGGTCTCGACGGCGCTACCCTCCCGTAGCCCATACATCGTGCAGAAGCCTCGCGTCATGGGATCGGCGGGCCGAGGGCTGCAGGGGTCAGCGAAAGGAATGACGCCGTCCACGATGACCGACATGACCAGATGATCGGTGATGTCATGGCGACGCGGGGTCGGCATGGTTGCCACCATGTCGGTCAGGATGAGGTGGAGCCCGTTGCCGAGCTCGTGAAACTCCCATCCCCCAGCTGCGATATTGAGATCATACTCGTAGCGGAAGCCGGATTCGCCTAACGGTTTGAACCATCCACCGCCGATCGCCGGCCCTCCGGTGCCATTGACATGAATAGACTGCTGCATTCGCTTCATGTCTTGAATATTGCGGGTGACCGGTGCCCGCCTATTTACATCGATATCTGCCATACGCCCTCCAACCGACAGCCATTCTTCCCCAAGATCGGCCTGCCGCAGCATCTATCGATGTTAAGGAATAGAGTATGCCAGAACCATCTCTTAACCGGAAGGGTCGCGCTCTTTGCAGATAGAGCCTGCGTTGAGCCGCACTACGCGCAGACGAACGCGCTGCTACTGGATTTTCACCAGCAAATGATATACAATATGAATATGTATATTGTCAGAGGTGATTATGATAGTAGCCAAATGGGGCAACAGCCTTGCGGTTCGGCTTCCCACCTCGGTGGTGAAAGCCCTTGGTTTGCGTGAAGGGGACGATATCGAGCTCCATGTTGCTGAATCTCGCAAGATGGGAGTCGCTCGGAAACCCGGGCGCGAGGATCTTCTGAAGCGGCTTCGAACGTATCGAGGTCGTTTGCCTGCGGACTTCAAATTCGACCGGGACGAGGCAAATGCCCGGTAGCTTCATTGATACCAATGTGTTGATCTACCTTGCCTCCGCTGAAAGCCGAAAGGCGGACGTCGTCGAGCGATTGCTCCAAGACACGCCTGTAATCAGCGTTCAAGTTCTGAACGAAATCGCTAATGTGGCGCGCAGGAAAATGGGCCTCTCGTGGTCCGAAACGCGAGAGTTTCTCTCTTTAATTCAAACTCTTACCAAAATCGAGCCATTAACCCGTGAAACACATGAACTCGGTGTCGACCTCAGCGAACGGTACCAGCTATCGGTCTATGATGGGATGATCGTGGCCGCGGGTCTGCTTGGCGATTGTGACATTCTCTGGTCGGAAGACATGCAAGACGGCATGTTGATCGCAGAAAGTATAAGAATAACAAATCCATTTTCGAAATAATATTGAATTGATATCTTCATGAACGCGGGGACGGAATCGAAAAGGGAAAATTTCTACAAATATATCATGCGTTTATTTGTACGCGGTACGCGTGATGTACCGTCAGATACCGTCAAAACAAACATGCTCAATGCGATTCCCAAACCGTGTACTTTAGCGCCCTCTAATGATCTCCACGTGCCCATCGACCTGATAACGTGCTGTCCGAATCAGCTCGCGCGGTAATTAACATTGTCGAGCCCTGGAACGACGACGGCTTCCGGTACATTGGCGTTACTGCAGAGCTGGTCGACAATGAACTGCGCACCGGCGTTTGCGAGCTGCTGCGCGGGATCTTCCATGACGAAACGGAGCCGCGTGATGATCGCCCTGCGATCGTCGACGGAGCGGACGCGGGGGAGCTCGGTCGCCTCCCGTGTTTCGACATCAATGACGGGCGCCGCCTCGACCGGCCGGTGAAATGCGGGATATCCGTCGAACATCAGGCGGCCCATTTCCACCGTCGCGTTGGTGCTGAACCAGATTTCCCGGAACCGCGCCTCGATTCTACTGGCGGCGGCTTCATCCGCCAGCTGGGCCAGATCGAGATCGGGCCCGTGCGGCGCGATGTACAGACGATCGGGAGACAATTGTTGCCCGGACGCCTGCCACAGCAGGTGGCACATGCTGTTCGTCTGCCAGGTCACCCCCGCCGTCGGCCGGCCCGCCTTTCCGCTGATAAGGACCATTGCGCGGTCCCACGCGATGTCGTGCTCGCCGAGCCATGTGATCGTCCGGTATGCGGCATCGAGGAAGACAAGCGCGAAGGTCGCGGCCATCACGTCGTTCATCGCGATAGGAAAATCGCCGCCTTCGCGGACGTCCAGCCATTCGGTTCGAAGATATTCGAAGTCGAGGCCTGTGGGATCGCTAAGCAGGTTTTCCAGAACCCGGAGCGTCACCTTGCAGGCGTAGGCTGTCATTCCGGCGATTGCCTCTTCGCGGCCCCTGAATGCGACGGCGGCGACATCGTCACGCCAGAACGCGGGTGAATTCACACGCTGGGCAGTCTCGATGGCAGCCTTGAGCCGGATCGCGTCATCCCGCCACTGGGCGCAGTCGAGCTCGTACATGCGCCGCAGGTAGGGAACCGCGACACCGAGGTGCGAGATCGCCGTCAGTTCCTTGAACCCCCGCGTACCGAGCCGAAAATTCAGGATGCGCGGCTTCGCGCCGCTGCCTGGGAACAGCACGAGATCGGTTCCAGTCGCCACCAGAAGCGGGTCGCCTGCCGACAACCTGCCCATGTGCGCGTTGCGGTGCGGGCCGATCGCGTCGGGCTGGCCGGTGTAGGCCTCGAAGAGATCCAGAAATGCAGCGTGCGGTTCTTGCATCGGATTGCCCTGCTCAAACGCCGAGACGGTAGACGATCGTGTCGGTACGGAAGCGGATATCAGCGGTCAGGCTATTCGAAACCACGAGATATTTGCTGCCATTCTCCTCGAAAACATGGGCATCGGTTCCACCGAAGGTCGGAAACGTTTCGGCGAGAACGAAGCGATCGCCCTTCCAGCGATAGAGCTCCGACTGGAGATCGCTCTTCGGGTCTGCCGGTGTTCCCTCGATGAAGCAGATGCGGACGAGATAGAGATCGCCCCCGGACTCGAAACCGCAGAACTCGCGCCCCGCCGGGCCGCCGAGCGTCTGATAAGGCACGAATTCGCCGCCGCTCCAACGGTAAAGCATGGATTCGCCGTCGATCCGGGCGAAAGCGAGATAATCGGTCCCGTCCCAGCGGAAATGGCTGAACGCCCGCCCGCCCTTGTCGGAAAGCGACTGGAAGCGAACGAAGGCCTTGCCGTCCCATCGGTAGACCAGACTCTCGCTCGTATGATCCGCGTAGGCGAGATAGTGCGCACCATCGACCGTGAAGTGCGTGAAATTATACCCCCACCGGCCGTCGAGCACCTGAAACGGCACGAAGCGCGCACCGTTCCATTCAAGGATGCATGATTGCGCAGGATTCACGGCGGTGAGATGCGGCAGGGTGAGCCCCTGCGCGAGCGCCAGAAAATGGCGTCCGTCGAACGTGAAGTGGCGCCACTGTTTTGCGGCGAAGGTATCGATTGTTTGAAAGACCTCCCATCCCCCAGCGCGCCACCGATAGATGACGGACGCCACGTTCAGCTCGTAAGGCCCCGACCCGCTTCTGAGGTTGGCGAGAGCCAGAAACACGGCATGGCCGATCTGGAAGACCTCGATGTCCTCGCCGCCGTGCGCGGGAATACGCGCTTGCGGTTCGAAGCGTCCATCGCTCCACCTGAAAAGAAGCGCATCGACGTCGTTGTTGCCGCCGTTCATGTGCGGCGGTGTGCCTTCGATGTCTTCGGCGAGCTGCGCCACCCCAAGCCAGATGTCGTTCCCGCGCCTGAACGGCAGCGCCGTTCTTGCCCCCGAGGTTTCAAGGCGCTGGTGGATCGAAAGGATGGACATCACCTGCCTCGCCCGGATTGCGCTTATACTGCCATGGCATGGGTATTGCGGCCGAATGGTTCGCACAATTTCATTTTTACCCGGCAATTGATTTAGAACGCCCATCAATCGTCAAGGAGGATTGAATTGGATCGGCGCGCGCCTTTGGGAGAGGTTCAGTCGGTTGATCCGGGGGAGTGAACGGAAATGACGAGCGCACCGGTGTCTACGGGCACCACATCGAAAAGCGTTGCGACGAAGGCATTCTTCATCGCCATGGTGGACGGCTACGATACGCTGATGATCGCGTTCATCGCGCCGCTCCTTGCGCAGAACTGGGGCCTGACGCATCCCCAGATCGGCGGCGTGTTCGCCGCGGGCTACAGCGGGGCGGTTATCGGCGGGCTCGCGATGGGGCCGCTCGGCGATCGACTCGGCCGCAAGCCGATGCTCGTCCTGTCTCTGCTGCTCGCAGGCGTCGCAACGCTACTGTGTGCCCTCGCCGAAACGTTCCAGAGCCTTCTGGTTCTGCGCTTTATCGCGGGGCTCGGCCTGGGGGGCGCCATCCCCGCCATCATCGCGCTGACCGCCGATTTTGCCGCGCCCGGAAAACGCAGCGGCACGGTGACGCTGATGTACATCGGCTATCCGCTGGGCGCCGTCGTAGGCGGTGCGCTCACCTCCGCTTTGCTGCATCATGGCATCAGCGCGATCTTTCTGGGTACCGGGATCGTCTGCCTGATCGCTGCAGCTGTCGGCATGACGATGCCCACCTACCGCGTCGCCCCGCATTCCCATCTCGGCTCCGGGATGGTGAAACTGTTCACCGCGCAGTTCGCCGAAGGACGCCTGCTCCCCGCCATTGCGCTTTGGACCGGACTGTTCTCGACATTGATGCTCACCTATTTCCTGGTGAGCTGGACCCCCAGCATCCTTCTTGCCGAGGGCGCGAGTCCGCAGATCGCTGCGCTTGGGCCCGTCGTTCTCAATCTTGGCGGGATTGTCGGCGCGCTCATTACCGCCAAGGCCATCAACCGGTTCGGTCCCTATTTCCTCAATGCCGGCTTCGCACTGCTGGGCGCATTCGCTGTACTCGTCGTCGGCCAGATAGCGACCGGGACGGCGCCCGCGATGATCGGGTTTCTGATCATCGGGATGCTCCTGCTCGGTGCACAGCTGAACTTCCCGGCGATGACCGCGGACCTGTTCCCGCCCGAGGTTCGCAGTGCAGGCGGCGGCTGGACCGCCGGCGTCGGACGGCTCGGGTCGATCGTGGGACCGCTCGTCGGCGGTTTCCTGATGGCGACTGAAATGAGCCCCCGCACCCTGCTGAGCTTTGCGGCCATTCCCGGCGCCGTTGCTGCGCTTGCGGTGTTCGCCGCCGCGATCCTGCGGCGCAAGGCCCGCACGGCGGACAAGGATCAGGCGGACTAAACCTCAGTCCGGATTGTCGGCGGTTTCGACGACCCACCCCGCGCCGATGTGATCCGCTTGCTCCTCGGCCATCACGGCCTCAGTGAAGCTTGCATCGATTTGCGGAAGCATGGTGCGATTCCACGCCTTCCATGACCGTGTCATATCCTCGAACACATCGGGCATTCTGCTTTGGAGATTGGCCCGCTCCAGTGGATCCTCATCGACGTTGAAGAGATATTCGTTGTCGAGAATTTTGAGATATTTATAGGCGCCGCGCAGCATCGCGCGCTGGTGATTGCCTTTGTAACGCCAGTAGAGCGTTCGCTCGGCAGTGCTGCCGCTGCGGAGCAACGGAAAGAGATCGATGCCGTCGGTCGGATAGGCCGGATCGGGCGTGCGTTTCGCGGCACCGAGCAGCGTCGGCAGCCAATCCATCGTGATCGCCGTCTGCGTGCTTGTCTTCCCGCGCGGCAACATGGCGGGCCACGACACGATCGTCGGAACGCGGATGCCGCCCTCCAGCAGTTCCGACTTCTGGCCGCTGAACGGCCAGGTCTTCGCAAAGCGTTCGCCGCCGTTGTCGCTGGTGAAGACGATAATGGTGTTCTCGCGTAGGCCGAACCGGTCCAGCGTTTCGAGCACGCGCCCGACCTCTGCGTCCATCGCTTCAATCATGCGGTGATAGGTCCGCATCGTTCCGCCATCGAGGTGCTTCAGCTTGGTACCTGCAACACGTTGCGATTCCGATTGGTCGTCGGGGGCTTCCCATGGCCAGTGGGGAGCATTGAAGTGAAGACTGAGAAAGAACGGCTGCCGATTGCACACACTCCTCTCGATGAACCCCGTCGCCTCTCGCCCGAGAATCTCGGTCAGATAGCCCTCTGCCTCAAGGGGCGCATCCCCTCTCCAGAGATCGGGCTCATCGACCACACTCCGATGCGAGAAATAGTCCGTCGCGCCCGAACGCATTCCCACGAATTCGTCGTAGCCGCTGAGGAGTGGCCCATGGTTCGGCGCCTTTCCGAGATGCCATTTGCCGACGAGCGCTGTCCGGTAGCCGGCGGCGCGAAGCAGCGATGGTAACGTCGGGTGGTCCCTCGGGATACCGACATCGGGGCTGATGTGCGCGAGCGGCTCCTCAAGCCCGATGGGAAGCCGATACTGATAGCGGCCGGTGATAAGCGCAGTTCGTGTCGCGGAACAAACCGGTGAATTCGCATAACCGTTCAGAAGGCGAATCCCGTCGGTCGCCAGCGAGTCGATGGCGGGCGTTCGGAGCGATGCGTTGCCGTAGCAGGCCACATCCGCGTAGCCGAGATCGTCTGCTAGAATGAACACGATGTTAGGCGGGCGCTCTGCGGCAGGCTTCGCAAGCGCGGGCGCAATCGATGCCGCCGCGCCCGCGCCGAGTGCGATGAACGATCGCCTGTCAATCGCTATCGGCAATGCTCCGCTCTCCCCTGGTCTCTTCAGGTGGTACTAACATCGATGCAGCCCGGCGACGTGCTGTTTTTGGGCAGGCGTCAGAAGGAACGCCGGACGCTCACGCCGAAGGTTCGGGGATCGCTGATCAGGCCCAGCCTGATCTTGTCGGTATCGTACTTCGCCACCGGCCCGCCGCCGCGGTAGTACATCTCGTTCGTTACGTTCTTGACCCATCCCGAGACGATCCAGCCGCCGTCCAGCGACTCCCAGCTCAGGCGAACGTCGCCCTTGGCGTATTCGTTCGCCCACAGGGTGTTGAACTCGGTGACCACCTTGTCGACCGCGACGGCGCTTGCCGAGAAAACCAGATCACCGGCATTGCCCAGAGAGTGGCGATAATCGGCGCGCAGCGAAAGATTGTACCGGGGCACGCCGCCAATCCGCTCGCCCGAACGATCAAAGGTGTGCGCCGGATCGCTGAAGCCCGGCTGCTGCGCGATATAGTCCTTGTATTCGGGATCGATGAACGACGCCCCGGCATTGACGGTGAAGCCCTTTGCAAGAAGCGCCGTGATCTCGAATTCGACGCCCTTGCTGCGCGCGCTGGCGCTTGCCGTCGTCGGGGCGCCGTTTATGTCGAACGTTTGAAGCTGCAGGTTCTTGTAGTCGCTGTAGAACACCGCGGCGCTGAACTGCAGGCGGCGGTCGAGCAGGTCGCCCTTGAAGCCGAGCTCGTAGTTCATCACGTCTTCGGGGCTGAATTCCCGGAGCGGGGGGGCCGGGGGCTGACCCTGGAAGCCGCCGCTCTTGAATCCCTTCGAAACGCTGGCGTACATCATCGCGCCTTCGCCGAGCGATACGTCCAAGACGGCGCGTGGCGTGAGCCGGTTCCAGCGCTTGGATGCGCTTGCCGTGTAATCGGCATTGACGAAGGGCGACACGGGTCCACCTGCGGGTATACCCGTAATCCGCCGCGCGATGCCGGTGACGTCTAGCGCCTTTTCTTCCGTCGTGTAGCGTATGCCTGCGGTGAGGCTGACATTGTCGAGAACCCGGTACTTGGCTTCTGCGAACGCGGCGAGCGCATCCGTGTTGATCCGCTGCGTGAAGGTCGCGATGCCGCTGAACGGGGCGACGTTGCGATAGATATCCGTCGTGCGGCTGCCTTCCTCGTGGAACGCGTAGACGCCGAGCGTCCACGAGAAGCGGTTGGCGCTGCCCGGTTCGTTCGGTTCGCTCGACACCAGCCGGAGTTCCTGGCTTGCCGACCACGTATCCTGCGCGGTTTCGGTGTAGGAGGTCACTTCCCGCGCGCGGCCATTGTCCTCGAGCCCATAGCTCTTTTCGGCGCGCACGCCGGTGATCGCGACGACATCGAAGCCGGAGGCCTCGTAAGTCACGTTGAAGGCGCCGCCGTAGGTCTCGACACCCTGCCGGCCGTTGATCGCCGAGCGTGCCGTCCGCAGCTTCTCTTCCTGCACCGGCGGCGTGACGCCGGGGCGCGGCGCGCCAGTCACCGGGTTGTTCGTGAAGAAGACATAGCGCAGCCCCGGAACGTCCGAGATGATGCTCTTCAGCACGCCGTCCTGCTTGCTCTTCGCCCAGTCGCCGATCAGGCTGAGCGTCAGCCGATCCGTCGGCGTGATCTTCAGCGTGCCACGCACGGCGCGCGTGTTGATATCGTTCGCGCTCTCGCCGGTGGTGAGATTGCGGTACATCCCGTCGCGGTCGTCCGTGAGAAACGCCAACCGGGCATACGCCTTGCCATCGACGATCGGGCCGCTGATCGCGCCCTTCGTCGTAATGCGATCGAAGCTGCCGTAGGCGACTTCGCCGTAGCCCGAGAGCTGCTCGGTCGGCTGCCGCGTGATGATGTTGATGGCGCCGGCGGTCGCGTTCTTGCCGTAAAGCGAGCCCTGCGGTCCACGCAGCACTTCCACGCGCTCCGTATCGAAAAAGGCGAGGTTCGCGGCCGCCTGCCGGGGGATATAGACCTCGTTCAGGAAGATCGCGACGCCGGGGTCGGCGCTCAGGTCCTCGCTCGTCCGCCCGATGCCGCGGATCGTGTATTTTTCCGAGCCGACCGCCTCCGCGTAGATGTGCAGGCTCGGCGTATATTGCGAGAGGCCTTCAGTGGTCTCGATATTGAGCTTCTCGATCGTGCCGCCGGTAAGCGCCGTGATGGAGACGGGGATTTTTTCGAGGTTCTCCGCGCGCCGCATCGCCGTGACGACGATGGTGTCCAGCACCTCGCTGTCCGCCGCGGCGACTGCATCGCCCCCGGTCTGGGCGGCGGCCGCCTGTCCGTAAAGCGGCAGCGCGGCGCTCGCCAGAAGGATCGCGGCATGACGCGGCATCGATATCATGATCATTGTTGTGCCTCCCCGAACAGTAGCCGGCACCTTGCGAAGGTTCATTGAGAATTGGGATCGCAGGGTTTGGGAAGAAAGCCGACGCGCCGTTCCCGTCCCTGACAGACCTTCTCCGCGGTGCAACGTGACTGACAGTAGAGGTAGGTGAGAACGGGTGATTTATTCCAATTCAATCTTGCACATCGATTGATGGGAAAACGCAATCAACCGGCGCGGTCGATCGCGCGATCGACGCCTGAACCATGCGCCTGAGGTTCGCGACGAGCGTGCTGGCTTCGCCAGCGCGCGACGCCATCACCAGATAGGTCATGGCACCCTCGTCCGCGAGCGGCTTGAAGCGGATGTTCGGAACATTGATGCATTGCAGCTCGGACGGCACGACGGCAACGCCGAGGCCCGATGCAGCGAGGCTGATGATCGTGGCGGATTCCCGAACCTCCTGAACGATATTGGGCACGAAGCCGGCCTCGCCGCACAGGCGCAGGAACTGCTCGTGAATGCCGACGCCGGAGTTTCGCGGATAGAAGATCATCGGCTCTCCGCGCAGGTCCGCGATATGCAGCTGCTCGCGCGCGAGCAGCGGGCTGTCGGCATGCATCGCGACGATGAGCGGGTCCTGCAGGATCTGGACGAAGTGGATATCCGAGCGCACGGGAATCTGCGGGCTGCGAAGAAGACCGACATCGATGTCCCTGTTCTCCAGCGCTGCGATCTGCTGCTGCGAAGACAGATCATGCAGCCGGATATCGACCTTCGGATAGCGCGTGCGGAACGCGCGGATGATCTGGGGGAAGAAAACGAGCAGCGACGAGGCCGTCGTGAAGCCGATGCGAAGTTGCCCGGCCTCGCCGGAGACCATCTCGCGAATTTCCTCAATACTGCGATCGAGCTGATCCAGCACGGCTGTCGCATGCTGGCGAAACGCGGCGCCGACCTGGGTCAGCGAAACGTGGCGCTGCGTTCTATGAAACAGCTGGGCGCCCAGTTCCGTTTCCAGCGACTTGATCGCCACCGAGAGCGGTGCCTGCGTGATGTTCAGCTTTTCTGCCGCGCGGCGGAAATGCAACTCCTCGCAGAGCATGACGAAATACCGGAGCTGGCGAAGGTCCATTGATATGTCAGAGCAATCAATCGTTGAGCTTGATTGAATTAGCATAAATCGATGGGCCCCGGCAAATCAACGCAATGCCGTGAGTTCGCGCTGATTGGCAGCGCCGCTCCATCGGCGGGCAGCTTCGGACGAGGGACATGCGCTACGACACCCGCAGGCCATCGGCGATCGGTTTGGATCTTATGGCGCGGCTTGCCGGCGGCGTCCCCGTCTACGCGCTCGGCATTCGCTTCGCGCGGTCCCCGGATATCGCGCGCATGGCGTCCATGGCCGGCTACGACCTGCTGTGGGTCGATCTCGAACACTGTGGCATGTCGATAGACGTGGCGGGTCAGATCCTGAGCTGCGCGCACGACCTCGGGCTTGGCGCCTGGGTGCGCGTACCCGAAAACGACTTCGGCGTAATCGGGCGGCTCCTCGACAGCGGTGCCACTGGCATCATCCTCCCCCGCGTGGAAACAGAGGCACAGGCACAGCGCCTTGCGGCCTGCTGCCGCTTTCCCCCCGCAGGCGAGCGGTCGATGATTGCCCGGCTGCCGCAAAGTGGCTTCAGCCGACTGCCCGCCGCCGAACTCACTGCGGCGGCCAACGGGCAGACGGTCTGTCAGGCGCTCATCGAGTCCCGGCTCGGCGTTCGCAACGCCGACGGCATCGCCGCCACGGACGGCATCGACATCCTCGCGATCGGCGCCAACGACCTGACCGCGGAAATGGGCTTTCCCGGCGACGTCCGCCGCCCCGAGTTCGTGGGCGCCTGCAAGGCCGTGGCCGATGCCGCGCGGCGGCACGGCAAGGCCGCCATCATCGGCGGCATCGCCGTCCAGGAGGACTTCATCGCCTTCCTGAAATCAGGCTTCTCGCCCTTCGTCTTCACCGGGATCGACACCGACATCGTCGCGGACGGGATCGCCGCACGCCGCAACGCCTGGCGGGAGCGGTTGGCGGAGCAAGACTTCAACTGCGAATAGAGAGACGCGCAACATGATTCCCATCGAACCTCTTGTCTCGCAGCCGATGCGCGATGCGGACTCGCTGGAACACCCCCGCTTCGCGATGCCGGCGGGCGCCTGCGACACGCACATGCACGTGTTCGGCCCGCTCGAAACCTATCCCAGCGTCCGCTATCCACAGTACACGCTGCCCGATGCGAAGCTCGCCCACTACCGGACGGTGATGGACGTGCTCGGCCTGCATTCTTTCGTGATCGTGCAGCCGAGCTTTTATGATACCGACAATCGCTGCCTGATCGACGCTCTCAAGGTTTCGGGGGGCGCCGCGCGCGGCGTCGTCATGATCGAGCCCGACATCGCCATGGATACGCTTCGCGAATGGCACGCCGTCGGCGTGCGTGGAATCCGGCTCGACCTCTTCAAGCGGCGCGCGCTTCCGCTTGCAGAGATCCAGCGCTTCATCCTCGATTCGGCAGCAAAGGTGGCGCCGCTCGGCTGGCATCTGCAGTTCTACGCGCCCGGCTACATCGTTCGCGATCTCATCGATTTCCTGGCGACGCTCGAGATCGATTTCGTCATCGATCATATGGGCTACATGCTGGAGGAAGACGGCCTCACCGAGGCTGATTTCGAACGCCTGCTCGCGCTTCTCAAAGGCGGACAGTGCTGGCTCAAGGCGAGCGCGCCTTACCGGCTCGCGAAGAAGCGCGGCATGGACGCCGTGGACGACATCGCGAAGGCGATCGTTCGCGCGGCCCCGGAAAGAACGATCTGGGGATCGGACTGGCCGCATATTCCGGACGGCGGCCGCGATACCGGCGCGCTACTGAACCAGCTCGCACTGTGGGCACCCGACGACGCCGACAGAAAGCTCATCCTGGTGGACAATCCGAGGGCACTGTTCGGCTTCGGCACCGATTGAGGGACATGCACGATGGCGCGAACAGAGGTCTGCATCATCGGCGCGGGTCCGGCCGGATTGCTGCTCGGCCACAGCCTGCGCAGCGCAGGCATAGGCTGCATGGTGCTCGAACGCCGCGATCCGGCCCACGTGCTTTCTCGCATACGCGCCGGCGTGCTCGAACGGAACACGGTCGATCTGATGGAGCGGCTGGGTCTCGACGCCCGGCTCAAGGCCGAAGGCCTGAAGCATGACGGCTTCAATCTGGCGGACGGCGAGCGGCTGATCCGCATCGACCTCGAAGCCCTCGTTGGTGGACATGTAGTCGTCTACGGCCAGACCGAACTGACCCGCGATCTCATGGATGCAAGCACGCCGCGCGGCCTTGAGATTCGCTACGATTGTGCCGAGGTCGCATTGCGCGATATCGAGGGCGGGGCCCCTTACGTTACCTACCGGAAGAACGGGCGTGAGCACCGCGTGGACACACGCTTCATCGTGGGCTGCGACGGGTTCCACGGGCCGAGCCGCCAGGCGATACCGCCAGCCGCTGGGCAGGTTTTCGCGCGCAGCTATCCGTTCGGATGGCTCGGCATCCTCGCTGACGTACCGCCGTGCAACGAAGAGCTGATCTACGCCGCGCACGAACGCGGCTTCGCCCTGGCTTCGATGCGCAGCGCGACGCGCAGCCGCTATTACATCGATGTGCCGATCACCGAAAAGCTGGAGGACTGGCCCGACGAACGGCTGTGGGATGAGCTTTCGCTCCGTCTTGGGCCCGCGGCGCGCTCGCAGGTGACGCGCGGCGCGGCGATCGAGAAATCGATCGCACCGCTGCGCTCTTTCGTGTTCGAACCGATGCGCTACGGGAGCCTGCTGCTCTGCGGCGATGCCGCGCATATCGTTCCTCCCACCGGCGCGAAGGGCCTCAACCTCGCGGCGAGCGACGTCCACTACGCCGCGGACGCGCTCACCCGCTTCTTCCGAAAGGCCGACCGCGATGCCATCTCCGATTATTCGGCAAAGGCGCTGCGCCGTGTCTGGAAATGCGAGCGCTTCAGTTGGTCGCTGACACGTCTGATGCACAGGTTTCAGGATGACGGCCCCTTCGAACGCGCCATGCAGACCGCTGAACTCGATTACATCTCATCGAGCCGCGCCGCGCAGGTAAGTATAGCGGAAAACTATGTGGGGTTGCCCGTTTAGGACGGCGGGCGCCTTGCTGTTGCAGGCGGCTTTCCGAAAAGTGGCACGGCCGGGATCGAAGTGGAAAAATTTCTTTTATTATTTCAATTAGTTGAATGTTATTGGCGTGGGTGTCGTACTGTCAAATGTACCGTTAAAGTCGGGCTTTCCAGTTCGCTTCCCACACCATCTACTTTTTGCACTCTTTGCTTTCAGCTCCACCGCACTTTGTTCGCTTTACGTACTTCCACCCCGCACGGGGCTTCCATCTGGCAGCGGTCGTAGTGAGCTAAGTGGCGGCACAACCAATTCGGTGGTCGCGCGCACAGGTGGCGCGGGAACGGTCGGTCTTGTTAGCTTCGTGGCGCCTGACGGGCCAGCGCGCGTGTTCCGCTGGGCACTGTACTTCTGGCAGGACGAGGATGCGCATGGGATCGCGCACGAGACCGGGCGGCCTTTGTTGTCGCTCACCCGGCCATCCATCTTCACGGCGCGGTGTTCACCGCGTGGATGCTGCTGTTCCTCGCCCAGATGTTGCTGATCAGCAGCGGGCGCACAGACGGGCATCGTCGGCTGGAGCTGATCGGCTTGGTCCTGCTGCCGATCATGATCGCGGTCGCGCTGTTCGCGTCGCTCGAAGCCGTGGCGCGGGCGTCGGGGCCGCCGATCGTCCCACCGCTCAGCTGGCTCGCGGTGCCACTGATCGCGATGATCGAGATGACGGAGGGCCGGCTCGCCTTGTGGCAGACGGAGCCTTGGCTGACGTTCGCGGGATGGGCGGTGCGCCTGTGGGCTAGGAAGTGCGCCCAGATTGGGCCTGCTTCAAGCATGTCGCCGACAGAAGCGCCCGCCGCACAGGAACAGGATCATTTGAACGACAGCACAGGCCGTGCAGGCGATGGCGAGGGCCATGCCCACCATCGCGCCTTCGCCGAGGAACGACAAAGTGGTGGGCACCGTGACGGGCCCGAGGCCGAGGCCGAACGCCACTTCCGCCACACTGAGTGCTGACAAGGACAGGCCGCGTATTTCAGCCGGCATGATCACCGTGAACAGGGTGATGCCGGCTACCAGGATCGCGAAGATCATCGTCATGAACAGGGCGGCCAGCGCGAAGGCCAGGAGGGGATCGGAGACCAACCCGAAACAGCCGAGCGGCAGCGTCGAAAGGGCGAGCAGCGCCAGCGCCAACATGGTCAGGCGCGCGCCGCCGGTCCGTTCGCAGTGGTCCGCGATAAAGCCGCCGACCAAGGGGCCGGCGACTCCGCCGATCAGGACGACGACCGCCATCGCGGCGGCGGCATCCTGCATCGATAGGCCGAGATCACGGATGAAAGCCGGCACCGTCCAGGTGAGCGCGGCGACATGGGCGATCTTGGTCGCGGCGAAACCGGCGAGGAGGATCAGCATCAGGCGGCGCACACCCCAAAGCCGGCGCAGGGCGACAGCGACGCCAAACGCCTTTTCGTCCGATCCTGTCCGGAGGGGATCGCGGAGAAACAGGACCGACAGGGCAGCGACACCCAACGGCGTGGCGAGCCACAGCAGCAGCCATCGCCAATCGCGGCCTGCCGGAAAATCCAGCAGGAAGCCGCCGAACCCGAAAGCTGCAGATACCCCGAGACTCTGCCCGATGACGATCATCATGCTCGCCCGCCCGCGACGATCGGGCGGGTAGATATCGGCGAGCAAGGAGAAGATCGTGGTGCTGATCGCCGTCGCGGACAGTCCCACCACGAAGCGCGATGCGAGCAGCACGAGGAAACCCCCGAACAGCGCGGGCAGGATCGTGGCGGCGACCTGCAGTACCGAAAAGAACAAGATCAGCGCGGTCCGCCGATATTGGTCGATCGCCAGGCCGAGCGGCAGTGCCCCAAGCAGGATGGGAAGAGCGAGCGCTGGCCCCTGAAGCAGACCTATCTGGCCGTCACCTAGCGCCAGCGACGCCTTGAGTGTTTCCTGGATCGGGCTAATCGTCGTGACCGCGAAGGCGCTGGCAAAACCCGAGAGCATCAGCAGCAGCAGCTGGTCATGAGGACGGTGCGCGGGCTTCCCGACACGCCCTTCGTCCGGATGCGTGATCATCGTCGCGGCCATGGTCAGTCGCACCGCATGAACGGCAGCGCGGCGTTGCCCATGGTTGTGAAGGAGAAGCGCTGCAGACCATCGAAGGCGAGGATGCCGCCCCAGCGCGGCTCCGTCGGAAGGAACGCCCTCCAGTGGCGGCCCGTCAGGTGTTCAAGGCTGTAAAGGACGCTCCCATAGGGACCGCACACGCGCATGGTCGGGCTATCGCGACTGCCGGACAGCAGCGCCTCCGCCGATGCCATGGCGCAGCCGAAGCGGCCCGCGGGCAAGGCCGCATCATGAGCCTCTTCCGGCGCGGCGATCAGATGCTCGGCCCGGCCCCGTTCGACGAAGCGAATCTCGCCCGGCCCGAGAAGCTGGATTTCCTGTGCGAAGAACCGCCATTGCGGCGCAGGCAAAAGCCGATCCTCGGCCACCCAATCGAAGCGAAGCTCGAAGCCGTTCACAGAGACGAACTGGCTCTCCCCAGTCGAGCGACACCGCACGACCGTCGGGCCGGTATTGGAAAGATAGACGCCATCCAGGGTGCGGCCGGAGACGTGCTTGCGTTCGGCCAGCGGCAAGCAGCAGCCGGCGACATCATGGGCGATAGCGGTCGCGTCGAGATCCTCGCGGTTGACGGCGACAATGATATCGAGCCCGGCGTCGGGAAACTTCATCATCGCGGCGCCGCCGCCCATGACCCCGCCCGGATGCCATAGGGTCCTGTGCCCGGCATACTCGTCGGCCAGCAGCCCTAGAGTGTAGCCGGTGCCTTCGCCCCCCACCAGAGATTGCGTCGTCCGCAGCGCCGCCCAGCTTTCCGCGCGGCCGACGACGGGCGCATCCATGTGCCGCATCCAGAGGAGCATTTCGTCGATCGACGAGACGATACCCGCTTCGCCGGCCCATTCGGTGCCGAGACAGGATCGATCGAAGGGTCCGTCCCCGTGGCGCATGTGAAGTTGCGCGCTGTTGGCGAGGAAATCGAAGTCTGATCGGCGCAGCACCGTGTCGCGCATGCCGATCGGGTCGAATATCCGATCCTTCAGAAACGCCTCTAGCGAACGGCCAGAAATCTGCTCGATCGCAGCACTGATCAGCAAATAGCCGCCATTGCTGTAGCGCCAGGCCGATCCCGGCGCGCCGTCGCGGCCCGACAGCATGCGATATTGATCAAGGATCTGACCGCTGGTTAGCCCGATACCGGTGCCGCTGAGATTCCAGATGGCATCATGCGCATCCTGAATGCCACTGGTGTGCGCCATCAACTGACGGATCGTGGCATCACGCAAAGGCGCTGCGAGATCGAGAAGATAACGGCCGATCGGCGCATCGATATCGGCCAACCCGTCTTCGCACAGCAACAGGAAGGCGAGGCAGGTGACATGTTTCGAGATCGAGGCGATGCGCAGTCTCGTCCGGGGCGTGACCTTCTGTTCCCCGTCGAGACTGCGCAGCCCGAACCCGCGGCGGAAGACCGTGCGACCCGCCGCCGCGACGCCGATCGCGCCGCCCGGACATCCCATGACGTCCAGGCGATCGACGATGGCATCGATCGACGGCAGATCGATGGCGAGCGGCGCCAAGGTTGTAGCCCCCGCGGAGGCAGACATCTTTTCCGGCCGCACCGTCAGAAGGTGCGCGCGATCGACAGGCCCAGTGTCCGTGGCTGAATGAAGTTGAAGTCTGGAGAGATCGCCACATCCCCGGCGATGATCGCCCGCTTGTCGGTCACATTGTTCGCGAACAGCGTAAGGCCCCACGATCCGGTCTCGAAACCGGCGTGCAGATCGACGCGGACATATTTGGCGTAGGTCGGTTGCGGCCCGCCGATGAACGCCTTGAACCCGCCCGATCGCTTGCCGACATAGTTGAGCGATCCGCCGAGCGATCCGGTGGTGCCTGCGGCTATGTCGAACGTCTGGGTGGCGGAAACGCTGCCCGACCATTTGGGGCTGAAGGGCAGCCGCTCGCCCTTTCGCGCCGGCACCGGGCTTATAACCGGGAAATTCTCGGTCAGCTCGGCTTCATTATAGGCGGACCAGGCTGATAGGACCATGCCGGGCAAAGGCTTCAACTCGGTCGACACCTCGACGCCGCGGCTCCGCGCACTCCCGCCATTGTCGGTATAGCCGACCGATGCCGGAGGCGGCGATTGAAGTGCGATCTGGATATTTTTCCAGTCGATCGAATAGAGCGACGCTTCGAAATAGCCCCGCCGCGACGGCGTATTCGCCTTGAGGCCGATCTCATAATTCACCGTCTTGTCGGCGCTGTATGTCGCGGGAATCGCAAAGCCGGCCTGGGTATTAGGGCCACCGGGCCGGTAGCCGGACGCCAGCCGGCCATAGATCATGACATCGGGCGTCACATGATATTCGGGCGCCACCACATAGGTGAACGACGTTTCCTTCGACCGCACGGTGGGGCCGACGTTCGGCGCATTGGGGATGGCGGTCCCGCCCGCCGTCTGCTGATAGCGCTGCTTGTTATGATTGAGCCGCCCGCCGATACCGAGGCTGAAGCTTTCAGCCAATTCAACCCGGACATTGGTGAAAGCGGCATATTCGCGGAAGGCGTTGCGAGTGTCGAACTCCAGAACGTTCGGCCCAAGGCGCTCGGCGGTCATGAGATCGACGAAAAAGCCCTGCTGGGTAATATGGCTTTTCTCGGTGGAGAAGAAGGCGCCGTAGAGCCAATCAATGCTCTCACCGATCGGCGTCTGCGCGCGGAATTCCTGGGTGAACCGCTTCGACGACACGCGCTGCGGGAGGTTCAGCCCGTTGTAGATAAACCGCAGGAAGGGCTTGTTGATCGAATAGGCGCTGACCGCGGTGAGCTCGGTTTCCCCAAGCTGGGCCGCGATCTTGCCGGTAAAGATCCGGATCTTCTTGCGATAGCCGCCGGTGCCGGGGGGATTATCCTGCTCCAAGTCGCCGAGGCCCGGCTTCAGGCTGACCACCGAATTGCCATCGGCATTGTCGTTCTGAATCACGGCGCCCAGCGTCAACGTGGCATCGGGTGCGATCTGGAACAGCGCCGAGATGCGGCCGCCATAGCTCTCCGCCTTGTTGACGCCCTTGATGCCATGACTGGGGTCGTCGATGTAACCGGGGCTCAACCGCCCGAAGCCGCTGACCCGTATCGCGGCGTTCTCGCCAAACGGCACGTTGACCGCTCCTCGCGCGCTCTTACCGAGGCCGTCGCCATTCTCGATCCCAAAGATGCCGACCTGAGCGCGGCCGCTGAACCCGGCGGTAGAGGGCGCCGCCGTCACATATTTGAGGAGGCCGCCCAGGCTGCTCGCACCGTAGAGCGTGCCCTGTGGGCCGCGCAGCACCTCGATCCGCGTGAGGTCGCTCGGGTCCAGTTCCACCGTCAGGAAGCCGAAGCCGCCGCTGGTGGGCGAGCCATATTGCACATCGTCGACAACCACGCCGACGGTCGGGCTGGCGTACAGACCGGTCACAAGGCCGCGGATCGCGATCGTCGATCCGCCATAGGGCTCGGTCGAGGTCAGACTGAGCCCCGGCACCTTGCTGTAATAATCCTCGAGCCGGGTCTGCTCGCGCATGCCCATCTCCTCGGTCCGCAACACCGCGACAGGAACCGGCACGTCCTGAAGCCGCTCCTCGCGCTTCTGCGCGGTGACGACGATCTCGCTCGCCTCGACCGACACCTCGGCGGCCGATGAAGAGACCTTATCGCCGGCCTGGCCGTTTCCCGCCGCAATCACGGTGTAGGTCTGCGGGCCGGTCTGCCAGACGGTGAGCCCCGTGCCAGCGAGGAGGGCAGCGAGCGCCTCTTGCGCCGTCATATCGCCGCGCACCGCATTGGCGGCCTTGCCGGCCGTGATCCTGCGCGCCGCGATGATTTGAATGTCGGCCTGGCGGCCCAGCGCGCCGATCGCCGACTGCACGGCCTGCGCCGGTACGTCGAAAGACTTGGTCTGCGCCATCGCCGGCGTCTCGATCATGAAGATGAGCGCGCTCGAAGCCAGCAGCGCGTTTCGCCCAAAACCCTGCATCATATCGTTCCCCCGGTCGGCGTGCCCCTTTGCCCGCCTGGGGATGGAGAGACCTGACCGATGAAAATCCCTCCAAAAAATGTCACATCTGTCAGCCGCGCGGCCGGCCGACGCGGATTTCACCGGGTTGGGACAGATCGACCGGGACGCTCAGGCTGCTCCGAACCGCGATTGCGAAGCCTTCGGGATCGTTGGTGCTGAACATGCCATCGAACTGTTCGCCGGTGATCGCCGGATCAACGAGGACAATTTGTCGCTGATTGTAGCGGTTGAACTCCGCCACCGCATCGGACAGCTTGTCGCCTACCAGGACGATCTTGCCGCCACGCCAGGCTAGCGCGCGATCAACCGACGACGGCGCCGATGGCTCATGCGAGATCGCCGCATTGTCGGCGACCAGCGCGCGCTGCCCAGCCGTCAGCCTTATCACATGACCCTCGGCACCTGTCGCCCAGGCTTCGACCACTCCCTCGGTGACGAGGATTTCGGCACGGCCATCGCGCCGTCGCACGGAAAAGGCCGTGCCGACCGCGACGACCCGCACATTACCGGCTTCGACGATAAATGGGCGGCCCGGATCCTTGGCAACCTGAAACCAGGCTTCTCCCTGTCGGAGCCGGACTTCGCGGCTGGCCTCTGCGAACCTGATGTCCAGCTTCGTCGCCGTGTTGATCACGGCGGTCGACCCATCGGCCAGCGGGATGCGACGGATTTCCCCAACGGCAGTGACGTAGCTGGTGTTCGACCGCGACCAGATCACGCCGCCCAGCACGCTGGCGGCCAGCGCCGCACCGCCGCCGGCTATCAGGCCACGGCGGCTGATCCGACCCGCCGGTTCCGTCCGCGCTGCCACGTCAGGCTCGCCCTTGTCGAGTGTCATCCAGGCCGCCTGTGCCTGGAGCAGCGCGCCGCGCCGCAGCGAATCCTCTTCGAGCCATACCTGTAGCTCAGCTTCATCGGCGTCGGCCCAGCCGCCCGCGTCGATCCGGGCGACCCAGGCCGCGGCGGCATCCCTACGTTCGGACGCGGCATGGTCTTTCATCAGCGCCGTCTCCTTTCGGTATCGGGCGGAGCAAGGCGGTTCTCGGCCTCGCGACTGGCATCGCTCCACGCCTGCTGAATAGCCTTCACGCCGACCCAGACTTGCTTTTCGACCGCCTTCTCGGTGGTGCCGAGATGCGCGGCGATATCCTTTTGCGACCAGCCTTCGATCTTGCGCAGCTTCACGATCTCGCGACAGCGTTCCGGCAGTCTGCCCATGAAATCGAGCATCCGCGCATAATCCAGCCGCCCAGCAGCCTGACGCTCGGGCGAAGGATGCTGATGATCCGCATAGGAATCGATCTCGGCGATGGCGTCGATCGGCACGACCCGTTCGCGCTTCAATCGTCGGATGAGCAGATTGCGGGCGATCGAAAAGAAATAGGCACCGGGCCGATCGATATGATCGACCGTGTCGAGCATCGACAGCCGGCAATAGGCTTCCTGTATCACTTCATCGACATCCTCTGGCGGTATGCGGAACCGGCCGATCGCGACGCGCACGGCGGCTTCGTGCGGCAATACTTCCCGTGCCACCCACGCCGCCATCCGAGCGCGCTGCTCCAGGTTCGAAACCTTGATCGTCGGCCTGCCCTTCTCGCTCCTTCGCGAAACACACATCTCTTCTGATCGGCAAGAGACCCGACTGCCAGAAATCCTTCCGACCCTGGCGAATAAATTTCGCAACGGTGTTTTCGGAACGGGCGGACGGTTCACGAAGCGCGGCTGCCTCCGGTGCTTGACCGCATCGGCGAAACCGAGCCTCGCGCTGCGGGTATAACCGTAGGCGGCGTAGGCGGTGAACAGCGTGGGATCGAGCAGCCGCTCGACGTCCACGATGTGGGTGCCAAGCGATACCAGTTCATCCACGAGTTCGCGGTCGTCAGTGCCCGGCGCGCGCGGATTGGCGAGCGCCGTAAGGCCGGCTTGCATGCAGTGCTGAAGCTCGGCGTCGACGCTCGTGTCCTGCTGCCTGGCCAGCGACCGAAGCGCTTTGTCGAGCGAAACCGGCACGCGGATGGTCTACTGGACCGGCTTCATAGCGCTGTCCGGTCTGAGAGTGCGCGGCGCACTCTCAGAGAGTCGCACAAATGCGAGGGTTTGCCGATACGCCGAATGCGCGCACCCTCGGCGCACTCTCAATAAACGGCGGAAAAGCGGGAAGCACCCGTGCGTGAGGTATGTCTCCGAATTGCGGGCTCGATGCGCAGCATCGCGGCCCTGCGACGCTGCCCTTTGCGCGACCGGGTCAGATATGATGCGGGCCTTTCGCATCATACGCTCTGCCGTGCCGTGTTGGTCGCACGACATTTGTCGAGGAACGCTTCGAGCCCCGCCACGGTCACGAGCGTGCTGCTGCCGACCTTGATTGTTTCGATCTCACCGGCCTTGATGAGTTCGTAGAGCTTCGAGCGCCCGATGCCGGTCATGTGGCAGGCCTCGGGGATGCGAACCGTGAGCGGGGCGTGGGGGAGCGGTGTTAGCATGGGCAATCCTTCGAGGCAGGAGCCAGTGTTTGGCATTGATGCCATGCTGCTCTGGTGGCCCGACCTCGAACAGGGTCTGTCCGGTGCACCGAAGGGAATCTCGGGCCTCGACGCGCGCCCGCTGCTGCCAGGGCCGACGCCTGACACGACAGGGGCGTAGTCGAACGATAGAATGTCGGTCGCGGCGGTGCGTTGCGAGCTTAAGCCCGCTCAGACAGACAGATGCTCCATGCCGATCTCGCGAAAAGACGGCGAACGGCCCGGATTTCCGCCACTTCTGGCAAGCATGTCTCAGGCAATGAGTAGCTTGCCTCCAGCCTAAGGGCTGGTATCTCCATGAATTCCGACGTGCAGACAAAGACTTGCGAGAAAAGCGAGCATTTCCCTTTCTCTTGCTTTCGCTTCCCTCTCGCTTCCACCCCCCTCCTGCATCCTCCCAACCCTCGGACAAACCGGTCCTGTCCCGGACGCGTATGGACATGCACGGCAACCCTCTGATCAGGGGGTGGCGCTTTTCGCTTTGCTGGACGGCGGTGGACGACTTTTCGGATGCAATGGACGCGACGACGGATCGGAAACAGGCCATGCTGCGCAGCATTCTTGCAGCATGGCGGCGATCGAAAGCGATGCTCTGGGCATAGTTTCCCCGCACTTTCCCTCGTTCGCGACGTGTTCGTTTGACAGTGATTCCTCGGGGCCTCAGACGGGCTTTCCCACAACGAAAGGACGCTCAGACATGAACAATGCCGACCTCGCCGAAGCGCTTGCCGAGACGCTGGGGACCACCAAGGCCGATGCGCGTAAGGCTGTCGATGCGGTGTTCGCCGCGATCACCGATGCCGCCGCCAAAGGCGAGGAAGTGTCGCTCAACGGCTTCGGCAAGTTCAAGGTGAAGGCCTCTCCGGCGCGCGAAGGCCGCAACCCGGCGAAGGGCGCGGCGATGCAGATCGCGGCGTCGAACAAGCTCACGTTCAGCCCTGCCAAGGCGGTCAAGGACCGGCTGAACGGCTAGTTTTGAGACTTGGCCGCCAGCATCCGGGGGCAGTTGGATGCTGGCGGCCGCACCGGAAGTCGGTGGAGGAAAGAGGAACGACGGGACGTCTGTCCGGTTCCGCCGCCATGCCCCGAACAAGAAAACGCCGGCCCCAAAGGCTGGCGTTCAGTTCATGAAAGGGGAAGAATGACGCCAGCCTATGGGGCCGGGCGCGTCATCACAACCTGCCGGGATCGGCAGGTTCAGGAGGGGGAAGCGCCGGATTTTGCGGCCGCTTCCAGCTCGGCGATGCGCTCGCTGCACACGGCATGGACGACACGGCCGAGCTCTTCGACCTGCACACCGAGCCACTCCAGCTCCTCAGCAGAAATACGGTAGTGCTTCGAGTAGCGGGCCTTCACATAGGCCTCCTTGAGCTTCTCGAAGAGGGCGCGTTCCTTCTTCGTATCGCGCGGCCAGACATGGAAAAGGCGCCGGTCCAGCCGCTCGGCCTGCGTGCGCAGGAAGCCCAGATTGTGGACGTGCGGCGTGTAGAAGGTGCAAACCAGAAGCACGCAATGGTACAGACGTTCCGTGGCCTGATGCAGGTCGAATGCCGCCTTTTTGTGCCAACCTTGCTCCACTGAATGCTTCGCCGATCCATGGAAATGGCTCGCAGTCGGGAACCACTCTTCGAAGTATTCTTTCGCCATCGCGAGGGCCTGTTTGGGCGTCTTGGGCTTCGGCGTGTGGAACGGTGTGTCGTCGCTCTGATAGAGCGCGATGCCGTCCTTCGCGACGTCCATGAAGAAGTAGCGGCCATGCGCGAGGCCGTCGTTCACTTCCTGCAGCGTGTGCACGATGAAGTTGACCGGGGTCTTCAGGGTCTTGGTGATGCCGTACTCGCGCATCAGCTGGTCCTCGGCCTTCTCCCAGTAGGGGATGCGGTCGGTGAGGCGCTTGTCGTTGACGACGACGAGCAGGTCGAAGTCCGACTTGTAGCCCTTGGCGGTATGCGGTTCGTCGACCCAGCCACCGCGCGCATAGCTGCCGTAGAGCACGATCTTGAGGATTCGGCCCTTCTTCTTCCATGCCTGCGTCGCAAGTGCGGTGGCTTCCTCGAACCCTGCGAACAGCACCTCAAGAACGCGCTCAAGTTCGCGCTGCTTGGCGGGCGGCAGATGATCGAGGTCGGTGCGCATCGAAGACCTTCCTAGCAACTGGGGCATGACTTTGCACTGCAAGAACAGGGCGCTACGGCCACAACCCCCTGATCAGAGGGTTGTGGCCTTATCCAAGGCTACGAGGGCATCCGCCATGCGGGTCTCGACCTCGCTCAAAGGAAGCCCCAACTGCATGGCGATCCGGTCGTTCGGGAGCCCATCCCAGGCCAGTTCAAGCACCTGCCGCGACACGGGATCGAGCGCCGCAAGCGCCGCCCGGTAGCGTGCGCCGACGTCCGCGATCCGGCCGATCGCGCGCACCATGTGGCGCTCGACCCGCCATTCGCAGATGCCAAGCTCGCGCGCGATCTCGGCATAGCGCTTTCCCTCGACCCGGTGCGCCATGAACACGATCAGCGTCGTCTCGGGCAGACCTTCGAGGACCCGCCGCATCACCGATAGCCGGTCCATCTCCTGCGGCACGGCGGTTCCATTGATACGCTGTTCCATCCTCCAGCTCCTCTTCCCAACAGCCGCACCCGGCGGAAGAGCGGGGTGGGCGGCGGAGCGCCGACAGGTCCGGCCATGAGGGCCGGGCCTGCACCCGTAGGGCTGGAACGAAGTGGAAGACCCGCGCCAGCGGGTTGCAGGACCCGCACGGCCGGACCAAAGGCAAAGCGACCCGCACACACCGCGCGGGAGCCGGTCAAACTGACTTCATTCGGCCGAAGGACGGATGGCTTTTCTCCTTCGTGAACTTGCCTCGAACGACGTTCGCCCTGCGCAGCTTGTCGAGGTGATCCGACCAATATTGCATCATGCGGACACGTTCCGCCCAATGCGCCCCGCGCAGGTAAGCACGCCGAACATCGTTGTTTTCGACGTGCGCCAGCTGACGCTCGATGGCATCGGGATGCCATTTGCGGCTTTCATTCAAAAGCGTACTCGCGAGCGCACGGAAGCCGTGCCCGGTCATCTCGGTCTTGTCGTAGCCGAGACGCCGCAGGGCGGCATTGACGCTGTTTTCGGAGATCGGCCGGTCGTTCGTCCTCACGCTCGGAAACAGATAGCGAGAGTCTCCCGTGATCGCATACAGGCGCTCAAGCAGGTCCAGGACCTGCTTCGAGAGCGGCACCTTATGCTCCCGCCCCATCTTCATCTTCGAAGCGGGTATCGTCCAAACGGCCTCGTCCGCATCAAACTCGTCCCATTCGGCGTTCCTGAGTTCGCCGGGCCGAACGAACACATGCGGCGCGATTTTCAGCGCATACTCAACCGCAGGCTGACCTTCGTAGCCTTCGATCGCGCGGAGCAGTGCGCCAACCTTGGCGGGTTCGACGATGGCCGCGCGGTGTGTAACCTTGGGGGCGATGAGCGCACCGCGAAGGTCAACCGTCACATCCCTCTTGGCGCGGCCCGTGGCAATCGCATAGCGAAGCACACTGCTGAAGGTGCTCCTCAGCCGCCGTGCCGTTTCATACCGGCCGCGCACCTCGACAGTCCGCAGCACCGTCAAAAACTCAGGCGCGGTAAGCTTTCCAATCGGGCATGTCCCGATAAGCGGTTCTGCAAAGCTGAGAAGCCAGCGCAGCTTCTCCATGGTCGCCGTCGCGCGTCCTTCCGCCTCGATTTTCGCGAGCCACTCATCGGCCACCGCCTTGAACGAATCACCGCCCTCAAGGGAAGCGATGCCGCTGGTCAGCTTCTTGTAGGCGGACGGGTTCAACCCCTTGTCGAGCATCTTGCCTGCATTCGCGCGCTTTTCCCGCGCTTCTTTAAGGGAGACCTCCGGATAGATGCCCAGCGCCAAGGTGCCCCGCTTGCCCGCATGACGGTAATCGAAACGCCAGTAGCGCGCACCGTTCGGATGCATCAGCAGGTACAGCCCGTACATGTCGGCGACCTTGTAGGGCTTCTCCCGACACTTCAGTCTGCGAATGACGGCATCAGTCAGCATGACGGTACATTTCCCAAAAAATGTACCGTCAATGTACCGTCAGCTGCAAAAGTTGACAACAAACTGGGACGGTCACGGGCGGACAATGTACCGTCAAAAAGCGCAGAATTCTGCCCTTTTTTGGACGCCTGCGGATGTCGGTGGAAGAGGCGATGGTGCCCGGGGACGGAGTCGAACCGCCGACACTGCGATTTTCAGTCGCATGCTCTACCAACTGAGCTACCCGGGCACATTCCAGCGAATGCGGAATGAAGCGCGCCTCATAATGGCCTGCGCGGGGCTTGTCCAGCACCCGCGCGTCAATCCTCGGCAGGGGGTTCTTCATCGGAATGCACGGGCACGCGATAGCGTTCATCGAGCCAGGAGATGAGGTCGCGATCGCGGCATAGCTGCGAGCAGAAGGGCTTGTGTGCTGGCGTTTCGGGCTTGCCGCAGATCGGGCAGCGACCGAGGCGCGAGTCAGCTTTGGACGGCATGGACATGGCCGGCTTGTAGCGCGAGTGCGGCATCTTCGGCCAGCACGACCTGCGCACCGATGCGGCGTTCGAGTTCGGTGACGAACGGCGCGTGCGCACGCAGCCAGGCGGCGACGCGCGGCGCGGCCGTGAGCGTGCGCGGCCCCGCCCCCGGCGTCCGCGCGGCAAGGTGCAGGAGCGCAAGCGCGGCGGTTTCCACCGGTGCGTTCTGAACACGCTCAATGATTGAGGCGCGCGGGCGCGGGCGGACGATCTGGAGGAAACCGAAGCCGTTCACGGCTGTGCGCTCGAAGGGCTGCGGGAGCAGACTATCGACGAGATCGCCCGCGGCCTGGCGTGCGGCCTTGTCGCGCAGCGTCGGCAGATCGACGCCGATGGAGCCGCCGATGTCGAACCGGCGGATCGCAGCAACGGCGGCGCGAACTCCGGCCATCGCGAGGTCCACGGCCGGGAGATCGCCATCGATGTCGATGGTCGTCATCGCCGGGGTCGGCACGATCGCGAGGCTGCCGCCGGTAAACGCGACATGGCCGCTTTCCGCCTCCGCAATCGCCTCGCCCCAGCCATAGTCATCCAGCGCTTCGCCGTGGCCGAGCGCGCGCGCGCCGGGAGGATCGAACGCGGGCGCCGTGATCAGCCCGGGCACCGCGCCCGCAGCGCCTTCGGCCCGCACCTTCGCAAGCCGCGGACGGCCGCGCTCCGGGATCGGCTCGCGCAGCACGACGACGCGCACGAGCCCGCCTTCGGCAAGATCGGCGGGAACGGGTTCAAGCAGCGCCTCGTGATCGCCCAGCAGCACGATGCCGCGCCGCGCGCCGAGCTTCGCCGTCAGTCGCGTATCCCATATCTCGCCCGCGCGGGGGCCGACGCCTTCGCGCTCGATCCGCATTTCGGCGATCGCGCCGGCCTCGATGAGCGCGGCGCGGGTTTCGCCGATGCCGCGCTCGATCAGCCATTCAGCCATCGGAGGGGACAATGCCGGACGCGGCGAGAAGCGCCGATGCCTCGTAGAGCGGCAGGCCGACAACGCCCGAATAGCTGCCCGAAAGGAAGCGTACGAACGCGGCGGCGCGGCCCTGGATCGCATAGCCCCCGGCCTTGCCGCGCCCTTCGCCCGCGCGGACATAGGCGTCGACCTCGGCATCCGAGAGCCGCTTGAAGGTTACGATGGTTTCGGCAACGCGCTGGCGCACGCGCCCCTCCGCATCGATGACGGCGACGGCGCTGTAGACGCGGTGCCGCCGCCCTGAAAGCAGCGTGAGGCAGTGCCGCACGACATCATCCGTCTCGGCGGGCGGCAGGATACGGCGACCTGCGGCGACCGTGGTATCGCCCGCGATCACCACCTCGCCCGGTTCGCGCGGGGCGGCAGCGGCCTTTTCGGCGGCAAGGCGCACCGCATAGTCGCGGGGCAGCTCGCCGCGCCGGGGCGTTTCGTCAATGTCGGGCGAAAGCGTGCGCGCCGGAACGATGCCGATCTGTTCGAGAAGGGCGCGGCGGCGCGGGCTCGATGAGGCAAGGACCAGCGCCGGCACAGACGATTCCGTTACTTGAAGCGGTAGGTGATGCGGCCCTTGGTGAGGTCGTAGGGCGTCAGTTCGACGAGCACCTCGTCGCCGACGAGCACACGGATGCGGTTCTTGCGCATCTTGCCTGCGGTGTGACCCAGAATCTCGTGATCGTTTTCAAGTTTGACCCGGAACATCGCGTTGGGGAGCAGTTCGGTGACTGTCCCCCGCATTTCCAGAAGTTCTTCCTTCGCCATTCAGTCTCCTTGCGCGGGCAAGCGCCCGCAAATGCTGCCTGCCCTTGGCGGAAAAGGCGCAGAAACGCAAGGTTGCTGTTCGGGGACGCTCAGCGGCGGCGAAGGCGCCGTGCATTCGAGGTAACACGCTCATGCACTGGGGCAAGCGCGTTTTCCGCCGCCTCGATGGGATCGCGCGCGCGCGCGGCACCCATCATGCTGCGCGTGAAAGCATCCATCTTTTCAGGCACCATGCGGCCGAATTCCTGCATGTCCCGCGCCGTCGGGAACATTGCCGCGTTTCCCATCATCGCGCTGCGCTCCGCAATGACCACCATCGAAGCCGACCAGGTTTCCATCGACATGCGCCAAAGCCGGACCATTTGCGGACCCGAAGACCACCAGTCCACCATATACAAACTCCCCGCCTGTGCTTTTGTCCGTTCGGCAGATCGCCGAGTCCGTTGCAGCGCAGCACCGCCTTCTTTACAGGCAAACGCGATGAAAACGGAACTGGTCTTTGCAATCCCTAAGGGACGCATCCTTGAGGAAGCGTTGCCGCTGCTCGCGCGCGCTGGAATCGCGCCCGAACCTGCGTTCGCCGACGAGAGCAGCCGCGCGCTGCAGTTCGCCACGAACATCGCGGGCCTGTCGCTGATCCGCGTGCGCGCGTTCGACGTGGCGACCTTCGTGGCGCACGGCGCGGCGGACCTCGGCATCGCGGGGAACGACGTGCTGATGGAGTTCGCCTACTCCGAGATTTACGCGCCGGTCGACCTGGGCATCGGGCGCTGCCGGCTTTCGGTGGCGGAGCCCGCCGAGATGGCGGCGGGGGACGACCCGAGGAGCTGGAGCCACGTGCGCGTCGCCACCAAGTACCCGAACCTCACCAGCCAGCACTTCGCGGCGCGGGGCGTGCAGGCGGAGTGCGTGAAGCTGAACGGCGCGATGGAGCTGGCGCCGCGGCTCGGCCTCACGCAGCGCATCGTCGACCTTGTGTCGAGCGGGCGGACGCTGAAAGAGAACGGGCTGGTCGAAGTAGAGAAAATAGCCGAGGTGACGAGCCGCCTCATCGTCAACCGCGCGGCCTTCAAGACCAAGGCGGCGGCGATCGCGCCGTGGATCGAGCGCTTCCGGGAGGCTGCCGGTGCCGCTTGAACTTTCCACCTCCGACGCGGATTTCGCGGGGCGCTTCGCGGACTTCGTGGATGCCGGGCGGGAGACGGCGACCGATGTTTCGGCGGCGGTTTCCGCGATCATCGCCGACGTTCGGGCGCGGGGAGATGCGGCGCTTTTCGAACTGACGCAGCGCTTCGACCGGCTCGACACGACGACGCTGCGCTTCACCGACGCTGAAATCAGCGCCGCGAAAGACAAGATCGCTCCCGACCTCCGCGCGGCGCTTGAGCTTGCGGCGGAGCGCATCCGCGCGTTTCACGTCGGGCAGCTTCCGGCGGACCACGATGCGGTGGACGCGGTGGGCGTGCGTGCGGGGTGGCACTGGTCGGCGATCGATGATGTCGGCATCTACGTGCCGGGCGGGCTGGCGAGCTATCCCTCGACCGTGCTGATGAACGCGATCCCCGCGAAGGTCGCGGGCGTGCGCCGGCTGGTGATGACGACGCCGACGCCGGGCGGCACGGTCAATCCGCTGGTGCTTTATGCCGCCAGCCTCGCGGGCGTCGACGAGATCTACCGCGTCGGCGGCGCGCAGGCGATCGCGGCGCTGACCTTCGGAACAGACACGATTGCGCCGGTCGACAAGATCACCGGCCCCGGCAACGCCTACGTAGCCGAAGCCAAGCGGCAGCTTTACGGCCGCGTGGGTATCGACATGGTCGCGGGGCCTTCGGAAATCCTGGTGGTCGCGGACAGCGCCGCGAACCCGGACTGGCTTGCCGCCGACCTGCTGAGCCAGGCCGAGCACGACCGCACGGCGCAGGCGATCCTCATCACCGACGATGCGGGCCTTGCCGCGCGCACGGCAAAGGCCGTGGACGCCACGCTCGACCAACTCGGCGGCGAGGTGGCCCGCGAAAGCTGGGCGCGCTTCGGCGCGATCATCACGGTCCGCAGCCTCGACGAAGCGCCGCCGCTGATCGACGCGCTCGCGCCCGAACATCTCGCGCTCAGCATCGCGGACCCGCAGGCCATGTTCGCGCGCGTGCGCCACGCCGGATCGGTATTCATGGGCTACCGGACGCCCGAGGCGATCGGCGATTATCTCGGCGGGCCGAACCACACGCTGCCCACGGGACGCCGCGCGCGCTTCTCCTCCGGGCTCTCGGTGGCGGACTTCATGAAGCGCACGACCTTCCTCGATTGTTCGGCCGAAGGCCTTGCCGCCGTCGGCCCTGCTGCCGCACGCCTCGCCGAAGCGGAGGGCCTGCCCGCGCACGCGCTTTCGGTCGCGCGCCGCCTCGGCTGATGGTGCGACACCCTATCCCCGCGACAATACCGGCCCGCTGCGGCTAGGGGATAGGCCGTGAACACGATGCACGGAACCCTGCTGCGCTACCGGTGGCTTGCCGTCTGGCTCGCCGCCGCCGCGCTGCTCGTGAAGGTGCTGGTGCCCACCGGGTTCATGCCCGCCGTCGTCGACGGCGTGATGGTCATCGAACTCTGCACGGGCGAGGGGCTGAAATCGGTCGCGGTCGCCGCGCCCTCGGGCGAGGGACACAAGAGCAGCAACGACATGCCGTGTGCCTTCGGCGGACTGTCCGCGCCCGCGCTCGGCGCTGCCGATCCGGCGCTTCTGGCCCTCGCGATCGTTTTCATCATGGCTGCTGCGCTGCATATGCCGCAGCAGGCGCCGCGCGCGGCCCTGCTGCGACTGAGGCCGCCGCTGCGCGGACCGCCGGGCCTTCGCGTCCGCAGCTAGGCCTTTTCGGCCCCCCCTTTTTTTCTGCGGACGCATCTCCACCGCCTGCCGGGCCATTCGCGCCCGGCCGTTGCCCCACAGCACAGGATGGAGTTTCCATGTCCCGCACCTCTTTTGCCGCGCTTGCGGCCGCACTCGCCGTTGCCACACCCGCCGCCGCGCAAGAGCCGACCGCGCTTCCCGATATCGATGTCGATTCCAGCATCGCCCCGGCCTCTGCCGAAACGCTTTCGAAGGACGACCTCGCCGCCACGCGCAGCAGCGACACCGGCGCGCTCCTTTCCCGCATCCCCGGCGTTTCCGCTTACGGCGCGGGCGGGTTTTCGAGTCTGCCGACGATCCGCGGCCTGAACGGCCCCCGGCTTTCGATACGCATCGACGGCGCGCCGATCGACAGCGCCTGCCCCAACGACATGAACCCGCCGCTGTCGTACACCGACCCGCAGACGATCGACGCGGTGAGCGTGATCACCGGCGTGTCGCCGGTTTCGATGGGCGGCGACAGCATCGGCGGCGTCATCTCCGTGGAAACCGCGACGCCGCGCTTCGCGGCGGCGGGCCAGACGCTCGTGACGGGCGAGGTTTCGACTTTCTATCGCAGCAACGGCGATGGTTTCGGGGGTGCCGCATCGCTGACGATCGCTGGCGACAAGACCAGCTTCACCTACGACGGATCCTTCACCCAGAGCGACAATTACAAGGGCGGCGGCAAAGACGGCACGGTGCGATCCACCGAATACAAGAAGACCGACCACGCGCTGGGCTTCGCGGCCGACACGGACGCCGGGCTGTTCACGTTGAAGGGCGGCTACCACTTTTCGCCCTACGAAGGCTTCCCGAACCAGTACATGGACATGACATCGAACCGGTCATGGTTCCTGAACGGCGGCTGGAAAGGCACGTTCGACTGGGGCGACATCGACCTTCGTGCCTATTGGCGCGACACCGACCACCGCATGAACTTCCTGGCCGACAAGGGCGGCACGGCGAGCGGCGGCATGCCGATGAACACCGAGGTGCACACGATCGGCTACACGCTGAAGACGGAGCTGCCGCTGAATGCGCGCGACACGCTGCGCGTGGGCAGCGAATTCCACCACCAGTGGCTCGACGATTACTGGCCGCCGGTTGCGGGCAGCATGATGATGGGGCCGAACACCTATATCAACGTGAACGCCTCCAAACGCGACCGGCTCGGCAGCTTCGCCGAATGGGAAGCGAAATGGTCGCCCGCATTCACGACCACGATCGGCGTGAGGAACGACCAGGTGTGGATGAACACGGGCGAGGTGCAGGCCTATTCGACATCCATGATGAACATGGCGGACGCGATGGCGGCCATGGCGTTCAACGCGGCGGACCGCAAACGCCATGACAGCAACTGGGGCTGGAGCGCGATCGCGCGCTATGCGGCGAGCGACCGCGCGGCGCTGGAGATCGGATACGCGCGCAAGGTGCGCTCGCCCAACGTCTACGAGCGCTATTCGTGGGGCCGCGGCTCGATGTCGAGCCGGATGATCGGCTGGTACGGCGACGGCAACGGCTATGTCGGCAATCTGGCGCTGAAGCCCGAGACAGCCGACACGCTGAGCGCGGCGCTGAGCCTGAAGGGCGAAGGCGCCGAGAGCTGGTCGCTGAAGATCGCGCCGCATTACACGCGCGTCGACGATTATATCGATGCGGTGAAGCTGCAGGACTTCACCGACATGATGGGGATGCCGACCCCGTTCGCGCAGCTGCAGTTCGTGAACCAGGACGCCGAATTCTACGGCGTCGACGTGTCGGGCGAAATGCCGCTTTGGGCGAGCAGCGCGGCAGGCAAGGCGAAGCTGACGGCGAGCGCGAGTTGGCTGCGCGGCAAGAACCGGGACGACGGCGGTTCGCTCTATCACCAGATGCCGCTGAATGCCCGGATCGGCATCGAACACGCGCTTGGCGGCTGGGAAAGCCTGATCGAGGTGGAATTGGTCGACGACAAGACGCGTGTCGATGCGACGCGGAACGAGCCCGTCACCAATGGCTATGCGCTGGTGAACGTATCGACCGGCTACCGCTTCGGCGGCTACCGCATCAGCCTGGATGTGCAGAACCTGTTCGATACGGGCTATGCCTTGCCGCTCGGCGGCAAGTCGCTTGGCGACTATGACGCGACCGGCGTGCTGCGGGCCGTGCCGGGGCGCGGCCGATCGGTAAACGTCGGGCTTTCGGCGGCGTTCTGAACCCATGCGCGGGCGCGGTTCCGGCGGGCAAGCGGGCGGCGCGAGGATCACTGCGATCCTCGTGTCCGCCGCGCTGCACCTTGCCGTTGCCGCGTTCGTGTTCGGCGGGCGGGCGGACACGCCGCCCGTGCCCGCGCTGCACACAGCGGCGATCACGCTGTTGCCGCCGGTTGCGGAACCCGACGAGGTGGTGACGCCCGCGCCCGCATCGCGGACCGCTCCGCCGGAGCGCAGCGCGGCACCGCCGAGGGCCGCGCCGGAGATTGTGGTGCCTTCGCTGCCCGCAATCTTGCCTCCTGCCGCGCCCGCAGTGCAAACGATCACGCCGCCGCCGCGACCGGAGACGCCCCCGCCTTCGAACGCCGATGCCGTGCGCGACGATTATGCCCGGCAGTTGTGGCGGTGGATTGCGGCGCGGCGGCCGCAGGGGCTGCGGCTTGATGGCGAGGCGGTGGTCGCATTCAGCGTGACGCGGAGTGGCGGGCTTTCCGATATTCAGCTCGTGCAGCCGAGCGGCAGCACGTCGCTCGACCGGCTGGCGCTGCGGACCGTGCGCCTTTCAGCGCCCGTCCCCCTACCGCCCGAAGCCCTGCCCGATGATGCGCTGCGCTTCACGCTGACGTTTCATTTTCGCTGACCCTGCGGTTTCAGCTTGGCATAGTCCGCGCCGGTTCCCTACACGCGCTGCAATGCGACGCGATCCCGCCGCCATTCTTCACGAGGTTTTCGGCTTTCCCGCCTTTCGGGGCGTGCAGGAGACGGTCGTTTCGCGCGTGCTTGCCGGGCAGCATACGCTCGCCATCATGCCGACGGGTGCGGGCAAATCGCTGTGCTACCAGCTTCCCGCCGTCGCCATGGACGGCTGCTGTGTCGTCATCTCGCCGCTGATTGCGCTGATGCACGACCAGCTGCGCGCAGCGGAGGCCGTGGGCATCCGCGCGGCGAGCCTGACATCGGTGGATACAGACCGCTGGGAGACGCAGCGGCGGCTGTGCGCGGGCGAACTCGATTTGCTGTACGTGGCGCCCGAGCGCGCGAGCGGTGACGGGTTCCGGCAGCTTCTGGACGAGGCGCGCATTTCGATGTTCGCGATCGACGAGGCGCACTGCGTTTCGGAATGGGGGCACGATTTCCGGCCGGACTATCGCCTGCTGCGGCCGCTGCTCGACGACTACGCACACGTGCCTCGCCTCGCGCTGACCGCCACCGCCGACGCGCATACGCGGATCGATGTGCTCGCCGCGCTCGGTATCCCCGAAGAGGGCATGATCATCGCCGGGTTCGACCGGCCCAACATCCGCTACACCGTGCATCCGCGCAACGGCCTGACGCGGCAGATCGGCGAGCTTCTTGCCGCGAACCCCGGCCCCGGCATCGTTTACGCGCAGACGCGCGCGGCGACCGAGAGCCTGGCGGAGACGCTGTCGCGCGGCGGGCGGCGGGTGCTGCCCTATCATGCGGGGCTTCCCGCCGAAGTCCGCGCGGCGAACCAGTCCGCCTTCATCGCCAGCGAAGACATGGTGATGGTGGCGACGGTCGCGTTCGGCATGGGCATCGACAAGCCCGACGTGCGCTTCGTGGCGCACGCGGGCCTGCCGAAATCGATCGAGGGTTATTACCAGGAAAGCGGCCGCGCGGGGCGCGACGGCGAGCCCGCCGAAGCGCATCTGTTCTGGGGCGCGGAGGATTTCGCGCGCGCGCGGACGCGCGTTTTCGAGGTGGAAGAGGCGCGGCAGGCGGGCGAGCGCACGCGCATTTCGGCGCTCGGCGCACTCGTGGAAACCGGCGGGTGCCGCCGCGCGGTGCTGCTGAAACACTTCGGCGAAAGCCCGCCGCAGACGTGCGGCAACTGCGACAACTGCCTGAACCCGCCCGCAAGCATCGACGCCACGGAGACGGCGCGGAAGTTCCTCTCCGCCGTTTACCGCACGGGCCAAAGCTATGGCATCGGGCATCTGGAAGAGGTGCTGACCGGCAAGGCGAGCGACAAGGTGCGCGCGCGCGGACACGACAGCCTGACCGTGTTCGGCATCGTTTCTGCCGAAGAGGCGCCGCTGCTGAAGCCGGTGTCGCGCGCGCTGCTGGTGCAGGAGGCGGTGACGCCAACAGAACACGGCGGGCTTGCGCTCGGCCCCGGCGCGCGGGCGATCCTGCGCGGCGAGGAAAGCGTGACATTGGTGCTGCCGCCGCGCCGCGAGCGCGCCGGGCGCGGCAAGAAGCAGCAGGCGGACAATCCCGTGGGCGATCCGCTGTTCGAGGCGCTGCGCGCCTGCCGCCGCGCGCTTGCCGAGGAGGCGGGCGTGCCGCCCTACGTGATCTTCCACGACAGCACGCTGCGCGAGATGGCAGCGGCGCGGCCGACCTCGCGCGCGGGGCTTTCAGAGATTTCCGGCGTTGGCGCGCGCAAGCTCGATGCCTACGGCGAGCGGTTCATCGAGACGATCCGGGCCTTCGGCGACTAAACCGCCGTGTAGCCGCCATCGATGACGAGTTCGGAGCCGGTCATGAAGCTCGATTCGTCTGACGCGAGGAAGACGACGCCGTTCGCGATCTCGTGGGGCTGGCCGACGCGGCCGATCGGGTGCAGCGAGGCGAAGGCGGCGACCGCGCCTTCCTCGTCGAGGCCCGTCGCCATGCGCGTCACCTCGACCCCCGCCGCAGTGCGGATGAGGCCGGGGTGGACGCTGTTCACGCGGATGCCGTAGCCGCGCTGGCCGGCGTGCGCGGCTACGCATTTCGTGAGCAGCCGCACGCCGCCCTTCGCCGCCGAATAGGCGGGAAGCGCCGCCGTGCCGATGAGGCCGCCGACCGACGAGATGTTGATGATCGAGCCGCCGCGGCCCTTCATCGCGGCGATGCCGTATTTGCACCCGAGGAACGCGGTATCGAGATTGAGCGCGATCATGCGCTTGTAGTGCGCGAAATCCATGCTCTCGATGTCCATGTCGAGCCCGCCGCCCGCGTTGTTGACGAGGACGTCGATGCGGCCTTCGTTCGCGAGGACGTCCGCCGTCAGCCGCTCCCACTCTTCGGGCACGGTCGCGTCTTGGCGGACGAAGCGGGCGCGGATGCCGCTCGCTGCGAGAGACTTCGCCGAGGCTTCACCACGCGGGGCGTCGATGTCGGTAAGGACGACAACCGCGCCTTCGCGGCCGAGCGCTTCGGCCATCGCGAGGCCGAGGCCTCCCGCGGCGCCGGTGATGACCGCGACCTTGTCCTGAACCCGTCCTGTCATGCTGCAACTCCCTCCCCAAGCCCGTGGGCCGCGATGAAATCGATGATGGTTTTCTGCATCTCCGCGCTGTCGAGCATGTCGACGTGCACGGCGCCCGGGACCTCATGCGCCGTAGCGCGCGGGTTGCGCGCCGCCATCTCGGCGAGCTCGGCTGCGCTCAGCACGTTCGAACGCTCGCCGCGCATGATGAGCGCCGGGCAGGCGACGCGGTCCCACCACGGCCAGAGCGCGAAGTCTTCCGGGTTGTTGCGGAACTGGTTGGAGAGCGCCGGGTCGTAGTGATAGCCGACGCCGCCGTCGTCGAGGCGGCGCGACCAGCCGATGGTGATCTCGTCGAGGCGATCGGATGAGAGGCTGGCGCCGGCGCGCTCGAAAAAACGCCCGACGTGTTCGCGGAACGCGCCCATGCTGGAAAAGCGCGGCGGACCGCCGAGGCGCTCGCCGAGCACGCTGCGCATCGCATCGGGAAGCGTGGTGCCGACATCGTAAAGCACGAGGCTCGCGATGCGCTCCGGCGTCTCCCCGGCGATGCGGATGCCGAGCGCGCCGCCCTTGGAGGCACCCACCCAGTGCACGGGGCCGTCCGCCACGACATCGAGGAAGCGACGCACGGTGACCGCCATCGCACCGAGGCCGTAGCCGTTTTCGGGATCGGGCGACGGATCGGACCGGCCGCAGCCCGGCGCATCGGGCGCGATCACGCGGAAACCCCGTGCCCGCAGATTGCGGGCGAGCGGCGTATGATCGGCGCTGGTGCCCGTGACACCGTGCGCGATCATCACCGTGGGACCGCCTGCATCCCAGATGCGCACATGCATACGCTCGGCACCGATGGGGATCAGCCGCGAATAGGCGCCGTCCATGCTTTCAACTCCCCCGATGGAAACAACCGACCCGTTGTCGGATCATAAATAGACCGATCGGTCGATCTTTTTCATCAACCAGAATATACGCCGCGGGGCGCGATGCTCAATATAAATTTTTCTCGTGTTATAACAACGATATCTGTAAAATATGAGCGCCGCACACTCATCTCTTGACAAATCTCCGACCGATCGTCCAATTATAGAACGATCGTTCTATCCGAGTTGATTCGAGACCGTGATAGAACAGACAAGATCCGCGATTCGGCGGACACGATTGGGGAGAGGGTATGGCGCGCGTCGTGAGCCTTAAGAATTCGTCCGCAGCACGTGAGGCGCGAGGCCGCGAGGAACTCGTGGAGGTCGCGGTGGAGCTGTTCGCCCGCAACGGCTTCGCGGGAACGTCGATCCGCGACATCGCCGACGCGGTGGGGCGCAGCGTTTCGAACGTCTACCACTATTTCGAGAACAAGGAGGCGCTCTGGCTCGCCATCCTCGAACGCTCGGTGAAGGCGCTTCCCGCCCGCCTGCGCGGCGCGCTCGAAGGCGTTTCGGAGCCGCGCGCGCGCATCGCCGCGCTGGTGCGCGAACATCTCGACGTCTCGGAACAATACCGGCGGGAATCGCGCATCTTCTTCATCGACGAGGAGCGCCTCTCGGCGAGCGGCAACAAGGCGAACAAGCGCATCCAGCGCGAAATCCTGACCATCTACGTTGCAGAACTCGAAGGCCTGCGTGCCGCGGGCCTCCTCGCGGACGGCGACATCCGCGTCACCGCTTTCAACATGCTCGGCGTCATCAACTGGTATCTGCGCTGGTCGAAACCCTCCGCAGGCCAGACGAAGCGCGAGCAGACCGTCGACCAGGTGCTCGCCTTCATTCTGCGTGGCGCCACCGGTTCATAACGAGACAGGAAAACGAAGACCTCATGGGCATCACCATCGACATCGACACCGGCGGCACCTTCACCGACGGCTTCATCGTGCGGGACGGCGACGTGCGCACCGTGAAAGTGCCGACGACGCCGCACGACCTCACCGCATGTTTCCTCGACTGCATCAGCGCAGGCGCGGGCGCATTCGACCGCAGCGTCGAGGATTTCCTGAACGAGACGAACATCATCCGCTTCTCGAACACCATCGGCACGAACACGATCATCCAGCGCAACGGATCGAAGATCGGGCTGATCGTGACGGCAGGCTCGGAAGCGCTGGCGCCGAAGCATGACGAGGAGGGCAAGTCGCCGCTCGTTGCGCCGGACATGGTGATCGGGATCGCCGAAGGCGTCGCAGGCGACGGCACCGTGACGGCGTCGCCGGACGCCGCCGCGATCCTTGATGCGGCACAGACGCTGATCGACCGGGGCGCGCGCGGCATCGTCGTCGCGCTCGCGAATTCCGATCTCAACCCGGCGAACGAGCGCCGCGTGCGTGCCGTCATCAAGGCCGAGTATCCGCGCGATTATCTGGGCTCGGTGCCCACCTTCCTCGCTTCGGACATTTCGGCGCGGCCGGGCACGCGCGAGCGCATCAACGCCGCCGTGCTCAACGCCTACATCCACGGCAAGCTCGCGCGCCTGCTCTACAAGGCGGGCGAAGAGCTTCGTCTGCGCGGTTATCGCGGCACGCTGTTCATCGGCCACAACAATGGCGCGGTGGCACGCGTTGCCAAGACGCGCGCGATCAACACCTACAACAGCGGGCCCACGGGCGGTCTCTACGGCGCGCGCGCGATCGGCGCGCTTTACGGCGCCGACACGCTGATTGCGACCGACATGGGCGGCACCTCGTTCGACATCTCCTATGTGGAGGGCGGACAGGCAAGCTACGCGCTGCAGCCCGAGGTCGAGGGCTTCGCGTGCAACCTGCCGATGATGGCGATCGACGCGCTCGGTGCGGGCGGCGGCTCGATCGCCGAGGTCGAGGGCGGCGTGCTGAAGGTGGGACCGCAATCCGCGGGCGCGCTTCCCGGCCCGGCCTGCTTCGGACTTGGTGGCACGAAGGCGACGGTGACGGACGCGAACCTCGTGCTCGGCATTCTCGATCCCGCGCGCTTCCTCGGCGGCGGCATGACGCTCGACTTGGGTAAAGCGCGCGCCGCGATCGACGCTGCCGTCGCGCAGCCGCTGGGGCTCAGCATCGAAGACGCCGCGCTCGCCATCCGCCGCAATGTGGAAGCCGCAATGGGCAAGGCGGTCGGCGCGGTCGCCGAGCGGCTCGGACGCCCGAGCGGTCTTCCCGTCATCGCCTACGGCGGCGCGGGCGCGATCCATGCCGCCGACATCGCCGCGAACGCAGGCGTCAGCCGCGTCGTCATCACGCCCTTCTCCGCCGTCTCCTCGGCGTTCGGCTCCTCGCTGATGGACGTGGGCCACATCTATTACCGCCGCGCCGACATCCTTGTGGAAAGCGCGACCGACCTGCTCTCCGCCGGCGCGCTCGTGGCGGACATGGCGACCGAAGCCGCGCGCGACATGCGCGGCGAGGGCTTCGATCCGGCGGACGCCGAGGCGCGGCTGCAGCTGTTCTGGACCGGCGCGGGCGGCGAACCAGAAATCCTCGTTGGTGCCGAAACCGCCGCGATCTCCGACGCCGATGCCGCGGCCGCAGCGCTTGTCGCCGCGCGTGAAGCGCTGGGCACCGCAGGTCCGCTCCGCCTCGCCAGCATCGCCTACAGCGCGTCCGCACGCGTGCCGCATTTCGAATGGCGGCAGGGGCAGACGGCGGCATCCGATCTTGCGGCTGCACGCCTTGCCGACCGGCAGGTGTGGTTCGGCGGAACGGAGCGTACCCAGACGCCGGTTTACGACCGCGCGCGCATGGGCCCCGGCCACGCGCTTTCCGGCCCGGCGATCGTCGAATCGAACCAGACGACTATCCTGGTGCCCGAAGGCTGGAGCCTCGCCATCGACGCTTACGACAACGCGCTTCTCGAACGGAATTAAGTGATGAGCAAAGTCCGCATCACCGAGTATCTCGACATCGACCTGCAAGCGGAAAAATGGTGCTGCAACCGCTGCGGCCACGACCTCGGCTCCGCGCACGGCAATTACAAGGAAGGCTGCCTCGTTGCCGAGCAGCCGCTCGAGGAGGTGCATCCGCCGCTCGTTGCCGAAGGCAATTACAGCTTCACGCCCGACAGCCAATATTGCCGGCTCGTGGAATTCTACTGCCCCGGTTGCGCGACGATGCTGGAGAACGAGTATCTGCCGCCGGGCCACCCGATCACGCACGAGATCGAACTCGACATCGCCGCGCTGAAGCGGCGCCACGGCGCGGCCGCATGACGAACCGGCTGGCCTCTGTTCTCGGCGGCGACGTGGGCGCGGCGGTTTTGCCGCGCCTGTCGGCGGCGGCCGCGCCGGTGTGCGGCCAGCCGTGGAGCGCGTTTGCCGCCGATGCGGGCCAGATCGTGCAGGCAGCGAAGCGCATCGCCGCACTGTTCGGGAGCGACGCCATTGTCATCGAAATCGATGCAGCGGACAGCGATGCCGCGGTGGAAGCGGTTCGCCGGCTTGCCGCCGAAGGTGGGCGCCCGGTCGTCCCTGTTCTGCCCGGCCCGGTGACGCTTGCTGCGGCGAGCGACGCCGACACCGCAAAGGACGTGCTTACCGCCATCGTCGAGGCGATCGGCGAGGCGCGGCCGGCGCTGCTGCTGTTCGATGAAAGCGGGGTCGCCGCATCGGACCTTACGGGGATGAGCGCGCGCAAACTGTTCAACACGCTGCGCAACGTCACCTCCTATTTCGACGTGCCGCTCGGCATCATTATGGCGATCCCGGACGAAGACGCTGCCGATGCTGCGGTAAGGCTGAAGCCCGATGCGGTGATCGCGGCGGGCACGGCGGACGCTGACCTTCTGGACCGTATCGCAGCGGAAGGCCCCGCCATCGGGATCGCGCTTTCCGTGGACGGCCCGGCGGCGGCCCCAGCAGCGCTCGCGGCGACGCGGCCGCTCATCATCACGACGCTCGGCGGCGGACCCGATCCGCTGCCGGTGGAAACCATGCACGCATTCATGGGCGCCTTCAGCGGCGCCCGCCAACTTTGAGGACGAGGCAGCGATGAGTTACACGGTAGGCATCGATGTCGGCGGCACGTTCACCGACTTCTATTGCGCCCACGAGGGCGGCGGCTTCCACACGGCGAAAACGCCGACGACGCACTACGATCTTTCAGTCGGCTTCATGCGCGGCATGGGGCTGCTCGCCAAGGGACTGAAGCTGAAGCTGCCGGAGTTCCTCGGCGGCCTTTCGAGCGTGCGCTATTCGACGACGGTGGGCACCAATGCGCTGATCGAGCGCACCGGCCCCAAGCTCGGCCTCATCACCACCGCCGGCTTCGAGGACACGATCTTCATCGGCCGCGGCCGCAGCTGGGCGGACGGGCTCGGCTGGCAGCAGGGCCGCGACCTCGCGCGCATCGAAAAGCCGGTGCCGCTGATCAGCCCGAACATGGTCGTCGGCGTTCGCGAGCGCATCGATTATGCGGGCAAGATCATCGCGCCGCTTTCGCGCGAGGAGATCTTGGAAAAGCTGCAGACGCTCGTCGATCGAGGCGCGCAGGGCTTCGTCGTGTCGCTGCTCTGGTCGTTCGTGAACCCCGAACACGAGCAGTTCATCAAGCAGGTGATCGAAGAGGAATATCCCGAAGATTATCTCGGCTCGATGCCGGTGATCCTGTCGTCGGAAATCTCGCCCAAGGCCGGCGAATACACGCGCACGATGACCGCAGTCGTCAACGCCTACATCCACGGCCTGATGGCCGACGAACTCAACAAGCTCGGCAACGAATTGCGCGACGGCGGCTACAAGAAGCCGCTGACGCTGGTCCACAACACCGGCGGCACCAAGAAGGCCTCGCGTACCCGCGCCGTGCTGACGCACAACGCCGGGCCGGTCGCGGGGCTGCACGGTGCCGCCGCGCTCGGTGGCCTCTCGGCGGACGGCAACATCGTGTTCACCGACATGGGCGGCACCTCGTTCGACATCGGCCTCATCGAGGGCGGCGCGATCAAGGCGCACGACTTCATCCCGGTGATCGACCGCTGGCGCACCAACATCCCGGCGATCGAGGTGAAGTCGATCGGCGCGGGCGGCGGCTCGATCGCGTGGATCAATACGACGCTCGGCAATACGCTTGAAGTCGGGCCGCAGTCGGCCGGATCGATGCCGGGGCCGGCCTGCTACGATAAGGGCGGCAAGGAGCCGACCGTGACCGATGCCGACCTCGTGCTCGGCCTCTACAATGCCGAGAATTATCTCGGCGGCGAGATGCTGCTCGACATCGATCTCGCGAAGAAGGCGATCGGCGAGAAGATCGCGCAGCCGCTCGGCATACCGGTGGAGGAAGCCGCGTGGCGTATCCGCCGCATGATCGATGCGCGCATGGGGCAGGAGGTGTTCAACGAGGTCGCGCTGAAGGGCCACGACCCGCGCACCTTCGTGCTCTACGCCTGCGGCGGCGCGGGCGGCGCGCACGCGGTGGGCTTCGCGCCGTTCATCGGCGTCCGCAAGATCGTCGTGCCGCTGCAATCGTCGGTATTCGGCGCGTTCGGCGCCTCGACGATGGCGATCAAGGAGGTGTGGGAACGCTCGCGTTCGCTGAAGCTCTTCAACTGGTCGGAGCAGGCCTATCTTTCCGATCTCGCGCCGTTCAACGATCTCGTCACCGAACTCGTCGATCTCGCGACGCGCGACCTGAAGCTCGAAGGTTTCAACGAGCGCGACATGGCGTTCCGGCTGGAACTCGATATGCGCTACGGCAGCCAGTACAACATGACGCGCGTCACCGCGCCGAAGCTGCGGCTGGACGGCACGGACGACGTGAAGGCGCTCTGCGATGCCTTCACCGCCCGCTACGGCGAGGTCTATTCACCCGAGGCGACGTTCCCGGCGGGCGGCATCAACGTGGAGAGCTTCTTCCTGACCGCATCGGTCGCGCAGGAGGCGTTCGCGCTGCCGGCCGAAACGCTCGCCGCGCCCGAACCCGATGCAAGCGCGAAGACCGAAACGCGGCCCGTCTACTGGGATCCGGCGGACGGCTTCGTCGCCACGCCGATCTACGATGCGCGCCGTCTGAAGCCGGGCAACCGGCTCGCCGGCCCCGCCGTCATCGAAAGCCCCGACACCACGCATGTGGTCGCGCCGGGCTGGACCTTCCACATCGACGCCTGGCGAAACGGCGTCCTCGAACGCAGCGCCTGAGGGAGAGAGAACATGACCGGCATTGCCTACGCCCGCGACCACGAAGTGGTCCAGCGCCTGCGCCCCGAACCGATGACCGAAGCCGAGATCGCCGCACAGGCGGGCATCGACCCGGTGGAGTTCGATATCTTCAAGCACAAGATGCACATGATCGCGCTTGAGGGCAAAGAGACGACGATGAAGCTCGGCGCGTCCACCGCGATGCGCTGGGGCGACGTCGCTTTCGGCGTCTTCACGCGGCAGGGCGATCTCAGCGTCTGCGCGACGGGCATCTATCACCACGCCGTGCTCGGCCAGCTGCCGCTGAAATATGTGGTGAAGCACTGGGTCGACGAGCCTTCGGTGGGCGTGAAGGACGGCGACAGCTTCTTCTACAACGATCCCTTCTACGCGGGCGTGCACAATGCCGACATGGGCCTCGCCGTCCCCGTCTTCTACAAGGGCGAGCTGATGTGCTTCATCGCCGCCGCCGTGCACACCGGCGAGGCCGGCGGCACCGAGCCCGGCGGCACCTGCAACACCGCGAAGACCAAGTATGACGAAGGGCTTCTGGTGCCGCCGATCAAGATCGGCGAGAACTACCAGCTGCGCGAGGATATCCTCAACATGCTGGCCGCGATGACGCGCGACCCGCGCACGATGATCCTCGACATCAAGGCGCGCCTCGCCGCCGCGCGCATCGCGCAGCGCCGCGTGCTCGAGGTGATCGAGGAGAAGGGACCCGAGTTCTTCATCGGCGGCCTGCGCCGTATCCTCACGCAAACGGGCGAGGCCGCGAAGCGACGCGTCGCCGAACTCAACGACGGCATCTACCGCCAGCCGCGCTTCCTCGACACGGTGGGCACCGAATCCGGTCTCACCAAGATCAATCTCACCATGATCAAGCAGGGCGACCGCATCATCATGGATTTCGAGAACACCTCGCCGCTGGTCGAAGGGCGGCCGATCAACAGCTTCTTCCAGGGCATACTCGGCCTGTCGTGCGTCTATTATTGCGGCTGGCTGTTCCACGATTTGCCCGCGAACAACGGCCTTCTGGAAGCGATCGACTGGCGCTTCCCGGAGGATGCGATGGTGAACGCCAAGGGCGACGCCTCCACCTCGCTCGCGCCGCTGGTGCAGACCTGCTTCACGCAGGGCATTTTCCTCACCGGCGCGCGGATGACCTACAGCTATGATTCCTCGCGCGCGGTCGCGGCGTGGTTCTCGGGCTTCGCGATCCCCACCTTCGGCGGCATCAACCAGTTCGGCGAAGGCATCGCGGACATCACGCCCGAGATCAACGCCACCGGCTGCGGCGCGCGTCCGGACATGGACGGCGTCGATGCGGCGGGCGCTTTCTTCGCGACGATGAGCGACTGCTCGGATGTCGAGGCGACCGAAAGCGACCGGCCGTTCCTCTACACGTTCCGCAACCTCTTCAACAACAGCTACGGCCACGGCAAGCAGCGCGGCGGCTCGGGCGTCGGCTTCGGCCTCATCGTCCACGATACGAACCGCTTCATGCTCGGCTCAATGGGCGGCGGCTCGCGCTTCCCGACGACGCTCGGCCTGTTCGGCGGCTACGCCGTGCCGCCGGTGTTCGTGCAGACCGTGCACGGCAGCAACATCAAGGCACTGCTCGCCGACGGCCACACGCCACTGCCGCACGACCTTTCCGAGGTGTTCGCGGCGGACAATCCCGAGGCAGGCATCAAGGAGACGCTCGACGTCAACATGGTGGTGCGACCCTTCAACGACGGCGACACTTACTATGTCGCGGTCGGCGGCGGCGGCGGCTACGGCGATCCGCTGGAGCGCGACCCCGCGAGCGTGCTCGCCGACCTGCGCAACAACCGCGTGTCGCACTGGGCCGCGGCGAACATCTACAAGATCGCCTACGACCCCGAGACTTTACGCTTCGATGCCGAAGGCACCGAGGCACTTCGCAAGGCCGCACGGGCGAAGCGGCTCGCGCGGGCGAAACCCTACGGCGAATTCGTGAAGGGCTGGTCGAAGCTTTCGCCGCCGGAAGATGCGCTGCGCTACTACGGCACCTGGCCGAACCCGCGCGACGGGATGCAGCCGGTCGTACAGCTTCGCGCCGCCTGAGATGGACATGCTCGCGAACGTTGCCGAACGGACCGTTCACGGCCTGCTGAAACAGCGGGCCGCCGAACGACCGGATGACCTGTTCCTGCATTTCGAGGGTCAGGACTTCACGTTCGGCGCGCTGCATGACGCGGCCACGCGCATTGCAGGCGGACTTGCCGCGCTCGGCGTCGGGAGCGGCGACAAGGTCGCGATCATGATGGGGAACCGCCCGGAGTTCCTCCTCTGCTGGTTCGCGCTGTCGCAGCTCGGCGCGATCGAAGTGCCGATCAACACGGCGCATCGGGGCACGCTTCTCCACTACATGCTCGATCAGGCGGAGTGTTCGCTGCTGATCCTGGAAGGCACGTTTCAGGATCGCCTTCAGGACGTCGCCGCCGATCTGCCGAAGCTGCGCACCGTGGCGCTGCTCGATGGTACGGAGCCGGGCGGTATTCCGCGGCATGTTGTGGACTTCCGCACGCTTGAAAGCGCCGCGCCGCTCGGCGATGCGCCGGCGATCGGGCCCGCCGATCCGGTTGCGGTGATGTTCACCTCCGGCACCACCGGCCCCTCCAAGGGCGCGGTGCTGCCGCAGAACTACGTGCTGATGCAGGCCGCGATTATCGCGGAAGCCTGCCGCTATACGCCGGACGATTGCCTCTACAACGCGCTGCCGCTGTTCCACGGCAACGCGCAGTTCCTCTCCACGATCCCGGCATTGCTTTCGGGCGCGCGCATGGTGCTCGCGCGGCGCTTCTCGGCCTCGGCGTTCTGGGACGAGGTGCGCGCGCACGGCTGCACGGCGTTCAACTACATCGGCGGTATCCTGCCGATCCTCTGGAAGGCCCCGCCCTCGCCCGACGATGCGAACAATAGCCTTCGCCTGATGATGGGTGCGGGCGCGCCCAAAGATCTGTTCGAAGCGTTCGAACAGCGTTTCGGTGTGCGGCTCGTCGAGGGCTACGGCATGAGCGAGATCGGGATTCCCTTGAACAACAGCATCGATCACCGCCGCCCCGGATGCTGCGGCCAGCCACTGCCGCAATATGAAGTGCGGCTGGTCGACGACGACGGCGCCGACGTGCCCGACGACACGCCGGGCGAATTGCTGATCCGGCCCAAAACGATGAACAGCATGATGCTGGAATATTATCGGATGCCGGAAAAGACCGTGGAGGCGTGGCGCGATCTCTGGTTCCACACCGGCGATTATCTGAAGCGCGACGCGGACGGTTATTATTATTTCGTCGACCGCAAGAAGGACGCACTGCGCCGGCGCGGCGAAAATATTTCGAGCTACGAGGTGGAGCGCGGCGTCAACGCGCATCCCGCCGTGCTCGAATCCGCCGCCGTCGCCGTCGCCTCGGACCTCGGCGAGGATGAAGTGATGATCTGCCTGACGCTGCGGCCGGGCCAGACCCTCGAACCCATCGACCTGATGCGGCACTGCCTGCGCCAGATGGCGCGCTTCATGGTGCCGCGCTACGTTCGCATCCTCGGGAGCCTGCCCAAGACGCCGACCGAGCGCGTGAAGAAATACGCGCTGCGCGCCGAGGGCGTCACAGCCGACACGTACGACCGCGAAGCCGACCCCGCGTGGCACGCGCTGCTGAAGGATGCGGCGGCATGAGCAGCGACACGCTCCCGCCCTTCGCCGAGGGGATTTTCAGCAGCGATGGCGCGCTTACCGAACTCGTCGGCAGCCGCTGCATCGCGTGCGGCGCGCAGCATTTTCCGGCACGCACGCACTGCCCGGACGACATGACCGAAACCGAAACCGTGAGCCTCGGCGGCAGCGGCACGCTCTATAGCGCCACGGTGATCCGCACCAAGCCGCCGTTCGGTCTGCCCGCGCCTTATGCTGTCGGCTACGTCGATCTCGATGCGCACCCGCTGCGTATCTTCATGCTGCTCGATCCCGCACACACGGAGGATTTCCGTATCGGTATGCCGCTCGATCTGAGAAGCGGCGCGCTCGGCGTCGGGCTCGGCGGCGAGCCCTGCATTCGTCCCTATTTCACGCCTGCACTGAAAGACTGATCCCCGCATGGTCGCGATCCTCGGTGTCGGCACGACACGCTTCACGCAAAGACTAGAACGAACGATCGTTTCACTCGGCGTCGAAGCTGCGCGCCTCGCGCTTTCCGATGCCGGTCTCGCGCCCGCGCGCATCGAAGGGGCGTTCGTGGCGAACGCACTCGGCGGTATGCTGTTCGGCGACACGACGATCGGCCAGACATTGCTGCGCGACGTCGGCCTGCGCCGCCTTCCTGTCGTGAATGTCGAGAACGCCTGCACATCGGGATCGAGCGCGCTATGGCTCGCCTGGAATGCCGTGCGCGCGGGGCAGATGGAGGCGGCGCTCGTGCTCGGCGTCGAGCGCATGTGCGTGCCGTCGCTCGGTCTCATCAATTCCGGGCGCACCGAGATCGACACGCTGCTCGGCCTCGTCACGCCCGCGAGCTTTGCGCTGCGCGCGCAGCGGCACATGCATGAATTCGGCACCACGCGCGAACAGATGGCTGCGGTCGTCGAGAAAAGCCGCCGGCACGGTGCGCTCAATCCGAATGCATTGTTTCAACGCGCCGAAACCGTGGCCGATATTCTGGCCGGCCCGGCGGTCGCCGATCCGCTCACACGCTCCGAATGCTGCCCGATCGCGGACGGTGCCTCCGCCATCGTCATCGGTTCCGATCGCCTGGCGCGCGAACTGGGCGCGGGCGTTCGCATCGACAGCGTCGTTCTCGCAAGCGGCGGCTACGAGAACCCGGCCGATCTCGCGCGCTGGGACACCGACAGCGAAACCGCCGCCGCCGCCTATGCGCGCGCCGGCATCGGCCCCGATGATCTCGATCTCGTCGAGTGCCACGACGCCTTTTCGATCGCCGAGATTCTGCACTGCGAAGCGCTTGGCCTGTGCGCCCCCGGCGAGGGCGGGCCGCTCGCCGCGAGCGGCGCCACCGCGCTCGGCGGCCGCATTCCCGTCAACGTCTCCGGCGGGCTTCTGAGCCGTGGCCATCCGGTCGCGGCGACGGGCGTCGCCCAGATCGCCGAAATCGCCGCGCACCTGCGCGGCACCGCAGGCGCGCGCCAGGTGGAAGGCGCGAAGGTCGGCCTCGCCCAGTGCATGGGCGGCGACCTCGCCGGCGACACGAAATCCTGCACCGTGGCGGTTCTTTCCCGGTGAAGCAGGCAACATCAGAAAAGGGAGGATCACATCATGGTTAGGACAGTTGCCGGTGCCATCAGGACCGGCATTTCCATTTCGGCATTCGTCGCAGGCTTCATTGCCCTGCCGGCCGCCGCACAGGATACCGATGAAACCGGCATCGCCGAGATCATCATCACCGCGCAGAAGCGCGAGCAGAGCCTGCAGGATACGCCGCTTTCCGTTTCGGCCTTCGGCGCGGCGCAGATGAACGCGCGCGACGTCACCAACATCGGCAATGTCGCGGCCTATGTGCCGAACGTCGAAATCAATTCGGGCAAGGGCGACGGCGGCAGCACCAACGCGGCGATCTTCATTCGCGGCGTCGGTCAGAACGACTTCATCTTCCCGACCGATCCCGGCGTCGGCGTCTACGTCGACGGCGTCTATATCGCGCGCTCGATCGGCGCGATGATGGACCTTTCCGACATCGAGCGCATCGAGGTGCTGCGCGGCCCGCAGGGCACGCTCTATGGCAAAAACACCATCGGCGGCGCGATCAACATCATCTCCTCCCGGCCCGGCAACGAACTCTCCGGACAGGTTCGCACGACAGTCGGCGCGCGCGACCGCATCGATGTGGAAGGCCGCATCTCGGTGCCGCTGATCCCGGATGTGCTCGCGATCAAGATCGCCGCCGCGAGCAAGAACCAGGACGGCTACGTGATCCGCCAGGACGGCACCGACCTTGGCGACATCAATGTCGACGCGGGCCGCTTCGCGATCGCGTGGAATCCGTCCGAGGACTGGACGGTCGACCTGTCGTTCGATGCCTCGCGTATCCGCCAGAACGGATCGCCGCAGCGACTGTCGGACACGTTCTCGTTCCCCGGCGGTCTTTACGATCTCTACAACGCCATCGCCGCGCCGCTCGTGACCGCACGGGACGGTCTCCCGGCGGGATCGCTGTTCGACGACCGCTGGGTCTCCTCCGACCGGCGCGTCAGCAACGGTACGGGGCCGACGCGCGACAAGGCGGACGTGTGGGGCACGAACCTCACGATCGCGTGGGAGGCGAGCCCGGCGCTCACCGTGAAGTCGATCACCGGCTACCGCGAGATGGATGCGGAAATCCAGGTCGACATGGACCAATCGCCGTTCCCGATCATCCACACCGACGAGGTGCAGAGCGAGAACCAGTTCAGCCAGGAATTGCAGCTGAGCGGCGCGACCGATGACAAGCGTGTCCACTGGCTGGTCGGCGGCTATTATTTCCGCGAACGCGCGCACGATCTGAACCAGACGCTTCTCGCTTCAGGGCTCTACGATGCGCTCGAACTTCTGCCCGATGCGCTGATTCCGCTCGTTGCGGGCGTGCCCTGCCCGCCGCCGGTTGCCGGCCTGCCTTGTGCGGGCGGCGCGGGCAATCCGTTCAACGCGCTGCTCGATCTCGACGTGCGGCCGCAGACGGCGCTCACGACGAACAACTGGGCGGTGTTCGGTCAGGCGAGCTACGAGGTGGTGCCCGCGCTGACGATCACCGTCGGCGGACGCTACAGCTGGGAACGCAAGCGCTACTTCATCGATTCGATCTATCCGAATTCGGGCCGCATCGCGACGCCGCCGACGCATGACGAGCGCACGTGGAAGAACTTCGCGCCGAAGATCGGCATCGATTACCGCGCGAGCGATGACGTGCTGCTCTATGCGTCGTGGTCGAAGGGCTTCAAGAGCGGCGGCTGGAACCCGCGCCCGCTGACGCCCGAGGAGTTCAAGTCCTACGATCCCGAGAAGCTGACGGCCTATGAGGCGGGCCTGAAGTCGCGGCTGCTGGATGGGCTGATGACCTTCAACCTTGCCGGCTTCTACAGCCAGTACAAGGATCTGCAGTTGCAGACCAACAGCGTCTCGCCGACGACGGGCGGTCTCATTCTGACGGTCGACAACGCAGGCAGCGTCGATCTCTATGGGTTCGAGGCGGAGATTCTGGCAGCGCCACTGCCGGGCCTCGATCTCAACGCAAGCGTCGGCTACCTGCACAACGAATACCAGTCGCTCGCGGCGGGCACGGGCTATCCCATCTCCAACAAACTGCCGAAGGCGCCCGCATGGACGCTCGCGCTCGGCGCGCAATATCGTTTCGATCTGCCGGGAACGATGGGCGGGCTCACGGTGCGCGGCGATCTCAGCCACCGCAGCAAGACGTATCACGACCCGGCGAATTCGCTCACGATCGTGCAGCCGGCCTATACGCTTGTTGACGCGCGTCTCGCCTGGACGTCATCGAGCGAGGCATTCGAGGTTGCCGTTTTCGGCAAGAACCTGACGAAGGAAGACTATTTCACCGCCGCCGAATTCGTGCCAGCGTTCGGCGTGCAGAACATGGTGGTCGGCCGTCCCCGCGAATGGGGGCTGCAACTCACCGCGCGTTTCTGACGATCCTTTTGCGATTGTCGGTATCGGCCGGAGGCAGCGCCCTGCCTCCGGCCGTTTTCATGTCTAGAAGTTGTACCGTACCTGCGCACCGAACCAGCGCGGCTGCGTGTAGGTGTCGTAGGCACCGCCGAGCGGCGGGGCGGAGACGTCGAACGAGAAGACCTTGCGGGCCTTGTCGAACACATTGTTCGCGAACACCGACAGTTCGAGCTTGTTCTCCATCGTCTTCAGCGAGATACGCGCGTTGGCGAGCCAGCCGCCCGGAACCTTCGTGACCGCCGCGTTGGTGAGCTGCGAATAGAAGTCCGCGGTGTAGACAGCGTTGAACGTCGTGCTCAGCTCGCCGAAGCCGAGATCGAAATCCTTCGTCGCGGCGAGGTTGATCGTGTGGCCCGGCGACTGCGGCGCCTTGCGATCGACGAGACGCGTGCCGATCGGAATATCCTCGACGTTCGTGTGCAAGAGCGCGAGGCCCGCATCGAAGCGGAAGCCCATGCCCGGATGCACCGAAAGCTCGAAGTCCGCGCCGTAGATCTCGGCGCCGGTGTTGAACAGCGTGAAGTTGAAGCCGCGCTGGTCGAACGCCTGATAGTCCGAATAATCGTAGTAGAAGGTCGCGGCGTTGAAGCGCACGCGGCGATCGAGGAATTCGAACTTGCCGCCGATTTCATACGCCATCAGGTCTTCGCCCTTGAAGCGGAAGCCGGAAAGCGGCGCCTGACCGACGAAGCCGGCGTTGTAGTTGAACGCCTTGTAGCCACGGTTGATGCTTGCATAGAGCAGCGTCGCATCGCTCGGCTTCCAATCAAGCGCAAGACGGCCGGAGAAGCCCGTTTCGCCGTGCTTGTCGGTGGTCACGCCGTTCGCAGCGAGGGAACCCGGTGCGATGAACAACGGGCAGAGCGGGCCGTCGCAAACTTCGGAGTAGTAATAATCCTTCTCGTCGCGCGTCACGCGGATGCCCGCCGAGAGCTTGAGCTGGTCGGAAAGATCATATTCAGCCTGCACGAACCCCGAATACGACTTGGTATCGACCCGGTAATCCGCGCGCGGATAGGTGGCGAAGCCCGAAAGATTGAAGCCCTGGAAATAGTCGCCGTTGATGTTGAGGTAATAGAGACCCGCGGTCCAGCGGAACGCGCCATCATCCTCGATCACGCGGATTTCCTGCGTGAAGTGCTTCGCCTTCGCATCCTGTTCGAAGACGCCGATATCGACCGGCGAGAAATCGTTGTCGGCCGCGTAGGTGCTGTCGAGCTTCTGATAGCTGGTGACGGTCGCGAGCGAATAACCGCCGCCGAGATCGTAATTGATCTTGCCGCCGATCGTCCACGTCTCGCGCGCGAAATTGCCCGGGAAATTGAAGGCGCCGGTGTAGGGATCGCCGTCCGCGTCGGCATAGCCGAAGCCCGTGGGCGAACCCGCCGGCAGCGGTACGCCGAGACCGTCCGCATCCTGCGTCGCGCCGGTGATCATCGCGCCGCCGGTCGCAACCGGCCGTGTCTTGTACCAGTCGGCGAAGAGATTGATGGTGAGCGCCTCGGTCGGCTCCAGACGCAGCTGGAAACGCCCGGCGATGGTGTCGTCAGCGAGCAGATCCGGGCCGATCGCGTTCTTCACGTAGCCGTCGTGCTTGTCCTTCATGAACGACAGACGCGCGGAAACGCCTTCCGCGATCGGGCCGCCGACGGCGCCCTCGAAGCGGAGCTGGTCGTAGCTGCCGTAGGTGACGTCCACGTAACCATCGAGCTCGTCGCCCGGCTGGTTGGTGATGATGTGGACGAGACCACCCGTCGCGTTGCGGCCAAAGAGCGTGCCCTGCGGGCCTTTCAGGACCTCGACGCGGCCGACGTCGAACAGCTGCTGCACGCTGGTGCCGCTCGATGGCTGATAGACTTCATCGATGTAGAAGGCGTTCGCCGGTTCGATGTGGCCGGCGAAATCGTTCTGCGACACACCGCGGATCGAAATGAGGCCGGCAACCGGCGGACCGCCGGGCGAGACGAACTGGAGACCCGGCGTCATCGCCGCAAGATCGGTCGTGTCGCGCAGGCCGAGCTCGAGCAGCCGGTCGCCGCCGTGCGCCGTCACCGCGATGCCGATATCCTGCACGTTCGCTGCGCGGCGGGTCGCCGTGACGACGATTTCCTCGATCGCGTCGCTGCTGCTGGTCGCGGCGTCCTGCGCCGCGGCGCTGCCTGCGGAAAGCGCGATCGCGAGTGCGAGAATGCCGGCGCCCTTGTTGAAGCCGCTGGTCCGTTTCATGATCCTGGTACCTCCCCCGAAAGGCCGGTCGCGCCCCGCGGCGGCCGGCGATCTTGCTTGTCGGGAAACTTCATGCCGCTTTCGGGGCGGGCCGCCTATAACGGGAAACACTCATGACAAGTGTGACACGAAAGCCGCGAATATCCGGCACTTTCCCTGCGGTCTGTTTTCTGATTGAATGCATGGGACAGGGGCAGTAGATTAATTGTACGATCGGTCGATCTATACGCAGCGCCTTTGAAGAGCGCACACGACCGAGAGATTTAGGGGAGGCGGCGGTGCCCAGCGCAAATTTCGGCGAAGACCCCTCGGCGGGTATCTTCGAGAAAATCCTGTCGTGTGAAACGGCTGACGCCGTCGGCGAAACGCTGCTCGAACCGCTGGTCGATGCGCTCGGCGCGACGAGCGGCGTGTTCATGCAGATCTTTTCCTCGCCCTATGGCGATCGGCATTTCGGCGCGCGCAGCTATGTGGGCAGCAAGCCCACGTCGGTGGATGTCTACGTCGATGGGCTTTATGCGCTCGACCCCGTGATCCGTCCGGTCATGGATTGGCTGGACGACGAGCGCGGCCCGGCGCCGAGCCTGCTGACGGGATCGTTCGAGCGTGATCTGGAGGAAGACCCGCAGTACCGCGATACGTTCCTGCGCCCCTACGACATCGGCCACGTCGTTGCGGTCGCGATGCCGATGCGGACCGGGCTGGAAACGCAGCTCGCCTGCGTCGGCTTCCATCGTCGTCATGGCGACATTGCCTTCCTGCCCGAGCAGCTTTCGTGGTTCCAGCGTCTGGTGCCGGCGATCCGTTCGGTGCTTTATGCGCTCGCCTGCAAGGAGGCGCTGGCGCTTTCCGAAACGATCGCCATCGCCGCGCGCGAGGCCGGAACCGAAATGGGTTTCCTGATCCTCGACGAGGATCTCGTGGTGCGTAACGGCAATGCGAAGGGCATGGAAGATCTGGGCCTGACCGTTGCTGCGCCGGGCGGATCGTCGGTGCTCGGCGAGATCAAGGCGCGGTTGCTCGCTGCCGATCGCGCACCGGGCGTTTCGTTCAGCTTCAAGGCGAGCGGCGTGCGGACATTCGATATCGAGGTACGCAATTTCGAGACCGCCGACGGCCGCAACTTCCACCTCGTCGTGACGAGCGGCGGCGGCCCACGCCATGCGATCGGCGACGCCTGCCGCCGCTTCGGTCTCACCGAGCGCGAAACGGAGATCGCGCGCCAGATCGCGTCGGGCAAGTGCAATGCCTCGCTCAGCCACGAACTCGGCATCTCGCTGCGCACCGGCGAGAACCACCTCCGCTCGATCTACCGTAAGGTGGGCGTCAGCAGCCGGACGCAGCTCGTCTCGCGCTTGCTGCACATCCAGTAGCTGGAGTAGCGTTTCGGCGATGGCCGAACTCCCGCTCCTCGATCCCGATATCGGCGCCGCGCTCGTCGAGGCCGCGCATACGCCCGCGTTCGGCGCGCTGATGCTGGACGCCGCGCAGCACGTGGCGGGGGTGGACGAGATCTTCGCCTATCACGTCCGCGATGGCGAACGCCCGGTCGCGCTCTCTTCGATCAGCGAACGCGGCGACCACGATCGGCGCGCGCGCCACTATGCCGAGCGCTTCTACCATCACGATCCCGTCGTCCACGCGCGCCAGCGCACCGCCGCTGGACGCGGCTTCGTCGCCTGCGTGCGCGCCGGAGAAATCGGCCTGCGCGATTACCGCGCGATCTGTTTCGAACAGCCGCGCTTCGCCGACAAGCTCTGCTTCGGATGGCGCGGCGCGGGGCGCGCGATCGTGCTGAGTTTCTACCGGCGCGACGGCGGCGTCGAAGGCGGCGCCGCGCTTGCCGCGCTCGCGAACGTCGGCCTTACTGCACTGGCCCGGCAGAACGTTACGGCGCCCGATCCTGAAAGCCGCCTCGTCGAACGCCTCGAAGCCCGCATCGCGCGCGCCTTTCCGGTGCTCACCCTGCGCGAACGTCAGGTCGCCGCGCGCACCGTCGCGGGCTGGACCGCCGAGCGCACGGCGGCCGCGCTCGACATCCGCCCGAGCAGTGTCCTCACCTATCGCCAGCGCGCCTATCAGCGGCTGGGGTTCTCAGGCGCGGCGGATTTCCTGCCTGCGATCCTCGACTGAGGGCACCGCGCCTTATACGGCGTTCATCGTCAGCAGGTCGTAGGTCGCGCAGAGTTCGTCGTCCTGATTGGTGACGCGCACCGCCCAGCGCACCTCTCCCATCTCGGGCGAGCGTTGCGACTTCGACTTCACGGTGAGCGAAACCTTCATCGAATCGCCCGGCTTCATCGGCTTCACAAAGCGCAGGTGCTCCAGCCCATAGTTCGCCAGCACCGGCCCCGGAGGCGCATCGACGAAGAGCCCCGCCGCGAACGAAAGGATCAGATAGCCGTGCGCCACGCGCCCGCCAAAGATCGGGCTCGCCTTCGCGGCCTCTTCGTCCATGTGCGCGTAGAAGTTGTCGCCGGTGAAGTCCGCGAAATGCTCGATATCCTCAAGCGTGATCGTGCGCGAACCTGTCTTCAGCGTGTAGCCCGGCTCCAGCTCGCCGAGGCGCAGGCGGAACGGGTGGACGGGACCTTCCTCCATCGGCGCGCCGGGCAGATATTCGCCGAGCGCCTTTGAAAGCAGCCCCGGATCGCCCTGCAGCGCGGTGCGCTGCATATAGTGCTTCACACCGCGGATGCCGCCCATCTCCTCGCCGCCGCCCGCGCGGCCGGGGCCGCCGTGGACGAGCACCGGAAGCGGAGAGCCGTGGCCTGTGGAGGTTTTCGCGGACTCGCGGTTGAGGAAGGCCATGCGGCCGTGGAACGCGCCCGATTCCAGCAGGAGTTCGCGCGCCGTGGCGCCATCATGCGTGAACACGGAAATCGCGAGCGAACCCTTGCCGTGGTTGGCGAGCGCGGCGGCATCGGCGAGATCGGCATAAGGCATCAGCGTCGAAACCGGGCCGAACGCCTCCACCTCGTGGATCGCCGCGGCCTTCCACGGATCGTCGGTGCGCATCAGGACCGGCGCGAAGAACGCGCCCTTCCCGTCGTCCGCCCCGTTCGGGTCGCCGTAGACGACCGGCGCGACCGCCGAAAGCTCGGCGATCTTCGCGCGAACATCGGCAAGCTGCCCCCGGCTGACAAGCGCGCCCATCGTGACGCCTTCGCTGCGCGGATCGCCGACAACCGTCTTCGCGAGGCGCGCGGAGAGCGCCTCCTGCACCGCGTCGATCAGCGCGGCGGGCACGAGCGCGCGGCGGATCGCGGTGCACTTCTGCCCCGCCTTCACCGTCATCTCGCGCGCGACCTCCTTCACGAACAGGTCGAACTCGGGCGTGCCCGGCACCGCATCGGGCGCGAGGATCGAGGCGTTGAGCGAATCGCGCTCCGCCGTGAAGCGCACGGCTTCGCGCGCGATCACCGGGATCTGCTGCAGCTTCGCTGCGGTCGCCGCCGATCCGGTGAACGCCACCGAATCCTGGCCCGTCAGATGATCGATCAGATCGCCCGGCATCCCGGCGATGAACTGCAGCGCGCCTTCGGGCAGCACGCCGCTTTCGATCATGATGCGGAACGCGGCTTCGGCCACATAGGCGGTCGCCGACGCGGGCTTAACGATCGCCGGAACACCGGCGAGCAGCGTCGGCCCGAGCTTTTCGAGCATTCCCCACACGGGGAAGTTGAACGCGTTGATGTGCAGCGCGAGGCCCTGCATCGATGTGTAGACGTGCTGCCCGATGAAGGTGCCGTCGCGCGCCAGCACTTCAGTGTCGCCGTCGAGCAGGATGCGGTCGTTCGGCAGCTCGCGACGCCCCTTGGAAGCGTAGGAGAAGAGCGTGCCCGCGCCGCCTTCGATATCGATCCAGCTGTCCGTGCGCGTCGCGCCCGTGTCCCACGACATGTCGTAGAGCTCTTCCTTGCGCTCCATGATCGCCTGGCCGAGCGCCTTCAGCATCAATGCGCGCTCGTGGAAGGTCATCGCGCGCAGCGCCTTGCCGCCTTTCTTGCGCGCGAAATCCGCCATGCCACCGAAATCGAGGCCATCGCTGCCCGTTTCGGCGACGACATCGCCGGTGAGCGCGGAATGGATGGGCGAAAGCCCGCCCGCACTCTTTACCCAGCGGCCTTCGGCGTAGTTTTCAAGAATCTTGGTCATGCGGGAATGGCTCCGAAAATCGGCGAGGGGAATCGGCTCAGGCGCCGGTAAACTTGGGTTTGCGCTTTTCCATGAAGGCGGCGACGCCTTCCTTGTAATCGGCGGAGAAGCCGAGGCGGCGCATCAGGTCGCGCTCGTTCTCAAGCTCCTCATCGAGCGTGTTCGCCCACGCGCCGCGAATGGCCGCGCGGGTCGCGGCGATCCCCTGTGTCGGACCTGCTGCGAGGCGGACGGCGAGCGCGCGGGCTTCCGCGGCAAGCGCCTCGTCGTCGATGCTTTTCCAGATGAGGCCCCATTCCTCGGCACGTTCCGCGGAAAGCGGCTCGCCGGTGATGGCGAGGCCGAGCGCGCGCGCCTGACCGATGAGGCGCGGCAGCACCCACGTGCCGCCGCTGTCGGGGATGAGGCCGATGGCGGCAAACGATTGAATGAACTTGGCGCTTTTCGCCGCAAGAACGATATCGCAGGCGAGCGCGATATTGGCGCCCGCGCCGGCAGCGACACCGTTCACGGCACAGATGACGGGCATCGGAATCGTGTTCAGGCGCCGGATCAGCGGATTGTAGAAGCGCTCGACCGAATCGCCGAGATCGACGGCGCTTTCTCCCGGCGCGACGGCGCGGTCGGAAAGGTCCTGCCCCGCGCAGAAACCGCGCCCCGCACCCGTCAGCAGCAGCGCGCGCGCGCCCTCCTTCTCCGTGCGATCAAGCGCCTGCGCGACCTCGCCGTGCATCTGCACGGTGAAGCTGTTCAGCCTGTCCGGCCGGTTCAGCGTTAGCGTCGCGACGCCTTCGCTGATGTCGAACATGATCGTTTCGAAAGACACGAGAAGCCTCCCCATCCGCAATCGTTAATGATAGAATGAACGGTCGAACTATTATTGGCAAGCGCGAAATCGTAAGCTATCTGCGTCACCATGCCTGAATCAGATACACCGAAACCCGCCGACTCCGCATCATCCGCCGCCGACGATACGGCGCTCCGCATTGCCCGCGCAATGGCTTCGAAGGAAGGCACGACGCCTGCGCTGGGGCTGGAGATCGAAGCGGCCGGCGAAGGCTATGCGCGCGTCGCCATGCGGCTGTCGCCCGCCACGCTGAACGGTTTCGGCATGGCGCACGGCGGCATGGTCTTCCTGCTCGCCGACACGGCCTTCGCCTACGCGTGCAATTCGCGCAACGTGCAGACGGTTGCGCAGCACGCCAGCATCAGCTTCATCGATGCCGGGCGCGCGGGCGAGCGAATCGTCGCCGAGGCGCAGGAGCGTGCCGTGAAAGGCCGCACAGGGGTTTATGCCGTCAGCGTCTTTGGCGAAGACGGCCGCATCATCGCTGAATTCCAGGGGCTGAGCCGCACCATCGGCGGCCCCGTGATCGAAGAGGAACAGGAATGACCGACGCTTTCATCTGCGACGCCGCGCGTACGGCAATCGGACGTTACGGCGGATCGCTCGCCGAGGTCCGGCCGGACGATCTCGCCGCGGTGCCGCTGCGGGCGCTCGCCGCGCGCAACCCCGGCATCGACTGGGGCGCGCTCGATGACGTCATCATGGGCTGCGCAAACCAGGCGGGCGAGGACAACCGCAACGTCGCGCGCATGGCCGCGCTGCTCGCCGGGCTCGGCGAGACGGCGCCGGGCACGACGCTGAACCGCCTGTGCGGTTCCGGCCTCGACGCGGTGGCGATGGCCGCGCGCGCTATTCGCAGCGGAGACGCCGATTTCATCGTGGCGGGCGGCGTTGAAAGCATGACGCGCGCACCCTTCGTGATGCCGAAGGCGGACAGTGCCTTTTCGCGCAGCAATGCCGTTTACGACACCACGATCGGCTGGCGCTTCGTGAACCCGGCGATGAAGGCGGGCTTCGGCGTCGATTCGATGCCCGAGACGGCCGAGAATGTCGCTGACGACTTCGGCATCTCGCGCGAGGACCAGGACCGGTTCGCGGTCGAAAGCCAGCGCCGCGCTTCCGCCGCGCAGGCCAGCGGACGCTTCGCGCAGGAAATCGTGCCGGTCACGATCGCGCGCAAGAAGGGCGATCCGTTGATCGTGGACCGCGACGAGCATCCGCGTGAAACGACGATGGAGACGCTGGCGAAGCTGCGCCCGATCGTCCGCCCGGACGGCACCGTCACCGCGGGCAATGCGAGCGGTGTCAACGACGGCGCCGCGGCACTGCTGATCGCGAGCGAAGCCGCCGCGGCCAAGCACGGCCTGAAGCCTATCGCGCGCATCGTCGGCGGTGCCGTCGCGGGCGTGCCGTCGCGCATCATGGGCATCGGCCCCGCTCCCGCCACGAAGAAGCTGCTCGCGCGCACCGGCGTTTCGATCGGCGACATCGACGTCGTCGAACTGAACGAAGCCTTCGCCGCGCAGGGTCTTGCCGTGCTGCGCCAGCTCGGGCTGCCCGACAACGCCGAGCACGTGAATCCGAACGGCGGCGCCATTGCCCTCGGCCACCCGCTCGGCATGTCGGGCGCGCGGCTCGCGATGACCGCGGCGATCGAACTCAGGAATCGCGGCGGGCGCTACGGCCTCGCCACAATGTGCATCGGCGTGGGGCAAGGCATTGCCCTGCTGATCGAGCGCGTTTGACGGACTACAAATAATAATTGATCGATCGGTCGATTTATTATAAGACTCGCAGGGAGGAAGGAGCGCCCCCGTGTATACCACTGAACTTCAGAAGGTTGATCCGCAGCAGGCCCCGACGCGGGAGCCGCAGGAGCTTGTCGACGCATTCGAGGCGCGGGTCGCCGACGATGCGTTCATCGAACCCAAGGACTGGATGCCGGAGGCGTACCGCCGCACGCTGATCCGCCAGATTTCGCAGCACGCGCACAGCGAGATCGTGGGGATGCTCCCCGAAGGCAACTGGATCACGCGCGCGCCGTCGCTGAAGCGCAAGGCGATCCTGCTCGCGAAGGTGCAGGACGAGGGCGGCCACGGCCTCTACCTCTATTCCGCCGCCGAGACGCTGGGCGCCTCGCGCGAGGAGATGATCGACGCGCTGCACAGCGGCAAGGCGAAATACTCCACGATCTTCAACTACCCGACGCTGACCTGGGCCGACATCGGCGCCATCGGCTGGCTGGTGGATGGCGCGGCGATCATGAACCAGGTGCCGCTGCAGCGGACGTCCTATGGTCCTTACGCGCGCGCCATGGTCCGCGTGTGCAAGGAAGAAAGCTTCCATCAGCGGCAGGGCTACGACGCCCTCCTCGTGATGTCGAACGGCACCGACGAGCAGAAGGCGATGGTGCAGGACGCGATCGACCGCTGGTGGTGGCCCGCGATCATGATGTTCGGCCCCTCCGACGACAATTCGCCGAACTCCGCGCAGTCGATCCGCTGGCGCATCAAGCGCGAGACGAACGACGAACTGCGCCAGAAGTTCATCGACGCCACCGTGCCGCAGGTGTTGCTGCTCGGCATGAAGGTGCCGGACGCCGATCTCAAGTGGAACGAGGAACGCGGCCACTACGATTACGGTACGATCGACTGGGAGGAATTCTACGCCGTCGTGCGCGGCGAAGGCCCGACCGCGAAGGAACGCATGGAAGCCCGCCGCAAGGCATGGGACGACGGTGCCTGGGTACGCGAAGCTGCGGATGCCCATGAAGCCCGCCGCCGCATCAAGGCCGCAGCCTGAAGGAAAGACGAGACATGAAGACCGATTGGCCTCTCTGGGAAGTGTTTGTGCGCGCACGCGGCGGGCTTTCGCACCGCCACGCCGGCTCGGTGCACGCGCCCGACGCAACGATCGCGCTCCGCCACGCGCGGGATACCTACACGCGCCGCATGGAAGGCGTCAGCCTGTGGGTGGTGCGTTCGTCGGACATCGCGGCGTCTGACCCCGAACAGGCCGGGCCGATGTTCGAACCGGCGGAGACGAAGATCTATCGTCATCCGACATTTTACGAACTCCCCGACGCCGTGAAGCACATGTGATGGAAAACGCGCTTTTCACATACGCGCTGCGTCTCGGCGACGACAGCCTCGTGCTCGGGCAGCGGCTTTCCGAATGGTGCGGCCACGCGCCGACCATCGAAGTCGACCTCTCGCTCGCCAACGTCGCACTCGATCTCGTCGGGCAGGCGCAGCTGTTCCTCGGCTATGCCGGCGAGGTTGAAGGCAAGGGCCGCGATGCGGATCGCCTCGCCTTCCACCGCGACGTGCTGGCATGGACCAACTGCCTGATGGTTGAGCAGCCGAACGGCGACTTCGCGCGCACCATCGCCCGGCAGTTCCTGTTCTCGACGTGGCAGAAGGCACTGTTCGACAAGCTCGCGCTTTCGAAGGACGCGCGCCTCGCCGAAATCGCCGCCAAGGCCGTGAAGGAGGTCGCCTATCACGCCGATCTCGCGGCGGAGTGGGTGATCCGTCTCGGCGACGGCACCGAAGAGAGCCGGACACGCATGATCGATGGCCTCGACTGGCACTGGCGCTTCGTCGACGAGCTGTTTCAAACCGATGCCGTCACCGATGCGCTCGTCGCGCAAGGCGTCGCGGTCGATCCCGCCTCGCTGCGCGCGGTGTTCGAGGCGCGCGTCGCGGCGGTGCTCGCCGAGGCGGGGCTTCCCGAGATGAAGCTGCCGCGCGCCATCGTCGGCGGCCGCAAGGGTCATCATTCGGAGCATCTCGGGCACATGCTCGCGGCGATGCAGCATATTCCGCGCACCTACCCGGAAGCCGTCTGGTGAACGACGCACGCGCCATCATGGCCGTGCTTGCCTCCGTGCCGGACCCCGAGATTCCGGCGGTATCACTCGTCGATCTCGGCATCGTGCGCGATGTGCTCACCGATGCCGAGCCGGCGCGCGTACTGATCACGCCGACGTACACGGGCTGCCCGGCGACCGCTTACATCCAGCTCGCGGTCCGCGAGGCGCTGGACGCGGCAGGGATGCAGGATGTCGCCATCGAAACCCGGCTGTCGCCGCCGTGGACAACGGCGTGGATCACCGAAGACGGCCGCGAGAAACTGCGCGCCTACGGGATCGATCCACCGCCCGCGAGCACCGCGCTCAACAGCCAACCGGCCACCTGCCCCCGCTGCGGATCGAAACAGACGCACGAGGTCAGTCGGTTCGGTTCTACCCCCTGCAAGGCGCTCTGGCAGTGCGACAGCTGCCGGGAACCCTTCGATCGTTTCAAATGCCATTGAGGCCCTGAATGTCCACACATTTCCACACGCTGAAAATCGCCGAAGTCCGCCGCGAGACGCCGAGCGCCGTCTCGATCCTGTTCGACGTGCCCGAGACCGAGCGTGACGCGTTCGCCTTCCGCGCCGGCCAGCACATCACGCTGCGCGCCGACATCAATGGCGAGGATCTGCGCCGCAACTATTCGCTCTGCGTCGCGCCGCACGAGGGCCAGCTTCGCGTCGCGATCAAGGCGATTTCCGACGGGCGTTTTTCGCGCTGGGCAAACACCGCGCTCGCGGCGGGCGACACGATCGAGGTGATGCCGCCGCACGGCAGTTTCTCGTGGGATTTCGATGCGAACGCGCAGAAGCACTACGTCGGCTTCGCGGGCGGATCGGGCATCACGCCTGTGCTCTCGCTCCTCAAGACCACGCTGCTGGAAGAGCCGAAGAGCCGCTTCACCTTGTTTTACGGCAACCGCGCCAGCAACGAGATCATGTTCCTCGAGGAAATCGCCGCGCTCAAGGACCGCTTCCTCGACCGGCTCGAGGCCTACCACTTCCTGGAAGACGAAGACGACGAGGACATCGCGCTCTTCAACGGCCGCCTCGATTCGGCGAAGCTCACCGAACTGCTCGGCGGCCTCATCGAAGCCGATGACGTCGATGCCGCCTTCATCTGCGGCCCCGGGCCGATGATGGACGCCGTGGAAACCGCGCTCACCGCCGCGGGCGTTCCCGCCGACCGCATCAAGGTGGAACGCTTCACGATCGACCGCCCGACCGCCGAACAGGCCGCCGTCGAGCGCGAGCTTGAGCGCGAAGCCGAAGGCCGCAAGGTCGAGGTGACGCTGGAAGGCCGCCGCCGCCGCATCACCTTCGACAGCGCGCAGGGCAGCATCCTGGAAAACGCGCGCGCCGCCGGGCTACAGACCCCGTTCGCCTGCAAGGCGGGCGTCTGCGCGACCTGCCGCGCAAAGCTGATCGACGGCAAGGTCCACATGAAGGCGAACTACGGCCTCTCACCCGAAGAGGTCGCGCAGGGCTACATCCTCACCTGCCAGGCCGTACCGCTGACCGACAACGTGGCAGTCGACTACGACGCCTGAGCGGCCGCCTCATCGAGGCAGTTCACGTAGCGGGCGCGCAGCGTCTTCTTGTCGATCTTGCCGGTTGCCGTGAGCGGCACCGCGTCGAAGTAGACACGATCCGGCATCCACCATTTCGCGATGGCGGGCGCGAGGTGCGCGCGCATTGCCTCTTCGGTCACCTCGGCATCGTCGTATAAATCGAGGACGAGGACCGGGCGCTCTTCCCATTTGGGGTGATGCACGCCGATGACCGCCGCGACCTTCACGCCCGGAAAGCCGACGGCAATATTCTCGATGTCGATCGAGCTGACCCACTCGCCGCCCGACTTGATGACGTCCTTCGCGCGGTCCGTGATGCGCATGAAGCCGTATTCGTCGATCGTCGCGATGTCGCCGGTGTCGAACCAGCCGTCTTCATCAAGCGCGCTTCCGTCCGCGCGGTAGTACCGTTCAATGGTCCACGGGCCGCGCACCTTGAGCGCACCAGAGGTCTCGCCGTCGTGCGGGAGGACGCGGTTCTCCTCGTCGGTGATGCGCAGTTCGACGCCGAACTGCATCCGGCCCTGCCGCGTCCAGATGATGTCGTCGACATGATCCGCGCCGCCTTCGGCAAGCGCGGGCGTCGGCGTCGCGACGACGCCGAGCGGATTGAGTTCGGTCATGCCCCAGAGCTGCAGCACCTTGACGCCGTAGGTGCGCGAATACGCCTCCGCCATCGCACGCGGCACGGCGGAGCCTCCGATCACCAGACGCTGGAGCTTGCCCGTCGTTTCCCCCGTGCGCCCGAGATAATCGAGATACATCGTCCAGATCGTCGGCACGCCGCCCGAGAAGGTAACACCTTCACCCAGGACGAGCTCATGCAGGCTCGCCGGGTCCATGCGGTCGCAGGGCAGTGCGAACGCGCAGCCGCTCAGCGCACCCGCGAAGGGCAGCCCCCAACCGGTCGCGTGGTAGAAGCTGCTGCACGGCATGATGCAATCGAACACATCGAGCCCGAACGCCGAGGGCAAACTCGCCGCCATCGCGTGCAGCACGGTCGAACGGTGGCTGTAGACGACGCCCTTGGGGTGCCCCGTGGTGCCCGAGGTGTAGCAGAGGAACGCCGCCGCGTTCTCGTCGAGGCGCGGCCAGTCGATCGTATCGGGCTGATCGGCGATCAGCGTCTCCCACGATTCCGCACCAACGCTGCCGGGAATCGTATGCTCTGCGTCGCTCAGCATTACGAAGCGGGTGAGCTGCGGCAACAGCGGCGCCAGTCGTTCGACGAGATCGGCGAAGCTGCGCTCGTAGAACAGGATCGAACTGCCCGCATGTTCGATCGTGTAGGCAATCTGCTCGTCGGTGAGGCGCGGGTTCGCCGTGTGCAGCACCGCGCCGATGCCGGGCGCCGCGAACATCAGCTCCATGTGGCGGTGCGTATTCCAGCCGAGCGAGCTGATCCGGTCGCCCGGCGCCGCGCCCATGCTGCGCAGCAAATGCGCGCCGCGCGCGGTGCGCGCGGCGAGACCGGCATAGTCGTAGCGCCACACCGGCTCATCGACCAGTCGTGACACGATCGGCCGCTTGCCGTGCGCGGCGGCGGCGTGGCTGAGCAGCCCGCTGATGAGCAGCGGGCTCGCCTGCATCAACCCCAGCATTGTTCCCCTTACCAGTCAGCCGGCTTTTCGATGTGATCGGCAGCGCCCTGCGCCGCGGCAAGACCATACATGAACTTCGCGTCGACCACAGCGGCGATGCTGCCGTCGGGATTGTAGCCCATCAGCGGCCCGTTCACGACCGCGAACATCACCATGCCGTCGTCATCGGTGTTCGGGATGTGGTTGATGCCGCCCATCTCGCGGACATAATCGCCGGCCCGGCCGCGATCGTCGCCGTAGCCGAAACCGCCTTCGATGAGGATGCCCTCGACCGAACCGACGTGGCCGTGAACGGGCGCGGTGTTGTTCGGCCCGACCTTCAGCAGCATCGTGAAGCCGCCGGTGAAGGGATTGATGTTGAGGAGCTTGAACCAGGTTTCCGGCATCACCCAATCATGCCAGGGCAGATCCTTCAGACTGTAGAACGCCGGGCTGTGGCGCTTCGTCTCTTCGATATCGGGCGCATCCTCGCGCGTCAGCAGGACCATGATCAAACCTCCCTCATTTTGAATAATGCACATTATTGTGGGCCGAAGCGCCGGGCGGCGGAATGGCGGGAAACACCTAGGTGCTTAGGTGTTTCCCGCTATTGGAATGGCCGGCCACCCCTCTAGCCTTTCGTGCAACACTGCGAGGACTGCCCTTGAGGGGCATTGGGGAGAGGTTCAAACATCATGCGCCTTCAGGGCAAAGTCGCCATCGTGACCGGGGCGGCGTCCGGCATCGGGCGCGCGACCGCCATCGCCTTCGCACGCGAAGGCGCGCGGGTCGGCGTGACCGACATCAATCTTGCGGGGGCCGAGGCGACCGCTGCCGCAATCGGCGAAGCCGCGCTCGCCCTGCGGCTCGATGTCACGAATGAAACCGCATGGGCAGAGGCGACCGCCGCCACGGTCAGGCGCTTCGGCAAACTCGACAGCCTCGCGAACGTGGCGGGCATCGGCTTTCCCGGCACGATCATGGACCTGACGATCGACCACTGGAACAAAATGATCGCGGTGAACCTGACCGGCGTAATGCTCGGCTGCCAGGCCGCGATCCGGGCGATCTCGGAGACGGGCGGTTCCGGCGCGATCGTCAATGTCTCGTCGCTCGCGGGGCTGATCGGGATTTCGGATGTCGCAGGCTACTGCGCATCCAAAGGCGGGGTGACGACGCTGTCGAAATCGGTCGCGCTTTACTGCGCGGAACGAAGACTGCCGATACGGTGCGTGTCGGTGCATCCGACGTATGTGGATAGCGAGATGCTGGATCCTATTGCCGACGCAATCGGAGACCGGGCGGCGATGGTAGCGGGGATGGCGAGCCTTGTGCCGATGGGCCGGATCGCGAAGCCCGAGGACATCGCGAACGCGATCCTGTTCGCGATTTCCGACGAAGCCGCCATGCTGAGCGGATCGCCGCTGATCATCGACGGGGCGCAGCTCGCCGGCCCCTCCAGCGCGCACACGAAAGGCTGAAGATCATGGGACGTGTTTCAAACAAGGTCGTCATCGTCACCGGCGCGGCGGCGGGCCTCGGCGCGGCGATCGCCGACAGGCTGACGGAAGAAGGCGCCACCGTGATCCGCACCGACATCGCGAGCGGCGACGGCATCATCCGGCAGGACGTCGCCGACGAGGCCGGCTGGAAGGCGCTGATCGCCGAGACGATGGCGAAACACGGCCGCATCGACGGGCTCGTCAACAACGCGGGCATCTCCTCAAGCAAAAGCCCGATGGACCCGGAAGGCGCGGAGCTTGAAGACTGGCGGCGCATCAACACGGTGAACGTGGAAAGCGTCTTCCTCGGCTGCAAATATGCGATGCCCGCTATCGCGAAGGGCGGCGGCGGCGCGATCGTCAACATGTCGTCGATCGGTGCGCTGGTGCCGACGCCGTTCATCGCCGCCTACGGTGCATCGAAGGCCGCGGTCGCGCAGTTCACGCGCTCGCTCGCGCTCCACTGCTGCGAGAAGAACTACGCAATCCGCTGCAACAGCGTTCACCCGGGGCAGGTGCGCACGCCGATGCACGACGTGCTGATCGCCCGCACCGCCGCCGAGCACGGCATCAGCGCGGAGGACGCCGCGCAGGCCTTCCTCACCAAGGTGCCGATGAAGACGTGGCAGGAGGCCGTGGATATCGCGAACGCGGTGCTGTTCCTGGTGTCGGACGAGGCGCGCTTCATCACCGGCACCGCCGTTGTCGTCGACGGCGGCATGAGCCTGACCAATTAGGAGAATCTCCGTGAGAACTCTCGACTTCGGCCAGCCGATGGGCGGCATCATGCAGATCGCCTACATCGTGCCCGACATCACCGCCGCGATGAAACACTACATGCCGCGCCTGAATTGCGGCCCGTGGTTCGTGATCGAACACTTCCCGCTGCTCGACGCGCAGTATCGCGGCGCGCCGACTGAGCTCGACATCACGCTCGCGATCGGCTTCTCGGGATCGATGAGCTTCGAGCTTATCCAGCAGAACAACTGGGAGACGCCCTCCGTCTACACCGAGGTGCAGCAGAAGCGCGGCTGGGGCTTCCACCACTTCGCCGTCTCGTGCGCGGACTTCGACGCGGACGTCGCGAAATACAAGGCGCTCGGCCACGAGATGGCGCTGTACGGCGTTGCGGGCGTCGGCGCGCGCGCAGCCTATATGGACACGTCGGACGTGCTGCCGGGCATGATCGAACTCATCGAGATGACCGACCAGACCGAGGCCTTCTTCACGATGATGAAGACGGCGTCGGAGAATTGGGACGGCAGCGACCCGATCCGCGTGTTGCAGCCCCCGGCCGCGTAAGGCAGAACCGCGACATGACGAATACCAAGGGTCTCGACGCCATTGAGACGGCGAGCCGGGACGAGATATCGGCGTTGCAGTTGGGGCGTTTAAGCGCGAGCCTTGCCCATGCGTATGCGGGGAACCCTGCGTACCGCGCGAAGTTCGACGCGGCGGGGGTGCACCCGGACGACCTGAAATCGCTCGGCGACCTCGCCAAGTTCCCGTTCACGACGAAGGCGGATTTGCGCGACGCGTACCCGTTCGGCTTCTTCGCAGTGCCGCAGGAAAAGCTCTCGCGCATCCACGCCTCGTCAGGAACGACGGGCAAGGCCACGGTCGTGGGCTACACGAAGGCCGACATCGCGACTTGGTCGGGCCTCGTCGCGCGCTCGATCCATGCGGCGGGCGGACGCCCGGGGATGAAGGTGCACGTGGCCTATGGCTATGGCCTCTTCACCGGCGGCCTCGGCGCGCACTACGGCGCGGAGGCGCTGGGCTGCACGGTGATCCCGATGTCGGGCGGACAGACCGAGAAGCAGGTGCAGCTGATCACGGACTTCAGCCCTGAGATCATCATGGTGACGCCGAGCTACATGCTGGCGATCCTCGACGAGTTCCGGCGGCAGGGCCTCGACCCGGCGGCAAGCTCGCTGAAGACGGGCATCTTCGGCGCCGAACCGTGGACCGAGGCGATGCGCACCGAGATCGAGAGCGCCTTTGCGATTGATGCCGTCGACATCTACGGCCTTTCCGAGGTGATGGGCCCCGGCGTGGCGCAGGAGTGCGTGGAGACCAAGGACGGGCTCACCATCTGGGAGGATCATTTCTATCCCGAGGTGATCGACCCCGAAACGGGCGCGGTGCTTCCCGACGGCGAAGAGGGCGAGCTGGTGTTCACCTCGCTCAGCAAGGAGGCGATGCCGATCGTGCGCTACCGCACGCGCGACCTCACCCGGCTTCTCCCCGGCACGGCGCGCAGTATGCGGCGCATGGCGAAGATCACGGGTCGCAGCGACGACATGATGATCATCCGCGGCGTCAACGTGTTCCCGAGCCAGATCGAGGAGCACATCCTCTCGGTCCCTGCGCTCGCGCCGCACTTCATGATCGAGCTGACCCGCCCGGACCGGATGGATATGGTGCGCCTCTCGGTCGAGGCGCGCGAGGACACCGACGCCTCCACCCACGCCGAACACGCCTACACGCTCGCCCACCGCATCAAGACCATGGTCGGCATCAGCGTGAAGATCGACATCACACCCGCAGGATCGCTGCCACGATCCCAGGGCAAGGCAAGCAGAGTCATCGACAAGCGGCCAAAGGTATAGGCACTGTGGAACGTCTGCTTGCCTGTAGCGCGAATTGAGAAACCCATCTAAAACCGAGGGGTGATAAAACTTCTATTGAAGACGCTCTCAGCGCTTGTCTTGCTAATCGTTATTGCTGTTGTCGGCCTGCTTATAGATTCTCATTTCGACAGGGAAAGCAGGATTAACGACGCGCTGGATAGAAAGTTTCTCCATAAGAATATCACCGTAAATGATCGCACAGATTGGGATTATACGAATCAAATCTGCTTTGACGTAACACTCCAATCGGACACGCAAGGCAGTGCTGTCAGAAAGATCATCATGGTACGTGGTGACAGCGACGGGGGAGTGTGGACAACAAGCCCCGGTGAATACCAATCCATGAAACAGTGCGAGAATAACTTCTTCCGCGGATAATGCTGTGGCGCTACCAGACGAACCCGTTGCGGGCACCGCGCGCACCGCCTAGACACGAACGCTCTGTTATTCCGAACGAAAGGGGCACGGGTGGCCCGGACACAGGCGGCGGATTATGACGAGCGGCGGATGGCCGTGCTCGACAAGGCTGCCGAGCTTTATGCGCATTCGGGGTTCCACGGCTGCTCGATCGCCGACCTTGCCGCCGCGTGCGGCATGTCGAAGTCGCTGCTGTATCATTATTTCGCGTCCAAAGAGGACATCCTGTTCGAGATCATGGACGGGCACATCGGCGCGCTCGCCGAGGTGGCGGACGCGCATCGCGGCGAGGCTGATCCGGTCGCCCGGTTCGGCAAGCTGACGCGCGGGTTCCTTGAACTTTATGCCGACGCTTCGGCGCGGCACCGCGTGCTCGTGAACGACCTCGACAAGCTGCCCGAAGAGCGCCGGCGGCAGATCGTGGACACCGAGCGGATGCTGGTCGACCTTGTCGCGCACACGATCGGCGAGATCGCGCCCGCGCTTTCGAAACAGGACGCCCGCATCCGCGCCATGCTCTATTTCGGCATGATCAACTGGTCTCACACATGGTTCCGCCCCACGGGCCGCTTCACCGTGGAGGCGCTGGCCGGGACGGTGATCGACCAGATGCTGGACGGGCTGCGCTGACAGGAGCGCCCCTGTCATCAGAGCTGATGACAGACGCTTGCCTCCCCTTCCGCTAAACTCCCCCTCAAGGTCCGCGAATGCGGCGTGACATTTGAGGAGGTTTACCCGTGGCAAAACCATTCGCATCGTCGGCGGACACTGCCGAAAAGACGGAGACGCTGGAGATTCTGGCCGACGGCGTTTACGCGCTGACCGCCGAGGGCGACCCCAATGTGGGCGCGTTCGAGGGCGAGGATTTCGTTGTCGCCATCGAGGCGCGGGCGACGCCGGTTGCCGCGCGCGACTGGCTGGCGAAGCTGCGCGAGCATACCGACAAGCCGGTGAAATACCTGATCCTGACGCACTACCACGCCGTGCGCGTGCTCGGCGCGAGCGCGTTCGAGGCGGAGCATATCATCGCCAGCGAGGCGACGCGGAAGCTCATCGAGGAACGCGGCATGGAGGACTGGGCGAGCGAGTTCGGCCGGATGCCGCGCCTGTTCAAGGAGCCGGATTCGGTGCCGGGACTCACCTGGCCGACGCAGACGTTCGCCGATACGTTCAGCATCGATCTTGGCGGAAATCGCGGCAAACTCGACCTCGCCTTCTGCGGGCGCGGGCACACGGCGGGCGATATCGTGGTGTGGCACGACAAATCGAAGACATTGTTCGCAGGCGACCTCGTGGAGGCGGAAGCCGCGCTCTACACGGGCGATGCCTTCCACATGGACTGGGCGGCGGGCACGCTCGACAAGGTGAAGGCGTACCGCGCGGAGAACCTTGTGGGCGGACGCGGGCGCGTGCCGCGGGGCCTCACCGAAACCGATGCCGCGATCGAGCAGACGCGCGAATTCCTGAAGACCATGATCGACAAGGTCGGCACCGTGCACCGCGCGGGCGGCACGCTGAAGCAGGCGTTCGAGGCGACGCACGAGGCGCTGTTCCCGAAATTCGGCCGCTGGCCGATCTTCGAGCACTGCCTGCCCTTCGACGTGCAACGGCTGTGGGACGAATTCGAGGGCATCGACTGGCCGCGCATCTGGACGATGGAGCGCGACCGCGAGGTTTGGGCTGAACTTCAGGACTGACACCATGACGACAGCAATTCCGGTCCACCGCCCCATCGGCGCTTCGCCGGTGGGGACGGATGGCGCACATCTTGAAACATTGATCGTCGGCGCAGGCCCGGTGGGGCTTTCGATGGCGCTCGACCTCGCGCGGCGGGGGCGCAAGGTGACGGTGCTGAGCCGGCTCGACTTCATCGCGGCGGGATCGAAGGGCATCTGCTATTCGAAGCGCAGCCTCGACATCTGGGACCGGCTCGGCGTCGGGGAGGCGATGGTGGACCGGGGCGTCGTGTGGAACCTCGGCAAGGTGTTCTGGGGCGAGAGCAGCACGCCGATCTATGAATTCGATCTGCTGCCGGTGAAAGATCAGCGGCGGCCGGCGTTCATCAACCTGCAGCAGTATCATGTGGAAGCGATCCTTCTGGATGCGCTTGCGGCCTATCCCAACGTCGACATCCGCTGGGGCCACGAGGTGACCGGGCTCGACACGCGCGTGGACGGCGCGAGCGTGACGGTGGAAACGCCGGGCGGACGCTACACGATCACCACCGATTGGCTGATCGCGTGCGACGGCAACAAGTCCACCGTGCGCGGTCTGATGGGGCTCGATTTCGAAGGGCGCGTGTTCGAGGACAATTTCCTGATCGCCGACATCAAAATGAAGGGTGAGCATCCGGCCGAGCGCTGGTTCTGGTTCGACCCCCCCTTCAACCCCGGCCAGTCCGCACTGATGCACAAGCAGCCCGACGACGTGTGGCGGCTCGATTTCCAGCTCGGCTGGAACATCGACCGCGAGGCGGCGATGCGCCCCGAAAACGTCGAGCCGCTGGTGCGCGCAATGCTTGGGGATGAGATCGAGTTCGAGCGCGAGTGGTACAGCGTCTACACCTTCCAGTGCCGCCGAATGCAGCGCTTCGTGCATGGCCGGGTGCTCTTCGCCGGAGACAGCGCGCATCTCGTCTCGCCATTCGGCGCGCGCGGGGCGAACGGCGGCCTCGCTGACATCGACAACCTAGGCTGGAAGCTTGAGCGGGTGCTGGAGGGCAAGGCGCCCGAGAGCTTCCTTGAAAGCTACAACCACGAGGCGATCACGACCGCGGACGAGAATATTCTGAACTCGACACGCTCGACCGATTTCCTGACGCCGAAATCCACCGCGAGCGCCGCCTACCGCGACGCGGTGCTGAGCCTTGCGGGCGAATATCCGTTCGCGCGGCCGTTCGTGAACAGCGGGCGGCTTTCGACGGCGGTCTCGTATCCGGCAAGCCCGCTTTCGACGCCCGATGAGGATGGAGATTGGGACGGCGTGGCGCCGGGATCGCCCGCGCTCGATGCGCCCATCGGAGAGGACTGGCTGCTCCGCACGCTCGGCGGCGGCTTCCGCCTGATCGCGAACGGCTGGCAGGGCGAGGCGCCCGTGCCGGTGATCGATGTGGCGGGCGAGGCGCTGATCGTGGACCGCTACGATCTTGCGCCGGGCAGCGCCTGCCTGATCCGGCCCGACCAGTATGTCGCGGCGCGCTGGCGCCGGCCCAGCCCAGCGAAGATCACCGCCGCCATCGCGCGCGCCGAAGGAGCCGCCGCATGAGCCTTGAAACGAAGCCGAACGTCGCGCGGCCCGACGATATCTACGAGGCGATGATCGCCGCGCAGGCGGGCATGAGCGAGGCGGAAAGCCTGCGCTTTTCGGCGCGGCTCATCCTGCTGCTCATCAATCAGATCGGCAATGACGCGCTGGTGAAGGATGCGATCAAAGCGGCTCGGGCTCCGGCAGCGGGATCGGATCGGCGAGCGTAACCGTATCGAGGACACGCGCCGTCTCGTCGCGCACCATCACCATCAGGCGGTGCAGGCGGCATTCCGTTTCGGTGACGCAGTTCTCGCAGGGCTTGTAGTCGAAACGGCTGGCGCAGGGCACGAGCGCGAGCGAACCGCGCGTCAGCCGCACGATATCGCCGTAGCGCACGTCGACGGGCGGCACCGCGAGCCAGTAGCCTCCGTCCGGGCCCCGTTTGGTGCCGACGATCCCGAGCCGGGCGAACTCCGACAGGATCACGGTCAGGAACTTTTTCGGGATGTTCTGCGCCTCGGCGATGTCGAAAAGACGGATCGGCCCCTCGCCGTAATGGTCGGCAAGGTGCTGGAGCGCGCGAATTGTATACCGCGTCCGTTGAGAAAGCATATTCCTCCTATGACGGTGCAATGCGGCAATGCAAGGGCAGACGAGAATTGACATGCGCTTGCTGCGTGCGTCTTGTTGGCGCCCATGCGTATCCTGTTGATCGAAGACGATGAACGCGTCGCCGCCTATGTGGTGAAGGGCCTCGGCGAAGCGGGCCACATCGCCGAACATATCGCCGACGGGCGCGAGGGGCTCTACCGCGTGGCGGGCGAAGCCTATGACGTCGTCATCCTCGACCGGATGCTGCCCGGCGTCGACGGGCTCACCATCCTGCAGACGATGCGCGCGGCGGGAAACCGAACGCCGGTGATCATCCTCTCCGCGCTCGGCGAGGTGGACGAGCGCGTGCGGGGGCTTCGCGCCGGATCGGACGATTATCTGACGAAGCCGTTCGCGATGTCGGAACTGCTCGCGCGGATCGATGCGCTCGGGCGGCGGCCCGCCGCGGCGCCTTCGAAATCGACGCTTGTCGTCGCCGACCTTGAAATCGATCTTCTCGCGCGCACCGTGGCGCGCGGCGGCAGGCGCATCCCGCTCAGCACGCTCGAGTTCCGCCTGCTCGAATACATGGCGCGGCACGCCGGGCACGTGCTGACCCGCACCATGATCCTGGAAGCCGTGTGGGACTATAATTTCGATCCGCAGACCAACATCGTCGACCAGCATGTGAGCCACCTGCGCCAGAAGATCGACAAGGGCTTCGACGTGCCGCTGATCGAAACCGTGCGCGGCGCTGGTTACAGCCTGCGGCGGCCCCAGTGATACAGCGCCTGCCGATGCAGCACCCGGCCCTTCGCTTCACGCGCGGCATGACGTTCCGCCTCGCGCTCGCCTACAGCGCGTGGTTCGTGGTGTCCTACGCGGCGATGGGAGCGATCGCGTGGCGGATTTTCGTGACCGCGCCGCTTGCCGAGGTGCGGGCAACCGTTCTTGCCGAGGTGCGCACGCTCTCCGCTCTCCACGAAAAGCATGGCATCGATGCGCTCGTCGATGCGCTCGACGTTCGCCGGGAGAGCCCCTCCAGACGGCGGGCCTTTCATGCCCTCGTCGCGCCCGACGGCGAATGGATCACGGCCAACATGCCCGCGCCGCCGCCGCTCGTCCAAAGCCCGTGGTTCCGCTTCGAGTTCGAAACCTTCGACGGCGGCGTCGCGCGGGAAAACGAGGCCTACACCTATGAGCAGCGCTTCCCCGACGGCACCCGCCTGCTGATTGCCCGCGACACCGAGGATGTCGACGAACGCGAGGAGCTGATCGGGCAGGCGATCGGCTGGGGCACCGCCGTGGCGCTGGCGCTGGGGCTCATCGGCGGCGTGCTGACGAGCCGCGCGGTCGGCCGCCGCATCGATGCCATCGCGGGAACGGCGGAGCGCGTGATGGCGGGCGACCTCACCGGACGCGTGGCGCTTCGCGGCACGGGCGACGACTTCGATCACCTCGCCGAAACGCTGAACGCGATGCTGGACCGGATCGAGAACCTGATCCAGTCGGTGGCGCGGGTTTCGGACAGTATCGCGCACGAACTCCGCACGCCGCTTGCACGCATCCGCGCGGATCTGGAGGAGCTGGACAGCGCAGACGATGCCGCGACCCGGGAAGTGCTGATCGCGCAGGCGAACGAGAGCGCCGCACGCCTGCAATCGACGTTCGATGCGCTGCTGCGTATCGCGCGCATCGAGGCCGGGCGTCACACGCTTGCGGCGGAGAGCGTCAACCTTTCGGCGCTCGTCAGCGACGCCGCCGAACTTTATGCCCCCGCCGCCGAAGCGGGTGCGCTGCACCTCGCAACCGACATCGCGCCGGGCATCCGCGTGCGCGGCGACCGCGACCTTCTGTTCCAGGCGGTGACGAACCTGATCGACAATGCCGTGAAATACACGCCGCCGGGCGGCACCGTGCGCGTCGCGCTGGCCCGCGAGACAGCGAGCGCGCGGATCGACGTGACGGACGACGGGCCGGGCGTCGACGCCGCCGACCTGCCGCGCATCACCGAGCGCTTCTTTCGCGCGCCCGCGCAGGCCGCCGCCGCCGGGCAAGGCCTTGGCCTCGCGCTCGTGGAGGCCGTGGCGCGCTGCCACCATGCCGAGCTTGGCTTCCGGAACAGGAGCCCCGGCCTCGCAGCCACACTGCGGCTGCCCATCGCCAACTGAACGCGCGCGGCGCCCGCGCCGCCGCAACATGGACACATCCAAATCTTCGGCCAACGTGGCCGCCATCCCCGCCGCGCAGGGGGTCTCCGTAGCTTTCGGAGACCCTTATGCAGAGCGCCAGCACCCTTCGCCGCGTGGAGCCCGACACCTGGCGTCCGCTGCGCACGCCCGATGCCCCGGTTCGCCGCAGCACGGCGGCGATCCAGGCGGCAATCCTCGTCTATGACCTGCGCGCAAGCGGCGTCGTTCGCAATGCGATCAGGATCGCCGGAGCCGCCGCCGCATCGGGGCTTGCCGCCGAACTGTGGGTGGTGCGCCGCAGCGGCGCCTTCGCCGAGGATACGGGCGGCCTGCCCGTGCGCGTGATCGCCGAAGGCCCGCCGCGCCTCTCACGCGTTGCCGACAGTCTCCTGACGGTCCCGGCGCTCGCCGCGGCGATTCGGCGGCTTCGGCCTGCCGTGCTGTTTTCCTCGGGGAATCACATCCACGCCTTCGCCTGCGCCGCGCACCGCCTGTCCGGCGCTTCCGGGACGCGGCTGGTGGCGCGCGCGAGCAACGCGCTCGCCGCAGCGACGCCGCCGAAGCGCGCGGGGCTTGCAGCGGGGCTGATCCGGCGAAGCGCCGCCGCGCTCGAACGCGCGCAGTACGGCATGATGGACAGCGTGATCGCCGTGTCGCGCGAGCTGGGAGACGATCTGCAATCTCAGGGCGTTTCGCCCGCGCGGCTGGCCGTGATCCCGAACGGTGTCGATATCGACGCAATCGTGCGGGATGCGCAGGCGCCCGTCGATCACCCGTGGTTCGCGGTCGGCACGCCGCCGGTGGTGATCGCGGTCGGCCGGCTGAGCCCGCAGAAGGATTTCGCCACGCTGATCCGCGCCTTCGCCGCCGCACGGCAAGTGCGCCCGACGCGGCTCGTCATCCTCGGCGACGGCCCCGCCGCCGAACGCGCGCGGCTCGCGGCGCTTGCGGAAGCGCTCGGCATCGGCAGCGACCTGTGGCTCGGCGGCTATCAGGCGAACCCGCACGCCTTCGTCGCGCGCGCGACGCTTTCGGTGCTCTCGTCGCGCTGGGAAGGCGCGAGCAATGTGCTGATCGAAGCGCTCGCCTGCGGCACGCCGGTCGTCGCCACCGCCTGCCCCACCGGTGTGCGCGAGGTGCTGACCGAAGGCTGCGGCAGGCTGGTGCCCGTGGGCGACGCCGCCGCGATGGCCCGCGCGATGCTGGCGCGCCTCGCAGGCCCGCGCGGCGACGCCGCGTGCCGGGCGCGCGCCGCCGATTTCAGCCTGCGCGCGATGATGGATGGATACGCCGCGTACCTGCACGCGGCCGTTCGGGAGACAGTGCAATGAAGCACGAATATTCGAAGCAGTTCTACACGCGCCGCGCCGATCGCGCCGCCCGCTCCGCGCAGGCGCTGGTGCCACTTGTCGTCGATCTGATCGGCCCGTCGTCGGTGGTCGATATCGGCTGCGGCGACGGCATCTGGCTGAACGGCTTCCGCGCCGAGGGTGTGGAGACGGCGATCGGCCTCGACGGTCCATGGGTGCCCGCGAAAAGCCTGCGGATCGCCGAAAGCGACTTCGTGCGCTTCGACCTCGGCAGCGCGCCGACGCCATTCCGCCCCCCGCTGCCGCAGGCGCGTTTCGACCTTGCCATGTCGTTCGAGGTCGCCGAGCATCTCGATGAAACACGCGCCGACGCCTTCGCGGACCTGATGGCCTCGCTTTCGGACACGCTGCTGATTTCCGCCGCCGCGCCGCACCAGGGCGGCACCGGCCATGTCAACGAGCGCTGGCCCGATTACTGGGCGGAAAAATTCCGCGCGCGCGGCTACCGGCCGTTCGATTTCCTGCGCTATGCGCTGTGGACCGACGAGCGCATCGCGCCGTGGTATCGCCAGAATCTGATCGGCTATTTCCGCGGCGAGATTCCCGAGGCGGTGCAACGCTTCGGCGAGGCGTCGCTACGGTGCCTGCTCGAACGGCCGCTGCCGCTCTGCCACCCCGGCGTTCATGCCTACAAGCTCGGCAAGCTGCGCGGCTGGTTGACGCGCCCGATTGCCACCGGCCTTGCGGAATATCGCCGCCGCCGCGAATGATCTTCAGTGCAGGCCGCGTTTCGGCCCGCGCGCCAGGAACACCGAAACGCCGATGCCGCAGAGGATGAGCGCCATGCCCGCGAAATAGCGCGGGCCGAGCGGCTCGCCGAGGAGTGCCGCCGCAAGCAGCGCCCCGAACACAGGCATCAGCGTGATCGACTGCCCCGCCTTCGCGGCCCCGATCATGCCCACCGCCGCGTTGAACAGGAAATAGGCGGCGAGCGAGGGGAACAGTGCGACATAAATGAACGCGCCGACGATCTCGGGCCGCCAATCGATCGCCGGCGCGTGGCGCCATTCGAGCATCGCGAGCGGCAGCATCGTAGCGACCCCGATGGCGAAGGTGACGGCGAGAAACGACAGCGGGTGCACATCGGGGCGAAGACGCAAAAGGCTGGTGTAGATCGCCCACGCGACCACCCCCGCGAGAACGAGCGCGTCGCCGCGCCCGAAGTGAAGGCTGAGCACCGAGGCGAAATCCGGGAACAGCACGATGCCGACGCCGAGGATCGAAAGCCCGACGCCCACGATCTGCCACGCCGGGGCGCGCACCCGGAAGGCAAGCGCATCGATGATGAGCACGAGCGCCGGGATCGCGGCCTGCAAAAGGAGACCGTTGGTCGCGGTCGTGTATCGAAGCCCCGAATACATAAACGCGTTGAACGCGCTGACCCCGACGAGACCGAGGAACAGCACCGGGCGCCAGTGCCGCAGCAGCACCTCTCTATCCACGGCGACATGGCGCAGCGCAAACGGTGCGAGCACAATAAACGCGCCGAGCCAACGCCCGAAGGCCAGCGTGAACGGCAGGACATCGCCCCGCACTGCGCGCCCGACGATGGCGTTCCCCGACCAGAACAGCATGACAAGCACAAGCATCGCGTAAGCCCGAAGCTCGACGCTACGGGCCGGCGTCATTCGTGGCGGAGCGCGTCGATGGGGTTGAGCGACGCCGCGCGCCGTGCCGGGAAATAGCCGAAGACCACGCCGATTGCCGCCGAGAACATAAAGGCCAGTAAATTGATCTTCAGGTCGAATATGAAGGGCACCTGCATCAAGGGCGCGATCGCGATCGAGGCGACCAGCGCGATGACGAGGCCGATGAGCCCGCCGAGGCACGACAGCACGACGGCCTCGACGAGGAACTGCATCAGCACCTCGCGCGCCACCGCGCCGATGGCGAGGCGGATGCCGATCTCGCGCGTGCGCTCCGTTACCGACACCAGCATGATGTTCATGATGCCGATGCCGCCGACGAGCAGCGAGATCGCCGCGACCGCGCCGACGATCTGCGTGAGGATCGTGGTGGTGCCGGTGAGCGTGTCCGAAATCTGCTTGGTATCGAAGACGTTGAAGTTGTCGGGATCGCCCGGCTTGATCTTGCGGCGCTCGCGCATCAGGTCTTCGAGCGAGGCCTGCACGGTCTGCGTATCGTAGGCATCGTCCACCGCGACCATGATCTGGCTGATCTCGCGGTCGCCCGTGAATCGCCGCTGCACGAACTTGATCGGCATGACGACGACATCGTCCTGATCCTGGCCGAAACCGCCCTGCCCGCGCGTGCCGAGCACGCCGATCACCTGACAGGAGACGCCCCTGATACGGAAGCGTTTGCCGAGCGGATCGGTCTGCCGGAACAGGTTGTTCTTCAGCGTGTTGCCGATGATGCAGACGGGCTTACCCGCCTGCTCCTCCTCCGGCATGAACAGGCGGCCGCCCGCGAGCGGCCATTGCTGCGCCTCGAAATAGGAGGCGGAGGTGCCGTTCACGGTCGTGCTCCAGTTGTTGCCTTCGTAGATCGCTGTGCCCGACGACTGCGCCATCGGCGCGACGGCGCGCACGCCGGTGAGCTGGCTTGCGATCGCCGTGACGTCCTCGGGCTTGAAGTCGGGCGGGCGCGGCCCGCCGCCGCCGCGGCCGAAACCCTGACCGGGGCGAAGCTGCAGGATGTTCGCGCCGAGGCTTGCGATCTGCTCCCGCACCGCGGCGGTCGCTCCGTTGCCGAGCGTCGTCATGGTGACGACCGCGGCGACGCCGATGATGATGCCGAGCGTGGTGAGGAACGAGCGCAATTTGTGGCGCATGATGGCGCGGAAGGCGAGCGTTACCGTGGTGCCGAGCATCAGTTGGCTCCCACCTTTCCCGTGTTCTCGATGCGCTCGACGATGCCGTCGCGGAAATGCACGATGGTGCGCGCGAAGGCCGCCATCTCGAGCTCGTGCGTGACCATGATGACGGTGATGCCGCTGCGGTTCAAATCGGTCAGAAGCTCCATGATCTCGATCGAGCGCTCGGTATCGAGATTGCCCGTGGGTTCGTCGGCGAGCAGCACGTCGGGGCTCGTGACGATCGCGCGAGCGATCGCAACGCGCTGCTGCTGGCCGCCCGATAACTCGGCGGGCGTGTGGTCCCACCACGGCTTGAGGCCCACCTTGTCGAGCGCCGCCATGCCGCGTTCGTAGCGCTCCCGCCGGTCCTCGCCGCGGTAGAGCAGCGGCAGCTCGACGTTTTCCAGCGCGGTGGTGCGCGACAGCAGGTTGAAGCCTTGAAACACGAAGCCGAAATAGCGGCGGCGCAGCAGCGCGCGCTGATCGCGGTCCAACGTTTCGACGTGGTGGCCGCGGAACAGATATTCACCGCTCGTCGGCACATCGAGGCAGCCGAGGATGTTCATCGCGGTCGACTTGCCCGACCCCGACGGGCCCATTACCGCGACGAAATCGCCGCGCGTGATATCGAGATCGATGCTTTTCAGCGCCTGAAAGGCGGTCGCGCCGGTGCCGTAGGTCTTGGTGATCCCGCGCAGGCGGATGATCGGATCATCGGCCATTGCCGGCCTTTTCCGCCGAACGCCCACTGCCGCGCGCAGGCGGCGCTTCCTGCCCGGCGACGAGCTGGCCGACGATGACCTTCATGCCTTTCTTGATGTCGCCGCTCAGGATCGCGGTGTTGGTGCCGTCGCTGTCGCCGACGACGACCTCGACCGATTTCGGCTGACCATCTTCGCCGACGACATGGACCGTCTGCGTGCTGCCCGCGCCGAAGCCTACCGACTTCTGCGCATTGCCGCCGCGGCGCGGGCGCATGACCAGCTGGCTGGTGATGCCGCCACCCTGCGACGCCCCCGACTGCGTCGAGGGATTGAAACGCAGCGCGGCGTTCGGCACGAGCAGCACGTTTTCCACGCGGCTCGCGACAATGTCAGCCGTCGCGGTCATGCCCGGGCGGAGCGTCTCGTCGCGGTTGTCGACGTTCAATACCGCCGTGTATGCGACGACCGTGGCCGTGCTGCTCGACGCCGAGGACGAACTGCTGCTGCTGCTGCTCGAACTGGCGTTCGAACCAACGTTCACGCGCGTGACCTTCGCGGGAAAGCTGCGGCCCGGGAACGCATCGACGCTGAAATTCGCGCTCTGGCCGTCCTTCACCTGGCCGACGTCCGCCTCGTCGACGGAGACCTCGACCTCCATCTGCCGCAGATCCTCGGCAATGGTGAATAGCACCGGCGCGTTGAACGAGGCGGCGACGGTCTGGCCGGGCTCGATATCGCGCGAAAGCACGACGCCGGTGACCGGCGAGACGATACGCGCCTTGGAAAGATTGGTTTCCGCCGACGACAACTGCGCGCGCGCGACGAGAAGCTGCGCTTCTGCCGAGCGCAGACCCGCGATGGACTGGCTATAACTCGCCCGGGCGCTGTCCAGCTCGGTCTTCGAGGGCACGCGGCCGCCCGACAGGCGGGAGACCTCTTCCTGCCGATCGAGCGTCGCTTTCGAAAGCGAGACGCTCGCCTTCGCCTGCGCGATGCCGGCTTGGGCAGACGCGACCTGCGCGCGCGACTGCGCCACCGTATCCTTGAGCCGCGAAGGATCGAGCTCGGCAAGCTGCTGGCCGCGCGTGACGCGGTCGTTCACGTCGACGAACACCTTGGTGATGAGGCCCGACTGCTCCGAGCCGACATCGACCTGATTGATCGGCTTCAGGTTGCCCGTCGCCGAGACGGTGACAGTGAGGTCGCCGCGCTCGACCGGCCGCGTATCGTATTGCGGCGTATCGTCGGAGAGGAGACTGCGGACGACGAGGATGAGAACGATCGCCGCGACGGCGAGCCCCGCGTAGATCGCCCACTTGCGCCACGGCTTTTCCGGCTGCGCGCCGAGGAAATCATCGAGCGGCTGGGTGTTGGTGTCGTTCATTCGGGCTGCCATCCGTCAATCGGGTTCATTGTCTGCCATCCGCCGCCAAGCGCGCTGTAAAGCTGCGCCGCCGCGAACACCTCGTCGGCGTCCGCATCGGCGAGGCCCTGCCGCGCCGACAGCAACGACTGTTCGGCGCTGAGCAGCGTCCGGAAATCGGTGAGGCCGGCCTGATACTGGCTGCGCGCGAGGATCGCGCTGGTGTTCGCCGCATCATAGGCTTCGGTGAACTGCACCTGCCGCTCGCGCGCGGCGCGGAGCGCGACGAGCGCGTTCTCCACGTCTTCGAGCCCGCCCAATACCGACGCCTTGTAGGCCGCGAACGCGCCTTCCGCCGCCGCTTCCTGCGCGCGGACACGCGAAACCGTCGCACCGCCGTCGAAGATGAGCTGGCCGATCGAGGCGAACAGGCCGCCGGTGATGACATCACCGAGGCCGCCGAATGACAGCGCGCTCGTGCCGACATCGCCGCTGATGCGGAGCGATGGGTAAAGCGCGGATTCCGCGACGCCGATGCGCGCCGTCGCCGCGGCGAGCGCGCGCTCCGCCTGCCGCACGTCCGGCCGCTGGCGAAGCGTATCTGCGGGGATGCCCACGGTGATCGCATCGGGCGCATCAGGGATCGGCGCGGCGGTTTCAAGCGCGCGCGTCGCCTCACCCGGCGCATCGCCCGTCAGCACCGCGATGCGATTGAGCGCGCCTGCAAGGCTCTGCTCGATCGAGGGGATCGAGGCGCGGTTCTGCGCAAGCTGCGCGCGCGCCTGCTCCGCATCGAGCGACGAGACGAGGCCCGCCTGCACGCGCCACCGCGCGATATCGTAGTTATCCTCGACCGTTTTCAGCGTGTCGCGCGCGATGCGCAGCCGCTCCTGCGCGAGGCGCGCGGTGACGTAGTTGCTCACCGTTTCCGCGACGATCGCCGCGCGCACGTTTGCGAGGCTGTAGCCGGCGGATTGAAGATCGGCGCGCGAGGCTTCCACCGAACGGCGGGTGCCGCCGAAGAGGTCGATCTCCCACGACGCATCGGCGCCAAGCGAATAGCTGCTGCTGTCGGGTGAGCCTTCGCGGAAATTGCGCCCGCCGCTGCCCGACGCGCTGACAGACGGCAGGAAATCCGCTTGCGACTGCCGAAGAGATTCGCGCGCTTGCCGCAGCCGCGACACCGCCTGCGCGATGTCGAGGTTGCTTTCCACGGCGCGCGCGACGAGCCCATCAAGCACCGGATCATCGTAGACGCGCCACCATTCGGCAAGCGCGGCATCGCCCTCGGGCGCGGCGCTGCCGTCGCTCCATGCGGCGGGCACGCCGAGCGCGGTGGGGACGGGCGCCCGGTAGTCCGGCCCGGCCGCACACGCGGCGAGCGCCAGCCCGGAAAGGAGGGGAAACAGCTTCTTCACGCGCACCTTTTTCGATTTCGTGTGGCAAAGGACCGCCGCCACAAACGCCATACGTGCAACGTACAGCTTATTCCCTGCAGCCCGCATGAATATATTGAAGAAATTTCCGCGAAGGCCCGGGACCGCCCCGCCTCACGGCAGGTAGTGGCGGAGCATCACGTCCCGGCAATGTTCCGCAAGCGCCTTGCGCGTTTCGAACGCGGAAGGCGCGACCGGCTCGTGGAAATGGAGAACGACACGGGCGCGCTGGCGCGCAAGCGCGAGCGCATTGGGCAGCATGTCCTCGTCGCCGATCCATGCGATCGCATCAAGCGCCGCCGGATCGAGCGGCGCGCCGCCCGGCGCTGTGTAGCGGATGGTGACGGGCTGCACGGCAACGGCCGCGTCCGCCGCCGCGAACAGGCTGCTGCGGAACGGCAGCAGCCCCCGCCCGTCCGACGTCGTGCCTTCCGGAAACATCAGCACGCGCCGCCCGGCGGTGAGCCGCTGCCGGATCGCCTCCATCTGGCTGCCGGCCTGCGATCGCCGCTCGCGCTCGACGAAGATCGTGCCCGTGCGCCCGGCGAGCGCGCCGATGCCGGGATAGGCCGCGACATCCGCCTTCGCGACGAAATCCGTATCCACCACCGCCGCGACGCTGATGATATCCGCCCAGCTGATGTGATTGGCGACGAACATCGTGCCCGCCGCGCCCGGGGTTCCCAGCACCTGCGGGCGAAGGCCGAAGCCCGCCGCGATCGTGCGGTGGAAGCGGCGCTCGAGTGCCTTTGCCGGGAGGCTCGCGGGCGGCATCAGGAGCCAGGGCGGAACCAGCATGGCGGCACTCGCAAGACCGAGCGCGGCGCGCGAGCGCCCGAAGAAGCGCTGGCTCATATCATTCCGGCGTAACGCGCTTCGGCCTCGCCCATGTAGTCGCGGGTGATCGGCAGCGCATCGCGGCGGCGCGCGAACTGAATCTGGAAGTTGACATGCCCGTCGTGGCGAAAGGCGCCGCGGGCGGCCGCAAGATAGAAGGTCCACATGCGGTAGAAGCGCTCGTCGTAGAGCGCCACGATCTCCGCCTTCGCGGCCTCCGTGCGGCGCAGCCATTCGTCCAGCGTCTTCGCGTAATGGAGCCGCAGCACCTCGATATCGGTGATCCACAGCATTTCGCGTTCGATGACGGGCACGATTTCCGAAAGCGCGGGCGAGTAACCGCCGGGGAAGATGTATTTCGCCGTGAACGCGTCGGTCGCGCCCGGCCCGTCCGCCCGGCCGATCGTGTGGAGCAGCGCCACGCCATCTTCGCTCAGCAGCTCCCGCACGCGGCGGAAGAAGGTGCGGTAGTTCGGGATGCCGACATGCTCGAACATGCCGACCGAAACGATCCGGTCGAACATGCCTTCGACGTCGCGGTAGTCGATCAGCTCGAAGCGCACGCGGTCCGCGACCCCGGCCTCGGCGGCGCGGCGGCGCGCGACCTTGAGCTGCTCTTCCGACAATGTGATGCCGAGCACGTCCACATCGGCGACGCGATTGAGGTATAGCGCCATGCCGCCCCAGCCGCAGCCGATGTCGAGCACCGCCTGCCCCGGCTTCAGGGCCAGTTTCGCGGCGATATGCGCCTTCTTGTCGATCTGCGCCTGTTCGAGCGTCTCGTCTCCCGCGCGGTAATAGGCGCAGCTGTATTGCCGGTCGGCATCGAGGAAGAGATCGTAGAGGCGATCCGAGAGGTCGTAGTGGTGCGCGACGTTGCGCTTCGCGGCGCGGCGGTAGTTCAGCTGATAAAGATACGCGCCGATGCTCTGCGCGCGGCGGGTTTCGCTGCGGATCGTGTTGTCGTCGGACCAGCGCGCGTTCCACGCGACAAGGTCGAGCAGCTCCGAAATCCCGCCCGCGGTGAACTGCATCCGCCCGTCCATATAGGCTTCCGCAGCACCGATCGCGGGATTGAGCGCGATACGCAGCGGCGTGCGCGCATCGGTGAAATGCAAGGACACAGCCGTCATCGCCGGGTGCGGCCTGCCGTAGCGGCGGACGCGCCGATCCGAAGTCGTCACCGTCAGCTCGCCGTCGCGAACAAGGCGCTTCAGCATACGATCCAGCAGCAGCATGACATGACCCTAATCAAGAACTTGGGCCATGCAAATCCCCGTTAACCCTCTCGCCGGAACGCGTCTTTGAAACGCTTCGTCGCAGGTGAGTGGATGCGGCGAAGCGAAGTCGTCAGGGACACAATCGTGATTGGGGCCAATCTCTTTCAGATTCGCGGACGCTGGATCCGCGCAGCAGCGGCGGCAGCCACGGCGCTTGCGCTGTGCGCCTTTGCCGAAGCTTCGGCGCCCTCCCCGCTCTCCGATGAACTGTCCGCGACCCTCGACGCCGAAGACGCGGTTTTCGCGAGCGAAGCGGAACTGCAGCTGCTCGGCTCCGGCCGCGCCAGCTACTATGCAGACAAGTTCGACGGCCGCCGCACCGCAAGCGGCGAAATCTTCGACCAGGACGAACTGACCGCCGCGCACCGCACCCTGCCGATGGGCAGCCTGGTGAAGGTGACCTGCGAAAAGACCGGCCGCAGCGTGACCGTTCGCGTCAACGACCGCGGCCCCTTCACCGGCAGCCGCGTGATCGACGTTTCCAAGGCTGCAGCGCGCGAACTCGGTATGCTCAACGCCGGGCTCACCGACGTGACGCTGGAACTGCTCCCCACCGCCTGACGCTCAGGCCAGCGCGGCCTGCTTTTCCGCTGCGATCCGATCAAGCTCGGCGCGTGACAGCTTCTCGCTTTCGCTTTTCAGCTGGCCGCAGGCAGCCATGATGTCGCGCCCGCGCGGGGTGCGCACGGGCGCCGAAATACCCGCTTTGAAAATGATGTCCGAAAACCGCGCGATGCGATCGTCGTCGCTGCATTCGTAAGCCACGCCGGGCCACGGGTTGAACGGGATGAGGTTCACCTTCGCGGGCAGCTTGTACTTGCGGATGAGGCGCACGAGTTCGTGCGCATCCTCGTCCGAATCGTTCTTGTCCTTCAGCATCACGTACTCGAACGTGATGCGGCGGGCGTTGTTGGCGCCGGGATACGCGGCGCAGGCCTTCAGCAGCTCCTCGATGCCGTACTTGCGATTGATCGGCACGATTTCGTCGCGCACCTCCTTCGTCACGGCATGGAGCGAGACGGCGAGATTGACGCCGATCTCGGCCCCCGCGCGCGCCATCATCGGCACGACGCCGCTTGTCGAAAGCGTGATGCGGCGGCGGCTGAGCGCCAGGCCCGTTTCGTCCATGACGATGCCGAGGCCCTTGGAAACATTATCGAAATTATAAAGCGGCTCGCCCATCCCCATCATCACGATGTTGGAGAGCATCCGCGCCTCGCCGGTCAAATCCTCGCCCGGCTGCGGCCATTCGCCGAGCGCGTCACGCGCCAGCATCACTTGCCCGACGATCTCGCCCGCCGTGAGGTTGCGGACGAGCTTCATCGTGCCGGTATGGCAAAAACGGCAGTTGAGCGTGCAGCCGACCTGGCTCGAAACGCAGAGCGTACCCCGGTCCGCATCCGGGATGAACACCATCTCGTATTCGTTGCCGTCGTCAGTCCTCAGCAGCCACTTGCGCGTGCCGTCGGTGGAGACCTGCTGCAACGTCACTTCGGGGCGGCCGACGACGAAGCGCTCGGCGAGCAGCGCGCGCGTCTCCTTCGCGATGTCGGTCATGCCCGCAAAATCGGTGAGGCCGCGGTGGTAGATCCAGTGCCACACCTGCTTGGCGCGCAGCTTAGCCTGCTTTTCGGGAACGCCCGCCGCGACCAGCGCCGCGGCCATTTCGGCCTTGTTCAGGCCGACGAGATCGACACGTCCGTCCTCACGCGCGGTGGGTGCGCGCGGCACGGGGACGGGATCGGCCCCGCCGGGAATCGTCATGGCTGCAGTCGGCATGGCGCGCCATGTAAGGCTTTTCGGGCGTTTTGCCTAGAAGCCCTTCGATTTCCCGTCGACGCTGCCGTGACCGACATGGATCGGCTCCTCACGACCGGCTTCGATACGGAACACCGTGCCTTGCGGCGCGTCCTGTGCGAGCGGCACGCAGCCGGGTTCGAACGGCACGCCGCCGACAAGCGCGCCGCGCAGCACGCGGGCGGTGATGCCGTGGCTGATGACGAGCGCGGGGCGTGCGGGGTCAAGGTCCGCGATCCAGCTTGCAAGGCGCTGCGCGATATCGGGATACCATTCGCCGTTCGGCGGCTTTCTCAGGAACACGCGGCGATCCGGGCAAACGATCGGCCCGGATTCGGCGACGATATCCTGATAGCTGCGGCCTTCCCAGTCGCCGACGTCGATCTCGAGCAGGCGGTCGTCGGCGCGGATATCGAAGAAGTCGCGCTCCAGATGCTCGGCGATGATCGCCGCCGTCTGCATCGTGCGGCCGGAACGCGAGGCCCAGAGATCGATATCGGGCTTCGGGCCGAGGATGTCGCGAAGCGCGCGGCCCATGTCTTCCGCCTGCCGGATGCCGTTGCGCGTGAGCGGCGTGTGGCCCATGTGCCCCTGCATCCGGGCGGCGGCGTTGAACACGGTTTCCGCGTGGCGGGCGAGATAGAGCGTGGGTGTCGCGAGGGTCATGGCGCCGCGCTTATGCAAAGATTTTTACAGAAAACCTACTCTTTCCTAAGCGAAGCGCGTGCGCTAGCAGGGCCACATTCTTTGCTGCAGCGCGGGAGGTTCCCCTTGGCGAACAAGCTTTACGACGACGCGGTGAGCGCCCTTGATGGCCTGCTTTTCGACGGTATGACGGTGATGTCCGGCGGATTCGGGCTGTGCGGCATTCCGGAGAACCTGATCGCGGCGCTCCGCGATTCGGGCACGAAGGGCCTCACATTCATCTCCAACAACGCCGGCGTCGACGATTTCGGGCTCGGCCTGCTGCTGAAGACGCATCAGGTCGCGAAGATGATCTCGTCCTACGTGGGCGAGAACAAGGAGTTCGAGCGCCAGTATCTTTCGGGCGAGCTGCAGCTTGAATTCAACCCGCAGGGCACGCTTGCCGAGCGCATCCGCGCGGGCGGCGCGGGCATCCCGGGCTTCTACACCAAGACGGGCGTCGGCACGCTCGTTGCGGAGGGCAAGGAGCACAAGGAGTTCGGCGGCGAGACATACATCCTCGAAACCGGGCTCGTCGCGGACGTTTCCATCGTGAAGGCCTGGAAGGCGGACCCTTACGGCAACCTCGTGTTCCGCAAGACCGCGCGCAACTTCAACCCGATGATGGCAACCGCGGGCAAGGTGACGGTGGCCGAAGTGGAAGAGCTTGTCGGCCCCGGCGAGATCGACCCCGACCACATCCACACGCCGGGCATCTTCGTGCAGCGGCTGTTTGTGGGCAAGAATTACGAAAAGCGCATCGAACAGCGCACCGTGAGGCAGGCGGCGTGAAACGCCTCGCAGCGGTCTGCCTGATGGCGGCGCTGCATGGCTGCGCGGCAACGGGCGTGCCGCGCACGACGCAGCCGCTCGCGTGGACGCTGGGCTCGGCGGAAGCGAGCGCGATCACGACGCAGACTTACCGCGCGCTGGTGCGCTCGGTGGAGGCGCGGCTACCGGTTGCCGCGGGCACGCCTTCCGCGATCCTCGCGGCGGACGGAACACCGCTGCCCTGCACGGCGGAAACGGCGCAGCGCCCCGCCGCCGTGTTCGACGTGGACGAGACGCTGATCTGGAATATCGGCCACGCGTATTATGAAGCGCGCGTCGATGCGCCGTTCGACGAGAAAGCCTGGCGCGCGTGGGAACGCGAAGGCGCCGAAAAGGCCGTGGCGATCCCCGGCGCGAAGGCCGCGCTCGATGCGCTGCGCGCGATGGGCGTGACGCCGGTGTTCAACACCAACCGCAGCGCCGAAAACGCGAAACACACCGAAGCCGCGCTTACGCACACGGGTCTCGGCCCAGCTGTGCACGGCGAGACGCTGTTCCTGAAGGGCGATGTCGACGGCAAATCCGGCAAGGATGGCCGCCGCGCCGAGATCGCGAAGCGCTTCTGCGTGCTCGCGCTCGCGGGAGACCAGAACGGCGACTTCACCGACGGCATCGACAACGGCCCCGCCGGCAAGCGCCCGATGGCGGAGCGGCGCGACATCGCCGCCGCGCGCCATGGCGCACACTGGGGCGCGGACTGGTTCGTGTTCCCCAATCCCCTTTACGGCGGCTGGAACAACCCGCCGATGAACCGCGACGACGTCGTCGCGCCCGACCAACGCTGGACGTACAAAGGAAACCACTGATGCCCTGGAACCGCGACGGCATGGCGGCGCGCGCCGCGAAGGAACTGAAGGACGGCTTCTACGTGAACCTCGGCATCGGTATGCCCACATTGGTCGCGAACCATGTGGAACCCGGCATCGACATCACGCTGCAGAGCGAGAACGGAATGCTCGGCATGGGGCCGTTCCCGACCGAAGATGAAGTCGACGCCGATCTCATCAACGCGGGCAAGCAGACGATCACCGAGCTGCGCCGCACGAGCTATTTCAGCTCCGCCGACAGCTTCGCGATGATCCGAGGCGGCCACATCGACCTTTCCATCCTCGGCGCGATGGAAGTCGCGGAGAACGGCGATCTCGCCAACTGGATGATCCCGGGCAAGATGGTGAAGGGCATGGGCGGCGCGATGGACCTCGTCGCTGGCGTGAAGCGCATCATCGTGCTCATGGACCACACCAACAAGGCGGGCGAATCGAAGTTCCTGAAGGCGTGCACGCTGCCGCTGACCGGCCAGGGCGTCGTTGACGTCGTGATCTCCGACCTCGGCGTGTTCGAACGCCCGGCGAAGGGCCAGCCGTTCCGCCTGATCGAACTTGCGCCCGACGTGACGCTCGAGGAGGTCGCCGCGAAGACCGAGGCGCACTACGAGATCGCGCTGTAAGACCAGCGGCAATTTGATCCAGGTCGTTGCGAGGCAAGGTCTTTCGGCCTAGCAATCCCCCATGCGCGCGCGCTGGATCTTTCTCGGGCTTCTGGTGGCACTCGTCGCTGCGGCCTTCGCCTATCGCACCCTGCGGCCGACGCCGGTCGAAACCGCCGAGGTGACGCGCGGCAAGGCCGTGGAGGTTGTCTACGCGACCGGCTTCGTCGAGGTCGAGGAACCCGTCGAGATCGCCGCGCGCGTCACCGCTCCGGTCGTCGACATCCGCGTGAAGGAAGGCGACCGCGTGACGCGCGGCACGCTGCTCGCCACGCTCGACATCGCCGATCTCAATTCCGAAATCGCCCGGCTGGCCGCGCAGACACGCGGCGCGGAGGCCGAAGCGCGGCGGACGCTCGTGCTCGTCGCGCGCGGCTTCGCTTCGAAAGCCGCGCGCGACAACGTGATCGCCGCACGCGACGCCGCGCGGGCCGCCGAGAGGGCTGCGCGCGACCGGCTGGAGAATTATGCGCTGCGTGCCGGCGTGAACGGCGTTGTTCTGCGCCGCGATGCCGAGCCCGGCGACCTCGCGAGCCCCAGCCGCACACTCTTCGTGATCGGCGATCCGGCCCGCATCAAGATCACCGCGACGGTGGACGAGCGCGATATTCCGCGCGTCCGCGTCGGCCAGCAGGCGCTGATGTCGAGCGATGCCTACGCGGGGCGCATCTTCCCTGCGCGCGTGCGCGAGATCACGCCGGGCGGCGACCCCGACCAGCGTTCGTTCCGCGTGCGGCTGGAGCCGCTTTCGAAGGATCCGCTGCCCGTGGGGATGACGCTGGAGGTCAACATCGTCACCCGCGAGAAGGAAGGCGCGCTGCTCGTGCCCGACGGCGCGGTCGAAGACGGCCACGTCTGGCGCGTCGCGGACGGGCGGGCGAAGCGCACGCCGGTGAAAACAGGTATCGTCGGCACCGACCGCACCGAGGTGACGGAGGGCCTCTCCGTCGGAGACACGATTCTCGCGAACCCGCCGGAGGGCCTTGCAGACGGAACGCGCGTGCGCAGCACCGTGAGCGCAGAGACACGCTGAGCCGGTGCTGCGCCGCTTTTCCCTGCTGCTCGGGATCGCGCTCCGCCACATTTCCAAGCGCAAGCGGCAGACGATGGTCGCCATCGCGGGCGTCGGCATCGGCGTCGGCTTCTTCCTCGCCGTCTCGGCGCTGATGATCGGCAGCCAGAACGATTTCGTGGAAACGCTGATCGACGCGGCGCCGCACATCATCATTTCCGACGAGATCCGCAGCCCGACGCCCCAGCCCGCCGTGCGCGCCTTCCCCGATGCCGCGGTCGAGGTGCGCCACTACAAGACGCGGAACGAAGTGCGCGGCATCAAGGACTGGCAAGGCCTGATGCGCATGATCGGCGCGCGGTCGGACGCCGTGGCGTCACCCTCGCTTTCGGGCGCGGTCACGCTGCGCGTCGGCGGCCGCGAGGAAGCGCTTGCCATCGTGGGCGTCGAGCCGGGCATCGAGGCGCAGGTCTCCGACGTCGAGCAATATCTGAAGGAAGGCCGCCTCCGGAACCTGGAAACCACGCAGGGCGGCGTCATCATCGGCGAGGAAATGGCGAGCCGCCTCGGCGTGCGCATGGGCGACATCATGGCCGCGACCTCGGCGCGCGGGGTGACGCGGACACTGAAGATCGTCGGCCTGTTCGAACGCGGCCGCGGCCAGTTCGGCGGTTCATCCGGCTATGTGCTGCTGCGCGAGGCGCAGTCGCTGACGAGCCAGCCGTTCGTCATCAACCGCATCGGCATCAGGCTCGACGACCCTTACGCGGCCGAGGACATCGCGAAACGGCTGGAGGCGCGCTACGGCTACAAGGCGGAAAGCTGGCAGGAGCGCTCCGCCGATTTCCTCAGCCTCCTCGTGACGCGCAACGTCATCATGTACACGGTGATCTCCGCGATCCTGCTCGTCGCCTCGTTCGGCATCTACACCGTCGTCTCGACAAGCGTTGCCGACAAGCGCCGCGACATCGCCATCATGCGCTCGATGGGCTTTTCCTCGGGCGATCTTCAGGCGGTGTTCGTGATGGAAGGCTTCACGCTCGCGTGCATCGGCGTGCTCGCCGGCTGGGCGCTCGGCTTCGGGCTGATGCAGGTGCTCGGCGGCATCGAGTTCAACATCCAGGGCGCGACCGAAACAATGCCGCTCGACCGCTCGTTCTTCCAGTACGCGATCTCCGCCGGCGCCAGCCTGTTTTCCGCGATCATCGCGGCGTGGCTGCCCGCGCGGAAGGCGGCGCAGGTCGATCCGGTCGACATCCTGCGGGGTGCGGTATGACGCCCGCGCCGCTGATCCGCGCCGAGGGGCTGACGCGCGTGCTCGCGGTCGAGCCGCCCGTCACGCTGATCCGGGACGTGACGTTCGAGATCAAGCGGGGCGAGTTCGTCGCGGTGATCGGGCCTTCGGGGTGCGGCAAGTCCTCGCTGCTCTACCTGCTCGGCCTGCTCGACCGGCCCACGGAGGGCCGGCTGTTCTTCGACGGCGAGGACACGACGGATACGGACGGCAATGCGCGCGCGAACCTGCGCCTCGCGCGCTTCGGCTTCGTGTTCCAGTTCCACTTCCTGCTGCCCGAGTTCACCGCGCTCGAAAACGTGACGCTCCCCATGCGGCGGCTCGGGCGTCTCACCGACCGGGAGGCGGCCGCGCGCGGCGGCGAACTGCTGGGCGCGATGGGCCTCGATGGACAGGAGCACAAAACGCCCGACAAGATGTCCGGCGGGCAGCGCCAGCGCGTCGCCATCGCCCGCGCGCTTGCAAACGACCCGGCACTGATCCTCGGCGACGAGCCCACCGGCAACCTCGACAGCGTCAATTCGGCGCGCGTGATCGAGATCTTCCACGATCTTGCGGCGAAGGAAGGCCGCACCATCGTCTGCGTAACGCATGACCCCGACGTGGCCGCCTCGGCGCACCGGCGCATCCACATGCTCGACGGGCGCGTGGAGCGGATCGATTGAAGGCGCGGAGGGGCTTGCATTCTAGGCCGGATTCACCCTACCGAAGGCTGGCGCAGGCGCTATAGTCTCGCGCTCACAATCGGGGGTTTGAAGGGAAACGCATGAAGGCGACGGTCGAGCGGGCGACGCTGCTCAAATGCCTTGGTCACGTCCAGTCGGTGGTGGAGCGTCGCAACACGATCCCGATCCTGTCGAACGTCCTTATCGAGGTTGAGAACAGCGGCCTCAAGCTGATGGCGACCGACCTCGACCTGCAAGTGGTCGATTCGATCGCCGCGCAGGTGGAAACATCGGGCGCGACGACGGTTTCGGCGCACACGCTGTTCGACATCGTGCGCAAGCTGCCGGAAGGCAGCCAGGTCGAGATCGCGGTTGCGGGCGACAAGATGTCGATCGCGGCGGGCCGCGCGCGCTTCAACCTCGCGACGCTGCCGCGCGACGACTTCCCGATGATCGCCGAAAGCGACCTGCCGACGAAGTTCCAGCTTCCGGCCGAAACGCTGAAGCAGATCATCGACAAGACGCGCTTCGCAATCTCCACCGAAGAGACGCGCTATTACCTCAACGGCATCTTCATGCATGTCGTCGATGGCAAGCTGCTCGCGGTCGCGACCGACGGCCACCGCCTGGCACGCGTCGCGCTCGACGCGCCTGCCGGATCGGACGGGATGCCCGACATCATCGTGCCGCGGAAGTGCGTCGCGGAAGTGCGCAAGCTCCTCGACGAGGTGACGGGCGAAATCGAAGTTTCGCTCTCCTCCACCAAGATTCGCTTCCGTGCCGGCACCGCCGTGCTCACCTCGAAGCTGATCGACGGCACCTTCCCCGATTATTCGCGGGTGATCCCCACGAAGAACGACCGGCTGCTGAAGGTGGACACGAAGGCGCTCGCCGAAGGCGTGGACCGCGTGGCGGCGATCGCCACCGAGAAGACGCGCGCGGTGAAGATGAGCATCGACCGCGACCGCATCGTGCTGTCGGTGACGAGCCCGGAAACCGGCACCGCCGCCGAGGAAGTGCCTGCGGACTACGCGTCCGAGAGCCTCGATGTGGGCTTCAATGCCCGCTATCTGCTGGATATCCTCAGCGAGATCGAAACCGACGAGATCGAGATCCACCTCGCCGACGCGGCGGCGCCCACGCTGATCCGCGAAGGTCAGTCCTCGCCCGCGCTCTACGTTCTGATGCCCATGCGCGTCTGACGCGCAAATGCAATCCTCGCCGGACGTGACCGTAGCCCCGCAAACTTCCGTGTCGCGGAAGCGGAAAGTGCTGCGGTTTGTGCTGCGTTACCTTGTCTTGCTGCCGGTGCTGCTTCTTGCGGTCGCCGTCGGCTCGGTGCTCGGCGTACGGGCGTTCCTGCAAAGCGCCAACTCTGCCGACGCGCGCATCGTTTCGCCGCACGGCATCGACGAGGCGGGATACGTGCAGTTGGGCGGGGCGCGCCAGTGGGTGACGATTCGCGGACAGGATCGCCGGCAGCCGATCCTCGTCTATCTTCACGGCGGCCCGGGCGGAACGACAAGCGATCTTGCCTATAGCTTCCAGCGGCCGTGGGAGGATTATTTCACCGTTGTGCAGTGGGACCAAAGGGGCTTTGGTCGATCCGCCATCGATGGCGAGGCCCTGCGCGATACCATAACCAAGACCCAACTCGTCGACGACGCCATCGCGCTCATCGAGCATCTGCGTCGCCGCACCGGCCAGCAGAAAGTGATCCTTCTTGGGCACAGCTGGGGCACGGTGCTGGGCGCCGAGGTCGCAAAACGCCGGCCCGACCTGCTCTACGCGTATGTCGGCTTCGGCCAGCTGACCGGCTGGAAACGCAATATGGAGGAAACGCGGGCGGCGCTTGCCGAGATCGGCCGCGCCACGGGCAATGCAGCGCTTGTAAAAGCCATGGTCGATGCGGGTCCGGCGCCAGACGCCCATGACACCGAAGCCTTTTCGGCGTGGATTGCGAAGATACAGACGCATCTCTCCGCTGCACGCGGCTCCTGGTACAACAGCGCCGGTGCAAAAGATATCGCCAGCCGGATGCTCATGACAGCGTTTGCTTCGCCCACGCTGTCGCTCCGCGGCATGTGGGGCATGCTGAACACCGACGCGGAACTTGCCCTCGATCCACTGATGGCCTCTGTGGCAGACTGGGATTTCCGCGAGACACTCGGCCGTGATTTCGATGTGCCGATGATTTTCGTCTCCGGCCGCCATGATCTGCAGACGCCGATGGCTGCAGCGGCCCGGCTCTCCGCCGAGCTATGCGCGCCGTACACGGAAATGATCGTGATCGAAAATTCCGCGCACTTCCTTGTGACGGAAGAACCGGGCAGCGTGCTTGGCGCGCTGCTCAAGGTTCGCCCCTTCGCTGAAGGCGCTGCGCCTGCCGCCGAACCAGAATGCAAGGCAGAGGCCGCGCGCGGCCGTCACCTCACTGTGCCGGCATCCCCGCCTTCATCTCCTTCAGCAGCGCCGCGCGGCTGATCGGTTCGGCCGGCAGCTTGAAGCGGGCGGGATCGACGGCGCCGTCCTTCACGCTGACCAGCTCGAATTTCGTCCCCGCGCGGAGGGGCGTGCCGAGCGCGAACGCCTGCCGCATCTCACCGATCATGTCCGGCGCGGCGTCGCCGAGGAACGGCGCGGCGAGCACCATCGTCGCCTCGATGAACTGCTGCATCGCCTTGCCGGCAAGCGCCAGCGCGGGATCGCGCGTCGCGATCCATTCGACCGCCTCGTCCGGCTTCTGGTCGTCAAGGCCTTTCACGCGGTAGCGGTCGCCGGGAAAGCCCGCGACGCTCGCCGTCCCGGCGGCCTCGATGACAAGCGGGGCTTTCGGCTTGGGGTCGGCCTTCGCCGCCGCCTCGAACAGACCCTTGAAGATCGGACCGATCGCTTCGTCGACCACCGCGGCGAAATCGGCGATCCGCATGACGCGCGCTTCGGCGCGCGTGGTATCGACGAGATAAAGCTCGCCGTTCAGGATCACCGCCGTCTGCCCCGGCGTCGGCCCGGCGACATGCACGGCGCCGCTGTCTGCGATCTCGAGCGTCAGGTTCTTGCCGTCATCGCCCTTGTAAACGACCGTCTGGTCAGCGAGCGCGGCAGGCGAAAACAGCAGGATGGCGGCAAACGCGGCGGCACGGATCATGGACGTCTCCCTTTCGCCCAAGACTAGCACGCGATAGACGGGGCCGCCATGCCGACACAGCCCCGCACCATAGACCGGCTGCGCCTGACGGATTTCCGCAGCTACGCGCACGCGGACATCACCGCCGGGCCAGGCGCGGTCGTGCTGACCGGCGACAATGGCGCGGGCAAGACCAACCTTCTCGAAGCCATCTCGCTGCTCGCGCCCGGGCGCGGCCTGCGGCGCGCGGGGCTCCCCGAAATGGCGCGCATCGACGGCAGCGGCGGCTTCGCCGTCTCCGCGACGCTCGGCTGCGGCGCGGAGGCACCCGTCGAGATCGGCACGGGCACGCAGGCCGAGACGCCGGGGCGGCGGCTGGTGCGCGTGAACGGCGCGGGCGCGGCCGCGAACGCGCTGTCCGAATGGCTTTCCGTGCTGTGGCTGACCCCGGCGATGGACCGGCTGTTTCTGGAAAGCGCAGGCGGGCGGCGGCGTTTCCTCGACCGGCTGACGCTGGCACTGGTGCCGCAGCACGCGGGACACACGCAGCGCTACGATGCCGCCATGCAATCGCGCAACAAGCTACTCGGCGGCGAGCGCGCGCCCGATACGGACTGGCTCGCCTCGCTCGAAAAGCAGATGGCCGAGCATGGCGCCGCCGTGGATGCCGCGCGGCGCATGGCGATCGATGCGCTCGGCGAAGAGATCGCAGCATCGGATACGGGGCCGTTTCCGAAGGGCGCGTTGCTGCTGGAAGGCGAGGCGTGGCAGGCCGGGGCGCTGGCGGAAGCGCTCGGAGCCTCGCGCCGCGCGGACACGGCGGCGGGACGCACCACCGTGGGGCCGCACCGCAGCGACCTTGCCGTCACGCACCTCGCCAAGGATCAGCCCGCCGCGCGCGCCTCCACGGGCGAGCAGAAGGCGCTGCTGCTCGGCCTCGTCCTCGCCCACGCCCGCGTCGTCGCCGCGCGCACCGGGCGCCGCCCCGTGCTGCTGCTCGACGAGGTCGCCGCGCACCTCGATGAAACGCGGCGCGCGGCGCTTTTCGCGATGCTGGAGACGGACGCGATGCAGGTGTGGATGACGGGCACGGACGTGTCACTTTTCCGTGCAATCGGCGCGCGCGCTACCTATATAGACGTGTCAAACGGTCGCCTGAGCAGACTTTAAGGAAATCATGAGCAGCAACGCGTCTTCCGGCGAATACGGCGCCGATTCGATCAAGGTCCTGAAGGGGCTCGATGCCGTGCGCAAGCGGCCGGGCATGTACATCGGCGACACGGAGGACGGTTCGGGCCTGCACCACATGGTGTTCGAGGTTTCCGACAACGCGATCGACGAGGCGCTCGCAGGCTACTGCGACACGGTGACGATCACGCTCAACGCCGACGGCTCCGTGACGGTGACGGACAACGGGCGCGGCATCCCGACCGGCATCCACGAGGGCGAAGGCGTTTCCGCCGCCGAGGTCATCATGACCCAGCTGCACGCGGGCGGAAAGTTCGACCAGAACAGCTACAAGGTTTCTGGCGGCCTCCACGGCGTCGGCGTCTCGGTCGTGAACGCGCTTTCCGACTGGCTCGACCTCCGCATCTTCCGCGACGGCAAGGAGCATTACATGCGCTTCGAGCGCGGCGATGCCGTCGCGCCATTGAAGATTGTCGGCGATGCGAACGGCCGCAAGGGCACGCACGTCACGTTCTTCGCCTCGGAAGAGACGTTCAAGGTCATCGAATTCGATTTCGAGAAGCTGGAGCACCGCTACCGCGAGCTGGCGTTCCTCAATTCCGGCGTGAAGGTGGTGCTGACCGACGCCCGCCACACCGAGCCGAAAACGATCGAGATGTTCTACGAAGGCGGCGTCGCGGCCTTCGTGAAGTACCTCGACCGCACCAAGACGCCGCTGATCCCCGAACCGATCCTGATGCAGGGCGAGCGCGACGGCATTTCCATCGATGTCGCGCTCGAATGGAACGACAGCTATTACGAGCAGGTTCTGCCCTTCACGAACAACATCCCGCAGCGCGACGGCGGCACCCACCTCGCGGCGTTCCGCAGCGCGCTGACGCGCACGCTCAACAACTACGCCGAAAGCTCCGGCATCCTGAAAAAGGAGAAGGTCTCGCCGACGGGCGAGGACATGCGCGAGGGGCTGACCGCGATCGTTTCGGTGAAGGTGCCCGACCCCAAGTTCTCGTCGCAGACCAAGGACAAGCTCGTCTCCTCCGAGGTGCGGCAGCCGATCGAATCGCTGATGGGCGAGAAGCTCGCTGAGTGGCTGGAGGAGAACCCCGGCCCGGCGCGCGTCGTCGTCGAGAAGATCGTTTCCGCCGCCGTGGCGCGCGAGGCTGCCCGCAAGGCGCGCGAAGCGAGCCGCAAGAACGTGCTGCAGATCTCCTCGCTGCCCGGCAAGCTCGCGGACTGCCAGGAGAAGGACCCCGCGAAATCCGAGCTGTTCCTCGTCGAGGGCGATTCGGCGGGCGGCTCCGCCAAGCAGGGCCGCGACCGGCATTTCCAGGCGATCCTGCCGCTTCGGGGCAAGATCCTGAACGTCGAGCGCGCGCGCTTCGACCGGATGCTCGCATCGCGCGAGATCGGTACGCTCATTCAGGCGTTCGGCACCGGCATCGGCCGCGACGACTTCGATATTTCGAAGCTGCGCTACCACAAGATCGTCATCATGACCGACGCCGACGTGGACGGCGCGCACATTCGCACGCTGCTCCTCACCTTCCTCTACCGGCAGATGCGCGAGCTCATCGAGGCGGGCCACGTCTATATCGCGCAGCCGCCGCTCTACAAGGTGAGCCGCGGCCGCTCCGAGGTGTACCTGAAGGACCAGGCGGCGCTCGACGATTATCTGATCCGCACCGGCCTCGACGGGCTCGTCGCCGAGACGGCGGACGGCCAGCGCACCGGCGAGGACCTGCGCGGCCTCGTCGAGCAGGCGCGCAAGCTTCGCGCGCTGATGGCCTATGTGCCGGGGCGCTACGATTCCCGCATCGTCGAGGCGCTGGCGATCTCCGGCGGGCTCAATCCCGAGCGCGATGCCGCGGCAGATGTCGCCGCGTGGCTGAACGGCCACGACGATGCCCAGTGGAGCGCCGAGCACGTCGACGGCGGCTACAAGCTCGCCCGCACCTTCCGCGGCGTGACCGATCACTACGCGATCGACCGCGCGTTCATCGTTTCGGCTGAGGCGCGCAAGATCAACCAGCTGCTCGCGGGCGAAGCCGCCGCCTACCGCACGCCGATCCTGCTCGGCGACCGGCAGGTGACGCGTCCTTCCGCGCTTCTGGAGGCGATTTTCGAGATGGGCCGCAAGGGTCTTGCCATTCAGCGCTACAAGGGCCTCGGCGAGATGAACGCCGAGCAGCTCTGGGAAACGACGCTCGACCCCACCGTGCGGTCGATGCTGAGGGTGGAGATCGCGCAGGCCGACCTTGCCGACGATATCTTCACGCGGCTGATGGGCGACGTGGTGGAGCCGCGCCGCGAATTCATTCAGGAGAACGCGCTGAACGTCGCCAATCTGGACGTTTAGGCCGCGCGCTCTCCTTCTTGATCTGCCGCAAGGTTGCTTGCGTCGGCAGTGGTATCACCCCTTCGGGTGAACAGCGGGAGAGCGGAACATGAAATCGATTCTCGTCCATATTCATGACGATGCCGGACAGAACGCGCGCCTTCAGGCAGCGCTCGACATGGCGCGCTACTACAGCGGGCACCTGACCTGCCTGCAGGCCATGCCGTTCGCGGCCTACGCCGGCGAGCCCTTCACGGGCGCGATGATCGCCTACGAGGCCTATGCCGAAACGATGGAAGCGACGCGCACGCGCATCGAGGCGCAGCTCCAGAAGGAAGGCGTTCCTTGGGACTGGATCGATTCGCGCGGCAGCGGATCGGTCGCGGTGATGATGCACAGCCAGCTCACCGACCTCATCGTGCTGAGCCCCACGGGCAAGCTCACCGATCCCGACGCGGCGCTGCCGATCGTCGGCGAGATCGCCACGAAGGTCCGCGCGCCGGTACTCGCCGTCCGCGACGACCAGATCGGCTTCGATCCGTCGGGCGCGGCACTCATCGCCTGGAACGGCTCGCCCGAGGCGGCGCAGGCTGTGCGCAACACGATGGACATGCTGAGCGTCGCGAAGGGCGTTCATATCGCCTGCATCGAAGAGGATTTCGCGTCGCACATCCCGGCAAGAGAGGCGGCTTCCTACCTCTCCCGCTACGGGATCAAGGCCGAGGTTCATGCCCGCGCGAAGAGCGGCACAGTGGCGGATACGCTCGGCAGCATCGCCGCCGAGATCCGCGCCGGCTATCTGGTGATGGGCGCCTACGGCCGCTCGCGGTTCGCCGAGTTCATTCTCGGCGGTGTGACCCGCTCGCTGCTGGCGGATGCCCCGCTGCCGCTGGTGTTGTCGCACTAACCTTGCGGATCAGATAGCGGTACACACCGACACAGTTGATGACGAAGAGCACGGCGTTCTGCGTGGAGAGCGCCGCCTCCTCGTCGAGCAGCCCGACCGTGATCCACGCCGCGCTCGATAGCAGGAACAATACGAATCCCCAGCCGGTGACACGCCGGCTAAGATCGGCGGCAACGGCGAACGCCGCCACCATGCCGCTGATCGACGCCGTCCATTTCACCACCTCCAGCACCGCGTCCTCCTTGCTTCCGAAGGTTCAAAGCCACGCCCGGCGGATATGTTCCGGCGTCCGCACTGGAATCTGTGATCTTTTGGCAACAGGAAGCGGCGATGCAGGACAGCAACACAGCTGCATTCGAAACGGGCGGTTGCAGGATCGTGCGCTTCGCCGCAACTTAGGTCTTTACGCGAACGGAAGCTGTCGGCAGGTTCCATGCGCGCGTCCGGCTGCAGTTCCGGTTTTCGCAGTCTGGACGGGGATATTCGGAGACACTCCACGCTGACCCGGGGAGTTGGGCCCGTGCCCCGAGGGGCGCGGGTCCTTTTTCAAGCGGCTGCCTTCGTCTCGATCTCGCCGGAAGCGACCGCAAGCAGCTTGCGCGTTATGGTTTTCAGGCGCTGCGCGTTCTCGATCTTGTCGCCGGTGAGATCGGTCACGTAGAAAACGTCGACCGCGCGCTCACCATAAGTGGCGATGTGCGCCGAGCTGATCGAAAGCCGCGCATCGAACAATGTGCGGGTCAGCCCGTAAAGCAGCGCCGGCCGATCGAGCGCGTGCACTTCGATCACGGTGTAGCGGTTCGATGCCTTGTTGTCGGCGAGCACGTTCGGCTCGACCTTGAACACGTCGGCGCGGTGCCGCGTCAGCGGCCGCGCCGCCAGCCGCTCGGCGAGCTTCACCTGCCCCGACGCCGCTTCGATGATCGTCGCTTTCAGCCGCTCGAGCGCGTGCGCCTCCTCAAGCGCGCGGCCCCCGGGCGTCTGCACGACGAGGTTGTCGATCGCCATGCCGTCGCGCGTCGTATGGATGCGGGCATCGACGATGTTCGCGCCGCAGAGCGTGATGCCGCCCGCGATCCGGTAGAAGAGCCCCGGATGATCGGGCGCAAAGACCGACACCTGCGTGGCGCCGAGCGCGTCGTCGCACGTCATCGCCACCGAAATCTCGTCTTTCGCCTCGGCGATCTGCCGGGCGTTCGCGAGCAGCGAACCGGCGGGCTCAGCGACCCAGTAGCTGTCGAAAAACCGCTTCGCATGGGCGTTGAAGACCCGGTCGCTCCAACCGAGCGCGGCCTTTAGTTCGTCCTTCTTCGCGGCGATGCGCTCGGCGCGCCCGCGCTGCTGGTGGCCAAGGCGCAGCATTTCCTCGGCGGCGACATAGAGGTCGCGCATCAGCTGCGCCTTCCATTCCGTCCAGCGGCCGGGGCCGACCGCGCGGATATCGACAACGGTGAGGATCATCAGCAGCCGCAGCCGCTCCACATCCTGCACCATCGCGCCGAAATCCTGGATCGTCTTGAAATCCGAAAGGTCGCGGCGCGTCGCGGTTTCCGACATCAGCAGGTGATAGCGCACCAGCCACGAGACGGTTTCGGTCTCCGCCGGGGTGAGGCCAAGGCGCGGGCAGAGCGCCAGCGCCACATCGGCGCCGAGCAGACTGTGATCGCCGCCGCGCCCCTTGGCGATATCGTGCAGCAGCACCGCCGCGTAGATGACCCGGCGCGAGGCGATCTGGTGGATGAGGACGGCGCTGATCGGGTGCTCTGCCGAGAGGTCGCCGTTTTCGATGCGCGCGAGCAGGCCGATGGCGCGGATCGTGTGCTCGTCCACCGTATAATGGTGGTACATGTCGTATTGCATCCGCGCGACGACACGGCCGAAATCGGGCACAAAGCGGCCGAAAACGCCCGCCTCGTTCATCCAGCGCAGCACCGTGTCGGGCGCGCGGCGGCTGGTGAGCACATCCATGAACAGCGTGTTCGCGCGCGGATCGCGGCGTATCCGCGCGTCGATCAGCTTTGCATCGCGGCCCGCCTGCCGCATCGCCTGCGGGTGAATTTCAAGCGCGTGCTTTTCGGCAAGCGCGAACATCTCGATAAGCCGCACCGGATCCTTCGCAAAGAAATCGTCGGTCGGCACGCCGAGGCGGTCACGCTGCACGGTGAAGCCGTTCAGCTTTTTCGGCGCCCGCCGCATACTCGGCAGGCGGATGCGGCTCTCCGCATACGTCTCTTCGAGGTGCGACAGAAACAGCCCGGTGAGATCGCCCACCTGCCGCGCGATCAGGAAATAATGGCGCATGAAACGCTCCACCGCCGACATGCCCGCGCGGTCCTGATAGTGGAGCCGCGCGGCAAGCTCCCGCTGCATGTCGAAGGTCAGCCGCTCCTCGCCGCGTTTCGCGATGTCGTGCAGGTTGATGCGCACCGCCCACAGGAAGTTCTCGGCCTTGTTGAACTGGCGGTATTCGCGCGGGGTCAGCAGCCCCTTGTCCACGAGCTCCGCCGCGCGCTCGACGCGCAGCACGTATTTGCCGATCCAGAACAAGGTGTGGAGATCACGAAGCCCGCCCTTGCCCTCCTTGATATTGGGCTCGACGACGTAGCGGCTGTCGCCCATGCGCGTGTGGCGCGCTTCGCGCTCGGCGAGCTTGGCCTGCGTGAAGTCGCGCTCGGTGCCGGAGACGACATCCTTCAGGAACCGAGCGTTCGACTCGTCGTAAAGCGCCTCGTCGCCCCACACGTAGCGCGCCTCCAGCATCGCGGTGCGGATCGTCACATCCTCGCGCGACAGGCGCACGACATCGGCGATCGAGCGCGTGGCGTGGCCCACCTTCAGCCCGAGATCCCACAGCGTGTAGAGCATCGTCTCGACGACCTGCTCGATCCAGCCCGTGGATTTCTGCGCGGTGAGGAACAGGATGTCGACGTCCGAGAACGGCGCCATCTCGGCGCGGCCGTAGCCGCCGACAGCGCACACCGCGATGCGCTCGGCGGCGCTGGGGTTGCTTGCGGGATAGAGGCGCTGCGTCGCAAAATCGAAGACCAGCCGCACCAATTGATCGGTGAGGAACGCGTAGCCGTTCGCAAGCTCCAGTCCCTTGTTGGGCGCAGCTTCCAGACGCCGCTTGAGTTCGGTGCGCGCGTCCGCAAGCGCGACGCGAAGCACGCCGACGGCAGCGGCGCGATCGGCGGGAATCGCAGCCAGAGCCTCGGCAATCTCGCGGCGATCGATGATGGCGCGGCGGTCGGTTACGCGGTGGAAACGGTCGGTCATGCTCATGATATCGCCCCTCAGCCCCCGTCTGCCAAGCGCTTGAGGTCGTAGAGCGCATCGAGCGCGGCGCGCGGGCTCATCTCGTCGGGCCGGAGCGCGGCGAGTGCATCGCGCAGCGCATCGCTGGCCGGGGCGGACGGCGCGGCGGCGCTGAACAGCGGCAGGTCGCCGAGGCCCGCGGCAATGCCGCCGGTCTTCGCCTTGCCCTGCTCCAGCCGCGCGAGCACTTCGGACGCCCGGTGCGTCACCAGTTCGGGCAGCCCCGCGAGGCGCGCGACGGCGAGACCGTAGCTGCGATCGGCCGCACCTGCGATCACCTCGTGCAGGAATACGAGATCGCCCTTCCATTCGCGCACCTTCACGGTGGCGAGGTGCACGGCGGAGAGGCGATCGGCGAGCACGGTGAGCTCATGATAGTGCGTCGCGAACAGGCAGCGGCTGGCGAGGCTGTCGTGCACCGCCTCCACCACCGCCCACGCGATGGCGAGCCCGTCGTAGGTGGATGTGCCGCGCCCGACCTCGTCGAGGATGACGAGCGAACGCGCCGTCGCCTGGCGCAGGATCGCCGCCGTCTCGACCATCTCGACCATGAAGGTGGAGCGCCCCTCGGCGAGATTGTCCGACGCGCCGACACGGCTGAACAGCCGGTCGACGACGCCGATGTGCGCCGATTGCGCGGGCACGAAACTGCCCGTCTGCGCGAGCACGGCAAGCAGCGCATTCTGCCGCAGGAAGGTCGATTTACCCGCCATGTTGGGGCCGGTCAGCAGCCACAGGCGGCGTTCGGGCCCGAGGTCACAGTCGTTCGCAACGAACGCCTCGCGCTTCGTGCCGAGTGCTGCCTCGACAACCGGATGCCGGCCGCCGCGAATGTCGAAAGCGGTGCTCGCGTCAACCTCCGGCCGCGCCCAGCCCCCGCGTGCGGCGAGTTCAGCGAGCGCTGCTGCGACGTCGATGCGCGCGAGCGCCCCGGCGGTTTCGCCGGCAGCTTCAGCCTCTGCAAGCACGGTGTCGCGGAGCGCCGCGAAGTGCGCGGTTTCAACCGCAAGCGCCTTCGTCGATGCCTCTGCGATGCGCGCGGCGAGATCAGCAAGATCGACGCTGTTGAAGCGCACGACACCCGCAAGCGTCTGCCGGTGCGTGAAGCCGCTGTCCGCCGCCATCAGCGGGTCGGCGTAGCGTGCCGAAACCTCGACATGATAGCCGAGCACGTTGTTGTGGCGGATCTTGAGCGCGGCGATCCCGGTCGCATCGCGGTAGCGCGCCTCCAGCGCCGCGATATGGCGGCGGCCGTCCTGCGCGAGGCCGCGCAGCTCGTCGAGCGCCGGGTCGAAGCCTTCGGCGATGAAGCCGCCATCGGAAACGGAAAAGCCCGGCTCGGGCACGAGCGCGGCGGCAAGACCTTCGACGAGCGCGCCGTGCGGCCCGATACGACCGAGGCAATCTGCCAGCATTGCGGGCACGCCGAGCTGGCTTTCCGACAGGAGCCGCTTCAAATCGAGCGCGCCCTGCAGCGCATCGCGTAGCAGACCAAGGTCGCGCGGACTGCCCCGTCCTGCGGAAAGCCGGCCAAGCGCGCGCTCGATGTCGGCAATGCGTTTCAGCGCGGCGCGGACGCGTTCACGGATGGTCGGCGCGCCGACGAACCAGCCGACGAGATCGAGACGCCGCGCAATGGCTTCGGGATCGGTGAGCGGCGCGGCGAGGTCGGCGGAGAGGCGCCGCGCGCCCGCACCGGTGACGGTGAGGTCGATGCAATCGAGCAGCGAGCCCTTGCGGCTCCCCGCCATGGTTTCGGCAAGCTCCAGGCTGGCACGCGTCGCCGCGTCGATCAGCATGGCGCTTTCGGGGAGGTGCCGCGCGGGCGGGCGCAGGCGCACCGCGGCATCTTTCTGCGTCGCCTCGACGAACGCCATAAGCGCGCCCGCCGCCGCCAGCTCGGCGCGCGTGAACGCACCGAACCCGTCGAGCGTGCCGACGTCGAAGCGGTTGCACAGCTTCCGCTCACCGGCCGTGCTGTCGAAGTCGCTGCGCGGCCGCACGGCGACGAGGTGCCCGGTGGGCGCCTCTTTGCCGTCCGCGACCAGAAGCTCGGCAGGACGCAGCCGCGCCAGCTCGGCGCCGACGAGCGCGGCGTCGACCGGCGCGGTCATGAACTCGCCCGACGACAGATCGCACCACGCAAGACCCATGCGCCCCTCTGCCTCGCCCACGGCAGCGAGCCTGTTCGCGCTCCGCGCATCGAGCAGGTTTTCCTCGGTGAGCGTGCCCGGCGTCACGACGCGGATCACAGCACGGCGCACCACCGATTTCGAACCGCGCTTCTTCGCCTCCGCCGGGTCTTCCACCTGCTCGGCGATGGCGACGCGGAAGCCCTTGGAAATGAGCCGCGAAAGATACGTCTCGTGGCTGTGCGCGGGGACGCCGCACATCGCGATATCCTCGCCCAGGTGCTGGCCGCGTTTCGTAAGCGCGATATCGAGCGCGCCGGCCGCCGCGACAGCATCCTGAAAGAACATCTCGTAGAAATCGCCCATGCGGAAGAACAGCAGGCTGTCCCCGGCCTCTGCCTTCAGCGCGAGGTACTGCTCCATCATGGGCGAAGGGGAATCCGCTTTTACAGATTTCACGGATTGAGGACTGGCGTCGGCGCACATGCGGACGCTAATAGCGATCTCAGGCGCCTTGGTGGAGAAAACATTTGTCAAAAGGCAGTTCGATCAAGTTCAGCGATCAGGAGGCCCTGCAATTCCATTCGCAGGGCCGCCCGGGCAAGATCGAGATCATCTCATCGAAGCCGATGGCCACCCAGCGCGACCTCAGCCTCGCTTATTCTCCCGGCGTCGCCGTGCCCGTGGAAGCGATCGCCGCCGACCCCGTGCTCGCCTACGACTACACCGCCAAGGGCAACCTCGTCGCCGTCATCTCCAACGGCACCGCCATCCTCGGCCTCGGCAACCTCGGCGCGCTCGCCTCGAAGCCGGTGATGGAGGGCAAGGCGGTGCTCTTCAAGCGCTTCGCCGACGTCGACGCCATCGACATCGAGCTTGCGAGCGAGGACATCGACCGGCTGGTGAGCGCCATATCGCTGATGGAGCCGAGCTTCGGCGGCATCAACCTTGAGGACATCGCCTCCCCCGACTGCTTCATCATCGAAAGCCGCCTGCGCGAGATGATGAACATCCCGGTGTTTCACGACGACCAGCACGGCACCGCCATCATCGCTTCGGCCGGCCTCATCAACGCGCTCAGGATCACCGGCAAGTCGATCAAGGACGTGAAGATGGTGGTGAACGGCGCCGGCGCCGCCGCCATTGCCTGCGCCGAGCTGATCATCGCGATGGGGATGCCGCGCAACCACGTGCGCATGTGCGATCGCGAAGGCGTGATCCACAAGGGCCGCCACGATCTCAACCAGTGGAAATCCGCCTACGCGATCGAGACCGACGAGCGCACGCTGATGGATGCCATGCAGGGCGCGGACGTGTTCCTCGGCCTCTCCGCGGCGGGCGCCCTCTCACCCGAGATGGTGAAGGCGATGGCGCCCAATCCGATCATCTTCGCGATGGCGAACCCGGTACCCGAGATTCTGCCCGAAGACGCGCACGCCGTCCGCTCCGACGCGATCATTGCGACGGGCCGCTCGGATTATCCGAACCAGGTCAACAACGTCCTCGGCTTCCCCTACATCTTCCGCGGCGCGCTCGACGTGCGCGCGACGACGATCAACGAAGAGATGAAGATCGCCGCCGCCGAAGCGCTCGCCGATCTCGCGCGCGAAACTGTGCCCGACGAGGTCGCCGTCGCCTACGGCAAGCAGCCGGTGTTCGGCCCCGAATACATCATCCCCGCCCCGTTCGATCCGCGCCTCATCGAGGCGATCCCGCTCGCCGTCGCCCGCGCCGCGATGCGCACGGGCGTCGCGCAGCGCCCGATCATCGACGAGGAAGCGTACCGCACCGAGCTTCGCGCCCGTCTGAACCCGACGACCGCCGTGCTTTCCAACAGCTACGATGCCGCGAAGGCGAACCCCAAGCGCATCGTCTTCGCCGAGGGCGAGGAAGAGACCGTGCTGCGCGCCGCGATCACCATCAAGAACGCCGGCTACGGCATCCCCGTGCTTGTCGGCCGTGACGACCGCGTGAAGGACGGGCTGCGCAAACTCGGCGTCGATGACGACGCCACCTTCGAGATCCACAACAGCCGCATCAGTCCCCTTGTGCCCGGCATGGCCGAGCATCTCTATCGCCGCCTGCAGCGCAAGGGCGTGCTCTACCGCGACGCGCAGCGCATGGTGAACCAGGACCGCAACATCTTCGGCGCGCTGCTCGTCGCGCTCGGCCACGGCGACGTGCTCGTCACCGGCGTCACGCGCCATTTCAGCCAGACGCTGAGCCAGGTGCAGCAGGTGATCGATCCCGCGCCGCGCCACGTGCCCTTCGGCATCCACCTCATCGTCGGCCGCTCCGACAGCTTCCTCATTGCCGACACCACGGTGAACGAGCGCCCGACCGCCGAGCAGCTCGCCGACATCGCCGAACAGACCGCGAGCGTCGCCCGCCGCATGGGCAAGACCCCGCGTGTCGCCTTCCTCTCTTATTCGAACTTCGGCAATCCGCCGGGCGACATCACCAACGTGCTGCGCGAAGCCGTCGCCGTGCTCGACGATCGCCGCGTCGGCTTCGAGTACGAAGGCGAGATGTCGGCCGACGTGGCACTCAACCGCGACATGGCCAAGCTCTATCCGTTCAGCCGCCTCACCGGCCCCGCCAACGTGCTCATCATGCCCGGCCTGCATTCGGCGAACATTTCGGCAAAGCTGCTGAAGGAACTCGGCGGGGGCCGCGTGTTCGGGCCGCTGCTGATGGGCATGTCGAAGCCGGTGCAGATCGTGCCGATGACCTCCACGACGAGCGACCTCGTGACGATGTCGGTGCTAGCGGCAAGCGGCGTTGTCGACTAACCTGCCTCTGTTTGGCGAACCGGAGGGCCCGTCCATGAGCAAGCCGCCGCTTCTGTTCATCCACGGCATGTGGTCGACGCCGCATGTGTGGGACTGGTTCGCGGATCGCTATCGCGCCGCCGGGCACGACGTGCATGTGCCTGCGCTGCCCTATCACGACGTCGATCCCGCCGAGCCGCCCTCGCCCATTCTCGCGACCATCGGCGTGCAGGACTATGTCGACGCCGTCGCTGCCGTGGTGCGCACGCTGCCCGAAAGCCCGGTGATCATCGGCCATTCGATGGGCGGTATGCTTGCACAGAAGGTCGCGGAGGCCACCGGCGCGCGCGGCCTCATCCTGCTGTCGCCGGGGCCCACGGCGGAAACCCAGAGCATTTCGCTTGCCCCCCTGCGCACCGTGTTCGGCATCGCCGTGAAGCGGCAGTGGTGGAAGCAGCCGACGAAGATCGACGCAGAGCGTGCGCGCTGGGGCATCTTCAACGAAGTGCCCTACGATGTCGCCAGTGCGGAAATCGCGAAGCTGGTGTGGGATTCGGGGCGCGTGCTCTTCCAGATGTCGATGCCGTGGGCGGACAAGTCGCGCGCGACGCGGGTCGATTACGGCAGGCTTTCAATGCCCGCGCTGGTGGTCGTCGGCGACTGCGACCGCATCACCCCCATCGCCGTCGCCCGCGCGACGGCACGCGCGCTCACCGGCCACACCGACTACCGCGAGATCATGGGCGCCGGGCACTGGCTGTTCCACGATCCCGTCCGCGATAAGGTCGCGGCGGAGATGGACGGCTTTCTCAGGCAGCTTTAGCAGGCCGCCACATCGGCCAGACCGGCGGGCAACCGCGCGGCGCGGCAAGCAGCGGCAATTCCTGAAACCCGAAGTGGCGGTAGAGCGGCAGGTTCCGCTCCTTCGTGCTTTCGAGATAGCAGGGCAGACCCGCGGCATCGACGCGCTCGAGGCCCGCACGGATCAGCGCGCCGCCGAGACCCTTGCCCTGCGCCTCCGGCACGACGCCGACCGCGAACAGGAAGGCGTGCGGCTCCGGCGGATGCGCCTTGCTGAAGACGGCATCGAGCGCGAGCCCGCGCCGCATGGCGCCGAGCCCCGCGCTCAGGCCGAGCGCGGCCGCGACCTTCAGCGTTGCGAGGAGCCCCGCATCCTTGTCGCGCGCATCCATCAGCCAAAGCGCCGCGCCGCCCTCGCCCGCCACGTGCCCGAACCCCCGCGTCAGATAGAGATGCCGGGCAAGCGCCGCGAACGTCGGCGCCATGGGCCGCGCGCCGAACACCCAGCGGTTGACCGGGTCGTCATCGAACGCGCGCGCAATGATCGCGCCTGCCGCATCGGCATCGCGCGCGTCCGCAATCAAAATGCGCTGCCGTCCTTGCGCGTAAACGGACCGTCATTCCGCGGCAGGTGCATGTCGATATCGGGATAGGTGCACGTATCGTCCGGCACATTGCTGCCGACGACGAGCAGCACGGCGTCCGCATTCGATCGGTTCACGAAATGGTGCGCGTCGCCGTCGCCCTTCGGAAAGGCCGCGCAGTCGCCGGGGCGCATCAGCGTTTCGCCCGCGTTCGTCACCAGCACGGCCTCACCCGAAATCAGCATGGCGAATTCGTCTTCCTTGCTGTGCCAGTGGCGCTGGCTCGACCACGCGCCGGGTTCGAGCCTGCACATGTTGACGCCGAAATCGGTAAGACCGCCCGGCCCTGCAAGGCGGCGATAATGACGGCCGGCGACGGCGGCATTATGGGGCGCGGGATAGCCCGTGCGGCAGACTTCGGAGATGGCTTCGAGATCGAGTTTCGGCATGGCGCTTCCTTAACCTGGCCGCGCCACTATAAGCACCTCTCATGTCTGCTGCCATCGATCCGCTCGCGCTTGCCCGCGCGCTCATCCACTGCCCCAGCATCACCCCGCGCGACGAGGGCGCGCAGGCGGTGCTCGCCGAAGCGCTGGAGGCGATCGGCTTCAAGGTGTGGCGTCACGTGTGGGGCGAGGCGCCCGACGGCCCCGTGCACAATCTCTTCGCGCGGATCGGCAGCGGCGGCCCGCATTTCGCCTTCGCCGGGCACACCGATGTCGTGCCGGTGGGCAATCGCGACGGCTGGTCCGTGGAGCCGTTCGCCGCCGAGGTGCGAAACGGCCAGCTCGTCGGGCGCGGCGCCGCCGACATGAAGGGCGCCATCGCCGCGTTCGTCGCGGCGGCGGCCGAGAATATTCCCGCTGTGGGCTCGCTCAGCCTCATTATCACTGGCGACGAGGAAGGCCCGGCCACATTCGGCACCAAGCCGCTGCTGGACTGGATGGAGGCGACCGGCAACGTCCCCGATCACTGCCTCGTCGGCGAACCCACCAGCCGCCACCGGCTGGGCGACATGGTGAAGATCGGGCGGCGCGGTTCAGTGAACGTGTGGATTCGCGTGGCTGGCGCGCAGGGCCACGTCGCCTATCCGCACATGGCCGACAATCCCGTCCGCCACCTCGTCAGCATTCTCCACGCGCTGCAGGCGCGCGAACTCGATACCGGCAATGCATGGTTCGATCCGTCGAACCTCGAAATCACCGACATGACCGTCGGCAACCCGGCGACAAACGTGATTCCGGCGATGGCGGAAGCGCGGCTCAACATCCGCTTCAACGACGAGCACACCGGCGCGGAGCTGGTCCAGTGGATCGAGACGGTAGCCGCGCGCGAGACCGCTGGCGCCAGCGTCGAGGCGAAGATTTCGGGTGAGGCCTTCCTCACCGAGCCCGGCGATTTCAGCGCGCTTCTCGCCGATGCGATTCGCGCCGAAACGGGGGTGGAAACCGAGTTCTCGACAAGCGGCGGCACCTCCGACGCGCGCTTCATCCGGCGCCTGTGCCCGGTTGTCGAGTTCGGCCTGCCCGGCCAGTCGATGCACAAGACCGATGAGCATGTCGCGGTGGACGATCTCCACGCGCTCACGCGCATCTACGGACGCATTCTCCGCACGTATTTCGCCTAACCACTGTTCCTGAGCCCCGCAGCGATGCCGTTGATCGTGAGGTGGATACCCTCACGCACGCGGGCATCCGTCTCGCCGCGCCGGTAGCGGCGGATGAGCTCCACCTGCAATGCGTTCAGCGGTTCGATGTACGGCAGCCGCATACGGATGCGGCGGGCGAGCACCGGATCGTCGCCGAGCACGTCGGTCTTGCCGGAGATTTCCAGCAGCGCATCGCACGTGCGGTGCCAGCCGGCGCTGATCGCGCCGAATACCTTCGTCCGCAGCGCCTCATCCTCCACGAGATCGCTGTAGAGCGCAGCGATATCGATGTCGGATTTCGCGAGCACCATCGCCATGTTCGAAAGCGTCGCCGCGAAGAACGGCCACTGCGCATTCATCGCGCGCAGCAGCCCCTTGTCCTCGAACCCGGCGAGCGCCGCGCCGACACCGTACCAGCCGGGAAGCATCACGCGCGACTGCGACCAGCTGAACACCCACGGGATCGCGCGCAGATCCTCGATCCGGTCGGACTTCGTGCGCGACGAGGGCCGCGACCCGATCTTGAGCTCGGCGATCTCGCCGACCGGCGTCGCGGCGCGGAAATAGCTGTTGAAGCCGGGCGTCTCGTAGACGAGCCCGCGATAGGCGGCGCGCGCGGCGGCGCTCAAAGTCTCCATCGCCGTACTGAAGCGCGCGAGATCGGCGGGGTCGGTTTCGGGCGGGGCGAGCGTCGCGAGCAGCGTCGCTGACGTCATCGTCTCCAGGCTGAGCGCGGCGAGTGCGGGCGTGCCGTACTTGGAGGCGATCACCTCGCCCTGCTCCGTGATGCGGATGCGCGCGCCGACCGTGCCCGGCGGCTGCGCGCGGATGCCCGCGAACGCCGAGCCGCCGCCGCGCCCCACCGTGCCGCCGCGTCCGTGGAAGAGTTGCAGCCGCACGCCCGCCTCGGCGAACACGTCGGCAAGCGCCTGCGACGCCTCGAACAATGCCCAGCTCGACGTCAGGTAGCCGCCGTCCTTGTTGCTGTCCGAATAGCCGATCATCACTTCCTGCACGCCGCCGCGGGCCTCCGCGAGCGCCTGCGCCTCCGGCATCGCTAGAAAGTCGCGCATCACCGCCGGCGCGGCTTCGAGATCTTCGATCGTCTCGAACAGCGGCGAGACCATGACGTCACATGCGGGCACATCGCCGGGGCGGTAGAGGCCGACCTCCTTCAAAAGCAGGTACACCTCGAACAGGTCGGCGACGCAGGTCGAGTGCGAGATCAGATAGTTGCGGACCGACGCGGGGCCGTAGCGCAGGTGCGCTTCAGCAGCCGCGCGCAGGATGGCGAGTTCGCTTTGCGCGAGGTCCGAATAGGCGGCGAACGGACTGCCGAGAAGACGCCGGTGCGCGAGTTCGCGGCGCAGCAGCACGGTGCGCGCGTCGGTACTTAGCGCCTCGTAATCGTCGCACACGCCCGCCTCGCGCAGCAGTTCCGCAACAACGGCGCGGTGGACGCCGCTGTTCTGCCGCATGTCGAGCGAGGCGAGGTGGAAACCGAAGATTCGTGCCGCGCGGATCAGGTCGTCAAGGCGGTTGCCGACCAGCCGCTCCCCGCCGTGCGCGACAAGGCTCGCGCGGACGATCTCCAGGTCGGCGATCAGTGCTTCCGGCCCCGGATAGCTCTCCGCAATCAGCGCGGAGGCGCGCGGCGCGCGGCTGCCGGTCCGCTCCGCATGGGTCTCCGCGAGCCGCGCGTAGATGCCCGAAAGCGCGCGGCGATAGGGCTCGTCCTGCCGGTGCGGAGACTCGTCGCCGCTCTCGTCGGCGAGCGCGGCAAGCTCCGGCGTGATGCCTGCGATCGAGGCACTGATCGAAAGCTCCGCGCCGAGCCGGTGCACTTCGTCCAGATAATATTGCAGCACGGCGCGCGCCTGCCCCGCGAGCGCGGTCCGCAGCGTTTCCGCGGTCACAAACGGATTGCCGTCGCGGTCGCCGCCGATCCAGCTTCCCGGCTTCAGAAAGCTGCCGACCTCCGCGCCCATCAGCGCTTCGGCGCGGCGGTGCAGCGCTGGCAGCACCGGCAGCAGGCTGTCGCGCATCACCGAAAGCACGTTCGCGATCTCGTCGACGACGAGCAGGCGCACCGCGCGCAGCGGGCGCGTCTGCCAGAGGAGCGCGATCTGGCGGTAAAGCTCTGCATCCACGGCCTGTCCGTCGGCAGCCGACGGCCGGCTCGCGACGAGTTCGGCGATGGCGCTTTCCCGGTCGATCACGCTCTTGCGCCGCACCTCGGTCGGGTGCGCGGTGAGCACGGGCGAGATCAGCGCGCCCGCGAGCATCGCGGCGACCTCTCCCGGCGCGATGCCGTGGCGCGCGAGTTCGGCGAGCGCGCCTTCCAGGCGTTCGGGCCGCGTTTCCGATCCCTCCGGGACGATCGCGGTCTGCCGGTCTTCCGCGATATTGGCGAGCAGCGAAAAGTTCAGGAAGCCGCGAATGAAGCGCACGGCGTCGTCGAGGCTGAGCCCCGCGAGCAGCCGCGCCAGCTCCGCGCGCCGTTCCGGCCCGTCGTCGCGGTGCACCGCGACCGAGGCCTGCCGCAGCGCCTCGATCGTGTCGAACGCGGCCTTGCCATCGAAATCGCGGATGACGTCACCGAGCAGGCGCCCGAGGTGGCGCACCTCGTCGCGGTCGGAAAGCGCGGCGGGCTGGCGAAGCGGAACAGGGCTCATGCCGACAAGGCTATTCGCGCCGATGCTGCACCGCAACAGCAGAAGGCCTACGCCTCGAGTTCCGAGTCCCAATAGAGGTAATCGCGCCACGTTTCGTGGAGGTGGTGCGGCGGGAACGCGCGGCCGTTCACCTGCAGTTCGTGCGCGGTCGGCTGGCGCGGCGCCGAGCGCAGCGCCATGTGCGCCTCCGCCGGCGTGCGCCCGCCCTTGCGCAGGTTGCAGGGCGCGCACGCGGTGGTGACGTTCGCCCACGTCGTGCGCCCGCCGTATGCGCGCGGCACGACGTGATCGAAGGTGAGATCGTGCCGCCCGCCGCAATACTGGCAGCTGAACCGGTCGCGCAGGAACAGGTTGAAGCGCGTGAACGCCGGGTGCGACGACGGCTTCACATAGTCCCGAAGCGCGATCACCGAGGGCAGCCGCATCGCGAAACGCGGGCTGTGCACCACGCGGTCGTATTCGGCGACCACCGAAACCCGATCGAGGAATGCCGCCTTGATCGCGGTCTGCCACGACCACAGGCTGAGCGGATAATAAGAGAGCGGCGTATAGTCGGCGTTCAGCACCAGCGCCGGGCAACTTTCCGGCGAAACCACACGCGTATCAAGAAGTTCGGTCGTATACATTGAGCCCCAGTCCGCTTTTTCGCGGACTGCCGGGGCGCTACCCGTACCCTGTCGCACGCAAGGCGGCCGCACCGGCCGTCCGTAACCTTACTGCACGCACCATACAGCGTATTGTGTGTCGCCGCTATGACACCACTTGATCTGGGGTGAGGTCAATGCGCTTTGTGCAGACTGCGCCAAGAAATTCGGGGAGTCCATCATAACGGTCGTCACACGCTTCGCGCCGAGCCCCACGGGGCGGCTGCATTTGGGCCACGCCTTCTCGGCGCTGACGGCGTTCCGCTTCGCCGCCGCGCACGGCGGCCGTTTCCTGCTGCGCATCGAGGATATCGACACCGGCCGCTGCCGCCCCGAATTCACGGACGGCATTTTCGAAGATCTCGCCTGGCTCGGCCTTGCATGGGAAATGCCGGTGCGCCGCCAGTCCGAACACATGGACGATTATGCCGCGGCGCTTGCACGGCTGAAGGCGCTGGGCGTGGTGTATCCGTGCTTCTGCACGCGCGCCGACATCGCCGCAGCGGCCACCGCCCCGCACGGTGCGCAGCCGCTCTACCCCGGCACCTGCCGCGCGCTGGACGCGGAAACGCGCGCGCGGCGCATGGCGGAACCGCACGCATGGCGCATCGACATCGCCCGCGCCGCCGCCCTTGCCGGGCCGCTTTCATGGCAAGACGCTGCACGCGGCGAGATCGCGGCAGCGCCCGAGGTCGAGGGCGATGTGGTGATCGCGCGCAAGGACGCCGGCACCAGCTATCACCTCTCCGTCACCGTCGACGATGCACTGCAGGGCATCACCGACGTCGTGCGCGGCGAGGATCTGTTTGCGGCGACGCATATCCACCGGCTGCTGCAGGCGCTGCTCGGCCTGCCGACGCCACATTACCACCACCACGCGCTGCTCACCGGCCCGGACGGCAAACGCCTCGCCAAACGCGACCGTGCCGAAACGCTCGCCGAACTTCGCGCACGGGGCGTCCCGCCAGAGGCGATAAAGCATCAACTCGGTTTTGCCTGACGCGGCAAGTTTTGTTAGGCGGTGCGCGCCGGGGGGCGAGAAACAAGGAGATCGACACGTGTGGCGTATCGCGCTCGCCGCTCCCATTTGCCTTGCATCCGCCGCGGTGCTCGCCCAGACGCCGCCGACAGAACAGCGGTCCGCGGAAGGCGTTCTGCCCGCGCCCGTTGCAGAGATGATCCGCGCCGCCGAGCCCGGCCAGCTCGATACCATTGCCGCACTCGCACGGCGAACGCAGCCGCAGGCGATGGCCGAGATCGATGCGATGGTTTCGGAAATCCGCGCCGCGCATGAAGCCGAAAAGCAACGCCGTCAGGCGCTCGCCACGCAGGGCTTCACAAACGGCTGGGAAGGCGAGGCCGCACTCGGCGCGACCCTCACCAGCGGCAACACCGACGAGCGCGGCGCCTCCGGCAAGATCGATCTGGTGAAGCAGGGCCTCACGTGGCGGCACCGCATCTTCGCCGAAGCCGATTTCCAGGAATCGGACGGCGAGCGCACGCGCGAACGCTATGGCGCGTCCTATCAGGCCGACCACCGTTTCAGCCCGCGTTTCTACACCTTCGGCTTCGTCGCCTGGGAAAGCGATCGCTTCGCCGGCTTCAACCGCCGCTTCACCGAATCCGCCGGTTTCGGCTGGATCGCCGCGGAAAGGCCGCGCGTCCGGCTGGCCTTCGAAGGCGGCCCGGCGCTCCGCCAGACACGCTTCGTCTTCGATGAGTTGGAACCCGATGCCGATCGCAGCCGCAACGAACTCAGCGTGCGCGGCAAGACGAACCTGCGCTGGACCGTGGTCGGCGACCTGATCTTCACCGAAGACGCGGGCTTCATCGTGGGCAACGGCAACGACACGCTGTTTGCGAACAGCGCGCTCACCACCAAGCTCATCGGCAATCTTTCGACGCGGCTGTCGTTCGACGTGAAGCACGAAACCGATCCGCCCGACGACAAGGTGAAGACCGATACGGTGACGCGCGCCAGCCTGGTCTACAAATTCTGATTCTACAAATTCTGATTGCCGGCACGCTGCGGCGTGACATGGGCGCCGAAACCCGTATTAGTCTTGCCCCATGACCGGACTCGTCATCGCCCTTATCGTTATCGGCGCGCTTGCGACTGCCGCCGTGCTCGTGCGCGGCATCATCGTGATGGCGCGCGGCAAGGACATCACCGGCCAGCAATCGAACAAGCTGATGAGCTACCGTGTGCTGCTGCAGGGCGTGACCGTCCTTCTGGTCATTATTCTCATCATGATGACCCGGAACGGCAGCTGATTTCATGGTCAAACTCAACAAGATCTACACGCGCACCGGCGACGACGGCACGACGGGCCTCGTCGACGGCAGCCGCCGAACCAAGCATGACGCGCGCGTCGCCGCCTACGGCACCGCCGACGAGGCGAACAGCGCGATCGGCGTCGCGCGACTCCATGCCGAGGGCGCGGACGATGCAATGCTCGCGCGCATCCAGAACGACCTGTTCGACCTCGGCGCCGACCTCGCGACGCCCGGAGAGATCACGGGCGCGCTCCGCGTCACGCAGGCACAGGTCGATCGGCTGGAGCGCGAAATCGATGCGATGAACGTTGATCTGGAACCGCTCACCAGTTTCATCCTGCCCGGCGGATCGGCGCTTGCCGCGCAGCTTCACGTCGCGCGCACAATCGTTCGCCGCGCCGAGCGCATCGCGGTGGAAGCCAATGAAACCGACGCGATCGGCGATCTGCCGATCAAATATTTGAACCGTTTGTCGGATCATTTGTTTGTCATGGCACGTCACTGCAACGACAAGGGCAGGGCCGACGTGCTCTGGGTTCCGGGCGCCAACCGGGACGGCTGAACGCGGCCCTTCCCGAACAGGGAGGACGCATGGCTTCACAAACGGTTTGCGCGCACGCCACGCTCCGCCGGTTCCTTTCAGAGGTACGGCGACACAGCGTTGATCTCGCCGCGCCGCTTTCGGACGCGGACGCGAGCGCGCAGTCGATGCCGGATGCAAGCCCGGCGAAATGGCACCTCGCGCACACGACATGGTTCTTCGAAACCTTCGTGCTCGCCCCGCATGTGCCGGGCTACCGCGTGTTCGATCCGGCATACGGTTTCCTGTTCAACAGCTATTACGAAGCCGCCGGGCAACGCCTCCGCCGCGACCGACGCGGGATGCTGACGCGGCCGGCGCTCGCCGAAATCCTCGCCTGGCGCACACACGTCGATGCGGCGCTCGACCGCACGATCGATGATCTGCCCGAAACCGCGCGGACGCTAATCACACTCGGCTGCCACCACGAGCAGCAGCATCAGGAACTGCTGCTGACCGACATCTTGCACCTGTTCTCGGAAAACCCCCTCGCGCCGGTCTATGCGGAGGACGCGCCCTTCCCGGCGTCGAACGCCGATGCCCATGATTGGCTGACGCATCCCGGCGGCATCGTTTCCATTGGCCACGCCGGAGACAGCTTCGCGTTCGACTGCGAAACGCCCCGCCACCCCGAACTGCTGCAACCCTTCGCGCTCGGATCGCGGCTGGTGACGAACGCCGAATGGGCCGCGTTCATCGACGACGGCGGCTACCGCACGCCAACGCTTTGGCTTTCGGACGGATCGGCGTGGGTTGAGCAGAATGACGTCACGGCGCCGCTTTACTGGCGGCGCGAAGACGGCGGTTGGTCCACGATGACGCTAGCGGGAAGGCAGCCCGTCGACCCTGCCGCACCGGCGACGCATGTCAGCTATTTCGAGGCCGACGCCTTCGCGCGCTGGGCCGGCGCGCGCCTGCCGCGCGAGGCCGAATGGGAAGCGATGGCCGAAAACGCTGCGCTTTCGCAGATGTTCGGCACCTGCTGGCAATGGACCCAGAGCGCCTACGCCGCCTACCCCGGCTTCCGTCCGGCGGCGGGCGCGGTGGGGGAGTATAACGGCAAGTTCATGTGCGGGCAGTTCATCCTGCGGGGCTCGTCCTGCGCGACGCCCGAAAGCCACGCTCGCCCCACCTACCGCAACTTTTTCTATCCCCACCAGCGCTGGCAATTCACCGGCGTTCGGCTGGCGAAGGACATTTAGGAACGGATACGTCATGACGTCAGCAACAGAAGCCCTGGTGAAGGACGATTTCGCGGATGCGGTGGTGCGGGGCCTGTCGCAGCCCGGCAAGGTGATCCCGGCGCGCTACCTTTATGATCGGCGCGGTTCGGAGCTTTTCGAAGCGATCACCACACTTCCCGAATATTACCCGACCCGCACCGAAACTGGCCTTCTGGACGCGCACGCCGATGAAATCGGATGGATCGCGGGTGCGGGCAAGGTCGTGGTGGAATTCGGGTCGGGCTCATCGACGAAAACGCCCATCTTCGTGGAGGCGGTGCGCGCCGCCGCCTATGTGCCGATCGACATTTCCGCAGGCTTCCTGCGCGATGCGGCGGCGCGGCTGGAGCGGGTGCTGCCCGGCCTCGATATCCTGCCGGTGGCGGCGGACTTCACCAAGCCGATCACGCTACCGCACGCCGCCCGGGGCCGCCCGATGATCGGCTTCTTCCCCGGCTCCACGATCGGCAACCTCACGCACGCTGCCGCCATCGACCTGCTGCGCGCGTTCCGCGCCACGCTCGGAGAGGCGCCGTGGCTCGCCATCGGCATCGATCTGCGCAAGAATCCGCGCCTGATCGAGGCGGCGTATGACGATTCGGCGGGCGTCACCGCGGCGTTCAACCTCAACCTGCTCGCGCGCATCAATCGCGAACTCGGCGGCGATATTCCGCTGGATGCCTTCGAACACCGCGCATTGTGGAACGACGAGTTGGGACGCATCGAAATGCACCTCGCCGCGACGCGCGATGTCCGCTTCCGTGCGGCCGGCGAAACATTCAGCCTTAGCGAAGGCGAGACGATCCACACCGAAAACAGCCACAAATACACAATCGAGGAGGCGCGCCTGCTCGCCCGCGCCGCCGGCTGGCGCCCCGTCCGCTACTGGACCGACGCGCGCGGCCTGTTCAGCCTGCACCTCTGGCGGGGCGGCGCAGACGAAATGGAGCCCTGAGCCGCGATTTGACGATGATCTGACGGAGCGTTGGCGGGGGCGCTGACGCTTGCGGCCTAGAGGAGCACGTGTCGGTGGTGGTGGTCGCAGCCGCTGCCGGCACGTTATTCTCTTTGAAAGCACGAAACCATGCCGTCCGATCTCAAGCGCGTCCTTATCACCGCCGCGCTCGCCGCCGCCGCGTTCAACGCCACCGCGCCCGCCAGCCGTGCAGTCGACATGCCCGGCGTGCCCGCGATGTTTGCCGCCGCTGATGCCGCTACGCAAACCTTCGTCGCCGAGCACCGCCCGAGCCGAATCCGGATCGGGAAGTGCGCAGGGGAGGAGGACGTCCCCTTCACCAACCTCCTCGAAATCTGATCCTAATCCTCTTTGTCTCTGGCGCTTTCCCGCAGCCGGACGTAGGCAATGCGGACTGAATCCCTCAGGCAGGAGGCAGAAACCCATGAGCATACCCCCGACGATCACACGCGTTGAGCTCGGCGGCTCCAGCGACCCGACCTTCATCATCAAGGATGGCGAGACGTATTACGTCACCCAGTCGGTCGCGACATACGATCTCGCGAAGGCGAAGACCGCGCAGGAAAAGAGCGACGTCGAAAATCTCGTCCGCATCTTCGAGGCTGCGAAGAAGGCCGGCGATTCGGTTGAGGCCGTGAAGCTGCCGAAGTCCAACAACGTCATGGCCTTCCAGCAGACCTGGGGCGGCGGCAAGTAAAACGGACAGCCGGTTCGTGATACACGGTGACGCTGCCGGAATCCGGCGGCGAACGGATGATCATGCCCGACGGCTTCCCGAATGGCTGACGCTGGTGCCACCCTCGGACCGCTGGCGGCAGGTCGATGCAGCCGAAATGCTGGCACGCCTTGGCCCGGTGCTCGATTGGGCGGGCGTCACCCGAATCGGCGAGGTGACGCACCTCGACCGCATCGGTCTGCCGGTGTTTCAGGCGGTGCGACCGATGAGCCGGTCGCTCGCCGTGCATCAGGGCAAGGGGCGGTGCGAGGCCGACGCGCGCATTTCCGGCGCGATGGAAGCAATCGAGGGGGCCTGTGCGGAATCGGTGCAGGCGGACGGGCCTTTCTGCCGTTTTGACGATCTTCCCAAAGATGCGCGCCTGCCCCGCTTCCTCGATTATGGCGAGGTGCGGCCGAGCCGCACGCAGTGGCCGGACGCACCGATCCGCTGGCACGCGGCGGAGCGCTTTCCCGAAGGCGGCCGCGTCTTCGTCCCCTTCGACACGGTTTCGGTGGATTTCACCTTCGACGGCGACAGTCCCTTCGCGCGGTCGAGCCTCGGCCTCGGCGCTGGCGCGAGCCTTGAGGACGCCACACTCGCGGCGCTCTTCGAACGCATCGAACGCGACGCACAGGCGTATTGGCTGAAAAGCGGCATGGCCGGTCAGGCCCGCGCGCGCGTCGACCCGCAGACGATCGAAGTCCCGTGGTTCCACGCGCTCGTGGATCATCTCGCGGACCTCGGCATCGCCATTGCCGTCTACATCGTCGAAGGCGTCGGCCGGCTGCCCGTGGTGATGTGCCGCCTCGACGATCCGGGCTATGCGCCCTCGTTTCTCGGCGCGGCGTGCCGCCCCGATCCCGACGACGCGCTGTTCCGCGCCTTCGCCGAAGCGGCGCAGTCGCGCCTCACCATCATCAGCGGCGCGCGCGACGATATCACGCCCGAGGAACCGACGCAGGCCGGCCACCGTGCACTCGGCGCGCCGACCGGTCAAAGCACGGACTGGCGCCGCGTACGCGATGCCTATGACGCGCGCCCGTCCCTCCACACGCTCTGCGCGCGTCTTGCCGAAGACGGCGTGCGAAACATGCTGCGATGCGACCTCTCGCTGCCCGGCGCCAGCGTCGTGCGGCTCTGGGTGCCGGGCCTGCTGGGCGCCGAACAATGCCTCTAAGCGTCTACATCGGCCCCACGCTCCCCCCCGAAAATCGCCCCCCCGCCGACAACATCATATACTTCCCCCCCGCCACCGCCGGAGACCTGCTCGCCCTCGCCAAACAGCCACCGCACCGCGTCCTGCTGATCGACGGCATCTTCGAAGCGGCGAGGGCGCCCTGGCACAAGGAGATACTCTTGCTGCTCGCCGAAGGCTTCGATGTCTGGGGCGCCGCCAGCCTCGGCGCGCTCCGCGCCGCCGAGCTTCACCGCTTCGGGATGCGCCCCGAAGGCGCCATCGCGCACGCCTATGCCGCTGGCCGTATCGTCGGCGACGACGAGGTCGCGGTGGCACATGCCCCGGCCGCGTTCGGCCACCGGGCGCTCTCCCTCGCACAGGTGGATGTGCGCGGGACCCTCGCCGCCGCGCTTCGCGCCCGCCTGCTGACAAAGGATGAAGCCCGGCGCCTGCGCGCCGCGTCGCACGCGATCTTCTTCAAGGACCGCACGATGCCGGCGCTGCTGTCTGCCGCAGCGCGTTTGTTGCCAGATCGTGCCGCGGGGTTCGCGGCGTGGCTCCCGTCCGGCTTCGTCTCCCGAAAGGCGCGCGACGCACGGCAGGCGATCGATGCGGCACTCACCGCGCCGTTCACCCCCTGCCGCCGTGCCCCGCCACCCGAAACGCTGTTCCTCAGGCGGCTTCGGGATGAGCGTTCCTGAGCACGGGACCGAGATAGGACGAGAATAGCGACCAGTGTTCGGGCTTGCGGAACGGCAAGTGCGCATGCAGCCAGGAAACCATGTTGCCGTCCGTCATCGGTATGTCGGGCGACCACAGCGCCGCGATGCGCCGACGCCACGCCGCAGCCATCGCCGGACCGCCGGGATGCCCGACCGCACAGCTCGCGAGCACGCCGTAGAGCTCAGCGAACAGCGTCGGCTCCACAATCAGGTCGAAATAGGCCACCGCCTCGTCGGGCCGCCGCTGCATCAGCTTGAGAAAGCCGAGGTCCTCGAAGAAATTGTCGTTGGGCAGCGGATCGAGATCGAGACAGCGCTGCAGATAGTCGCCACCCTTTGCATGTTCGCCGAGGAAGATGAGGCCGAATGCCGCCTCCTTGATCCGCTCCGAATGGTAGGGATTGAGCTCCACGGCCTTTTCGAAATGCGCGCGCGCGGCATCCCATCCTCCGCGCCAGAGCTGGCACCAACCCATTACCGTGTAGCCGTGGATATGGCCGCGATCGAGCGACAGCGCAGTCTTCGCAAGTTCGAAGGCGCGCACCCGGTTCGACGCCGGGTCGACGCCGGCGATCTTGTAGAAATAGTTGGTGTTGTAGAGCCGGATGAGGTGCGGATAGGCCACCGCAAGCTCCGGCGCGTCTGCGATCACGCCTTCCAGAAGATCGGCCGCCGCTTTCGCTTCGCCCAGCGTCGAGGCCGTCCGCGCGCGGTGGCGTGCAACGAGGTAACGGCCGTAGACGGCGCCCGGCTGTGCGCGCGGCACGGCATCGCGCTCGACGCGTGGCGTCACTGCGCCGATGATCCGGTCGACCATCGCATCGATCGCGTCCTGAAGATCGCCCACCTCGATCGACACGGGGTTGGACCAGACGACCGAACGATCGGAAAGGCGCGTCAACACGGGTGTCACCCGCATGTGCGTCCCCGATTGCCGAAGCGTCGCGGTGAGCGCGTAGGCAATCGTTCCCGTGCCGAACATCGCCGCCTCGTCCGACGACGGCATACGGTCTTCCACCAGCACGCGGAGATCCTTGAAGCGGGAGAGGCCGGAAAGAACCTCTTCGCGCACACCATCCGCAAGGTGCATCAGATTGCTCGCGAAGCCCGTTTCGACGAATGGGCACACCAGCAGCAGCGGGGGCCCGTCGTGGGCGGGAAGCGCTGGAAGCGCGGGGGCTGCCAGCGCGACCGGCTGGGCCACCGGTGCACTCGCCACAGCGGCAAGCGCATCGAGCGCGGCGGAGCCCGGAACTGTGCCCAGTTCGGCAGCGAGATAGTCGCGCAGCTTCTGGAAGCGCCGGTGGGCAATCGGCGCGGCGCCGCGCATCGCATCGGCGCGCATGGCGAGCACGGTGACCTCTTCGTCGCCCGGATCGCGCAGCAAATAATGATCGGCAACGCGCCGTGCCGACTCCGCATCGCCGGTTTCTATCGCCCGGGTGAGGCCGCGCCGCGCCGCGTCGGCGAGCCGCGCATCAAAATCGGCACGGGCGAGCGTCAGCCATTCATCATACTCATCGCTGACGAACAGGCCGCCGAGCAGCTGCTCCCGCCCCGCGGTTTCGATCGCATCGGCGATACTGGCGGTCGGCCCAGCGATCGCCGCCTCGATCTCGGCGATATCACTCGTCCAGCCGGGGCTCAGAGAGACGCTTTCCCGGTCGGAAGTGAGAATGTCGACGCCGGTATCGCCCGCGGCGCTGCGGACTTCGAGCAGGCATTGCCGCAAGCTGCCCCGCGCCTGCGCTTCCCCACGATCACCCCAGAACAGATCGGCAAGCCGCGCACGCGTGGCCGTATACCCGCGCGAGAGCGCAAGATAGGCGACGAGCGCGCGCGCGCGTTTGGAGCGCGGCGTGACATCCGCACTGCCGACGCAGAATCGCACCTCTCCCAGGAGCTGCAAACGCAAATGCACGCCATCGCCGCTTGACGATGTCTCCCTGTTCACGACGACCCCGACTGCTTCTTTTTGGAGTTGCACCATTCTGGCACGCGAATTCTTCACGTCAAACGGTGAGTTGCGCGCCTTGGCCGTTGACACACACGCCCTGTTGACGCAGGTCGTCGCGCGATCCGGTTCCCAGAGGCCGGCCAGCTTTCCGGAGGATGCCGATGAAGATCCTAGTGCCCGTGAAGCGGGTGATTGACTACAACGTCAAGGCGCGCGTGAAATCCGACCAGTCGGGCGTCGAGCTTACCAACGTCAAGATGAGCATGAATCCCTTCGACGAGATTGCCGTCGAGGAGGCGATCCGCCTGAAGGAAAAGGGCGCGGCGACCGAGATCGTCGTGGTTTCCATCGGCGTTCAGCAGTGCCAGGAGACGCTGCGCACCGCGCTCGCGATGGGCGCCGACCGCGGCATCCTCGTCACCACTGACGTCTCCACCGAACCGCTCGCGGTTGCCAAGATCCTCGCGAAGATCGCGGAAGCCGAAGGCCCCGGTCTCGTCATCCTCGGCAAGCAGGCAATCGACGACGACGCCAACCAGACCGGCCAGATGCTCGCCGCGCTGCTCGGCTGGGCCCAGGGCACCTTCGCCTCCAAGGTCGAGGTGGCGGGTGACAAAGTGAACGTGACGCGCGAAGTCGACGGCGGCCTGGAGACGGTGAGCCTGAAGGCTCCGGCGATCATCACCACCGATCTGCGCCTTAACGAGCCGCGTTATGCGTCGCTGCCGAACATCATGAAGGCGAAGTCCAAGCCGATCGATGCGAAGACGCCCGACGACTACGGCGTCGACGTCACGCCGCGCCTGAAGACGCTGAAGGTCAGCGAGCCGCCGAAGCGGCAGGCGGGCATCAAGGTCGATTCGGTCGACACCCTCATCGGCAAACTCAAGGAAATGGGAGCGATCGCATGAGCGTCCTCGTCCTCGCTGAACACGACAACGCCTCGATCAAGGACGCGACCCGCGTCGCCGTGACGGCTGCCGGCAAGCTCGGCGGCGACGTGCATGTGCTCGTCGCGGGCCAGGGCGCGCAGGGCGCCGCCGATGCCGCCGCGAAGATCGCCGGCGTCTCGAAGGTTCTACTCGCCGACGATGCAGCCTATGCGAACGGCCTTGCCGAGAACGTCGCGCCGCTGATCGAAGGCCTGATGGCGAACTACGACGCGCTCGTCGCGCCCGCCACGACATCGGCCAAGAATATCGCGCCGCGTGTCGCCGCGAAGCTCGACACACAGCAGATCTCCGAGATCACGGGCATCGTCGACGCCAGCACGTTCGAACGGCCGATCTATGCAGGCAACGCCATCGCCACGGTACAGTCGGGCGACGCCAAGAAGGTCATCACCGTTCGCGGTACCGCCTTCGAGAAGGCCGGTGACGGCGGCTCGGCGAGCGTCGAGGCGGTTTCCGGCAGCGGCGACGCGGGCCTGTCCAGCTTCGTCGGCGCCGAGATCGCGAAGCTCGAGCGCCCGGAACTCACCTCCGCCAAGATCATCGTGTCGGGCGGCCGCGCGCTGAAAGACAGCGACACGTTCCAGCAGGTCATCTTCCCGCTCGCCGACAAGCTCGGCGCGGCGGTGGGTGCATCGCGCGCCGCCGTCGACGCGGGCTACGTGCCGAACGATTATCAGGTCGGCCAGACAGGCAAGATCGTCGCCCCGGAGCTTTACGTCGCGATCGGCATCTCGGGCGCCATCCAGCACCTCGCGGGCATGAAGGACTCCAAGGTGATCGTCGCCATCAACAAGGATGAAGACGCCCCGATCTTCCAGGTCGCGGACCTCGGCCTCGTCGGCGACCTGTTCACCATTGTTCCCGAACTCACGCAGAAGCTCTAGGCCATGAAGACGATCGGGGTCATCGGTTCGGGCCTGATGGGCAACGGCATCGCGCACGTCTCCGCGCTCGCCGGCTTCAGTGTCATCCTTTCGGATGTGGAACTCGCGCGCGCCGAGGCGGGCAAGGCGGTGATCGAGAAGAATCTCGGCCGCGCCGTCGCCAAGGGCGCGATGCAAGTGGACGAAGTGGAGGCTACGCTCGCGCGCATCCAGCTGACCACCGACTCTGCCGCCTTTTCCGATTGCGACCTCGTGATCGAGGCGGCGACGGAAAACGAGGCGGTCAAGAAGGCGATTTTCAAGGGCCTTGCCCTGAAAGACTCGGCACTTCTGGCCTCCAACACCTCGTCGATCTCGATCACGCGGCTTGCAGCGGCAACAGACCGGCCTGACCGCTTCGTCGGCCTGCACTTTTTTAATCCCGTGCCGGTGATGAAGCTCGTGGAGATCATCCGCGGCCTCGCGACGTCGGACGCCACGACGGCAGCGATGCACGCCTTTTGCAAGGCCATCGGCAAGACCACGGTCGAGGCGCTCGACAGCCCGGCGTTCATCGTCAACCGCGTGCTCTGCCCGATGCTCAACGAGGCGATCTTCGCGCTTGGCGAGGGTGTCGGCTCGGTGGTCGATATCGACCAAGGTATGCGCCTCGGCGCCAATCACCCGATGGGCCCGCTGACGCTCGCCGATTTCGTCGGCCTCGATACGCTACTCAGCGTCATGCACGTGATGCAGGAAGCGACCGGCGATCCCAAGTACCGCCCAGCGCCGCTGCTGGTGAAATATGTCGAGGCCGGCTGGTACGGCCGGAAGTCCGGCAAGGGCTTCTACGACTATTCGGGCGAGGCCCCGGTTCCCACCCGCTAGGCGGAAAGCAGCAGCCCCGCGAGGGCCGCGCTCATCAGATTGGCAAGGCTGCCCGCTATCAGCGCCTTGATGCCGAGCTTTGCGATCATCGGCCGCTGGCTGGGCGCAAGACTGCCCGTCACCGCCATCTGGATCGCGATCGAACTGAAATTGGCGAAGCCGCACAGCGCAAAGGTGACGATCGCCACGGTCGAGGGCGACAATGCCGCCTGCTGCGCGCTGAGATCGATATAGGCGACGAATTCGTTGAGCACGACCTTGGTGCCAAAGAGGCCGCCCGCGATCCCCGCCTCGTCCCACGGCACGCCGAGCAGGTACATGATCGGCGCGAAGACGTGGCCGATGAGCTGCTGGAAGGTGAGGCCTTCGAGCCCGAACCAGGCCCCGATGCCTGAAAGCAGCCCGTTCGCGAGCGCGACCAGCGCCACGAACGCCAGCACCATTGCGCCCACCGCGACCGCCAGCTTCACGCCGGTCTGCGCGCCCTGCGCCGCAGCCATGATGATGTTCGCGGGCTTTTCCTCGTCGTGGTCCGATATCTCCACGACCTCGCCTCGCGTGCGCGCGAGGTCGGCAGGATCATCGGGCATGATGAGTTTCGCCATCAATATGCCGCCCGGCGCCGCCATGAAGCTTGCCGCGAGCAGATAGTCGATGCTGATACCCATCGAAGCGTAAGCCGCCAGGATCGTGCCCGCCACCCCCGCCATGCCGGACGACATCACTGCGAAAAGCTGCGCGGGGCTGAGCCCCGCCAGATACGGCCGGATCACGAGCGGCGATTCGCTCTGGCCGACGAAGATATTCGACGCCGCGCAGAGCGATTCGACCTTGCTGATGCCGGTGATCTTTTCGAGCCCGCCGCCGATCCAGCGGATGACGAGCTGCATCACGCCGAGGTGATAGAGGATGGCGATGAGCGCGGCGAAGAAGATGATCGTCGGCAGCGCCTGAAACGCGAAGCTCTGCCCGAGCGGATCGCCGAGCAACCTGCCGAACAGGAATTCGGAACCCGCACGCGCGTAGCCGAGCAGTTCCCCGACACCCCCCGACAGCCAGGCAAGCGCACGCCGCCCCGCCGGAACATAAAGCACCAGCACGGCGATTCCGGCCTGAAGCGCGAAGGCTGCGCTGACGACGCGCAGGCGAATGGCGCGGCGATCTGAGGACAACAGAACAGCGATGGCGAGGATGAGCGCAATACCGCCAAGACCGATCAGTATGCGCATTGTGCCCCCAGCGAATGTCCGCTCCCGAGCGCCAAGCTATATAGCTTTCTCAGACAGCGAAAAGCCGTTAGCAACGTGCGCGATGTCGACTGCCGCGCCGCCAATATCCCGCTCGCTTTTCGCGCTCTCGATCCTTTACGGCGGCATGACCTGCATCGCCGGAATCCTCGGCAACAAGCAGGTCGCGCTGGGGCCGCTCGCGGTGGAGGCGGGCATCTTCGCGTTCCTGCTGCTCGTCGTGCTGTCGAGCGCTGTCGCCGAGCTTCATGGCCGCGAGACCGCGAACCGACTGGTGGTGCTGGGTTTCGTGCCGCTGATCGTGTCGATGCTGCTGATCCTCACCGTGCTCGCCTTACCCGCTTCGCCGGAGATGGACCCGGAGCGGCTGGCCGGTTTCCAGCTCGTGCTGGCGCAGAGCCCGCGCCTGATGGGCGCCGGAATCGTTGCCTACGGCATCTCGCAGTTTCTGAACGTCGGCCTGTTCAGCCTGATGCGCCGCGAAGGCGGGCTTCTGTGGCTGCGCGGTGCGCTCGCGAGCGTTCTCTCGCAGATCGTCGACACGCTGATCTTCATTACGCTCGCCTTCTACGGCGTGTTCCCGATCCTCGATCTGATGATCGGCCAGATGCTGACGAAGGTGGTGCTTTCGGTCGTTCTGGTACCGCCGCTGATCCACGGCTTCGTGGCGATCGGCCGGAAACTCGATTCGCGCTAGCGACAGATCGGCGCGTGATCGTCGTCTTCGATCTCGACGGTGGCGTGATCGACATGGAAACGCGATTGCAGCCGTTCGCGAATGGCCTTTTTCACCAGCGCCGAAGAGGCATCCGGGCGGATGCGCGCGTGCAGCGTCGCCATCGGCCGCTCTTCGCTGATCGACCAGACGTGGACGTGATGGATGCTTTCCACCCCGTCGATGTTCGCGGAGAGATCGGCAGAAACCGTGTCCGCCTCCAGCCCCGCCGGCGCGCCTTCGAGCAGGATATGCGCGGCATCCCGTGTCACGGCCCATGCGCTTCTGAGGATGATCAGCGCCACGAACACCGAAAGCAGCGGGTCGGCAGCCGTCCATCCGGTATACAGGATGACGATCGCGGCGGTGATGGTACCGACCGATCCGAGAAGATCGCCGGCCACGTGCGCGAGTGCGCCGCGCACATTGAGGTTTCCGCGATCCGCGCCGAACAGGAGCCAGAAGGCGAGAATGTTCACGATGAGACCGGCGACCGCGACCCCCAGCATCGTCGGTGCCGCGATGGGGGGCGGATTCTGGAGGCGCTGCACGGCTTCCCAAATGATGACCGCGGCAATTGCGAACAGGCTGAGGCCGTTCACAAAGGCGACGAGCACCGAGAAGCGATCGAAGCCGAACGTTCGCCGCCAGTCCGCCGGCCGCCGTGCCAGCCGGAAAGCGAACCAGGCGAGCGCGAGCGCTGCGAAATCGGTGAGCATGTGGCCCGCGTCGGCAAGCAGCGCCAGCGAGCCGGAAACGATCCCGCCCGCCACCTCGGCAAGCATGAAGCCGCCCGTGAGCAGCGCAGCGAAGCCGACGCGGCGCTCGTTGCCCGCGCTCACCGTCGGCGCGTGCGAATGTCCGCCATGCGAATGGCCATGGCTGTGGCCATGCTCGTGGTCCGTATGCGGGTGATCGTGGTCGCGGCTCATGCTGAAACTCTGACCCTCTTTGTTATTCACGTCAATAAAAACAGCATGTTACGAGATATCACCCCGCGAGTGATACGCGGAGTCCGTTCGCAATCGGCCGACGCGAGCGCCCATCATCTTCTCTTCCCCTTTTGCACCGAGCCTTTATAGCGGCGCACGATCACTGAGGAGCCCTGCCGAATGTCTGTCGACCATACGCCCGATCCGGCCATGCTCGCCAAGGCCGAAACGCTGACCGAGGCGCTGCCCTTCATCCAGAAATATGTCGGCCAGACCTTCGTGGTGAAATACGGCGGCCACGCGATGGGCGATCCCGAACGCGCGATCGATTTCGCGGAGGACGTTGTGCTGCTGAAGGCGATCGGCATCAACCCGATCGTCGTGCACGGCGGCGGGCCGCAGATCGGCAACATGCTCGGACGGCTCGGCATCAAGTCGGAGTTCGTCGACGGGCTGCGCGTCACCGACGCCGCGACCGCAGAGGTCGCGGAAATGGTGCTGGCAGGCGCGATCAACAAGGATCTCGTCAGCTGGATCGGCCGCGCAGGCGGCACCGCCGTCGGCATTTCCGGCAAGGACGCACGCCTTGTGACGGCGCGCAAGCTGACGCGCACGGCGCGCGATCCCGACAGCGCGATCGAACGCGTCGTCGATCTCGGCTTCGTCGGAGAGCCCGTGGCGGTGAACGCCAAGATCCTCGATCTGATGACGCGTTCCGACGTGATTCCGGTCATCGCGCCAATCGCCGAGGATGCCGAGGGCCATACCTACAACATCAACGCGGACACGATGGCGGGCGCGATCGCGGGCGCCGTCGGCGCGGCCCGGCTGATGCTGCTGACCGACGTTCCCGGCGTGCTCGCCAAGGACAAGTCGCTGCTCACCGATCTCACGCCCGCGCGCATCAAGGAACTGATCGCGGACGGCACGATTTCGGGCGGGATGATCCCGAAGCTCGAGACGTGTCTTTCCGCCGTGACCGGCGGCGTCGAGGCCGCAGTGATCCTCGACGGGCGCGTGCCACACGCGCTGCTGCTGGAAATCTTCACGCGCAAGGGCGTGGGAACGCTCGTTCGCGCTTAGAAAAAGTTGCGCCGCGCAACTTTCAGGCGGTGCCGAGCGCGCGCTGGATGCGGTGAATCCCCAGGCAGGGTATCACGATCAGCAGATTGGCGAGCCCGACGGCGAGAAGGATCTGCGGCACGTCGAGCCCGGCCTTCAGCAGCACGCCCGAACCGAGCGCCGCGGCGACCATGAAGCCCGAGTTGATGATGTTGTTCGCCGCAATGGTCCGCGCCCGCGCCGAAGGATCGCTCGCGGTTTGCAGCAGCGCATAGAGCGGCACGATGAACGCGCCCGCGGCGACGGAAAGCCCGAAGAGATCAAGCACAATGCGCCAGCTTCCCGGGTCGGCGAGGAATTCACCCACGCCGATCAATTCGGCGTGCGGCACGTCGAACGCGCGGATCGCGAAATAGAGATCGGCGATGAACGCCGTCATGAGCACGGCGGACGCAGGCGCATAGCGAACGGAAATCGCCCCTTTCAGGAGACGCGCGACCACTAGCGATCCGGTTGCGACGCCAATCGAAAAAATGGTGAGAAACAGCGTCGCCACGGTTTCCGCGCCGCCGAGATCACCCTTCACCAGCGGCACGAACAGGCTGGTGAATACCGCCCCCACCGACCAGAACCACGAGACGGCGAGCACGGCGCGGCCGAGCTGCGGATCGCGCGTGACCTCCCGCGTGATGCGGAGCGAACTTGCAACAATATTCCATTCGATGCGGGCACGTCCGGCTGGCAGCGCTGCGGGCACCTGCCGACCAGTGAGATAGCCGAGCGCGGCGACCCCGACGATCGCCCATGCCGAAACCTGCGGCGCGAGGAGGCCGCCGGCGACCTGTCCGGTAAGAATGGCGATGAACGTGCCGGCCTCGACAAGGCCCGTGCCCGTGAGCAGTTCCTTCGGCGCGAGATGCTGCGGCAGGATCGCGTACTTGATCGGTCCGAAGAAGGTGGAGTGCAGCCCCATCGCGAACAGCACCACCATCATCAGCGGCATCGAGCCCAGCGTCAGCGCCGCCGCGCCGACAAGCATGATGCCGATCTCGGCTGCCTTGATGATGCGGACGAGCCGCGCCTTGTCGACACTGTCGGCGATCTGCCCCGCCATGGCCGAGAACAGCACGAACGGCAGGATGAACACGCCCGCCGCCACGGTGACGATCTGCGCCGATGCCGCCGTGTCGCCCGCAAGCAGGGTGTAGGTGATGAGGAACAGCATCGCCGTCTTGTAGAAATTGTCGTTGAACGCGCCCAGGAACTGGGTGGCGAACAGCGGCCCGAAACGGCGCGCAGCGAGAAGAGGGATGCCCACGGCGGCAGACGCTAGCGCGCCGCGTGGGCCTGCGAAAGCCCATCCTTGCGGAATGCTCCGCCGCGCGCCAGAATTGCCGCCTGAAAACAGTGGGAGTCTGGACCATGCCGAGCAGACCAGAAACGCAGGGTTTCGATCTCAACCGGCCGACCATCGTCGCGCTGCTGATCCTCGTCGGCGCCGTGTCGGGCGTGCCGACGCTCATCGGCGCGATCCTCGCCTACGTGTGGCGGGGCGAGCCGGGCAACGCAGCGTGGGAGGAAAGCCATTTCGCTTATCACATCCGCGGTTTCTGGATCACGCTGGTTTGCGTGATCGCGTTGGGGGTGTTGACGCTCCTCACGTTTGGGCTGGCCGGTTTCCTGTTTCCGCTGATCTCGATCTGGCTTGTCGTGCGGGCCATCGTTTCGATCGCGAAGGCGCAGCGCCACGAGCCGATGCCCGATCCGAATACGTATATGTGGTAGTGCGGCCAAAGCGCCGCGAAATGTCCTGGGGAGAGTTTGACCGATGAGCGACGCCGCGACCGCGACGTATCCCGTACCTGCGCATACCGCCGCGCGGACGATCTGCGACGCCGAAACCTACGAGGCGATGTACCGGCGGTCGCTCGAGGACCCGGACGGCTTCTGGCGCGAGCAGATCGGGATCGTCGACTGGATCAAGACGCCGGGCGTGATGGGCAACTGGTCTTACGCGCCGGTCGATATCAAATGGTTCGAGGACGGCGTGCTGAATGCGTGCCTCAACTGCGTCGACCGGCATTTGCCGGCACGGGCCGATCAGCCTGCGATCGTCTGGGAGGCAGACGATCCGGACGCTGCGTCCGTGACGCTGACCTATGCCGCGCTTCATGCGGAGGTGTGTCGGTTCGCGAACGTTCTGAAGGCGATGGGCGTCCAGAAGGGCGACCGCGTGACGATCTATTTGCCGATGATCCCCGAAGCCGCCGTCGCCATGCTGGCGTGCGCACGCATCGGCGCGGTGCACAGCGTCGTCTTCGCGGGCTTTTCAGCCGAGGCGGTCGCGGGTCGCATCGACGACGCGAAGAGCGACTTCATCATCACCGCTGACGAGGGACGGCGCGGCGGCAAGACGATTCCGCTGAAGCTCACCGTCGACGATGCCATCGCCAAGGCGTGGCACGAGGTGAAGGGCGTACTCGTGGTGCGCCACACCGGCGCCGACGTGCCGATGACCTGCGACCGCGACGTGTGGTGGCATGAACAACGCGAAACCGTCTCCGCCGACTGCCCGGCCGAGCCGATGAACGCGGAAGACCCGCTGTTCATCCTCTACACCTCCGGCTCCACCGGAAAGCCGAAGGGTGTGCTGCACACCACGGGCGGCTATCTCGTGTGGACGGCACTGACCTTCAAATACGTGTTCGACTGGCGCGACGAGGGCGCGCTGCACTGGTGCACCGCCGACGTGGGCTGGGTGACGGGGCACAGTTACATCGTCTACGGCCCGCTTGCGAACGGCGCCTCGACGCTGATGTTCGAGGGCGTCCCCAACTATCCGGACGTGAGCCGCTTCTGGGCAGTGATCGAAAAGCACCGGCCCGCCACCTTCTACACGGCGCCGACCGCGCTCCGCGCGTTGATGCGTGAGGGCGACGCGCCTGTGCTGAAACACGACCTCGCCTCGCTGCGCCTGCTCGGCACCGTCGGCGAGCCGATCAACCCCGAGGCGTGGCTCTGGTATCACCGCGTGGCGGGCAAGGAGCGGCTGCCGATCGTCGACACCTGGTGGCAGACCGAGACGGGCGGCATCCTGATTTCGCCGCTGCCGGGCGCGATCCCGACCAAGCCGGGTAGTGCGACCAAGCCGTTTTTCGGCATTGAACCCGCGCTGGTCGATGCGGACGGCAAGTTCATCGAAGGCCCCGCCTCGGGCAACCTCGTGCTCAAACGCTCGTGGCCCGGACAGGCGCGCACGCTTTACGGCGATCACCAGCGCTTCGCCGAAACTTATTTTTCCGCTTACAAGGGCCTCTACTTCACGGGCGACGGTTCGCGCCATGACGAGGACGGCTATTGGTGGATCACCGGCCGCGTCGATGACGTGCTCAATGTCTCCGGCCACCGGCTCGGCACCGCGGAGGTGGAATCGGCGCTCGTCGGACACCCGAAGGTCGCCGAAGCCGCGGTCGTCGGCTACCCGCACGACATCAAGGGGCAGGGCATCTACTGCTACGTGACGCCAATCGCGGGCGTGGAGGGCGATGCCACGCTCGAAGCGGAGCTGAAGGCGGAGGTGCGGCGCGAGATCGGGCCGATCGCGACGCCCGACCAGATCCACTTCACCCCCGCACTGCCCAAGACGCGCTCGGGCAAGATCATGCGGCGTATCCTTCGCAAGATCGCCGAGAACGATTTCGGATCGCTCGGCGACACGACGACGCTCGCTGATCCGTCCGTGGTCGACAGCCTGATCGCGGGACGCAGGAACCGGTAGCTGCAACCGAATCATAACGTGTGCGGACTATGCGGGAACGATTGCCGGGACGGCCTAAGTCCGGCAATATACGCTCCGGCTGCGGGCGGCGCCGGAAACGGCGACAGGGGTTTCGCTAACCAGCACATTTGAACATGGGGAAGTTTATGAAGATCCTGAAAACACTTGGCTTCGGCGTCGCCGTGGCCGCCATGGCCGTCGCTTCAGGCACGGCATCCGCGCAATCCCAGTCCTCCGCGCGCAAGGCGCAGACGAAAAGTATGCAGGAGATCCCGGTCTGCCAGAAGCGGCTGGGCACGGTTTCCATCGTCGAGCCCGACACCAACTGGTGGCAGCAGCTCGGCCTCGGCAGCCCGGAAGCGATCATCAAGCTGTTCGTGATGAAATCCGGCTGCTTCGGCCTCGTCGATCGCGGCAAGGGCCTCGCCAGCCGCAACATCGAGCGCGCTCTTGCCGATTCAGGCGAGCTGCAAAAGGGCTCCAACATCGGCAAGCGCCAGGTGAAGGCCGCCGATTATTTCATCGTTCCCGATCTCGTTTCGAAGAACGAGAACTCGGGCGGCGGCGGCATTGGCGCCATCGCGGGCGGGCTTCTGGGCAGCCGCACGCTCGGCATGATCGCGGGCGGGCTTTCGACGAAGAGCAAGGAAGCCAACGTCATGCTGACGCTGGTCAACGCGCGCACCACCGAGCAGGAGCGCCTGACCGAAGGCTATTTCCGCAAGAAGGACCTTTCGTGGGCAGCTGGCGGCGGCGGCGGCTGGTGGGGCGGCTTCGGCGGCGCTGGTGGCGGCGGCTATTCGAACACCGAGATCGGCCAGGTCATCACGCTCGCCTATCTCGACGCCTACAAGCAGCTCGTGACGCAGCTCGGCGGCCTGCCGGAAGACCCGAGCGCCGCGGCACCGGTCGCGCAGTAAGCCTAAGAACACCGGAAGGGGGCGGCACCGCAGGGCGCCGCCCTTTTTCTTTGCCTGAAAGAACACACGTGATCGACAAGACCGTCTGGAAAGGCCGCTTCCTCGAAGCCGTCGTTGAAGAGGACTGGGAGTATGTGCGCCGCCCCGGCGGCATGGGCGCCGCCGTCATCCTCGCCGTGACGGACGCCGCGGAGATCGTGCTTGTCGAGCAGTACCGCGTGCCGCTCGGCGCATCGTGCCTCGAACTGCCCGCCGGACTTGTCGGCGACGACGGCCCCGAGGAAGTGCTGACCGCCGCGCGCCGCGAACTTGAGGAAGAAACCGGCTTCCGCGCCGAAACGCTGGAAGACCTCGGCGTGTTCACCTCCTCTCCCGGCATGACGAGCGAGCACTTCACACTGGTACGCGCGACGGGGCTCGTTCGGGTCGGCGCGGGCGGCGGTGTCGACGGCGAGAACATCACCGTTCACTGCGTTCCGCTTCGAACATTGCCGGATTTCATCGCCGAAAAGCGCCGTGCAGGCGTGATGATCGACGTCCGGCTCCTCGCCGCGCTGACGCTACTTTAGAGCCTCGGGACTTGCAGCAAGCGTCCGTCGGTGGTTAGGGAAGCGGCATGACCGCATCCAACGACCGCGACAACGGCATCCCGCAAGACGTGCTCGGCGCCGTCCGCCGTCTGATCGAATGGGCCGGAGACGATCCCGCGCGCGAGGGGCTCGCCGATACGCCGGGCCGCGTCGCGCGCGCCTACCGCGAGTATTTCCGCGGCTATGCCGAAGACCCCGCGCGCCACCTTTCGCGTACCTTCGAAGAGGTCGGCGGCTATGACGAGATCGTGCTGCTGCGCGACATCGCGTTCCAGTCGCACTGCGAACACCACATGGCGCCGATCATCGGCAAGGCGCACATCGCCTATCTGCCGGGCGACCGCGTCGTCGGCATTTCAAAGCTCGCGCGTGTTCTAAAGGGTTTCGCTTCCCGCCTTCAGGTGCAGGAGCGGCTGACAGCCGAGGTCGCCGACTGCATCTGGGAACATCTGCAGCCGCGCGGTGTCGCCGTCGTCATCGAAGCGGCGCACGCCTGCATGTCCGCGCGTGGCGTCAACACACCCGGCGTCACCATGACCACAAGCCGCATGATGGGCGTGTTCCGCGACGACGAACGCAGCCGCAAGGAAGTGCTGAGCCTGATGGGGCTTTAAAACGCCCCTATCGTTCGCAGAACAATCGCCCATTGCGGTTGCCCGCCCGGTAGGATGGGCATTGGCGCGGACTGATGCTGGAGCGCTGCCAGCCGCCCTTCGCGTTCTGGCACGTCGCCGTCAGTGTACCCTTGCCGCTGGTGCTGCTGTCACGGCAGCTCGAGGCGTATGAGCCGCTCCAGCGGTAGTCACCACCGCCCCATCCGCCGGAGCCACCCGTTTCGCAAAACAGCGTGCCGTTTCGGTTGCCGAACGCACGGCAGGTTCCGATGCGGGCCGCAGCGGGGCGATAATTGTTGTTCGCGGTGAGGCACTGCGCGCGGAGGTAGCCGTTGCGGACCTGACCATCGCGGCAGGACTGCTGCCACGAGCCGCCGGGCAGCGGGCCCGGAAGCGGTGTCGGCCGATCATCGTAACCCATGCACGCGGCAAGCAAGAGCGGTGCGGCAAGCACACTGACAAGTCCGAGAACGCGCATTGGCCATCTCCCCAGTTACCGGGGAATTCACGAGTCGCTGCGACTCGAAAAGCCCCAGAATTGCAGGAAGATACTCCTTTTCCCGCCGACCAGAAAGCGCGCCTCACCGCATTGCGGCGATCCAGTCGCGCACCAGCGCTGTGCCCGCTTCATCGGGCTGGGTGCGGCCGAGTTCGGGCATCATGACGCCGGGTTCGGTCGATTCCATCCGGTAGGCAAGAATCGAGCGCTCGGGATGGCCGGGATCGATAGACACCATGCGCCCGCCCGAACCGCGGCCCGCCGCGACCGGCCCCTTGCCGATGCCGATGTGCGGACCAGACGCCGTTTCCCATGTGAGGAACAGGCCGGAGTTCGAAGCGGGGCCATCGGGCTTGTGGCAGTGGCCGCAGTTGACGTCGAGATACGCGCGGGCGCGGTGTTCGAGGCTTTCGTTTGCGTCCTTCCAATCGGGCAGGCGCGGTGCGTTTTCGGGAACGCCAGTGAGCAGGCCGAGGCGCGTAAGGCGCGCAAGGTTGTTTTCGCCCGCGAAGTCATGGTTGAGGTTCCGGGCCTTCGGGCCGATCGGCACCAGCGCGTTGCCGGCGGCGTGGCAACCCTTGCACTGGTTGACGTTCGGCACCTGCCAATCGAGCGCGAGGAGCTTTCCCGCGCCGTCATGCCCCGTCACCGCGACACGGGCGCCGGCGCGCTTCAGCGTCGCGGCGCTGTCGTCCGCGTTCCACACATAGGGCCACGCCTTCCAGCCATCCGTTTGGTGCACGAGCAGCCGCGTTTCGATGAGATCGAGGCTGCCGTCCGCGCGCGCGAAGCCGAAATGCTTGATGAGCACGCTGCCTACGGGAATATCCAGCAGGCCTTCGCCATCGTAGCGCGCGACCTTCCCCTCCGGCACATAGAGGAAGCGCGCCTTGTCGGCATGGTCCGAGAACAGCGGCGTCGCGAGGCCATAGCGGACGACGTGCGCGTTCGGGCGGGTCGCGCCGCTATCGAGGAACAGGCCGGTTTCGGCGAGCGTCGGGGGCGCGGCCGCACCTGCGAGAACGGCGTCGTTCACCGCTGAAGGCGCGGCAGAGGCGACCAGCAGCGCGGCCGCGAGCAGGGCGGCGGCGCGCAGCATCAGGGCATCGGCTGATCGGCGGGGAGCACGACGGCGGCAAGCGTTGCGGAAGCGCCCGCAGGCGCGACGGGCGCAGGCTGTGCCTTCGTGGGCGGCGTTCCGGCGACGGCGAGGCCGAGCGAGACCATCGGCACATCGCTCGCCGGCGTCGTCGTGCTGTCATCCGGCTTGTCCCCGAACCGCGTGACGCCGTCCCACATCACCGGCGGCAAACCGCCGCCGAGCGCCGCGGCGAGTTCGGCACCGCCGGGGAATTTGGGGTCCCAGCCATTCTTGCCGAGCGTGTTGCCGAAGATGCGCACGTTTCGCGCAAGCGGGTTGTAGCTCGCGTCCTCAAAGGGCCGCACGTAAGAGACGATCATGACGGCGGCGGTGCGGTTGCCCTCGATGAGGTTGCCCGACACCTCGACGTTCTCGTTCGCCATCACCATGATGCCAAGCCCCTGCGGCACCTCCGCAACGATGTTGCCGGGCGGGGCGAAGTTCGGCGTGTCGTTGTCGACGACCGTGTTCGAGAAGATGCGCGTGGAATGCCCGCCCATCTTCGGCAGGTTCGGCAGATCGAAGACGAGGATGCCGCCGGTGTTGTGGTGCGCGAGGTTCCCGTAGACGTCGGCGTGCTTCGAGTTTTCGATCTCGATGCCCGCGACGTTGAAGCTTACCCGGTTGTTGCGGACGATGATATTCTCGGACTGGCCGACGTAGACGCCCGCGTCCGAGCAGGCGACGACTTCGGAGTTCTGCACCAGGACGTTCGTGGCCTCGACCGGATAGAGGCCGTAGGCGCCATTGTCCTTGTGCGGCCCGCGCGTCCAGACGATCCGCAGATTATCCATCGTGATGCGGTCGACGCCCTTCGCCTTGATGCCGTCGCCCTTCGTGTCCTCGACAGCGAAGCCGGTGAGCAGCACGCGGTCCGACGTGACGAGCAGCCCCTCGCCCGCCCCCGTCTGGCCCTTGAAGCTGAGCACGGTCGCGGCGGGCCCGGCGCCGCGCACGGTGACGTTATCGACATCGAGCGAGAGGCCGTTCTTGAGCCTGTAGGTGCCGGCCGCGAGCTGGATCACATCGCCCGGCTGCGCCTCGATGAGCGCGGTCTGCAGCACCTCCTGATCGCTGTCGCCGGGCGCGACCGCAATCGTCTTCGCCCAGGCGGGCGACGTTGAAACCAGCAGAAACGCCAGCAATGCCTTGCGCGTCATGTCCATCCTCCCCTGTTCCGGCCATTATCGTCAGCTTGACGGAGGCGGACAACCCTGCGGAAACTGAGCGGGAACCTTGAGGGAGGTGCATATGCACGACATCGTGATCCGCGGCGGAACTATTGTCGATGGCAGCGGCGGCGCGCCGTTCAGCGGCGACATCGCCATCGACAACGGCCGCATCAGCGCGGTCGGCAACGTGAACGAGGCGGGCCGCGAGGAAATCGACGCGGCAGGCCAGATCGTGACGCCCGGCTTCGTCGATATCCACACGCACTACGACGGGCAGGCGACGTGGGATGACGTCATGGCGCCGTCATCGTGGCACGGCGTGACAACGGTCATCATGGGCAATTGCGGCGTCGGCTTCGCGCCTGCGCGGCCCGATCGGCACCAATGGCTGATCGGCCTGATGGAAGGCGTGGAGGACATTCCCGGCACTGCGCTTGCCGAGGGTATGACGTGGAACTGGGAGAGCTTCCCCGAGTATCTCGGCGCGCTCGAAGCCTTGCCGCGCACGATCGACGTCGCCTGCCACGTGCCGCACGGCGCGGTGCGCGCCTATGTGATGGGCGAGCGCGGCGCAGCGAACGAAGCGCCGACCGCCGCCGAGATCGACTCGATGTCGAGCATCGTCGAGGAGGGTCTTCGTGCCGGCGCGCTCGGTTTCTCGACCTCGCGCACCGTGATCCACAAGTCCATCGACGGCGTGCTGGTGCCCGGCACCACCGCGACCGCCGAGGAGCTGATCGGCATCGGCCGCGCCATGGGCCGCGTCGGGCACGGCGTCTTTGAAATGGCATCCGACCTGATGCCCGAATGGAACGAGTTCGACTGGATGAAGCGCCTGTCGAAGGAAACCGCAATGCCGGTAACCTTTGCGATGCTGCAATCGCCGCTGAAGGCGATGCACTGGACCGACCAGATGGCCGCGACGAAAGCCGCGAACGATGACGGCGCCAACATCCGCGCGCAGATCTCGCTGCGCGGCACCGGCGTGCTGATGGCGTGGCGCGGCACGGTGCATCCGTTCGTGATGCGCCCCTCGTGGCAGGCAATCGCGGCGAAGCCGTGGGCCGAACAGCTCACCACGCTGCGCGATCCCGCGTTCCGCGCGAAGCTGCTCGCCGAGGACAATCTGCCCCCGCCCCACCCGGACACGGCGGCGCTGTTCATGCTGGTGACGCAGGGCTGGACGATGCAGTTCCCGCTCGGCGAGGAGCCGGATTACGAGCCCGCGGCAGAACGCAGCCTCGCCGCGCTGGCGAAAGCGGGCGGAAAATCGCCCGCAGAGGTCGCCTATGACGTCATGATGGAGGACGACGGCACCGGCTTCATCTACTTGCCGATCCTCAACTACGTGGACGGCAATCTCGACTTCGTGAAGGGCCTGCTGGAGCGCGACGACACGGTCATCTCGCTGTCGGACGGCGGCGCGCACTGCGGCACGATCTGCGATGCGGCCTCCCCCACCTTCCTCCTCACGCACTGGGTGAAGGGCCGCGCGCGCGGGCGCATTCCGCTCGAACTCGCGATCAAGCGGCAGTGCCGGGACACCGCGCTGCTCTATGGCCTCGCCGACCGCGGCCTCATCGCGCCGGGCTATCTCGCCGACGTCAACGTTATCGATCTCGATCGGCTGAAGCTCGGCAAGCCGTGGCTGGCGTTCGACCTGCCAGCGGGCGGCAAGCGGCTTCTCCAGAAGGCCGACGGCTATACCGCGACGATCAAGTCCGGCGCCGTCACGTTCCGGAATGGTGCGGTGCAGGGCGCCCGGCCCGGACGCGTCGTGCGCGGTCCGCAGGCGGAACCGTTGCTAATGGCGGCGGAATAAGCGAAAAGGGCCCTGTATTAGTTGACTGATACGGAAGGGGTTCGTCCAATGCGCAAGTTCCTGCTCCCGCTGCTCGCCGCGCTGACGCTCGCGGCGTGCGGCATCAACACCGTGCCGACGCGTGAGGAGGCAGTAAAGGCCTCGTGGGCGGAAGTGGAGAGCCAGTATCAGCGGCGCGCGGACCTCATTCCGAATCTCGTCGCCACGGTGAAGGGCTTCGCCGCGCAGGAACGCGAGGTGCTCGAAGCGGTGACGCAGGCGCGCGCCTCCGCAACGCAGACGACGATCAACGCCGACCAACTCACCGATCCCGCCGCAGTCGCACGCTTCCAGGCCGCACAGGACCAGCTTTCGGGCGCGCTCTCCCGCCTGCTCGTTACCGTCGAGCGCTATCCCGAGCTGAAATCGAACGAGAATTTCCTGGCGCTGCAATCGCAGCTCGAAGGCACGGAGAACCGCATCACCGTGGCGCGGCGCGACTATAATCAGGCGGTGCAGGCTTATAACACCGAGATTCGCACCTTCCCGAGCCTGATCGCGGCGAAGTTCATCTACGGCGCCGAGCCGATCACGCCGTTCAAGGCCACCACCGCCGGAGCCGAAACCGCGCCGACCGTATCGTTCGAATAAGAATGTTCCGCCTGGCGTGCCTTGCCGCGCTGCTGCTGGCTTTCCCGGCAGCGGCGCAGGACTTCCCGAAGCTTTCGGGCCGGGTCGTCGATGCTGCCGATCTGCTGTCGCCGGCCACAGAGGCCGCGCTCACCGAAAAGCTGAAGACGCTGGAAGACACGACGACGCGCCAGCTCGTCGTCGCGACGGTTCCGGACCTTCAGGGCTATGACATCGCCGACTATGGCTACCGGCTCGGCCGCCAATGGGGGCTCGGCCGGAAAGACGAAGATAATGGCGCGCTGCTGCTCGTAGCACCCAATGAGCGCAAGGTGCGCATCGAGGTCGGCTACGGCCTTGAAGGCTATCTGACCGACGCGCTCTCCTCCGTCATCATCAACCGACAAATCGTGCCGCGTTTTCGCGATGGCGACATGGAAGGCGGCGTCGTTGCCGGTGCCGATGCCATCATCGCCCAGCTTTCGCTGCCGCCCGAGGACGCCCGCGCCAACCTGATCGCGGCGCGGGAAAGCGAGCAGGAGGAAACCCGGCACGGCCTCGGGCTTATCCCCACCATCCTCATCATCTGGTTCGTGTTCTGGATGCTGCGCGGCGTTCTCGGCGGTAAGCGGCGACGCGGGCGCGGCGGCCCCATCATCATCTGGGGGCCGGGCAGCGGCGGCGGCTGGGGCGGCGGTTCATCGGGCGGCTTCGGTGGCGGCGGATTTTCGGGCGGCGGCGGCAGCTTCGGCGGCGGCGGCGCGAGCGGGAGTTGGTGATGCGCCTGACGGACGACGAACACGCGCGCATCAGTGACGCCATTACGTCAGCGGAACGGAGCACCTCGGGCGAAATCTTCTGCGTGGTGACGCGGCGCACAGACGATTACCGCGCCGTCCCCTTCGCATGGGCAGCGCTCGCCGCGATCGTGCTGGCGCCGGCACTGCTCTGGCTCGGCATTCCCGATCCGCTGTGGTTCACGAGCGGCGGCTGGAGCGACGGCGGACATCCCGCGCCGCGGCTCATCATCGCGCTCTATGCCTCGCTTTCGGCGCTTCTTTTCGTAGCGGCATTCCTCGTCGTGCGCGTTCCCCCGGTGCTGCGCCTGCTCACCCCGCGCTCGCTGCAGCGGAGCGCCGTGCACCGCGCTGCGGTCGAGAGCTTCCTCTCGCACGGCATCCATGTCACCGAAGACCGCACCGGCGTGCTCATCTTCCTGTCGCTTGAAGACCACGCCGCCGAGATCGTTGCCGACGAGGGCATCTATGCCAAGGTCGCGCACGATGTGTGGGGCGACGCGCTGGATGCGCTGCTCGCCGAGGTTCGGGATGGCAGGATTGCAGAGGGCTTCATAAAGGCGATCGGACTGTGCGGCGCCGTGCTTTCGGCCCACTTCCCGCCATGCGAGCGCAATCCCAACGAACTGCCGGACAAGCTGATTGAAATTTAGAGCGTCGTGCGGAATGGTGCGGACAGGTTTTTCGCGAAGCACAACGCGGCCACCGGGATCTAGCGGCAAGGGGACTGAAAATGTTGAATGAATTCAAGACGTTCATTGCAAAGGGCAATGTGCTCGACCTCGCCGTCGCGGTCATCATCGGCGGCGCGTTCGGAACGATCGTCACGTCGCTTACGCAGGACGTGATCATGCCCGTGATCGGCGCGATCTTCGGCGGGCTCGACTTCTCCAGCCTGTTCATCCGGCTCGGCGCCGTGCCCGAAGGTTATGCCGGATCGCTGACCGACTATGCCGCGCTCAAGGAAGCCGGCGTGCCGATGCTCGGCTACGGCGCCTTCATCACCGCCGCGATCAACTTCCTGATCCTCGCCTTCATCATCTTCCTGCTCGTGCGCACGGCAAATAAGCTGATCACGAAGAAGGAAGAAGCGCCCGCCGGCCCGAGCGAAGAGGTGCTGCTGCTTCGCGAAATCCGCGATTCGCTGAAGAAGTAGTCTTCGCTAAAAAACAAAGGGCCGCGCGACTGCCTCGTCGCGCGGCCCTTTTCATGTCTGGCGTTTGTTAGAAGCGTTCGCCCGAAAGCCGCTGGCAAAGCATGTCGAGCTGATCGAGATCGCTGTAGAACAGCGTCAGCTTCCCGCCTTCCCCATCGTATTCGAGACGCACACGCAGGCCGAGCTGCTCGGCGAGCTGGCCTTCCAGCGATTCGAGATCGGCGCTGCGGGCCGCTTCGCGCGGCGCGGACTTGCGGGGCGCGCGCGGCTTCTTCGCCCGCGCCTCGACCTCGCGTACCGACAGACCCATTTGCACGACGTCGCGCGCCAGCGCCGAAGGATCGGGCGCGGTGAGCAGCGCACGCGCATGGCCCATCGTGAGCCGCCCGTCGATCAGAAGATCGCGCACGTCATCCGGTAGATCGAGCAGACGCACGAGATTCGCGACATGGCTGCGCGACTTGCCGACGATGCGGGCGATGTCTTCCTGCGTATGGCCGTAATCCTCGATTAGCCGCTTGTAGCCTTCGGCCTCTTCGATCGCGTTCAGATCCTGGCGCTGAATATTCTCGACGAGTGCGACCTCGAACGCTTCTTCGTCGGTGAGGCGCCGGACGAGCACGGGCACATCGTGGAGCTGCGCGGCCTGCGCCGCACGCCAGCGGCGTTCGCCCGCTACAATTTCGAACCGGCCGCCGTCCACGGGGCGCACAAGGATCGGCTGGAGCAAGCCCTGTCGCTTTACCGAGGCAATTAGCTCGGCCTGCGCGGTCTCGTCGAAGCGACGGCGCGGCTGCTTCGGGTTCGGCGAAATCATCGCCATAGGGAGCATCTGCGCGCCCATGCTGCTGCCCGCGTCGCCCGCCGGCACGGCGGGGGGGGCTGCTCCGGCTTCGGTGCGCGCCGGCACGGCAGCGCTCCCCATTTCCTCGAGCAGGGCGGACAGGCCGCGACCGAGCCCGGTGGGACGCTTAGGCTGAGACATAGTCGAACGCTTTCAAAGAATTAGGCAGCGCGTGCGTGCGGCTCGGTCCGCCCCAGAAGCTCGCGGGAGAGGTCGATATAGGCTTCCGAGCCTGCGCAGCGATGATCGTAGACGAGCGCGGGAAGCCCGTGGCTTGGCGCCTCTGACAGGCGGACGTTACGCGGAATGATCGTCTCGAACACGATCTTACCGAGCACGGCGCGCACATCGGCCGCAACCTGTTCGGAGAGGCGGTTGCGCTTGTCGTACATCGTCAGCACCACGCCGATGATGTTGAGCCGCTGATTGTAGCCGGCGCGCACGCGTTCGACCGTGTTCAGAAGCTGGCTGAGGCCTTCGAGCGCGAAGAACTCGCACTGCAGCGGCACGAGCAGCGACTGCGCGGCGACCATCGCGTTCATCGTGAGGATGCCGAGCGACGGCGGGCAATCGATGATGATGTAGTCGTACGCCTGCATCGCCGGTGCCTCCAGCGCGCTGTCGAGGCGATGGATGCGCCCTTCCATCTCGACGAGTTCGACCTCTGCGCCCGACAGATCGACCGTCGAGGGGATCAGCGACAGGCGCGGGATCGCGGTAGGAACGACCGCATCTGCTGCGCTGCACGCACCGATGAGCACATCATAGCTCGTGCGGTGGCGGGCATTCTGATCGACCCCGACACCGGTCGAGCTGTTGCCTTGCGGATCGAGATCGACGATCAGCACGCGCCGCCCGGTTGCCGCGATCGCCGTCGCGACGTTGATGGCGGTGGTGGTCTTGCCGACACCGCCCTTCTGATTTGCCACCGCGATTCTGATCACCGACGCCTCCGTACACTGTGCGCCCGCACGATCCGCCCCCGCGAATCGGTAAGACTAGGAATCAATTCATGTTCGAAAACGAAGCGGCGCTTGGCTTCCGCAAGCTCGTCCTCAACCGCCGCGCCTTTCAGCAACAGCCATGTGCAGGACTTTGCAGCATAGGGTTCGCCCCAGTCAAACAGCTTCGCGAGCGGGGCGCAGGCGCGCGCGGTGATCGTGTCGAACTTGACGGACCCGAGCGATTCCACGCGCTGATTCAACACCTTGACGTTTCGCTCCAATCCAAGCGCATCGCGGACGGTTTCAAGGAAGACCGTCTTTTTGCGAATCGAATCGACAAGCGTGACCGAATCACCCGTCATGAGCGCGATGACCATTCCCGGAAAACCGGCGCCGCTCCCGATATCAAGCCAGGTCGGGCGGTGTGCACTGCCCTCGCGCGCGGTGAATTGGAGGAGCTGAGCAGAATCAGCGATATGGCGGACCCAGACGTGGGCGAGCGTCGCCGGGCCAACGAGGTTGAACTTCGCCTGCCACTCAGCGAGCAGCGCGGCATAGGTGTCGAGCTTCACCAATGTTTCACGTGAAACATTGAAGGTCGCCACGAACCACGCGCGCTGCTCTTCGGGGTTCTCAGGCGGCGCGTTTGACATGGCGGAGGAGCGCGGTGAGGGCTGCGGGGGTGACTCCTGCTACACGCGCGGCTGCGCCGAGGCTGTCGGGTCGGGCGCGTTTCAGGCGGTCGATCATCTCGTTCGACAAGCCCCCGATTGCTGAATAATCAAGGTCGTAAGGTAGCCGCAGCGCCTCGTCGCGCCGGAAGGCATCGATCTCGTCGGACTGACGCTCGAGATAGACGGCGTAGCGCGCATCGGTGTGCAGTTGCTCGGCATGTGCCTCGGCAATGCCGGAGAGTTCCGGCCAGACCGCCACGGCGTCATCCCAAGCGACATCGGGAAAGCGCAGCCATTCGAATGCCGACCGCGTCACGCCATCCTGGCGCACTGCGAGGCCGGAGCGTTGTAGCTGTGCGGGTGATGCTCGTGCCGCCTCGAGAAGCGACCGCCCCTTCGCAAGCGTCTCCGCCCGCTCGCGATAAAGCCGCGCGCGATCCCCACCGAGCAAGCCGAGCGCGATGGCCTTGTCAGATAGCCGCTGGTCGGCATTGTCCGCCCGTAGGTGCAGGCGATACTCAGCGCGCGAGGTAAACATCCGGTAGGGCTCGCTCACGCCCTGCGTCACGAGATCGTCGATCATCACGCCGATGTAGGATTCAGCCCGATCAAAGCCCACCGGCTCCAGGGCGAGCGCCGACCGCGCGGCACTCAGCCCCGCGACCAGCCCCTGCCCTGCTGCCTCTTCGTAGCCCGTCGTCCCGTTGATCTGGCCCGCGAAGAACAGGCGCGGGATCGCGTGGAGTTCGAGCGTCCGCGAAAGCGCGCGCGGATCGATGTAGTCATACTCAATCGCATAGCCCGGTCGTGCAATCTTGACGTGCTCCAGCCCGATGAGCGTGCGCAGGAATGCGAGCTGCACATCCACAGGGAGCGAGGTAGAAAGGCCGTTCGGGTAGATAAGCGGATCGTCGAGGCCTTCCGGTTCCAGGAAGACCTGGTGTCCGTCGCGGTCGCCGAAGCGCATCACCTTGTCTTCGATCGAGGGGCAATAGCGCGGCCCCGTACCCTCGATGCGTCCGCTGTAGACGGCGCTGCTCTGAATGTTCTCGCGGATGATATCGTGTGTGGCGACGTTCGTACGGGTGATTCCGCAACTGAGCTGCGGGTTCACCGCCGCCCGCGTTGATGCCGCGAAGAACGACGGTGTCTCGTCGCCCTCCTGCCAGTCGACGCATGCCCAGTCGATCGTCCGGCCGTCGAGGCGTGCCGGCGTCCCCGTCTTGAGACGCCCCATTGGCAAGCCTAGATCGCGAAGGCGCCGGGCCAGTGCGACAGACGATGCTTCGCCGACCCGGCCGCCGTCGCGCACATCGCCCCCAATGTGGATGACACCGCCGAGGAAGGTCCCAGTCGTGAGCACAACCGTGCGCGCTGCGACGGTCGCACCGTCAGAAAGCACAACACCCGACACGCCACCCTTGTCGATGAGCAAATCCTCGACGCGCGCTTCCAGAACCTGGAGTCCTTGCTGGGTGTCGATGGCCCGTTGCATCGCGCGGCGATAAAGTTTGCGATCGGCTTGAGCGCGTGGACCCTGAACCGCTGGCCCCTTACGGCGATTGAGCAATCGATATTGGATCGCCGCCGCGTCCGCGGCCTCCGACATGACACCGCCGAGCGCGTCGAGTTCGCGAACGATATGCCCCTTGCCGAGGCCACCGATCGCGGGGTTGCAGGACATCACGCCGATCGTTTCGCGACCCGGTGTCACGAGCAGCGTATGTGCGCCGGTACGCGCGGCGGCAGTCGCCGCCTCGCAACCGGCATGGCCGGCCCCGATAACGAGTACGTCGAATCGTTCCATGATGCGGACGGGACTATCCGAATCGCTGCTTCGTGTCGACGTTGTGTTTCACGTGGAACATTGGGGGCTCAAAACGACCCAAAATGTTTCACGTGAAACATCATTTGCCAATGCAGAAGCGTCCAAACACAATATCCAGTATGTCCTCGACGCCAACGCGGCCCGTGAGCCGGCCTAGGGCGCGCATTGCCGCCCTCAAAGATTCGGCACGCAGCACCGGGTCGTGCTCCTCCGAAGCCGCGATCAGCGCATCCCGGCATTCGGCAAGTGCATCGCGCTGGCGCGCGTTCGTAACAAGGGCATCTTGCCCTGCACCGGCAAGCGCACCCGCCCGCTCAATGAGGAGCGCCTCCAGCGCCATCAGCCCCTCTCCCGTCACCGCTGACACGCGCAGTCGTTCGCCCACAGAGTCGGAGCGAATATCCGCTTTGGACTGGACCGCCACCGCACCGGCCGGAATCGCCGCGTCGCGATCGTCCGGGCCCACAAGAAAGACGACCAGGTCGGCCTCATCCGCACGTTGACGCGCGCGGCGAACGCCTTCGGCTTCAATAGCGCCCTCCGCGTCGCGAAGGCCCGCCGTATCGACGAGCGTCGCAGCAACGCCACCGAGATCGAGGTGCACCTCGATAAGGTCACGCGTCGTGCCCGCCTCCGGCGAGACGATGGCGACGTCGCGCTTCGCGAGCGCATTGATCAGACTCGACTTCCCGGCATTCGGCGCCCCGAGCAGGACGATCGTGAGCCCTCGCCGCAAGCGCTCGGCAAACCCATAGTTGCCGAGATGACCATCGATCTCGCGGGCAAGCGCCATGATCTCCGGCCCCTCGCCCTCAACGAGCCGCGTGCTGACATCCTCCTCGTCTTCGCCGAAATCGAGCGAGGCTTCGGTCTCCGCGAGAATGGAAAGCAGCCGGTCATGCCAGTCTGTCGCAAGCGCCCGCAGACCTCCCGATGCCTGTCGCAGCGCCTGATGCCGTTGCGCTTCGGTCTCTGCATCGATGAGATCGGCAAGCCCCTCGGCTTCGGTCAGATCGAGCTTGCCGTTGTCGAATGCCCGTCGCGTGAACTCGCCGGGCTCGGCCGGTCGCAATCCCTCGACCCCGCCGAGCGCACGCAGCAACGCTGCAACCACCGCTGGGCCGCCCGTTACGTGAAGCTCGGCAACGTCTTCACCCGTGAAGCTCGCAGGTGCAGGAAACCACAAAACCAGCGCATCATCGATCGTTGTGCCCCCGTCTCGAAGACGCAGAAGCGTCGCACGTCGCGGCGACGGCATACGCCCGCCGAGCGCCAGCAGCGCTGCGCCCGCCGCGGGGCCGGACACACGAACAACCGCGACACCGGCAGGCGGACGCCCTGACGACAGAGAGAATATTGTTTTCTTTTCAATCATTTAGAAATGACGTCATGGCGTCGAGCGTTAGCCCTTCTTGCCGCTCGTGCCGCCCCCGGTCATCGCGTTCCACATCGCCTTCTGCACCTCGCCGATCCCACTTGCCGCACTCGGCATCCAGTTGGACATCAGCCGCTCGACGTCGCCCGCGGTGATGCCGTCCTTCATCAGGCCCTTCATGCGTTCGATGTAGAGATCGTGCAGAGGGCGGACGTCAGGAAGCCCCATGAACGCGCGTGCCTCTTCCGGGGAGCAGTCGATCTCGATATTCACCTTCATGGCGCCCCTCCTCTTGTGAAAGCCGCGCGGTGGCGGGTAGGTTTCTCGACGCTAAAGCATCGCGTGCAAAAGTGGGAACCGGTTTTGCGCAAAAACGACGCAAAGAAAAAGAACTGCGCGTAACCGGGACCGAGACGCTTCGAAACGAAACACAGAAGGGTTGCCATGGCTGATCCGCCCATCATCCGGGATGCGCGAGCCGACGATGACGCGGGCGTCCTTGCCATCGTCAACGATGCGATCCTCAACACGACGGCGTGGTACGATCACGCCCCGTGGACCACAGAGCATGTTGCCGAATGGCGCACTGCAAAGCAGGCGGAGGGCTTGCCGCTCATCATTGCTGACGTCGCGAACGGCGTGGCCGGCTTCGGCACGTTCGGCCCCTTCCGCGCCAGGCAGGCTTATGCTGGAACGGCTGAACATTCCGTATATATTTCAAACACATACCGTGGATATGGCTATGGACGGCAACTTCTTGAAGCGCTGATCGATCTCGCGCGCCACCGCGGCCTTCACACGCTCGTCGGCGGAGTCGATTCCGAAAACGCGGGAAGCCTTGCCTTTCACCGCGCACTCGGCTTCGAGGAAGCGGGGAGGCTGCGCGAGGTCGGGCGCAAGTTCGATCGCTGGCTGACACTCGTATTCATGCAGAAGCTGCTGTGAAGGAAAGTCCAATGGCGTACCGAATGGCGTTTCAGAAAACCGGCGGGCCGGAGGTGATTGCGCGCCAGGATTTCACGCCCGTCCCACCCGGCCCCGGCGAACTCGCGGTGCGCCATACGGCGATCGGGGTCAACTTCATCGATACCTATCACCGCAGCGGACTTTATCCGGTGCGCCTCCCCGCTGCGCCCGGCATTGAAGCCGCAGGCATTGTCGAAGCGGTCGGCGAGGGGGTGAGCGCCTTCGCACCCGGCGACCGTATCGGCTACTTCACCGGAAAACCCGGCGCCTATGCCACCCATCGCAACATTCCGGCCGCGCAGGCGCTGAAGCTTCCGGATACGCTTTCCGATGAGGACGCCGCCGGCGTGATGCTGAAGGCGGCTACCACCGAATATCTCGTCGAGCGCTGCGCCCGCGTGAACGCCGGAGACGTCGCGCTCGTCCACGCGGCTGCGGGTGGCGTCGGGCTGCTGCTCGTCCAGTGGCTGAAGGCAATCGGCGTCCGCGTCGTCGCCACCGCCGGTTCCGCCGACAAGCAGTCGCTCGCGCGATCGGCGGGCGCCGATGTCGTTTGCGATTACGGCGATGCCGCGAGCGCGGCGCGGGAAATGACGGGCGGCGCCGGGGTCGACGCGGTGTTCGACGGCGTCGGCAAGGCGACATGGGACGTATCGCTGTCGGCGCTCCGCACGCGCGGGCTCCTCGTGAGCTTCGGCAACGCCTCGGGACCGGTAGCAGGCATTGACCTCGGCGTTCTTGCCGCCAAAGGCTCGCTCTTCGTCACACGCCCGACGGTCGCGCATTATTACAACACGCCCGAGGACTTCCGCACCGGATCAGCCCGTTTCCTTGAAATGCTCGCCACGGGCAAGCTGAAGGCCGATATCCACCAGCGCCGCGCGCTCACCGACGCCGCGCAGGTCCACCGCGATCTCGAGGCCCGCAAGACCACGGGCGCAACGATCATGCTGCCAGCGTAACCTTCTCAATCCGGAGCACACGCTCCGCCCCGCTCCGATCCGGCCAGCGGATCGTCTGGCCCTCGGCGAGCCCGATGAGACCGGCGCCGACGTGCGAGAGTATCGAAAGCTTGCCGGCTGCCATGTCCGCTTCCGGCGGGTAGACGAGTTCGACCGTGCGGCGCGCGCCGCTGCCCTCGTCTATGAAATCAACGCGCGCACCCATGCGCACGACACCTCGTGGGAGGCTTTCAACGCCGTGCACTTCGGCGCGCTCAATCTCGCGGAGGAGAAGTGCCGCGACCTCAGGAAGGCGCGCCTCCGCGGCGAGAGCGAGATCTCCAAGCCTTTCGGCTTCGGAATCGATGAGGTGAATCGGCGGACGCGAGGCGTCGGTCATGGAACGGGTCTTTCTGACGGCATTGGAGGGACGTGGCTGAACTGCCCCGAACCCGTCGGGACATGCCGTCAGGGTCCGGGGCTAGATGCCCGCCAGAAGCTGGCCTCCGCTACAGAGGCTGCGTGAAAGACTGCGCATATCCATGATGCCGATGCTGTCCGGGCTCAGGGCTAGTGTCAACCGCCGAACATGCTGAGCGTCATCACCCCGACCGAGGGATCGACGATGCCCTCGTAGATCATCTTGAACGCGACATAGATGATCACGACAAGCCCGATGTAGGCAATCCAGCGATAGCGCTCGATATACTTGGCGATGATGTTCGCCGCGATGCCCATCAGTGCCACGGAGAGCACGAGGCCGACGATCAGGATGCCCGGGTGGTCGCGCGCTGCGCCCGCCACTGCGAGCACGTTGTCGAGGCTCATCGAGACGTCCGCGAGTGCAACGGCCCAGGCCGCAGCGATGAAGCTCTTGGCCGGACGGATGCCGGAATCCTCGTCGCCCGCAATCTCGGGAGATCCCGGAGACTGGGCGGTGCCCGCCGGATGAAGCTCGCGGTACATCTTCCACGAAACCCACAGCAAAAGGAGCCCGCCCGCCAGGATGAGCCCGACGATTTGCATGAGCTGCGTGACGACAAGCGCGAACGCGATGCGCAGCACGAGCGCGGCGAGCACGCCGATTGCGATTACCTTGCGGCGCTGATCGGGCGGCAGGCCGGCCGCGAGCGCACCCACCACGATGGCGTTGTCGCCGGCAAGCACGATGTCGATCAGCAAGACCTGCGTGAAGGCGGCAAGCGCGGCCGGAGAGCCGATATTGGAAAAGTCGTGGACGATGGCCGCCCAGATGTCGGCCGGACCGCCCAGGCTGCTCGCACCGGCGGCCGCGGCCGCAGAGAAAAGAAGGCTGATATCCATCGGGGCCAAACGCTCCTTCGGCTTACTGGTTCATCGCCGCGAAGAAATCGTCGTTGGTCTTGGAATCCTTCATCTTGTCGAGCAGGAATTCCATCGCGTCGATCGTGCCCATCTGCATGAGGATACGGCGCAGCACCCACATCTTCGAAAGCTTGTCCCTCTCGACCAGAAGCTCTTCCTTGCGAGTGCCGGATTTGCCCACGTCGATCGCCGGGAAGATGCGCTTGTCGGCAACCTTGCGGTCGAGCACGATCTCGGAGTTGCCGGTGCCCTTGAACTCTTCGAAGATCACTTCGTCCATGCGGCTGCCGGTATCGATGAGCGCGGTAGCGATGATGGAGAGCGAACCGCCCTCCTCGATGTTGCGCGCGGCGCCGAAGAAGCGCTTGGGGCGCTGCAGTGCGTTCGCGTCCACGCCGCCCGTCAGCACCTTGCCCGACGACGGCACGACCGTGTTGTAGGCGCGGCCAAGGCGCGTGATCGAATCGAGCAGGATGACGACATCCTTCTTGTGCTCGACGAGGCGCTTTGCTTTTTCTATAACCATTTCAGCGACTTGAACGTGACGCGTCGCCGGCTCGTCGAAGGTTGAGGAGACGACCTCGCCCTTCACGCTGCGCTGCATGTCGGTCACTTCCTCGGGCCGCTCGTCGATCAGCAGCACGATCAGGAACACCTCGGGGTGGTTGTCGGTGATCGCCTTGGCGATGTTCTGCAGCAGAACGGTTTTACCCGTGCGCGGCGGTGCGACGATCAGCGCGCGCTGGCCCTTGCCCTGCGGAGCGATGATATCGATGACGCGCGCCGACTTGTCCTTCAGCGTCGGATCGAGCGTGTCGAGCGTCAGCTTCTCGTCGGGATAGAGCGGCGTCAGGTTATCGAAATTGACGCGATGGCGGACCTGCTCTGGATCGTCGAAGTTGATGAGCGAGAGCTTCGTCAGCGCGAAATAACGCTCGCCGTCCTTGGGACCGCGAATATCGCCATCGACGGTGTCGCCGGTGCGCAGGCCGAATTTCCTGACCTGGTTGGGCGACACGTAAATATCGTCCGGCCCGGCAAGATAGTTCGCTTCGGGCGAGCGCAGGAAGCCGAAGCCATCGGGCAGCACCTCGATGGTGCCGCTGCCCATGATCTGCTCATCGTTGTCGGCAAGCGCTTTCAGGATCGAGAACAGCAGATCCTGCTTGCGCATCGTGGACGCGCCCTCGACGCCAAGCTCTTCGGCCATGGCAACGAGGTCAGCGGGGGTTTTTTTCTTGAGGTCTTTAAGGTGCATGACCATCGGGGGGCCTTCGGTGAATCGTGAAAGTATCGGCGCCAGGGGGATACGTCTGAAATCGAAACAATGCCCTGCGCGGGCGCCTCAGAACGAGGACTTGACCCCCGACTTAGGAAGCGCTTTCCCGGAAGTCAAGCGGATCAGAACGGCCGGAGCACCGCGAGCAGCACCACGACGATCGCGACGAGGCTCGGCAGTTCGTTCAGCATCCGAAGGCCGCGTTCGCTCACCGGGCGTTCGCCCCGCGCCATCGTCTTCGAAACGCCGACGATCCAGCCATGGAATCCCGAAAACAGGAACACGACGCCGAGCTTCACCCACAGCCAGCCATTGCCCGCAAAGCCGAGATTGAAGGCGAGCGCGAGGCCGAGCGCCCACACCATCACCATCGCAGGGCCGACGATGATCTTGCGGAGCCGCGCGATGCGTGTCGTCCACAGCGCCTCCTCCGGGGAACCGGGCAGGGCGGGGTGCTGGTAAATGAGATAGCGCGGCAGCATGAACATGCCCGCCATCCAGAAGATCACGAAAATGATGTGGAAGGCCCGCACCCAGAGGTGCGCGCCGCCGAGCCAGCCGACCCAGCTTTCCATCTACAGCGGCTTCCGAATCGCGGCGAGCGCGGCTTCGACATGCGCGATCGGCGTTTCCTTGTCGATGCCGTGGCCGAGGTTGAACACATGCGGGCGCGCGCCGAGGGCTTCGCGAATACGCCGCACCGCCCCGGGAAGCGCGTCCCCACCCGCGAGCAGGAGCAAGGGATCAAGATTGCCCTGCACCGGCAGGCCCTTCGGCAGCACCGCGTCCGCCCATACGGGGTCCACAGTTTCATCGAGTCCGACGGCATCGACACCGGTTTCGCGCGCATAACGCGGCAGATGACCGCCTGCGCCCTTCGGGAAACCGATGATAGGCACCGGCGCGCGCGCCTTCAACCGCTCCACGATCGCGCGTGTCGGCGCGATCACCCAGCGATCGAATTCATCAGGCGCGAGACTCCCCGACCAGCTGTCGAAGATCTGCACCGCATGAGCGCCCGCAGCGACTTGGCCCGCGAGATAATCCACAGTGACGTCCACGATCGCATCGATCAGCGCCGAGAAGCGCTGAGGCTCCCTGTAGGCCATCAAGCGCGCCGCCGCCTGGTCCCGGCTGCCCTCGCCCGCGACCATGTAGGTAGCGACCGTCCAGGGCGCTCCTGCGAAGCCTAGAAACGTGGTTTCGCCTGGAAGCGCGGCTGCGACCTTGCGAACCGTTTCGTAAATCGCATCGAGGTGATGCGGTGCGGTACTTAAATCCTCCAACCGGGCATTGGCGAGCGGCGGCGCGAGCTGCGGACCTTCGCCTGCCGTGAATGTCAGCGTCTGGCCCATCGCGTGCGGTACGATCAGGATATCCGAAAACAGGATCGCACCGTCGAAACCGAAGCGCCGGATCGGCTGCAGTGTGATTTCCGCCGCAGCGTCGCTGTCGTACACGAGCGCCAGAAAGCCGCCCTTCTCGGCACGAAGCGCGCGATACTCGGGCAGATAGCGCCCCGCCTGACGCATGAACCACACAGGCGGTATGGCCTGCCGTTCACCGTTCAGCACTGCGAGCAAGGACCGGGACCCCATATCTCTTCTCTTATAAATATATAGAAATGGATTTGGTTGATTGTTGGGCTGGGGATAACGGGGTTTCCTGTGAAGTCCACAGGCAAGCATGACGCAGCCGGATGAAGCATCGCGCGGGTTTGCATCGCGGGACCCGACTTATCCACTGGATTCACAGGAAGCGTTTCGGATTGTCCACCTGGGGATGATCTGCCCTTGCCGACCGGTGGGAGGATGAACGACCACCCGCTTGCCGGTTATCCCGTGAGTCCTTAATCGAGTCGTCCGGGGGCTTATCCACAACCGCGCGGCAGGAGGCGATACATGCGGCTGCACTTGCATCTCGTTTCCGATTCGACCGGCGAAACCCTTGAATCGGTTGCGAAAGCCGGCCTCGCGCAGTTCGAGGACGTCGAGACGATCAAGCATTTCTGGCCGCTTGTCCGTTCGAAGGGCCACCTCGATCGCGTGCTGATGGATATCGCGAGCCGCCCCGGCCTCGTGCTGTTCACGCTCGTCAACGGGGATATGCGCAGCCACCTCGAGGCACGCTGCCGCGCGATGGGGCTTCCGGCGGTGGGCGTGCTCGATCCCGTGATCGAAGGCCTGCAGACCGTGCTCGGCCAGCGCGCCGCCGCACGGCCCGGCCGCCAGCACCAGATGGACGAGGCGTATTTCCGCCGTGTCGCCGCCATCGATTACACGATGAACCACGACGACGGGCAGGGCGCCGACAATTGGGAAGAAGCTGATATCCTGTTGATCGGCGTCTCGCGCACCTCGAAGACGCCGACGTCGATCTATCTCGCGAACCGCGGCTACAAGACCGCGAACCTGCCTCTGGTGCCGACGAGCCGCCCGCCGGAGCAGCTTTTCCGCCTGTCGAAGCCGATGGTCGTCGGCCTCACCACCAACCCCGACCGGCTGGTGCAGGTACGCCGCAACCGGCTGCTCAGTCTCGCGCAGGCACCCGAGACATCGTACGTCGATATGGACGAAGTGACGAAGGAGGTCGCGGCGGCGCGGCGGCTTTGCGCCGACAACAGCTGGCCGGTGATCGACGTGTCGCGCCGCTCGATCGAGGAGTCCGCGGCAGCGATCATAAACCTCTACAACGAACGCGCCGAGGCGCGTGCCAATGGTTCGGCGGCATGACGTCACTTGTTCTCGCATCGACGAGCGCGTCCCGGCAGGCGATGCTGACCGCGGCGGGCGTGCCGTTCGAGGCGCTAGCGCCGATGGTCGACGAGGCCGAGCTGAAGCGCGCACTTCTGTTGGAAGGCGCCGATGCACGCCGGGTCGCGGATGTGCTCGCCGAGGCCAAGGCCGTGAAGATCTCGCGCAAACTGCCCGGCGCGCTCGTGCTGGGCAGCGACTCGGTCGTTGCGCTTGATGACGGCACGATGATCGACAAGGCGCCCGACCGGGAAACGCTCGCCGGCCAACTGCGGATGCTGCGCGGCCGCACGCACCGGCTGGTGTCCGCAGCCGTCGTGGCGGAGAACGGCACCCCCGTCTGGCGGTTCGTCGGCGTGGCCAGGCTCACGATGCGCGATTTTTCGGATGCGTTCCTCGACGCCTATCTCGATGCGTGCGGCGATGTCCTGCTGGGTTCGGTCGGCGGCTATCATATCGAGGGGCGCGGCGCGCAGCTCTTCGCGCGTATCGACGGCGACCAGTTCACCATCCGCGGCCTGCCGCTGCTCGCCGTGCTCGATTATCTCAGAACCCGCAGCGTGATGCCGATATGACCCTGCCTTATGCCGAGGTGATCGGCGATCCGATCAGCCATTCCAAATCGCCGCTTATCCACAAATTCTGGCTGGATCGGCTCGGCATCGCCGCGGACTACCGCCGCGCGCATGTGAAGGCCGAAGACCTCGCCGCTTTTGTCGAAAGCCGCCGGGACGACGCGGCCTGGCGCGGCTGCAACGTAACGATTCCGCACAAGATCGCGGTGATGGATCATGTCGCCGACCCGGGCGGGGTGCGCGCGAGCATCGGCGCGATGAACACGATTGCGCGCGCCGAAGATGGCGCATTGTTCGGGACGAATACCGACGCGGGCGGCTTCTTCGCGCCGATCGCGGGCCTCGATCTCGAAGGCCGGCCGGTTGCGGTCGTCGGTGCGGGCGGTGCGGCGCGGGCTGTCCTCTTTGCCCTGTCGAAGGCGAAGGTCGGTCCGGTGACCGTGCTCAACCGCAGCCCTTTGAAGGCAATGGGCCTGCTGGCCGCATTCGGCCTCCAGGGCTCAGCAAAGCCGCTCGACGCCCCGCTTCCCGAAGCCGCGCTGCTGGTGAACGCGAGTGCGCTCGGCATGACCGGCCAGCCCCCGCTTGATCTCGATCTCTCGCCGCTCCCTGATGATGCGGTCGTCTACGACATCGTCTACAGCCCGCTCGAAACGGCGCTCCTGAAAGCGGCGGCAGCACAGGGCCTCGAAACTGTGGACGGGCTCGAAATGCTGATCGGCCAGGCCGCGATCGCCTTTTCGCTGTTCTTCGGCGCGCCGCCGCCCGAAGGCTGCGAGGACGAACTCAAGGCGCTGCTCACGCAATGATCATCCTCGGTCTCACCGGCTCGATCGGCATGGGCAAGTCGACCGTCGCGGCGATGCTGCGGCACGCGGGCGTGCCGGTGTTCGATGCCGATGGCGAAGTCCACCGGCTGCAAGGCCCCGGCGGCGCGGCGCTCGCGCCGATCGAAGCAGCATTTCCGGGCACGACCGGGCCGAACGGCGTTGACCGCGCAAAACTTGGTGCCGCGGTGTTCGGCAACACGGATGCGCGCCGCCGACTCGAGGCGATCGTGCATCCCATGGTGCGGCAGGCGCAAAAGGCGTTTCTGGAAGCGGCGCGGCAGAACCTTATCGCCATGGTCGCGCTCGATATTCCGCTCCTCTTCGAAGGCGGCGGTCATGCCCATGTCGACGCCACCATCGTCGTATCCGCGCCCGCGCATGTGCAGCGCCGCCGCGTGCTGGCGCGGCCGGGCATGAGCCGCGAAAAATTCCTTGCCATCCTCGCGACTCAGATGCGCGACCGGGAAAAGCGCCGCCGCGCTGATTTCGTGATCGACACCGGCCAGAGCCTGCGCGAAACCCGCGCTGAAATCCGTCATCTCGTCTCTTGTCTCCGGCGTCATGGAGTCCGATATTGCAAATCATGCGTGAGGTCATCTTCGACACCGAGACGACCGGTCTCGACCCGTCGGACGGGCATCGCATCTGCGAGATCGGCTGCGTCGAGCTCGTCGGCCGCATCGAAACGGGGCGGACGTTCCACGCGTACATAAATCCGTGCCGGCCTATGCCCGCCGAGGCCGAGGCGGTGCACGGGCTTTCCGACAGGTTCCTTGCCGACAAGCCCGCTTTCGCCGCGATTGCCGCCGAGTTCGTGGCGTTCATCGGCGATGCGCGGCTCGTCGCGCACAATGCCGAGTTCGACCGCCGCTTCATCAACTGGGAACTGCGTAACTGCGGCCACGATCAGATCCCAATCGAGCGGGTCGATGACACGCTGACGATGGCGCGCAAGAAGTTTCCCGGCGCCAAGCATTCGCTCGATGCGCTCTGCACGCGCTTCAGCATCGATCTCACCGCGCGCGACAAGCACGGCGCGCTGCTCGATGCCCAGCTTCTGTCGCGCGTTTATGTGGAGCTCATGGGCGGCCGGCAGATCGGCATGTCGCTTGGCCAGGCCACCGCGCACGAGGAAACGGTTGCGATCCGCGTCGAACGCAGCTACGTGGCGCCCCGCCCGCACGCCGCGACGCCTGAAGAGCTGGCGCGGCACGCTGCCTTCCTGAAGCTGTTGAAAAATCCGCTGTGGGAGCAGTCGGGCATGGGTTGAGTTTTCGTGTTGGGGTCGGATGCGCAGAGAGGCGTGTCTGATGAAGAGTTTACCGTCATCACCCGGCAAACCGGCGGGTGAGGCCAAGAAGAAAGGATGGACCGAAATGGATATCCGCGTTTCCGGTCAGCAGATCGACGTCGGTGCTTCGCTGACAACGCATATCGAAACCACGCTCGGCGCGATGGTGCAGAAGTATGGCGTGCGCGCCACCGGCGCGAACGTCACGCTGAAGCCGGGTCCGCACGATGCTGGCTTCGTCTGCGATATCCTGATGCAACTGACGCAGGGCCTCGTGCTGAAAGCGTCGGACCGCGCGATGCACACCGCGCAGCTCGGCTTCGACGGCGCGGCCGAAAAGATCGACAAGCAGATGCGCCGCTACAAGCGCAGGCTTGAGGATCACCACCGGCTGAACGGCGTGAAGGATATCGCCTTCGATGCCGAATACCGCGTGCTGCGCGCTGCCGACGAAGAGGTGGAAGACACCGGCGAGAGCGCCGACAACCCGCTCATCGTCGCCGAAACCCGCGTCGACATTCCCGATGCGAGCGTCTCCGACGCCGTGATGATGCTCGATCTCCGGCACACCGGCGCGCTGATGTTCCGCAACAGCCGCACGGGCGCCTACAACATGGTGTACCGCCGCGAAGACGGGCACATCGGCTGGGTCGAACCGCCCGCCGCCTGAGCGGCGGCGCGTTAACGGCCCTTCCAGACGGTCCGGGGTATAAGCTCAGCCATGTTCGATCTCGTCACACCGCGAACGGTCCACACAGGACTCCGTGCCGGCAGCAAGAAGGCCCTGCTCCAGCAGCTTGCCGCGCTTGCCGCGCCCGTCGTGAACGTGCCCGAGGCGCGGATCATGGAGGTGCTGCTCGAACGCGAACGACTCGGCTCCACCGGGCTCGGGGGCGGCGTTGCCGTGCCGCACGCGCGGCTTTCCGAACTGAAGTCCGTGCAGGGTCTGTTCGCGAAGCTCGATCCGCCGATCGATTTCGATGCGATAGACCGTCAGCCCGTCGATCTCGTGTTCATGCTGCTCGCGCCCGAGGATGCGGGCGCAGATCACTTGAAGGCGCTTGCGCAGATCAGCCGCATGTTCCGGGATCGCCGCCTTGTCGACAAGCTGCGCGGCACAAACAATAGCGATGCTCTTTACGCGCTTTTAAGTGGAGTCGGGCATAGCGAAGCGGCATGAGCATTGAAGTCACCCCGGCTGAAAGCAAAGCGGCGCGTCTCGCGGGCCGCCGCCAGGTCGTGTTCAAGGGCGAGGTTCGCCTGATCGACCGGCAGTTCGGGTGCATCGTGCGCGATATCTCCACGAGCGGTGCGCGCATCGCCTGCAAGCAGATGTTGGCGAAGGGCACCGCGCTTCACCTGTTCCTTCCCAAATACGGCACGTTTCCGTGCCTTGTCGCATGGGCGGACCAGGGGCTGATGGGCCTTGTCTTCGTCGATGGTGATTCAGGCGGGCTGCAGCGGCTGGGCGACAAGGCGCGCATGTTGGGCCTGCTCGATGCCAAGCCGGATCAGCCTGGACACGCGGCCGCCGCAAGCGCCTGATCGGCGCGATGCGAATCAAGACGGATATTTGGGTCGGGGCGCTTCGCCGGCGGGTAGAGGCTGCGGGAGGATTCGCGACCGTCATTGCCAAGGGCGAGCCTGATTCGGGCGCCGTTCTGCTTCTCCTGCGCGAGTCTTCCGGCACGATAACGGCGCTTTCCCGGGTGAATATGGGAGACGGCAAGGTCTCGTGGCAGCCGATCTTCGAAAACCGCGAAGAGCGCGATCCCGCTGCACAAGAAGCGCTCGAAAAGCGCAGGAAATTCGATCCCGATCTGTGGATCGTCGAACTGGATATCGAGAATCCAGGGCGCTTTGTCGACAAAGATTAACAATTTCTTGACTTTCGACTGTCCGGAAGGCAATCCGCACCGCGAAATGATTATGTGCCAAGCCTTCTGGGCTGGCGCTGATGTTGAACTCCCGGCGCTGGCGGCCTGATTTTCGGCCCCGTTTGCCCCCTTGGGCAGCCCCGGACAACGAGCGGACCCTTCCATGTCGAAATCCATACGGGGCATCAGCCTCGTCGCGTTTTGCGCGGCGATGATCGCGATGGTCTGGCCGAGTGCCGCCCCGGTGGCGGGCGATCACATCGTCAGCAACCTCGAACCCACCGCGATCGTGCTCAATGTGCCGAGCGCCGTTCAGCAGGGCCTGCCCTTCTCGCCGGTTCGCCTCGAAAGCGAGCTCGATCTGGACCAGACGCCGCGCGTCGGCCTCTCCATCTCCGAAGAACCCGCGCCCCCGATCGATCTCGCCGCGCTCGTCGGCGACGTTGCCGACATGCACCGCAGCGAACTTGAAGATGACATGCGCTGCCTGGCCAGCGCGATCTACTACGAGGCGCGCGGCGAATCGCTCGAAGGCCAGCTCGCTGTCGCGCAGGTCGTTCTCAATCGCGCTGCGAACGAGCGCTGGCCCGATGATATCTGCGCCGTCGTCTACCAGAATGGGCAGTTTTCCTTCACCTTCGATGGCAAGCCCGATGTTCCGGCCGTCAAAGGTCCGGCATGGAAGCGCGCCGAAGCGATTGCGATCATCGCCGTCGGCCAGGGCTGGCAGGACGTGACCGACAAGGCCACCTTCTTCCACGCGACCTACGTGAAGCCGGGCTGGCGCCGCGTGAAGGAACAGACGCGGCGCATCGGCGGGCACGTCTTCTACCGCTAGTTCCAACGCTAGCCTACTTTCGTTCCCGTCCTGTTCTGCTAGAGTGCGGCGGATGAATCCTGCTGCCCTTTCCGCCGAATCGCCCATGGTCGCCTGCGACGTCGTGCGCGGGGTCACGCGCATGTTCCATCATCTCGGCCTTGCCGCGCTCGCAGAGGTGCCGCTGCGCAACGGCCGCCGCGCCGATGTGTATGCGATCGATGCGAAGGGCGAGATCGTGATCTGCGAGGTGAAGGTGTCGCTCGCCGATCTGCGCGGCGACATGAAGTGGCCCGATTATCTCGATTTCTGCGACCGTTTCTTCTGGGCGGTGCCGCCGCACATTCCCGCCGCGATTCTCGATGAGCCCGCGTTCCGGCCGGAAATCAGCGGCGTGATCATTGCCGACCGTTTCGACGCGGCGATTCTGCGCAACGCCCCTGCAAGCCCGCTGCCCGCAGCGCGGCGGCGAACGGAGATCCTGCGCTTCGGCCGGCTCGCGGCAAGCCGCTTCCAGCGGTCCGAAGACCCGTTTTTCGGGGAATTATCCTAACGCGGCGAGCGTTTCGAAAGGATACGCTGCAGCGTGCGCCGGTGCATCTTCAGCCGTCGCGCGGTTTCCGAAACGTTGCGGTCGCACAGCTCGTAGACGCGCTGGATGTGCTCCCACTTCACGCGGTCGGCGGACATCGGCTCCTCGGGCGGTGCAGGCTTCGCCTCGCCGGGGGCGAGCAGCGCGTTCAATATCGCATCGGGATCGGCGGGCTTCGGAAGGTAATCGACCGCGCCCGCCTTCACTGCGGCAACAGCGGTCGCGAGGTTGCCGTAGCCGGTCAGCATCACGATGCGGATGCCGGGTCGGAGCGCGCGCAGCTCCGCGACGAGGTCGAGCCCGTTGCCGTCGCCAAGCCGCATGTCGAGCACGGCGTATGCTGGCTTCAGTTCAGCCGCGATGCCGCGCGCCTCTGCAACGCTCGCGGCGGCCGCGACCGTGTAGCCGCGGCGCTCGAGCGTCAGGCCCAGCCGCTGGCGAAAGGCGTTGTCGTCGTCGACGAGCAGCAGCGTGCGATCAGCAGCCGGCGGAGCGCCCGTTTCGGTTTCGGTGGTCATGCCTGTCCTTCCGTTCCTGCCGCGATATAGGCGATCGGCCAGATGATTTCGACTACCGCTCCGCCCCCTGCGGCATTTCGGAACGTTAGCGCGCCGCCGGTGCGTTCGATCAGCGTGGTCGCAATGAAGATACCGAGCCCGGTGCCCCCGCGTGCGGAGCGTGACGGGCCGAGATAGGGCTCACCAAGATGCGGCAGCAGCTCGGGCGGAAACCCGGCGCCGTCGTCGATGATCTGCAGCGTCACGGTTTCAGCGTCGGCGATGGCCACGATCCGAACCTCGCGCGCCGCGTGGCGAACGGCGTTGTCGACAAGGTTGACGAGCCCGTGCAGCAGTTCGGGCGTGCGTGCCACCACAGTGGCGGGCGCCTCGACGAGCACGGACTTGCCGCTCGCTTCGAAGGGCTGCACCACCTCGTGCAGCAGCACGCGCAGCGGAACATGCGGGAAGGGCGCATCCACTTCGGCGCGGCGCGCAAGGTCGGTCATGATCTCGCGGCAGCGCCTGGCTTCACGATCGAGCAGCGCGACGTCCTCGCCGAAATCGGGGTCGCCTCCCAGCGTTTCGGCGAGATCGCGCGCGACGAGGCTGATCGTGCCGAGCGGCCCGCCGAGTTCGTGCGCCGATGCGGCAGCGAGCGCGCCGAGCGCCGACATCTTCGTCTCGCGTTCCAGCACCGCCTGCGTGATGACGAGCGCCTGCTGCCAGCGCCGCGCGTCGAGCGAGACGCGCAGCACGTAGATGGCGAGGAAGACGACGGTGAAGCCGAGCGCGACGAGGCTCGCGAGCACGTAGATCGGCGGCAGCACCGGCGGCGGCCCCGCCCACGGCAGCGGCAGCGACCACTGCCAGAGCACGCCGAGAATCGCCATCGCGATGAGGATCAGCGCCACGGTGGCGCGCGCACTGAGCAGCGTCGCGGAAATCGTCACCGGCGCAACGAGTAGCACGCTGAACGGGTTGGCGAGGCCGCCTGTCAGGTAGAGGAGCACACCAAGCTGCAGGAGATCGAACGCGAGGTGCAGCAACGCCTCGACACCGACAAGCCGCGCGGTCGGCGCGTAGAGCGTCGAAAGCCCGATGTTGAGCAGCGCGGAGGCAAGGATCGCGGCGCCGGCCGCCGCAAGCGGCACCTGGAAGCCGAGCAGCAGGTGCACGACGAGGAAGGCGATCGATTGCCCGGCAATCGCCATCCACCGGATGGTGACGAGCGTGCGGACACGAACGCCTGCGGTGCCGAGCGCCGTCGGCAGCGGCGCCTGCTGGAGAGATTGGGGCTGCGGCACGCCGCGGCCCGTCAGTTGCCCGGGTTCGGCAGCGGCATCACGGTCGTCGGCTTCGCCTCGTCAGCCTTCGCCTTGTTGTCGTTGTCCTTGAACATGCGCACGATCGCGGCGGCGCGGCGGTCGCGCTCGGCATAGTCGCGTGCGGACATGCCGGCGACATGGTCGGCGAGATCGGGTTTCGCGCCCGCGTTCAGCAGCTCGCGCACGACGATGGCGTTCCGCTGCTGCACGGCCACGATCAGCGGGCTCTCGCCGCGCCCATTCACCGCGTTCACGTCCGCCTTCCGGCGCACGAGCGTCTGGATACCGTCGATGAAGCCGAGCTGCGAGGCGGTGTGCAGTGGCGTGTTCCCGTCCTTGTCGCGCACATTCACGCTGGCGCCGTTGGCGATCAGGAAGTTCATCCACGGCACGTCGCGGCGGCGTGTCACCATGTGCAGCGCCATTTCGCCCGAATCGTTGTCGCGCATGTCGATCAGCGTCGATCCCGGCTGGTCGATCAGCGACTTCACCTTCAGCACGTCGCCCTCTTTCACCGCCTTGAAGAAATTGTAGCGGTCTGAAAACTGCGCGGCGGCGGGCGCCGCGAGCGACAGCGCGGCGAGCGTCATGAGAAGAGCGGCAAGATTACGCAGGCTGGACATGTGGTGCGGATCCGATTTGTCCCCGGGGGCAAAGCTGGTCTATAGGCCGGACAAGCTGAATATGAAACAACCGCGTCGCCTCCCCTTTCTTCGCATCGCGCTGCTGCTCGCGGCTGCTGTCGCGCTTATTGCCGCGTTCATCTGGCTCGCCGCGCCGAAGCCCGCCGCGCAAGGTGTGGAGGAGCCGCCGCTCGCCGGCGCGCCCATCGGCGGCGATTTCGCGCTCACCGATCAGAACGGCAAGCGCGTCACGAACGAGAGCCTGAAGGGCAACTACCGCCTCGTCTATTTCGGCTACAGCTTCTGCCCGGATGTCTGCCCGGTGGACGTGCAGCGCTTGGCGCAGGGCCTGAAGACCTTCGAGACGACGAACCCCGCTGCCGGTGCGCGCGTGCAACCAGTGTTCATCACCGTCGATCCGGCGCGCGACACGCCGGCTGTGCTCAAGGATTTCGTCGCGGCGTTCCACCCGCGTCTCATCGGCCTCACGGGAACGCAGGGGGAAATCGATACCGCGAAGCGCGCCTACCGCGTCTATGCCGCGAAGGGCGAAGGCACCGATCCGCAGAACTACCTGATGGATCACAGCGCCTTCATCTATCTGATGGACCCGGACGGAAAGCCCGTCATGTATTTCGAGCGTGCCGACGATGCGGCGGCGATCGCCGCAGGCCTCGCGAAATGGGTGCGCTGACGCCGCGCTACTGGGAAACGAAGCGGCTTGAGGAGATGTCGCGCGCGGAGTGGGAAGCCCTCTGCGACGGCTGCGGCAAATGCTGCCTGCACAAGCTCGAGGACGAGGATACGGGCGAGCTCGTCGCCACCAACGTCGCTTGCCGCCTGCTCGATCGCCGCACGGGGCGTTGCTCGGATTATCGCAACCGCCACGCGCACATTCCGGACTGCGTGCGGCTGACACCCGCAAAACTGCGCAGCATCGATTGGCTCCCCTCCACCTGCGCCTACGGCCTGCTGGAACGCGGCGAGCCGCTGCCCGAATGGCATCCGCTGATCACGGGCGATCCGGAAAGCGTGAAGCGCGCCGGCGAATCGGTAAGCGGATGGACGGTTTCGGAAGACGAGGCCGGCCCGCTCGAACACCACATGCTGGACCGCGAGTTGTGAGCCTCGCGTTCCTGCGGCGCACGCTTTCGCGCAAACCGGTTCTCCCCGACGTACTCGATGTCGATGGCCGCACCGTGCCGCTGCGCGTGCGCGTCAGCCCGCGTGCCCGGCGCATGACGCTGCGCGCCGACGCCGCGCTCGGCTGCATCGGCCTCACGCTGCCAAGCGGCGTTTCGCACCGGCGCGCCGCCGCGTTCCTCGAAACGCAGAAACCGTGGATCGCGGCGTGTACCGGGAAATGGCCCGCGCCGCGCCCGTTCGCGCCGGGGGTCTCCCTCCCCTGCGGCGATACTGAGATCAGGATCGAATGGCGCGCGGATCTGCCGCGCACGGCCCGGCTCGAAGGCGAGCTGCTCCTCATCGGCGGCCCTCCCGAAGCACTACCGCGCCGCGTTGAAACCTGGCTGCGGCGCGAGGCGCTGCGGCTGCTCACCGAGGACTGCGCCGCGCTTGCCGCCGAAATCGGCTTGCCGCCGCCGCCGATCCGCCTCGGCGATACCACAGGCCGTTGGGGCAGCTGCAGCAGTCAAGGCGCGCTCGCGTTCAGCTGGCGGCTCGTGATGGCGCCGGAATTCGTGCGCCGCGCCGTCGCCGCGCACGAGGTGGCGCACATCGTCCACCACAATCACGGGCCGGAATTCCACGCTTTGTGCAGCCGCCTGTCGGGCGCCACCGCGCGCAAGGCGACGCGCTGGCTCGCCGCGCACGGCGCCGCGCTACATTGGATCGGGCGCCGCTGAGGGCTCCGGGGCCGGCGCGGCCTCTTCCAGCCAGGCATTGTCGAGGTTCCCCGGTCGGCGCTCACGGGGCAGCGGATTTCCCTCGCCATCCACCGGCACCTCGATCGCGCCCTGATAATCGGGCCCGCCGCGGTAATATTCGTCCGGATAGCCCGCGATCGTGCCGTCAAGGCCATAGACCTCGGCATCGGGCTCGCTCAGCGTATCGTCGATCTGGATGTTGCTGTTCAGCTCCACGACCGGCATCCCCTTGGTCGCGACGCGCATGAACGCCGCGAAGGCGCGTGCGGGTGCGACGCCGCCCTGTAGCCCGCCGACGCGCTTGTTGTCGTCGCGGCCCATCCAGACGCCTGCGGTGAGGTCGCCGGTGAAGCCCACGAAATAGCCGTCCTTGTTGGAGCTTGTCGTGCCGGTCTTGCCCGCGAGCGGACGCCCGATCTGCGCCTGACGTCCGGTGCCGGTCTCGACCGCCGCCTGCAGCAGGTTGGTCATGTTCGCGGCGACCCACGGCGCGACGAGTACGCGCGGGTTTTCCGCCTGGCGCTCATAAAGCTTGCGCCCGCGCCCGGTTTCGATCGTGGTGACGGCATAGGGCCGCACCTCGATGCCGCCGCGCGCCACGGCGGCATAGGCGGATGTCATGTCGATCAGGCGGACCGTGGAGGCCCCGAGCGCCGTCGCCGGCTGGCGGCTGACCGGCGTCGTGATGCCGAAGCGCCGCGCCATGTCGGCGACGGCATCGAAGCCGACACGCGCGCCGAGCTGCACCGCGACCGTGTTGATGGAAAGCGCGAATGCCTGCCGCACGGTCATCTCGCCGGCGAAGCGCCCGTTCGAATTGCGTGGGCTCCAGCCGCCGATCTGCACGGGCTCATCGACGACGATATCGTCGGGCAGCACGCCGCTTTCGATCGCGGCGAGATAGACGAAAAGCTTGAACGCCGAACCCGGCTGCCGCTCAGCGATCGTCGCGCGGTTGTAGAGCGATTCGACATAATCCTTGCCGCCCACCATCGCGCGCACCGCGCCGTCGTGCGACAGCGCCACGAGTGCGCCCTGCGCCCCTGCGGGTGTCTGCGTGCGGACGGCGTCTTCCGCCGCTTTCTGCATCGAAGACAGCAATGTCGTGCGCACGACGAGCGGCTCCACCGTCTCGTCGGTCAGGATATCGAGCTGCGACATCACCCAGTCGGTGAAGTAGCGCACGTTGTTCTGCCGGGCCTGCGGCGCAAACGTGATCTCTTTCAGATCGGCCTGCGCGGCGGCGAGATCGGGCAGCGGCTTCATTTCGTCGATCACTGACAGCACGACCGCGGCGCGCGCGCGCGCGCGTTCGGGATCGGAGGACGGCGCATAGCGCGAGGGCGCTTTCACAAGGCCCGCGATGATCGCCGCTTCGGGCAGGCTCAGCGTGCGCGCGCTGTGGCCGTAAAAACGCCGACTCGCCGCGTCGATGCCGTAGGCACCGCCGCCGAAATAGACGCGGTTGAGGTACAGCTCGAGGATCTGCTCCTTCGAGAACTTGCGCTCGATGGCAAGCGCGAGCAGCCCCTCCTTCGCCTTGCGCGTCCACGTACGGTTGTTGTTGAGGAAGATGTTGCGCGCCAGCTGCTGCGTGATCGTGGAGGTCGCCTTCAGCCGGTCGCCCGTTTTCGCGCTCACGAACAGCGCGCGCGCGATGCCCAGCGGATCGATGCCGGGATGCCAGCGGAAGCGGCGGTCTTCCACCGCCAGCATCGCGTCCACCATCACATCGGGAATCTCGTCGTAGGTCAGCCACTGGCCATAGGACGGACCCACCGACACGAGCACGGCGCCGTCCGCTGAAAGCACGCGGATGGACTGGCCGTTCGGCGAACGCATCATGTCGTCGAACGAAGGCAGCGACGACATCTGGATGCCCACCGCGACCGCCAGGACGACGAGCAGGAGGGTTCCGAAGGCGAGCGAAATTTTCAGTGCTGATTTCAGAAATCGGCCCAAGGCGTGCGTATCCGTTACCGTCCCGTGTGCGCCGTGTATGCGCCAATCGCGGCGGCAACAAGGCCCGTTCGACGAAGAGATTGCCCGCATCGACCTTTCGCCAGCATGAAGCGCGCGGCCTCGCGGCAACGGTGAACACAAGGTTAATAATTGGTTAATTACTTCAGATGCGGAACAGTTTCATTTCGCCTTCGCAAGACGGGGAAGTAAACAATCACTTAATCTGTTCGACAATGAAATAATTCACCATGATGTTCCCGCGATCGATTACATTCCCGGTCGCTCATGAAACCAGAAGTCATCATCGTGCCATCGGTTCCGGCTGCCGCGACGCTCGCCCGGCAGGAACGCTGGCTGCTGGCCGGGCTGCTTGCAGCCGCAGCGGCGCTGTTCGTGCTGACATTCCTTGCGATGCAGCCGTTCATCGTCGAACGCGTCGCGGGCGAAATTCGAAAAGAAACCGGGATGTCGCAGGTCGCTGCCTTCGATATCGATGCCGAACTCTCCGCTCTCATGGAAACCGAACCCGTGGATCTTTCGGCGGGCGCCGATCTTCCGCCTGCCGATGTGTTTGCGGAAGCGAAGGGGCCGCCGCTCAATCTTCTGGCGCAGGTCGAACGCGCGCGCATCGCAGTCGCTGCCGCTGCGCCGCCGCCGGTTCCCACCGGCCCCGTACTCACCGAAGACGAGCAGATGATCGTGGAGGCGAACGCCGAACGCCGCGCGGTGAAGCTGGCGCTCGAGCGGCTGTTCGCGCGCTCCGAGAGCGGCGGCACCAGCCTTTCCGCGGCGGTCCTCGTGCAGCCGCTGCTGCGCCGTGCCGAACAGGCGGCCGGGCAGCTCGATGTCTACGGCGATGCGCTGCTGCTTTCGGAAGGCCCGCTCATGAAGCAGGTCGCGTTCGCGGGTTTTCACGCCAGCCACGCCGCCGCGATGATGGACATCGAACGCGCCGAGGCGATTCTGGGCTGAGAAGCATTGGGACTGGGGCGAGCGGCGTTTCAAATCCTCTCACACTTTGGCGCGTGATCCTCTAAAGCGGTGCCATGAGGACGAACCGCCCGGTGCGCCGGGTTTGACCGAAAAGGCCGAAGAAGGGACGCGCGACGCGGATACCGCGGCGCTCGCCAAGGGCGGGCGCACGAACTTCTTCGGGTTCGTGCTCCGGCTGCTGGCGCGCCTGCCCTTCCTGTTCATCGCTGGGCAGCTCTACGGCGCGGAGGCGCTCGGCCGCTTCGCCTATGCCACGATGATCGTGGAGCTGATGGCGGCGCTTGCCACCATCGGCCTCAAGCGCGGCCTCGCCAAGGAACTCAGCAAGGGCGATCGTCCCGAAAGCCACGTCGTCGGCGATGGGCTGGTGCTCGCGTGGATGCTGTCCTTGATCGGCGCGCTCATCATGATCGCGCTGCCGCAGATCGTTTTCCCGAACAGCAAGATCTCGGGGCTCGACCGGATCTTCCCGCTCACGGCGATCTTCATCGTCGGTTCGGATGTCGCGCTTGCCGCGCTCGCCTATCGGCACCGCGTCGGCGCCACGGTCACGGCGCGGTCGATCGTGGAGCCGTGGGTGCTCACGATCTTCGCCGCGGCGCTCGCCATGATCCCGGAATGGAAGCCGGACGCGATGATCATCGCCTATGCCGTGTCTCTCGGCGCGGCGTTCGTGGCGTCGATCGTGCCGTGCGTGCGCCTGTTCGGCCTGCCCCGCGGCTGGCGTCCGCATCCCGTCCGCCTGTTCCGCATGATGCGGGAAAATCTTCCGATCGCGGGGGCTGACGCCATCGAGTGGGCCTCGCGGCGTATCGATCTCCTGATCCTCGGCCAGTTCGCGACGCCCGCCGTGCTCGGCATCTATTATGTCGCGCAGCAGGTGGTCACGCTTCCCCAGAAGCTCAAAGTGACGTTCGACCCGATTCTGGCGCCGGTCATCACCAATGGCCTCAAGCAGGCGAACAACGCCGTCATCGCCGGGCATCTCCGCCAGGTCGGTTTCTGGATTCTCGCCGCGCAGATCGGCATCGCGCTGTCCCTCGGGATGACCGGCGAGGCCGTGCTCGATCTTGTCGGCGAAGGCTTCGGCAGCGGCACGATGATCCTCAACCTGCTGCTGCTCGCCGAAATCGCCTACGTGACGGGCGCGGTCGCGGAAACCTGCCTCGTCTACACGGCGCGCCACCGCAACCTGATGCTGTCGGTGGCGACGCTCGGGGTGCAGGTCGGCCTCACGCTCGCCTTCATTCCGCTGTTCCGGGAGCTGTTTCCGGCCGAATCGCCGAATGCCGCGGTGAACGGCATCGCCCCCGCCGCCGCGCTCCTCGCCTCGGGGCTGTTCGCGACGGTCGTCAAATCGCGGCTGCTGCGCGCCACGATCGGCGAGCCGGTTTCGGGCTGGCGCTGGCCGATGCTGCTTGCGGCCGGTGCGGCCTTCGCCGTCGGCATTCTCGTGCAGCGCTATCTGGTCGCGTACTGGGAACTCGTGCTCGGCCTGCCGGCCATCCTTGCCACCTACGGCATCGTTCTCTGGTATCGCGGTTTCGAAGAGGAAGACCGGCTGCTCTTCGCCGGGCGTGACAAGCTGCTCAAGGACGCTGAGCGCTAAAGCTGGTGGCGCGGCGTCCGTTTCGTGCCCCACGGGCCGCTCAGGTCGTGCAGCTCCACATCGATGCATTCCGCGTCCGCCCGCAGTGCCGCCCCGCCCGCGAAATCGATCTCGATGCCGCCGTTTTCCCAGCGCAGCGCGAGCAGATCGAGCACCGTGTCGGATGATGGCCAGTCCCGCCGCTTGAGACTGGTGAGCGAATCCAGACGCAGCACGCAGCGCACGCGCGAGGGCTGCCGGGTTTCCCAGCGGTAGCGGTTGGCGATGATGACAAGCCGCCGCGCCTTCGCATCATAGGCGATGTCGCGGCACTTCACGGCGGCGTCCTGCACCAGCGCGGAAATCGTTTCGAGATCCGCTTCGTCCGCCGCCAGCAGCCGCAGCCGCTCAGTCACTGGAAACCCGCTCGATGTCGGCGCCCGCGCCGGAGAGCTTTTCTTCCAGATGCTCATAGCCGCGGTCGAGGTGATAGATGCGGTTCACCACCGTCTCGCCCTCCGCCGCAAGACCCGCGAGCACAAGGCTCATCGAGGCGCGAAGGTCGGTCGCCATCACCTGCGCGCCGGTGAGCTTCGCGACGCCGTGTACTTCGGCGGTGCGCCCCGAAACGCGAATGTCCGCCCCCATGCGCGCGAGTTCGGGTACGTGCATGTAGCGGTTTTCGAAGATCGTTTCGGTGAGGTGGCTGGTGCCCTCTGCGAGCGCCAGCATCGCCATGAACTGCGCCTGCATGTCGGTGGGGAAGCCGGGGAACGGCTGCGTTTCGATGTCGATCGCGCGGATACCGCCGGTGTGCTTCACGCGGACGCCGCCTTCGGTTGCCTCCACCTCAAGCCCCGCATCGCGCAGCCGGTCCGCGACGACGCCGAGCGTGGCGAGGTCGGCGCCCACAAGTTCCACCTCGCCCCCCGCCGTGCCGACCGCGCAGGCATAGCTCCCCGCCTCGATCCGGTCGGGCATCACCGCATATGTCGCGCCGTGCAGACTGGTGCGGCCCTGCACGCGGATCGTCGAGGTGCCGTGCCCCTCGATCTTCGCGCCCATCGCGTTCAGGCAGTTCGCGAGATCGACGATTTCGGGTTCGCGCGCCGCGTTTTCGATCACCGACTCGCCCTTCGCGAGCACGGCGGCCATCAGCGCGTTCTCCGTGGCACCCACCGAAACGATAGGGAAGTCGATCCGCCCGCCGACAAGACCCTTCGCGGTCGTCGCCTTCACATAGCCTGACGTCACTTCGATCTCGGCGCCGAGGGATTCCATGGCTTTCAGGTGCAGGTCGACCGGCCGGTTGCCGATCGCGCAGCCGCCGGGGAGCGACACGGTGGCCTCGCCCGCGCGCGCGAGCAGTGGCCCGAGCACGAGCACCGAAGCGCGCATCTTGCGCACGATGTCGTAGGGCGCGAGCGTCGAGGTGAGCCGCGCGGCCTTTATGGTCATCACGCGTCCGAATTCGCCGCGCCGGTGGCCCTCGATCATCGTCGAGACGCCGTGCTGATTGAGCAGGTGGCCGAACGTATCGACATCGGCGAGGCGCGGCAGGTTGCGCAGCGTCAGCGGTTCCTCGGTGAGGATCGCCGCGGGCATCAGCGTGAGTGCGGCGTTCTTCGCGCCAGAGATGGCGATGCGTCCGGAAAGCGGCCTTCCGCCGCGAATGATGATCTTGTCCATGGGGTTATGGTCTAGCGGGATTTGCGGCGGCGCGTAAGCCGCCGATCGAGAAGACGACAAGCCCCGCCCAGATGCAGACGAAGGCGGCGAGGCGACCGATATCGAGCGGCTCGCCGAGGATGAAGACGGCGGCGAGAAACACGAGCGAAGGCCCCAGATACTGAAGCATTCCGATCGTCGAGAGCGGCAACCGCCGCGCCGCATAGCCGAACAGGCCGAGCGGTACGATGGTGATGAGCCCCGAACCGACGAGCGCAATGTCGATGGCGGTGCCGTGGCCGAACACGTCGCGCGGCGCCATCGCCAGCCATCCGGCCGCGACTGGGACCAGCCAGCCGGTTTCCACGACGAGCGCCGTCACCGGATCGACGACCGTGAATTTTCGGATGATACCGTAGAAACCGAACGACAGCGCAAGCCCGATCGAAACCCACGGCAGCGATCCGTGCACCACGGTGACGATACCGACGCCGATCGCCGCCAGCGCGACCGCGATGCGTTTGGAAACCGGAAACGCCTCCTTGAGCAGGAGCACGCCGATCGCGACGTTGAGCAGGGGCTGCATGAAATAGCCGAGGCTCGTGTCGAGCGCCCGATCGTTCAGCACCGCCCACGTGTAGATCAGCCAGTTTGCCGCGATCAGCGCCCCGCTCGCGGCAAGCATCAGCATCAGGCGCGGCGCGGCCATCGCTATCCGCAGCCGAGTCCAGCCCCTGAGCGCGGCGACGGCGAAGGCAAGCAGCACGAACGCCCAGAGCACGCGGTGGGCAAGCACGTCCGCTGCGGGAATCCCCGCAAACATGTGAATATAGAGGGGCATCGTGCCCCAGATCAGGAAAGCGCCGACCCCCGCCGCAAGCCCGCGGCGCGTCTGTTCGTCGGTCACGGCCTCACAGCCGCGGCAGCGTCACGCCGCGCTGGCCCATGTATTTGCCTGCGCGGTCGGCATAGCTCGTCTCGCAGGGTTCGTTGCCCTGCAGGAACAGGAACTGGCACGCGCCTTCGTTCGCATAGATGCGCGCGGGCAGCGGCGTCGTGTTCGAAAACTCGAGCGTCACATGGCCTTCCCAGCCGGGTTCGAGCGGCGTCACGTTCACGATGATGCCGCAGCGTGCGTAGGTAGATTTGCCGAGGCAGATGACGAGCACGTCGCGCGGCACACGGAAATACTCCACGGTGCGGGCGAGCGCGAACGAGTTGGGCGGGATGATGCACACGTCGGTCTTGCGATCGACGAAGCTGTTCGAATCGAAATTCTTGGGGTCGACCACCGCCGAATCAACGTTGGTGAAGATCTTGAATTCGTCGGCGACGCGCGCGTCATAGCCGTAGGACGAGAGGCCGAAGCTGATCGTGCCCTCGCGGCGCTGGCTGTCCACGAACGGTTCGATCATGCGGTTCTCAAGCGCCTGCCCGCGAATCCATTTGTCGGACATCACCGCCATGAAACCCTGTCCCTTTCAGAAGAACCTCAGCCGCGGATGTGCAGCACGCAGATGAGTGTGAATAGCCGCCGCGCCGTGTCGAAATCCACTTCGATCTTGCCGGCCAGCCGCTCGATCAGCGTTTCGGCGGCGGCGTTGTGGATGCCGCGCCGCGCCATGTCGACGGTTTCGATCTGGCTCGCCGTCGATTGCCGAATCGCCTGATAATAACTCTCGCAGACCGCGAAATACTCGCGGATCACGCGGCGGAACGGAGAGAGCGCGAGCACGATGGTTTCGATGTGTTCGCTGTCGCTATCCGCGATGTCGATGGCGAGCCGCCCGTCCTCCACGCGCAGGCGAATCCGGTAGGGCCCCTCGTGCGGTGCGCCGCGCGCCGTCACGAGGCGGAAGGTGTTGCCTTCAAGCAGATCGAAGATGGCAACGCGCCGCTCCTGCTCGATATCCGCGCTCCGCCACAGAATCGTGCGGTCGTCGAGCTGGACATCGATAATGCGGTAATCGCCCATGCCGCTGCTTTATCGGGGCAAACGCCGACACGATAGCCCGAAAGCTGCGCCTCGAACCCGAACGGGTTCGCAAGGCCGACGGGCCGCCCGAGCTTATGCGAGGAAAGCCCAGGCGACGGATGTCGCCGCCCGGCGCCTGAGGGGCAGCAAACAAACCCGCCCGGCGTTTGAGGGCTGAACAAAAGAGAAAATTGGCGCGCCCGGAACGATTCGAACGTCCGACCCTCAGATTCGTAGTCTGATGCTCTATCCAGCTGAGCTACGGGCGCGCACGGGAGGGCGCTACATAGTCGCCTCGCGCATCGTGTTCAAGCCCGTGTTTGCACTGTCGTGGCGGTTTGCGCGCGCTTGCGGCTGAGGGGCGGCATCTCTATCGTCCCGCCGCGATGCGATACCTTGCTTTCCCGGCTTTTCTGGCCGTTTCCCTGATGCTCGGCGCCTGCGCGGACCGTGGCGGCGAATGGCCATCGCTGGCGCGCGTGCCGGGATCGCCGAACGCGCCCTGCGGTCCTGCGGCCGAATCGGCGCCGGTCGGCGCGCGTCCCTGCGTTGCCGCGCCGCCGGCGGCGGTCTCAACCCCCGCGCCCGATCTTCCCGCGCTCGAAGCGCGCCTGGCGGCGGCGCGCGGTGCGTGGGCCGATGCGCTGAGGGCTGCGGAAACCGCCGTGTCGGCGGCAGCCAGCGCCGGTGCGGGCGAAAGCGCGTGGGCGGCGGCAGAGCTTCGGCTCAGCCGGCTCGAACGCGCGGCGGCACCGTTCGCGGAGGTCGCCGAAGCGCTCGCAGGCTCCGAATCGGGGGCGGCGCTGCGAGAGGCCGCACAAGCCGATCGGGCGCGTCATCTCGAAGCCTTCACGAGGCTTCGATCCGCGCTGCGGCGCTAAATCGTCCCCCACGAAAAGTCGTCCGGCGCAACTTTTGTGCTCCCAACACAACTTATGCGTGCGTTGTTTACGACTTGTTTACGATTCCGGGGCTAGACCTGTGCGTGCAGACTGATCAGCCAACGGTTCCTCCCCTGGTTCCTCTCCGTTCCCGCCGGGCGGTCTGCTGAAAGAAGGGCACAAGGCCGCCCCCGCGGCATGAAGTGTCCCAACGTTGCCCGAAAGGGCCGCGGCGCCAAATCCCCCGTGCGCCCTGGCCTTCATCGCCGCCCGGTCCGTGCTCCCCCGCCGGCCCGGGCGGCTTTTCGTTTGTGCCCGGCGTTGACGCCGCGCGGGTGGATGATGCACGTTTGCAACGCAGTCGCGCGCAGGAACGCGGCGGGTGGACCCGAATCTCTCGCCGTGCGTTCACCGCCGTGAGAGAACATTAAGAAAAACGGTGCATCGTACCCGCCTGATTGGGGGCTGCGGACACCGGGTGGAAAACAAGATGGCCGAAAAGGACACCGGCAGCAGACATGGCAGGGGTACACCCCCTCCGCCAACGCAATGTCCGGAGCTGCAGAGCACGGATTTGCGGGATTTGCTGCAAGAGTTGGAGCGCCCGCTCGATCAGGCCGTGGTCGATCGGGGTTTGCAGCGGCTCGCCGCCTTCGTTTCCGGGCGGCATTAATAAAGCCGTTCCTAGAGCGCTCTGCGTGAAATCTGACGCAGGACGCGTGCTCTATCCCTTGATTGTCGCTTCGTCTCTGGCGGAAAACCGGTTCTCACTTTTCCGCGCGATACTCTAGGCGTCGTTCAGCGCCGCCGTCGCGCCAGATGCGCAACCGCCAGCAGCGCGCGTGATGTCAGCAGTTCGGGGCTTGCCGCACCCGGAGACTTGATCTGGCGCTCCGCTTCCAGAAGACGCGAAAGGCCGCTGCGCAGCGCCGGGGTGTTCCATGCCGATGCCTGCCGCGCGATGCGGTCGCGCGCCTTCCAGAAGATCGGCGGTCGCGCGGCTTCCACGGCTTCCTTCGCGCTGCGCCCCGTGTCGATCGTGCGTCTTAGCTCGCCGAGCAGCGCCAGCCGCCGTGCCACCGCGCGCAGTTGCGGAATGCCCACGATGCCGTTGCGGCCAAGCTTTGCCGCCTGCACTTCGGCCTCGGCGGAATTGCCGTCTGCGACCGCGTTCACGAGCGCGTCGAAATCCGATTCGGCCATCGCCGCGCCAAGTTCGGCGAGCGTATCCATTTCTAGTGCGCGCACATGGTCCGGCGCTGCTTCGAGGTAGAGCGCGAGCTTTTCGAGTTCGCGGGCCAGTACGCCGCGCTCCGCGCCGAAGCCGGCGGCCAGCGCATCCGCCGCCTCGCGAGAGGGTTTCAGCCCATGCCGCGCGCAGGCGTCGATCACCATGTCCACCGCCTCGCGGCCATCGGGCACGAAGCACTGCGCGACGATGGCGAGCGGGGAGGCGGCTGCGGTCTTGATGAGCGCGGACGTCGCCTTCAGGCTGCCCGTTCCCACCATCACCACCGGGTTGCCGGCGGCCGGTGCCGTCAGCAGCGCCTCGATCGCGGCGGTGCAATTGTCGCCCGCGCCGTCCACGCGGATCAGGCGGCGATCGCCGAACATCGAAACCGCGGCGGCTTCATCGGCGAGCCTTGCGGGATCGCCTGCGAGCGCGGTCGGCTCGAAATCGATGCGGCCCATCGGATCGTCCGCCGGGGCGAGCAGCACGGTGAACCGGTCGGCGATCTCGCGCGCCTGCGCTTCGTCGGGGCCGTAGAGCAGAACCAGCCGGGTGGCGGGGTCGAAGCGCGCCAGCGCCGCGTCGATCGCCTTGCGATCCGCGGCCTTCACGCCGCCTTCACCGCGTCGCTTCGCTGCGCGCGAACAGTGCGACGCGCGCGATGATCTGCTGGGCGATCTCTTCGGAAAGCCGTTCGAGCGCCGCGTTTTCCGCCGCGATCACGGCATATTCGGAACTCACGATGTCGATGCCCGCGTCGGACCGCGCGGCAGCATCGATCAGCACGGCGCCGCTTGCGTCTTCCACCAGCTGCCAGCGCGCGCGCAGTTGGCGCCGTTCGCGCGAGATCGAATCGTCGCCGCGCACGCCGAAGCCGCTGATGCTGTCGTCCAGCTTCACGATCAGCTTGTAGCGGCGCTCGCCGCTCGCGTCGGGCAGGCGGTCGAGCAGCGCCTGCCGCACCAGATAGCCCGATTTTTCGGGGATCACCGGCACGTCGATCCCGGTGAGGATCGTCGCAGCCGGGCCCTGGCTGCCGCCCGAATAGACCGGTTGCAGTCCGCAGCCCGCCAGCAGCAAGAGCAGCAGGGCAGCGGTGCGTTTCATGCGACGATATTCACGAGCCGGTCGGGCACCACGATCACCTTGCGCGGGGTTTTGCCATCCAGCGCACGCTGCACCTTCTCGCGGGTCAGGACCAGCGCTTCCATGTCCTCGCGCGTCGCGCCCTTCGCGGCTTCCACCTCGTCGCGCAGCTTGCCGTTCACCTGAATGGCGATCGTCACCGTGTCCTGCGCCAGCATCGCGGGGTCGGCTTCGGGCCACACCGCGTCCACGGCAAGGCCCGCTTCGCCAAGGGCTTCCCACGCCTCTTCGGCAAGGTGCGGCATCGCGGGCGAGACGAGCTGCACGAGCATCTTCACGGCGTGGCGGCGCGCCGACGATGCCGGGGCCTTCTCGATCGCGGCGGCAAGCTCATAGCTCTTGGCGACGGCCTTGTTGAAGCGCAGCGCCTCGATGTCCGCGGTGATGCCGTCGATGGCGATATGCGCCGCGCGCGTCAGCGCCTCGTCCTCGCCGCCGGCATCGTCCTTGGTCTCGTTCACCAGGCGCCACACGCGCTGCACGAAGCGCCACGCGCCTTCGATGCCCGCCTCGGTCCACTGCAGGTCACGCTCGGCCGGGGAGTCGGAAAGCACGAACCAGCGCACGGCGTCAGCGCCGTACTGGTCGAGGATCGGCGAGGGATCGACCGTGTTCTTCTTCGATTTAGACATCTTCTCGACGCGGCCGACGGTCACGGCCCCGCCGCCTACTTCGAATAGATCGCCGTCCCGCCGCTCCACTTCGCTCGGCAGCAGCCAGCGGCCATCAGCGGCGCGGTACGTCTCGTGCGTCACCATGCCCTGCGTGAAGAGCTGCTTGAACGGTTCCTCAAGGTCGATGAGCCCGCAGGCCTTAAGCGCGCGCGTCCAGAAGCGCGCATAGAGCAAGTGCAGGATCGCGTGCTCGACACCGCCGATATACTGATCGACCGGCAGCCAGCTTTCCGCCTCGGCGCGGTCGAAAGCCTTGTCCTTCGGCTGGCTGGCGAAGCGGATGAAATACCAGCTCGAATCGGCGAACGTGTCCAGCGTGTCGGTCTCGCGCCGCGCCGGCTTGCCGCATTTCGGGCAATCGGCATTCTTCCACGTTGGGTGGTGCTCCAGCGGGTTGCCGGGCGTTTCAAAGGTCACGTCGGCAGGCAGGCGTACCGGTAGCTGGCCTTCGGGCACCGGCACCACACCGCAGTCCCCGCAGTGTATCACCGGGATCGGTGTGCCCCAGTAACGCTGCCGCGAAACGCCCCAGTCCCGAAGCCGGAACTGCGTCGTCCCCTCGCCCCAGCCCTCACCTTCGGCGCGTGCGATCACGGCGGCAATGGCGTCGTCAACCTCCATGCCCGTAAGGAAGCCGGAGTTCACCAGACGCCCCGGCCCGACATAGGCCTCGTCCCCGATCGGCTCCTCGGCATCCCCGACAACGCGCGTCACCGGCAGCTGATATTTCCGCGCGAAATCAAGGTCGCGCTGATCGTGCGCCGGGCAGCCGAAAATGGCGCCGGTCCCGTATTCCATCAGCACGAAGTTCGCCGCGAAGATCGGTAGCGTCCAGGTCGGGTCGAGCGGATGCACGACGCGGAGGCCCGTGTCGTAGCCCTTCTTCTCGGCGGTCTCGATGGCTTCGGCCGACGTGCCCGTCTTGCGGCACTCCGCGATGAAAGCGGCCAGGCCCGCATCTTTCTGCGCCAGCTCGGCGGCAAGCGGATGGTCGGCGGCGATGGCGGCAAAGCTCGCCCCGAACAGCGTGTCGGGCCGCGTCGTGAACACGTCGAGGCCGTCCTCGCGGCCGTGAATGGCGAAGCGGAACTTCAGGCCCCGGCTGCGGCCGATCCAGTTCTCCTGCATCAGCCGCACCTTGTCCGGCCACTCGTCCAGGCTCCCCAGCCCTTCAAGCAGTTCGTCGGCGAAATCGGTGATCTTCAGGAACCACTGGCTGAGCAGGCGGCGCTCGACGGGGGCGCCGGAGCGCCACCCCTTGCCGTCGATCACCTGCTCGTTGGCGAGCACGGTCATGTCGACCGGGTCCCAATTGACGTAGCTTTCCTTGCGGGTAACGAGTCCCGCCGCCAGCATCTTCAGGAACAGCGCCTGCTCGTGGCCGTAGTATTCGGCGTCGCAGGTCGCGAACTCGCGGCTCCAGTCGAGCGCGAAGCCGAGGCTGCGGAACTGCTCGCGCATTGCCGCGATGTTCTGCCGCGTCCAGCTTTCCGGGTGCGTCTTCTTCTCGAACGCGGCGTTCTCGGCCGGCATACCGAAGGCGTCCCAGCCCATCGGGTGCAGCACCTCGAAACCGCGCGCGCGGCGGAAGCGCGCGATAACGTCGCCCATCGTGTAGTTGCGCACATGGCCCATGTGCAGACGCCCCGAAGGATAGGGGAACATCTCCAGCACGTATGTCTTGGGCTTTTCAGACGCGCTGTCGGCCGCGAAGGCCTGGCGCTCGTCCCAAATGCGTTGCCAGCGGCCGTCGGCGACCGCGGGGTTGAATCGCGTCATCGGCCTTTAGCCCTGATACACGGCCCTGCGCATGTCGCGGGCGCGGGCGAGGATGGTTTCCTCGAGCTTCTGCACGGTGCCGGCGCGCACCGGCGCGTCGATCCAGTTGCCGCCCTGCTGCTGCTGGCGGACGGCGGCGACGCGCAGCGCATCGGCGCGCAGCTCGCGGTCGAGGATATACACGGTAACCTTTACGCGCTCGCCGGGGGCCTGCGGGTTGGCATACCAGTCGGTCACGATGACGCCGCCGTTCGAATCGACCTGCGCCATCGGCATGAACGCCAGTGTTTCAAGGCTTGCTCGCCACAGGTAAGAATTGACGCCGATCGTCGTCGTCGTCGCGGCGGCGAGGTCGGCGCGCGGCGCGTCCTTCTTGCCTCCGCAGGCGGCGAGCAGGGCCAGCGCGATTGCCAGACCCGTAATGCGTACACTCGTCTTCACGTGGATTTCCGCTCCATCAGGCTTGCTCGGCGGCCGTTATAGGCACCGCTTTCGGGGGCGCATAGCCCCTCTTCGCGTTGCATTGGCTGTTGAGATGTTGCAACAGGTTCGAACGAACCCGGCCGGTCGCCGCCAAACGAGCGATTCGGACTCGGATTCGTGCGGAGGAAACTGTAGTTCTGTCACGTAGTTGTCACAGGCACGCGACAGAAGCGCGGGGGTTATGATTCGGGTTGGGACATACGCAGCGAAAGCACTGGTCGCGGTTTCCGCGGGCATGATGCTGTGCGCGCTTCCCGCCGCCGCCTCTTCGAAGAAGCCGATTGAGAAGGTTGCTGCCGACAAGGCCGCCGCCGCGAAGGGTTCCGAGGCCCGACGCAAGCTCACGACCACCGCGGGCGTGGTGACGCCGCTCAAAGCCGAAACGCTCGGCTCCTTCACGCCGCCCATGCTCGACAATGCGCGCCGTGCCGGTGTTGCCGGCGCCTCGCAGGAACGCACGTTCCGCTTCACGCCCTCGGGCAAGAGCCGTGATAACAAGGCGCTCGCGCTCGGCGTGACGTCGCGCGTCGTCCGCGCCGCCGCGCCGGAAACCGCGCGTCCGGCCGAAACCGAAGCGGCGACGGCCTACAACTTCGACGTTTCCGTGGCGCTCCGTGGCTTCGCGCTCACCGGTGGCTACAGCAAGATCGCCAGTGTGCTCAGCGACGAGCGCGAAGGCATCGACCTTGGCCTCTCCTATCGCGGCAGCCGCTGGAAGACCGCGCTTCAGCTGAACGCTGAACGCGATGCCGACGGCTGGGTGAACCCGCTCAGCCTCGACAAGCGCTACACGGTCGAACTCGGCGGCGCCTATGCGCTGAATCCGCGCCTCTCGGTCATCGGCGGCGTGCGCTACCAGATGTCCGAATCGGATCCTTCGGGGCGCTACCTGCTGCGCAGCGGTGAACGCCTCGGCACCGAAGGCGAAGCCGGCGCGGTTTACCTGGGCACCTCTTTCAGCTTCTAGCATCGGCTGTGGTTTCGCCCGTTCTGGGCTGCAAACGGTAAGCCTCAGCTATTCCAGGCGTCGATCGCGCCCCAAGCCTCTGCGCCCAGCGCAAGCATCCGCGCGTAGCGTTTGGGGGTCATGCCGCCGAGCGCTGCAACGGTGATCCCCGCTCCGCGCGCCGTCAGCCCGAACCGCACCGTGCCGAGCGTCCGCGCGCCAGGATGCGAGCCTGTTGGGAATACGGGCGAGAGGAATCCGAGCTTTGCGCCTGCGCGCTGCGCCCGCACCAACCCGGCGCGATCATGTGACGCTGCCGTTATGACGTCACGCGTCGGCCGCCCGCCGTCCGGCATATGCACGCCGTCCGCACCCACGGCCCGCGCGAGCCGGGCGTCTCCGGCCACCACCAGCATGTGCCCGTATCGCCGCGCGAGTTTTGCCGCGCGCCGCGCAACCGCCGTGCGATCCGCAGCATGGTAGTGCCGCAGTACGATGCCGCTGCCGCGCGGCAAGCGGCGGATCGCACCCCACAGCGCCTCTCCCATGCGCGGATCGGTGAACAGCCAGGTTTCGGGCAGGCGCTGGGAGTGGCGGCATCGCATTCCCCTCTCTATAGGGAAGCACATGACCGCTGCCGAGACACTCGCCGACATTCACGCCCGCATCGAAAAAGCCGCAAAGGGTGCAGGCAGGGGAACGGACATCACCCTCGTCGCAGTCTCAAAGACTTTCGGTGCCGAAGAGATCCGCCCGCTGCTCGAAGCCGGCCAGCGCGTGTTCGGGGAGAACCGCGTGCAGGAAGCCGCGGCGAAATGGCCTGCACTTCGCGAGGTGTTCCCCGGCATCGAACTGCACCTCATCGGCCAGCTCCAGTCCAATAAGGCAGCGGAGGCCGTTGCGCTGTTTGACGCCATTCATTCGCTCGATCGCTCGTCGCTCGTCGCCGCACTAGGGAAAGCGATGGCGGCGTCCGGGCGCCGGGTGCCCTGTTTCGTGCAGGTGAACATCGGTGACGAACCGCAGAAGGGCGGCGTCGCCATAGACGATCTCCCTTCGCTTCTCGCCGAAGCGCGCGCGGCGGAGATCCCGCTCGCCGGGCTGATGTGCGTTCCGCCCGCCGACAAGGCGCCCGCGCCTTATTTCGCGCTGCTCGCAAAACTCGCCGCGTGCCACGGGCTCTCCGGGCTCAGCATGGGCATGTCGTCGGATTTCGAAACGGCCGTGGAACTCGGCGCTACGCACGTGCGCGTCGGCTCGGCACTGTTCGGAACGCGCGAAACGCACTAGGCTGCCCGACATGGGCGGCGACATCCTCATCTACGGCGCAAACGGCTACACGGGCCGGCTGGTGGTGGAACGCGCACTCGCGCGCGGATTGAAGCCGGTTCTGGCGGGCCGCAATCGTCAGGCGGTCGAAGCGCTCGCCGACGAAACCGGGCTGCCTTCGCGCATCTTCGACCTCAAGGGCGATGTTTCGGGCGCACTTTCGGGCATCGGCACGGTGCTCCATCTCGCCGGGCCGTTCTCGCGTACGTCGGCGCCGATGCTGGCGGCCTGCCTCGCGGCGCGCGCGCATTACATCGATATCACCGGCGAGATCGACGTGTTCGAGGCACTCGCCGCGCGCGATACCGCGGCGAAAGCGGTGGGCATCACCGTGCTCCCCGGTGCGGGGTTTGACGTCGTTCCGTCGGATTGCCTCGCTGCGCACCTGAAGCGCCGTCTGCCCGGTGCGGTCTCGCTCGACCTCGTCATCGGCGGCCTCAACGAGGCGAGCCGGGGGACGACGCGCACGATGCTGGAAGGCATGGCGGCGGGCACCCGCGTGCGCGAGGGCGGGGTCATTGAAGAACTTTCCGAGGTGCCCCGAGGCACCGCCGATTTCGGGCGCGGTCTGAAGCCGACCGTCGGCGTCAGCTGGGGTGATGTCTCCACCGCGTGGCATTCCACTGGCATCCCCGACATCCGCGTTTTCTTCGAAGCGAGCCCGCCGCTCGAACGGGCGCTCGGGATACCGCGCCTGCTGCGGACGCTGATCGCCAGCGCGCCGGGTCGCTGGCTCGCGGGCCGCGCGATCGACCGGATGCCGCCCGGCCCCGATGCCGAGGCGCGCGGCCGGGGCCGCAGCGTGCTCGTCGGCCATGCGACGGATGCCGAAGGAAACCGCGCCGTCAGCCAGCTCGAAACCCCCGAAGGCTACACGCTCACCGCCCTCACCGCCGTCGAGATCGCCCGCCGTGTCCACGGCGGCGAGGTTGCACCGGGCTTCCACACGCCCTCCGCAGCATTCGGCCCGGATTTCATCCTCGGCTTCAGCGGCGTGAAGCGCCGGGATCTCTCCTGAGCTTCGGCTCAGACGATCTCGATCGTATCGCCCGGAGCAAGCTGCTCAACGATTTCCAGCAGCGTCGCGCGCGGAATGGCAACGCACCCTTGCGTGAAATCCTTCGCCGCCGTGCAGTGCAGGAAGATCGCGCTGCCCATGCCCGGAACGGGCGGTGTGTCGTTGTGGCCGAGGATGACGATGAGGTCGTAGAGCCCGTCCTCGCGCCACAAGTGCTCCGCCGAAAACGGATGCGGGTGGCGGACCGGGCGGTTGTAGGCGGGGTCGCGCACATCATCGGACCAGCCGTCGCTCGGGTGCAGCCAGCGCCACGGCAGCCGCGTGTTCGGGGCCGTGAGCTTGTCGAGGCGGACCAGCAGCGCGCGAATGGCGTAGGTGCCGCGCGGCGTCATGGCGTCACCTTCGCGCTTCGCCATAGCGTCGGTCGCGCCCGCCTTGCCGATCAGGCACGGCACGGTCTCACCGAACGCCGTCAGCGCGCGCGCGCCGGTGTCGACGCGGATGGCGCTCAAAGCATGTGCCCGGTGCGGTCGCGCTTGGTGCGTAGATACGCTTCGTTGTGCGCGCCCTCGCCGGCCTTCAGCGGCAACCGCTCGGAGACGGTGATGCCCTCGGCTTCCAGCCCTGCGACCTTCGCGGGGTTGTTGGTCAGCAGGCGAATCGTGCCGAAGCCGAGTGCTTTCAGCATGTTCGCGGCGAGCGCGAACTCACGCTCGTCGATTTCGAAGCCGAGCCGCAGGTTGGCGTCGACGGTATCGAACCCCTGATCCTGCAGCGCATAGGCGCGCAGCTTGTTGATAAGGCCGATGCCGCGCCCCTCCTGCTGCAGATAGAGCAGGATGCCACCGCCGGACTCAGCAATGGCGTGCAGCGCGGTGTGGAGCTGATCCCCGCAATCGCACTTCAGCGAACCGAGCAGGTCGCCGGTGAGGCAGGAACTGTGCAGGCGCACGAGCGGCGTGGTGCCGTAAGGATCGCCGATCAGCAGCGCGAGATGCTCGGGCCCGCCCGGCAGGCGGAAAGCGACAATCTCGGTCTTCTCGTGCACCTTGATGGGCAGGCGCGCGCGGCTGACGAGCTTCAGCGCGCCGGTTTCCGCGAAGTGTTCGATGTCCGCCGCGGTCACGACGTCATCCGCAGCGCCGCCCGCGATCACGAACAGCGCGGGCAGCAGCCCGGCGTGCTTCGCGAGGCTGAGCGCCGCGCGTGCGGCCCGATCGGCTTTGCCGAGCAGCGTACTCCGGAACGGGCCTTTCAGCGGCGTTGCAAGATCGAGCACAGGGTCCGCGACAGCGCGCGCCGTATCGAGATCGAGCCACGGCGTTCGCTCGATCAGCACCGCCTGCATCCCCGCCGCGGCAAGCTGGTTGCCGAGGCCGAGGAAGGCCGCGCGCTTGTCCGTCAGCAGCACATTCGCGCGCGCGCCGCCTTCAAACGCCGCGAGCGATTCGGGATCGGCGAGCTCGATGGCGAGCACAGCGATCGCCGCGTCGCCGTCGGTCACCCGCACGGGGTGACCGCGCCGCAGGGCATCGATCGCGCGTTCGGCGCTGCTCAAAGCGCGAACTCGGCGATGAGCGGAATGTGGTCGGAAGGTTTTTCCCAGCTCCGCGCGGGCTCAAGCACGCGGAAGTCCGCGAGCGTGTCCTTCATCGCGGGTGACACCCACACATGGTCGAGCCGCCGCCCGCGGTCGTTCACCGTGTGGTCCTTGTTGCGATAGCTCCACCATGTGTAGAGCCGCTGCGGCGCGGGCACGAGCGTGCGCGCGACGTCCACCCAGTCGTGGCTCTGCATCAGGCCGGTGAGCGCGTCCACTTCGATTGGCGTGTGGCTGACGACATCGAGCAGCGCCTTGTGGCTCCACACGTCGCATTCGAGCGGCGCGATGTTGAAATCGCCGAGGATGATCGTCGGGTCGCGCAGCGTCTCGGACCAGCGCGTCATGCGCTGCACGAAATCCAGCTTCTGTCCGAACTTCGGGTTCAGCGTGCGGTCGGGAATGTCACCGCCCGCGGGCACGTAGACGTTTTCAAGGAGGATGCCATTTGGCAGCCGCACGCCGATGTGGCGTGCCTCGCCATTGTCCTGCCAGTCGAACCGGCGCTCCTCCACGAGCGGCTGCTTTGAAAGGATAGCGACACCGTGGTGCATCCGCTGGCCGTTCAGGATCACGTGCGGGTAACCCATGCGCTGGATCGCGGCGAGCGGGAAATCCGCGTTCTGGGCCTTGGTTTCCTGCAGGCAGATGATGTCGGGCGATTCATCCTTCACCAGCTGCGCAATGATGGGCAGGCGGATGCGGACGGAGTTGATATTCCAGCTGGCGATCTTGAGACGGGACATGGCGAGCGGCTTAGCAAGGCCGGGCGTCTACGCAAAGGCTCAGAAATGCGTAGGCCCCCGCCTTCGGGGTGAAGACGGGGGCCCTTTTTGCGCTCGTCACGCAAGTCGGCGGCGGGTCCGGGCAACAGGGGGCAAATCCCGAACACCAGCCGACTAATGACAATTTAAGGCGCCGATCCTGTCGCTTCAATGAACGGCCAGGCGCTTGGTCAGTAAATTCGACCGTTCCGCCTCCGAATCCCGCCTATCGGCTGCCGGGTCGGCTGCGCGGGCGCGGATCACGGTAACGGAAGGCGTTGTCGTCGACCTTTACGTTGAAGGCGATGTTTGAAAGATCGACGCGCGTGGTGTTGCCCTGCGCATCGAGCACGCGCCAGCCTTTGAGCTCAAGGCCGCCGGGCGCGGTTCGGTCGCGCTCGAAAAAGATGGTGATGACGCCGTATTCGGGGTGCTTCCGGTCCTTGGCCTCCACGGTCAGCGCCTTCGGCGTCGAGGAGACGATTCGGGCATAGCGCGAAAGGTCGGCGTTGGCATCGAGCAGCACCGAAAGCGGCGTCTGCTTGATCGGATAACGCGAGACCTGGGACACCTGATAGTCGATCATGGTGAGGTTGCGCCCATCCGCCACAACCAGCAGCGGTACGTCTTTCTGATACTGGAAACGCACCTTCCCCGGCCGCGCGAGCGTGAGTTTACCGGTCGCCACCGCGCCGCTCTCGGCCGTCTGCCGGAAATCCGCCGTCATCGTCCGCGTCGCCGCAAGGTGCGCGCTCACCTCGGGAATCGAGGCGGCGGCGGGTGCCGAAAGGCCGAAGATGGCGGCAAGGGCAAGAAGGGCTTTTTTCATCACGAGTCCTGATAGCGCCGACGCGAAGGTGCGGCAAATCCGGGCGCATGGTGCCGCACTGCGCTTGAACCGGCGTTGAACCGCCGTCAGATTCGGTTCCCGTCCGGGTCGATCAGCACCTCGCGCCGCCCCACGTGGTCGGGCGTGCCGACGTAGCCGTCTTTCTCCATGCGTTCGATGAGGCGCGCGGCGTTGTTGTAGCCGACGCGGAGCTGCCGCTGGAGGTAGGACGTGGAGGCCTTCTGGCTTTCGGCGACCACCTGGATGGCGCGGCGGTAGAGGCCGGCCTCGGCGTCGTCCTCGTCGATCGGCAGGCCGAACTGTCCGTCCGAGCCCTCGGGTTCCTCGGTGACGGCGGCGATATATTCGGGGGCGCCCTGTTCGCGCCAGTGGATGGCGACGCGCTCGACCTCCTCGTCGGATACGAACGGGCCGTGCACGCGCGAGATCTGCTTGCCGCCGGGCATGTAGAGCATGTCGCCCTTGCCGAGCAGCTGCTCGGCGCCCTGCTCGCCGAGGATGGTGCGCGAATCGATCTTGGAGGTGACCGAGAAGCTGATGCGCGTCGGCAGGTTGGCCTTGATGACGCCGGTAATGACGTCAACCGAAGGCCGCTGCGTCGCCATGATGAGGTGGATGCCCGCCGCGCGCGCTTTCTGTGCGAGGCGCTGGATCAGGAACTCCACCTCCTTGCCCGCGGTCATCATCAGGTCGGCGAGCTCGTCGACGACGACGACGATCAGCGGCAGCGTATCGAACTCCAGCGTCTCGGTCTCGTAGATCGGCTGGCCCGTTTCGCTGTCGTAGCCGGTGTGGACGCGCCGCACGAACGGCTCGCCCTTTGCCCGCGCTTCCTTCACCCGCGCGTTGAAGCCGGAAAGCGAGCGGACGTTGACCGACGCCATCATTCGGTAGCGGTCCTCCATTTGCTCGACGGCCCATTTCAGTGCGCGGATCGCCTTCGGCGGCTCGGTGACGACGGGCGAAAGCAGATGCGGGATGCCGTCGTAGACGGAAAGTTCCAGCATCTTGGGATCGATCATGATCATTTTGCACTCGCGCGGACTGAGCCGGTAGAGCAGCGAAAGGATCATGGCGTTGAGGCCCACGGACTTGCCCGAGCCGGTGGTGCCCGCGATGAGGAGATGCGGCATCGGCGCGAGGTCGGCGACGACGGGATCGCCCGCGATGTCCTTACCGAGCACGATGGGGAGCGCGGCGGTCTGCGTTTCGAACGCGTCCGACGAGAGCATTTCCGAAAGCGACACGGTTTCGCGCTTCACGTTCGGCAGTTCGATGCCGATGACGTTGCGGCCGGGCACAACGGCGATGCGTGCCGAAAGTGCGGACATCGAACGCGCGATGTCGTCGGCAAGGCCGATCACGCGGCTCGCCTTGATGCCCGCGGCGGGCTCCAGTTCGTACATGGTGACGACTGGGCCGGGGCGCACCTCCACGATCTCGCCCTTCACGCCGAAGTCGTCGAGCACCGATTCAAGGAGGCGCGCGTTCTGTTCGAGGCTCGCTGCATCGATCTTGCGCGCGGCGGGCTTCGGCGGCGGCGAAAGCAGCGACAGCGGCGGCAGCTGGAAGGAATCGCGCAGATCGAGCCGCGATTGTTTCTCGCGTGCCTCGCGTTTCGAGGGTGCGGCTTTCTTCTCGGGCGTAACGATGCGCTTGGTCGGCGCGGCGGCTGTTTCCGGCACGGTCTCATCATCGCGCGGTGCGCTGCGGCGCGGCTGCGCGCGGGGAACGGGGCGTGGCTGCGGTGCTTCGGCGCGCTCGCCGCTGCGTTCAGCAAGGCGCGCGCGGAGCGCAGCGATATCTTCGCGGCTGATCCCCAGCGCGTAGAAGAAAAGCGCGATCGCTCCGAGCCCGAGCAGCACGCCGATCGGCGCCGTCACGGCGGCGGGGCTCACGTCCGGCGGCAGCAGGCCGGCGGCGGCTTCGGGGATGCGGCCGAGAAGGAGCCCGGCGATGCCCCCAGCGCCTGCCGGAAGATCGCCGAGGAGGTCGCGCCCCGGCAGCGCCAGCGCGGCTGCGGCGAGCAGCACCGCGCCGAGCGTCGCGGCGAGCTGACGCCGCCAGCCTTCGAGACCGCGTCGCTGGATCAGCCGCACGCCGAGGAGCGCGACGACCGGCACGACAAGCAGGCTCGCAAGCCCCGCGAGCTGCAGCAGCAGATCGGATACGTAGGCGCCGGTGTAGCCAAGCCAGTTCTGGGGCGCGGTGATCGTGGCGCGGTTGAACGAGGGATCGGTGCTGTCGTAGCTGGCGAAGGCAAGCGTCAGCGCCAGCGCGATCATCACGAGCGCGCCGCCGCCCGCCACGACGGCCGCGCGCTCCAACGCCGCCACCCAGCTTTGCGGCATGATCGCCGTCGATTTGCTTGCTGCCCCGCGCGCCATGATCCTTTACCGACCCCGTTCCAATGCAACCGTCGCGCGGAACATCCCGCGAACATGCCTAAGATTGAGTCCGCGGGGCGCCGGGGTCAAGAAAAAGTCGGCCGGCGGTGAGGCCGGCCGACAGGAACGGTCCTGAAAAATCCAGGTTCCCGAGCGAGCAGAGACGCGAAATGCGTCTCGCCGGAGCCTCTTCAAAATCCGTGCCAAGCGCGGGGCGGCGGTATTTCGATGTTTGCGGAGATTGAAATGCCCAATAAATAAGCAGACAAAAGAGCAAGCCGTAAAAATAGGCAGTAACCATGCTCTTTCGTGTCCCGCGATGTCCGGCTAGGGTCCGGCCATGCGGCATACCCACGATACGATCATCATCGGCGGCGGCCTCGTCGGCATGACGACGGCGCTTGCGCTCGCGGCCTCCGGCATCCGCTCCGCCGTCATCGACAGCGCCGATCTCGATGCGACGCTCGCGGCTGGCTTCGACGGTCGCGCCTCGGCGATCGCCAGCGCCACGTGGCGGATGCTCGCCGCGCTCGGCCTTGATGCCGAGCTCGAACCGAAGGGCTGCCCGATCCGCGAGATTCGCGTTACTGACGGTCTCTCGCCGCTGCACCTTCATTTCGACGGCACCGGCGACGCGTCGGGCGAGCCGCTCGGCTACATGTTCGAAAACCGCCACCTGCGCATGGCACTGATCGCGGCCGGGGCAGCTTCACCGCACATCGACGTGTACGCTCCTGATGCCGCCGCCACCATCGAACGCGCGGAGGCCGGCGTCACCGTGCGCCTCGCAAGCGGCGGCACGCTCACCGCGCCGCTCATTGTCGCTGCGGACGGCCGCCGATCGAAAATCCGCGAAGACGCCGGCATCCGCATCGCGGCCTGGAGCTATCACCAGACCGCGATCGTCGGCATGATCGAGCACGAGGTGCCGCACGGCAATGTCGCGTTCGAACTGTTCTATCCGGCCGGGCCGTTCGCGGTGCTGCCGATGCTGCCGGGCACGCGTTCGGCGATCGTGTGGACGGTGCGCGAGCGCGATGCCGCCGCCACGCTGGCCTTACCGGAGCGCGCCCTTATCGCCGAGATCGACAAGCGCATGGGCGGCTTCCTCGGAAAAGTGCGCCTCGCCGCGAAGCCCAGTTCCTTCCCGCTCGGCTTTCACCACGCCGAACGATACACGGATCGCCGCCTGATCCTCGTGGGCGACAGCGCGCACGGTATGCACCCCATCGCCGGCCAGGGCCTCAACCTCGGCCTTCGCGATGCCGCCGCGCTCGCGGACGTGCTGGCGGAGGCCGTGCGTCTCGGGCTCGATCTCGGCGATCCGCAGGTGCTCGCGCGCTATCAGCGTTGGCGGGGGTTCGATAGCATGTCGGTGATGGGCGCGACCGATGTGCTCAACAAGCTGTTCGCGATTCCCGGTCGTCCTGCCGCGCTCGTCCGCCGTCTCGGCCTCGCGGGCGTCCACCGCCTTCCGCCGCTCAAGCGCTTCTTCATGGCGGAGGCGCGCGGCGCAGCGGGCGATCTGCCGTCGCTGCTGCGCGGCGATCTGCCCTAACTCTCGTCCTCGCCGAGTTCGCGCGCTTCCTCGATCACCATCACCGGCACGCCGTCGCGCACCGGGTAGGCGAGCCCCGCCGCCTTGCTCACAAGCTCCTGGCGTTCGCGATCATAGCTGAGCGGCGCCTTGGTGAGCGGACAAACAAGGATGGCGAGCAGCCGCGGGTCGACGTCGCGGCTCAATGCACCAGCCCCGATCCGTTCTCGGCGCCGGTCTGCGCGAGCGTCATCAGCGCACAAAGCGTCGCGGCGCGGATCGGCACGGTTTTCGCTTCCAGCAGCGCCTGCTTTTCGGCCACATCGAACGGGCAAACGGCGGCCAGCGTGTTCACCAGCGATTCGTCGTCCGCGCCCGAAACCGCTTCCCAGTCCGCCGAAAGGTTCTGCGTGTCGAGATAGGTGCGCAGTGTCGTTTCAAGGTCGGAACGCAGCACCGCGGCCATCGGCTGGGGCGCTTGAAAGTCCTCCACGAAATCGCGGTAGTCGGCACGCACCTGCCGATAGGGCGTTTCCACGTCGAGTTCCTCGGCAATACGAAACCGCGTGACGCCAGTCAAAACGATCAGCAGCCGGCCGTTCTCGGGATCGGTGAACTGTGTAATGCGGCCGAGCCCGCCGACGTCGAACAGGTTGCCGTCTTCCTTGGGCTGGATCATGCCGATCAGCCGTTCGCCCCCCATCGCGGCTTTCACCATGGCAAGGTAGCGCGGTTCGAAGATGTTGAGCGGCAACTGGCCGCGCGGCAGCACGACCGCGTTTTCCAGCGGAAACACCGGGATCACCTCCGGCAGCGAACTGATCCCGAAACCACTCACGAGAACAGCAGCGCCGAAAGCTTGCGGCGGGCGGCGTTCACCCAGGGGTCTTCAAGGCCGATGGCCTCGAACAGCTTCAAAAGCTGCGCGCGCGCTGCATTTTCGTTCCAGCCGGGCTCGCGGCGCATCACCTCGAACAGGTGCTCGGCTGCCGCATCGCGTTCGCCGTTCGCGGCGAGCGCGGCGGCAAGTTCCAGCCGCTTCGTGTGGTCGTCCGGGTTCGCGGCGAGCGCGCCTTCCAGCGTGGCGAGCGCGCCGGCGGGAACGCGCTTCTTTGCCATCTCGATCGCGGCGCGCACCTGCGCCAGCCCCGGCACCTTGCTGTCGGCGGCGACGGTCGCGAGCGCGGCTTCGGCCTCGTCGATCCGGTCGAGCCCGGCGAGCGCGCGGGAAAGCCCGATCGCGTGTGCTTCCTGCTCGGGCTCCTCGGTGCGCAGCGCAGTGTATATCTGCTCGGCCTGCGCGAAGTCGCCGGCATCGAGCGCCGCAGCAGCGGCTTCGGCATAGGCGGCGAGCGATTTGTCATGGCCGTCCGCCGCGCCGATCGGCAGCTGCGGCAGGATCTGGTCGAGGAAGGCGGCAAGCTCGCGCTCGGTGCGCGCCGGCGTCAGGTCGGCAACCGGCTGGCCCTGGAAGAAGGCATAAACCGTGGGGATCGATTGCACCCGGAACTGCGTCGCGATCATCTGGTTCTTGTCGACATCGATCTTCACCAGCTTCACGCCGCGCGCGGCATAGTCCGCCGCGACCTTTTCCAGCACGGGGGCAAGCTGTTTGCACGGGCCGCACCAGTCCGCATAGAAATCGAGGATGACGAGCGAGGTCATCGAGGGCTCGATCACGTCGCGCTTGAAGGCCTCGATCGAAGCCCGCTCGGATTCGGGGGTGCTGAGAGTGGCCAAGATGCGTGCCCTTTTTAAAAGATAGGGTTGGTTCCCGGCGTTCATATGGGAAGTGCGCGCGCGGCGTCCAACCCCAATCGCGAATCCGCTTGCGCTTTTCGCCGCGCTCATGCTAGCAGCCGCGACCTCTGGCGGAGCCAAGCCTCCGCATACGTTCGAGCGGGCGTAGCTCAGGGGTAGAGCACAACCTTGCCAAGGTTGGGGTCGAGGGTTCGAATCCCTTCGCCCGCTCCAGTATTTTTCTCTGAAACGAGATTCTTTTCCGTCCTCTTGTGGGGCGGTTCTTCCGCGCGCCTCATGCGCGTATACTCCCTGCAAATACGCGGCGAAACATCGCCTCAATCGATTACTGTGACAATATAAATCGGATTGCCGAATAAGTCGGCCACCGCCACACTCGTGCAATCCAGATGGCGGTACTTCGCAAAGCGGGAGGACAGGGATGAACGAGATGACGAGTCCGAAGGGCAAATGCCCGGTGATGCACGGCAGCAATACGGTGGTGTCGTCCAGTATGAACTGGTGGCCGGAGGCGCTCAATTTCGACATCCTGCACCAACACGACAGCAAGACCAATCCGCTAGGCAAGGGCTTCGACTACCGCGAAAAGCTGAAGACGCTGGATATCACTGCCCTGAAGCAGGATCTCCATGCGCTGATGACGGACAGCCAGGATTGGTGGCCCGCCGATTGGGGCCACTACGGCGGCCTGATGATCCGCATGGCGTGGCACGCGGCGGGCAGCTACCGGATCGCGGACGGTCGCGGCGGCGGCGGCACCGGCAACCAACGCTTCGCACCGCTCAGCAGCTGGCCCGACAACGCCAGCCTCGACAAGGCGCGGCGGCTCCTTTGGCCGATCAAGAAAAAATACGGCAACGCCGTCAGCTGGGCCGATCTCATCATCCTCGCGGGCACGGTCGCGTATGAATCGATGGGTCTCAAGACCTTCGGCTTCGGCTTCGGGCGCGAGGACATCTGGCATCCCGAGAAGGACGTCTACTGGGGTTCCGAGAAGGCGTGGCTCGCGCCGAGCGGCAGCGAAGGCAGCCGTTATTCGGGCGAGCGCGATCTCGCAAACCCGCTCGCCGCGGTGATGATGGGGCTCATCTACGTCAATCCCGAAGGTGTGGACGGCCAGCCTGATCCGCTGCGCACGGCGCGTGACGTGCGCGAGACCTTCGCCCGCATGGCGATGAACGACGAAGAGACCGTCGCGCTCACAGCGGGCGGCCACACCGTCGGCAAGTGTCACGGCAACGGCGACGCGGGCAAGCTGGGGCCGGTCCCCGAAGGCGCGGGCGTCGATCAGCAGGGTTTCGGCTGGGCCAATCCGGGCGGCACGGGTGTCGGCCGAGATGCGATCACCAGTGGCATCGAGGGCGCGTGGACGACGCACCCCACCGTGTTCGACAACGGCTATTTCGAAATGCTGCTCAATCACGATTGGGAGCTGCGGAAGAGCCCGGCGGGCGCCTGGCAGTGGGAACCGGTGAGCATCAAGGAGGAGGACAAACCGCTCGATGTCGAAGACCCGTCGATCCGCCACAACCCGATCATGACCGACGCCGACATGGCAATGAAGATGGACCCCGCCTACCGCGAAATCTCGGAGCGGTTCTACCGTGATCCGGCCTATTTCCGGGAGGTGTTCGCGCGCGCCTGGTTCAAGCTCACGCACCGCGACATGGGGCCGAAGGCGCGTTATTTCGGGCCGGACGTGCCGGCCGAAGACCTGATCTGGCAGGATCCGGTTCCGGCGGGCAGCACCTCGTGGGATGTCGCTGCCGTGAAGGCGAAGATCGCGGCGAGCGGTCTTTCGATCAGCGACATGGTGACGACGGCGTGGGACAGCGCGCGGACCTTCCGCGGATCGGACATGCGCGGCGGTGCCAACGGCGCGCGCATCCGCCTTGCCCCGCAGAGGGATTGGGAAGGCAACGAACCCGCCCGCCTCGCGCGTGTGCTCTCGGTGCTGGAACCGATCGCGGCGGAAAGCAGCGCGAGCGTCGCGGACGTGATCGTCCTTGCCGGCAACGTCGGCATTGCGCAGGCGGCAAAGGCCGCTGGCTACGACGTGGAGGTGCCGTTCACGCCGGGCCGCGGCGATGCGACCGATGCGATGACCGATGCGGATAGCTTCGCCCCGCTCGAACCCATCCACGATGGCTATCGCAACTGGCTGAAGCAGGACTATGCCGTGAAGCCTGCCGAGCTGATGCTCGATCGCACGCAGCTCATGGGCCTCACCGCGCCGGAGATGACCGTGCTCGTCGGCGGTATGCGTGTGCTCGGCGCCAACCACAGCGGCACCAGCCACGGCGTCTTCACCGGCCGGGTCGGCACGCTGACGAACGACTTCTTCGTCAATCTCTGCGACATGGCCAACAAATGGGTGCCCGCCGGAAATGGCATCTTTGAAATCCACGACCGCAAGACCGGCGCGGCGAAGTGGACCGCGACCGAACTCGACCTCACCTTCGGCTCCAATTCGATCCTGCGCGCCTATGCAGAAGTCTATGCGCAGGACGATAGCGCGGAGACATTCGTCAAGGATTTCGTCGCCGCGTGGACGAAGGTGATGAACGCGGACCGCTTCTGATCGCTGGCACCCGAACAGGCGGCAAGGCTCGCGCCTTGCCGCCATCGTGCCTCTGGTTGCGGCCTGTCTCCATTCTGCAATCTTTTGTGCATGTTTTGGTCACGCAAACGACGTCTCCGCGTAACGACCCGCCCCTAATGCCTCGCCCCGAAGGGGCGGCATCGGGACTGCCCCGCTCAAGGGGTATTCCATGTCGCACCACGTTCGCGCGCGGCTCGCAGCTGCGCTCTTCACCGTCACCTCGCTCTCCACGCCCGCCTTCGCCGGCACGCTCGTCGGCAGTGTCGTCGATGCCGGCGGCGTTCGCGGTCTGCAGGGCGCCGAGGTCGAACTTGTCGAGCTCGGCCGTCGCACATCGGCGGGGCCGGACGGCAGCTTCCGGTTCGCGGACGTGCCTTCGGGCAGCTACACGCTTCGCGCCGCATATGCGGGCGCGGATGAAAGCCGCACCTCGGTCAGCATCACCGAAGACGGCACCACGCGCACCGACATTGCGCTCAGCGCGGGGGATGACAGCCTCATCCTCGTCATCGGCCAGCAGGCGAACCTCGGCAGCGCGATCTCCCGTCAGCGCGCGGCGGACGGCGTCGCGTCCGTGCTCACGCGCGATGCGGTCGGCCAATTCCCCGATCAGAACGTTGCCGAATCGCTGCGCCGCCTGCCCGGCGTAAACATCCTCAACGATCAGGGCGAGGGCCGCTTCGTCTCGATCCGCGGCCTCGATCCGGAACTGAATGCGTCCTCGCTGAACGGCGTGCGCCTGCCCGCGCCGGAATCGGACGTGCGCTCGGTCGCGCTCGACGTGATTTCCAGCGATCTCATCGAATCGATCGAGGTGAAGAAGTCGCTGACGCCGGACATGGACGCCGACACGATCGGCGCCTCCATCGAGATCAACACGACGAGCGCGTTCGCGCGCAAGAAGGATCTGCTGAAGCTGAGCGCGGAAGGCAGCTACAACGATCTCACCGATCATCTCTCGCCCAAGGGCGCGGTCGATTTCTCGACGAAGCTCAGCGACAACATCGGCGTCGCCGGCGGTATTTCCTATTACAAGCGCAAGTTCGCGACCGACAACATGGAGATGGACGGCTGGGACGAGGACGACGGCATCGTCTATGCCGACACGGTCGAATACCGCGATTACGACGTGGAACGCGAACGCATTTCCGCATCGCTCTCGTTCGATTTCAAGGCGGGCGAAAGCACCACGCTTTACGTGCGCGGTCTCTATAGCCAGTTCGACGATCAGGAATATCGCCGCCGCCTGATCTTCGAAATGGACGAATCCCCCTCGGAGGGCACGGACACCACCGCGACCTTCCTCTCCGACGACGGCGAGATCAGCGTGCAGCGCGATTTGAAGGACCGCTTTGAATCGCAGAAGATTCGTTCGCTGACGATGGGCGGCGAGACCGAGACCGGCCCGTGGAAGCTCGTCTATTCCGCGAGCTGGGCGAAATCGAGCGAGCGCGAGAGCGGCTCGGTCGATCCGGTCGTGTTCGAGCGCAAGTTCGAGGATGAAGGCGAATTCGGCGTCACCTTCGATTACAGCAAGCCGATGTTCACCGGCCACACGATCACCGCCGGCAACGACCTGTTCCTCGATCCGTCCGAATATGAATTCGACAAGGTGGAGGTCACCACGCTCAGCGACTCGCAGGACGAGGAATACGCCCTGAAGGCAGATGTCTCGCGTGCGTTCGCGCTCGGCACGGGTGAATTCACCGTGCAGGGCGGCGTGAAATCGCGCTGGCGCGAGAAGTTCTACAACGGCACATTCGATGTCTATGACGGCTTCGACGGCGACAGCGATCTGACGCTCGCCGATGCTCTCGGCGCGCAGGACTATGGCCTCGCCGTCATCGATCCGGTGCCGGGGAAGACATCGTTCCGGAAATTCTTAAACGCCAATCGCGAGGCCTTCGAACTCGATCCTTTCGACACCGCGCAGATGTCGGCCGAATCCGATTACAGCGTCGATGAGGATGTTCTCGCGGCCTATCTGCTCGGCCGCTGGGACAGCAGCACGGTCCGCATCATCGGCGGCGTGCGTATGGAGCGCACGAAGAACCGCATGACCGGAAACGTCGTGACGCTGGTCGAGGAAGGCGGCGAATTCGGCGGCGTCGAGGTGGAGGAAGACACCGTCTTCGTCACGCCGCAGAGTTTCAGCCGCAGCTACACCGATTGGCTGCCGAGCCTCACGGTTCGCTACGAACCCGTTCGGAACCTCGTGCTGCGCGCCGCAGGTTACAAGAACCTCATGCGTCCGAAGCTGTCGAGCCTCGCACCCCGCGCGGTCATCGAGGATAACGAGGGCGAATTCGGCAATCCCGATCTCAAGCCCTACCGCGCATGGAACGCCGATCTCTCGGTCGAATATTATTTCGGCCGCAACGCCGCCGTGTCGGCGGGCGTCTTCTACAAGGACGTGAAGAACTACATCATCGAATACACGGTGGATGGCGGCGATGCGGGGATTCCCTACAACGGCCAGTTGCTCGATCAGGCCACGACGTGGATCAACGGTGAAACCGCCAAGATTCGCGGCTTCGAATTCAGCTACAATCAGGCGTTCGATTTCCTGCCTGCGCCGTTCGACGGCTTGCTCGCGCAGTTCAACTACACCTACACCGACGCAAAGGGCCGGGTTGCGACGGATGGCGATCTCTCGGATCTCCGCAGCATCGGTCTTCCCGCCGGCGCGAAGCACACGTTCAACGCCGTGCTCGGATACGAGAAGGGCCCGATCAGCCTGCGCGTTGCGGGCGCCTATCGCAGCAAGTATCTCGACGAGCTGAACGACGAGGCCGACCAGGATCGCTACGTCGCCAGCCACTTCCAGCTCGATCTCAGCGCCAAGTACAAGGTCACCGAAAACATCCAGCTGTTCGGTGAATGGGTGAACGTCACCGACGAGCCCTATTTCGCCTATCAGAACTTCGGCGGCTCGCGGCGTCTGCTGCAGTACGAGGAGTATAGCTGGACGGCGAAGTTCGGCGTGAAGGCCACCTTCTGATGACATGCACGCTGCCGGGGCTGCCGCGTCCTGCGGTGGCACCGGCAGCGGTGTGCGTTGCCGACCGGGTTGTGCCGCGAATGTCGTCAGCGATCCGTCAGTTCGGCCTCAGTAAGGGAAGCGCGATGCTGCGAACGTTCACCCTTTCCATGTTTCTCGCCGCCGCCTTGGCGGCCACGCCCGTCCTTGCCGCGCAACCGGAAATTCCGCGTTCGCCGGGTCTGCCCTACGCGGCGAAGTCGCTGCCTGATCGCATCGTGCTCACTGCCGGTGCGGACCCGTCGCGCGAGATGGCAGTCGCGTTCCGCACCGATGCTGCGCAGCAAACCGCGGAGGCGGACATCGCACCCGCGATCGATGGCCCCAGCCTCTCCGCGCGCGCGGTCCGCGTCGTCGGCGTCAGCTCGGCCATCGAAAACGAGAACGGCAAGGCGCTCTACCATCAAGTGCGCTTCACTGGGCTCGAGCCGGGCCGCGCCTATGTCTATCGCGTGAAGGGCAGCGCCGGCTGGAGCGAGTGGCTGCAATTCCGTACCGCGAGCGCGGAGGCGCGGCCGTTCCGCTTCCTCTATTTCGGCGACACGCAGAACAATATCCTCAGCATCGCCTCACGCGTCATCCGCGAGGCGTTTTATGCGACCGCGAGCCCGGCGCTCGTCGTTCACGCAGGCGATCTCGTGGCGCAGCGCGACAATCTCGCGCATGACGACGAATGGGGCGAGTGGACGCAGGCGGGCGGCTATAATTACAGCATCGTCCCGCAGCTCCCCGCAACTGGCAATCACGAATATGTTGACAACGAACTGCCCGACGGCACCGAGCAATACGTGCTCGGGCCGCATTGGTCGCGCCAGTTCGCGCTGCCCGCGAACGGCGCCGATGCCGCGAAGGCGACGACGTACTTCGTCGATTATCAGGGCGTGCGATTCATCATCCTTGATGGCACCGCCGCGCTCAATCTCGGCGCGCTCGAAAGCCAGACGCGCTGGCTCGATAGCACGCTCGCGCAAAGCCCCGCGCGCTGGAACGTCGTGCTGTTCCACCAGCCGATCTTCACCTGCGCGCGTCCGAACGACACCGCGAAATTGAAGGCGGCGTGGAAGCCGGTGTTCGACGCGCGGAAGGTCGATCTGGTCCTGCAAGGCCACGATCACTGCTACAGCCGTCTCACCGCCGAAGCCGGCAAGACCGCGTCGGCGAAGGCGCGCGCCGACGGCAAGGTGCAGGGCCCGGTTTATCTGGTGTCGGTAACCGGCTCCAAGATGTACGGCCTCAACGACCGTGCGGGCAGGCAGCCCGACCGCGTCGCCGAGGATACCGAACTGTTTCAGGTCGTCGACGTCGCGGGAGATCGCCTCCAGTTCCGCACCTTCACCGCCTCGGGCCGTCTCTACGACGGCTTCGATCTCATCCGCCATGCGGACGGCAACCGCCTCGTCGAAATCGCAGAGGCCGCAGGCCCCGTGCGCCGCTGCGCGGGACAGGCAGGGCCGGACGGCGTACCCTGCACGGCAGATCCGAAGGATTGATGATGAAAGCACTTTTCACCGCCCTCCCCCTCGTCCTGCTCGCCGCTTGCGCTGCGCCCGAGATCGAACTGCCGCAGGGCACCGCCGCGCGCGGCGATCCGGCGAAGCCCGTGCCCGCCGCCGTTGAGACCGTCGTCACCACCGATCCCGCCGTCGATGCCGACGATCCCGCGCTCTGGGCCGATCCGCGCGATCCGTCGCGCGCCGTGCTGTTCGGCACGGACAAGACCGACGGGCTCTATGTTCACGACATGGACGGCAAGGTTCGCCAGTTCTTGCCCGACGGCCCGCTCAACAACGTCGATCTGCGTACCGGCTTCATCATAAACGGCAAGGAATACGTCCTCGTCACCGCGACCGAGCGGAAGAGCTTCACGGTCATTGCCTATCTCTTCGATCCCGATACGCTCGAAACGCGCCGCTACGGCGTGCTGCCGCTCGGCATGGGCGAGCCCTACGGCTATTGCATGGGCAAGCTCGGCGGCGATTTCTACCTGATCCCGAACAACAAGGCGGGCGAGGTGCGCGCACTGCGCCTTGCGAATGGTGCGCCGCTCGAAACGGCAAAGCTCGCCTACAGCTTCAAGGTCGGCAGCCAGCCCGAAGGCTGCGTCGTCGATGACGAGGCCGGCCGGCTTTATCTCGGCGAGGAAGACGTCGCGATCTGGCGCTTCGACCTCACGCCCGGTGCGCCCGCAGAGGGTATCAAGGTCGCCGCCGTGGACGGTGAACGCCTCACCGCCGATGTCGAGGGCATGTCCATTCTCCGGGATCGCGGCGCGAAATATCTGATCGCCTCCAGCCAGGGCGACGCCACCTATCCCGTCTGGCAGATCGAAGGCGACAGCTACGCCTACAAGGGCCGCTTCGCCGTCGAAGGCGGCACGATCGACAACGTAACGGGCACGGACGGTCTCGACGCATGGAGCGGCCCCATCGGTCCCTTCCCCGAAGGCGCGATCGCGATGCACGACACCGACGACGGCGGCCAGCAGCAGAACTTCAAGGTCGTCGACTGGCGCGCGGTGCGCCGGGCGCTGTCGCTGCCCTGAAAGCAACCATTCGCCGCAAGGCTGCGCGCTCCTGCCGCGCCGCCCCTTGCATCCATTTCGCTTGCGGTGCGTTCGCGGCAACGCAATGAAAACACGGATGAACCTTGATCGCGCCCGCTGGTCGCGCCGGGATGCGCTCGCCGGCCTCGCCGCGCTCGGCCTTCTGCCCGCGCTCCCGGCGCTCGCCGCGCCGCGTCTCGGCCGGGCCGAAGCCTTTTCGTGGGATGCGCTGAAGCAGCAGGCGATGGCGCTGTCGGAGCGGCCGTTCGTACCGCTTCGCCGCGTCGAGGCCGCCGCCGCCGTCGACTACGACGCGCTGAACAGCATCCGCTACCGCGATTCCGCCGCGCTCTGGCCGGATCGGCCGGGCCAGTCGGTGCGCCTGTTCCCGCTCGGGAAATATGCCCGCGAGCCGATTGCGATCCATCTCGTCGAGCGCGGACGTGCCCGGTCGCTGTCCTATTCGCCCGATCTCTACGACATGCCTGCGGACAGCCCGGCCCGCGCGCTCACCGCGAAAAACGGCGGCTTCGCGGGCTTCCGCGTCATGAACCCCGGCGATGTCGGAGACTGGCTGGCGTTCCAGGGCGCATCCTATTTCCGCACGGCCGGGCCGCTTCACCAATACGGCCTTTCCGCGCGCGGCCTGACCATCGACACCGGGCTTTCGACGCCCGAGGAGTTCCCCGTGTTCCGCGCCTTCTGGCTGGAACCGGGTGACGACGCCTTCACCGTTTACGCGCTTCTCGATGGGCCGCGCGTGGCGGGTGCCTATCGCTTTGTGAACCGCGTGATCGAAAACGAGATCGTGCAGGAGGTGACGCTCTCCGTTCGCCTGCGCGCCGACGTCGAACGCCTCGGCTTCGCGCCGATGACAAGCATGTACTGGTACGGCGAGACCGAGCCCGGCCCGCGCCGCGACTGGCGGCCGGAAATCCACGATTCCGACGGGCTGCTTATCGCGAACGGCGCGGGAGAGCGGCTCTGGCGCCCTCTCGTCAATCCGCCGCGCACCGCGCTCAACGCCTTCCTCGACAAGAATCCGCGCGGCTTCGGCCTGATGCAGCGCGATCGGAATTACGACAATTACGAAGACGACGGCGTCTTCTACCACAAGCGCCCGTCGCTATGGGCCGAGCCGATCGGCGACTGGGGCGAAGGCACGGTCGATCTCGTCGAAATCCCCACGCGCGGCGAAACGGACGACAACATCGCCGCCTTCTGGCAGCCGAAGGCCCCGGCGCGCGCGGGTATGCGTTACGATCTCGCCTATCGCCTCCGCTGGCTCGGCGGCGAGCCCGATGCCGCGCCGCACGCGCGCGTCGTCGGCACGTATCGCGGTCTCGGCGGACGTCCGGGCCATCCTGCGCAGGAAGATGTGATCAAGCTCGTTGTCGATTTCGAAGGCGAGAGCCTGAAGGGACGCGCGCGCGGCGACGTGGCGGCGGAGGTCGTGACAAACGGCGAAATCCTGATGCAGTCGGCCTATCCGGTTGCCGGGCGTCCGAATCGCTGGCGGTTGATGATCGACGTCGCGCCTCGAAACGGTGTCGCAACGGACCTGCGCGGGGCGCTCGTCTGCTGCAGTGCACAACTCACCGAAACGTGGCTGTATCAAATACCTGCGATCGGGAACGGGTGATCTCCGCGCGCATTTACGGACGGGTCGGCCACGCCGCGTGAAGACGGTGGACCGGGAACGAAACCAAGGTCGGTACTGAAATATGCGACATGAAGTCCTGCTGGCTGAGGGCGTATCCGGTGGCTACGACGCGGTCTCCTTCAATACCCTGCAGCGGCGTGCCGAAGGGCTTCCGCCCGAAGCGCCGCTCACGATGCCGCTTCAGGATTGGGCCGCGTGCGAGGCTTCGCCGCTGCGTTCGGAAACCTCGCCCCGTAACATTGCGCTCCGCCGTTTCCTGCTGATTGCCGGAGCGCTGCTCATCGCGCTCACGGGTGGATTCGAAATGCTGCGCGCCGCCGCGCCGGGCGGCTTCGCGTTGGAGGAGCTGCTGCTCGTCGCGCTGTTCGTGCCGCTCTTCGCATGGATCGGCTTCGGTTTCCTCACTGCGCTTGCGGGCTTCGTTCGCCTTCTTGCAGGCGCGCGCGATTTCGATCTCGTGGCGGAAACCGTGCCCGAAGGCCGCACCGCCATTCTCGTTCCCGTCTACAACGAAGACGTATCCGCCGTGTTCGCCCGCATCCGCGCGATGGCGCTTTCGCTGGCCCGCGGAGGCCGCGCGCGCGATTTCGATATCTTCGTGCTCAGCGACTCCAGCGTCGAGAACGGCCGCGCCGAATACGCGGCCTTCCTCTCGCTCCGCCCCGCCCTCGCCCCGCGCCTCTACTATCGCCGCCGCGATCAGAACGTCGAGCGCAAGCCCGGCAACATCGCCGATTGGGTGCGCCGTTTCGGCGGCGCCTACGATTACATGCTCGTGCTCGATGCCGACAGCCTGATGGACGGCCGCACGATGGCGCGCATGGCCGCGACGCTGGATGCGAACCCCGGCGTCGGCCTCATCCAGACCGTGCCGGACGTCATCAACGCCCGCACGCTCTTCGCGCGCTGGCAGCAGTTCTCGGGGCGTCTCTATGGCCCGGTGGCGACGGCGGGCATGATCTGGTGGTCGGGCAGCGAAGCGACCTTCTGGGGTCACAATGCCATTATCCGCACGCGCGCCTTCGCCGAAAGCTGCGGCCTCGCCGCGCTTCCCGGTCGCGCGCCCTTCGGCGGCGCGATCATGAGCCATGATATGGTCGAAGCAGCGCTGCTCAGCCGCCGCGGCTGGGCGGTACACATGGTCGCCGCGCCCGGCAGCACCGAGGAATTCCCGCCGAGCATCGTCGATTTCGCAAAGCGCGATCGGCGCTGGTGCCAGGGCAATCTCCAGCACCTCCGCATCCTGCGCAGCGCGGGCTTTCACTGGGTGAACCGCCTGCAGCTCCTGATGGGCGGCTCCGCCTATTTCACCTCGCCGCTGTGGCTGCTGCTCATCGTTGCGGGCGTCGTGCACCATGTTACGCAGGGCGCCGCTGCCGCGCCCGCGCCCTGGCTGCTCGGCTTCACGTTCGCGCTGCTGTTCGGCCCCAAGCTGCTCGGCCTCGTCTGGACGCTGATCGATCGCCGCCGCCGTACCGCGCTCGGCGGCGTGCGGCGGATCGCGGCGAGCGTTGTGGTGGACGTACCGCTCTCCGCGCTCGTCGCCCCGCTGATGATGCTCACGCAGACGCTGAACCTTGCCGATATCCTGATGGGCCGCAGCAGCGGCTGGTCGCCCCAGCGCCGCGAGACGGACGGCATCGCCCTGGTCGAGGCGCTGCGCCAGTATCGCCCGCACGTTCTGCTCGGCGCCGCGATGCTGGCGGTTGCGGCGGCCGGTATCGGATCGTCGCTGTGGGTGTTGCCCGTCGCCGTCGGCCTCGTGCTCAGCCCGTGGATCGAGATGCTGACCGCGCGCCAGTCCGCGCTTACCGCGCTGTTCCGCGTTGCCGACAGGCCCGTGCTCGCCGCGTCGGCTAACGCGCCTGTTCCGCTTCGCGCTCCGCCGTCGGCCTTGGCCGCGTAACCACGAAGATCGCCGAGGCGACCAGCCCCGCCGCAGCAAGCCCGCGCCACAGCGGCGATGGGTTCCCGGTCAGGTGGAAAACCGCATAGCCAAAGGCCATGCCCGTGCACGCGGCGATCTTGGCGCGCGTGCCGATCGCGCCTTCGCGCCGCCATGCGATCACCGGCGGGCCCAGCTTCGGGTGCGCCAGGATCTTCGTCTCCAGCTGCTCTGAAGACCGCCCGAAGAAATAGGCCGCTATGATCATGAAGATCGTCGTGGGAAGCAGTGGCAGGAACGCCCCGATGATGCCGAGCGCCAGCGAAACGAAGCCGAGCGCAAGGTAAAGGTGGCGAGTCATGCCCCGTTTATGGCCGCACGCGCGGGCTTCGTCGATACGCTATCGCCAATCATTCGCGGCATCGTCGCGTATCCGGGGTTGACCCGGTGGCTCGCATCATGATTTAGTTATTTCGCTAACAAGCAAATGAGGTATTGTGAACGCAGTTTTCGACGCATTGGCGCATCCGATTCGCCGGCAGGTGCTGGAGATGCTGAAGGAAGGCGGCAAGTCCGCCGGAGAGCTTGCCGATGCGTTTCCGGTTTCGAAGCCCACGATGTCCGCGCATTTCGCGAAGCTGAAATCGGCGGGCCTCATTCAGGGTGAAAGCCGCGGCGGCAGCATCATCTACACGCTCAACCTGTCGGCGGTGGAGGAGGTCGTGATGGCCTTCATGGGGCGGCTCGGGGTAGGCGAAGCGAAGGAAGGAACAGCAGAATGCGCGAGCACGCAATGATCGTCATCTCGTGGGTCACTGTCGCGGTCCTCGCCGCGATTGCAACGCTCGCGCTCGCGCTGCTGCCCGAAGGCACGCAGCTTCCCATGCACTGGAACCTCGCCGGAGAGGCGGATCGGCATGGCGATGCGGGCTTCGCCCTGTTCGCGCCGGTGGTGATGTGCGCCGTGCTGTCGCTGGTCTTCGCCGTGTTGCCGCGCCTCGAACCGCTGCAAAACCGCATGGAAGGCAGCGCCGCGCTCTACCGTGCGGGCTGGATCGGCATTCTCGGCATCATGATCATGGTGGAGCTTCTGGTCGCTGCCCCGGCCTTCGGCTGGACCATACCGATCATGCTGCCGCTCGTGGGTGTGGGCCTGCTGCTGATGTATGTGGGCAACGTGCTGCCGAAATCGCGCCCCGGCTTCTTCGTCGGCATCCGCACGCCGTGGGCGCTGCTCGATACGGACAACTGGATCGCGACGCACCGCCTCGGCGCGTGGACGACGATGGCGGGCGGCCTTGCGCTGCTCCTCGCGGGTCTGCTCCCGCTCACCCCCGCCGAACGTGGTGCGCTGGTGGCTGGAGCGCTGCTCGTCAGCACCATCCCGCCCGTCTTCTACTCCTGGCTCCTCTGGCACCGCCGCCAGAAAATGTAAGGGGAAGCCGGCGCTTGCGTCCGGCCTCCCCACATCATCAGAGCTTGATGGCAACGGTCGCGCGGACACCGTGATCCTGGCCGTGGTCGCCAAGGTTGCCGGTGTAGCGCGTGCTGAGCGTAAGGCGCGATGTCGCGCGCCAGTCGAGCCCGGCTTCGGCCTGCACGCTGTCCTTCGAAAGCGGCGTGCCTTCGATGCGGAAGGCGGCGCCGCCCGCGGCGAACTGCAGATCCGAGGTCACGTCCACGTCGCCGAGAGCATGTTCCCAGCCCACCTGCACGCGGCCGACGACAGGTGCGCCCGCGTCGCCGATCGATGCGCGCAGGCCGAGTGAGGACCAGCTGTAGCTGCGGCGGCGGCCATCGCCTTCAAGCGCGGCGGTGCCGCCGGCTTCAGCGAAGTCCTTGTCCTTCAGCCACAGGCCATTGATCCCTGCGAACGGCTCCACCGAACCCTTGCCGAGTGGCAGCGTGTAGCCGATCTCGCCGAACACCTGCACGGCCGTTCCGCCATAGCTTGCCGTCAGCTCTTCGCTGAAGCTGCGGAAGTCGACATTGCGCGTCGTGTCGGTGTCGAGGTCGGCATAGCTCGCGCCGGCGCGCAGCGTCAGCGCGCCGAAGGCGGCGCTGCCGTAGACCGCGCCGTAGAGGCTTTGCGTCTCCGCCTTCGATCCGCGGGCGCTCAGCGTCACGTCCGCTTCAGCCGTGCCGCCCGCGATGCCGATCTTCACGTTGTCGCCGACACTGGCCTCGATGCCGAGCAGCAGCGAATAGCCGGAGCTGCTCACGTCTGCGGCATTACCGTTGCCGTCGCGGTCGATCCAGTTGCCGCCCGCTTCGGACCACAGCACGATGCCCCGGCCTTCGCTGGTGGCTGCGGCACCCTGCGAGCGGCCGAGCAGCGAGCGGCGAAGCTGCGCCGCGCCTTCCGATGCGATCGAAAGGGTCGAAGCGTGGATTTCGCCCGAGAACGCGTCGAGGCCGTATCCGGCTTCCGCCGTAGAGGCGCCGACGAGCGCCGCATAGACGGCGCTTGCCGGGCTGAACGCGCCGTCGATGGCGGTGCCTGTGGCGATCTGGTTCGGCGTTGTGCCCGCTCCGGCGAAGGTGATGTCGTTGCGGGTCAGCGTCAGCGTCACGGCATTCGGGCCGTAGCTCAGCGTCGGCGTCAGGAAGGCGAGGTTGCTCGTCACGTCCTCGAACGTGCCGGTCACGCCTGCACCTGCCGTCACGATCTCGTACTGCGTCTGCGGCAGGTAGTCGCCGTCTTCCGCTAGCACCGCGATGGTGCCGCCCTCGATCGTCGCCGTGCTGGTGGCCACGATCAGATCGGTATTGCCCGCAGCGTCGACTTCCACCTCATAGGTGGAGCCGGCTTCGAACACCACGAAGGTCGCAGAAGTCAGCTCGCCGATCGAATTGCCCGGCGCGGCGGTCGCGCCGGTGCGCACGATCAGCCCGCCGACGGTGCCGTTGCCGCCGATGCTTGCACCGCTCAGCACATCAACGTCGGACGCGGCGAGCGAGCCGTTGACCGCTAGGCGGCCGCCGCCCACCGTCGTGGTGCCGCTGAAGCTGCTGGTTCCCGTCAGGTTCAGCAAGCCCGCACCCGATTTGGTGAGGTCACCGTTTCCCGAAATGGCGCCTGCGAACGTGCCGTCCGCCGCCTGATCGAAGACGAGCGCGGCGTTGTTCGCGATGTCGCCCTGCAGGCTTGCCGTGCTGCCAACAAGCGTGCCGCCCGTGATCGTGGTGCCGCCGGTGTAGCTGTTGGCGCCGGTCAGCGTCAGCGTGCCCGTGCCGTCCTTGGTGAGGTTGCCCGAACCCGAGATGTCATCGGCGAAGGTGCCGTCCACAGCCTGGTCGAAGATGAGCGCGGCGTTGTTCACGATGTCGCCCTGAAGGCTCGTCGTGGTGCCGACGAGCGTGCCGCCCGTGATCGTGGTACCGCCCGAATAGCTGTTGGCCCCGGTCAGCACGAGCGTGCCCGCGCCGTCCTTGATGAGCCCGCCCGAGCCCGAGATGACACCCGTGAAGGCGGCGTTGTTGCCGTCCGTGTCGATGGTGCCGTCATTGTCGGTGATGCTGAGATCGACGCCATAGCTGCCCGGCGCGTCCACCAGCAGCGTGCCGCCGTCGAGCACGGGATTGACGTCGCCGTTCAAGAGATCGGTCGTTGTGCTGGTGCCCGTGATGTTCTGGCTGATCGCGGCGTTGATGTCGGTGCCGAAGATGTAGGAATAATCGAATGTGATCGTGCCGCCGGTCAAAAGGTCGCCGAGGTCGAAGCCGAGGCCGATGGTGTTGTCGCCGTCGCCGACGTCCGTGCCGCTCAGATAGGACGCGGTATCCATCGTCCACCCGGTGATGGCCGAATTGTGCGTGAAGCTGCTGTTGGTGTAGAGGCCGATCACGTACTTGGAAACCAGCGCCTCGGCATAGACGAGGTCGTTCGCGGAAACCGAGCCGGTCCCGCGGAAATTGTTGGTGAAGCTCGAATCGCCCGGCGCCGCGACCGCATCGGGATCGAGCTGGCGCGAGAAGGTGATGTCGGTGAGGTCGCTGAGCGCGGTGATCGTCGTGCGGATCTTCAGCTGCTGTTCGTCCTCGTCGAAATAATAATCGTGAGTGACCGTGAACAGGCCGCTGGCGGTTCCCGTCCATACCGCGCGCTGTTCATACGTCGCGCCGTTGAAAGCGACGCCGCTGTAGTCGGTCAGCGTACCGCCGGTGATGTCGAATATGCCGGCGTTGTTGTTGACGAGTGTGAAGGCCGAACCGCCCGTGCCGCTGACGACGAAGCCTTCGAACGGCGAACCCGGCGTCAGATAATCGTAGGCGGTATTAAAGGTTCCCGTGCCCGTGCCGTCATAGAGAATGCCGGGGGATGTGTTGCCGGAATAGCCGAGCGTACCGTTGTCGTTGAGACCGATCTGGATGTAATCGCCGGTGAGCACCAGCGATGCGGCAAGTGCGGGCGATGCCGCGAGCAGGGCGATTGCAGCGCCTGAATAGAGCGCGGCTTTGCGAGACAGGGCTACGGAATTCAGCAGTTTCATCGTTTTCTTGTATCCTTGGTTGACAGGGGAAATGTTGCCCTGAAACCGGTAAGTCACGATGATTAAAAAGGGATTTACGATAAGCTGAACTGCTTCCGGTTCGGTCTTGACTCTTTTGTCCCGGGGAAACGATACTGGAACAAATAGAGAACAATATGTCCGATTCGCCATCTTCCCTCGCCGATCTGCGCGGCATCGTGGCCGAGATGGAAGGCCGCGGCGTGCACGGCCGGGGTGCGGGCATCGTTACCGGACATGCGGGCCTCGATGCGGCGGGCGTGGTGCGCGGGCGGCTGCACGAGGTGTTTGGCGATGGCGGCAGCGGCGCGGCTGCGGGGTTCGCGGCGCTGGTGGCGTTCTTGGCGGCGGAAGGTGCGCCGGTCGTCTGGTTGCGGACGGATACGGCCGCGCGGCGGGCGCCGCTGTATGGGCCCGGCCTTGCTGCGCTCGGTATCGATCCGGCGGCGTGCATCGTTGCGCAGGCGCCGGACGAAGCGGCGCTCATTGCGGCGGCGGCGGATGCGCTGCGTGTTGCCGCGCTCGGCGCGGTGATCGCGGAAAGCGTGGGTCGCACGCGCCTGTTCGGGCTCACCGGCACGCGCCGGCTGACGCTCGCAGCCGAAGCATCGGGCGTGCCGCTGTTCCTGCTGCGGCTCGATGCCGAGCCTGCGCCGAGCGCGGCGGAAACCCGCTGGCGTGTTGTGGCGGCACCATCCGGGGCGCTGGCGGCGGATGCGCCGGGCCATCCGGTGTTCGATGTGGAATTGCTGCGCCGCCGTGCCGGGCCCTCCGGCCTCGGCTGGCGCGTGGAGTGGGATCGTGACGCACGTGTCTTTCGTGAAGCGCCGCTACCTGGTGCTCTGGTTTCCGTGGCTCCCGGCGGAGCGGCTGGCGCGCGCCGGGCGCACGGGGTCGCCTGAACGCCCGCTCGTCATCGCAGAGGCGGTGAAGGGCGCGCTGCGGCTTGCTGCGGCCGATCGTCACGCCGAAGCGCTCGGGCTCCTCCCCGGCCTGCCGCTCGCCGACGCCCGCGCGCGCGTCGCGGGCCTTGTCGTGGAGGAGCATGATGCGGCGGCCGACCGGCGCCTCCTCGAACGGCTTGCCGATCTCTGCATCCGCTACACGCCTATGGTGGCGCTGGACCTGCCCGATACGCTGATCCTAGATATCGCGGGCGCGGCGCATCTCTTCGGCGGGGAGGAGGGGCTGGTGCGCGCCGCCCGCGCGCGGCTCCGGCGGCATGGTTTCAGTTTGCGTACCGCCTTTGCCGACACGCCCGATGCGGCCCGGGCGTTCGCGCATTTTGGCACGGACAAGTTCGATACGCTCCCCGTCGCCGCGCTTCGCCTCGGCGAAGAGCGCGAAACCGCGCTGCGCCGTGCCGGGCTCTACACCGTCGGCGATCTCGCCTGCCGGCCTCTTGCCGGTCTTGCCGCGCGTTTCGGGGCGGAAGCGGCAACGGCGGTGCGCCGTATGACGGGCGAGGCGGAAAGCCCCATCGCGCCGCGCCGCGTGCTTCCGCCGGTCGAGGTCGAACGCCGCTTCCCGGAGCCGGTTGCCCGCACCGATTATGTGCTCGGCGTGCTCGCTGATCTGCTCGCAGAGGCGTGCCGGATGCTGGAGGCGCGCGGAGAGGGCGGGCGCAGCTTCGAGGCCGTGTTTTTCCGCAGCGACGGCAAGGAGCAGGAGGTCTTCGTCCAGACCAGCGCGCCAGTGCGCCACGCCGCTCCGGTCGTCACGCTGTTCGCGCACAGCCTCGCGCGCCTCGAAGACCCGCTCGATCCCGGCTTGGGGTTCGATGCCGTGCGTCTCGCCGTGCCGGTCACCGAGCCGCTTGCCCCCGGTCAGCCCGATCTCGACCGCGCACCGCCGCCCGGCCCCGCGCTCGATGCGCTCGTCGATCGCCTCGCCGCCCGGCTCGGTCCCGATCGTCTGCTGCGTTTTCATCCGCGCGACAGCCATATCCCGGAGCGCGCCGTCCGGCTCCGCCCCGGAAGCCCCTCTGGTTCGTGGCCAGTTCCGCCCCCGAATGACCCCCCCTTGCGCCCGTTTTCGCTTCTCCGTCCGCCGCGTCTGCTTTCGAACGTCGTCGCGGACGTGCCCGACGGCCCGCCCCGCCGCTTCCGCCTTGGCCGCCACTTCGTCGACATCGTCCGCGTCGAAGGGCCGGAGCGCATCGCTGCCGAATGGTGGCGCCGCCCCGGCCTCACGCGGGACTATTACCGCGTCGAGGACGAAACCGGCCGCCGCCTCTGGATCTTCCGCCACGGCCTCTACGGCCACGAAGAGGCGAGCCCGCGCTGGTATCTGCACGGCCTGTTCGCATGACCGCCACCTTCGCCGAGATGGTCGCCGCCACCAACTACTCCTTCCTGCGCGGCGCCTCCCACCCCGCCGAAATGGTGGCTACGGCGCTGTCGCTCGGCCACGCGGGCATCGGCATCGCCGACCGCAACAGCGTCGCCGGTGTGGTCCGCGCGTGGGTTGCACTGAAAGACGAGACGCGTCCCTTCAAACTGGCCGTCGGCGCCCGCCTCGTCTTCGCGGACGGCACACCCGACATCGTCGCTTATCCCGAAACCCGTCACGGCTGGGGTCGGCTCACCCGCCTGCTGACGCTCGGCAATCGCCGCGCTGCGAAGGGCGACTGCATCCTCACGCTGCGCGACCTCCTCGATCATCATGAGGACCTGCTGCTCATCGCAATGGCGGACGATGCGCACGAGCTTGCGCTCCGCCAGCTCGCGAAGGCGTCTCCCGGCAATGTCTGGCTCGGCGCCGCGATGCCGCGCGCAGGCGCCGACCGCCGTCATCTCGCCCGGCTGATGGCGCTCGCGGCACGCACCGGGGTGCCGCTCCTCGCCACCAATGATGCGCTCTACGCCACGCCCGCGCAGCGACAGCTGCACGACATCCTCACCTGCATCCGCGAGAAGACGACCATTCACGCCGCCGGCCGACACCTCGCCGCCAACGCCGAACGCTACCTGAAGCCGCCCGCCGAAATGGCCCGCCTGTTCCGCGATTGCCCGGAAGCAGTCGCAGAGAGCGTCCGCCTTCTGGACCGCATCCAGTTTTCGCTCGAACAGCTTAAATACGAATACCCGCACGAGCCCGTTCCGGAAGGCTGGACGCCGCAGGCCTGGCTCGAACATCTGGTGACGACGGAAGCGCGCAAACAACACCCGGCGGGCATCCCGCCGAAGATGCAGGCGACCCTCGACGAAGAATTCGGTCTCATCGCCAAGTGCAACTACGCCTATTACTTCCTCACTGTTCACGACATTGTCCGTTTCGCGCGAGAGAAAGACATTCTCTGTCAGGGCCGCGGCTCGGCGGCGAACTCGCTCGTCTGCTATCTGCTCGGTGTCACCGCCGTCGATCCGGTGAAGGAGAATCTGCTCTTCTCGCGCTTCCTTTCGGAAGAACGCCGGGAGCCACCCGACATCGATGTCGATTTCGAACACGAGCGCCGCGAGGAGGTGATGCAGTACGTCTACGAACGCTACGGGCGCGAACGTGCGGGCATTGCCGCCACCGTCATCCACTACCGCGCGCGCAGCACGCTTCGCGAGGTCGGCAAGGCGCTCGGCATCAGCGAGGATGTGACGGCACGCCTCTCCTCATCGGTCTGGGGCAGCTACGGCGGCATGGAGGATCGCCGCTACGAAGAGGCCGGGTTCGACGGCGACAATCCGGAGATCGCGCGGCTCCGCGATCTCGTCGGCCAGCTCCTCGAATTCCCGCGCCATCTCTCGCAGCATGTGGGCGGCTATGTGCTCACCGAAGGCCGCCTCGACGAGATGGTGCCGATTCACAACGCCGCGATGGAAAACCGCACCTTCATCGAATGGGACAAGGACGATATCGATGCGCTCGGCCTCATGAAGGTCGATGTGCTCGCGCTCGGGATGCTCACCTGCATCCGCAAGAGCTTCGATCTGATGCGCGCCCACGGCCTCGGCGATTTCGCGCTGAAGACCGTGCCGCAGGACGATCCGGCCACCTACGAGATGCTGTGCAAGGGCGATAGCATCGGCGTGTTCCAGGTGGAAAGCCGGGCGCAGATCAACATGCTGCCGCGGCTGAAACCGCGCAGATTTTATGACCTTGTGATTCAGGTCGCGATCGTGCGCCCTGGCCCCATCGAAGGCGATATGGTGCATCCCTATCTGCGGCGGCGGAACGGTGAGGAGCCGGTCACCTTCCCGTCTCCAGCCCCCCCGCATGATCCGAACGAACTGAAAGACGTCCTCGAGAAGACCTGCGGCGTGCCGCTGTTTCAGGAGCAGGCGATGAAGCTTGCCATCGTTGCCGCCGATTTCACGCCTGACGAGGCGAACGGTCTGCGCCGCGCGATGGCGACGTTCCGCAATGTCGGCACCATCCATCATTTCGGTGACAAACTGATCGGGGGGATGATTGCGCGCGGTTACACGCAGGATTTCGCCGAGCGATGTTTCAAACAGATCGAGGGCTTCGGCAGCTACGGCTTTCCCGAAAGCCACGCCCAGTCCTTTGCGAAGCTCGTCTACGTATCGGCGTGGATCAAATGCCATCACCCGGCGGTATTCACCTGCGCGCTCCTCAATTCGCAGCCGATGGGGTTTTATGCGCCCGCACAACTCGTGCGCGATGCGCGCGAGCACGGCGTCGAGGTGCGCGCTGCGGACATCAACGCAAGCGATTGGGATAGCAGCCTCGAAACCCGCACCGACGGCAGCCTCGCGCTCCGCCTGGGTCTTCGCCAGATCGACGGCTTCCGACAGGATTGGGCGACCGCCATGATGTCCGCGCGCGCCGGTGGCGTCTTCGTCTCGGTGGAAAGCCTCGCCCGCCGCGCCGCATTGCCGCAGCGCGCCTTGCGGCTGCTCGCCGATGCGGATGCGTTCCACTCCATCGGCATCGATCGCCGCGCCGCTCTGTGGGAAGCGCGCCGGATGCCGCAGGACGAACTGCCCCTGTTCGCCGCCGCCGGTGCGCGCGAACTTGGCGAAGAGCCCGATGCCGCACTCCCCGCGATGCCGCTCTCCGAGCATGTCGCCACCGATTATCAGGTGACGCGCCTCTCCCTGAAGGCGCACCCGATGCAATTCCTGCGCGATGTGTTCCGCGCCGAGGGCGTCCTCACCTGCGCCGAGACCGCGTCGTCGCGAAACGGCGCGCGCGTGCGTACGGCAGGCGTGGTGCTCATCCGCCAGCGTCCCGGCAAGGGCAACGCCATCTTCATCACGCTGGAGGATGAAACCGGCATCACCAACGCGCTTCTGTGGGCGCGCCTGTTCGAGCCCTACCGCCGCGCCGTCATGTCCGCGCGGCTGATGGTGGTGGAAGGCGAGGTGCAGAAAAGCCGCGAGGGCGTCGTCCACCTGATGGCGTCGAAGATCATCGATCGCAGCGAAGAACTCGCCCGCCTTTCGGAAGCCGCCGCAATGCCGGTGCGCATCCGCAGCCGGGGGCATCCGCGCAACGTGCGCATCCTCCCCGGCTCGCGGGATTTCCACTAAGGTCTAGGGTCGATCAACATTCAGAAGATGACGTGCCGAAAATGGTGGATTTCTGTGACCCGGAGCGGAGCGTACTAAAGGTACGTGAGCACCGGAAGCGCGGAAAGCCGCCATTTGCAGGCCGTCAGAGCTGAATGTCGATGGACCCTAAGCCGCCGCGCCGAACCGCTTCGCATAGCGCGCCGCAATGGCGTCCACCGGCATCATCATGAACACGTCGATCGTGTTGAACTGCCGGTCGATGAAGGCGCCGCTGCCCACCATCGCGCCGACGCGCAAGTATCCCTTGATGAGCGGCGGCAGCGTGCGCCACGCTGTCTTGGGATCGTAGCTGCCGATGGGCAGACGCGCCATGTCGGTGAAGTGCCGCGCGTGGGCGCTGACGCGCCGGTCCTGCGGCGCGAGGTGATTGTGGTAGAGGTAGGCGAGCGCGGTGGCGTGCGCGTCGGGATCGATGCCGGGGAAGCTCGCGCAGCCGAACATGTGGCCGATGCTCCGCTGCATCAGGTAATCGCCGATGCCGCGCCACAGCAGCTGGATCGTCGCCGTGTCGCGGTATTCCGGCGCGACGCACGAGCGGCCGAGTTCCAGAAGCTCGCCGCCGTGCCGCGCCGCGTGCGCTTCGAGCGGGGCGAGGTCGTATTCGGAGGCGCTGTAGAAGCCGCCGTGCCGATGCGCGACGCTCTGGCGGAGCAGCCGGTAGGTGCCGACGACGCGTGCGCCCTCCGTGCCGGTTTCCTCCACCAGCAGGTGGTCGCAAAACCGGTCGTATGGATCGACGTCTAGGCCAGCCGCCCCACCGCTCGGCACCGCGCCCAAATCGCGAAAGAAGACCTGATAGCGCAGCGCCTGCGCGGCGCGCACGTCGGCCTCGCTGTCTGCAAGCCGGATGGTGAGGCAAGTGTCGCGGGCCGTATTTTCGATGAGACGCATGGCGTTTTCCCCCCGGGAGTGTGACCGCGCGTGGATTTCGCACGGGCATGTTTCGCCTGCGCGTCGCTCTTGCGACAGAAATGCGTCAGACGTGGGCGCGCAGCGCCGCGAACGCGCGGCCGTGCAGGGGATCGCTCGTGATATTGGAGGGGAACGGGGTGGAGGCGAGACGGATGATCGCGAGATCGTTCTCGGGCTCGATGTGCAGCCGCTGGCCGTAGACGCCCATCGCCATCAGCGCGGTCGGCGGCGCGTGGTTCACCCACCAGAAGCCGCGGTAGGAATGGTCGGGCCGCATGTTCGCCGCCCCCGCCGCGAACAGCGCGCGGTCGCCGCCGCCGCTCAGCGTGTCCGCCACCGGGCCGCCTGCCATCAGGAACTGCGCCAGCCGCGCAAGGTCGCGCGCCGTCGCGTTGAGGCCTGATCCGGCAATCTCGTGGCCGCCCGTATCGAGCAGGAAATGCGCCGCGTCGCCGCAGCCTGCCGGTTTCCACACGCGCTCGGTTACAAGGTCTGCAAGCGAACGTCCGGTGGCACGCCGCAGCACCCACGCGGCGGCGTCTGCAATCGGTGTGCGGTAGCGGAAAGCCGTGCCCGGTGCCGCTTCGCGCCGGTCGAGCGTCGCCAGCACGGGCAGCGTGCCGCCCCGCGCCACCTCCGGCGTCCAGTAGCTCGCCGAATAGCGGTGAACGTCGGACTCGAGGTTGGCGTAATCCTCGTCGAAGGCGATGCCATCGGTCATGTCGAGAAGCTGGCGCAGCGTCGTTCCTGCGAAGGCGCTTGTCGCAAGCTCGGGCACCGCGTCTTCCGTGGCAAGGTCGGCCGCGATCACGCCGTCGGCGATCAGCATTTCGGCAACCAGTCCGACGACCGATTTGGTGATCGAAAACAGATGGTGCGGCGTCGCCGCCGTCATGCCGTTGCGATAGGTTTCATAGACCACGGCGCCCCGGTGCAGCACGATCATCGCGTCCGTGTAGGTGGAGGCGACATAGGTTTCCCAGTCGATCGTCTCGCCGTCCTCGTCCGTGAAGCGCAGCGCGGAAAGGTCGACGGGGCGCTCGGCAAGCGGCGCCGGGGTATCCGCGCCCGCGAGCTGTACGGAGGGGACCAGCTGCCGCGTATGCTGAAACGCCCAGCGATTGAACGGCCACGTCCGCCAGTTCGCGCCCGTCACGCGCCGGTCCTCGGGCACGGTCTCGCCGATGCCGAGCCCGGCTTCGCGCCAGTCGATCGGGGACGGCCCGCTCACGGCGTCAGGCGGCGTCGGCTCCGAGCCGCCACATCGATGCCAGCGCCTCCGTGCGGTTCCCGGTGCTGCCCTCCACGTTGCCGATCAGCGTCTCGCGGATCGGTCCGATGCCGACGAAGCGCAAGATATTGCTGCGCAGGCTCTTCAGGCTGTGCGCGCGATACACCCAGCGGTAGAACAGCGCGGGCATCCCCATGGTGACGATGATGCGTGCGGACTTGCCCTTCAGCAGCCCGGCGTCGGGCCTCCGCGGGCCGGTCGGGAACGCGAAGCCGGGCCGCAGCACCTGTTCGAGGAACGCCTTCAAGAGCGCGGGCACATCGCCCAGCCACAGCGGGAACAGGATCACCAAATGCTCGGCGCGCGCGATCATCGCTTGCGCGTCCCGGATGGCAGGCGACGCCGCACCCTCTTCCCAGTCCGCGCGGCTGCGGAGCATGGGAATATCGATCGCCGAAAGCGCCAGCCGCTCGACCGCATGGCCCGCGCCTGCGGCGCTCTCCGCATAGACATCGGCAAGCGCATGGCAAAATCGCGCCGGATCGGGATCCGGATGCGCGTCGATCACGAGGATGTGCGTCATGTGCCGCTCAACACTCGACGACGTTGACGGCGAGCCCGCCGAGGCTGGTTTCCTTGTATTGCGATCGCATGTCCTCGCCCGTCTGCCGCATCGTCTCGATCACCGCGTCAAGGCTCACCACATGCTGCCCGTCGCCGTGCAGCGCGAGATACGCGGCGTTGATCGCTTTGATCGCGCCCATCGTGTTGCGCTCGATGCAGGGGATTTGCACGAGCCCGCCGATGGGATCGCAGGTGAGCCCGAGATTGTGCTCCATGCCGATCTCGGCGGCATTCTCGATCTGGCGATTGCTGCCGCCGAGCGCCGCGACGAGGCCGCCCGCCGCCATCGAGCAGGCAACGCCTACCTCGCCCTGGCAGCCCATCTCGGCGGCGGAGATCGAGGCGCGTTTCTTGTAGAGGATGCCGATCGCTGAAGCGGTCGCGAGCAGCAGCCGGCTTCCGGCGGGCGTCGGCGCGCTCGTGAACACCTCGTAATATTTGAGCACGGCGGGGAGCACGCCTGCCGCGCCGTTCGTCGGCGCCGTCACCACGCGGCTTCCGGCGGCGTTCTCCTCGTTTACGGCGAGTGCCCACAGGCTCACCCATTCGAACACGGCCGATGGGTCGATGCGCGGTCCGCGCGCCGTCAGCGACCGCTGGATGTCGCTTGCCCGTCGTTTCACCTTCAGCCCGCCGGGGAGAATGCCCACCGACTGGCAGCCGCGCTCGATGCAGCCGAGCATCGCCGCGCGCACGCTGTCGAGGAAGCTCTCCGTCTCCTCGCGGCTCCGCCACGCGAGTTCGTTCTCAAGCAGCATGTCGCCGATCGAAAGGCCCGTCGCCTCGCCGAGCCGCAGCAGGTCCGCGGCGGATTCGAAGGGATGCGGCAGGCGGATGTTCACGCGCGGCGCGGTCTCGCCTTCGCGCAGGATCGCGCCGCCGCCGATCGAAAAATAGGTCGCCATCCACGTCTCGCCGCCCTCGTAATGCGCTTCGAAGCGCACGGCGTTCGGGTGGCCGGGCAGGAATTCGCCCATGCGGAAGCGCAGGTGTTCGGCTTCGCGGAACGTCACCTTGCGCCCGCCTGCGAGCGACAATTTGTCTTCGCCGCGGATTTGCGCGAGCATTGCCGGGGCGGCATCGGGATCAAGGCTCTCGGGCGTGTTTCCGGCCAGCCCGAGGATGATCGCCGTGTCGGTGGCGTGCCCGCGCCCAGTGAGTGCGAGCGAACCGTAAACGTCGCAGGCGACCGCGCGCACCTTGCCGCGCTTCACGGCGGCCTCGGCGAACGCGAGCGCGGCGCGCATCGGCCCGACCGTATGCGAGCTTGAAGGCCCGATGCCGATCGTGAACACCTCGGTCACGCTGATCGGGCGCTCAGCCATCGCCTTGCGCGCCGCGCTCATCGTCGCCGTGCTCGCCACCGCCTGTTCCAGAGTCATGCGCGTCCCGGTCCCTCGTTCAACTTCGGGGTTCTTTTAGGCGCAAACCCTCGGGCCTGCCACCTGCCCCGTTCAGGCGGCCGCGCGTGCCGCTTTGAATTTCCCATCTTGCACGACATGGCGGGTATTTATATAAACAGTTATATATCTACTTATGAATTGGGTGAACCATGATCGAAGATGTGGTGCGCGCGCTCGGTCATTTGTCCCTCGGCACCCGGCTGCGGCGGATCGGGGAACAGCTGCAATCGGAAACGCAGCGCATTCTCGATGCCGGCGGGCTTCCCGTGCAGGCAAGCCAGTGTCCGGTCCTTGTGGCCGTCGAGCGGCTCGGCCCGGTCACCGTCGGCGATCTCGCGCTTGCGCTCGGCATCACGCAGCCGGGCGCCACGCGCGCGGTCGGCCTTCTGGTCGAGGCGGGCTCACTCGAAGTCCTGAAATCCGAAGGCGATGCGCGTGTCCGCCTCGTCGCGCTCACGGCGGCCGGAACGGCGCTTGTGGCGCGCCTGCAGAGCGAAATCTGGCCACGGATCGATCGTGCGGTCGCCGATCTGTGTGCGCCGCTCGCGGGGCCGCTGCTCGATCAGCTCGATGCGCTGGAAGCCGCGCTGCGCGACGTCCCCCTGCCCGACCGCATCGCCGCGCTGAAAGAGGAGCCGGCCCTGTGACGCACGTTCTCGACCGGCCGATCTGGCAGGCGCTCAGTACGCTGCACGCGGATGTTGCCGATGGCGGCGCCCTCGCGCGCCGCTACCGAACGTCGATCGGCCCGATGGCGGCAAGCATCGACAACAGCCCGGCCGCGCTCGCCGCGCTCGGTGCGCTTGCCGCGCCGGGCGAAAGTCTGGTGCTGCTGATGGCCGATCCGGTCGTGCCGCCGCAGGGCTTCGAAACCGTATCGTCCGCGCCTGGCGTGCAGATGCTCGCGGCGCAGCCGCCGCGCCCGCTCGCCGATGCGGAGATCGTACCGCTCGGCTGGGCCGATGCAGAGGCGATGCTCGCGCTTGCGGAACTGACGAAACCCGGCCCCTTCTCGCTCGAGGCGCTTGCGCTCGGCCGGTTCTGGGGCGTGCGCCGCAATGGCGTGCTCATCGCCATGGCAGGCGAACGGATGCGCCAGCCCGGCTATACGGAGCTGAGCGGCGTCTGCACGCATCCCGACCATCGCGGCGAGGGCCTTGGCAAGCGGCTCTCGCTCCATGTCATGCAGGCGATCTTCGAAAGCGGCGCGCGGCCCTTCCTCCATGCCTTTGCATCAAACACGCCCGCGATCACGCTCTACGGATCGATCAGCTTCACCCTGCGCCGTCCCATGAACGTCGCCTTCCTCCGCCGCCCATAATACCAGGCCCCGAACCTCCGCAGTTGCGCGCCCTCGACATGATGCGGTCGCTGGTCGCCTAGCAGTGTAGAATGCGGGCAAGACCTACCGGCTCCGGCGTAACGCAGACGGCAACGCGCCGGAGACCGTGACCCGGCCCTGCCTGCGATGCCGCAAGCCCTTCGAGAGCGAGGGCGCCCACCATCGCCTGTGCAACCCTTGCTCTACCCGCGACGTTAGCCCTTATGTGGTGTGACTCTTGACAGGAGTCCACAGATGATTCACGGTTTGTTCACAGCTTGTCCCCACCATATAGGGGAGGTCCTACCATGAAGCGCAAAGCATCAAATCTCCGCCTGAACATCCCGAAGTGCCGTTGCTGTGGGCGATATTGGCAACCGCCCGAAGGGGTCGTCGCTGACACAGCCTACTGCAAGAAATGCGCGACGGAGAGGCGCTCGACCGCTGCGAGGGCTCTAGGCCTTCGGCCCCTCACGGCTGCGGAGGGTGCCGGACCTTATCTCCCGCCACGCCACCTTCGGGCCAGTTAGATGTCGAAGAAGTCTTCTAGCTGCGCGACCGCCTGACGACTGCCGATCACTCCGCCTGAGCCGCCTAGCGTCTTCTTACGTCCGGCTCCGAGCGGCTCGCTCCATGCGCGCCATTCATGCTTTCGGGCGGAATGGCGGTCCCACTCGACAACGATCCGCCGGGTTTTCGTGGTCTGTTCCCAGCGGACCTGCCCCGGCGTGACAGCGCACTCCCATACCGGAGCAATAGGCAGCGACGAGAACGCCGTGAGGACCTGATCGGTGGTTTGGTAACGGCCGTCGGTGTCGTCATTCATCATCTTGCGGAGGACGCGCCTCCACTTCTTAGGTACGTGGGGGAGCCACCGGAAGGCGTCGGCAAAGCCGCCGTCCTTGATGACGTACCTTGGCGCCGGGGTCTCCTCGTACCAAGCCTGACCGTGCAGCAGCCGATAGAGGGTCATGCCGAGCGCCCAAATGTCGGACTTCTTGCTGGTGCCCTTGCCGTGCCAAACCTCGAAGGCGAGGTGGTCGTTGTAGCCCGCCTCGGTAGCGTACCCGAATACGATCTCGTCGGTGACGAACCCGAAGTCGCCGAGCTTGGCGACGCCCTTAGCGTCGAGGAGTATGTTGGCGGGCTTGATGTCGCGGTGGATCATTCCCCGGGCGTGGAGCGCCTGAAGCCCGAGGAGGACCTCGGTTCCCGCCTTCCGAACGGCTGCGAGGGTCATCGGCCCGTTCTCGAAGTGGGACTGGAGCGACCCTCCCGGACAGTAGGCCATGCAGAATTTGATGCTGTTGCCGTCCTCGTCCTCGACGAAGTGATGGACTTGGACGACGTTCTTGTGCGTGGCCTTTGAGAGGTTCTGGGCCTCTTTGAGGAATGCGTCGTGATGGGCGGCCCACGAAACGTCGGATTGGCCCGGCTTTCGCCCGAGGACCTTCACCGCCACCCTGCCGTGTACGTCGTCTTGGCCTTCGAAGACCTTGCCGAACCAACCGGCGCCGATCTGGGCACCGAGCTTCAGTCGTGAGAGGAGGTTCGCCATCAAGCGCTCCTCGCCGCGATCAACAACATGGCGGCCTCGCGGCTCCCGGCACGGAGGTTGCCGCCCTCGACGTGTTCGTCCCAAAAGTCGTCGTCTTTGAGGTACTCGTCGACCTTGCGGGCGCCGTAGGTACGGCTGATGACTGCCTTCGAGACCATTCGGGCTGTGCAAACGGACGCTGCGGCCGCCGCGATCACTCCGCGGACTTCCGCGCCCTCGAGGTGGGCCAACTTCATACCGCCGCCGCCAAGGGTAGCGCTGGCCTTGACCACGGCCACGTCGATGCCGTTCTCTTCGAGATAATTGACGCACTGCTGATAGAGGACGTGATAAGCTGCCACCCTGTCGCCTTTTTGGAGGCGCCAGGTCTGGTCGGACTGAATGGTGATTCCCTCGTCCTCGTCGTTCGGTATTTGGGCGTCCACGACTACGACCGAGGCCCCCGACGCCACAAATCCGACCCAGCGTTCCGCCATACTCAAGTTCCCTGTTAGCCCTGATTCTCCGTACATCGTTGGGAACAAAGAGTGAAGGACGGCACGGTGGATTACCGTCGAGAGTTCCCCGGGAGTTTCCCCGATAGCATCCCTGATTGGGAAACTGGCACTAACTATCTGAGAAGGTGGTGCACCCGACAGGATTCGAACCTGTGACCTCTGCCTTCGGAGGGCAGAGTTTTGAGGTTTTGCGGACGCACACGGACACGCATGGATGCTGTAAAAACAATAGCTTAATTGAAAGACGTCCTTGAGCGTCCATGCTTTTCGATGTATGTTTATTGGACATTTATTGGACAAGATATCCGTCACATGTCCCGTGCCCTGAAAGACGTTCGTCTCCATGACCGTGCCGCCCGCGCGAAATTGAAAGCGCGCGCCAAACCCTACTGGCGGTTGATCTCGGAGGGGCGTCATTTGGGATTTCGAAGCGGTAATGCAGCCGGCAGCTGGATCGCCCGCTATCGTGAGGCCGGTTCAGGCAGCGATTATGTCACGGCGAGACTGGGCTTGGCGGATGACCGCGCTCCAGCCGATGGAGAAACCGTCCTCAATTGGGCCCAGGCCGTGGAAATGGCCAATGCATGGTTTGCCAAGCAGGCCAATCGGGCGACCAGGACCGCCAGCGTCCGCTCCGTCAGGGAAGTCGTTGAGGCCTACGTCGAGCTTCACGACGCGCGCGCCACGCAGCGCGCAGGCCGCAAGACGAAATCAATGACCTATTCCCGGATGCACCTCTATGTCCTCAGCGACAAGCATCTGCCGCCGATCATGCTGGACAAGCTGTGCGAGGCCGACCTCAAGAAGTGGCAACGCAGTGTGGTTGGTCTGAAGCAAACGACGGTTCGCAGGGTGTCGGCTGATCTCAAAGCAGCCCTCAACGCCGCTTTCGCGGTCGATCGAGCCGTTCTTCCCGGCGACTTCAAGACGACGGTCAGCGAGGGCCTGAAATCGGCGACCGCAGCAAACGATGCTGACGGGGCGCCTGCCCGCGAGAACCAGATTCTCGACGACGAAACGATCCGTACGCTTGTTGCCGCATCGTTCGGGGTGGACGACGACTTCGGGCGTCTGGTCATGCTGCTTGCTTCGACCGGGGCCCGCTTCTCGCAGCTCCAGCGAATGCTCATCCGCGATGTGCAGATCGAGCAATCCCGGCTCATGGTGCCGTCTTCGCGCAAAGGTCGGGGCCGGAAGCCGGGCCACTACCGGGTTCTCGTTGGGGCGGACGTTATCAAGGCGCTGTTGCCGGTCATTGAAGGCCGACCGGATGACGCGGTCCTCCTTGAACGCTGGGGTTATCGCCCAGAGGGACAGCTGCGATGGGTTCGGCACCATCGCCAACCGTGGCTTGCAGCTTCGGAAATGAAGAAAAGTTGGCAGGCTGCCACGGCTGCGGCAGGGAAAGCCGGGGTCATCCCTTACGCGCTGCGTCATAGTTCGATCGTGCGGGGGCTGCGGCTTGGACTGCCGATCCGTCTGGTGGCCGCGCTGCACGACACCTCCGTGGAGATGATCGAACGCCACTATTCCCGGTGGATCACCGAGGGTCTGGACGATCTGGTGGCCCGGGTCATCGTTCCGATCGTCAAGGCGGCCTGAGCGCAGGCCTTAGCGTCGAGGTCTGTAGCCATCCGTCCTTCGGCCGAATGAAGTCAGTTTGACCGGCTCCCGCGCGGTGTGTGCGGGTCGCTTTGCCTTTGGTCCGGCCGTGCCGGTCCTGCAACCCGCTGACGCGGGTCTTCCACTTCGTTGCAGCCCTACGGGTGCAGGCCGGGCCTCTTGGCCGGACCCGTCGGCGCTCCGCCGCCCACCCCGCTCTTCCGCCGGGTGCGGCTGTTGGAGAGGGAGAACAGGGATGCAGCAGCGCATCAATGGAACCGCCGTGCCGCAGGATATGGACCGGCTTTCGGTCATGCGGCGGGTGCTTGAAGGCCTGCCCGAGAAGACGCTGATCGTGTTCATGGCGCACCGGGTCGAGGGCAAGAGTTATGCCGAGATCGCGCGAGAAATGGGTATCAGCGAACGGCGGGTAGAGCGCCACATGGTGCGCGCGATCGGCCGGATCACCGATGTCGGCGGGCGCTACCGGGCGGCGTTCGCAGCGCTCGATCCCGTGTCGCGACAGATCAAGGAGCTGGCCTGGGACGGGCTGCCCCACGACCACATCGCCATGCGGCTGGGGCTTGCCCTGCACGAGGTCGAGGCCCGCATGGCCGACGCGCTGGTGGCACTCGATAAGGCCACAACCCTCTGATCAGAGGGTTGTGGCGGTAGCGCCCTGTTCTTGCAGTGCAAAGTCGTGCCCCAGTTGCTAGGAAGGTCTTCGATGCGCACCGACCTCGATCATCTGCCGCCAGCCAAGCAGCGCGAGCTTGAGCGCGTGCTTGAGGTGCTGTTCGCAGGCTTCGAGGAAGCGACGAGCCTCGCCACACAGGCGTGGAAGAAGAAGGGCCGCATCCTCAAGATCGTGCTCTACGGCAGCTATGCGCGCGGCGGCTGGGTTGACGAGCCGCACACCGCCAAGGGCTACAAGTCCGACTTCGACCTCCTCATCGTCGTCAACGACAAGCGCCTCACCGACCGTATCCCATACTGGGAGAAGGCCGAGGACCAGCTGATGCGCGAGTACGGCATCACCAAGACCCTGAAGACCCCGGTCAACTTCATCGTGCACACGCTGCAGGAAGTGAACGACGGCCTCGCGCATGGCCGGTACTTCTTCATGGACGTCGCGAAAGACGGCATTGCGCTCTACCAGAGCGACGACACGCCCTTCCATACGCCGAAGCCCAAGACACCGAAGGACGCGCTTAAAATGGCGCGTGAATACTTCGAACAATGGTATCCCAGCGCTGTCGTCTATCTGGAAACATCACGGGACTTGATTGCCAAGACACGGACCAGCGAAGCGGCATTTATCATGCATCAGGCCGCTGAACGCTTGTACCATTGCGTGCTTTTGGTGTGCACGTTCTACACGCCGCACGTCCACAATCTGGGCTTCCTGCGCACGCAGGCAGAGCGGCTGGACCGACGGCTTTTCAATGTCTGGCCGCGCGATACGAAGAAGGAGCGCGCCCTCTTCGAGAAGCTCAAGGAGGCCTATGTGAAGGCCCGATACTCGAAGCATTACCGCATCAGCGCCGAGGATTTGGAGTGGCTCGGCACGCAGGTCGAGGAGCTTGGCCGTGTCGTCCATGCCGTGTGCAGCGAGCGCATCGCCGAGCTCGAAGCCGCCGCAAAATCGGGTGCTTCCGCGTCCTGAACCTGCCGATCCCGGCAGGTTGCGATGCCGTACCTTGCCGCATAAGTTGGCGCTATTACTCCCCCTTCATGAACTGAACGCCGGCCTTTTGGGCCGGCGTTCTCTTGATCAGGGCATGGCGGCGGAACCGGAATGACGTCCCGTCGTTCCTCTGTCCTCCACCGACTTCCGGTGCGGCCGCCAGCATCCAACTGCCCCCGGATGCTGGCGGCCAAGTCTCGAAAGCCGTGTCAGCTTTAGCCGTTCAGCCGGTCCTTGACCGCCTTGGCGGGGCTGAACGTGAGCTTGTTCGACGCCGCGATCGTCATCGCCGCGCCGGTCGCCGGGTTGCGGCCTTCGCGCGCCGGGGAGGCCTTCACCTTGAACTTGCCGAAGCCGTTCAGCGACACTTCCTCGCCCTTGGCAGCGGCATCGGTGATCGCGGCGAACACCGCATCGACGGCCTTGCGGGCATCGGTCTTGGTGGTCCCCAGCGTCTCGGCAAGCGCTTCGGCGAGGTCGGCATTGTTCATGTCTGAGCGTCCTTTTGAAGTGGAAAGGCCCGTCTGACGCCGCGAGGAATCACTGTCAAACGAACACGTCGCGAGCGAGGGAAAGCGCGCGAAAATCATGCCCAGAGCATCGCTTTCGATCGCCGCCATGCTGCAAGAATGCTGCGCAGCATGGCATGTTTCCGATCCGTCTTCGCGTCCATTCCATTCGAAATGTCGTCCACCGCCGTCCAACAAAGCGAAAAGCGCCACCCCCTGATCAGAGGGTTTCCGTACACGTCCATGCGCGTCCGGGACAGGATCGGTCTGTCCTAGGGTCGAAGGGGCGGGAAAGGGGGTAGGAAGAGGAAAGCAAGATAAAGGGGAATGCTCGCTTTTCTCGCAAGCCATTGTCTGCACATCGGAATTCATGGAGACACCCGCCCCTGGGCTGGAGGCAAGCTACTCATGACGCGAGACCCGCTTGTCAGAAGTGTTGGAAATCCGGGCTATTCCCCGATTTTACCGCGAGATCGGCATGGAGCACCCGCCTGTCTGCGTGGGTATGCTCGCGACGTGTCGCGCCGACCAGCATTTTAGACATCCCTCACGCCTCTGTCATGCCAAGTGACGCCCCTTGCACCAGTGGGGCGCGTGGCGGCCTGAGATTCCCCTCGCTGCACCAGAGAGGCCCTGTTGGCGGCGAGGCGAGAAGCGCACCGTGGCGCCAGTGCTGGATACCGGCTCCCGATCAGAAGGATCGCCCATGCTTACACCGCCCCCACGCGCCCCACTCACCGTTCGCATCCCCGAGGCCTGCCGCATGACCGGCATCGGCAGGTCGAAGCTCTACGAACTTATCAAGGCCGGGGAGATCGAAACCATCAAGGTCGGCAGCAGCACGCTCGTCACTGTGGCGGAGCTCGAAGCGTTCCTCGACAAATGCCGTGCGACCAACACGGCACGGTGGCGCGCATGATGCAAAGGGTACGCATCATGTCTGACCCGGTTGCGCAAAGGGCAGCGTCGCAGGGCCGCGATGCTCCGCATCGAGCCCGCAATTCGGAGACACACCTCACGCACGGGTGCATCCCGCTTTTTCGCCATTTGTCGAGGCAGCGATCCGACAGCGCTCGTGGTAGCGTCCTTACCAAGCTCGGAACTCCGCCAAGCGTCGAGGCAGCGCATCGCTGTCCTGGGCGATGAAACTGGTCCGACACAACATCCGCCTCCCGGCATCGCTCGACAATGCGCTCCGGTCGCTGGCCAAGCATCAGGGCACGAGCGCCTACGCCGTGCTCCAGCAATGTGTACAAGCCGGCATTGCCGCGCTCGCCCACGCGCCTGCGGCCGGAACCGCCGATCAGGAGATCGTCGGGGAACTCGCATCGCTGGGCACCCGCGTCGTGGACGTCGAGCGGCTGCTCGACCGCACGCTGTTCACCGCCTGTGCCACCTATGCCTATGCCCGCAGCGCGGCGCTCGACACACGTAAGAGCGACGAGGTTATCATCGCCGAGACCCATGCGGCGTATGACCGCCAGCGGCGGCTCTCGCAGGAGGGCCGACCGTGACCCATGAACCACGCAGCCACGAGCTCTCGATCGACGTGCAGGGCGCGGGCAGGCCATCAAGATGGGCGACATACCCACGATCAAGGTAGGGAGTGTGACGCTCGTGCCGATCAAGCAGCTCGAAGGCGTTCTCGAACGGTGCGGGCAAGCGCCGGGAAGTTGATGTCGCCTATGTTCGACACTCCGGAAAGTCTCCTTTCGGGGCGCCGATCGGGATAGCGGCCCTTGCCGGCATAGAACTGGCGTGTCAGCTTCGCGCCCTAACAACAGTCGTTCAAGTCTCTAGCAAAGATACCGGAAAGCGGCCGTTTACCGCTGCCCTTACGTGAAGATCCCCTCGGGGCGACTACTGCTCCACGTTCAGATTGGTGGCGGCGGGTACGACCCCGGCTTCCCGTCGCAGGAGCGTGCGAACCGCCCGGCTCGCCGGCTCGAATGCCGCTTCGTAGGTCATGGCGTGCCAGTCGATGTTGGCGCGCGCGCCGAGTCGATCCTGGTGCAGCAGGTCGCGGAGAGCAAGCGTCCGAACGACGTCGCCGTCCAAGCCGTGCTCACCGTCCGGGTCGTAGACCGCGCACAGCGCGGCCCGCCAAGCCTCGCGCTCGATCCTCATCGCGTTGCCGCCGTCATGGTTGTTCTGATCGAGCCAGTGTCCTGAACCCAGGCCCTCTAGCACCGAGAATGCGGCCAGGCCGAACTCCATGATGAGATTTTGGAAGTATGGTTCGAACAGCACGGACGGTTGGTTGTGGGCGCGGTGCGCGTGCGGATCGATGAGCGCGGCCTTGAGCTCGAGGCCGACCAGCAGGTGCTTCAGGTTGGAGTTGAGCCGGTGCCGGACGTCCACGTGGAGCCCGACCGGGATGTTGCGGCTGAGCCACATGGTCCATGCGTTGGCGGTAGACAGGTGGACGTAGCCGTCGGGGCGTTCGTCGGATTGCGTGATGAAGAACATTGGCGGGCTCCCGGCCTTGGGTCGAGAATGAGCTGGCCTTCCAATCTGAGCACTCGCCTCGCTCATGGAAAGGGCTTAGTCTTCGCCACGGTGGGAGCGTCGCCCTGCCAGACGCGCCGGAGCCGGTGCAAAATAGAAGCCGCGGCTGCTCGATCTTCACCGACAGCATTGGCTCGCCGCTTCTAAGCTGCAGCTGGCCTCGATTATGCTCATCTCATTGGAGACATTTGGTGTTGGACGAGATTGGTGATCGGCCGTCCATTGTAAGCGACGAGAAGGGTCTCGTGGACCGCGATAGGGTACTGCACCGGGTCGCGGTTCTAAGGCGGCGGGGAATCGATGGCCTCTCCGTGCGAGCGGTAGGCGCCGGACTTCCCGAAGATCACGATGTGGTTCGGCGACGACGCGGGACGCGCTGTCGGGATCGCGCGGATCCACGCTGCCGGATCGGCGAATATCGATATGGTATTGAGGGCGAGCAGGTTGATCGATCCGGACCTCGATTTCGTGCCTCCAGCAACTACATCCGGAAGCACGTTTCGGCTCCGCTGGAGGGATCATGGAAATTAAGATATTCGTCGGTGGCCACGTCGATGACCTTTACGCTCTAAGCCTGTTGTTTCCCGAAGGCGCCTACCCCGGTCTGGCTGTGGTCACCGGTCTTAAGGGGAGCAAGGATGGCTCGATGGACAGGGTGAACGATGCCACCGATCGCCGCACTTTCGTCACCGGGAAGGGGTGTATCCCGCTAGCCGAGGCACAAAGCTACGGCGCGGCAAGATGGGTGGCGCGCGAGATAATATCTCCGCTCAATGGGTATGCCGTCCTGGCCGACAGCAACTTCAAGCCGGTCGTTCCGACCTCTGCCGAGATTCGGCATGAGCACGGCGCAGGACACATGTCGTTCGATGAACCAGTCTCGGCCGACCCGCGCCGCCTGATCAGTGTGGCACGCCACCCGAACCTCGCGGCCATGCGCAACGGTCGTGTCGATCTGATGTCGTCCAAGCCGTTGGCGGCATTTGCGGCGTCGGTGATCGCCGGACCGCCGAACTGGGCTGACTATTATCGGCTGCTCGAGGATATCGCCGGTGATGTCGGCACGACGCTCGACAAGCTGGACGGACCGGGGCTCGCGAAGCGACAGGCGCTCAACGCCTTCAAGGCCGCCGCCAACAACCGGGCGTTCGGACGGCACGGCACGTCAAAGCGCGATACGACGATCGACCAGTCGACCCTCATGAATTTGCTCGAGGCCCGCGAGTTCCTCCGGGGCGTCGTCACGCGATGGTTGGATGGACAGTGCGGGGACATGATGCCGACCGACAGGGTGGATGGCGGAAGCCTTCGCTTCGGTCTCGACGATCGCGAATGATGGCCGGCGATGAAGATCGTCCCTTTGGTTATGGAGGCACTGGCGACACGTATTCGATCGCTGATTGAATATATACCAAGCTGACGGCGAGCGCCGGAGCATCGAAAGCAGGCGTCCCAATTGAAGCGCAAGCACTTCCAATGTTCCAGGTGCGTTCCCAAATTTTGTCTGAGGTCTATGGGAGGGGCGGCTAAGTCGGCGATCCCAGGCACATTCTGGCGCTTTCCAGCGTACAATGGCGTAGGTTGGCGGACCGAGAACGATGCAACGGAGAACTACATCTACGCCACAGCCCTCTAAAATGGATTGACCGATGTGTTGCCGCCGAGTGTCACACTCCGCCTGCATATATTCTTGTAGTTGATCGCTGGCTTCTGCCAGATAACCCATTGGCCGCCATTAACACGGGATGAATCGGACAGTGCTCATCGAACAGTCATTCTTCTCGCTGCCCGAAATTCTTCACGGATCGGGCTATCAGACGCAGAGTTATGAGTCTGGGATTGTCTCGGCGCTGACCCTCTCGCTGCTCCAGGTGTTGAATGGGCGCAACGTCCCGAACCCCATTGGTTGCCTGCAAAGCGAGCGGCTGTACCGCATCGACGGCCTGTATCAGCCGGGAGGGTGCCCACGGTATCTCCGCGCGGACCTGTTCGCTGATGTCAATCGCCTGTATGTCGCCAACAAACGGTTGAGCCAATACGGCTGGCGGCATCATCTGTGGCTCGAATGTAAGTTCCTCCGCGGCCAAGCTGGCGAGGAGGGAAACCAACACGCCGGGAACAAATCCCCGGCTACCGGCGCAATCTTGGCTGACTTGCTACGCTTGGCACTGCTCGTTCCCGAGACGGCGAACAAAACTCGCAGCAGCCGGTACTTTCTGCATGTCTATGACGCGGATCCGAAGTTCTACCTGACGTTTCGCGGTCGCCCTTGGTGCAAGTCTCTAGTGGCAGTCGGAGAGCAGGAGATTCATGTCTCCGGGTTGGAAGCGGAACCCGCAGCGGTCAAGAAATTGATCGGCGATCTTCGGGGCCTCGATGCGAAACTCAGGGTCACGAATTTCCACGCAGGTCCACTGCATGTTCAGCACCGCCCCGTCTACTGGTGTTGGCTCACCCGTATCGACAAGATCGAAGCGAGCCTTGGGCAACATACCGTGACGATTGATACTGACCGGACGATCACCCAATCAGAGAATGCCTTGGCCGAAATCGCAGCGTTCATCGCTGGACGGCTGGCTATCTTGCCGGAGTCGCCCGACACTCAGCCACCGAGGCCGGACGAACAGGAGGAAGCTCAGGCAGAGGACGAGGCAATTGCCGATGCCGACGAATAGGCCGAGGCATCCAGCTGCGTCGTAGGCGGCTTCCCGGTGAACGATCTACAGTAGACGTCGAGCGTCGAAAAAAGCCGCGCTCTAGAGTAGAAACGGCGGTGTGTTTACCCACCTGTTGGTGAGGTGGTGATCGGCGGCTATAGCGAGCCATAGAGGGCATTCGGCGGTGTTTGGCGGGCTGCGACCGATAGTGATGATCACTTCGAATACGCTATCCTACTATGCGCGAGCCAATGAATGGCGTCTAGGTCGGACTGTCCGGACTGGCAGCTTACAAATGGCTGCCTTGCATAAGCAGACATCTCCGACAGAGGGCGCAAATCCTTCCCGCTGCCATCTTTTCGCCATCCTGGATGCGTGCTCGGCAGGCTTTAAGCTGCTTCGATCAAGGACGGGCATCCCTGCCCTCTCTGAACTCCCCAGTCCACTTCATGGAGACCAGCCCTGCGCCGGTTGGATGCGCGCCAGCCTTTTGCCGCTGGACCACGATCCTTTCAGGAAGACCAATTTCGCACCGATTGGATGAAGAGTTTTTGTGATGCTTTCGCTCGATGACGTATGATCGCGTTATGGCTGATTCACTGACCAAGGAAGCACGGTCCGCACGGATGGCTCGGATCGGTGATAAGAATACCGGTCCGGAAATGGCTGTTCGGAAGCTTGTGCACTCCATGGGCTATCGGTATCGTCTGCATCGCCGGAGTCTGCTAGGGTCGCCCGACCTTGTGTTCCCGGGCAGGGGGAGAATCATCTTTGTCCATGGGTGTTTTTGGCATCGCCATCCGGATCCGAATTGCAAGCTGGCGCGATTACCAAAATCGCGACTCGACTTCTGGGAACCCAAGCTAACCGCCAACGCTCGCAGGGATGAAGCCGCCCAACAAAAGCTCAAGGATCTTGGTTGGAAAATCTTGGTGATATGGGAATGCGAACTTAAAGATCGTGCTTCCCTTAAGTCTAAAATAGAGTCATTCTTCGATGATGAAATCGATTGAACTTTTCGCTGGTGCGGGGGGACTTGGAATTGGGCTGCATGAAGCTGGATTCCGTCCCGCGAGTGTTATCGAATGGGATTCTTATTGTTGTGACACGATTCGTGAAAATCAAGTTCGCGGGATCAAGGCCGTAAGAAACTGGTGTGTCACACAAGGCGATGTACGCGACGTCGATTTTCGTCCCTTCGAGGGGAAGGTCCGCTTGGTTTCAGGCGGCCCGCCGTGTCAGCCTTTCTCGCTTGGTGGTAAGCACGGTGCGTATGACGATGCGCGGGATATGTTCCCACAGGCGATCCGCGCGGTTCGTCAAGCGCGACCCGAAGCCTTCATATTTGAGAATGTAAAAGGCCTTACGCGCGCGGCGTTTCGGAACTATTTCGAGTATATCAAGCTCCAGCTTGAGCACCCTGAGATTAAGGGCCGCCGCAGCGAGGATTGGGCTGATCACCTCGCGCGCCTCGAACAGCATCACACAAGCGGTAGTCGCTCGGGTTTGAATTATCGCGTTGTCTCGCAAATTCTGAATGCAGCTAACTACGGCGTCCCGCAAAAGCGGGAGCGCGTGTTTTTTGTCGGATTCAGGGAGGATCTCGGCATGAGCTGGAGCTTCCCGATGCCGACACATTCCCATGACGCCTTGTTGCTTGATCAAGGAAGCGGGGATTATTGGGAACGTCACGAAGTCGCTCGTAAGCATAGGATCATACCCGCCGCCGCCACGCGTATAAGCGCTGACGATGTGCCTCCAACCATCAAGCCTTGGCGCACGACGAGAGATGCGCTCATCGGGTTGCCTGATCCCGAACAAAATCCGACCGCGAGCGCCGAGTTTTTCAATCATCGTTTTCAACCTGGCGCTCGGTCTTATCCGGGCCACACCGGAAGCCCACTCGACGAGCCGGCGAAGACACTCAAGGCAGGCGTTCATGGCGTGCCGGGGGGAGAGAATATGCTCCGCCGGCCCAATGGTAGCGTTCGGTACTTTTCGGTCCGTGAGAGCGCGCGTCTGCAAACCTTCCCCGACGATTTCCTATTTCATGGTTCCTGGTCGGAAACCATGCGGCAACTTGGTAATGCTGTTCCGATCGAACTAGCACGGATTGTGGGCGAGGACGTCGCTCGTCATCTGAAAGCTTCACGCTCTCTCCAAGGGGCGGCATGACCGACGGGCCTTATAACCCGCTCGATAAGCTCAACATCGCGCGTAGCATCGAAGCCGAACTTTTATCGAGACCGCCCGTCAAGCTTTCTGAAAGCGACGGCATAAAGGGCGCTGGCGTTTATGCGATCTATTATACGGGTGCTCATTCTGCTTACGCTGCCGTCACGTCCCAGAATATCGATGACGCGTTCGCTCAGCCGATCTATATCGGGAAGGCTATACCCAAAGGAGGCCGGAAGGGTGGCTTGACCGCCGATGCTTCAAAAGGAAAGGCACTTGCCGAGCGTCTCAGCCACCACGCGACATCCGTGGATCAAGTACCGGATCTCGAACTAGCCGATTTTTGGGTTCGTCACCTCGTGGTGGACGACATCTGGATACCTCTTGGCGAAAATATGCTGATTGAAACCTTCAAGCCAGCTTGGAATCGGGCGATTGACGGATTTGGAAATAAGGATCCCGGGAAACGGCGTAAAACGCAGTACAAATCGCCTTGGGATGTGCTGCATCCGGGCCGTAAGGTCATGGAGAAGTTAGCCGACAGTGGCCTAACGCAAGCATTTCTTCTTGAGCGTTTAAGCGACTATTTTGATGGGAAGCCGCTCAAGAAACTTCCAAAGAAAATCGCTGATCAAATCGAAGCGGACGAGATAGAGGCGCAGGAAGGCGCTGACGATGCCCAGATTTAAGGCTGCTCGTTCACGACCCGCTTTGACGCTTTGAGATAGTCCACCAGTCGGCCGACCATTTTTATCGTGTTGCGTCGTAGCTTCGCGCGGTCGCTCGAATGATGAAAGCCGCGATGACAGTTGGGGCAACATGCAATCGCATTATCGATCGTATCAGGGCCACCTTCGGCTAAAGGGCGAACGTGATGCACTTCCAAAAATGGCTCGCCCTCTGCATCTAGGAATGGCGCTGGCATGCTACAAGCCTCACACGTACCCTGGGCTAACTCCAGCACCCAAGCGATAACATTCGGATCGCGGACGTAGCGCTGGTTTTGGACCGGGCGACTAGCGGGACTATGAACGCCCATTGGGGGCGAGGCCGGCTTGTTCGCGCGCAATTTGGTGCGCTCCGATAAAACACGGGTTTCGAGCTTCTCCGTATCCGCCGTAAGGGCTTCACTTTCGTTCGTTCGTCCCCAAACCTCATTGATCAAGGCAATGATGGTGATCTTCGCGTCGCCCACATTCGAAAGAGGCTTGTAGCCATTGATCCAGGGCAGGCCGAGTTCAGCCAAAACATTAGATATGTTCTGCATGCGAAACTCGTAAGCACCAGGTCGGCGGCCCTGAAGGGCGACGGACATTACGTCACGTCGAACAGCGCTCTTATTGGTACGTTGGCCGCGCGCCTCTTCCATGAGCAATTGATGGTAGGCCACGACACAGGCGCGCAGTTCATCGACCGTCCATCGCTCGGACTGTCTAGAGATCAAAGCATCCGAGCCGTCGTTGATGGAGGTATTCGGCCTATCTTCATCCATGTTCTTTTTTTCTTATCGGGCTGGAAAGTTGATCTTGAACAGCAACTTCAGAACCTGCTCGATCGTGGCGCGATAATCAGCCACCTGGCTGTCCAAGATGCCCACCGTGGCTCTTTCGTGGATTAGCTTGTTTCGCAGGTTGTAGAAATGCTGAACCTTCGCCAAAAGTGTGGGCGGGAAAGTGACGTGAGCCTTAACTTCGTTAATAACGGTATGGCGCGCCTTAAAAAGATTAAGGATTTTAGCGTCATTGTAGATGTGTGGTGGAAACAGATCGGCTCTGTTGACGATGAATTCCTTCAGCGATATCTCGAAATTGCTATCCAGCAAAATTAACGCGGCTCGATTTTTTGTGTCGGCATGCTGCTTGCTGATAATGTCCACAAGGCCCATCGCTTCAATAAGGCCCAATATCCAGGGCTGTTTTGCGATCTTGGATTTATTGCTGTCCCGCAAGCGATCCAAATACGGGAGAAGCCGGACGCGGGGTAGCGCTGGCAATACGATTTTCTTTGGAGAAAGCATTTCCGCCGGATCGATGGTCTCCATACTGCCAGATGTCTTATTGAAAACCTGATCGTCCCAATAATTTTTCATGCGCCGCGACAAAGAGCTATAGTAGGTCGTCATCGCGACGATGCTTCCCGCAATTTGCGTGAAGGCTGGGTGGCTATAATTCAACCCGTTCTTACTGCTGTTCCAAGGCATCAGTTCAGCGCCTCCATGCAGCTCGACCACCACCCGGCATAATGATGCATCAGGGTGGGGGACACCGGCTTCGCTTTTGACCCAATATCCGACTTCACGGGTCCGAAGCGCCTTAACGATGAGGCGGTTATTGCAGTAGAAGTACACCCCATAATTTTCGAGTTCGGGGTCACGGTCGGCGATAAGGCCAGCGGTTAGGGTTACTTGAAGGTTCTTTCCCTCTGCTGGCGATATTGAAAAATTTGAAATTCGCGGAGGAAAACCGGTTGGATAGGCCCATGCATCGTACGAGACTGGCACCACGGGAACGGCATTAAGGCTTATCTCGCAACCTTGATCAAGGTACCACTTATAGGTTTCACCGAGATGCGTGCGAATCTCCTCAACGTCGTCCTCGTCGAAAGTCTGCCGGAGTTTTGTGATCTCAACGGTTGTCGTCTCTGCCTCGATCTCCGGAATTTCATAGGCGGCGAGGGACCAGTCCTCGGTTTCGAGCCATGCGCTGGTAATATCCAGTTGAAGGCTCTTTTCGCCTTTGGCTCGAGTGCGGATTTCAACGTGCTCGCCCAAGGCGACGCCCGCGCGTTTACCTCCTACGCCGAATATGCCTATGAGTTCATGCGTTGGATCGTTTCGACTTGCACCAGGAGCAATCAAAAATTCCAATTGCGCCGGAGGTACGCCTCCAGCGTTGTCGCGTACGGAAATAACTTGTCGCGCAGGATCGAGAATAATGGCGATGGAAAGCGATGATTTCTTTTCATTCGTTAGCCAGAGGTCGAGGGCATTATCGACTAACTCACATAAGCCGGTACGCAGGTCGTAATCGCTTATGATCGAAAGAAACACTCTCTTCTTGGGTGTGCCATCGATTACCTTAAGTTGTTGTTTCGCCGTGACCCCTGCCATCAGCTCCCCCTTTGATCTCCAGTAATCTCAATCCAACCAGACAATGCGTTCAACGCCAAGCTTTTGCGCCGCCGCCTCGACGACGGCGCGATCCTGATCCGTTGAAAATTTTGCGGCGGCTTCGGTCAGCACAGCGCCGAAGGGCTTTCCCGTTCCATAGGATCGCTCATGCAAGGCCATGATCGTAGCCTTCCATTCCGTTGCCTTGCTCCAAGCGACATGACGGCCATCGGCGAGCAAACGGCCATGAGGTTTGATGTACGTAGCAACCGTCGAGGTGCCAGCCGGTATATCAAGAACGCGAAAGGCCATATCAGGGCTTGCCGAGGTTTCTCGCGTGTACGGCTTTAGGAGGGTATCTTTGATGTAAACGCGCACCTGGCGCGGGTCCATATATTGCCCTAGCCGGCCGCCAAGATCCTCGATCTCCGTCCAAATCGTATAATAACGGGATTTGTCTTTCGGCGAGAGCGCGGACCAGTTCAGACGATCGGCTTCCGCCCAAAGCCTATCCTTGATTTCGGTTCTGATTTTCGTGGGAACACTCATTCAACACTTCCAGGGTGTGGGGTGGCCGGGAAGTCGAATTGCGGCAGTTCCAACAGCGCATCGCCTTCGCGGAGCATCAAATCCGCCTGGTCTTTCATCCACTCCAGCATGAAACTGCCAGCGGAGGCGTCTCTGAAATTTATCAAGTTGTGGCCTAGTGGAAGGCGTTCAACTGGTCCGGATGCCGCCTTTTGTAATTCGACGACCTCGGCCATCCGTCGCAGGTCGGTCACGAAATCGAGGACGATGACCTTATCCTTGTTTTTGCTGAGGCGCAGGCCTCGGCCTAGCTGCTGAACGAAAATTCGTCGGCTATGCGTTGCGCGCATGAAAACGACGAGATCGACATCTGGCACATCGACCCCTTCGTTGAAGAGATCGACGCTAGCAAGAATGTCCAGATCTCCACGGCGGAACATTGCCATGAGACGGTCGCGCTCACGCGGATCTTGACGAGAGGAGATTGCTTCGGCGCGCAGCTTGTATCCGCGAAGGGTGCCCGCGAACATTTCGGCGTGATCGACGGTCGGAGAGAAGACGATGCCACCTCGACGGCCTTCGTTATAAAAGACCTCGGCGATTTGGCGGGCCGCTTCCTCATCACGCGTGGGCATGATTAGACGCTTGTTGAGCTGGGTCAGCGAATAGCCATGCGCGGAAATCTCCTGAACGAATTTCCAATCGATATTATCAGCTAGAAGGCGATAATCGACTTCGCTCAGGTACTTGTTCTTAAGTCCGTCCGATATCCCAAGGCGGATCAGAGGCTTTCCGAGCAGCTCATCGATATCAAAGCCGTCACCCCGCCAGGGTGTGGCGGTTGCTCCACCAACCATCGGAGGATCCAAGGCCTCGATCGCTCGTCTAAACGTCGAGGATCCAATATGGTGCGCCTCATCGACGAGGACCAATCCGTAGCGCGGGAGATCATCTATCCGGCCGATCACGCTTTGCACGGTGGCGAACGTAATGCCATCATGGAAGGAAGGCATCTCGTCGCTCGACAGCAGATGGGTCGGAACCCATTTTGGGAGCTGGTTCCAAAATCCGAACTGGAGCTGGCGAACTAACTCACGCTTGTCCGCTAGGACAAGAACCCGATTGTCCTTGATCAATCCGTCGCGATAGAGATCCGCGACGACCTCGGCCATCACGACCGTCTTGCCCAAGCCGGTAGCGAGCACGACCTGTCCGCGCCCCGTATCCGTCAGGCCCTCTCGAAAACTCGCGACGGCCTGCTGCTGATATGGCCGCAATTCACGCCTTGCCTTGGGATATTCCGGCACCTGCGCGGCCATTGCCGCTAACCCGGCAGGCGCGAGTAATTCCACATTGATGCCTATGCGGCGGTAGCGATCAATCTCGGCTTGGATGCCACCGCCAACGGCGCGGGACGTGGCGACCAACATGCGGTTCGCGCCGTAAAAAGTTCCTGCCTCGACCACCTCCTGAACAGCGTACTTCGTGGGGGGGGCGGTGGTGGTATGCTTACACTGGACGACCCATATCTCGCCGTTCTTCACGCCGACGATATCGGCGCCTTTGTCGCCCGTGCCACCAACCACGCGTACGTCGTCAAAACCAGCATGCATCAAAAGTCGGGCGACGTCCCGCTCGAACGCTTGCCATGGGCCGCGTAGCAATCGCCTGTCATCGAGAAATGGCGTCATTGAGCAAGCTCGACGTCCGGCTTCAGCAATTCAAGTGACATGACCGCTCGGATGATTTCGTCGCGAGGGCTGGTGGCCAGATCGCTGCTATCCTGCTTTGAAAGCCATATGGCATCGCTGATCAGGCCCAGATAACGTGATAACACACTGTCACGCGCTTCGTCGGTTATTTCGGCATTCCCGTAGTCGAGCTCGCCATAAGCGGCGTCCCAAACCTTGCCATCGAAGCACAGCTCTGGACGCTTTTCCACCAACGCCTTAATGATCTCGAATGGCGCGGATTGAAGGAAACTGCCATCGGCTGTTGCCTCGGCCGGTTTGATTTTCTTCCCAGCCAGGGCGCGCATGACTGCTGTTTGCTCTGGAACTGGCAAGCCATTGAATAGGGACGATCGCTCATCTTCAGGGCAGGCGGCCGCCAAGCTGCGCGCGATATCGATCAGGACAGAGGACGCGTCGCTTGGCAAGGACTTGAAGTCGAGCGTGTTCTCATCGCCATATTCCGCGCGATAGTCCGTCAGGATCATCGCGATATCGGGCTGCTGACTAGATGTTCGCGTTTGGTCGGCCGTCATGTACGCGAGGTGCGCAAGCAGAGCGTCACGCGGCGTCATTGTGATCGATTGAAACACCGAATGCGCGGGGTTGAACAGATAGTGGTACGTTTTGGTTGGCACATCGCCGAGAATGATCGCCCAGGGACTACCGTCCGGTAGCTCGGGATCATTTGCGGCGACTTCGTAGGCGACCACGTTCCATTTCAAGCTGGACGGAGCGTGATGATAACGACGTGAAAGCGTCGCCACTTCGCGGCGAAGTGGGACGGGCGGCTTCGGCGGCGTGGTCGGTTCCGCCATCGTGGAAGTGGGGGGTGTTGGCGAGGTGGGATTGGGGTCATCCAGCAAGCCAGCAGGTAGCTCCGCGCCCGTTCCAGCACCACCGACGGGCGCCTCTCCACCACCTTGACCAAATAGCAGTTCGCGATCAGCCGCTTCCACGAGTTCCCACCACTTGGTATCATCCAAATACTCTGGATTGCCATCATGGAAGTTGGCGGCCATCTCGATGGCCCGCGCATTGTCCTTCACGATGAGGATGCGTGCATATGCCCCGGCGGTTTTGGAATGTGGGCTGGTTCGGCGGAACGCCTTGAAAAGGCGGAACAAGGGCGAGTCATTCGTTGGATAGCCGAGTTCCTTTGCTTTTTCCGGCCGTAAAGGTCCTTCGCCGCGAACCAGCTGAACCATTTCATCCCATGTCGGATCGGTACGATCGAAGCGATCCTTGGCGTAGCTGACACGGCAGTGATCGATGTGAATCTCACCAACGAGGCGGCCGCGGTTGCGCGGGTCGTCGATAGGATATTCGAGATCCTCGCTGTCTCCGTTGTGCCAGGAAAACAAGTCCTTGTTAGAGATCTCGATTTTACGTCCATTACGGATGAAATCGACACCAAACTCTGAAGTATCAAGGAAGCGCTGAACGCCAAGCCAGCCACGCACGCGGCGAGTGCGTTTCAATACCGAACCATCGTTCGCGCAAAGCGGGCAAGGCTCACCTTCGTTAGCCTCCACGAGCCAGCTCATGCAATTCGTGCAGTAAAGACGGTCAGCCAGAGCGTGATCAATATGGATCACGGCTGGAACAGTCTCGCCGCCAGCTATCGGACCGGAGCGGTCATCGTTCCAGAGGCAGTGGCGGCGTGCTTCCACGCGCTTATGGTTCAATTGCAACTCGAAGGTAATGGGAACGCCGTTCGGCCTCAGCATGGCGGAATAGGACTGAGCCAAACGCCTTCTGACAACCTGCTGGTTCGATGCTTTTGCGAGCCACTTGCGCTGCTCGGGCTTGAGCTGCTTGATCGTGATCTCGGTGCCGTGCTGGTCTGGATCAGCTTTGGGACGCTTCATGTGCGGTGTACGGAAATGACGTTGGCGGCGGAGCGCGTCGAAATCGATCGACAAGCCGTGCCACTCTTTTTCACCTTTTCGCGTCGTCCAAACCTCGGTCACCGAACCCAGTCGGGCCGTGGCGATGTTGAACCCCATGCCAAAGAGGCCGAGGCTATCGATCGGATTATTTCCGGACCATCCGGCCCTGACGGCGCGCTCTAAAACTTCAGGCGCCATGCCTGTCCCATTGTCGATGACACGCACCGTGGAGCCATCCTTGTCTGCGGTCGGCAAAATGACTTCCACGCGAGAACCGGTGATGACGCCGCCAGCACGACTTTCCTTCAAGAAGCCGTCAACCGCGTTATCAATCAGTTCCGCAACGCAACGCCACTGGTCGATGTTGATCTCACCAAGCATAGGTAGTACGCGAGGATCCGGTTGAAGGTCGAATTCCTGCGTGGCCGGATCTTCTTTTTCTTGAACGCTATGCATGGTCAAATTCCCACAATGAAACGTTTAATTACTATTACTATGTTGGCGAAATTCTGGGAATATTACTAGATTGTGCTGAAGAAGGGAAGCTAAGTGTCTCAGGCTGCCTACAAACCGGTCCCCCCGGAGCTAGATGATTATTTGGATCGAATGCGTCCTCTTGTGGACGAGACGATCGAAAAACTTGGAGGCGCGAACTTTCGAGAGGATCCTATCGCCGGCAGAAAATATTCGAGAGCCACTTCAATCATAAGTTCAGCCTACAAACGCCATGGGCACATCCTGGACAAGGCGCTCTTGGAGCGCCTTAAGGACTGTGCCCGTTTTCGAGTGTGGACGGAAGATGACTTTAAACTGTCCCACGATTCCTTGCGACATACCCGTGTTTCAGATCGTTTGGACCCGTTGCTCCGGACTGAGCTTCAATATGGCGATCGAGAACGCTCCACTCGCGTTGACATCCTCGTTTTCGACGAAGAGGGCGGCGCGCTGACGTGCTATAATGTGAAACGGGGGAATGGTGCCTACGACGGCGGGAAGCGGCGCATCATCCAAGAAGATCTCGTGAGGACGCATATGCTCCTAACGGGTTATGGCCGCACTCTAGGATTATCCCCAACGCGCAGTCACGCGCATATCGTATTTTATTATGGCCTGTTGTCACTGCCACGACCTTTGGCGCTTTCGGGTGATGATCTCGACAGCCATTTTGGTTTTCCGGTCAGCGAAGCCATTGAGGCCGTGAACAGCTATTTCGTGGATCGACTGCATAACCTCATTGAGAACGAGGCGTGATGATTGATGCTGTTTCGGATTTGGCGAATGAAATGATCGCTCCCTTTTACATTGAGGTGCCAGGCGCAGTGCAATTCCTCACTATATTCTCATGATTTGAGTTCGCACTAAAGGCCGATCATTAGTCCAAAAAAGCGAGGCATCCCTTAACCAGTCACAGCCCATGCTGAACGAGCGGCGCTTTTGGGAAGCTAACCGAGGGCTGTAAACGACCGTCATCGGGGCGACTACTGCCCCAACACTACGACCGCTCAGTCTGAAGCCCCGAGTTTTACGCTGGAGGCACGTAACGCGAACAAAGCGCCCCGGAGCTCAAAGCAAAGGGCGCAAAAAAGTACATGCTTTGGGAATCCCATCGAATGCGAAGCATCTGACGGTACATTTGTCGGTACAGAACGCTGGCGGTGTATACTTAAATAATTGAAAACTAAGCCATATTTTGGTCTTTTTGATTCCGTCCCCGCGTTTCAAGCCAGCCGCATGGCCAGTCTAAACGTAGCGCCGACTTCGGACGGCTCCAGGCGCAGGTCCGCATCGTTCGCCAACGCCAACGCGCGTGCGATCGACAGCCCCAAGCCGCTGCCTCCCTGATCGCGTTTGCTCGTGAAAAAGGGCGAGAAGACCCGGTCGCGGTCGCCTTTTGCTATTCCGGGGCCGTTGTCCGTGACCTCGACGCGAATGGTATCCGCATCTTGCATCACTACGAGCCGCATCGAAGTTGCGCCCGCTTGCTGGCTGTTCTCGATGAGCGCCGTCGCGATTGCCTCGAACGCCGCGCCTTCAATGCGGGCACTCGGAAAATCCCTCAAGGAGACAACCTCTATGCTGAATGCGGGGCTCCGGAAGCTGTCGGCAACACGGCCAAGCGCAGGCGCCAGGTTCGTACGCGAGGCGGAGTCCGGAACGCGCATGTCGGCCTTCGCGAGTTCCATCAGCTTGCCGACCAGAACGGAGAGACGATCGGCGTCCGCCGACATGTTGGCGAGGAACGTGTGACGGTCCTTTGGGCTCATCGCGTCCCCGTGGTCCTCGATCAGTTCGATCGCGCCGCGGATGCCCGCCAGCGGCGTCTTGAACTCATGGCTGACCGAACCGGCGAAGTCCCGGATGTAGTTCGATCGGCGTTTGAGGCCTTCGGCCATCGTTCGGAAATCCGCATACAACTGCCGGATTTCCACGACCGAAAGCTCCGGTTCCGGGGGGACGCTGCCGCGCCCTTCGGCGACGTCACGGGTGGCGCGGCTGAGCGCCTCGACGGGGCGAACGATCGCCCGGGCGAGAACACCCGACAACAGGACCAGCAAGAGGAAGATCACCGCCACACCGACGAGAATCTTGCCCCGGTCCTCGTAGAGGCCTCGGAAGAGCGCACGCGGCGAACGCGAGAGCAGCAGCACGCCTTCGACCTGACCATTCACGAGGATGGGGTGGGCATGGTGCAGCCGCAGCGCGGAGGCCCGGCTCAACCATTCAAACGAATAGCGCGGCTGATAGCCGCCATTGCGGCGAAACACCGTCCGCTGTTCCCCGCGCAGGGCAGCCTCGACTTCCGGCACGCCCGCATAGCGACCACCCGTTTCGTAGCCGTCGATGATCCTTCCATGCCGGTCGATCAGCTGGATCGACGCAAGTGTCTTTCGCTCGGTTGCCTCCAGAATCGGGGCCAATATTTTCGCTGCCTGTGCAGCCTCAGGACTTACGGGCGTTTGCGCGTGTACTGCGCGTGGTCGTTCCGGCAGAACCTCTGACGTGCGCAGATCGATCGCCGTACGCATGGTCCGCAGTTCGGGCACGCCCTGCCGCGAGTCCGCTGACGTGCTCGCGCGGGGCCAAAGGCTTTCCGCCGTTGCAGCAAGTGCGACGGCCTGCGCGACGAGTTCCGCTTCGGTCTGCCTGACGAGCGTGTTCTCGTAAACGCGCAGAAACAGCGCGCCGAAGCCGGGCAGGGCCGCCACAAACAGGAGGATTGCGAAGATAAGCGTGCGGAGCCGGAGTGCCGGCCAATGCCGCTTCACCAAAGCCTTCGCGCGGCCGATCATACCGCCGGGCCGTCGCAGCTCCCGAGGCGATAACCGATGCCCGGACGCGTCTCGATCAGATCAAGGCAGCCGGCTGCCTCGAACTTCTGGCGAAGGTTGCGGACGTGGCTGTCGATCGTACGGTCGGTGATGGCAAATCCCGGCCCATGCAAATGGTCGATGATGGCGTCCCGGCTGAAGATGCGCCCCGGAGCCGATGCGAGCGTCCGTAATATGCTGAACTCGGTGACGGTCAGAGCCACATCCCGATCCTGCCAGCATGCCTGCCAGCCGTCGAGGTCGAGCGACAATCCGCCATGGCGCCTGCGGCTCTGTTCCGGGGTTTCCGTCTTCGAGCCGGTCCGTCGCAAGATCGCCAGAACCCGCGCGACAACCTCACGCGGGCTGAAAGGCTTCACGACATAGTCGTCGGCGCCGAGTTCGATTCCGACGACCCGGTCGATCTCCTCGTCGCGGGACGAGAGGAAGAGAATCGGGGTGTCGCCCAGGCGCCGCAGGCGGCGGCACACCTCGAGCCCGTCCATCTTCGGCATGTTGATATCGAGGATCACGAGGTCGGGTTTGCCGGCCGCGGCCGCCTCCAATCCGGCTTCTCCGTCCGCAGCTTCCGCCGTCTGAAGCCCGGCTTTCTCAAGTGCGAACGCCAGCAACTGGCGGATATGGGCGTCGTCATCGACGATCAGGATTTTGCGCGGCATGTCTGCATGATCATCGCGCAGCCGGCGCTGTCAACGGCGCTGGTGGTGCGGGAGAAGACACGGGGCGGATGAGCCGGCCGGCGCAGTCCCAGTTATTGCCGGCGAGTCGCGCGGGGTTACCGAGCCGCCGCTTTGCTTCATGCAGCCGCAGGGCGTTGCGGACCGTCCAGGAACCGTTCTGCTGCTCCCTGGACACATCCCCCAGCACGTCGTGGCGCACGCGTTGCACGCGGGCTGCAAAACGCGGTGCGAGGCGCTGCTGTTCGAGGTGCACCAGCGAAAGCAGCGCGGAGCCACCGAGACTGTTCAAATAGCAGAGATCAAGTGCGGCACCTTTGCCGCCGACCTCCCGCGCATGATGCACGTTCCAGGCGGCGGCCATTGCCCCTGTGTCGACGAAGCAGAAGGCGGCGAGGACACAGGCCGCAACTGTCGCATTGCTGTTGATCAGCCAGGACGTGCTTTTGCTGCGCAGCATTCGCCAGCAAATGAGCGCGAGACCGACCGCCACGATCGCCATCCAGGCAAGCGCGGCAATGCGCAAACGGGTCAGCGCATAGGCTTCCACATAATCGAGCGTGCGCAGCATCGTGGACGCGACCAGAAAGATGTTCTGTGCGATCCAGAGCACAAGCAGTGTGCGAATGTGCGGGTGCGAGGCAGTCCGCGATCCGGGGCGCAGCGTCACGATGACAAAACCGCCGGCGAGCAGCGCCGTTGCGATCAGCGGATAGGCGCCTCTATGAGCATATTCGGCCAGCGTCATTCCGTCCGGGAGGGGAATGCCACCCCAAAGATAGGCGATGTCCAAGGCATTCTGGAGCAGGAACAGCAGGTTGAAGAGCGCGAGCGAGAGCAGGATCGAGCGGACGTTGACGCTGGGCAGGTCAAGGTCGCCCGTGCCGTCGAACGTTGCGAGCAGCCTGTTGGTTCGCCGGGGCCGAAACGCACCCCAAACCACAGTGAACAGCATCGCCCAGAAGATCGCCCGGACAACCTGCGATGCCGAAAGTGCGGGAAGCGAAAGTCTGCTCAGCATATCCCCGATCACAGGGTTTGCAGCCGAGAACAGGGTAAGGATGACAGCGCTGCCGATGAGCGGCAGCACAAGTATGGGCAACAGGCTGCGCATACCATGTTGCCAGGACGGAAAGCTTTGCAGGCGGCGGAGCTTGAAGCTGTCGATCGCCGGGCCCACAAGGCTGCCGCATCCATGCACCACCAGGCGTTGCAGCCAGCGCCATCCGTCATCGAAGGCGGCGGTTCCCGGAAGCAGCGCGGCCATGCTGAGCGCGGTCCAGAACAGCAGCCACGCGAGGAGGCTCGGGTCGATGGCCAGCGCGGCGGCGAATATCCCGGCAGCACCGAGGCAAACAAGCGCCCGCTTGTCGTGCTGCATGGCCCGGTTGGCCGCCAATGCGGCGACCAGCCACGCGCCCGCAAACACGCCGATCGTGCTTCCTCCCCGGTCCATTTGATAAAAAAGCGCATCGCCGAGTGCGACGAGGATCAGGGCCGCGCCGAATTTGATCCAGAAGCTATGATTACCAGCGCGGGTCCCAGACATTCGGCTCTCCCTGTTCACGGGAGTGCGTCTTGCAGCAACTATGTCGAGACAGCGCGGGAGAACCGGTGATTATTCTGCCGAGTGGCTGTGCAGATTCAGTGCAGGTGCGCGTTGAGCGCATCGCGAAGTGAACGCTTGGGACGATGCCCGATAATGCGCCCTTCCACGGCATCGGCATGGCGTCACCGGCAAGCTCGATTATATCAGTCTGGGCGCGATGGTTGAGTAGGATGCAGCTTGCCCGGCGCTTCATCCATGGGCGCATGGAGCCACCCGCGATAGTGGACGAGGCGGCCGAGAAGGGGATGGTCGATCGGAACATCGAAATGAAAGCGGCCATTTTCCGTCCACTCGCGGGCCGCTGATCGCGGTGCCAGCCATTTGGGGAGCGGCAGCGGACCGATCCACCACCGCTGCATGACCATCACGAGCCCTTCATCAGTTCCCGGCAGTGCGAACGCGAAGCGCAGCGGCCCGAATCGTTCCACGAGCCACGGGCCGTGGCGCCTGAGATGACTGCGAAAACGCTGGCCACTGAAATCGCGTGTCCATGTCTCGCGGCCGCCGGTTTCCTCAAAATGCACATGGAGGCGGTGATGCCCAGGCTTCGGAAAGCCCACAACACGTGCAACGAGCGTCGCGATTGGGTTTGACGCCCCGGCAACCTCTGCCTCACCGCTGGCGCCGCCATCCCGCAGGACATCGTGCATGGCCCTGACGGCATCGGGAAGCGCCGCGAAATGCGGCCCCATCACCTGCGCGTACAGCGGCGGCGGCACGGGAAGCTCTTCGGTTTGATGATGGATTGCGAGCTCGCCGAACGGTACGGCGAAGTCGCCCAGCGTAAGCGTCTCGCCAGCGTCCCGGGCCCCCGCCGGCTCCACGCCGGCAAGGATGCGCGCCACAACCGGCGCCACGGCGAGCGTGGGGATTTCCGGGCCGTCGCCCCGATCGGCGATCAGCGTCCATCGCCGTTCCACCCTGCATCCACCTTTGTCGCCAAAGAGGCGCACGATCATTGCGGATCGGTCGCTGCCCAGCTTCCGGGTCAAGGATTGGAGAGGGCGGAGCCAGCGCGCAAAGGGCGCAAGCGTGCGCAGCACGCGCCACCGGACAAACCAGCTGGCAAGCCAGAGCGCAAGGTTCTGAAATCCAAGCTCGGTTCCGGCGCGGAAGCTGACAGCGGGATGGCCGGGCAGGCGTTTGGGCAGCAGGGCCAGATCAGGCACGTCGACGAGACCAACCAGCCGGTCCCGGATCGGTGCGGTGCCAGCGCAATCGAAGGATTGCGAACGGGGCTCTTGCCACCCGAATGCCTTCGTCCAGCGCTGGCCGCGCCAGAGCCGGATGGGTTGACCGACCTGCCCAAGAATGGCTGCCGCGACCGACGGACCCGCCGTCGCCTTGTTGGAGGCGCTGATTGCCATCTCAACGGCACGGACCCGTTCCATACCGAATGCGAGGTGTCGCACCGCCGCGCCCGACAGGGCAGGCACGCTGGAGGCTCCCGACAGAACGACGACACCGGCCGCCTCGGCCGCCGCGTTAAGCGCACCGATGCCGCACACGAAATCCCGCGCATCGGCGATATCGACATAGTGAACGCGCGCAGCGATGCAGGCGGCGGGAATGTCATGGGCCATCGCCTGAAAGGGGCCGGAGGCGTCAACGACGATGGCGGGGCGATGGTCTTCGAGCGCGCGGGCAATCTCGCGCCGATCAACGGCCAGCGGAACAAGGCGTGGGGATTGCGCGCAGAAAGCACCGGCCCTTGCGATGGATCGGCCCGCGACGAGAACGTCGTGGCCGGCAGCCGCCAGGCGAAGCGCAATGCGGCCGCCGAAACCGCCATAGCCCCCAAGCAGCAGGATGCGGCTCATGGAATTATCGGGTTGCCGTTGAAGCGTGGCGAGACATCATGCCGCTTCCGCCAACAACGCTTCGCTCGGCAGGTCATCGCTGAGACCGAGCGGTCCGAGCGGGTCCGCGATCAGCCCGCTCACCATTGCGGCCTGAATCCAGGTGGCAGGCCACAGTTTTGAGAGAGGCCCCACAAACCGGTCGCGGACGAGTGGCAGCAAGCGGCTGTCGGATTGATAGACCGGCGTGAACAATGCCGTCAGCCATTGATAAAGGCGCACATGCCGACGCCGCAGCCTGATGGCCTGCGCTATGCCTTCGTCCACGCTTCCCGCCGTGGCCAGGCCTTTCGCGAGTGCCCACGCGTCAAGCAGCGCCATGTTCGCGCCCTGGCCCAGCTGCGGGCTGGCGGAGTGCCAGGCATCGCCGATATGGATCAGTGCGCGTTCCGCGGGCATTGCCAGCGTCCGGTGGGCATAGCGCGCGAAGATCAATTGCTCGGTATCGGCTATCTGGTCGAGAAGGGGTACGCACGCCGGCCAGAGCGCAGCGACCTGCGCTTTCCACGGCGCAAGCCCGGCATCGCGCCATTCCTGCAGCCTGTCCGCACGCAGCGACCAGAAGAACGCCGCCTTGGCGGTCCCAGCGCCCGGAGGCGTGCCGATCGGTAGAACGCCCACCATGATACTCGCACGTTCGTAGCGCTGTTCCAGCGTATGAACATCGAAGTTCGCGCCTTGCGGCCAGTCGAGGCTGGCCCAGAGCGCGCCATAGGCAAGTTCCCTGCCCGTTGCCGGCGCAAGCGGCGTTCGCGTGCCGAGGGCATCCACGACAAGGTCGAATGCTGGGCTTGCCTCGCCGCCAGTGAATTGAAGCACGCGCCGATTGCCGATCTGGCGGCTGCCGCACAGTTCGCGCCCGGTATGGATGGGAACCCCCGACCGCACGACTGCATCGTAAAGCACCGCAAACAGGCTCGCACGGTGGATACCGATCCCGAATTTTCCCGGGCGGGGAAGGGCGGCGTAGTGAACGTCGAGCACCACGCGGCTGCCGGCCTTGCCGAACAGCCTGTCGATACGCGAACCCATGCCCAGAACCGGTGGTAACAGGCCAAGTTCGGAAAGCACCGCCATTCCGGTCGGCTGCAACATCAACCCCGAACCGATCGGCCGCGGCGCGTCGAAGCGCTCGAACAGCGTGACCTGATGCCCCGCACGATGGAGCATAAGTGCCGCGGACAAACCGCACGGCCCGCATCCCGCTATCGCAATGTTCAGCCCCCGCATCGGCTCTGTCTAGCCGACGGATGCAACCGTTCCAATCCTGGCAACGATCTCTTCCCGCTCTGGATTTTTTACGCGAATCCTGATCGCGCCAACCGGCTTTTTTGTCCCCTTACGAACGCAGGTATCCGCCAGTGTATATTGGACATTTATTGGACAAACCACCGGGAGGCTGTCGCTAAGTCATTGAAAATTGGTGCACCCGACAGGATTCGAACCTGTGACCTCTGCCTTCGGAGGGCAGCGCTCTATCCAGCTGAGCTACGGGTGCCGGTCGCCGTTTCGGCCGGCACGCTTAACAAAGCGCGGGCGTGCAGGCCAGCGGGAAAAGCGCGTGGGTGCTATTCAGCTTTGGTTGGCGTGTAGGGCACGAAGGTGCCGAGGCCGCAGCTGGCGCCGAGCCGGGGCCCGCCGCCCTGCAGCACCACGGTGATGATATCGGTGGAGCAGAGCTGCGATAGCGAGGTCGAATAGGTGAAGGCCTCCTCGAAGCCGAGCGAAGGGCAGGCGTGCGGCAGCGTGTTTCGGAGGATGCGGCCGTCGCGCATGGTGAAGTCGATCGTCGAATCGTCGACGACCCTGGTGTTCCGGATCGCGGCAAGGCTGACGCAGCGCTCGCCGCTTTCCGCCTGCGGCGCAGGCGTGGGTTCCACCGGCACTTCGGGCGCGGAGCAGGCCGCGAGCGACAGCGTGGCGAATATCGTAAGGAGGGACGTGCGCCGCGCCATGGGGCGTTTCTCCGCGCGGGGTGACGTGCCGGACCGCCTCCCATCAGGCGGGTTCGCGGTCCGGCGGTACGCAAACGCTACAATGTCACTATGTGGACTGTTCATAACGTCTCCATCTGAACGCGAAGTGAATCGCTCATCCCCCATCATGCTCATGCCGTCGTCTTGGCATCATAGGCGCATTCGCTCACGACGGGGCAATGCCAGCATTCGGGTTTCCGCGCCTTGCACGTGTGGCGGCCGAGCAGAATCAGCCAGTGGTGCGCGTGGCGCCGGTAAGGCTTCCGAATCGCCTTTTCCAGCTTCAGCTCGACCGCGAGCGGTGTCTTGCCGGGGGCAAGGCCGGTGCGGTTGGAAACGCGAAACACATGCGTGTCGACCGCGAAGGTTTCCTCCCCGAACGCCACGTTGAGCACGACATTCGCGGTCTTGCGGCCGACGCCGGGCAGCGCCTCCAGGCTCGCGCGGTCGCGGGGCACTTCGCCGCCATGCTTTTCAATGAGGATCGCCGAGAGCGCGATCACGTTCGCGGCTTTGGCGTTGTAGAGGCCGATCGTCTTGATGTGCTGTTTCAGCCCCGCCTCGCCGAGCGCGAGCATCGCGGCGGGGGTCTGCACCTGCTGAAACAGCGCTTTCGTCGCCTTGTTGACCCCCGCGTCGGTCGCCTGCGCGGAAAGCACGACGGCGACGAGCAGCGTGTAGTCGTTCACATAGTCGAGTTCGGTTTCGGGGGCGGGGTTCGCTTCGGCGAGATGGTCGAAAAATCGCGTGATCGTCTGCGGCTTCATGTCTCCCCGCCTACCGCACCCGCGCGCGTATTGGTAGAGTAGAGGCCCATGACGACGCTCGACCTGAAGCTGATGCCCCCGCCCCCGCTCGGCGCACGCCCGGCGCTGTGGATCGTGGGTGGCACCGCGCTTGTCATGCTGCTCGCCTCGGCGCGGTTCATCGCGCTTGGCGCGTGGCCGATCCTGCCCTTCGTCGTCGCTGACCTTGCCCTGCTCGTCTGGGCGTTCCGCGCGGCGGCGCGCGCCTCCCGCGCTTATGAGCGGCTGCGGCTCGATGCCTCCGGGCTGCTCTACAGCCGGGTCGCGGCAGACGGCAGCGCGCGCGAGTTCCGGCTGGAGCCGCTGTTCACCCGCGTCGAGCTTGAAACGCTGAGCCCGCCCGAAAACCGGCTCTGGCTCGGTGAGCGCGGGCGCCGCCTGCTCATCGGCCGCTTCCTCACCCCGCGCGAGCGGCAGGAGGTCTATGCCATGCTGAAACGCGCGCTTCCGGGTCGGTAGCTAGCCGAGCCCGAGCACCGCGTTCATCGTGTAGCGCCCGGCGGGCTTCCCCGCGAGCCACAGCGCCGCGCGCACGGCGCCGCGTGCGAAGATCTCGCGCGATTCGGCGCGGTGGCCGAGTTCGATGCGCTCGCCGTCCGCCGCCAGGATCACCATGTGGTCGCCCGCCACCGATCCGCCGCGCAGCGCGGCAAAGCTGATCTCGCCGACCTTGCGCGCCGCGTCGGCGCCCGCGCGGCCCTTCACGGCGGCGGCGGAGAGCTTGACCCCGCGCCCGGCGGCGGCGGCCTCGCCCAGCATCAGCGCAGTGCCGGAGGGGGCGTCCACCTTGTGGCGGTGGTGCATCTCGGCGATCTCGATGTCCCAATCGTCGCCAAGGCGGCTTGCCGCCTCCTTCACCAGCGCGGCGAGCATGGTGACGCCGAGGCTGGTGTTCGCCGTCTGCAGCACGGCAATCGTCTTCGCTGCTTCGTCGATGAGCTTGTGGTGCCTGGGTGTCAGGCCCGTCGTGCCGATCACGATCGCGCAGGCGGCGTCGCACGCGGCGGTGAGATTCTCTTCAAGCGCGTCCGGTATCGTGAAATCGACAAGCACGTCGGCGCTGTGCGCGAGCGCGAGCGTGTTCGCGCCGATGACAAGGCTCGGCGCGATGCTGCGGCCCATCGCGGGGTGCCCCGGCTTCTCCGCGGCGCCCGCCAGCACGGCGTCTTTCGTGGCGAGCACCTGTTCGATGATGCTCTGCCCCATGCGTCCGCCCGCACCGAGGACGCCGATCCGTGCCTTGCCGCCGCGCTTCGCCATAAACCTTGAACCCCTTGAACGCTGATGCGAAGGCGTATCTCTGGCCAATCGGGGAGCGGTGCGCAAGATCATGCGGGCAGCGGGGTTTCAAAGCATCGTCGTGCTTACGGGCGCGGGCATTTCGGCGGAAAGCGGCGTGCCGACCTTCCGCGGGCCGGACGGCCTCTGGGAAGGCCACCGCGTGGAGGACGTCGCGACACCGCAGGCGTTCCGCCGCGATCCGGCGTTGGTGCAGGCGTTCTACGATGCCCGCCGCGCCGCACTCGCCCGCGTCGCCCCCAATCCCGCGCACGACGCGCTCGCGCGGCTCGATGCTGAATGGCCGGGCGATCTCCTCATCGTCACGCAGAATGTCGACGACCTCCACGAGCGCGCGGGCGCGAAACGCATGGTGCACATGCACGGCGAGCTGAAAAGCGCGCTCTGCCTCGCCTGCGGAGAGCGGCAGCCCGCGCCCGAAACCCTGTCGGACGGCCCGCCCTGCACCCGCTGCGCCGCGCACGGGCGACTGCGGCCCGATATCGTCTGGTTCGGCGAAATGCCCTATCACATGGACCGGATCGAAGCCGCGCTCGCCGCGTGCGACCTTTTCGTTTCGATCGGCACCTCGGGCGCGGTGTATCCGGCGGCGGGCTTAGTGCAGGGCGCCCGGCACTACGGCGCGCATACCCTCGAAATCAATCTCGACCCGTCCGAGGGCACACATTTCTTCGATGAAGCCCGCCACGGCCGCGCAGGCGAACTCGTGCCCGCGTGGGTCGGGGAGCTGCTACAGCGCTGAATCCTCGATCCGGTGCATGTCGTCGTCGGAAAGCCCGAAGTGGTGCCCCACCTCGTGGACCAGCACGTGCGTCACGATATGCTCCAGGCTCTCCTCGCCCTCGGCCCACAGGTCCAGCATCGGGCGGCGATAGAGATAGACCGTGTCCGGCAGTGCCCCCGAAACATCCACGGAACGCCCCACCGCATGGCCCTGATAAAGCCCGAGCAGGTCGAACTCGCTTTCCAGCCCCATGTCGCGGCATACCTCCTCGTCGGGAAAGTCCTCGATGCGCAGCACCACCGCGCCGAGGTGCGCCTGAAAAAGCTCGGGAAGGCGTTTGATGGCTGTACGCGCCAGGGCTTCGATGTCATCCAGCGAGGGCGCGAAGGTTTGACGAACGCTCATGCCTCAAGACATAGGGTGGCGTAGCCCGCCGCGCCAGCAGGAGGACAGCGATGGTGAAGAAACTTTCGGATGCCCAGCGCGCGGCGCTGCTCCCCGCCCTCCCCGCGTGGGCGCTGGATGAGGCGCGAGACGGCCTCGCCCGCAGCTTCCGCTTCAAGGATTTCTCCGAAGCGTTCGGCTTCATGAGCCGGGTGGCACTCCTCGCCGAAAAGGCGGACCACCACCCGGAATGGTCGAACGTCTGGAACCGCGTCGATATCCTCCTTACCACGCATGATGCAGGCGGCCTCTCGATGCGCGATATCGAAATGGCAAAGGCAATCGACGCGCTCTAGGTCTTATTTCGTCGCCGCGATCGCCTGTCCGCGCACCGGCTCGCCGTCACGCACGGGCCGCCCGTCCACCCGCATATCGTGGAAGTTCGCCGGAAGTCCGTTTCCGGCGTCGACGAAGGTCGCGCCCGTCTGCAGGTGGAAATGGATGTGCGGTTCGGACGTGCGGCCGCTGTTGCCGCACAGGCCGAGCGGCTGCCCGGCCTTCACCGTGTCCCCCTTTTTCACCTTCGTCGACCCGCCCTGCAGATGCGCGACAAGCGCGTGCTGCTCCGGCCCGACGCGGACGATCACGTGGTTCCCCGCCGCCGCCGTCGCGCTCATGTCGCCGATCGCCATGTCGGGCAGTCCGTCGACGACATCGCTGACGACCCCGTCTGCCACGGCAAGCACCGGCTCGCCCCAGCAGTAGTAGGATGCGTGTTCGTTCGCCGGTCCGGAAAAGCTCTTGCCGTCCTTCACCACCACGAGATCGAACGCATAGGTCTGCGCGCGCGCAACCATGTGATAATTGCGGGCCAGGTTGCGCCCACCCCAATAGGTGAACCACGTGCCCACGCGCGGCGTGCCGAACGGCGGGCGGACGGAGACACCCGCACCGGCGGGAAGCGCGGCCGGCGGCGGAGACGAAGGCTGCACGGTCGCCGCCACCACGGCGCCCTTGTCGTCCCACACCACCGTGGTCATCGCGGCGGGCGCGCGCTCATGCGCGGCGAGGCGCTGGTAGAAGGTCAGGCCATTGATGGCCATTTCCACCTCGTCGAACACCTCCGTCTGCTTGCCCATCTGCGCGCTGATCGCTGCCGAGAACGCCGCCGGGCCGCCTCCCGCGTCGATCTTCGTTTTAAGGTCGGGCGCGGCCGCTGCCGCAAGTGCGCCGACGCTCTCGGGGGACGTCCAGTCGGAAACGGCGCGCCCGCGTTCGATAACCGAATCGGCGGCCGGCGCGGCGGTGGCTGCGACCATCACGGTTGCGATCGAGAAAATATGCATCAATAGCTCTCCTTCTGATTGTCGTTCAGCTGCGGTCATGGCTTTCGAGTTCGTCCGCGATCTTCTGCGCCCCGCGCCGATTGATGCGGATGACCCACGCCATGGCGATCGCCGTCACCGTCGCCAGCACGATCACGAGCAGGCGGCCGCTCGGTGGAACCTTCAGGAATGCGCCCGCGTAGATCGTCACCATCCCGGGCACCATCGGTCCGATGTACCAGCGCGCGACGGAGGCGAGCGCATCGCGTTCGCGCCGCAGACTGTCGCGATACGCCTCGATGCTCGGCCGCGCGCCGTCGATCGCCGTGCGGCCGCCCGTGCGCCGGTGAAGCTGCCAAGCCACCACGCCGCCGCCCATCCCCAGCAGGATCAAGCCGATCGTGCCGACCCCGACTGCGCCGAGCCGCACGTCGAGGGTAACAAGGCCCGCCACGGCGACGATCATAAGCGCAGCGGCCATGTATTCGATCATGTTGCGCCAACCCACGCGGCGTTCGAGCGCGGCGTGCCGCCGGTGAATTTCGTCGAGCGGTAGCGCGCGGGGCGCCACGGTCTGGGCCTTCCAGAGCAGGCTCATGTCGTTCGTATCGGTCACGGCCGTTGTCCTTCCGCGAATTGCCGGGCGAGCAGCGCCTTGATGCGGTGGATGCGCGTGGTGACGGCGCCCGGCGTCAGCCCGGTGATCTCGGCGCTCGCGGCGGCGTCCATCTCTTCGAGATGGAGCAGGAGCACCTGCCGGTCTATCGGCCTGAGCCGCCAGATCAGCGCATAAAGCCGATCGAGCGTCGCGGCGGCATCGGCGCTCTCGTCCGGCCCCCCACGCGAATCGGCGATTTCGATGCCGTCGAGGTCCACGAAGGCGCCTGGCTTCGACCGCACCGCGCGGTGCACATGCCGCGCGCCCACGTTGTGCGCGATACGGTGCACCCACGTGGCGATGCTGCACTGCGCTGCGAAGCTTGCGAAACTGCGCCAGAGCTGAAAGTGAATCTCCTGCTCCAGATCCTCGCGCTGCGACGGATCCGCCTCATAGCCCGCCGAAAGCCGCGCGATCATGCCGCTGTGCGCCGCCGCCGCGTCCGCATACAGCGAATCCTGCCGCTCGCTTCGGGCGTCAGGAGGGCTCATTTCGCGGTTTCGCACACTGCTCATGTGCAGACAGTCGCAGGCGCGCGGGATTTCTTACAAAGAAATTCCGGATGTTATTTTTATGTTGGCTTGCGTTCTGGGTGACAGCTTGGCGGCGGGAAGCTGAATTCAAACGCCGCCCGCGAAACGCGGTGAGACAGGAGCACGGATTCTACAGCTTACGCGACGGAGACTTTTCGAGATCGAAAACCAGAAAGAACAGCCAGACCAGGGTCAATATCGCGAGGCCTGAAAGCACCCATGGGTGCCCTATAGAAATCGCGGACCAGTCGAATTCACCCTTGTTCATCTTCTTCAAGTGGTTGAAATTCTGCATAATTCCAACAACAAGGCCCATCATTCCAACCACCGCCACGATGTACCGGCTCAAAAGGGCGTTGTAGAAGCGGAACAGCAGAACAATGGAAATGACCCCAAGGGCGAACCTCTGCATTCGGCAATAGGGGCAGGGATGAACAAGTCCGGCAACATCCAGCGCCAAGGTAAACAACACGATCGCCAGAACAACGGCGCCGACCAGACGCCTGTTCAGCAAAAGATTGGAAAGTGCCGTCAACATTCATCTTCCCCCTTCGCGGCCGTGATGATTTCATTCCATGGCCGCAAAGTCCAGCAATGCCATCGGCTCTGCAGGGAATACCAATCTGAATCCAACGCGTCTGCCGACAGGACGTGGGACCAGAACCGAGATTATAGCCGCACAAGGTCCTCAGGCGGCCCTTGATCAGATCGAAATCTTCGGTAAGCGGCTGAATCTTTCGCCAGTTCTCAGGGCAATATTCGGCCCTACGAAACCGCCGCCTTCAGCTTCCCCACCAGATCGGTCTTCTCCCACGGGAAGAAGTCGCCTTCCGGCTTCCGCCCGAAGTGCCCGTAGGCGGCGGTCTTACTGTAGATCGGCTTGTTGAGGCCCAGATGCTCGCGGATGCCCTTCGGCGTCAGCCGCACGAGGGTTGGGATCACCGCTTCCAGCTTCGCCTCGTCCACGCTGCCGGTGCCGTGGAGGTCCACGTAGAGCGACAGCGGCTCGGCGACGCCGATCGCGTAGGAAAGCTGGATCGTGCAGCGCTTGCCGAGGCCGGCCGCCACGATGTTCTTCGCAAGATAGCGCGTGATGTACGCCGCCGACCGGTCCACCTTCGTCGGGTCCTTGCCGCTGAACGCGCCGCCGCCGTGCGGGCTTGCGCCGCCGTAGGTGTCCACGATGATCTTGCGGCCGGTCAGCCCCGCGTCGCCGTCCGGCCCGCCGATCTCGAAGCGGCCGGTGGGGTTCACGTGGATCGCGGTTCTGTCGGTCACGAAGCCGTCCGGCAGCACGTCCCGGAATACGCCCATCACATAGTCGTGCAGAACCTTGAACTTCTCGGGGTCGCCTTCGCCGCCGTGCCAGAAATAGCCCGGCGCGTGCTGCGTCGAAACGACGAGCGCGGCGGCTTCCACCGGCACGCCGCCCGCATAGCGCAGCGTCACCTGGCTCTTGCTGTCCGGCTCCAGAAACGGTGCCGCGCCCGAATGGCGGTCTGCCGCCAGCCGCGCGAGGATCTTGTGGCTGTAATCCAGCGTCGCGGGCATCAGGTCGGGCGTTTCGTCGGTCGCGTAGCCGAACATGATGCCCTGGTCGCCCGCGCCCTCGTCTTTGTTGCCCGCTTCGTCCACGCCCTGCGCGATATGCGCGGATTGGCCGTGCAAATGGTTCTCGAAGCGGAATTGCTCCCAGTGGAAGCCGTCCTGCGCGTAGCCGATGCGCTTCACCGTCTCGCGGACGGTGCGTTCGATTTCGTCGAGCGCGCCCGGCACCCACGCACCGTTTTCGTAGACGCCCTTGCAGCGGATTTCGCCCGCCAGCACGACGAGCTGCGTCGTCGTCAGCGTTTCGCAGGCGATGCGCGCTTCGGGGTCTTTCGAAAGGAACAGGTCGACGATCGCGTCTGAAATCTGGTCGGCGACCTTGTCGGGGTGGCCTTCCGAAACCGATTCGGACGTGAAGAGATAGTCGCTGCGCGCCATGCATCTTTCCTGAAACAGCTCTTGGACGGTCCCGCTCTAGCGCCGCCGCGCAGCCTGCGCAAGCGGACATAAAGAATCGTTTATGTCTGTTCGGCGCGACTCTGCACGTAGTCCAGCGCATCCGCGCGCGCCGCGTCATTGGGCAGCGCCTTGAACGCGGCGATCAGCGTGCGCGTCTGGTCGTGCGCCGTGGGTTCGGCCTCAAAGGGCGCGGCAGATTCGGCAAGGCGCGTCGCTGTCGGCGCGGCCAGCCCTTCGAAAAACCAGTCGATGCCGGTCCCCAGCCGCCCGGCGATCTCGAACAATTTGCTGGCGCTGATGCGGTTGCTGCCGTTTTCGTATTTCTGCACCTGCTGCGCGCTGATGCCGAGGTCCGCGCCGAGTTCGGCCTGCGTCACCCCGCACGCCGTGCGGCTTTCGCGCAGGCGTTGGCCCACGTGAAGGTCGACAGGGTGGACGGTCTCGTTCGACATGGCTCCGGCGGGTGAAATACAACCATAGCGGGTGTATTTGCATCCGTTCCGGTGCGCAAGGTGTCAGCGCTTTCCGAGTCTCCAGCCCAGAAGCATCAGCATCGCGGCGAGCAGCAGCGGCAGGATGCGCCCCGCATGGCTGAACAGCGTCGGCGCGTTCGCCTGTGGCAGGCGCGCGTCGATCGTGCCTGCCTGCCCGCGCGGCATCGAAGCCGTCACGCGGCCGTTCGCGTCGATCACCGCGCTGATCCCTGTGGGGGTGGAGCGCGCCATTGGCAGGCCCTCCTCGATGCTGCGGAGGCGCGCCTGCGCCAGGTGCATTTCGGCGCCCGCGCCTGCGAACCAGGCGTCGTTGGACACGTTCAGCAGCCACGCCGGGCGGTATCCCGCCTCGGTCACGCGGCCGTCGAAGATCACTTCATAGCAGATCAGCGGGCCGACGGCCGGGAAGCCGCTCGGCAGTGGCAGCGTGCGCGGTCCCGGTCCGGGCCAGAAGTCGAGCGCGCCCGGCGCGAGCCGGTCGAGCCCGATCGCGTTCAGCAGCGTGCGCGCGGGCAGGAACTCGCCGAACGGCACCAGCCGTTTCTTGTCGTAGCGCGCCAGGATGCCGCCCTCGCTGTCGAGCACGAACAGGCTGTTGCGCGCTGCGATCGCGGTGCCGTCTACTTCGCGAATCGCCTTCAGCGCGCCCAGCAGCATCAGGTCATTGGGCCCCAGATGCGCGCCCAGCCGCCGCCGCATCGCGGGCATTTCGTCCAGAAGGTCAGGAATAGCCGCCTCCGGCCAGATCAGCAGCCGCGCCTCGCGCGTCGGCCTCGGCGATAACTTCAGATACTTCGCAACCGCGCGCTCGACGCCGTCTTCAGACCATTTCTCGTCCTGCCCGATGTCCGCCTGCACGATGTTGAGGCGCGTGGTCGTAAGCGGCGTGGGTGTCCGCAGCGTGATCAGTCCGGCAAGCGCCGCCGCCGCCATCAACCCAAGGATCGCGGCGCCCGTGCGCCGGTGTTTTTCAAGAAGGTAGAGCCCGCCCGCCGTCAGCACGATCACCGCCGAAAGCCCGAGCCCGCCGATGATCGCCGCGCCCTGCCCCAGCCCCGCCATCGGCAGCGCAACCGCGCCCAGCGGATTCCAGGGGAAGCCGGAAAAGAGAACACCGCGCAGCGCCTCCGCGATCGTCCAGCAGCCCGCGAAGCTCAAAATCAGCGGGAGTCCGACCAGCCGCCGTGTCGCCGCTGCCGTCATCGCCGGGAAAACCGCGAGATAGGCGGACAGCAGCACCACCCCGATCCATCCTGTCCACGCGGGCATGTCCTGCTGGTACTGAAACGCCTGCGCGATCCAGTGCGTCCCCAGCAGGAAGTGCCCGAACCCGAACACCCACCCCGCCTTCGCTGCCTGACGCAGCGTCTCGGTCGTCGCGGTTTCCCGGATCAGCCAGGCGATCCCGATCAGCGTCAGTGGCCAAAGATTCCAAGGCGCAAAGCCAAGGCTGCTCGCGATTCCGGCAACGAACAGGAGGCCAGCCCGCCCCGCGGGATGTCTCACGCGCCGCGGGCCGCGGCTGAAACCGCCGCCGGCGGATACGCGCGCACGCGTTCGATCTTGCGCTCGTCTCCGGCGGTCACCTCGAACGACCACCCGCCCGGATGCGCCACGATCTCGCCGATCGCGGGGATATGCCCGGCAAGCATGAACACCAGGCCGCCAACGGTATCGACGTCGCCGTCCGCCGCCTCCGACAGCGGCGTCCCCGTCGCCTTCTCCAACGCCTCGATATCAACCCGCGCGTCCACCTCGAAGCCGCCGTCCGGCAGCGGCGTGATCGCTTCTGCCTCTTCCTCGTCGTGCTCGTCGGCGATGTCGCCGACGATCTCCTCGACCAGATCCTCGATCGTCACGAGCCCATCGGTACCGCCGTATTCATCCACGACGATCGCCATGTGCGTCCGCCCCTGCCGCATCCGCGCGAGCAGATCGAGCACGCGCATCGCGGGCGGCACGAACAGCACCGGGCGCAGCAGCGTTTCGGCATCGACCACGGCGCTGCGGCCTTCGCCCGCGATCACGGCGTAGACGTCCTTCACGTGAATCATGCCGATCACGTCGTCGAGTGATTCGCGAAACACCGGCAGTCGGCTGTGGCCTGCATCGACGAACGCGGCGACCAGCGCCTGGAAATTGTCCTCGACATCGCAGGCGATGATCTCACCGCGCGGCACCATGACATCACCGACGCGGCGCTCTCCGAAATCCAGCAGATTCCGCAGCATCAGGCGTTCGGTTTCGGAAAGATCGTCGCCTTCGGGGGTGTCGCCGGCGTGATCCTCCAGCGCTTCCTCGATGCTCTCGCGCAGCGTCGCTTCGCCGCCACGGCCGAAGATCAGGCTCCGCAAGGCGCGGAGAAGGGGTCGGAACGGCTGGTCGCCGCTGCTACTCGGAGGTTCGTCGCTCATCGTTTCCCAGCCGTCATGCCTCGCCGGCGTAGGGGTTGGCAATCCCCAGCGATGCAAGCGCGCGGCGCTCCATCTCCTCCATCGCCTCGGCTTCGGCGTCCTGCTCGTGGTCGTAGCCCACGAGATGGAGCAGTCCGTGGACGATCAGATGCGTCGCATGATCGGCGATCATGATACCGCGCTCTGCGGCTTCGCGCGCCACGACGCCGTCGGCAAGCACGATATCGCCGAGCAGCACTTCGCCGTCGTCGCTATTGGCAAGGCTCTCCAGCAGGTCCGCCTGCACCATCGGAAAAGACAGCACGTTCGTTGGCTTGTCCTTGCCGCGGTACTGCGCGTTCAGTGTCTGCACCTCGTCGTCATCCGTCAGTCGGATCGAGATTTCGCAGCAGAAGCTCGCATCGATAAGACCCGCGTAGGGTGTCTCGGCGAGTGCGGCACGGCAGGCAGATTCAGCAAGCGTGGTCCAGTCGGCGTCCGGCCACGCGCCGCCGGCTATGCCTGCGGCAACGTCAAGCATTGGGGCCTTCGTAAGCCTCCACGATCCGGCCGACGATCGGGTGGCGCACCACGTCGGCGGCGCCGAAGCGGACCACGGCGATGCCATCGATGCCTTCAAGGCGCTGCGTGGCGTCGTTGATGCCCGAACGGCCTGGGTTCGGCAGGTCGATCTGTTTCGGATCGCCGCAGACGACCATCCGGCTGCCTTGCCCGAAGCGGGTGAGGAACATCTTCATCTGCTCGGGCGTGGTGTTCTGCGCCTCGTCGAGGATCACGAAGGCGTTGGCGAGCGTGCGCCCGCGCATGAAGGCGATCGGCGCGATCTCGATCTCGCCGCTGGCGATGCGCCGCTCAACCTGCTCGGAAGGCAGCATGTCGTAGAGCGCGTCATAGAGCGGGCGGAGGTAGGGATCGACCTTCTCGCGCATGTCGCCGGGCAGGAAGCCGAGCCGTTCACCCGCTTCCACCGCCGGGCGCGACAGGATCAGCCGGTCGACCGAACCCGCGATCAACTGGCTCACCGCTTGCGCCACTGCCACATAGGTCTTGCCGGTGCCCGCTGGGCCAAGCGCAAAGATGATGTCCTGCCGCGCGAGCGCCTCCATATAGCGGAGCTGCGTCGGCGAGCGCGGCACAATGGTCTTGCGGCGCGTGCGGATGATGATCGGCGAGCCGCCACCGTCCTCAGCGCGGACGAGGCCTTCGAGCGAGGGGTCCTGCGACAATGCGAGCGCGCCTTCCACATCGCCGATATCGACGCCCTGCCCAAGCGCGAGGCGGTTATAAAGCCCCGTCAGCACATCGCGCGCCCGCGCCGCCGCGTGCGCCTCGCCTTCGATCGAAAGCCGGTTGCCGCGCGCGGCGATATAGACGCCAAGGCGGTTCTCGATAGCGATCAGGTTCTGGTCGTACTGGCCGAACAGCGCGCCGAGCAGTTCGGCGCGGTCGAAATCCAGTTCGAGTCGGACACGGTCGTTGGCGGCGGGCGGGGAGAGCGGAGCGGATTTTTTTGCCATCGTCAGGCAGCTTCGGCGAATGCGATGCGTCCTGCAAGACTGTTCGCGAAAGCGCCCTCGATCTCCACCGTCACAATGTCTCCGATGTGTGTGCCGCCTGCATCGATATAAACGGATTGCAGCCACGGCGACTTGCCGATCAGCTGCCCGTCGCGCTTACCGGGGCGTTCCAGCAGGATGGGCATGGTGCGGCCGAGCGCGGCGCGGTTGAACGCGAGCTGCTGTTCCTGCACCAGCGCCTGCAGCCGGCGCAGACGATCCGATTTCACGTCTTCGTCGATCTGTCCGTCCATCTCCGCCGCAGGCGTCCCCGGGCGCGCGGAATATTTGAACGAATAGGCCTGCGCGTAGTTGGCCGCACGGACGATCGTGAGCGTGTCCTCGAACTCGGCCTCGGTCTCGCCGGGGAAGCCGACGATGAAATCGCCCGAGATCGCCATGTCGGCCCGCGTTGCGCGCAGCTTTTCGATGATCGCGAGATAGGTCTCGGCCGTGTGCGAGCGGTTCATTGCCTTCAGCACGCGGTTGGAGCCGGACTGCACGGGGAGGTGCAGGTAAGGCATCAGCTTGGGCGTGGCTGCGTGTGCGTCGATCAGCGCGTCCGTCATATCGGCGGGATGGCTCGTCGTGTAGCGGATGCGCGCGATCCCCTCGATCGCCGCCACCTCGGCGATGAGTGCCGCGAAATCGGTACGGTCGTGGCGGTAGGCGTTGACGTTCTGGCCAAGCAGCACGATCTCGCGCGCGCCTTCTCCGGCGAGACGGCGTGCCTCCTCAAGAATGGAGGCAGCCGGCCGCGAAACCTCGGCGCCGCGCGTGTAGGGCACGACGCAATAGGTGCAGAACTTGTCGCAGCCTTCCTGGATCGTCAGGAACGACGACGGCGCGGCCTTGCGGCGCTTGCCGAGCGTCTCGAATTTCTCGAGCGTCGGCAGGTCGGTCTCGACCGGGCGTTCCTTCGCCCGCGCGATCAGGTCCGGCAGCCGGTGATAGGCCTGCGGCCCAACGACAACATCGACCGAAGGCGCGCGGCGCACGATCTCGGCGCCTTCGGCCTGCGCCACGCAGCCGGCGACGGCCACGATCGGTTTCGGCCCGTCGCGGTGTTTCAGGCGGCCAATCTCGGAATAGACCTTCTCGCTCGCGCGCTCGCGGATGTGGCAGGTGTTGAGCACGACGATGTCGGCGTCTTCTGCCGAGGCGGCCGGCGTGTGGCCTTCCGCTTCCAGCAGTTCGGCCATGCGCTCGCTGTCATAGACGTTCATCTGGCAGCCGAACGTCTTCACGAAATAGGAACGGGGATCAGACACGCTGGGTCCGGATTTCAGTTGGCCGGCTTCGTCTTGATCGGGCGGCCATAGAGTTCCAGCCGATGATCGACGAGTTCGAAGCCGAGACGTTCGGCGATGAGGCGCTGCAGCTCTTCAAGCGCGTCGTCGTGGAATTCGATGACCGCACCGCTCTCCACGTCGATCAGGTGATCGTGATGCTCCTCGGGCGTCGGTTCATAGCGCGAACGGCCGTCGCGGAAATCGTGACGTTCAAGGATGCCCGCCTCCTCGAAGAGGCGTACGGTACGGTAGACGGTGGCGATGGAAATGCCGGAATCGATCGCCGATGCCCGGCGGTACAGCTCTTCGACATCGGGATGGTCGTCCGCATCGGAAAGCACCCGCGCGATCACGCGCCGCTGCTCGGTGATGCGGAGGCCGCGCTCGGCGCAAATGGCTTCGATGTCGATCTTTGTCATTATCGGAGTTTAGGCGCGGAAACAGGGACGGACAAGTCCGTCCCTGTCCCTTCAATGCCGTTGAACGCGGCCGCTCGCGCTACTTGCGCTTGCCGGCGCGCTTCGTGCCGAGGCCGATCTTCTTGGCGAGCGCCTGGCGCTGCAGCGCGTAATTGGGGGCGACCATCGGATAGTCTGCGGGAAGATTCCACTTCGCGCGATAGTCGTCCGGGGTCATGTTGTAGTGGGTCATCAGATGGCGCTTCAGCATTTTCAGCTTCTTGCCGTCTTCAAGACAGATGATGAAATCCGGCTTTATCGACGCGCGCACAGAAACCGCAGGTTCCTGCTTCGGCTTCACGGGTTCCACCACCCCGCCAAGCTTCGCCAGTGTCGAATAGATATTTTCAATCAGGTTCGGCAGGTCCGAAACCGCCACCGTATTGTTTGCCACGTGCGACGAGACGATGTCCGCCGTAAGTGCAAGAAGTTCCTGATGATTGTCGCTATGTTCGCTCATAATACCTGTTGGACCCCGACCGTTTTGTTGTTGGTGCCCGGATTTATGTAGCGTTTGGACGATTTTCGCAAGAATTAACGCGACTTTTCAGGGAGAAGAATATCTAGAACGCCAGCGCCATGGTCATTGCATCATAGCGCAAATGATTCTCACCTACATAGTAATCTTTTCTCTGTCCGACACAGATAAATCCGTGGCGTTCATAAAGCCCGCGCGCTGCGCTGTTGCCGGTGCGGACTTCCAGGAACATGCGCCGGACCTGTGCGTGTTTTGCAAGATCAATGGATCTTCTCAGCAATTCTGTTCCGATACCCTGCCCGCTGCGCAAGGGATCAACCGCGATCAGCAGAAGTTCGCAATCCTCGGCGGCAAGGCGCGTCAGCGCGAAACCGGCGGGCTTGCCGTCCGCAACTGCCATTTCGGCGCGCGTGCCCGACATCGCGAGCGTACCGAGCAGTTGGCTGCCGTTCCAGCCCTCGCCGTAGCGCGGATCGAACGCGCGCGACATCAGCGCCGCGAGCGGGGGCACGTCGTCGATCGTCACGGCCCGGTAGTGCCTCATGCAGGCAGCTTCGCGTCGGGCGCTCGCACGTAAAGCGGCGTTGGCGGCAGGCTGCGGAGTTCGGCCGGCAGCAGCCTCACATCGCGTGCGTCGGGCGGCGTCTCGGAGAGGATCATCGCTGCGCTGCCGGCTGCTCGCAGCAACGGCGCGCCCGTTCCAGCAAGCGCACCTTCGTATGCCGTGGCTGCGGTAGCGATCGACAGTGCGGCGGCGGGCGCCGCCGGTTTGAGATCCCGATCGAAGCTTTGCACGAACACTTCGCCGCGCCCCGCGTCCATCACGACGGTGAGAGGCCCGGCATCGTGCGCAGCGAGCACGCTTGCCGCGACCAGCGTCGTCGATGAATAGCCATGAACCGGCACGTTCCACACGAGCCCGAAACCCCGCGCTGCAGCGATGCCGACGCGAAGCCCGGTGAAGCTGCCCGGCCCCACGTCAACGGCGATGGCGTGGGGGCGCCCGCCCGCCTTGGCAAGCACGGCCTCGACAAGCGGGACGAGCCGCTCGGCATGGCCGCGGCCGATGATCTCGTGCCGCGCTGCAACGATGGTGGTCCCGTCGATCAGCGCGACCGAACAGGCGGCGGTGCCGGTTTCGATCGCGAGCAGCATCAGATGATGGACGCGGCCTCTTCGAACGACAGGCGCGGGCTGCGCGCGAACAGGTTCTTGTCGGTGCCGTAGCCGATCGAGCAGATGAAATTCGTCTCGATATCGGTGCCCGCAAAGAAGGCCGCATCGACCTTAGTCTTGTCGAAGCCCGACATCGGGCCGCAGTTGAGCCCGATCGCGCGCGCCGCGATGATGAAATACGCGCCCTGCAAAGATGAATTGCGGAACGCGGTTTCGCGGACGAGCGCGTCGTCACTCGTGAACCAGCTGCGCGCGTCGGTATGCGGGAACAGCTTGGGCAGCTGGTCGTAGAATTTCATGTCCATGCCGATGATGGCCGTGACGGGCGCCTGCAGGATCTTCGGGCCGTTGGCGCCTGAAGCACAGGCGGCGAGTTTTTCACGTGCCTCCTGGCTTTTCGCGAACACGATTCGCGCGGGTGAGGCGTTCGCCGACGTGGGGCCCATGCGCATCAGGTCATAGATGGCGCGCAGCTGCACGTCGCTGACCGCGCGGTCGGACCAGTCGTTGTGCGTCCTCGCGCTGCGGAAGATAAGGTCGAGGTCGCGATCGCTCAGCAGATGATCGGTCATGGGGACTCCCTGTTTTCTTGCCGCACCCCTCAAACGGCGCGGACGTCCGTCACTTCGGGCACATAGTATTTCAGAAGATTTTCGATGCCGTTCTTGAGCGTTGCCGTTGAAGACGGGCAGCCCGAGCAGGCGCCCTGCATCTGCAGGTACACGACGCCTTCGCGGAAGCCCTTGTAGATGATGTCGCCGCCGTCGTTCGCGACCGCGGGGCGGATGCGCGTTTCCAGCAGGTCCTTGATCTGCGCGACGATGTCCGCGGTTTCGGGATCGTCCTCGATTTCGGCTTCAGCAGCGACGGCTTCGTTCAGGAGCGGCGCGCCGCTCGCGAAATGATCGACGATAATACCCAGCACCTGCGGTTTCAGCTCGCGCCAATCGCTGCCGCCCTCGGCGCGGGTTACCGAGATGAAGTCGCTGCCCAGGAACACGCCGGTCACGTCACCGATCGTGAAGAGCGCGCTTGCAAGCGGCGACGCCTCTGCAGCCTCGGGCGAACCGAAATCGATGGTTCCTGATGGCATAACCGTTTGGCCCGGAAGGAACTTCACGGTCGCGGGGTTGGGTGTGGGCTGGGTTTCGATGAACATGGTGGGCGTCCTTGGGCGTGGGAGTCCTTGGGAGAGTGTCCTGTCCTGATACCTGCCCCATGTGGCGTGCCTTGGCCGCCGGATCAAGCCAGACGGTCGATCGCGTCCGGATCGAGCCCGCCCGGAACGATCACCACCACGCACGGAAGGTTGCCCGCGCGTTCGCCCGAGAAGTGGCTGACGAGCGGCCCCGGCGCGCCTTTCGCGGCGGCGCCCAGGATCAGCGCGTGGACATTGTTCTCGGTCAGCATCTGGCTGACTTCGTCCACGGCCTTGCCCTCGCGGATCAGGAGCGCCGGGCGTTGGCCCGAAAGCGTCATCACCTCGTCGGCCTTGCGGCTCAGCAGCGCTTCGGCGGCTTCCTGCGCCTCGGCCGCGATCATATCCTGGAGCCCGCCGGAAAGCAGGAACTCGGGTTTGGGAACGACATACGCGAGCACAATGCTGCCGCCGGTCATCTTCGCGCGCAGCGCGGCGTAGCGCATGGCGAGCGCCGATTCGTCGGTGTCGTCGACGACGACGAGGTAGTTGGGCATCGTCATCGCGCAAGACCCGCTGCAAGCGTGCGCAGCGATTCGCGCGCGCGCATCAGGAAATAGCCCTGCTCGACGAGATCCTGCCTGCCGGCGCCGAAGGTCGGGCGTTTTCCGGCAACGGCATCCAGTGCCTCCGTCGTTTCGGCCCACGTCGCGGCGAGCTGGCGCTGGCCGATCGTCGTGCCGAAATCCTCCCGAAGGCCGCGCATCAGCATGGCGGCGGCATAGGCGGCACCGCGCACCTCGTTGAACTGGGCATCGGCGCTGCCGACACGGCTGTCGTCGATCATGCGGTCGACTGCGCCCGCCTCTTCCCCGAGCGCGGTGCTGAGACCGAGCAGCGCGAGCCGCAGTTCGCGCGCATCGCCCTCGCTCGGTGCTTCGCTTTCGGCAACCGCGCGGTTGTAGCGCGCAAGCGCATCGACCGCGTCGCGGTAGCGGCTTTCGGCGGAACCGCCGACGAAGGGAAAGTCGCCGTGCAGCCATCCGCGATCCGGCGGGGTCTTTAAGGCTTCCGCGGCCTCGCTGAGTTCAGGATCACCGCCGACGCCCTGGTCGAAGCTGGTGACGAACGCGCTGATCGCCGAATGCTGCCCGCGCTGGAAGGCGGGCATGTCCTCAAGCAGGCCCGTGGGGCGCAGCAGGCTGTCGTTGGGTGTCCAGCCCTTGCCCAGCGCCTGATCGATCAGCATGGCGGCGGTCGCAACGGCAACGCTTCCGCCGGGCGGCAACACCGTCGTGCCCGGGCGCACAGTGAGATCGGCCTTCGTATCCGAAAGCAGGCTGCCGATGACGCCCCAATACAGGATCGCCGCGAAAAACGCGCCGAGGATCAGGAGCATCCAGCGCGGCATCGCGGCGATTCGTCCGATGACGCTGGTGCCGCCCGTATCGGTGCTGGCGGCTGTGACGGGATTCACCGTCTGGCGGCGGAAGATGTCGAATATACCCACGCGCCATTCTTAGAGCATCGCGCGCAAAAGTGGGAACCGGTTTTGGGCATCATGCAGATACGGCAGGGAAAACCCCGCCGTATCCGCGAATTTTCAGTAGCCGCTTTTCTTCTGGTCGATCTTCACGCGCACGGTTTGCCCGGAATTGCCCGGGAAGCCGGAGAACATGGCCTCGACGAGATTGGGCACCAGCTTGGTGAGGTCGGACGTGCGCGTCGTTGCCTCTGCGCGGCCCTCGAACACCGGCGCGCCGTTCTTGCGCACAATGTCCATGTCCAGGAACGAGCGGTAGACGGTGTAGCTGTAAACCTCAGTGCCGCCGCCGAAGCCCGGGCCCCAGAACGGATCGTAGAACGATCCCCAATAATAGGGATGATAGCGATAGCGGCTGTAATAGGGCCAGCCCCAGCCGCCCCAGCCGCCCCAGCCGCCGTAGCCCGCACCGAAGCCGGTGTAGCGGGTGTCGAGTTTCTCGCGGCCGTCGTTGACGCCGTAGTCGAGCTTGACGACGAGCGTCGCCGCTTCCGGAGAAGCCGCGCGCTGATAGCCCTGCTGGGTGAGCTGTTTCTCGACGTACGACGCATATTGCGCGAACTCGAGCCCGCCCGATCGCTCAGCGTCGCGCGCCTCGATCGTGAAGCTTTCGCCCGATGGCGCCGGAAGGCGCTGGAAACGGGAGACATCGGCAGTGAAGGGCGTCGTGCAGGCCGCAACCAGCGCCAGCAGCCCCAGCGACAACAGGATCTTCGGCAGTTTCATGCTCATCACCTACGGGCTTTCTCGTTCGCACCCACGCTATCTCTATATAGTGCATGTGCGCGGCTGAACGATCCCTGAATTTTCAAAGCCCTCTGCCGAGGAATCCAACAGTCCGTTTTACCTCCGCGAGCACGGGTGCCGCGATGGCGTCGGCGCGTGCCGCACCCTTCGCGAGCACGGCGTCGAGATGACCCGGATCGGCGCAAAGCTCGCGGAAACGCGCGGCGATCGGCGCCAGCACGCTCACCGTGAGATCGGCGAGCGCAGGCTTGAACGCGCCGAAGCCCTTGCCTTCGAATTCCGTGAGAACGGCCTGCGCACTCGTGCCGGCAAGCGCAGCGTAAATCGAAACCAGGTTGCGCGCCTCGGGCCGCGACTCAAGGCCCGCCATATCGCCGGGGAGCGGTTCGGCGTCGGTCTTCGCCTTCTTGATCTTCTGCGCGATGGCGTCAGCGTCGTCCGCAAGGTTGATGCGGCTCATGTCCGAAGGGTCGGACTTCGACATCTTCGCGGTGCCGTCGCGCAGCGACATCACGCGCGTCGCCGGGCCCTGGATCACGGGCTCAGGAAGCGGGAACAGTTGCACGCCGTAGTCGGTGTTGAACTTCTGTGCGATGTCGCGGGAAAGTTCGAGGTGCTGCTTCTGGTCCTCACCCACCGGCACGTGCGTCGCCTTGTAGCCGAGGATGTCGGCGGCCTGCAGCACCGGATAGCCGAACAGGCCGACCGAGGCGCCCTCCTTGTCCTTGCCCGATTTTTCCTTGAACTGCGTCATGCGCTGCATCCAGCCCATGCGCGCGGTGCACATCAGGATCCAGCAGAGCTCGGCATGCATGTGCACCTGGCTCTGGTTGAAGAGCACGGCGCGGTCGGGATCGATGCCGCTCGCGAGCAGCGCGGCGGCCATCTCGTGGATGCCCCGGCGCAGCGCTTCGGGTTCTTGCCACAGCGTGATCGCGTGCAGGTCCACGATGCAATAGACGCATTCGTGCTGGTGCTGCATGTCCACCCAGTTGCGGATGGCGCCCAGGTAATTGCCCAGGTGCAGGTTGCCTGTCGGCTGGATGCCGGAAAAGACGCGGGGTTGGAAAGTCTGTGTCATAGCGCGCCGCCGTTAGGCCCCGCTTGGGCCACAGGTCAAGCGCCGTTGCCGCGCCTGAGCTTGGCGAGGTGTTCGTGGTGGAAGCCGCCGATCGCCCAAAGCGTCCCGAAATAGAGACCCGCTCCGGTCAGAACGACTGCAGTCAGCGCACCCGCGCGCGCCAGCGCTCCGCCAATAAAGGCATCCCCGAGAGTGTTCGTCACCCACCAGAGCCCGGCAGCCATCACGAGCGCTGCCAGAAGCTGCTTGCCGACACGCAGGATCACCGCGCCGGTCAGCGTGAAATGCCCGCGCCGATGCAGGATGGTGTAGAGCATCGCGCAGTTGAACCAGCTGGAAACGGCGGTCGCGGCGGCGAGTCCCACGATGCCGAAGCGGTCGATGACGATGAGGATCACCGCGACGTTGAACGTCAGCGCGGCCGCAGCCGTTTTCACCGGTGTCTTCGTGTCGCCGCGCGCGAAGAAGCCGGGCGTCAGCACCTTGATGAGCACATAGGCGGGCAGCCCGGCGACGAGCGCGACGAGCACGCCGGAGGTGACGGCGACATGCTCCGCCGTGAACCGCCCGCCGAGGAAGATGGCCTCCACGATCGGCTGCGCGGCGACGATGAGCGCGACAGCGGCGGGCAGCGTCAGCAGCATCGAAAGCTCGACCGCCGTGCCCTGCAGCTTCTGCGCGCCGTCCGCGTCCTCGCGGGCGATGAGGCGGCTTAGCGCGGGCAGGATGGCCGTGCCGAGCGCGATGCCGACGACGCCGAGCGGCAGCTGGTTCAGCCGGTCGGCATAGTTCAGGAAGCTCATCGCGCCTTCGTCGAGTCGCGTCGCGAAGAATGTGTCGATGAGCTGCGAGAGCTGGTAGATGCCCGCGCCGAACGTCGCGGGCACGATGATGCGGCCGAGTTCCTTCACCTTGGGATCGAATCGCGGCCATCGGAGCCGCAGTGTCAGCCCCGCGCGGCGTACGGCCCACAGCAGCCACAGGAACTGCACCACGCCCGCCACCGTCACCGAAACCGCCAGCGCCCGCGCCGTTTCCGCGCTGTCGCCGGTGGTGCTGCCGAAGAACAGCACGCCCCCGATCAGGCAGATGTTGAGCAGGATAGGCGCGGCGGCGGCGGCGGCGAACTTCGACATCGAATTGAGCACGCCCGAGAGCAGCGACACGAGGCTGATCAGCAGCAGGTAGGGAAAGGCGATTCGCGTCAGCTCGACCGTAAGCTCGAACTTGCCGGGCACATCCTTGTAGGCGCTCGCCATCAGCCAGACGACGCCGGGCATGAAGATCTCGAACAGCGCTGTGAACAGCAACAGCACAGGCAGGAAAACCGAAAGCACGTTCGCCGAGAATCGCTCCGCCGCCTTGATGCCTCCCGGTCCGTGCAGTTCCTTGCTGAACATCGGCACATAGGCCGCGCTGAACGCGCCTTCAGCAAACAGGCGGCGGAAGATGTTGGGCAGCTTGAACGCCACGAAAAAGGCGTCCGCGCCCGCGCCCGCGCCGAGCAGACGCGAAAGCAGCATGTCGCGTGCGAATCCGAACACGCGGCTGACGAGGGTCAGCCCTCCGATGACGCCGACGCTCTTGACGAGCGACATGGGCGCGGCCTCCGGCCTGGCCTCAGGCGTGCCCGATCTCGCCGGATTGTTCCGCGGCTTCCGCCTGCTGTTGGCGTGCGAAATAAAGCTGCGCGAAGTCGATCGGATCGAGCATCAGCGGCGGGAAGCCGCCGTCGCGCGTCGCGTCCGCGAAGATGCGGCGGGCGAACGGGAACAGCTGGCGCGGCGCCTCGACGACGAGGAACAGCTCGAGGTGCTCTTCGGGCACGTTCTGCAGGCCGAAGAGGCCGCCGTAGAGCAGCTCGGTGATGAACGCGGTCTTGCCGGTTTCGAACGTGGCGTTCGCGGAGAGCTTCAGCTCCACCTCGTAGACGCCTTCGCCCTGCTGGCGAACGCCGACGTTCACGTTGATCTCGATCTTCGGCTGGCCCGCGCCCTGCTGCAGCGACTGCGGCGCGCCCGGATTCTCGAACGAAAGGTCCTTCACGTACTGCGCCAGGATGCTCACCTGCGGCAGGGCTTCCGCCGGGGCTTCGCCGCCGTTGCCGTTGATGTAGCCTTCGTCGCCCGTTTCGTTCTCGGCCATGATGCAGGTCTCAATTCTGTTGGACAGGAATACGGCGCGCTCGCTAGCAGGCACATGGAACCGGCGCAAGGCAGCGCTGTTCCTTGTATGCGGCCTGGAATAGCCTATCTTAACCGAAAACAGGTTAAGCTGCGTGGACTGTGCGGCGCGGCGCTGTTAAGCAAACGCGTTTGGAAGGACGCTTGAAGGTAGAATTATGGGCGACAGCAGCGGACTGATCGAGATCGTCGTTCTGGCGATGCTCGCGGGGTTCATTGCCCTTCGGCTGGTCAGCGTGCTTGGCCGCCGCACCGGGCATGAAGAACCCGCCGGCGAAGTCGTGCGCCGCAGCCCGGCAGAACAGCAGACGCCGCCGCGCGCTGGCAGCTACGACCTGCCGCCCGCCGCGCCGCTCGAGCTGCCCGCCGATATGTCGCCCGCGCTGAAGGAATCGCTGAACGCGATCGCCGCTGCCGACCCGACCTTCGATCCGCCACGCTTCGCCGAGGGCGCCAAGGCGGCGTATCGCATGGTGCTCGAAGCGTTCTGGAAGGGCGATGCCGACGCGCTCCGCGATCTCGTCTCCGATGATATCGCCGATCAGTTCGCCGAAGCGATCAAGGCGCGTGAAGAAGAAGGTCTCACCCTCGAAAACCGGCTCGTGTCGCTTGAAAAGGTCGAAATCGTCGCCGCGCAGCTTCGCGGTGCGATGGCGGAGGTAACGCTGCGCTTCGATGCCGATCTCGTCGCCGTCACGCGCGACAAGGCCGGAAACGTCGTCAGCGGCTCACTCTCGGATGCCGTGCAGTCGCACGATGTCTGGACGTTCAGCCGCCACACCGGCGCCGCAGACCCCAACTGGCTGCTCATCGACACCGACGAAGACGCCTGATTACGGCGTCCTTTCGACGAATGCGGATTCCAGACGCCGCCGAAATCCGCTAGCCCTGCGCCTCGTCAAGGTTTGCTGGAGTTCCGCGTGCGTCATCGCTTTTTCCCCGTCTTGCTTCTGCTCGCGATCGCCGCGTGCGCGTCGCCGCGTCCCGTCACCACGCCCGCCGGGCTCGCGTCGCCGGGCACTGAACCCGCGCCGACCGCGCCCGCCGCCCCTGCCGGCCCCGCGACAGCCGCCGCACTCGGCGCCGCGCCCGCCACCTTCGCGGAGATTCCGGGCTGGGAAACCAACGATTTCGTGGCCACGCTCGCCGCCTTCCGCAAGTCCTGCCGCGCCGTCACGCGCCGCACCGACGTCAGCGGCCTCACCATCGCGGCGGACTGGGAGACAGCCTGCAACCTCGTGCCCGCCGCCACCGATCCGCGCGCGTTCTTCGAGCTGAATTTCACGCCCGTGCGCGTCGGCACCGGCACGGCGTTCGTCACGGGTTATTACGAGCCGGAAATCGCGGGGTCGCGCACGCGCGGACCCGGCTATCTGGTGCCGATTTATGGGCTTCCGGACGATCTGGTGCGCGTCGACCAGCCAGACCCGGCGAATCCCGGCCAGATGAAGAAAGCCAGCGGCCGCATCGACGAAACGGGCGCCTACCAGCTCTACTGGACGCGCGAGGACATCGACAACGGCGCACTTTTCGATCGCAACCTCGAGATTGCGTGGGCGGCGGACGAAGTGGAGTTCTTCTTCCTCCAGATCCAGGGGTCAGGCCGCCTGCGCCTGCCCGACGGCAGCGTCATGCGTATCGGCTATGCGGGGCAGAACGGCCGAGAATACGTCGGCATCGGCCGGCGGCTCAGGGAGATGAATGTGCTCGCGCCCGGCGAGGCCTCGATGCAGGGCATCATGCGCTGGCTGCGCGCCAACCCCGAGGATGGCCGCAAGATCATGCACGAGAACAAGAGCTATATCTTCTTCAAGGAACTCACCGGCGAAGGCCCGCTCGGTGCGATGGGCGCGCCGGTCACGCCGGAGCGCAGTCTCGCCGCCGATCCGATGTTCGTGCCGCTGGGCGCGCCCGTCTGGCTTTCAACGCGCTACACAGATGTCGATCGCGGCATGAAGCCGTTCGCGGCGCTGATGGTCGCGCAGGATACCGGCGGCGCCATCAAGGGCGCGAACCGTTTCGATCTGTTCTGGGGCGCGGGCGATCGTGCGCGAACCATCGCGGGCGGGCTTTCCAGCGAGGGCGCTGCCTTCATTCTGCTGCCGAAAGCGGCGGCGGCGCGGCTTATCCGTGGCCCGGCGGCCTGAACCGCCTTCAGAGGCCGAAGCCGCACTCTGGGCGAAGGTCACGGCCTCCGTCCGCCCGCTGAAAGCGCGCGTCGTACCCCCGCCTGAAACGCCGCGTCCGCGCGTGAACGTCCGTCCGCAGCCGGTTGAGGCGCCCGCCATTTCCCGTGAGCGCGCCGCCGCCGCGCCCGAGGACGCCTCGCTCGACGGCGGCTGGGATCGCCGCATTCGCAAAGGCAGTATCGAGGCCGAGCGCACCGTCGATCTCCATGGCCACACGCAGGACGAGGCGTACAATGCGCTCGCTGGCGCGCTGGAGCGTGCATGGCGCGACGACGTGCGCACGCTCCTTGTCATCACCGGCAAGACCCGTCCCGCCGGGGAAGACGGCCGCCCACGCGGCGTCATCGCCGCCAATTTCTCCCGCTGGGCCGCGACCCCGGCGCTCAGGCCCTTCATCGCCGCGATCCGCCCCGCGCACCCGCGCCACGGCGGCGGCGGCGCATGGTATGTGATCCTGCGGCGCAAGCGGTAGCTGTACCGTCATCTCCCCCGGTGGCATGATCCGAAACAGGACTCAGGGGAGATCACCGATGCAATCGAAGACGTTCCTGCTGCTTGCCGCCGCGCTGCTTATGCCCGCATTACCCGTAGAGGCCGCGCCTGCCGCCATCACCGCCGCCGTTGCCGCGAAGGATCGCCCGGCCGATGAAACAAAGCTCGATGAAAGCCGTAAGCCCGCCGAAGTCCTGAAGTTTCTTGGTCTCGAACGCGGCGACCGCGCGTTCGATTTTCTCGCCGGGCGCGGCTACTACAGCGAGATCATGGCGCGCGCCGTCGGACCGAAGGGCGCCGTCGTCGCCTGGAACCCACCCGGCATCGCCGCGAACGATCAGGCGAAGGCGGCGTGGATCGGCATCCGTACCCGCGTGAAGAACGCTTCGGCGTTCGCGGTGCCGCTGCCCAACCTCGCGCTCGCGCCCGCAAGCTTCGATTTCGCGCTGCTGCATCTCGTCTACCACGACACCTATTGGGAAAGCGCTGAATACGGCTTCGTGCGCGTGGAACCGGCGGATGTGCTCGCGAAGCTCTACGGCGCCATGAAGCCGGGCGGCATCGTCGGGGTGATCGACCATGTCGGGCCCGCAGGCGGCGATACGCGCGCCGAGGTCGACAAGACGCACCGCATCGATCCGGCCGTGATCCGCGCCGATTTCGAGCGCGCCGGCTTCGTCTTCGAAGGCGAATCGGATGTGCTGCGCGTCACCGGAGACGATCTCGCTAAGTCGGTGTTTGATCCCGCCGTGCGCGGCAAGACCGACCGCGTCGTCTACAAGTTCGTGAAGCCGGACGGCGCGCCTAAGGATGATCTCGCGATGGCCTGCGATGTGGAGAAGGCGCAAAGTTTCATCGGCCAGCCCGCCGATGATGCAACCGTCGCGAAGATGAAACAGGCCACCGGCGCCCGCACCGCGCGCGTCGTGCCGCCGAACGGCGCGGTCACGATGGATTTCCGTCCCGATCGGTTGACCATCTCGACCGACGAAGCCGGAAAGATCACCCGCGTCTCCTGCGGCTGAAGCTTCTCCCTCTCCCCGGCGGGGAGAGGGCCGGGGAGAGGGGGCTAAGCTACAAAATATACTTCGACAGGTCGTTGTCGCGCGCGATGTCCGAAAGCTGCGCATCGACATAAGCCGCATCGATCTTCACCGCGGCGCCGCCGCGCTCCGAAGCGTCGAAGCTGATGTCTTCGAGCAGCTTTTCAAGCACCGTCTGCAGCCGCCGCGCGCCGATATTCTCGATGCGGTCGTTCACCTGCGCCGCGATCCGCGCGATGGCGTCGATCGCGTCTTCGGTGAAATCGAGCGTCACACCTTCGGTTCCGATCAGCGCCGCATAGTGCCGCACCAGCGAAACCTCGGTGTCCGTTAAGATGCGCCGGAAATCCGCTTCCGTCAGGCCTTTCAGCTCCACCCGGATCGGCAGGCGGCCCTGCAGCTCGGGAAGCAGGTCCGATGGCTTCGCGACATGGAACGCGCCCGATGCGATGAACAGGATATGGTCGGTCTTCACCGGTCCGTACTTGGTGGCAACAGTGGTGCCCTCGATCAGCGGCAGCAGGTCGCGCTGCACGCCTTCGCGCGACACGGAGCCGCCGCGCACGTCGGACACCGCGATCTTGTCGATTTCGTCGAGGAACACGATGCCGTTCTGCTCGGCGGAGACGATCGCCTCGCGGTTCACCTCTTCCTGGTCGAGCCGCTTGTCGGATTCCTCGTTGACGAGCGCTTCCCACGCCTGACGCACCTTCAGCTTGCGCTTCTTCGTGCGCTGGCCGCCCAGCTTGCCGAACATACCGCCCAGGTCGATCATGCCGACCTGCCCGGTCATACCGGGGATCTCGAAGGGCATCTGCGGGGCTTCATCGACCTCGATCTCGATCTCCTTCTCGGAAAGCTCACCCGTCAGCAGTTTCTCGCGGAACCGGTCGCGCGTCGCGCCGCTCGCGTCCTTGCCGACAAGCGCATCGAGCACGCGCGCCTCGGCCGCCTGCTCGGCCTGTTCGCGCACGCCCTTGCGCTTCTGCTCGCGAACGAGGCGGATGGCTTCTTCCACCAGATCGCGGATGATCTGCTCGACATCGCGGCCGACGTAGCCGACCTCGGTGAACTTGGTGGCTTCCACTTTCAGGAACGGCGCCTCGGCGAGCTTCGCGAGGCGGCGGCTGATCTCGGTCTTGCCGCAGCCCGTCGGCCCGATCATCAGGATGTTCTTGGGGCTCACTTCGTCGCGCATGTCCTCGGGCAGCTGCTGCCGCCGCCAGCGGTTGCGCAGCGCGACCGCGACCGCGCGCTTCGCGTCATTCTGGCCGACGATATAGCGGTCCAGCGCCGCCACCACGTCCTTCGGGGTCAGCGCCGCGATGGTCTCGGCGGGTCGGATGGGGGCTTCGACGTTCATTGGGCCGTCTCCAGCGTTTCGATGGTGAGGTTGTTGTTGGTGTACACGCAGATGTCGGCGGCGATCGCCATGGCCTTCTTCGCCACGTCGTCCGCCGAAAGCCCGTCGATGTCGACCAGCGCCCGCGCGGCGGAAAGCGCGTAATTGCCGCCCGAACCGATCGCGGTCACGTTGTGCTCGGGCTCCAGCACGTCGCCCGTGCCGGTCAGCACCAGCGTCACCTCGCGGTCGGCGACGATCATCATCGCCTCCAGCCTGCGCAGGTAGCGGTCGGTCCGCCAGTCCTTGGCGAGTTCCACCGCCGCGCGCTTCAGCTGGCCGGGGAAGCGTTCCAGCTTCGCCTCCAGCCGCTCGAAGAGCGTGAAGGCGTCGGCGGTCGCGCCGGCGAAGCCGCCGATCACGCTGCCGTCGCCCAGGCGGCGCACTTTCTTGGCGTCGCCTTTCATCACGGTGTTGCCGAGGCTGACCTGCCCGTCGCCCGCGATCACCACCTTGCCGTTCTTGCGCACGGCGAGGATGGTCGTGCCGTGCATCACCTGTTCAGCCATGTTGGAAAGTGTCTTTCATCAGGATGTGAGACTGTTCGTCCGCTGATATAGGGAGCGAAAACCACGCTTCAATTCCGCCCCCGGGAGACTGTCATGAGGATCGCCACCGTTGCCGCACTGTTTGCGCTCGCCGCGTGCGGCGATACCGCGACGCTGAAGGTGGAGGACGGGACGGGCGCCGATCCGAAACTTCCCCAGCCCGTGCAGACGCTGATGCCCACGGTGAATGTCGCGGACGCGAAGCCGTGGGGACCGGGCGAGGCGCCGGTTGCCGCCGAGGGTTATTCCGTCGCGCTCTTCGCAGAAGGCCTCGCGCACCCGCGCTGGCTCTACCGCCTGCCCAGCGGCGACATCCTCGTCGCCGAGTCGAACAAGCCGCCGCGCCCCGTGAAGGGCCTCATGGGCCGTATCGAGGCCTACATCATGGATAAAGCGGGTGCGGGCGTCGAATCGCCGGACCGCATCACGCTGCTCCGCGACGCGAACGGCGACGGCGTGGTGGACACGCGCGGCGCGTTCCTCGCCGAAGGCCTCGGCTCGCCGTTCGGCATGGCGCTCGTCGGGGACCGCTTCTACGTCGGCAACTACGCCGACGTGCGGGTCTGGCCCTATGCGGAGGGCGCCACGTCGCTTGCGGGCTCCGGCACCAAGGTCGTCAACCTGCCAAGCAAGGGCGAGGGCACCGGGCACTGGACGCGAAACCTGCTCGCAAGCTCGGACGGCGGCAAGCTCTACGTCGCGGTCGGTTCCGCCTCGAATGTCGCGGAAGGGGGCATGGCGGTCGAGGAAGGCCGCGCCGCTATCCACGAAATCGACCTTGCGACCGGCACATCGCGCATCTTCGCGAGCGGCCTCCGCAATCCCGTCGGCATGGACTGGAACCCGGTGACGAAGGAACTCTGGACCGCCGTCAATGAACGCGACACGCTCGGCAGCGATCTTGTGCCCGATTACATGACGAGCGTGAAGGACGGCGGCTTCTACGGTTGGCCCTACAGCTATTTCGGTCAGAACGTGGATACCCGCCCCGATCCGAAACGTCCCGATCTCGTCGCGAAGGCGATCAAGCCCGACTACGCGCTCGGCCCCCACACAGCGAGCCTCGGCCTTGCCTTCCTCCCCAATGGCGGCGGCGCGTTCGTCGGCCAGCACGGCTCGTGGAACCGCAAGCCCCGCTCGGGCTACAAGGTGATCTTCGTCCCGTTCGCTGGCGGAAAACCGGCCGGAATGCCGCGCGATATCCTCACGGGCTTCCTCGTCGGGGACCATGCGAAGGGCCGCCCCGTCGGCGTCGCGTTCGATCGCACGGGCGCGCTTCTGGTGGCGGATGATGTGGGCAACCGCATCTGGCGCGTCACCGGTCCCGCCCTCAAGAACCTTGAGCCCGCCGCCGAACCCGCTATAGCGCCGGAATGACCGCGCGCACCGCAAGCATCGTCCGCAAGACGAACGAGACCGATATTTCCGTCGAGGTGAACCTCGACGGCACCGGCAAGTACGAGATCGAAACCGGCGTCGGTTTCCTCGATCACATGCTGGAGCAGCTCTCGCGCCACTCGCTCATCGACGTGAAGCTCAGCTGCAAGGGCGACCTCCACATCGATCAGCACCACACGGTCGAGGATTGCGGCATCGCGCTCGGCGAGGCGATCCACAAGGCGCTCGGCGAAAAGCGGGGCATCCGCCGCTACGGCGATGCGCTCTCGCCGATGGACGAGGCGCTCACCCGCGTCGCGCTCGACATTTCCGGGCGCCCCTTCACGGTCTGGAAGGTCTCGATCCCGCAACCGAAGCTCGGCGAGATGGATACCGAGCTGTTCCCGCACTGGTTCCACAGTTTCGCGGGCAGCGTCGGCATGACGCTGCATATCGAGCAGCTTTCGGGCGAAAATTCACATCATATTATCGAATCCTGTTTTAAGGGTCTGGCGAGAGCCTTGCGCACGGCGACGGAGATCGATCAGCGCAAGGCGGACAGCGTGCCGAGCACCAAGGGCGTTCTCGGCGGCTGACCGGACGCTCTGAAGCATCGCGCGAGAAAAGCGATGCGGCAACAAAGGTAGATCAGGCACAGGCACGGTATGGCGGAACGGATTGCAGTCATCGATTACGGCGCGGGCAACCTGCGCTCGGTGGCGAAGGCGCTGGAAGCGGCCTCGAACGAGATCGGCGTCGCCGTACAGATCGTCGTGACGGACAGCCCCTCCACGGCATCGCAGGCGGACCGCATCGTGCTTCCGGGCGTCGGCGCCTTCGGCCAGTGCGCGACGTCATTGCGCGCAATCGAGGGCATGGAGGATGTGCTGAACGAGGTCGTGCTCGTGAAGCAGCGCCCGTTCCTTGGTATCTGCGTCGGTATGCAGCTCCTCGCCAAGCGCGGCGAGGAAAAGGGCGTCCACCAGGGCCTCGGCTGGATTCCCGGCAAGGTCGTGAAGCTCGATCCGCACGATCCGAACCTCAAGATTCCGCACATGGGCTGGTCGCCCGTCTCGATGAAGCTCGCGGGCATCAACCACGATGCGCTCCGCCATATCGAAGACGGCGGCGAGGCCTATTTCGTGCACAGCTTCCACTTCGAATGCACCGATCATTCGCACCTGCTCGCCACCTGCGACTACGGCGGGCCTGTCACGGCGATCATCGGGCGGGACAATATTCTCGGCGCGCAGTTCCACCCGGAAAAGAGCCAGCATTACGGTCTCTCGTTCCTCGCCGCGTTTCTGGGCTGGACGCCGTAGATTCGGTGGGGCTAATGCAGCCCCGCAATGTCCTTCACGATCTTCCCAGCCATCGACCTCAAATCGGGTCAGGTGGTGCGCCTCGCCGAGGGCGATATGGCGCGCGCCACCATCTATTCCGATGATCCCGCCGCGCAGGCGGCCGTGTTCGCGCGCGGCGGCGCCGAGTGGCTGCACGTCGTCGATCTCGACGGCGCCTTCGCGGGCCGCAGTGTCAACGGCGATGTTGTCGCGCGAATCGTCGCTGCCTTCGCCGGCAAGGTGCAGCTCGGCGGCGGCATCCGCGATATGGCGGCAGTGGAAAGCTGGTTCGCGCGCGGCGTAACACGCGCCGTCATCGGCACCGCGGCCCTCAAGGACCCCGATTTCGTGAAGGCCGCCGCGAAAGCGTATCCGGACCGGATCGTCGTCGCGGTCGATGCGAAGGGCGGCATGGTCGCCACCGAAGGCTGGGCGGAAGCGTCGGACATGCCGGTCGCCGATCTCGCCCGCCGCTTCGAGGACGCGGGCGTTGCCGCCGTGCTGTTCACCGATGTCGGTCGCGATGGGCTCCTGAAGGGCGTCAATCTCGAAGCGACGCACGCGCTCGCGAAGGCGCAGACGCTCCCCGTCATCGCCAGCGGCGGGGTCGCGGGCGAAGCGGATATCCATGCGCTGAAGGCGATCGCGGCTGATGGTATCGCGGGCGTCATCTGCGGTCGCGCGATCTATGATGGCCGTCTCGATCTCGGCCGAGCGCTCGCCATCGCCGCATGAGCGCCGTGCGAATCATCCCCTGCCTCGATGTGGCGAACGGCCGCGTCGTGAAGGGCGTCAACTTCGTCGATCTGCGCGATGCCGGCGATCCGGTCGAGGCCGCGAAGGCCTATGACGCGGCAGGCGCCGACGAGATCTGCTTCCTCGATATCACCGCGACGCACGAGGATCGCGGCACGCTGCTCGATATCGTCCAGCGAACGGCGGACCAGTGCTTCGTGCCTTTGACCGTCGGCGGCGGCGTCCGTTCGATCGAGGATGCGCGCGCGCTGCTGCTCGCGGGCGCCGACAAGGTGGCGATCAACAGCGCGGCCGTGCGCGATCCCGATGTCGTCACCGCGCTTGCCGAACATTTCGGCTCGCAGTGCGTCGTCGTCGCCATCGATGCGCGCCAGTCCAGCCCCCCGTCCAGTTCGGGCCGCTGGGAAATCTTCACGCACGGCGGCCGCAAGGCGACCGGCATCGATGCGCTCGAATTCGCGCTCATGGTCGTCGAAAAGGGCGCGGGCGAGATCCTGCTCACGTCGATGGACCGCGACGGCACCAAATCGGGCTTCGACCTCGCGCTCACGCGCACCATCGCCGATTCGGTACCCGTGCCGGTGATCGCCAGCGGCGGCGTCGGCAATGTGGCGCATCTCGTCGAAGGCGTGCGCGAGGGCCATGCCTCCGCCGTGCTTGCCGCCTCGATCTTCCACTTCGGCGAGGTGACGATCGGCGAAGCGCGCGCGGCGATGCGCGCCGCCGGGATCAGGGTGCGAAACCGTTGACGCCTCGTGCCGCCAGCGTCAGGGTCGCGGAATGACCGCAACGCTCGAACGTCTCGCCGCCATCGTCGCTTCGCGCCGCGCCGCCGATCCTGCTGAAAGCTATGTCGCGAAGCTCTTCGTGAAGGGCCGCGCCAAGATCGCGCAGAAGGTGGGCGAGGAGGCCGTGGAGGCCGTGATCGCCGCCATGAAGGATGATCGCGAGGGACTGATCGGCGAAAGCGCGGACCTGCTGTTCCACCTCTCCGTCCTCTGGGCGGACGCGGGCATCACGCCCGACGATATCGATGCCGAGCTTGCCCGCCGCGAAGGCGTGTCGGGCATCGCCGAGAAAGCTGCCAGAAAAACCGAAACACCGGGAGAGTGACTTTGGGCGTCGAAACGCTGGAGCCATACGACGACAACAACATCTTCGCGCGCATCCTGCGCGGCGAGATACCGGCGAAGCCGGTCTATGAAGACGATTACGCCTTCGCCTTCCACGACATCAATCCGCAGGCCCCCACGCACGTGCTGGTGATTCCCAAGGGGCGCTATGTCAGCTGGGCGGATTTCGCGGCAAAGGCGGCGGATGCCGAAATCGCCGGTTTCGTGCGCGCGGTGGGCGCCGTGGCGCGCGAGCTTGGCATCGAGGAATCGGGTTATCGCCTGCTCGCCAACGCCGGGCCCAATTCGCATCAGGAGGTACCGCACCTCCATGTGCATATCTTCGGCGGGAAAAAACTGGGGGCCATGCTCGTCACCCCCTGAGCGCCTCCTGCTTTTCGCGCTGAATCGCGCGCTTTTCAGTTTGTCGTGGGCGCGAAAGCCGCTAGACCACGCAACATTGTTTCAGCCTCGACCGGGGAGCGGGGCGCGCATTTTCTGGGGGGAGTCCCGAATGATCTTTGGTCGTGTCAAACCGCTCGACGCCATTTTGGCGACAGCACAGAAGAAGTCGCTGCACCGCTCGCTTGGCGCGATTCAGCTGACGCTGCTCGGCGTCGGCGCCATCATCGGCACCGGCATCTTCGTGCTGACGTCGGAGGCCGCGCAGAAGGCGGGCCCCGGCATGATGATCAGCTTCGTGATCGCTGGCGCCGTCTGCGTGGTCGCAGCGCTCTGCTATTCGGAAATCGCCTCGATGCTGCCGGTCTCCGGCTCCGCCTACACCTATACCTATGCCGTCATGGGCGAGCTTCTCGCCTGGATGGTCGGCTGGGCGCTGGTGCTTGAATATGCGGTCGCGGCGAGCGCGGTCTCGGTCGGCTGGTCGGGCTATTTCGTCGGGCAGCTCAAGGGCTGGTTCGACATAGACCTTCCCGTCGCGCTCATTTCCGGGCCCTATGTGCCGGGCGGTATCATCAATCTTCCCGCTGTCGTCATCGCGCTTCTCATCACGGGCCTTCTGATGCTCGGCACCACCGAAAGCGCGCGCGTCAACGCTGTTCTGGTGGCCATCAAGGTCACTGCGCTCACCGCATTCGTCATTCTCGCGCTGCCGGTGATGCAGATGGAAAACTTCACGCCGTTCGCCCCGCAGGGCTGGTTCGGCTCTGGTGGCGCCGGCATCGTCGGCGCGGCGGCCTCCATCTTTTTCGCCTACGTGGGTTTCGACGCCGTCTCGACCGCTGCGGAGGAAACAAAGAATCCGCAGCGCAACGTGCCGATCGGCCTCATCGGTTCGCTCGCCATTTGCACGGTTTTCTACATGCTTGTCGCCGCTGGCGCGATCGGCTCGCCGCTCGGTTCGCAGCCCGTCACCTCGGCGATGGGCGAATGGCTGGCGCCGGGTTCGGCCGAGCTCGGCGCGCGCTGCACGACACTGATGGCGGCCGGCCAGGAACCCCTCGCCTGTTCGAAGGAAGCGCTCGCGCATGTGCTGCGCGAAGTCGGCTATCTCAACGTCGGCAACCTCATCGGTCTCGCTGCCTTCCTCGCGCTGCCGTCGGTCATCCTCGTCATGCTGTTTGGCCAGACGCGCATTTTCTTCGTGATGTCGCGCGATGGCCTGCTGCCGGAGAAGCTCTCGACGATCCACCCGAAGTGGAAGACGCCGCACGTCATCACGATGATCACGGGCCTTGCCGTCACCTTCACGGCAGCGTTCCTGCCGGTGGGCAAGCTCGCCGACATCGCCAACGCCGGCACGCTGTTCGCGTTCATGATGGTGGCGATCGCGGTGATGCTGCTGCGCAAGCGCGATCCGAACCGCGTGCGGCCGTTCCGCACGCCGGCGCTGTGGCTGGTCGGCCCGCTCACGGTGATCGGCTGCGTTTCGCTCTACTTTGCGCTGCCGTTCGACGCGAAGATCGTCCTGCCGCTCTGGGGCGGCATCGGCCTCCTCCTCTACTTCGCCTACGGTTACCGCAAGAGCCACGTCGGCCGCGGCCTCATCGAAGTGCATGAGGCGGACGCCGATGTCCCGCCGCAGCCGGTGCCCCCGATGCCGGGCGCGCCGACCCCCGGCGGCAAGCAGGCCTGATACGGATCGGCCCGGTTCTCACCAGAACCGGGCCGAACTGTTTTCAGCCCAGCCGTTTTGCGACAAGTGCGGCGAGATCGGCTTCGGGCCGCGCGCCGATGTGGCTGATGACCTCCGCAGCCGCCACCGCGCCCATCACCGCGCAGTCGCCGAGCGCGCGGCCTTCTGAGAAACCGGCAAGGAAGCCGCCCGCGAACAGGTCGCCCGCGCCCGTCGTATCGACGACGCGCGCGGCGGGCTCGGCCGGGATCGTGATCGCCGCGTCCTTCGTCAGCACGATCGCGCCCTTTTCGGATCGGGTAATCACGCTCACCTCGCAGGCGCCGCGCTGCGCCGCGACCGCCGCATCGAAGTCGTCCGTCTTGTAGAGGCTCTTCAGTTCGTTCTCGTTCGCGAACAGGATATCGACGCCGCCGTGCGCGAGGCGCAGGAAGTCGGCGCGGTGGCGCTCAACGCAGAACACGTCCGAAAGCGTGAACGAGACGCGGCGTCCGTTTGCGTGCGCGACCTCGCAGGCCCTCGCCATCGCCGCGCGTGGCTCGGCGGCGTCCCACAGATAGCCTTCGAGGTAGGTGAGCGGGCTCGCGGCGATCAGGTCGTAGTCCACGTCCGTCGCGCTCAGCATCGCGCTCGTGCCGAGGAAGGTGTTCATCGTGCGCTGCGCGTCGGGTGTCACCAGGATCAGGCAGCGACCCGTCGGCGTGTCGTCCACCGCGTAAGGCGTCGTGAAGTCCACGCCCGATGCCCGGATATCATGGGCGAACACCTCGCCGAGCTGGTCGCTGGAAACGCGCCCGATGAAATTCACGCGCCGGCCCAATGCTGCCATGCCCACCGCGGCGTTGGAGCCCGATCCGCCCGAAACCTCGCGCCCCGGTCCCATGCTGGCATAAAGGCGCGTCGCCTCTGCCGTATCGATCAGCCGCATCGAGCCCTTGTGGAGGGCGTTCTCGGCAAGGAAGGCATCATCGGCGGACGCGATCACGTCGACAAGAGCATTGCCGATCACGACGATGTCGTAAGCGCTGGTCATCGGGCTGTTTCACCTGCGAAGGAGGGGAGAAAGCCGAGCCCTAGCGGCGCGTCTCGCGGTTCGCAACCTTCGGTGCTAGCATCGCGCCATGCTCGCCGAACTGCCGCGCGTCCTTGCCCAGCTCCCCGACCGGCGCCTCGTCGCCGTGTTCCTGAAATCGATCGTGCTCACGCTCCTCATCCTCGCGGGCGTCTGGTACGGCTTCGATAGCTGGCTCAGCGGCAGCAGCGCGCCGCCGCTCCCCGCGTGGTTGCAGCGTTTCTGGGCGGATGCGGCGGACTGGGCGGCGCTGCCCATCGTCGTCATCGGCGGCTGGTTCCTGTTCCCCGGCATCGCCACGGGCGTCATGGGCCTGTTCCTCGACGATGTCGTCGATGCCGTGGAAGACCGCCACTATCCCCGTGCAATGTCGCATCGCCGTGTGCCGATGGCCGAGGCCGGGCTGCTCGCGCTTGCGTCCGCCCTGCGCGTCGTCCTGTGGAATCTGGCGCTCGCGCCCGTCTATGTGTTGCTGCTGTTCACTGCAGTCGGCCCGCTCCTCCTCTTCACTGCCGTCAACGGCTGGCTGATGGGCCGCGACCTCCTCGAAATGGTTGCCGTCCGCCACATGCCGCGCGCGGAGGCGTCGGCGCTGATCGCATCAAACCGCGCGCTCCGCCTGCGGCTCGGCCTCACCGCCGCGCCCTTGTTTCTCGTGCCCATTCTCAACCTCTTCGCGCCGATCATCGCTGCCGCGCTCGCCGCGCACGCGTTCCAGATCGTCGGCAAGCGCTGAAAGCCCCCAGTCCGCCGCCTCGCGCACGAGGTCGGAGGCGTCTCCCCGCAATCGCTCAAGAACAGGCACGGCACCTGCCGACCCACTGTTGCCGAGCGCGATGGCGACGTTGCGAACGAACCGGTCGCGCCCCACGCGCTTGACCGGCGATCCCGCGAACACCTGCCGGAACCCCGCGTCATCGAGCGCGGCGAGTTCGGCGAGGCGCGGCGCGGTCAGCTCGGTGCGCGGCTGGAACGCCGCCTCGGCGGAGGCTTTCGCGAAGCGGTTCCACGGGCACACGGCAAGGCAGTCGTCGCAGCCGTAGATGCGGTTGCCGATCGCGCGCCGGAATTCATGCGGGATCGGGCCCTTCAGCTCGATGGTAAGGTAGGAAATGCACCGCCGCGCATCGAGGCTGTAAGGGCCGGTGAAGGCGTCGGTCGGGCACGCGCGCTGGCAGGCATCGCACGATCCGCAGCGGTCGGCGTGCGGCGTGTCGGGCGTCAGCTCCAGCGTCGTGTAGATCGCGCCGAGGAACAGCCAGCTGCCCTGTTCGCGGCTCACGAGATTGGTGTGCTTGCCCTGCCAGCCGATCCCGGCGGCGGCGGCGAGCGGCTTTTCCATCACCGGCGCGGTGTCCACGAACACCTTCACCTCACCCTCGCCCGCCGCCTCCAGCAGCCAGCGCGCCAGCGTCTTCAGCCGTGCCTTGATCGTGTCGTGATAGTCCTGCCCCTGCGCGTAGACGGAGATGATACCGATGTCGGGATGGTCCGCATGGCGCAGCGGATCGAGCGCGGGCGCATAGCTCATGCCGAGCATGATGATGGACTGCACGTCGCCCCACAGCGCGCGCGGGCTCTCCCGGCGGTCGGCCTTTTCGGCCATCCACAGCATGTCGCCATGGCAGCCCTCCGCGATCCACGTCTTCAGCCGCGCGCCTGCTGCCGGGGCGGCGTCGGCGGGCGCGATGCCGATCGCGGAAAAGCCCAGCTCCGCCGCTTTCGCGTTCAAGTCCTTCAAGATTTTGTTCGTATCCACCCGCTATTCATAGCATCGTACACGGCCTGCGTGTGAAGGATCGGTTGTTGGATTACGCCATCGAAGCTGAAGCCCTGTCGAAACGCTTCGGCGACAAGCAGGCGGTCGCGGGTGTCGACCTTCGTGTGCCGACGGGCGCGATCTACGGCTTCCTCGGCCAGAACGGCGCGGGCAAGACGACGACGCTGCGCATGTTGCTCGGCATTCTGGAGCCCGACGGCGGCACGCGCCGCCTGCTCGGAACGGAGCGCCCGCTCTCGGTCGCCGCGCGTGTCGGCTATCTCCCCGAGGAGCGGGGGCTCTATCCGGCGATGACGGCGCGCGAGGCGATCGCCTACGTCGGCGCGCTGCGCGGCCTGAAGCTCGGCGAGGCCCGCCTTCGCGCTGACGAATTGCTCGCCGCGCACGGGCTCGGCGATGAGGCGAACGCGCGCATCCGCACCTTCTCGAAAGGCATGGCGCAGAAGGTGCAGCTCCTCGCCACCTTCGTGAACCGCCCCGATCTCATCGTGCTCGACGAGCCCTTCTCGGGCCTCGATCCCGTGAACCAGCAGGATCTTGAAAACATGATCCGCGCCGAGCGCGCACGCGGCGCCACCATCCTCTTTTCCACGCACGTGATGGCGCACGCCGAGCGCATGTGCGACGGCCTCGTCATCATCGCGCATGGTCGCACGCGCTTTTCGGGCAGCGTCGATGCGGCGCGGGCGCACCTGCCCTCGCGCGTCGTGCTTGTCACCGAACGGTCGCTCACGGATTTCCATGTGCTGCTCCCGCCGGGCAGTACGGCCGAGCCGATGCAGGACACGGGCAGCCGCTATCGCTTCCCCCTGCCGCCGGGCGGGATCGAGCCGCTGCTCGCACGCCTCATCGAAACGGGCAGCGGCATCCGCGACATGCACATCGAGCGCCCAACGCTGCACGATGCCTTCGTCGCGATCGTCGGCGATGTGGAGACACCGGCCGAAACGCAGGAGGCGGCATGATCCGCGCGACGTTCGTCATCGCCCGCCGCGACATCATGGCGACGATCCTGTCGCGCGGTTTCCTTGTCTGGCTGGCGATGCCGGTGATCGGGCTCGCCTTCGCGGTATTCGCCTCGATCGTCGGCGGTCCACGGACGGCGGCAACGGCACCACAAGCGGTCGCGATCATCGATCCGGCCGGCGATTTCGCGCCGTGGATGCAGGCCGTCGCGGCCCGCGAGCGGACGCGGAGTGGCTACGAACGTCTACGCACCGCTCACAAGGATACCGGGGCGTTTGCACGGCCCGCCGCGCTCCTTACCGATGCCGAACTCGATGCGCTGGCGAAGCGCGAGGATATCGGGGCGATTGCCGCGCTCGGTGCGCCGTCGTTCGCCGCGATCAGCGCAGAGGCTGATCCACAGGCGCAGGCGCGCCGCCTCCTTTCGGAGAGCAGCCGCTTCGGCGCTGTGCTGGTCGTGACGCCGCACGCGCTTGAGCTTTTCACCGGCGACAAGGCGCCCGCCGCCGAGCGTATCCGAACTCTCGCGGGCCTTGCGTGGACCAAGCGCGCGCTCGCGGCAGATGGTCTTGCCGCGCGCGTCGAAGCGGTCCGCGCGGCGCAGCCGGACGTTTCCGTCACTGTTCTCGATGAAGGCGCGCAGCCTTCCGGCCGAAAGGGGGCGCCCATCCTCGCCACGGGTGCGGCGACCGTGCTCTTCGCACTCATTTCACTGCTCGCGGGCGCGCTGCTCTCAAACATGGTCGAAGAAAAGTCGAACAAGATCATCGAGGTGCTTGTCGCCGCCGTACCGGTTCCGGCGATCTACGCGGGCAAGCTCATCGCCATGCTCGCGGTGTCGCTGATAGGCGTCACCGTTTGGGGTCTGCTCTTCGGCGGCGGCTTCATGGTGGCGGCCGCGCAGCTTCCCGCCGGGCTCCTCCCGACCCCGCCGCGCGGCTGGCCGGAGCTGCTCGCGCTCGGCCTCGCCTATTTCACCTGCGCCTATCTCATCTACGGCGCGATCTACCTCGGCGTCGGCAGCCTCTGCTCCACGATCCGTGAGGTGCAGACGCTCTCGATGCCCGTCACCATCCTGCAGATGGTGATCCTGATCTCGACGCTCGGCGCGCTCGCGAACCCCGGCGGCCTCTGGCATCAGTTCGTGTCGTGGTTCCCGCTTTCGGCGCCCTATATGATGCTCGGGCGCGCCGCCACCGATACGGGGCTCGCCGTGCATCTCGCATCGATCGCCTGGCAGCTCGCCTTCGCGGCGCTGGTCATCGCGTTCGCCGCGCGCCTGTTCCGCTACGGCGTCCTCCGCTCAGGCCCGCCGCCCAGCTTGCGCCAGCTGGCGGGCCTGAAACCGCGAACGGCTTAACGGGGCGCCATGCGGATGCCGCCGTCGAGGCGCACATCCTCGCCGTTGAAGTAGCCGATGCTGATCATCGCGATCGCGAGCTTCGCATATTCTTCCGGCTCGCCGAGGCGCTTCGGGAACGGCACAGAAGCCGCAAGCGAAGCCTTCACGTTGTCGGGTGCGGCCTGCAGCAGCGGCGTGTTGAAGATGCCCGGCAGGATGGTGTTGACGCGAATGCCTTCGCTCATCAGGTCGCGCGCGATGGGCAGCGTCATGCCGACGACACCGCCCTTGGAGGCGGAGTAGGCGGCCTGGCCGATCTGGCCGTCTTCCGCAGCCACGGACGCAGTGTTCACGATCGCGCCGCGCTCGCCGTCTTCCATCGGCTCCAGCGTCATCATGCCGGCGGCCGACTTCGCGATGCAGCGGAACGTGCCGATCAGGTTGATCTGGATGACCTTTTCGAAGGCGCCGAGCGGATAGTGCTTGATCTCGCCGGTCGCCTTGTCGCGGCTCGCGGTCTTCACGGCGCTGCCGACACCCGCGCAGTTCACGAGGATGCGTTCCTGCCCGTGCGCGGCGCGCGCCTTCGCGAAGCCCGCATCGACCGAATCGTCGCTCGTCACGTCGACATTGCAGAAGATGCCGCCGATCTCGGCGGCCAGCGCCTCGCCCTTCTCGGCGCTCATGTCGAAGATGGCGACCTTCACGCCTTCCTTCGCCAGCGCGCGCGCCGTTGCGGCGCCGAGGCCGGAGGCCGCGCCCGTCACAACCGCTGCGGTTCCTGCAAGCTTCATTCCTGATCTCCCATGTTCGAAAAACGGACTGTCGCGCGCCTTCCTAATCGAAGCGGCGGCAGGAGCAACCTCTCCACATGCGAAGGTTCAGTCGAGCGCGGGGGTGCTGGCCGGACCCTTCCGCGCGAGCACGGCTTCGCGGTAGGCGAGGTAGATCGCACTGCCGAGGATCAGTGCGCCGCCGAGCAGCGTGATGCCGTCCACGGTTTCGCCGAACAGCAACGTGCCGATGGCGATGGTGAAACCGAAGCGCACGAAATCATAGGGCATCACGGCGGTCGCTTCGGCGATGGCAAAGGCGCGGGCAACGGCGATCTGCGCGAAGAACGTGCTTGCACCGATGCCCAGGATGTAGAGCCAGGCATATCCCGAAGGCGTCGTCCAGAAGGCGAGTGCGACCAGGAAGGTCGGCAGCACCGGCAGCGCGAAGCTCCAGAACACGACGACGATCGGCCGGGCGATACCCACCAGCTGCTTGACGGCGATGATCGAAAAGGCCGTCGCGCACGCTGCGATGACGGCCGAAAGGATGCCGGGGGTAATCGGCTCCGCGCCGGGCCGGAGCACGACGAGAACGCCCGCGAAGCCCATCAGCAGCGCGCCGATCCGCCGCGCGCGCAGCTTCTCGCCCAGGAACAGCGCCGCGCCCGCGGTCGCGAAGATCGGCGCGGCGAAGGCGATCGCCTGCACCGTCGCCATCGGCGCGTTCGCGACGGCATAGAAGGTCGTGAACATGCCGATCACGCCGCTGGTCGAACGCAAGGCATGGCTTTTCCACTGGGCCGGCGCCGCGATCGAGGGGTCGCGCAGCACGATCGGCAGGATCAGCAGCAGTCCGGCGGCGTTTCTCCAGAAGACGAGCGCGAACGGATGGATCGTCTCGCTCGCCAGACGGATGAAGACCCACGCCGACGAGAAGCCGACTGCGGCGACAAGAATCCATGCCGCGCCTGCAAGCGGCCGGCTCGCGGAAACAATGTTACTTGAAGAGCGCGTCAAGTCGCTCCCCGTACACCTGCTTCAGCACATGCCGCCGGATCTTCATCGAGGGCGTCATCTGTTCATTCTCGACGGTGAAGGCTTCGTCGGCCACGATCACGCGCCTTACCTTCTCGATCACCGAAAGCTGGGCGTTCACGCGGTCCACCGCCGCGGCGATGGCGCGGTGGAATTCTGGAATGCCTTTCAGCATCGCGAGATCACCGGAATGGCCGTTCGCCTTCGCCCATTCCGCGACCCATTCGGGGTCGGGCACGACGAGGCCCACCAGATGCGGGCGCTTGTCGCCGTAAACCATGGCTTGCAGGATTTCGGGCTGCAGCGTCAGCATCCCCTCCACGCGCTGCGGCGCGACATTGTCGCCCTTGTCGTTGACGATGATGTCCTTCTTGCGGTCGGTGATGACGATGTGGCCGTCGGCGTCGATGTGGCCGATGTCGCCCGTGTGCAGCCAGCCGTCCTTCAGCACGCGCTCGGTTTCCGCCGGGTTCTGCCAGTAGCCGTGCATCACCAGTTCGCCGCGCACCAGGATTTCACCGTCCTCCGCGATGCGCACCTCGACGCCTTTCAGCGCGGGGCCGACGCTGTGCATCTTCAGCTTTCGGCTCGGCCGGTTGCAGGAAATCACCGGCGCCGCCTCGGTCTGGCCGTAGCCCTGCAGCAGCGTGACGCCGAGCGCGGCGAAAAAGATGCCGACCTCGGGATTGAGCGGCGCGCCGCCCGCCACCATCGCTTTCAATCGCCCGCCGAGGCGGCCCTGCACCTTCTTGCGGATCGTTCTGTCGAGCAGCAGGTCAAGCGGCTTGTCGCTGAGCGGCAGCCGCCCCTTCTCATAGCGCTTGCGCCCTAACCTCAGCGCCTGCTCCAGCATCCACGCCGCCGCGCCGCCCTGCTTCTCGATCGCTTTCGACATGCGCTGGCGCAGCACCTCGAACAGGCGCGGCACCACCACCATGATCGTGGGGCGCGTCTCCTCGATGTTGGACGCGAGCTTTTCGAGGCCTTCGGAATAATAGATCTCGCCGCCGAGCGCGATGGGCAGGAACTGCCCGCCGGTGTGCTCGTAGGCGTGGCTCAGCGGCAGGAACGACAGGAAGGTCTCGGTGCCCTTGGGGAAGTCGTTCCACAGGACGTCCTCGCAGCCCGCAAGGTTGCAGAGGATGGCGCCGTGATGCTGGCAGACACCGCGCGGCGCGCCGCCGGTGCCGCTCGTGTAGATGATGCACGCCATGTCGCCGCGCTGCATCGTCGCGCCCGCGCGGACGGCGGCGATGTCGCCGGTGTAAGTCGCCATCAGCTCCGCCCAGTCGATCAGTTCGGCACCGCTCGCCTGCCCGATGCGCAGCTTCTCCATGCCGATCACCTGTTTGCACAAGGTGGATCGGTAGACGGCGGGCAGCAGCACCTTGGCGAGCTTCGCATTGGAAACGATCGCCGCCTTCGCCCCGCTGTTTTCCAGGATGTGAAGGTGGTCACGCTCCGTATTGGTCGTATAGGTCGGCACCGTGATCGCGCCCGCCGCCATGATCGCGAGGTCGGCGATGCACCACTCGGGCCGGTTCTCGCTCACCAGCACCACGCGGTCGCCCTTGCCGATGCCGCGCGCGTTCAGCGCCGTCGCCAGCGTCGCCACCTGCTGCGCTGCTTCGCCCCATGTAGTGGTCCGCCACGCGCCGTCCACCTTGGCGTGCAGCATCGGGCGCTTGCCACGCCGGCTCGCCTGATCGAAGAACATCTCGACGAGGTTCGGCCACGTCTCTGCGGTCTGCATCGTTCGTCTCCTCCCCGGATCGGCTAGAGCCCGGCGACTGCGCCCTCGCTGCGCGGGTCGGCGCCGCCGATCCATCCCCTTGCTTTGCGTTCTATGCCGTTCGCCTTCAGCGGCAGCTTCGCCGTGGTCGGCGTATGCCCCTTCGCGGTAAGCGCCGGGGTCATGTCTTCAAGCCGCGATCCGGCCTCGATCGCGACACGGTCTCCGGGCGCGTAGATCTGCGGCAATGCGATCGCATCCCCAACATCCATCCCCCAGTCGAGCACGCCGACGAGCGCTTTCGCGACCTGCGCGATGATCGTCGATCCGCCCGCCGCGCCGATCGCGAGCACGGGCTTGCCCGATGCGTCGTAGACGATGGTCGGCGACATGGAACTGCGCGGCCGCTTGCCCGGCTCCACGCGGTTCGGCGCGGCCTTGCCGTCCACCTCGGGCAGCATCGAGAAGTCGGTGAGTTCGTTGTTGAGGAAGAAGCCGTTGACGGTAAGCCCGCTCCCCCACGTCCCCTCGATGGTGGAGGTGTAGCTCGCGACATCGCCCTGCCTGTCGGCTGCAGCGAAATGCGAGGTCGAGGGCACCTCGCCGTCGGGCACGCGCGCCACGGCACCAGCGCCCGGCGGCGTTCCCGCCTCGACCTTGGCTGCAGCCTTCGCTGGGTCGATGAGCGCGCTGCGCCCCGAAAGATAAGCGGGGTCGACAAGGCCTTCCGTGGGCACGGAGACGAAGTCGGGATCGCCGAGATACGCCTCGCGGTCCGCGTAGGCGAGCTTCATGCTCTCCGCGATCAGGTGCCAGCTTTCCGGGCTGGCGGGGCCGAGCGCCTTCAGGTCGAAGCGTTCCAGCTGCTTCAGGATGGCAAGCACTGTGGTGCCGCCCGAGGATGGCGGTGCCATGCCGCAGACGCGCCAAGTGCGATAGGTGCCGCACACGGGATCGCGCCACACGGCCTTGTAACCCGCAATGTCGCCCACCGTCATCGCCTGCGGGTTCTTCGGCGCGCTCGCCACGGTGTTGACCAGCCGTGCCGCCTCGGCGCCGCGATAGAAGGCGTCGGGACCCTCTTCGGCGAGCTTTTCGAGGAAGCGGGCGAGCATGGGGTTGCGGATCGTCTCGCCGGCAAGGCGCGGCGTGTCGTCGGCATGGAAGAAGGTCGCCTTCGCCCACTCGGTCATGCCCGCGTGCTGCGGGCGTGCCGCCAGCATCTCGTGCAGCCGCGGGCTCATCTCGAAGCCGTCGCGCGCCAGGCCGATTGCCGGTTCGAACAGCTTCGCCCACGGCAGGCGGCCGAAGCGCGCGTGCGCCATCGCCATCAGCCGGATGTTGCCGGGCACGCCGACGCTCTTGCCGCCGGGCACGGCCTCGCGGAACGCCATGGGTGTGCCGTCGGCATTCAGGAACATCGTGGGCGTTGCCGCCTTGGGGGCCGTTTCGCGCCCGTCGATCGTGTAGAGCTTGCCGCTTTCGGCGTCGTGGTAGAGCAGGAACCCGCCGCCGCCGATACCGGATGACTGCGGTTCTACCACGGTCAGCGCCAGCATTGTGGCAAGCGCGGCGTCCGCGGCGCTGCCGCCCGCCGCCAGCATTTCCTTGCCTGCGTTCGCCGCGAGCGGGTGCGCCGCGGAAACGAGGCTGCTGTAAACGGGGACGTCCTCGAACACCGGCGGCGGCAAGGCCGCGGATGGCGCGGGCGTCTGCGTGGCGCAGGCGGCAAGGCCGAGGAAAAGCGCGCCTGTCGCGGCGCGGGCGATCGTATGCTTCAACACCCTGACGTCATAGGACGTCGGGGCGCGTGCGGGCAAGGCTTCTAGGCGTCGGCGCCTACGGCCTGCGAGACGCGCTCGAAGCCATCCGCCCGAAGGTGCGCGGCGAGCCCCGTCTTGATCGCGCCGACGAGGCTTGGGCCCTGATAGACGAGCGCGGTGTAGAGCTGCACGAGACTCGCGCCCGCGCGGATCTTCGCATAGGCGTCGTCGGCGCTCGCGATGCCGCCGACACCGATCAGCGGCACAGCGCCGACGGTCGCCTGCCGGAATGCGCGCAGCACGTCGGTCGATCGCGCCATCAGCGGTCGCCCCGAAAGACCGCCGGTTTCGGATGTGTGCGCGCTTTTCAGCGTGTCCGGCCGCTCGGTCGTGGTGTTCGAAACGACAAGGCCGTCCACGCCTGCCGCCACCACCGAAACGGCGATATCGCCGATGTCGGCGTCGGTGACGTCGGGGGCCACTTTGAGGAAGATCGGCGTCTTGCGATGGCCGCGCGCATCCATCACGCGGCCGAGCAGTTCGGCGAGTTCGTCCTTCGATTGCAGCGTGCGCAGCCCCGGCGTGTTGGGCGAGCTGATGTTGACCGTGATATAATCGACGAACGGCGCGGCGTGCTCCACCGAGAGCGCGTAGTCGGCGATCCGGTCGCGCGAGTCCTTGTTTGCACCGACATTGAGCCCGGTCACGCCGCGCGGCCCCCGGTGCCAGGCGCGCTCCTTGAACTTGTCGAGCGCCTGTTCGAGGCCGTTGTTGTTGAAGCCGAGCCGGTTGATCACGGCCTGGTCTTCGGTCAGGCGGAACATGCGCGGTTTCGGGTTGCCCGGCTGCGGCAGCGGCGTCACCGTTCCCGCCTCCACGAAGCCGAAGCCGAGCCGCAGAAGTGGGTTCAGCACCTCGGCGTTCTTGTCGAAGCCCGCGGCGATGCCCACCGGGTTTGAAAAGCGCAGCCCCGCCACTGTCGTCCGCAGGCTCGGCGGGTCGTCGGCGATGCGCGACGGCGGCATAGCGGTCAGCAACCGCAACGTCAGGCGGTGCGCGCGTTCGGCATCGAGCTTGAAAAGGACGGGGCGGACCAGCCCGTAAGGGATCTGCATATGTCGCAAGCCTTAGCGCAGCGATGGGTCGATGGTCAAAAGGAAGCGCACGGGCAGAGCGGCGAATATGCGACTCGGCGCGGACGGCAGGCGGCGGTGTCTGCCGAACCGCGGCTCGCGGCGGCAAATGCGCATAAACCTCTGGATCAAAACACAAAGCCCGCCTGATGTCGGATTCGTACAATCCACGATTAGGACCGCCCGCTAGGGTCCGTCTCGCGACTCAGGGGACGTCCTTTCTTCCGGTAACCAGCAGGCCGGAATGAACACGACCCTCACTTTCCGGCCCGGACGTTTCAATGCGTCCGGGCCTTTTTTTCGCCCTCAAGACGTTTTTGCGAACGACTCACAGCATTTTGACGGGGCTTTGACGGAGCCGCCCTAAACGCAGCCCTGCGACCCAAGGGTTCGTCTCCTATGCCACCAAGGCATTCACGACCCCGACTGACAGGGGGGTCCGTTCCAACCCGGACCCCCCGCTTTTTTTGTCGGTTGCGAACTGCGACTCGCAGGGCGCCGCAAGCTTTGGTATCTGTGCCGAAACTTTCGGCTCAGGCAGGGTGCACGAAAGGCCGGTCGCAGTCTCATGTTCTCCATGCGTTACCACTCGCCAGCGGCGCCGCTTCGTCGGCTGCTTTCGAGCTATTACGTCGTCGAGATCGGCCCCGGACGCATCACCGATGTGATGCGTGCAGAGCTTCCCAATGTGCGATTCGTGATTCGCGGCCATTCCGATCTCACCTGGCCCGACGGCAGTGTGCGGCGCGGCTATGGCGCCAGCCTGTTCGGTCCGCGCTGCCTGCCGCTCGGCATGGTGCTCGAAGGCCCGGCGCTGGTGTTCGGCGCCGGGATCATGTCCGATGGCTGGCTGCGCTTCTTCGGCGTCGATTCCGACGAGATGGCCGATGCGATGCTGCCGCTGGAAGATGTTGCCGGAAGCGCGGCGCGTTCGGCGCTGTGCAGGATGCAGAATGGCGTCACCGATCACGATCTGGTCGCGGCGGCGGACGCCTTTTTCCTGTCGATGGCGCGGCGACAGGCCGTGCGGCAGGATGTCGGCTTCGGAATGCTGGTGGAAGACTGGCTGGTTCGTGGCAGCCCCGGCGGTGTCGATGCGCTGATCGGGGTGGCGGACCGCTCGGCGCGGCAGGTGGAACGCCTGTGCCGCCGCACCTATGGCGCGCCGCCAAAGCTGCTGATGCGCAAATATCGCGCGCTGCGTGCGGCGGTGCAGATCAGCGTCGATCCCGATGCCCGCTGGTTCGATATCGCGGGAGAGGACTTCTACGACCAGTCGCACTTCATCCGCGAGTTCCGCACCTTCGTGGGCATGACACCGACGCAGTTCGCCGCGAACGGGGCTGCGGTGATGAGTCACAGCATCCGCCTGCGCCGCCAGCTTCCAACGCTTCCCAGGCTCTCGCTCGTCAGCTAGAGGCGTGCCCGCCGCTTGACTCCGGCGTCCGGTTCCCCACATAAGCCGGACCGATTTCGTCTGATTTAGCGCCGGGAACCCATGTGATCCGCCTCACGAACCTTGCTGACTATGCTGTCGTCGTGATGACGGCTGCGGCGCGGGCGCCCTCGCGCCGCTTTTCGGCGGCCGAACTTGCCGCTGAAACCGGCGTCCCGGCGCCGACGGCGGCCAAGCTCACCGGTATCCTCGCCCGCGCCGGCCTCCTCGAATCAGCGCGCGGCGTCATGGGCGGCGTCCAGCTCGGCCGCGACGCGGCATCGATCAGCATCGCCGACATCGTCGAGGCGGTGGACGGCCCCATCGCCATCGCGCAGTGCCTGCATGGCGACACGGATTGCGGGCTGGAGGCGAACTGCGCCGTGCGCCCGCACTGGCCGCTCATCAACACCCGCGTGCGCGATGCGCTCGCCGACGTCACGCTCGCGGCGATCCTCGCCGCCGAGCCCGTGAGGGAGCTCGCCTGATGGCCGCGAACGAACAGGCGCTGGCGATGGCCAAGGAGCAGTCCAAGTACAAGTGGGGCTTCTCGTCAGACATCGAATCCGATTTCGCGCCCAAGGGCCTGAATGAAGACACCGTCCGCTTCATTTCGGCCAAGAAGGCCGAGCCCGAATGGATGCTCGAATGGCGCCTGAAGGCGTTCCGCCTGTGGCTGGGCATGGAAAACCCGGACTGGGCGAAGCTCTCGATCCCGCCGATCGATTATCAGGACGCGTTCTATTACGCCGCGCCGCGCAAGAAGCCGACGCTGAAGTCGCTGGACGAGCTCGATCCCGAGATCCTGCTCACCTACCAGAAGCTCGGCATCCCCATCGAGGAGCAGAAGGTGCTCGCCGGTGTCGAGGGCGCCCGCAAGGTCGCTGTCGATGCGGTGTTCGATTCGGTCTCCGTCGCCACCACCTTCCGCGAGGAATTGAAGCGCGCGGGCGTCATCTTCCTGTCGATCAGCGAAGCGATCCGCGAATACCCGGACCTCGTGAAGAAGTATCTCGGCGCGGTCGTCCCCGTGCGTGACAATTTCTTCGCCTGCCTCAACAGCGCGGTCTTCTCGGACGGCACCTTCGTCTACATCCCCGAAGGCGTCCGCTGCCCGATGGAGCTGTCGACCTATTTCCGCATCAATGCGGAAAACACCGGCCAGTTCGAACGCACGCTGATCATCGCCGAGAAGGGGTCTTACGTCTCCTATCTCGAAGGCTGCACCGCGCCACAGCGCGACGAGAACCAGCTCCACGCCGCCGTCGTCGAACTGGTCGCGCTCGAAGATGCGGAGATCAAATATTCCACCGTCCAGAACTGGTATCCGGGCGACGAGAACGGCAAGGGCGGCATCTACAATTTCGTCACCAAGCGCGCGCACTGCCGGGGCGATCGTTCCAAGGTGTCGTGGACGCAGGTCGAAACCGGCTCGGCGATCACGTGGAAATATCCGTCCTGTGTGCTCTCGGGGAAGGACAGCGTCGGCGAGTTCTATTCGGTGGCGCTCACCAACAACAGGCAGCAGGCCGATACCGGCACGAAGATGATCCATCTGGGCGCGGGCTCGCGCTCCACGATCATCTCCAAGGGCATCTCTGCGGGCCGCTCGAACAACACCTACCGCGGCCTCGTCCGCGTCGGCCCCTCGGCCGAAGGCGTGCGCAACTTCACGCAGTGCGACAGCCTGCTGCTCGGCTCCGAATGCGGCGCGCACACCGTGCCCTATATCGAGGTGAAGAACCCCAGCGCGCAGATCGAGCACGAGGCAACGACGAGCAAGATCAGCGATGACCAGCTCTTCTACGCCCAGTCGCGCGGTCTCGACCGCGAAGCGGCGGTGGCGCTCATCGTCAATGGTTTCGCGAAGGAGGTGCTCCAGCAGCTCCCGATGGAATTCGCCGTGGAAGCACAGAAGCTCCTCGGTATCAGTCTGGAAGGAAGCGTCGGCTGATGGCCATGCTCAAGATCGAAAACCTCCACGCCAACGTCGGCGACAAGGAAATCCTCAAGGGCCTGACGCTCGAAGTCGGCGCCGGCGAGGTCCACGCCATCATGGGCCCGAACGGCTCCGGCAAATCGACGCTCGGCTACGTGCTTGCGGGCCGCGAAGGCTATGAGGCGACCTCGGGTTCGGTGACGTTCGACGGCAAGGACCTCCTCGCCATGGAACCGCACGAGCGCGCCGCCGCCGGTTTCTTCCTCGGGCTGCAATATCCGGTCGAAATTCCCGGCGTCTCCAACCTCAACTTCCTGCGCACCGCGCTCAACGCCCAGCGCAAGCTGCGCGGTGAGGCGGATATTTCGGCCGCCGATTTCATGCGTCTCGCACGTACCGAGGCGGATGCCTTCGATCTCACCATGGATCACATGAAGCGCGGCGTGAATGTCGGCTTTTCGGGCGGCGAGAAGAAGCGCAACGAGATGGTGCAGATGGCGCTGCTCGCCCCGAAGTTCGCGGTGCTTGACGAGACCGATTCCGGTCTCGACATCGATGCGCTGAAAATCGTGGCCGGCGGCATCAACCGGCTGCGTTCGCCAGAGCGCGGCTTCCTGCTCATCACGCACTACCAGCGCCTGCTCGATTATGTGAAGCCGGACAAGGTGCACGTCCTCGCGGGCGGCCGCATCGTCCGCTCCGGCGGGCCGGAACTGGCGCACGCGCTCGAACGCGAGGGTTACGGAGAGCTGGCGGCGTGAACGCACTCGCGCTCCCCACCCGCCGCGACGAAGCCTGGCGCTACAGCGATCTCGAAGCGCTCGGCGAGGTCTGGCCCGCCGGTGTCCAGTCCGAAACCATCGCCGTTCCCGCCGGCGAAACCCGCGCGCTCACGCTCGTGGCGGACGCCGCCCAGCCCGTCTCGGTGCGCGACTGGACCGTCACCATCGCAGACGGCGCCCGTCTCGACATCCACATCCTCAACGTCGGCGGCCGCTATGGCCGCATCGCGCTCGACATCACGCTCGGCGAGGGCGCGCATTTCGAACTCGGCGCCGCGCAGGTCGCGGGCGGCAAGACCACGCTCGAAATCGTCACCCACGTCCGCCACGCCGCGCCCAATTCCAGCAGCCGTCAGACCGTGCGCACGGTGCTCGCGCGCCAGGCCACCGGCACCTATCTCGGCAAGGTCGCCGTCGATCGCGGCGCGCAGAAAACGGACGCCGCGCAGTCGGTGAAGGCAATGCTGCTCGATCGCACCGCGACGGCAAACGCCAAGCCCGAGCTTGAAATCTACGCCGACGACGTGAAGTGCGCGCACGGCGCCACCGTCGGCGAGCTGGACGCGACGCAGTATTTCTACCTCACCAGCCGTGGCCTGCCCCCTTCCGAAGCCCGGCGTCTGCTGTTGCAGGCGTTCCTCGCCGATGCCTTCGCGGGCATGGACGATGCAGAGGCGCGCGAAACGCTCGAAACCGCCGCGCTCGGCGCGCTGGAACAGCTCGCATGAACGCGCTGACGCCCATCACCGTTTCGCGCCGCACGGATTTCCCGGGAGTGGCCGACTGGGCCTATCTCGATTCCGCCGCCACCGCGCAGAAGCCGCAGGCTGTGATCGACGCCATCGCCGCCGCCTACGGCCGCGAATACGCCACCGTGCATCGCGGCGTCTACGCGCGCTCGGCGACGATGACCGAGCGTTTCGAGGCGGCCCGGAACACCGCCGCGCGCTTCATCAATGCCGCGAGCCCCAGCGAAATCGTCTTCGTGCGCGGCGCGACCGAGGCGATCAACCTCGTCGCGCAGACATGGGGGATGACCCTCAAGGCCGGCGACCGCATCCTGCTCACCCGGCTCGAGCATCATTCGAACATCGTGCCGTGGCAGCTGCTGCGGGACCGCACCGGTATCGAGATCGACGTCGCACCGCTCACCGCCGATCACCGCATCGATGAAGACGCGCTGGAGGCGATGCTCACTCCCGCGCACAAGCTCGTCGCCGTCGCCCACGTCTCGAACGTGCTCGGCTCGGTCGCGGATATCGCCCGCATCGCCCGCGCCGCGCACGCTGTCGGCGCGAAGCTGCTTGTCGATGGCTGCCAGGCGGTGCCGCGCATGGGCGTCGATGTGCAGGCGCTTGGCGCGGATTTCTACGCTTTCTCTGGCCACAAGCTCTACGGCCCCACCGGCATCGGCGTGCTGTGGACGCGCGGCGACATCCTTTCGGCGATGTCGCCATGGCAGGGCGGCGGCTCGATGATCGAGACGGTGACGTTCGAGAAGACCACCTATGCGCCCGCGCCGACGCGTTTTGAGGCGGGCACGCCGCATATAGTCGGCGCCATCGGCCTCGCCGCTGCCATGGATTATGTGTCGGCGATCGGTCTGGACGCCATCGACGCGCACGAACGCCACCTTGCGGGCCTCGCGCGCGCAGAACTGCGCAAGGTCAATTCGCTGCGCCTGTTCGGGCCTGAGGATTCCAGCGGCATCGTCAGTTTCGCGATGGAAGGGGTTCATCCCCACGACATCGGCACCATATTGGATGAAGAAGGCGTCGCCATCCGCGCCGGGCATCACTGCGCCCAGCCGCTGATGGACACGCTCGGCGTGCCGGCCACGGCGCGGGCCAGCTTCGGCGTCTACAGCGATGAAAGCGATGTCGATCGGCTGCTTCGCGGCATCGCGCGGGTGAAGAGGATTTTTGGATGAGCGAGGACACGCGGCCCTACACCGTAGAAAACGTCGACGCCGCACCTTCGGCGCCGGAGCGTCCCGTGCTTCAGGAAGCGCGGCGCAAGGCGGATTATCTCGAAGGCTTTCTCAGCCAGAAGCCCGCCGCGCCCGATCCCGGCGCCCCGGGCGGCAGCGTCTACGATCAGGTCATCCAGGCGCTGCGCGAAATCTATGATCCGGAAATTCCGGTGAACATCTACGATCTCGGGCTCATCTACGGCGTCGATATCGTGGACGACCACGCCGTCGTCACCATGACGCTCACGACGCCGCACTGCCCGGTCGCCGAATCGATGCCCGCCGAGGTGGAAATCCGCGTCGGCAGCGTGCCGGGCGTCGGCTCGGCAGAGGTCAACCTCGTCTGGGATCCGCCGTGGGACCCGCAGAAGATGTCCGACGAGGCGAAGCTGGAGCTTGGAATGCTATGAGCACAATCGTCCGCGAACGCCCGGCGCCCATCGCGCTCACCGAGAACGCCAACGCGCGCATCGCCGCGATGATGGCGCGCGCGCCCGAAGGCACGCTCGGCGTGCGCCTGTCGACGCCCCGGCGCGGCTGCTCGGGCCTTGCCTACAGCATCGATTACGTCGCCGAGGCGAAGCCGGGCGACGAGCGTATCGAAACACCCGGCGGCACCCTGTTCGTCGACGGCGGCTCGTTGCTCTACCTGATCGGCAGCCGTATGGACTGGAAGGAAGACGATTTCGCCGCCGGCTTCGTCTTCGAAAACCCGAATGCCAAAGGCAGCTGCGGCTGCGGAGAGAGCTTCACCGTCTGAGGCTTTCCGGCTAGCAAGGCGGGATGAAAACGCTTCGTCTCGCGCTTGCCGCCGCCCTTCTCCCCACCGCCGCCCACGCCCAGTCGCTGCCATCCGCAGTGCCAGCGCCCATCGTTGATGGTCACAACGACCTACCGTGGGCGCTGCGCGAGGAGAACGGCAGCCGCACCAGCGACTTCGATTTTCGCAACCTGCCGGAACGGCTGCGCGGCAAGGTCGTCACCGATTTCACGATGATGAAGGCGGGCGGCGTCGGCGGCCAGTTCTGGTCGGTTTACGTACCCGCCGATACCGAAGGGTCCGAAGCCGTTCGCCAGACGCTCGACCAGATCGACATCATGCAGCGCCTGATCGATGCGAACCCATCGATGCTCGTCAAGACCAGCACCGTCGACGACTTCGAGCGCGCCATGAAGGCCGGCAAGATTGCATCGGTGTTCGGCGTGGAAGGCGGACATTCCATCGGCAATTCGCTCGGCGTGCTGCGCCAGTTCCACGCCCTCGGCGCGCGCTACATGACGCTGACGCACGGCAAGACGACGGCATGGGCCGATAGCGCCACCGACGCGCCCAGGCACAACGGCCTCGCCCCCTTCGGCAAGGAGGTCGTGCGCGAGATGAATCGTCTCGGGATGCTCGTCGATCTCAGCCACGTCACGCCGAAGGTGATGCACGATGCGCTCGACGTGAGCGCGGCGCCGGTGATCTTCAGCCACTCGTCGGCGAAAGCCGTGCAGAACCGCCCGCGCAACGTACCCGACGATGTGCTCGTCCGCCTCAAGGACAATGGCGGCGTCATCATGGTGTTCTTCGCCGAGGACGCGGTGACGGAAAACGTGGCGGCGTGGCACCGCGAACTGGCGGCGCAGAAGGCGCGGCTCGGCTACGATCACCCGGATCGGCCGGAGCTCGTCGAGAAAGGGCTTGCCGACTGGCGCGCAGCCAATCCGCAACCCCATGCGAATGTCGGGCTGGTCGCCGACCATATCGATCATATCCGCAAGGTGGCGGGAATCGGCGTGATCGGCATCGGTTCGGATTTCGACGGGCTTTCGAGTTATCCCGACGGGCTCGGCACGGTCGCGGATTACCCGGCGCTGTTCGCTGAATTGCAAAGGCGCGGCTATTCGAAGGCCGATCTTGCGAAGATCGCCAGCGGCAACATCCTGCGCGCGATGCGCCAGGCCGAAAAGGTCTCGGCCCGGCTCAAGGCTGAGCGCGGGCCGAGCGAGGTGAGGTTCGGTCGCTAAGCATCGTGCCGAAAAGTGGGAACCGGTTTTCGGCAGAAACGATGCGACGACAAAAGCTACACTACGCAGCCAGAGCGAACCTCTCTGCACCGAGCTTTTTGAGTTCATCGGCCGCAGCGGCGAGCGATTCCGTGCGTGCTTCGGGCGAGATCGCCAGGCGTTCGGCGCGGACGAAAATGATGTCGGTGATGCCGATGAAGTTCAGCATGGCGCGGATGTGCGGTTCCTGCGCGTCCAGCGCCTTGCCGTCGCCTTCGCTGTAGAAGCCGCCGCGCGTCTCGACGACGATGACGCGCTTGCCGGAAAGATGACCAACGGGCCCTTCCGCCGTGTAGTGGAAGGTCACGCCGGCGCGCAGCACGCGGTCGAACCAGCTCTTGAGGTTCGAGGTGATGCCGAAATTATACATCGGCGCGCCGATCACGAGGACGTCCGCGGCCTGAAGCTCCGCGATCAGTTCATCGGAAAGCGCGCGTTCGGCGGTGGCTTCCGGGCCATCCGCGCCGCTGAAACCGCCGAGCGTGGTGCCCGAAAGATGCGGCAATGGGTTGGCGCCGACGTCGCGGGTCGTAACGTTTGCACGCGTTCCCACGGTGGTGAGGAAATCGTTGATAAGGCCCTGCGAGGCCGATGCGTCGCCAAGTACGCTGCTTTGCACGACAAGAATATTCTGCATGGGTCTGGTCCTTGTTCTCGGTTGCAGGCCCATAGCTAATATGCGACCGGTGTTGCCGATAGCGTAGCAACACGAACACCGGAGTTGCATGAAATGGAACAGTCGAGCGACCTTTCCGATATCGCGGCGCTGGTCGCAGTCGTGGAAACCGGCAGCTTCAGCCGCGCCGCGGAGCGCCTCGGCATCTCGAAGTCGATCGTCAGCCGCCGCGTCGCGCGGCTCGAAGCTGCGCTCGGTGCACGATTGCTGACGCGCAGCGCGCAGGGTGCGCGGCCTACCGATGTCGGCGTGGACTATTTCGGACGCGTGCGGGAGGCGATCGCCGGCCTTGAAGCGGCGCGCGATGCGGTTGCCGCGGCGATGGCCGAGATCGCCGGGCCGATCCGCCTTTCGGCGCCACTTTCGTTCGGTCTCGCTTATCTCGCGCCCGTGCTCGCGGAGTTTGCCGCCGCGCACCCCCGGGTCGAGTTCGACATCGCTTTTGACGATCGCCGCGCCGACATCATCGGCGAAGGGCTCGATCTGGCCGTCCGCATCGGCCAGCTTGCCGATTCGACGCTCATCGCGCGCAAGCTCGCGCCGATCCGCGCCGTCGCGATTGCGAGCCCCGCCTATCGCGCGCGGATGGGAACGCCGTCGCATCCGCGCGACATCGCGGATCACGATGTGCTTCAATATGCAAACGTCGCGCCGTCAGAAGCCTGGCGGTTCGAAATCGACGGGCGCAGCGAATATGTGAAGGGCCGCACGCGGCTGCGTGCGAACAGCGGCGAGATGCTGCTCGCGGCGACGGAAGCCGGTCTCGGCATCGCCATGCTGCCCACCTTCATCGCCTCCCCGTCGATCGCGAAGGGAAGCGTCGAGATCGTGCTCGCCGAATGGGCACCGGCTGAAACCGGCCTCTATGCCGTCATGCCGCCCGGCCGCAGTGCGACAGCGCGGGTACGCGCGCTTGTCGATTTCCTCGCCGCCCGCTTCGGCCCCGAACCGACGTGGGATCCGTGCTGGCTGGCGATGAAAGAGGTTCGTTAGCCGCGACCCTGTCCGCGCCAGCGATGAATGGTGCGGCTGAGGATGCCGGCCTCGTCACCTTCCTCGGTCCAGAGCTGGCTGAACAGCGGATCGTCAGACGCCGGGCGAAGCTGCGGCGCGAGGTCGTCGAGCCGCACGCGGATCGGGATCGAAACACCCTCGCCGCAGATGATGCATTCGCGGTTGCGCAGCGCCGGGATCGAATCGAGGAAGCCGCGCGCGCCTTCCGGCATCGCGTTTCGCACGTACATCTGGTCGCGCTCGTTGTTGAGACGCATGGAGATGATCGTGCCGCACTGCGACAGCACGCCTTCGGCAAGATCCGACGGACGCTGCGTGATGAGGCCCAGCGAAACGCCGTATTTGCGGCCTTCCTTGGCGATGCGTTCCAGAACCTTGCGAACCGCGACACCCTTCGTCTCGCGGTCGGAGGGCACGTAGCGGTGCGCCTCTTCGCAGACGAGCAGGATCGGGCGCTGCGGCTCGCGCCGCGCCCAGATCGCGTAGTCGAACACCATACGCGCGAGCACCGCGACCACAACGGTCACGATGTCGGAGGGCACGCCCGACAGGTCGACGATGGAGATCGGCTTGCCTTCCGCCGGAAGTCGGAAAATCTTCGAAAGGAACGGCGCCATCGAATCCGAAACGAGCAGGCCGTTGAACATGAACGCGTAGCGCGGGTCGCCTTTCAGCTCCTCGATCTTGGTTTTCAGCCGCATGTACGGCCCGAGGTCGCTCGCCTTGTCGAGCTTGCCCATCTGCGCGTTGATGGCGCCGAGCAGGTCCGAAAGCAGGTAGGGCACCGGCGAATCGACCGTCATCTTGCCGAGCGATTCGGCGATGCGGCTCTTGGAGCGCGCGGCGAGCAGGCACTTGGCCAGCACGTCCATATCCCGCTCGCGTTCGGAACCGTCGGTGGTGATGAAGACCTCGCAGTGCTCCTCGAAGTTCATCAGCCAGTACGGCAGGTTGAGGTTGTCGACGTTGAAGATCATGCCGTTCGAGCTGAACGCGGCGGCATATTCGCCGTGCGGGTCGAGCATCATGATGTGGCCCTTGGGCGCCTTCTCGACGATACGGTGCAGGATCAGCGCCGCGCTCGTCGATTTACCCGTACCGGTGGAGCCGAGCAGCGCGAAGTGCTTGCCGAGCATCGCATCGATGAGCAGTGAGCCGCGCACGTCTTCGGTGGGATAGACGGTGCCGATTTCGATGTGCGGGCGGTCTTCGGCCGCGAACACGAGCACGAGGTCGGCGCGCGAGACGGTGAACACGTCGTCCCCCGGCACCGGATAGCGCGTCACGCCGCGGCGGAACGCCTTCATCGATCCGGTCGCGGGGTCTTCGGGCCCTTCGCCGAGGAAGTCGATATGCGAGAGGATGGTCGCGCCTGCCTCGTCCATGCGCATGTCGCGGACGTTGCCGAGCAGCCAGAGGTCGCCGACGCGCATCTTCACTTGGCTGCCGACCTGCCCGGACATGGCGACGGTCGTGTCCTCGTGGCCGGTGATCGCCTTCAGCTGCGTCGGATCGAGGCTGCAGATCGCGGAGCCGCCGGCGATCTCGCGCACGCGGCCGATCACGCACGTGCTCGGCAGGCTTGCGGCCTTTTGGGGCTGCATGAAGACGTTGTGACCATCGGCCGACGACGGGCTCACCGGCATGAACGACTGATCCAAGACGTACTCCTTCACTGCGATAAGGCTTTGCCGCAGCGGTGTAACAGCGAAGGGATAAAGAAGCGTTTATCGCCGCGTAAAGAGCCCGGCGGCCCAGCCGAGCAGCAGCGCCAGCACGACCGCGAGCATCCCGTAGGAGAAGCTGTGCTCCTCGGCGGCTACGGAGACCTGGCGCTCGAAGCCCGATTTGTCGATGCTGATCTCGCGCATCGCGCTCGCCACCACCTTGCCCTCGTCGATCAGGTGGATTTCGACCGTGTAATTGCCCACCGGCACCTGGCTCGGGATCTGGATGCGGGCGCGGTAGAGCACGTTTTCGGTAAGTTCGACCCCCTGCGCGTCGTCGGCATACAGGCCCTCGCGGCGGCGCAGACTGAGGAAGCCCTGCTCGAACGTGCGGATATCGCCGGCATCGCCCGAAGCCGGCGAAAGCTGCAGGTGCAAGAGGCCGAGTTCGTAAATCGCCGCCGTCTCGTCGTTGACCAGCTCCGAAATCGGGCGCGTCGTTGCGACGCTGTAGAACGACGGCGCCGTCTCGAAGCGCACCGCGCGCGTGTTGATCCAGATGCCCGCGACGCGCGCCTTGCGCCGCACCGTCACCGCCTCCGGCGGCCCGCGCACGATCACCGCGATGTCGGGGCGCTCGTCCGGCGTCTGCCCGCCCGGATACTGGATCGCGCCGAAGATCAGCAGCTCGGCGCCCGCGAAGCTGTAGACGATGTCGATCTTGCTGTGGCTGATATCGGTGATCAGCCGCGGCGGTGCCGCCGCCGACAGCAGCAGAAGGAACAGGGGCAGCCAGAACCGCTTCATTCGGTAAAGACCGAATAAAGCTCGCTCGGCGTCCACGTCAGGCCGACCAGCAGGCGGATCGCCACCGCGACGACGAGCAGCGCGAGCCCGAATCGCAGTTTTTCGGGCGGCAGGCGCTGCGCCATGCGCGCCCCGATCTGCGCGCCGATGACACCGCCGATCAGCAGCATCAGCGCAAGCACGATATCGACCGTTTTCGATTGTACGGCGTGGAGCAGCGTGACCACGGCGGTCGTGAACACGATCTGGAACAGCGAGGTGCCGACCACGACCGATACGGACATGCCGAGCAGGTAGATCATCGCCGGCACCATGATGAAGCCGCCGCCGATGCCCATGATGAAGGTGAGGATGCCGACAGCCACGCCGATACCGAACGGCGCGAGCGGGGAGATGTAGAGGCCCGATTTATAGAAACGCATCTTCCACGGCAGCGCCGCGATGAACGGGATGTGCGGGTGCAGCTTCACGCGGCGGATTTCACCGGCGCGCGCGCGCCGCAGCGTCTGCCACGATTCCACCAGCATCAGCCCGCCCATCGTCGAGAGGAACACCACGTAGATCAGGGAGATGGTGATATCGATCTGGCCGATTTTCTGGAGCAGCTTGAACACGTAGGAGCCGATCCCGGAGCCCACAATGCCGCCCGCCACGAGGACGGCGCCCATCTTGAGATCGACGCCGCCGCGCCGCCAGTGCGCGAGCGCGCCGGAGACGCTCGATCCGGTGATCTGCGTGGCGGACGATGCGACCGCGACCGCGGGCGGAATTCCGTAGAAGATCAGCATCGGCGTGGTTAGGAATCCGCCGCCCACGCCGAACATGCCGGACATGAAGCCGACAAGAACGCCGAACCCCACAATCACCAGCGAATTGACGCTGAGTTCGGCGATCGGGAGATAGATGTCCATGCCGTCCTGACTAACCCAGCGGGGAGTCGCCCGCCACCACCTTTGCCGCCAACATGCGCCTGTATCGAGACAAAATTTGGGCCGTGCGTATCGCTGCAAGGATCGGAACGCCTGCGGCTTCCGGCTCGCCTAGCTTGCGGGCCTGTCCGAAAAGGAGGAGCAGAAGATCATGGAAACGGAATTGGCCGATCAGCCGATATTCTGGGATGCCGTCGTGCGGCGGGATCGCGCGTTCGACGGGCGGTTCGTCTATGCCGTGAAGCGGTCGGGGGTCTATTGCCGCCCGTCGTGCCCGGCGCGAACCCCGAAGCGCGAGAACGTGCGCTTTTATCTAAGCGGTATGGCTGCCGAGGTGGACGGCTACCGGGCGTGCCTGCGCTGCCGCCCCGGCGCGCTCGAGGGGCGCGATCCGGCGGCGGAGAAGATGGCGTTGCTCGCGCGCTATATCGAGGCGCACGCCGACACACCGCTGCCGCTCGCCCGTCTGGCGGAGATCGCGGGGCTCAGCAGCTTCCAGGTGCAGCGGGCGTTCACGGCAGTTATCGGCGTCAGCCCGAAAGCGTTCCAGACCGCGCTCCGGATGAAGCGGCTGAAGGCGAGCCTGAAGGAGGGCGACGGCGTCGCCGGTGCGATCTTCGAGGCCGGCTTCGGATCGACCAGCCGCGCCTACGAGAGGATGGACGGCCATCTCGGCATGACCCCCGCCGCCTACCGCGCGGGCGGCGCGGGCGAAACGATCGCGTGGGCGTGCCGCCCGACCGGCCTCGGCCTGCTGCTGATGGCGGCGACGGCGCGCGGCGTGTGCGCGGTCGATTTCGGTGACGATGAAAGCGCGCTCGTCGCCCGGCTGCTGGCCGAATTCCCGCGCGCCGACATCGCGCCCTCGGATGCCGCAGCGTCGCCGCAGCTCGATGCCTGGATCGATGCGCTTCGGGCGCATCTCGCGGAGGGCGCGCCGCATCCCGATATCCCTGTCGATCTGCGCGGCACGGCATTCCAGATGAAGGTCTGGCGCTTCCTGCTCAGCGTGCCGAGCGGCAGCGTCGTCTCGTATGCGGAAGTCGCCGCCGGGATCGGTGCGCCCAGCGCCGTCCGCGCTGCGGCATCCGCCTGCGGCGCGAACCGGGTCGCCGTTCTGGTCCCCTGCCACCGCGTTCTGCGCGGCAACGGCGGGATCGGCGGTTATCGCTGGGGCGTGGAGCGGAAGCGCGCGCTGCTGGACGCCGAGCGGAAGGGCCGTGCGGCATGACGATCACGCTCGACTGGAACGCGCTTGAAGCCATGCTGGAGGCGCGCAGTTACGCGGTGACACCGCCGCTGCTCGATGCCGACGCCTGCGCGGCTTTGGCCGAGAGCTTCAACGACGACGCGGCGTTCCGCAGCACGGTGGTGATGGGCCGCCACGGCTATGGCGAAGGGCGCTATCGCTACTTCGCCTACCCGCTGCCGACCGTCGTCGCGTCGCTGCGCGATGCGCTTTATCCGCATCTTGCACGCATCGCGAACGGCTGGGCGGAACGGCTCGGCCTGCCCGCCGACTGGCCGCCGACACACGCGGCACTCATCGAACGCTGCCGCGCCGCCGGGCAGATGCGGCCCACACCGCTGCTGCTCCGCTACGGGCCAGGCGACTACAACTGCCTGCATCAGGATCTCTACGGACCCGTGCACTTCCCGCTGCAGGCGGTGGTCCAGCTCGATCGACCGGGCACGGATTTCGATGGCGGCGCGCTCGTCCTCGTGGAGAACCGCCCGCGCCGTCAGTCGCGCTGCGAGGCGGTGCTGGCGCCGCAGGGCGCGATCACGATCCTGCCGGTGCGCGACCGGCCGCGGCAAGGCCCGCGCGGCGCGTATCGAACACAGCTGCGCCACGGTGTTTCCAGCATCGAACGCGGCGAGCGGCGAACCCTCGGGATTATCTTTCACGATGCACTATAGGGGAGGACTGCGACCCTATCAGATTTTGCGTATGACAACTCCGTAAAACCTGATAACTTCCGAGTCGCGCTCAGGAGGGAGATGCACGGCGTGCGTATGCGCGAACTTGAACGGCTGACGGGCGTTGGGCGGGAAACCATCCGCTTCTACATACGCGAAGGCCTGCTTCCCGAACCCGATCGTGCGAGCGCGAACAGCGCTTTCTACAACGACATGCACGTCGCGCGGCTGAAGGCGATCAAGCGCCTGCAGGAGGAACGCTTCCTGCCGCTCGCGATCATCCGCACGCTGCTCGATGGGGAAGACGGCGACCGCTGGCTCCATGCCGATGCCTTTCCCGATCTCGATGCCATGCTCCGCGCCCGGCTCGACACGGGCGACGAGGGCGCGACACTGGAAGAGCTTGCCGCACAAGCCGGTTTCACGATTGAGGAGCTTGGCCGTGCGGTTGATGAAGGCCTGCTCCGCCCCGATCGCGATGGCCGCTTCGGGTCGCGCGATCTTGCGATTGCGCGCTGCCTCAAGGAAATGAACGTCATCGGCTTCACCGAAGAACGCGGTTTTGTCGGCGGCGGCGCCATGTACGCGCAGTTCGTCGAATGGCTCGTGGGGCAGGAGATGCGCCTGTTCTTCGAGAACACGGCGGGCAAGATCAGCGACGAGGAAGCGCTGACCATGGCCGAGCGCGGCATCTCCACCATCAACGAAATGCTGAGCCTGATGCGGACGCGGGAAATCCTGCGTCAGCTGGAGGCCCGGCGCAGAATTGCCAACGATAACACATGATCCATTGGGAAGAGGATACGTCATGGCTTTTTCGGACCTGTACCAGCTGACGCCCAGCGGCCCGACCTGGAGCGTCGCGCAGGAGTTCCAGACGGTTTTCGATTTCGAATATTCCGATGATCGCAGCGATCTGCTCAGCCTCTATGCCAAGGGCAAGAAGATGCAGTGGGATGCGGCCGAACGTATCGACTGGTCGCAGGACCTCGATTGGGAAAACCCGCAGGGAATGCCGGAGCAGACCATCGGCATCTTCGGCTCGCCGATGTGGGAAAAGATGTCGACGAAGGAGCGCATTGAACTGCGCCGCAACATGCAGGCATGGTCGGTTTCGCAGTTTCTGCACGGAGAGCAGGGCGCGCTCATCTGCTCGGCGAAGATCGTGCAGCAGGTGCCGGACCTTGAAGCCAAGTTCTATGCCTCCACGCAGACGATCGACGAGGCGCGGCATGTGGAAGCCTACAAGCGCCTGATCGAGAAGATCGGCATGAGCTATCCGATCACCGGACCGCTCGCGACGCTCCTTGAACAGGTGCTAGAGGACAAGCGCTGGGACATGACGTACCTCGGTATGCAGGTCGTGATCGAGGGGCTGGCGCTCGCCGCGTTCGCGGGCATCCGCGACATGTCGACCTCGCCGCTCGCCGGCGCCGTCAACGCCTATGTCATGCAAGATGAAGCGCGCCACGTCGCCTTCGGCCGCCTCACCTTGCGCGAATATTATCCGCATCTGACCGCCGCCGAGCGGAAGGAGCGCGAGGAGTTCCTTGTCGAGGCGTGCTACCACATGCGCGATCGGTTCCAGTCGCGCGAGGTTTACGAAAATCTCGGCTTCGACGCCGCTGAGTGCGTGGCCTGGTCGGACCAAAGCGAGGGCGCGCGCAACTTCCGCAACCACCTCTTCAATCGCATCGTGCCCATTGTTGCGGATATCGGCCTGTGGGGCGAAACCGTGCAGCGCGGCTACGCGCAGATGGGCGTGCTCGATTACGTGAACGTCGATGTCGATGCCCTGCAGGCCAACGACGAGAAGATCGCGCAGGATTTCGACGCCCGGCGCCGAAATATCGAGGAGGTCGCGGCGGTCGCTGCCGAATAGCTTCAGAACCGCGTTGCGACGGTGAGCGCCGGGCCGCTTCCCGGCGCGGCATCGCCCGCGATGCGGAACCTGTATTCGCCGCGCAGTTCGATCGTGGCTTTGCCGATGCGCTGCGAAAGCTGCGCGCCGGGGCCGAATTCGAGGCGCGATGCCGTGCGGCCGCCGCCGTCCTGCACGCTGCCCCACACGCCCGCGCCGATCCCGATCCGCGTCCCCTCGCGCGCCGCGACCGGATAGAGCGCGAGCGCTTGCGCGCCTGCAAACCCGTCCCGGCTGCTCGCGCCGACGATACCGGCTTCGGCATAGGCGCTGAGGTCGATCGGAAGCTTCGCGTCCGCCGCGTGCCACGCGCCGCCGGACACGCGGATGGCCCACGCATTCCGCCCCTCGCGGCCGATCGCGACCAGCCGCTCCGCGCCGACAGTGGGACCGTCGCGCCCAAGCGGCATCCACGCCGCGCCGACCGCGCCTTGCCCGCTGCGGCCTTTGGGGTCGAGCCAGTCGTGCGCGATCGCGAGACGCCCGAAGAGCTCGATCGGTCGCCGCGCCAGCGGACCCGGCGTGTAGCCGAGCCGGATACCGCTCTGCCCGCCGCCGAGCAGCGGACGGTCACCGACGAAGCCGCCGCCGCCGCTCCGGATCAGGCTGTAGGCATCGACCCGCCACGCCTTGCGCAGCGCCGCGCGTTCAGCCTGCCAGAGCGCGGCATTGGCATGTCCCGGATCAGCGGCGAGCGCCGCGTCGAATTGCCGTGCCGCGGTGCGGCGGTCCCCCAGCGCCAGCGCAGTGTAGCCCGACGCGGCAAAATCGTGGGCCGTAGGCGGATCGCTTCGGGCGGGCACCGAGACGACAACTTGCGCTGCGCCGCCTGAAGCGGCTACCGGCGCGAACGACGGCGCAGAGCCCGCGTCGGGTGAGACCCGTTGTCGTGGCCGTCCTGGCAAGATGGGTCTCGCCATCTCCGCGCCTGAAGCGGAGACGCGTCCAGAAGGAGCCGCAGTGAAGACCTGAGCCGCTGTGGGCTCTGTTCCCGGAGCAGGCCGGGCGTGCGCGGCTAGCATGGCGGCAAAGGTTTCGCGCGCCGCCTCGAAGCGCCACGTCGACCACAGCGCGAGCGCGGCGGCCATGACCCCGAATGCGCGAACGGGGCGCATCTATTCGTCCGCCGCGATTTGCGGGAAACGGTGCGCGGTCTTTTCCCAGACCGGGCGCGTCTTGCTGATGAGGCCGCCGACGTAGAGCCGACAGGCGCGGAGGGCAGCGAGGAAATTCACGATGTTGGCGATGAAGGCGCGGGGAAGCGCGCGAAGCGCTTCGGCAAGCCCATGCTGACGCCCGGTGAACATCATCCGCATCGCGAGCCGCCAGACGAGGAGCGCGGTCGTCAGCCGCAACAGCCCCTCCAGTCCCGAGCCGCGTTCGACGACGGCGGGGAGCGTGCGCGCGTCCGGCACCGTCCCCTTCAGCACGATCGCGGCCGCGTAGGTGATCGCAGCGATGTAGGCGACGACCACGACGAGCGCGTTCAGCAGTGCCTTGCGGTCGCGCAGCAGCATGTAGCGCGCCGCGATCCCGCCCTGCCAGCCGATCCGGTCCCAGCCGTGGAGCGCGATGCCGAGCAGCCAGCGCGATTTCTGCCGCACCGCCGTTTCGAGCGTGGCCGGGAAATGCTCGCGCGTCGTCACGTGCGGCTCGCCGCGTGTACCCGGAATGCGCACGAACACGGCGTTGCCCCCGCGCGCGTGGATGCGGTGGCCGAGTTCGTAATCCTCGGTGAGCGAATCGGGGTCGAACGGCGCGCCGCCGAGCGCATCCGCAATCTGCCCCATCATCTCCCGCTCGAACCCGCACGCGACGCCCGCGGCGGGAAGCGCCGCGCCGATCGCCTCGCGCACCACCATGTCCTTGGTGTGGCTCTCGGCGAACTCGTCGAGATAATGCCCCGCGATCCAGCGCGACTCCGCATCGGCGAAGGGCACGACCGGAAGCTGCACCATCGCCTTCGCGGGGATCAGATAGTCGATGACGTCAAGTTCGCGCGCGTGCGCGACATCTTCGGCGTCGTGCAGCACGACCGCCTTGAAGCGCACGCCATGCGCACGCTCATGCGCCTCCATGCCGCGCCAGATCGCGTTCAGGCAGTCGGCCTTGGTGGTGGGCCCGAGATGCGGCGCGACGACGATTTCGATCCGGGGATCGCGCACCGCTTCCACCGCCGCGCGCGTGCCGGGGTCATTCGGATAGACGCCTACGAAGATCCGGTAGCGCGGATGCCGCATCGTGCGCGTGAACGTCGCGAGCATCTGGCCGATCACGTCCGCTTCGTCCCAGGCGGGCACGAACACCGCGATCGGCACACCGGCCTTCGGTCCCACGAGCGTGCTCGCATCCGCGCGCTCCCAGACCCGATATATGGTGAGCCGCCGCCAGAGCTCCCGCGCGAAATAGAGGATGTCGAACAGAAGATCGTCGAGACTCGATACGGCAACGCCGGCCGCCGCGAGAAGCAGCAGCTCTCGCGTCAGCAGCCAGTATCCGGCCAGCCAGACGTACGACTCTTCCAAACTGAACGATCCCCCCGTTCAGAAACGCATCCGTAATGATCTGGTGGGTAGCGATTTGGCAAGTCCTTATTTTTGAATGATTTGTGTCTTTTCTCGCCAAGCGGCTCGGGGCGTCGTATATCTCTCCCCATGCAGCAATATCTCGATCTTCTCGCCCGCGTCCGCCGTCACGGCACGGAGCGCGGCGACCGCACCGGCACGGGCACGCTCAGCGTTTTCGGGCACCAGATGCGCTTCGATCTCGCCGATGGCTTCCCGATGCTGACGACGAAGAAACTGCATCTGAAATCGATCGCGCACGAGCTGCTCTGGTTCCTCTCGGGCGACACCAACATCCGTTATCTGAAAGAGAACGGCGTCTCGATCTGGGATGAGTGGGCGGACAGCGAAGGCGAGCTCGGCCCCGTCTACGGCAAGCAGTGGCGCCGCTGGGAAGCGCCAGGCGGGCGCGTCATCGATCAGATCGCGAACCTCGTCGAGGCGATCCGCCGCAATCCCGAATCGCGGCGCCTGATCGTGTCGGCATGGAACGTCGCGGAGGTGGACAGCATGGCGCTGCCGCCCTGCCACTGCCTGTTCCAGTTCTACGTCGCCGAAGGCCGGCTTTCCTGCCAGCTCTACCAGCGCAGCGCAGACGTGTTCCTCGGCGTGCCGTTCAACATCGCCTCCTACGCGCTCCTCACGCAGATGATGGCGCAGGTGACGGGCCTGAAGCCCGGCGAATTCATCCACAGCTTCGGCGACGCGCACCTCTACCTCAATCACCTCGATCAGGCCGACCTGCAGCTCACGCGCCGCCCGATGGCGCTCCCCGAGATGCGCATCAACCCGGACGTGAAAGACATCTTCGGCTTCCGTTACGAAGACTTCGAGCTCGTCGGCTACGAGGCGCAGCCGCACATCAAGGCGCCGGTGGCGGTGTGACTGTCTCTAAAATTGTTTTTGAAATAGGCTCTCTTCCTGATTGGATAGCGGCGGCCAGCTCAACTGCAGGAGCGATTGCAGTTTCATTGGGTGTGCTAGTGGCCTTTCGTGGGCTGCATACCTGGCGGGAGCAGCGGCTTTTAGGAAAGCGGATCGATATTGCTGAAGAAGCAGTTCGTGGATTTGCTCGTATGAAAGACATAATAATTCACGTTTCAAATGGAGCAGTTTGGTCGAGCGAGATTAAAGAAATTTCCGATGAGCTTCTTTCTTCATATTCAGAAAATGAAAAAGAGCGCATTGCTGCTTATATAGCTCCATCATATCGTATTAATAATTATAGTTCTGAGATTGAAGAATTTCTCAATAATAGGTATATTATTGGCGCTTACTTCGGTCAAAATAGTGCCAATTTATATGAAAGAATTTCAGCAATAATTAGACAAATACAAACGGCAAGCCAAATGCTAGCCGATCATCGGAGACGACACGAAGAAAGAGGGAGTCTGGATGCCAATGCGCTCGCGTTCTGGGAAGAGCAGCGTCAGAAAATTTGGATGGGCTCCAATCCCGAGCATCCGTTACACATTGAGCTTTTAAGCACGGTCAGTGAAGCTGTCGAAATCTTCGGACGTTGGCTTCACAATCCAACCTCCGGTAAACTATGGTAGACGTCGTCCTCGTCGTCGCGCGTGCCGACAACCGGGTGATCGGCAAGGACGGCGCGATGCCGTGGCACCTTTCCGAAGACCTGAAGCGCTTCAAGCGCATCACGGTGGGAAAGCCCGTGATCATGGGCCGCAAGACCTTCGAATCGATCGGGAAGCCGCTGCCCGGCCGCCACAACATCGTGCTCACGCGCCAGCCGGGCTGGCAGGCAGCGGGTGTGACCGTCGTGCCGAACCTCGCCGAAGCAATCGCCGCCGCCGGCCTCGATCCGCGCACGCGCGCCGATGCGATCATGGTGGTGGGCGGCGCGGAGATCTACGCGCAGGCGCTCCCCTTCGCGACGCGCATCGAGCTTACGGAAATTCACGCCGAGCCCGAAGGCGATACCTATTTTCCACAGCTTGATCCCGCGCGCTGGCGTGAGACGTTCCGCGAAGTTCATCCGGCGGGGGAAACGCACCCCGCTTTTGATTTCGTGACGCTGGAGGCGGTTTGATGGCGAAGGTGAAGGTACGCAGGCGGCGCTGGCCGTGGATCGTGGCGGCGCTGGTCGTCCTTGCCGCCATCCTCTTCTTCGGCCTGGCGCCGGGCATCCTCGAGCGCTCGATGAACCGCATCGCGGGCTCGGGCGAATGGACCGTCAGCCCCGCCGCGCAGGCGCTCCACGACCGGCTGGCGATCGCCGATCTCCATTCCGACACGCTGCTCTGGAAGCGCGATCCCGAAGCGCGCGCCGATCGGGGCCATGTCGATCTGCCGCGGCTTCAGGAGGGCAACGTCAAGCTGCAGGTCTTCTCCTCCGTCACCAAGTCGCCGAAGGGCCAGAATTACGAGTCGAACGGCGCCGACACCGACACCATCACGATGCTCACGATCGCGCAGCTGCAGCCGCCGCGCACATGGGATTCGCTGCTCCAGCGCTCGCTCTGGCACGCCGAGCGGATGCAGCGCGCGAAGGGCTTCGCGCTAGTACAGACGGGGCGCGATCTCGATGCGCTGCTCGCCGACAGGACCGCGACCGGCGCGCTGCTCTCGATCGAAGGTCTGCAGAACCTCGAAGGCAAGCTCGGCAACGTCGATGTGCTGTTCGATGCGGGCTACCGCATGGCGGGCCTCACGCACTTTTTCGATAACGAGGTCGCGGGCTCGATGCACGGGCTCGAAAAGGGCGGGCTCACCCCGCTCGGCCGCGATGTCATCCGCCGCATGGAAGCGAAAGGCATGGTCGTCGATCTCGCCCACGCCAGCCACAAGACCGTCGCCGAGGCGCTCAAACTGGTAACGAAGCCGGTCGTCTACAGCCACGGCGGCGTCAAGGCGACGTGCAACACCAACCGCAACCTCACAGACGATGAAATCCGCGGTATCGCGGCGACGGGCGGTGTCGTCGGCATCGGTTTCTGGGATGCGGCCGTGTGCGCGGCGACGCCGCAGGCGACCGCCCGCGCGATGCGGCATGTGCGCGATCTCGTCGGCATCGATCATGTCGGCCTGGGGTCGGACTGGGACGGCGCGACGACCGTGGGCGTCGATGCCGCGCATCTCCCGGCGGTGACGCAGGCGCTGCTCGATCAGGGCTTCACGCAGGCCGAAATCGGGAAGGCGATGGGCGGCAACATCCTCCGCGTCCTCCGCGCCACCTTGCCGCGTTAAGCTGGGCGGGATAGCAGAGCGGCCATGAAACGCATCACGGGGGATGCGCCGCTGCCGGGCGCGCTTCGCGGCGGCATCGCGGCGATCGGCAATTTCGATGGTTTTCACATCGGCCATCAGGCGGTCGTGGGCCGCGCGCTGGCGCGCGCGCGCGCCGAGGGGCTGCCCGCACTTCTCGTAACGTTCGATCCGCACCCCGCGCGCCTGTTCCGCCCGCAATTGCCGCCGTTCATGCTGACGACGGTGGATCAGAAGCTCGATCTGGTCGAAGCCTTCGGGATGGATGCCGCCGTCGTGCTGCGCTTCGATGCCGCCTTCGCGGCGCTTCCTGCCGATGAATTCGTCTCCGGCGTCCTCGTCGGGCGTCTCGGCCTTGCCGGCACCGTCACCGGCGAGGATTTCACCTTCGGGCGCGGCGCGAGCGGCGATCCGGCGAAGCTGCTCGAACTGGGCGCGGCCCACGGCCTCATCCCCGAAACCGTCGTGCCGGTGCGCGATGAAGGCTCGGCGATCATTTCCTCCACGCGCGTGCGCGCCGCGCTGCAGGCCGGTCATTGCCGGGAGGCTGCAGCGCTGATGGGCCGCCCCTTCGCCATTCGCGGCATCGTGGAACACGGCGACAAGCGCGGCCGCACGATCGACGTGCCGACCGCGAACGTCGTGATCGGCGCCGACTACGTCCGCCCCGCCTACGGCATCTATGCCGCGCGCTGCCGGCTCGAAGACGGGCGCGTGGTGGATGGCATCGCGAATCTCGGCATCCGGCCGATGTTCACGCCGCCCAGGGAACTGCTCGAAGTCCACCTGTTCGACTACGCGGGCGATCTCTATGGGCAGACCATCGAGACCCAGCTCATCGCGCATCTCCGCCCCGAAATGAAACTCGCGAGCCTCGAGGCGCTGAAGGCGCAGATCGCCAAGGATATCGTGGACGCGCGCGCCGCTCTCCTCTAGGGCGTATGCCCGATATGAACGACGATACCCGTAAAGACTACCGCGACACCGTCTTCCTGCCGAAGACCGATTTCCCGATGAAGGCCGGACTCGCCGATGCGGAGCCGAAATGGCTCGCGCGCTGGCAGGGGCTGGATTTCTACAAGCGCCTCCGCGCCGAGCGGAAAGGCCGCGAAAAGTTCGTCCTCCACGATGGCCCGCCCTACGCCAACGGCGACATGCACATCGGCCACGCGCTCAACCACGTGCTGAAAGACATGGTCGTCCGCACGCAGACGCTGCTCGGCAAGGACGCGCCCTATGTGCCCGGCTGGGACTGCCACGGCCTCCCGATCGAATGGAAGGTCGAGGAGGAATACCGCAAGAAGGGCAAGAACAAGGACGAGGTCGACCCCAAGGCCTTCCGCGCCGAATGCCGCGCCTACGCGCAGAACTGGGTGAACCGTCAGCGCGAGCAATTGAAGCGCCTCGGCATCAATGGTGATTGGGACAATCCCTATCTCACGATGGATTTCCAGGCGGAATCGACGATCGTTTCCGAGCTGCTGAAGGTGGCGGAAAGCGGGCAACTTTACCGCGGCGCAAAGCCCGTGATGTGGTCGCCCGTGGAAAAGACAGCGCTCGCCGAGGCCGAGGTCGAATACGAAGACATCATCTCCACGCAGGTGGACGTGGCGTTCGAGATCACGGAATCTCCGATCGCCGAACTGGTTGGTGCGTCTGCGGTGATCTGGACGACCACGCCGTGGACGATCCCGGTGAACCAGGCTTTGGCCTATGGGCCGGAGGTTCAGTATGTGCTGGTCGGCGAGCACAATGGACGGAAATATCTTGTGGCCGAGCCGCTGCTTTTGTCGGGCGCTCTCTACGGCCGCTTTTTGACCCAAGACGCACGCGAGATATATTGGCAAGGTGACGGGTCGCAGTTGGCCGGCACCGTCGCCCGTCACCCGATGCATCATCTCGGGGGTTTTTTCACCAAGCCCCGCCCGTTCCTCCCCGGCGATTTCGTCACCACCGACAGCGGCACCGGCCTCGTTCATATGGCGCCGGACCACGGTGAGGACGACTTCCTGCTCTGCAAGGCGCACGGCATCGATCCCGTGTTCGCGGTGGAAGGCGACGGCCGCTACCGTGCCGATTGGGCTTGGCTTGGCGGGCAGGGCAGCGTCATCAACCCGAAGTTCAATTCGCCGGAAGGGCCGATCTGTTCGGACCTGAAAGCCGCAGGCGGCCTGCTCGCGGCGTCCGCCGACTACAAGCACTCCTACCCGCACTCGTGGCGTTCCAAGGCCAAGGTGATCTTCCGCTGCACGCCGCAGTGGTTCGTGCCGATGGACAAGCCGATCGACGGCCAGATCCCGCTCTGCAAGACCGAAGCCGACATCCGCAGCGCGCAGGGTGAGGGCCGCACGCTCCGCGAAACCGCGATGGCGGAGATCGAGCGCGTGCGCTGGGTGCCGGAGCGCGGCGCGAACCGCATCGGCGCGATGGTGTCCGGGCGGCCCGATTGGGTGCTCTCGCGCCAGCGCGCGTGGGGCGTGCCGATCACGCTGTTCGTCCACCGGCAGACGGGCGAATATCTCGTCGACGCGGACGTGAACGCCCGCATCGTCGCGGCGGTCCGCGCCGAGGGTGTCGATGCGTGGACGGGCACCGATCCGCAGGTCTTCCTGGGCGATCGCTACAAGGCCGACGATTACGAGCGCATCGGCGACATTCTCGACGTGTGGTTCGATTCGGGCTGCACGCACGCCTTCGTGCTCGAATCGGGCCGCTGGCCCGATCTGCGCTGGCCCGCCGATCTCTATCTCGAAGGGTCGGACCAGCATCGCGGCTGGTTCCAGTCCTCGCTCCTCCAGTCCTGCGTCACGCGCGGACGTGCGCCGTATGATGCGGTCGTCACGCACGGGTTCACGCTCGATGCGTCGGGCCGCAAGATGTCGAAGAGCCTCGGCAACACCATCGATCCCAACAAGGTGATCGGGGAAAGCGGCGCGGACGTGCTGCGCCTGTGGGCGGTGAACGTCGACTGGCGGGAGGATCATCGGATAGGCCCGGAAATCATGCGCGGCATGACCGATGCCTACCGCAAGATCCGCAACACCTTCCGCTACCTCCTCGGCGCGCTCGACGGCTTCGACGAGGCCGAACGCATTGCTGCGTCCGACATGCCGGAGCTGGAACGCTGGGTGCTGCACCGCCTCGCCGAACTCGGCGACGAGCTGCGCCAGTGCGTGAACGATTATGATTTCACGCGCTACGTGACGGCTTTGCAGGCGTTCTGCGTCCACGATCTCAGCGCCTTCTACTTCGATGTGCGCAAGGACAGTCTTTACTGTGACGCCGTGACGTCACCGAAACGACGCGCCTGCCGCACGGTGATGGACACGCTGTTCCACGCGCTCACCCGATGGTTCGCGCCGGTGCTGGTGTTCACCGCCGAAGAAGCCTGGCAGGCCCGCTTCCCCAGCGAAGACGGCTCCGTCCACCTGCTCGATTGGCCGGAGATCGATGCGGCGTGGCTGGATGCGGCGCTTGGCGAAAAGTGGGCGACGATCCGCGCGGCGCGTGAAAGCGTCACCGAAGCGATCGAGCCCTTCCGCCGCGAAAAGACGATCCGCTCGTCGAACGAAGCGGTCGTGCGCCTTCCCGAAGTCGCCGGCATCTCGGCCGCCGACTTCGCCGAAGTGTCGATCGTCAGCGCGGCCCAATATGGCGGCGACGTCACCGTGGTGATGCGCACCGAAGCCGAAAAATGCGCCCGCTGCTGGCGCCACACCGGCGACGTTGATCCAGCCACCGAGCTTTGCGTGCGCTGCGGCGAGGTTCTCGCGTGACCGCCGCGAAGGGTTATCTCGTCGCGGCGGCGATCTTCGTCGTCGATCAACTCGTGAAGCTGTGGATTATCGCCGGCATCGGCCTGCAGGCGAAGGGCAGCATCAATCTCTTGCCGGTCCTCAGCCTCACGTGGGTGGAAAATCGCGGCGTATCGATGGGGCTGCTCCAGGCGGACGGCGCGAAGGAGCGCTGGATCCTCACCGCCGTCACCGCGCTCATCGCGGCGGGCGTTGCGTGGTGGATGCGCAAGGAAACGAACCGCATCGATATTCTGGCGCTCGCGCTCGTGCTCGGCGGCGCGCTCGGCAACATCGTCGATCGCGTGCGTTTCGGCTATGTCGTCGATTTCGTCCACGTCCATGTCGGCGCGTGGAGCTTTTACGTCTTCAATGTCGCCGACGCGGCGATTACGATAGGTGTCGCAATCCTGCTGCTGCGCGCGTTCTTCGAACGCAAGCCTGCGGCAGCAGAATGAAGTGGAGTTGAAAAGCATGTCTTCCCTGACGCGCGCTGCCCTTGCGGCAATCACGGTGCTTGGTCTTTCCGCCTGCGGCAGCAGCGGCATGTTCGGGCGCGATGCGCCGGACGAGTTCGCCATCGGCCGCTCCGCGCCGCTGGTCGTGCCGCCGGACTACAACCTCGCGCCGCCGCGCCCCGGTGCGCCGCGCCCGATGGAAACCGATGCGCAGACGCAGGCGATGGAAGCGCTGTTCGGCCCCGGCGTGCGCCCCGCGCCGAAATCGGCCGGAGAGCAGAAGCTCCTCGACGACGCGGGCGCCACGCGTCCCGATCCGTCGGCGCGCTCCACGGCGGGCGACCCCGCCACGGAGGTCGTCAACAAGGGCGCGCTTCTGAAAACGATCATCGACGCGCAGCCCGCCAATACGGACCCGGCGACGGCCAGCGTTTCGATCAACGGCTGATCGTCAGCCGATCTTCTTCGCCATCCCGCGGCTGAAGCTTCCGAGCACGCCGCGGCCGATGCGTCCGCCCATCGGGCCCGCGATCGCCTTGCCGATCTCGTAGCCGATCTGGCTGCCCGCGGTTCCGACTGCGGTCGAAGTTGCCGATGTGCTGCGCCGCGAAGGCTTCTTGCCCGAAAGGCTGTCCCCGAAGTCACGCGCCTTCTTGGCGACGAACGCGCCGATCACTGCGCCCGCGATCTTGCCGAGGATGCTGTTCGACCAGTTGCTGCCGGTCCTGCCGCGCGCCGCGGGCGCGTCTTCCTCTATGTTTTCGATCTCTGCGTCTTCAAGCGCCTGCTCCGCGCGACCTTTCAGAATCTCGAACGCCGATTCGCGGTCGATGCTCTCCTCATAGCGCCCCGCGAACGGCGAGCTTGCGATCATCACCTTGCGCTCCTGCTCGGTGAGCGGCCCGAGTCGCGAGCAGGGCGGGCGGATGAGCGCGCGCTCCACCGGCGCGGGCGCGCCGTCGCCGTCGAGCAGCGAGACGAGCGCCTCGCCGACCTTCAGCTCGGTGATCGCGGTCACGACATCGAGCCCCGGATTGACGCGGAACGTCTCGGCAGCCGCCTTGATCGCCTTCTGGTCGCGCGGCGTGAAGGCGCGCAGCGCGTGCTGGATGCGGTTGCCGAGCTGCCCGCCGACGCCTTCGGGCACGTCGATCGGGTTCTGCGTGATGAAATAGACGCCGACGCCCTTCGAACGGATCAGCCGCACGACCTGCTCGATCTTCTCGAGCAGCGCCTTCGGGGCCTCGTCGAACAGCAGGTGCGCCTCGTCGAAGAAGAACACCATTTTCGGCTGGTCGGGGTCGCCCACCTCGGGCAGCGCTTCGAACAGTTCGGAGAGCAGCCACAGCAGGAACGTCGAATAAAGCCGCGGGCTCTGCATCAATTTGTCGGCCGCAAGGATGTTCACCTGGCCCCTGCCGTCGCCTGCCACCTGCATGAAATCCTTCACGTCGAGCGCGGGCTCGGCGAAGAAGCGCGCGCCGCCCTCGTTCTCCAGCACCAGCAGTTGCCGCTGGATGGCGCCGACGCTCGCCTTGGTGACATTGCCGTAGCGCGTGCCGATCGTCGCGGCATTGTCCGCCACATACGTCAGCATCGATTGCAGATCCTTGAGGTCGAGCAGCATCAGCTGCTCCTCGTCGGCGATGCGGAACGCGATGGTGAGCACGCCCTCCTGCGTTTCGTTGAGCCCCATCAGGCGGGAGAGCAGCAGCGGCCCCATCTCGGAAACCGTGGTCCGCACCGGGTGCCCCTGCTCGCCGAACAGGTCCCAGAACACGACCGGAAAGGCTTCATAGACATAATCCGCGAGGCCCATTCCGGCGGCGCGTTTCTGCAAGGCGTCGTGCGCCTTGTGCGTTGCCGATCCCGGCATGGCGAGCCCGGCGAGATCGCCCTTCACGTCCGCCATGAACACGGGCACGCCGATCTTGGAGAAGCCTTCGGCGAGGATCTGCAGGCTCACCGTCTTGCCGGTGCCGGTCGCGCCCGCGATCAGCCCGTGCCGGTTGGCGCGTTTCAGGTCGAGTTCGAGACGTTTGTCGCCCGCCGCCCCGACGAAGATCGTTCCCATCACCCACTCCCTGTCCGCCTGCGATCAACTAAAGCATGTCGCGCGAAAAGAAAAAACCCCGGCCGCGAACGTGTCGGGGCCGGGGTTTGTGTTTCCGTGCGAAGGGTTTGGGGCTCAGCCCTCGTCCTTGCCCATCATGGCGATGCCGATGAACTGCGGCGGGCGCGCTCCGCGCTTCACGAACAGCACCACCGTGTCGCGCCCGGCCTTGCGCGCCGCGTCCACGGCTGCGGCTGCGGCTGCGGGTGTCTTCGTCGGCTGCTGGTTGATCGAAAGGATCACGTCGCCGCGCTGCAGGCCGCGCTTGGCCGCATCGCTGTTGCGGTTGAGGCTGGCGATCACGACACCTTCGACATCGGTATCGACGCCGAGCTGGCGGCGAACCTCCGGCGTCAGTTCGGCAAGCGTGATGCCGAGGCTGCGGCGCGCCGAGGCCGTCGCCTCGTTCGCCGCCTTGTCGTCACCCGGGGCCGCGTCGTCGCTGCCCGCGACGGCGATCTCGGCGGGACGTTCGACGAGCGTCGCCTGCACGGTCTGGCGCTTGCCCTTCCGGTAGAGCTCGATCGGCACGCGGCTGCCGATGCCGCTGTTCGCGACGATCGACGAGAGCGTGTTGTCGACGGTCACTTCCTGGCCGTTCACGCGCGTGATGACGTCGCCGGCAAGGATGCCCGCCTTCTTCGCCGGGCCGTCGTTCTCGACGCTGGCGACGATCTCGCCGCGATCTTTCTGGAGCCCGAGCGCAGAGGCAATTTCAGGCGTCACCGGCTGGATGCTGACGCCGAGGTAGCCGCGCCGCACGCGGCCGATCGAGCGCAGCTGGTCGATGACGGGTGAAGCCTGCTCCGCGGGAATCGCGAATCCGATGCCCACGTTGCCGCCGGTCGGCGAGAAGATCGCCGTGTTCACGCCGATCACGTTGCCGGCGAGGTCGAACATCGGTCCGCCCGAGTTGCCCTGGTTGATCGAGGCGTCGGTCTGGATGTAGCGGTCGTACTGCCCGGCCTGGATGTTGCGGTGGAGCGCCGAGACGATGCCCGCCGTCACCGTGCCGCCAAGGCCGAAGGGGTTGCCGATCGCGATCACCCAGTCGCCGACGCGCACGCGCTCGGACTGGCCGAAGCGTACATAGGGCAAATCCTTGCCCTCGATCTTCAGCAGCGCGAGGTCCGAAAGCGGATCGCGGCCCACGATGCGCGCCGAATATTCGGTGCGGTCGGAAAGTGTCACGGTGATCTTGTCGACCGGCTCGGTGCCGCCGCGCCCGGTGACGACGTGGTTGTTGGTGACGACATAGCCGTCGGGCGAGATGATGAAGCCGGAGCCGAGCGACTGCGCCTCGCGCGTCTCGGGTTCCTGACCGTCCTGCTGCTGCTCCTGGAAGCGGCGGAACAGCTCGTCGAGCGGCGTGCCGGGCGCCAGGCGCGGGATGCCGCGCAGGCGGCCGACCTCGATCTCCTGCGTGGTCGAAACGTTGACCACCGCGGGTTGCAGGCGCGCGGTGAGGTCCGCGAAGCTGCCGGGCGCGCCGCCGGGGGCGGCCAGCGGCTGCGCGCTCAGCGATTCCTGTGCCGCCTGCTGGGCGTGGCCCGGTTCCTGAAGGGCAAGTGTCGCGGCGCTGGCAAACAGAACAGCCGCGCCGGTCATGGCTAATGCGATACGCACCTATCTCGTCTCCTCAAGTTGACGCCATGTAAGCACCGCCCGGCGTCAATACAATCTGCCCCTGATGTCTTCATCCCTGTAACCGAACCGCCGCAAGGCGGTCGTTTCCCATACGGATCAGCGGCCGCGGACCCCTTGGAACTCGCGCAGGAATTCATTGTCGGGCGAGAGAATCACGCTGGCATTGCCGTCGTTGAACGTGGTCCGGTACGCCTGCATCGCGCGGTAGAAGGCGTAAAAGTCCTTATCCTTGCCGAAGGACTGCGCATACACGCGCGATGCCTCGGCGTCGGCTTCGGCGCGGATGATCTGCGCCTGCTTGCGGCCCTGCGCGCGGATCGATTCGGCTTCCTGCTGGCGCGCGGTCTGCATCCGCAGGAACGCGGACTGCAAGGGATCGCCCGGCGGCAGGTCGGCGCGCTTGATACGCACATCGACGATTTCGGCGCCGTAGCGGCGCGCTTCGCGGTTCACCGCCTCCTGGATCGTGTCCATCAGCTGGCCGCGTTCGGGGCTGAGCAGCGTCGCGAACGTCTGCCGGCCGAGCTCGTTGCGCAGGCGCGAGCCGAGAATGCGCGACAGTTCGTCGGCGACGCGGTCTTCCGATCGCACGGTCTGGTACATGCGCAGCGGATCGACGATCCGGAAGCGTGCGAAGGCATCCACGACAAGGCGCAGCTGATCGGTGGAAAGCACCACCTGCTGCGGCATGTCGAGATCGCGGATGCGCTTGTCGACCCACACGACGTTTTCGATGAACGGCGCCTTCAGCGTCAGCCCGGCGCCCGTGGCGCCGAAGGGATCGTCGGCGTCGTAGCGGTTGACGATCCTGTCGGGCTTGCCGAGCCGCACGATGATCGCCTGCTGCGATTCGGAGACGGTGAACAGCGACGTCGTAATCAGGATCAGCGCAAGGAAGGCGAGGCCGACGAGCGCGATCGGGTTGCGAAGCAAGGTCATTGCGCGTCTCCCGCCGCGTTCGCAACGGCACGTTTGCGCACTTCCGGCAGCGGCAGATAGGGGACGACGCCGTCAGCCTCGATGATCGTCTTGTCCACCTTGCCCAGCACCTCTTCCATCGTCTCCAGATACATGCGTTTGCGCGTCACTTCCGGCGCCAGCCGATATTGTTCGTACACAGCGTCGAAGGCGGCGGCTTGTCCCTGCGCCAGCGAAAGCAGCGACTGTGAATAGCGGCGCGCCTCGTTCAGATACTGTTCGGCGTTCTGCTGCGCGGCGGACACGTCCTTGAACGCCGTATCGACGGCGGCGGGCGGGTCCGCCTGCTTGATGTCGACGCCGACGATGTCGATGCCGGCCTTGTAGCTGTCGAGCATCTCCTGCGTGCGAACCCGCACCTGCTCGGCGATCTGCGCCCGCTGGGGCCCGATCGCGGCGTCGAGCGGAACGCGCGCCACTTCCGCGCGCATCGCCGATTCGGCGACCTCGCGGATCGTGGTTTCGGGCTCGGCGAGCTGGAACAGGAACTGCACCGGGTCCTTGATTTTCCAGCGGATTGCGTAGGCGATGTCGATGATGTTCTGATCGCCCGTCAGCATCAGGTTCTCGGTCGATGCGTCCGTTGATCCGATGTCGATCGTGGCGACGGTTTCAACCGCGGGCTTGGTCACGGTTTCGAACGGTGCGGGCAGCTTGAAGTGCATACCCGGCCCAGTCGTGCGCGAATAGGCGCCGAAGCGCTGCACGACGCCGCGTTCCTCCGGCACCACGCGGTAGAACGATGTGAACGCGACCCAGACGAGCACGATGCCGAGGATCACATAGCCCCACGGCATCGAACCGCCTTTGGAGCCGCCGGGCAGGCCGGAACGAAGCCGTTCCTGGCTGCGGCGGATGAAATCGTCGAAATCGGGTCCGCTGCCGCCGCCGCCGCGATTGCCGCCGCCGCCGCCGGAGCCGCCGCCCGAGCCGCCACCCCAGGGGTTGCGCGGACCGTTGCCGTTGCCGCTGCCCCAAGGCCCGGAATTGTTACTGTTGTTCTCCCAAGGCATTCGCTACCCGTCGATTGCTTCCGATGAACAGCCTATATACGGACGCCTCCGCGCATTTGCGAGACATGCTGACCGGCAAGGAGTGAAAATGGCGGGCGAAGACCTGTTGCGCGCGGCGCTTGAGCGGCTTGCGGACCCGGTATCGGGCAAGGATATCGTAAGCGCCGGGCGCGTTTCGGGCATCGTGCTGCGAAGCGCGCAGGCCGGGCTGGTGCTTGCCGTGGACGGGCTTTCGCCGCACGACGCGAAGACGCTGGAGGCGCGCGTCGATGCCGCGCTGCGCGCTGTGCCGGGCGTCGAGGGTGCGCGCATCATCACCACCGCCGAACGCGGCGATGCGCCGCAGGGGCCGCACCCGACCGCGCCGGCACCGCTTCCCGAAATCCGCCACATCATCGCCGTCGGCTCGGGCAAGGGTGGCGTCGGCAAATCGACCGTCGCCGCGAACCTCGCCGTCGCGCTGGCGTCGCAGGGGCTCAGGGTCGGGCTGCTCGACGCCGACATCTACGGCCCGTCCGTGCCGATGCTGATGGGGCGGCAGGAGCGGCTGACGCTGCGCGAGAAGCTCATCCAGCCCGCCGAGGTGCACGGTTTGAAGGCCGTCTCGATCGGCGCGATGACCGATCCCGATCGCGCTGTCGTCTGGCGCGGGCCGATGGCGTCGAGCGCGCTGATGCAGATGCTGACGCAAACCGAGTGGGGGCCGCTCGACGTGCTCGTTGTCGATCTGCCGCCGGGCACCGGCGATATCCAGCTCACGATGGCGCAGAAGGTGCCGCTCGCGGGCGCGGTGATCGTCTCGACGCCGCAGGATCTCGCGCTCATCGACGCGAAAAAGGCGGTCGCGATGTTCGGCAAGGTCGGCGTGCCGATCCTCGGCATGATCGAAAACATGTCGACCTTCCATTGCCCGGCGTGCGGCCATGAAAGCCACATCTTCGGGCACGGCGGCGCGGAGGATGCCGCGAGGACGATGGGCATCGCCTTCCTCGGCGGCATCCCGCTTGAAATCGGCATCCGCGAGGCGAGCGACGCCGGCACACCCGTTGCGCTTCGCGATGACCCGGCGGGGAACGCCTTCCGCCGCATCGCCGTTCAGGTGCTGGATACATTGAAGGAGACCGAACGTGCCGCTGACCGCCGCTGAAGACATCCGCGACCTGCTTACAAACGTCCGCACCATCGCGATGGTCGGCGCGTCCGATCGCCCGGACCGCCCCAGCCACGGCGTCATGGCCTATCTGCAGGGGCGCGGTTACCGCGTCATCCCTGTGAACCCGACGCTCGCGGGCTCCACGCTTCATGGCGAAACCGTCTACGCTTCGCTTCCCGAAGTCCCCCAGCCTGTCGACATGGTCGAGATCTTTCGCCGTTCCGACGCGGTCGGGCCGGTCGTCGACGAGGCCATCGCCATCGGTGCGAAGGCGGTGTGGATGCAGCTCGGCGTCATCAACGAAGACGCCGCCGCGAAGGCACAGGCCGCCGGACTGAAGGTGGTGATGGACGATTGCCCCGCCCGCGCCATCCCCCGCCTCGGCGTGCCGAAGGTGTTGGAATAGGAAAGCCGCCCGCAGACTCGACCGCCGTCCGACTACTTCCTCTACTTGAGAGGTTTCAGGCGCCCGCGACCGTCATGCCCTCGATGCGCAGCGTCGGGGCATTCACGGCATAGCGGAACACGAGGTCGTCCGCCGGCGTCAGGTTCAGGAACATGGATTTGAGATTGCCCGCCACTGTGATTTCGGCCACCGCGCCCGCGATCTCGCCGTCCTCGATCAGGAAGCCAGCCGCGCCACGGCTGTAGTCGCCGGTCACGCCGTTGACGCCCTGGCCGATCAGTTCGGTGACGAGCACGCCGCGCCGGATGTCCGCGATAAGCGCGCTCCGGCTCAGCGTCCCGGCCTCCATGGAGAGGTTGGACGTGGAAACGCCCGGCGGACCCGAGACGCCGCGCGAGGCATGGCCGGAGGGGCTGCTGCCCAGCTGCCGCGCAGAGGCGCTGTCGAGCAGCCAGCCGGTAAGGCGCCCGCTGTCGACGAGCCGCGTGCGCGCGGTCGGCAGGCCCTCGCCATCGAACGGCCGGGAGCGGAGCCCGCGCACGCGTAGCGGATCGTCCACGATCGAAACGCTCTGCGGGAAGATGTCCTGCCCCAGCGAATCCTTGAGGAAGCTGGTCCCGCGCGTGATCGCCGACCCGCTGATCGCCCCCGCAAGGTGGCCAAGGAGCGAACCCGCGACGCGCGGATCGAACACCACCGGCATGGCGCCGGTCGCGAGTTTCGCGGGCGACAGGCGCGAGACGGCGCGCTCGCCCGCAAGGCGGCCCACGGCTTCAGGCGCCTCCAGATCGGCATCGTGCCGCGCGCTGTGATAGGCGTAGTCGCGCTGCATGGCGTTGCCCGATCCGGCGATGATCGATGCGGAAACGCCGTAGGAACTGCCCGAATAGGCGCCCGCGAAGCCGTGCGACGTGGCAAGCGCGTAGACCGCGCGGCCGGAGCTCGCCGATGCGCCCTGCGAGTTGCTGACGCCCTCAACTGCGCGTGCCGCATCCTCGGCGGCAAGCGCGCGGGCGCGCAGCGCCTCGACCGGGATGTCCGCGCCGTCGTCGATGTCCAGTGTGGGCCAAGGCCCCTTCGTCAGCCACTCGGCGGGCGCGAGGCCCGCGTAGCGATCTTCGGGCGCCTCACGCGCCATCGCGACCGCACGCTCGGCAGCAGCGGCGAGCGCGGCGGCGGAGAGGTCCGACGAGGAGACGTTGGCGCTGCGTTGGCCGATGAAGACGCGAATGCCGATTTCCTCGGCCTCCGAGCGGCCGATGTCTTCAAGCTCGCCAAGCCGGACATGCACGCTCGACGACATGTCGCCGAAGTATATCCCGTCTGCGGCATCGGCACCGAGCGCCTTCGCGCGGGCGATGGCGTGGTCGAGGCGTTCGAGCGCGGCGTTCGGATCAAGCATGGTTGCCGCGCATAAGCGCTCGGCACGCGTCCGTCAAAGTCCCGCCGCCAGACAGGCCGCGAACACCAGCGCGCCCGCCACCGTGTTCGCGCGGAACAGGCGCAGCGCGCCCGCTGTGTCTACGCTGCGCAGGGCATGAACCTGCCACAGAAGATGAAGCGCCGCAGGGAGCAGCGCTGCCAGCACGAGCGGCCGCTCCGGCGCGACGAGCAGGAATGCGGCGGCGAGCAGGAGGATTGTGACAGTATAGAAGATGGCCACGCCCATGCGGACGTTGCCGCCGAGCCGCCGGGCCGACGATTTGATGCCTGCAAGCGCATCGTCCTCGATGTCCTGAAGGGCGTAGATCGTATCGTAGCCGAGCGTCCAGAACAGGCCCGCCGCATACAGCGCCAGCGCCGCGGGCGGCAGGCTGCCGGAAACGGCGGCGAAGCCGACCAGCGCCCCCCAGTTGAAGGTAAGGCCAAGCCATGCCTGCGGCCACCACGTTATGCGCTTCATGAAAGGATAGGCGCTCACCAGCAGCAAGGAGCCGAGGGCGACGACCTGCGCAAAGCCGCCGAGCTGGATCAGGACAACCAGGCCGATCAGCGAGAGGGCGATAAGCAACGCCCATGCGGCTTTCAGCGATATCGTTCCGCAGGCGAGCGGACGATCACGGGTGCGTTCGACACTTGCGTCCAGGTCGCGGTCGATGATGTCGTTGTAGATGCATCCCGCCGAACGCATCGCAAAGGCGCCGATGAGGAACAGGAGGACCAGATACGTTTCCTGCGGAAGGCCCCCTGCGAGCGCCGCACCCCAGGCGCACGGCCAGAACAGCAACCAGGCGCCGATCGGCCGGTCCGCCCGCGCCAGCCGGGCGTAAGGCTTCCACGACCGTGGCAACATTTCGACCCAGCTTCCGGCAACAGCGTCGGGCGTCGCGCGATCGTTCGGCTCCGGCGTGGTCAGGGGCGGGGTCTCCATGCTAGCGGGTCAGCATGGGTGATCGATCATTGTCAAGCAAGGCAGGCCCCCGCCTGTTCGTGGACACACCGCTGGGTGCGGGGAAGACATTGCCGCTAGCCTCGGCAGCAGGGCATTATCTGACGCGCGTGATGCGGCTGCGCGAAGGCGACGGTGTCAGGCTGTTCGACGACCGCACCGGCGAGTGGCGGGCGGTGATCGCCGCCATCGGCAAGCGCGAAGTGGTGGTGCGCGCCGAGGCACTGCTGAAGCCGCGCGAGGTGGTGCCGGACCTCTGGCTCTGCGCCGCGCCGCTGAAAGCCGGGCGTATCGACTGGCTCGCGGAAAAGGCCTGCGAGCTCGGCGTCGCGCGGCTCGTCCCGACAATCACCCGGCGAATCGTTGTGGGGAACCTGAAACTCGACCGCCTCCGCGCCCACATGATCGAGGCCGCCGAACAATGCGAACGCACGGCCTTGCCCGAGCTTGGCGATCCCGTTCCGCTTGCGGCGCTGCTTGCGGACTGGCCAGCGGAGCGCGCACTGATCTTCTGCGACGAGGAAGGTGGCGAATCGGTCGCGAAGCTGCTGCCCGGCATCTCGGCGCCAGTCGCGATTCTCATCGGCCCCGAAGGCGGTTTCGACGACGCCGAGCGTGCCGCCATCCGTGCGCTGCCGCAGTGTGTGCGCGTATCGCTCGGCCCCCGCATTCTGCGCGCCGACACGGCAGCAGCAGCGGCGGTTTCGATCTGGCAGGCACTCGCGGGGGATTGGCGGGCGGATTGAGCCTCGCTCATTTCCACTCTGGCGCGCGGCCGCGCGGACGGCTAAGCGCTCGCCATGAGCACGCGCAAGGCCGGTGAAGGGGACGACCTTCCAATCGAATCAAAGGACGATTTGCTGCGCGTTTTCGAGAACGGCAGTAAGCCTGCGGACCGTTGGCGAATCGGCACTGAGCACGAGAAGTTCGTGTATCGCACCAGCGATCACCGCGCGCCCTCCTATGACGAGCAAGGCGGTATCCGCGACCTCCTGATGGCGATGACGCGCTTCGGCTGGGAACCGGTCGAGGAGAACGGGTATGTCATCGCCCTGGCGGGTGACGACGGCAACGTCAGCCTTGAACCCGCCGGCCAATTCGAGCTGTCGGGTGCACCGCTCGAAAATCTGCACCAGACCTGCGCCGAGACCGGGCGCCACCTGCGGCAGGTGCAGGAGGTCGGCAAGGAGCTCGGCCTCGGCTTCCTCGGGCTCGGCATGTGGCCGGACAAGCGCCGCGACGAACTGCCGATCATGCCCAAGGGGCGCTATGCGATCATGCTGCGCCACATGCCGCGCGTCGGATCGCTCGGCCTCGACATGATGCTGCGCACCTGCACCATCCAGACCAACCTCGATTATGCGAGCGAGGCGGACATGGTGAAGAAGTTCCGCGTTAGCCTCGCGCTGCAGCCGCTGGCGACGGCGCTGTTTGCAAACTCGCCCTTCACCGAAGGAAAGCCCAACGGCTTCCTCAGTTATCGCAGCCATATCTGGACCGACACCGATGCGGCGCGCACGGGGATGCTGCCGTTCGTGTTCGAAGACGGCTTCGGTTTCGAACGTTGGGCCGATTATATTCTCGACGTGCCGATGTATTTCGCCGTGCGCGACGGCAAGTACGTCGATCTCGCGGGGCAGGATTTCCGTGCCTTCATGGACGGCAAGCTCGATGCGCTGCCGGGCGAGCGCGCCACCCTCGGCGACTGGAACGATCATATCTCGACGGCCTTCCCGGAAGTGCGCCTCAAGTCTTACCTCGAAATGCGCGGCGCCGATGGTGGCCCGTGGAACCGTATCTGTGCGCTGCCTGCTTTCTGGGTGGGGCTGCTCTACGACGACATCGCGCTCGATGCGGCGTGGGATGCGGTCAAGCACTGGACGATCGCGGACCATCACCGCATCCGCGAGGAGGTGCCGAGACTGGGTTTGCAGGCGAAGGGGCCGCGCGGACGCACGTTCCAGAACCTCGGCAAGGAAATCCTCGCCATCGCCGAGGCGGGGCTGACACGGCGAGCGAGGCTCAACAGTTCCGGCGACAGCGAGGCGATCTTCCTCGCGCCGCTGTTCGAGATCGTCGAAAGCGGCAAGACGCCCGCCGAGCGTTTGCTCGACGCCTATCACGGTCGCTGGGCGGGCGATCTTTCGCGGATCTACGCTGAAGAGAGTTTCTAGCCGCGCCGCCTAGATGGCGCGGCTGACGACTTCCTTCATGATCTCCGACGTGCCGCCGTAGATGCGCTGCACGCGCGCGTCGCGCCACAGGCGAGCAATCGGGTATTCGTTCATATAGCCCGCGCCGCCGTGCAGCTGGAGCGAGAGGTCGCAGGCATCCCATTGCAGCTCGGTGTGCCAGAGCTTGGCGGCGGACGCTTCGGCGGCGGTGAGCTTGCCATCGACGTGACGCTTCAGCGCCCAATCAATATGCGCCCAGCCGACTTGCAGTTTTGTCGCGAGGTCGGCGAGCGTGAACTTGGTGTTCTGGAAATCGAACACTGTCTTGCCGAACGCCTTGCGTTCCTTGGTGAACTTGACCGCCTCGTCGAACGCACGCTGCGCGACCGCCTGGCCGGAGAGCGCGATCTGCAGGCGCTCCTGCGGGAGCTGCTTCATCAAGTAGATGAAGCCCATGTTCTCCTCGCCGATGCAGTTGGTGATCGGGACGCGAACGTCGTTGAAGAACAGCTCGGAGGTGTCGGCGGAATGTTGCCCGATCTTGTCGAGATTGCGGCCGCGCGCGAAGCCATCGCGGTCGGCTTCGACGAGGATGAGCGAGGTGCCCTTCGCGCCGAGCGCTGGATCGGTCTTGGCGACGACGATGATGAGGTCGGCGTTCTGGCCGTTGGTAATGTAGGTCTTGGAGCCGTTCACGACATAGTGGTTGCCGTCGCGCTTCGCGGTCGTCTTCACGCCCTGGAGATCGGAGCCGGCGCCGGGTTCCGTCATCGCGATCGCGGTGATGACCTCGCCTGATACCATTCCGGGGAGCCAGCGGCGCTTTTGTTCTTCGGAGCCGTAGTTGATGATGTAGTCGACGACGATGTCGGAGTGGAGGGTGATGCCGGCCGAGGAGCCGGCGTAGCAAAGTTCCTCCCCTATGACGGCGTTGTAGCGGTAGTCGAGGCCGAGACCGCCATATTCTTCAGGGACTTGCGGGCAAAGTAGACCCGCTTCGCCGCAGGCGCGCCAGAAATCGCGGTCGACGATGCCCTCCTGCTCCCACCGATCAAGGTTGGGATGAAGTTCGCGGTCGAAGAACTTGCGGACGCTGTCGCGGAAGAGGGCGTGATCCTCGTCGAACGCGGTGCGGCTGGCGGTATCGAGCATGAAGGGCTCCTTTCGGCGCTGCGGTTAGCGGCGGCGCCTTTGGGCGCATACTCCCTAAAGTGGCCGTACCAATGTTGCCGCGACCGCGAGCCAGGGGGTTTCCGAGACGACGAGCTGCCGCGCGCCGGGGACGAGCGGCAGGATCGCGAGGCGCTGGCCATCGAGATCGACGAGGCGCCCGAACACGAACCGCCCGGCGGGGCGGGGGACGAGCACGTCGCGGTTGCGCGCGCGTTCGAACTCGGCGGGGGAGAGCCGCTCGCACCAGATCGAATCGCCGGTACGGTAGTCGCCGACGCCCGAGACGACCTGCACCGCGATCATCGCGCCGGAGGGGCGGGGCGGCAGCAGGGTCTGCGGCATGGTGGGCGCGCGCGCGCCGTCCGCGCCGAGGAGGGCGGCGACGGGGACGTCGGGGCGTTCGGGATGCGTGACGAGCTCGGCGGCTTCGACGCCGAGCGCGGCGGCGATACGGTTGAGCCAGCCGACCGAGACGGTGCGGGTGCCGGTTTCGAGGCGGCCGATGGTTTGCGGCGTCGTGGCAGGGCGGCAGCGTTCGGCGACGTCCGCCAAAGTGAGGCCCTTGCCCTTGCGAACCTCGCGGATGCGTGTGAGCATCGAATTATCCTATTGGGTTATTTTTCACTGTCCTACAGCGGACACGCGATGGCAAGGGCGATTCGCAACGCAAGCGAGGGAGTGCTCCATGCCCGAAACCCGTAACCGCCTGATCGTGAACAGCATCGACAGCCCGCCGCACCGCCGCGCCGCTACGGAAGGCGCGCGGCACGCCAACCGCGCGGAGGAACCGATCGCGTGGCTGCACGCGCGCGGCAAGATCAGCGACCGCCAGTTCGAGGCGGGCGTGCGCCTGCGCCGCGACTTCATGATCGCCGCGCGCGGCCCGCGCGTGACGATGGCGTGGGGCGCCGGGCCGGTGGCGAAAGGCGCCCGCAGCGCGCCCGACGCGCCTGATCCGACGACGGCGCAGATCGGCGCGAAAACGCGCGTGGATGCGGCGCTTTCCCATGCCGGGCAAGGCCTTGCCGACGTGCTGACGCGCACGGTGTGCCTGGGCGAGGGACTCGAAACGGCGGAACGGGCGATGGGCTGGCCAGCGCGGGCCGGAAAGGTGGTGCTGTGCCTGGGGCTGGACCGCGTGGCGGACTATTACCGGGTGTGATCGGCCGACACAGGCGTCGAGGCGATCGCGCCCGCGTGCGGCGGAATCGCAATGGCGCCGACGGCGGCGATAAACAGAAGGCAGGCGCAGACGATGATCGTTTTCATTTCAACCTCTTTGCCCGGCCCCGGTAAGCGCCTCTTACGCCACATAAAATTACGATCCGATGAACGACATATGCGGATCGACGCGCGGAATGCGCCAGCGGCGCCCGCAGCGCAACCGGGGTGCGACCATAAGGACCAAAATAACCAAATAGGGAAAATAATGCTTGACGAGCGAACCGCTCTTCGCTAGAGGTCAGACACGCTGAGGAATTGCGGCTCCGGGGGTTCAGGCCCTTCGGAGCCGTTTTCATGTCGGGGCTCGGCGCGGCTTCTTCTCGTGTGAAAGACCCCCGATGACGAAAACGACACCGGCAAAGAAACCGGCGCGCCGCGCATCCCAGCGGCACGACGGCTGGACGGCGAAGCGGCGCGGCATCTTCCTTGAAACGCTGGCGGAAACGGCGAACGTGCGCCGCGCCGTGGCGGCCACGGGCAAGGCGACATGCGGCGTCTATGCGCTGCGCCGTCGCGATGCCGCCTTCGCGCGGGCCTGGGACGATGCACTCTCGCTCGCGATGGACGAACTGGAAGCGATCGCCTTCGATCGCATCCGCAACGGCGTGGAAAAAACCGTGGTGCGCGGCAGCGGCACGCCGGTGACGATCCGCGAATATTCGGACCGGCTGCTGATGTTCATGCTGAGCCGCCGCAGGCCGCAAGCCTATGCGATGATCGTGGGCGAAGACGGTGGCGGGGAGGCGGAGGACGACGCGCTGGCGCTGTATCGCACCGTGGAGGCGCGCGCCGCCGCGATCGAGGCGCGGCGCGGAGACGCCGACGCATGACCCCGCCGAACCTGAAAGCGCGGCTGGAGGCGATGTCTCCCGCAGAGTTCGTTGAAGCGATGGGAGGGATACACCTTGAAGATCGCAACGTGCTTGTCGGAAGCTGGTATTGGCGCGCGCGGGCTGCGCAGGTCGTGCCGCCGGGGGACTGGCACACGTGGCTGGTGATGGCGGGGCGTGGTTTCGGCAAAACGCGCACGGGCGCCGAATGGGTGCAGCGTGCGGCACGAAACGGCGGCGCGCGCATCGCCATTGTGGGGACGACGCTGCATGAGGCGCGCGCCGTGATGGTGGAAGGCGAATCCGGCCTACTTCGCGTGCGCGCCGATCGGCGCCCGCAGTTCGAACCCTCGCTGCGGCGGCTTTCGTGGCCGACGGGCGCGAAGGGATTCCTCTATTCGGCGGACGACCCGGATGCGATGCGCGGCGCGCAGCATAGTCATGCGTACCGGGCAGGCCCAGAAAGAACTCACGCACAACACCGCGATCCACGGCCTCGATCGCCTTGTTCATCTGTGCGCGGAAAGCCGCGCGCTTTCGGTGCCGCCCGAACTGCCAGCGCCGGACGCGACATGGATCGTCGGCGCGGACGCGACGGGCGCGTGGGCGGGGCACACCGGCGCGCTCGCGCACTGGGACGGCGCGTGGGTGATGGCGCCGCCGCCGGAAGGGATGCTGTGCTGGATCGCGGATGAGGCCATCCTCGCCGTGTTCGGCGGCGGGGTGTGGAACGCCGCCCTGCCGATCGCCGGCCTCAGAATCGGCGCCGCCGTGATGCTGACCCAGCCCCCGGTTGCGATCGACGCGCCGGAGGGCGGAAGCGTGATCGATATCGAGGCGCGCGCCGTGCTGGCGGGGTTGCTAGGCTACCTTCGCGAACAGGGTTTATTGACGTCATGACCCCATCCAAAGCGCCGAAATCTGCTGCAATGTGCGGTATTTATGCAACATTTCGGGGTTATATTCGGTTGCGCGGGATACTTCGGTGATATAGATCGTTGAGGCGACTTCCATGGAAGTTCGTGGAGACTGAGAAAGGGGATTTCAATGCGTAGACTCGCCGTAGTCTTGGCGCTGGCCGGCACCGCTCTTGCGGGCCCGGCGCTCGCGCGCGACAAGGCCTGGTATGCAGGTATCGAGGGCGGTGCGCTGCTCATCGAGAATATCGATTTCGACGTGACCAGCCCGCAGGGTGTCGAAACGAGCAACGGTGTCAGCGTCAAGCACAAGATGGGCTATGACGTCGATGGCATCGTTGGATACGACTTCGGCGGCTTCCGCACCGAATTCGAGCTCGGCTACAAGAAGGCCTCGCTCGATAAGGTGACGCTGGCCGGCTATGGGGTTCCGGGCAGCGGCGGTGTCGCGACCGGTACGTTCCCGGATGCGGGCGGCACCACGAGCGCGCTCAGCTTTATGCTGAACGGTCTGCTTGATTTCGGCGACGACGCTGGCTGGAACGGCTACGTCGGCGGCGGCGTCGGTATCGCGCGCGTCAAGGCCGACATCTACCAGGTTGTCGATCAGGGCACGGATTTCGCTGACGACAGCGATACGGGCTTTGCTTGGCAGGTCATCGCGGGCGTCCGCAGGGCGATCAGCGATAATGTCGATCTCGGCCTGAAGTACCGCTTCTTCAACGCGCCTTCGGTTGACCTCGTCGGTGTTGACGGATCGGCATATGACGGTCGCTTCCGCAGCCACTCGCTGCTCGCGAGCGTGATCTTCAACTTCGGTGCGGAAGCGCCGCCGCCTCCGCCGCCTCCGGTTGCGGAACCGGCTCCGCCGCCTCCGCCTCCGCCGCCCCCGCCGCCTCCCCCGCCGCCGACGCCGGGACCGTTCATCGTGTTCTTCGACTTCGACAAGTCGGACATCACGACGGATGCAGCGGATATCCTCAACCGCGCCGCGCAGGCGTACAAGGAAACGGGCCAGGCCAGCGTTACGCTTGCCGGTCACGCCGACGCCGCGGGCCCGGCCGACTACAACGTCGGTCTCTCGCAGCGCCGTGCTGACGCGGTCCGCAAGTACCTCGTGGGTCAGGGCGTGCCGGAAACGGCAGTCGCGTCCGAAGCCTTCGGCGAAACCCGCTTGCTCGTTGAAACCGCCGACGGTGTGCGTGAACCGCAGAACCGCCGCGTGGAAATCAACTTCGGCGGAGCTTCGATGTAAGCTCGACGGAATACGGGGCGGTGTGAAAATCGCCGCCCCGCAACCGGAAAGGGCCGCCTCTCAGAGGCGGCCCTTTTTCTATGCGGGGGACGATTGGCGACGGCGCCGCCCTGCGAAGACGATCAGACGTTGCAGCGTTTGATCGGCTTGCCGCGCTTGTCGATGCACGGATCCGGGATCCTTGGCAGAACGACATAGCCGAGCTGGTGTTGTCGATAAGGATCGGGCTGCGCGACGAGTGCCGAGCGCAATCGCTGAACCGCGGTCACGGCCCGGCCACCCAGACTGCCCGGACCCCATGACAGCGCCTCGCGGCCCACGTCGCCCGCAGCCGCGCAGAAGCTGCGCTGCGCTTCCAGCGCCGAGAAGCTGTTGTAGATGCGGGTCGTGAAACTGTCGAAGCTGCGCGCGCCGGCCTTGCCGTCGAGACGGCGAAAATGCTTCTCAAGCGTCTGATAGGCGCGCGCGAGTTCGGGCTGATGCTGTTTCAGCACCTGGTTGTAGTTTCTAACGGTCGCAAGATAGGGCGAGAACTGGCACTGCAACGCCGAGACGTTGAGCCCCGCGCGCAGCAGCCAGATCGCGTGGGCCGCGCTTTCCTCGGCCGTCATGGCACGAACCGGCGGGCCGCCAAGATCGACGGCAGCATTCGCTGACGGCGCAGCGGCAAGACAGATGCCGAGCGCCAGAGCCGCAGACCGGATACGCTTCACCACAACAGACCCCGAATCAGCCAAGCACCTTGCCCAGTTGCAGGGCGACCGACATGTCGCCTTCCACCTTGAGCTTGCCCATCATGAACGCCATCTGCGGGTTGGTCTTGCCGTCCGCGATGTCGAGAAAGTCGGACATCGACACCTTGACCGTGCAATCGACCGGGAGGTCCGCGTTGTCGACGACCGCAGGCGAGGCGTTGTCATCGATGCGCACGACACCGTCGTCGCCAAAATCGAATTTCACGCTTTTCCCGAGACCGGCGCTCGTGCCGACACGGCCGCGCATCGTTTCGGTGATTTCGGCAAGGCTCATGCAAATCCTCCCACAAGAATTGGCCGCGAAGGCCGTCAGATCACTGTTGCGCGGGAGCCTGTTCGGACGACGCAGGGGCATCCGGGATCGGTGCGACGTCCACGAGCGCCGGATCGGTCATCGGCTCGACGCCGCCCGCCGCCACATCGACAGACATGGCATCCGCGGTCGATGCGTCCGCGCCGAGCTCCGATACGGACGCGTCGGCCGCGCCTTCCACGGCCGCCTTCTCGCCTTCCTTGCCGGCTTCATCGCTTTTTCCGCAGGCGGTTGCCGTCAGGGCGATCGCCACGGAGAACCCCAAAATCTTGCGTTTCGACATGCTTCCCATCGTTTTACCCCGGCTTATTCTTGTTGCTGCGGCATTTTTTGGCCGCTTCGCCCGCAACCTAACCGCATTCCGCCACCGGCTCAAGGCGAGTTGGGCACGAACCGTTCCGTGGTTGATGACGCGTTAACCATTTTTATACCGCGGACCGGCAGTCTGCGTTCCACGAACTTCCTACGGGGGACCAGAATGTCTGTGTATGCCGGATTGCCGTTGCGGCTCGTTTGCTATGCGGCGGGCGCTGCAGCGCTTTCGATCGTCGGTCCCGCACTCTGGGCCGTGCCGACATTCATCGCGGCGGCAGCCTCGGCAGCCACGGCGCTGTGCTTCGCCATCGCAGACGTTCTCTTCTGCACGCACGCACTCGCGCGCCGCGCATTCGTGACGGCGGCATACCAGAAGGCTGAAGTCGAGGCGCTCAGCGCGCGTGTGGCCGCGCTTGAAACGCTTCGTCCGGCCGCGCCCGTAACGCATGACGCCAAGCTGGAGACAGCAAACAACCTTCTGCAGTTCGCGGCGCATGTCAGCGCGCGCTGCGGACGGAAAATGAACCCGGATATCGTGGCGGGCAGTGCTGGCGACCCGATCGACGACGCGCAGATCGAGCTGCATCTGCAGCCGATCGTCGGCCTTCCGGATCGCCGCGTGCTGCACTACGAGGTCCTCTCGCGCCTGCGGTCGCATACGGGCACGCTGATGATGCCCGCCGAATTCCTGCCGGCCGCACGCGCGACCGGGCGCGCCGCGGATATCGACACGCGGCAACTTTCCAGCATCGTCGGCCTCTGCCACCGCATCGGCGACCGGCACATGGATACGCGGCTTTTCTGCAACCTTTCGGGCGATTCGCTGCAGAGCGATAGTTTCCGCGCCGCGCTGACCGCGTTCGCGCGCGAGCAGAAGGCGCTGTCGCGGCGCATCGTGTTCGAAATCGACGCGGCGACCGCCGTTACGCTCAACACCGAGGTTGCTGCCGACCTGCGCGGGATCGAGGCGATGGGCTTCGCGTTCTCAGTCGACAAAGTGTCGCTTGGCGATTTGCCGCGCTTGCAGGGTCTGTTCCGCCGCCCAGGCTTCCTGAAGCTCGACGCAGCGATGCTGGAGAAAGCCGACCCGAACGCGCTGAAGACGCTTGCCCGTGGCGGCGCGCAGGTCATTGCCACGCATGTCGAGACCGAACAGCAGGCCGCCTCGGTGCGCCGTGCGGGCGTTGCGCTCGGGCAGGGCTTCCTGTTCGGCAAGCCGCGCCCGGCGCGCATGGACGACAACGCCGGCCGCCGCGCGGCCTGAAGGCTACAGAAACGGACAGTTCCGTTGCAGCGCGGCGTCGACGTCGGCCATCGACGCTTCGATGCCGAGGCCTGCGAGGCTGGTGACGGGGTATTCGGCAAGCCCGCAGGGCACGATGCCCGAGAAATGCTCGAGATCAGGCGCGACATTCAGCGAAAAGCCGTGGAAGCTGACCCAGCGACGCACGCGCACGCCGATCGCGCCGATCTTCGCTTCGCCCGCGGGCGTATCAGTCCAGACGCCGACACGGCCGGGTATCGCGCGCGCTGAGACGCCGAAATCGGCAAGTGCCGCGATCAGCCAGCGCTCGACCGAACAGATGAAGCCCCTGAGATCGCGACCGCGCTGCTCCAGATCGAGCATCAGGTAGCCGACGCGCTGCCCCGGCCCGTGATAGGTGTAGCGCCCGCCGCGGCCGGTCGAGAACACCGGGAAGCGCGCAGGGGCGAGCAACTCTGCCGCGTCCGCGCTGGTTCCTGCGGTGTAGACCGGCGGGTGCTCGACGAGCCAGATCAGCTCGGCCGCCTCGCCCGCCCGGATATCGGCCGCGCGCTGCTCCATCGCCGCCAGCGTTTCGGCATAATCGGCAAGGCCGCTTTCCACCCGCCACTCGGGCATCTCTTTACCCCGTTCTAACCCTATCCGGCGCATCATGCCCGAAACCCGAAACGCAGATAGGCGGTCATGAGCGTTATCGAAAGGATCAAGGTCGAGATTTCGGTCGTTATCGGCAGCACACAGATGCCGATCCGCCAGCTCCTGAAGATGGGGCGGGGCGCTGTGATCGATCTCGATGCGCGCCGCGACGATCCCGTGTGGATCTATGCGAACGACGAACTGATCGCGCGCGGGGAGATCGTGCTGCTCGGCGACCGGATCGGGGTTTCGATTTCGGAGCGCGTGCGGCGGGCCACCACCCTCACCAACTTCGCCTAGCCGGCTTGCCGGCAAGGCTTCGTATCCTCTCCCATCGAGGGAGAGGTTTTCTTACAGCGCGGCGACGAATTTTCTGAGGTCGGCGAGGAACAGCTCGGGTTCTTCGAGACTGGCGAAGTGGCCGCCGCGCGGCATTTTCGTCCAGTGCACGATGTTGTAGCCGCGCTCGGCCATCGCGCGCGGTGGGAAGGCGAGGAGGTCGTGCGGGAAGGCGGCGACGCCGGTCGGCACCTCGATGCGCCGCCCGTCCGGGATCGTGAAGCCGCCCTCGTCGAAGAGGCCGCGATAAATCCATGTCGCGGTGTGGAAGCTGCGTGTGGTCAGATAGATCATGATGTTGGTGAGCATCTGATCCATGCTGAACGGCGGCTCCGGGTTGTGCGTGCCGACATCGCTCCAGCCGCAGAATTTTTCGGCGAGCCACGCGGCGATGCCCATCGGCGAATCCATCATCGCATAAGCGAGGCTTTGCGGCTTGGTGCCCTGAAGCTGCAGATAGGCGGTTTCGGTCGCGCGAATCTGCATGGCCCATTTGAGCCAGAGCGTTTCTTCCTCTGTTGTCGGCTGCATGTTCGCCGGGCGGAGGCCGAAACCGTTCAGGTGAACGGCCGTGACGCGCGCCGAATCGAGCCCGATCCAGCCTCCGATGACGCTGCCCCAGTCTCCCCCCTGATAGATGTAGCGGTCGTAGCCGAGCACGCCCATCAGGCTGTCGTAGAGCTTCGCGACCGCGCGCGGGCCGATGGGGGATTTCGGCTTGTCCGACCACGCATAGCCCGGGAGCGATGGCGCGACGACGTGAAAGGCCGGTGAGCCGTCCTCGGGCTCCGCGAGCCGTTCGATGATCGCATCGAATTCGAGGATCGACCCCGGCCAGCCGTGGGCGATGAGCAGCGGCTTGGCATCGGGGCGCGAGGAGCGCTTGTGGATGCAGTGCAGGCGGAAACCCGGCAGCACCTCGGCGCGAACGTGCGGATAGCGGTTCAGGCGCTCGACCGCGCCGGGCCAGTCGAACGCAGTGAGCCAGTAGTCGCGCAGCCGCTCCAGATAGGCGCGGTTTGCGCCGTATCGCCAGCCAGCATCCTCGGGTTCTTCGAAGAAGCGGAAGGCCTCGACACGGCGGCGGACCCATTCCGCCTCCTCGGGCTCGACCGGAATTTCGAACGGCGTGATCACGCCGCGAGCGCCTGGCGCGCGTCCGCGAGGATCATGTCGGCGGCTTTTTCGGCGATCGCGATCGTCGGCGCGTTGGTATTGCCGGAAATGAGCGCCGGCATCACCGAAGCATCGACGACGCGCAGGCCGGAGACGCCGCGCACGGAAAGCCGGATATCCACGACCGAGCGCTCGTCCGCGCCCATGCGGCACGTGCCGATCGGATGATAAATCGTCTCGCCCCATGCCTTCAGCGCCTTCACGATGTCCTCGCGCGCAGTGACGCCCTCGCCGGGCCAGACCTCCTTGCCGCGGAAGGGTGCAAGCGCGGGCATCCGCCCGATGTTCCGCGTGATCTCGATGCCCGCGAGCAGGGTTTCGAGGTCGCCGGATGCGGAGAGATAGTTGGGATCGATCGCCGGATGCGCGGTGGGATCGGCGGACTGGAGGCGGATCGTGCCGCGGCTTTCAGGACGGAGCTGGCACATGTGCATGGCATAGCCGTGCTGATGGCCGAGCGTGCCGCGCCCATGCGGTTCGCCAAGCACGGGCATGAAGTGAATCTGGATATCCGGCGCGGCAAGGCCCGGCCGCGTCGATAGGAAGGCGCCTGCGGGCGTCGGCATGTAGGCGCCCGAACCATCGCGGCGCAGCACCCAATTGCCGAGCGCGAGCAGCTTGTTGTGGAAGCCCGCGTTCTTGTTGAGCGTGATCGGCTGCGTGCAGGTCCACTGCATCAGGATATCGAGATGATCCTGCAGATTGCCGCCGACGTCGGGCGCATCGTGGACGACCGCGATGCCATGCTCCGCGAGATGCGCGGCGGGTCCGATGCCGGAGAGCATCAGCAGCTGCGGCGAGTTCACCGCGCCGCCGCAGACGATCGTCTCGCGCGCGGAGGCCGTCTCCGCCTGGCCGTTCTTCAGATAGGCGATGCCTGTCGCCTGACGCCCGTTGAAGGTGACGCGTTCGACGAGCACGTCGGTGAGGACATCGAGATTGGGGCGGTCGAGGATCGGTTTCAGATAACCCTTCGCGGCAGACCAGCGCTCGCCGTCCTTGATCGTTGAATCATAGCGGCCCGCGCCTTCGAACTGCGCGCCGTTGAAATCATCGGTGACGGGATGGCCGGCTTCGGCCGCGGCTTTGATGAAGGCGTCGATGAGCGGGGTGGGCAGGCTGCGGCGCCCGGTATGAAGCGGGCCATCGCCGCCGTGATAGTCGTCGGCACCGCGCTCGCTCGTTTCGGAACGGCGGAAATAGGGCAGGATGTCGTCCCAGCTCCAGCCGGTGCAGCCCATCTGCGCCCAGCGGTCGTAGTCGCTCGCGTGCCCGCGGATATAGACCATGCCGTTGATCGACGAGGAGCCGCCGATCACGCGCCCGCGCGGCCAGTAGAGGCGGCGGCCGTCGAGATGCTTCTGCGGTTCGGTCCAGAAACACCAGTTGGTGGCGTGTTCGTTTTCCGGCGGGATGATCTTGGAAAGCCCGCCAGGCATGTGGATGAGGAAGGAACTGTCCTTGCCGCCCGCCTCGACAAGGAGCACGCGCGTCTTGGGGTCCGCCGAGAGGCGATTGGCGAGCACGCAGCCCGCCGACCCTGCTCCCACGATGATGTAGTCGTAACCCGACATCATGACCTCCCCGATTCCTGCCAGGCCCCAAGAGTGACGGCGTTTCGGCGCGGGCGCAATTCTGGATAAAGCGTCAGGCTTGTGCGGCGCGGACTTCCCCGGCGGCGGCGGCACGCTCCATGCGCGTCGCCTCGGCCTGCGGGAGCCGGCGCCAGACGAACCAGAGGCAGATGAGCGTGACCGGCCCGGCAATGAGCAGGCTGAGGATGCCTGTGCCGAGGCTGCCGGTGACAAGCGACATCTTGCCCGCGAAATAGGGCCCGAGACCGAGGCCGACGAGCGTTGTGCCGAGGAAATAGGTCGCGGTCGCGGCGCCGCGCATTCTCGGCAGCACGAGATTCTGGCTGGTCGCGGCGGCGATGCCCACCCAGCAGCTGTTGATGATCGCCATCGGCACGAACGCCAGATAGAAGATCGTCAGGCTCTCCGTGGTGTAGACGATGAGCATGAGCGGCGCGGGGATGATGACGCCGAGCGTCGCCACAAGGATGTCGCCCGCCGGCCAGCGTGATTTCGCCCAGTCCGCAAGGCGCCCGCCCGCGATCACGCCGATGAAGCCGCCCGCCGCACCGACACCGCCGATGATGAGCCCCACGATCGCCGGATCGGCGCCGAAGGTGCGGATCGCATAAGGCGCGGACCAGAAGCTGACGGCGTAGGTGACGAACGCGATCGAGCCGAAGCCGAGGATCGCGAGCAGGAACGTCGGCGTACCCCAGATGAGCTGGTAGGTCGGCGGATCGCGGCGTTTCAACGACTGCGACCACGAGAACACCGAATAGCAGCCGATGCCGATGGCACCCCACTGCAGCGTATCGCCGGTGAGCATGATCATCGCGGCCGCGCCGAGCACGACAACGATGAGCCCCGAGAGGTTGACCGCGAACGCCCGTCCGCCGACGCGCGCGGCCTGCACCAGCGTGAAGGGCGGAATGACGCTCGACAGCTCGGTGAAGAATTTCGGCCACGGGGAGGGCTCGGGCAGGCTCAGGATTCCTTCGGACATGCCGCGCAGCGGCTCGCGCAGCGTGAGCACCCAGAGGGCGAGGAGCAGCCCCGGCAGGCCGACGGCAAGGAACGCCGCCTGCCAGCCGGCGAGGCCGAGCGGGCCGCCGCCGGGGAAGGCGCTGTTCCAGCTTTTTACGATGACGCCGCCGATGAACAGCGACAGGCCGCCGCCGAGATAGAGCCCGCTCGAATAGATGGCGAGCGCGGTGGCGCGCTTTTCACGCGGGAAATAATCCGAGATGATCGAGAAGGCGCAGGGGCTCGCCGTCGCCTCGCCGATGCCGACGCCGATACGCGCGGCGGCGAGCTGCCCGAAGTTCTGCGTGAAGCCGGAAAGCGCCGTCATCGCCGACCAGACCGACAGGCCGATCGTCATCAGCCGCCCACGATACCACATGTCCGCAAGCCGCCCGAGCGGGATTCCGAACAGCGAATAAAAGACGCCGAACGCGGTGCCGTAGAGGAAGCCCATGTCGGCGTCGGTGACGCCGAGATCGGCCTTGATGTCCTCCGCGAGGATCGAGATGATCTGGCGATCGATGAAGTTCAGCACATAGACGAGCACGAGCACGCCGAGCACGTACCAGGCGTATGGCCCGCCGACCTCGCCCTTGCGCGCTTCCAGAATTGCGGCTGCGTCGTTCATCCGCCCAAACCCTCCCCGGTTTCAAGACGCGCCCCTTGCCGGGGCATTGGCCTCGTGGCTAACACAGGGCTTTGAAATCGAAAGCATGGAAATCGCGATGACGATCTCGGTCCTGTTCGTTTGCCTAGGCAACATCTGTCGCTCGCCGCTCGCGGAGGGCGCGATGCGGCGGCTGGTGGAGGCGGAAGGTGCGGCGCTGGAGATCGACAGCGCGGGGACGGGCGACTGGCACATCGGCCGCGCGCCCGATCCGCGCGCGCAGGCGGAAGCACTGCGAAGGGGCCTCGACATCTCGATGCTGCGTGCGCGGCAGGTGACGGAAGAGGACTTCCACCGCTTCGACCATATCGTGGCGATGGACGCGAAGAACCTCGCGGACCTGCTCGCCATGCGGCCGGATGGCGCGCGGGCGGCGGTGTCGTTGCTGCTCGACCATGCCGAGGGCGGCGACGTGCCTGACCCCTATTACGGCGGCGACGAGGGTTTTGCCGAGACGTTCCAGCTCGTGGAAGACGGCGTGCGCGGACTGCTTCAGGCGATCAGCGGCCAGCGCGCGACGACGCTATAGTCCGCGCCCTCGGTGGTGAGGCGGCTCTCGAACAGGGTGATCGCATCTACGGTGAAGCTGACCGGCGGAAAGCCCTCGCGCAGGAAGGCATCGAGCGGACCCGCCGTGCCGGAGAAGCGGGCGAGCGTGATGTGCGGCAGGTAGCTTCGCGTCTCGGGCACGATGCCGACGAGTTGCAGCGCCCGGTCCACCTTGTTGTGCAGCGCCTTCACCGGCTCCTGCGGTTCGACGCCCACCCACAAGGTTTCGATGCGGGCCTTGCGCTCGAAAATGCCTGTGCGGGCTGTGGAGAGATCGAACGCACGCGCGCGGATCGTTGCCAGCGCTTCGGCGACGGCATTTGCTGTGTGCGTGTCGACCGTGCCCACGAAGCGCAGTGTCAGGTGAAGCTGGTCCTCGCTTTGCCAACGCGCGCCGAGCACGCCCCCCATGCGCGCCACGAGCGCGTCCTTCACCGCGTGCGGCAGGTCGATCCCGACGAACAGCCGGTGCACTAGCGGAGCGCCGCCTCGACGCTCGGCAAGATGCCCTGCACGATCACGGAAACGCCCTTCGGATTGGGGTGCATACCGTCGCCGAGCAGCAGCGCCTTGTTGACGACGACGCCCTTCATGAAGAACGGGTAGAGCGGCACGGCGTGCTTCTTCGCGAGCGCCGGGTACATGCCGTTGAACTCCGCCGCATAGGCCTTCCCCATGTTGGGCGCGGCGAGCATTCCCGCGACGAGCACCTTGCTGCCGCGCTTCTTGAAGTCGGCGATCATCGCATCGAGGTTGGCGCGCGCCTGCGCCGGGGGCAGGCCGCGCAGCATGTCGTTGGCGCCGAGGCCGAGGATGACGAGGTCGGGCTTCGTCTTCAGCCCGCCGAGCACCCACGCCATGCGCGCCTTGCCGGCGGCCGTGGTGTCTCCCGAGACGGCGCCACTGACCACGCGCGCCGTGATGCCTTTCGCCTTCAGCGCCTTTTCGAGCTGCGGCGCGAAGCCTTCGCCGGGCTTCAACTGGTATCCCGCCATCAGCGAATCGCCGTACGCAACGATCGTACGCGTTTCTGCAAAGGACGGACTCGCGCCGATGAACAGCAGAAAAGCGGCAATGACGGCTTGGACAATGCGCGCGGCATCCCCATAAATACGAAACGTGCTCCAACCGGACAAAGCGGATCCCCTTGAACGATATCTCCTCGGCGCCCTCCAATATCGTGATTGATGCGCGCGATGTCACCCTCACGCTCGGCGAAGGCGCGGGCGCGGTCGAAATCCTGCGCGGCGTCAGCCTTTCCGTGGCGCGCGGCGAAAGCGTTGCGATCCTTGGGCCTTCGGGGTCCGGCAAGTCCTCGCTGATGGCGGTGCTCTCCGGCCTCGAACGTGCGAGCGGCGGGCGGATCGGTGTTGCCGGGCAGGATTTCGGCGCGCTCGACGAAGACGGGCTCGCCCGCGCGCGGCGCGGCCGCATCGGCATCGTGCTGCAGGCGTTTCACCTGCTGCCCACCATGACGGCGCTTGAGAACGTGTCGGTGCCGCTGGAGCTTGGCGGCGTTCCCGACGCGGAAGCGCGCGCCCGCGCAGAGCTTGAGGCGGTCGGTCTCGGCCACCGGCTGACGCACTATCCCTCGCAGCTTTCGGGCGGCGAGCAACAGCGTGTCGCCATCGCGCGCGCCACGGCGCCCCGCCCCGGCATCCTCTTCGCCGACGAGCCCACCGGCAACCTCGATGCCGCGACCGGCCACGAGATCGTCGAGCTGCTGTTCGAGCGGCAGCGCGCGCAGGGCACGACACTGGTGCTCATCACCCACGATACCGAGCTTGCCGCGCGCTGCGGCCGCATCGTCGAGATGCGCGACGGGCAGATCGTGCGCGAGACCGTCGCTTGAACCTGCCGCTGAAGCTCGCGCTACGCGACCTGCGCGGCGGCCTTGCCGGGCTGCGGCTGCTCGCGGTCTGCCTGTTCCTCGGCGTCGCCGCGCTCGCGGGTGTCGGCAGCCTTTCCACCGCCATCGTCACGTCGCTTTCCGAAAAGGGGCAGTCGATCCTGGGCGGCGATGTGGACGTCGCGCTGACACAGCGCCAGGCGAGCGAGGCTGAAATCGCGGCGTTCCGTGGTTTCGGCAGCGTCGGCGAAGTGGTGCGGATGCGCGCGATGGCGAGCCGGCTTGATGGTGCTGAAAGCGTGCTCGGTGAACTGAAGGCCGTCGACGGCACCTATCCGTTCTACGGCAGCGTGCGCCTCGAAGGCGGGCGGCCGCTTGCGGACGCATTGAAATCGAACGGGCTCGTTGTGGATCAGGCCGCGCTCGACCGGCTCGGCGCCCGCATCGGCGACACGGTGGGCGTAGGCGACGCGCGCGTGCGCATCACCGGCGTGCTTGCCGAGGAGCCCGATAAGGTCGGCGAGGGCTTCACGCTCGGGCCGACGCTGCTCATGTCGCTCGAAACGCTCGGGCAGACCGGGCTTCGTCAGACCGGCAGCCTCTATCGCACGCACTACCGTCTGAAACTGCCGTCCGACGTTTCCCCCGAATCCGTAACGGAATCGCTCAACGAACGCTTCCCGGAGGCGGCGTGGCGCATTCAGGACCGCTCGAACGGCGCCCCCGGAACGCGGCGTTTCATCGAACGGCTCGGCCAGTTCCTGACGCTCGTGGGCCTCACCGCGCTGCTCGTCGCCGGTGTCGGCGTCGGCAACGGCGTCGGCTCATACCTCGACGGCAAGACGCGTTCGATCGCGGCGCTGAAAAGCGTGGGCGCGGATTCGCGCACGATCTTCCGCATCTACATGATCGAGGTGGGGCTGATCGCGCTCGGCGCCGTCATCCTCGGCGCGGTGGCGGGCGGGTTCGTGCCCGCGATCGTCGTGGCCTTCGCGGGCGATGCGCTGCCCGTTCCGCCGGAACTCGGCGTCTATCCTGTGCCTCTGCTCACCGCGATCCTCTACGGCCTGCTCGCGGCGGCGGCGTTTGCGATCTGGCCGCTCGCGAAGGCGCGCGACGTTCCCGCCGCCCGCCTGTTTCGCGCCGGCGTCGAACGTATCGCGCGACCCCCGCTCGAAGTGGTGGCGCTCAGCTTCGGTGCCGCGCTCGTTATCGCTGCCATCGCCGTCGCGCAGGCGCGCGAGCCGCTGTTCGCCGCCGTGTTCATCGCCGCCGCGCTCGGCCTCATGGCGCTGCTCGCGGTTCTCGCGCTCGGTATCCGGGCGCTCGCCGCGCGCCTGCCGCGCCCGAAGCAGCCGCTTTTGCGGCTTGCGCTCGGCAATCTCCACAGGCCGGGATCGATGACACGGCAGCTCGTCGTCGCGCTCGGGCTCGGGCTGACGCTGTTCGCGACGCTCGCCGTGATCGAAACCAACCTTTCGCGCCAGATCGACGAGGCCTTGCCGCGCGAGGCGCCGAGCCTGTTCGTCGTCGATATTCCCGCCGGGGAAGCTGCCGCGTTCCGAAAGACCGTGCTGGACGCCGCGCCCGGCGCCGCGATCCGAACCGTGCCGTCGTTGCGTGGGCCGGTCGTGGCCGTGAACGGCACGCTCGTCTCGGAAATGAAGGACGTGCCCGAAGGCGCGTGGATCCTGCGCGGCGACCGGGGTCTCACCTATTCGGCGGCGCTGCCCGAGGGGAACCGCATCGTTTCGGGCAAATGGTGGCCAGAAGACTATAGCGGTCCGCAGCTCGTTTCGATGGACGCGGAGGTGGGCGAAGCGCTCGGTCTCAAGGTCGGCGACACCATCACCGTCTCGGTGCTTGGCGTCGATCTCCCCGCGACGATCGCGAGCTTCCGGGAGATCAACTGGGATTCGCTCGGCTTCAACTTCGCGCTCGTCTATTCGCCCGGCCTTATCGAAAGCGCCCCGCACAGCTCAATGGCGACGGTCACGGTATCGCCCGCAGAGGTGCCCGCCGTGTCGCGCGCCGTGGTGCGGGCGTTCTCCTCGGCGTCCGTGATCCGCGTCGGCGACGTCATCGAAAATGCGGGCGCGCTGCTCGGCCAGATGTCGACCGCCGTGCGCGCCGCCGCCTCGGTCGCGATCGCGGCGGGGATCGCCGTTCTCGTCGGCGCGATCGCGGCGGCGCGGCGCGCGCGCATCTATGATTCGGTGATGCTGAAGGTGCTGGGCGCCACCCGGGGCCAGGTTCTTCTCAGCCTGCTTGCCGAATATGCGCTGCTCGCGATCGTGCTCTCCGCCATCGCCTTCGGCCTCGGCACGGCGGGCGGCTGGTATGTGGTGACGCAGGTTTTCGAGCTGGAATGGCTCCCTGCCTGGCGGCCCGTGATCCTCACCGTCGTGCTCGGCGCAGCGGCGATTCTGCTGCTCAGCCTGGTGGGTTCTTGGAGCGCTCTCGGCGCGCGTCCGGCACGCGCGCTCAGAAATCTATAGTGAATCAGTCCGGTTTTCCTTGAAGCCGAGGCCAATCCACACGATATTGCAGGGGCAAGCCGGATGACCCGGCGAATGGGAGAGTGAATAACATGGTGAACCAGACGGATCCTCGCCTGGCTTACGGTCGCCCGGCGACAACGGCCGAAGGCGTCGCTTTCGACGCCGGCCTTCGCAAATACATGCTGTCGGTCTACAATTACATGGCCTCCGGCGTGCTTCTTTCCGGCATCGTGGCGCTGCTGTTCGCGAACAGCGGCATGGCCGCGCAGGTCTTTTCGCAGGGCGGTCTGCTCGCGTGGGTGCTGATCCTCTCGCCGCTCGCCTTCGTGATGGTGCTGAGCTTCGGCATCAACAAGCTGTCCACCCCGGCGGCTCAGGGCGTCTTCTGGGCCTTTGCGGCGGTGATGGGCCTGTCGATGTCGACGATCTTCCTGACCTACACGGGCACGTCGATCGCGCGCATGTTCTTCATCACGGCGGGTGCCTTCGCGGGTCTCAGCCTGTTCGGCTACACGACGAAGAAGGATCTTTCGGGCTTCGGCACGTTCCTCGTGATGGGCCTCATCGGCCTTATCATCGCGAGCGTGGTGAACATGTTCCTCGGCTCGTCGGTGATGCAGTTCGTCATCTCGGTGATCGGCGTGCTGATCTTCGCGGGCCTGACGGCGTATGACACGCAGCGCATCAAGAACATGTACTTCCAGGTGCAGGGCAGCGACTTCGTCGGCAAGGCCGTCGTAATGGGCGCGCTGTCGCTCTACCTCGACTTCATCAACATGTTCATGTTCATGCTGCAGCTGTTCGGAAACCGCGAATAGCATTTTCGCAGCTACGACCTGCAAAAAGGCCCGGTGCGTTTCGACGCGCCGGGCCTTTTCTTTTGCCGCCGCGCATGGCTAGACCTTGCCCCTGACAAGACAGGGGAGATCGGCATGGCGGAGACAATCGCATTCATCGGGCTCGGCAACATGGGCTCGGGCATGGCGGCGAACCTCGCGAAGGCGGGATACGCGGTGCGTGCCTTCGATCTCAGCCCCGATGCGCTCGCCCGCGCCAAGGGCGACGGCTGCACGGTTGCAGGCAGCGCCGCGGAGGCGGTTTCGGGCGCTGACGCTGTCGTCACCATGCTGCCCGCCGGCAAGCATGTCGAGGCCGTCTACAATGGCGAGGTTTTCGGCGCGGCGAAGCCGGGCGCGCTGTTCATGGACTGCTCGACGATCGACGTGGTGACGGCGCGCAAGGTCGTCGAAACCGCAACCGCGAAAGGCTTCGCGATGGTCGATGCGCCGGTTTCGGGCGGCGTTGCGGCGGCATCGGGCGGCACGCTCACCTTCATGGTCGGCGGTGAGGCCGCGGCGTTCGGCCGTGCCGAGCCGATCCTGTCGCGCATGGGCAAGGCAGTGATCCACGCGGGCGGCGCGGGCGCGGGTCAGGCCGCGAAGATCTGCAACAACATGCTGCTCGGCATCTCGATGATCGGCACGTGCGAGGCGTTCGCGCTCGCCGAGAAGCTGGGGCTCGACCCGCAGGTCTTTTTCGACATCTCCTCGAAGGCGAGCGGCCAGTGCTGGTCGATGACGAGCTATTGCCCGGTGCCGGGTCCGGTGCCCGCCGCGCCGTCCAACCGCGACTACGAGGGCGGCTTCGCCGCCGCGCTGATGCTGAAAGACCTGAAGCTCGCCATGGAAGCCGCCGCCGCATCGAACGCCGCGACACCGCTTGGTGCGCAGGCGGAGGCACTCTACCAGACGTTCGCGAATCTCGGCGGTGCCGCGAAGGACTTCTCAGGCATTATCAAGCTGCTCGACGGCAGCTGGCGCGCCTGACCTTCAATGCATGTCCCGGCGGGCGTGAGGCTCGCCGGTGCGCAGTGACCACAGCGCACTGTCGCGCCGCTCCGGATCGACCGCGAGACGGGGCAGCAGGCTTTCAAGGATCGGGCGCAGTCCGCCGAACTGCAGTTGCGGTGCGACGGCGAAGCAATAGGCATTCGATTCCAGCACCACCGGCCCTGTCTCCGTCAGCGCGATGTCGAGGCCGGGGAGCGGCAATTCGGGCATGGCTTCGGTCGCTGCGCGGGCGACCTCCAGTATCTCGTTCCAGAACGGAATGGGAAAGCCGGTGAAATGGGCGCCTGTCAGGGCGTGCGTCTCATAGGTGCTGAGCCGGATTCGATCGTCGGGATCACGGCCATACGCGCGGGTGATGCAGCCGCTTTCAGGATCGACGAAACACAGCAGATGGCCCGTGGTGCCGTCGTGGAAATTGTCGGCGAGTGCTGGCGTCGTCATGACCTTCTGGATGGTGCAGAAGATTTCGATTCCGGTCTTGGTATACGCTGTATAGACGCGCGTTGCGGAGAGACCGAGGTCGGCCGCGATCGGCGCCAGCGCCGGATGATTGCGAAGCTCGGGGCTGACCAGCGTTCCCGACCGGTCGTCCTGCGCGAGCAGATGCTCCGCGAAAGCTGCTGCTGACATCGAAATATCACCGACGCGCCAATGCGCACCTTCACGTTGCGCACGGAAAACGCCGTTCCCGAATGTGCCGGTCGCGGGCTTGCAGAACAGGCGGTCCGGCGCGCCTTCAAGCCATCGCCTCAGTGTCGCTGGATCGTTGACGACCGCGAGGCGCCCGCTTGCCGGATGGCTGTGGGTGTCGCGTCCGGCGACCACATAAACCGGCGCAACCGGCACACCCCGTTCCATCAGTCGCTCGGTGCTCAGCACCTTGTCGTTCGCAAGCCGCGCAAGGTGCTCCGGGTGAAGCGCGCGCATGATCCGTCGCATGTGCGGCACATCACTCAGATAATCCCGCCACGTCGACGTTGGGCGATGTCGCAATTCGAAATCGAAGAAGTCGCGAGGTCCCAGGCCATGCCGCGCCCGGCACCAGCCGAGCTTCGCGGCAACCATCGGAAGGCTTTGCGGCTCGCGGCGCAGCAGCTCGCGCAGCGCGCGCGGGTAATCATGCCAGGGCCCCTGTGCCTTCATTGCTGAAGTTTGCGGGCGAGAGGTGCGGTGGGCAATCGCTCTGTGCGCCGCAACGCACTGTTTTCAGGACGAACGGACGGTGCCGCCGCCACGGTCCGGCTAAAGCGTTTCGATGGTCTTCAGGAAGCGCTCTGGGTCGCCGTCGCGCAGTTCATCGATCGCGGCATCAAGCTCGTCCTCATTGATGCGGGCGCCCGTTTCGGCCGCCTCCATGCGTTCGGCGGCACCCTCCAGGCGCGTCTCGACGGCCGCCTCGATCCGTTCCACCTTGGCTTCAATCTCATCGGCCTTCGATTCGATTGTGATCGCGGCTTCGTCGTCGTCGGAAATGAGGCTGAAGCCGGGTCCGTCGATGTTGGAAAGCAGCAAGAGCGCACCGAGACCGCCGAGAACGATCATCAGGTTCCGGCGGTTGATCGGCTTGTCTTCGCCCGTCTGAGGCTCATCACGCATCGACGGTTTTCTTACCGCCCTTGGCCTCGCCCGTCTTGCCCTTTTTGGCGGCGCGCGGCTTCGGCGCCGCGGCGATGATCTCGAACGTCGGCTGGTCGTCCTTGATGTGGACCACGACCTCGCCGCCGTTCACCAGCTTGCCGAACAGCAGTTCTTCCGCGAGCGGCTGCTTTATCGTTGTCTGGATGAGCCGGGCGAGCGGACGCGCGCCGTAGAGCCTGTCGTAACCGCGCTCGATCAGCCAGCTCTTCGCTTCGTCCGAAAGCTTGATGTGGACGTCGCGGTCGGCGAGCTGGAGTTCGAGTTCGAGGATGAACTTGTCCACGACCATCGCGACGACCGGCGTCGGCAGGTAGCCGAACGGCACCGTGGCATCGAGACGGTTGCGGAATTCGGGCGTGAACATGCGTTTGATGGCTTCCTCGTCTTCGCCCACGCGCACGGTGGAGCCGAAGCCGATGCCTTCCTTCGCCATGTCCGACGCGCCTGCGTTCGTCGTCATGATGAGGATGACGTTGCGGAAATCGACCATCTTGCCGTGGTGATCGGTGAGCTTTCCGGCGTCCATCACCTGCAGCAGGATGTTGAACAGGTCCGGGTGCGCCTTCTCGATCTCGTCGAGCAGCAGCACCGAGTGCGGGTTCTGGTCGACAGCGTCCGTCAAGAGCCCGCCTTGGTCGAAGCCGACATAGCCCGGAGGGGCGCCGATCAGGCGGCTCACCGAGTGCCGCTCCATATACTCCGACATGTCGAAGCGCTGCAGCGGAATGCCCAGGATCGCGGCGAGCTGGCGTGCCACTTCGGTTTTGCCGACGCCGGTGGGGCCGGAGAAGAGATAGTTCCCGATCGGCTTGTTCGGCTCGCGCAGTCCCGCGCGTGACAGCTTGATCGCCGACGAGAGCGTCTCGATCGCCTTGTCCTGCCCGAAAACGACGCGCTTCAGGTCCTGCTCCAGCGTCGCCAGCACCTTCTTGTCGTCAGACGAGACGGACTTCGGCGGGATGCGTGCGATCGTCGCGACGACAGCCTCGACGTCCTTCACGCCGATCACCTTCTTGCGCTTGGCGGGCGGGAGCAGCATCTGCGAGGCACCGACCTCGTCGATCACGTCGATCGCCTTGTCGGGCAGCTTGCGGTCGTTGATGTAGCGCGCCGACAGTTCCACCGCCGTCTTCACGGCCTCGTTGGTGTAGCGGACCTTGTGGTGCTCCTCGAAATAGGTCTTGAGGCCGAGGAGGATGCGCACGGTGTCCTCGATCGAGGGTTCCTTTACGTCGATCTTCTGGAAGCGGCGCAGAAGCGCGCGGTCCTTCTCGAAGTGGTTGCGGAATTCCTTGTAGGTTGTCGAGCCGATGCAGCGGATCGCGCCGCCCGACAGCGCGGGCTTCAGAAGGTTCGACGCATCCATCGCGCCGCCCGAAGTGGCCCCGGCGCCGATTACGGTATGAATCTCGTCGATGAACAGGATCGCATCGGGCATCTTCTCGAGCTCGTTGACGACGCCCTTCAGCCGCTCCTCGAAATCGCCGCGATAGCGGGTACCCGCGAGCAACGCCCCCATATCGAGCGCGTAGATCACAGCGTCTTTCAACACGTCGGGCACATCGCCCTCGACGATCTTGCGCGCGAGGCCCTCCGCGATGGCGGTCTTGCCGACGCCGGGGTCGCCCACATAGAGCGGATTGTTCTTGGAACGGCGGCAGAGGATCTGGATCGTCCGGTCGACCTCTGCGGCGCGGCCGATCAGCGGATCGACCTTGCCCGAAAGCGCCTTGTCGTTGAGGTTGACGCAGAACTGCTTGAGCGGCGAATCCGCGGGCTTCTTGGCATTGCCCTTGTCCTTCGCCTCCTCGGCGGGCTCGTCTGCCCCGCGCACCGCGCGCGGTTCAGAGAGCGACGGCGATTTGGCGATGCCATGGCTGAGGTACGATACAGCGTCGAGCCGCGTCATGTCCTGCTGCTGCAGGAAATAGACGGCGTGGCTCTCTCGCTCCGAAAACAGCGCCACGAGCACGTTGGCGCCCGTCACCTCATCGCGTCCCGAAGACTGCACGTGCAGGATCGCGCGCTGTACGACGCGCTGGAAGCCCGCCGTGGGATTGGGATCGACCTGGTCGCCCACGCGCAGCGGCTCCAGCTCCTTGTCGAGATAACCGGTCAGTTCCTCGCCGAGCTGGTCGAGGTCGACGCCGCAGGCCTTCATCACCGCGGAGGCGTGACTGTCGCCGATCAGCGCGAACAGCAGGTGTTCGAGCGTGGCATATTCATGCCTCCGCCGGCTCGCTTCGGCGAGGGCGTTGTGAAGCGTGTGCTCGAGCTCGCGGGCAAAGGCCGGCATTCGTCACTCCTGCGATGCGGCGAAACATCCGCCGCCTGATGTGAAGATCAGGGACGATTGGCAAAACATCAAGGGGGCAATGTGCGGCCATGCCCGCGGAAACCACGTTTTCCGCGGCTCAGGCAAACTTCCTGACATCGTCGTCGTGGCCGCCGAAATCGTCAGTGACGGCCATTTCGCCAAGCTTGCGGTAGAGCGTCGAGCGCCCGATGCCGAGGCGGCGGGCGACCTCGCTCATGCGGCCGCGGCAGTGGTGGATCGCCTTGCGGATGATCTCGGCTTCCAGATCCTCGAGGCGGCGGAGCTTGCCGTCGTCGCCGAACAGCGAAACCTCGGCTGAAAGGTCGGACGAAGCGGTGCGTGTCGGTGCAGCCTGCGCCGTCCGTCTGGGCACGGCGACGCCCGCGAGTTGCGGGAAGTCGAGCGCCGTGAGCCTCGTGCCCTCGCAGAGCACGGCGGCGCGGAACAATGCGTTCTGGAGCTGGCGGACGTTGCCCGGCCAGTCGTAGGCCTCAAGGAGCGCGAGCGCGTCGTCCGAAAGATCGCGGGCGTTGACGCCTTCCTCGGCGCCGAGGCGGCGGACGAAATGGCGCGCGAGCGCCGCGATGTCGCCCCGCCGGGCGCGCAGCGGCGGTATCGTGACCGGCACGACGCCAAGGCGGTAGAACAGGTCCTCCCGGAAGCGGCCCTCGCGCACCTCTTCGGCGAGATCGCGGTTGGTCGCGGCGATCAGGCGGACGTCGACGGTTATATGGCCCCGGCTACCGACAGGCTCGATCTGCCCGGTCTGCAGCGCGCGCAGCAGCTTCACCTGCGCATCGAGCGGCAGTTCGCCGATCTCGTCGAGGAAAAGCGTGCCGCCGTCCGCCTCGCCGAAGCGGCCGACGTGCTTTTCGATGGCGCCGGTGAAAGCGCCCTTTTCGTGACCGAACAGCACCGATTCGACGAGATTCGCCGGGATCGCCCCGCAGTTGACGATGACGAGCGGCTTGTCCCTGCGCGGCGAGGCGGCGTGAACCGCCTGCGCGACGACCTCCTTGCCGACGCCGCTTTCGCCTTCGATCAGGATCGGCACGTTCTTCTGCGCGGCCTTTTCAGCCACCGCGAGCGCGGCGCGAAAGCCCGCCTCGCTGCCGACAATCTCGGTAAAGCCCAGCGAGCCCGGCAGCTTTTCGGTCAGCGGGCGCAGTTCGCCGCCCGGCGCCTTGTGGTCGAGCGCGCTTGCGAGCGCGCGCGTGATGCGGTCCGCGCTTGCCGGTTTCAGCAGGAAGTCGCTCGCTCCCGCGCGCATCGCTTCAACTGCGGTGGAAACGCTGGAATGCGCGGTCAGCATGATGACGGGGAGCTGGGGGAAGTGCGGGCGCAGTTCGCGCAGCACCTCGATCCCGGTCTTGCCCGGCATGTTATAGTCGAGGATCACGGCGTCGACGGATTGGCCGCGCGGACCCGTCAGCAGATCGAGCGCGGCCTGGCCGTGCTCGGCTTCAACGGTCGCATAGCCGGCGCGCGCCGCCACGGTTTCCGTGATGCGCCGCTGGCCTGACTCGTCGTCGACAACAAGGACGGTCTGCTTCGCCAAAATGCCGAATCTCTGCTTCCCAAAAATGACCCGCCTGTCTCGATACGGCACAGCGCCTTGCCGTCTGGTTAAGATTTTGACCCGTTTTTCGCTTCACACCGGGGCAGGGGTTGCTATGAACGGGCGGAATCAGGTCCGGATGGGGGACGTTTGAGATGGCGCAGAACAGCACTTACACCGACAAGGCGATGAAGGATCACGCGAAGACCTACGCGGGTTTCCTCGCGATGATGAAGTACGGCACGGGTCTCATCGTGCTCGTGCTGCTCGGTATGCTCCTCTTCCTGTACAACTAGCCCGGTGGCGAATCCTGTGCGCATCGCGGTCCTTGGTGAGACCGCCGATTTTGAGCGCCGCGTCGCTGCAAGCCCGGAGACGGTGAAGAAGTTCATCGGGCTCGGCGCTGCGGTTGCCGTGGAATCGGGCGCGGGTCTCGCGTCGGGCATTGCGGACGCCGATTATGCGGCGGCAGGCGCGGAGGTCGGCCCTCGCGCCGCCGTGCTTGCTGGCGCGGGGATCGTGCTTGGCGTGCAGGCGCCGGAGCCGGCTTCGCTTGCGGGCGTGGCGCCCGGTGCGCGCGTGGTTGCGATACACGCCCCTGCAGCGAACCTGGAGCGGGCGAACGCCTATGCGGCGGCGGGCTACGAGGCGCTGGCGATGGAACTGATGCCGCGCATCACGCGCGCGCAGTCGATGGACGTGCTCTCCTCGCAGTCGAACCTTGCCGGCTACAAGGCGGTGCTGGACGCGGCGGCGGAATACGGCCGCGCCTTTCCGATGATGATGACGGCGGCGGGCACGGTCTCGGCCGCGAAGGTGTTCATCATGGGCGTGGGCGTTGCGGGGCTCCAGGCGATCGCGACCGCGCGGCGCCTCGGCGCGCAGGTCTCGGCGACCGACGTGCGCTCGGCGACCAAGGAACAGATCATGTCGCTCGGCGCCAAGCCGATCTTCGTCGAGGCGGTGAAGGGCATCGAGGGCGAAGGCTCGGGCGGCTACGCCACCGAGATGTCCGACGAGTACAAGGCGGCGCAGGCCGAGCTGGTCTCCAGCCATATCGCCAAGCAGGACATCGTCATCACCACCGCGCTCATCCCGGGCCGCGCGGCGCCGCGTCTTGTCAGCGACGCGCAGATCGCCACGATGCGCGCGGGCAGCGTGCTCATCGACCTCGCGGTGGAAGCCGGCGGCAATGTCGAGGGCGCTGTGGCGGGCGAGATCGTGGTGAAGCACGGCGTCAAGATCGTCGGGCACAGGAACGTGCCCAGCCGCCTCGCGGCCGATGCTTCGCTGCTCTACGCGCGCAACCTGTTCAACTTCCTGTCGGCGTTCTGGGACAAGGACACGCAGGCACCCGTGCTGCCCGACGACGACGAGATCGTTAAGGGCGTGCGGCTGACCAAGGACGGCAAGGCCGTCCATCCGGTGCTGGGGGGAGCATAGGCCATGGACTTCATTTCGATCCTGTCGATCTTCGTGATGGCCTGTTTCGTGGGCTATTACGTGGTCTGGTCGGTCACGCCGGCGCTGCATACGCCGCTGATGGCGGTCACGAACGCGATCTCCTCGGTGATCATCGTGGGTGCGCTGATCGCGGCACTGGCGGCCGGTTCGGGGCTTGCCAAGTGGCTCGGTCTCGTCGCCGTGGCGCTCGCCAGCGTCAACATCTTCGGCGGCTTCGCGGTGACGCAGCGGATGCTCGCGATGTACAAGAAAAAAGAGAAGAAGGGCTAGGCGCCGATGGAACACGTTTCCGCCGTGCCCGCGTGGGCGCTTCTCGCTTACCTCGTCTCCGGGGTTCTGTTCATCCTCGCGCTGCGGGGGCTCTCGTCACCCGAGACCAGCCGCGCGGGCAACCGCAACGGCATGATCGGCATGGGGCTCGCGGTGGCGACGACGCTCGCCACGCACGAGATCGCCTCGCTGCCCGAGATCGCAGCCGCGATCATCCTTGGCGGCGGTGTCGGCTTCATCGTCGCGCGGCGCATCGCGATGACCGCGATGCCGCAGCTCGTCGCGGCGTTCCACAGCCTTGTCGGCATGGCCGCCGTACTTGTGGCGGCGGCGGCATTCCTCAATCCGCAGGCGTTCGGCATCGCGGGTGCAGACGGCGAGATCTTCGCGGTCAGCCGCGTCGAGATGGGTCTCGGCATCGCGATCGGTGCGATCACGTTTTCGGGCTCGGTCATCGCGTTCCTGAAGCTGAACGGCAACATGTCGGGCGCGCCGATCCTGCTGCCGCTGCGGCATGTCATCAACCTCGGCACGCTGGTCGGCATCCTCGGGCTCATCGCATGGTTCACGCTTGAACCGTCGCCCGACGCCTGGATTTTCTGGACCGTAACCGGCCTTGCGTTCCTGATCGGCTTCCTGCTCATCATCCCGATCGGCGGCGCGGACATGCCCGTCGTCGTCTCGATGCTGAACAGCTATTCGGGCTGGGCGGCGGCGGCGATGGGCTTCACGCTGCAGAACACGGCGATGATCATCACCGGCGCGCTCGTCGGTTCGTCGGGCGCGATCCTCAGCTACATCATGTGCCGCGCAATGAACCGCAGCTTCATCAGCGTCATCGCGGGCGGCTTCGGCGCGGAGGCGGGTCCGGCAGGTGCTGCCGCCGCCATCGACCGGCCGTGGAAACGCGGCTCCGCCGAGGACGCTGCGTTCCTGATGCAGAACGCCGAGAAGGTCATCATCGTGCCGGGCTACGGCATGGCGGTGGCGCAGGCGCAGCATGTACTCCGGGAGATGGGCGACAAGCTGAAGCATCAGGGCGTCGACGTGCGCTATGCGATCCACCCGGTCGCGGGACGTATGCCGGGGCACATGAACGTGCTGCTCGCCGAGGCGAACGTGCCCTATGATGAGGTGTTCGAGCTCGAAGACATCAATACCGACTTCGGCCAGGCCGACGTCGCGTTCGTGATCGGCGCCAACGATGTGACCAATCCGGCGGCGAAGACCGACAAGTCCTCGCCGATCTACGGGATGCCCGTGCTCGACGTCGAGAAGGCGAAGACCGTGCTGTTCATCAAGCGCTCGATGGGCGGCGTTGGCTATGCTGGCGTCGACAACGAACTCTTCTACCGCGACAACACCATGATGCTCCTCGCCGACGCCAAGAAGATGGTCGAGGAAATCGTCAAGGCCATGGATTGAGGTTGTGCGCGAAACCTTAAGCGCCAGAATGCGTTGATCCGCCATATCACCACAGGGGACAGACCGATCATGCGCCTTTCCACGAGCCTTGTGCCTTTGGCCGCCATGCTTGCCGCTGCGTGCGCCAGCAAGGCCGAGCAGCCCGCCGCCGCACCCGCCGCGCTGCCGCCCGCGGCCTACGCGCAGCTTCTCGACAAGGATGGCGCCACGAAGGGCCGCGCGGTGCTCACCGAGGCGAAGGGCGGCGTCGATGTCGGTCTCGTGCTCGAAGGCTGGCCCTCCGGCACCTATGCCTTCCACGTGCACGCCATCGGCCTCTGCACGCCGCCGGACTTCACGTCCGCCGGGCCGCACTTCAACCCGACCGGCGCGAAGCACGGTCACCACAAGGGCGACCTGCCGAACGTCACCGTGGGCGCCGACGGCACCGGGCGCGTCGAGGCCCGTATCGACGGCGCGACGCTCTACAGCGGCGAAACGCCGGTGCTCGACACCGACGGCGCGGCGGTCGTCGTTCATGCAAAGCCCGACGACGGCGTCACTGACCCGGCCGGAAATGCAGGGCCGCGTCTTGCATGTGGGGCCGTCGTCACCAAATAGCGCAGCCACAGGCTTTGGAGGCTGAAGGTGAGCGTGAATGAGCAGGCGTTTGAAGAGGCGATGACCCGGGCAGGGCTCGACGCACGCGATCCGCACGCCGTGCGCGCGCGCGTCGAGGTGCTCGAAAAGCTGTTGGAGCGGTCGATCACGATCCCGGGCATCAACTACAAGATCGGCCTCGATGCGATCCTCGGCCTTGTCCCGGTGGGCGGCGACATTCTCGCCGGGCTGATGTCCGCCTACATCATCTGGGAAGCGCGCAACCTCGGCATGTCGCGCTGGTACATCGCCCGCATGGCGGGGAACACGCTGTTCGACACCGCGATCGGCTTCGTGCCGCTGCTGGGCGACGCAATGGACGTGCTGTTCCGCTCGAACACGCGCAACCTCCGCATCATCAAGGCGCATCTCGATCGGCACCACCCGAAGACGGCGGTGCTGGAAGGCACCATCACCCGCCGCGCCAGATAAGCACGCGCGCGCCGTCCGCCGCGCCGGGCGTGCGGCAGGCCGCATAGTTGTAATCCAGGTCCATGCACAGCCGCACTTCGGTCAGCCAGCCGCGGTTGTTCTCCATCACGGCGATCGCTTCGGCAGGAAGGCCGATGTTCGCTTTCACGAACGCCTCGCGCACCATGCCGGCGGTCAGCGTCTCGCCGCGAAGCTGGCGGAGATCGGGTCGCTTCACGCCGTCCCACAGCGATTTCGCGGCACCGAAATAGGCCTCCGCGCTCGAAAAGGCGCAGGTGCCGTGCGCGGCCCACTGGTGCTGCATCAGCTGCGCGGAGGGCATCATGCAATAATGCTGGCGCACGAGCGCTTCGCCGACAGGCGGCGCCACGGCGCAGGCACGCGGCGAAGCGCCCGCAGCGCTGTCCACCCAAAGGCCGTGCAGGATGAAATCGAAGTCGTTGTCCGCGCACTGGCCTTCGTGGGCGTCCGCATCCTTGCGGAATCGGCAAAATTCCGGCGACCACGACATCGCAAGCACATAGGCTGCTGCCGGTGCGTCGGGCATCGCGTCCGGCAGGCTCGCCGCGCGCGGAACGTCGATGCGCTTGGGGATGTTGCACTCCGCCGCAACGGTTTCGGCGGGCTCGTCCGCCGATCCGCAGGCCGCGAGGCAGAGCGCCAGCAGCAGACGCTCAGGCGCTCGCAAGGTCGAGTCCGATATCGGCGGCGGGCGCGGACTGCGTGATCCGGCCGACCGAAACGTAGGTGACGCCGGTTTCCGCGATCGCCCGGATCGTGTCGAGATTGACACCGCCCGAGGCCTCGGTGGGCACGCGCCCCGCGACGAGGGCGACCGCCGCGCGAATGTCCGGCACGCTCATGTTGTCGAGCAGCAGGTGCGTCGCGTCCGCCGCAAGCCCCGCCTCGATCTGGTCGACCCGGTCGACCTCCAGGATGATGCTGGCGATACCCGCGTCCTTCGCGCGGCGCACGGCCTCGCCCACGCCGCCCGCCACCGCGACGTGATTGTCCTTGATCATCGCCGCGTCCCACAGGCCCATGCGGTGGTTCTGCGCGCCGCCCATGCGTGTCGCGTATTTTTCGAGAAGCCGCAGCCCGGGGATGGTCTTGCGCGTATCGAGCAAGATCGCGCCCGTGCCCGCAATGGCGTCGACATAGCGGCGCGTGAGTGTCGCGATGCCCGAAAGGTGCTGCACGGTGTTGAGCGCCGAGCGCTCGGCGGTGAGCATGGAGCGGGCGAGGCCGGAGAGGCGCATCAGGTCCGTGCCCGCAGCGACACGGTCACCGTCCTTCGCCAGCATCTCGATCTCCACCGCCGGATCGAGCGACCGGAAGAAGGCGGCGGCGATGTCGAGCCCCGCGACGACGATGGCGTCGCGGCTGTCCATCACGCCGTGGAAGCGCGCGTCAGCCGGGATCACCGCGGCGGAGGTGATGTCGCCCGCCGCGCCCAGATCCTCGGCAAGCGTCGCGCGCACGAACGCGTCCGTGTCGAAGCCTGCGATCTCCATGCTCATTTCCCCATCAGTTCGCGGCGCGCGAAGGCCAGCATCAGCGCGGCGCGGTAGGCGTGCTCGGCGGCGTTGGCGGTGCCGGCGTGGCCACCTTCGATGTTTTCGAAGTAGTCGAAGGCGTGGTGTTGCTCAGCCAGCCGAGCTGCATACTTCCGGGCGTGGCCGGGGTGGACGCGGTCGTCCTTGGTAGAGGTATAGATGATGACGGGCGGGTATTTCGCGCCTGCGCGGAGGTTCTGGTAAGGCGAATATTTCGCGATGAACGCGCGGTCCTCCGCCACGTCGGGATTGCCGTATTCGCCCATCCACGATGCGCCCGCGAGCAGCCTGTTGTAGCGCAGCATGTCGGCGAGCGGCACGCCCATGATGACGGCGTCGAAGAGGTCCGGCCGCTGCGTCATCGCGACGCCCACAAGCATCCCGCCCTGCGAACGGCCCGAAACCGCGAGCTTAGAGGTCAGCTCGGCGCGTTTCAGATCCTCGGCGACGGCGTAGAGATCGTCGAAGCTGTTCTGCCGCTTCTCGCGCAGCGCCGCCTCGTGCCACGCCGGGCCGTATTCGCCGCCGCCGCGAATGTTGGCGATCACGAAGCTGCCGCCGTCCTTCACCCACATGAACCCGCCCGGCCCGATTTGGTATGGGTTCTTGATAAGATAGGTCGGCTTCTGCGCGCTCCGGAAGCCGCCGTAGGCGTGCATGATCGTCGGCAGCGGGTCTTTCGCGCCTGCCGGACGCACGACGAAATAAGGGATGCGCGTGCCGTCCTTCGATGTCGCGAAGCGCTGCGCGACGGAAATCGATACGGGATCGAAGAACGCACGGAGCGCGGCGACCTCTGCGGGTGCGCCGCCGCCGCGCACCGCCATCAGCGTCTCGGGGCTGGCGAAGCTCTCGGTCGTGTAAAAAGCGGTGTCGTTCGCGCCCCCGGCCACCGCGAGCGTCACCGCGCTGTTCGGCGGCACCGGCACGGTTTCCGCCGTCCAGCCGGCTGCGGTCGGTGTGAGCGCGATCAGCCGCCCGGCGACATCCTCCAGCAGCGACACGTAGAGGCGTCCGCTGCCCGCGACGACAGCCTCGATCGCCTGTTTGCCCGTTGGCGCATAGACCTGCTCGACCGCCGCCGGGCGCCCGACGATGAGCGTCGCCGCGTCATAGGCGACGAGCGAACCCGCCGCGTAGGTCTTGCCGCCGTAAACCCAATCCTTGTGCAGCAGCGCGACGACGCGGCTGCCGAGCATGTCCTCGATCGTCGCCGTCTCGGGCAGCGGCGAACGAATGAGCGTGCCATCGAGATTGAGGTGGAAGGTTTCGGCGGTCCAGAAATCGGGGTGGCGCGTGATGCGCGGCCACATGCGGCCATCGCCTGCGCTGGCGCTCGCATCCATGCCCATGTCGCTGGCCTTGCCCTCGGCGAGCAGCGCAGCCTCCGCCATCGGCGTGCCGCGTTTCCACAGGCGCACCTGACGCGGATAGCCGGATTCGGTGACATCGCCGCCGTGCGCGGTGGCGATCATCAGCCGGTCGAGATCGACCCACGCGACGTCGCCCTTCGCCTCGGGCGTTTCGAAGCCGCCGCTCACGAACGCGCCCGCGTCCATATCGAACTCGCGGTAGACGAGCGCGTCGGAGCCGCCGTCCGAAAGGCCGACCATGCAGCGCGCATAAGCGGGCGCGAGGCACGCCGCGCCCTTCCACACCCATTTCCGCCCGTCCGCCTTCGACATCGCGTCGAGGTCGATCAGCGTGCGCCACACGGGCTTTCCGGCGGCGAAGGCGTCGAGATCGGCGATGCGCCAGAGCCCCTGCGGGTTCTCCGCATCGGTCCACAGGTTCGTCACCTTGTCGCCGAGAATCGCCTCGGGCACCGCGATGCGGCTGTCATCCTCAAGGATCGCCTGCATTTCGGCCTGCAGCGCCTTGAACGCCGGGCTTTCCGTCTGCAGGCGCTTCTCGGTCGCGGCATTCCACGCGCGCACCTGATCGAGTGCGCGAGCGCCCTCGACCTCTTCAAGCCAGAGGTTCGGATCGTCTTCGGCCGCGTGCGCAGCAGGTGCAGTCGCCAGAGTGAAAGCCGCCATCAACAGGGTGTAAAAACGCATGGCGTTTCGTCCTCAAGACGTGTGTTGCCGGACCCATCAAGTGAAACGGATTCGGGGCGGGGTCAATCGGGGGGGGAAGCTGAACGTGACAGGACGGGTGTGCGTCCCTCGACTTCGCTCGGGATGATGCACGTTTTTACAAGGTACAGAGGTCTTTCATCCCGAGCGTAGTCGAGGGACGCACAGCGTTCATGTCGCGGTGCATCAATCTCCCGTAACGCGCACGCTCGAAATGTCGCCCTGCCCGACGGTCGACGACGCCATCGCGAGCATCCGTTCCAGCGGCTTCAGCGCCTTCAAGCGAATCTCCTCGTCCATCTCGATCACCGGCTTGAGGTCGCGCAGTGCGAGGTAGAGTTTTTCCATCGTGTTGAGCGCCATGAACGGGCAGTTGTTGCAGCTGCAGTTCCCGTCCGCGCCGGGGGCGCCGATGAAGGTCTTGTGCGGGGCGGCCTTTTCCATCTGGTGGATGATGTGCGGCTCGGTGACGACGATGATCGTGTCGGCCGGGCTTTCGAGCGCGAATTTCAGGATCGCGCTTGTCGAGCCGACGAGATCGGCGTGGTCGAGGATGTTGCCGGGGCATTCGGGGTGCGCGGCGACGGGCGCGTCGGGGTGCTGCGCCTTCAGCTTCAGCAGTTCCTTTTCGCTGAACGCCTCGTGCACGATGCACGCGCCGGGCCACAGCAGCATCTCACGGCCAAATTTGCGCGAAAGATAGCCGCCGAGGTGCCGGTCAGGCCCGAAGATGATCTTCTGGTCGCGCGGCAGCTGGCTGATGATCTTTTCGGCCGAGGACGAGGTGACGATGATGTCGGAGAGCGCCTTCACCGCTGCCGAACAGTTGATGTAGGTGAGCGCGATGTGATCGGGGTTCGCCTCGCGGAAACGCTTGAACTGCTCGGGCGGGCAGGAGTCTTCAAGGCTGCAACCGGCGTCCATATCGGGCAGGATCACGGTCTTCTGCGGGGAGAGAATCTTCGCGGTTTCCGCCATGAAGCGCACGCCGCAGAAGGCGATGACGTCCGCGTCCGTGTCCGCGGCCTTGCGCGAGAGGTCGAGGCTGTCGCCGACGAAGTCCGCGATGTCCTGGATCGCGGCCTCCTGATAATAATGCGCGAGGATCACGGCATTGCGTTCCCGCTTCAGCCGGTCGATCTCGCTCAGCAAATCCTTGCCCTTCGGCAGTTCCGCGCGGCGTGCATCCATGTCGTCGATACTCCTAAAGTGCGTAGCCGCTCTCGTCCGGGAAACGGACGATGACGCGGGCGTCTATTCCTGCGGCGGCGAGCGGGAGCGCAAAGCCGCGTTCCACGGCTGTGCGCGCCGAACTTCGCGCGAGTTCCCGAAGGAGGGTGGTATCGGCTTCCTTGAGCACGGCCTCCCTGATCTTGCGGCGGTTGGCGGCGTCGATGACCTCTTCGGCATTGCCGAGCGCCATCAGGATCGTGCCGCCGCCGTATTCGCGGACATTCGCCATATCGACCTGCGGCTCGTCGAGCTGGATATCAGGCAGGCGCACCGTCATCACGCGGCTGCCTTCGTCCCACACCATGTCGTCGCGGCGGACCTTCGAATAATCGATGTCGTAGCGGACCGTGGCAGGCACGATCAGCGTCTTTTCCGCCGACAGGCCGAGCTTTTCGACGCGCGTCGTCACCGCGACCGTGAAGCGCCCGGCGAACACGGTGAGCTTGTTCTGCGCGCGGACGGCCTCGAGGCTGGCGGCGGCGATGGACTGCGCATCGAGCGGTGCCTTTTCCTCGCGGCCCAGGAACCAGGCCGCAAGAGCGCCGAGCAGCAGCCCGGCGACGAGCGTCAGAGCGGTTTTCAAGCGGCCTTCTCCCACACGTCTCCATCCGCGCTTACCATGCCGCGCGCCTGAAGGTCGATCAGGTGCGCGAGCACCGAACGGCCCGCCGCCGGGTGCAGCCGGGGATCGACAGAGGCGTACATCGCGGCGACGAGATCGGGGATCGCCTTCGGGCTGCCCTCCAGCAGGCGCAGGATCTGGCCTTCGCGCTGGCGGCGATGCGCGATGTAGCCGCGCACCAGCCGCTGCGGCTCGGTGACGGGTTCGCCGTGCGTGGGATAATAGACGGTGTCGTCGCGCGTCTGCAGCAGCTTCAGGCTCGCCATATAGTCGCGCATGTCGCCGTCGGGCGGGGCCACGACGCTTGTAGACCAGCCCATCACGTGATCGCCGGTGAATAGCGCCTTTTCCTCGTGAAGCCCGAAGCACAGGTGGTTCGATGTGTGGCCGGGGGTGTGCACCGCCTCCAGCGTCCAGCCGCCGTCCGCCCAGGTGCCGCCGGGCACGACCTCGCCGTGCGCGAGCACGCGGTCGGGGGTGTAGGTGCTGTCGAATCCGGCGTCGGTGCGGGGGCCGTCGTCGGAGATCACCAGCGGCGCGCAGCCGACGACTTCGGCGCCGCTGAGCGCCTTCAGCCGCACCGCGAGCGGGCTGTGATCGCGGTGCGTGTGGGTGATGAAAAGGTGGCTGATTGTCTCGCCCGCCGTGGCGGCGAGGATGGCTTCGAGGTGTTCGTCCTCATCCGGGCCGGGGTCGATCACGGCGACCTTGCCGTTTCCAACGATGTACGTGCCGGTGCCGAGGAAGGTGAACGGGCTCGGATTCCGCGCGAGCACGCGGCGAACCAGCGGCGAGACGCGTTCGCTTGCGCCATAGGGCGCGGCGGCAATGGCGGCTTTGATATCCATCGGAACCCCATGTGGCAGCGGCAGTGGCCGCTGCCAAGGGTCATCGGCCCTACAGCGGTACGATCTCGTTGAAAGGTGTGTCCTTGTCGGGCCGCAAATCGCCCGGCAGGCCGAGCACGCGCTCGGCGATGATGTTGCGCAGAATCTCGTCGGTGCCGCCCGCGATGCGGAGACCCGCCGACCACATGTAGGCGCCCTGCAGGCGTGCGAGTTCGCTGTCCTTTTCGCCCGGCGCGAAGCCCGCGCTTTCGGAGAGGTCGAGCGCGAAGGCCGCCATGTCCTGCATCGTTTTCGCGACGACGACCTTGGAAATCGATTGCTCGGCGCCCGGCGTCTTGCCCTGCGAAAGCGCGGAGAGCGCGCGCATCTGGGTGAGCTTCACGCCCTCGTCGCTGATGTAGGTGTCGGCGATGCGGGCGCGGACGTCCATGCGTTCGATCGCGGGGCCTTGTTCGGTGTCGATGCCCTTCGCAAGCTCCATCAGCGTGCGCCAGCCGGGCGAATTGCGCGGCTTGCCGCCGACCGCGAGGCGCTCGTTCATCAGCGTGGTGAGGCCGGCCTTCCAGCCGTCGCCGACCGCGCCGATGCGCCATGCGTCGGGCACGCGCACGCTATCGAAGAACACTTCGTTGAAGTCCGCGCCGCCCGACATTTGTTTGAGCGGCCGCGCGTCGACGCCCGGCGCGTGCATGTCCACGATGAACATGGTGAGGCCCTTGTGCTTGGGCGCGGACGGATCGGTGCGGGTGACGATGATGCCGTAGTCCGAAAGGTGCGCGAAGGTCGTCCACACCTTCTGGCCGGTGATGATCCAGTCGTCGCCGTCGCGCACCGCCTTGGTGCGGATGCCCGCGAGGTCCGAGCCGGCGATGGGCTCGGAAAAGAGCTGGCACCAGATTTCGCTCCCCTCCAGCGCCTTCGGCACGAAGCGTTCGATCGCCTCCTTGGGGCCGTGCGTGAACACGGTGGGGATGCACATGCCGAGGCCGATCGAATAGAGGCCGGTGGGCGCGGCGGATTTCGACTCCTCCTGCGAAAAGATGATCGCGTTCATCGGCCCGAGGCCCTGTCCGCCGAACGCCTTGGGCCAGGTGAGGCCCGCGTAGCCGGCTTCGTATTTCTTCTTCTGCCAGCTCTTCTGGCGGGCGACATATTCGTCCTGCGACTTCGGTTCGGGCAGGCCTTCGTATTCTTTCGCGGCCTCGGCGATCCAGGCGCGGACCTTGGTGCGGTATTCGGCTTCCTGCGGGGTGTCGTTGAAATCCATGTCTTGTCTCCCTTCAGGCCGCGGCGCGGTTGCGCTGTTCGAGCGCGCGCACCAGCCGGTCCGCCCAGAACGCGCGGCTGCCGAGCGCTGCGGATAGCTGCCGGGCGCGGCGGTAATAGAATTGGCAGTTCGATTCCCACGTGAAGCCGATGCCGCCGTGCAGCTGCACGTTCTCCTCGGCGGCGAAGCGCACGGCGTCGAGGCTCGCGGCGCGCGCGGCGGCGGCGGCGTGGCGAAGCTCGTCCGCATCCGCCGCGAACGCCCATGCGCCGTAAAGCGCGTGCGCGCGGGCGAGTTCGAGCTTGATGTACATGTCGGCGCACTTGTGCTTGACGCCTTGATAGCGGCCGATGCGCTGGCCGAAGGCGACGCGGTCCTTCGCGTAGCCGACCGCCATCTCCATCGCGGCGCTTGCGGTGCCGATCGCTTCGAACGCGAGGATCACTGCCGCGCGATCGAGGAAGCGTTGGTAGTCTGCGGACGTGCCGAGCGGTTCGGCGGGTGTGCCTTCGAGCGTGATCGTGCCGTGCTTGCGGACGAGGTCGAGCGTCGCGGCGGGCGCGACGGATGCGTCTTTCAGATCGACGAGCCAGAGCGCCGGGCCTTCCTCGCTTGCGGCGGTGACGACCGCGAGGCTCGCGGCGAGCGCGTCCGCCACGGGTGATTTCGTGCCGGTCAGCTTGGCGCCGTCAGCGCGTGTCGCGGGGATCGCGGCGGGCGAATTCGCGCCTTCGCCCCATGCGTAGCAGGCGATGGTGCTGCCGTCGGCGATGCCGGGCAGGTATTTCGCCTGCTGCGCCTCGGTTCCGGCAAGAAGCAGCGCTTCGGTCGCGAGCAGCGTCGAGAGGAAGGGGACGGGGGCGAGGCTGCGGCCGAATTCTTCCGCAAGGACGCAGCTTTCCTCGGGCGAAAGGCCGACGCCGCCGTGCGCCTCGGGCACGCGCGCGGCGGTGAGGCCGAGGTCGACGACCTGCCGCCAAAGCGCCGTATCATAGGCCGCATCCGAATCCATGATGCGCCGCGCTGCGTCCGGCCCCGCGTGCTGCGACAGCATACGCCGGGCGGACTCGCTGAGCGCGCGTGCGTCGTCCGAGAAATCGAAATTCAAGAGACCCTCCCACGGTTGTCGGGCGAAGCATGTGCCGGAGAGGCGGCGCGCGCATCCCGTGACTTGTGAGAGGCGGCTATTTCCGCGCGAAAAGCGCGTCCGCGGCGGATTTCACGCTGTCCGCCTCGGTAAGCTTGGCGCGTGTCCGCCCGATCTCGGCCTCGAGCGCGGCGATGCGCGCCCTCAGTTCGTCCTGCGACAGCGGATCGAGATCCTGCCGCGTGAGCAGGGTCAGCGGATCGTCTTTCGTTTTCGGCAGAAAATCGTCGTCCATAGGGTTAACCCGTGTCTGGAATGGCCGCGCAATCTGCGCTAGAGGGGCGCCGCGAACAAGGGGGAGGATGACGTCATGGCCGGGGTTCCAGTGGACATGATCGCGATCGACCCCGAAGGCCCCGGCGGCCCCGAAGTGCTCATCCCCGTCCGCCGTCCCGTACCCGTGCCGAAGGACGGCGAGGTGCTCGTGAAGGTCGCCGCGGCGGGCGTGAACCGGCCCGACGTGCTGCAGCGCCTTGGCCTCTACCCGATGCCGCCTGGCGCACCTTCGATACCGGGACTGGAGGTCGCGGGCGAAATCGTGGCGGTGGGTAGCGGCACCGGTCGGTTGCAAATCGGCCAGCGGGTGTGTGCGCTTGTGGCGGGCGGCGGCTATGCCGAGTATTGCACGGTCCCCGAAGGCCAGTGCCTGCCGGTGCCCGAGGGGCTGACGCTTATCGAGGCGGCAAGCCTGCCCGAGACGTATTTCACGGTGTGGTCCAACCTCTTCGAGCGCGGCTACGGCGCGCCGGGGGAAACCGCGCTGATCCACGGCGGCACGAGCGGCATCGGCGTCACCGCGATCCTGCTCTGCAAGGCGTTCGGGTTGACCTCGATCGTGACGTGCGGCAGCGCGGAAAAATGCGCGGCGGCGCTGGCGCTGGGTGCCGATCACGCGATCGATTACAAGGCGCAGGATTTCGTTGCCGAGGTCGCGCGGATCACGGGCGGGCGCGGCGTCAACGTCGTGCTCGACATGGTGGGAGGCGATTATCTCGCGCGCAACATCAAGTGCCTCGGCGAAAGTGGGCGTCATGTGTCGATCGCGTTCCAGCGCGGGCAGACCGGCGAGCTCGATCTCGGCGCGGTGATGCGCAAGGGGCTGATCCTGACGGGATCGATGCTGCGCCCGCGCAGCATCGAATACAAATCGCTGCTTGCCGACAGCCTTGCCGCCGATGTCTGGCCGCTGTTCGGTGGCGGCTTGAAGGCCGTCGTCGACCGCGTGTTCCCGCTTGAGGCCGCAGCGGACGCGCATCGTTATCTCGAATCGGGCGAACACGTGGGCAAGGTCGTACTGGAGATCGCGCATGGACAGGCTGACACTGCATGAAGACCCGGTTTCGGGGAATTGCTTCAAGATCCGGCTGACGGCGGCGCATCTGGGGCTCCCGCTGGAACGTAGGCTCTACGACATCCGCAAGGGCGAGACGCGTACGCCCGCCTATCTCTCCACCGTGAACGCGAATGGCCGGGTGCCCGTGCTGCAGGTCGGAGACCGCTATCTGCCGGAATCGAACGCGGCGATCTTCTTCCTCGCCAAGGGCTCGGCCTTGATCCCGGCGGACCGCTGGGACGAAGCGGACATGCTGCGCTGGATGTTCTGGGAGCAATACAACCACGAGCCCAACATCGCGACGCTACGCTTCTGGCTCGCCTATGTCGGGCGCGACAATCTCTCGGATGCGCAGCGCGCGCAGATCGACGGCAAGCGCGCGGGCGGCGAAGCGGCACTCAAACTGATGGATGAGCATCTGACGCATCGCCAGTGGTTCGTCGGAAACAGCCTCAGCCTCGCCGACATCGCGCTCTACGCCTACACGCACGTGTGCGAGGAAGGCGGCGCGTTCGAGCTTACGCGCTATCCGCGCGTGCAGGGCTGGCTCGCGCGCGTGGCCGGCCTGCCGGGACATATCCGGATCGATTCCTGAGCGTTATGGCCCGTAAGTTGTGCTGATCGTTTCCGTCCGCAGTTCCGTGGGGTTTCAGGCCGCCAGCGTTGGAATGCGCTCGATCTCGGCGGCGATTGCCTCCCCTTGGACGGCAAGATCATAGGCGGCTTGCAGACGAAGCCAGAAGCCTCCGCCGTTGCCGAGCAGCTTGCCGAGCCGCAACGCCGTGTGCGGCGTGACCGGCTGACGCTCGCCGAGGATATCGTAAAGCGTTGGCCGCGAAATACCGAGGAGCGCCGCGATCTCCGTTTTCGATTTTCCCAGCGCGGGGAGCACGTCTTCGCGTAGAATCTCGCCGGGGTGCGTGGGGCGGGGCCCCTTCGTCGGCATGGCTGAACCTCCTTTTTCGATCAGTGATAGTCTTCAATATCGATGTCTACGGCATCGGTTCCTTCGAAACCGAACGTGATCCGGTAGTTTCCGCTTGCATCGACCGCATACCGTTTAGGCTTCCCTTGCAGGCCATGAAACCGATAGCCGGGAAGGTTCATTTCCTCCGGTGTAACCGCGGCAGCGAGCGCCGCAAGAATGCGCCTTACCCGATCTACATTCGGAACAGGCAGTTTCGAGGCATCGCCTTCCTCGGCAAATTTGCGCAACGGTTTGCTGCGGTAACTCCTGATCATGCGAAACTGTAAGATGCTACCTTACATATTGCAAGTGAATTGTAAGGCATAAGCTTACAGATCATCCCTATCACAGCGCCGCATCCCGAGCTTGATTCCGCCGCGACTCGCGCAAAACCTTCATAATTCGGCCTGCAAATCGTAACGCAACACCGCGATACGCTGGCGCGCAAACAGCCGTCCGCCAGTGGAGGTCGACTTGAACATGTTTGCGCCTGACGACTTTGCCGATCGCATCGCGTCGCTTCGGCCGAGCCAGCCCGAGGTCCGGAAGAGCGATCGTCGCCGCTACCGCACGATCTGGATATCGGACGTGCATCTCGGCACACGCGGCTGCAATGCCGATCTGCTGATCGATTTTCTCGACAGCGTCGATTCCGACACGCTCTTTCTCGTCGGCGATATCATCGACGGGTGGCGGCTGAAGAAGAGCTGGTACTGGCCCGCGAAGCATAACGACATCGTCTGGCGGCTTTTGAAGCGCGCCAAGCGCGGCACGCGCGTGATCTACATTCCGGGCAATCATGACGAGGTGTTCCGTCAGTTCACCGGGCTCAGCTTCGGCGGCGTCGAGATCCGTTCGAAGGCGATCCACGAGACCGCCGACGGGCGCCGCCTGCTCGTGCTGCACGGCGACGAGTTCGACGCCGTGGTGCTCTACGCACGCTGGCTCGCGTTCCTCGGCGACGCCGCATACGAATTGCTGATGAAGCTGAACACGGTCGTCAACAAGGTGCGGGCGCGCTTCGGTATGCCCTATTGGTCGCTTTCCAAGCACGCCAAGCACAAGGTGAAGAATGCGGTGGAGTTCATCAGCCGCTTCGAGGAGGCCGTTGCGAAGGCGGCCGGGGACCGGCAGCTCGATGGCGTCGTCTGCGGCCACATCCACACCGCGGAGCAGCGGCAGTTCGGTGACGTTGTCTACTACAACGACGGCGACTGGGTGGAAGGCTGCACCGCGCTCGTCGAGCACTTCAACGGCGAAATGGAAATCCTGCACTGGGCCGACGAGATGAACGCGCGCGTGCTTCCCATGCAGCAAGCAAACGCGGCCTGAGTTGCGGGCGGACCTGATGCGATATCGCACCGCCCCATGCGCATAGCGATTGTCACCGACGCGTGGGAGCCGCAGGTGAACGGCGTGGTGCGCACGCTTCAGATGGTGCGCGGCGAGCTGGAGCGTGCCGGGCACAGCGTGCTCGTACTTTCGCCCGATGCGTGGCCCTCGATGCCCTGCCCCGGCTACGGCGAGATCCGGCTGGCGCTTGCCACGACCGGCCAGGTCGGGCGGCGTCTGCGCGCTTTTAACGCCGAAGCCATTCATATCGCCACCGAAGGCCCGCTCGGGCTTGCCGCGCGGCGCTGGTGCCTGCGCGCCCGCTTTCCATTCACGACCGCCTATCACACGCATTTCCCGGACTATGTATCGGCGCGCACCGGGCTTCCGGCGGCATGGTTCTGGCGGTACGAGCGGTGGTTCCACGGCCCCGCCGCGAGCGTTCTTGCCGCGACGCCGAGCCTGCGCCGGCAGCTCGCCGCGCAGGGCATCGGCCCCACGGCGCCGTTCGGACGCGGCGTCGACCTTGCGAACTTCTCGGCGGAGAGTGCGCCGCACGCGGCCTATGCGGCGCTGCCCCGGCCCATCCAGCTGTATGTGGGGCGTGTCGCGGTGGAGAAGAACATCGAGGCCTTCCTCGCCACGCGCCATCCGGGCACGCGCGTCGTCGTGGGCGACGGCCCGGCGCGGAAGGCGCTCGAACGGAAGTTCCCCGACGTGATCTTCCTCGGCGCGCTTCGCGGCGCGGCGCTCGCTTCTGCCTATGCAGGTGCGGACGTGTTCGTGTTCCCCAGCCGCACCGACACGTTCGGCATGGTGCTGATCGAGGCATTGGCTTCTGGCGTGCCCGTGGCGGCGTATCCGGTGCAGGGGCCGATCGACATCGTGACGCCGGAGACCGGCTGCCTCGATGAAGACCTCGACACCGCCATTGCCGGTGCGCTCGACAAGGATCGCGCTGCGTGCGCTGCGTATGGCCGCAGTTTCAGCTGGGAACGCGCGGCGGCGGAGTTTCGGGCCGCGCTGGTGCCGCTAAAACCCTTGATCGCGGCTTGAGCCGTGCCTATAGTTTAAGTGTACCGGCCGCCCCCCAAAGGGCGGCCCTTTTATTTCGCTCTTTCGAGAAGAGGCGCATTCGCCATGGCCCAGAACTATCCGCTGATGCCGCACGCGACCGCTGCATGGCTGGTCGACAACACGGCGCTCACCTTCTCGCAGATTGCAGATTTCTGCGGGCTTCATGTGCTTGAAGTGCAGGCGATCGCCGACGAGACAGCCTCTGCAAAGCATATCCCGCGCGACCCGATCCGCGCCGGCGACCTGACGCAGGCTGAGCTCGACAAGGGGCAGGCGAACCCCGCGCACAGCCTGGTGCTGCAGAAGGGGCCGGAGCAGCAGCGCCGCACCAAGGGGCCGCGCTACACGCCGGTATCGAAGCGGCAGGACAAGCCGGACGGTATCGCCTGGATCGTGCGCAACCACCCGGAGATCACCGACGCGCAGATTTCGCGCATCATCGGCACGACGAAGACGACGATCTCCGCGATCCGCGACAAGACGCACTGGAACATCCAGAACATCACGCCGAAGGATCCGGTGACGCTCGGCCTGTGCTCGCAGCGCGAACTCGACGCGCTCGTCGCGGTGGCGGCGAAGAAGGCGGGTATCGAGCGCGTCGACATGACGTTCGATCACGACCGCGACGAACTTCTGGAGGAGCTGCGCAAGGAGCGCGCCGAAGCGGCCCGCGCCGCGCAGGAAGCGCTGGACGAAGCCGATCAGGGCTGACGTTTCCGGGAGGTCGATGCGGCGTGCCGCGGGGCCTAAGCCGGTGCGGTCATGACGACTGAACCCATCGGCGACGCATCGCTCGCGGACCACGCGCTTCCGCCCGACGAGGGCGAGGAGCGGCGCGGGCTCTTCTACCCGCTTGGTCGCTGGGTGCCGGCTGCGGGCAAATTGCACGAGATCGCGCCGGGCGTGTTCTGGCTGCGGATGCCGCTGCCGATGAGCCTCGACCACATCAACCTCTGGGTGCTGGACGACGGCGACGGCTGGGCGATCGTCGACACGGGCCTCAACACGGAGGCCGGCAAAGGCGTATGGCGCGAGCTCTTCGCCGGGCCGCTGGCGGGGAAGCCGGTCACGCGCGTCATCGTCACGCACTATCACCCGGATCATCTCGGGCTTGCGGGCTGGCTGGCCTACAAGAGCGGTGCACCGCTTGTGATGGCGCGTACCGAATATCTGATGGCGCGGATGCTGACGCTCGACATCGCCGATGCGCCGCCGGCGCAGGCTGTTGATTTCTACCGCGCCGCCGGATGGCCGGATGCGGTGCTGGAAAGTTTTCGCAGTCGCGGCTGGGGGCGCTTTTCCCGCGCCGTCTCGCGCCTGCCATCGAGCTTCATCCGGATCGCTGACGGTGACGTGCTGCGCATCGGCGGGCGGGCGTGGCGTATCGTCGTGGGGCGCGGTCATACGCCCGAGCACGCCTGCCTCGTCGCCGACGAAGACGGGCTGATGATCGCGGGCGACCAGGTGCTGCCGCGCATTACCTCCAACGTTTCGGTCTATTCGACCGAGCCCGAGGCCGATCCGCTCGGCGACTGGCTTGCGAGTATCGAGAAGCTGCGCGCGCTCGATCACGAACTTTACGTGCTGCCTGCGCACAACGAGCCGTTCCGGGGGCTGCACGCAAGGCTCAACCAGCTTGAGGCCGATCATCATCAGAAGCTCGATGCGCTAGAGGCGTTCATCGCGGCGCCGAAGCGCGCCCACGATTGTTTCGGCGTGCTGTTCCGCCGTCCGGTGGCCGGCGACGAGATCATGATGGCGACGGGCGAGACGCTGGCGCACCTGCATTATCTGGAGCGTCGCGGCCGGGCCGTGCGTGCGCGGACGGACGGGGTGGACTGGTATCGTGCGGCCTGAGATCGCGGCGGTTCTGTGGGACTTCGGCGGAGTCATCACGTCTTCACCGTTCGAGGCCTTCAACCGATACGAAGCGTCCCGGGGTTTGCCGCGGGATAGTATCCGGCGGATCAACGCGGCGGACCCGGACCGAAACGCCTGGGCGCGGCTGGAGCGCAGCGAGATCGACGCAGACACCTTCGATGCGCTGTTCGCCGAAGAGGCCGCGGCGATGGGGTATGAGATCGCGGGGCGCGATGTGCTGAGCCTGCTCGCAGGCGATATTCGCCCGGCGATGGTCGCGGCGCTTGATACGCTGACGGCGGCGGGCATACGCATCGGCTGCATCACCAACAACGCCAAGGTCGGGCGCGGGGCGGGGATGAGCGCGGATCCCGAGAAGGCGCGCGCCGTCGAAGCGATCCTCGCGCGGTTCGAACATGTGATCGAAAGCGCGAAGGTCGGCGTGCGCAAGCCCGATCCCCGCATCTACCGCATGATGTGCGACGCGCTGGGCGTGGCGCCGGAGGCGTGCGTGTACCTCGACGACCTCGGCATCAACTGCAAGCCCGCCGCCGCGATGGGCATGGCGGCGATCAAGGTGACGAGCGAAGCACAGGCACTCGCCGAGCTTTCGCGCCTCACGGGCGTTGAACTGCCCGGATTTTCAGCGAAAGTTCAGACACCGGCGCTATAATCGCCGAAAATCGACTGCGGGAGGAACAGATGCCGGGCGGCGCGGACTGGATGCGGAACTACGGTCATCCGGTGCCTTGGGATCTGACGCTGGAGCCGATGCCGGTCCACCGGATTCTGGAGGACGCCGCCGCGCGCACGCCGGATGCATCCTGCATCGATTTTCTCGGGCGCATCTATACCTATGCCGAGATCGCGGACGCGGTGAACAAGGCGGCGCGCGGATTCCAGATTCTCGGCGTGCGGAGGGGCATCAAGGTCGGGCTGTTCCTGCCGAACTGCCCGCAATACGTTATCGCTTACTATGCGATCATGAAGGCGGGCGGCACGGTGGTGAACTTCTCGCCGCTCTACACGGCCGACGAGCTTCGCCATCAGGTGGCGGACAGCGAGACGGACATCATGGTCTGCCTCGATGTCGCGCAGCTTTACCCGACGATCGCCGAGGTGCTGGAAAGCTCGCGGCTGCGCTGTCTTGTCGTCGGCTCGCTCGCCGACGTGCTGCCCGCCGGCAAGGCGCTGCTCTACCGCGTGTTCAAAGGCCGCGAGCGCTCGAAGGTGAAGGCGGACCTGCGGCATATCCACTTCTCCAGCCTGCTCGAAAACGACGGGCTGGAGGACGCGCCCGAGATCGACGTCTACGGCGACATCGCGCTGCTGCAATATACGGGCGGCACCACGGGAACGCCGAAGGGCGCCATCCTCACGCACGCGAACCTTTCGATGAACGCGCAGCAGGTGCAGGCGATCGACCCGGAGCCGGATATCGAGGACCGCATCCTCGGCGCGCTGCCGCTGTTCCATGTGTTCGCGAACACGTGCGTGCTCAACCGCACCGTCCTGCGCGGCGGCGAGATGGTGCTGCTGCCGAAGTTCGAGCTGGCTCTTGCGCTGAAGACGATCCAGCGCCGCCGCATCACCGCGCTGCCGGGCGTGCCGACGATGTACCAGGCGTTTCTCGACAGCCCGAAGATCGCCAAATACGACCTCACCTCGATCCGCGCGTGCATTTCGGGCGGCGCGCCGATGGCCGCGGAGCTCAAGGCCCGGTTCGAAGCGATGACGCAGGCGAAGCTGGTGGAGGGCTACGGGCTCACCGAAAGCTCGGGCGTGGTTTCGGTGAACCCCTACGAAACCGGCGGCAAACCCGGCTCGATCGGGCAGCCGCTGCCCGGTACGCGCATCGTCATCGTCGACAAGGACGACCCTTCGAAGCCGCCGCCGGAAGGCGAACCCGGCGAGATCACGGTCGCTGGCCCGCAGATCATGCGCGGCTACTGGAAGAAGGACGCGGCGACGGCCGAAGCGTTCGTGGACGGGCGGCTGCGCACGGGCGATGTCGGCTACATCGACGCGGACGGTTACGTGTATGTCGTCGACCGGCTGAAGGACATGATCGTCGTCGGCGGCTTCAAGGCGTTCCCGAGCCAGCTCGAAGCCGTGCTTTACAAGCACGGGGCGGTGAAGGAGGCGCTCGTGATCGGCGTGCCCGACGCTTACCTCGGCGAGCGGCCGAAGGCGTTCGTGACGCTGATGCCCGGCGCGGACGTGACGGATGCGGCGCTGCTCGATTACCTGAACGCGCACGTCGGCAAGCACGAGCGCGCGGTCGGCGTCGAAATCCGCGACAGCCTGCCCAAGACGATGATCGGCAAGCTTTCCAGAAAGGAACTGGTCGCCGAGGAACGCGCCCGCTACGAAGCAGCCCGAACGGCAAGCTGAAAGGGGCGAACATGTCGCGCGTGCTTTATGGATACTGGCGCTCGTCGGCATCCTACCGGGTGCGCATCGCGCTCGGCCTCAAGGGGCTCGACTACGAACAGAAGGGCATCGACCTGCGCACGGGCGCGCAGGGCGGCGTCGGCTTCAAGCTGCTGAACCCGCAGGGCTTCGTGCCCTATTTCATCGACGGCGACGTCGGGCTCAACCAGAGCCTCGCGATCCTCGAATATCTCGACGAGACCTATCCGGAGCCGCCGCTGCTCGATGCCGATCCGGTAAAGCGCGCGCGCATCCGCGCGGCCGCGCAGATCATCGCGTGCGATATCCACCCGATCGATAATCTGCGCGTGCTCAAATATCTCAAGAACCAGATGGGACAGGAGCAGGACGCGATCGACGATTGGTATCGCCACTGGATCGAGGAAGGCTTCAAGCCGCTCGAGGAGATCGCGGAAGGCTCGCCCGGCCCGTATCTTTTCGGCGATCAGGTGACGCTCGCCGACGTGTGCCTCGCGCCGCAGATGTACAATGCGCGCCGCCTGCGCACCGATCTTTCGCGATTTCCCTCGCTCACCGAGATCGACAAGGCCTTGATGAAACTGCCCGCGTTTCTTAACGCTCGCCCCGAGGCGCAACCGGACGCGGATAGCTGAACATGGCATATTGGCTGGTGAAGACCGAGCCCACGAAGTGGAGCTGGGACGATCAGGTGAAGGCGAAACGCACGCACTGGAACGGCGTGCGCAACGCGCAGGCGCTCGGCAACATGCGCGGCATGAAAAAGGGCGACCTCGTGTTCTTCTACCATTCGGTGGAGGGCAAGGAGATCGTGGGCATCACGAAGGTGGCGCGCGAATTCTACCCAGACCCCGATGACGACAAATCCGGCCTCGTCGATCTCGAAGCCGTGAAGCCGCTGCGGACGCCGGTGACGCTCGCCGCGATGAAGGCGGACGAACGGCTGAAAGACCTCGCGCTCATCCGCCAGTCGCGGCTTTCAGTGATGCCGATCGATGAGACGGCGTGGAGCATCATTTCGGGAATGGGCGGGGTTTAGGCGGCGCGAACAATTTATCTATGCTTGGCGAACAGGTCTCGCTGAGCTTGATTGACTGAGAGGTCGTCCCAATCGATTTCGCGCTTTGACCGAGGAATATATTCCCGCCGTTCCTCATTATCATAGAAGAGCGTGCCATGGATTCCGAGTGCATCACGCTTCAGGATCGGGCGGTTCCAGAGTGGCCCCAGCACGGAACTCGCAGCCCCCTCGCCAAGCCGCTCGATCATGTCTTCGACCAGTTCCATGTCTCGCCCATCCGGGAAGATAGCCGCAAACTCCTCCTCTGTTGCCTGGAACACGCTGAAAGTGGCGTTCATAGCACTGTTGATGATCTGGACGTTTTTCATGACGAGTGTTTTGGCACTTCGCCGTGCCTGCAGCAATCGACGGTAATTGACGCAAGACATCAGCGTTTGCCGTAGACTGGTGCGGTGTTGGATCAGGTGTTTTCCCCTCACCCTCCCACCGCTTCGCGGCTGGCCCCGCTATCTCCTCCCCCTGGAAAGGGGGAGGTTGGGTGGGGGTTGATGGCGAACGCTGTGCTGATGACCCTCCCCAACCCCTCCCTGGAAGGGAGGGGCTTTCTTGCTCCTTACTTCCCCGGTGCGTTGCGGTAATCGAGGGGCGGGGTGCGGTCGCCGACGAGGGAGCGGTAGGTGAAGTCGGGGCCGCGGCGCTCTGCGAACTCCGCTTTTGCTGCGGCGATCAGTTCGGGTTTCTGGAACAGGTCGATCGCGGTGAGCGCGAGCACCTTGGCGGCGTTCTGCATTCCCTTCATGCCGATCGCCGTGCCGCCGGCGGCAACCGCCTGCCAGCTGTGCGCGGGGGTGCCGGGCACCCATGTCGCGGTGGAAAAGCCTGCGGTGGGGACCGTCCACGACACGTCGCCCACATCAGTGGAGCCCGCGCCGTGGTCCTCCTTCAACGGTTCGACGATGGCGGCGTCTGAAAGCTTCGCCTTCGTCTGCCCGAGCGTCGGGATGATCTTCTGCGCGAACGCGGTGTCCTCGGTCGTGTAGAGCACGCCGCCGACTTCGCTGAGCTTCGCGTGGACGAGCGTTTGCAGTGTGCGGTTCGGGAGCAGCGGCAGCGCGCCGTGGATCACTTCGTAATCCACCGTGGTGCCCGTGCCGAGCGCGGCGCCTTCGGCGGTTTTCACCAGCCGTTCGAACGTTTCGCGCACCACTTCGGCGTCCGGGTTGCGCACGTAGTAGAAGGATTCGGCGAAGTCCGGCACCACGTTCGGGGCATTGCCGCCCGCGGTGATGACATAATGCATCCGCGACTTTTCGGGCATGTGCTCGTGCATCATGTTCGCCATCATGTTCATGGCTTCGACGCCGTCGAGCGCCGAGCGGCCGCGTTCGGGCGCGCCCGCGGCGTGCGCGGAGATGCCGTGGAAGCGGAACTTGCCGGACTTGTTGCTGTTCGTGGTCGCGACATCGGCGCTGTTTTCGGCGGCCGGATGCCAGTGGAGCGCGATATCGACATCGTTGAAGAGGCCGTCCCGCACCATGTAGACCTTCCCCGCGCCGCCTTCCTCGGCGGGCGTGCCGTAGAAGCGGATCGTGCCCTTCGTGCCGGTCGCCTTCATCCAGTCCCGAACCGCGATGGCGGCGGAGGCGGAGGCGACGCCGAACAGGTGATGCCCGCAGCCGTGCCCGGCGGAGGCACCGGTGCGTATGGTTTTGGCGGGGTCGGCGGTCTGGCTGAGGCCGGGCAGCGCATCGTATTCGCCCATGATGCCGATCACCGGGCCGGCACCGTTCGTCCAGGTCGCCGTGAAGGCGGTGGGGGCATTCGCGACCCCGGCTTTCACGTCGAAGCCCGCGTCCTTCAACCGCTTCTGCAGCAGCGCGGACGAGCGCGCTTCCTGATAGCCGACCTCGGCAAAGCCCCAGATCGCCTTCGCGGCGGCTTCGTTGGCTGCGCGGTCGGCATCGATGCGGGCGAGCGCCGTGTTGGTCTCGGCGTAGGCGGGCGTGGCGGCGAGGAGTGCGGCGGCGAGGATCGGTTTCAGCATGGCTTTCCTTTTCTGGTCAGCGCCAGATTTCAATTTTGAATTCATATTCTATTTCATTTTTGATTGCCGAACGCGACCATAATCGACTGGCCGGGGAGTGCCAGTGTTGACCGAGCGCAAAGAGCGGCTTAGCCGCTCGGAGCATGTATTTCGTCTCCGACAACGCCGCTGCCGCCTGCCCCGAGGTGATCGAAGCCGTCCTCGCCGCCAACAGCGGCATCGAGGGGACATATGACAACGATACGCTGACGCAGCGCCTGAATGGCGTGTTCGGCGAATTCTTCGGGCGCGAATGCCGCGTCTTTGCCGTGGGGTCGGGAACCGCGGCGAACTGCCTCGGCCTTGCCGCGATGGTGCCGCCGTGGGGTGCGATCGTCTGCCACCGCGAGGCGCATATCCAGGTCGACGAGGCTGGGGCGCCCGCCTTCTTCAGCGGCGGCGCAGCGCTGATCCTCGCCGAGGGTGACGCCGCCAAGCTCTCGGTCGAGGGCGTGCGCGCGGCGGTGGCCGAGATGCGCGGCGACGTGCATCAGGTGGTCCCCTCCGTGCTTTCGATGACGCAGGCGACCGAATACGGCTGCGTTTACACGCCCGCCGAGGTCGCGGCGCTGGGCGAGGAAGCGAAACGCCGGGGGTGGCGGCTCCATATGGACGGCGCGCGCTTTGCGAATGCGCTCGTGCATCTCGGCTGCGCGCCCGCCGACATCACATGGCGCGCGGGCGTCGATATGCTGAGCTTCGGCTTCATCAAGAACGGCGGCATGTCGACGGAGGCGATCGTGGTGTTCGACCCCGCGCTCGCCGAAACGCTGCCGCACCGGAAGAAGCGCGCGGGGCAGATGCCTTCGAAGGGGCGCTATGCCGCCGCGCAGCTGCTCGCCATGATCGAAACGGGCGCGTGGGAACGCAACGCCCGCGCCGCGAACGCTGCCGCATCGCGTATCGGCGCGGCGGCGGGCGACCGGCTTATCTATCCCGTGGAGGCGAACGAGGTGTTCGTGCGCGCTTCGCCCGAGGACTCCGCCGCGCTGCGCCAGAAAGGCTTCCAGTTCTTTGACTGGGCGCCGGGCGAGATCCGGCTGGTGACGGCGTGGGACACGCCCGAGACGCATTTGCAGGCGCTCGCCGCCGCACTCGCCGGGCTGTGACACGCGCCAGCGTTTCCCGCGTCGTCCTGCCGTTCGCGGCGGTCACGCTGATCTGGGGGACGACCTGGTATGTAATCAAGACGCAGCTTGGCGTCGTGCCGCCGCAATGGTCCGTCACCTACCGGTTCGCCGTGGCCAGCCTGCTGATGTTCGGGGCCTGCCTCATCATGCGGCGGACGCTGCGCTTCCCGCTCTCCGCGCACGGATTTTTCCTTCTGCTCGGCCTCCTTCAATTCGCGGGCAATTTCAACTTCGTCTACCAGGCGAGCCGCAGCGTCACCTCGGGGTTGATCGCGGTGGTGTTCGCGCTGCTGGTGGTGCCGAACACGCTGTTCGCGTGGCTGTTCCTGAAGCAGCCGATCAGCCGCCGCTTCATGATCGGCGCGGGGCTCGGCATCGTCGGCGTCGCGCTGCTGTTCGAGCGGGAACTGACGGAGACGGGATGGAGCGGCGCGTTCATGACCGGCCTCGCGCTCACCGGCTGCGCCGTCATCGTCGCTTCGATTTCGAACGTGATGCAGGGGACCGTGCGTGCACGCAGCTATGACATGTTCGGAATGCTCGCGTTTGCGATGGCCTATGGCACGATCATCGACGCGGTCGCTGCCTGGGCGACGAGCGGGCCGCCTGTCGTGGAATGGACGCCCGTCTATCTCGGCGGCGTCTTCTACCTCGCGGCCTTTGCCTCGGCGCTTGCCTTCGTACTCTATTTCAACGTCATCCGCATCATCGGGCCGGCGTGGGCTGGTTACACGAACGTGCTCGTCCCGTTTATCGCGATGACGATCTCGACATTTCTGGAAAGCTACCGCTGGACGCCTCTTGCGGTGGCGGGGGCGGTGCTCACCATCGTCGGCCTCGTCATCGCGCTCGGGGCACGCAGAGTGCCTGCGGGGACGGCGGCGGCGGGGGGCACGACGGGGCGCAGCTAGCCTGACTGCGACGGATCGGTGATCGGCCCGGCAAGTTCGCGTGCGCTCGGCAGGCGGAGACCGGGCAGAACGGCGGTCTGGCGCTCGATCATGCGGTGCACGCGCGGCGGTTCCGCGCCCGTGTGCAGCGCGCGCAGGCGGTGGAAATTGTCCGCGTCGGCATTCGTGCGGCGCTGGTTGTGGCGGATGTAATCGAGCCATGTCGGCACGTGATAGCGTTCGACCCAGAGTTCGGGATCGGCGAGATCGCGCAGCAGCGTCCAGTGCCGGGCGCCGTCGCGCATCCGGATGCGCCGCCGCTCGTTCATCACGGTGAGGAATTCGTGGATGCTCGCCTCGGGAATTCGGTAGTCGATCGTCACCACCACCGGGCCGGTGCGGGGCTCGACCGGCACCGCGACTTCCGGTTCCGTCCAGCGCGCGATGGGATCGAGATCGAGGTCTTTCACTTCGGGAAGCGGGCGTGCCCAGCCGAGGAGGAGGCCGAGAAGGAGGAGCGCCGCCGAAACCATCAGCGACGTGCGCACGTCCGCCATCCCGGCGAGCTCGCCGAACATCCAGCTGCCGATCGCCATGCCGCCGAACGCCCACATCTGATAAAGCGCGAGCGCGCGTGCCACGACCCAGCGCGGCGCCGACATCTGCACGGTGACGTTGAACGTCGACAGCGCGAGCACCCATCCGCCGCCGGCAAGGAACAGCCCCAACATGGTGAGCGGCATCGCGGGGCTAAACGCGGTGATCGCCGTTCCGGCCGCAAACGCGGCGATGGCGATGCGGACGATCCATTCGCTCGAATGCGTGCGGCGCAGGCGCCCGGTCGAAAGCCCGCCGCCGATCGCGCCGATACCGAACGCGCCGAGCAAAAGCCCGTAGGTGAAGGCGCCGCCCGAAATCAGTTGGCGCGCGACGACGGGCATCAGCGCGGGAATGGCGCTCGCCGCGAGCCCGAACACCGCTGCGCGCAGCAGCACGGCGCGCAGCGTGGGCGACATGGCGACGTAGCGGATGCCCGCCGCCATCGCATCGAACAGCCCCTCGCGCGGCAGCGTTCGCGGCTCGCGCTGGGGCCGCCAGCGGGCGAGCACCGTGATGAGGCCGATATAGCTGAAGGCGTTCACGGCGAAGGCGGCCGCTGCACCTGCTGCCGCGACGATCGCGCCGCCGATCGCGGGGCCGAGGCTGCGCGCGATGTTGAAGTTCATCGCATTGAGCGCGATCGCACCGGGAAGCGCGGCGCGCGGCACCATGTCGCCGACCGAAGCCTGCCATGCCGGGCCGTTCAGCGCCGTGCCGCACCCGATGAGGAAGGTGAAGCCGAGCAGCAGCCACGGCGTGATGAGGCCCGCCCATGTGCACACGGCGAGGCCGACGGACACGACGAGCATGAAACCCTGCGCGACAAGCATCACCAGCCGCCGGTCGCGATTGTCGGCGATCGCGCCCGCCGCGAGCGACAGCAGCACGATCGGCAGCGTTACCGACGACTGCACGAGCGCGACCAGCGCGGGGGAGGTGGTGAGCGTCGTCATCATCCACGACGCGCCGACGGACTGGATCATGCCGCCGAAATTGGAGACGATGCTCGCGATCCATACCGTCCGATAGATCGGGACGGCGAAGGGGCGCGCGGCGGCGGGATCGTCGAGATTGTCAGGCATGATGCTGGGCTTGGCCACTATGGACGCCTAACGCATGTGCCGACAATGTCTAAGTGCGTGATCAGGCCGCTGTACGGTGGCGGAGATCGCGGCAGATGCGCCACAGTTTTTCGGGCGTGGCGGGCATGTCGATGTGGGTGCCGTCCAGCGCGTCGACGATGGCGTTCATGATCGACGGCATGGCGCCGATGGTGCCGGCTTCGCCGCAGCCCTTGGCGCCGAGCGGGTTGTTCGGGTTCGGCACGGGCTGCGAGGCGAAGGCGATGCTGCGCGGCATGTCGTCGGCGCGCGGGATGCCGTAGTCCATGAAGCTGCCGGTGAGGAGCTGCGCGTTTTCGTCGTAGACGACGTTTTCGAGAAGCGCCTGCCCCAGTCCCTGCGCGATGCCGCCGTGCACCTGGCCTTCGACGAGCAGCGGGTTCACCAGCGTGCCGAAATCATCGACGATGCTGTAGCGTGCGACGTGCACGCGGCCGGTTTCGGGATCGATTTCGACCTCGGCGACGTGGCAGCCGTTCGGGAAGGTCGGCGCAGGCTTTTCCTTCGCGTAGCGGGCGCGTGTGTCGAGCGCCTGCGGGTGGCGCGCGGCGAGTTCGGCGAGGCTCATTGTCGTGTTCGAGCCGCGCGCCCGCAAAACGCCCGCGTCGAAATCGACATCCTCGCCGAGATCGGTGCGGGCGAGATCGCGTGCCTTCCCGATGATCGTATCCGCCGCTTCTATGAGCGCGCCGCCGCCCCACACCATCGAGCGCGAACCGCCGGTGCCGCGCCCGACCTCCAGCCGCGCCGTGTCGCCCTGCACGATGCGCACCTGCTCCATCGCCACGCCGAGCCGCTCGGCGAGCACCTGCGCATACGATGTCTCGTGGCCCTGCCCGTTGGACTGGGTGCCGACCGCTGCTTCTATGGTTCCATCGGCGAGGAAGCGCACGTCCGCGAATTCATCGAGATCGCCGCCGCCCGCGATCTCGACATAATAAGCCGCGCCGCGTCCATAGCGCAGCCCGCGCGCTTCCGCTGCCGCGCGGCGGGCGGGGAAGCCGGTCCAGTCGGCCTTTTCGAACGCGGCATCGAGCAGCGCCGGAAAATTGCCCACATCGAAGGTGAGGCCGAGGCCGTTGGCGTGGGGCAGCTCGTCGGGGCGCAGAAGATTGCGGCGGCGCAGCGCGCCCGCGTCGCGGCCCGTCTCGCGCGCCGCCGTTTCGATGAGGCGCTCGACGAGATACGTCGCCTCGGGGCGCCCGGCGCCGCGATAGGCATCGACGGGTGCGGTGTTGGTGACGACGCCGTGGACGTGGTTGTGGATCGCCGGGATGCGATAGACGCCGCCGATGATGCGCCCGCCCGCCATCGTCTGGATCGCCGGGCCGAACTGCGCCTGATAGGCGCCGAGATCGGACCAGCTTTCCACGGCGAGCGCGAGGAAATTGCCCTCGGCATCGAGCGCCAGCGCGGCCTCCGAAACGACGGCGCGGCCGTGCGAATCGGTCTGGAACGCATCGGAGCGCTCGCCGGTCCACTTCACCGGGCGTTTCAGATGCGCGGCGGCGTGGAGGACGAGGCCATATTCGGGGTAGAGGAAGACCTTGAGCCCGAAGCCGCCGCCGACATCGCCGGTGATGACGCGCAGCCGCTCCGGCGCGCACTTCAGGATCTCGCGGCTGAGCGTCTTGTGCATGGCGGCGACGCCCTGGCTGCCGACGGTGAGCGTGAGGCCCGTCTCCTCAGACCATTCGGCGAGCGCCGCGCGCACCTCCATCGAGGTGGGGGCGACGCGGTTCTGCACGATCCGCAGGCGCGTGACATGGGCGGCAGACGCGATGGCGGCGCGCGCGCCGTGTTCATCCCCGACATGCCAGTCGAAAACGCGATTGCCCGGGGCGTTTTCCCAGATCGCGGGCGCACCGGGCGCGAGCGCGGCGTCGATTGTCGCGGCGGCGGGCAGCTCCTCGTAATCGATGACGACGGCCTCGGCGGCAGCGCGTGCGGCGGCGCGCGTTTCGGCAACCACGAACGCGACGCCGTCGCCGACGAAGCGCACGATATCCTTGGTCAGCAGCGCGCGGTGCGTTTCTATGCGGCCGGGGAGGGGTACGAGGCACGGGATCGGGCCATACTGCGCGATGTCTTCCGCGGTGTAGACCGCGAGCACGCCGGGCATGGCGCGCGCGTCGGCGGTGTCGATGCCGAGGATGCGTGCATGGCCGTAGGGCGAGCGCACGGTAACGCCGTAGACGGTGCCCTCGGGCTGAAAATCGTCGGTGTAGCGGCCGTGCCCGGTGAGCAGCCGTTCGTCTTCCACCCTGCGAGGCGATTGGCCGACGCCGAATTTCATGGGCACTCCTCCCGAAGACAGGCGCGAAGGCCGGATCGATAATCAGGATAGCGAAGCCGGATGCCGAGGTCGCGCTTCATCTTGCCGTTCGCGACGCGGCGGTTCTCCGCATAGAAGGCGCGCGCCTGCGGCGAGAGCGTGGCCCCGGCGAGCGGCACGAGCGGGGGCAGCGGCGCGCCCGCGAGCGAGCAGGCAAATGCGGTAACGGCGTGGCCGGGCGCGGGTTCGTCGTCCGCGATGTTCCACACGCCGGGCGGCGCAGCGAACGCGGCAATCACGCCGGCCACGATGTCGTCGACATGGATGCGGCTGAACACCTGCGTGCCCGCGTCGATACGCTGTGCCTTGCCCTCACGCACGCGGTCCAGCGCCGAGCGGCCGGGGCCGTAGATGCCTGGCAGGCGCAGCACGCGTGCGCCGATCTTCTGCCACGCGAGATCGGCGGCGCTGCGCGCGCTGCGGCGGCCATGTCCGACGGGCGCGGTTTCATCCACCCACGCGCCGCCCGTGTCGCCGTAGACGCCGGTGGAGGAGAGGTAGCCGCGCCACGCGCCGGAGGCGGCGAGCGACGCGCCGTGCCGCGCGAGCACCGGGTCGTGATCGGCTTCGGGCGGCACGGAGGACAGGATGTGCGTTGCGGTGGCGATGGCGTCCGCTACGCCGGGGTCATCCGCCGCGAGGATGCCGGGCCGTGCGGTACGCGCCGTACCGGTCACGGCCCAGCCTTCGCGTTCCAGCGCCGCGCGCAGGCGCGATCCAGTGTAACCCTGGCCGAGGATCAGGAGGTGAGGCATGGGCGTGTATCATGGCGGGGATCATGCCGGCTGTCATCGGGTTGTGCGTCCCTCGACTTCGCTCGGGATGATGATCGTAGAGCAAAAGGGCGTTTCATCCCGAGCGAAGTCGAGGGACGCACGACACACGCGAAGCCGCTGGCGATTCGCCTTTCCGCTCACTATGTCGGCTCCCATGGAAGCACGAAGCGAAACCCCCACGATCACCCGCCGCGAGGACTATGCGCCGCCCGCGTGGCGCATCCCCGACATCAGCCTTGCCTTCGATCTCGACGCGGATCGCACGCGCGTTCGCGCAGTGCTGAAGGTGGAGCGCGCGGGCGACGGCCCGCTCGTGCTCGACGGCGACGACCTCGATCTGAAATCCGTTGCCGTGGACGGGCGGGTGCTCGGCGAAGGCGATTACACGCTGGCGGACGGCAAGCTCGTGCTTCCGCTTTCGGGCGATACCGCGACTGTTGAAACGCTCGTGGAAATCGCGCCTGCCGCGAACACCAAGCTGATGGGTCTCTACGCCTCGGGCGGCAATCTCTGCACGCAGTGTGAGGCGGAAGGCTTCCGGCGTATCACCTTCTTCCCGGATCGGCCCGACGTGCTCAGCCGCTATTCGGTGGAACTGAAGGCGGACAAGGCGCGCTATCCGGTGCTGCTTTCGAACGGCAATCCGGTCGCGGGGGGCGATCTTGGCGATGGGCGCCACTTCGCGCGGTGGGACGATCCGTTTCCGAAGCCCTGCTATTTGTTCGCGGTCGTCGCGGGCGATCTCCGCGCGCTGGAAGACAGTTTCGAGACGATGTCCGGCCGCCATGTGAAGCTCGGCATCTGGGTGCGCCCCGCCGATGTCGAGAAGTGCCGCCACGCGATGCAGGCGCTGAAGGATTCGATGCGCTGGGACGAGGTGCACTACGGGCGCGAATATGATCTCGACGTGTTCAACATCGTTGCCGTCGACGATTTCAATTTCGGCGCGATGGAGAACAAGGGCCTCAACATCTTCAATTCGAAATACATCCTTGCCGACGCCGAAACCGTGACCGACGCGGATTTCGATGCCGTCGCGGCGGTGGTGGCGCACGAGTATTTCCACAACTGGACCGGCAACCGCATCACCTGCCGCGACTGGTTTCAGCTGAGCCTCAAGGAAGGCCTGACGGTTTTCCGCGACCAGAGCTTCAGCGCCGACATGGGCAGCCCCGCGGTGAAGCGCATCGAGGATGTGCGCGCGCTGCGCGCCGCGCAGTTCCAGGAGGATGCCGGGCCGCTCGCGCATCCGGTGCGGCCCGAAAGCTACATCGAGATTTCGAACTTCTACACGGCGACCGTCTACAACAAGGGCGCCGAGGTGATCCGCATGGCAGCGACGCTGCTCGGGCCGGAGAATTATCGCAAAGGCACCGACCTTTATTTCGCGCGCCACGACGGCGAGGCGGCGACGGTCGAGGATTGGGTAAAGGCGCTGGAAGACGGTGGCGGCACCGATTTCGGGCAATTCCGCCTGTGGTACTCGCAAGCGGGCACGCCCACGGTGACCGCCGATCTCGCTTACGATGCGGCGGCGAAATCCGCGACGCTGACGCTGGCGCAGGCCGTGCCCGATACGCCCGGCCAGTCGAAGAAGGCGCCGATGCACATTCCGCTGAAGATCGCGCTGTTCGGGCGGGAGTCGGGGTCACTGCTCGGGCCGGAGCAGCTGTTCCAGCTTCGCTCGGCGAGCGCGACGATGACGTTCGAGAATGTCGGCGAGCCGCCGGTGCTCTCGATCAACCGGGGTTTTTCAGCGCCGGTGACGGTCGAGACGAAGCGCAGTGCCGCCGATTTCGCGTTCCTCTCCGCGCACGACGACGATCCGTTCGCGCGCTACGAGGCGATGCAGCAGCTGATGATGGACCGGCTCGTGGATGCCGTTCGGAACGGCGGCACGGATGCCGCGCCGCTTGTCGAGGCGGTAGGCCGTACGCTGAAGAACCAGGCGCTCGACCATGCCTTCATCGGGGAATCGATCCTGCTGCCGACCGAGACGATGGTCGCGGAGCGGCTCGGCGCGAATGTCGATCCGGATGCGGTGCATACCGCGCGCGAGGGGCTGCGCCGTGCGCTGCTGGAGGGTGTCGGCCGGGAGACGTGGGCAGATCTGCACGCCAGCCTTTCGGACGGCGTCTACGACCTGTCGGCCGACGGCAAGGGGCGGCGGCGCCTGAAAAACGTCGCGCTCGGCTATCTGTTCGCGGACGCGGATGATGGCGCGGTCGCGGCGGCGGAGGCGCAATATCGGGCAGCGACGAACATGACCGACCGCATCGCCGCGCTCGGCCTGCTCGTCGATACGGATGCCCCGGCGCGTGAGCGCGTGCTGCAGGACTTCTACGACCGCTTCAAGAGCGATGCGCTGGTGCTCGACAAGTGGTTCACGGCGCAGGCGTTGGCGACGGGGGACGGCGCGCTTGAAAAGGCGATTGCGCTTGCCGCGCATCCGGACTTCACGATCCGCAACCCGAACCGCTTCCGGTCGCTCGTCGGTGCGCTTGCGATGAACCAGTTCGTGTTTCATCGGAAGGACGGCGCGGGCTACCGTTTCGTGGCCGACAAACTGCTGGAGGTCGATGCGATCAACCCGCAGACGGCAGCGCGCTTCATCGCGCCGTTCGGCCGCTGGCGGCGCATGGAAGATGCGCGCGCCGGGATGATGCGCGCCGAACTCGAACGCATCGTCGCGGCGCCGGGCGTCTCGCGCGATACGTTCGAGATGGCGTCGAAGAGCCTCGCTTAAGACGCGGGCTTCACGAACTTCAGCGTCATGCGGTCGGATTCGCCGATCGCCGTGTATTTGGCGCGGGTCTCGTCGCCCTCGCGGAAATTGGGCGGCAGCGTCCACACGCCCTTCGGCCAATCGGCGGTGTCCTTCGGGTTGGCATTCACTTCGGATTCGCCGGCGAGTTTGAAGCCCGCCGCCTCGGCGAGCGCAACGATGACCGAACGCTTCATGTAGCCGGAGGACTTCATCGCCTCGTCGGGCCGATCTTCGGGCAGGCGATGCTCGACGACGCCGAGCACGCCGCCCGGCTTCAGCGCCTTGTAAAAGGCCTTGAAGGCGTCGCCCGCGAAATCGCCCATGTACCAGTTGTGGACGTTGCGGAAGGTGAGCACCATGTCGGCGCTGCCCGCGGGCGCGAGGCCATCATAGTGGCCCTTGCCGAACTTTGTGACGTCTACGGCCTTGTAGATCGGGTCCGACGCCAGCTTCGCCTGATATCCAGCCAGCGACTTCGCGGCATATTCGCTCGCCTCGGGGATGCCGTGCGCGGCGTAGAGCTTGCCGTGGCCTGAAAGGATCGGGGCCAGCACCTCGGTATACCAGCCGCCGCCGGGCGCAACCTCGACCACGGTCATGCCGGGCTGGAGGCCGAAGAAGGCGAGCGTTTCGGCCGGGTGGCGATATTCGTCGCGCGCACGGTTCGCCTCGCTGCGGTGCGCGCCCGCGAGTGCGGCGGCATAATTCGGCGCGGCATGTGCGGCGTGGTGGCTGTGGTCTTGTGCGATTGCGGGAACCGCGATCGCCGATACCAGAGCGGCGGCAAGAATGGTGCGGATCATTGGATTCTCCCTCGTTGGCCCATATGGACCTGTTCTATACGCAGGCGACGCATTATCTGCCCCGCATGACATTCGAAATCACGCTGAAGATGATGCTGGTCGCGCTCGCGTTCGGCCTTCTCAGCCTCTGGCAAGTGCGGCGCAAACGCAAGCCCGGGGCGCTGCCCTGGGTGCCGTGGCACGGTGTGATGTTCCTGGCGCTGCTCGCGCTCGTCGCAGGCGCGGCGCACCTGCCGGCGGTCTGGCCGGCTTAAAAGCTCAGTCTTCGAGCGGTCGGCAGGCGGCGATCTTCAGCTTGGCGACGATCAGCATCGTGCCGTCGGACTGAAGGAAGGGCAGGAAGGGCCGCGCGTCGTTCAGGCATTCGAGCACGCGCTCGTCCGGCCCCACGAACATGTGGCCGGCAAGGCTGGTGCCGTCTTCCAGAACGAGCTCAACCGCCGCCTTGCGCTTGGTACGCAGGCGCGATTTCACCAGCGGCGGCGTTACGGGAATGAGAGCTTCCACGGTCACAGGCAGGCCTCCAGCAGGGCCTGGTCGAAGCCGAAGGCCTTGGCTTTTTCGAACGTGTGCGGGCGCAGGCCCATCGAGCGGTATTCGCCTATGATGCGGCCGTCTTCGGCCTCGTCGAGATACTCGAACTTGAACAGTTCCTGCGTCACGATCACCGGGCCTTCCATGCCGACGACCTCGGTGATGTTCGTCACGCGGCGCGAACCGTCGCGCAGACGCTTCACCTGCACGATCATGTCGACCGAATCGGCGATCTGGCGGCTGATGGCTTCCTTGGGGATCTTGATGTCGCCCATCATCACCATGTTCTCCATACGCGCGAGGCATTCGCGCGGGGAGTTGGAGTGGAGCGTCGCCATCGATCCGTCGTGGCCGGTGTTCATGGCGGCGAGCAGGTCGAAACACTCCTGCCCGCGAATTTCGCCGAGGATGATGCGATCCGGGCGCATACGCAGCGCGTTGATGACGAGGTCGCGAATGGTGATCGCGCCCTTGCCTTCAAGGTTCGCGGGGCGGGTTTCCAGTGTCAGCACGTGCGGCTGCTGGAGCTGAAGCTCGGCCGCGTCCTCGATGGTGATGACGCGCTCGCCCGGGTCGATCATCTTCGACATGGCGTTCAGCATCGTCGTTTTGCCCGAACCCGTACCGCCCGAGATGACGACGTTGAAGCGGCAGGCGCCGGCGATTTTCAGCGTCGTCGCCATCTTCTCCGACATCGAATCGCCCTTTTGCATCATGTCGATGGTGATGGGCTTGGCGGAGAATTTACGAATCGAGATGGCCGTGCCGCGCAGGCTGAGCGGCGGTACGATCACGTTGACGCGGCTACCATCGGGCAGGCGGGCGTCGGCGAGCGGCGTGGTCTGGTCGATGCGGCGACCGACACGGTTCACGATGCGCTGCGCGATCTGGAACAGGTGCTCCTCGTCGCGGAACACGATGCTCGCGAGCTCGAGCTTGCCCTTGCGTTCGATGAAGGTCTGGTTGGGGCCGTTCACCATGATGTCGGAGACGGCCGGATCGGCGAGCAGCACTTCGAGCGGCCCGAGGCCTAGGAGTTCGTCGACGAGAACCTTTTCAAGCGCGATCTGCTCGCGGCGGTTGAGCGTCAGCTTCAGCTCGGCGAGCACCTCGCCGATGATCGGCCGGAATTCCTCGCTGAGTTCGTCCTTGGAAAGCGTCGCGGCGGCTTCCGGATCGACACGTTCGAGCAGGCGCGGCAGCACCTGTTCCTTGATCTTGTGGATCGAGGCTTCGAAGCCTTCCTGCTGCGAATTGACCGAACCGGCAGCGCCGCGCTCGCGCGCGCTGAGGCGCTGCATTGCATCCTGAACACGGTCGCCGGTCAGTTCGAGCGCGGGCTCGGCGCTTTCCGGGACGTCTTCAATTTCGGGAAGCGGCTCCACGGCCGGGGTGCTGCGCGATCCGCGCATGGGCGCCGCGTTGCCGAAGCCCCGACGCGGCGCGCTCAGTGCCGCCCCAATTCCAGCTTTTTTGCCGAATGCACTCATCATGATCCCCTCGGCCGAAACCGTCGACCGCTGAGGGAAACTAGCGCGGCAAGCTTAGCAAACTCCTAACTATACCGACTTTTTCGGAACGAAAGGCGCGGTGAATTCCGCCGTGACCCGCATTGGACGGCGGCTTTCGCGGTCGAGCAGCGCCCATGTGGTGAGCGCGCGCACGCGCACCTTGCCGTCCGGGCCGACGACTTCGACGAAGCGGTCGTAGCGCGCGCCCTTGGGCGCGTCCCCGACCCATGTCCGAAGTGTCAGCGTCTCGCCGAGGTGGCTCGGCGCGCGGTAGTCGATCTCGTGACGGACGACGACCCATACGACGTTCGCGGTGAGATCGGCGGGCGCGACGGCGTACCAGTGCGCCACCGCGATATCCTGAATCCAGCGCACGTAGACGGCGTTGTTCACATGCCCCAGCTCATCGATGTCCTCGGCGACGGGGGCCTTCTGCTGCGTGAACAGGGAAACCTGCGCCTCCGCCGTCATCGGCCGATCTGACTGATTAGGAACGCATATTCCTCGGCGTCTTCCTCCAGCGAGACATAGCGCCCCGATTTGCCGCCGTGTCCCGCGCCCATGTTGGTCTTGAGGAGGAGGACGTTGTCGTCGGTCTTGGCCGCGCGCAGCCTTGCCGCCCACTTCGCAGGTTCCCAATAGGTGACGCGCGGATCGTTGAGCCCGCCGGTGATGAGGAGGGCCGGATAGGCCTGCGCCTTCACATTGTCGTAGGGGCTGTAGCTGCGAATGAGCTCGAACGCGGCCTTGTCCGCAATCGGATTGCCCCATTCGGGCCATTCGCCGGGGGTGAGCGGCAGCGTGTCGTCGAGCATCGTATTGAGCACATCGACGAACGGCACGTGCGCTGCGACCGCGCCGTAAAGCTCCGGCGCCTGGTTGACGATCGCGCCCATCAGCTCGCCGCCTGCCGAACCGCCGGACGCGGTGACACGGCCGGGCGAGGCGAAACCCTGATCGATCAGGAAGCGCGTGACATCGACGAAATCGTTGAAGGTGTTGGCGCGCTTCTGCAGTTTGCCATCGAGATACCACTGGTAGCCGAGATCGTCGCCGCCGCGGATGTGCGCGATGGCGTAGGCAAAGCCGCGATCGAGCAGCGACAGGCGATTCGCGGAGAACCCCGGCGGGAAGGCGAAGCCGTAGGCGCCGTAGGCGTAGACGTGGAGCGGCCCGCGCCCGTCCTTCACGAAATCGCGGCGGTAGACGACGGACACGGGAACCAGCGTGCCGTCGCGCGCGGGCGCCATCAGCCGTTCGGTCGCGTACTGCGAGGGGTCGTAACCGCTCGGAATCTCGCGCACCTTCAGGGTTTCCACGCGGTCGCCTGCGAGGTGGTAGTCGTACACGGTGTTGGGCGTGACCATCGACTGGTAGTCGATGCGCAGGCGCTCGACGCGGTACTCCGGATTGGTGGAGAGGTTCGCGACGAAGCTGGCTTCCGGGAAGGCAATGTAGCGCTGGCTGCCATCTTCATAGCTGTGCAGCCGGATCTGCGAGAGACCATCGACGCGCTCCTCGATGGCGAGGAGGTTTTCGAAGCTGGTGAGTGACTGGAGGTAGTGCCGGTCGCTGCCCGCGACCAGTTCGCTCCACGCGTCCGGCGCGGAAACGGGCGCGGTGACGATGCGGAAATTCGGGTGGGTGTCGTTGACGCGGATGTAGAGCGTGCCTTCGCGCTCATCGACGTCGTATTGCCGGTCGGCCTTGCGCGGCGACACCAGCATTGGCTCCGCCGCGAAATCGTCCGTGGGGAGCAGGCGCACCTCGCTCGTCGCGTGGTCTCCGGTTTGGAGCACCGCGTATTTGCGTGATTGCGTGCGGCCGATCTGGACGCCGAATTCCTCGGCCTCCTCGGTGTAGACGGCGCGGTCGGCGGACTGCGCGTCGCCGAGCCGGTGGTGCCAGATCACCTTGGAGCGCCAGTTCTCGTCGGCATCCGTGTAGAGGAAGCTCTGCGAATCGGCGGCCCAGACGAGGCCGTAGCGCCAGTTTTCGATCACGTCGGGGAGCTCGGCGCCGGTTTCGAGGTCGCGGACGCGCAGCACATAGCGTTCCGAGCCGTTCGTATCGACCGCATAGGCGAGCAGACGGCCGTTCGGGCTGACGGCAAGGCCGCCGAGCCGGAAATAGGCGTGGCCTTCGGCAAGCTTCGGCTCGGCGAGGATCACGACATCGCTGCCGGCGCCGATGGGCCTGCGATACCATGTGCGATACTCGGCGCCCGCATCGAAGGCGTACCAGTAGAGGAAATCCCCGTCGCGCTGCGGGACGCTCGCATCGTCGTCCTTCACGCGGCCCTTCATCTCGGTGAAGATCGTTTCAATGAGCCCCTTCTGCGGGGCCATCACCGCCTCGAAATAGGCATTCTCGGCATTGAGATAGGCGAGGACGTCGGTGTCCGTCACCTCTGGATAGCCGGGGTCGCGAAGCCACGCGTACGGGTCTTCGATCGTGACGCCGTGGTGCGTGAAACTGTGCGGCTTCAGGGCAGCAACGGGCGGCTTCGGAATCTCGTTCATGGCACTCCGGTCGATCTGGGCGAAGGTCCGGTGTGTTTGCGCGAGCGGCAGCGCCGCGGTCAACCGTTCAGGAGGCCTGCGCGACCTGGTCGTCCTCAAGGCCCGGCACGCCGGGGTTCGACGGTGTCACGAGGCCGGCGTGCATGTCGATGTGCTCGGGGCGGCCGATCAGGAAGCCCTGCACCTGATCGCAGCCTTCGCGGCGCAGGAATTCGAGCTGTGCTTCGGTCTCGACGCCTTCGGCGGTGATCGGCACGCCGAGGCTGTGGCCGAGGCTGACGATGGCGCGCACGATCTTTTCGGCCTGCGGCGAGCGGCTGATCTCGTCGACGAAGCTGCGGTCGATCTTGATGCGGTCGAACGGAAAGGCGTTCAGCGTGGAGAGCGACGAATAGCCGGTGCCGAAGTCGTCCATCGCGATGCGCACGCCGAGCGCCTTCAGGCGGCGCAGGTTCGAAAGCGCGCGCGCCTGATCGAGGAACAGCGCCGATTCGGTGATCTCGATTTCAAGCCGCGCCGGCGAAAGCCCGCTGTTGACGAGGATTTCATGCACGCGGCTGACGAGTGAATTGTCCTGCAGGTGCAACGCCGAGAGGTTCACGGCGACGCGGAACGGGCGTTCCCACTTCGCGGCTTCGAAACACGCCTGGTTCAGCACCCAGTTGCCAAGCGCGATGATGAGGCCGTTTTCCTCTGCGACGAGGATGAAGTCGTCGGGCTGAAGAAGGCCCCTTACCGGATGCTGCCAGCGCACCAGCGCCTCGAAGCCGACGATGCGGCCGTCCGCCATCGCGGCGAGCGGCTGGTAGCTGAGCCGAAGCTCGCCCGCTTCGATGCCCTTCTTGAGATCGCGCGCGAGGCGGCGGCGGTCGCGGATCGCCTCGTCCATGTCGCGGCTGAAGAAGCAGGCGGCGTTGCGCCCGCCGCGCTTCGCCCGGTAGAGCGCCATGTCGGCAAAGGCGACGAGATCGGACGCGTTGCCCGCGTCCGCCGGATAAAGGCTGATGCCGACACTGCCGGAAATCTCGACCTTGTGCTCCTCGTAAGGCACGGGTTCGAGCAGCTTTTCAAGCAGGCTGTGCGCGCACTGCGCGGCTTCGGTCGGCTGCGTGCCGCCGTAGAGCGCGATGACGAATTCGTCGCCGCCGATGCGGCCCAGCAGGCTCGATCCCTTGGCCATGCCGCGAAGGCGATTGGCGACCTCGGTGATCACGAGGTCGCCGGCGCGGTGACCATGGACGTCGTTGATGTGCTTGAAGAGATCAAGATCGATGAACAGCAAGGCGACCGGCTCGCCCTCCTGCGCGGCGCGCTCCAGCAGCGCGTCGAGGCGCGCCATGAAGGCGTTGCGGTTGAGAAGGCGCGTGGCGCTGTCGTGCTGCGCGAGGTAGCGGATTTCCTCCTCCGCCTTGCGCTGCGCGCGGAGGTCGCGGATCGCGTAGACCGCCTCGGCCTTGTCGTCGGACAGGCTGCGCGTGCGGACCTCGACCGGGATCGCCTCGCCGTGATCGAACGGGGAGAGCAGCGCGTCTTCGTTGCCCGACTGGCTGTAGCCGCGTTCGAGCAGGTTCTTGTCGACCGAGCGGCCCACGACATCGTCATGGTCGGCGCGGACGAGGTTGAGGAAGCTGGTGTTCGCGTCGACGATCTTGCCGTGCGCGGTGATCACGATGCCCTCGAACGCGCCGTTCGCGAGCCGGCGCAGGCGCTCGACCGCGCGCTCGGCGCCCTTGGCGTCGACAAGCGCGGCGCCGAGGCCGGTCGCGATGACGATCAGCGTGACGGCGGCGATGGCGCCCGCGATGGCGAACTCCGAAATGATGAGGCCGCCGGTTTCGCCCTTGCCCGGAACGATGTTGAGCGCGGCCATGGCAATGAAATGGAAGACCGCGACCGCAAGGCCGAGGACGATGCCGCCGATGGCCTGCCGCGGCACCGTGCGCGCCGGTCCGATAATCGCGAAGCCCGCACCCGCGAGCAGCGCGCAGGCGATGAAGGCCACGGCCACGAGGTCGCGATCGACATGGAACACGCCGTCGACGCGGAAATCCTTGAGGCTGGAGAAGTGCATCACCGTGACCGCGAAGGTCAGGATGACGCCGCCGAAGGCCGGGCGCACCCAGCCGTCGAGGTTCGCGGCGGCATAGAAGGCCGCGATTGCCATCGGCAGCACGAGGATCAGCGAAGTGAGCAGCCCGACCGGACCATGCCCGGTCGGCACGCCCGGGTTGTAGGCCAGCATGGCGAGGAAATGCATCGCCCACGTGCCGAAACCGGCGGAGATGCCTGCGAGCAGCAGCCACGTGGGCCGCGCCTCGCCGCGCGCCACGAATCCGCGGGAGAAAAGCCGCACGGCGGTGAGCATCGACATCACGCAAATGATGACGGCGAGTGCCGTGAAATTCGGGTCGAACTGGCCGCCCAGCGCCAGTATGCGGTCCATCATTGCGATTGTTCCAGTCTCGATCACGCGCCATATTGGCACGCGAAATTTAACAAAGCCTTCGCGCCGCGGTGCACGACCAGCCGCGCGGACCGCCTTTTGAGGAGTTTTCGATGTCGACATACAGCGACCGGCTGGCTGCGCTGCGCCGCACGCTGGCGGAAAACCGCTACGACGGCTTCGTCGTGCCGCTCACCGACGAGCACATGAGCGAATATGTGGGCCGCTACGCGCAGCGGCTGGCGTGGCTCACGGGGTTCGAAGGCTCCGCCGCATCGGTCGTCGTGCTCGCCGGCGAAGCGGGAATTTTCGTGGACGGCCGCTATACGCTGCAGGTGCGCGACCAGGTGGACGGCACGCTCTACCAGTACCTCGGCGTGCCCAAGGTGCAGATCGCGGACTGGCTGGAGGAAAAGGTCGGGCCGGGGCAGCGCATCGGCTTTGATCCGTGGCTGCACACGCGCGGCTGGGTGGAGGCGACGGGCAAGCGTCTTGCGGCGAAGGGCGCCGAACTCGTGCCGGTCGCGGACAATCCCGTCGACCGTGTCTGGACCGATCGGCCGGCGCCTTCCGCCGAGCGCTTCGAGGTGCACGGTGAGGTGCTCGCCGGGCAGGCATCCGCGGAAAAACGCGCCGAAATCGCGCGCTGGCTCGGCGAGAAGAAGGCGGACTGCGTGGTGATCGCCGCGCTCGATTCGATCGCATGGCTGTTCAACGTGCGCGGCCGCGATGTGTCGCGCACGCCTGTCGCGCTCGCCTTCGCGATCGTTTCGGCGGACGGCAAGGCGCAGCTTTTCACCGCGCCCGCGAAGATCACGCCCGAAGTCGCCGCGCATCTGGGGCCGGATGTGGCGATCCTGCCCCCCGAGGCGTTCGTGGAGGCGCTCACGGCGCTCGGCAAGGCGGGCAAGACCGTCGCGGCAGACCCGGCGACGTGCGTCGCGGCGATCTTCCAGGCGCTCGAAGCGGGCGGCGCGCGCATCATCGAGGTCCGCGACCCCTGCATCCTTGCCAAAGCGATCAAGAATCCGATCGAAATCGCGGGCGCGAAGGCCGCGCATGTACGCGACGGCGCGGCGCTTTCAAGGTTCCTCGGCTGGTTCGATCGCGAGGCGCCCAAAGGCACGCTCGACGAGATTGCCGCCGCCGAAAAGCTCGAGGATTTCCGCCGCGAATCCAACCTGCTGAAAGACCTGTCGTTCGACACGATTTCGGGCGCAGGGCCGAACGGGGCGATCGTCCACTACCGCGTTTCGCCCGAAACCAACCGCAAGGTGGAGCAGGACAGCATCTTCCTTCTCGATTCGGGCGGCCAGTATCTCGACGGCACCACCGACGTGACGCGCACGATGATCGTCGGCACGCCGAGCGCGGAGATGAAAGACCGCTTCACCCGCGTGCTGAAGGGCCATATCGCGCTTGCAACGGCGCGCTTCCCGGTCGGCACGCGCGGCACCCAGCTCGATGTGCTCGCACGCCAGTTCCTCTGGCAGGCGGGGCTCGACTACGCGCACGGCACCGGCCACGGCGTCGGCAGCTTCCTCTCGGTCCACGAAGGCCCGCAGCGCATCGCCACATTCGGCGGCGGCGACGAACCCCTTGCGGCGGGCATGATCGTTTCGAACGAGCCCGGCTATTACAAGACCGGCGAATACGGCATCCGCATCGAAAACCTTGTGCTGGTCGTGCCGGTGGAGGTGGAGGGCGCTGAACAATCGCTGCTCGGCTTCGAAACATTGACGCTGGCGCCGATCGACCTCCGCCTCGTCGATGCCGGGCTGCTTGGCGACGACGAACGGGCCTGGCTGAACGCCTACCACGCCCGCGTCCGCGAGACGCTGACGCCCATCGTACCCGAAGACGTGCGTGGCTGGCTCGCCGAAGCGACGCGCGCGATCTAGGCTGGGTCCGGTTCCCGTTCCGGCGCGGGATTGTCCGGCGCCTGCTCCTCGGCACGGGCAGCAGCCTTCCGGCGATGCAGATTCTGCCGCAGCGCCGCGGCGAGGCGGGCCTTGCGGGCGTCGGCAGGCGTGCTGGTCATCGGCCGATCTCTATCGGGTTTCATGCGCTTTCGCCAAGCACCTTGCTTGACAAGCCGCCGCGTGCTCGCCCATAGGACGCCGCCCGCATGAATGGCAGGCTGCCGTAGCTCAGTGGTAGAGCGCATCCTTGGTAAGGCTGAGGTCGTGAGTTCAATCCTCACCGGCAGCACCATTCAGTTTTGGGTTTCCTGTGCTGAGCGTGGGGCGATCTCCGCGCTTCGCCGTCGACATCAACGGCTCGGGCTAAACTCGCCCACCGTGTAGGCGTCGCCGCCCGACACCCACTGGCCGTCCTTTTTCGCGAAAACGAACAGCATGATGAAGGTGAAGGGTTTCTGGGTTTTATCCTTCGGGAAAGCTCGGAAGTTAACCCATTCCCAGCCGGCATCCTTGCCCACATGCGTGGCGACCGGTTCCACTTTCACGTCCGCGATCTTCACAATGTTGCGATAGTCCTCGCGAAAGGCGTCGCGTCCGATGACGGGCTTGCCTTCCGGTCCGAACGTTATCGCATCGCGTGTGTAGAAACGGTCGACGATCGTATCCGCATCTTCTTTCGCGAAGGCCTCCTCCTTCATCCGGTACAGCGCATCGACCTGGCGGCGGAACTCGGCAAGATCGGCGGCCTCGGCCTGGGGCAGGTCGCCGACCGCGGGAGCCGGCCCGGCCGCGACCGTGGGCGACACCGCGACGGCGGAAAAGCCCAGCATCACGGACGCCAGCAGAGCAACGGTTTTGGACATCTTCTTCCTCTCTCCTTGGGGGTCATTTGTAGAAAGAGATCGGCGCCACCCGATTTCTCTGATCATTTCTCGAATTGAATCGAGTATCTATTGCCCGTTGCCCCATGTCAATCATGCGGAACGGCGACGCTGGGGCGGCGCTAACTCACCACGAGGTTCGCCTACTATCGTTCTAAACTGCCGTAAATGTTGCCGCCAACCGTATAAACCACGAGAAAGCCGAGCGAAATAGATAGTCAATCACAATCGAGAATCGCGATTGCCAGTGGCTCCAAGCTTTGGCACTGTGCCAGTGTTACCGGCGACGAGCCGGGCAGGGAGGACCGACCGAAAATGAACGAGAATGGGGACGACAAAGCCGTACCATCAGTGACACGCCGCGACTTCGTCGGCGGGACGATGATCGGCTCGGGCGCGGCGTTGCTGACCATGGCCGCGCCAAGCATGACGTCGAGCGCCGGGGCGCAGACGGTTCCCAGCCCGCTCACGGATCTTGGTCCCGACTGGACCGGCCCCGGCGGGGTGGGGGACTATGCCGGCAAGAACGGCAACACCCACGAGGTCGTTAATGCGTCGCATAGCCATATCCGTAACGGCGACCTCGACAAGCGCGTTGCCAACGCCCCGCTGGTCGACGACCTCTACGACTTGATCATCGTCGGTGCAGGTATTTCCGGTCTTACCTCCGCCTTCGTCACCGCCCGTGACAATCCCTCCGCGAAAATCCTGATTCTCGACCAGCACGCCATCTTCGGCGGCGAGGCCAAGCAGAACGAGTTCGAAGTCGATGGCTATCGCCTCACAGCGCCTCAGGGATCGACCGGCATCGTCGTTCCCTTCGCCCCGGCCGAGAAGTTCGGGTTCGGCAGCCCTTTCCTGAAGGAGCTCGGCTATCCTGAGGAGTTTGTCTATCAGGAGCCGAAGAACCTGACCCAGCCGATCCTGGTGCCGCGCGATGCCTGGGGTCCCATGCACATCTCGTGGGAGATGGCCGACACTGCCTTCTATTATGAGGGCAAGGGCATGGTGAAGAATCCGTGGCGAAACGGCTTCCGCGACGCCCCCATTCCGGAAAAGGTCAAGAAGGCGCTGGTAGACCTCGAGCTCTATCGCACCCCGCCGGTCCGCGACGACTGGGCCGAATGGCTCGACACAATGACCTACAAGGAATTCCTGCTCAACGTCTGCGAAGTGCCGGCCGACTGCATCGACGGGGTGCTCGACGTGCTCAGCCCGGTGATGGCCAGCATGGGCTGCGGCCAGGGCGGCGATGTTATTTCGGCCTACTCTGCCTATAATTATCTAATGCCGGGCGTGATCGGCTATTATCGATACCAGCATGGCGGCGCCGACCCGACCGACGTCATTTATCTGGCGACTTTCCCCGGCGGCAACACGATCGCGGCGAAGCGTTTCCTGAAGCTCGCCAAGCCGGAGGCATTGGACGGCGACGAGAGCCTTCACGGGCTGATGGAAAGCAATGTCCGTTGGGACCAACTCGACCTGCCGGGCCAGAAGGTGAGGTTACGCCTGTCGAGCACGGTCCTCTCGGTGGTCCATGAGGGCAAGCCCGCGAGGGCGAAGGCGGTGCGCGTCACCTATGACAAGGACGGACAGCTGGTGAGCGTGCGCGGCAAGGCCGTGATCTGCGCAGGCCAGCAGCATGCCAATCGCCGCATCTGTCACGATATCGACCCCACATATCGCACGGCGATGCAGGAGTTCCACCATGCGCCGATGCTGGTCATCAACGTTGCGCTCAGGAACTGGAAGTTCCTGGACAAGCTGGGCGTGGCGGCCATCCGCTGGTTCGAAGGGCTCGGCTGGTGGACGAGTCTCCGCCGCAACCTCGTTGTCGACGGCCATGATCCACAGCCTCTCGATCCGAACAAGCCGGTGGTGCTCACCCAATATATCCCCTTCCTGCTGCCGGGGGTCGAATGGCCTGATCAATGCACGCAGGCGCGGATGATGCTCTTCTCCATGTCCTATGCCGATATCGAGGCGCAGGTCCGCGATCAGTTCACCAAGATGTTCGGCCCTTATGGCTTCGACGCCGATAAAGACATCGCCGGCATCATTACCAACCGGCAAGGCCACGCCTACATGGTCGCCCCGCCCGGTTTCTATTTCGGCCGCGAAGGCAGGAAGGCGGGCAAGGACGTGCTGCGCGAGCCCTATCATCGCATCGCCTTCGGCCATTCCGAACTGTGGGGCGCGCAGATGTGGGAGACCGCGGTGCTGGAAGGAGAGCGTGCGGCGAAACAGATCCTGGCCATGAAGCTGTGAATCCGTTCGGCGATAGGGATTGCTGAACCCCTTTTCGAAGATCAAGGATCAGTGGCTGCGCTTGGACTGCAGGACAGGGGGCAGGTAATTGCCGAGATAGCCGGTCGCGCCGCGAATCGCTTCATCCAGCATGTGGCGCGTGATCATGCCGTCCTCCAGCACCGACAAGGCGAAAAAAGCGTCGGCGATGACGATCGCGCGGTAGAAGATGGCGACCGGCTCGGCGAGTGGGGGCAGGTAGAAACAATCGCTTAGCGCCGCGTGGAGCTGCGCGCCGAATCGGAAATCATCATGGCACCCGGCTTGCCGGATGTCGGGTGTCGTGCGTGGGCCCAGGATAAGTTGCCGGGCCGATGCGTCGGCGTTGAAATAGTCGGCGGAGGCGGAGAGGAAGTTGCCGATGATCGCCTGCCATGAGGCGTCGGCGTCGCTGACCAGCTCTCTGCTTGCCATCTCATTGGAGATCGTCCGCGCCAGTTCCTTGAGGAGCTCCCGCAGGTCTGGAAAGAAATGATAGGTTGAGCTCGACGGAATGCCCGCTGCCTCCGACACCATCGGCAGGGTGATATCGTCGATCTCGCGCTCCTGAAGCAACTCGCGCGCCGCCTGGAGCAACGCCTCCCGCCGCGCACGGCCCCGCGCCTGCGTATAACGACGAGGTTCAGGGGTAAGTGTGATCGGTTGGGACTCGTTGGTGCGGTCGTTCACTGAGATGAATTGTCCTGTTCGAACGGCTTGGGACCACATGGTCGACGATCTTGTCAGCTGCTGTTTCCGTTATAACAGCTTCTGACTGTCATGTCGTTTATGTCGCCGATACGCCGGCGACCACCCGAAGCGACGTTTGTAAAGGCGCGCGAAACGCCGTGCCAGAGCCGTTCGCGCTCTCGGGAGGCGGCCATATGCTTTGCGATCTTCAAGAAAGATCGCGCTTGAGACAGCAATGCGTTACGAGAGCCACCCCATGCGAACGGCCCGTCGCGTTTGTCACCCGGGAGATCGGAGGGGGGGCTTATCCGCGTGCGGCCCTAGCCCTAACTGACCGAAGTATCCATTGGGGGCATGTATGAGTTCCGAAGCATTTGCCGATCAGATCAACGCCATGGTGCTGGCCGGAACGCTTCTCACGAGGCGCGCGGACGTGATCTTGCAGGCGACCTTGCAGGCGCACATCACCGACCCTGACGCGTTCAATGCCATCGTGAAGGCGATTTCCGAGGGGCAGCTCTCGGAAGATCAACTGCGCGTCCTTACCGAACGGGCGCCCGCCTTCGTCGATATGTTGCGCACGGGCCTGCGCCCCCTTCTCGGCCCTGCGACTGAAGCGCGGCTCGTCGGACTTGCGCGGCATGGACACATCACAACGTCCGTGCTCGACCGGGCGCTCTGCACCGCGCTGCGGGCGAAAGCAGCCTAGGCGCCGCTTACTCTCGCGTATCGTTGCTGTTCCGTGCTGACAGGTGGCTGCGGCATCGGTATCTATCAGCGCCATGCCATCCGCGGTTCTCTTGACGATTGCGCTGATGCTCGCGCCGACTCTGGCGACGGGCGAGCCTCCGGTCGTTCCCGAAGCCGTGCTTGATGGCGACCCGGAGACGCTGGAGCCCGCGCAGCCCGACGGGCCCGCCGCGGAAACCGAGCCGGACCCGAGCCTCCTTGCGCTGCAGCCCGCGACGACGCGGCTTTTCCATGCGCTGAAAGGCGGAGCCGCGGACGAGGAACTGGAAAAGCTCGTTTCGGCGACCGTGATCGAACTCGACGTAAACTGTCCGCGTGTTCGCGAATATCAGGTCTTCCGCACGTCTGCGCGCGCGCGGACGCTCAAGGTGAAATGCACCGAGCGGCCGCTCTATGCGATCACGGTGGGCGCGTCCGGCGAGGGCTTCGTATCGGGCGGTGATGGCACGATCGATCAGATGCGCCTCGCCGACGGCCCCATCAAGCCGGTGATGGGGCTTCGCGTCGAGGAGTATCTGGCGCACGAACAGGCCGAAGCGCGCGGGGCGCAAAACCCCGAGAATGAGGACGAGGCGCTGCCCGACGAGGCGGTCGCCACGCCGCGCGAGGTGGAAACGCACGAGGGCCGTCAGTGGCTCGCGGGCCTTGCGATGGGCGTCGGCCTTGTGGCGGGCGGCGGGCTGCTCTGGCTGGTGGTGCGCGAGCGGCGTCGGCAGCGCCGTATCTACTCGCGCTGGCGCGGGCTCGACAGTGCCGCGAAGGACCAGCTCGTCGAAGAATCCGAAGAGGTCTATCCCAACCTCTACCGGCATCCCGAGGGCGTGTTCATCGCGCGTGGACGGCGCGGCAAGCGTCGGCTGTTTTCCTCGCTCGTCCTCGCCTATCTCTACGCGAGCCGAAGCATCAAGCTGTTCGAGATCCGCTGAGCGTGACCGACGCGGCGGTCGTGCGGGTGGATGCGCGCGGGATGCGGTGTCCTCTTCCCGTGCTCAGGCTCGCGCGGGCGCTCCGCGAGCATCCCGAGGCGGCCGAGTTCGAGCTTGTCGCCGACGATCCCGCAGCGGCGCGCGACGTGCCGGCGTTCGCGGGCGAGCAAGGCGTCGTGGCCGAGGAAACGGGGCCGCTCGAATGGCGGATCAGGCGGGCGGTGCCGGGCCGATCTGTTCCCACAGCTCGATCTTGATGCCGTTGGGGTCGATCACCCACGCGAACTTGCCGTAGTCCTCGTCCTTGCGGTCGACAGGGACGCCGCCTGCTTCGAGGTGCGCCTGCAGCCCGTCGAGATCGTCGACGCGCAGGTTGATCATGATGCCGTGTGGGGAGGGGTCGAGGTAGGCCGTGTCGGCCTTGAACGCGCTGAAGATCGAGAAGGCCTCGTCGCCGGCATCGGCGTAACGCAGCACGCCGCCGATCCCTGTCACCTTCGCCATTTGCGCCGCCTCCCGATTCGTGCAGCATAACGCAAAACGGGGAGGAACGGATGATGCGCCTTTGGATTCTGGCGGCGCTCGCAGTAGCGCATCCTGCGGCGGCGGAAGCGCCGAGCGCATCGACAAAGGCCGCGAACAGCGCGGCGGCAGCGGCCTTGCCGTTCGGCGATACTGAGGATTTCGACTTTGCGCGGCGAGGCCTTCTCGCCCGGCCGGACGGCGATGTGGCCGGGCCTGATGGCCGCGCGATCCGGTCGTTCGCCGACGACGCGAAGGTCGCTGGCCCCGCGCCCGATACGGTGAATCCCGGCCTGTGGCGGAATGCGCAGTTGGTGAGCGAGGCCGGCCTCTTCGAAGTGGTGCCCGGCATCTGGCAGGTGCGCGGCTTCGACCTTGCGAACATGACGCTGATCCGGGGCAAGACCGGGCTGATCGTCGTCGATCCGCTGACGACCGTGGAAACCGCGCGCGCGGCGATGGCGCTGGCGCGCAAACACATCGGCGACCTGCCGGTGACGGCGGTGATCTACACGCACAGCCACATCGACCACTTCGGCGGGGTGCGCGGCATCGTGGACGAGGCGGACGTGAAGGCGGGGAAGGTGCGGATCTATGCGCCTGACGGGTTCATGGAACATGCGACCTCCGAGAACGTGATCGCGGGGGCCGCGATGAGCCGGCGGGCGGCGTTCATGTTTGGCAGCGCGCTGGAGCGCGGGCCGGAGGGAATTGTCTCTGCCGGGATCGGCCCGGTGGTGGCGGGGGGGACGTATAGCCTGATCGCGCCGACGGACGTGATCCGCGCTGGCGGCGAGGCCGTGCGGATCGACGGACTCGCCTTCGAATTCCAGCTAACGCCCGGCACCGAGGCGCCCGCCGAGATGAACTTCTACCTGCCCGATTTCCGCGCGCTCTGCCTTGCGGAGAACGCGAACGGGGCGATGCACAACGTGCTGACCCCGCGCGGCGCGCTGGTGCGCGATGCGAAGGTGTGGGCGGACTATCTGACCGACGCGCTCACGCGCTTCGGGCCGAAGAGCGACGTGGTGTTCACCTCGCACTTCTGGCCGCGCTGGGGCGGCGAGACGCTGCGGCGCTACATGGCGCTGCACCGCGATGCATACAAATACCTGCACGACCAGAGCGTGCGCATGATGAACGCGGGGCTGAACGGGAGCGAAATCGCCGAGGCGATCCAGCTTCCGCCGGAGCTTGGGCAGGCGTGGTTCAACCGGCCCCATTACGGATCGCTGAAATTCAACGCTCGCGCCGTCTACCAGCGCTACATGGGCCACTACGACGGCAACCCCGCGCACCTCGATCCGCTGCCCGACATCGAACGCGGCAAACGCATCGTGGCGGCGATGGGCGGCGCCAAAAAGGTGATCGCCGAGGCCGCGAAAGCGCGGGGGGCGGGCGACGAGCGCTGGGCGGCGGAACTCCTCTCCCACCTGGTGATGGCGGAGCCCGAGAACGCCCGCGCGCGTGACATGCTCGCCGCGAGCTTCGAGCAGACGGCATGGCAGACGGAAACCGCGCCGTGGCGCAACATCTACCTGTCCGGCGCGCGCGAGCTGCGCGGGCTTCCCACCAGCGGCGGCAGCGCGAACACATCCGAAATCGCGATGTCGACGCCGCTTGCCGACCTCCTCGACCTGATGGCGGTGCGCCTGTCGCCTGAAAAGGCAGCCGGAGCGGACCTTTCCATCGGCATCGTGCTTGCCGACAGCGGCGAGCGGCGCCTCGTGAGCGTGCGGAACCGCGTGCTCGTGCATCAGGCTTGGATGGAAGGCGCGGCCCCGGCTGTGACGCTCACCAGCCCGCGCCGCGTGTTCCTCGGCCTTGTCGGCGGGCAGGTGAAAGCGGCGGAGGCCGTGCAGAAAGGGATCCTGCGCATCGATGGGGATGCGGCGCAATTGCAGCGCTTTACCGGCCTTTTCGAGCCACCGCCGGCGAGCTTCGGCCTCGCGCTTCCATAGCGATCGTAACCCCTCGGCAAGCATTGGCGGAAACCAAAACTTTACCCGCGTGGCCGATGATCCTCGCGCAGAGTAAGGTAAGGATCGCGCGCGTGGAAAAGCTGGACATCACCGACCCCGGTTTGCCGGTCGTCGACATCGAGGTTTTCGAGAAGACGCGGGCGACGATGGGTGCGGGATTCATCAAGATCATCACCTATTTCGGCGAAGACGGCGGCAAGGCCGTCGCCGAGATCGAAGCCGCGCAGCGCGAAGGCAATGCCGCGCGCATGGTGATGCCTGCGCACACGATGAAATCCGAAGCCCGCCAGTTCGGCGCGATGACGCTGGGCGAGCTGACCGAGCGCATCGAGATGGGCGCGCGCCGCTGCGTAGAGCATCAGGAGGCACCCGATGAACTGCTCGTGCTCGTCGCGCGGCTGAAGCCGCTGTTCCGCCGCACGATGGAAGTGCTGGAACGTGAGACGAATCCGCTCGTGCAGCGCCGCGGCGAGGTGCGCACCGCCGCGGGCAACCAGAGCTTCGGGCGCATCTGACCGCGAGACGCACCAGCCCGTGCGTGTTAATCTGCCAAAGATGGGGAAACAGGGCATGATCCGGTCGTCGCTGCTTTGCGCAGCGCTTTTGCTCGTGGCCACGCCTGCGATGGCTGAGGGGCCTTCGTGCGACACGAGCATCCGCGTGCGCGGCTGCCGGGCCGAACTGCTGACTGAAGGCAGCACGCTCACCATCCGTACCGCGACTGAGCAGTGCGCGGTGGTGGACTGGACGCTGGACGGCGCGCCGCGCTCCACGGTGGTGACGGACGGCGAGGTGGAGATCGATCTCGGTGCGCCGGGAGGCACGGCGGTGCTCAAACAGTGCGGCATCGTGAAAGACCTGCGCGGCGTCGCGGCGCGCGAATTCGGCACCAGCGACGCGAGCGTGATCGGGAAGCCCCCCGAGGGCGGCGGCGAGACGGTGGCGTGCAAGGGCCTTCGCGAAGCGGCCGTGGCCGCGCAGCAGCGCGCCGCAGCAGTCGCCGGTTTCGACACGCGCAAGGCCTATCCGGACAAGCAAACCGCCTGCACCGAAATGCTCGCGAACTTCGATTCGCTGAACGCCGTGCTGCCCACGTTCATGGACGCAGCCGTGAACTACGCCCGCCAATGCCAGCCCCCCGGCCGCGCCGACGCCATGCGCGGCGAATTCTCCCGCCGCGTGGCCGCCGCCCGTGCCCAGCACGAGAAGGTGCGGCGGTCGTGCGTCAACGGTAGCTAGCCGGCACACTCTGGGGCTAAGGTTTTCTTCCGCGATCAAGGCGTTATGCTCTGCCCACATTCAGGGCAGGGGAAGCGACATGCACTATCGGCGATTTGCGGCGATCATCGCGGCCGGCATGGTTCTGGCAGGTGCAGCGAGCGCCGCAGCAAGTGCGGACACCGTGCGTGCGCGTGATCTCGGCGTGCCGTTCGCGGGGAAACCGGGGGCGAACAACGCGATCACGGACGTTGCGGGCGTCGAGGTCGGTTACGTCAGCCTGATTTCGGGCGAGGGCAAGCTCGAGCGCGGCAAGGGGCCGGTGCGCACGGGCGTCACCGCCGTGTTGCCGCGCGGCAAGGATTCGCGCACGCCGGTGTACGCAGGCTGGGAAACCAGCAACGCCGCCGGGGAAATGACCGGCACGGTGTGGATGGAAGAGCGCGGCTATTTCGATGGGCCGGTGATGATCACCAACACGCACAGCGTCGGCGTGGTGCGCGACGCGGTGGTGGGGTGGCTTGCGGACGTGAAATGGCCGGGGGCGTGGTTCACGCCGGTGGTGGCCGAAACCTACGACGGGATGCTGAACGACATCAACGGCTTTCACGTGAAGCCCGAACACGCGATGCGCGCGATCCAGACCGCCGCGCGCGGCCCGGTGGCCGAGGGTAATGTCGGCGGCGGTGTCGGGATGCAGTGCTTCGGCTTCAAGGGCGGCACGGGCACGGCCTCGCGCGTGATCGAGATGGATGGGAAGAGCTACACAGTCGGCGTGCTCGTGCAGTGCAACTTCGGCATGAGGCCGTGGCTGCGCGTGGCGGGCGCGCCGGTGGGCGAAGAACTCGCAGGCAAATATCTGCCCGAAACGCGTGGGGTTCAGACGGCGGCGACGAATACCGGCGTCGCGCCGGGCGACGGCTCGATCATCGTGGTGATGGCGACGGATGCGCCGATGCTGCCGCATCAGCTGAAGCGCCTCGCCAAACGCGCGGCGGCGGGCATGGGCCGCATGGGCGACGCGGGCAGCAACGGCTCGGGCGACATCTTCGTCGCCTTCTCGACCGCGAACGCGAACGTGCAAAGCGTGGGCGGCAATGTCATCCGCGTCGAGACGACGCCCAACGACAAGCTGACCCCGATCTTCGAGGCGGCGACGCAGGCGACCGAAGAGGCAATCACCAACGTGCTGGTGGCGGCGGAGACGATGACGGGCGCGAACGGCTACACCGTGCAGCGCCTGCCGCACGCGGAACTGCGGGCGATTTTGAAGAAATATGGGCGGTTGGTTAGCGCGAAGTGAGATGACGCAGAAACAGAATCTCGCGCGCGTGCCATGAAAAGGTGCTACGGAGTTGTATGGGGGGGAAGATGTAAGGAGCGGGATGTGCAGGGTCCCGTCGATTTTCAGTTCTACTTTGTGTTCAATTAATAAAACACTGCCAATGAAATATTTTATGAAAATAGAAATCATTCACGGTTTATATTTAAAACAACATGCGCGACTGAGTCTTTTAGCTTTGGGGGTTTTCTCTGCCCTATTCTAGCGTCGGAACACATTGCCGAGATGATTAGATGGAACCATTTTCGCGGGCGATATGTCGGATAGTATTCCCATCTATATACGAAGATAAACGACGAAATTTCACTTGATCGTCCCCTGATGCGAATAGAAGAAAATCTGAGCAGAATTGATTGCCGGAGATGTCGCGATACGTCGATTGACCAAACACGTACAGGGCGGCACCACCCGCAAGGATTTCACGTTGCTCCGTCGCATTGAGCGGACCTCCTCGCGGATGAACTATCTCAGCAGTCCCTCCAGGGCCGATGACACTTTTCCCTTTAGGCAGGTCTTTTGGAGCGGGGGGTAGGGGGTCGTGCAGAGGGAAACACTCGACCCAGATGTGAAACCACGTTTCTACGTCGAGCGCTGGTGACTGCCCGTAATTTTTCAACTCAACATGAGCTATTGGCTGGAAGTTGTTGTCAATCTTAAAACTGGCACTCGAGACGGCAATGTAGGGGCTCAAAGCCTGCTGGTGATTAGTTGCGGCAATCTGGTTCGCTGCATGACCTGCCTCGGCTGCTTTTTTAGCATACCAAGCTGCATAGGCAGCAGCGAGCAACGTCAGTAGTCCAAAGATGCCACCAGCAAGTTCGATGAGCATCTGACGATATGCAAGATCAACGGCGGCGCTGGCGGCGTTCGCCGATCTCGTTTGCTGAACGAGATCATCGTTTTGGAGGCGATGCTCCTCGGCCTGCACCTCGCAACGGTATTGCTCGTCCGCAGCCTCACCGTCCGGCAGGCTACGTAAATGTGACGGCAAACAAGTAGGGCTACCCGGGCTGTATTTTCCTATATTGGCCCTTTTGTACTCACTCGAAGGCAGATTTGGGTAGTCTGGACGCATCCCAGTCCAAACTACCCCCGCGCTCAATAGGCATATGGCTATAAACGCCAAGAAGCCCCGTTCACTCTTTAGCATCGTGCTTGGTTTCACTCGTTTGCGATCTGCCTAATATGAGAAAATCTCAGATCAAAGTCACGACGCGCAAAGATTTTCGATCCTCCACGAGGTCCGTCGCATTTCAAGACGAGCCTACAAATCGCGCTTTCGGGGCTGATGATTTGACCCGTCTCGATTATGATCGCTATCTCACGAAGGTGTCAGCTCTCCAGACTTTCGCGCTACAATCCAGCCAGTCAGCTCACGGCCTCATTTTTTGGTCAAAAATTGACCAGAGGGAAGTGCCTATGCATCCCGCCCCATAAGCGTTGGGAAGAAGCCCTCGTAAGCATTGCGGAGCGTGGCGAGGGTGACGGAGGCGCTGCCCACGGTAATGGCGTCGCCGCCTGTCGTACCGATGCGCTTCACCGGCACCGCCGCGCCATCCAGCGCGCCTTCGGGTGCCGTGACGACGTAGAGGCCCTGGTCTTCGCCGAAAGCTTGGGCCGTGGTGAGGGTGTCGAGCTTCGCGCCGGTGCTGCCCGCGAGCGCCATTTCCGTGACGGTGACGAGGAGGCCGCCGTCGGAGATATCGTGGATGGCGGTTGCTTTGCCTTCCGCGATCAGGCTGCGGACGTATTCGCCCGCCGCGCGCTCGGCGGTAAGGTCCACCGGGGGCGGCGGGCCGTCTTCGCGGCCGTGGATTTCGCGGAGCCAGATCGACTGGCCAAGGTGGCCGTCTCCGGCACGCTTGCCGACGAGCCAGATCGGCTCGCCTGCGCCCTTGAACGCGATCGTCGCGCTTTTCGTGTAGTCGCTGAGCAGGCCCACGCCGCCGATGGCGGGGGTGGGGAGGATGCCGACGCCGTTCGTCTCGTTGTAGAGGCTGACGTTGCCCGAGACGACCGGGAAGTCGAGCGCCTTCGACGCCGCGCCCATGCCCGACACGCAGCCGACGAACTGGCCCATGATCTCGGGGCGCTGCGGATTGCCGAAGTTGAGGCAGTTGGTGATGGCGAGCGGCGTCGCGCCGACCGCCGAGAGGTTGCGGTAGGCTTCGGCCACCGCCTGCTTGCCGCCCTCGAACGGGTCCGCGAAGCAGTAGCGCGGCGTGCAGTCCGTGGTGATGGCGAGGCCTTTGCGGGTGCCATGCACGCGCACGACGGCGGCATCGCCGCCGGGGCACTGGACGGTGTCCGCGCCGACCATGTGGTCGTACTGCTCCCACACCCAGCGGCGGCTGGCGATGTCCGGTGAGCCGATCAGCGTCACGAGATCGGCGGCGAGGTCGGTGCTTTCGGGCACATTTGTCAGCGGTGCGCGCTTCGGTGTTTCCACGTGCGGGCGGTCGTAGAGCGGGGCGTTGTCCGCAAGCGGGGCGAGCGGGATGTCGGCGGCGGTCTCGCCCTTGAATTTCAGCACGAGGCGGCCGGTTTCGGTGACGGTGCCGATCACCGCGAAATCGAGTTCCCACTTGCGGAAGATCGCCTCCGCCTCGGCCTCGCGGCCGGGCTTCAGGATCATGAGCATCCGCTCCTGGCTTTCGGAGAGCATCATCTCATAGGGGATCATGCCGGTTTCGCGGCAGGGCACGGCGTCGAGATTGAGTTCGAGGCCGACGCCGCCCTTCGAGGCCATCTCGACCGACGAGGAGGTGAGGCCCGCCGCGCCCATGTCCTGAATCGCGACGATCGCGTCCGACGCCATGAGTTCGAGGCAGGCTTCGATGAGGAGCTTTTCGGTGAAGGGGTCGCCGACCTGCACGGTGGGGCGCTTCTCCTCCGAATCGTCGGTGAATTCGGCGCTCGCCATGGTGGCGCCGTGGATGCCGTCGCGGCCGGTCTTGGAGCCGACGTAGACCACCGGATTGCCGATGCCGGCGGCGGCGGAATAAAAGATCTTGTCGGTCTTCGCGACGCCCACGGTCATGGCGTTCACGAGGATGTTGCCGTTGTACGCCGGGTGGAAGTTCACCTCGCCGCCCACCGTGGGCACGCCGACACAGTTGCCGTAGCCGCCGATGCCGTGGACGACTCCGCTGACGAGGTGGCGCGTCTTGGGGTGGTCCGGCGCGCCGAAGCGCAGCGCGTTCATGTTGGCGACCGGGCGCGCGCCCATGGTGAAGACGTCGCGCAGGATGCCGCCGACGCCGGTTGCCGCGCCCTGATAGGGCTCGATGAACGAGGGGTGGTTGTGGCTTTCCATCTTGAAGATGGCGGCGTCGCCGTCGCCGATGTCGATGATGCCCGCGTTCTCGCCGGGGCCGCAGATCACCCACGGTGCCTCGGTGGGGAGGGTCTTCAGGTGGAGGCGGCTCGATTTGTAGGAGCAGTGCTCCGACCACATCACCGAGAAGATGCCAAGCTCCGTGCGGTTGGGCGTGCGGCCCATCGCGGCGAGGATGGTTTCGTACTCGTCGGGCGTCAGGCCGTGCTCGGCGACGATCTCGGGCGTGATGATATCGGTCATGGCCGCGCTCATAGCGAGGCGGCGCGCGCGGTTCCAGCGCCTATTCGTGGAACTCCGCCATGTCGGGGATACGGTGGAAGGCGATCTTCGCGCCGACGTGATCGATGCGGCCGCCGATCAGCGGCCCGAGCGTGACGGCGTTGCGGCCGAACTTCGCGTTCGCCTTGTCCATGGCCTCGCTGAGGCGGAGGCCTCGCGCCTCGCGGGCGAGGGCGTGGTCGATGTCGTCGCGGTCGAACAATGCGCCCTGTTCGTGGCCGGCGGGGGCAATCTCGGCGAGCGTGACGCCGATCATGCGGATGCGCGGCTTCTGCGCCGCGAGGCGGGGCCAGAGCGCATCGAGTTCGCGCAGGAAGCTGAAACTGTCCTGCGTCAGCGGCAGGCGCTGGTGCGCGGCGAACTTGCCGCCGTCCTCCAGCCGGGCGTGGAGGAGGAGGCTGCGCGCGGCATAGCCTTCGCGGCGGAGGCGGCTCGCGGCTTTCAGGCACAGCCGCCGCGTGGTGGCGAGCGCGGCGGCGAGGTCGCGCTTTGCGGGCGAGAGCACCTGGCTGTGGCCGATCGAGCGGTGCTGCGTTTCGACGTCCGGCACCTCGTGGCCGGTGAGTGTCCACCAGAGCCGGTCGCCGTTCACCGCGCCCCACGCCTCGCCGGCGCGTTTGGGCCCGCGCGCGATGAGGTCGCGGATCGTGAGCACGCCCTTTATGGCGAGGCGGCGCTCCATCTTGCGGCCGATGCCGGGGATGTCGATCAGCTTCAGCACGTAGAGCCGTTCGGGCAGTTCGTGTGCCTCGATGACGGTGAGGCCGTCAGGCTTCTGCATGTCGCAGGCGATCTTGGCGACGAGGCGCGTCGGCGCGACGCCGATCGAGCATTTCAGATATTCGCCGACATTCGCGGCGATCCCCGCCTTGATGCGCCGGGCGAGGTCGCGGACGAAGGCCGGGTCGTTCTCATTGTCCATCAGGCGGCAGGCGACCTCGTCGATCGAGCAGACCTTCGTGACCGGAATGTGCCGCTCCACCTCGGCACGGATACGGTTGTGGTAGTCGACATAGGCGCCGTGGCGCGCGGGAGTGACGATGAGGTCGCGGCAGAGGCGCTTCGCCTCCCAAATGGGCGTGCCGGTGCGGATGCCGAAGGCCTTCGCCTCGTAGCTGGCGGCAATCGCGCTCGTCGTATCCGTATCCACCGGCGCGACGACGACGGGCTTGCCGCGCAGCGCGGGCTGCAACTGCTGCTCGACACTGGCGAAATAGCTGTTCAGATCGAGAAACAGCCAGCGGAGCGGCGAATCGGAGCGCATGAGCGGGAGTGTAGCGCATGAGGAACAAATTGTGAACGGCGCGCAGTCACCCCACGCTGTCGAGGCAGAGTCGCTGCACGGGCGGCCGCTGCGCTACTTCGACGTCGTGATGGCGGCATTCGTCACCATCCTGCTGCTCTCGAACGTGCTCGGCGCGGGGAAGGTGGCGGTCGTGGACCTCCCCGGCATCGGCGACTGGCCGTTCGGCGCGGGCATATTGTTCTTCCCCGTCGGCTACGTGCTCGGCGACGTGCTGACCGAAGTCTACGGCTATGCACGGGCGCGGCGCTGCATCTGGGCGGGGTTCGCCGCGCTCATTTTCATGGCGTTCATGGCGTGGGTGGTGGTGGCGCTGCCCCCCGCCGCCGACTGGACCGGGCAGGCGAGCTACGAGGCGGTGTTCGGCCAGGTGCCGCGCATCGTCTTCGCCAGCATCGTCGCCTTCTGGGCGGGCGAGTTCACCAACTCCTACGTGATGGCGAAGATGAAGGTGTGGACGAAGGGCAAGCACCTTTGGACGCGTACGATCGGCAGTACGGTGGCGGGGCAGGGTGTCGACAGTCTGATCTTCTACCCGCTGGCGTTCCTCGGCGCGGCGGGCTGGACGAACGACCTTGTGCTGAAGGTGCTCATCACGCAGTGGGTGCTGAAGGTGAGTTGGGAGGCGATCCTGACGCCGGTGACCTACGCAGTTGTCGGCTTCCTGAAACGGCGAGAAGGCCTCGACGTCTACGACCGCAAGACCGATTTCACGCCGTTCAAGGCGAGCGTGTAGCACCGGCACAGGGAGAGTTTTACGGTGTCGAAATCCAAAGCCACGCGTCAGCCCGCAGCGTATTACAGGCTGCCGGAGAACAGCATCGGCTATCTTTCCCGCGTGATGTTCCGCTCGTTTTCGCGCGCGCTCGAACGGCGCACGCTTGAGCACGGCGTTTCGGCGGGGCAGTGGCGCTTCCTGCGGCAGCTTTGGCGGGAGGATGGCATCACGCAGCGCGAACTCAGCGCGCGCGTGGGGATGCGCGAGCCGACCACGGTGGTTGCGCTGAAAAGCCTTGAGGCGGCGGGTCTGGTGCGGCGCGAAAAGAGCAAGATCGATCGCCGCAAGATCTATATTCACCTCACGGATCATGCGAAGGCGCTCGAAGACGTTCTCGTGCCGATGAATGCGGAGGTGCATGATCTCGCGACGACGGGGCTATCCGACGCGGAGGTGGACGCACTGCAATCGCTGCTGCGCCGCGTGATCGCCAATCTGGCCGAGGAAGCGAAGGACGCGCCGACGTTGAGCGACGTTAGAGCTTAGCGCCGAAGATTCGCGAAAACCCGTGAAAGGACGCCTGGGCGCCGTGGAAGACGAAGCCGTTATCGAACACCTGCGCGCCTGCGGACTTGTCGCCCCCGGAGAGGTGCCCCGCATGACGCCGCTGTCCGGCGGCGTATCGTGCGACGTGTGGCGCGTCGATACGGCGGCCGGGCCGATTGCCGTGAAGCGCGCGCTTCCCCAGCTGCGCGTGCAGGCGGACTGGTTTGCGCCCGTCGAGCGCGCCGAGAGCGAGGTGCGCTGGCTGCGGCGCGTCGGCGCGTTCGCGCCCGGAATCGTCCCCACGATCGTCGCCGAAGTGCCCGAAGAGCACCTCTTCGCGATGCGCTTTCTGGAGCCGGCGCAGCACCCGGTCTGGAAGGACGAACTTATCGCTGGGCATGTCGATCCGGGCTTCGCCGCGAAGGTCGGCAAAGCGCTCGTCGGCATTCACGCCGCGACGGCAAACGACCCCGCGATCGCGCGCGATTTCGATACGGGCGCGATGTTTCATGCGCTGCGCGTGGACCCGTTCCTGCTCCATGTCGCACAGCATGATGCGGAGGTCGCGCCGCGCCTCAGGGCGCTCGCGGCCGATCTTGAAGCGCGGCACGTCGCGCTCGTCCACGGCGATGTCAGCCCGAAGAACATCCTCGTCGGTCCCGGTGGCCCCGTGTTCCTCGATGCCGAATGTGCGGTGCATGGCGATCCGGCATTCGACCTTGCGTTCTGCACCACGCATCTTCTGCTGAAGGCGGTGTGGCTGAGGCCGCACGCCACCACGCTGACAGCGTCCGCCACGCAAATGGCGGAGGCCTATCGTGCGGGCATCGTCTGGGAGGATGCCGATGCGCTGATGCGGCGCGCAGGGGCGCTCACGGCGGCACTGCTGCTGGCGCGCATCGACGGCAAGTCTCCCGCACCGTATCTGACGGACGCGGCGGATCGCACCGAGATTCGCACGCGTGCGAAGCGTTTGCTTACGGGCCCGGACGCAGAACTATGCGCGGGCCTGGAGCACGTGATCGCCGAATGGCAGGGCCGCCCGAGCGGCGCTCAGTAGCCGAAAAGCTTGCCGATGCTTGAACCCGCTCCGTTCACGCGTCGACGAAGGCCTGCACGAGGCCTTCGAACAGGCGGCGACCGTCGGTGCCGCCCTGCGCCGCTTCGATAGCGCGCTCCGGGTGCGGCATCATGCCGAGCACGTTACCGGTTTCGTTGACGATGCCTGCGATGCGGCGCTGCGCGCCGTTCACGTCCTCGGCGTAACGGAAGACGACGCGGCCCTCGCCCTCGATCCGGTCGAGCGTGGCGGCATCGGCGAAATAGTTGCCGTCGTGGTGCGCCACCGGAATGCGGATCGTTTCGCCCGCTGCGTAGGCCGACGTGAACGCGGTCTGCGTATTCTCGACCGTCAGCGGCACGTCGCGGCACACGAAATCGAGCCCCGCGTTGCGCATCAGCGCGCCCGGCAGCAGCCCGGTTTCGGTGAGAACCTGGAAGCCGTTGCAGACGCCGAGCACGAAGCGGCCCTGTTCGGCGGCACGCTTCACCGCCGCCATGATGGGCGACTGCGCCGAAATCGCGCCGGTGCGCAGATAGTCGCCATAGGAAAAGCCGCCCGGAAGCGCGATGACATCGACGTCGGGCAGCACGGTTTCGCGGTGCCAGACCATCGCGGGCGCGCGTCCCGTCACCTCGCGGAGCGCGACCGCCATGTCGCGGTCGCAGTTGCTGCCGGGGAAGACGATGACCGCGCTCTTCATCTCAGGCGATCTCGATCCGGTAGTTTTCGATCACGGTGTTGGCGAGCAGCTTGCGGCACATCTCCTCGATGCGCGCCTCGCTGGTGCCGTCGGCGAGTTCAAGCTCGATGAACTTGCCCTGCCGCACATCCTGCGCCTCGCCGAACCCCAGGGATTCGAGCGCGTGGCAGATCGCCTTGCCCTGTGGATCAAGGACGCCGTTTTTCAGCGTGACATAGACTTTGGCTTTCATGGCGCGCCTTATGGCGTTCCCCGCGCCGCGCCGCAACGCCCAAAATCGCCGGAGCCCGGGCGCATGTGAGGGTTTTGTTAAGCCTGCGTGCCTATGGTTAGGACCGGGTCATTCTCAGTTCGGGGTCTGGGGCACGTGGACTATCTCGCCATTGCCTTGTTCGTGGTGCTGTTCGCGACCGCCGAGAATTTCGTCGGCGGGTACATCTTTCCGTGGCTGACACACGATCAGGAGATACAGCTCGCGCTTGTCGCGTCGTTCCTGTTCGGCATCATTTCCGCTTGGCGAAAGGACGGCTGATGGGGCTTCTCGCCGCCGCCATGTTCGTGGCGCTGTTCGTCTATTACGAGGACATCCTCGGCCAGATGCGCGGCTCGAACCTGCACATCGCGCTGTTCTGCGCGTTCCTTTTCGGCATCATCTGCGGCTATCAGGTCAAGAAGAAGCGCGCCAAGCGCCGCTGAACGGGTCTGATTTTCGCTCAGGCCGGGCTGCAAACGGCGGCTTTCTGCGCTTCCGGTGCTCACGTACCTTTAGGTACGCTGCGCGCCGGTTCTCGAAATCCACCATTTTCGCCACGGCCTGACCGAAAATCAGACCCGTTCAGGGATAGGCTGTCAGCTGTCTTTCTTGCCGCGGGCCTTGCGGTGCTCGTCGAGGTCTAGGACCGTGGAGACGGAGCCTTCGGGGAGCAGGCCGAAGCGGCGGGCGACTTCCTGATAGGCTTCCACCTCGCCGCCCAGATCCTGGCGGAAGCGGTCCTTGTCCAGCTTCTCGTTCGTGGTGCTGTCCCACAGGCGGCAGCCGTCCGGGCTGATCTCGTCGGCAAGGATGATGCGGCTGTAGTCACCGTCCCACAGGCGGCCGAACTCCAGCTTGAAATCGATGAGGCGGATGCCGACGCCCGCGAACAGGCCGCACATGAAGTCGTTGATGCGGATCGCCATGTCGGCGACGTCGTGCATCTCTTCCTGCGTCGCCCAGCCGAAGCAGGCGATGTGCTCGTCGGTGATCATCGGATCGCCGAGCGCGTCGTCCTTGTAGTAATATTCAAGGATCGTGCGGGGCAGCGGCGTGCCTTCCTCGATACCTAGACGCTTCGAGATCGAGCCGGCGGCGACGTTGCGCACCACGACCTCGACCGGGATGATCTCCACCTGCCGCACGAGCTGCTCGCGCATGTTGAGGCGGCGGATGAAGTGCGTGGGGATGCCGATCTGGCCGAGCAGCGTGAAGATATGCTCGGAAATCCGGTTGTTGAGCACGCCCTTGCCGCTGATCGTGCCCTTCTTCTGGGCATTGAACGCGGTCGCGTCGTCCTTGAAATACTGGATGATGGTGCCGGGTTCGGGCCCTTCGTACAGGATCTTGGCCTTGCCTTCGTAGATCTGGCGGCGGCGGGACATCGGCGGACCTTCTCGATTCGGAGTTCTGAAAAAAGCACCGCCCCGGTTCGCACCGGGACTGGCGCGTGCCCGAGGCGGGGAAACACACCACCCGCCATAGCGGAAGCCTGACGGGCTGACAATGCAAGCACTCGGGGGAAGCGCTCAGGCGAAGCGGGTCAGACCGCGCCGAGCGCAACGATGATGACCGTGAACAGGCTGAGGACGATGACCGCGAAGATGGAGAGCAGGAAGGTCCGCGCGAGTGCGCCGCCTACGCTGAGCCCGTAGGCGCCCTTCAACTGCGCGAACATGTGGACGGGCGGCACGAACATGCTGATCATCATGGCGTTGCCGAAGCTGATGATGCCGATGCGGGCGAGCAGCACGGCAACCACGAACAAAAGCGACATGAATGACAGCGAATAGAGCGTGAATACCGCGTGATCATAAAGGTGCGTGCTGCGCCGGAAGGGGAACAGCAGCCACACGAACGGCAGCGACAGCGGCACCAGCAGGAACGAGAACTTATAGGCGGACTGCTGCATCTTGTAGAACAACAGCTCAGGGTTCTTGAGCGCCTTCTTGAGCTTCGCATTGAGGCCGGGGTTGCCGGTATCTACGTCGAGCGCGTTCTTGTCGGCGGCCTTGGCGAGCGCCTCGCGCCAGTCCGGCGGCTGCGGCGCGTCGGGATTTTCGGGATCGCGCGGCACGACGCCCATCGTGCCGAGCGTCGCCTTCATGATGCCGATCTCGGTGCGCAGTTCGGTGATCTGGCCTTTGAGTTCCGCGGCCTCGCCGGGCACGGGCACCGGCTTTGCCTTTGCCGCGGCCAGCTTCGCCTCGAGTGTTTTCAATCTTTCGGTTTCGGCGACGAGCTCCTGCTGCGCCGCCTCGACGCTCTTGGGATCGAGCTGCACCGCGTCCGCGAGGTTCACGTCGGGCCCGCCGACCATGGCGAAGGTGAAATACATCAGGAACACGGTGAACAGGAACATCGGGAAAGGGGCGACGTAGCGGGCGCGCTTGCCCTCCACATAGTCTCGGGTCAGCGTGCCGGGGCGCGTCACCAGCATCGGCAGGGTGCGCCAGCCCTTGCTGTCGAAGTGCAGCACGCCGTGCACGATGTCGTGGAAGATGTGCCCGATCGAGCGCGGCAGGTGCGCGCTTTGCCCGCATTCGTGACAATAATGGCCGGCGATGGCGGCGTCGCAGTTGGGGCAGATCGTCTGTACGTCGCCCGCCCGGGCGTCCTGTTTATCCAGTTCCGCCGCCACGAGGCCGCCCGCCGCCAGCGTTCCCGCCGCATCGATCTCGCCGCTCATCACGTACCGCCCCGCCTGCCTGAATGTCCGCCCGGCAAGTTTCTGCGCAAAAGCTGCGACGATCAAGCGTGCTGCTTGCAGTTGAACCGGGTGCGGTGCCTCTCTATCTAGACCCCGATAACCCGGCTTGCCCGCCAAGGAAGGACACACGCCCGCCATGACCAATCTCAACGACCGCGAGAAGGCTTTCGAGAATCGCTTCGCGCGCGATGCCGAGCTTCAGTTCAAGGTCACGGCGCGGCGCAACCGCCTGCTCGGCAACTGGGCGGCGGAAAAGCTGGGGCTGAACACCGCCGAGGCCGATGCCTATTCGCGCGAGGTGGTGGCCGCCGACTTCGAGGAAGCGGGCGACGACGACGTGTTCCGCAAGGTCTACGGCGACCTCACCGCCAAGGGCGTTGAAGTCACCGAGCACGAAGTGCGTCGCGCGATGGAGGAAAAGCTCGTCGAGGCGCGCCGCCAGTTCATCGAGGAAGTTTGAGGGTCGCGCCATGCCGATGGATGCAGGCGCGATCGAAGGCATGATCCGGGCCGCGCTGCCGGACGCGGTCGTGGAGATCACCGACCTTGCCGGCGACGGCGATCACTATGCCGCGCGCGTGGTTTCGGAGGCGTTCCGGGGCCTGCCGCGCGTTCGCCAGCACCAGATGGTCTATGCGGCGCTCGGCGGTCGCATGGGCGGCGAACTGCACGCCTTGCAGCTGACAACCGAGGTTCCGGCCTGAACCGGACGAGGAGCAAGACATGACCGATATCAACACGCGAATCGCCGAGAAGGTGAACGGCAGCGACGTCGTGCTGTTCATGAAGGGCACGCCGCTGTTTCCGCAGTGCGGCTTTTCGAGCCGCGCCATCGCCATCCTGGAGCACCTCGGCGTTGAATACGACAGCGCCGACGTGCTGCAGGACGCCGAATTGCGCCAGGGCATCAAGGCGTTCAGCGACTGGCCGACGATCCCGCAGCTTTACGTGAAGGGCGAGTTCGTGGGCGGCAGCGACATCATGATGGAAATGTTCGAATCGGGCGAACTGCACGAGCTGCTCGCCGAAAAGGGCGTTCCGCACGCCGCCTGAACCGGCGTTCTTTTTCGAAAAAATGGGGGATGATGCGTGGCGCTAGCGATCGGCAAGGCCTGGACCGACACGATCGCTGACGTGCAGCGCCGCTTCGGCGAATTCGCGCTGCCCGCCGCAGCCTTCGTGTTCATGCCCTCGCTGCTGATCGCGCGCTTCGCCGACGAAAAGGCGCTCGGCGAGCAGAACGCGCAGCTCGCGCAGGCCGTGGGCGGGCTCATCGGCGTGATCGGACAGGCCGCAATCGTGCTGCTGGTGCTGTTCCCCAATATCGACGCCGGGTCGGCGATTCGCCGCGCCGTGGGTCTTACGCCCCGCATCGTTCTTGCGAGCCTTGCCGTCGTCGTCGTCTTCATGCCGGTCGGCGTCCTTTATCTCGCGGGCGCGCAGCAGGCGTCGGTGGCGACGAGTACGCTTCTGCTGCTGCTCACGGGGGTGGCCGTCTATTTCGCGCTGCGCCTGTCGCTGCTGGCGGCGATCATCGCGGGCGAAGACGCGCGCGCGGCCGATGCGCTGCGGCGCAGCTGGGCGATGACCGCTGGCAATGTCGGGCGCATTTTCGCGATTTTCGCCGTGTTCGTGCTGATCTTCGCGATCCTGAGCGGGCTGGTCGGCGCCATCGGGCTCGCTGCAACGGGCGGCACGCCGGAGGATCCGTCCTTCCTCACCGAACTTCTGATCTCGATCGTCGGCGCCGTGTTCAGCGTCTTCGTCTCGGTGCTCTCCGCCAATATCTACCGTCAGCTCGCCGCTTAGCTCCAGGTTGCAACGGGCGGCAGGCTCATCAGGATCGCGTCGATATTGCCGCCGGTCTTGAGGCCGAAAAGCGTTCCCCGGTCGTAGACGAGATTGAACTCCGTATAGAGGCCCCGGTAGGCGAGCTGCCGGGCGCGGTCTTCCGCCGTCCAGTCCTCATGCATGTGGCGGCGGACAAGCCCCGGGTAGATGGCGAGGAACGTCTCGCCGACGTCGCGGGTGAAGGCGAAGTCCGCGTCCCAGTCGCCGCTCGCGAGCTGATCGTAGAAGATGCCGCCCTGTCCACGCGCGACGTTGCGGTGCTTGATGAAGAAATACTCGTCGCACCATGCCTTGAAGCGCGGGAAGTATTCGGGGTCGTGCCGGTCGCAGCAGGCCTTGAAGGCGGCGTGCCAGTCGGCGGTGTCCGCCTCCACGGGAATCGGCGGGTTGAGGTCCGCCCCGCCGCCGAACCACGCCTTCGTCGTCACGAGATAGCGCGTGTTCATGTGAACAGCGGGCACATGCGGGTTCGCCATGTGCGCGACGAGGCTAATGCCTGTGGCAAAAAAGCGCGGGTCTTCAGCGGCGCCGGGAATCGTTTTCGCGAACTCGGGATCGAAAGCGCCGTGGACGGTGGAGATGTTGACCCCGACCTTCTCGAACACGCGGCCCTTCATCACCGACATCGTGCCGCCGCCGCCCGGGGCGCCCGAATGATCGGCGCGGTCCCAGCTCCTGCGTTCGAATCGGCCCGGTAGGGCATCGCCGCCGAGATCGTCCTCAAGTGCTTCGAAGGCGGCGCAAATACGGTCGCGAAGGGTCCGGAACCAGTCGGCGGCGGCGGTCTGGCGGGCGTCGAAACTCGTCATTGCGGAGAAAATCCTGTCTGTCTGAGGGCCTCGCCCGCCACCATCGCGGCGGCGAGCGCCACGTTCAGGGAGCGGAGGCCCGGCTTCATCGGGATGCGAACACGAAGCGCGGCGGCATCGTGCACGAAATCGGGGGCGCCGACTGATTCCTGCCCGACCACCAGCACATCGTCCGGGATGTAGTGCGCGTCCGTATACGGTACGGAGGCCTTGGTCGTCAGCAGCACGCGACGGCCGGGCACGCTCTCCTGAAACGCCGCCCAATCGGCATGGATATGGATTTCGGCGTGCTCCAAATAGTCCATCGCACTGCGGCGAAGCGCCTCACGTCCCAGCGGGAAGCCGCAGGGGCGGATGATGTCCACCGGAAGGCCAAGACACGCGCCCATCCGCACCAGTGTGCCGACGTTGGGCGGCAGATCGGGCTGGAAAAGGGCGATGCGCATGGCGCATTGCGCTAGCCCAGCCATGCTTCCACAGCAATGCGCCAATTTTGCCCATTGCGGCCAAGGGGTGTCGGCGGCTATCAGGCGCCCAAGCATCGAACCTAAGGGGGCGTTCGGGCGGAGCCTGCCCGAATATCTCCCGCTCGCGGGGTTAGTGAATGACGACAGTCGAAGACACCACCGGTCATCCGATCACCGATGAAGGCGTGCGCCGCCGCGACTTCATCCATGTCGCAACCGGCGCCTTTGTCGGCGTTGGCGCTGCGGCGGCCGCCTGGCCGCTCGTGGACCAGATGAACCCGTCCGCCGACGTGCTGGCGCTCGCCTCGATCGAGGTCGATCTCGCGCCCGTCGCGGTCGGGCAGGCGATCAAGGTCAACTGGCGCGGCAAGCCGGTGTTTGTGCGCAACCTGACGCCCGCGGAGATCGCCGAAGCCAACAAGGTGCCGGTTTCGGACCTGCGCGACCCGCAGACGCTTGCCGAGCGCACCAAGGAAGGCAAGGCGAACTGGCTGATCACGCTCGGCGTCTGCACCCACCTCGGCTGCGTGCCGCTCGGCGCCGCGGAAGGCGAGAATCGCGGCGACTACGGCGGCTACTTCTGCCCTTGCCACGGTTCGCACTACGACACCGCGGCGCGTATCCGCAAAGGCCCGGCACCGAAGAACCTCGAAGTGCCTGAGTACGCCTTCACGTCCGACACGCGCGTTCAGATTGGATAACCGGCGATGAGCTTTCCCTGGGCAAACCACTATCAGCCGAAGAACCCGTTCATGCAGTGGCTGGATTCGCGCCTGCCGCTGCCGCGTCTCGTCTACAACAGCGTGGGCGCAGGCTATCCGGTGCCGCGCAACATCAACTACTTGTGGAACTTCGGCGTTCTGTCCGGCCTCGCGCTGCTGATCCAGATCGTCACCGGCATCGTGCTCGCCATGCACTTCGGCGCGAACACGCTCGTCGCCTTCGATTCGGTCGAGCACATCATGCGCGACGTGAACTACGGCTGGCTGCTGCGCTACGCGCACGCCAACGGGGCGAGCTTCTTCTTCATCGTGGTCTACATCCACATCTTCCGCGGGCTCTACTACGGCAGCTACAAGGCGCCGCGCGAGCTCGTGTGGATGCTCGGCGTCGTCATCCTGCTGCTGATGATGGCCACGGGTTTCATGGGCTATGTGCTGCCGTGGGGTCAGATGAGCTTCTGGGGCGCGACCGTCATCACCAACCTGTTCTCGGCCATTCCGGTGGTTGGGGACAGCATCGTGACGCTGCTGCTCGGCGGTTTCGCGGTCGATAACGCCACGCTCAACCGCTTCTTCAGCCTGCACTACCTGCTGCCGTTCGTGATCGCGGGCGTCGTCATCCTGAAGATCTGGTCGCTGCACATTCCGGGTTCGAACAACCCGACCGGCATCGATGTGAAGGGCCCGGCCGATACGCTGCCGTTCCACCCGTATTTCACCGCGAAGGATCTGTTCGGCGCGTGCGTCTATCTGATCATCTTCTCGGTGTTCGTGTTCTTCCTGCCGAACTTCCTCGGCCACCCGGACAACTACATTCCGGCGAACCCGATCTCGACCCCGGCGCACATCGTTCCCGAATGGTACTTCTGGCCGTTCTACGCGATCCTGCGCGCCTTCACGATCGACTTCATCCTGCCGGCCAAGCTGTGGGGCGTGCTCGCGATGTTCGCGGCGATCCTGCTGCTGTTCTTCCTGCCGTGGCTCGATGGTTCGAACGTCAAGTCGAACCGCTTCAAGCCGGTCTCGAAGCAGCTGTTCTGGGTGCTGATGCTCGACCTGCTGATCCTCGGTATCTGCGGCGGCAAGCCGGCCGAAGAGCCGTGGGTGCGGATCAGCCAGATCGCGTCGATGTACTACTTCGCGCACTTCCTCATCATCCTGCCGATCGTCTCGCGCATCGAGCGGCCGCTCCCGCTGCCCAACTCGATCGCCGAAGCCGTACTCGGCAAGTCTGAACCCGCGCCCGCCACGGCGGCGGCGCAGCCGGCCGAATAAGGGACACGACGTCATGGTTCGTCTTTTCGGAATCGCCATCGGCGCCGTTTTCTGCGTGGTCCTGCTGTTCGCGGCGCTCGCACCCCGCGAAGCCACGGAGGTCGATCCGACGCTCGCCTTCCACGAGCACCCCAAGCAGGTGCATTGGTCGTGGGACGGCCCGATCGGGCTCGGCGTGTTCGGCGGCTACGACCGCGTGCAGCTGCAGCGCGGCTTTCAGGTCTACAAGGAGGTCTGCTCCTCCTGCCACAGCCTGAACCGCATCGCTTTCCGTAATCTCGCCGAAATCGGTTTCTCCGAACCCGAAGTGAAGGCGATCGCCAAGAACTGGGCGGTCGAGGTTCCGACGATCAATTCCGAAACCGGTGAGGCTGCGACGCGCCCCGCCATCGCGTCGGACAGGATTCCGCTGGTGTACGCGAACGAGATCGCCGCGCGCGCCGCGAACAACAACGCGCTGCCGCCCGATCTTTCGCTCATCACCAAGGCGCGCCACGACGGTTCGAACTACGTCTACTCGCTCATCAGCGGTTATGCGGACGTTCCGGCGAACTTCCCGGCGGATCGCCGCCCTGAAGCGCCGCTCCACTACAACCCGTATTTCCACAGCCTCGCGATCGCGATGGCGCCGCCGCTCAGCGCGGGCCAGGTGACGTATGCCGAAGGCCAGCCGGAGGCGACCGTCGACCAGATGGCGCAGGACGTGGCGGCGTTCCTCACCTGGGCGGCTGAGCCCAAGATGGAATCGCGCAAGCGCGCCGGCGTAGGCGTGCTCGCCTTCCTGCTGATCCTGACGACGCTGGCCTACCTCAGCTATCGCAGGGTCTGGGCGGGCATCAAGCACTAGGCCCGGCACCGGGCGATGGAGGGCAAGCTCGGCATCATCGGTGGCAGCGGGCTCTATGCCCTGGGCGCGCTCACCGATGTCGCATGGCGCGCCGTCGATACGCCGTTCGGCGCGCCTTCCGATGAATTGCTGTTCGGGCGGCTCGGGCAGGTGGACCTCGTCTTCCTGCCCCGCCACGGTCGCGGCCACCGGCTGACACCCTCCGAGGTTCCTTACCGCGCCAACATCGCCGCGCTGAAGGCGGCGGGCTGCACGCATGTGCTGTCGCTCTCGGCGTGCGGCTCATTCAAGGAAGCGCTCAGCCCCGGCACGTTCGTGCTCGTCGACCAGTTCGTCGATCGGACGCGCGGCCGGATGAAGTCCTTCTTCGGCGATGGCATCGTCGCGCATGTCAGCCTTGCCGATCCGGTCTGCAATCCGCTCGGCGTGCGCGTCGCGGACGCCGCGAAGGCGCTCGGCATCCCGTTCGTTTCGGGCGGCACCTACCTCGCGATGGAAGGCCCGCAGTTCTCCACACGCGCCGAATCGCGCGCTTACGTGGCGGCGGGCTTCGACGTGATCGGCATGACGAACATGCCCGAGGCCGCGCTCGCGCGCGAGGCAGAGCTTTGCTACGCGAGCGTCGCGATGGTGACCGATTACGACAGCTGGCGCCCGGCCGAGGAAGGCGCGAACGTTGCCGACATTCTTGAAGTGATGCACGGCAACAGCGCCAACGCGCGCGCGCTCGTCGCGGCAGTCGCAGCGGCGTGGGCGCCGTCTGCTGCGTGTTCGCAGGGCTGCGACCGTGCACTGGACCATGCCATCATCACCGATCCGGCGCTCTGGCCGGCGCCGGTGGTGGAAAAACTGCGCGGCGTGGCGGGGCGCGTGCTCCAATGAGCGACCGGAACGCCGACCTTCGTGCGCTCGTCCGCACGATTCCCGATCATCCCAAGCCCGGCATCCTGTTTCGCGACATCACCACGCTGCTGCTCGATCCGACAGGCTTTGCGGCAACGATCGACCGGATGGCAGAGGCGGTGGCGGGACCCTTCGATCTCATCGCCGGTATCGAGGCGCGCGGGTTCGTGTTCGCAGCCGCGCTCGCGCCGCGTTTGGCCGCTGGTGTGCTGCTCATCCGCAAGCGCAACAAGCTCCCGGGCACGGTGATCGGCGTCAATTACGCGCTTGAGTACGGCGAGGACCGGGTGGAGATGCACGCCGATGCGTGCGCGCCCGGCGCACGCGTGCTGCTTGTCGATGATCTGATCGCGACCGGCGGAACCGCTATCGCGGGGGCTGAACTCATCCGCCGTGCAGGCGGCGTCGTCGCGCAGGCGGCATTCGTGATCGATTTGCCCGATCTCGGCGGGGCGGACCGGCTTCGCGCGGCGGGCGTGGAGCCCGTAACTTTGATGGCATTCGAAGGCCACTGAGCGTTCAGGCGGGCCGCCGCCGCACCAGCCCGATCGATTTCATGGTCATCACGGGCTCGTCGTTCTGATTGAATACGGTGATGTCGGTATGCACCGATCCGATGTCGGGCTTGCTGCGCGAAGGGCGCACTTCGGTGACAACCGTTTCCACGCGCAGCGTATCGCCCGGATACACAGGCTTCAGCCAGCGGATCTCGTCGACGCCCGGCGAGCCTAGCCCGGCGTGACCGCCGACGGTGAGGTTTCCCACCATCATGCGCATCGTCATCGCGCACGTATGCCAGCCGCTCGCGGAAAGACGCCCGAAGTGTGTTTGTGCGGCAGCGGCATCGTCGAGGTGGAAAGGCTGCGGATCGAACTTCGAGGCGAAGTCGATCACGGCCTCACGCGTCACCGGATAGCTGCCAAAGGCGGCGCGATCGCCGACGTTCATGTCTTCAAGATATTTCACGGCATCCGTCATAACGCGCACATCCTTCCGGAAAATTCACACTTTGGAGGGGGTCAGTCCGCTGGCCTCAGCACGGGGGCCAGCGTTTCGGCGCGCCCGTCGGTGCCTGTAATGGGCGCGATACCGACGAGGCGCGCGAGCAGCAGGTAGACATCGACATTGTCGAAGACCGGAAGCGCGGCGCCGCTCGCGATCGCGGGGCCGGCGGCGATGAACACCGCCGCCATGTCGGGCTCCGCCGGATCGTAGCCGTGCATACCTTTCAGGATGTACTCGCGGTCGCGCGCCTGGATTGCCCAGCCGCGTGCTGCGAGACACAGGAATTCCGGAACGCGCGGGTTTTTGCCGTAGGCGAAGCGCGCGGGGAGCGTGCCCTTGCGCCAGCACTGCATATGGTCGTGCGGGGCGAGCAGCTTTGCGGCGACTTCGCCATCCTTGCCGGGCAGGGCATTGACGCCGGAGAGCGGCCCTTCGGTGACGATGGTGCCGACATCCGGCGCAATCATGCGGTCGATGCGGATGACCCGATCGTCGGCGGTGGCGCCCATACCGTGATCGGAGACGAGGACGATGTTCGCGCGCTGCCCGATTGCATTGAGCCCGGCGACGAGATCGCCGATGAGCCGGTCGATCTCGTCGAGCGCGGCGGCGGTTTCGGGTGCGTCGGGGCCGAGCTCATGGCCCACGGTGTCCACAGTGTCGAAATAGAGCGTGACGAAGCGTGGGCGGATCGCGGCGGGGCGGCGCATCCAGTCGAGCACGGTGTTGATGCGCTGCGTGCCGCTCACCGCCTTGTCGTAGCGCAGCCAGTCCTGCGGGCGCGTGCCGTGGATGGCGACTTCCGAGCCCGGCCAGAACATCGTGCCGGTGCGCACGCCCGCTTTCTCGGCGGTTACCCAGATCGGCTCGGCCTGGTCCCACCAGAACGGGTCGAGCGATTGACGCGCGTCGCCGAGGGTAAAGCGCACGTCTGGGCGGCGCGGATCGACCATCGTGTTGTCGACTATGCCGTGCCGGTCAGGACGCAGCCCGGTGACGACGCTGTGGTGGTTCGGGAAGGTGAGCGAGGGGAACGACGCCCGCATCGACGCCTTCACACCGGACGCGGCAAGCGCGTTGATGTTGGGCGAGACGCCGCGTTCCAGATAATCGGGGCGCAGCCCGTCGATGGAGATGAGGATCGTGACCGGCGCACGCGCTTCCGCCGCGACCGCCGTGGCAGGGCGCTGCGTCCCCGCGCAGGCGGACAAGGCGAGGATCGAGAGCGCGGCGAACAGGGTGCGGAGGTGATTTTGCATCATGCTCATCTCCCTTGTTCCCGTGACCGGCCGATGACTAGACGTTGAAGCGGAAGTGGAGGACGTCGCCGTCCTTCACCAGATACTCCTTGCCTTCGAGGCGAAGCTTGCCCGCTTCCTTCGCACCGTGCTCGCCGCCGAGGCTGACGAAATCATCGTAGGCGATGGTTTCGGCGCGGATGAAGCCCTTTTCGAAATCGGTGTGGATGACGCCCGCCGCGTTGGGGGCAGTGGCGCCCTTTTCGACGGTCCAGGCGCGGGCTTCCTTGGGGCCGACGGTGAAGAAGGTGATGAGGTGCAGCAGGTCGTAGCCCGCGCGGATGACGCGCGCGAGGCCGGTTTCCGTAAGCCCGAGGTCGGCGAGGAAGTCAGGTCGGTCGGCCGGGTCCATCTGGCTGATCTCGGCTTCGATGGCGGCGGAAATCACGACGCTTGCCGCACCTTCCGCTTTCGCCTTGGCGGCGACTTTCTCCGAAAGCGCGTTGCCGGTCGCGGCTTCGTCTTCGCCGACGTTGCAGACGTAGAGCACGGGCTTCGCCGTCAGAAGCTGCGCCTGCGCGAGGACGCGGGCCTCCTCCTCGTCCTTCGGCTCCACCATGCGGGCGGGCTTGCCTTCCTGCAGCACTTCGAGCGCGCGGCCGAGCACGGCGCCGGCGATTTTCGCCTCCTTGTCGCCGCCCTGGCCCTTCTTGACGAGCGCGGGGACGCGCCGCTCAAGGCTCTCGATGTCGGAGAGCATCAGTTCGGTCTCGACGGTTTCTGCGTCCGCAATGGGGTCGACGCGGCCATCGACGTGGGTGATGTCACCGTTCTCGAAGCAGCGCAGCACATGGACGATGGCGTCCACCTCGCGGATGTTGCCGAGGAACTGGTTGCCGAGACCCTCGCCCTTCGAGGCGCCGCGCACGAGACCCGCGATATCGACGAACGCGAGCTGCGTTTCGATGACCTTCTGCGATCCGGCGATCTCGGCGAGCTTGTAGAGGCGGGGATCCGGGACGGGCACCTGGCCCACATTGGGCTCGATCGTGCAGAACGGGAAGTTCGCCGCGGCGGCAGCGGCCGTTTCGGTGAGCGCATTGAACAGCGTCGATTTGCCGACGTTGGGCAGGCCCACGATACCGCACTTGAAACCCATCAGATCAGGCCTTTCCGTTCGTTTGCATGGCGAGCGCCACGTCGCTCATGAAGCGCGCGTCGTCGCCAGCCGCCAGCCACTTCGCCTCGCGCGCGATGGCGCCGAGGAGATCGGCGAGCGGCTCCATTTCCGTCTTCGCATAGTTGCCGAGTACGTATCCCGTCACCCGCGCCTTCTCGCCCGGGTGGCCGATGCCGATGCGGACACGGCGGAATTCCTCGCCGACGTGCTGCGCGATCGAGCGGATGCCGTTGTGGCCCGCCGCGCCGCCGCCGGTTTTCACCTTCACCTTCATGGGCGCGAGATCGAGCTCGTCGTAGAACACCGTCACGTCGCCGGGCTCAAGCTTGTAGAAGCGCATTGCCTCGCTGACGCTGCGGCCGCTATCGTTCATGAAGGTCTGCGGTTTCAGCAGCAGAACACGCTCGGTGCCGATGCGGCCATCCGCGATCAAGCCCTTGAACTTCTTCGTCCATGGGTCGAAGCGGTGGACGTCGGCAATCACATCGGCAGCCATGAAGCCGACGTTGTGCCGGTGGAGCGCATAGTCGCTCCCCGGATTGCCGAGGCCGACGAACAGCTGCATCGCGTTAAGAAACGCCCGGCGCGCAGGCCGGGCGTCTTAAGGTCAGGCCGCTTCGCCCTCGGCGGCGGCCGCTTCGCTGTCCTCGGTCGAGCGCAGCGCGGACGGTGCGACGATGGTCGCGACGGTGAAGTCGCGGTCGTCGATCACGGTCTTGGCGCCGGTCGGCAGCGTGAATGCCGAGATGTGGATCGATTCGCCCACATCGAGGCCCTTCAGCGAGGCGACGAGATCGTCGGGGATCGCATCGGCCGGGCAGATCAGCTCGACTTCGTGGCGGACGATGTTGAGCACCGCGCCGCGCTTGATGCCGGGCGATTCTTCTTCATCGGTGAAGCGCACCGGAACCGCGACCGTCACGGTCGCATTCTTCGACAGGCGAAGGAAATCGACGTGGATCGGGCGGTCGGTCACCGGGTGGAACTGCACGTCGCGGGGCAACGTGCGTTCGGACTTTCCGCCGATCTCGACCTCTACGACCGAGTTCAGGAAATGGCCGGTCTGCAGCATCTTGACGAGGGCTTTCGCCTCGACATGGACCTGCACGGGTTCCTTCTTGTTGCCGTAAATCACGGCGGGTACGCGGCCTTCGCGACGGATTGCACGGGAGGCTCCCTTGCCAGCCCGGTCGCGCGCTTCAGCCGCGAGCTTCAGCGCTTCACTCATCTGTATCTCTCCATTTGTCCAATCCCCGCGGCCGCCTCCAGGGATGACCAGCCGCTCGGGAAGCGGTGCCCGTACACGCCGAAGCGCGGAAATGCAAGGGATTCGCCGCTAGTTCAGGCGCTCCACCTTCAGGCCCTTCGCCTCCAGCATGGACTGCACGCTGTCCTTGCCCGCGAGGTGTCCGCTGCCGACGGCTACGAACACGATCCCAGGGGTGGAGCCGAGCCGCTTTTCGATCCAGTTCGCCCAATTGAGGTTGCGGTCGGTGAGGAGGCGCTTGGCGAGGCCGGGCGAATCGCGCGTGTCGTCCTCAAGCAGCGCGGCGACGGCATCGACATCGCCCGCCTGCCAGCTTTTCACGGCGCTTTTTATGACGGCATCTATCTCCTCGATGTCGTCGAGGGAGTTGACGAGGAGCGTGCGCTGCTCGGCTTCGGGCAGCGTATCGAAGAAGCCGAGCTGCTCGGTCATCGTCTCCAGCCCCTCGACCCGCTTGCGCTGCGCGACGGCGCGCGTGGAGAGCTGATATTCGACGCCGCCCTCGATGCCGTAGCCGAGCTTCTGGATGCGCGCGGTGGAGAGCGACATGGTGGCAAGCCAGGTTTCCATCGCATCAAGCGCCTGCGGCGGAACGCCCGCGTGCGTGATGGCGGCGGCAAGCTCGTCGCGCTCGTCCGCCGGAACGCGTTCGGCGAGTGGCGGCAGGCCGGGTGTGTAGCCCATTTCGAGGATGATCGGCGTCGTCACCTTGGGATCGGTGGTGCCGAGCACTTCGAGCACGAGCGTGTCGGAGGCGTCGAACGCCTTCGCGATCGGGGGCATCAGCCACGCGGTGCCCTCGGGCAGCATATGGATCGTGCCGAACAGGTAGATCGTCGTGTCGGCATCCTTCACCGCCCACAGCGCCGGGCCCTTGCCGGACGCGCCTGCGGCTTCGGTGGCCGGGGCGGCCGCCTTTTCCTTCGCGACGCCCGGCGCTTCCGACGTGCACGCGACCAGCATGGCCGCTGCCGCGAGCGCTCCCAATATGCGACCCATCATGTCTTTCCCGTCCGGTTCCAATGTCTCTGCCGTAGGGCAGAGCGTCTGTCGGAGGGATTAACGCGATGCGGCGGCCTTGTAACGGTCCTTCAGCAGCCGCTTGTAGAGCTTGCCCGTGTCGTGCCGGGGCAACTCCTGCTCGAAATCGACCGAGCGCGGGCATTTGACATGGCTGAGGTGCGCGCGGGCGAAGGCGATGAGCTCGGCTTCAAGGTCCGGGCCCGCATCGGCCCAGTCGCGAGGCTGCACCACCGCCTTCACTTCCTCGCCCATCTCCTCGTGAGGCACGCCGAATACCGCGACATCCGACACCTTGGGGTGCATGACGAGCACATTCTCGGCTTCCTGCGGATAGACGTTCACGCCGCCGGTGATGATCATGTACGCGGCGCGGTCGGTGAGGAAGAGATAGCCGTCCTCGTCGAGATAGCCGATGTCGCCGAAGGTGGCGCCGTGTTCCCGGTGCTGGACGCTTTTGGTCTTCTCGGGATCGTTGTGATAGGCGAACTCGCCGCCGCCCGCGAAATAGATGCGGCCCTCGCGCCCCGGCGGCAGCACATTGTCTTCCTCGTCGAGGATGCGGATCTCGCCGACGAGCGAACGGCCGACGGTGCCGGGCTTCTTCAACCATTCCTGCGGGCCGACGGCGCAGAAGCCGGTGCCTTCGGTGGAGGCGTAATATTCGTAGATCGTCTCGCCCCACCAGTCGATCATGCGGCGCTTCACCTCAACGGGGCACGGCGCGGCGGCATGGATCGCCACACGCAGGCTGGAAAGGTCGTAGCGCGCGCGGGTTTCGTCCGGCAGCTTCAGCATCCGCACGAACATCGTGGGCACGACCTGCGTGTGCGTGATGCGGTATTGCTCGACGAGCGCGAGATAGCGCTCGGGGTCGAATTTCTTCATCACGACGAGCGTGCCGCCCGCGCGGTGCACCGCCATCGAATAGCGCAGCGGCGCCGCGTGATAGAGCGGTGCGGGCGACAGATAGACCATGTTCTCGTCGAAACTGTAGATCATCTTCGTCAGCATGAAGAGCGGGCTCACCTCGTCGACAGGCCCTTCGGGGAGCGGCCCGATGACGCCTTTCGGGCGGCCCGTGGTGCCGGACGAATAGAGCATGTCGCGGCCCTGCGATTCGTCGGCGATGCGCGTGTCCGGCATCGCCGCGACGGCAGCGCCGAAGTCTTCGAAGCCGGAAATCGCGCCGCCCACCGAGAAACGTGGACCAAGTACCTCGAGCCTTGCGGCAACGTCGGCAAGGCCGGGGCTTGCGAACAGCATTCTCGCCCCGGAATCGTCGAGAATGTATTGCGCCTCGTCGCACCCGAGCCGGGTCGAAATCGCTGTAAAGATGATGCCCGACCGCTGCGCGCCCCAGCAGATCGGGATGAACTCCAGGCAGTTTTCCATCATCAGCGCGATCACGTCGCCGCGCTTCAGACCGTGCGCGCGTATCAGCTGCGCAACCCGGTTCGAAAGCGCCTCGAGCGCCCGGTAAGTGAGCGCTTCGCCGGTTTCGGCGATGATGATCGCGGTCTTGTCGGGGGTCTTTTCGGCAAAAACATATGGATGCATGGTGGTTCTGGTCCTCCCGCACCAACGCTACCAAAAGCTGTTGCACAAAGACACGCTGACGGCTTCGTCAGGTAGGCGGCGAGGGGCCGGACCATTGACGACGGCGGGGCTTGGCCCTATCCGCCACTAAGCGTTTCAAAGCGCCAGGGAGGCGGTATCGTGCGGCGTTCCGGTGGTCCGAGTGGGGTGGGCTTCTGGTCATGCGCGGTGCTGCTGGCAGTATCTGAAAGGGCCCCATGAGCACGTCCCGCGTCACCTCGTCTTTCATCGCCAACATTTGCACCGGCGTTTCCCTGCTCGCGCTCGCCGCCGGACCGGCCGCCGCGGCGGACCTGACCGTCACGGGCACGCGCAACACGGCGATCACCACATCGAACGCGAACAGCGGCCCGGGCAACGTCATCGTCGACGGCACCGTCGACGTTTCGAGCGGCACGGCGATTACGGTCGATTCCAGCAACAGTGTGACGGTGAACGCCTCGCGCACGGTGAAGACGACGACGCAGTCGAACGGCACCGGGGTCGCGGTGGTGACGCCCGGCGGCGGGCTTTCGGGCACGATCACCAACAACGGCACGATCCAGGTGACGGGCACCGGCGCGAGCGACGCAGTCGGCACCAACAATGTCGGTCTGCTGATCGGCGGCACGGGCACATTCACCGGCAACGTGGTGAGCGGCAGCGCCAGTTCGATCACGGTGGGCGGCACGGACTCCTACGGCGTTTCCGTCACCTCGCGGCTCAATGGCAACCTCGGCGTAAACGGCGTTACGGTAACGGGCGCGCGCTCCACCGCGGTTTCCGTGTCGGGCGAAGTCACCGGCAACGTGAAGGTGACAGGCGGTGTCTCCGCGACCGGCGCGGACGGCGCCGGGCTCGCGATCACCGGGACGGTCGGCGGGGGCATCGCGAACGCGGGCACCATCGGCACCGGCGTGTCGCAGACGACGGATTCGGACGGCGACATCGTGCCCGCGGTGGCAGGCAAGGCGAGCGTGCTCATTTCGGGGACGGTCGGCGGCGGCTTCCTCAATGATCGTTATTACGTGGATGCGGACGGCAACCGTGTCGCGCCGGCCGATGTCGATACCACCAAGCACACGCTCGTCGCGGGCACCGTGGCGGCGCTCGGCGGCGCGCCGGCGATCCTCGTATCGCCCGGCGCCACTGGCACGGCGAACACCGTCGTCGGCAATGTCGGCACGGGCGCGGACGCCTACGGTATCGTCAACCGCTCGGCGATCACGGTGAGCGGCAGCACCTCGGGCCGCGAGACGGACGCGATTCGCGTGGTGGGTGGCAACGGCTTCACGGCGAGTGTCGGCGGCGGCATCAACAACCAGTCGGGCGCCAGCATCACCGCCTCCGCGATCGATGCGGCGGCAAGCGGCATCCGTGTGGGAAGCGGCGGCATCGCGCCCGATATCGTGAACGGCGGCCGCATCACCGTGCGCGGCAATCGCACCGCGAACAGCGACGGCAGCTTCGGCGTGGGCGGCAACGCCTACGGCATCCGCGTCGAATCGGGCGCGGCGGTGACTTCGGTGACGAACAGCGGCACGATCGAGGTTACGGCGAACGGCAACAACCGCACCGCCTACGGCATCTATTCGGCCGGAAACGTCTCCACGATCACCAACAGCGGCACGATCGACGCGACAGGCTTCAGCGGCGAAAACGTCGCCGCCTACGCGATCGATACGTTGGCGAGCGGGACGGCCGTCACGCTGAACAATTCGGGCACGATCGACGGCGCGGTGCGTCTCGGCGCGGGCAGCGACACGATGAACGTCTCGGGCGGGACGATCACCGGCGCGATCAGCTTCGGCGGCGGCAGCAACACGCTCAATATCAGCGGCGGCACGGTTTCCGGCGGGCTCTCCGCGAGCGGTGGCACGCTCGCGCTCGGCATGACCGGCGGCACGCTCGACCTTTCGGGGCAGGACAGCCTCGGCCTGCAGAGCCTGAACGCGTCCGGCGCCTCGAAGATCATCCTCGACGTCGGCACGGATTTCACCGGCATCAATGTCACGGGCGCGGCGAGCTTCACGGGCACGAGCGCGATCGAGCTCAACATCACCGATCTGCTGGCGGGCGAGCGGACGATCAACGTCGTTACTGCCGGCGGCGGCCTCACGACCGACCATCCGGACACGATCCTCACCGCCGACAGCGTGCCCTATATCTACGCCGTCGACGACGTGACCGTGGACGCCGACTCGATCAGCATCGACCTTCGGCGCAAGGGCGGCAGCGAGCTTGGCCTCAGCACCGAATACAGCAAGATCTACGAAGCCTCGATCGGCGCGCTCGCCGAGGAGCAGGCGCTGACGAGCGCGGTCAACGCGCTTCGCGACGAAGCCTCCGTGCAGGCCGCCGTGCGCCAGATGACGCCGACGACGTTCGGCAGCGCGGCAGCACGCGTGCTCATCGCCAATCAGGACGCCGGCTTCGGCGTGCTCGGCCACCGGATGCAGACGATCCGCCAGTCGTTCCACGGCGGCGGCATCGACGCGGTGGAGCGCGCGCGCTTCGGCGTGTGGATCCAGCAGACCGGCAACTTCTTCAGCAAGAAGGAGCGGGACAACGACCCGGCCTTCGACGGCAACTCCTACGGCCTCACCGTCGGCGGTGACCTGCTCATGGGCGAAAAGGCCGCAGTCGGCGTCGGTCTCAGCTACATTTCGAGCGAGGTCGACCCGGACGGGCTTTCGGACAGCCCGCTCGTCGTGAAGAACCTGCAGGGCGACATCTATACGACGATCCGGTTCGGGCGCCTGTTCGTGGATGCGACCGCGGGCTATGCGATGAACGACTATCGCAGCCGCCGCGTCATCACTTTCGGCGGGCTGGACCGCGAGGCGGAGGCGAAGTTCTCGGGCTCGCAGCTTTCGGGCAACCTCACCGTCGGCTACGAGATGCCGCTCGGCAAACGGCTTCGCGTCACGCCCAGCAACAACATCAATTTCCTGAAGGTGAAGCAGGACGGCTACACCGAGGACGGCGCCGACGCGCTCAATCTCGATATCGACAGCGTGTCGTTCGATATCGTGCGCGGCACATCGAAGCTGGCGCTCGGCTACGGCATCCCGCTCGGCGACGGCGAGCTGTGGCTGGAGATGCGCGGCGCCTACATCTACCGGCTCGCCGGCGATCAGGTGATCGGCACGAAGGGCCAGTTCGTGGCGACGGGCGCGGCGTTCTACCTCGAATCGAAATCCTCGCTCGACAGCGGCTGGCGCGCGGGCGCGAGCGCCAACTACATCGGCGGACGTACGGCGCTCGGCGTCAACTACGACCGCGAGGGCGGCTCGGGCTACGCGAACGACGCGCTCACCATGTCGCTGGCGATGCACTTCTAGGGAAAGGTGCCGCCGTTTCGCCCAGGCCGGGCTGCAAACGGCGGCTTTCTCCGCTTCCGGTGCTCACGTACCCGTAGGTACGCTGCGCGCCGGTTCTCGAACACACCTTTGTTATAACGCCGTGCAAATCTCCATATAGGACTTCAGGATCGTTAGCGGTCCTGTGCCAGAACAATCGTCCCCAATCTGCCGATGGCTTAGGCAGTTTGTGTTGCTCTATTGCCTAGCTCAATGAATTCACTGATCGAATACGTCTTCAAGATCGAATCGTGCGGAACCCGAGATGCGACGCTCCGGTGTTCTCATCCTGTGCGTGGCGGGCCTCCGGGCGGTAGCGGGCGCAGTAGTTTGGAGCGCAGAGGAAAGAGCCGCCCTTGATGACGCGGACGCGCGCATCGGGCTGTGCGGGGTCGAAGCTCGGATTGCCGGGTGCGCCTTGGCCCAGAACCACGGCGCCGTGTCCGGGGAGATACCAGCTGCGTGTCCATTCCCACGCATTGCCGATCATGTCGTTGAGCCCATAGGCGTTTGCCTTGAAGCAGCCCGCGGGGGCGAGCGCGGCATGGCCGTCCTTGCGATCGTTGACCATCGGGAAGCGACCTTGCCACGTGTTCGCCTCCGCCGCTCCGGGCTGGTCCAGCGATTCGGCCGCGCCGGCGCGCGCGGCATGCTCGAACTGCTCTTCACTGGGGAGCGTGCGGCCTGCCCATTTCGCGTAGGCCGCCGCATCCTCGTAGGCGACGTGGACGACGGGATGCTGGCCGCGTCCCGCAATGTCGCTGGCCGGACCCTCCGGATGGCGCCAATTGGCGCCCTGCACAAATGCCCACCATTCGCTGGGATGCACAGGCGCCTCGCCCGGCCCCGGCGGCTGGAAGACGACGGAGCCGCCGTCCCGTTCCGCGCGGGTGAGGTAGCCGGTCGCGGTGACGAACGCGGTGTACTGCCGGTTCGTCACCTCGTGCCGGTCAATCCAGAAGCCGCGCAGCGTGACCTCGTGCGCGGGGCCCTCGTCGGCATAGGCCTTGTCGGTGCCGATGCGGACCTTGCCGCCCGGCACCCACAGCTCGTCATCGACGGGCAGCGGGCAACCGGGCGGTTCGGCCGCGCGCGCATCACCGCCGGCGCTCCCTCCGGGCAGGATGACGAGCGCCGCAGCGGCGAGCACGGAACGAAACAAAGGGTTCATGGCCGGTAGAGCGCCTGATCCGGCAGGATGACGCCAACGTCCTTCGCGTAGGCGTCCCACGCCGCGGTGAGCTGGGCGAGACGTTCCGGCTCGCTGGCGGCGAGGTCGCTCGTTTCGGCGGGGTCGTCCGCGATGTTGAACAGGCGCCACCGGCCGTCGCCGATGTCGGTAACCTTCCAGTCGCCCTGCCTGAGCGCGCGCGAGCCGAACAGTTCGACGCCGTAGCCATCGTTCGGACCGTAGACGTGGTCGGCCTTGCCGGTGAGATAGGGCACCCAGCTCTTGCCGCGGATCGGTTCCACGGCCTTGCCCTTGAACGTGCCGTTGTGGTTGGGGACGCCAGCGAGATCGAGGAAGGTGGGGACCACGTCGGCGACTGAGAGGAAGGCGCCGGCGATGCCTTTCGCTACGCTCAGCCCCTTGCCCGAGACGAAGGAGACGGTGCGTGTGCCGCCTTCGGTCGCGTAGGCCTTGTAGAGCCAGGACGGTGCTGTAGCCGCCTGCGCCCAGCCGGGACCGTAGGCGATGTAGGATGCGCCGCTGCCCCGGCTGTCGAAGCTGTTGTCGGCGTTGTCGTCGAGGCGGTTGATGCCGACCATCTCGCTTGTCGTGATGTCCAGCGCCTCGGCGCCGTTGTCGGCGAGGAAGACGATGACGGTGTTGTCGAACTCGCCGGTGCGCTTCAGCTCCGTGACGACGCGGCCGACGGCCTGGTCGAGCCGATCGACCATCGCGGCGTAGATCTCCATGTCGCGCGCGGCGGTGCGCTTCTCCTCCGCCGAGAGCGACGCCCACGGACGCTGGTAGGTCGCGGTGTGAACGGGCTTCGACGGATCGCGAAGGCCAAGCTCCGCCTGACGCTTCAGGCGCTGCGCGCGCAACACCTCGAACCCGGCATCGTACTTGCCGCGATACTTGGCGATGGTCTCGGTGGGCGCCTGCAGCGGCCAGTGCGGCGCGGTGAAGGCGAGATAGGCGAAGAACGGCTTGTCGCCATCCGGCCCCGCCTTCGTCTCGCCGATATACTGGACGAGTTTCGCGCCGAAATAATCCGACGAATAGAAATCCGAGGGAACGCCGGACAGGCGCTGGCCCTGCTCGGTGTAGGTCGCGCCCTTGATGGGATCGTTGGAGGCGCCGAGGCCGAAGTGGTTGTGGCCGCCCTGCAGCAGCGCGAAGCTGTGCTGGAAACCGCGCGCGTGTGGGTCCTGCTCCGGCGTGACGCCGAGGTGCCACTTGCCCGAATAGAGCGTCCGGTAGCCGTTCGCGCCGAGCAGCTCCGCGAGCGAGGCGACCTCGGGCCGGAGATAGCCTTCGTGGCCGGGCTTGCCGCGCTGGTTGGGCGCGATCAGCTCCGCCATCGTGCCGAGGCCGGCGCGGTGGTTGTCGGTCCCCGAAAGCAGCATCGAGCGCGTCGGCGAGCAGGTCGGCGCGGTGTGGAAACCGGTGAAGCGCACGCCGGTCTTCGCCAGCGCATCGAGGTTCGGCGTGTCGATCTCGCCGCCGAACGCGCCGATATCGGAAAAGCCGAGATCATCGGCAACAATGACGAGGAAATTGGGGCGTTTCGGCGTCTGGGCGAACGCGGGTACCGCGCCCATGACGAGAGCGGCGGCGATAAACATGGTGCGGCGCATCCGATGGAAATCCTTTTTGAAAAGTGGCCGCGTCCCGGGTGGGACCGGAACGCGGCCGAGGCGATCTTCCGGGAAGGGGGCAGGACTCCCGGGCGCTATTCGGCGGCGACCAGAGCCGCCTGCGGCTCCGGCTTCACGACACGGCTGCGGCTGCCGTCGATGGCGACCGGCACCTCGCCGTGGATCGTCGCGCGGCGCAGCGTGCGGCGCTGCGTGCCGAAGTCGGCGACGGCGCGGTGCTGGGTCGAACGATTGTCCCAGATCGCCACGTCGCCCGCGCGCCAGCGCCAGCGCACAGTGTTTTCGGGCTTCGTGATGTGATCCTGGAGGATAGAGAACAGCCGCTGCGAATCCGCGCTGTTCAGCCCCACGAAGTTCTTCACAAAATGGCCGACGAGCAGCGCGCGCTCGCCGCTTTCTGGGTGGACGCGCACGACGGGATGCTCCGTTTCATAGACCGTGGAGGCGAAGACCTTGCGGTGCTCCTCGATGCGCTTGCGGTCGGCGCCGCCCAGCGTGGCGGCATAGTCATAGTCGTTGGTGTGGAGCGCCCAGAGATTGTCGACGAGCGTCTTCAGGCTGTCCGGCAGCTCCTCATAGGCGGTGACGCCGTTCGCCCACAGCGTGTCGCCGCCGGCTTCCGGAATCGTGATGGCACGCAGGATCGAGGCTTCGGGATAGGCATCCACGAAGGTAACGTCGGTATGCCAGCTCGATGCGGCATAGCCTTCCTTCGAATCGAGTTCGAGGAGGAAACGCGAGCCTTCGGCGACGGGCACGGTCGGGTGCGCGACAGGCTTGCCGAGGCGGGCGGCGAAATCCTCCTGCTTTGCATCGTCGAGATCGAACTGGTCGCGGAAAAAGATCACCTTGTGGCGGACGAGCGCCGCGCGGATCGCGGCGATGGTGATGTCGTCGAGATCGCCCGAAAGCGCGATGCCGCGAATCTCGGCGCCGATGCGGCCGGCGACGGGAACGATTTCCAGCGGGCTTTCGGCCGCGCGGGCGTTGACGAAGTCATGGGTCAGTACGGTCATGTGAAGTCTCCTTGGATTTAGGGGGTTCATTCGGCAGGAACAGCCGCGCGCTCCCGCTCGTCGAGCGCGCGGCGGATTTCGGAATGTTGGGATTCGTCGAGCGGAAAACCGTGGATCAGCCACGCGGAGAGCGCATGTGCGAGCGCCGGGCCGAGGGCGAAGACAAGGAGCAGGCCGTGCAGCGCCTGCGGGGTGTTCGCGCCCGACGGCTGGAAGCCGAGCCAGGCGACGAGCGGCAAGGCAATGCCGACGGCGGCGGCCATCGCGGCCTTGCTGGTGAGGCTGAACACCGAGAAAAACAGCGCGGTGCGATCGACGCCGGTATCGAGACGGTGCTTGTCCGCGACGTCCGCGACGATGGCGCGCAGCATCAGGTTGCCCGAACCCTGCGCGAGACCCTGCGCCACGGTGAGCGCGACGAGCAGGCCGAAGGCGTTCGGCGTGACCAGCAGCAGGCCGAGGTTGATGACGACCTGCACGACCTCCCCGGCGACGCCGGTGCGGTGCTTGCCGTAGCGCTGCGCGATCTTCATCCAGATCGGGCCGGCGGCGATGCCGAAGACGAACTGGAGGAGGAACAGGCCGCTCGCCCAGTGCGGCAAGCCCATGTAGCTGGTGACGAAGAAGACGAAGAGCGTTGAGCGCACGAGCTGGCCGAAGGTGACGGCGAAATCGGAACCGATGACGCGCAGCAACAACCGATCGCCGAGAATGGCGGCGAGCGTTTCGCGAAAGGAAACCCGCGTAGTGGCACCGCGCGGCGCCGGCGCTTCCGGGAAGGCCCGCAGCACGAACGCAAGCGAAGTGACGAGGCTGACGAGGACGACACCGCCGAAGGTGGCGAGCTTCAGTTCGGCATCGCCGGGGCGCAGCTGATCGACGATCGTGGGCAGCACGAGCACCAGCAGCAGCGCACTCGACCCGGCGACAGTCGCATAGGTCGCGACCCGCGTGCGCTCGTGATAGCGGCCCGAAATCTCGCCCGACCAGGCGAGATACGGAATCTGCATCATCGACCAGCCGAGATAAAAGGCGAACAGCGTGATGCCGAGATAGAGCGGCGTGATCGGGACCGGTGGGAAGAACAATGGGATCGCCGCCACGCCATAAAGCACGGCACCGGCGACGATCCATGGCCGCCGCCGGCCGAAGGGGCTGCGCATGCGATCGCTGAGGATGCCGATCACCGGATCGGCGGCGGCACCCCACAGCCGTTCGAACAGGAAGATCAGCCCGAGCGTCGCCAGCGACAGCCCGTAGTGCTGCGCATAGATCGCCGGCAGATAGACGCCGAGCGGCATCTGCGCGGCATAGATGGGCACGGCGAAGGACGAGAACGCCGCCAGCCGCCAGCCGTTCAGCCTCTCTCCCGCCGCAGCCGGAGCGGCGGCGGGAGCGGATGCTGCGAGCTGGGAGGAGAATGCCGTCGCCATCGCCGCCTCTACAGCTTCGTGCGCAGGGTGACGCCGACCGTGCGCGGCTCGCCGATGAGGGCGGTCACGAGGCCGGTGGCGGCGGGGCTCAAGGTCTGGAAATAGTTCTTGTCGGTGAGGTTGCGTGCCCACACCGAAATGTCCCAGCGCGCATCCTCGCTGCGGAGGCCGAGGCGGGCGTTGAGGAGGCCGTAGCCTTCAATCTGCGCCCACGCCGAATTGGTCGCCGACGTGTTGTACGAGGAACGGTGCGAGAAGTCGGCGTGGCCGTAGACCTCGAGTGCGCCGCCCACGGGCTGGGCGACATCGGCGCCGAGCGTGTAGGTGAACTTCGGCACGCCCGAGAGCTGCTCGCCGCTCAGGTCCTGAAGCGCGCCGAGGTTGAGATGCTCCTGCGCCTGCGGGGCGTTCGTGTAGTTGCGGTAGGTCGTGTCGGCATAGGCTGCGGACGCGGTGAGGCTGACGTAATTTGTCGGTGCATAGACGACATCCGCTTCGAAGCCGCGCGAGCGCACCTTGGGGATGTTCGCGATATACTGGCGGAAGTTGACGGTGTCGGGCACCTGCTCGGTGATCGCCGTCTGATAGTCTCTGACCTCGGTCCAGAAGCCGGCGAGGTTGAAGGTCAACTGCCGGTCGAGGAACTGACTCTTCAGGCCCAGTTCGAAGTTGTCGACCTTTTCGGGATCGACTTCCGGTCGGACACCCGCGGGCAGCGCCGAGAGGTTGAGGCCACCCGATTTCCCGCCGCGCGAATAGGTGGCGTAGACGAGCGCGGCGGGCGTGAAATTCCACGACAGGCTGAGAAGCCCCGACAGGCTGTTGTCGGTGAAGCTCGTTTCATAATCAGTAACCGGATTGAACTGCGCACGGATCGCCAGCGCGGCGGCGGCCTGCGTCGGGAGCAGCCCGGACAGATCGGGGGTGGCGACATCGAACTGGTGATACTCGCCGCTTTTCTTCTCGTGGGTGTAGCGAAGCCCGCCGGTAAGCTTCACGGCGTCGCTGATGTTCCAGGTCGCCTGGCCGAAGACGGCATAGCTCTTCGTTTCGGGCGTCGAGGTGGAATTGGACTCATAGCCATCGAGCGCAGCATTGCCGACGATCGCGGGAACCGTGGGCAGGTTCCAGTTCGCGGCAGCGGAGCCGTAGGCGAGCTTTCCGTAACCGCGCACGACCTGCCAGAAGTAGTAAGCGCCAAGCACGTAATCGACGGTGTTCTGGCCTGTGGAAGCAAGGCGGATTTCCTGGCTGAACTGCCGCTGGTCGTTCGCCTGCTGTGCCTTGGTAATGATCGGCAGTGCGGTGGAATCGCCGTCATTCGAAGGCCGCCAGTCCCACCAGCGATAGGCGGTGATCGAGGTGAGCGTGTTGTTGCCCACTTCCCAGTCGATCTGGCCCGAAAGCCCGTAGCCCTTCATGTTCGACTGGTAGTGCCCGTCGGAATCGCCCTTGCGCGCGAAGGGGTCCACGGGAAGCGGCGTGTAGCCGGCGCGGGCGGCGCGGTCGGAGAAGCTGTTCGCAATGTCCGTGCCATCCGCGTAGGTGTCGTGGACGGCGCCGACGACGTTCAGCACGTGGTTCTGCCGCTGCCGCGAGAAGTCGCCGATCAGGCGGACGCTGAGGGTTTCGGACGGCAGGATGAGCAACTGCCCGCGCGCGGTGAAATTGTCGTAGTCCTGCGCCTTGTTCCCCTTGGTGACGTTGTCGAGGAAGCCGTCGCGATGCGTGTCCGCAAGGCTGAGGCGGAAGGCGACGCTGTCGCCGATCAGCGGCGCCGAAATGGAGCCGCGCACCTGATGGTAGCCATAGTCGCCGAGCGTCGCCTCGCCCGAGAATTCGGGTTCGAAGCTCGGCAGGCGCGAGGTGATGTTGATGGCGCCGGCGGTTGTGTTCTTGCCGAACAGCGTGCCCTGCGGTCCGCGCAGCACCTCGATCTGCTGAAGGTCGACGAGATCGAACTGCGACTGGCCGACGCGGCCGTAATAGACGTTGTCGATATAGACGCCGACGCCGTTTTCGAGGCCGTCGTTGGTGAGCGCGACGTTGGAGCCGAGGCCGCGGATGTTGATGTTGGTGTTGCGCGGATTGAAACTGAACACCTGCAGCGTCGGCACAAGCTGCTGCACCTGGCCGAGCGTGAAATTGCCCGTGGCTTCAAGCGTTTCGGCGCCGACGACGCTGAGCGCGATCGGCACGTCCTGCGCGCGCTCCTCGCGGCGGCGGGCGGTGACGGTGATTTCGCCGGCGTCTTCATAGACGTCTTCGAATTCAGCACTCTCGCCCGCGCTGGCGGCCACGGCGGATTCGGCGGCGAATGCCGCACCGGCTGCGAAAATGAGGCCGAGCGCGCTGCCCATGCCGGCGAAAAAAGCGAAACTGGTCTTGCTGGTCATGATGAGATTCACGATTCCCCGATGCCGGACGGCAAAGAGCCGCCGACCCCGCGCGCGGAGGCGCAGGCTGTTTTTGATGGACGTGTGTGGTCGGTCCGCGTGCGCGCGTGCGCCGAGCGGAAAACGACAGGTCAGCGCGCGGTCAGAAAGCCGCGTCAGCCTTGGGTGCTATTTCAGGTGTGACATTGCATCGACATTTCCCCTTTGCGGTTGGGGGAACACGAAGCCTGGCGTCGTTGCCTCAGCATCGCGCGCTTTAGCGGTTGGTATCGCGGAGCAAGCTGCATCCCATCAAAAGCCGCGGACCTATCGACGACGGTAAAGTCGCGGGCGCTCCGGTCAATGAGCGCCTTTGATTCGATGTCTACTTATTTCGTAGATAATTTGAAACGTCAATAAAGAATTGCTATCCACGGGCAAAGAGCGAGCACTTCTCGCCACTGCAAACCGCTGCCGTCTTCACCTGTGGCGCCCATTTCCTTGCGGTCTTAATGCTTGGGATGAACCGGGCCCCGAAGTGAGCTCGTGATAGGTCGGAAGGCCGTCTCTGCCGCTTTTCTGCCCTGCTTGTGGCTAAGACCCCGGCTCTCGCGGCCACTGAGGGCTGAAGTCCATTCTGCGGATCGGCGCGGACACCCAATATGCCCATGTGACGTTCACCGTCCCTCCTTCCGAAGGCTGCGCCTATAACCTTCTGTATATCGGGCTGAGCGATGGATCTCAGATGTTGTCGATCGCAATGCCGGCCAGAGCCATGGGTGTTCCGCTTTCCCGAGTGGACTACGCCAAGGTTAACACCCAGTGTTATACGACACTACTGGAATACTGATAGAGACCGGAGCGCAAACACACACGCCGCAACGAGCGCGGTTCCAAGAATCCCTGCGCCTATTCCAAGTGCAGCTGCCAGCATGCGTGCGCGAGTCTGTTCCTTTGCAGTCCGCGCAGTTGCAAGCGCCGCCTCGACCTGGCGCACGGCTGAGATCATTCCGTTCTGGGCATGACCGAGCAGCCGCGCGTCCTCGGCCCGGACCCGTTCGCTGGCGCGCAGAATCTGCTGTCCCATGGCCTCGGGTGTCAGCTGGAGCGCCGGCGCCTCGGCCATGGCGCCGAGCGCCGCATTCTGCTCCTTGATCCGCGCCCCGATCCCGGCGAGCACGCCGCTGTAATCGGGCTGCGCCTTTTGCTCGGCGGCAAGGCCTTCGAGCGCGCGGCGGAGCAGCGCCACCTCGCGCCGGAGCGCCTCGAACGCCTCTGCCGGGGATGAGTCGGCTGCCAGGCGCATGAGCCTACCGCTCAAGTCCCCGACCGCGCGAGAGGCCGAACCAGTCTGAGAGGCTACGGGACAATCCGCGTTCGGGTTCCATGCCGATGCCGAGCCCAAGCTCACGCGTGCGGCGCCTGAGCAGAGACTCCATCTGCGCGTCGCGCTCGAGACTGTGCGCCAGTTCCCGCATGCCAGAGTTGATCTGTGGGAGCTTCTGATCCTGTCCCCAGTGCTTGGCGTGCCTCTGTTGCTCCCTAAGCCGCGTCCACTCTTCGACGAACCGGTCGGCGCGGTAGGCAGGATCGGTGCGATAACGCTCGGCCTCATCGAGGATAGCACGCGCCTGCCGCACATCGCCGCGCGCCATGGTGTCGAGGAGCTTCAGGTCCGCGCGCCATGCATTCCGAAGGTCACGCGCCGCGCCGGGCCGGATCGCATCGAGCGCGGCCTCGTCGCGTTCGTGCATGGCGCGAAGGCCATCGCTCATCGGCACGCGCGCAAGTCCCATCTCGCGGACCTTGTGCACGGTGCGGGCATACTGCTCGACCGCCGGCTCCAGTTGCGGCTTCGGCGCCTGGATCGGGGTATTTTTGAGCTGCAGCCCCTCGAACATGTCGCGGACCTTGACCGCGATCTCCTTGGCCCGTTCCCTGAGTGTGATGCCGCGCCGCGCGGCGAACGCCTCGGCTCTGTCTGCGACCGGCCCATAGTCGCCGACCATGTCCTTGCCGCGATCGCGTGCCAGCGTGCGGATCAGCTGCTGCTCGTTTTTGAACGTCTCTTTGCCGTAGTAAAGGTCCACGCGCTCCCTGTGACGCGACAGCGCCACATAGGCGCCGTGCCGGTCCATGCCTGATGTTCCGAGGACATGGGCCCGGTCCACGGTGACGCCCTGCGCCTTGTGGATGGTGGCGGCATAGCCATGGTCGATGTCGGTATAGAGCTTCGTGTCGAACTGCAGGCTCCTGCCGTCGTCGAGCATCACCGCCATGCGGGCCTGCGTCACACTCTCGATCCTGCCGAGCGAGCCATTCTTGACGCCGAGGCTTTGCTCGTTCCGCAGGAACATCACCCGGTCGCCGCACGCGAACGGCTTTGCGCCTTTCGTCGTTTCCACACGGACGTCGTCGCCGAGCTGTTTGCCGAGCCGCAGGCGTTGCCGCGCGAACGTGTTGAGCTCCGCGACGTCGGCGCGCGTGTGCGCGAGGATCAGGCGGCTCTTCTGCGGCTGTGCCTTCCGGTCCTTGTCCCAGCGGTCGATGAGCGCGCGTCTGGCGTCGGCTTCGGTCGGCGACGCGTGGATGCGGTCATGCTCCTTAAGCGCCTGGATGGCCTCTGCGGTTCTGCCCGTCGCGAGCTGCCGCACGGCATCGCGCTGCCAGGCATCGTGCTGGCGGCGGATTTCGGTGACCTCGACGCCGCCATGCCGCTCGTGGATGCTGCGGAACGCGGCGCCGGCCTCGATCGCCTGCAGCTGCTCGGGATCGCCGACGAGCACCACCTTCGCGCCAACCTCGCTGGCGTGGGACAGCACGCGCTCCATCTGCCGCGTTCCGATCATCCCGGCCTCGTCGATAACGAGCACATCGCGGGACGTCAGGCGATCGGTGCCGTTTGCCCAGGCGTGCTCCTGTGCCGCGATCGTGCGCGACGCGATGCGCGACCCTGCTTCGAGGTTCTCGGCGGCGATGCCGGAGAGCGCGAGACCGCGCACGCGGCGGCCGGCATCTTCCCAGGCTTCACGCGCCACGCCAAGCAGCGCGGACTTGCCCGTTCCAGCGTAGCCGACAATGACACCGAGCCCCTTCGGTTCGGTCACATGATCGAGCGCCGCGCGCTGCTCGGACGAGAGCACGAGGCCATGCCGCGCGGCCCGCACGACAGCATGGTCGCGGAACAGGTCGCGGACGGCGTGCTTCTGCTGCCGATGTAGGCACTCCGTGGCCCGTTCGAGCCGCTGCTCGGTCTCCAGCATCGCGCGGGATGTGAACCGTTCCTGCTCGCGCCCGTCCTTGCCGAGCGCGACAAGCGCGGGTGAGGCTTCGACCGCAGCGAGCACGCGGTCGAACTGGTCCTTGCCGTCGCTGTGCCGGTGCACGAACATCGCAAGCTCGCGGCGCGTGAACGTTGACTGGCTGTGCGTCAGCGCATCGAGCGCTACTTCAGGGTTCGCGAGGATACGTTCGCCGTTGGCGCGCGCGATGGCGTGGTGCTCGTCAAGCCGCTCGACCGTAAGCCCCGCATCCGCCATGCGCGATGCTGCCGGGCCGATCTTGTTCTGGGGCTCAAGCTCGATACCCTGCGCCTCGAGGCTACGGTGATCGACCGTGACGTCGATATCGCGCTCGGCGAGCGCGCGGTTGAGGTGCTGCGCCCAGGCTTCGCGCCAGTGTTCGAGAAGCTGCGTGCTGTTCCAGTCGCGCACCTTGGCGCCGAAGCCGTTTTCATCCACTTCGCGCATCGTCAGCATGACATGGGCATGGGGCTTCGCCATGCCGTCGGCGCCGATGTCCCAGTGGACATTGAGATCGGCGCACATGCCGCGTTCGACGAACTCACGGCCAACGAAGTCGCGCGCCACTTCAATCGCGTCTGCCTGTTCCAGCTCGCGTGGCAGCGCAAACTCGACCTCGCGCGCAAGCTGTGCGTCCTTGCGCGCCTCCGCCGCCTCGACGCTGTTCCAGAGCGCTTCGCGCTCATGCAGGTACTCAGGCGCGTTCTCCGGCAGCATCACTTCGGAGTGAATGACGCCGGCCTTGTTGGTGAAGTCGTGATGACGGTCCAGCCGCTGATCGTGGAGCCGCGAGGCGGAGCGGTACGCGGCGGATGCAAGCGCGCTCGCGCCGGTGCTTCGGCTGATGACCTTCGCGCTGAAGTGATAGATCGCCATGGCGGCTATCCATCTACACCCCGAAAGCCACGTCGGCACGACGTATAAGCGCGCCCTCACAAGATCGAATCTCGCGAGGGACCGGGTGGTCTCACACAGGTTCGGCCTCTTTACGACAAGCGAAAACGACTCGTAGCCTCGGGAACATCACCGCAAACGGAAGGATCCCATCCCATGCGCAGGCCCCGCGACTTTGATGCCGAGATGAAGGCGCTCACCGACAAGGCGAAGGCACTTCAGGACCGAAAGCTTCGCGAGCTTGGGCAGCTTGTCACCGCGACTGGTGCTGATACGCTGGGGGCCGATGTGCTGGCGGGCGTGCTGGTCGCTGCCGTCGCCACGACAGACATGGTGCAGAAGGAGGAATGGCGCACGGCTGGCGCGGCGTTCTTTCTGCGGGGGAAGCATACGACAAGCGCTGCGAAGGACAGTGCGCGCCGAGCGAAGGTTGCAGGTGCTGCGGTATCGACTGCAGGCGCGGCTGGCGCGGGCTGATACGTGGGACTGGGTGGTGAAGCGCCGCGAGCGGACGCGCCGGCTCATCGAACTCGGCGGGCTCATCGTCAAGGCCAGGCTCGATGTGCTCGTCGAGGATGACCGGGCGGCGATCTATGGGGCGCTGCTTGGGCTCGTGCAGCAGGCTGAGGACGAGCGCCGGGAGGAGGTCATCGCGCTCTGGCGGCGCAAGGGGAAAAGGGCGTTCAAAGCAGAGGCAACGGAGTGGGGCTCGTGATGGCAGGTTCGCGCCCTCATTACCGCCGTTCGACCAATCCGAGAGCGCCACCAAAAGCGGACATTCCCTCTCGACATCGACGAGAAGAATGTCACCAAACGACGCTCCATTGAGTGACGCTATTCAAGGTTTACGCAGCTCCAACCTAACGTTCCCGCTTCGGGCCAAGGTATATGGGCTTCGAGATCAGGATGATTCGGCTCGGCCAAAGGCTTGCCATACTGGTCGCGCAGTTCGTCGATGGCGCGCAGGCACCAGCGTGCGTGATGGGCGGAGGCGGCATTGGCGAGCATCAGCTCGAAAGCGCGTTTCCGTAGGGCCGGGAGCGGTTTGCTCTCAAGTTCGTAGATGTTTCCCATATCGTCGACCGGGATTCGGGTGACCGCCGCATTCTCGAGGCGGCTGGCGAGCTCATTGCCGATGATATTGCGCCGTTTGGTGTCGGCGAGCTCGAGCAGCCTGATCGCATCGCCTTCGTCCATGGTCTCGACGATCGCGCTGGCGATAACGCCGAGCTTGGGTGGCTCGCTGAGCGTCTCAAGCATGGCGAAGGCCCGGGCGCGTGGCGCGGGCTGGGCGATAAGTGTTTGTAGTGCACCGCGCATGCCGTGGGTGTCGCGCCAGTGCTTGGCATCGACCGGCGTCGTCTCGATTGCGTCGAGCAGGACATTGGCGGCATCGTGGTTGCCAATCGTGGCGAGCGCGCGCGCCCAAGTGTCACCAAACAATGCGAGTGGGTCGGCTTGGCGCAACATCTCGAGCGCTTGCGGCGCAGTTCGCGCAGGGGAATAGCCGAGCGCGAACAGCAGATCCTGATGACTGTGCTGGCGTCGGGCTTGCTTGGGCCATTGGCTGGGGTCGGGGAGCGCCGCAGCAGGATCGTCGGCGAAAGCAGCGAGCCGGATCCACAGCTTGAGCTTCCACAGATCGTTTTCGGAATGCCAGAGCGCTTCGACCGCTTTGGCTTCGCGGTCGATTTCGTCATGGACCAGCGCCGCAGGGAGCAGCTCCCCGCGTTCGGCCAACGCCTTGCAATATTCGGGGAAGTGATAGGCTTCCCTGGCAGTGTCGAGCAGCTGGCGGAGGCTGGCGCCGCGGTTGCCATAGTCCATCTGCATTGCCCGGCCCGCGAGGTGCAGCGCCTTGGCGATCGATGCCTTATCGCCTCGTGCCGCGAGGTAATCGACCCGGTCGAGGATCATCGCGGCGGCGGGATCGGGCGGGCGGCGCGACCGCTCGGCAAGGCTGGCGCGGCGTGCGGTCATGTCGTCGCGCTGGCCGCCGAAGAGGCTGGTGCGGCGCGGTTCGACGGCGCGTAACTGGCTCAGCACCGAAGCCGCATCGTCCTCCCATGCGGGATCGGCAAGCCGTTCTATCATCGCGTCGACGACGGTGTCGCCGCCGAGCCGGACCAGCGCGTCCTGATACTGGTTGTCATAGGCCATAGTGGCTTCGCTGCCCGCCATATTGCCGAACGCGGCGTCGCGTGCGGCACGCTGGCGGGCGAGGCGGGCGCGGTCCTCCTCGATCAGGTCGAGCAGCAACGGAAGGTGGCGGCTATCGCCGAGCCGGCCGATCAGCCGGCCTAGCGGGACCAGACGGAAGCGCGGACCGTCGGCGTCGGCGATCATCATTCTCGTCCAGCCCGGCAGCTTGGCTTCGAGCGCGATGCGTTTGCCCGGTACGATCGGCAGCAACGGCCTCTCGTCGCTGCCGCTCTTCCAGTCGGCAAGCGCGCCGGCGAGCACGAAAGTCTCGCCGGCATTACGCGCGTCGCGGGCGAGCACCTGGCTGGCCAGCAGCGCGAATGGCGTGTGTTCGAGCGCGTCGGAGAGTCTCGCGAGGCGTTTGTCGCGGCGGAACTCCGGGTTGCCGCTGGAGGAAAGCAATTCGTCGAGGATGGTGCCAATCGCATCTGCGTCGAGCAGCCGCGCGGCGTCGGTGCGCTTCTGCCAGTCGCCGTCCTCGCTGGTCAGGATAAGGTGGAGATCGCCCGTGTCGGCAGGCGCTCGGGTCAGCCAGGGCCGCGCTTCGAAGGGGATCCGCTCGCCCTTGCGCATCAGTTCGGCGAGAGCTTCGCTCAGCGTACCTGCATGACGCGCCGCAACCTTCTCGTAGATGCCGAGCGCCGACCAGCTATGGTCGAGCTTGATGGCAAGCAGCGCCGCGACGATGGCCTCCGGTCTGGCCAGGTCATATTCGAGTGCGAGGTCGATCCATTCCACACCCTCAGCCGTCTCGAAGCGCTTGCGACGCCATAGCTCCCAGCGGGCGCGATTGGCCTCGTCGATCGCCTCGGGTCGGCGTTCGCGGGCGATGCGGATGCCGGTCGCGTCGTCGATACCCGTGAGCAGGCCGTTGAGGTGGCTGGCTTCGTCGTGGAAGTCGAGATAGTCGACCACGCCCGAGACGACGTCGGGATCGGGGTCGGCCAGCGCGGCCGTGACCACGCGGTCCAGCCCGGCGGGATCACCCTGGTCGATGATGTCGATCAGCAGCACGCGGCGGGTCTGGTCGCCGAGCCTCGCAAAATGCGCGTCCCAGCCCGGCAGCAGCGCGTCGAGCGGAAAACGGTGGCGTACGCTTCTGAGGCCGAAGGCCATCTCGCCATGCACCTCGAGCATCTGCCAGAGCTTCTCGCTGAACTGCGGCCGCCCGCTCGCCAGCATGAAGCTCGCGGCGCGGGTCTGTTGCTCGGTAAGCCAGGCGGTCGCGAACGCATCAAGCAGCGGATCGAGCGGCGCCTTGGCCGCTTCGGGCACGCGCTGGAGCATCTCGGCCGCGAGGAATGGCTCGATGCCGAGCGTGACCGAAACTAGCGCGCGCAGCGCAGCGGCGTGGCTGCCGTCGCGCGCGAGCCGCTCGACCGAGAACACGAGGGACTGGCCCCAGAACGGTGCGTCGAGGATGGCGAGCAGACTGGTCGGAATGGTCTGGTCCGCAGTGGCGATCATCGCGTCGATCGCGTGCGACGCAAACCATTCCTGGAGCAACTGGTGCGAGAAAGCGATGTCGCGGCTGCCGGGCTCGCCATCGGCGGTAAGTATCGAATCCGCGAGCAACTGGTCGAGCGCCTGCGGGGGCGTGACCGGCACGAACAGCATGTGCGCGGCGCGCAGCCGGTCGAGGCTGGTGGCGAGCAGAGGCAGTAGCTCACCTTCGGCGATCGCGGTGCTCTCGGCCGCCATCAGCGCCGAGCCGAGATCCTCGAGCAACGCCTGTTGCTGCCCGTCGAGCACGATGCGCATCGCTTCGCGTTGCTTGGGCTCGCCCTTGGCGACGTCGATCAGCTGGCGGATCGCGCTTTCGCGATCGGTCGGTAGCGTCCCGCCGCGCGCCTGGGCGAGGATTGCGGTCAGGAACAAGGGAATGCGCAGCAGCGGCCGCAACTTGGCCTGCGCACGGGCGCGGGTCAGCAGCTGGCGGCCGTCGCTGCCATGCTGGAGCTCGGCGGCGGCAAGCTGGCGGTCCCGGTCGAACGCGGCGAGTTCGAGTCGCATCTCGGCGCCATACGGACGTACCGTGCCGGTGCGAGTGGTGAGGACGAGCAGGACGTTGGGGTAGAGCCGCCGCAGCTCGCCCAGTGCCTCCCAAGCCCAGTCGCGTTGTGTCTGTCCGAGCTCGTTCCACCCGTCGAGCAGCAGCACCAGCCGCCCGCTGCGCGCCAGCAACGCCAGCGCGTCGCGACCGATCGTGTGGAATGGGTCGCTCGCGATCCCGTCGAGGATCGGCTGCCCGCCCAGTGCGAGCCGGGGCAGGCGGCGGACGATCGGCACCAGTTCGCTGCTCTCGAGCAGATGCGTCGCGATCTGCACGAGGCTCAGCGTCTTGCCCGCCCCCGGCACCCCTTGGACCGCGAGACTGCGATGCCGGCGCAGCATGGCTTCGATACCACCGAGCGCAAACGTCGTGCCGGCGACCGGTGACGGCGGATCGCCCTCATAGCCGATGGGATCGAGCGGCACGAACTCCGGAGACAGCGCCGCGATCTGGAGCGCGTCGCGCCATGCCTGGGCATCGCGGGTTGCGGCCTTGCGCGCAGCGCGGGTGATCGGTTCGAGTTGGGGGTCGGTCGGCTCGAGCGTGATGGCATATTGTTCGGCGAGATGGCTGCGCAACTGATCGGCGTCGAACCCCGCGCCGCGGACGTTGAGCGTGCCCGCAACGACTTCGAGGGTGGCGAACAGGCTCGCCGGACCGGGAGCATTTGGCAGATAAGTCACAGCACGCAATTGATCGATCGCGTGCGCGCGGTCGCGGTCGCGCGCGAACGAAGCGTCGATGCCGATGACGGTGAAGCGCCGGAAGAAGTTGAGGAGCTCGTCGCTGGTCGCTGCGCGGCCGAGCGGCTTCTCGCTGAGCGCCGCGACATTATCCCAAAGCTGCTTGGCGGCGCCGCCTTGGCCAGGCCGGTCGAGCGCCGCTACCAGCGCGGCGCCGTCTGCGGCCAGCACCGCCATCTCGGTGAGCCGCCGCACGGCGTAGAGGCTGTCGCTGGCGATCCGCTCGGCGACCGCGCCGAGCCGATCCACCGCTGCGATGCCTGGCGCATACAGGTTGCGCCAGGCATCGCGGACGATGTCGGCGAAGTTGGTGTTGCTCGGCGATGCGCTCATTGTGAGCTGATGCTTGACCTGAAGGCGGGCGACCGCGGCGCGGCCCTGTTCGTCTTCGCAATGGATCTCGAGGTCGTCGAGCGCCGCTGCCTGCTGCGCAGCGACGCGGACCACCTTTCCGGCCAGCCCGGGTCCCGCACCGCCTACCAGCATCGCCGCGAGATAGACGGCGGCGGCAGCACGCTCATAGCTGACGCCGATCCCACCCGTCGATTCGGTCGATGCCGCGCGCGTCATCGTGTCCTTCCTAGGGCGGAGATGGCGGGAAGGAAGACGGGCATCGGCATGCTTTGCTAAAAGGCCATGCCGCGTTCTATCGCGCAAGCCGTGTAGTGTTCGGGGCATGCTGGCGGTCTTGCTTTAATCGGTTGCGTGTTTGGCATCTAGAAATCTTGAAGAGGATTTCGCGGACCTGGGCACGCACTAATAGTCGCCTTCTTCTCCGAGCTATTGGAGAGCTTACGGTGCCTCGCCCGATAAATTCGCCTGCGTCGAAGCGAGGATGTCACGCTCGACCAAGCCGATCCTGATGATCGGTCCGCGCAGGCTGGCCTCCGTCGCCTCGCCAAAAGCGAGGCGGGCGGTCTCTGCGGCAATGCTTTCTCCGTCCTCGACACCGTCGAGCTCTCGCTGCAGGCGCTGCAGCAGATTGATCACATATTCGGACGTGAGCATGAGATCCTCGTCCGGCTCGGCGTCGCGCAGGGCGCCAAGTTCTGCGGCTCGGGCGCGCATCCGATCAACAAGCCCCTGCGCATAAGCCATCTCTTCCTCGTTCGGCGGTCGGTCGGCGTTGGCCATGACCGACGACAACTGGACTGCGGTCGCCGTGACCTCATGGAACGCAGCGGACGACCGTTCTTGCAGCAAGGGCAGTGGCAAATGCGGGATCCAGCGGTCGAACGACGTGTCGGTGACAAACCCTGACGGGAACACCGAACCGATCGAGCTTTCGTCGACGCTCGAGACCAAGCCGGCCAGCATCGCGACAACCATGCCTTCGCGAACGGGAACGATGTAGATCGGATGTCCGCTGGCCGCGGCGCGACAGGTGGCCGTCAAGACGTCGACTTCCGCCATGAACGTGGCGAGACTGTCGACGGTCACGAGTGCGAGATATTCGACGCGGGGCCATGCCAAGGCGTCGGGGTCTGCGGGTCTCGTTACGACCCGGGCCGTGCGTCCGTCCGCCGCGAACGCGTCGCGAATTGCCAGTGCTACACGTTCGGCCCTTTCCTCGGCGATCCGCCTCGCGTCGACGGCAAAGCGTGGCAGCGTCCGGTTTCTGCGACTGCTACGCTCGGCACGCAGCCGCAGCCGGCGCCAACTGTCACGGTCGCCATGGGCTACGCCGAGCACGGCGTCGAGATCGTCGAGAATGCCCGCTAAACGGTCGAGCGCTTCATGCGGCGGCTGCTCGAGCCAACGCCAGTCGGCCGCACTCCTGATCGTCTTCGCCGCTGCTTTCAGCCGTGCGACGTCGGCAGCCTTGATGAGCGGGCGTTCGATGTCCCCGTCCCCTAGTTCGCGCACGAGGTCGGTGACGGACGTGACGAACGAATGCAGTTCGTCATTCATGTCTGCCGTCCCCGGATCGCGCGCAGATCGACCGCCAAGATCGGTGCGGCCGGCCTCGATGAAAGAGTTGAGCAGCGTGCGCACCGCAACCATGAGCTCGGCCGGCTTTCCCGCGGCGGCGCCTCGGCACTGCAATTCGGCAGCGTCGGAAAGCAGGTCGCCGAGTTCGCCGATCGCGACGGAGAGCCCGTTCGCGCGCCCACTTTCGGTCGCGCTGGCATGGCGTCGTTGCACAGCCCTTAAAATTGCCCGGTTCCACGCGACCGACACCGGCGACGGAAGGTTTTCGCGCGGGATACGCTTTGCCGCTACGGGGAAATTGGCAAGCCCCGCTGGCCGGCCATCCCAGCCGATCAGGATGGAAACCGCCAGGTCCGCGAATGGTGCAGCGGCGATGAGATGATCGCAATGCGTGACGACAATGTCGTTTGGTTCGCCCTGCACAACCGGATCGACATAGCGCACGTCCGACACGACAGCGAGACCTTCAGGTTCGTTGCGGAGCATGGGGCGCATGGTCCACGACTTCTCCAAATGGATACGCTCCAGCAGCGCTTCGGTGCCGCCGAACAGGTCCACGACCCGTTCCGCTCGACCGCCACCGAAAGTCCGCGTCGTTGAAAGCAAGTCGAGGATCTCGTCGAGCGTGGGATCGCTCGCACCCAAGTCGGGCAGCAGCTCGAATGGCGGTTCGGGATCGAGGAATGGGATGGGCGCGAACGAGGCGGCAAGGTCGTGATAATCCGCCAACCCCAGACTGAGCCAGCTCAACCCGCCCGTTCGGTCCAATAGACCCGCCCGAAGGTCGGGCATGACCAGCTCGTTGCGACGGTTGATCGCTGCGTTGACTTTCGCGAATTGCGGAACATCGATCGTGGTTCCGGCAATGGCGAGGCTCAGCGGTAGCGATGCCTGCCTTGGCTCCAGGCCTTCCTCCGCAGCAACGGCTAGCCAGCGTTCGGCGATCCGATCGCATGTCGCCAGACCAAGCCCATAGGCCAGCGAAGCGATGTCGGGTCCGGAGAGTGATGGCGCGCGCGTTGCGATCGCGTCGAGCAAAGCATTGTCGGTGAAGCCGCCATCCGCGAGCAGTCGTGGCAATACCACCGCGAACGAGCGAGGGGCCAGCACGGCGATCAAATCGTCGAGCGCATCTCCCCGCGACCGGGTCGTCATCCGCGCCAGCGCATCGTGCAGGCCGGCAGAACGAATCTCGTGAAGCCCGGTCAGGGTGCCATCGCCCACCACTCTGATCGCGTGTTCGTCGACCAAGCGCATCAGCGCGCGATCGAAGTCACCGGCCGATAGGCCGAGACGGTCGCACAGCAGCTTCGTGTCGATCGATCCGCCTAAACGGGCACCTTCCACCACGGCGGCAAGCACGTTTAATTCGGCATCGCGCGCCTCCCGCACGCGTTGTCGCACCTGCGCATCCAGCGTATCCTGCAGCCGGTTTCCGCTTGTCAGGAGGTGCACATATTCGAGCATGAGGCCGAGCGAGCGCTCATACGGTTCGCGCCAGGACACGAATGCGAGGTCGCGCTCGGCACGCAGCGCGGTCCATATCCTCTGTGCGAGCCCTTCGTCGAGCGTCGGTCGAACGAGCGGCGTGCCGGCCAGATCGTTGATGAGGTACAGATCTTCTTCCCGCACCGTACCAAGCATCAGGATGCCGGGTTGGCCGTCGGCTGCGCGTTGAAAGGCATCCCAGCCACCGGCAAGGTCACGACCTAAATCGTCGAATACGAATCCCACCGGGCGGTTCGCGGAGGCTTCGATCGCCTTTGCGAGATCGAGAAGAAGATGAGCCTGGTCGGGAGGGGCGCGTCGAACGCGATACCAGCGAACAGCGTGACGGCTGTCGTGGGCGGCTAGCCATGCGCAGGCTGACTTTCCGCTGCCCGATGGTCCCGCCACGAGAGCGCTTCTTCGCCGTTGCAAGGCGCGCGAGACCTCGGCGGTCACTTCCGGTCTATCGAGCACCAGTCCAGCCCCGACATGCCCAGGAACGACATCGACGCCATCGTAGAAACCAGGCGACTCTAGCGGAGCGAAGGAAACCGGTTCGCACAGGCCGATCGAAATCGCGGACAACACGGCGTCGCGATCGACCAGTGCCAGAACATCGTCGACGACCGCTTGAACATCGTTCGCGTTCAGGAGTGCGGGTGAAGCAGCCGCGGCGCGATAATTGGCGTCGGCAAGCGCACCAACACGCTGGCGAAGCCGATCGGCGACAAGGCGTCCCGCCGCCGGCACGCAGTCGGCTCGGCTAACGACGAGATCGACGATGGCATCGGCGGGCTCCGGCACAACAAGCAGATGGGTGGCCGCCATTATATCGGAAGCGGAAATGCCGAGGGCATTCGCAACCTCAGTCAGGGGCTCACTCAAGGCGGCAGCCGCACCCGAATCTTCACCCAGCGTTGAATCGAGCCCGGTAGCCTCGATCCCATCAACCGGCCGCTCGAGAAGCAACACCAGCCTGACGCGGCCGGCCAACAAGTCTTGGGCTGAGACATCGGCAGCAGACTTCGCAATGTGTGCAGCCACCTCGACAGTGCTGAACAGGCCGCGCGGATCGTGACGTGACTTCGCCTGAACTCTTAGCTCGCGAACCGGCCCGTGCAGGGTAGCGTCGTCGACGCCTTCTGGGATGACCGACGTCCACTCGGCACCCGACCATGATTGTACTGCGAGCAGTGCGGTTGCGACGTCCTGGTAACGAAAGCCACGGCCCGCGCGAGCACCCGCGCGGGTTGATGCCCATAGCTCTGGATCGATCAGAATGGTGTCGGCCATTGACCCAGTCTTAGCTGCTCAATCGGTGTAGTGCATTCATAACGAATGACCGCTTTGCGCCTAAGGCCACCGAAACCCGCCAGCCGGGAAACGGCCCAACTGCTGCAATCCTGCTCAGTTGATCCAGGCGCCAATCACGACTCCCAAGAGAGACAGTCCTGCAGCAGCCAATGGTATCCACCAAGAGCGAGCTTTTTCTTGCTCTAAAGCTCGGTCGTGGAGCTTGATTGCCACGCCGATTAACTCTGTGAGTTCGGTCGGAGTGAGAGGTCTCCGACTGATCCGGCTCTCGGTGGAATTATCAATTTCGTGGTCAGGGAGCACTTCGGGTTCAGCATTGACGTCGAAATTACGTGGGAATTGCCGACGCCAGACAAGCGAGACCTTCTTCTGGTCAGACGTCAGCCGGAAGAACTCCGGGTGTTCACTGAAAACCCGTTGCCATTTGTCCGTGGCCTTGTCGGTTCCAGTGATCCGGCCCGCCCATTTGGCTGTGTCCAGCTTGTAGAATTTATAAGTGCCGAGGGTTGTGATTGCGGCGATCACATCAGTCAAACGCCCTTCGTTGAGATATGGGTTCTTCATCAGGCACAGGCCCCCTTCGCGCCGAACTATAGGTAATAGGCCCCAGGCCGGCACTCTCCGCAAGCACAAGTAAATTAAGCGGCTCGAATATTGGCAGCTTAGGCCGAACCCGAAGGGTAGCTCTCGGGCATCCGGGTGCTAAGAGCTGACATGCCGTTCGCGGCCCATAAATCAGATCTTCGCCGTTGCTTGCAACTCATCGACCCGCTCGCTGCACACGGCATGGACAACACGACCGAGTTCCTCGACCTGCTCCCCCAGCCACGTGAGTTCCTCGGCGCTGATGCGATAGTGCTTCGAGTACCGCGCCTTGACGTAGGCCTGCTTCAGCTTCTCGAACATCGCGCGCTGCTTGCGGTTGTCTTCAGGCCAGACGTAGATCAGGCGCCGGTCGATGAGATTGGCCTGCGAGCGCAAGAAACCCAAATTGTGAACGTGTGGCGTATAGAACGTGCAGACCAGAAGCACGCAGTGATAGAGATGCTCGGTGGCCTGGTGCAGAAGAAATGCCGCCTTTTTGTTGTCACCCTCACCCATGTAAAAGCGATAGCCCCTCAAAAAACTCGCACCGCTCGGTAGCCACTCGTCGAAGTATTCCTTGGCCATGGCCAGCGCCTGCACCGGCGTCTTCGGCTTCGGCGTATGCAGAACGCTGTCGTCGCTCTGGTAGAGCGCGATGCCGTCTTTCGCGACGTCCATGAAGAAATAACGGCCGTGCGCGAGGCCGTCGTTCACCTCCTGCAGCGTGTGCACGATGAAGTTGACCGGGGTCTTGATGGTCTTCGTTATGCCGTATTCGCGGTGGAAACGCTCCTCGGCCTTTGCCCAGTACGTCACATAATCGGTGAGCCGCTTGTCGTTGACGATGACGAGCAGGTCGAAGTCGGACTTGTAACCCTTGGCGGTGTGCGGCTCGTCGACCCAGCCGCCGCGCGCATAGCTGCCGTAGAGGATGACCTTGGTGATACGGCCCTTCTTCTTCCACTGGTGCTGGGCAAGCGCGAGGGTGTCATTGAACTCCTCGAACAGAATCTCGACGACGCGCTCAAGCTCGCGCTGCTTGGCGGGCGGAAGATGATCGAGGCTCGTGCGCATAGGAGACCTTCCTAGCAACTCAGGCATGACTTTGCACTGCAAGAACAGGCTGTTGCCCCAGGTACGGGCACGGCAACCCCCTGATCAGAGGGTTGTAGCCTTGTGCAGCGCCACCAGCGCCGCCGCCATGCGGGTTTCCACGTCGCGGACCGAGAGGCCCAGCCGCAGCGCGATGCGGTCATTGAGGAGGCCGTCCCAGGCAAGCTCCATGACCTGCTGCGATACCGGATCGAGCGCTTCGAACGCCTCCCGGTAGGGCTTGCCGATCTTCACGATGTGCCGGATGGCCTTCCGCATGTGCCAGCGCACCCGCCACTCACCGATGCCCAGCTCTGCGGCGATCTCGGCGTAAGACTGGCCTTCGACCCTGTGGGCAATGAACACCATCAATGTCCGCTCGGGCAGCTGGCTCAGCCACGCGCGCATCACCGCATGCCGGTCCCGCTCCAGCGGTACACCGGGTTCAGGTACAGATTCGCCGTTCATCATCCTTCTCCCTTCCAAAGCCGCGGCTCCGGCCGGAGGGCGGGGGCAGGCGGCAGGAACGGGATCAGGCGGGCCGCATGAGGCGGCCTGCACCCGAAGGGCTGGAACAAAGAGGAAGACCTGCCGCAGGCAGGTTGCAGGCCGGCGCGGTCCGCCCAAAACCCGTGACGCCCGCTCCCCGCCCGAACAGACGGGTCAAACACGCCGCCGGGCAAAAGCCCGGCGCCTGATTCGCGCGCCGACCCGGCGCACGGGACACAATGGGACGCCAGGCCCCCATCGCCGTGATCTGCTGCAAAAAAATCTTTGGCGGCGAACTGACGTGCGCTGACATCCGGTGACGTCCTGGGCGGTCCCACGGGACCGTTTGCGATGAGATGGCATCATTTCCGCCACTCTTGACGCCCGTACCGGACCCGGCATCCTCACCCGACTGGGGAAGCTGACAACCGCTGAAGGAAGGACCAGCCATGTCCCACGATCGTATTCTGCGCCTGAAGGCCGTCCTCGACCGTACAGGGCTCAGCCGCTCAACGCTCTACCGGAGGATGCAGGCCGGGAGTTTCCCGCGCCAGGTCCGTATCGCCACGCGTTGCACCGGCTGGCGCGAGTCCGCCGTCAGCGCATGGATGAAGAACCCGATGTTCTACGAGGCCGGGAACGACAATGAGGATATCTGCGGCGCCGGCCATGGCCGGGGATGACGCGCCGGGACCAGCGCCTGCCGTGGCGAACGACAATGCCGTTTCTCTTGACCCCGCCGGTGTCGATGCCGCGCTCACGCGCATCGCCGAGGCGATCGGGCGCCATATCGCTCGCGAGCATATCCGTGCCCGCAAGGCCGCCAATGACAATGACGGTGCCAGCAAGTAGGATGCACGCAGCGGCCCGCCGATCATATGTCCCCGTCCTCTTGATGCGACGGCGACTCCCGGCTGGGGCCAATATTCTCTTTTCGAAGGTGATGACGCATGACCCGCGTTGCCCTCTATGCACGCTATTCCTCCGACCAGCAGAGTGCGGCCTCGATCGAGGACCAGCTTCGTATCTGCCGCGAACGCGCGGGCCGCGAAGGCTGGACCGAGGTCCATGCCTATGAGGATGCGGCCATCTCCGGCGCCAGCGTCACGCTCCGCCCCGGCATCCGGCAGCTCCTCCGCGATGCCGAGCGCGGAGCCTTCGATGTCGTGCTCGCTGAGGCGCTCGACCGCGTGTCGCGCGATCAGGCCGATGTCGCGACGCTCTACAAGCATCTGCAGTTTGCAGGCGTACCCCTCGTCACGCTCGCCGAGGGCGAGATCAGCGAGCTTCATGTCGGGCTCAAGGGCACGATGAACGCGCTGTTCCTCAAGGACCTCGCCAGGAAGACGCATCGCGGCCTGCGCGGGCGTGTCGAGAAGGGGCTTTCCGCAAGCCGCGCCGCCTATGGCTACCGGATCGTGCGCCGTCTGACCGCCGACGGCGAGCTGGTACGCGGCGAGCGCGCCGTCGATCCGGTCGAAGCCGAGATCGTGCGACGCATCTTCAAGGCGTTCGCCTGCGGCACGAGCCCGCGCGCGATTGCCCGCGACCTCAACGCCGAGGGCATTGCCGGTCCCCACGGGCGGACATGGCGCGACACGACGATTCGCGGTCGTGCAAGCTGCGGCACGGGAATCCTCAACAATGCGCTTTATGCCGGTGTCCTCTCATGGAACCGCAAGCGCTACCTCAAGGACCCGGCCACGGGCCGGAAGGTGGCCCGGCTCAACCCCGAAGCAGAATGGGTGGAGGTCGAGGTTCCACACCTTCGCATCGTTGACGATGCGCTCTGGCAGGCGGTGCGCGCCCAGCAGGCGGTCCTGACGCAGCGGTTCGAGGCGGCGACGGCCGGGATGGTCGCGGCGCGCGCGCGGAAGTTCAATGAGCTGCGCCGCCCGGTGCATCTGCTCTCGGGGCTTCTGGAGTGCGGCGTGTGCGGCGGCGTCTACGGCATCGTGGTCAAGGACCGTTACGGCTGCATCAACCGCAACCGGCATGGCACCTGCACCAACCCGCGCTCGATCCGGCGCCCTCATCTTGAGGAACGCGCGCTTGCCGGTATCCGCGACCGGCTGGTCTCGCCCGAGAAGGTCGAGGCGGCGGTCAAAGCCTATGCGCAGTGCATCAATGAGGCGAATCGCGAGCGCCGGGCACAGGCCGAGGCCGACCGGCAGGCGCTCGCCAAAGTTGAGCGCGCCATCGCCGGGATCATGGCGGCGATCGAGGACGGTATGTACCAGCCGGCCATGAAGGCGCGCATGGCGGAGCTGGAGCGGCAGAAGGCCCAACTCAACGAAAAGCTGTCAGAGGTCCCGGCGAGCGTGCCCGACATCCATCCCGGCATCGCCGAGGTCTACCGGCGCAAGGTCGAGCGACTCGTGGAAACGCTCGAAGACCCTGCCACGCGCGCCGAGGCTGCGGCTGATATCCGCTCGCTTGTCGGCAAGATCGTGCTGTTCCCTGGAGACAAACGCGGCGAGGTCCATGCCACGCTCCACGGCGCGCTCATGGGCATCCTCGACTTCGTCGAGACCGATGGGCCGGGCAAAACACGCACTCGCTATGTTACGGCCAAGGCGGTATCGGGTTCTCGAAACCCACCATTTTCGCCTCGCCCTGAACGAAACGGCGGCCCCTTTCGGGCTTTGTGAATCCTCGTTTGCGCCACCGTGATGCTTGCCGGAAGGGCCTGCGCCGGTTAGAGCCGTCCCGACTTTTTTGCACCTGCGAAGGGCGGACGCGCGTGGCACTCAGTTTTCAGGAGATCATCCTTACGCTCCAGCGTTTTTGGGGTGACCGGGGCTGTGTGATCCTGCAGCCCTACGACATGGAAATGGGTGCGGGCACGTTCCATCCGGCGACGACGCTCCGCGCGCTCGGCCCGAAGCCCTGGAACGCCGCCTATGTGCAGCCCTCGCGCCGGCCCACCGATGGCCGCTACGGCGAGAACCCGAACCGGCTGCAGCATTACTACCAGTTCCAGGTGATCCTGAAGCCGAGCCCGCCGGACATTCAGGATGCGTACCTCGAGTCCCTGCGCGCCATCGGCGTTGACCTCGCCAAGCACGATATCCGCTTCGTGGAGGACGACTGGGAAAGCCCCACGCTCGGCGCATGGGGCCTGGGCTGGGAGGTCTGGTGCGACGGCATGGAGGTGACGCAGTTCACCTATTTCCAGCAGGTCGGCGGCTACGACTGTAAGCCGGTGGCAGGCGAGATCACCTACGGGCTTGAGCGCCTCGCCATGTATATTCAGGGCGTCGACAACGTCTACGACCTCGATTTCAACGGGCGCGGCGTGACCTACGGCGACGTGTTCCTTGCGAACGAGCAGCAGCAGAGCGCCTACAACTTCGAACATGCGGACACCGAAGCGCTGCTGCGCCAGTTTCGCGACGCGCAAGGAATGTGCAAGACGCTGATCGAGAAGGATCTGCCGCTCCCCGCCTATGAACAGGCGATCAAGGCGAGCCACATCTTCAATCTTCTCAATGCGCGCGGCGTCATCTCGGTCGCCGAGCGTCAGGCCTACATCGGCCGCGTGCGCGACCTCGCCAAGGGGGCGTGCGAAAGCTGGATGAAGACCAACAACTGGCTGGAGACGGCATGATGGCCGACTTCCTGCTCGAACTGTTCAGCGAGGAAATCCCGGCGCGGATGCAGCGGCAGGCCGCCGCCGACCTTGCGCGGCTGCTTACCGCCGAGATCGCGGGCGCGGGGCTGAAGGCCGAGCGCATCGAGACCTTCGTGACGCCGCGCCGCGTCGCGCTCATCGCGCGCGGGCTCCCCGCCGAGACCGAGGCGGTGTCGGAAGAGCTGAAAGGTCCGCGCGCCTCCGCGCCGCCGCAGGCGCTTGAAGGCTTCCTGCGCAAGACCGGCCTGACGCAGGACCAGCTGGAAGAGCGGGACGGGGTTTACTTCGCGGTGATCGCCAAGCCTGGCCGCGAGACGGCGGATGTGCTGGCAGAGGCCGTGCCCGCCGTGGTGCGTGCCTTCCCGTGGCCGAAGTCGATGCGCTGGGGCGAAGCGAGCCTCAGCACTGAATCGCTGCGCTGGGTGCGGCCGCTGAAGGGCATCATTGCGCTCTTGGGCGGCGAGGTGGTGCCGTTCGAGATCGCGGGTGTGGCCTCCGGCCGGACGACGCTCGGCCACCGCTTCCTGTCGTCCGGCGCGATCGAGATCGCGGGTGCGGACGATTACGCGCCGAAACTCCGCGCCGCACACGTGATCGTGTCGTCGGAAGAGCGCGCGGGGATCATCGCGGATACAGCCGAGCGGCTTGCGGCGGACGCGGGGCTGCAGCTGGTGGCGGATGCGGCGCTTGCCGAGGAGAACGCAGGCCTCACCGAATGGCCGGTGCCGCTGCTCGGGCGTTTCGACCCGGCGTTCCTCGATGTGCCGCCGGAGGTGATCCAGCTCACCGCCGCGAAGAACCAGAAGTATTTCGTGTGCCGCGACACGGCGGGCAAGCTCGCCCCGGCGTTCGTCTGCACTGCGAACATCGTTGCGAGCGACGGCGGCGCGTCGATCGTCGCGGGCAACCAGAAGGTGCTCGCCGCGCGGCTTTCCGATGCGCGCTTCTTCTGGGAGCAGGACAAGAAGAAGACGCTGGAGAGCCATGCGGCGAAGCTCTCCGAGATCGTCTTCCACGAAAAGCTCGGCACGGTCGCGGACAAGGTGGAGCGCGTCGCGAAACTCGCGCGCTGGCTCGTCGAAGAGGGCATCGTTTCTCCCTCTCCCCGCCGGGGAGAGGGCCGGGGAGAGGGGCAAGCCCCAAACTCTTCCGCGCGCCCCCTCTCCCAACCCTCTCCCCGTGGGGGAGAGGGCTATTCGCTCGCAGACCTCGCCGAACAGGCGGCGAGGCTCTGCAAGGCGGACCTCACCACCGGCATGGTCAGCGAGTTCCCCGAACTGCAAGGCCTGATGGGCGGCTACTACGCCCGCGCCGAGGGTCTGGACCCGCAAGTCGCCGATGCGATCCGCGACCATTACAAGCCGGTCGGGCAGGGCGATGAGGTGCCGACAGCGCCGGTGGCGGTGGCGGTGAGTTTGGCCGACAAGCTGGATAGTATTGCGGCATTCTTTTGTATTGGCGAAAAGCCAACAGGCTCGAAGGATCCCTATGCGGTGCGCCGTTCAGCATTGGGCGTAATCACCTTGCTGACGGTAAATGAGGTTCGCTCGAAACTGCTGGGTTTATTCGACGTGGTCATCAATCTCACCACGTCCGATATTGCAGATGTCAAGAATCGAGAGACCGCTAAATCAGCTATGGTGACACTAGGCTCACCTGCGATTTCTGCATTCGGAAAACGGCAGGGCTTTGAGGTTGAACATGATATTCGTTCATACGAATTGCTCGACTTCTTCGCCGACCGCCTCAAGGTCCAGCAGCGCGAGGCGGGCGTCCGCCACGATCTGATCGACGCGGTGTTCGCACTGGGCGGGGAGGACGATCTCGTCCGCCTGCTCGCGCGCGTGAATGCGCTTCAGGCGTTCATCGGCACGGACGACGGCACGAACCTGCTCGCGGGGTACAAGCGTGCGGCGAACATCCTGAAGGCTGAGGCGAAGAAGGGCGAGCTTCCTTCCGCGCCCGGTGCGCCCACTTACACGCCCAAACCCGCCGAAGCCGCATTGATCGCGGCGCTTGGCACCGCCGCGCCGAAGGCCGAGGCGGCCGTTGCCGCCGAGGATTTCGAAGGCGCGATGGCGGCGCTTGCGTTGCTGCGTGCGCCGATCGACGCGTTTTTCGAGGACGTCACCGTCAACGATGCCGACCCCGACAAGCGCGCATTCCGTCTCGCGCTGCTTGAGCGGGTGCGTGCCGCGGTGCACCGCGTTGCCGATTTTTCAAGGATTGAGGGGTAGCGGCGGGCGTCTCCCCTCCCGCCGACGATAAATAAGGAAGCGAGCGATCATGACGCAGTGGGTTTACAGATTCGGTGGCGGCGTTTCCGATGGCGGAAAGGGCGACAAGAATCTGCTGGGCGGCAAGGGCGCAAATCTTGATGGCATGGCCTCGATCGGCCTGCCGGTGCCTCCCGGCTTCACCATCTCCACGGCGATGTGCACGCATTATTACGAGGCGGGCGAGAGCTTCCCGGATTCGCTGCGTGAGCAGGTCGCGAAGGGCCTCGCGCATATCGAGGGCATCACCGGCAAGCGCTTCGGAGATAGCGGCGATCCGCTGCTCGTCTCGGTGCGCTCGGGCGCGCGTGTGTCGATGCCGGGCATGATGGATACGGTGCTCAACCTCGGCCTCAACGATGCGACGGTTGAGGGGCTGGCGGCTTCCTCGGGCGACGCGCGCTTCGCGTGGGACAGCTACCGCCGCTTCATCCAGATGTATTCGGACGTCGTGCTCGGCATCGATCACTATATCTTCGAAGACGCGCTGGAGATCGCCAAGGAAGACAAGGGCGTCAATCTCGACACCGATCTTGCCGCCGAGGATTGGCAGCGCCTCGTCGGCGCCTACAAGGCGAAGGTGGAGGAAGCGCTCGGCAAACCCTTCCCGCAGGATCCGATGGATCAGCTGTGGGGCGCCATTTCGGCGGTGTTCGGCTCGTGGCAGTCCGAGCGCGCCAAGGTCTACCGCCGCCTCAACGACATCCCGGCCGATTGGGGCACGGCGGTGAACGTGCAGGCGATGGTGTTCGGCAACATGGGCGACACCTCAGCGACCGGCGTTGCGTTCACGCGCGACCCCGCCATCGGCACGCGCGCCTACTACGGCGAATATCTGATCAACGCGCAGGGCGAGGACGTCGTCGCGGGCATCCGCACGCCGCAGTACCTGACGAAAGCTGCGCGTGAGGCGGCGGGCGCGAAGGCCGCTTCGATGGAAGAGGCGATGCCGGAGACGTATCAGGAACTCGCGCGCGTCTTCGACCTCCTCGAAACGCACTACCGCGACATGCAGGACATCGAGTTCACCGTGGAACGCGGCAAGCTGTGGATGCTGCAGACGCGCAGCGGCAAGCGCACCGCGAAGGCGGCGCTGAAGATCGCAGTCGACATGGCCGAGGAAGGCCTCATCACGCACGAGGAGGCGATCCTCCGCGTCGAGCCGGGCGCGCTCGACCAGCTTCTGCACCCGACGCTCGATCCCGCCGCGACGCGTGACGTGGTGACGACGGGGCTTCCGGCGAGCCCGGGTGCGGCGTCGGGCATCATCGCCTTCGATGCGGACGAGGCGGAGCGGCTCGCCGCGCTTGGCGAGGACGTGATCCTCGTGCGTGTCGAAACCTCGCCTGAGGACATTCACGGGATGCACGCAGCGCGCGGTATTTTGACGGCGCGCGGCGGCATGACCAGCCACGCGGCGGTCGTCGCGCGCGGTATGGGGCGGCCCTGCGTTTCAGGCGCGGGCGCGCTCAGCATCAACATGGAAGAGCGCGTGATGCGCATCGGCGGTCGCAGCTTCAACGAAGGCGACACGCTCACCATCGACGGCGGCACCGGCGAGGTGATGGCGGGCAAGGTCGCTACGATCCAGCCGCAGCTCGCGGGCGATTTCGGCACGCTGATGGTGTGGGCCGACAAGGGCCGCCGCATGAAGGTGCGCACCAACGCCGAAACCCCCGCCGACTGCGCCGTGGCGCGCGAATTCGGCGCGGAGGGCATCGGGCTTTGCCGCACCGAGCACATGTTCTTCGATCCCGCGCGCATCACGGCGGTGCGCCAGATGATCCTGTCGGAAAACGAAAAGGGTCGTCGCGCCGCGCTCGAACGGCTGCTGCCCGAGCAGCGCAGCGACTTCGCGGAGATCTTCCGCATCATGGCGGGCCTGCCGGTGACGATCCGCCTGCTCGATCCGCCGCTGCACGAATTCCTGCCGCACCGCGAGGAGGATTATCAGGAGGTGGCGCAGGCCTCCGGCGTCTCGATCGACGTGCTGAAGCGGCGGGTTTCGGAGCTGCATGAGTTCAACCCGATGCTCGGCCATCGCGGCTGCCGCCTCGGCATCACCTACCCTGAAATCTACGAGATGCAGGCGCGCGCCATCATCGAGGCGGCGCTCACCGTCGCCGACGAGACGGGCGAAGCGGTGGTGCCGGAGATCATGATCCCGCTCGTGATGACGACGCGCGAGTTCGAGCTGATGAAGGCCGTGGTGGATAAAGCCGCCGAGGCCGTGTTTGCGGACAAGGGTAAGCGGCTCGACTATCTCGTCGGCACGATGATCGAGCTGCCGCGCGCCGCGCTGATGGCGGGCGAGATCGCGCTGCAGGCCGAGTTCTTCTCGTTCGGCACCAATGATCTGACGCAGACGACGCTCGGCATCAGCCGCGACGACGCGGGCAAGTTCCTCTCGGCCTACGTCGACAAGGGCGTGCTGCCGAAGGATCCGTTCGTCAGCATCGACGTGGACGGCGTCGGCCAGCTCGTGAGCATGGCGGCCGAGCGCGGCCGCGCGGCGCGCGACGGGCTGAAGCTCGGCATCTGCGGCGAGCATGGCGGCGATCCCGCGTCGATCGCGTTCTGCGAGAAGACCGGGCTCGATTACGTCAGCTGCTCGCCCTACCGCGTGCCGATCGCGCGTCTTGCGGCGGCGCAGGCGGCGCTCCGGGCCAGCAAATAAGCGAGTTGGCATCGCCCCGCCGTGTGTCATGCTTGGCGGCATGAAACGGTGGGGCAAATGGCTGCTGGCGGTTGTCGCGGGGCTCGCGCTGGGCCTCGGCGGCGCGTGGCTTTCCGTGCGCGGCGGGCTCGGCGCCGGGGCCGCGAAATCGGGGCCGTGGGTGACGTCCGCCGTCACCGGCTCCGCCGATGCCGACCTCAGAACGCGCGCGACCGTGGCCATCGCCGGGCTGCTCGCGCTCTCCGCGAAGGAAGCGATATACTTCAACGCCGAGGAGGACAGCGCCGGCGCGCCGCTCGATGGGCGGTGCCGCTACCGCGTGAGCGGCGCGGACCCGAAGGCGCGCTGGTGGAGCGTCACGCTCTACGGCGCCGATCATTTCCTCGTGGCGAACGCGGAGCAGCGCTTCAGCTTCCATATGCGGAATGTGCCCCGCACGGGACTGGGGGCGTTCGCGTTCGATGTCGGGCCGTCGGGCGAGGGGGAGGACTGGCTGCCGACCGGCGGGCAGGGGCACTTCGCGCTCACGCTGCGCGCCTATAATCCCGATCCCGCGATCATCGGCCGCCCGGACCGCGCGAACCTGCCGAGAATCGAAAAGGTCTCATGCGCATGAGGTGGCGCGGTCCGATCCTCCTCGCCGCGCTCGTTGCCGCGCTCGCCTATGTGGGGGCGCTCTGGGCGACGCCGCATGTCATCATGGCGAAGGCGATGGAGAAGCTCGGTGCGGGCCGTATCAACACCATGCAGCACCAGGGGCTCCCGAATGCCGAAAGCCGCTTCGTGGTGCGTCCCAGCCCCGATCTCGGCTACAGCATCTGCGTGTTCGATCTGGCGCAGGGGCCGGTCGCGATCGATGCGTTCGTGCCGCCGCAGCGCTACTGGTCGCTTTCGGTCTTCGATGCGAACACCGACAACATCTTCTCGGTGAACGACCGCGCGGCATCCGGGCGTTACGCACTGACGCTCTCGAAAGACGGCGCAGGCGGATCGCTCGCCGTCCCGGGCGGCAAGGGCATCGCCCTCATCCGCATCCTTGTCACCGACCCTGCGGACCTTGCCGCGATCGACGCGCTGCGTCGTCGCAGCAGCTGCGCGCCCGCGTAGCTAAGAAATGAAGAGTTTCGCGCTCGCTTCCTTCGCGATCGCACGCTGGTAGCCGTCCCGCGCCTGCATCCGCGCCCAGTAGGCCGCGACGTTTTCGGGGAAGGTGCCGAGCTTCAGGATCTCGGCAAGCCGCAGCGCATAGGCAAAGCCGATGTCGGCGATGGTGAAGCGTTCCGCCGCGACATACTCACTATCGCCGAGCAGCCTCGCGGCACCCTTGAGGCGCGAGAAGAACCAGCGCGTGTAATCCTCCACCGCCTGCGGCAACCGCCGCTCTTCGGACTCAAACACGCCGTAGCGCAGCACGAGCGTTTGCGGGAAGGTGAGCGTTGAGTCGGACTGGTAGAGCCAGTTGAGATAGCGGCCGTAGTCCGCCTCATCCGGTCGCACCGCGAGCGGCGTGGGGCCGTAGCGCTCGGCAAGATAGTGGCAGATGCCGGTCGACTCGGTCATCAGCGTCTCGCCGTCGGTGAAGGTCGGCACGGTGCCGAAGGGGTTGAGCTCCAGATAATCGGGCTCGGTGAAGCGCGGCGGGAACGCCATCAGGCGGAGGTCGTAGGCAAGCCCCATCTCCTCCAGACACCAAAGCGGCCGGAAAGAGCGCGCACCCGCGCAGTGCCACAGCTTCATCAGGTCAGCATTTCCTCAAGGTGATCGGGGCGCCACCATCGCGCGACACGGTCATCGTGTCTGCTGCCGGATAGGCGAGGGCCCATTCCTCGCGCGACCACTTGCCTTCAGACTGGCAGACCATGCGGCGCTTCTCGTCGGCGCTCGCCGCATCGGGCGGAAGTATGTCGCAGCGCAGGTCGGCCTTGGTGAGCAGTTCGTCGTTCCAGAAACGCCACCAGCCCTCGGTGCACTGGTCGGCGCTTTCCGCCCAGCGCCCCACGTAGCGCGGCGGGGGCGGCAAGGGCACGGCGGGTTCGGCGGCAGGCTGCGGCGTTGCCGCCGCAGTCTTCTCCGCGGGGGCGGATTCGGGCGCGCTGCCACACGCGGCGAGGGTGGTGAGAAGGACGATCAGGGCGGTGCGCATCACTCGCTGCCGAGCTTGCCGAAACGGGCTTCGTATTCGGTGAGACGGCCGCTCGCGAGGAGCTTCGCCTGCTCGATCAGATGGTCCTTTTCGATGCGGCCGCGGAAGTTGTCGAGCTTCGCGTCGACGAGCTTCACCTCTTCGGGGCTCCAGTCCGCGATCTGCGCGAAATAGAAAATCCCGATCTCGCGAAGCCGCGCGGCGAGGCGGGGGCCGACACCTTTCAAGAGCGAGAGGTCGTCGGTCGGGCCGATCGGCGCTTCGAGGAAAGTCGGCAGCTTGCGGCCCGGTTTCCAGCCGATTCCGGGAAGTGGCGCCGTGCTTGGCGCACTGTCGGCGGGCGGCGGGGTACCCGCGCTTTCAGCCTTGCGCGCGGCCTTCTCGCGGCGCAGTCGGTCGACCTCGTCGGCAAGCGGTTTCACCTGATCGCGCGCGGAGGCGAGGTCCTTTTCCAGCCGCGCGATCTCCGCGCCGGCGCTTGCCAGCCGCGATGCTGCCTGATCGTGTTCGGCCTGCAGCAGCTCCAGCTTTGCCGTGCCGCGGAATAGTGCCCAGCCGAGCGCGAGACCGATGACAAGGCCGGGCAGGCCGAATGTCAGCAGCGCGGTGATGTCGATGGCCATGATCCTGTCCTTGCTTGGCGTCGCCCTTCCGAACTGATAGCGCGGTCGCCGCCGAATCCAAGGAGACAATGTCGATGGGACCGCTTTTGGGCCTCAAGATTCTCGATCTTTCGCGCGTGCTCGCGGGGCCGTGGGCGACGCAGATTCTCGGTGACCTTGGCGCCGAGGTGGTCAAGGTGGAGCGGCCGGGCGCGGGCGACGATACGCGAAGCTGGGGGCCGCCGTTCATCGCGGGCGAGGACGGAACCGAGGGCGATGCCGCTTACTATCTCGCGGCGAACCGTAACAAGAAGAGCCTCGCCATCGACATTGCCGATCCGCGCGGCGCGGCGCTCGTGCGGAAACTCGCGGAAAGCGCGGACGTGGTCGTCGAGAACTTCAAGGCGGGTGGGCTCGCGCGTTACGGCCTCGACTATGCGGGGCTCGCCGCCGTGAAGCCCGACATCGTCTATTGCTCGGTCACCGGCTTTGGGCAGGACGGGCCGAATGCCGAACGGCCGGGCTACGATTTTGTCATTCAGGCGATGGCGGGGCTGATGAGCATCACCGGTGCTGCCGGTGGCCAGCCGACCAAGGCGGGCGTCGCCATTGCCGACATCACGACGGGGCTCTACGCGACGATCGCCATCCTTGCCGCGATCCGCCACCGCGACGCGACCGGAGAGGGCCAGCACATCGATATGGCGCTGTTCGACACCACGCTCGGCTGGATGGCGAACCAGGCGATGAACTATCTCGTCTCGGGCAAGGTGCCGCGCCCGATGGGGAACGCACATCCCAACATCGTGCCCTATCAGGATTTCCCCACGGCGACGCGCCGCATTGCGGTCGCTGTGGGCAACAACGGACAGTTCCGGGCGTTTGCGAAGGCGCTGGGGCGGCCCGAATGGGGGACGGACGAACGCTATGCCTCCTCCCCGGCCCGCGTTGCCAATCGCGAGGCGCTCGTCGGGGACATCGAGGCCGCGCTGCTGCGAGAGCCCGCAGAGCACTGGCTCGCGGCGCTCGATGCGGTGGGGGTTCCCGCCGGGCCGGTCAACGATCTCGCGCAGGCCTTCGCTGAAGAACAGACACAGGCGCGGGGTCTCGTGATCGAGCAGGCGCACCCGCTTGCGGGCACCGTGCGGACGATGGCGCAGCCGATGCGCTTTTCGAAGACACCGCCCGACTATGCGAAGGCCCCACCGGAGCTCGGTGCGGACAGCGCTGACGTGCTGCGTGCCGCAGGTGTTTCCGATGCAGAGATCGCGGTGCTGGTGGCGGCGGGCGTCGTCGAAACGAACGCCCGCGCCTGAGACCGGATCAGCTCGTGAAGTTGTCGGCGATCGCGCAGGCCGCCGGCCCGAGGATCACGACGAACAGCACCGGAAGGATGAACAGGATGAGCGGCACGGTCATGATCGCCGGAAGCCGCGCGGCCTTTTCCTCGGCGCGCATCATGCGCTCGTTGCGGAATTCCGCCGAGAGCACGCGCAAGCTGGAGGCGAGCGGCGTACCGTATTTCTCGGTCTGAATCATCGTCGTCACGACACCGCGCAGCGCTTCGAGATCGACGCGGGTCGCGAGGTTCTCGAACGCCTGGCGGCGATCGGTGAGGAAGCCGAGTTCGATCGCGGTGAGCGCGAATTCGTCGGCGAGTTCGGGATAGCCGTTGCCGAGTTCCTTGGCGACGCGGTTGAACGCGGCGTCGATGGTAAGGCCGGCCTCGGCGCAGATCACGAGCAGGTCGAGCGCATCGGGAAGACCCTTGCGGATCGCATCCGACCGCTTCGTGATGAGATTCTTCACGTAGATATCGGGCGCCTTGTAGCCGATGAGCAGCGCGCCGCCCACGATCATCGCCTTCGTCGAAGAGGCGTAATCCGGGAACATGCCGAGACCGTAGATATAGAACGCGCCAAGGGCGCCGAGCGCGAACGGGGCGATCAGGCGGCCGAACATGAACACGACGACCGCGTCCTTGGAGCGGATGCCGGCCTGCACGAGCTTGGTTTCGGCGAGCTTCGTCTGCTCGTCCTGCATCACCGACATCTTCTTGAGGATGCCGCGCATGAAATCGGTGGCTTCGGTCTTCGCCGCGAGGCTCGAGCGCCGCCGCGGCGCGACGATGCCCGCCTTCAGCTGTTCGCGGCGGTCCTGAAGCGCTTTCACGCGGCCGCGCATCGGATCGCGGACGGTCGCCACCGACCAGATCGCGACCATCATGGCGAAGACACCGAGTGCTGCGAGCAGCGTGGCGAGATCGGTCCCGGTCATGCCGAGAAGGAGGGTTTTCTCTTCCATCAGATTTCGAAGCTCACCATCTTGGCCATTATAAAGGCACCGATTGACATCCAGATAAGGCCGCCGACACCCGCCACCATCAGGCGCGGATCGACGAAGAATGGATTCAGGTAGGAGGGGTTCATCATGTACACGAGCGTGAACACGATGAACGGCAGTGAGCCGACGATATAGGCCGACGCTTTCGATTCAGACGACATCGCCCGGATCTTCAGTTTCATCTGCGCGCGCTTGCGCAGCACTTCGGCAAGATTGTTCAGCGTTTCGGCAAGGTTGCCACCGGTCTCGCGCTGGATCGACAGCGTGATGACGAAGAACTGGAATTCCGGCGTTGTCAGGCGATTCGCCGTTTCCTGCAGCGCCTGCTCCATCGTGCGGCCGATGCGAATCTTGTCGGAGACCTGACGGAATTCGTATCCGACCGGATCCAGGATTTCCTTGCCGACGACACCAATCGATTCGGAGATCGGCAGACCTGACCGGAGACCGCGCACGAGAAGATCGATCGCATCCGGGAAGCGGTCGTTGAAATTCTTGATGCGCTTCTTGATGAAGAAACTGACCACCATGTGCGGCAGGAACAAGCCGAAGAATAAGCCCGCCAGCGCGGCGAGCGCCATCGGCGCGCCGGTGCTCGAGATGGCGATGAAAGTGAGCGCGAGAATGGCGAGGCTCGCAACCGCATACTGCCCAAGCGACCAGGATTTGCCCGTGCGATCCAGCCGCTGGCGAAGCAGCGCGCGGTTCGGGATCAGGCCCTGGAACATGTTGTCGAGCCTGCTCTCGCGCGAGGCGAGGATACGGCGCATCTGCACCTGCGCGAGCACTTCGCGGGAGGACGAATGCCGCTCGCGGAGCTGCTCCAGCCGCTTCGCACCGCGCTTTGCATTGCCATCGCCGCTCATCAGAATGATCAGCGCCAGCGCCACAAAGACACAGCCGAAGATCACGGCGATCATCAGGTCACGGCTCATCCCATGCACTCCATCAAGGCGCGGCCAAGGCCGAAGTATTCCGCGCGTTCGTAGCAATTCGGGCGCAGGCCCGTGCTGATGTATTCGCCCTTCAGCTTCCCGGTCTCGTCCTCGCCGCTGTAGCGGTAGAGGAAGAGGTCCTGCATGGTGATGACGTCGCCTTCCATGCCGACCACTTCCGAGATGTGCGTAATGCGGCGACCGCCGTCGCGCATACGGCTGATCTGCACGACGAGATTCAGCGCGTCGGAGATTTGCTGGCGGATGGCGTTCGGGCTGAGGTTGAGCCCGGCCATGTTGATCATGTTTTCAAGACGCGTCAGCGCCTCGCGCGGGCGGTTCGCGTGCAGCGTGCCGAACGAGCCGTCGTGGCCCGTGTTCATGGCAGCGAGCAGATCGAACGCTTCGGGTCCGCGAACCTCGCCGAGGATGATGCGATCGGGACGCATACGCAGCGCGTTCTTCACGAGATCGCGCATCGTGACCTGTCCGTTGCCTTCAAGGTTCGCCGGGCGGGTTTCCAGGCGCACGACGTGCGGTTGCTGCAATTGCAGCTCGGCGGCGTCCTCGATCGTGACGATGCGCTCGCCCGGATCGATGTTGCGCGAAATCGCGTTCAGCATCGTCGTCTTGCCCGAACCCGTGCCGCCTGAGATCAGGATGTTGAGCCGGCAGCGGCCGGCGATGTTGAGGAACTTGCACATGGCCGGCGACATCGATCCGCCTTCCATCATGCGGTCGAGCGTCAACTTGATCTTCGAGAATTTACGAATCGAGATCGAGGTGCCGTCGATGGCGAGCGGGGGGATAACGACGTTGACGCGGCTGCCGTCGAGAAGGCGCGCGTCGCAGATCGGCGAGGTCTCGTCGACGCGGCGGCCGACGGCGCTGACGATGCGCTGCGCGATATTGAGCAAGTGCGCGTCGTCACGGAACTTGACGTCGGTCTGCGCGAGCTTGCCCTTGCGCTCGGCGTAGACGACGTTTGGTCCGTTGACCATGATTTCGCTGACTTCGTCGTCATTGAGCAGCGGTTCAAGCGGCCCGAGGCCGAGCATGTCGTTGAGGAGCAGCGTGACGAGATCGCGCTGCTCTCGCTGGTTGAGGCCGATCTTCTCCTGAACGAGAATCTCGGAGATGACGTCGGAGATCTGCTCGGCGAGTTCGCCGCGCGAGAGATCGGCGATGACGCTCGCGTCGATCCGCTCCATCAGGATCGGGTGCACGCGCTCCTTGGCCGAGAGCACACTTTGCGTGCTGGCACTCGCAGCGCGCGCACTCCGCTCGGCCGTTTCCGTGGTGGCGGACGGCTTCAGGCCGCCGACGAGGTTGATGAGTTCGTTGAGAAGAACGGTGACGGTGTCGCGCACCTGCCCGTCATCGATCGCCATGCCCTGGATGTCGGCGAGACGCTTGACGGTGTCTTCCATCTGGGCGGCGAGTTCGCCGCGGCGGCGCGTGCGCGTCTTCGCAGGCGGAAACAGTTCGGAAAGCTGCGGCGAGAGGATCGCGTGCAGTTCCCACACGCAGTTTTCGGTGCTGCGCCCGCGCGGCGTTTCAACAGGCTTCGAAAGGCCAAAATCCCCGGAATCGGAAACAAGCGGTCGCCTGCCGGTGCTGGCGGCGGGGCTCTGCCCGAACCCGTCGCCAACAACCTGCAGTCCTGCACCGCTTCGTTTTCCGAACCCCTTGGGCTGCATACCTTACCCCGTTTTACGCAGTGCGGCCCGGCCGGTTGCCCAGCCGGAAAGCATTACTTTTTACCCGAAGCCTTGGCGGCGCCCTTGTTGGGCAGCAGGCTCCGAACCTTGCTCATCAGCGTCTTCGCTTCGACCTCGGCGGCGATTTCACCGGCGAGCTGGACGGCGAGCGTATGAAGGGCGCTGCCGACCTTGCCGGTCGCGACCGCAGCGAGGGCACGCCCCTGCTTAGCGGCGCCCACGGCCTGCTTGACGTCGAGCGGAATGACGATGTCGATCTTGCGTTCGATCGACGCTTCGAAATCCTTGCGCGCGACTTCGGGCGGCGGATTCGTGCCGACGCGGTTGGCGACCATCGTGACCCGGGCGTGCGGCGCGTTTGCTTTCAGGAAGCCGAGCAGGCGGATCGCATCGCGCGTCGAGGCCAGCGTCTGTTCGGTCACCACGACGACATGGTTGACGTCGCTGAGCAGGTGCGGGTGCTGCACGGCAACGGTGCGCGGCAGGTCCACGATCACCGTTTCGAAGGCATTGCGCATCTCTTCCTGAAGCTGGAACAGCGCACTGCCGTCGGCGATCAGCGGCTGGCTGATCGGCGCTTCAGCGGAAAGCACGGCGAGCTTGTCGCCCACGCGCACCATCGCACGCTCGATGAAGAGGCCGTCGATGCGGCTCGGGTTTTCGAGCGCGTCCGTGAGACCGCGACCCGGTTCGAGGTCGAACGAAAGCGCCCCCGTGCCGAACTGGACATCGAGATCGAGAAGCGCCGTAGAGCGGCCCTGGCTTTCCGCCGAGAGCCATGCGAGCGAGCTTGCCACGGTCGACGCGCCGACGCCGCCGCGTGTGCCGATCACCGCGATCGTCGAGCGCGGACGGTCGCTGGCATCGACCTCCACATGCTTGGGACCCTGTAGCGTGACCTGCGCGTGCATGAAGGCTTCACGCATCGCGTCGGCGGAGAGCGGCTTCAGCAGATAATCCTGCAGGCCGCTCGCGACGAGATCGCGGTAGAGCTTCACATCGTTGATCATGCCGACCGCAATCACGATCGTGCCCGGCTCGCAGACTTCGGCAAGCGCGTTGATGTCGTTCAGCGGATCGCCCGATTCCGACAGATCGACGAGCAGCACCATCGGGCTCGACGAGACCGAGAGTGTCTGTACGGCGTTGCGAAGGCCACCCTTGTTGACCTTCTCGACCGCCCAGCCGAGCTCGGCCGCCACGACCTTGACGGCATCAGCGGTTTCGTCGTCGCAGACGAAGGCGTTGAAGGCGTCGCGTGCACCGACGCCGGTTTTCGGATTCCAAGGCGCGTTCATACCTGCATCCCCTCGTTTAATTGCTGCCGGCCTGGCCGACGGTGCTCTTCACCTTGTTGGTGCCTTCGCCGGCCTTGCCCCGGTAGGTTTCGATCGCCTTCACGGTGGTGAGCGCGTCGGTGCCCGTGTGAGGCTTGCCCGAGACGAGGTCGTTCGCGTCGACGACCATCGCGGCGAGGTTGCTCTCGCTCGCGCAGCCGTAGTTGCTCATCGTCGAAGCTTCGAATTCGAGCTGCGACGGCCGTGACCAATCCGGGCAACCCGGGACGCTGGCAGTTGCGCGCATCACGACCACGCGCGCGCCGGCACTGCCTGCACCGACCGTGACCGGCACCTGATCGTTCAGAAGCAGCCCGTATCCGGCCAGCACCGAAGCAATCGCCGCACGGCGTGCGCCCGAGCCACTGCCGCTGTCGTCGACGCTGACGCGGTCGCCGTAGCGAATGCCGATGCCCTCGAACCATTCCGCAAGCGACTTGCGCTGGTCGCTTGAAAGCCCGTCGGAACCGGCATAGCCGAGATCATGAACGAGGATGGTCTGCGCGACGACTGCAGCCTTCGCCGACGCCATGCCCGGATTGGGATCGCTGCCGCCGCAGGCGCCGAGCGCGAGCGATGAGGCGAGAAGGGTGCCCGCTGCGAGGCGGCGCATGGTGATGGTCTTCATGGTCATGGTGCCCCTCTTCATCAATTGTTCGAGAAGCCGGGAGCGGCTGAGCCGGCGACCGTTGGCGGTCCGGCTGTCTTCGCTTCGGCGACCGGCGCCTTGGCGCCCTTGAACGTCTTGCCCAGCAGCCAACGTTCTGCATCGTTCGGGATGGCAAGGCCGTCGGTCGGCAGAGCGAGGCGGGTGTTCGACGGCTTCACCAGATACGGTGTCACGATGATCACCAGTTCCGATTCGTCCCGCGCATAGCGGTCCGACTTGAACAGCGCGCCGAGGATCGGAAGATTGCCAAGCAGCGGAGTCTTGTCCTGTGTCGTGCCGACGCGGTTCCTGAGCAGGCCGGCGATCATGAAGCTCTGGCCCGAGCCCAGCTCAACCGAGGTTTCGGCCCTGCGCGTGGTGAGCGCCGGGATCGAGATGTTATCGAGACGGATCGCGCCGGCTTCGGATAGCTCGGAAACTTCCGGGCGAACGCGAAGGCTGATGCGGCTGCCGTCGAGCACGGTGGGGGTGAAGGCGATGCCGACACCATATTCCTTGAACTCGACGCTGATACCGCCGTTGCCGTCTGTCACCGCGATCGGAAATTCGCCGCCTGCGAGGAAGCTGGCGGTTTCACCTGAAAGCGCGGTGAGGTTCGGTTCAGCGAGCAGCGAAACAAGGCCATCCTGTTCCAGCGCGTCGATCATGCCGAACACGTCCATACCGAGGAAGCGCGCATCGCCGAAGATGCTGGTCGCGTCGGGACGCGAGATCAGCACATTGCCGTTCGTGCCTTCGGTGATGAAATCACGGCCGCGACCGAGGAAGAAGTTGATGCCTCCAGCGTTGGTGCCGAATGCTTGGAGGTTGAGGCCCAGTTCCTTCACCAGGCTGCGGCTTACCTCGGCGAACTTCACGCGGAGGTTCACCTGCGCCGGCGTTGCCGTCTGCAGCTTGTTGATGATGGCCTGGCCTTCGCCGACGAAGGTCTTGACGAGGCGGGTTGCCTCCTCGACCTCTTCGGGATTGGCGACGGTGCCCGTGAGCAGCGTCATGCCGTTCATCGAATTGACCGTGATCGCGGCGCCCGGCATCGCCAGGCCCAGCATCGTGCGGATCTGATCGATGTTCTGCGCGACGCGGACGTTCGCGGAATAGACGATGCGCCCGGCGCCGTCCGTCGCGTAGATCGTCGTTTCACCGGCGCCGACGCCGTAGACGTAGAGCAGGCGGTCGGACCGGACCTGCACATCGGCGATCTTCTGGTTGGCGACGAACACGTCGCTCATCGACCGTTCAAGCCGGATCAGCGTGCCCTTGTTGACGCCGACGTTGAGCGAGGACGATGCCGACGTGATCGTCGTGTCCTGCGCCTGTGTCGCCGGCGTGGCCACCGCGGCCAGCGACAGTGCGGCGGTGCAGCCGCACAGGATTGCCTTGAGCTTCATGTTATTCTGCCCCCACAGAAACTTCGGTCGCCTTGTTGCCGCGGAACACGCGGACGCTTGGGCCCGCAGGTTTTCCGGACTTCACGGCCACGGGACGCGGATCGAGATTGGACGCGAAACGCGAGACCTCGCCGCCGGTGGTGAATGACGGATTGCGATCGTTCGGCTGCATCTGGAGCGCGATCTGCATGTGCTTTTCCTGCGTGGCGTTCAGGTCATCGCTGACCTCCACCTCGCCGGTCGCGATCATCTGCTCCAGCTCCTGCGTGTTTTCCGCGAGCGGACGCAGGCTGAGCGAAATCTGGCCGAGCGTTTGTGCGACCGCGATCTTCTCGACGAATTTCGGAGGCACTTCGAACGTCACGGTGCGGCCGGTTTTCGGACCGGACCCTTCGCCGCCAAGTTCATTCGTGCGCTGGTCGATCGCAAGCACGCGAACGTTGCGCATCATGGTCTCGGAAACACGCAGCGCCGGAGCCGGCGTGCCTTCCTCTGTATCTCCCTGATAGCTGACGCCATGCGTGAGGATCATGTCCACCCGGTCGCCCGGGAACACGAAGCCGGCGACGCCGCTCTCCGCGTTGATCGAAACCGTGACGGCGCGCATCCCCGGCGTGAGCGCCGCGGCAAGGAAGCCGCGCTCGCCCGGCCCGACGATCGACCCCTTGGTGAGCGGCTGTCCGGCCGGAACCGAAACGCGCACGACCTTGCCGTTCAGGCTTTCGAGATTGGTCTCGCCTTCAAGGAAGTAGACGTTCTCGACGAGATCTTTGGGCCACGGCTGCAGCTTGAACATCTCGGCGTTGAGGATGGTGCCGAGCGGCAGCGGCTTGGTGGCGACAAGCACCTTCGGGCCCTTCTGCTCGACCTCGCCGGCCTGCACCTGCTGTGTACCGCTGTCGCTGACAAGCGCGCGTACGAAGAAGGCCGAGATACCCGCTATAACGAGCGCGCCGACCAGCAATATGATCTTCTTTACGTCCATGACCCCTGTAGCCTCCAGGCGAAAACCCCTGGGTGCACTATCCAGCCAATTGCTTAACAATCGGTTCGCCAAGCGCGACGAAGGTCGCGAGGCAGATTGCGCACCCGTATGGAATCTCCGGATTGCCCGCTTTTCCGCGCTTGCGGTGCCAGACGAGGTAGGCGAGCGTGAGGACGCCGCCGATGATCGACATGAGCACGAGCATCCGCAGATACGGAATTGCAGGTAGCCAGAGCGCGAGCGCGGTGAGCAGCTTGACGTCGCCGCCGCCCATGGCACCCAATGCGAAGATTCCGGCGAAAACGGCGAACACGCCAATGGCCAACAGGATCTGCCAGCCGACGAGCGGCCACAGCGCCTCTCCCGAACCCAACCAGAAGGGAACGGCGAGCAGCGCGACGGCGGCATTGACGGTGTTCGGAATGATACGCCGGGTTACGTCACTGTAAATGACGTAGGCGAGCAGCGCGAAGAGCGCTGCGACGCTGATGATCTGAAGTGCCCCGGCCATGTCGACCGGTCCTAGACGTCATGACTGAAAAAAACGTAACCATGCGCCCGTGACACCAGACCTGCCCCCCGATGATGCGCTGATCCGGCGCCGTTCGCTGCCGCCGGAGGCGCGCTGGGCGGACTGGATCGCCGCCGACGGCTGGCACATCCGCACGGTGAGCTGGGCGCCGATGCCGGGCAAACCCTCGATCCTGTTCCTGAACGGGCGTGCGGATTTCATCGAGAAATACTCGGAAAGCTACTGGCACTGGCGGGACCAGGGCTATGGCCTCTTCACCTTCGATTGGCGCGGACAGGGGGCTTCGGGACGTTTTCCGACCGGGGCCGGGGGATATTTCGACGCGTGGCTCGCTGACCTCGACGGGCTTGCGGACCAATGTGCGGGGCTGCTGGGCGGGCCGCTGGTGCTTGCGGGGCATAGCATGGGCGGGCATCTCGCGCTCCGGCACCTCGCGGCCGGGAACGCACACGGCTATCGCCGTGCCGTGCTGTTTGCACCGATGGCGGGCATCGCCGCGCAGGGGGTGCCGCCGCGCGTACTGTCCTGGCTTGCACAGGCGCGCGTGAACGCAGGCGCGGGCGATACCTATCCGCCGCTGCAGGGGCCTTACGGGGAGCGCTCGCGCGGTGTCCATCGCCAGCGCATCCTGACCGGCGACCCGGAGCGGTTCGCGGACGAAGCGTGGTGGATAGACGGAAACGCCGCGCTCGCCTTCGGCGGGGCGAACTGGCGTTGGGTGTTCGAGGCATCGGCCTCGTGCCGCGCGCTTGCCGCACGCGGTGTGCCGGAGGCGATCAAGCTGCCTGTCGATGTGTTCATCGGCGTGAACGAGCGGTTGGTGGACGCGGCGGCGGCGCGGCGGCTCGTTCAGCGGTTGCCGGATGGGCGTCTGCACGTCATTGCAGGCGCCGCGCACGAATTGCTGCGCGAGCGGAGCGCGGTGCAGGACGGTCTGCTCGCGGCGGTTGACGGGTTGGTGGCGTTATGACGGGTCGGTACGACGTTGTTGTCGTTGGGGCGGGCATCGGCGGCGCGAGCCTCGCGTGGTTCCTGAGCGAACGGGCCTCCGTGCTGCTGATCGAGGCCGAAGTCCATCCGGGCCTCCACAGCACCGGCCGCTCGGCCGCCTTCTTCGCCGAAACCTATGGCGGGCCGGGTGTGCAGCCGCTGACAAGCGCGTCGAAGGCCTTCCTGCTTCAGCCTCCAGAGGGTTTCACGGATGGGCCACTGGTTACGCCGCGCGGCGCGCTGCATATCGCCGGGCCGGGCGCGTACGGTGCGCTCGATCAGATGGAAAGCGCGTTCCGGGCTTCGGGCGTGGCCATCGAACGCCTCGATGCCGAAGGGACGGCGGCGCGGGCGCCGCTGCTCTCCCCCGCCTGGGGACAGCGGGGGCTTTGGGAGCCGGGGTGCAGCGATATCGAGGTGGCCCGCCTGCACCAGGCGTTCCTCGCCGGGGCGCGGCGGCGTGGGGCCGTGCTCGTTACAGACGCGCGCGTCCGCAGCCTTGATCGCAGCGGCGGGCGGTGGCGGATCGAAACCGGGGCGGGGCGCTTCGAAGCCGATGTCGTGGTGAATGCCGCGGGCGCGTGGGCCGACGACGTCGCCGTGCTGGCGGGCGCGCGGCCGCTGGGCGTGCAGCCTTTGCGGCGGACGATGATCGTGGCTGATCTCGGCGGGCCTGTGGAGCCTGACCTGCCGGTCGTGCTCGATGCGGCGGGCAGCTTCTACTTCAAGCCCGACGCCGGGATGATGTGGGTGAGTCCCCACGACGAAACACCCGTGCCGGCGAGTGATGTGCAGCCTGAGGAGCTGGACATTGCGATTGCCATCGATCGGTTCGAGACTGCGACGACCGAGACGGTGCGTCGGGTGGTGCGGTCGTGGGCGGGGCTGCGGAGCTTCGCGCCGGACCGGCGTCCGGTGTACGGTTTTGCGTCGGACGCACCCGGCTTCTTCTGGTGCGCTGGGCAGGGCGGGTTCGGGGTGCAGACATCGCCCGCAGCGGGCGCGATGGCGGCGGCGCTGATTACCGGGACGACCTGGGAAGCGCCCGGAGTCGATCCCGAACGCTACGCACCCAAGCGGTTCGGTTGAAGATCAGACCTTGCGGCGGCGGGCTGCGCCGATGCCGAGAAGGCCGAGGCCGAAGAGGCCGAGCATCGCGGGTTCGGGAACGTCGTTCGTGTAGAAGTTGAGCTCGGCGAGCTTGAAGGCATCCGGGCTGTCGCCCTTCAGGCCGGCGTAATAGAGGTCCGCGGCGATGATGATGACGTTGCCGTAGTGCCCTGTCGCGTCGATCCCGACGTACGAACTCGTCGAGTCGCGATTGATGCGGATTTCGTGCAGGTCGGTCGAGAGATTGTCGAGCACGTCCGACGCGTTCAGGAACTGGTCCCAGCCCGTCGTGACCGTACCGATCAGGATGGTTGCGTCATTGTCCTTGTACCATGTGCCGCCGACTTTGTGATCGTAGGTATTGAGGACCACCGAAGAGGGCGAAACAAGCTGGTCGAACTGAAGAACGATATAGTCTTTGGTGCCGGCATTGTCGGCCTGATGCGTACCGTTGCCGCCACCGCCGTCCGCGTCCGAGGTCGCGCCGAGACCGCCGCCGGCATACTGGCCGAGAAACGCCTGGTTGTGCGTGCCGTCATCCCACGGGTTCGAACCGCCGCCCGTGATCGACCACGCCGTCGCGCGGGCGCGAACGATGCTGCCGTCCGAAGCGGTTGCGGTGAAGACGCGCGCATTGCCGTTGGTGCCGTCCGTACCGCAGCTGACGGAGCAGCTGGCATCAAGGTCGAAGCTGCCGATGGCAACCGCGAAGGCCGGCGATGACGCCAGTGCCGCAGCGGAAAGCGCGAGCGCGCCCAGCACTGCGCGGCTTGGATTCGACCTGATCACTATAAATCCCCTGTACGAACGCCCTGCGCCGAAGCACATCCAGGCATTCCCAAGCAATATATGTACCAGACAGGAAAAAGGCTTTGGATTCAACGCACGCCGTGAATGCTGCGGACGCGTATGTAAAATCCCCCGACGCTATTTGCTCGCGGAGAGCTCCGCGACCGCAAGATTGGCGAGCTGGTCGGCGCGCTCGTTCTCGGCATGGCCGTTGTGCCCCTTCACCCAGTGCCATTCGACACGGTGGGCCGCGGCCGCGGCGATCAATGCCTGCCACAGATCAGCATTCTTCACCTGTTTCCGGTCCGCGGTGCGCCAGCCGTTCCGCTGCCAGCCATGCACCCATTTGGTGATGCCATCCCGCACGTAGACCGAATCGGTGGTCAGCCGAACGCTGCACGGGCGTTTCAACGCCTTCAACGCCTCGATCGCCGCCATGAGTTCCATGCGGTTGTTGGTGGTCAGCGCCTCCGCGCCCATGAGCTCCCGTTCCTGGCCTTTCGCGCGGAGGATGGCGCCCCAACCGCCGGGCCCGGGGTTGCCCTTGCAGGCGCCATCGGTGAACACTTCGACATCAGGTGCGGCGCTCATTCGGCCTCGCGGTAGTGAAGGAGTCGTCGTGCGAAGGCCATCGGATCCTTACGGGTGACGAGCGCACCCGCCGGGGTGTTCAGCCAGTCCCACGCGCGCGTCAGCAGGAAGCGCAGCGCCGACGCACGGCGTAGCACGCACATGGCCGCCGCTTCGCCCTCCGTGATCGGATGTGCGGCGCGGTAGCCAGCCTCCAGCGCTTCGGCGCGTTCGAGATAAAAAACCGCGCCGTCGTTGCTGAAGCACCACGCGCCGTGCATCACGGCAAGGTCGTAGGCGCGCGCATCGGTGCAGGCGAAGTAGAAGTCGATGATGCCGGTGACGGTATCGCCCAGCGCGAGCACGTTGTCTGGGAACAGATCGGCGTGGATGGTCGCCTGCGGCAAGTCGGCCGGCCAGTGCGCCTTCTGGAATGCCATCTCGCTCTCGATGAGCGCAGCGAGGCCGGGATCGATCTCGCCGGCACGCGGCAGGCACTTCGCGGCAAGCTCCAGCCGCCCCTCGTGGCCGAGCGTGTTGGCGCGTACGCCGCTGAAATCGGCGGTCGCCGCATGGAGGCGCCCAAGCGCTTCCCCGGCGGCGTGGCAGAGCGCGGGGGTGGGTTCCGTCACCGAGATGCCGGTCAGGAACTCGATCACGCACGCCGGGCGGCCGGAAAGCTCTTGCAAGGCCTCTCCCGCCTTGTCCTCGATGGGCTTCGGCACGGGCAATCCTCGGTCCGCGGCATGGCGCATCAGCGCGAGGAAATAGGGCAGGTCGGCTGTGTCGACGCGCTTTTCGTAAAGCGTCAGGATGTAGCGTCCGCGCGTCGTATCGATCAGGTAGTTCGAATTCTCGACGCCTTCGGCGATGCCCTTGGCAGCGACGAGCGCGCCGATGTCGTAGCGCGCGACGAACGCGGACAGATCTTCCGCGGGAACATGAGTGTAGACAGCCATGGGTTATTCCGTGAGCACGCGCGGCAGTTTGAAGGCGACGTCCTCGACGGCGGTCGTGACCTGCTCGACATTGAGCCGGCGGCGCGCTGCGAGCGCATCCAAAAGCTCCTGCACCAGCACTTCGGGCGCGGAGGCGCCGGCGGTGATCCCCACGGTCTCCGCATCGCCGAGCCAGGCCCAATCCATTTCGGCGGCGCGCTGCACCAGATAGGCGCGGGCACCGCAGCGCTCGGCGACCTCGCGTAGCCGCAGCGAGTTCGACGAGTTGGGCGCGCCGATCACGAACACGACATCGCAATGCGTGGCGATGGCCTTCACGGCATCCTGCCGGTTCGAGGTGGCGTAGCAGATGTCCTCGCCGCGCGGCGCCTGGATCGCCGGGAAACGGCGGCGCAGCGTCTCGACGATCTCGTGTGTGTCATCCACCGAAAGCGTCGTCTGCGTGAGGAAAGCGATGGCCGAAGGGTCGGCGACGGCAATGGCTTCGGCGTCCTCGACCGTTTCCACGAGCGTCATCGCACCCTGCGGCACCTGCCCGAACGTGCCGATCACTTCCGGATGCCCGGCGTGGCCGACAAAGATGATGTGCCGTCCCTGCTCGATCAGCCGCTCGGCCTGACGGTGCACTTTCGAGACGAGCGGGCAGGTTGCATCGACATAGACCATCTTGCGCGCCTCGGCGGCCTTGGGCACGCTTTTAGGAACGCCGTGCGCGGAGAAGATCACCGGCACGTCTTCCGGCACCTCTTCAAGCTCCTCGACGAAGACGGCGCCCTTGGCGCGCAGGCTATCGACCACGAAGCGGTTGTGGACGATCTCATGGCGCACGTAGACGGGCGCCCCCCACTTTTCGAGCGCGAGCTCGACGATGCGGATGGCACGGTCCACGCCCGCGCAGAAGCCGCGCGGGCCTGCGACGAGCACGCGGAGCGGGCGCTTCAGTTCTGGATCAATGTCGGCCATGACGGCGCCCCCTCTACGCGATTGCTTGCCGCTTCAAAAGCCGCTTCCTATAGAGACGGGCGACAGGGGCGCCAAAGGGCGTCTTAGCCCGATGCGGGAAGGACCGTCACACGTGCGCCAGTTTTTCGTTGTTGTGCCTGCGCTCCTCATGCTGACGGCCTGCGGTGGCGGCAATCCGCTGAAGATCACGCGCAGCCCCTGCCCTGCGGCCGGCACGCTCCAGTACGCAAGCGAAGTGACCTTGTTCTCGCCCGAGACGAGCCGCGACGCGAACGCCATCGATGTGACCGCCGTGATCACCAACGTGCGCGCCACCTGCGCCGAATCGGCGGAGCGGCTGAACAGCCAGCTTTCGTTCGATGTTGTGGCGCAGCGCGCGAACGCCAGCGGTGCGCGCGAGGTGACGCTGCCCTATTTCGCCGTTGTGCTGCGCGCGGGCGACCAGTTGCTATCGAAGCAGCTCGGCAGCGTGACGCTGCGCTTCGAGGACGGGCAACTGCGCTCGCGCACGACCGGCTATGCGCGCAGCGACATCAGCCGCGCCGCCGCCGCGCTGCCGGAAAACATTGCGCGCGAGCTTGCCCGCGAGCGCAAGCCGGGTGACGCCGACGCCGCGATCGACCCGCTCGCGGCGCCCGAAGCGCGCAGCGCGCTGAAGAACGCCAGCTTCGAACTTCTGGTCGGCTTCCAGCTCGACGACGCGGCACTCGCTTACAACGTCGGAAAGTGAAAGCGCGGTTCCGGTGCGGCCGGGATCGCCGTTTCGAGGATAAACGTTGAGAAATGCGGTGATCGGGGGTACATCCAGCCCACGACACGCAGTTGCCATTATTTGCTTCCCGCTTTGATTAGTTTGCTTGGCGTCCTGCCGACATCAAATCCATAGTGGGGAGAGATCATGAACGTATTCATGGTGGGAATGGCTGTTACTTTGACCATAACAGCCGCCAGTGGCGCCAGTGCCCAGATGTTTACCTATGAATCGCAAAACGACGCGCCTGCGACGGTTGGCGGCGTTGGGGCGGACGGTGCGCCCTTCGGCGGCGCTTACTGGACAGGCAAAAGCGACGCGACCTTCGCGGACGGCCGCAAGACCACGAGCACAACGAAGTGCATATCGATGAGCCAACCGCCGCGCGACTCGATCTTCATGATGCACGGCGCGTGCGACATCGTTTCGAACGACGGCACGTTCAGCGCGCTGATGGGCTGCAACTTTGTCGACAAGGCTGGCACGGAAACGAGTTGCGTGGGCGGCCTCGTCGGCAAGACCGGTGCCTATGCCGGGCGGCGCGGTACGTTGACGCTGCATGGCAAGGGCGCGGCGGCGAAGGGCACGGGGCAGTGGCTCCAGTAGCGCAGCCGCTCAGCGGATAGCCTTGGTACGAAAAGGGCGGCCCGGCGACGTGCCGCCCTTTTCTTGCGCGTTCCGATCAGCCCCGTTGACAGAATCCCGGCCACCCCGCATGGAGGCGATGCCGTCGGTGCTCCGGCACCGGTGACGCGCGGGAGAGTCCGCATTCTTCGGGATGCGGCGCCGAAGGAGCAACCGCCCCCGGAATCTCTCAGGCCCATGGACCGCGCGGCCACCTTGCACGGCGCTCTGGAAAGCGGATGCGCCCTCGGGATCATCCCACCGACGGGGTAAGTGCGGGATCATCCCCGCGTGAAACTCTCAGGTTCCGTGACAGATGGGGGCGGCCCGGCGTGGCTTTGCGTCGGGAATCTGTGTCACGAACGGAGCCTTGATGTCTGAAGCTGATGAAACCGCGCTGGCGCTGCCGCTGGATGCCATGCACCGCGCGCTCGGCGGCCGCATGGTGCCGTTCGCGGGCTATGCCATGCCCGTGCAGTTCGAAGGCATCATGGCCGAGCACAACTGGACGCGGGAGAGCGCGGGCCTGTTCGACGTGAGCCACATGGGCCAGCTCGAATTCCGCGGGCAGGACGCTGCGGTAGCGCTCGAAAACCTTATGCCCGGCGATTTCCTGGCGCTGCGCGAAAACCGGATGCGCTATTCGCTGCTGCTCGATGACAACGGGGGCATCATCGACGACCTGATGGTGACGAACCGCGGCGACCACTTCTACGTCGTCGTGAACGGTGCGACCAAGCACGGCGACATCGCGCACATAATGGCGCGCCTGCCCATCGGCGTATCGCTCGTTCACCGCACGGACCTCGCGCTGCTTGCACTGCAGGGGTCGAAGGCGGCGGATGCGCTGGCGCGTGTCGCGGGCGAAGTCTCGACACTGGTGTTCATGAAGGCCGGAGCGTTCCGCATCGCGGGCATTGACGTGTGGGTGAGCCGATCGGGCTACACGGGCGAGGACGGGTTCGAGATTTCCGTGCCCGCCGAGCACGCCGAAACCGTGGCCAAGGCGCTGCTCGCACAACCCGAGGTGAAGCCGATCGGGCTCGGCGCGCGCGATTCGCTGCGGCTTGAGGCGGGGCTGCCGCTCTATGGCCATGATCTTTCCACGGCTTCGACGCCGATCGAGGCCGATCTCGGCTTCGCGATTTCCAAGCGCCGCAAGATCGAAGGCGGATTTCCGGGCGCAGAGCGCGTGCTCGGCCAGCTTCTGAACGGCGCGCCGGTGAAGCGCATCGGGCTTCGCATCGACGGCAAGTTGCCGGCGCGCGAGGGTGCGGAAATATTCGCAGGTGCCGAGAAGGTTGGCGTCGTCACCTCGGGTGGGTTCGCGCCCACGGTGGGCGCGCCGATCGCGATGGGCTTCGTCTCGGCGGGTCACGCCGCGGACGGCACCGCGCTTGAAATCGATGTTCGCGGACGGCGGATCGCCGCCGTCGCCGCGCCCATGCCGTTCGTTCCGCACCGCTATGTCAGACAGGGAGGCCAGTGATGACCGTCTATTATTCGAAAGAGCACGAGTGGGTCCGCGTCGAGGGCGATACCGCCACCGTGGGCATCACAGACTATGCGCAGGGCCAACTCGGCGACGTCGTGTTCGTGGAGCTTCCCGCCGTCGGCAAGGCGCTCGTGCAGGGCAAGGACGCCGCCGTCGTCGAATCGGTGAAGGCCGCGAGCGAGGTCTACGCGCCGATTTCGGGCAGCGTCACCGAAGTGAACGATGCGCTCGAAGCCGATCCTTCGCTCGTCAACAGCGCCGCGGAAACCGACGGCTGGTTCTTCAGGATGAGCATCGGGAGCGCTGCCGAGCTTTCCGACCTGATGGAGGGGGACGCCTACGCGGCGTTCTGCGCGGACCTGTAGAACCGTGGCGCGGCAGCATAATTTCGATCCCGCAGAATACGCTGCACACGCGGCGTTCGTGCCTGCGCTCGGGGCTGCCGTGTTGGGTCTACTCGCGCCGAAGGCGGGGGAGCGCATCCTCGATCTTGGCTGCGGCGACGGTGTGCTGACGCTGAAGCTGATCGAGGCCGGGGCGACCGTGCTCGGCACCGATGCCGATCCGGCGATGGTGGAAGCCGCGCGCGCCAAGGGCCTCGACGCCGAGGTGATGGACGGCCAGCGGCTGACGTTTGAAGGCGGCTTCGACGCCGTGTTCTCGAACGCCGCGCTGCACTGGATGCCCGACACGGCGGTGGTGTTCGCGGGGGTGCACCGCGCCTTGAAGCCGGGCGGGCGTTTCGTCGCCGAATGTGGCGGCTTCGGCAACATCGCCGCGATCCGCACCGGGCTGCGCGGTATCCTGAAGGCGCGGGGCTATGTAGTCCCTGACCACGAGGATCAGGTCTATATGACCGAAGCTCAAGCCCGCGCCGCGCTCGAAGCGGCAGGCTTTGCTGTCCGGTCCTGCGACATCATTCCGCGCCAGACGCCGCTCGCGAGCGGCATGGCGGCGTGGCTCACGACGTTTCGCACGGGCTTCCTCGATGCGCTGAAGGTCACGGACAGCGACCGGCAAGCGGTGATCGACGAGACCGTCGACCTTCTCCGTCCCATCCTCTGCGATGCGGATGGCAACTGGATGGCGGATTACGTGCGGCTGCGCTTCGCAGCCACAAAACCGGAGTAGCGAATGCGATACCTGCCCCTCACTGCCGACGATCGCGCTGCGATGCTCGGCAAGATCGGCGCTGCGAGCGTCGATGACCTTTTCCGCGACGTGCCCGCTGCCGCGCGGCTTTCCGGCCCCGTCGAGGGCCTACCGCTCCACATGAGCGAGATGGAGGTCGAGCGCGCGCTCTCCGCGATGGCGCGTAAGAACCTGACCGCGACGCACGTGCCGTTCTTTCTCGGCTGCGGCGCCTACAAGCACCATGTGCCGGCGAGCGTCGATCACCTGATCCAGCGCGGCGAGTTCCTGACCAGCTACACGCCCTATCAGCCCGAAATCGCGCAGGGTACGCTGCAGTATCTGTTCGAGTTCCAGACGCAGGTCGCGCGGCTGACCGGCATGGATGTGGCGAACGCCTCGATGTACGATGGCTCCACGGCGTGCGTGGAAGCGATCTTCATGGCGCGGCGCGTGACCCGCCGGGCGAAGGCGCTGCTCTCGGCGGGGCTGCATCCGCACTATGTCTCGGTCGCGAAGACGCTGACGCACTTTACCGATGATGAGGTGGTCAGCACCGTGCCGTCGCTCACCGACGGCGCACCTGGCGATGATATCGCTGCGCTCATCGCTGCGATCGATGACGAGACGAGCTGCGTCGTCGTGCAGAACCCCAACCTCTTCGGCCATGTCGCCGACCTCTCGGAGCTTGCCGCGCGTTGCCACGAGAAGGGCGCGCTGCTGATCGCCGTGGTGACGGAAGCCGTCGCCTTCGGCGCGGTGCGCTCGCCCGGCGCGATGGGCGCGGACATCGTGGTGGGCGAGGGCCAGTCGATCGGCGGCGGGCTCAGCTTCGGCGGTCCGTACCTCGGCCTCTTCGCCTGCAACCACAAGCACGTCCGCCAGATGCCGGGGCGGCTGTGCGGCGAGACGGTGGACGCGGAAGGCAAGCGCGGCTTCGTGCTGACGCTCTCGACGCGCGAGCAGCACATCCGCCGCGAGAAGGCGACGTCGAACATCTGCACCAACTCCGGCCTCATCAGCCTTGCCTTCACCATCCACATGAGCCTGCTCGGCGAGAAGGGGCTGCGCGATCTCGCGGCGCTCAACCATGCGCGCGCCGTGCAGGTGGCGGAGCGGCTCGGCGCCATTCCGGGGGTCACGCTGCTGAACGGGCCGTTCTTCAACGAGTTCACGCTGGCGCTGCCGGTGGAGGCACGGCCGGTCATCCGCCGCATGGCGGACGCGGGCGTGCTTGGCGGCGTCGCGCTCGGGCGGCTTTATCCGGGGGAGGCGAGTCTTGCGAACGGGGTCGTTGTGGCTGTGACGGAAACACAGACCGATGACGATGTAGACAATCTAGTCGCAGCGTATGAGGAGGCCGTGTCATGCTGAACCGTCAGGGACGTGAGACGGGGCCGGGTGCGGTTGAGGCGAAGGTGGATACTTTTACCGGCAACCGGGGCCTTGCGCTTGAGGAACCCTTGATCTTCGAGATCGGCGACAGCGACCGCACCGGGGTGGACCTGCCAGCGCCGCCGAAGGTCGCGTCGCGGCTCGGCGGGCTGGAGCGTGAAGCGATCGGGCTGCCGGGTCTTTCGGAGCCAGAGGTCGTGCGCCACTACACGCGGCTCAGCCGCCAGAACTTCGCGATCGACATGGGGTTGTTCCCGCTCGGCTCGTGCACGATGAAGCACAACCCTCGCCTCAACGAGAAGATGGCGCGCCTGCCCGGCTTTTCGGACATCCACCCGCTGCAGCCGGTGGACAGCGTGCAGGGCGCGCTCGAACTCATCGACAGCCTCGCGCATTGGCTGAAAACGCTGACCGGGATGCCCGAAGTCGCGATGAGCCCGAAGGCGGGCGCACATGGTGAGCTGTGCGGAATGCTCGCGATCCGCGCCGCGCACGAGGCGCGCGGCGAGACGCGCAAGGTGGTTCTGGTTCCCGAATCGGCGCACGGCACCAACCCGGCCACGGCGGCCTTCTGCGGCTATGAGGTGGAGAATATCCCGGCGACGCCCGCGGGCCGCGTCGATCTGGCGGCGCTGAAGGCGCGGCTGGGGCCGGACGTGGCGGCGGTGATGATTACCAACCCCAATACGTGCGGGCTCTTTGAGCCGGAGATGATCGCGATTTCGCAGGCCGTGCACGCGGCGGGCGCTTACGTTTACTGCGACGGCGCCAACTTCAACGCGATCGTCGGCAAGGTCCGCCCCGGCGACCTCGGCGTCGATGCGATGCACATCAACCTCCACAAAACCTTCTCGACGCCGCACGGCGGCGGCGGTCCGGGCGCGGGCCCGGTGGTGTTTTCGGCGGCGCTGGCGCCGTTCGCGCCGCTGCCGTTCGTGCGCCACACGGGCACGCATTTCGAACTGGTCGAGGAGGAGCAGGCGCATGGCGGCGGCGACACGCACGCCAAGAGCTTCGGCCGCATGGTCGCCTTCCACGGCCAGATGGGAATGTTCGTCCGCGCGCTCAGCTACATGATGAGCCACGGCGCCGACGGGCTGCGGCAGGTTGCCGAGGACGCCGTGCTCAATGCGAACTATGTGCTGCGCAGCCTCGACGACGTGATGTCGGCGCCGTTCGGCGGCGCGGGTCCGTGCATGCACGAGGCGCTGTTCGACGATCATTTCCTCGACGGCACCGGCGTCACCACGATCGACATCGCCAAGGCGCTGATCGACGAGGGCTATCACCCGATGACGATGTATTTCCCGCTCGTCGTCCACGGCGCGATGCTGATCGAGCCGACGGAAACCGAGAGCAAGGCGGCGCTCGACCAGTTCATCGCCACGCTCCGCCATCTCGTGGGCCGCGCGAAGGCGGGCGAAGTGGAGCACTTCAAGGCCGCGCCGCACCTTGCGCCGCGCAGGCGGCTCGACGAGACGCTGGCGGCAAGGAAGCCCGTGCTGAGCTGGGGGCCGGAGAGTGTCGCAGCAGAATAGGCGCACGGTCCGTTAACTGCCGGCGCGGCAGAAAGCGGCGATGGACTCGATCGCTTCTTATCTGATTGCGGTGAACCTCGCCGCCTTCGCCACCTATGTCTGGGACAAGCACCTCGCCGAAACGGGCGGGCGCCGGATCTCGGAGCAGACCCTGCTTGGACTTGCCTTCTTCGGCGGTTCGCCCGGAGCGTGGGCGGCGATGCGGCTGGCGCGTCACAAGACCCGGAAGGCGTCGTTTCAGGCGAGCTTCCGCGCGACGCTGGCGGTGCAGGCGGTGCTTCTGTTCGTCGTATCCACCGAGCGTGGACGGGCGTTCCTGATGGCGCTCGCCTAACCCTCCGGGTCGGCGGTGAATTCGCTGAAGCGCCAGCCGTCGGCGCCTTGATCGAAGTAGAAGACATAGGGCGCGCAGAACACGACGAAGCGAGTCTCCTCGGGTTGCGGCTGCGCGCGGCCCATGCATTCGCGGACGGCGGGGGTGAACAGGCCCATCCAGATCGAATCGAAGCGATCGGCGGTGAGTTCCCGGCCTTCGAACAGGAAGGGGAAGCGGGTCAGCGCCTTGACGGTCGCGGCGTCGCCGGTCGCGGCGTCGCCGGTGGCGGCGGCGGTGGCGAAGCGGGTCCAGTCCGGCGCGAATGAGGCGACGGCGCCGGGGCTGCTCGTCGTGGCGGCCGGTCCCAGTTCCAGCTTCAGGATGCGCTTGTCGTCCCACTGTTCGTGGTAGGTGATGCGGGCGCGCATTCCGTTTTCGATTGCGACGGGGGGATCGCCGCGGTTCGTGAAGCTGGCACCCGAAGGCTGGAAGCCGCGCCAGTAGCCGAACGTGACGCCGCCGGCGGTGAAGCCTTCCCACGTGCGGTAACGATAGCCGATGTCGCCGGGGCTGCGGGCTTCGCGGCGTTCCCGGGTCCAGGCATCGCTGACGACGCCTTCGGCCACCTTGATGTCGCTGCCTTTCGCCATCACGCCTTTCATTGCGTGGTAGTCCCAAAGCGGAATGAGCATCACCAGGAACGTGAGCGCGGCGAACACCAGCAGCACCTTCGACCAGCGCTGTGTCTTGCTGCGCCAGCGCCCGATGGCCGCCAGCGCGAACAGCGCCAGCGGAATCGCGAAGAAGACCCATTCCTCGTAGCGCGTGTTCGCGATGTCGAAGACCGTCCGCATCATCGTGTCGCTGCCCCCTGCGCCCGATGCTGCGGCGTTTCGGTGCGCCGCGCAAGCCATCAGCCCAAACCCCTGTTGACCGCCGCGCATCGCCCGTCCAAAACGCCCTGCATGGACGGAAGGCAGGGAGTCTGATGACCGGCGCGGATACGGTATCGCTGGATGGGCTGAGCTTTGAAGCTGCGCTGTCGCGGCTTGAGAAGATCGTGCACCAGCTCGAGGCCGGCGAGGTCGATCTTGAAGCCTCGATCGGTCTTTACGAACAGGGCCAGCAGCTGAAGGCCTATTGCGAAGCGAAGCTGAAAGCGGCGCAGGCGCGCATCGAGCTTATCCAGGTCGGCCCCGACGGCGAACCGAAGGGCACGCGGCCCTTCGATACCGAATAGGCGCGCCGGTGTACGCTTCGCTCAGCCTGAAGCCCGCGCTCGATGCCATCGGAACCGCGATCGACCAGCGTTTCGACAAATTGCTGCCGATTCCCGCCGATCCGCGCCGGCGCCTCGTGGAGGCGATGCGCTATGCGGCGATGGGCGGGGGCAAGCGGATGCGGCCGCTGCTCGTGGTCGCTTCGTGCGACCTGTTCCATGTCGACAAGGAGCGCGCGCTGCGCACCGCGATCGCGACCGAATGCGTGCACGTCTACAGCCTTGTCCACGACGACCTGCCGTGCATGGACGATGACGATACGCGGCGCGGCAAGCCGACGCTGCACAAGGCATTCGACGAGGCGACGGCGGTGCTGGCGGGGGACGCGCTGCAGGCGCTCGCCTTCGAGGTGCTTGCCGACGAGGCCACGCACGAAGACCCCTATGTGCGTTCCGAACTGGTGCTTGAACTCGCGCGCGCCAGCGGCCCATCGGGCATGGCGGGCGGGCAGATGATGGATCTCGTGGCCGAGGGGGAACCCTTCGACCTGCCCACGACGACGCGGCTGCAGCAGCTGAAGACCGGCGCACTCATTGGCTTCGCGATCGAGGCGGGCGCGATCATGGGCAAGGCGAGCGCGGACAACCGCGTGAAGTTGCGCGGCTATGCACGCGATCTCGGCCTTGCCTTCCAGATCGCCGACGATCTGCTCGACGCGGAGGGCGACAGCCGCCGCACGGGGAAGGCCGTGCGCAAGGATGCGGGCGCGGGCAAGGCGACCTTCGTTTCGCTGCTCGGCATCGAACGCGCGCGCAAGCAGGCCGAAATGCTGATCGACCAGGCGATCGGGCATCTGCACGGCTTCGGCCACTCCGCCGATCTCTTGCGCGCCATCGCGCGCTTCGCGATCGAACGCGACCGCTAGAAAAATCAGCAGGGGGACACGTCATGCGCATCGGCGTCTATCCGGGCACCTTCGACCCGATCACGCTCGGCCATATCGATATCATCCGGCGCGGCGCCAAGCTCGTCGACAAGCTGATCATCGGCGTGTCCACGAACCCGTCCAAGTCGCCGATGTTCACATTGGAGGAGCGGCTGGAGCAGGTGCGCCGCGAGACGGCGGACATCGCGAACGGCACGATCGAGGTCGTCTCGTTCAACGCGCTGCTGATGGATTTCGCCGCGAGCCAGGGCGCGAGCATGATCGTGCGCGGCCTGCGTGCGGTTGCCGATTTCGAATATGAATACCAGATGGCGGGCATGAACCAGCAGCTGAACAGCGAGATCGAGACGGTGTTCCTGATGGCGGACGTGGCGCTGCAGCCGATCGCTTCGCGGCTGGTGAAAGAGATCGCGGTGTTCGGCGGCGAGATCGGCAAGTTCGTGACGCCGGCGGTGGCGGCGGCGGTGAAGACGAAGGTCGCCGCGGGCAAATCATGATATTCAGCGGCATGATATTCAGCGCGGATGCAGCCTTCCGGGGCTACGGCGTGCACCAAGGTGGAAATCGAGGGTTCGGCATGAAACGCGTATTGACTACACTGCTTGCAATGCTGGCCTTTGCGACTGCGGTGCCCGCATCCGCCCAGCAGGCGGACAAGTTGTCGCCGGAACAGGCGATGAAGGTGCAGCAGGCGTTGCCGGCGACGCCCGCGCCGGTTGCCGCGCCGACCGCGCAGGACCCCGAGAATATCCTGTATCTCGACCTTTCGACGGGCGGGCGGGTCGCCATATTGATGCGGCCGGACATGGCGCCCGGCCATGTCGAGCGCATCAAGACGCTCGTGCGGCGCGGCTTCTATGACGGCGTCATCTTCCACCGCGTGATCGAAGGCTTCATGGCGCAGACCGGCGACCCGCAAGGCACCGGGCAGGGCGGCTCCGATCTTCCCGACCTGAAGGCGGAATTCAACACGCTGCCGCACCTGCGCGGCACCGCATCCATGGCGCGCACGCAGGAAGCGGATAGCGCCAACAGCCAGTTCTTCATCATGTTCATGCCGATGACCGGCACGATGGACGGCAATTACACCGGCTGGGGCCGCGTGATCTCGGGCATGGAATTCGTGGACAAGATCGCGCGCGGCGAGCCGCCCGCGAACCCCTCCCGCATCGTCAAGGCCTCGATCGGTGCGGATAACGTGCCGCCGCCGCCGCCCGCCATTGCCGCGCCGGATCCTGCACCGGCAGAGCAGCAGGCCGCCGCGCAAACCCCGGCGCCGCCGCAGAACTGACTTGCGCGTCGACGATTTCGATTTCGAACTTCCGCAGGACTGCATCGCGCTTCGCCCGGCGAGCCCGCGCGACGCGGCGCGGATGCTCGTCGTGCGTCCCGGTAGCCTTGAAGACCGCGTGGTGCGCGATCTGCCTGCGCTGCTCGCGCCCGGCGATGTGCTCGTCTTCAACGACACGCGCGTCATCCCCGCGCAGCTTTTCGGCCGCAAGGGCGAGGCGAAGATCGGCGTCACGCTGCACAAGCGCGAAGGGCCGTATGAATGGCGGGCGTTCGTCCGCAATGCCAAGCGGCTGAAGACGGGCGACCGTGTCGATTTCGGTGCGGGGCTGGAGGGCGTTGTTGCCGAGAAGGCGGCGGACGGCAGCATCCTGTGGCGCTTCGAATGCGAGGGGCCGCTGGAGGCCGCGCTGCACGCGGCGGGCACGATGCCGCTGCCGCCATACATTGCGGGCAAGCGCCCGGCCGACGCACGCGATGCCGAGGACTATCAGACGATGTTCGCTGCGCGCGAAGGGGCGGTCGCGGCGCCCACGGCTGCATTGCACTTCACGCCTGAGCTGATCGCGGCGCTCGACGCGCGCGGTGTGCAGCGCGAGACGCTTACGCTGCATGTGGGGGCGGGGACGTTCCTGCCGGTGAAGGTGGACGACACGCGCGACCACCGGATGCACGCCGAGTGGGGCGAGGTGAGCGCAGAAGCGGCGGTGCGCCTCAACGCTGCGCGTGCGGCGGGCGGGCGGATTATCGCCGTGGGCACCACCTCGCTGCGCCTCCTCGAAAGCGCGGCGCGCGAGGATGGCGAAATCGCACCGTTCAGCGGCGATACCGACATTTTCATCACGCCCGGCTACCGCTTCCGCGTGGTGCAGGGTTTAATGACCAACTTCCATCTGCCGCGCTCCACGCTCTTCATGCTGGTGAGCGCGCTGATGGGGCTGGAAACGATGCGCGCCGCCTATGCGCACGCGATCGGGGGCGGATACCGCTTCTACTCCTATGGCGATTCGAGCCTGCTCTTGCCGTGATCCGGTCGCTGCTGTATTATTTGTATAATACGGTTAATGAGGTGGTCATGATGAAGCTGATGATTCCCGCGCTCGCCATGCTTGGCCTTGCCGCGTGCGACGAGCCTGCCGATCAGCCCGAAAAGGGCGCGGACGTCGCGATCGTCGCGGCGAACGACAAGGGCAAGCGCGTGTTCGAGGCGGCGGCGGACGGCAAGACGGGGGCGGTGACGGTGACGACGCCGGGCTTCGATCTCAATCTCAAGCTGCCGAAGATGGCGCTCGGCGCGGACGATTTCGATATCGACGGGGTGAAGCTCTACCCCGGCTCGACAATCGGGGAGATTCGGGTGGACGCCGGCGCCAAGGACAAGGAAGGCGACAGCGCGGTCGATGTCGGCTTCACCGCGCCCGCCGACGCGAAGACCGTGGCGGGCTGGTTCGCGCGGCGCTTCACGCAGAAGGGTATCACATTCGAACGCGAAGGCGATACGCTGACCGGCGAGACCGCGGACGGCGACGCCTTCGTCGTCGAACTCGTCGACGAGACGGTGGACGGGGCGGCGGGCGCGAAGGGCAGCATCCACATCGTCAGCGGATAAACGTTTCCAGCGCGCGTGCTTCGCTCTATGCGGCGCGCCATGACGCGTTTCGACTTTTCCATCCACGCGCGCGACGGCAAGGCGCGCACCGGCACGATCCGCATGATGCGCGGCGACATCCGCACGCCCGCGTTCATGCCGGTCGGCACCGCCGCGACCGTGAAGGCGATGAAGCCCGCGGACGTGCGCGCCACCGGAGCCGACATCATCCTCGGCAACACCTATCACCTGATGCTGCGCCCCGGCGACGAGCGCATGGCACGCCTGGGCGGGCTGCACCGCTTCATGGGCTGGGACCGGCCGATCCTCACCGATTCGGGCGGCTATCAGGTGATGAGCCTGTCTGACCTTACCAAGGTGACGGAAGAAGGCGTGCGCTTCGCCTCGCACCTCGATGGCTCGCGGCACCTGCTGACACCGGAACGCTCGATGGAGATCCAGCGCAACCTCGGCAGCGACATCGTGATGGCGTTCGACGAATGCACGGCGTTTCCCGCGCCGCACGCTGTGGCGGCGAAGTCGATGGAGATGTCGATGCGCTGGGCGAAGCGTTCGCGCGAGGGCTTCGACGGGCACGAGCACGCGGGCCGTGCGGCGCTTTTCGGCATCCAGCAGGGATCGATGTTCGAGGACTTGCGCCGCGCCTCCTCGCAGGCGCTCACCGAGATCGGCTTCGACGGATACGCGATCGGCGGCCTCGCGGTGGGCGAAGGCCAGCCGCAGATGTTCGAGGTGCTGGACTATGCGCCGGGGCTGCTGCCGGAGGACCGGCCGCGCTACCTGATGGGTGTCGGCAAGCCCGACGACATCGTCGGCGCCGTGCAGCGGGGCGTTGATATGTTCGACTGCGTGCTACCGACGCGATCGGGCCGCAACGGGCAGGCGTTCACGCACGATGGGCCGATCAACCTTCGCAATGCGCGCTTCGCCGAAGATACGGGCCCGCTCGATCCCGATTGCGCCTGCCCGGTCTGCCACGGCTGGAGCCGCGCTTACGTCCATCACCTGATCCGCTCGGGCGAAATCCTCGGCGCGATGCTGATGACCGAGCACAACCTCTCCTTTTATCAACAGTTGATGGCGGGGCTCCGGCAGGCCATCGCGGAGGGGCGGCTGGAGGCGTTCGCGCGCGCGTTCGTCGGCCGCTACCGGAAGGAAGGCTGATGGCGATTGTCGAGATCGAGCGCTGCGGGGGTTACGCCGTCGTCACCATGAACCGCCCGGAGGCGATGAACGCGCTTTCGAAGGCGCTTCGCAGCGAACTCGCGCGTAGCTTCGACGCGCTTGAGGCTGATCCCGACATCCGCGTGGCGATTCTGACTGGCGCGGGCGACCGGGCGTTCACCGCAGGGCTCGACCTTAAGGAGCTGGGATCGGGCGCGTCGAGTCTTGGTGATGCGGTGGAAAAGGACGACCCTGCAAGCGCGCTCCGCCGCTTCTCCGGCCCCGTGATCGCGGCAATCAACGGCGTCGCGATCACCGGCGGCTTCGAACTGGCGCTTGCCTGCGACGTGCTGATCGCGTCGGAGACCGCACGCTTCGCCGACACGCACGCACGCATCGGCCTGATGCCCGGCTGGGGCCTCAGCCAGCGGCTGAGCCGCGCCGTCGGCATCTCCCGCGCCAAGGAACTGTCGCTGACCGGCAACTTCATCGACGCCGCGACGGCGGAACGTTGGGGCCTCGTGAACCGGGTCGTTGCGCCCGCCGAACTGATGCCGGCGGCGCGTCGGCTTGCCGAGGATATGATCTCCGCTGATCCGGCGATGCTCAAGGCGCTCAAGGCGCTGATCGACGATGGCTTCGCGCTCCCCTTTGGCGAGGCTATGGCGCTGGAGAGCGAACGGTCGGCGGGCAATGGCGCGATCGGTGCTGAGGCGGTCGAGGCGCGGCGAAAGGCCGTGCTCGACCGGGGACGTACGCAGGCCTCCTAACGCCCTTTGAAGTTTGCGGGGCGCTTTTGCAGGAAAGCGGCGACGCCCTCGGCGAAATCCTCGGTCAGCCCCGCGAGCCGCTGGTTGCGGCGTTCCACCATCAATCCTTCGCTGAGCGGCTTGTCGAGGCATTGGCGCAGGCCCTGACGGATGAGCGCATAGGCCTTCGTCGGTCCCTTCGCGAGCCGCGCGGCGAGCGCGCCTGCCTCGGTCATCAACGCATCGTCGTCGACCACCTTGTAGATCATGCCCCAGTCGAGTGCCTGCTCGGCCGGCACCTTCTCGCCGAGCATCATCATCGCCTGCGCGCGGGCGCGGCCCGCGAGGCGCGGCAGGATCCATGTCGAGCCGACATCGGGCACGAGGCCGATGTTGACGAAGGCCTGCAGGAAATAGGCGGAGCGGGCGGCGATCACGATGTCCCCCGCAAGCGCGATCGATGCGCCTGCGCCTGCCGCCGGGCCGTTCACGGCGGTGACGAAGGGGACGGGCAAGTCCATCAGGCGTTCGAGCAGCGGGTTGAAATGGCTTTCGAGCACCTTACCCGTATCCATTGGGCCTGCAGGAAGCCCGCTGCTGTCCGCCGCTGCGCCCGCATTGCCGCCCGAAAGATCGGCGCCCGAGGAAAAGCCGCGGCCCGCGCCGGTCATCAGCAGCACGCGGGCCGTGCCGCGATCCCGCACCGCATCGAGCGCGTGGATCATCTCGCCGACCGAATGCGTGCTGAGGCCATTCAGCACATCCGGCCGGTTGATGGTCAGCGTCGCGACGCCATCCTGTTCTTCGAGCAGGATGTGTTCGTAGGCCATGTGCATCTCCCCATATCCAGTTCGGGGGATGCTTAGCCTGATGTGGCGGGATGGGAACCGATCAATTGAAAGGGGTCGTCGCCTGACCGGTTCCCGCCCGGTCAGTCGTCGAAGCGCCGGTCGAGCACTTCGCCGGTCCGCCGATCGAGCACGAGTTCAACTTTGCGGTTCCGGTCGTCGCGACCTTCGACCTTGATCGTGGATCCCTTGATCTTGATCTCGTCTGCGCGCACGCCTTGCTTCGCGGCGTGCTTTTCAGCGGCGCCGAACGACATCGGCTTCGCGGCGGGTGTTGCAGCGCCGGCGGCGAAGGGTGCGGCGATGGCGAGGACAGCGGCGGGGAGAACGTATCGGTTCATGTGCAATCTCCTTGGGTTCGATGTTGCCGCCGGATAGCCGACCGAGCCTGACACGCGGTCGTCTGCGGCCGTCAGCAAAGCGTCAGCCGCGGCGTGTTAATTGCGGCGGATGCAGACGATCCTGAAATCCGGCGTTCGCTGGGTCTTTCTGGCGGTTTTCGCTTTGGCGACGACGCTTGCGCTCGCTTCGGGGGCGCCCGCGAAAGACAAGAAGGCGAAGAAGGCCGAGGAAGCGAATTCGATCCGTGCCGCCGTCGAACGCGGCGATCTCCTGCCGCTGCCCCGCATCCTCGCGCTTGCGCAGGCGCGTGTTAAAGGGGAAGTGCTGAAGATCGAACTCGAGCAGGATGACGGCGTGCTCAGCTATGAGGTCAAGATCCTGACCAGGAAGGGCCGCGTGCGCGAGGTCGAACTCGATGCCCGCACGGGCGCGCTCATCAAGATCGAGGATGACTGATGCGGCTGCTCGTGGTGGAGGACGATCCCGATGTGGGGGACGATCTCGTCCGCGCGCTCGGTGAAGCGGGGTTCGTCGTCGATCTTGCCGTGACCGGCGACGACGCGTGGTATCGCGGCGATACCGAGAATTATGCCGCCGTCATCCTCGATCTCGGCCTGCCGCGCCTCGACGGGCTCAGCGTGCTGCGGCGATGGCGGAGCGCGGGGCGCAACTTTCCCGTGCTGATCCTCACCGCGCGCAGCGAATGGACCGAGAAGGTCGAGGGCATCGACGCGGGGGCCGACGACTATCTGGCCAAACCCTTCGCGATGGGCGAGCTCGTGGCGCGGGTGCGCGCGCTGCTGCGCCGGGCGGCCGGGCACGGATCACCGGTCATCCGCATCGGCCGCCTGGCGCTCGATACCAGCCGTATGTCCGCGCATGTCGATGCGCGCGCGGTTCGTCTGTCGCCGCTCGAATACCGTTTCCTCGAATTCCTCGCGCACCAGCAGGGCGGCGTCGCTGCCGCGCACGACATTGCCGAGCATCTCTACGGCACCGCCGATTCGGGCGACACGAATGCCATCGAGGCGCTTGTCACCCGACTGCGCCGCAAGACGGGGCCGGGCATCGTCGAGACACGGCGCGGCTTCGGCTACATGCTTTCGGAGGAAGGCTGATGGTGCTGCGTTCGCTGCGGCTTCGGCTGCTGGCGAGCGCCGCCGCCGCGATCTTCCTCGCGCTTGCGCTTGCGGGCTTTGGGCTCGGTCTGCTCTTCGAGCGCCACATCGAGCGCCGCGAAGCGCTGTCGATGGAGGCGAAGGCGCGCGAGCTGCTCGGCACGCTGAGGCTTGACGCGAACGGCAAGCCGTTTGTCGATACGCAACCCTCCGATAGCCGCTTCAACGAACCTGCGGGTGGGCTTTACTGGCAGGTCACGACCGCAGCCGGACAGGAACACTCGCCCTCGCTCTGGGACCAGTCGCTTCCCGCCGCGACGGAAACGCCGCGCGACCAGTGGCGCGTGCGGCGGATACCCGGGCCGTTCGAGCAGGGTTTGCTCGTGATCGAGCGGATGGTGCGGCCCGACGAGAGCGGCCGCGCCGTGCTGGTGCAGGTGGCGACGGACGACAGCGCGCTTATCCATGCGCAGCGCGAATTCAGCCGGGAAATGATCGGCTCGCTGGTGCTGCTGTGGCTGGTGCTGATCGGCGCGGCCTACGGCCAGGTGGTGCTGGGGCTGAAGCCGCTGGCGCGCATCCGCATGGAACTCGACCGGATGCGGCGCAATCCGGGTGCGCGGCTTTCGGCGGACCACCCCGCCGAAATCGATCCGCTGGCGAACGCCATCAATTCGCTCGCCGATGCGCGCGCGGCGGATGTCGATCGTGCGCGCCGCCGCGCTGCCGATCTCGCGCACAGCCTGAAGACGCCGCTCGCCGCGCTTGCCGCGCAGAGCCGCCGCGCGCGCGAGGCGGGCGCCCATGAGGCGGCGGATGGTCTGGACCGTGCGATCGCGGCGGCGGGCGCGGCGCTGGAGGCGGAGCTTGCGCGCTCGCGCTCGGCCGTGGCGCGCGAGGCGCAGGCGTCCGAGCGCGCGAACGTGCTCGCCGTGGCGGAGGCTGTCGCGGCGGTTATCGAACGCACCGAGGCGGGCGAGCGCATCGTGTTCGAGATCGATGCGGCGGAGGATCTGGAATTGCCGTTCGCGGCTTCGGACCTTGCCGAAATCCTCGGCGCGCTGATGGAGAATGCCGCGCGTTTCGCCCGGCGGCGGGTGGGCGTTTCCGGCGTTGTCGCGGGTGACGAGGTTCGGATCGTCGTCGCGGACGACGGCCCCGGCATCGCCGATACGCGCGCGGCGACCGCGCTCGTGCGCGGCGGGCGCCTCGACGAGGCGGGGCCGGGCCACGGTTTCGGGCTTGCCATCGTCAGCGATCTTGTGAGCGCCACCGACGGCACGCTGACGCTCGGAACCGGCGCGCTCGGCGGTCTTGAAGTCCGCCTCGCGTGGCCGGTGGCTGCTGCTTCCTAGAAGTTGACGAGGAAGTTGAGGCGCAGGCGGTTTTGCCAGTCGACGGGGCCGATGACGCCGTCCTTCTGCCGGTAATGGTAGTAGGTGGCGTTGAGCACGAGGTTGTGCTTCGGCACGAAATCGATGGCGAGCGTGTGCTGCATGTAATTGGTGGCGAGGTTGGTGTTGTCGTGGCTGAACGCGGCGAGCACCGCATCGGTCTCGGCCTCGGCGTAGCCGTAGGTGAAGCGCCAGTCGCCGGGTTGCGCCGCGCGGCCGACGAGGAGGTCGACGCCGAAGCCGGTGTCGGCGTCGGTCGCGGCGCCGTAGTTGTGCACGTAGTCGCCGACGAGACGCACCGGCCATTTTTCGCCGAAGCCGTTCCAGGTGAGCGCGGCGATGACGTCGAGCAGGTTGAAGTCGGAGAGGTAGCGGCCGCCCGCGAAGAGGTTGGAGCGGAAATCGCCTGCGTCGGCGCCGGCGAGGCTGCGGAGGGCGTAGCCGAAGTAGCCGACGGCGAGTTCGGCCTGGATGGGCGCGGAAGGCGTCTGCATCGAGAGCTGGCCGCCGATCATGCGGCTGTCCGGCCCGGCGACGGATTCGTCGACCATGAAGTAGAGCCCTGTCGCCTTCACCTTCACGCCGCCGAGATCGGCGCTGTACGCGGCGGACGCGCCCTGCGGGGAGACGTCGCCGTCCCAGACGAGCTCGGTGCGCATGAACGGCTGCGGGATCTTACCGAGATGGACCTGAAGATCGCCGGGGGTGAGGCGGATATAGGCCTGATCGAGGCTGACCTGCAGATCGTCGTCGAAGTTCGACAGCGTCATGTCGGTCGAGTTGGGATCGTCCGGGTCGCCGGTGGCGATCTGTCCGCCGACGGTGAGCCAGTCGTTTACCGCATAAGCGGCGCGGAGGCGCGCGCGGAGCACGCCGCGATCACGATCGCGCGCGCCGGCGACGCCGAAGTTGGATTCGTAGCGGACGCGCATGTCGCCCGAGAGGCTGAGGCGCGAGGGGGCGCTGCTGACAGCGGGCGCAGCCGCGACGGCGACCGGCGCTTCGCGCTGGCTAGCGAGCGCGCCTTCAAGCTCGGCGATGCGCGCCTGCGCGCGGGCCTGTTCGGCGCGGAGGGCCTCGACCGCGGCTTTGAGTTCGGCGATGTCGTCCGCCGGTGCCGCCGCTGCCGGTGTGAGCGATGATCCCAGCAGCAATGCCGCGCAGAGCGGCAGGCGCGAACGGTAAAGACCTGAGAACGATGTCATGAAACCCCCTTGCAGAAAACAAACGCGGCGCCGCCGATAGCAGCGCCGCGCTGTCATGCGTCTGACAGGGGGTGTCAGCGAAATATCAGGCTTGGGCGGCCTTCACCTTCGCGCGGAAGGCGTGGAGCAGGGGTTCGGTGTAGCCGCTCGGCTGGGCAACGCCTTCGAAGACGAGCGCGCGGGCGGCTTGATACGCGAGGCTCGTCTCCTCGTTGCCGGACAGGGGCCGGTAAAGCGCGTCGCCTGCGTTCTGCGCATCGACCTTCGCGGCCATGCGCGCGAAGGCGGCGTCGATGTCCGCCGCAGTGCAGACGCCGTGCAGCAGCCAGTTCGCCATGTGCTGCGAGGAAATGCGTAGCGTGGCGCGGTCCTCCATCAGGCCGATGTCGTGAATGTCGGGCACCTTGGAGCAGCCGACGCCCTGATCGACCCAGCGCACGACATAGCCGAGAATGCCCTGCGCGTTGTTGTCCAGCTCCTCCCGAATCTCTTCGGGGGACCAGTTGTGCCCGGCGGCGAGCGGGAGGGTGAGGAGCGCATCCAGACTGTCGATGCCCTCCGCGCGGCGCTCTTCCTGCCGCGCGAACACATCGAGAGCGTGATAGTGCGTCGCGTGCAGCGTGGCGGCGGTGGGCGAAGGCACCCACGCGGTGTTCGCGCCCGTCTTCGGATGGCCGATCTTCTGATCCAGCATGTCCGCCATCCGGTCCGGCGCGGCCCACATGCCCTTGCCGATCTGCGCGCGGCCGGAAAGCCCGCAGGCGAGGCCGATCTGCACGTTGCGGTTCTCGTAGGCGGTGATCCACGCCGACGTCTTCATGTCGCCCTTGCGGATCATCGCGCCTGCACGCATCGAGGTGTGCATCTCGTCGCCCGTGCGATCGAGGAAGCCGGTGTTGATGAAGACGATGCGATCCTTCACCGCCGCGATGCACGCCGCGAGATTGGCCGAGGTGCGGCGCTCTTCATCCATCACGCCGACCTTGATCGTGTAGCGCGCAAGGCCGAGCAGATCCTCGATCGCATCGAACAGGCGGTTGGTGAACGCGGCCTCTTCGGGGCCGTGCATCTTGGGCTTCACGATGTAGATCGACCCGGCGCGGCTGTTCACGAAGCGGCCCTGACGCTTCAGATCGTGAACGCCGATGAGGCTGGTGACGATGCCGTCGAGGATGCCTTCGGGCGCTTCCGATCCATCCGGCAGGCGCACGGCGGGCGTCGTCATCAGATGGCCGACGTTGCGGACGAAGAGGAGACTGCGGCCGGGGAGCGTGAACGCGGTGCCATCGGGGGCAGTGTATTCGCGATCCGCATTCAGGCGGCGCGTCATCGGCTTGCCGGCCTTCTCGAACGTGTCTTCAAGATCGCCCTTCATCAGGCCGAGCCAGTTCGCATAGGCGGCAACCTTGTCTTCCGCGTCCACTGCGGCGACCGAGTCTTCGAGATCGACGATCGTGGAGAGCGCGGATTCGAGGACGACGTCGGCGAGGCCCGCAGGATCGTCCCGGCCGATCGGGTGCGCGGGATCGATGACGAGTTCGATGTGGATGCCGTTGTGACGGAGCAGGACATTATCGCCCGCGCGGCCGACAAGCTGCGCGGGATCGGCGAGCGCGGGGGTGCCGCCTGCCCAGCCGGTCCACGATCCGCTCGCGAGCGGCACGGCGCGATCGAGGAACGCCTTCGCCCACGCGATCACCTGCGCGCCGCGCGCGGGATCGTAGCCCTTCCCCGACGGGGCGCCCGGAATCGCATCGGTGCCGTAGAGCGCATCATACAGGCTGCCCCAACGCGCATTGGCGGCGTTGAGCACGAAACGCGCGTTCAGCACGGGGACGACGAGCTGCGGCCCGGCGAGCGTCGCAAGCTCGGCATCGACATTCTGCGTGGTGACGGTGAAGGGCGCGGGCTCCGGCACCAGATAGCCGATCTCGCGCAGGAACGCCTGATACTGCGCGGCGTCGAGCGGCTTTCCGGCGCGCGCCGTGTGCCAGGCATCGATGCGCGCCTGCAGATCGTCGCGGGTTTTGAGGAGCGCGGCGTTTTCGGGGGCGAAGCGGGCGTAGATATCCGCCACGCCTGCCCAGAAGGCGTCGGCGTTTACGCCCGTGCCGGGCAGCGCCTGCTCTTCGATGAAACGCGCGAGGCTGTCCGCGACCTGGAGGCCGTTCTTTTCGATCATGTCCGTCATTGTCATTTCCCTTTTCAGGCGCCCTGCGCCTTGAGCTTTGCCGCTGCGATCCCTGCGAACGCGCAAAGCTCGTCGTTGTCCGATGTGTCTCCGGTGACGCCGACGGCGCCGATGCCGCGGCCTGCATCATCCACGACGATCACGCCGCCCGCCGCCGGAAGGAGACCGGCAGGGGCGATCGCGCCGAGCGCCGCGATGAAGCTGGGGCGCTCTGCGGCGATCTCGCCGATCCTGCGGCTGGAGACGCCGAGCCCGAGCGCGCCCGCCGCCTTGCCGATGGCGATGTGCGCGCGGAGCGTGGCGGTGCAATCTTCGCGTTCGAAGGCGATCAAATGGCCCCCGGCATCCACCACGGCGACACCGAGCGGCTTCAGGCCGAGCTGTTTGCCGTGCGCGAGCGCGGCGGCGATGATCGTTCTGGCCTGATCGAGGCTGATATGGCTCATGTGGTCTCCGGGGATGGTGCAGCGCGTTCATAGACGAACGCGAACTCGTGCGGTAGACGAACGAAAATTAAAGCAGCTTTTCACCACAGGAACAAATCGGATGGATGCCGATTACGCGCTGTTCGCCAGAATCATCGAAAGCGGCAGCCTTTCGGCGGCGGCGCGCGCGGTGGGGCTTTCGCCTGCGATGGTTTCGAAGCGGCTGGCGCGGCTGGAAGCGCGGCTCGGCGCGGCGCTCGTCAACCGCACGACGCGGCGGCTCGCGCTCACCGAAACGGGGGAACGCTTTCACGCAGACGTGCTGGCGATCCTGAAGGCGGTGGCGGAGGCGGAGGCGCGTGCGAGCGGCGACAAGGACGGCCCGGCGGGTCTGCTGCGCGTGTCCGCGCCCACATCGTTCGGGCGGCTGCACATCGCGCCGCACCTGAAGCGGTTTCTGGATGATTATCCGCGCATCACGCTCGATCTCGATCTTTCGGACGGGTTCGTGGACCTGATGGCGGCGCGCATCGACGTTGCCGTGCGGATCACGCCCACGGTCGGCGGCGGCGTGAGCGCGCGGCGGCTGGCGACCAACCGCCGCATCCTCTGCGCGGCCCCCGCCTATATCGCCGCGCACGGCGCGCCGGAGGACACAGCGGCCCTCGCGCGGCACCAACTGCTCGCGGCGACCGGCCAGTTTCCGTGGCGGCTGACGGACGGGGATGGGAGAACCGTTGCCATCGACGGCACCAGCCGCGTGCGCACCAATTCGAGCGAGGTCGTCCGCGAACTGTGCATCGCCGGGGTCGGCATCGCGCTGCGATCGCTATGGGACGTGAGCGCCGACCTCGCCGCCGGGCGGCTGGTGCGCATCCTGCCGGACTGCGAGGGATCGGCGGACGTCGGCATCTACGCCGTCTCCCCCCGCCGCCCCGAAATTGCGCCTGCGGTGCGCGCGTTCACGGATTTTCTGGAGGGGCTGTATGGGCCTGTGCCGCCTTGGGAGGGGTGAGGGGGGGAATCTTATGAATCAGGCGAGAGGGTTGATCCGTGCTCACCTCGTACACATGTCATAAGTATGTCTATAAGCGACCGTCAGATCCCTTCTGATACGAAAATCATTATTTGCGCTGAGCCAGTGCTTAATCAGCCTGGCGTCGTAAAGCTCAGTCCAAAAATTGCGAGCGTGTTCGCCCGATGGAGCTCACTTGAGAAGGACCTTGACCTACTCTTCACGCTGGTCACCAACGCGGACCAAACTGCAAGAATGGAGTTCGACCGCCAGAAGGGGTGGGACCGTCGTGTCGACAAGATTGAGGACGAAGCAAAAGCGCGTTTGGAACCGGCGACAGCGGATGTCATCCGGATCGTGCTGCGACTTGTAAAGAAACCGGCGTGTAAACGTGATGAGTTGGCACACCGCGTCTGGGCAGTTGCGGAAGGCTTCGAGGATGATTTGGCGTTACTTCGTCCCGATGCGAAACATATCCTCGGTCAAGCCTTTGAGGCTGTAAAGAAGGCTGGAACGTGCAACGCAGATATCGATAGCTCTTCAATTTACGAAGGCAGTTTCCTCGTATCGGGGGCAGACCTTGATAGGCTTATTTCCGAACTTGAGCAGGCCAGGGATCGTATGGAGTGCCTGATTAACGGGTTCTTTTACCCTGCATTCGCCGACAGAACAGGTAATGAATTTTCTACCTTTCGTCACAAGCTTGATAAGGACGTCGAGATTTCGGAGCGCGTTGCCAACAGCGTGAGCGCACGCCGTAAAGTCGAGAAAACAAAACAACGCGCGCGGAGACGAGATTAATCATAAGGTTGATGCCGCTCCTGCGTTAAATCAGGAAAATTGGCCTTTGGATTTCCGTGTCGATCTGTTCGGCCCGGATCGAACACCCAATACAAATTTGGCTGTCGCCTAGTGCTCGATCAGGATGTCTTTTGGGGCAGAGATAGGCCGATCAGGATAGTTCTTCGGCCGACGAACTGTTGTTAGGGTGCCGCCATTTCCGTACTGGTAAATCATGCACCGCGGATGGCGCTTTGGACGCAAATTTACGTCACTGTAGATTGAGCTCAAGAATTCATGCGCAATCTGCCTAAGCGACGCGAGGGCAGGGTTTTGCAACAGGGATGCGACGGGTGTAGCCTTACCCATGATGACGATCTCCGAATGGGGGCTGATCGTCATCGAATGCTTGAAATCGACGTATAGTTGATCGAGCGAAGTGTCTGAGTGCGCCCCTGCATCCTGATCGCGCACCAAACGCAACAGCCTACGCCGACTGAGCTGTTCGTCGCTTCTTAGGCGAATGATCGGTTCGTCAAGCCAGCCGGTCATGCAATCTTTCGCTGCTGGAATCTTGTCGTGTCCTTCGTGCAGGTAGGACGGAACATTGAAAGCCCGAGGCGTCGGACCGCTCGGCCCCGAGCCGAGACCCATCATGACCCCTGCTAAGGGATTGCTGAAGCCGGAGCCACCCAGTGTCGCAGGCGTTTTCCAGATCTTCAATGTTGTAGCGAACCCCAGCTTGGTCGCGTGCGATTTATTGGCGCCGCGGTCGTCCACCAGCTGGTGAAGTAAGTTTGAGATGGTCTTCGCCGCGTTGAAGGTCACGCAGTCAAAGGTCGAGCACGCGATTTCGAGCAGCTCAATCGCTTCGTCAAAATCTGCCTTTAACTGGGTCAAGTCTTTTGGTGTTTTTACCATTGTTTCGAATCCGATAGAATGACGCTCTTATCACCCTGATTTTGACCTTCCAAACGGTCTTACGAGACATTCCAAGCCTGTCTGCTTTGCACTTGGAGCCGTATTCAGCGGCGGCGGGATGATCCACCTGAAGGCGTGGGCCGACAACGGATTCTCAGCAGTCCCTTGGCAGCAAGTTTGCCAGGGCCACCGCCAATACCCCCCCCCTCAAACCGGCACCGCCGTCTTGTAAACAATCGGCCGCAGCGCAAAGCTCGTCGTCACCTGCGCCACCCCCTCGATGCGCGTCAGTCGCCGCAGCACGTCCTCGAAATCGGCGAGTGAGGGGACGAGGACGCGGAGCTGGTAGTCGGCTTCGCCGGTCATCAGGTAACATTCCATCACCTCCGGAAAGGCGGCGACGGCGGTTTCGAAGATGTCGAGGTGCTTTTCGTCCTGCTGATTGAGCCGCACGCGCACGAAGGCGCTGATCGTGAGGCCGACCTGATCGGGGCTGACCAGCGCGACATAGCCGGTGATGATGCCCGCCGCCTCCAGCTGGCGCACGCGGCGCAGGCACGGGCTCGGCGACAGGCCGACCTTGTCCGAAAGCTCCTGATTGGTGATGCGCCCGTCTTCCTGAAGACATTCGAGGATTTTGACATCAAGCGCATCGAGCGGCGGGGTTGGCATAAAATTGCTTCCTGACGGTTTCCGGCAATCGTTTCTGCCAAAACGTGCCGCCTGTCGAGCCCATTTCGCAAGGACCGCGCGCGCTTCCGCGTAATATACGAACGGCTGGCACAGTGCGCGGAGCGACATGATGACGGTGACGGTTTCCAGCCCCGATACGGTGAGCACGCTCGAAGACCTGGAGACGCGGCTGCGCTGGCTGGCGGCGTGGACGATCCACAACGCCAACCACATCCGCGAGAACGTGGACGGCATCAAGGTGGGCGGGCATCAGGCGAGCTGCGCTTCGATGAGCGCGATCATGGCGGCGCTGTATTTCCACGCGCTGGGGCCGAACGACCGCGTGGCGGTGAAGCCGCACGCCGGGCCGCTGCTCCACGCGATCCACTACATGCTGGGGAACGAAAGCCTGGACAGGCTGAAGGCGTTTCGCGGGCTGGGCGGCGTGCAATCCTACCCTTCGCGCACCAAGGACGTGATCCCGGTGGATTTCTCGACCGGATCGGTGGGGCTGGGCGTTGCGATCACGGCGTTCGCGAGCCTTGTGCAGGATTATATGGTCGCGCACGGGCTGATGGCGGAGGCGGACACGGGCCGCATGATCGCGCTGATGGGCGACGCGGAACTCGACGAGGGCAATATCTATGAATGCCTGATCGAGGCGTACAAGCACGACATCCGCAACTGCTGGTGGATCGTGGACTATAACCGGCAGTCGCTAGACGCGACGACCGCCGACCGCATGTTCCGCCGCTTCGACGACATCTTCGAAACCTGCGGCTGGCGCGTGGTGACGCTGAAGCACGGGCGGCACCAGCGCGCGGCGTTCAAGGAGCCGGGCGGGCAGGCGCTCGCGGACTGGATCGACAATTGCCCGAACGCCGAATATGCGGCGCTCACCTACCAGGGCGGGGTGGCGTGGCGCGCGCGGCTGGAGGCGGACATCGGCAGCGTGCGCGGCGTGAAGGCGCTGCTCGGCAAGCGCGACGATGCGGCGCTCGCGGAGCTGATGACGAACCTGGGCGGGCATTGCCTTGAAACGCTGACGGACGCGTTCGACGGGGCGCAGGACGACCGGCCGACGATTTTCATCGCCTATACGATCAAGGGCTATGGCCTGCCGCTCGCCGGGCACAAGGACAACCATTCCGGGCTGATGACGCCGGGGCAGATCGCGGAGCTGCGCGGGCGGCTGGGCATCGCCGAGGGCGAGGAATGGGAGCCGTGGGCGGGGCTTGGCGGCAACGCGGCCGCAGCGGCGAAGGCGATGCTGGAGGCCGCGCCGATCCGCCAGCAGAAGGACGCGCGGCCGATCGATTCAGTGCCCGTGCCGACGCTGGACGCGCCGCGCGAGGCGGAGCAATCGACGCAGGCGGCATTCGGGAAGATACTCTTCGAGCTGGCGAAATCGGGCCATCCGCTCGCCGCGCGGATCGTGACGACATCGCCCGACGTGACCGTTTCCACGAACCTCGGCGGCTGGGTGAACCAGCGCGGGCTGTTCCGGCGGCAGGACCTTGCCGACGTGTTCCAGAAGGCGAAGATTCCGTCGGCGCAGAAATGGTCCGGCGCGCCTGCCGGGCAGCACATCGAACTCGGCATTGCGGAGAACAACCTGTTCCTCGTGCTCGGCGCGCTGGGGCTTGCGGGCGACCTGTTCGGCGCGCAGCTGATGCCGGTGGGGACGGTGTACGACCCCTTCATCGCGCGCGGGCTCGATGCGCTGAATTACGCCTGCTATCAGGACGCGCGCTTCATGCTGGTGGCGACGCCTTCGGGCGTGACGCTGGGGCCCGAAGGCGGCGCGCACCAATCGATCAACCCGCCGCTGATCGCGATGGGCCAGCCGGGGCTGACGCATTACGAACCCGCGTTTGCGGACGAACTGGCGCTGATGATGGAACACGGTTTCCGCCACATGCAGGCGGCGGACGGCGGATCGATCTATTTCCGCCTGACGACGCGCACCATCCTGCAGGCGCGGCGCGAGGACGATGCCTGGCAGGCGGACGCGCTGATGGGCGCTTACTGGCTGCGGCAGCCGGCGGAGGGCAGCGAGGCGGCGGTCGTGGCGATGGGCGCGGTGATGCCCGATGCGATCGCGGCGTGGGAACTGCTGGAGGCGGACCTGCCGGGGCTCGGGCTGCTCGCGGTCACCTCGCCGACGCTGCTCCACCGCGACTGGAGCGCGGCGCGTGCGGCACGCTGGCAGGGGCGCGCGAAAGAGACGTCGCACATCGAGACGCTGCTCGGCACGCTGGCGCCGAATGCGGGGCTGGTGACGGTGCTCGACGGGTCTCCGGCGGCGCTGTCGTGGCTCGGCGGCGTGCGCGGCCACCGCGTCAGCCCGCTCGGCGTCGACCGCTTCGGGCAGACCGGCAACCTTGCGGACACGTATCGCATCCACCGCCTGAACGCGGATGCGATCGTGGAGGCGGCGGCGGAGCTGTTTCTTTAGGCCTCGGCCGGATCGCTGATGCCGTGACGGCCGGTTTCGATGCGGCCCGCGAAGCGCTGCTCGAAGCCGGGCGCGGTGACGGTGAGGTCGTACCAGCCTTGCGAGTCTTTCGCGGACCAGACGTGGGCGGCTTTCAGTGGCTGCGACATGGCCGCGTAGTGTTCGCTGCGCAGCGTGGCTTCGCCGCTTGAGGCGAGCTTGAGCGCCGCGCCCTTGCGATCGTAGCGTGCGGTCACGACTGGCGGCGTGGCGTTTTCGGCGAGCGAGCCTTTGATTGCGCGCACGAAGCCGTTGGGGCCGATCAGCCAGAGGTCGAACGATCCGTCCGCTTCCACCGCCCAGTCGTCGGAAAGGCGCTTGCCGGCTTCCACGGTGTAGCGGCGCGGGATACGGTCGAGGTGGAGCTTGTCGTAGACGTGGAACACCGCGCCCGCCGTGCCGGTGTTCGCGAAATCGATCGTGACGGCGCGGCGCTTCGCATCGACGCGCATGTCGGCGTGGAGTTCGTAGGGCAGCGCGCGCGAGGGGCGCGTGCCCGCCTCCTGCCAGAGCGGCTGCGGGGTTTCCGGCGGCATGATCTTCGGGCGCTGCATGTGCGCGAGGACGACGCCCGATGCGCCCGTCACCGGCGGCAGCGGCGGGAAGCTCGTGTCCGTCGGCGCGGCGAAATCGAACGCCGAGGTCAGATCGCCGCTCACCGCGCGGTGCCACGGGCTGATCGCGGGGATCGTGATGTCGAAACGCTTTTCGAGGAACTGGCCGATCGAGGTGTGGTCCATCACCTCGGAGGTGACCCAGCCGCCGCGGCTCCACGGCGAGACGACGTACATCGGCACGCGCGGCCCCATCGCCCACGGGCGGACCTTGCCGCTGATGTCGTCGGTGGGGTCTGTGTATTTGCCGGCGGTGTCGTTGAAATAATGCCCGGCGATCGGCATCGTCGTCTTGCCGCAGAGATTGCCCTCCATATCGTAGGACGGTGGCGCGGCGGGGGGCACGTGATCGAACTGGCCGTCGTTCTCGTCGAACGTGAGGAAGAAGGCGGTCTTCGCCCAGACTTCGGGGTTCGATGTCAGCGCATCGAGCACCATCGCGGTGAATTCGGCGCCCTGCAGCGGCGTCGAGGCGCTCGGATGCTCCGACCATTCCTTGGGCGGCAAGACCCACGAGACGGCGGGGAGCGTGCCGTTCTTCACATCGTCCGCGAGTTGGAGCAGCGTGTATTCGCTCATGCCGCGCTTGTAGAGCTCGGAACCCGGCTTTGCGTCGCGGAAGCTCTGCGAACCGAGGCAGCCGTGCATCGCGCCCGTCCAGTTGTCGTTCGGATCCTGATAGATGCGCCAATCGATGCCTGCATCTTGCAGCACGTCGGGGATCGTCGGCCAGGTGAGCGCATTGCCCTGATAGGTGTAGCCCGGCGAGGGCAGCGCACCCTTCACCCAGCAGCGGAGGTTGTTCGGCTCCGAATTCACATCGGTGCAATTCTCGCCCTTCGCGACGGCCTGCGGATCGAAGTTGGAGCCGGTCCAGAACACGATGCGGTTGGGATCGGTGCCTGAGGTCACCGAGCAGTGATAGGCGTCGCAGATCGTGAAATTCTCGGCGAGCGCGAACTGGAAGGGAATGTCCTCGCGCCGGTAATAGCCCATCGAATAGGGATTCTTGTAACGCGGCCATTCGCCGAAGCGGCCCTGGCTCCACGCGGCCTGCGCGTCCGCGAAGCTGTGCGGCGTGCCGGGCACCTTCAGCGCATCGGTGGTCTTCGTATCGAGATGATAGGGCGGAAGCTCGCGCTTGCCGTCCGATTGCTGCCAGACGGTACGGTCGCCGCGCATCGGGATCGGGTGACGATCGCCGAAGCCGCGCACGCCGCGCATCGTGCCGAAATAATGATCGAAGGAGCGGTTCTCCTGCATCAGGATCACGATGTGCTGCACGTCCTTGATCGTGCCCGTGACGCGCGCGGGGGCGATCGCCATGGCGCGCGCGATGCTGGCCGGAAGCGCGGAGAGCGCGGCGCCGGCTGCGGCGGTGCGGAGGAAATTCCGGCGGCTGGTGTCGGTCATCGTGCGCCTTTCATTTGCGGGGTTAGAGCGCCGCGCGGCGCAGGTGCGCGGCCGCCCGGTCGAGGAGGAAAACCACGAGGAAAATAACGACAAGGATCGTGCCGACATGGCCGTAGTCGTACATGTCGTAGCGGCCTTTCAGTTCCTGCCCGATGCCGCCCGCGCCAACGATGCCGATGACGGTCGCCATGCGCATGTTCCGGTCGAGCACATAAAGCGCGGCAGCGATGAAGCGCGGCATCGCCTGCGGCAGCACCGCCCAGCGAAGCTGCGCGAGCATGGTGGCGCCGCCGGCCGCGAGCGCTTCCTGCGGGCGCGGGTCCAGCCCCTCCATGTCTTCGCCGTAGACCTTGCCGAGATAGCCCGCGCCATAGAGCGCGAGCGCGAGGATGCCCGCGATCGGCCCGAAGCCGTAGGCGATGACGAGGAACAATGCGCTGATCATCTCAGGGATCGAGCGCAGCAGGCTGATCGCCGCGCCCGCGACGCCGCGCAGCGCGGGCGAATGCGTGATGTTGCGCGCCGCGCCGAGCGCGAGCGGAAAGCCGATCAGGATCGCGATCACCGTGCCCCACAGCGCGATCTCGAGCGTTTCCAGCATCTTCGCGGCGACATGGACGAGATAGCCGACCGGCTCGACGAGAACCGTGGTGCGCTCGGTGCGCGGCTCCATCTCAAGCGTATCGGGATTGAGCGCCTGCGTTGTGGTTTCCGCGGTTTCGATGCGTGCGAACGGGGGCAGATGCCGGGGATCGAAATTCTCGATCCGGCTCACTTCGGTGCGCGTGGAGATTTGCAGCGGGAACAGTTTACTCGCGACCGCGCCGAAACCGTCGGCGACTTCGGATTCCGGCACGATGCCGACCGCGGCAAGCGCGGCCTCGCCGGTCATTGAAATCATGCGTCCCATTTCGACGCGCTGGCCGGTGATCCAGAGCAATGCGAAGGCGGCAATAACGATGGCGACTGCGCGCGTGCCGAACGGGCGCGGGTAATGCCAGGCGGTCGCCGCGCTCATGCCGCGAGCCCTCCGCTGGCGATCGGAACCGGCCCCGCCTCTCCATAGATCGCACGGATTGCGCTGCGGTCGAGCTCAGCAGGCGTGCCGTCGAACACCAGCCGGCCGTGGCGCAGCGCGACGATCCGGTCCGCGAAGGCGCGCGCGAGTTCGATCTGGTGGAGGCTGCACAAGACGGTCGCGCCGCGCACGCGTGCCTGATCGCGGATGAGCGCGAGAATATCGCTGCTGATGCGCGGATCGAGGCTGGCGACGGGTTCATCGGCAAGCACGATGGCGGGATCCAGCATGAACGCACGCGCGATGCCGACGCGCTGCTGCTGTCCGCCCGAAAGACTGTCGGCCCGGCGGCTCATGTGCGCGGGATCGAGACCTACAGACGCGGCCAGCATACACGCCTTCGTCTTCAGCGCGTCCGGGAAGAGACCGGCGAGCACGCGCGCCGGTCCGAGCGCGGGGAGCGCGCCGGTCATGATGTTCGCCGCGACGCTGAGGCGGCCGACGAGATTGAAGCTCTGGTGGATCATGCCGATGCGGCGGCGGATGGGTTTCATCGTGCGCGGCGTGAGATCGCGGCCTTCGATGATGACGCGGCCCTCGGTGGGCTCGGCGAGGCGGTTCGCCATGCGCAGCAGTGTCGATTTGCCTGCGCCCGACGGGCCGAGCAGCACGCAGAACTGGCCGCGCGGAACATCGAGCGATACATCATCGAGCGCGCGCGTACCGTCCGGGTAGCGCTTGCCGATCTTGCGGAAGCTGATGGCGGGCGCATCCATCTCAGCGGCTCGCCGACTTGGTGAGGATGCGGCTTTTGAGATCATCGTTGACGAGCGCCATGCGCGATGCGGCAACGTTGAATTTCGCGGCCGGGAATTTCACATCGTAGCCGTCGATGCGCTTGCCGCCGTAGCCGCGGATCATCTCGGGTGTCATCCCTGGTGCGTGCGCGATGTCGGCGAAGGCGGCGCGGAGCTTCGCCTGCAGCTTCGGCGCCAGGCGGCTGTTTACCGCGATCGGCGGATAGGGGATCGGGCTGCTTTTCGCGATCACGCGGAATTTCTGCGGATCGACCGCGCCCTGCCGCACGGCCTTTTCATAAGAATCGAACGACAACGCGGCGGCATCGACGCGGCCCTGCACGAGCGCGGCAAGACTGTTCACGTGGCTGCCCGCCATGCGGATCTCGCCGAGATCGCGAACGGGATCGAGGCCCGCCTCGATGACCATCGCCATCGGGAAGACGAACGAGGACGCGGAATTCACGTCGCCGAACGCGACGCGCTTGCCGCGCAGGTCCTTCACGCTCTTGAAGGGCGCATCCTTGCGCGCGAAGAAACCGGCGTAATAGACGGACTGTCCGTTTTCGACACCGACCGCGAGCAGCTTCGCGCATCCGCGCTTCTGCGCCTGGAGGTAAGTGACCGGCCCCATGAAGGCGACATCGGCGCGGCCGCCGCACATCGCCTCGACAACAGCGCCGTAGCTTTGCGCGACCTTCAGATCGAATTTGATGCCCGTGCTGCGCGAGACGGCGTTGAACACCGGCTGATAGTCCGCGATCGTGCCGCTTTCGGTGCCGCCGTCGGCGGGGATGAGCACGACGGTGAGGGGCTTACCTGCCGTTTGCGCAAGCGCGGGCGAAGCGATGCCGACCAGTGTCGCCAATGCTGCCGTCAGCCAGTGTCTCATCCGAGTCTCCATCGGTGTGTTGAAAGCGGAGTCCCTAGAATTCGCGTATGACAGGTGTGTGATGCGGGCCCGCGCTGACCCGGAGATGCGGGCCCGCATCCTCCCTCAGAACTTCGTGCTGTAGGAGACGTAGACGCTGCGCGGTTTGCCCTCGAACGGGTAGCCGTAGTAGTATTCGGGGCTGCTCGTCGTCATCTCGCCGCGGACAAACGCCTCGCTGAAGCGCATGTTGCCGTAGCCGTAGCGCTCCGCATAATATTTATCGAAGACGTTGACGACGCGGACCGTGAAGCGGTGGTCCCGTTCCTCGCCGAGCCAGACGCCGAGCGAAGCGTTCATCACGAAATAATTGCCGAAGTTGTGGCGGAGCGCGCCGCCCACGCCGCCGGTCGCAAATTCAGGACCCTGATAGCGCGGATAGAGCGTGACGTGGAAGCGCTGGTCCGGACTGTGCCAGGCGACCGTGCCCTGGATCATGTATTCGGGCGTTTCGTTGATCTGCAGCGTGGTGCCGTCGAGCCGCGCTTTCTGCTTCGTGTAGCTGACGTTCGCGCTCCAGCTCTGGCCGAGCGCAAGGTTGAGTTCGGCGGTGAGGCCGCGGATCTCGGTGATGCGGTCGTTGTTGAAGTAAGTGTTGGGCGTGAGACCCGAAGTGGTCTGGATGCGGTTGGTGATGTCGGTGGTGAACCAGCCGAGTTCCGCGCTCACCTGCAGGTTGCCGAACGCGTGGCTGTAGCCGGCGGCGGCGTTGTAGGTTTCGGTTTCCTCTGTCTTGAGGTCGGGATTGCCGACGAGCGTCGGGGTTTCGTTGAAGAGTTCGGTGTTGCGCGGCGTGCTGTAGGAGGTGCCGCCGTTCGCGCGGATGTAGAAGTCGCCGATCGGCTGGCGGAGACCGAACTTCCAGATCGTCTTCGAGCTGAACGCCTTGGCGAAATCGATGCGCGCTGCGAGCGAGATTTTCGTGTCCGGGCTGAACGGGATGGTGGGGCGCACGTCCGCGTAAAGGCCGGTGATCGTTGTGGAGGCGTCGCCGATCGGGAACACCGGATCGGAGTCGTTCTTGTAGGAAACGACCTGCACGCCGCCGACGACCTCGACGACATCCTTGACCGTGAGCGTGTTGCGGAAATTGAGGCCGAGTTCGCGGAAACCGCCGACCTTGGACGCGTCGCCGAAGCCCTTGTTCGCATAAGGAATGGAGCGGCCCGTCGCCTTGCCGAACGCGATCGCCGCGCCCGTTGCCGGATCAATGCAGCCCGTGGGCTGGCGGCAGATTTCAGCGTAGGTTTCCGTGTTGTTGAGCTTTGGATTGCTCCAGTAGCCGGAAAGTTCGGTGTAGAGCGCATCCGACCAGCGGCGATCGAGCGAGAAATCGACGATCGGATAACGCACGCGGTTCGGCGAATAGGTTTCGTTGTCGGGGAATGGATCGTGGAATTCGATCTGCGTGTATTGCGCACCTACGCGGAATTCCGATTTGTCATCGACCTTCCAGAGATACTTGATGCCGATGTTGCTGCGGTTGAGCGGATATTCCTGGATGCCGCCCGCTGCCGCGACGTTGTCGACGTAGGAATCGGGATGGAAGATGCGCGGGCCGTCGGTTTGCACGGTGCCGCCGTAGACCATGATGCTGTGGCGGCCTTCGGAGTCGATCGGGAACGAGGCGTTGCCCCAGATCTCGCGCGTGTTGAACGAGCCGTAGTTGGCGCCGATCTCGAACTTCTTGGTGCCGTCGGGGCGCTTGGTGACGAGGCTGATGACACCGATGCCGCCGTTCGAGCCGAAGAACAGGCTGTTGCCGCCGCGGAACACCTCGGCGCGCTCGATCATGTGCGGGTCGATCGTGGTCGAGCCCCAGATATCTTCGAGCGCGGGGCCGCGATCGTAGAGCGGCACGCCGTCGAGCACGACGAGCGTGTCGCGGTCGCCGCCGCCGTCGAGGCGGATCGTGTATTCGCCTTCGTCGGGCGAATAGCCGATGTTGGCGCCCTTGATGAGGAACTGCGCGAGCTCGGCGAAGTTGGTGGCGCCGCTCATCGCGATCTGTTCGGAGGTGACGATCTGGACCGAATTGCCGAATTCGATGACGCCGGCGGCAAGTTCGCTCGGCTGTTCAAGCTGGCGGCCGGTGACGATGATCGTTTCGGCATTGTCGGCGGCGTCGCCCGGATCAGCAGCGGCCATATCGGCGGCGGCGAGCGCGGGCACCGCGCAGCCGGTGAGGACGAGGCCAAGAAAAGCACGGGTGAGGGTCGGCGTCACGGAAGATTCCCCTTGTTGAAGCGCGTTGACGCGCGCCTCGGCCCGTGATCGGCGAAGGGTTTCCCTCATCCGATTCGCGAGGCCGCGGCGGCGCTCGCCACGGGCAATAGGGGCCGCTCATGACAGCTTTGTGAAGAATACTCATTTCTGATCTGAATAAAAAATGAGTGGCCGTTTTCAGGGGTTTCGCTGCGATGCTTTTCGACGCGGCTTTGCTTGACCGTGCACCGCGCCTGAGCTTTCCTCAGTCGCGGGGACGGAATCGTTGCAGGCGAAGGGTGTTCAATGACGCAGGGCGGCACGCGGGATCAGATGCCGGTGGAAAACGCGCTGTCGCGAATCCGCGTGGCGCGGCCGACGATGCCGAAGGGCGCGGCGCGAATCGCCGACTTCGTGCTGGCCGAGCCGGAACGCGTCGTCCGCATGTCGGTGACCGAGCTTTCGGAAGCGACGGGGGCGAGCGAGGGCAGCGTCATCAATTTCTGCCGCAGCCTCGGCCTCACGGGGTTCCAGCATCTGAAGCTCAGCCTCGCGCAGGAGATCGTGCGGCCCGTCCAGTTCATCCACGAGGATCTGGAGAAGGACGACGACCTGGAGACCGTGTGCCGCAAGGTGTTCCATTCGGGCATCCAGGCGCTGCGCGACACGCATTCGGTGCTCGATCCGCAGGCACTCGGGCAGGCGGTGGCGGTGATGCGCGCGGCGCGGCGGATCGAGATTTACGGCATCGGCTCTTCAGCCCCGATCGCCGAGGACGCGCACTACCGGATGCTGCGAATCGGCCTCGATGCGCGCGCCATGACGGACAGCCACATTCAGGCGATCAGCGCCTCGGGCACCGGGCCGGATGTGGCGGTGCTCACGATCTCGCACACGGGCGCGACGCACGAAACGCTCACCGCCACGCGCCTCGCGCACGAGGCGGGCGCCAAGACTGTGGTGATCACCAATTATGCGCGCTCGCCCATCCAGAGCCACGCCGACATCCTGCTCTACACGATGGCGCGCGAGACGCGCTTCCGCACCGAGGCGATGGCGAGCCGAATCGCGCAGCTCTGCGTGATCGACGCGCTGATCGCGGCGCTTGCGCTCGCGGACTACGACAGGGCGACGGATACTCTACGGAAAACCTTCGACATTTTGTCGATCAAGCGGTTCTGAGGCTTGCCGCTACCGATTCGAGCGTGCGCCCCGCCGCGCCGCCGATGGTGACGCAGGGCATACCCACGGCGCCCGCGCCGGCGACGTCCGTATCGGGATTGTCGCCGATCATCAGCGCGTCTTCGGGCGGGATATCGAGGAGGTCGCAGGCGCGCATGAAGAGGCGCGGCGAGGGCTTGCCGACGAGCTGGTAATCGAGCGGCCGCTTGCCGGTCGCGGCGAGCAGCGCGGCGAGCAGCGCGCCGGTTTCGGGCACGACCTCACCGCCCGGGCCGGGGTGATTGAGATCGGCGTTCGACACGAGCAGCGCCGCGCCGCGCAGGATCGCGTTCGCGGCGCGTTCGAGCTGGCGGAAGGTGAAGCGCGTGTCGCGCAGCAGCACCACGACCTCCGGCGCCTCGCGCGCGACGGAAATACCGAGCGCGCGGGCGGCGGCGCGCAGGCGCGGATCGCCGAGGATCATCGCGCGGCGCCATGAACTTTCCACGGCGATCCTGATCGTTTCATAGCCCGCGAGCAGAACGCGATCCGTCGGAATCGGGACCCCCGCCTCTTCGAGGATGCGGGCGATCTGGTGCGGCAGATGCGTGCTGTTGTTCGAGACGATGACCACCCGGTCCTGCCAGCAGGACAGCAGCGTCGCTGCGCCAGGCTGGAGGCGATTGCCGATGGCAAGGCAGCCGTCCCAGTCCACGAGCAGGGCGCGCGGGCGTGTTTCGCCGAAATTGAGGCTGACAGGGGCGCGGCGGACGCCCAGGCTTGCAACTGACACCCGCCGGTCTCCCCGTGGATTCTTGCTTACACTTACTCAATATAGTGATCAGCAATAAATGAGCAAGTCTCAATATCAACCGGGTGGCCTGTTCTGGTGGGGATCGCGGATGTCGCCCGGTTTCAGCGATTTGACGAGCGGCACGTAGGCGCGGCAGGCGATGGTTTCCAGCCAGCCCATGCGGTGCCGCCACGGCTTGTCGTGGCCCGCGAACATCGTGGTGCCTTCGAGCGAGGCGGAAATGAACAGGGCGACCGTTTCGCGCTCGTCTTCGGGCAGCGCCGGATTGAGTTCCGCGATCAGCTCGTTGAGCACGGCGCGGGCGCGGCGATAGACTTCGTCGACGCGTTCGGAAACGAATGGGTCGTGATTGGCGAGCGCCCAGACTTCCGGGAAGAAGCGCGTCGTCTTCTTGGTGGTGATGTCCTCCAGGATCAGCCTGATCAGGCTTTCGAAGCGCTCCTCCACGCTGGTGCCTTCGTCGTGGCTGATCGCGTCGAACGCCTCTTCGTAACTGCTGATGACGGCATCGAAGAGCGCGCGGACGAGCTCGTCGCGCGTCGGGAAATAATAGGTGATGTTGCCTAGCTTCATGTCGCAGGCCTTGGCGATCGCCCGCATCGTCACGGCGCGATAGCCCTGCTCGACAAGGATCGTGAGCGCCGCGCGCAGGATCTGCTCCACGCCATCCTGTCCGCGCGCATAACCGCCCTCGCGGGGGACGACCTTCAGATCCGGGACAATGAACTCAGGCAACAGGGGACTCCTTCGACTCTCGCCGGAGCGTCTAGCGCGCTGATATTGAACCGACAAATTAGTACGCTTGACAAAAATTGGACGGAAGACCTAAATCATTTTCGCGCTTGAGGGAAGTGCGACTCGTCGAAAGGCGAAGCCGAGGGAGGGGAATGATGTCACGACGCGCCGGGCTTTTGGCCGCCACGCTGCTGCTTGCCGCGAGCAGTGCACAGGCTCAGCAGGCGTTCCCGCAGCCGCTTCCCGAAGAGCCGATTCCGTCGGTAGCGACGCTGCCCGAACGCTATCCCGACAGCTATGTTTTCGTGCACGACCTGCACTTCAAAAGCATCCTCGACGGGCGCGCTGCCGTCGTCGACGTGTCGAGCCCGGTTTCGTCGGTGAAAGGGCAGGTTCCGGTCGCCCAGTTCGGCACGCTGCTGCCTTCGACGACTGGCAGTGAGATTTATACGGGCGAGACCTTCTTCTCACGCCTGACGCGCGGCGAACGCGCCGATGTGATTTCGATCTGGGACAAGGCGACGCTGGCGCACAAGGGCGAGATCGTGCTGCCGGGCGGCAAGCGCGGCCAATTCGTGACGCTGCGGAACGCGATGCAGTTCACGAACGGCGAGAAATGGATGCTCGTCTTCAATTTCACGCCGGGCGCCTCGGTCACGGTCGTCGATCTCGAAGCGCGCAAGATTCTCGGCGACATCGATCTGCCGGGCTGCTCGCTGATGTACCCGACCGGCGCGCGCGGCTTCACCTCGCTCTGCGCGGACGGCACGATGATGACGGTTTTGCTCGACGAGGCGGGCAAGGCGAAATCGACGACGACCTCCAAGGCCGTCAACGACATCGACAATGATCCGTGGTTCATGACACCCGCGATGGCGGGGCGGACGGCGTGGTTCGTCAGCTTCAAGGGCAAGCTGCGCGGCTTCGATCTCTCCGGCGACAAGCCCCGCGATCTCGGCGGGTTCGCGATGGTGCCCGGCGATCCCGCGAAAGGGTATCGCCCCGGCGGCTGGCAGGTGACCTCCGCTGATGCGGCAGGGCGCGTCTACGTGCTGATGGACCCCAACGGCGAGGCGGGCAGCCACAAGAACGGCGGCACCGAGGTGTGGGTCGCGGATACGGCGAAGAAGGCCGTGGCGCGCAAGATCGCGCTGAAGAACCACACGCTGTCGATCGAGGTGACGGCCGGCGCGAAGCCCTATCTCGTCGCCTCGCGGCCCGATGGCAATCTCGACGTCTATGACGCGAACAGCGGCGATTTTCTTCATACGGTCGCAGAGGTCGTGAACGACCCGATGACCATGACGGCGGCAGGCAAATGAGCTTCGCGGGCGACAGCATCGCGCTGTTCCTCGCGCTCGTGCTGCTGTCGGCGGCCGCCCACAAGGCGTTCCAGCCCGAACGCATGGCGGGCGCGGCGGCGCGGCTTGCAGGCACGAACGCGGGCTTCGGCAAGGCGCTGGCCGCGACGGCCGGCGCGACAGAATTCCTCGCAGCCATGGCGCTGCTGTTCGCCGCGACGCGGCCAGCAGGCGCTGCCATCGCCGCGGGGCTCTGGCTCGTTTACGCCGTGCTGCTGGTGCGGCGGCGCGGTGAGGTTTTCGATTGTGGTTGCACCTTTGGCGCGCATACCGCGGCTCCCCGGGTCTTTGCTCCGGCGCGCGCCATCTTTTTTGCAGGTCTTGCCGGGGCGGCGGCGCTGCTCCCTGCAGGCGCGGGATCGCCCGAGCCGCTGTTCGCGGCGCTTGCGCTTTTCAGTCTGCAGTCTGCCGCCGGTGAATTGGCGGCCATTCCCCATCCCCATTGGAGGCACGCATGAGCATGATCGTCGTCTCGCAGGTGCTGCTCTGGATCACGGTTGCCGTGCTCGGCGTGCTCGTCGCGGCGCTCGCGCGGCAGGTGGGCGTGCTCCACGAGCGCATCGCGCCCGCCGGCGCGCTGACGCTGCATCAGGGCGTGAAGACGGGCGACGCCGCGCCGGAAATGCACGTGAAGTCACTTAGCGGCGACGCTGTCGTGATCGGCGGCGCGCGCGGCCGCAGCCAGCTGATCTTCTTCCTGTCGCCCGACTGCCCCATCTGCAAGACGCTGCTGCCGGTGTTCAAATCCGCTGCCGCCGCCGAGCGCGGGTGGCTGGACGCGATCCTCGCCAGCGACGGCGATGAAGCCGCGCATCGGCGCCTGATGATGGCCGAAGGGCTCGCGGGTTTCCCCTATGTCCTCTCCGAGGATCTCGGGCGCCGCTTCGGCGTCTCGAAACTGCCTTATGCGGTGCTGATCGGCGAAGACGGCAAGATCGCCTCGCTCGGCCTCGTCAATACGCGTGAACATCTCGAAAGCCTGTTCGAAGCCAAGGAGCGCGGTGTCGCCTCGCTCCAGGACTTCCTGGCGAAGCGATAAGGGGGAAGCGGGCCATGGCCATCGACAAGATCACCGAAGCGCTCACCCGGCGGGTGGCAAAAACGACCTCGCGCCGCAGCCTGCTGACGCTGATCGGCGGCGCGATCACCGGCGCGGCGGCGTTCCCCGTGCTGCCCGTCTCGCGCGCCTATGCCGCGGCAAATCCGGCGCACGGCGGCGCGGGCGGCGGCATCGCCCCGCAGCCGACCGGCAACCCGCAGGACCCCGGCGATCAGGCGAGCTGCGACTACTGGCGCTACTGCGCGATCGACGGTTTCCTCTGCTCATGCTGCGGCGGCACGGCGAGCACCTGCCCGCCCGGCACGGAGATGTCGCCGATCACGTGGATCGGCACCTGCCTCAATCCGGCGGACAATCGCTCCTACATCATCAGCTACAACGACTGCTGCGGCAAATCCTCGTGCGGGCGGTGCCTCTGCAACCGCAACGAGGGCGACCGGCCGATGGTGCGGCCGCAGGAGAACAACGACATCAACTGGTGCCTCGGCACGTCGAGTGCGATCTACAACTGCTCGACGGCGGTCATCCTCGGCGTGGCGCTGGAGAAATGACGATGCTGCGCGTCGCGGCTGCAATGCTGCTGATGGCGCTGCCCGCTGCCGCCGAGGCCGCGGATGGCCCAGCGCTCTACAAGCGCTGCGCAGCGTGCCATCTGGCAACGGGCGCGGGGGTTCCCGGCGCGTTTCCCTCGCTGAAGGTCGAGCCGGCCGCCCTCGCGGCAAAGCCGGACGGGCGGCGGTTCCTGGTGCTGGCGGTGACGCGCGGCCTTTCGGGGCCGATCGTCGTCGACGGAAAAACCTATCGCGGCGTGATGCCCGCGCAGGCCGGCATGAAGGACGACGAGGTCGCGGCGGTGCTCAACCACGTGCTCGACACGATCGCGGCGGCCGACAAAAAGGTGAAGCGTTTCAGTGCCGACGAAGTGGGCGGCATCCGCAAGAGCGGCGCGGCGCTGACACCGCGCCAGGTCGCCGAACTGAAAGCCGCGATCAAGTGATGCTACGCGGCATCCTCGCGCTCGCGGCTCTCGCCGGTGTGGCCGGTGCGGGGCTTGCTGCGCAGGGTGATCTCCGCGAAACCGGCGTTGCCAATCCGGCGCTCGCGCGGCAGAACTGGATGCTGAAATGCCAGGGCTGCCACCGGTCAGACGCCACCGGCACACCCCAGACGACGCCCGCAATGGCGGGGATCGTGGCGAAGTTCCTGCATGTTCCGGGAGGGCGCGAATATCTGGGGCGCGTTCCCGGCGTCGCGACCGCGCCGGTTAGTGACGCGGAACTCGCGGACCTTTTGAACTGGACGCTTTACCGGTTCGACGGCGCGCATGTTCCGGCGGATTTCAAACCCTATACGGCAAGCGAGATCGGCAAGCTGCGCAAGGTGCCGCTGCGTACCGATGCGCCTGCGATGCGGGCCGTTCTAATCGAGAAGATCAATGCTCTTGCGGAGGGCGGCGACGCATAATTCGGGGAAACAAAAGGGGAAGGTTTGATTATGAAGATTAAAGGACGCGCGGCGCTTTCCGCCGCCATCGTGCCGGTCTTGCTGGCGGGCACTGCCGGACTTGCGCAGGCGCAGGAAACCGCCGAGGTCGCGGATACCGAAATCGTCATCACGGCCACCAAGCGCGCCGAACGGCTTCAGGACGTGCCGATTTCGGTCTCCGCCATCGGCGGCGACCAGCTTTCGAAATCGCGCGTGACGAATGCCGACGATCTCGTCACCAAGGTGGCGAACCTTCAGCTCACCAGCATCGTGGGCGACAACACACCGATCTTCGCGCTGCGCGGCGTTTCGATGTCGGATTACAGCCTCAACCAGTCGAGCCCGGTCGCGACCTATTACGACGAGGTCTACAAGGGCAATTTCGCGTTCCTCGGCGTTGCGATGTACGACCTTGAACGCGTCGAGGTGCTGCGCGGGCCGCAGGGGACGCTTTACGGCAAGAACACCACGGGCGGCGCGGTCAATCTCATCAGCCGCGCGCCCGAACTCGGCGAGACGAGCGGCTACCTCAATCTCGGCTACGGCAATTACAACCGCATGGATGCGAACGGCGCGATCAACGTGCCGATGGGCGACAAGGCGGCGGCGCGTGTCGCCTTCAGCTTCGCGCGTGCGGACGGCTGGTTCAAGAACCAGCTGCCGGGCGAGCCCGACCTTGCGGGCGTGCGCGAATATGCGGTGCGTGCGTCGGTCCTGCTCGAACCGTCGGACGGCGTGCGCTTTGTGCTGCGCGGCTCGACGAGTTATCAGAACCCGCGAAACTACGGCATTTACGCGCAGCCTGCGGAGGTGCATCGCGTCGGCCTCAGCAAGCGCGAGATCGAGGCGAACGTCACCGAACGCCGCCGCGCGCGCACCTATTCGCTTGCGCTCACCGGCAACATCGACGTGTCGGATACGCTCACCGTCACCAGCATCACCTCGTGGGACAAGGGCAAGCTCTCGTTCTATGAAGATACCGACGGCACGGCGACCGAACTGCTGGAAATTCCCTATTACGACAAGGCCAGTCAGTTCGCGCAGGATCTGCGTCTGACGAGCGACACGGGCGGTCCGTTCGATTTCATTCTGGGCGCCTATTACAACCGCGAGAAGGTGTTCAACAGCACCACCTTCGAAATCGCCAAGGATGTCGATTCGGATGGCCTTCCCGGCGTGACCGATGCCGACTGCGCGATCGGTCTGCCGCTCGGCTGCCTATTCGCGAACAGCTTCGATCAGGTGAAGAAGAGCATCGCGATCTACACCGACATGAATTACGATATCACCGACGCGATCACGCTGCGCGGCGGTCTGCGTTACACGCACGATACAGGGCGGCAGACGGATTTCGAATCGAATGCGCTCGGCCCGAACGGCGTGCTGGTGGTGAACCTGATCCCGCCGTCGGACCTGAAATACAGCACCGACAATATTTCGGGGAAGATCGGTCTCGACTACAAGCTCGCTGACGGCAATCTCATCTATGCGCATTTCAGCCGGGGCTACCGGGCGAGCAGCTTCAATGCGCAGGCGTTCTTCGATCCGTCGGAGCTTTCGATTGCGAAGCCGGAGAAGGTGAACGCCTACGAGATCGGTGCCAAGACGCAGTTCGCGGGCCGCTCCGTGACGCTGAATCTTGCCGGCTTCTACTATGATTACCGAAATCAGCAGTTCATCAACGTCGATCCGGTGACCGCGGCGCAGACGCTGCTCAATATCAATAAGTCGCGGATCATGGGCGGCGAGGCCGAACTCAGCGTTCGGGCGAGCGACATGCTCTCGCTGCGCGCGGGAGTCGGGCTGCTCGATTCCAAGATCAAGAAGGGCACGGTGAGCGGTGTCGACGTTTCGGGCAATGAACTGTCGAACGCGCCGTCGATGACCTTCAACGGCGGCGTCGATCTCACGGTGATGGATTCGGATACCGGCAAGCTCAGCCTGCACGGCGATGTGAGCTATTCGTCGAGCCAGTATTTCGAAGTGCTGAACGTTCCGCGCCTGCAGCAGGGCAGCTATGCGATCCTCGGCGCGCATATCGACTACGAAACCGCGGACGGGCGCTGGAACGCGTCGATCTGGGGCAAGAACCTCGGCAACAAGTTCTACTTCACCTCGCGCGTCGATCTGCTCGCGGGCTTCGGGTTCGATTACAACCATATTTCCGCGCCGCGTACGTACGGTGTAACGGTTGGGTACAAGTTCTAAAGACGACACTTGGGAAGGATCGGTTATGGACAACTATCGGCTGCTGATCGGCGGTGCGCTGGTGCCGGGCGACATGACAATGGATGTCATCAACCCGGCGACGGAAGAGGTGCTTGCCGTGTGTCCGCGCGGATCGGAAGCCCAGCTCGATGCTGCGGTTGCCGCCGCGAAGGCTGCCTTCCCTGCATGGTCGCGGCGTCCCATGCAGGAACGCCGCGACCTCCTCCTGAAACTCGCCGACGCCATTGAAGCGAAGACGGACGCGTTCGCCCGGCTGCTGACCCAGGAGCAGGGCAAGCCGCTTTCCGAATCGACGGCAGAGATCGTCTACACGGCGGCGTTCATGCGTTACCTCGCGTCCCTGGAACTCAGCGATCGCATCCTCGAGGACAATGACAACCGCCGTGTCGAAATGCGGCGGCGGCCGCTCGGCGTGGTCGGCGCGATCATCCCGTGGAACTTCCCGGTGCTGATCGTGGCGTTCAAGATGCCGGTGGCGCTGCTCGCGGGCAACACGATCATCCTCAAGCCCGCACCGACGACGCCGCTGACGACTTTGAAGCTTGGCGAGCTTTGTGCGGAAATTTTCCCGGCGGGCGTCATCAACATCATCACCGACCAGAACGATCTTGGCGGCAAGCTGACGACGCACCCGGATGTCGCGAAGATCTCGTTCACCGGCTCGACCGAGACGGGCAAGAAGGTGATGGCGAGCGCGGCGTCCACGATCAAGCGCATCACGCTCGAACTCGGCGGCAACGATGCGGCGATAGTGCTGCCGGATGCCGATCCGAAGGCGATCGCGCCCGGCATTTTCGGCGCCGCGATGATGAATGCGGGGCAGGTATGTCTCGCCGTGAAGCGTGTCTATGCGCATTCGTCAATCTATGAGGAGTTGTGCGCGGAACTTGCGCGGCTGGCGGACGAGGCGATCGTCGACGACGGGCTCGCGCAGGGTGCGCAGATCGGGCCGCTGCAGAACAAGATGCAGTACGAGAAGGTGAAGGGCTTCCTGGATGACGCCCGCGCCGCAGGCACGATCATCGCGGGCGGCGATGTCGTCGATCGGCCCGGCTATTTCATTCGTCCCACGATCGTGCGCGACGTTTCGGACGGTACGCGCATCGTCGACGAGGAACAGTTCGGACCCGTGCTGCCGGTGATCCGCTACGACGACGCGGAAGATGCGCTCGCCCGCGCCAACGCCTCGCCGTGGGGCCTTGGCGGATCGGTGTGGGGCAAGGACCGCGACACCGCCTACGACATCGCCACGCGCATGGATTCGGGCACGGTGTGGATCAACAAGCACCTCGATTTCGGGCCGAACATTCCCTTCGGCGGCGCCAAGCAATCCGGCATCGGTGTGGAATTCGCCGAAGAAGGCCTGCACGAATTCACGCAGGTGCAGATCATCAACGAAGCGCGATGACGGTAGCATCTTTCGAATGGAATCCGCCCGCGCGAACCAATTTCGCGCGGGATCGCATGCAGACGCTTGCACGCGAACGTGGCAACGATCGTGCGCTGCTGTGGGTGGACGCGAGCGGGCGGGTTGAGGACATCAGCTTCGCCGCGCTCGACGAACGGGCGGCGAGGGCCGCTGCCGTTCTGAAAAACGCAGGCGTGCAGCGCGGTGACACAGTGCTGATCCTGCTGGCGCGCGAGCTGGAATGGTGGGAGCTGATGCTCGGTTGCCTCCGGCTCGGCGCCATCGCTTCGCCAGGCACCGTGCAGCTGATGCCCAAGGACATCGCCTATCGCCGCGCGGCGGCGAAGGCGGTGTGCGTGGTGGCGGGGGCGGATATCGCGGACCGCGTGGATGCCGCGCTTGGCGACGATGCCATCGCGAAGCTGCATATCGGCGGACCGCGCGCGGGCTGGGGCGATTATTCGGCGCTCGCCATGAAGGCGGAGCCGCTTGCGGAGATCGCCGACACCGCGTTCGACGATCCGGCGCTCTGCTATTTCACCAGCGGGACGACCGGAAATCCCAAGATGACGATCCACGGCGCGGGCTATCCGCTCGCGCACGAGATCACGGCGCGCACCTGGCTCGATCTCGGCCCCGGTGACCTGATGTGGAACGTGTCCGACACGGGCTGGGCGAAGGCGGCATGGTCCAGCCTGTTCGCGCCGTGGATGATGGGCGCGGGGATCTTCGCCTATCACGCGCCGGGTTTCGATGCGGAGGCGGTTCTTGGCCTGCTCGGCAAGTATCCTGTGACGACGCTGTGCGCGCCGCCGACGGCGTACCGCATGTTCGTGCGCTCCGATCTCGGTACGCGGAGCTTCGAGACGCTGCGGCGCTGCGTAAGCGCGGGCGAACCGCTCAATCCCGAGGTGATCGACCTGTGGCGGGCGGCGACAGGGCTTTCGATCCACGATGGCTACGGCCAGACCGAAACCGTGATGCTGTGCTGCAACCGCGCGGGCGCGGAGCGGCAGGGCGCGATGGGCAAGCCCGCACCGGGGATCGACCTTGCGGTGATCGGCGAAGCGGGCGAGCGCCTGCCGCCGGGCGAGGAAGGCGACATCGCGCTGCGCGTGGCGGGAGGGCGCCCTCCGGGGCTGTTTCTGGGCTACCGCGACGATGACGAGCGCACGGCGAGCGTGTTCCGGGACGGCTGGTATCTGACCGGCGACCGCGCCTTCGTGGACGAAGACGGCTTCTTCTGGTTCGTCGGCCGCGCCGACGACGTGATCCTTTCGGCGGGATACCGGATCGGGCCCTTTGAGGTGGAAAGCGCACTCTTCGAGCATCCGGCGGTCGCCGAGAGCGCGGTCGTGGCGAGCCCCGACCCGACGCGCGGCGAGGTGGTGAAGGCGTTCGTCGTGCTCGCTGCCGGGCACGACGCTTCGGATGCGCTCGTCGAGGCCTTGCAAAGCCATGTGAAATCCACGACGGCGCCCTATAAGTATCCGCGCAAGATCGAATTCGTCGCGGCGCTGCCCAAGACGGTGAGCGGCAAGATCCGGCGCAAGGAATTGAGGGAGCAGGAATGGTCCGGGGAGAATCGCAAGAGCTGAGCCACGTTGTCGGGGCGAGCGAACCGCCGCTGATCGAGAAGACGATCGGCGCGATGCTGGCCGAGGCGGCGGCGCGCGATCCGGATGGCGAGGCGCTTGTCGTTCGGCATCAGGGCGTGCGGCTGACGTGGGCGGAGCTGAAGCGGCGCAGCGACGCGGTGGCGTGCGGGCTGCTGGCGGCAGGCGTGCGGCCCGGCGACCGCGTGGGCATCTGGGCGCCGAACTGCGCGGAATGGACGATCCTGCAATTCGCGACCGCGACCGCGGGGATGATCCTCGTGACGATCAATCCCGCCTACCGGACGAGCGAGGTCGAATACGCGCTGAAGAAAGTGGGATGCCGCGCGCTGGTGACGGCGGTGCGCCACAAGACGAGCGACTATGTGGCGATGCTGCGCGAGTTGATGCCGGAGCTGGCAGAAGCGACGCCCGGCACGCTGCGCGCGCGGGCGCTGCCGGATTTGCGCCTCGTCGCGACGATCGGCGAGGAGGCGCACGCAGGCTGCCTGCGCTTCGGCGATCTGGAGGGCGCGGTGGACGCGGCGCAGCTCGCGGCGATCCCCATCGACGCGAACGATGCCGTGAACATCCAGTTCACCAGCGGCACCACGGGCTTCCCCAAGGGCGCGACGCTGACGCACCGGAACATCCTCAACAACGGCTATTTTGTCGGCGCGGGCATCGGGCTTTCGAAGGCCGACAAGGTGTGTATTCCCGTGCCGCTCTATCACTGCTTCGGCATGGTGATGGGCAACCTCGCCTGCCTGACGCACGGCGCCACGATGGTCTATCCGGCGGAGGCGTTCGATCCGCTTGCGGTGCTGGAAACGGTGGCGGCGGAGCGGTGCACGGCGCTGTACGGCGTGCCCACCATGTTCATCGCCGTGCTCGGACGGCCGGAGTTCGACAGCTTCGACGTGTCGTCGTTGCGCACCGGCATCATGGCGGGTTCGCCGTGCCCGATCGCGACGATGCGCGAGGTGATCGACCGGCTGGGGATGCATCAGGTGACGATCGCCTACGGCATGACCGAAACGAGCCCGGTGAGCTTCCAGAGTGCGATGGACGATCCGATCGAGGAGCGCGTCTCCACGGTGGGCCGCGTGCAGCCGCACCTTGCGGTGAAGATCGTCGGGCCGGACGGCGAGACGCTGCCGCGCGGTGAGGCGGGCGAGCTTTGCACGCGTGGCTATTCGGTGATGCAGGGTTACTGGGACGATGCCGCGCGCACCGCCGAAGCGTTGGACGAAGACGGCTGGATGCACACCGGCGACATCGCGACGATCGACGCCAAGGGCTATTGCCGGATCACCGGCCGTATCAAGGACCTGGTGATCCGCGGCGGCGAGAATATCTACCCGCGCGAGGTCGAGGAGTTCCTGCTGACGCACCCGCACATCGCCGACGCGCAGGTGATCGGCGTGCCCGACGAGCGCTACGGCGAGGAGCTTTGCGCGTGGGTGATGACGCGCGGCGGCGCGGCGCTTTCCGAGGAGGAGGTGCGCGATCACTGCCGCGGCCGCATCGCGCACTACAAGGTACCGCGCTATGTGCGGATCGTCGAAACCTTCCCGATGACGGTGACGGGCAAGGTGCAGAAGTTCGTGATGCGCGAGACGATGATCGCTGAACTGAGGGGGTAAGTCTCAGCCGAACAGCGCCCGCGCCTTCGCCATGCGCTCCAGCGCGGCGTCGATCGTCGCGTCGGTTTTGGCGAAGCAGAAGCGGACCACCGATGTGACGGGCGTTTCCGCGTAGAACGCCGAGACGGGAATCGCGACGACATCGCCCTCGCGCGCCAGCCGGTCGCAGAACGCCACGTCATCAAGCGCGATGCCTGAGGCGGCGAGATCGACCGACAGGAAATAGGTGCCCGCGCTCGGCAGCGTCTTCCAGCCGGCGGCTTCGAGGCCGCTTGCCAGCCGGTCGCGCGAGCGGGCGAAATCGGCGCGCATGGTGGTGAAATAATCGTCCGTCTTGTCGAGGCCGTAGGCGATTGCCGTCTGCAGGTTGGGCGGCGTCGTGAAGGTGAGGAACTGGTGCGCGCGTGCGAGCGCGTGCGTGAGCTTCGGCGCGGCGCACATCCAGCCGACTTTCCATCCGGTGAGCGAGAAGATCTTGCCGCCCGAGCCGATCTTCACGGTGCGCTCGCGCATCCCCGGTTGCGCCATGATCGGCGAATGGGCGCGGCCATCGAACACGACGTGTTCCCATACCTCGTCGCTGATGACGACGGCGTCGTGTTTCACCACGAAGCGGGCAAGCAGCGCGAGCTCGTCTTCTGAGAACATCGTCGCCGTGGGATTGAGCGGATTGTTGAGGAGGACGATGCGGGTGCGCGGGGTAAAGGCCTCCGTGAGCGCCGCTTCGGTCAGCCGCCACTCCGGCGGTTCGAGGCGGATCAGCTTGGGGACGCCGCCCGCCTGGCGAACCATCGGCAGATAGGCGTCGTACATCGGCTGGATCATCAGCACCTCGTCGCCGGGGCTGACGAGCGCCATGATCGAGGCGGCAAGCGCCTCGGTCGCGCCCGATGTGACGGTGATTTCGGTCTGCCAGTCGAGATCGATGTCCTGATGGCGGCGGTAGTGATCGGCAATCGCCTGCCGAAGCTCGGGGATGCCGGGCATGGGCGGATACTGGTTGTAGCCTTCGGTGAGCGCGCGGGCGCCGGCTTCCAGCACGTCGCGCGGCCAGCCCGCGTCGGGGAAGCCTTGCCCGAGGTTGATGGCGCCCGTTTCGCGGGCAAGCGCGGACATCTTCTCGAAGATGGTGGTCGGCAGGTTGGCGTAGAGCGGATTCATGGAGATGTTTCATAGGTGAGCGGAAACCGCTTCGCCAGCACCGCCGTGATGGTTAAGAAAACATCATGGTTGCAAGCACATTCGCCGAGGCCGCGGAGGCCATTGTCGCCATAGGGCGCGCATTCGACGCGCGCGGCTGGGCGCCCGCGACGAGCGGCAATTATTCGGTGCGGCTGGATGACGGCAGCTTCGCGGTGACGGTTTCCGGGTGGCACAAGGGGCGGCTGACGCCGGACGGGGTGATGCGCGTGGACGGGGAGGGCGCATCGCTCGACGGCAAGCGGCCGAGCGCGGAGACGGCGCTGCATTTGTCGCTGTACCGCCGTTTTCCGGAGGTCGGCGCGGTGCTGCACAGCCATTCGCCGCAGGCTGTCGCGCTGTCGCGGGTGCTCGGCGGGAATTGGACGATCCGGGGGCACGAGCTTGTGAAGGCGTTTCCGGGTGTGACCACGCATGACGCCGAGATTGCCGTTCCGATCGTCGAGAACAGCCAGGACATGGCAGAGATCGAGGCCGCGATTGCGCCTTTTCTTGCCGCTGAAACGCCGCCGCCCGCTTATCTTATTCGCGGGCACGGGCTCTACGGCTGGGGCCGGGACATCGCGGAGGCCGAGCGGGTGATCGAAGCGGCGGAATGGCTCGCCGCGTGCGAGGTTGCCGAACGCAGCATGAGGAGGGACGCATGAGTCATCTTGCCGTTTATGCGGAGGACACGCCGGAGCATCCGCTGCTAGAAACCGCCGATGCCGACGAAATCGCGCGGACACTCGAAGAGATCGGCGTTCTCTTCGAGCGCTGGCCGACACGCGACGTGCCCGAAGGCGATATCCTTGCGGCGTACGCCGAGGAGATCGAACGGCTGAAGGCGAAGGGCGGCTATTGCACAGTGGACGTGGCGAGCATGGTGCCCGACCATCCCGACCGCACGGTCTTCCGGCAGAAGTTCCTTTCCGAGCATCGCCACATGGAGGACGAGGTGCGCTTCTTCGTCGATGGCGAAGGCCTGTTCACGCTCCACGAGGATGGGCGCGTGTTCAACATGCTCTGCACGAAGGGGGATCTCATCGCGGTGCCGGCCGGGATGCGCCACTGGTTCGACATGGGGCCTGTGCCGCGCTTCACCGCGATACGGTTGTTCATCGAGCCCGAAGGCTGGGTGGCGCACTTCACGGGTGACGACATCGCCGATCGCTTCCCGCGCCACGAACCGGCGCTTACCTGAATGGTGCGCGCGGTCCTTACCGACATCGAAGGCACGACGAGCAGCATCGCTTTCGTGACCGACACGCTGTTTCCCTATGCGCGGGAGCGGCTGGCGGGCTGGATCGCGGCGCACGCCGACGAGGCCGCACCGATCCTGAAGGACGTGCCGGGCGACCCGGTGGCGACGCTGACGCGCTGGATCGACGAGGATCGCAAGGAAACCGCACTCAAGACGCTGCAGGGGCTGATCTGGGCGGCAGGCTATGCGGACGGCACGCTGAAGGGACACGTCTATGCCGATGCCGCCGAGGCGCTGCGCCGCTGGCACGCGGAGGGGATCGGGCTCTATGTGTATTCGTCGGGTTCGGTGGCGGCGCAGAAATTGATCTTCGGGTACAGCAACGCGGGGGATCTGACGCCGCTGTTCTCGGGCTATTTCGACACCACGACCGGCCCGAAGAAGGAGGCCGAGTCGTATCGGCGCATCGCGGCGGAAATCGGCTTGCCGGCGCAGGACATCCTGTTCCTCTCCGACAGCGTTCCCGAAATCGACGCTGCGCGCGCGGCGGGCCTCAAAACCTGTCTCGTCGACCGGGAGGCGGGGCAGGGCGACGTCGCCTCGTTCGCGGAGATTGTGCTGTGAGGCTGGAGGGCGAGCCTCGCCGTTCGATCGCGCGCACCGCCGACGGCAAGGGGGCGCGCATCCTCGATCAGCGGCGCCTCCCGTGGGAGATCGTGTGGGTGGAGCTGCGCTCCGCCGCCGATGCCGAGCGCGCCATTCGCGAGATGTGGACGCGCGGGGCGCCGCTGATCGGCGCCACTGCCGCCTACGGTCTTGCGATGGCGCTTGCCGAGGACGGCTCTGACTCTGCGATGGACGCGGCCTATGCCCTGCTCGCCGAGGCACGGCCGACGGCGGTGAATTTGCGCTGGGCGCTCGATGAGGTGGCGAAGGCGGTGCGACCGCTTCCGGCGCCGATGCGCGGCGCGGCGGCGTTCGCGCGTGCCGATGCGATCTGCGACGAGGACGTGGCGCTGAACCGCGCGATCGGCGCGCACGGGCTTGAGCTTTTGCGCGATCTCCATGCGCGGAATCCTTCGCGCCCGCTGAACATCCTGACGCACTGCAATCCGGGGTGGCTCGCGACCGTCGACTACGGCACCGCGACCGCGCCGATCTATCTGGCGCAGGACGCGGGGATGCCGGTGCATGTGTGGGTGGACGAAACGCGTCCGCGCAACCAGGGCGCGCTGCTCACCGCCTTCGAACTTGCCGGGCACGGCGTGCCGCACACGGTGATCGCCGACAATACGGGCGGGCTTCTGATGCAGCGCGGCGAGGTCGATCTGGTCGTGGTGGGCACCGACCGCGTGACCGCGAACGGCGACGTCTGCAACAAGATCGGCACCTATCTGAAGGCGCTTGCGGCGCACGACAACGACGTGCCGTTCTATGTGGCGCTGCCCTACACCACCTTCGATCCGGCGACGCCCACCGGGGCGGATGTGCCGATCGAGGAGCGCGATCCCGACGAGCTTGCGTTTCTGACCGGACCCGCCGCAAGCGGCGCGGCGACCGTGCGCGTGACGGCCTCCCCCGCTTACAACCCGGCGTTCGACGTGACCCCGGCACGCCTTGTCACGGGCTTCATCACCGAACGCGGCCTGCTAGCACCTTCCGCGCTCGCATCCTGACGGGTTCGGGAACGCCTGTCGCGCGCGCGCGTTGTTCTGTGCACACCCAAATGGAGGACCATGGGCCATGTACGGAACAGCAATACGCGAAGGCGCGCGAAGCAGGGCTGGACTGATCGGGCTTGTCGCGGGCCTCGGCGCCGCTGCGGCGGCATTCGCCGGATGGCGCTTCTACCGCAACGGGAAGACGGCGCCCGGGGCGGCGGCCTTTGCCCCGGGTGAAGCCGATCCCCAGAATCTCGACAAGACTCGCTCCGCCGGGCAAGAGGCGATGCGCGACAAGCCGACGCGCGAATGGGACAAGGTCGATCAGGCGGTCGATGAGTCGTTCCCCGCCAGCGATCCGCCCGCTTACTAACGCGAGCGATGGCCGAGACGCTCTCTCCGGCGCTGCCGGATGCGCTGGAGCGCGCGGTTCACGCGGCGCTCCGACGCTTGCATGAGGCGGGGCTGAAGGTCGGGACGGCGGAGAGTTGCACGGGCGGCTTGCTCGCCTCGCTGCTCACCGACGTGCCGGGGTACGGCCATGTCTTCGAGGCAGGGTTCGTCGTCTACACGGACGCGGCCAAGCAGCGTCTGCTCGGCGTCGATACCGGGTTGATCAAAGCGCACGGGGCGGTGTCGCGCCCGGTCGCGGTCGCCATGGCGGAAAATTTATGCGCACGTTCAGAGATTGATCTCGCCTTGGCGATTACCGGTTTTGCTGGTCCGGCGGGCATGGGCGACGAACCCGGCCTCGTCTATCTCGCACGCGCCGGGCGAGGCACGCCCACGGTGTGCCGCGAAGAGCATTTCGGCGATATCGGCCGCGGCGCGACGCGCCTGAAATGTATCGAAGCTGCAGTCGCCCTTCTTGAGGACGGAATCGCGCTTAGCGCCTGAATCCCCTCTGCCCTCCAAGCCTTTACGCGCCGAAAGGCCCGTGCTCTACCGGTGAGAGACCAGCGGGAGGGTGCATGAGTTTGACTTTCAACCGCCGCGAACTGCTCGCGGCTGGCGGCGCGGCGGCTGCCTTTGCAGGGGGCGGTGCACCGGCCTTTGCCCTGGGCTCAGCTGGAGTGCCTGCAGGCGCCATCGTCGTGAACGCGCTCGGCGGCCTCTCCAATCCCAATGTCGAACCGCCCGAGCGCAAGGAAGCTTCAGGCTGGACGTCGACCGATGCGGTGATCGACCGGCGCGTGATCGATGATGCGCGTACATCCGGCCTTACCGCCGTCAACATTACCCTCGGACATGTGTTTGGCCCGAATGAGCCGTTCGAGCAGACCGTACGCGAGATCGCGCACTGGGACGCGGTGGCGCGCCGCTATCCGAACGATTTCATGAAGATCGAAAGCGCAGGCGATATCCTGCGCGCAAAACGCGAAAACCGCATCGGGCTCATCTACGGTTTCCAGAACACGACGATGCTGGGCAGCGATGCGAGCCGCGCCGATGTGTTCGCCAATCTCGGCGTGCGGATCATTCAGCTGACTTACAACCCTGCGAATGCGGTCGGCGACGGATCGATGGCGCCGGAGAACCGGGGCCTGACGCCATTCGGGCGCGAGGTCGTCGAGCGGCTGAACGCGAACCGCGTGATGGTCGATCTGTCGCACAGCGGCGAGCAGACCTGCCTGGAGGCCGCGCGCGTTTCGAAGCAGCCGATCTCGATCAATCACACCGGTTGCCGCGCGCTCACCGACCTGCCGCGCAACAAGACCGATGCGGAGCTGCGTCTGGTTGCCGAGCGGGGCGGGTTCGTCGGCATCTATTTCATGCCGTTCCTCAATCCCACGAGCAAGGCGACGGCGGACGATGTGGTGGCGCATATCGAGCACGCCGTGAACGTCTGCGGCGAGGATCATGTCGGCATCGGCACCGATGGCGGCATCACCGCGATCGACGACCTTGGAGCCTACAGGGCGAAGATCGCGAAGGAGATTGCGGACCGGCGCGCGGCGGGCATCGGCGCCAAGGGCGAGAACCCCGATACGCTGCCCTTCGTGATCGACCTGCGCGGACCTTCGCAGTTCCACGACCTCGCGGACCGCCTGCGGCAGCGCGGCCATTCGGACGCGCGGATCGAAAAGATCCTCGGCGCGAATTTCGTCGCCTATGCAAAGCGCGTGTGGGGCGCATAGAGAGACGCCGGGGGAAATTCCATGTCCGACGCGATGATTGCTTTCATCAACACGACCTTCGTGCCCGTGGGCCTGATGCTCATCATGTTCAGCATGGGGCTGACCTTGCGGCTCGGCGATTTCGCCCGCGTGATCACGGACGGCCGTGCCCCGCTCGCCGGACTTGCCGGGCAACTGTTGGCGATGCCGCTGCTTGGCCTTGCGATCGGCATCCTGTTCCGCCTGCCGCCCGAACTGGCGCTCGGCATCTTCATTCTCGGCATCTGTCCGGCGGGGACGACCTCGAATGCGCTGACCTTCATCGCGCGCGGCAATGTGGCGCTGGCGGTGGTGCTCACGGCCTTGTCGAGCCTCGTGACCGTGTTTTCGATCCCCGTGCTGCTGCAATGGGGGCTGCGCCATTTCGGGCTGGAGGGCACCGTGCCGGCGCTTTCGGTTGCCGATACGATGCTGCAGCTTGCGCGGATCACCGTGCTGCCGGTGGCGGCGGGGATGCTCGTCTGCCGGTTCGCGCCGGAGGCCGCGCGCAAGATGAGCGGCTGGCTGCGGCCCGTTTCGATGATCGTGCTGTTCGGCGTCATCGCCTTTGCCGTCGGCGTCAGCGCCGAAATGGTGCTCGCCAACCTGCTGAACGCCGGCCCCGCGATCTGGACGATGAACATCGTCGCGATGGCGGTGGGGCTCGGCATCGGCCGGGCTTGCGGTGTCAGCAGCCGGGATGCGATGACGCTTGCCATCGAGGTCGGCGTGCAGAATGTCACGCTCGCGACCTTCCTCACGCTCACCGTGCTGAACAGCCTGCCGCTTGCCGTTACCCAGAACATCTATGGAGTTGCCATGATCGTGAATACCCTGCTTCTCGTACGCTGGTTCCGCGCCCGTTTCGTCAGAGACGCCGCATGAGCGCGCCGCTGATGATCGTCGGCGCGGCCGACACCGAGCGCCTGCTCGGCTACGAGGACTGCATCCGTCTGGTGCGCGAGGCGATGGCGGCGCTCTCGCGCGGTGAGACGCGGCAGCCGCTCCGCAATATCGTCGATCTCGATGGCGGCAACGCCTTCGGCGTGATGCCGGGCGCGATGCTCGGCGGTACGTTCGGCGCCAAGATCGTGAGCGTCTATCCGGGCAATTTCGCGCTCGGCAAGCACTCGCACCAGGGCATCGTCGTGCTGTTCGAGTCCGAAGGCGGCGCGCCGGTCGCGATCATCGACGGCAGTATCGTCACGGCGATCCGCACGGCGGCCGCTTCTGCGGCGGCAACCGATGCGCTCGCGCGGCCGGGGCCGTCGCGGCTCGCGATCCTCGGCTACGGCGAGCAGGCGTGGCGGCACGCCGCGGCGGTGCGCCATGTGCGGCCGATCACCGGCGTCAGCGTATGGGGGCGCTCCCCTGAGCAGGCCGAGCGGTTCGCGCTGCGGGTGCGCGAGGAGCTTGGACTCGATGCCCAGGCCGCTGCCGATGTGGCGAGCGCCGTCAGCGTGGCCGACATCATCTGCACCACGACCGCAGCGGCGGAGCCGATCCTCGCGCTTGCCGACGTGAAGCCGGGCACGCACATCAACGTCGTCGGATCGAGCCGCGCCGGGCCTGCCGAGATTGCAAACGATCTCGTCACGGCGGCGCGCTTCATCGCCGACTATCGGCCGGGTGTGCTCGCGCAGGGCGCCGAGTTCCTGAACGCGAAGGCGGCGGGGGTTGTGGACGACGCGCATGTCGTCGGCGAAATCGGCGAGGTGTTCGGCGGGACGCTCGCGGGGCGCACAAGCGACGATGAAATCACCATCTACAAGTCGCTCGGCCACATCGTGCAGGATCTCGTGTCGGGCTGGCACGTCTTCGAGGAAGCGAAAAAGCTGGGCCTCGGCACGACAGCACCGTTCTAGCGGGCGTCCGCACGCTTGGTGCGGAGAGTCGGCGCGGCGGCGGCGGGGTCATCGGGCCACGGGTGCCGGGGATAGCGGCCGCGCATTTCCTTGGCGACCGCCGCCCAGCTTCCCGACCAGAAGCCGGGCAGATCCTTCGTCGTTTGGATCGGGCGACCGGCAGGCGAGGTGAGGCGCAGCACGAGCGGGACGTTCCCGGCAACTACTGGATGCGCGGCCAGGCCGAAGAGCGCCTGCACGCGCAGCTCGACCGCCGGGCCGCCCTCTGCCGCATAATCGATGGCATGGTGGCTGCCGAGCGGTGAAACGAAGGCTTCGGGGGTGAGGCGATCGACGGCGGTCTTGCCCGCCCAGCCGAGGCGCGCTTCGAGCATTTGCGTGAGTGCGGATGCGCTGACGGCGGCGAGTGCGCGTTTGCCTTCGAGGAGCGGCGGCAGCCAGTCGTCCATGTCGGCGGCAAGTGCCTCGTCGCTTATGTCCGGGATCGAAGGGTCAACGCGGCGCGCGAACATCGCCCGGCGCTGTAGCGCGCGGGCATGGTCCGAAAAGGGCAGCGCCGCGAGCCCGTCCTTGCGCGCGGCTTCAAGAAGCGCGGCGGTGATGGCTGCGGGATCCGGTCGGTCGTCCTGCCCGGACGACAGGGCAAGGCTGCCGAGGCGGCGCTCGCGTGTCGCGAGGATGCCGCCGGCGCCGTCGGCACGGACGCGGCGCACGGTTTCGATGTGGTCCGCGAACAGCGATTCGATGAGATCGGGCGCGATGGCGGAGGCGGCGAGGATGCGGGCGCCCGAGGCCGCGCCCTGCACTTCGGCGACAGCGAGGTAGGTCTGCGCGGCAAGCGGCGAGGCTGGATCGAGCCGGAAGCCGCGCCCGCCGGACGAGGCCCAGTCCTCGCCGCTGCTGCCGCGCCGCTTCGCGATGCGGTCGGGGAAGGCGAGCGCGATGCACGCGGCGACGGGGCCTTCGCCGTCACCGCCGGCCATGCGCTGCCAGCGTCCGGCAAGGCCGCGTGCGGCATCGGCCCGCGTGCCGCGCTCGCGGCGCCACCGGGTGAGGCGCTGTTCAAGGTCGGTGTCGTTGCCGCCGAGCCCGCGCTCCGACAGCAGCACCGCAACCTCGGCAGCGGTCTTGCCCCAGCCGCGCTGGGCGGCGGCGAGCATCATGTGCGCGAGGCGCGGGGGTAGCGGCAGCTCGGCGATGCGGCGGCCGTGCGGTGTCGGGCGGTTCTCTGCGTCGAGCGCATCCAGCAGTCGCAACCGTTCGCGTGCCTCCGAGACGGCGGCGGCGGATGGCGGATCGAGCCAGCGCAGGGATGCGGGATCGGCAGCGCCCCAGATCGCGCAGTCGAGAACGAGCGCGGAGAGATCGGCTTCGAGGATTTCGGGCGGGTCGAATGGCGGCATCCCTGCCGTCGCGGCCTCTTCCCACAGCCGGTAACAGACGCCCGGCGCCTGCCGCGCGGCGCGGCCCGCGCGCTGCGTGACGGCGGCCTGGCTGGCACGTTCGGTGACAAGGCGTGTCATGCCGCCGCCGCGATCGTAGCGGGCGCGGCGGGCGAGGCCCGAATCGACGACGATGCGGACGCCGTCGATGGTGAGGCTGGTTTCGGCGATGCTGGTGGCAAGCACCACCTTGCGCCCGTCCGCGCCCTTGCGGATTGCGGCGCGCTGCGCGGCGGGGTCGAGGCTGCCGTGCAGGCGGTGGAGCGTGATGCCGGGAAGCCCCTCCAGCCGCTCGGCGGTACGCTCGATCTCGGCGACACCGGGTAGGAAGGCGAGGACGTCGCCATCGGCCTCGGCGAGCGCGCGGCGGATCGCCGAGGCCATGCCGTCCTCGATGCGCTGCTCCGCGCTCCGTCCGAGATAGCGGATATCGAGCGGATGACTGCGGCCTTCGCTCTCGATGACGGGGGCGCTGTCCAGCAGTTTCGAAAAGCGGGCGCCGTCGAGCGTTGCCGACATGGGCAGGATGCGAAGGTCGGGGCGGAGCGCGGCCTGTGCATCAAGCGCGAGCGCGAGGCCGAAATCGCTGTCGAGGCTGCGCTCGTGGATCTCGTCGAAGAGTACGGCGGAGATGCCCGCGAGTTCGGGATCGGCCTGGATGCGATTGCGGAAAATACCCTCGGTGAGCACGAGGATGCGCGTGTCAGGCCCATGCTTGCTGTCGAGCCGTGTTGCATAGCCGATGGTTTTGCCGACGGGTTGGCCCGCGACCTCCGCCATGCGTTCGGCCGCGGCGCGCGCGGCGAGGCGGCGGGGGGAGAGGAGCAGGATTTGCCCCGTGCACCAAGGCTCGCCAATGAGCGCGGGCGCAACTGCCGTGGTCTTGCCGGCGCCGGGGGGCGCGACGAGCACGGCGGACGCACGCTCGCGCAGCGCCGCGAGCAGGGCGGGCAAAACGGCATGGATGGGCAGGGCGTCGCTCACGCCTGCCCTTTAAGAGTCAGACGAGCGCCGCGTCGAGCGTGATCTCGGCGTTCATCAGTTTCGAGACCGGGCAGTTCGCCTTGGCCTTGGCGGCAAGCGCCTGGAACGCGGCGTCGTCCGTGCCGGGAATCTTCGCTTCGAGCTTCAGGTGGATGGCGGTGATCGTGAAGCCGCTGTCCAGCTTTTCAAGCGTCACCGTGGCCGTGGTATCCATGCTCTCAGCCGTCAGCCCCGCCTCACCGAGGATCAGCGAGAGCGCCATCGTGAAGCAGCCCGCGTGCGCTGCCCCGATCAGCTCTTCGGGGTTCGTGCCGGGCACGCCTTCGAAGCGCATGGCGAAGCCGTAGGGACGCTTGTCGAGTGCGCCGCTCTGCGTGGAGATGCTGCCGCGGCCATCCTTGAGGCCGCCTTCCCAATGCGCGGAACCCTTGCGATCGATCTTCATGGCCTGCTCCTGCTGTTGGAAGGCCGGGAGGCTATGGAGATTCGGGCGATGAGTCCACCGGGGCTAGTCGCGGAAAACCACCGTGGTGGCGCCGTTCAGCAGCACGCGGTCCTGCAGGTGGTAGCGCACGGCGCGCGCCAGCACGCGGCGTTCGATGTCGCGGCCCTTGCGAACGAGATCGTCGGGCGTGTCGGTGTGGCTGATGTGCTCGACATCCTGCGCGATGATGGGGCCCTCGTCGAGATCGGCGGTGACGTAGTGCGCGGTGGCGCCGATGATCTTCACGCCGCGCGCGTGCGCCTGGTGATAGGGCTTGGCGCCCTTGAAGCCGGGCAGGAAGCTGTGGTGGATGTTGATGCAGCGGCCCGCGAGGAACGCCGCGAGATCGTCCGAAAGAATCTGCATGTAGCGGGCGAGCACGATGAGTTCGGCACCGCTCTCCTCCACGATCCGCTTGATCGCGGCTTCCTGGCTCGCCTTCGAGTCCTTCGTGATCGGCAGGTGATGGAAGGGGATGTCGCCGTTGAGGCTCAGCGAGATCGCTTCCTTCGGGTGGTTGGAGACGATGCCCACGACGTTCATGTCCAGCTCGCCGATCCGCGTGCGATAGAGAAGATCGCCCAGACAGTGATCGAACTTCGAGACGAGCAGCAGCACGCGCATCTTGTCGGCGGCGGCGCGGACGCGCCAGTTCATAGCGTGCGTCTCGGCGAGTGCGGCGAAGCGCGCCTTGAAGGCATCCTTGCTGGAGACGGCGGGATCGAGATCGAAAACCACCCGCATGAAGAAACGGTCAGTGAGCCGGTCGTTGAACTGCTGCGCGTCGAGGATGTTGCCGCCGCTCTCGGAAAGCAAGGTGGCGACGGCCGCGACGAGACCGGGCTTGTCGGCGCACGACAGTGTCAGCGTGCAGGTGTTGCTGGAATCCATCGCCATATCCCCTGAGACCCAAGCGCTACATGACGCGCAAGAGTGAATCTTCCCTTGCGAGCACGTGAAGCGCGAGGCCCGCCGCCTTCGCGCGATCGATCGCGAGCGTTGTCGGCGCCGAGATGGTGGCGAGCGCGCGGCCGCCCGCGACGACGGTTTTCTCGACGAGTTCGTAGCTGCAGCGCGCGGTGAGCAGGAAAAAGCCGTCCGCCGCCGGAGTGCCCGCGCGGGCGAGCGCGCCGATCAGCTTGTCGAGCGCGTTGTGGCGGCCGACGTCCTCGCGCGCCTCCAATATGCGGCCGGTGATGTCGCAGAAGGCGGCGGCGTGGACGGCGGCGGTACGGCGGCCGAGGTGCTGCTGTGCGCGGAGTGCACCGAGCGCGGCGAAGATCGCCTGCGAGTCGATGTCCAGCGGATTGGTGATGCGCGGTAGGGGCCGGGCGATCTGTTCCAGATTCTCGATGCCGCAGAGGCCGCAGCTGCTTTCGGAAACGCGGCGGCGCGCGCGTTCCAGAACCGGCGCGGCGGCGCGCGGCGCGAGCAGGGCGCGGACGATCCAGCCCTTGTCGGTCTCGGCGATGTCGATGTCCTCGATCTCGTCGGCGTGCTGCACGAGCTGCTCGGTGATCGCGAAGCCGGTGACGAAATCGGGGAGGTCGGCGGGCGTCGCCATCATCACCGCGTAGGCGATGCCGTTGAATTCGAGCGCGACGGGCACTTCCACCGGAATCTCGCGGGTGAGCGCGGTGCTGCCGCCCTTCGCAAAGATTTCGGTGAACGGCGCTCCTCGCGCGCTGTTGTCAGGCATGAGCGGCGGCGCGGACCTTGCCGAGCGCTGCGCGTGCGCCGGGGGAGAGGCCTTCGCCGCCTGCGTCGAGATGGCTGAGAATCATGGTCTTCATGCGCGGATCCCAGAAGGCGACGATGTGCGCGGCGGCGGTGTCCGCCGCCTTCTCGCCCTCGGTTTCCAGATTTTGCGCGATCTGGTTCGCCATGTAAACGAGCTTTTCGAGACTGTTCATTCGGCGGCGATGCCTTCGATGCGGCGGGCGCGGTCGCTGTGGCGCGAATAATCCTCCTGCCAGTCGGTCGGCCCGTTCGAGGCGCTGATCTGCACGGCGGTGACCTTGTATTCGGGGCAGTTGGTGGCCCAGTCCGAATAATCGGTGGTCACCACGTTCGCCTGCGTCCCCGGGTGGTGGAAGGTGGTGTAGACGACGCCCGGCGCCACGCGGTCCGTCACCAGCGCGCGCAGTGCCGTCTCGCCCGAACGGCTGGCGAGCTTCACCCAGTCGCCGTCCTTCAGGCCGCGATTTTCCGCGTCGGACGGGTGGATTTCCAGAAGGTCCTCCGGGTGCCACGCGACGTTGGCGGTGCGGCGGGTCTGCGCGCCGACGTTGTAGTGGCTGAGGATGCGGCCCGTGGTGAGCAGAAGCGGGAAACGCGGGCCTGTCTTCTCGTCGGTCGGCACGTAGTCGGTGACGACGAACTTGCCGCGCCCGCGCACGAAACCGTCGATGTGCATCACCGGCGTGCCGTCCGGCGCGGCATCGTTCACCGGCCACTGCATCGAGCCTTCCGCGTCCAGCCTGTCGAAGCTGACGCCCGCGAAGCTGGGGGTGAGGCGCGCGATCTCGTCCATGATTTCGGACGGGTGCGTGTAGGTCCAGTCGAGGCCCATCGCCTGCGCGAGGCGCTGCGTCACTTCCCAGTCGGAGAGGCCGTTCAAGGGCGACATCACCTTGCGCACCGGCTGAATGCGGCGCTCGGCATTGGTGAAGGTGCCGTCCTTCTCGAGGAAGGTGGAGCCCGGCAGGAAGATGTGCGCGTAGTTCGCGGTTTCATTGAGGAACAGGTCGTGGACGATCACGCATTCCATCGCGGCGAGGCCGGCGGCGACGTGCTTCGTGTCCGGGTCCGACTGGAGGATGTCCTCGCCCTGCACGTAGAGCGCCTTGAACACGCCGTCGACGGCGGCGTCGAGCATGTTGGGGATGCGCAGGCCGGGCTCGGGATCGAGGCTGACGCCCCAGTCGTCCTCGAAGAGTTTGCGGGCATTGGCGTCCGAGATGTGGCGATAGCCGGACAGTTCGTGCGGGAAGCTGCCCATGTCGCAGGCGCCCTGCACGTTGTTCTGACCGCGCAGGGGATTCACGCCGACGCCCGGCCGTCCGATGTTGCCGGTCGCCATCGCGAGGTTGGCGATCGCCATGACGGTGGACGAACCCTGGCTATGCTCGGTGACACCGAGGCCGTAGTAAATCGCGGCGTTGCCCCCGGTCGCATAGAGGCGCGCGGCGGCGCGTAGTTCTCCGGGATCGACGCCGGTGACGGGCGCGAGCGTTTCGGGCGAATGCGTCTCTTGGGAGACAAACGCTGCCCAGTCCTGATACTCATCCCAGTCGCAGCGTTCGCGGATGAATGGCTCGTCGGCGAGACCTTCAGTGACGATGGTGTGCGCCATTGCCGTCAGCACCGCGACGTTGGTGCCGGGGCGAAGCGGCAGGTGATGCTCCGCCTCGATATGCGGCGAGCGGACGAGATCGGTGCGGCGCGGATCGATGACGATCAGCTTCGCGCCTTGCCGCAAACGCCGCTTCATGCGGCTGGCGAAGACCGGGTGGCCGTCCGTGGGGTTGGCGCCGATGACGAGCATGACGTCGCACTGTTCGACGCTGTCGAAATCCTGCGTGCCCGCCGAGGTGCCGAACGTGGTCTTCAGGCCGTAGCCCGTCGGCGAGTGGCAGACGCGCGCGCACGTATCGACATTGTTGTTGCCGAACCCGGCGCGGACCAGCTTCTGGACGAGGAAGGTTTCCTCGTTCGTGCAGCGCGACGAGGTGATGCCGCCGAGTGCGCTGCGCCCGTACTTCGCGGCGATGCGCTTCAGTTCGGAGGCGGCGTAGGCGAACGCTTCGTCCCACTCGACCTCGCGCCATGGATCGTCGATCGATGCGCGGATCATCGGCTTCAGGATGCGGTCGGCGTGCTGGGCATAGCCCCACGCGAAGCGGCCCTTGACGCAGCTGTGACCGCGATTGGCCTTGCCGTCCTTCCACGGCACCATGCGCACGAGCTGCTCGCCGCGCATTTCCGCGCGGAAGGTGCAGCCGACGCCGCAATAGGCGCAGGTGGTCACGACGCTGCGGTCGGGAAGGCCGATCTCCTTCACCGATTTTTCCTGCAAGGTCGCGGTCGGGCAGGCCTGCACGCAGGCGCCGCAGGAAACGCATTCGGAGCCGAGGAAATCTTCCGATCCGAGGCCCGCCGAGACCTTCGATTCAAAGCCGCGCCCTTCGATGGTCAGCGCGAACGTGCCCTGCACCTCGTCGCAGGCGCGCACGCAGCGCGAGCAGGCGATGCACTTCGAAGGGTCGAAATCGAAATAGGGGTTCGACGTATCGAGGTCGAGCGCGAGATGGTTCTCGCCCTCATAGCCATAGCGCACGTCGCGCAGGCCCACGGCGGCAGCCTGATCCTGCAGCTCGCAATCGTTGTTCGCCGAGCAGGTGAGACAGTCGAGCGGGTGGTCGGAGATGTACAGCTCCATCACGCCCCGGCGCAGCTTCTGGAGGCGCGGCGTTTCGGTGTGCACCACCATGCCGCGCGCGACCGGCGTGGTGCACGAGGCGGGCGTGCCGCGCGCGCCGTCGATCTCGACGAGGCACAGGCGGCAGGAGCCGAACTGTTTCAGATTGTCGCTCGCGCAGAGCTTCGGGATCGCCGTGCCGATCTCGGCGGCGGCGCGCATCACCGTGGTGCCGGCGGGGACGGTTACGTCGCGCCCGTCGATGCTGAGCGTGACGGTCTCTTCGGCGGACACGGCGGGCGTGCCGAAATCGCTTTGGCGAGCGTAGGTCATGATGCGGACTCTACCACAAAATCCTCCGGGAAGTGATTGAGCGCCGAAAGCACGGGATAGGGCGTGAAGCCGCCGAGCGCGCAGAGCGAGCCGAACTTCATGGTTTCGCAGAGGTCGCGGAGCAGCGCGATCTCGTCCTCGGTGCTGCGCGCGCGGCGGGGAGCGTTGTGGATCTGCGGCAGGGTTTCGACCCCGTCCGCGCGGCGCCCGCCCGCGAGGATGCGGTCGATGGTCTCGACGCCGCGCACCGCGCCGATCCGGCAGGGCGTGCATTTTCCGCAGCTTTCCACCGCGCAGAACTGCATCGCGAAACGCGCCTGCCGCGCCATGTCCACGCTGTCGTCGAACACGACGATGCCGCCGTGGCCGATGAGACCATCCGCCGCCGCGAAGGCTTCGTAATCGAACGGCAGGTCGAACTGATGGGGCGGGATATAGGCGCCGAGCGGGCCGCCGACCTGTACCGCGCGCACCGGGCGGCCGGAGGCGGTGCCGCCGCCGATGTCATTCACGAGTGCGCCGAGCGTGATGCCGAACGCGGTTTCATAAAGGCCGCCGTGCTTGATGTTTCCGGCAAGCTGCACCGGCATCGTGCCGCGTGAGCGGCCCATGCCGTAGTCGGCGTAGGCCTTGGCGCCCTCGCTGAGCACGAACGGCACCGCGGCGAGCGTCAGCACGTTGTTGATGACCGTGGGGCAGCCGAAAAGGCCTTCATGCGCGGGCAGCGGCGGCTTGGCGCGAACCTCGCCGCGCTTGCCTTCAAGGCTGTTCAGCAGCGAGGTTTCCTCGCCGCACACATAGGCGCCCGCGCCGGTGCGGATTTCGATCTCAAACGGGGCGATGATCGGCGAGGCCAGCGTCGCTGCGGCTTCCATCTTCGCGATCGCGTGCGGATATTCGCTGCGGATGTAGACGTAGGCCTTGCCCGCGCCCACGGCGAGGCCGGCGATGGCGAGCCCCTCGATGAGCATAAAGGGGTCGCCCTCCATCACCATGCGGTCGGCGAACGTGCCGCTGTCGCCCTCGTCGGCGTTGCAGACGATGAACTTGCGCGCGCCCGGCGCGTCGGCGACCGTGCGCCACTTGATGCCCGCCGGGAAGCCCGCACCGCCGCGCCCGCGCAGGCCCGAGGCGAGCACTTCGGCGATGGTGTCGTCCGGCCCCAGCGCGCGGGCGCGCTCCAGGCCCTTCCAGCCGCCGGTCGAGGCGTAGTCTTCTAGGCTGAGAGGCCGCGTCTTGCCGAAACGCGCGAACGTCAGGCGCTGCTGGCTCTTGATGAAGGGGTGCTCGGCAATGGCGCCGATACGGAGGTCGTCGGCGCGGCCCGCGAGGATGTCGCTCACCCGGTCCGGCGCCACCGGGCCGTAGCCGATGCCGTCCACCTCGACGAGCGGTTCGAGCCAGTGCATGCCCCAGCTCGATACGCGCTCCGGCACATGCCCCGCCTTCGCGAAGGCCTCGGCGACCACGTCCGCCCCGCAGGCAAGCGCCGCCGCATCGTCGGAAATGCGAATTTGCATGGCTTACAGCGCCTCGATCAGGGCGGAGAGGCGGTCGCCGTCGAGGCGGGCATGAATGTTGCCGTTCGCCATCGCTGCCGGTCCGACCGAGCAGAGGCCGAGGCAGTAGACGGTTTCGATGTGCACGCGTTCTCCTGCGGCCTGCTGGGCACCCGCGACCAGCGCCTCGACGCCGCGCGCCTGGCAGGCCTCGGCGCGGCACAGCTTCAGCACCGGGCGCGGATCGGCTTTCGCCTTGTAGTCGTGGTAGAAGCTGACGACGCCGTGCACCTCGGCGCGGCTGAGGTTGAGCGCGGCGGCAAGCGCGCGCACCGTATCCTCGTCCACGCAGCCGAAGGCCGCCTGCACGTCGTTCAAAATGGGCAGCAGCGCGCCCTCGCGATTGTGATGGGCCGCGATGATGTCGGCCAGGCGATCGTCCCTCATGCTGGGCGGTTTAGCGCCGACGATCCTTATGAACAATTTCAATTCGGCGTTGTTGCACGCAGCGTCGATTGACCTGCGTCAATGACCCGGATTGCGCGCGGCGCGAAAACGCCGCCATGTGGAGGTATTACCCCGAACTGCTGAGCAGCGCCGTGCCGCGCTACACGAGCTATCCGACCGCGGCGGAATTCCGCCCGGTGGATGCCGCGTTCCATGCGGAAGGGTTTGCAGCGGTGGAGGCGGAGACGCCGCTCTCGCTCTATCTCCACATCCCCTATTGCGATGCGATCTGCTGGTATTGCGGGTGCAACACGGGCGCGGCGGGGCACCGGCACCGGCTCGGCGCGTACATGCAGGCGCTGGGCTGCGAGATCGGCACAGTCGCGCGGGCGCTGCAGGGGCGCGGCCGTGTGCGCAGCATTGCGTTCGGGGGCGGCAGTCCGAATGCGGTGCCGCCGATCGCGTTCGTGCGCCTGCTGGAGCGACTGACATTGGCCTTCCGCGCGCTCGACCCCGAGATGGCGATCGAGCTCGATCCGCGCAGCTACACGCCCGAATGGGAACGGATCGTCGCGATGGCGCCGTTTCGCCGCGTCAGCCTCGGAGTGCAGACGTTCGCGCCGCACGTGCAGGCGGCGATCGGCCGCATGCAGCCGCTGGACGATATACGGCGTACCGTGGAGTCGCTACGCGGCGCGGGGGTGCGCTCGCTGAACTTCGATCTGATGTACGGCCTTCCCGAACAGACCGACGCCGACCTTGCCGACACGCTGGAGGAGGCGATCCGGCTCAGGCCCGATCGTATCGCGCTGTTCGGCTACGCGCATTTGCCCTCGCGCATTCCGCGCCAGCGGCGGATCGACGGCACGCATCTGCCCGGCGCCGAGGCGCGCTTCCGCATGGCGGAGCGGGGGTATGAGATGCTCGTCTCCGCCGGATACACAGCAATCGGTTTCGATCATTTCGCGCTGCCGGACGACAGCATGGCGCGCGCGGCGGCAAACGGCCGGTTGCGGCGGAATTTCCAGGGCTTCACCGATGATGAGAGCAAGGTCCTTCTGGGCCTCGGCGCCACCGCGATCAGCAGCTTTCCGGGTCGCTTCGTGCAGAACGAGAAGAACGTCGGCCGCTATCGCGGGCTTGCGGGCGACGGGAAGCTGACCGGCGCGCTCGGTGTTTGCCGCAGCGAAGACGACCGGCGGCGCGGCGCGATCATCGAGGCGATTCTGTGCGGCGGCTGGGCGCCCTTCGAGGGGCATCCGCCCGATGCCGACACGCGGCAGCGCCTGCAGCCCTTCATCGAACGGGGACTTTGCAGCGTGGGCGACAATGCGATTTCGCTGAAAACCGGCGCGCTGCCCTATGCGCGCGCAATCGCATCGTGCTTCGATATTTACCGCCACCCGGATGCACAGCGGTTCAGCAGCGCAATATAACCACATCGGTTCCAGAAATCGCCGATGTTTGCGGCAGATCAAAGTGATTGAGTGCAAGGGGCGTATCGCCGGGGTGTCAAACACGTTGAAGGGGATTTCAGATGACCCGTATCAAGGCCGCCATGCTGATGGGCATTGCCGCAGCGGCCACAATTTCGCCGAATTTGGCCCACGCCGCGGCGGGTGACTTCCTGGTGCGGCTGCGCGGCATCGTCGTGGCGCCGAACGAGAAGAGCGGCAGCGTCCTGCCTGCGTTCCCGGGTGAGGAGGTCAGCCTCGACAATGCCATCGCGCCGGAGGTGGATTTCACCTATATGGCGACAAACAACATCGGCTTCGAACTGATCGCCGCCACGACCAAGCACACGGCGAGCGGCAAGACGGGCACGACCGGAACCATCGGCAAGCTCGCCTCCACGTGGGTGCTGCCGCCGACGCTAACGGCGCAGTATCACTTCATGCCCGAAGGCAAGGTGCGGCCGTATGTCGGCGCGGGCGTCAACTACACGATGTTCTACAACGACAAGGCATCGAACGCGCTTGAAGGCGCCGTCGGCGAAACGCGGGTACGGCTGAAGGACAGCTTCGGCTGGGCCGTTCAGGCCGGCCTCGACATCGATCTCAACGAGAAGATGTTCCTGAACCTCGATGTCAAATACATCGACATGGATACCACCGCGCGCCTCGATACGACCGCGGCAGGAACCCAGCGCGTGAAGATCAACATCGATCCGATCGTGGTTGGCGCGGGCGTCGGCTTCCGCTTCTGATCGGCCTGACAGGTACGAAATCCCCTTCCCGGTACGATCCCGGGGAGGGGTTTTCTTTTGCGTTCACCGCCGGGCGAGCAGTCGGTCGGCGAAGACCATAATCTGCCCCGCGACGACGAACGCGGCGCCGATGGCTGCCGCGTTGATTGCGGCCTGCATCCAGCCGATCGCGCCGACATCGATGAACGGATAGGCGAATCGTCCCTCCGATAGCCCGCGCGTGAGCGCATAGCCGAGATAGGCGAGCGGATAGAGCACCCACAGCAGCGGATCGCGCCACGTCAGCGCGCCCTTGCGCGTGAACAGCAGCCAGTAGAGCGGAACGGCGACGGGCGTAAGCTTGTGGAGCAGGAAGTCCGAAACGGCGACCGAGCCGCCGAGCGGCCTCATACCTTCAAGCAGCAGCGCGAAAACGATGCCGACGAGCGCGATCGCGGCGGCGACGCCGGCGACCATTCCCGGCTTTTGCGTGCGACCTGCTGCTGCGGCGATCGCACCGAAAATCACGGCGACGATCGCATTGGTCAGGATCGTGAAATAACCCGCGAGCGACCAGACTGCACCGACAAGCGACTGGCCCTTGCCGATAAGGTTCTGGAATTCGATGCCGATGCCCGTGCAGGCGGCGAGGCAGATCATGAGAGCAAGCAGACGCGCGATCGGCATTCGACCTCGATGTCATAATGGATGCGAACGACGGCTGCACGATAGGCTGGGGCGGCGATGCGCGCCACCGGCAATCAGCGCTGCCCGAAGAGCTTTCGCTGGCAGACGGCGTGGCAGGCCTTGCGGTCGCAGTGCGGTGTGTCTTGCGGCGCGGACGGATCGCCCTCGACGACGATGACCTTGCGCGCGCCGTCGCTGCTGCAGATCTCCATCATCCGCTGCGAACCGAGCGCCGCATCGGGCACGCCCATCGTGAACGCGGCGAGCAGCATGGGGACAAGGCCGCGCATCATTCGGCCTCCTCATCGTCATCGTCGAGCAGAACGCGCATGGCGGCGCCGTCCAGATCCTCGAACTGGCCGGAGCGCACCGACCAGAAGAACGCGGCGAGTCCCGCAAGCCCGAGCCCGAGCGCGACGGGGATGAGGATGACGAGGCCGTTCACTCTGCCGCGTTCCGAAGTCTGAGCGCGTTGGCGATAACGATGACCGACGACCCCGACATGGCGAGCGCGGCGATTAGCGGCGTCACGTGCCCCATCACCGCGAGCGGCACGGCGATGACGTTGTAGCCGATGGCGAGCGCGAAGTTCTGCCGGACGACCGCCATCGTCCGCCGCGCGGCGCGGATGGCCGCGGCGACGGGTGCGAGGCTGTCCCCGAGGAACACGGCATCGGCGGCGTTCTGGCCCACATCGCTCGCCGAGGCGGGCGCCATCGAGACGTGGCCTGCGGCAAGCGCCGGGCCGTCGTTGAGGCCGTCGCCGACCATCAGGACCTTGTCGCCTTCCTCGGTCATCGCGCGGATGAGGCCGAGTTTGCCGGCCGGTGTCAGCGCAGCGACGGCGCCAATCCCGATCGCTGCCGCCGTTTCCGCGACGGCTTCGGTGCGGTCGCCGGAGAGGATCGAGGAATCGATGCCGAGCGCACCGAGTTGCTGGATCGTCCTGCGCGCATCGGGCCGCAGCGCATCCTCAAAGCGCAGAAGCACATCCGTGCCGCCCGCGATCACGAAACGGCTGGCCATGCCCGTATCGCAGGATGCCGACGGCCGAACGAGCCGCACCTCGGCGCCGCGATAGCGCGCGCTGACGCCTTCGCCCGGCGTTTCGGTCACATCATCGAGCACGGCGGGAACGATGCCCGAAAAATGTCTGCGGACAGCTTCGGCGAGCGGGTGGCGACTCGCTGAGGCGAGTGCCAGCAGCACGGGGGCGTCGGCTTTGGGCACGACGTCCGGATTGACCAGCACGGGGCGGCCGAGCGTCAGCGTGCCTGTCTTGTCGAAAGCGGCGGTGGTGACTTCGGAGAGGCGTTCGAGCGCGCTGCCGTCCTTCACCAGCACGCCGCGCCGCATCAGCGCGCCGGATGCGACGATCTGCGCGGCGGGCACGGCGAGGCCGAGCGCGCAGGGGCAGGTGATGATGAGCACGGCAACGGCGATGACGAGCGAATGATGCCAGCCCGCACCCGCCAGCATCCAGCCCGCGAAGGAGAGCGCCGCGAGCGTGTGCACGGCGGGCGCATACCAGCGGGCGGCACGGTCCGCGACGCGCACGTAGCGCGATTTGGATTGGCCCGCGCTTTCCATCAGCCGCGCGATGTCGGCGATGGCGGTGTCGGCGCCGACAGCCACCGCGCGGACCAGGACGGGCGCGCCGAGATTGAGCGTGCCCGCGAGCACGGTGTCGCCGGGCGCGCGGGGTTGCGGCGCGCTTTCGCCGGTGAGCAGCGAGAGATCGAAGGCGCTCGTGCCGTCCTCGATGATACCGTCGGCGGCGAGGCGTTCACCGGCGGCGACGTGCATCCGCATTCCGGGCGCGAGCGACCGCGCTTCGCACCAACGCTCGCGTCCGTCCTCGCCGATCACATAGGCGCCGCGTGCCGTCTGGCGGAGAAGCTGCATGACGCCGCCGCGCGCGCGGTCGCGCATCACGCTGTCGAGCCAGCGGCCGGTGAGCAGGAAGAACAGCAGCATCACCGCGCCGTCGAAATAGGCATGGGGGCCGCTGATGGCGGTTTCGAACAGGCTGAGCCCGGTGGCGAGCAGAACGCCGATCGAGATCGGCACGTCCATGTTGGTCCGGCCCCGCCGAAGCGCGCCGAGTGCCGAGCGGAAGAAGGGGCGTCCCGAATAGGCGATCGTGGGGATCGCGATCAGCGCCGACAGCCAGTGGAACATGTCGCGCGTCGGCCCTTCGGCGCCCGACCACACCGAAACCGACAGCAGCATGATGTTCATCGCTGCAAAGCCCGCGACCGCCATCGCACGCAGCAACATGCGGCTTTCGCTGTCCCCGCTTTCAACGAGATCGTTGGGCAGCGGCTCGGCATCGAAGCCGACCTTGCCGATCACGGCTTTGAGCGCCGGTTCGTCGAATGCCGGATCGTGCGTGAGCGTGACGCGTTTCGCGCCGAAATTGACGCGCGCCGCGGCAATGCCCTCGACGCCCGAAAGTCCCTTCTCCAGCTTCGAGATGCAGCCCGCGCAGCGCATACCCGGCACCGCGAAGACCGAGGTCTTCATCTGCATCGCTGCAGTGGGAACGGGCATGTCGTGTTTCATGAAAGGCCGGCGATCCGGCGCAGCACGGCGCCATCGCGCGCGGCTTCCATGTGGATGTTCCAGCGCCCGACAGGGAGCGGCTGCATCGCGCGGAATTGCCCGGGTGCCACTTCCGTGAAGGTGAGGGCGATATCGGGGGCGCGGCCCACGGGGTGCTTCGCGGTTGCGGTGACGACGGCACCGGCGAGCGGGGTCTCGCCTGCGGCGGCCGCGATCACCGGACGGCGATCTTCGCCCAGCGTCAGCCCCAGCGACCAGCCGAGCGCATCCTGATCGCGCGCTTCCTTGAGCCAGCCGTTGAATTTCTGGCTGGCGACGTAGGAGTTGTCGACAACCGTGCCGCCGAAGGTGCGCGTCGCGAACATCGCCATCGTCACGTTCACCGCGATCACGGTGCCGAAGAAGGCGACCATCACGATCAGCATGTGGCGCCCGGTGAAACGGCGGGTCATTTCGCGCTCTCCCGATCGAAATACACGTTGTCGCGGTCGGTGCCGCCCGTCGCGTCGAGGCCGCGCACGGTGAAGAAGATTTCCTGGCGCGGCTCGCCATCGGCGGGCGTGGCCACGAAGATGCGGGTCTTCGCGACGGCGTCCGCCGGGGTTTCGATCTTCACGGTGCGGCCGCCGGTGTCGCGTGTGCCTTCGGCGGTCCACATGATCGCATCGGGCAGGCCTTCGATGCCGATCTCGACCGCGCGCGGGCGGTTTTCCATGTTGCGGACCTTCACCGTGTAGCTGTTGCGGATGTGGCCATCGGAGAGGCGGACGAACTGCGGGTTGCGGTCCTGCAGCGCGCTGATGTCGATGCGCGTGCGCTGGCCGAGCACGAACAGCATGGCAAGGCCGATGCTGCCCCACAGCATGAAATAGGCGATCGTGCGCGGGCGGAGCAGCGTTCGGATCACGGGTTTGGGCGGCTGCCCCGTCTTTTCAAGCTCGGCGCTTTCCTCGGTAACATAGTCGATGAGGCCGCGCGGCCGGCCGATCTGCGTCATGACCTTGTCGCAGGCGTCGATGCAGAGCGCGCACGTGATGCAACCGATCTGCGGTCCTTCGCGGATGTCGATGCCGGTGGGGCACACGGCGACGCACTGGTCGCAATCGATGCAATCGCCGACCTTGTCGAAATCGGCGATCTCGGCCTGCGCTTTCTTCAGCCCATGCGTGCGCGGTTCGCCGCGCCAGTCCTTGTAGGTGACGGTGAGTGATTTCTCGTCCATCAGCGCGGTCTGGATGCGCGGCCACGGGCACATGTAGATGCACACCTGCTCGCGCATGAAGCCGCCGAAGATGAAGGTGGTGGCGGTGAGCACGCCGACGGTCGCATAGGCGACGAACGGCGCTTCGCCGGTGAAGAGTTCGCGCAGCAGCGTCGGCGCGTCGGCGAAATAGAAAATCCACGCGCCGCCCGTCGCCATCGCGATCGCCAGCCAGATCGCGTATTTCGCGGTGCGCTTGCCGAGCTTGGTCGCGCCCATCGGCGCCTTCTTCAGGCGGATCTGTGCGTTGCGGTCACCGTCGATGAAGCGTTCGACGTGGAGGAAAAGATCGGTCCACACGGTCTGCGGGCAGGCATAGCCGCACCATGCGCGGCCGACCGTCGAGGTGACGAGAAACAGGCCGATGCCGGCCATGATGAGCAGGCCCGCCACGTAGTAGAATTCGTGCGGCCAGATCTCGATCGAGAACATGTAGAAGCGGCGGTGCGCGAGATCGACGAGCACAGCCTGATCGGGAGCATACGGCCCCCGGTCCCAGCGCAGCCACGGCGTCACGTAGTAGATCGTCAGCGTGATCGCCATGATCGCCCATTTGAGGCGCCGGAAGGTGCCGTCCACCGCTTTCGGGTAGACGCCTTTCCGGGCCTCGTAGAGCGAGGGCTTGAGGCCCTTCAATTCTTCAGGGTGTGACATCGCCGCTTCCGTCCGCTGCGGCAGTGACGACAGGCGCCTCGCCGCCGCCCAGCGAATGCACGTAGGTGGCGAGCATCTTCACGGTTGCCGGGTCGAGGCGATTGCCCCAGCGCGGCATCACGCCCTGGCGGCTGTTGGTGACGGTCGCGACGAGCGTGTCGCGGTCGCTGCCGTAGAGCCAGATTCCGTCGGTGAGGTTCGGCGCACCCTGCGTGCGGTCGCCCTTGCCTTCGGCGCCGTGGCAGCTCACGCAGTTCTCGGCGTAAATCTGCGCGCCGCGCGCGGTCGCCTTCGATGCCTCGCCCTGCCCGGCGATGAGCTGGACGTAGCTGACGACGTTGCTGATCTGCGCGGGCGTCAGGATGCCGTCGCGTCCGAACGCGGGCATCATCGACAGGCGGGTCTCGTCATGGTCCGGGTTCCGGATGCCGTGCTCGATCGTGTAGTGGATGGCATTGATGTCGCCGCCCCACAGCCAGTCGTCGTCGTTGAGGTTCGGATAGCCCTTCGCGCCTGCCGCACCGGAGCCGTGGCACTGCACGCAGTAGACCTTGAAGGTCGATTGCCCGCCCGCGACCGCTGCTCGCAGCAGCTCGGGGTCATTCGGAATATTCTCCACCGGGGTGCGGCCGATCGCCTCGCGGATCGGCAGCAGCTTCGCATCGGCGGCGGCGAGCTGTGCGTCGAGCTCGCCATGGCTCGACCAGCCGAGCACGCCCGCCGTGGCGCGTTCCACAAGCGGCCATGCCGGGAACAGGATCGTGTAGATCAGTGCCCACACGATCGTGATGTAGAAGGTCCACAGCCACCAGCGGGGAAGCGGCGTGTCGAGTTCCTCGATGCCGTCCCATTCGTGACCGACGGTTTCGGTGCCGGTCGGCTCGTCGATGCGCTTGTTGTCAGCCATTGTGGTCGTCCTGATCGAAAATCATGTTGGCGGCGCGCTTGTGATCGTCCCGCGCCTTTGGGCGGAAGGTCCAGCCGACGAGGACGAGGAACGTCACGCCCATGAAGACGAGGCCCCAGCTGTCGGCGAGGTGACGGAGCGTCTCGTAGCTCATCGCGGCTGCTCCTGCGGCGCGGCGGCCTGGAAGTCGACAAGCGTGCCGAGCATCTGCAGATAGGCGACGAGCGCGTCCATCTCGGTGATCTGCTTCGGGTTGCCGTCGAAGTCGCGGACCTGCGCCTTGGGGTAGCGTTTCTGGAAGACCTCGAGATCGCCGAACTCGTCCGTCTGCAGCTTGAGGTCGTCGTTCGCGGCCTTGATCGCGGCGGCGTCATAGGGAACGCCGACACGGCTGAGCGCGGTGAGGTGCTTCGTCATGTCGCCGGCCTTCAGTGGGCGCTCCTTGAGGAACGCATACGGCGGCATGATCGATTCCGGCACCACCGAGCGCGGATCGGTGAGGTGCTGCACGTGCCACTCGTCCGAATAGCGGCCGCCGACGCGTGCGAGGTCCGGCCCCGTGCGCTTGGAGCCCCACTGGAACGGGTGGTCGTACATGCTTTCCGCCGCGAGACTGTAGTGCCCGTAGCGTTCCACCTCGTCGCGGAATGGGCGCACCATCTGGCTGTGGCAGTTGTAGCAGCCCTCGCGCATGTAGATGTTGCGGCCCGCGAGCTCGAGCGGCGTGTAGGGACGCACGCCCTCCACCTTCTCGATCGTGGAGTCGATCCAGAAGAGCGGCGCGATCTCCACGATGCCGCCGATGGCGACGACGACGAGCGCGGCGACGCCGAGCAGGGTGACGTTCTTTTCGAGACGTTTGTGATCGAAGAAACGGGATGCCATTGCGCGCGTCCTTACTCTGCGGGCTGCGGGGCGAGCGGACGGTCCGCTGCGGCGTCATACGGGGTTTCGGTCATCGGCTTCTCCTCGCGGAGCTTGCCGGCGATGGTCAGCCAGACGTTCCAGACCATGACCAGCGCACCGGCGAGGTAGAGGACGCCGCCGGCGGCGCGGATCAGGTACATCGGCAGCATCGCCGCGGTGACCTCGGAGAAGGCGTACACGAGGTAGCCGTCCTCCCCGTATTCCCGCCACATCAGGCCCTGCATGATGCCTGCGACCCACATCGACGAGGCGTAGAGCACGATGCCCACGGTCGCGAGCCAGAAGTGCCAGTTGACCATGCGCAGCGAATAGAGCCGCTGGCGGTTCCACAGGCGCGGAGTCAGGTAGTAGATCGCCGCGAAGGTGATCATGCCGTTCCAGCCCAAAGCGCCGGAGTGGACGTGGCCGATGGTCCAGTCGGTGTAGTGCGACAGGCTGTTCACCGCCTTGATCGACAGCATCGGCCCTTCGAAGGTGCTCATGCCGTAGAAGGCGAGCGCCATCACCATCATGCGGATGATCGGGTCGGTGCGGATCTTGTCCCAGGCGCCGTTCAGCGTCATCAGGCCGTTGATCATGCCGCCCCAGCTCGGCATCCACAGCATGATCGAGAAAACCATGCCGAGCGTCTGCGCCCAGTCGGGCAGCGCCGTGTAGTGCAGGTGGTGCGGACCCGCCCAGATGTAGAGGAAGATCAGCGACCAGAAGTGGATGATGGAAAGCCGGTAGGAATAGACCGGCCGTTCCGCCTGCTTCGGCACGAAGTAATACATCATCGCGAGGAAGCCGGCGGTGAGGAAGAAGCCCACCGCGTTGTGGCCGTACCACCACTGCGTCAGCGCATCCTGCACGCCCGCGAAGGCGCTGTAGCTCTTGGAACCGAACAGGCTGACCGGCATCGACAGGTTGTTGACGAGGTGCAGCATCGCGATGGTGATGATGAAGGCGAGGTAGAACCAGTTCGCCACGTAGATGTGCGGCTCGCGGCGCTTGAGGAGCGTGCCGACGAAAACCGCGAGATAGGCGACCCAGACGATGGTGAGCCAGATGTCGACGTACCATTCGGGCTCGGCATACTCGCGCGCCTCGGTGATGCCGAGCACGTAGCCGGTGGCGGCAAGCACGATGAAGAGCTGGTAGCCCCAGAACACGAAGCGGGCGAGGCCCGGAAGGGCGAGGCGGGCGCGGCAGGTGCGCTGCACGACGTAGAAGCTCGTCGCGATGAGCGCGTTACCGCCGAACGCGAAAATCACCGCCGATGTGTGCAGCGGCCGCAGCCGGCCGAACGTGGTGTATTCAAAGCCGAGATTGAGGACCGGGAAGGCGAGCTGGAGCGCGATGAAAAGGCCGGCGAGGAAGCCGACCACGCCCCAGAAAACCGTCGCGATCACGCCCCAGCGGACGGGATCGTCATCATACCGGCCCGTGTCGGCCGGCGCCTTGAGGATGCCGCGCGCGACGGTGTAGTCCGCGCCCGAGAGCGTCGCCGCAAGCGCAAGCAGCGCAGCCACCGCGACGATCGCCATGTGGATCGCAAATCCCTGATCGGCCGAAAGCGCGATTGCGATGATCGCAATCAATGCCGCGCCCAGCCAGCCAAAGGCCTTGAGTGTGAGTGATTCCATAACCGGTCCCCGCCGTTTGGTCGGCATGAATGCCGCAGTTTCTAAGGCTGACATGGTCCTGTACCACTCATAGGACCTTGACCTGCGTCAAATAACGGGAGACGCCCCGCACAATGACCAACGCCGCACAGCGCCTGGGCAAGAACCGATCGGCCTTCGCCGTGCTCGGCTTCCTCGCGGGCGGGCCGCGCTCGGGCTACGACATCAAGAAGGCGATCGGGCGCAGCACCAGCTATTTCTGGAACGAGAGCTTCGGCCAGATCTATCCGATCCTGCAGAAGCTGGAGGCCGAGGGGCTGGTGGAATGCGTGGGCGCGGAGGGCCGCGGACGCCGCCAGAGCCGCAAGTACGCGATCACCGAAACCGGCCGGGAAGCCTTGAGGGACTGGCTCGCCGCGCCTGTTTCAAGCGCGGGCATCCGCAACGAATATCTGCTGAAGCTGTTCTTCGGCCGCCACGTCGCGCCCGAAGTGAGCATTGCGCACCTTGCGGACTACCGGCGCCAGCTCGCGCACGAGCTGGCCACGTTCGAGGCGTTTCGCGCGGGCTACGATGATGCGATCCGCGCCGGGCGGACGAGCAAGACGCTGATCTACCTGCTTGCGCCGCTCGATTTCGGCATTCGCGGCGCACGTGCGCAGATCGAATGGTGCGACGACACTATCCGCGCGCTCGAAGCGTTGCGGGAGAGCTGAGGCAGCGCTCAGCTCACCATGCGGCGCAGCGTTTCGATTTGGTCGGCCTCGGCGGCGGGCTTGTCGGTGCGGATGCGGCTGATGCGCGGAAAACGCATTGCGAGGCCGGACTTGTGGCGTTTCGAGGCGTGGACCGAATCGAAGGCAACCTCCAGCACCAGCGTCTTTTCCACCTCGCGTACAGGGCCGAAGCGGGCAACGGTGTGGTTCCGCACGAAGCGGTCCAGCATCATCAGTTCCTCGTCCGTGAAGCCGGAATAGGCCTTGCCGACGGGGAGCAGCTCGCCGTTCTCGGTCCAGCAGCCGAACGTGTAGTCCGAATAATAGCTCGATCGTTTGCCGTGCCCGCGCTGCGCATACATCATCACGCAGTCCGCCACGAGCGGGTCGCGCTTCCACTTGTACCAGAGCCCGACGCGCCGGCCGGAGACATAGGGGCCGTCGCGCCGCTTCAGCATCAGGCCCTCGATCGCCGCATCGCGCGCGCCGAGGCGCAGCTCTTCAAGTGCGGCGAAATCGGACGCGTCGACGAGCGGCGACAGGTCGAAGCGGTCGCGGTCCAGCCGTGACATGAAGGTTTCTAGCCGGATGCGCCGCTCCGTCCACGGCTGCGGGCGAAGGTCTTCCGGGCCGTCGAACAGGATGTCGTAGAGCCGCACGAACGCCGGAAAGTCGCGCAGCATCGCGGGGGACACGGTCTTGCGGCCAAGCCGTTGCTGCAGCGCATTGAAGCTTGCGGCCTCGCCGCCCTGAAAATCGCCGCGCACGAGCAGTTCGCCGTCGAGCACGCCCGGCGCGCGATAGCTCTCCGCCACATCGGGAAAGCTCCGCGTGATGTCGTCGCCCGCCCGGCTGTAAAGCCGGGTCTCGCCGCCGACGTGGACGAGCTGCACGCGGATGCCGTCCCACTTCCATTCGGCAGCGAAGTCCGAAAGGTCGATATCGCGGTCCTCGAGCGGGTGCGCGAGCATGAAGGGGCGGAACACCGGCGCATCCTCCGGCGCGGGCCGGGGTCCATTGCCTTCAGCCCAGGCGAAGAGTGCGGCGTAGGGCGGCAAAACGCCGTGCCAGACTTCCTCGACATCGTCGGGATCAAGCGCGAAGGCTCCTGCAAACGCTGTCTTGGCGAGGCGCGCCGAAACGCCGACGCGCATCCCGCCGGTCGCGAGTTTGAGCAGCGCGAAACGGGCGTTCGCATCGAGGCGGTCGAGCAGCCGCGTCATCACCGCGGGCGCCTGCGCGCGGGTCATCAGCTGCAGTTCATTCACCACCTCGGAAAGTCGTGGCGGTGCGGCAGGTGCCTCCGCGCCTGGCCAGATCAGTGCCACGGTTTCCGCAAGGTCGCCGACATAGTCATAGCTCAGGCCGAACAGAACCGGGTCGACGCGCTCCGCGACGAGCGCGCGAATGATGCTCGGCTGCACGGCAGGGAGCGAAAGCTCCCCGGTGAGTGCGGCGAGCGCCCAGCCGCGGTCGGGGTCGGGCGCCGCCTTGAGATAGGCGCCGATGAGATCGAGCTTGGCGTTGCGCGAGCGCGTGTAGATGAGGCTGTCGAGCAGCTGCGAGAACGCCTGCATCAGTCGTCTTCATCCTCGCGGCCCACGAGCGCGAGTTCGCGCGCGGTGATTTGCCGCTCGCGGCACCAGTGGACGAGCGCGTCCTCCCGCCCGTGCGTCACCCACACTTCGCCGGGGCCGATTTCGCTGATCGTCCCGGTCAGTTCGTCCCAGTCGGCATGATCGGAAATCACGAGCGGCATCTCGACGCCGCGCTGCCGCGCCCGCTGGCGCACGCGCATCCAGCCGCTCGCCATCGCCGTTACCGGATCGGGTAGCCGCCGCGACCAGCGATCGTTAAGCGCGGACGGCGGTGCGAGCACGATCTCGCCCGCAAGTTCGGCGGGCTTCAGACCGGCGACGGGGCGAAGCTCTCCGAGCTCGACGCCGAGTTCACGGTAGAGATCGCACAGGCGCTGCAGTGCGCCGTGAATGAACAGCGGGCCACCATGTCCGCTCCCGCGCAGTTCGGCGATCACGCGCTGCGCCTTGCCGAGCGCATAGGCACCGATCAGGATGGCACGGTCAGGCTGCGCCTGCCGCGCAGCGAGCAGCCTGTCGATCTCGCCCCTGATCGGCGGGTGCCGGAACACCGGCAGCGCGAACGTCGCTTCGGTGACGAAGACATCGCACGCCACGGGCTCGAAAGGCGCGCATGTCGGATCGGGGCGGCGCTTGTAGTCGCCGGATACGACAACACGTTCGCCGCCGCGCTCCAGGACCGCCTGCGCGGATCCGAGCACGTGCCCGGCCGGTACAAGGCGAAGGTCGACATCGCCGATGCGGAGGGTCTCGCCGTAGCGGAGCGACTGCCCGGTTTGCGGACCATAACGGCATTCCATGATGGCAAGCGTTTCGCGCGTGGCGAGCACGGCGCGGTGTCCGCCGCGGGCATGGTCCGAATGGCCGTGCGTGATGATCGCGCGGTCGACCGGGACGGCGGGGTCGATCCAGGCGTCGGCCGAAGGCAGGTAAATGCCCGTCGGATGGGCTTCGATCCAGGAAAAGCGCGGCGCCATGCCTGCAATATAGGTCAACACGCGGGAAAGTTCCCGCGGCGCGGTCAAACCTCGTGGATGCCGCCCGGTTCCTCGCCGTGCAGGCTCATCAGCGAATCCATGAGGTCGCCCTCGGCCGCCGAACAGACGCCGATGGTGAGCGCCTCGTCGCAGCCTTCGCCGACGACATAGGCATGGCCCATGCTCGAATCGAGATAGATCGATTCTCCCGCCTCGATCACGATCGGGTCGTAATATTCGGTGTGGACGACCATGCGGCCTTCGATGACGTAGACGAACTCCTCGCCGGGGTGCCGTACCAGCTCGCCGAACTCCTTCACTGACTTCGCGCGGATACGCGTCACCAGCGGGATCATCCGTTTCCGCCTGAGCTCGGTGCACAGGTAGAAATAGTCGTAGTTGTTCGTTTTCACGCGGATCGCGCGGTCCTGGCTGCCGATGCTGCGCCGCCCGGTGACGGCTGCGGCTTCCTGCGGGTCTTCCTCGGCAAACAGCTCCGACATGCGGATGTTGAGGCGCTGGCTGAGCTGCAGCAGCTTGTCGTAGGTCAGCGTCAGGCGGTCGTGCTCAACCTTGGAGAGCGTGGAGACGGGGATGCCGCTCCGTTCGCTCATTTCCTTCAGCGTCCAGTCGTTGCGGGTGCGAAGGCCGCGCAGCAGCGTGCCCAGCGTGGGTTTGTCCGATTTCACGCCTGCACCCCGATGATCCGCCATGGTTCCTCTTGTATCATCCTGTTTGACAATTCTCTAAATAGGACCATTATTGTCTGCATGGGACAAAATAACGTATTCTCGCGCACGGTATCCCGTCCGCGTTGAACACGCAATCCAACATGCCGCCCTGCGGCAAGATGAGTTTTGGAGGGGGAATATGCGAGGTTCACTGAAATCTCTGTTTGCAGGCGCGGTCGCCCTGATCGCCCAGCCCGCTATGGCGCAGCCCGCGCCTGCGCCGGTACCTGTCAATCCCGTGCCGGTGACGGCTGCAGCGCCCGCCGTGCCGATCCCGGTGCCGGGCGCACCGGCGCTCACAAAGGCCGATGTCGATGCGTGGCTCGATGGCTACATGCCCTATGCGCTCGCGCGTGGCGCGGTGGCGGGCGCTGTCGTCGTCGTCGTGAAGGACGGCCAGGTGCTGACGCAGCGCGGTTACGGCTATTCGGATGTCGAGAAGCGCACCCCGGTCGACCCGGAAAAGACGCTGTTCCGTCCAGGCTCGGTATCGAAGCTGTTCACGTGGACGGCTGTGATGCAGCTTGTTCAGGAGGGCAAGCTCGATCTCGATGCCGATGTGAACACCTACCTCGATTTCAAGATTCCGCCGCGCGACGGCAAGCCGGTCACGCTGCGCAATATCATGACGCACACCGCCGGCTTCGAGGAGCAGATCCGTGGTCTCATCTCCAAGGGCAAGCCGGAAGCGCCGCTCGGCGATCTGCTGAAGCGCTGGACGCCGCACCGGATCTTCGCGCCGGGCACGACACCGGCCTATTCGAACTACGCGACCGCGCTTGCCGGCCACATCGTCGAGCGGGCGTCGGGTATGTCGTTCGACGACTATATCGACCAGCGCATCTTCGCGCCGCTCGGCATGAACCATTCGAGCTTCCGCCAGCCGCTGCCTGAGCGGCTGCAGCCGATGATGTCGAAGGGCTATGCGACCGCGTCCGGCGAGCCCAAGCCCTATGAGATCATCGGCCTCGCCCCCGCCGGCAGCCTTGCCTCGACCGGTGCGGACATGGGCAAGTTCATGATCGCGCATCTCGCGAACGGCGGACCGCTGCTCTCGCCCGAAACCGCGAAGACGATGCACACGACGACGCTCTCCATCCTGCCGCCTTTGAACCGCATGGCGCTCGGCTTCTATGAACAGCGGATCAATGGGCAGACGGCGATCGGCCACGGCGGCGATACGCAGTGGTTCCATTCCGATCTGATGCTGTTCCCGAAGGAGAACGTGGGCATCTACATTTCGATGAACAGCTCGGGCAAGGAAGGGGTGACTGGCCCAATCCGCAGCACGCTGGTCGAAGGTTTCGCCGATCGGTATTTCCCGATGGAGCGCACGATCAAGGCCGGCGTCGATGAAAAGACCGCGGCCGAGCACGCCAGGATGCTGGCGGGCACCTACATCAGCTCGCGGCGTCCGGAATCGAGCTTCATGAAGGCGCTCGACCTTGCCGGCGGCATGAAGATCGGTGTTGACGACAAGGGCAACTTCATCCTGCCGTTCAAGAATACCGGCGGCGAAGATTCGAAGTGGGTGGAAACCGCGCCCTTCGTCTGGGAAGAGGTCGGTGGCCACGGCCGCCTTGCCGCCAAGCTCAAGGACGGCAAGGTCGACTGGGTCAGCATCGATGCCATCTCGCCCATCATGATGCTTCAGCGTCCGGCGTGGTACGCCTCGCCCGGCTGGCTGTCGCCCGGCGTGATCGCGGGTCTCGTGATCCTTGGCCTCACCGCGCTGTCGTGGCCGATCGGCGCCATCGCCCGCCGCCGTTACGGCGCGAAGCTGGCCCTTGCCGGCAAGGAGCTCAAGGCGTTCCGCCTCGTTCGCGGCTTCGCGGCGGTGGTGACGCTGGTGCTCATCGGCTGGGTAGCGACGCTCGCCGCGATGATGTCGGACTTCCACCTGCTCGGCGGCGCTATGGACTGGGCCATCTATCTGCTGCAGATCGTCGGCACGATTGGCTTCATCGGCATGGTTGCCGTCGCGGCATGGAACCTGCTCCTCGTCTGGACGGGTCGTCGCGGCTGGTTCTCCAAGCTGTGGAGCATTCTCGTGCTTGTTGCCGCGGTCGTGATCCTGTGGGCCGCGTTCGCCTTCCATCTCATCAGCTTTGGAGTTCAATTCTAATGTCGGTTGCCGGAAACCTCTCTCTTGAAGTTGCTGTCGAATCCCTGCCCCTGGCGAAGCCGTTCAGGATCTCGGGGCACGTCTTCACCCACTCCGATCTGGTCGTCGTCACGCTTTCTGACGGCGTCCATTCGGGGCGGGGAGAGGCTTCCGGCGTCTACTATCTGGGTGACAATGTGCCTGAGATGCTGCAGGCCATCGAAGCTGTCCGTCCGGAGATCGAGCGCGGCATCGACCGCGCCGGTCTCCAGACGCTGATGCCCGCAGGCGGCGCGCGCAACGCGCTCGACTGCGCACTCTGGGAACTCGAAGCCAAGCAGACCGGACGCACCGTCTGGGATATCGCGGGCTTTGAATCCTCGCGTCCGCTGCTCACCACCATGACGCTTGGCGCAGATACGCCCGAAGTGATGGCGGAGGGTGCCACGGTCGGCTACGCGCAGGCCCGCGCGCTGAAACTGAAGCTCACCGGCGACCTTGAAGACGACATCGCTCGCGTCCGCGCGGTGCGTGCGGCGCGTCCCGACTGCTGGATCGGCGTCGATGCGAACCAGGGCTTCGGCATTGCCGATCTCCCGGCGCTCGTTGAGGTGCTCGTCGAGGCCGATGTGAAGCTTCTCGAGCAGCCGCTTCGCCGCGGCGCGGAGGCCGATCTCGACGGTTTCTCGTGCCCGATCCCGATCGCGGCCGATGAAAGCGTGCTGACGCTCGCCGACGTTCCCGGCCTCGTTGGGCGCTTCAACGTCGTCAACATCAAGCTCGACAAGTGCGGCGGGCTTACCGAGGGGCTGGCGATGGCGCGCAAGGCCCGCGAACTTGGGCTCGGCGTCATGGTCGGCAACATGGTCAGCACCAGCCTCGCGATGGCGCCCGCTTTCGTCGTCGGCCAGCTTTGCGATGTCGTCGATCTCGACGGGCCGATCTTTCTTGCGAAGGATCGCGAACCCAGCATCGTTTACGAGGACGGATATGTGCGCTGTCCCGACAACGTCTGGGGCCGGGACGCCTGAACGAAGCCGATTTGAGGGGGAAGATCATGAAGTCTGTTCTTTGCGGGCTGCTGCTTGCAGCCGCGACGGTTCCGGCACTGGCTGCGGCCGATAGCCCTGCCACTTACATTCAGGCGGGCCGCCTGCTTGCAGACCCCGGCACCGGCCGGGTCGAGACGGCGAAAACCATCGTCGTCAAGGACGGCCGCATCGCCGAAATTCGCGACGGCTATGTGGGCGAGGGCAAGGTCGTCGATCTGCGCGACGCCTTCGTGATGCCGGGCTTCATCGACAGTCATGTCCACATCACGGGCGAATCCAATCCGAACGAGCGTAGCGAGGCGCTCAGCAAATCGGCGACGGATTCGGCGTTCGACGGCGTCGTCTTCGCCGGACGCACGCTGCGTGCCGGGTTCACGACCGTGATCGATCTCGGCGGCGAGCCGCAGGCCATATACGGCCTCCGCAACGCCATCGCGGCGGGCAAGGTCGAAGGACCGCGCATCATCGCGGCGGGCGGCGTCGCCGCGCACGGCGGCCACGGCGACATCCACGGCTACCGTCAGGAAATCCTCGATCTCTACCGCTCGCCGACCTTGTGCTCGGGCGCCGATGATTGCGCGCGCGCGGTGCGTCAGGCGATTCAGAGCGGCGCCGATGTCATCAAGACGGCCTCCACGGGCGGCGTGATGTCGAACACCGCCGCCGGTCTCGGCCAGCAGATGAGCGACGCGGAACTCACTTCGCTCGTGGAAACCGCGCACCGGCTCGGCCGCAAGGTGGCGGCGCACGCGCATGGTACGGACGGCGTCAACGCCGCGCTTCGCGCCGGTGTCGATTCGATCGAGCACGGCACCTACCTCGATGCTGAATCCATCAAGCTCTTCAAGGCGAAGGGCAGCTATCTGGTGCCGACGCTGCTCGCCGGCGACACGGTGAAGAAGCGTGCGGAAACCGCGGAATGGATGCCCGCGCCGGTGCGCGCCAAGGCGCGTCAGGTCGGGCCATTGATGGTCGATGCGCTACGCCGCGCGCACAAGGCGGGCGTGAAGATCGCGTTCGGCACCGATTCCGGTGTTTCCGCGCACGGCGACAATGCGCAGGAATTCGCGCTGATGGTCGAAGCGGGGATGACCCCGCTGGAAACGATCCGTGCAGCAACGGTGTGGGCTGCAGATCATGCCGGGTTGTCGAACGAAATCGGCACGCTCGCGCCCGGCAAGGCGGCGGATATCGTCGCTGTGAAGGGCGATCCGCTCACCAACATCAGGGCGCTGGAAACCACGGCATTCGTGATGAAGGGCGGCGCTGTCGCCAAGCCCGTCCAGTAACGGCGGCGTGATCCCTGATTGACAATTTTCCGATCAGGACTAGTAATCCTGATCAGGATAATCATCAGGTAGGGGAGAGAGGCGATGGCTACGTTGCCCGGGGTTTCACGGCGTCAGCTGATCGGCGGCGCGGTTGCAGCAGCTACCGTCACCGGTTTTCCGATGATCAATACGGGCATGTTCCGCGCCCACGCCGCGGCGACGAAGGCCTATTCGAAGCGCGCTGTCGATCTCGTCAAGCAATCGCTCGTCATCGATATGCTCGCGCCGCTGAAGATCGATTTCCGGTCCGAATATTACGCGAACCCGCTTAGCGAGAAGGACGCCGCCGATTTCCGCGCGAGCGGCATCACCGGTTTCCACAATGCCGTCGGGACCGGCGGCCCGGACGCCTATGCCGAAACGCTGGGCTGGATCGCCGCGTGGCAGGGCTTTGCGGGCCGCAACGCGCATGTGTTCTCGCTCGTCGGCAAGGCCGAGGATCTCGATCGCGCCAAGCGTGAAGGCAAGTGCGCCGTTATCATGGGCGTCCAGAATTCCGAGCACTTCCGCAAGGTGGAAGACGTGAAGGCGTTCTACGAAATCGGCCAGCGCTGCTCGCAGCTCACCTACAACAGCCAGAACCTGCTCGGCTCGGGCAGCACCGAGCGCGTGGATGGCGGCGTCACCGATTTCGGCGCGGCGATCATCGAGGCGATGAACAAGGTCGGGATGCTCGTCGATGTCTCGCACTGCGGCGACCGCACGACGCTCGACGCCATCGCCATTTCGCCCAAACCCATCGCGATCACGCACAGCAATTGCCGCGCGCTCGTCAATCACCCGCGCGTCAAGACGGACGAGGCGATCAAGGCGCTCGGCGCGAAGGGCGGCGTGATGGGTGTCACCGGCGTGCGCATGTTCGTCAGCGAAAAGGAGCCGACGACGATCGTGAACGTGGTCGATCACATCGATCATGTCGTGAAGTTGATCGGCGTTGATCACGTCGGCATCGGTTCGGATGCCGATCTCAACGGCTACGACGACATGCCCGCCGATCAGTACAAGATGCTGAAGGCCGGCTACAAGTCGAGCTACGCGTTCCGCGACAAGATCGACACCGACGGCTTCGACCACCCGATGAAGACCTACGACCTCGTCGAGGAACTCATCCGCCGCAAATATTCGAACGAGAACATCACGGCCATCCTGGGGGGGAATTTCAGGCGGCTGTTGGGTGCGACCTGGGCATGAAGTCCGGGCGATAAAACTGGGAGAGGACTGGGACAATGACAATACGCACGCGCGGCGGGCTCGTCGCCACGACTGCCATCGGACTTGTCCTTTCGGCATCATTCGCATCTGCGCAGGAAGCCGATGTTGAGGCCGGTGAAATTATCGTGACCGCGCAGAAGCGCACCGAGAATCTGCAGGACGTGCCGATTTCGATCAGCGTTCTTTCGGGAGAAAACTTACAGCAATCGGGCGCTGTGCAGCTCGTCGATTTTGGTGCGTACACGCCGGGCTTGCAGGTCGACAGCACCGGTACGCCGGGGCAATCGACGATCTCGCTACGCGGCGTGGCGCCGGTCGGTCCAAGCCAGACCGTTGGCACCTATCTCGACGATGCGCCTGTGGGATCGAGCAGCCTTTATGCGCGAAGTGCCGTGTTCGCGCTCGATCTGCTGCCCTACGACATCCAACGCATCGAAATCCTGCGCGGCCCGCAGGGGACGCTCTACGGCGCCAGCTCGATCGGCGGTCTGCTCAAGTACGTGACGGTCACGCCCAGTCTTGACGGCTTTTCCGGCAAGGTCGGCGGCGAGGTCTTCACGATCGATCATGCGGACGATGTCGGTTACGCCGTGCAGGGCATGGTGAATGCGGCGCTCGTTCCGGGCAAGCTCGGCATCAGCGCGAGCTATGCCTACCGCGATACGCCGGGCTATGTGGACAACGTCCAGACCGGAAAGAAAGACCAGAACGGCTATTGGCAGGAAGGCGCCCGTGTCAGCCTGCTGTGGCAGCCCGACGAGGCGCTTTCAGTGCGTCTGTCGGGTATGTGGCAGACGATCGATGCGGACGGCAATGCGAACGTCGTCGAAGATCTCGTGACCGACGAGCGTATCGGCGATGGTATGTCGAACTGGAACTATCTCGACGAGAAGTTCCGCAAGAAGATTCAGTATTACGCCTCGACGATCGATTATGATTTCGATTTTGCAACGCTGACTTCGGCAACGACGTATAGTCGTATGAAGACGCTGCAGATCCAGGATGCCAGCCGTCTTTACGGCACGCTGTTCCCGCTGTTCGGTCTGCCCGAGCCGGGCCTTTCGCCCTTCACGCTGCGCCTCAATCTCAAGAAATGGACGCAGGAGGTTCGTCTGACCTCGCCGAGCAGCGGCAACTTCGAATGGATGGTCGGCGGCTTCTATACCTACGAAAACAGCGACAACAAACAGCTCGCCAATTCCTACTTCATGGATGGCACATCCATTCCGGGCCTTGATCCGCTCGCTATTGCCGAACTGCCGAGCAAGTACCGCGAATATGCGGTGTTCGGTAACGTTACGTATCGGTTTAGCGAGTCGTTCGACATTACTGGCGGTCTTCGCTGGGCGAAGAACAAGCAGAAGTTCCGCCAAATCAGCGAAGGTGCAATCTTGCCAACGGCCAACAATCCAGGCCGTTCTTCCGAAAGCGTGCTTACCTACAGCCTCAGCCCGCAGTTCCATGTGAACGACGACACCATGCTCTACGCGCGTGTCGCCAGTGGTTACCGTCCGGGTGGCCCGAATGTGACGCTGCCGGGCGTCGAGCCGACGGTTGGATCGGACTCGCTCGTCAATTACGAGGTGGGCCTGAAGTCGATCCTGTTCGATCGGACGCTGACGGTGGACCTTGCCGCTTTCTACATGGATTGGAAGGACATCCAGCTTTCCGTAGACTTCAACGGTGTCAGTGGTCTCGCGAACGCCGGCAGCGCGCGTAGTCAAGGCCTTGAGGCGTCGCTTCAGTGGCGTCCCGTGGCGGGACTCGCGCTCGGTGCGACCGGCGCCTACACGGATGCGAAGCTCACGTCCGATACGCCGCCGTCAGTCGGTGGCTTCGACGGCGACCGACTTCCCCGCATCCCGAAGTGGAGCGGGTCGCTAACCGCCGATTATACCTTTGATATCGACGACACTGCGTCGCTGCGGATCGGGGGCGGCTTGCGCCATACTGGCAGGCGTCTGTCGGCTGTGGAGAGCGATCCCAACGCGGTCTGGGCGAAGAGCTATACCGCGCTCGATCTCAACGCCGCGCTGACACTCGATGAGAGCATCACGATCCGTGCCTATGCCCGCAACGTCACCGACAAGCAGGCTGCGATCACGCGCGATATGCTTACGGATGGTCTCGGTACGCCTTACGCCATCGGTGTAACTCCACTGCAGCCCCGAACTGTCGGTGTCGCACTCGATCTTTCATTCTAGCCAAGAGAACAGACTGGTCCCCATGCACATGTCGTCTTTCCCCGGTAATGCCCAGCTTCGGCTTCCGACTCCGTATTTGCTGTTTCTGGGGGACATTGTAGAAAGTGGTTACGCGAAAACGGCGTTCGGTCTTCGCGACTGGGCGGGCGACAAGTGCGTGGGGGAGTATCGGCTTGCGGCGGGAACGGTGACGGCGGGTCTGGCTGAGCTGACGCCTGCGGAAGGTTATGCGCGTGGCGCGCGGTCGATGGTGATCGGCGTTGCGCCTGGCGGCGGGATCATTGCGCCGTCGTGGGTGCCCGCGCTCGTGGAAGCGCTTGAGGCTGGCCTTGATCTCATCAGCGGTATGCATGTCCGGCTCGGGGACGTTCCCGAGCTTGCCGAGGCGGCGGCGAAGCACGGCCGGCGCCTGATCGACGTGCGCGTCCCGCCGGCGGGTCTGCCGGTGGGCACCGGCCGCAAGCGGACCGGCAAGCGCCTGCTGACGGTGGGAACGGACTGCGCGCTCGGCAAGAAATACACGGCGCTGTCGCTCGCAAACGCGTTTGCGGAGCGCGGCGTGGACGCCGATTTCCGCGCCACGGGACAGACCGGTATCATGATCGCGGGCGGCGGTATCCCGATGGATGCCGTGGTGTCGGACTTCGAGGCGGGCGCCGCCGAGGTGCTGAGCCCGGACGCAGCGCCAGATCATTGGGACGTGATCGAGGGGCAGGGCTCGCTGTTTCACCCTGCGTATGCAGCCGTATCTCTCGGTCTTCTGCACGGCAGCCAGCCCGACGTGATCGTCGTGTGCCACCAGCCGGGGCGCGCGGAGATCATCGGCGCGCCGGGCTATGCGATCCCGAGCCTTGAAGAGACGATCGAGCTCAACCTGCTGCTGGGCCGCCGCACCAACCCGGCGATCCGCTGCGCGGGTATCGCATTCAATACCAGCGGCATGGACGCCGCCGCAGCCGAAGCCCTCATGGAAGCGGAAAGCAAGCGCCTCGGCCTCCCGGTTGCGGACCCGATCCGCGGCGGTGCGGCTTTCCAGAAACTCGTCGACAACTGCCTGGGATAATATTGATGACAGCCACGACAACCACACAGCCGTCGTGGTTCCAGCGTTTCCTGCTACCGGGCCTTATCTTCAAGGGCGTCGTCATCGGCGGCGGCTATGCGACGGGCCGCGAGCTTGCCGAATTCTTTCTGGGCAGCGGGCCCTTCGGCGGGCTGATGGGCATACTGCTTGCCATGGTCGTCTGGAGCGCCGTGTGCGCGGTGACGTTCCTGTTTTCGTATCGATTTTCGCTCTACAACTACCGCGACTTCTTCAAGGGCTTGCTCGGGCCGGGCTGGGTGGTGTTCGAAATCGCCTATCTGGCATTGCTGGTGCTCATTCTGGCGGTCGTTGCGGCGGCGGCGGGCACGATCGGCGCGGAGGTGTTCGGCCTGCCGCAGATTGTCGGCACGCTCTTCCTCGTCTTCGCGATCGCCGCGACGGCAAGTTTTGGCAATGCGGGCGTGGAGCACGTCTTCAAATATGCCTCGAGCTTCATCTATTTGACCTACGCGGTGTTCCTCGTGCTCGCGCTGTCGACGTTCGGAGACAGGATCGCGCCGTCTCTGGCGCTCGATGTTCCCACGACAGGCTGGGTCATGGGCGGCCTGACGTACGCCAGCTACAACGTGGTCGGCGCGATTGCCGTGCTTTCGTTCGTGACGAACTTCACACGGCCGCGCGATGCGGTGATCGCGGGGGTGGTCGCCGGTCCGCTCGCGATGATTCCGGCGATCGTCTTCTTCCTCTGCATGGTCGCGTTCTACCCTGAAATCGCGAATGTCGCGTTGCCGTCCGATTTCCTGCTGCGCCGGATGGAAGCGCCCTGGCTTCAGATCGTGTTTCAGCTGATGATCTTCTGCGCGCTGCTTGAAACGGGCGTGGGCATCATCACCTCGCTCAACGAGCGCATTGCCGGTGTCGCGGAAACGCGCGGCAAGCGCTTTACGCCGCTTGCCCGTCTTGGGGTTTCGGCGGCGGTTCTGCTCGTCTGCGGCTTCGTCGCCGCACGGGTCGGCCTTATCGATCTCATCGCATCGGGCTACGGCGCGTTCGGCTACATCATGCTTGCGGTGTTCGTCGTGCCGCTGCTCACGCTCGGCGTTGCAAAGATCGTCAGGAGCCGGGCGACGGCGGCGTAAGAAATACCATACCCATCGCGATCGCCAGGAGCGATAACCCGTCGCTGTCCCAGGGCCTCGGGCTTCCAAACTCGGCGAGCGTGCGCCGGTCGATCCGGGACGATATTTTCGGACCCGATCGACCGGCAAGGCCTGTCGCGATGATGAAAAAGGGAGAAATGAAGTGAAGCGTGTTCTTGCCTCTATCCTGCTTGCCGCCGCATTTCCGGCCAACGCCGAAACGCTGCACCAGCGCACGCTCACGCTCGATACCCACCTCGATACGCCGATGCACTTTGCGCGCCAGGGCTGGAGCTTCGGCGACAAGCACAGCTACGACACCGATCTCGTTCAGGTCGACATGGGCCGCATGGACGAAGGCGATCTCGATGGCGGCTTCTTCGTCATCTACACCGAACAGGGGCCCGTGACGGCGGAAGGTTTCGCGAAAGCGAAGGCGTTCGCGCTCGGCCGCGCCGATCTCATCCGCGCGACGCTGGCGAAGTTCCCGGATCGCATCGCGCTCATCTCGACCGCCGCCGATGCGAAGCGCATGGATGCCGCCGGCAAGCGCTTCGGCTGGCTCAGCATAGAGAACTCCTACCCGCTCGGCGAAGACCTCTCGCTGCTGAAGACTTTCTACGATCTCGGCGTCCGCATGGCGGGGCCGGTGCACGGCAAAAACAACCAGCTCGCCGATTCTTCGACCGACACGCCGCAGTGGAACGGTCTCAGCCCGCTCGGGCGCCAGTGGGTCGCGGAGATGAACCGGCTCGGCATCGTGATCGATGGCAGCCATTCGTCCGACGCCGCGTTCGATCAGATGCTGGCGCTGTCGAAGACGCCGCTGATCCTGTCGCATTCGGGATCGAAGACGATTTCGGACCAGCCCCGCAATCTCGACGACGCGCGCATTCGCAAGCTTGCCGAGGCCGGCGGCGTGATCTGCGTCACCACGGTGTTCCTCGCCCCGATGAACTTCACGCCCGAACGCAACGCGCTGTTCGGCCAGCTCGAAAACATCGGCACGATGACGCCCGAGGAACAGAAGAAGCTGACGCGCGAAACGCGCGCGCTCGATGCGGTGATGCCGATTCAGAACACCGATTTCGAAGCCTTCATGAAAAGCCTGCTGCACATCATCAAGGTGGCGGGCGTCGACCATGTCGGCATCGGCGCGGACTGGGACGGCGGCGGCGGCGTCAAGGGCCTCGAGGATATCGGCGGCCTTCCCAAGGTCACCGAGCGCCTGCGCGCCGAGGGATTCTCTGACGCGGACATCGAAAAGATCTGGAGCGGCAACGTGCTCCGCGTCCTGCGTCTCGCCGAGGAAAACGCCGCGCAGCATTGATCCGCATTTCTGTTATGAGCGAGCGATGTCGAATATGTCGCCACGCCGCTTCGCCCCTGCAACCGCCCGTAATCGGGATCCGATTCTAGGCGTACTGGGGCCGCTGTTACCCGAATCGGGGTTGGTGCTCGAAGTTGCGAGCGGAACCGGCGAGCACGTCGTGCACTTCGCGCGGGCGCGGCCGGGACTCGTCTGGCAGCCGAGCGACCCGTCGCCCGAGGCGCGCGAATCAATCGCAGCGTGGGTGGCGGTAGAGGGCTTGTCGAATGTGCGTGCCCCGCTTGCGCTCGACGCGGCGGCGGAAGACTGGCCGGTGGCGCACATCGATGCCGCGGTCTGCATCAACATGCTGCACATCAGCCCGTGGGCGGCGACAGAGGGTCTTATGCGCGGCGTGGGCGAGCACCTTGCCTCTGGCGGCCTCCTCTACATCTACGGGCCGTTCCGCCGCGCCGACGCGCCGACCGCACCCACCAACGAAGCCTTCGATGCCGATCTCAAAGGCCGCGACGCGCGCTGGGGCCTCAGAAGGCTGGAGGATGTGCGGGCCGAGGCCGAAGCGAACGGCCTCGGTTTCGAAGCGTTCGTGGAAATGCCCGCGAACAACCTGTCGCTCATCTTCCGCAAGCGTTGATCACAAAAAAAGAGCGGCGCAGGTTGCCCCGCGCCGCTCCTATTTTCGTCACGAAGCCTGTTGTCAGGCGTTCGCTTCGCCTTCGGCTTCGGCCTCAACCTCGGCTTCAGCGGCGAATTCGCCCGGCTCAAGGTTCGGGTCGCGCTCTTCGGTGAAGCCGCTCACGTCCTTTTCGAACATGTCGGCGAGCACGTCGACGCCCTGCGCCTGCAGATCGGCCTCGTCGCTCGAACGGGCGACGTTCGCCTCGATCTCGATGCTGACTTCCGGATGCAGTGCCACGCGGACCTTGTGAATGCCGAGCGCCTTGATCGGCGTGTTCAGCACCACCTGGTTCTTGTGGACGGCGATGCCGTTCGCCTCGGTCAGCGCCTCGGCGATGTCGCGCGCGGCGACGGAACCGTAGAGGTGGCCGGCGTCCGAAGCAGCGCGGATCAGCACGATCTTCGCGCCGTTCAGCTTCTTCGAGTCGACTTCAGCGCCGGAGCGCTTCTCGGCGTTTTCCTTCTCGATGCGCTCGCGGTTCGCTTCGAACTTCGCCTTGTTGGCGTCGTTGGCGCGAAGCGCCTTGCCGCGCGGCAGCAGGAAGTTGCGGGCATAGCCCGGCTTCACCGAAACCACGTCGCCGATGCCGCCGAGGTTCTCGACGCGTTCAAGCAGGATGATGTCCATAGCCATGGGTCTTATCCTTCCTTAGCGAACGAGGAACGGCAGCAGGCCGAGGTGGCGGGCGCGCTTGATCGCCTTGGCCAGCTCACGCTGCTTTTTCGCCGAAACCGCGGTGATGCGGCTCGGCACGATCTTGCCGCGCTCGGAGACGAAGCCCTGAAGCAGGCGCACGTCCTTGTAATCGATCTTCGGCGCATCGGCCCGGCTGAACGGGCAGGTCTTGCGGCGGCGGAAAAACGGGCGTGCCATCGTTATTCTCCTTCACGCTCGCGGCGCGGGCCGCGGTCACGATCGCCACCGCGATCTCCACGGTCGCCGCGATCCCCACGATCACCGCGCGGTCCGCGCGAGTCGCGGTCGCCGCGATCGCTCTTGCGCATCATCGCCGAGGGCTCTTTTTCAAGCTCGTCGACGCGGATCGTCTGGTAGCGGATCACATCTTCGTTGATCGCAATGTTGCGCTCCAGCTCGTGCACCGCCGGGGCCGGGGCCTCGATGTTGAGCAGCACGTAGTGCGCCTTGCGATTCTTCTTGATGCGGTAGGCGAGGCTCTTCAGGCCCCAGTATTCGGTCTTTTCAACCTTGCCCGCACCGTCCTCGATGATCTTCGTGAACGTTTCGGCAAGGCTATCCACCTGCGCGGTGGACAGATCCTGGCGCGCCAGGAAAACATGCTCGTAAGAGGGCATGGTCCTATCTTCTCCTCAAATACCGATCGCTGACGACGGGCAATCCGCCGCCCCTCCGGCTGGCTACGGGATACAAAAACAAGCGGCGGGAAGCCTGGCTCCCCGCCGCTGGTGACGGCCCTATGGCGCAAAAGCGCCGGAAAGGCAAGCGCGGTTAGGCCGCGTTCGTCGAGGCGTAGAGTGCCCAAAGCGCGGCAACGCCGTTGAAGCCGCTTGCCTCGGGGACGCTCTTGAACGTCGCCGCTGCCGCCGAACGGTTGCCCGCACGCAGCTGGCTGATGCCGCCGAGTACCTTCGCCTGGTCCGCCGTGGCGCCGCCCGCCTTCGCGGCTGCGCCGTAAAGCGAGGAGGCCTTGGCATAATCGCCCGCGCCGAACGCGATGTTGGCGGCCTGCAACTGGCCCGCAGCGTTCTTGGGCAGTTTCGAAGCGCCCGCAGCAGCAGCAGCAGCCCGCTTGGACGCGGCTTCGAGCAGCTTGACGTTCATCGTGTCGGTCGAAGCAACCGCGCCCGACTTCATGCCGGCTTCGAGCGCACGCTTGGCGACGGCGGGCTGGTTCGCGACGATCGCGAGCTTCGCATATTCCTGATAATCTTCAGGTTTCGTGATGTTGCCCGTCTGCTCCATCAGCTCGAAGAGCGCGAGCTTCGCTTCGCGGGGCATTTGCCCGTTCTTCATGTCGACGAGCAGCGCACGCCAGCGCGCCGGCGACGGATCGATCTTGATGAGGCGCTCGGTCGTTGCGAGGTAGCCCTTCTTGTCGTCCATCTTGTACTGGGCGTTGGCGAGGCTCTGCAGCCAGCCCTCGCGCGCGCCGTGCTGCTTGATGAGGTTCTCGTAGACGCCCGCGGCGCCCTTGAAATTGCCCTGACGGAAGTAGGACTGGGCGACGATCGTCTGGCCCTGCACGCCGCCGGTCTTCTTGCCGAGCGCAATCGCCTTGTCGAGCTGGCCGGCGCGGTAATAGAGCGGCGCGAGCTGCGAGGCGGGTGCCCCGATGCTCTCCAGCTCCTGCGCGGCGGCGGCCCAGCGACCACCCTTGGTATGCACGAAGGCGGCCATTTCGGCGACCTTGCGGCGTTCGATCGCAGTGCTCGCGGCGCTGCGGGCGGCGTTCACGCGCGCCGTGGCAGCAGCATTATTGCCCGCGTTCGCGAGCTTGGAGGCTTCCTGCAGCGGTTTGCCGACGCCCGGCGAGAGCGCCTGTGCCACGGCCGGGGCCGAAAGGGCTGCGGGAACCGCGAGCGCCAACGCGGCAGCCATCGTCAAGCGGGAAACAAACGTCATCGTAATCCTTCCACTCCCAGTTTTGGGTCCAGCGTGCCGAATCTAGGCACATTAACGCTTGAAGAGGCCCTCCGCTCCAAGCCTTTGACCATGCTTTATTACACGGCAATGATGGCCCGCTGCTGAACGGGCCATTCATCACGGCGAATGAAAACCGCGCGAACCTTAACGATTCGGAGCCGAATCGCAACATTCCTCTGTCGCTTGCGCGTGCGCGCGGACATCACTAAGCGCCTGCCCAAGGCATCGTAACCAACGAAGAAGGGGCGGCCCCCATGGCACGCGCATTCATTTTTCCGGGGCAGGGCAGCCAGGCGGTCGGCATGGGGCAGGCGCTCAGCCTTGCGAGCCCGGCCGCGCGCGAGGTGTTTCAGGAGGTCGACGAGGCGCTCGGGCAGAACCTCTCGAAGCTGATGTTCGAAGGCCCTGAGGCCGATCTCACGCTCACCGAGAACGCCCAGCCCGCGATCATGGCGAACGCCATCGCGGCGCTCCGCGTGCTCGAAAAAGAGGGCGGATTGCTCCTCGCCGACAAGGCCGCCTACGTGGCGGGCCACAGTCTCGGCGAATACACGGCGCTATGCGCGGCCGGCAGCCTGGGCCTTGCCGAGACGGCGCGGCTCCTGAAGCTGCGTGGGCAGGCGATGCAGGCGGCGGTGCCGGTGGGCGAAGGCGCGATGGCGGCGCTGCTCGGTCTCGACTTCGAAGCTGCCGTGAAAGCGGCCGCGGAAGGCGCGCAGGGTGAGGTTTGCCAGGCCGCGAACGACAACGCGCCGGGTCAGGTCGTCATCTCCGGCCACAAGGCCGCTGTCGAGCGCGCCATCGAGATCGCCAAGGGGCTCGGCGCGAAGCGCGGCATGTTGCTGCCGGTGTCCGCGCCCTTCCACTGTTCCCTGATGGCGCCCGCCGCCGAAAAGATGGCCGAGGCGCTGGCAGGCGCAAACATCGCCGCGCCGTTCGTGCCGCTGGTCGCGAACGTCACCGCCGCGCCCGTTACCGATCCGGCGGAAATCCGCCGCCTTCTCGTCGAGCAGGTCACCGGCACCGTGCGCTGGCGCGAAAGCGTGCTGGCGATGACGGGCCTCGGCGTCGACAGCTTCGTCGAGTTCGGTGGCAAGGTGCTCGGCCCGATGATCAAGCGCATCACGCCCGATGCGGCAACGCTCAGCCTCGTTTCGATGGACGACATCGAAGCGGCGGCGAAGACACTCTAGGGGGAGGCAAACATGTTCGATCTCACCGGCATGAAGGCGCTCGTCACGGGCGCGAGCGGCGGCATCGGTTCGGCGATCGCGAAGGCGCTCGTGGCGCAGGGCGCGACGGTCGCGCTTTCGGGCACCCGCGAGGAAGCCCTGAAAGCCGTGGCGGCCGAAATCGGCGGCACCACGCACATCCTGCCCTGCAACCTTTCGGACAGTGCTGCCGTCGACGCGCTCGTCGGGCAGGCGGTCGAGGCGATGGGCGGCATCGACATCCTCGTCAACAACGCGGGCGTCACGCGCGACAACCTCGCGATGCGCATGAAGGACGAGGAGTGGACGGACGTGATCCGCATCAACCTCGAAGCCGCCTTCCGCCTGTCGCGCGCGGCGCTCAAACCCATGATGAAGGCGCGTTTCGGGCGCATCATCTCGATCACGTCGGTCGTCGGCGCCACCGGCAATCCCGGCCAGATGAACTACGCCGCCTCGAAGGCCGGCCTCGTCGGCATGTCGAAGGCGCTCGCGCAGGAAGTGGCCAGCCGCAACATCACCGTGAACTGCGTCGCGCCCGGCTTCATCGTCTCGGCGATGACCGATGCGCTGCCCGATGCCCAGAAAGAGGCGCTCACAGGCCGGATTCCGGCCGGCCGCCTCGGTGAAGGGGGCGACGTGGCGGGTGCGGTCGTCTATCTCGCCAGCCGTGAAGCGGCCTACGTTACCGGCCAGACGCTTCATGTGAACGGCGGAATGGCGATGATCTGAGCTACACGGGGACTTGCAAGGCCACGGCCACCCGGTTACTGCCAATTTCAAACACAGTCTGTTCTTCTAGGGGACCATTTATATGAGCGATGTCGCAGAACGCGTGAAGAAGATCGTCGTCGAGCACCTCGGCGTCGAGCCGGACAAGGTGACCGAGGACGCGAGCTTCATCGACGATCTCGGCGCGGACAGCCTCGACACCGTCGAGCTGGTGATGGCGTTCGAGGAAGAGTTCGGGGTCGAGATTCCCGACGATGCCGCCGAGAAGATCCTCACCGTGAAGGACGCCATCGGCTACATCGAGGAAAACAGCGCCGCCTGACACGGGGACGCTTGCCGGATCAAACGGCACGGAATCACGAGCGGCTCCCCGGAAAAAGCCGGAGGGCCGCTCGCTTGTTATCAGGACACGGGAGAACCGAATGCGCCGCGTCGTCGTCACCGGACTGGGTCTTGTCACACCGCTCGGCGGGGACGTTGAATCCAGCTGGCGCAATATCCTTGCCTCGAAGTCGGGCGCCGCGCGCATCACCCGGTTCGATCCGTCGGATCAGGCCTGCACGATCGCCTGCGAGGTGAAGATGGACGGCCGTGAAGACGGCTGGGACGTCTCGAAGCGCGTCGATCACAAGATCCAGCGCCAGGTCGACCTGTTCATCCAGTTCGGCATCGATGCCGCCGGTCAGGCGATCGAGGACGCGGGCCTCGCCCATCTCACCGACGAGCAGAAGCTCCGCGCGGGCTGCTCGATCGGCTCGGGCATCGGCGGCCTGCCGGGCATCGAATCCGAATCGATCGTGCTCCACGAAAAGGGCCCGCGCCGCGTCAGCCCGCACTTCGTGCACGGCCGCCTCATCAACCTCGTGTCGGGTCAGGTCTCGATCAAGTACGGCCTGATGGGCCCGAATCACGCCGTCGTCACCGCTTGCTCCACGGGCGCGCATTCCATTGGCGATGCGGCACGCATGATCGCGCTCGACGATGCCGACATCATGCTCGCGGGCGGCGCCGAAAGCGCGATCTGCCCGCTCGGCATCGCCGGTTTCGCGCAGGCGCGCGCGCTCTCCACCGCGTTCAACGACCAGCCCGAGCGCGCCAGCCGCCCCTACGACAAGGACCGCGACGGTTTCGTCATGGGCGAAGGCGCGGGCGTCGTGGTGCTCGAGGAGTATGAACACGCGAAGGCGCGCGGCGCGAAGATCTACGGCGAAGTCGTCGGCTACGGTCTTACCGGCGACGCCTACCACGTCACCGCGCCGCACCCGGAAGGCTTCGGCGGCTTCCGCGCGATGCAGATGGCGCTGAAGAAGGCGGGCATGAACCCCGCCGACATCGACTATATCAACGCCCACGGCACCTCGACGCCGCTCGGCGACGAGATCGAACTCGGCGCCGTCCGCCGCCTGTTCGGCAGCGCGATGGATACGGTCTCGATGTCGTCGACGAAGAGCGCGATCGGGCATCTGCTCGGCGGCGCTGGCGCGGTCGAGACGATCTTCTGCCTGCTCGCCATCCGCGATCAGATCGCCCCGCCGACGATCAACCTCGAAAACCCCAGCGACGGCTGCGCAGGTGTCGATCTCGTGCCGCTCGTCGCGCGCGAACGGAAGATCAAGGCCGCGCTCAACAACAGCTTCGGCTTCGGCGGCACCAACGCCTCGCTGATCGTCAAGGCACTCTGACTTTATGAAAAAGCTGCTGGTCGCCATCGTCGTCGCGGCGCTGGCGGCTGCTGCCGTGCTTGCGTTTCAGTGGACTGCCACGGGCCCGCTCGCGAAGGACGCGGACATCATCGTGCCGCGCGGCGCGTCGCTTGCCGCCACCGCCGTCCAGCTCGAAGAGGCGGGCGCGATCCGCTCGTCGGACGCGTTCCGGCTGATGGCGCGTGTGCTCGGCTCCGGCGCGCCGATCAAGGCGGGCGAGTTCCGCATCCCGGCGGGCAGCAGCGCGGCGGCCATCCTGCGCATCCTCCAGCACGGCGAGCCGCTCCAGCGGCTCATCGTCGTGCCCGAGGGCCTGCCTTCGATCCTCGTGCATGAAAGGCTGATGGCGGAAGACCTGCTGACGGGCGAGGTCGATGTACCGGCGGAAGGCTCGGTGCTGCCCGGCGGCTACAGCTTCGAACGCGGCGAGCCGCGCGCCGCCGTGCTGAAACGGATGCAGGACGCGATGGCGAAGACGCTCGCCGAGCTCTGGCCCGCGCGCAAATCCTCGTCGGTCGTCAAGACGCCCGAGGAGGCCGTGAACCTCGCCGCCATCGTCGAGAAGGAAACCGCCAAGGCGGAGGAACGCCGCACGATCGCGGGCGTCTATTCGAACCGGCTGCGCATCGGCATGATGCTGCAGGCCGATCCCACGGTGATCTACCCGATCACCAAGGGCAAACCGCTCGGCCGCCGCATCCGCCAGTCGGAACTGCGCGCCGACAACGGCTACAACACCTATGCGAAGGCGGGCTTGCCCACGGGGCCGATCGCCAATCCGGGCCGCGCGTCGATCGAGGCGGTGCTCGATCCCGAAACCACCGACGCGCTCTATTTCGTGGCGGACGGCACCGGCGGCCACGTGTTCGCGCGCACGCTCGCCGAGCACAACGCCAATGTCGTGAAGTGGCGCGCGATCCGCCGGGAACGCGGCGAACTATAGGCGGCGAACCGCCGTTACGGGCTGGTCGTACTGCGGAAGCAGGCGCCCCACGACATCGGCGAGCGGCTCGATCACCGTCGACATGAAGAAGGCGTTGGCGTGGAGCAGCCGCGTCTCGTCGAACATGAAGCCGACATGGCCGGGGAAGAACACGAGGTCGCCGCGCCGGTAGCGCCGGTCTTCGACCTCGCGGCCCAGCGCGGCCTGCATGTCGCTGTCGCGGGGGCAGGCGATGCCGCAGGCGCCGAGTGCGATCTGCACGAGGCCCGAACAATCGAGCCCGCCGCGCGTGCGGCCGCCCCACTTGTAGGGCGTGCCGAGGAAGAGTTCGGCGACCGCGACCGGATCGGCTGCGTATTCGTCGATCGCGGCGATGTGGCGCCTGTGAACATAGCCCCCGGCGGCCGACACGAATTTCTCGTCATGCGCTGTGGCGCTGGTCAGTGCGCCCATCGGCAGCGCGCCGATCACGGTGGACTTGATGTCGGATTTCGCGAAGACGAGCGCGGTCGGCGCGGCGATCCGGTGCGTTAGCGCCCCGGCGCCCTCGGCAAGGGCGGCGGCATCGACATAGCCGACATAATGGTCGTGGACGCTGTAGCCCCAGGCGACGCCGCCCGACACATCGAGCACGTCGAAGGCTTCGCCCGAAAGAAGCTCGCTCACGGCGACGGCATCCGCTTCCGGCGCCTTGCGGATGGGGGCCTGCTGTGTCGTCAGCCGATGGCGAACGGGCACCGCGAAGCGCGGCACGTCCACAATGCCGTCAAGCAGCGTGTCGGCAAGATCGGCCCGCCACGCATTGATGCGTGGGTCCGGAGATGGAGAAGCAGCCGTCATTCCGGTCAGGCCGAGGCGAAAATGCTGGATTTCGAGAACCGGCGCGCAGCGTACATCAGTACGTGAGCACCGGAAGCGCAGAAAGCCGCCGTTTGCAGCCCGGCATCACCGGAATGACGGCTGCTTCTAGATGTAAGCGCGATCCTCGCGTGCGTTGCTGCGTTCGGCATGGCCCTGCGTCGTCTCGATCATTCCTGCGAAGGTTTCGAGGAATTCGTGGCCCTGCGCGGTCCGCTCGACGAAGATGTTGCGCAGGTCACTCTCGTCCTTCTGGCGGCGGATATAGCCGAAGGCGCCGAGCGTGTTGAGTGCCCGCGTGATGACCGGCTTCGAAACCCTCAGCTTGGCGGCAAGGCCGCGCACCGTGTGCGGTCCCTGCGTCAGGTAGACGACCAGCAGCAGCGCCATCTGCCGATTGGTAAGATCCGGACGGTTCGATTGCACATAGGCAATCACCGTCTGCATCCAGGGGCTGAGGAGCGCATCGATCCGGTCGTCTAGGCCTGAGAGGGACATGGTTTTTTTCACCCGTTATCTCGTTTCGGGTCACCATATTTTAACGGGAGTTAATGATGTGTTTATATTTTAGGTTAACCCGTTGAAGCGTTCATTCGGCGCGATGGTTGCCGTAACGTCTTTCGATATACGCCCAAAACGCCCTGAGACCTAGCGCTTCACCGCCTTTTGGGCGCCCCGGCTTCGCCGCAGGCATCCACGCGAACGTATCAAGATGCGCCCACGGCGTTTTCGGATCGACGAATTTTTCAAGATAGAGCGCGGCCGTGATGGCGCCCGCGAAACCGCCGGAAGGGCTGTTGTTGATGTCCGCCACGTCGGACTTCAGCATCTCCGCATAGGGTTTCCACAGCGGCATCCGCCACAGCGGATCGCTGCTCGTCCCCGCGCCTTCGAGCAGCCCTTCGGCAAGGGATTCGTCGTTGGCGAAGAGCGCGGGGAGATCGGGGCCGAGCGCAACGCGCGCCGCGCCGGTCAGTGTCGCGAAGTCGAGGATCATCTCGGGGCTGTCCTCGTCCGCGAGCGCGAGCGCGTCGCAGAGCACGAGCCGCCCTTCGGCATCGGTGTTGCCGATCTCCACGGTCGTGCCCTTGCGCGTCTTGATGATGTCGCCGGGGCGGAATGCGCCGCCGTTGATGGCGTTCTCGACCGCCGGGATCAGCAGGCGCAGCCGCACGCGCAGCTTCGCGCCCATCACCAGACCTGCGAGCGCGAGCGCGTGCGCCGCCCCGCCCATGTCTTTCTTCATCAGCAGCATGTTGCCCGCGGTCTTGATGTCGAGCCCGCCCGAATCGAAGCACACGCCCTTGCCGATGATCGTCAGTTTCGGGTCGCCCTTGCGGCCCCAGCTCAGGTCGATCAGCCGGGGTTCGCGGCCGGCGGCGGCGGCGCGGCCCACAGCGTGGATCGTCGGGAAGTTCGCTGCGAGCAGATCGTCGCCGACGGTGACCTTCACCTCGGCGCCGTGGTGGCGCGCGACATCGCGCACGGCGGCCTCCAGCGCCTCCGGCCCCATGTCCTCGGCGGGTGTGTTGACGAGATCGCGCACCAGCACCTGCGCGTCCGCAAGTCTTCCGATCGCGGCGATATCGACCGATTTGGGAACGAGCAGCGTGCGCGGTTCGACCGGCTTGGGTTCTGAAAGGTAACGCGTGAACGTGTAATGCGCGAGCATCCAGCCGAGCGCCGCCGCGCCCGGTTCGCGCCCGGCAATTCGGTATCGTCCCGGCGGCAGGGCTTTCACGGCGGCGGCAAGATCCCAAGGGCCGAGTGTGGCGGGCGCTCCGAAGGTGGCGCTCCAGCTTTCCGCCTCGCTCCCCGGAAGGATCACCCGCGTGCCCGCCGCACCCTTGAACTGCGCGGCGTCCACGGCGGCGCGCGCCCGCGCCGGCAGCGCGTCCCGCCACGCTTCGAAGCCGGCGGGATCGACAAGCGCGATCTCGCGGGCATCCTGCCCCGTGTCATGTTCGATAAGGCTCGCAGATTCCATCGTGTTCGCGCTTTTCCGTTCCCGCTCTTCGCTTGCCGCGAAGCGGCAGACCGCCTAAACGATCCGCCAATTTTAAACTCCGTATCCGCGCCTGAAGGAACACAATGGCCACCAATCCGCAAGCCGCCCAGTTGCCGCCGCTCTACAACGCGCTCGCGCCGCTCTCCTCGTCGGTGCATCAGACGCTCGGGCTGAAATCCCGCACGGGAGCGCCGTTCGCGCGCGCCCTGCACGCGATCCCGATCACGGTCGATGAGTTCCACCTCGTGCAGCGCCATTACCCGATCGTCTTCGCGGCGGGCCAGACGCCCGTGCCGCTCGCGCTCACCTCGCTCAGCGAGGGCCAGAACCTGTTCGTCGACGAAGCGGGCAACTGGCGCGCCGGCACCTATGTGCCTGCCTATGTGCGCCGCTATCCGTTCCTCCTCGCGCGGATCAACCCGCAGTCCGAGGAGCTGACGCTCTGCTTCGACGAGACCTCCGAAGATCTCGGCGCCGACGAAGGCGAGCCGCTGTTCAAGGAGGGCGAGGCGACCGACGTCGTGAAGAACGTCCTCGAGTTCTGCGAACAGTTCGAAAACTCGATGCGCAAGACGCAGGCGTTCGTGCAGGAGCTCGAAAAGGGCGAGTTCCTGATGGACGGCGAGGTTTCCATCCAGATGGATGGCATGGCGCAGCCCGCGATCTACCGCGGCTTCAAGATGATCTCGCAGGACAAGATCCGCGACCTGCGCGGCGATCAGGCGCGCAAGCTCATCCAGAACGGCATGTTGCCGCTGATGTATGCGCACCTCTTCTCGCTGTCCTACGTCACCGACCTGTTCTCGCAGGGCGCGGCGAAGGTCGCGGCGGAAAAGACGGAGGCCTGAGCGCCCGCTCGCGCTGTCTTGCACCGCAGGGGATTCGCCTTAGAGTTCCGGTACGTGCAGGGCAATCGCGGGAGGGGTCTCATGGCGACGGGTCACAGCAGCTATTCACGAACGGCGATCACGCTCCACTGGCTGATCGCCGTTCTCGTTTTCGGCAATATCGTCGGCGCCGTTTACGCCGAAGGGCTCCCGGACGCAGAGCGCGGTGCCATCATGGGCATCCACAAGTCGGTCGGCATCACGGTCCTCGCGCTCACGCTGTGGCGGCTCGTGCTGCGGCTGAAGGCAGGCTTCCTCGTGCTGCCTGCGCACATGAAAAGGTGGGAGATCGTGCTCGCCCGCTTCACGCACATCGGCTTTTACGTGCTGCTGCTCGTCCTGCCGCTGAGCGGCTGGGCGTTTGCCGCGAGCCCCGAGCGGCCGCTCGTGTGGTTCGATCTTGTCCCGCTTCCCGATTCGCCGCTGGGGAAGGCCGGCCGCGGTTTCTTCCATGCGGTGCATGGGCCCGCCGCGTTCCTCGCGCTTGTGCTCGTGGTTCTGCACGTCCTGGGCGCTTTGAAGCATCATTTCGTCGATCGCGACGACGTTTTTTCGCGGATGCTCCCTTTTTTGCGAAAAAATCGGACAGACGCTTGAAAACTTAACAATTCCGGCCCATCTAGATTTCAGGTGGCGCTGCGTTCCCCCCCTTTTGCGCGGCACACCTGCGTAGCATCATCTGACGAGGATGATGCCACGTCCTCCCTGAACCCTGGTCACTTCGACGTTTCGTCGAAGTGACCTTTTTTCTTTCAGGCTGCTTTATTCGGCTGCGATGGCCTGCGGTCTTCCGAACATTTGCGGAAGCCAGCCCAGAAGCTCGGTCACCAGGTTTTTCAGCGTTTCCGCGACGGAATCGAAGCCGGCGTGTCGCTCCAGCGTGTCCGGGTCCATGTAGAGCGTGCGATCGATCTCGATCTGGATCGCGAATCGGCTCCGTGCGGGCGCGGCGTGGAAGCGTGTCGTATAGCCGCCCGCGTAGGGCGTGTTGCGCGCGACGCGCAGGCCCGCCCGGCGGAAGTGGGCCTCCACATAGCGGACAATCGATTCGGGCGCGGATGTGCCGCCCGCGTCACCGATCACGATCTGCGGCCGCTGCCGCGCGGGGAGGGAGAGTGGCGGCATCGAGTGACCGTCGATGAGCAGCGCATAACCGTGACAGGCGGCGGCGTCCTCGATCAGCGATGCAAGCCGCTGATGATAGGGCGCGTGCACCGCAGCGATCCGCTGCAGCGCCGATGCGCTGCTGATCCGCTCGCGGTAGATATGCAGCCCCGGCCCGGTGAGGCGCGGCAGCACGCCGAGCCCGGAGCGGACGCGCTCGGTGGTTTTCACCGGCCCCACCGCCGCCGGGTCGCTCAGCATCGAAAGGTCGATCTCCTGCGGATCGCGGTTCAGATCGACATAGGCGCGCGCCCAGCGCGCGGTGATCAGCGGCGCGCCCGATTCGGCGGCGGGTGCCAGCAGCTCATCGACATAGGCATCCTCGGCGCGGCGCAGCCCATACATGTCGAGCGCGGCGGCGGAGAGGAACCCCGGCGGCAGCGCGCGGCCGCTGTGCGGCGATGCGAGCACCAGCGGCGCGGGCGTGCCGCGCGGACCCGAAACGAAGTGCCCAGGCGTCAGCGCGGAGACGGAGGGCTCGGCGCTCAACGGCGATGGTCTGCAGGGTGCGGCATCGGCGTCAGCCTAACCCTGGCGAAGCGAAAGCAAAAGAGGGGCGCCGCAGGTTTCGGGCTGGCAAGCCCACGACAGGAAATGTTAAGTCCTCAGCCGTAAGAAGCGGCGGATAAGACCATGACGACACAACCTGAAGGCCGCATCACGGGCCGCATCCTGCTCGCGGAAGATGACGACTCCATGCGTCTTTTCCTGGAACGCGCGATTTCCCGTGCGGGCTACGAAGTCGTCGCCGTGGATCGCGGCACAGCGGCGCTGCCGCATATCGCGACGGGCAGCTTCGGGCTGCTGCTCACCGATATCGTCATGCCGGAAATGGACGGCATCGAGCTTGCCCAGCGCGCCGCGCAGCTCGCGCCCACGATGCGCGTCATGTTCATCACCGGCTTCGCCGCCGTGGCGCTCAGCCGCGGCTCGGGCGCGCCGAGCGACGCGAAGGTGCTCTCCAAGCCCTTCCACCTGCGCGATCTCGTCGCCGAAATCGACCGCATCTTCGAAGGCGAATAAGCGGCTTGCGCCGCGCCCGGCGCTCGCCTAGAAGGCACGCCGCGTGGGCGCGTAGCTCAGTGGTAGAGCACTGTGTTGACATCGCAGGGGTCGCAAGTTCAATCCTTGCCGCGCCCACCATCTTCCCCGCTATTTTCCCTGCGTCTTCATCAGAAATGCGCCCATTTCAGGCTGCGTGAGATAACGGCCGTAGCCGAATTTGCGGCCCTTCTTGTCCGTATACTCGTCGATCTGGTCGGCTTCGGCTTTCAGCAGCTCCGCGCCCGTGCCGCGCGCGAAGAAGGGGACGAGCTGGTTGGAGTGCGAGTTCCACGCCCATGAATAGCCGGGCAGCTTGCCCGCGCCCTTGTTGGTCACGCGCTGGAACGGCTCGTCGAGGTTCGGGCCATAGAGCAGATGGTCGTGGTCGGCGGTGACGACGAGCAGCGTGTCGTCCCAGCTCGCGGCGCTTTCCGGGCTGTCGACCCAAGCGACGACGGCGCGCACGGCGTCGTCGAACGCCATGTATTCCTCGATCATGCGCGGGAAGTCATTGGCGTGCATCGCCCAGTCGACCGCCCCGCCCTCGATCATCATGAAGAAGCCGTCGGGGTCGGTGCCGACATGCTTCAGCGCCGCGATCGCCATCTCGTCGAGCTTCACCATGCCGGGCGTCAGCGGCACTGCGCCCGGGTCCGCCGTGCCGCGCGCGACGTTCGCCGGATAGCTGCGCTGCGCCTGCAACGTCGGATTCACCGCGGCGATCATCGCCAGCGGCTTCGCCGACGTCGTCTTGCCTTCGGCAAGATCGCGGATGTCGCCGCGCGTCTCGACAAGGTTCCAGCGTGAATTCGGGCCCTTCAGTTCGGCCCACAGCTCGGGCGGGATGAACTTGAAACGGATGTCGGCGTGCTCGTCGGTGATCGGCTTGCCGTCCTGGTCATAATCCGGGTTGCCGCCGCCGCCGATCACGTCGAGCGACCCGGCGAACATTTCGCGCGCGAGGCCGTGATAATCGTCGCGGTCGGGATTGTGTGCGCCGCCGCCGGCTGCGGGCGTCGCGTGGTTGAACGGCACGCTCGACAGGCTGCCCGTCATCTTGCCTGCCGCCTTCGCCGCTTCAGCGACGGACTGCACGGGCTTTTCGGCGCCGTCCACGTCGATCGCGCCGTCGAAGGTTCGCACGCCCGTCATCATCGCGGACATGGTGTTGGCGCTGTCGGGCGCAATGCGGCGGTGCCACTGGTATCCGGCGAACAGCGCCGGATAGGTGCTGCCCTTTTCCGCCATGCCCTTCACGGGGCGCGTGTCCCACGCCTTCGCGGGGTCATAGACGGCGTCAGGATCCTGCGCGTAGGGGTCGCCGCCTTCGGGCACCTTGCGCTGCATACGAAGCCCGTAGGTTGCCATCGAGGCGCGCACCCACGGACCCGTGTCCATCGTGAGCGGCCGCCCGGTCCAGAAGCGCGTTGCGGCAAGTGTATTGTGCCCGGCGCCGTCGGCGATCATCACGATCACGTTTTTCGGCATGTCCGCGGCGATCGCGGGCGTGGCGGTGGCAAACAGTAAAGCGGTGACGAACGCGCGCATGGTATCCCCTCAAGATGTCGCGGGCACCATTGTCCCGCATATGTGACAGCGGGAAGTCAAGGCGCGCGATTTGTCAGAACTGGCGGCGCGCGCGAAGCATCCACACACGCGGCGTGTTCAGCCACGAGACGTTGCCGAGCGAGGCGTCGACTGTCGTCTCATTCAGGCAATTCTCGCACTCAACGCTGACGCGCCAGAAATTGTCGTCGGTCCGCAGCGCGATTCCGGCATTCAGCAGAAGCTGCGACTTGCTGCGCGATCCGGTGATGAAATCGCCGCCGTAGGGGTTGGCGGGATACACGGTGCTGCTGAGGCCGGTCACGTTGCCGGTGTAGAGCGAGGCGTTCGCCGCTCCCGTTTCCATCGCTGAACGATAGGTCACGTCCACCGAAGGCGTGACGATCGAGCCCGAGACCGGCGGCAGCCAGATGTCCCACGCCGCGCCCGCCGAGAACGTCCATTTGGGCGCGCGGACCGGGTCGGCGATGTCTCCGGCGGCCGTGACGATGCCGCTGCCGCACGAGAGCGCATTGTCCGGCCCCGATGCGCCGGCGATCAACCCTGCCGCAAGTTCCGCACCGCAAGCCGCCTGCTGCGCACGAACCGCGCTGCCCGCTTTGTATTTCGCGTCCTGCCAGCCGGCAGCGGCGCGAACCGTGACATTGGTGAGCGGCACAGCCGCGATTTCCAGCTCGATGCCTTTGTTGCGGAAGCCCGCGGTGCCGACATAATCGAAACCGCCATCCACGATCTGCGCGTCGCTGCCGTCCGCGTAAAAGCCGGTGAGATCAATCGCGAGGCGGCGCTCGAACCACGTGGATTTCAGGCCAGCCTCATAGCTCCAGATCGTTTCCGCAGCGTAGGGACGGATCGTGGCGGTGGTCGCGCCGTGCTCGCTCCAGCCCCCCGAACGGTATCCGCGCGTCGCGGATACGAAGAGCATGGCATTCTCGTTCGCCTTGAAGCTGGCGGCGAAGCGCGGCGACCAGAAGCTGTCGCTGATCTTCGCGGGCACGCCTGCGGTGACGAGTGCGTCCTCCAAACAGCCGCCCGGAAGCACGGCGCAGCCCGCGCGATTGTCGGTCAGGCCAAAGCGCAGATCCTCGTCGCTGTAGCGAAGCCCGCCGGTCAGCGTCAGCGCAGCGGTGAGGTTCACGTCCACCTGCGCGTAGGCGGATTTCGATTTCGTCTCGGTCGCCACGCGTCGGTCGGCGAGAAGGCTCGCGATACCGTCGGTCGATGTGAAGATGTCGGCAAGGTCGCTCTCGCCGTCTTCCTCGGCATAGGAAACGCCCGCGACATAATTCACGAACCCGCCCGCCAGCGCACCGCTCAGGCGCAGTTCCTGCGAGAATTGCTTGAAATGCGTATCGCCGAGGATCGTGTAGCCGCCGTAAACATCGCCGCGCGCGGCGGGCACGGGGGCAGCGATCGTCGGCCCATCACGCCCGTCGCGAAGGTCGATGCCGTATTGCCGCTTGGTATCGACATAGCCGGTGATCGCCTCGAAGGTGGCGGCTTCGCTCGGCGTCCATGCGATGCGCGAGGTCGCGAGATAGGTCTTGGCCGAATTGCCCAAGCCGAAGCTCGCCTTGCGCCCGCTCACGCCGATCGGTCCGAAATGGTTCGGGCCGACCGTCTCGGCGTAGCCCGTCGAAGCAAAGCGGCCCTTGCAGTCGGCGGGGGCGGCGGGGTCGCATTCGAAGTCGGGGGCGTAGAGCGCCGTGCTCTCCATCCGCGCGATCGATCCCGTCCACGTCAGCGTGTCGGAGAGTTTCGCGTGCGCGGCGGCACGCGCGCCCCAGCCGTCGTCCTCGTTCAAGCGGTCGCCAGTGGTGGTGTTCCGAACATAACCGTTCGATTTGCGCCAGTAGCCCGATAGGCCGAGCGAGAAGCGCTCGCCGACCGGCACGTCGAGCGCGGCGCGGAACTGGTAGGTACCGAAACGCCCATAGGCGCCGTCGATATAGCCGCTCGTCCGGTCGCCCGGCGTGCGGTTCACGATGTGGAGCACGCCGCCGCTCGTGTCGCGGCCGTAGAGCGGCCCCTGCGGCCCGCGCAGAAGCTCGATGCGGTCGATGTCGAAGAAGCCGTAATTCGTCGCCGCGCCGCGCCCGACGTAAACGCCGTCGATCACGGTGGCGACGCCGCCACGGCCCCGGATCACATAGTCATTGTCGCTGCCGAAGCCCGGCACATGCGTCGCGACCGTGTTCGGAATGCCGCGCACGGCATCGAGCGGCTCGTCGATGCCGCGCGCCTCGATCTCGCCCGAAAGCAGTGCCGAGACGGCGAGCGGAACGGTTTCGATCGGCTGCGGGCGAAGTTGCGCGCTGACGACGATTTCGGGAAGCGCAGGGTTCGCCGCCTCGTCCTCAGCCATCGCAGGCAGGGCCGCCACGGCGATTGCGGCGACGGCACAGCTTCCATGCAACAGCGAACGTCCTGACATACGCGACCTTTCCCGGAAACAAGACCCCGCCTCTTGCCTTCCCGCGCCGCGCTTCGCAAGCGGTGTGCGATGAGGGTCGGCGCTAGTCGATGATATCGACCGCGCGTAGCACCGTCTTCGCGGAGCCGACAAGGTCGATGCCCTTGGTGCAGCCGGTGAAGCCGCCCGGCCCCACGGCAGAGCAGCTCTGGATGCCGCCAGCATCAACCGCGCGCCCGCGCAGCTTTTCGCGCTCGGCCGCGACATTCGCGGCGCGTGCGGCGCGGCTGCCGGGATCGGCCTCGCGAAACGGCACGCGATAGACGCTGCCGCGCCGTGCGCACACGATGATCTCGCCGCGTGCCGCCGCTTCGCGGCACGGGCGTTCGGCGCGCGTGGCGTCGCGGTAGGCCGCCATCGCGTCCGGCGTTTCGGCGGCGGCGGCGAGAAGGAGCCGGGCGGCCAGCATCAGGCGTCGGTCCGTCCGTCGGTGAGCAGTTCGGTGGTCCGCTTGCGGAAGAAACCGGCGATCTTCTCGCCGAACATGCCGAGCAGGCCGGGCAGCGCAAGTTCGATGCTCACCCGGTCTTCGGCCACGTCGAGGTTCGCGGTCGTCACCTGTCCCAGCGCCGTCACCTCGATCACCAGCCGGTCGCCCTGCCAGGCCTTGCCGATGCGCGAGGCGAACGGCATCGCCCGGTCGAGATCGCCGAGGCCCTTGTCCATGCGGCGGCGGGCCTCGTCGCGGCCGAGGCGGTGCGGAATGTCGAAGCGGACCGGCTGTGCCATGCGCCAAGTCTAGCGCACTGTCTTGATCGTGCAAGACAGTCAGGTGTGGCGCCGGATCCGGTACACGGTCGCGGGCGGCAGGTTGCGCCACACGCGGCCTGCCGGCTCGGCGACGAGGCCGAGCGCGGCGAGGCTGCCGCGCCCGAGCGGCGCGCGGGGGCCGTAGGTGAACTGATAGAGCGCGCCGTCCTCCGCGAGCTGGGCGAAGATCGCCTCAAGGATGCGCCGCCTGAGCGCGGGCGGGAAGTTGAGGAGTGGCAGGCCGCTGACGGCGTCGGCATAGCGCCGGTCGGCAAGTGGGCCGCCGTCGCCCAGCACGTCCTCCGCACGGCCCTCCACGATTTCGACGTCCGGAAACCGCGCCCGCAGCAGCGCCGCGAACACCGGATCGGCCTCCACTGCGGTCAGCGCTTCGGGCGCCACCCCGCGCGCCAGCAGCGCGGCGGTGAAGACGCCGGTCCCCGCGCCGACCTCCAGCACCGCGCCGCGCGCCGGGTCGATGCCTGCAACGATGCGCCGCGCGAGCGCGGGCCCGCTCGGCGCGACCGCGCCCACCATCCGGGCGTTGCGCAGGCGTCCAAGGAAGCGCAGCGCGTCTTCCGATTCGCTCTGTATCCGGCGCCGGGACTGGCGGATGCGTTCGACGACCGAAGGTTCGGAATCCATCAGAAGCCGCCGCCGACTTCGATAAGCTCGATCAGCTCGCCCGCCGCGCCGCGTGTGCAGGCGGTGCGACGCCCGGCATAGAGCGGTCCGCCCAGCGCCTCCGGCGGCGCGATCAGCGGCGCGCGGATCGCGGCGAGCGAACGCACCGCGAAGCTCACCAGCGCGTTGCCCGGCGGCAGATAGCCGAGCAACTGCTTGCGCTCCGTCGTTCCGGGCGGGAACTGGTCGATCTCGCACACCGGCATCCGTCCCACGCTGATCACCGTCGCCTCACTCTCCGTTTCGGGCGGAAGCCCGAAGGCGGTGTTGATGATGGGATAGGGTAGCCGGAATGTGCCGCCTTCCGAAAACCCCAATGCGTCGACATGAAAGCGCACGGCGGCGGCGCGGTCGGCGGCGGCGAGCATGGCGACCATGATGCGGTCGACATCGGCGACCGCGCGCGGGAACTCGAGGTCGCGCAGCGTTTCGGTCACGGCGTTGAAAAACAGCACCTCGCCCGCGCGTCCGGTCGCCTCGATCGGCGTCCATCCGTTGCCGTCCGGTGCGCGCTCGGGCGGGGTCAGAATGCGGATGCTGCTGCCGCGCAGCCGGTCGTGGAGCGAGGGCACGTCGCGCACGGTGAGCTCATAGCCGACCCAGCCGTATGTCCGCATCGGCAGATAGGCGAGCACGGCGGGCTGCTCGACGAGCCGGATGAAGGCGGTGTCGCCGCCGCCCGGCGGCGCGAGCAGCGCTGTGCGCGCGCCAAGCGTCTTGATGGCGCCCCAGCCGTTTGCCAGCTCGATCGGCACCTTGCCTGTTTCGATACATTGATAGCCGAGAAGGCTCGTCCAGTCCGCAAGCGAACCCTGGAAATCGGGCACGGAAAGCGTGCCGCACTTGATGCGGCCGTGCGTATCGAACATGTCACCCCGACGTTTGCCGACCTGCTGCCGGCTTTTTTCTGCTTTTGACCCCTGCACGTTCCCGTGCAAGCTTTGTTTTTACAATCATCTGGCTTGATTCGCGCGCGGCATGAACGCTTGCCCCCAATATGGATTTTTTCGCGATTCGGTCCGCGCGCCGCTGGTCGCCGGTTTCGCCGTGTGGTGGGGCTGGCTAGCCGTCGCGCCGAGCTACCGGGAAGACTGGCTGCTCGAAAACCTGCTGGTCTTCGCGGGCCTGCCGATCTTCGTGTGGCTGGACCGCCGCGTCGGCTTCTCGCGCCTCTCGACGTTGGCGGTGTTCCTGTTCCTCGCCGCGCATGTCTACGGCGCGCACTACACCTATTCTGAAGCGCCCTTCGGCTTCTGGCTGAAAGAGGTCGGCGGCACCGTCCGCAATCCCTACGACCGGCTGGTGCATTTCCTGTTCGGGCTCTTGCTCGCGCTGCCGATGCGCGAAACGCTGGCGCACTATGGTTCCGCGGGCCGGGGGTGGACGCACGTTTCGGCGTGGATGTGGATCGCGGCGCTTTCGACGTTTTACGAACTGCTCGAATGGGCGGCGATGCTTGTCGTCGCGCCCGATCTCGGCATCGCGTATCTCGGCACGCAAGGCGATGTCTTCGATGCGCACAAGGATAGCGCACTCGCAATCGCGGGTGCCGCCGTCACGCTCACCGCGCACTTTCTTTTCGGGAGACGAACATGAAAAGCCTCGCAGCCCTGCTGCTCCTGGCCGCCGCACCGGCGTTTGCGGGGGTCGAGGGCGTCTACCGTCTCGAAGGTGTGCGCGAGGCCGCCTCGGGCCTCGAACTCACCGCCGACGGACACTTCCGCTACGGCCTCACCTATGGCGCGCTCGATGAGGTGGGGGAGGGCCGCTGGGTCCGCGACGGCAACCGCATCCTGCTTACCACCGAGCCCGAATGGAAGTCGCCCGTGTTCGAGCCGGTCTCGGCGACGCGCAGCACGGAATTCCCGCTGCGCGTGCAGGTGACGGGGCCGGACGGTTCGCCGATGAGCTGGCCCGTGGACGTGATCCTGACGCTCGCGGAAGGCCATGAGGTTCAGGGCTACACGCAGTCCTACGGATACAGGCCGAGCCTCGGCAAAGACATTCGCGTCACGTCGCTCCGGCTCGGGCTCGGCGTTTTCGATTTCCTGTCGGCGCCGTTTCCGGTCGATCACGCGCGCGCCAACGATCTCACGTTCCGCCTCGTCCCGAACAGCCTCGGCCAGCCCCCGTTCAAGGACCAGCCGCTCGTCATCGAAGGCGATGATCTCGTGATGCTGCGCGGCAACGAGCGCCTCACCTACCGCAAACAGTCCGAATAGGCGGCTTATTCGCTGTCCATGATGGTCTTGAGCGCGGCCGGTTTCAGGATGCGGAGGCCGCGGCGGCCTTCGGTCGCGATCACGCCCGCGTCCTTCAGCTTGCCGAGTTCGCGGCTCACCGTCTCGATGGTGAGGCCGAGCACGTCCGCCATTTCGGTGCGGGTGAGCGGTAGCTGGATCAGCTGCCCGACGCCGAGGTCGGCGCCGCAGCCCGTTTGCGCCATGCGCCGGTCGATATCGATGAGCAGCCCCGCGAGCCGCGCGCCCGCGCTCTTGCGGCCCAGGAACAGCAGCCAGCGGCGGCTGCGTTCCAGCTCACTCAGCGTGCGCTCGAGCAGCTGGCGCTCGAGCTGTATGTTCTCCGCCATCATCCGCTCGAACGGCGCGCGCGCGAAGATGCACACCTCGGCTTCGGTCAGCGCGGTGATGTCGTGGTCCACCGTGTCGGCATAGGGTCGCCCGATGAAGTCGGCGGGGTAAAGCAGCCCCACGGTCTGCGCGTCGCCCGAAGGGGTGAGCGAGCTGAGCTTCAGCACACCGCCGAGCACGTTCGCGCACAGGATGTTGTCATCGCCCTCGAACTGCAGCGATTCGCCCGCGGCAAGCTTGCGCCTACGCCCCAGGCGCGACATCTCCGTCAGCGCGGCGTCATCGAGCGTGCCGCACAGCGACCGGTCGCGAACAACGCAATCTTCGCAAACTTTGGTCAACCACCGCTCCATTTGCCGGACTTGATTCCGGTCAAGGTCCGCTTCTGCTCACGTCTTTAGCATTATTTCGGATTATACCGCCATACTTGCGGCTCACCTGCGACCGATTGACCGAACGGACACGCTATTTGCGGCCGCGCGTTCAGGGCCGGACAAGCGCCCGCTGCGGCACGCGCACATTGCAGAGGTCGATGAATCCCGGCTCGTGCACGAACCAGCCATCGCGCGTGCGGTGCGCGCGGGCGTCCGCATAGCGCGCGAACGAAGCGCTGTCGGTGCGCATGATCTCGATGGGGAGGCGCTCGCCCGCGGGCACGTCGCTGCCCAATCGGATGCGCGTGATGGGCACGCGCTCGGCCGCCGTTTCATAAAAGCCGAGTGCTCCGCTTCCGCGCTTCAAGCTGGAAAGCGTCTCGACGCCCGAAATCACGCGACCGACGATCGTCACATTGCGGTCGAGGTGGCGAGGGCCATGGCCGATCACGACATAAAGCTCGCTGCCGTTGCCGCTGTCCGCAGCTTCCGCACGCCCGACGCCGAGCGCGCCGTAGCAGTGCGTCGCCCAGACCGCGCCGTCCTTGCGCGTCGCAGCAAAGCCGTTCACGAATCCGGGCTCACCGAACCCGTCCGGGCCGGGGATCGGCGTGAAGGCTGTGCCCGCCGCCGGGATGCCGAATTCAGGTGCAAGCGTGGCAGGGATACCTTGTTTGCGCATCTTCGCGGGGTCTTCCGCATCCGGATCACCCCACTGCACGACGTAGTTGTCCTGCACGCGGTTGATACTGAGCCCGTTGAAATAGCCTTCGCGCACCAGCGTTCGGATATTGCGGACAGTGTTCGGCGCAAGGTCTGGCGCAAGCTCGAACACCACCGTGCTCCCGCCCGCGTCCATGTAGAGCGTGTTCTCGGGGACAAGCTGCCGCCATTCGTCGGGCCGAGAGGCGTCGATTACCCCCTGCGACGAGAGCGGCGCGAAGCCTGCGAGCAGGCAGGCGAGGGGGATAAAGGCCTTCATGTCCGTCCTTCCGGGTGCAGGGCGAGCAGCGCGAAGCTGCACAGCCAGTGGGAGCCCATATAGTCGTCTTCAATGTGCGGCAGGCTCGCGGCGAGGTGCCGCGCCGCCGCGTCGGCATCGCCGAGCTCGCGCCAGCCCCACGCGCGCGTGAAGTTGAAGCCGTCGAGGTGGACGAGCTTTCCGTCGCTGCGGTCGATCACGGCGGCGGGGCGGAGCAGCGTCGCCGGTTCGCCCTTGCCAAGGCGCGGCAGGAAAGCCGCGAGCCAGCGTTCAAACGCCTCGCCGGGGAGCGCGCGTTTCATGCACATCGCCTCGGTCATCGTCGAAGAGAGGAATTCGTCTCCGCCCGGCTCCCACGCCGGGCAATCGCGATCCGCCCCGAAATAGGTCTCCGCCCGCTCACGGATCAGCGCCGCCATCGCCGCGTCGTGCGTGTCCGCCCAGTCCAGCGAAAGGATGAAGGCAAACGCCGTGTTCGCGTGCGCGCCGCTGCGGATCGGGTAGAGCTGCTTCGGGAAGTAGCTCTTGAAACGCGATGCGAACGCCTCGGCGAGCGGCGCCAGCGCCGCGCCCCAGCTCTTGTCCGCATGGCGCGCGGCCTCGCCGTGCAGCGCGAACAGCCACGCCCAGCCGTACGGCCGTTCGAAGCCCGCTGACGAGGGCCGCTCAAGATACGCGATCTCACCCGCGACGTTCGCCGCTGTCAGCACCGCGTCCGCCCGCGCGGCGATCTCGCGGCTCTCCGGCAGATCGGGGAACAGCCGCCGGATCGTCAGCAGCAGCCACCAGCTGTGCACGCAGCTATGCCAGTCGTAGCTGCCGTAGAAGATCGGATGCAGCGCGCGCGGCCCCAGCGCGTCGGCAGGGCCGTCCAGCACATGGTCCATCTTGTTCGGATACTCCTGCCCCACGTGGCCAAGCGCGATGCGCGCGAAGCGGGCGGCGAGAGGAGGGTCAAGACTCATCGGAACGCGAAGATATAGATGATGACGAGGTTCACCGCGAGCAGCGGCAGCGCCGTCGCGATCTGCGCGCGGATCACGCCGTTCCGGTTTTTGAGTTCCAGAAGCGCGGCGGGCACGATGTTGAAGTTCGCCGCCATCGGCGTCATCAGCGTGCCGCAGAAGCCCGCGAGCATCCCCACCGCGCCGATCACCGCGGGGTTGCCGCCCATGCCGTGGATCAGCACCGGCACGCCGATCGCCGCCGCCATCACGGGGAAGGCGGCGAAGGCGTTCCCCATGATCATTGTGAAGCCGGCCATCCCGAGCGCAAACACCGCGACCGCCGCAAACCGGCTGCCGTCCGGGATCAGCGCGCCCGCGATATCGCCCACCACCTCACCGACGCCCGCCAGCGCGAATACCGCGCCGAGCGCGGCGAGCATCTGCGGCAGCACGGCGGCCCAGCCCACCGAATCGATCAGGCGCCGTCCTTCCTCCAGCGGCGCGCGCAGCGGTGGCCTCAGCCAGAGCATCGACACGGCAAGCGCGAGCACGACGCCGATGCCGAGCGACAGCAGCGTCACCTGTTTCGGGTCGAACAGCGGTTCGCCGCCCACGCTGATCGCCTTGAACGCTGCGGTGCCGACGAGCGCCGTGACCGGAATGACGAGCGCAGGAAGGAACAGCCGGTTGCCGAGCCGCGCCGAAAGCGCCGTCCGTTCTTCCGGGCTCGTCGTCTTCGCCGAACCGCTGCCGAGCGCGCCTGCGCCCGCGAGTGCGACGAGGCCGAGCACCAGTACGCCGTTGCCGAGATCGCCGATCCGGTCGCCGGCAAGGAAGCTCAGCGACAGCAGGCCCCAGAATGCCGCGTTCCCCAGCCGCCTGGCATTGCTGCGGTCGCGCAGGCTGCCGAGCGCGAACGCGCCGAACACCAGCCCGGCGAACGTGTAGAGCGCGGGAAGCCCGATCATCGCGCGCCCAATCGCCGGTCGAGCAGCATCAGCCGCGCACCGTGGATGAGGAGCGCCGCGATCGCGGTCGGGATCGCCCAGACCGAGAGTTCGAGCGGCGCGAGGATGATGCCGTAGGTTTCGAACGTGCCCTTGATGAGCAGGATCGAGGCGATCGCGATGAAGATGTCCTCGCCGAAAAACAGCCCGACATTGTCGGTCGCCGCTGCCATCGCCTTTACCTCCTCGCGCGTCTCCGCGTCGCCCGCGCCCTGCGCTTCGGCCGCCGCCTCCGCCATCGGCGCCACGAGCGGCCGCACGGTCTGCGCGTGCCCGGCGATCGAGGTGAGGCCGAGCGCCGCGGCGATCTGGCGGACGATCAGATAGATGATCAGCAGTCGGCCCACGGTCGCGCCCTTCAGGCCAGCGATCAGCGTCCGCGCGCGTTGCTGCAGTCCGTAGCGCTCAAGCAGGCCGATGACTGGCAGCACGATCCACACCACGCTTACATAGCGATTGTCGTTGAACGCCTTGCCGAACGCGGAAACCACAGCGACCGGATCGAGACCGGTGGCGATGCCCGTCGCGAGCGCCGCGATCGTCACGACCAGCAGCGGATTGAGCCGGGCCATGAAGCCGAGCACGATGATGGCGATTCCAGACAGGACGAGCACGACGCGAGACCCCCACTCAAAGCGTCTTTACATCGCGCCTTGCGAGTTTAGCATCGGAAAAAACGACCTGTGGGGAAGAGTTTAATGGCGCTTCATCTCGCGATCGTCGGTTCGGGTCCGGCAGGTTACTACACAGCGGAAGCCGCCCAGAAGCTGAACGGCGGCGATGTGCGCATCGACATCATCGACCGGCTGCCCACGCCCTTCGGCCTCATCCGCGCGGGCGTCGCGCCCGATCACCAGTCGATCAAGGCGGTGTCGCGCCGCTACGAGAAGACGGCGCTGTCAGACAATGTCCGCTTCGTCGGCAACGTGCCGGTGGGCGACGGCGGCATCTCCGTCGATGAACTCCTCGGGCTCTACGACGCCGTGGTGCTGGCGACCGGTGCGCCGACCGATCGCCCGCTCGGCATCCCGGGCGAGGATCTGCCGGGCGTGCTCGGCTCCGCCGCGTTCGTCGGCTGGTACAACGGGCATCCCGATTTCGTGGATCTCGCGCCGCCGCTCGAAAGCGAGGCGGTCGTGGTCATCGGCAACGGCAACGTCGCGATCGATTGCGCGCGCATCCTTGCGAAGCTGCCGGAGGAATTCGAAGGTGCGGACATCGTCCAGCACGCCGTCGATGCGCTCGGCACGTCGCAGGTGAAGCGGATCCGCATCATCGGCCGCCGCGGCCCGCATCAGGTGAGCTTCACGCCCAAGGAGATCGGCGAGATGGGCGAGCTTGCCCGCGCGTCGCCCGTCGTCGATCCCGCCGCATTCCCGCCGCTTGAGGAAGACGAGGCGCTGGAACCCGGCCTCCGCAAAGTAGTCACCACCCTGCGCGCCTTCGCCGCCACCGCCCCGGACCCGAACAAGCCCGTCCTCGTTTACTTCGACTACTTCCTCCGCCCGGTCGAGGTGCTGGGCGAGGGCAGAGTGGAAGCCCTCCGCCTCGAACGCACCCGCCTCGTCGAAGGCCGCGCCGAAGGCACCGGCGAAATGGTCGACATCCCCTGCGGCATGGTGGTCAGCTGCATCGGCTACCGCACGCTGCCGATCTCGGGCGTGCCCTACGACGAGCGCGGCGGCCGCTTCGTGAACGACGAAGGCCGCATATCGCCCGGCCTCTACTGCGTCGGTTGGGCGCGGCGCGGCCCCACCGGCACGATCGGCACGAACCGGCCCGACGGCTACGCCATCGCCGATCTGATCGCGGCGGAGGTGACGGCCTCGGACAAGATGGGCCGCGCGGGGCTCGATGCGCTCGCAGCCGAAAAGGGCATCGACATCGTCACGTTCCGGGATTGGCAGAAGATCGACGCCGCCGAGGTGGCGCGGGCGCGCGGCGGCGCCCCACGCGAGAAATTCGTGGCGGTTGACGATATGATGTCGGCGGCACGAAGCTGAGGCTTGCGGGGGCAGGGCCCCCTCGCTATAAGCCGCCGTCCGCTGTCCCGAGGGCTTCCGCCCACAGCGGCAAATCCTGCGCGTCGGGGAGTAGCTCAGCCTGGTAGAGCACTGTCTTCGGGAGGCAGGGGCCGGAGGTTCGAATCCTCTCTCCCCGACCACGCGCAGTCTTTCAGACCAAGCGGTTGGACTTCGGATCGCAATCCTTGGCCGCCGCCGGGAGACCAAGCGTGGCCGACATCCGCATCACTGCAGACGATCTCGTTTTCCGCGCCCGTCTCGAAGACGCGCTGGCGCCCGAGACATGCCGGTATTTCCGCTCCCTGCTGCCGTATAAAACGCAGTTCGTCCATGTCCGGTGGAGCGGTGAGGCGTGTTGGGTGCCCCTCGGCAACGCCTCCGTTCCGTTCACCTTCGAGAACGCGACCAGCTATCCGGCGCCCGGCCAGATGATCTTCTACCCCGGCGGTTACAGCGAAACGGAGATCCTGCTCGCCTACGGAGCGGTGAGCTTTGCCAGCAAGCTCGGCCAGCTTGCCGGCAATCATTTTCTCACGATCGTCGAAGGCCTCGACCAGCTGCCGACGCTCGGCAAGCGTGCGCTTTGGCAGGGCGCGCAGAACGTCCTGATCGAGCGCATCGTATAAGCGAAAAGGGCGACCCCCGAAGGGATCGCCCTGATTTTCGTCCGCTTGCCGAGGGTCAGCGGCGGCGGCGCAGCGCTCCGATGCCGACGAGGCCGAGGCCGAGCAGGCCGAGCATCCCCGGTTCCGGAACCGAGGTGTCCTCAAGCAGGATCGTCGTCTCGACGCGGAAGTTCGATTCCGTCGTGTGGCGTTCTGCGAAGAACAGCTTGAAGCTGTAGTCCTCGCCGACCGTCAGGCCGAGGCTGTCGAGGTCGCACGAGCCGGACATCGCGCCATGCACGCCGCCGAGGTCGATGCACTGCTGCCCGTCGATATAGACCCACAGGTCGTCATCGCCCGTGAAGTTGAACACTTCGCCGCCCTGGTAGGTGAAGCTCGTCTCCATCTCCAGCGTGAAGTGGTAGTTGTGCGGGTTGCCCTCGGTCGCGCCGGTGAGGGCGTCGAGCGGGAAGAAAGAGCTGTTGGCGTAGCCATAGATGCCCGAACCCGGCGCCGTTTCTTCAAGCGTCAGGTTGATCGTGTAGGGCGTGTTGACGCCCGGTACGTCCTTGTACCACTGGTCGAACGACGTGGCGTTCGCGACGTTGCCGGTGCCGTCTGTACCCGCGAAGTCCGGATTGCCTTCCGCGTTCAGCGTGGTGCTGGCGAGACCGGGCACATGGCCGGCGATCGGGTTTGCCTCGAAATCCGAATGCGAGGCCGAGAAGTCGCGTACCGTTGCGGAAAGCGAGATTGAAGCGGCGTCGGCCGGTACGCTCGCGAGAAGCGCGATCGCCGTTGCGGCGCTGCCCAGAATACGAATGTTCATGTCATCCTCCAACTGTCCGGGCGCTTTTCACGTTTAGCGCCCCCTGTTGTGGGAGGATTAAGCAACGCCCGTGCCAGTTGAGCCGAATCGACGGAAATCCGAATGACTCCCATTCATGCGGTCGTCAGCCCGCTTCCGGAGTGTAAATTATACCGGCACCAGAACGATACCGCATTCAGGCGGCAGGAAACTGTGTTTCCACCATCGAGGAGCGCGAGGCCCATTCGTCGTGGAGCTTCGTTAGCTCCGGCCGCGTGCGCTTCCAGTCGAGCACGGGATGCCGGAAATCGATATATTCAAGCGCGATCACCGAGAGCATTTCGGCGTAGCGGCGATAGGCGGGCGCGGCGTCCAGCATCGCAGGGAGCGCGTCGAGCGCGCGCTCAATCTTGCCGCGCCAGCGGCCCTGCCAGAAGATGGAGCGCTCGCCCGGCTGGCGCTGCGTTTCCATACGCCACGCGACGGCGGCGTCGAGGATCGCATCGATATGCGCGGCGAGCGTCATCGCCGCCCAGCGCTTCGGGTCGCCCGGGGCCGGATAGAGGTCGCCCGCGTCCTTGAGACTCGCGAGGTACGCGAGAATGACACGGCTGTCGTGCACCGACGTGCCGTCGTCGGTGATGAGCGCGGGGATCTTGGAAACAGGGTTCACGGAGACGAGATCGTCGGGGTCGTCGAGCGGATTGACCGGCACCTCGTCGACCGCATCCTCAAGGTCGAGTTCGCGGACGAACACGCGCACCTTGCGCGCATAGGGCGAGGTGTAGGACATGTAGAGCTTCATGCATGATTCCCTGAACAATTTCGCGCACGCTAGCCGCGCGGTGCCGGCAAGGAAAGTCGAACCATGAGCCGCGCCGACGACCTCGCCTTCGCGCACCGGCTCGCTGATGCGGCGGGCGAAGCGATCCGCCCGTGGTTCCGCGCCCGCGTCGAGGTCGAGACGAAGGGCGACGCCTCGCCCGTCACGGTGGCGGACCGCGCGGCGGAAACCGCGATGCGCGCGCTCATCGAAGCCGAGCGCCCCGGCGACGGCATTGTCGGCGAGGAGTTCGGCGTCTCCAATCCCGGTGCGTCGCGCGTCTGGGTACTCGATCCCATCGACGGTACGCGCAGCTTCATCGCAGGGCGCCCGATCTTCGGCACGTTGGTCGCGCTTCTCGAAGAGGGCCGCCCTGTCCTCGGCATCATCGATCAGCCGATCGGGCGGGATCGCTGGACGGGCGCGGAGGGCGAGGCGACCACGCTGAACGGCACGCCCGTCACCACGCGCCGCTGCCCCGCCCTCTCGATGGCGCTCATCGCCTCCACCGGCCCTCAGTATTTCCATGCGCCTGAGCGTGCGCGCTTCGAGGCGCTCGCCGCGGCCGCCGGCCAGCTCGTTTACGGCGGAGACTGCTACAACTACGGGCTTGTCGCGGCGGGCCACATCGACGTCGTCGTAGAGGCGAACCTCAAGCTCCACGATTTCGCGGCGCTCGCCCCCATCGTCATCGGTGCGGGCGGCTCGATGACGGACTGGCAGGGCCGCCCCCTCGACCGAAACAGCAACGGCAGCGTCATCGCGCTCGGCGACGCATCGCTGCTTCCCGAAGTGTCGCGGCGCCTTCTGGGTTAGCTGTCTGACTTTGTCTTCTCGGCGGCCTTGTCGGCCGCCCGCACCGCCGCACCGCTCGCCCCGGCCAGCACCGGCGCGCAGTTCGTGTCGTCCTCGTCGCCGAGGTCGATGAACGCGACAAGAACGGCGAGCGGCGAGACCAGCGCCCCCAAGATGCCGCCTGCCGCCGCCCGGCCCACCAGTTCGCCCGAGATCGGGTTTACCGTCGGCGCCGCGAACCAGCCGCCGACACTGATCGGTGATTGGCCGGAAAAGAGGCTGGGATTCTTGGCATCGGCCTCCACCGCGAGGTCGAGGCTTTCGTCCTTGAAGCTGATGCGCCCGCCGCCGCGGATTACGTTCTTGCGCGTATCGATGAAGATGGGGTCGGCGCGTCCCACCCCGTCCTTCACCGTGAAGGCGATGAGCCCGCAGCGGATGCGGGCCGGTTCCTTCAGCTTGTCGCCGAGCGCGGCTTCCACGAAGTCGCCGATATCGAGTTCGAGAAGCTCTGCATTGCGAATCCAGAAATCGCCCTGCGGCAGGACCACCGCGATGCGTCCGTTCGCCGATCCCAGCGATTCGCGCACGTCGTTGCCGTATCCGGTAAGGTCCAGCCGGCCTTTCAGAACGCCCTTCGTTCCGGTGCTTTCGACATCGAAGCCGCGCAGCAGCTCGGCGATGCGTACCGGGGTCAGGTTGATGTCATAGCGCGTCACCACCGGCGACCGGCGGGCGTTGAGATTGATGTTCCCGGTCAGCGTACCGCCCGCGAAATCGAACTGCACCGGTTTCAGCGTCAGCAGCCGGTTGTCGAGCCCGAGCGAGAGCCGAAGGTTCTGCAGCGGGATCGTGCCCGTGCGGACGTTTGCGGCGCGGTACGCGATGCGTGCGTCGAACCGGCTCAGCCCTTCGGCGTTCAGCGGCGCGTTCGGCAGCACGCGGGGCCGCCCGCCCTCAGTGGTGATCGCACCCTTGCCGCCCATGCTCTCCAGCCGTTCGGGCGGTATGCCGATCCACGGGCCCGCATCCAGAATGTCGAGCGCGCGGCTCGCCAGGTCCGCCGCGATGAACAGTCGTTCGCCGCCGGTCCGCACGGTCATGCTGCCGGAAAGGTCGCTCTCGCCGAACGTCCCTGCGATCTTGGTCATGCGCCATTCGTTGCCCACGGGTCGCAGCTCGCCGCCCAGATCGAAGCGTCGCGTTTCGGGCACGGCGACGCCGAGCAGCAGGAAGGGCGTGGCAAGATTGCCGCCCTGTGCGCGGACATTCAGCACCGCGCCGTCCAGTTCCGTCGCGCCCGGCAGCGTTCCCGCGACGTCGATGCGGCTGTCGCCGACCTCGATCCGCGCCGTCAGGTCGTTGCGCCCGCCCCCCGCCGTGGCGTCCGGGCTTTCGAGGCGGCCAGTCACGCGGAACGCTTCGCCCATCGAGGTGCCGCCGCCCTTGAAGCCGATCGCCTCCCCGAACCGGCTCGACCGCGCCGCGATTGGCGCAAAGGCGAGATCGGCAATCAGCCGCCGCGGCGGGTCACGGTAAGCGAGCGTCGTGCCGGTGATGGCTGCGCGCCGGATTTCGGGAAGCCGGAAGGGCTCGCCGCGCGTTTCGCCGAAGGTCCAGCTGTTGCGCGTGCCCGCCTTGTCCCATTCCAGCGCGAAATGCGTATCTTCCAGCGTGGCTTGCCGGAACAGCACCTTGCCAAAGATCAGCCGCAGGATGTCGATCCGGAGGTCGATCAGTTTCGAAGCGACGAAGCGCTCGCCTTCGGCCCAGTCCGGATTGTCGATAACCAGTCTTTCGGCGCGGAATTTGATGTGCGGGTTCGAATAAAGCTGGAAATCGCCGCCCACGCGCACTTCGCGGCCGACGATGCTGGTGGCGACGCGCTCGAAGGGGCGCTCCAGAAATCGCCCCTTGGTGATGAACAGGATCAGCCACAGCAGGAACAGCGTCCCGAAAACCCACAGTAGAGCCTTCAGTGCAAGCCTCACGGGGTTCGGAAATCGATCCCATGTGTCGCGGCCGGGTTGACCCCATTTGCGGCCCCATTCGCGGATGGACGGCGTCTGCATGGGAAGACTAACGTGCGGTGATGATATCGCGTTCCCCGAAACTCTTCCTTGCTGCCGCCCGAATCGGCACCCCGACCGGCGACATGCTCTGCGTCTGGGGCGCGGACGGCCGCGTGCGCGCGCTCGAATGGGCCGACAAGGACGATCGCTTCCAGATGCTGCTCGCCCGCTATCAGGGGCCGGATACCGTGCTCGAAATGCAGGAAGCGGCGCCCGCGGTCGTGTCCCGCGCGCTCGCCGCCTACTTCACGGGCGATTTCGCGGCAACGGCAGCGATCGAGGTCGATCCGGGCGGCACGGCGTTCCAGAAGGAAGCGTGGGCGGCGCTCAGGCGCATCCCGCCCGGCGAAACCCGTACCTATGCGGAGCAGGCCGCCGCCATCGGACGTCCGGCCGCCGTTCGCGCCGTGGGCGCGGCAAACGGCGCGAACCCCGTGGCGATCATCGTGCCCTGCCACCGCGTGATCGGTGCGGACGGCTCGCTCACCGGCTTCGGCGGCGGCATCGAACGCAAACGCTGGCTGCTCGCGCACGAAGGTGCGGCGGTGGCAGCAGCGCAGCCGGGGCTGTTCGGATAGAGCTCAGCCTTGCCGTGAAAGCGCCAGTTTCAGTCCGAATGCGATGAAGATGCCGCCGGTCAGCCGGTCCATCGTCTTCACCACGCTCGGCCGCGCAAGGAACCGGCCGAGCGGCACGGTCGCGGCGATCAGCACGGCGAACCACAAGGTGCCGAGCACGACATGCACGCCTGCAAGAAGGAACGAAAACCCCGCGGGATCGACCCCGGTCGGGATGAACTGCGGCAGGAAGGTGACGTAGAAAACCCCGATCTTCGGGTTGAGAAGATTCGTGACGAGCCCCCGCGTGAAGGCCTCGCGCGCGCTGCCGCCGGTCGAGGCACTGCCCACGGCAAGCGCGCTGCGCGGTTTCAGGAGCAGACCGACGCCGAGATAAAGAAGATAGGCCGCGCCCGCCCATTTCACGATCGTGAAGGCCGTTTCCGAGGCCGCGAGCAGTGCGCCGAGGCCGAGCGAGACGGCGCCGCCCCAGATCAGGCAGCCAAGCCCGATGCCGAGCGCCGCGAATGCCGCGCTGCGTGGTCCCGTCGCGGCACTCCGCAGCACCATCGCCGTATCGACGCCGGGCGTCAGCGTCAGCACGGTCGCGGCGGCGGTGAAGGCGATCAGGGATTGGGTGATGGTCATGATGCAGTGTCTAGAACGGCAGGCGGGGCCGGTACAGCGCCGTGCATGTGTGTTGTTGCACTTGCTCTCCACGCCCCGCCCCGCTATAGCGCGCGCTTCGAAAACGTGACCGCCCGGCCAGTGTGGGCTGCCGAGGCGGTCTTATAGCGTTTCAAGGAGACGGAAATGCCCAAGCTCAAGACGAAGAGCGGCGTCAAGAAGCGGTTGAAGATCACCGCGACTGGCAAGCTCAAGCACGGTGTCGCCGGAAAGCGCCACCGGCTCATCAGCCATAATTCCAAGTATATCCGCCAAAACCGCGGCACCGATGTGCTGGCCGACTGCGAGACCAAGAAGGTCTTGAAGCAGTGGGCGCCTTACGGCCTGAAATAGGAGGATAACGCATGGCACGTGTCAAACGCGGCGTCACCACGCACGCCAAGCACAAGAAGATCCTGAAGGCGGCCAAGGGCTATTTCGGCCGCCGGAAGAACACCATCCGCATCGCGCGTCAGGCGGTCGAAAAGGCCGGCCAGTACGCCTATCGCGACCGGAAGGTGAAGAAGCGGAATTTCCGCGCACTCTGGATTCAGCGCATCAACGCCGCTGTCCGCGAAGAAGGCCTCACCTATGGCCGGTTCATGCACGGCCTGAAGCTGGCCGGCGTCGAGCTGGACCGCAAGGTGCTCGCCGATCTCGCCGTCCACGAGGGCGACGCGTTTAAGGTCATCGTCAAGCAGGCAGAAGCTGCGCTCGCGAAGGCCGCGTAACAAACGCGAACCAAAGCAATGGTAAGGCGCGGCGCTGCTTACGGCAGCGGCCGCGCCTTTTTTTTGAAAACCGGGGTTCAATGATGTCCGACCTTTCCGCCGAGCAGGGCGAGTGGCTCGCCAAAATCGCCGCCGCACCCGATGCCGCCGCCGTCGAGGCGCTGCGTGTCGCCGCGCTCGGCAAATCGGGGGCGATCACGCAGAAGCTGAAGGCGCTGGGTGGCATGGACCCGGAAGCCCGGAAAGTCGCGGGCGCAGCGCTGAACGTGCTGCGCGAGGCGGTTTCGGATGCGCTTTCCGCGCGCAAGGCGGAGCTTGAGGCTATCGAACTCGATGCGAAGCTCGCCGCCGAGGCGGTGGACGTCACGCTTCCCGTCGAGCCCGCGCGGCTCGGCACCGTGCATCCGGTATCTCAGGTGATGGACGAGCTTGCCGAGATTTTCGCCGACCTTGGCTTCGCGGTCGCGACCGGTCCGGAGATCGAGGACGACTGGCACAATTTCACCGCGCTCAACATCCCGGAATCGCATCCGGCGCGCGCGATGCATGATACCTTCTACTTCCCCGAACAACTCGCGAAGGAAGGCCGGCGCTTCCTGCTGCGCACGCACACCTCGCCCGTACAGATCCGCACGATGATGAGCGAGCAGCCGCCGATTCGCATCATCGCACCGGGCCGCGTCTACCGCTCGGATTCGGACGCGACGCACACGCCGATGTTTCATCAGCTCGAAGGGCTGGTGATCGACCGGAACATCCACATGGGGCATCTCAAGTGGACGCTGGAAACATTCATCAAGGCCTTCTTCGAGGTTGATGACGTGACGCTGCGCTTCCGCCCCAGCTACTTCCCGTTCACCGAACCCTCGGCGGAGGTCGATGTCGGCTGCTCGTGGGAGGGCGGCACGCTCAAGATCGGCGGCGAGGCCTCGTGGCTCGAAATTCTCGGCTCGGGCATGGTGCATCCGCGCGTCATCGCGGCGTGTGGCCTCGATCCCGCCGAATGGCAGGGCTTCGCCTTCGGCGCGGGCATCGACCGTCTGGCGATGCTCAAATACGGCATGACCGACCTTCGCGCCTTCTTCGACGGCGATGTGCGCTGGCTGAAGCACTACGGCTTCTCGCCCTTTGCCGTACCCACGCTTTCGGGAGGAGTCGGCGCATGAAGTTCACGCTTTCGTGGCTGAAGGACCACCTCGACACCACCGCTTCGCTTGAAGACATCGTGCTTGGCCTCACCCGCGTCGGGCTCGAGGTTGAAGGCGTCGACAATCCCGCCGATCGTCTCGCGCCGTTCCGCGTCGCGAAGATTCTGGAAGCCGCGCCACATCCGCAGGCAGACAAGCTCCAGGTCCTCAAGGTGGATACCGGCGCGGGCGAGCCCCTGCAGGTCGTCTGCGGCGCGCCCAATGCGCGTGCGGGCCTCTACGGCGTGTTCGCCGCGCCCGGCACCCATGTGCCCGGCATCGACGTCACCTTGAAGGTCGCGGCGATCCGCGGCGTCGAATCGCACGGCATGATGTGTTCGGAGCGCGAGCTTGAGCTTTCGGACGCGCATACCGGCATCATCGACCTTGCCGGCGCGCCCGCAGTCGGCACGCCCTTTGCGCAAGTGCTCGGCCTCGATGATCCCGTCATCGAGGTCGCCGTCACGCCGAACCGGCAGGACTGCATGGGCGTGCGCGGCATTGCGCGCGACCTCGCCGCGCTCGGCCTCGGCACGCTGAAGCCGGGTACGGTCGAAGCCATCGAAGGTGGCTACGATTGCCCGATCGAAATCCGCACCGACGATCCCGAAGGCTGCCCGGCCTTCTTCGGCCGCGTCGTGCGCGGCGTGAAGAACGGCCCGTCCCCCGACTGGCTGCAGCGTCGCCTCACCGCGATCGGCCTGCGTCCGATCTCGGCGCTCGTCGACATCACCAACTTCATCACCTTCGATCGCGGCCGGCCTCTGCACGTCTACGATCTCGCGAAGCTCTCCGGCGCCGTCGTCGCCCGCCGCGCGGCCGACGGGGAGAGCGTGGTTGCACTCAACGGCAAGACCTACGCGCTCGATGCCGAAATGACCGTGATCGCCGACGACCGTGAGGTTCACGACATCGCGGGCATCATGGGCGGCGAGCATTCAGGCGTCGAGACCGAGACGACCGATATCCTCATCGAATGCGCGTACTTCGAACCGGCGCGCATCGGCCAGACCGGCCGCGCTCTCGGCCTCACCTCGGATGCCCGCGCCCGCTTTGAACGCGGTGTCGATCCGGCCTTCCTTGAAGGCGGGCTCCAGCTCGCCACCCGCATGGTCCTTGACCTGTGCGGCGGTGATCCCAGCCGCGAGCTCCGCTCCGGCCAGCCGCCCGAGGTCGCGCCCAAGGTGGATTACACGCCCGATCTCACCCAGCGCCTCACAGGCGTCACCGTCGATCCAGAAAAACAGGCGGAAATCCTTGCCGCACTCGGCTTCGCGGTCGAGACCGGCGATACATGGCGCATCACCGCGCCGTCGTGGCGCCGCGACGTCGACGGCGCCGCCGACATCGTCGAGGAGGTCGTCCGCATCTCCGGTTTCGACGCCATCCCCTCCACACCACTCCCACGCGCCGAGGGCGTCGCGAAGCCCACGGCAACGCCCGCCCAGCTCACCGAGCGTACCTTCCGCCGTGCCGCCGCAGCGCGTGGTCTCGACGAGGCCGTGACGTGGAGCTTCATCGCGCCGCAGGATGCCGAGCGCTTCGGCGGCGGCGTGTTCACCTTGGAAAACCCGATCTCGGCCGACCTCGCGGTCATGCGCCCCTCGCTGCTCCCCGGCCTCATCGCCGCCGCGCAGCGCAACAGCGACCGCGGGGCGGTTTCGATCCGCCTGTTCGAACTTGGCCGCCGCTATCTCGGCGATGGCGAGCGGCTCACGCTCGGCATCGTGCTGGCAGGCGCGAAGCAGGAGAAGGACTGGCGCGAAGGTGCGGCCCAGGGCTTCGACGTCTTCGACGCGAAGGCGGAGGTGCTGGCGCTGCTCGCCGCCGCCGGTGCGCCCGTGGAACGCGCCCAGGCCTTCACGGGCGCGAGCGCATGGTATCATCCGGGCCGCTCCGCGAAGCTCGGCCTCGGCCCCAAGACGATCCTTGCCGAGTTCGGTGAGCTTCACCCGCGCCTTGCCCGGGCGTTTGATCTTCAAGGCCGCGTCGCTGTTGCAGAGATATTCCTTGATGCCATCCCTGTGCCGCGCGGCAAGCGCAGCCGGCCCGTGTTCGCGCCGCCTGCGCTGCAGGCGGTGACGCGCGATTTCGCATTCGTCGCTGACAAGGCGCTTGCGGCGGGCGCGCTGCTGCGCGCGCTGCAAAAGGCCGAGCCGAAGCGCATCGCCGCGGTTCGTCTGTTCGACCTGTTCGAAGGCGCAGGCATCGAACCGGGCAAACGCTCGCTCGCCGTGCGCGTGACGCTGCAGCCCGACGAGCGCAGCTTCACCGAAGAGGAACTCTCCGCGATTGCCGGAAAGATCGTTGAGGCAGCGCGTGCGGTCGGTGGGGAACTGCGCGAATAGCGGGTTTCGTTTCGTCGCAAGCACGGATTGTTAACCGTCGGGGCCTGTTATAGCGTTTCGGCTTCGGCAGTTCCGCCGTCCGGAGTTCACCGTATGCCGCTTCTGCATTTTTTGGAAGGCGGCGGGAAGATGGGCCGTGCCATTCGGGCGTTCGATTGGTCGGCAACGCCGCTCGGTCCTGCGAGGGACTGGACTCCCACGCTGAAGTCGACGGTGGCTTTGGTCCTCAGTTCGCGTTTTCCACAGTGCCTCGTATGGGGCTCCGAGCTCATCTGCATCTACAACGATGCCTTCGAGCCCATTCTCGGCAGCAAGCCGGAAGCACTGGGCAGGCCGTTCAACGATGTCTGGTCGGAAGTCTGGAGTGAGATCCGCGCTATTGTGAAGCTGGCCTTTGATGGTGAGGCCACGTTCATTGAAGATTTCGCGATTACGGTAAACCGTCACGGCTATCCAGAGCAGGCATGGTTCACCTTCTGCTACAGCCCTGTGCGGGATGAGTTGGGTAATGTCGTCGGCATGATGGATACGGTCATCGAGACAACGGCCATGGTCGAAGCGCAGCGCCACGCCGTGCTTCTCAATCAGGAACTGGCGCACCGCATGAAGAATATGCTCGCGGTCGTTTCCGCCGTGATCGATCAGACGTTTCGTACATCCTCTCCTGAAGATTCACGTAAACTTATCGCGCAACGTTTGCAGGCACTGGGACAGGCGCACGATGTACTCACCCGGTCACGCTGGAGCGATGCGCCGCTCAGGGACATCGTGGAGGAGGCGCTTCGACCGCACGGTAATGCCGCGGTTATCCATCTTAGTGGGCCGTCGATATATCTCTCCGCTGACCAGTCGCTATCCATGGCGCTCGCCGTGCATGAACTTGCGACCAATGCCACAAAGTATGGCGCACTTTCAGTGCCTTCCGGGAAAATTGACATTCGCTGGCAGGCAGGTAGAGCCGGTACGGACGATCCATTCGCGTTTGAATGGATCGAGGCAGATGGTCCTCCCGTCGCGTTGCCGAAACGCCGAGGTTTCGGATCACGCCTTCTAAACCGCGCGCTCGCGCCGCAGTTTGGGGGAGCCGTCGATGTGATGTATCATCCCGAAGGCCTGCGCTTTACGCTTCAAACGACAATGAAACGGCTACGGACGGATACTTCTGTGGCCGCATAAATTAAGGCGGATTTGTGCGGTTTTTCATGCTTCGGCGCGCTGCCTGATAATTTTTCTTAAGGTTCGGTCGGTAACCATGCCGACATGCCCCTGTCGCGCGCCCTTGAGCCGTTCACGGCGCTTGCGCAAAAGCGCAAGCCTTTGCTGTGGCTGATGCTCGTGTCGGGCCTCTTGGGGATTGCTGCGTTCATGGAACCGGCGGACCTTGCGCTTCTCACGCTGCGCAACAAGATCCGTGCCCAGCCGGTGAGCGGCGAGGTGGTCGTTGTCGGCATTGATGACGAGTCGATTGCAGCGACAGGCCCCTGGCCTTGGAACCGCGCGCGCCTTGCCGCGCTGACCGACCGGCTCTTTGCATCCGGTGCTGAACGGGTGTTCTTCGATCTCTATCTGCCGCCGCTCGATCCGGAGGGAGACCGCGCGTTTTCGAAGGTCATAGACCGGCATCCGGGCGCCGTGTTCCTGGCCAGCACGAACGATTACAGCGCCGATGGAAAGATGCGCGTCCTTGAGCCGTCGAGCCTTGGCGACACCGCCGAGGTGGTCTCGACAATGAAGTTCCTGCGCTACTGGAACGGCGTCCCCGATCTTGCCTATCGGCAGGTGATCGGAGACCGGGTGCGAAGGTCGATGGAGACGGCGATCGCTGGCGTGGATGGGCCGCTGGGCGAGCGGTTTCCGATCGACTATTCCTATACGCTGGCATCGATCCCCTATGCGAGTGCAGCCGATGTTCTCGCCGGGCAATCGGAACTCGACATCAAGGGCCGCACGGTCGTGGTCGGGCTCAATTCGAAAACGCTTTCGACACGCCTCGCGATGCCCGGGCAGGGGCACGCTACGAGCGTTTTCGTCACGGTTCTCGGCGCGGAAACGCTGAAGGCCGGTCGACCTGCGGTGCTCGGCTGGTGGCCGCTGTGGCTCCTGGCTGCCGCTGTGTCGGCAGTTCTGCTTTACGGCAGCAACCGGCTCAAATGGATGCTCGGTGTGCCGGGCCTCGCCGCGCTTATCGTGCTGCCGCTGGCCCTCGAACACGCGCACGTGTTCGTCGAAGTGGCGCCCGCGCTGTTGCTGGCCGCCGGCTCGCTCGTCGCCTTCGCGTGGCGGCAGGTGCTCGAACGTCGGCGAGAGCTTGGTCTCGTGCATCCCGTTTCCGGTCTCCCCACCGTCAACGCGATGCTGCGCCGTGAGGATCTCGTCTCGTCGGAGCTTTTGATCGCCGCGCGCGTGCGCCGCTTTGCGGACATCGTCAGCACGCTGCCCCCGGATTTCGAACACGAGCTCACCAAGCTCATCGCGGCGCGCCTGTCGATTGGTACGACCGGGGCGCAGCTCTGGCATGGCGACGACGGCAATTTCGTCTGGCTGACCAACGCTTCGGAACTTGAACTGGTCGTGGACCAGTTCAAGGCGATGCAACTCATCTTCCGCAGCCCCATCAAGGTTGCAGAGCGCAGCTACGATGTTGACGTTGCCTTCGGGATCGACCGCGAAACCGCGCTGCCGATGTCGCACCGCCTCGCCAGCGCCCTTGCCGCCGCGCACGCCGCCAGCGAGGAGGGCGTCTGCTGGATGGTGCACGATCCGGCGACGGCGAAGGCCAAGGAATGGAAGTTGTCGTTGCTCGGTGAACTCGATGATGCGCTCGAAGCGGGCCACATCTGGGTTGCCTATCAGCCGCAGCTCGATCTCCGAACGGCGATGATCAGCGGCGCAGAAGCGCTGGTGCGCTGGACGCATCCGGTGCGGGGCCCCATCAGCCCGATGGATTTCGTGGAGGTTGCCGAGCGCAATGGCCGAATCGGCAAGGTCACGGCCTTCGTGCTTGATCGCGCCGGTGTCGTGACGCGCGATGTTTTGCGCCGCAATCCGGCGTTCCGGATGTCGGTCAACCTGTCGCCGAGCGAGCTGTCTTCCCGCATGATCGTGGATGTCGTTCGGTCCGTGCTCGCACGCTATCAAATCCCCGCGGATGCTCTCGTTCTGGAAATTACGGAGACGGCTGCAATCGCTGAGGGGGAAGCTGCACTCGCAACACTCAACGAGCTTCGTGTGCTTGGCATCGGCATTGCCATCGATGATTACGGCACGGGCATGTCGACGCTGGAGTATCTGCGCAAGATACCGGCGACCGAACTCAAGATCGATCGCCGTTTCACCAACGCACTTCTGAACGGTCCGGCCGATCGCGCGGTGATGGTGTCGACCATCGAGCTTGCGCATATCCTGGGGCTGGAGGTCGTCGCGGAAGGGATCGAAACGCCCGAGCAGCTGTTCACGCTCGCGCAGATTCACTGCGATCGCGGTCAAGGGTACCACATCGCGAGGCCCATGGAGGATTCCGACCTCAAGGAGATGATCGACTATCCCGCCAAGGTTAAGGCAAGTGGTTAATCTTAGCGGTTAATGCTTGTAAACCATATTCGTTAAGCATAAATGCCGGCATGGCAGTTTGCCATCACTGTGATGCTGGGGATCAAAAAATGCGTACGAATGCAACTCGTAAGCCGACTCAGCCCGCGAAGGGTTTCTGGGATTGGCTGTTCGGCGGCAGCTACCTCTAGGCGCTGTGGTCGCGGAGCGGCATTGCTGCCGCTCTCAACACGAAAAAGCTCCCGACTCGGGAGCTTTTTTATTGCCGATGATCCGCCTGGCTCTGTCTGAGGGCGTATGCGTTGCAGACAAGCAGGCGGAGGGATAGGTTGCGGACATGACGGATGCAGAACCGCCGCCGGCGCGCCGCCGCGCGATGAAGCCGCAGTCGCTGGAGCTTGGCGGGCGTCGGCTCCACCCCTCTACGCTCATGATGGGCTACGGCTATGATCCGACGCTGTCTGAGGGTGCGCTGAAGCCGCCGATCTTTCTGACGTCGACCTATGTTTTCGAAAGCGCAGCGGACGGCAAGCGCTTCTTCGAAGGCATCATCGGGCGTCGTCCCGGTGGCGCGGAGGGTCTGGTCTACGGCCGGTTCAATGGTCCCGATCAGGAGATTCTGGAGGACCGGCTCGCGCTGTGGGAAGGCGCAGAGGACGCGCTTGTTTTCTCCACCGGCATGTCGGCCATCACCACGGCGCTGATGGCCTATGTGCGGCCGGGCGACATCATCGTGCACTCCGCGCCGCTCTATGCTGCGACCGAGAAGTTGATCGATGCGGTGATCGGCAAGTTCTCGGTCGGCTGGATGGACTTCCGTGCGTCGGCTAGCCGCGAGGCGATTGAGGAGACGCTGCGCGCGGCGAAGGCCAAGGGGCGCGTCTCGGTGATCTATCTCGAAAGTCCAGCGAACCCGACCAATGATCTCGTCGATATCGAGGCGGTGGCGGCGGCGCGCGATGCGGTATTCACGGAAGGTGAGACGCCGATCATCATGTGCGACAACACCTTCCTCGGCCCCGTCTTTCAGGCGCCGACGCGGCACGGCGCTGACATCTCGCTCTACTCGCTGACCAAGTATGTGGGCGGGCATTCCGATCTGGTGGGCGGGGCGTGCATCGGGACAAAGGCGGCGCTCGCGCCGATCCTTGCCTTGCGCAATACCATCGGGACGATCACGGATCCGCATACGTCGTGGATGCTGCTGCGCAGCCTTGAGACGGTGCAGCTTCGCATGGAGCGGGCGGAGGCGAATGCGCGGACGCTTTGCGCCTTCTTGCGCGATCATCCGAAGATCGAGCGGGTGGGGTATCTGGGGTTTCTGGAACCGGGCAGTGCGCAGCGGGACATATACGACCGGCACTGTACCGGGTCGGGTTCGACCTTCTCGGTGATCGTGAAGGGCGGGGAGGCGGAGGCGTTTCGGCTGCTCGACAATCTGACGCTGGTGAAGCTGGCCGTCTCGCTCGGTGGGACGGAGAGCCTGGCGAGTCACCCGGCGGCGATGACGCATCTGTCGGTGCCGGATGCGCGGAAGGCGGAGCTGGGGATCAGTGACAATCTGGTTCGGGTTTCGATCGGGGTTGAGCATGTAGACGATCTAGTCGCGGACTTCAGGCAAGCGCTGGAGGCTGTTTGAGTAACCTAATACAGTATTCCGTTTTCGACATGGACAGGACGATCACGCGGGGCGGATCCTATTCGCCCTGGCTGATCTACTGGGCGTGGCACGAAGCGCCGTGGCGGCTGCTTTTTCTGCCGCTGTCGCTGCTGGCGGGCGGGGCCTATGTCGCGGGTTTCGTCAGCCGGGGGCGGCTGAAGGAAATCAACCACCGGCTGCTGATGGGCAGGCGCGTGCCGATGGACCGGATCGCGCCGCGTGCCGAAGGCTTCGCGCGCTGGATGGTGCCGGGGCGCACGTTCAGGGGTGCGCAGGCGCGGATCGACGCGGAGAAGGCGGAAGGCCGCACTGTGGTGATCGCGACGGCATCCTACACGTTTTATGTGCACGCCATCGCGGCGCGGCTCGGCGTTGAGCACGTGGTGGGCACGAAATCGCACCGCGACGCTTCGGGCGCAGTGCTGGCGAAACTGGACGGCGAGAACTGCTACGATGGCGCGAAACGCGACATGGTGGCAGAGGCGCTGCCACCGCGCGAGACGCTGCACGTGCGCTTCTTTTCAGACCACCACAGCGACGCGCCGATGTTCGAATGGGCGGACGAAGGCTTTGCGATCAACCCGACGCCGAAACTGCGCGCGCTTGCGGAGGCGCGCGGCTGGCAGGTGATCGAATGGGAATAGGGCGGGCCTGAAACCCGCCCTCTCCGTATCCTCAGGCGGCGAGGTTGCGCAGCACGTAGTGCAGGATGCCGCCGCTGCGGAAATATTCCAGCTCGTTATTCGTATCGATGCGGCAGCGCGCGACGAAGGAACCGGTGGTGCCGTCGGCACGCGTGAAGTTCACCGTGACCTCCTGACGCGGCTTCAGGTTCGCGACGCCATCGATGCTGAACAGCTCGTCGCCGGTGAGGCCGAGCGTTTCGGCGCTGTCGCTGCCCTGGAACTGAAGCGGCAGCACACCCATGCCGACGAGGTTCGAGCGGTGAATACGCTCGTAGCTTTCCGCGATGACACAGCGCACGCCAAGCAGCGTGGTGCCCTTCGCGGCCCAGTCGCGCGAGGAGCCGGTGCCGTATTCCTTGCCGGCAAGGACGACGAGCGGCGTGCCTTCATCCTTGTAGCGCATGGCCGCATCATAGATCGCAAGCTGTTCGCCCGACGGGACGTGGCGGGTGACACCGCCCTCGACGCCGGGGAGCATCTTGTTGCGGATGCGGATGTTCGCGAACGTGCCGCGCATCATCACTTCGTGGTTGCCGCGGCGCGAGCCGTAGGAGTTGAAGTCGGCGCGGCTCACCTGGTGCTCGGTGAGGTAGGTGCCGGCCGGGGAATCGGCCTTGATCGAGCCCGCGGGCGAGATGTGATCGGTGGTGATCGAGTCGCCGAACACCGCGAGCGCGCGCGCGTTCACGATATCGACAAGCGGCTTCGGGGTCATCGTGAGGCCTTCGAAATACGGCGGGTTCTGCACGTAGGTCGAGACCGACGAGAAGCTGTAGGTGCGCCCGCCCGTGACATCAATCGCCTGCCACTGCGCATCGCCCTTGAAGACGTGCGCGTAGCGGGCCTTGAACATGTCCGCATCGAGCGAGGACTCGACGGTGGCGCGAACCTCCTGATTAGTCGGCCAGATGTCCTTCAGGAACACCGGCGCGCCGTCCGACCCCGTGCCGATCGGCTCGACCGCGAGGTTCTTCCGCACCGTGCCCGCGAGCGCATAAGCGACGACGAGCGGCGGCGAGGCGAGATAGTTGGCGCGCACATCCTGCGAGACGCGGCCTTCGAAGTTGCGGTTGCCCGAAAGCACCGACGCGGCGACGATGTCGCCATCGTTCACGGCCTTCGAGATCGGCGCGGGGAGCGGCCCCGAGTTGCCGATGCAGGTGGTGCAGCCATAGCCGACGAGATCGAAGCCGATGGCGTCGAGATCGGCCTGCAGCCCGGCCTTTTCGAGATAATCGGTGACGACCTGCGAGCCCGGCGCGAGGCTCGTCTTCACCCAGGGCTTGCGATCGAGGCCCTTCGCGCGCGCTTTCCGCGCCACGAGACCGGCGGCGACGAGCACATCGGGGTTCGAGGTGTTGGTGCAGCTGGTGATCGCGGCGATCACGACGTCGCCGTGGCCGATATCGTAGTTCGCGCCATCAACCGAAACGCGCTTCTTCGGGTCCGCCACCTTGAAGCTGCCCGTAAGCTCGGCTTCGAAACCGGCGGCGAGATCTTCGAGGAGCACGCGGTCCTGCGGGCGGCGCGGGCCGGCGAGGCTGGGGCGCACTTCGGAAAGATCGAGGCCGAGCGTGTCGGTGAACACAGGATCGGGCGTCGATGCATCGCGCCACATGCCCTGCGCCTTCGCATAGGCTTCCACCATTTCGCAGCGCCAGTCTTCACGGCCGGTGAAGCGCATGTAGCGGATGGTTTCGGCGTCGATCGGGAAGAAGCCGCAGGTGGCGCCGTATTCGGGCGCCATGTTGGCGATGGTGGCGCGGTCGGCGAGGCTGAGCGCATCGAGGCCGGGGCCGTAGAATTCGACGAAGCGGCCGACGACGCCCTTCTTGCGCAGCATCTGCGTGACGGTGAGCACGAGATCGGTGGCGGTGATGCCTTCGGCCATGCGGCCGGTGAGCTTGAAGCCAACGACTTCGGGGATGAGCATGGAGACGGGCTGGCCGAGCATCGCGGCCTCGGCCTCGATCCCGCCGACGCCCCAGCCGAGGACGCCGAGGCCGTTCACCATCGTTGTGTGCGAGTCGGTGCCGACGAGCGTATCCGGGTAAGCCACCGTGGCGCCGCTCGCGTCTTCGGAGGTCCACACCGCCTGCGCCAGATATTCGAGGTTCACCTGGTGGCAGATGCCCGTTCCCGGCGGCACGACGCGGAAGTTGCGGAACGCCTGCGCGCCCCACTTCAGGAACTTGTAGCGTTCCATGTTGCGCTCGTACTCAAGCGCGACGTTCTGGCCGAAGGCCTTGGGCGTGCCGAACTCGTCCACCATCACCGAGTGATCGATGACGAGATCGACGGGGACGAGCGGATTGATCTTTTCCGCGTCCGCGCCGAGCTTCGCCATCGCATCGCGCATCGCGGCGAGATCGACGACGGCGGGAACGCCGGTGAAATCCTGCATCAGCACGCGCGCGGGGCGATACTGGATCTCGCGCTCGCCGAGGTTGGCGTTGAGGAAGGAGCGGAAGGCTTCAACGTCGCCTTCGGTGACGGTGTCGCCGTCTTCGAAGCGCAGCATGTTTTCCAGCAGCACCTTCATGGAGAAGGGCAGCGCCGAGAAGTCGCCGAAGCGCTCGGCGGCGGCGGGGATCGAATAATATGCGAATTCGCGGCCGCTGACATTCAGCGTGCGGCGGGTGTTCAGGCTGTCGCGTCCGGTGGCGGTCATCTTCACGATCCCCTTGTCTTGCCATTCAGGCCCGGCCGGTACGCGCTATTGCAGCGCAGCAACCGGCGGAGTCGGGGCTGCTTTAACGAAGGGGGAGCGGCTTGGAAAGGGGACGAAAGTCGCAGATGCGCTTGTCAAAATGTTGACTGGAGAGCGGTGAAGCTTTGAGGCTGATGGTTCGTGCTAGCGGCGTCCAATACATTGGGGTGGGTTGTTCCGTGGCCGAACCCCCTATAGCTTCCGCACTTGGCGGGGGGATTGGTTGATGGCAGCTGTGCCTCGAGTTGAGTTTGGCAGCGTCTTGCCGGGAGCAGAGGGATTCAACGAGGGAAATGTCAACGACACGTATCGGGGGCAGGTCCTTCGAGCCGATGGGAAGACGGCAAATGCGATCCTGAAGGACGTGGTTCCTAAGGAACTTGCTAACGAACTAATAGCATTCGTGCTCGCTCGCGCTCTATCTCTGCCCATACCCGACACCCTTCTCGTGCAAGTCAACATCAAGGACTTGCCGGCCTCAAAGGGGCCTATGACTCGCGATGGTCGACGGCTGATGCTGGCTAGCGTGGATGTTAACGTGCCCAATATCCAGTTCCGCTATAAAACGGACGAACCTGGCCGGGTGCGGTTGCTGGGTGCAATTACTGCTTGGCCCTCACTCGGTCGGTTGTATGGCTTTGACGCATGGATCGCGAACGTTGATCGTCACCCTGGCAACCTGCTGTTCAGTTGGGGGGGTGATGCATGGCTTATTGACCATGGTTGGGCGTTCACAGGCCCCGCATGGTCTCCATCCGACCTTGATTCGACCGCCGCCTATCGTCATCGGCTTAGAGAGTGGTTGACCCGACACCTGACAGAAGCGGGGCGAGAGGTCAGAGCAAAGCAGGCTGGCATTTTGGAAGCAGACCTGAGATTGATCGACATAGACGCAGCGATTGTCGCCAGCCATGCCGCTCTTTTGCTGCCACCGGAAGACGTGGAAGCGGTTAGGATGTTTCTCAAGGGCCGTGTGCAGCACGTCACCCGTCTTGCTAGCGCTGCTCTCGATATGCCGGTGTTGATGTGATGGTCGTGAATCTAGACGGTAACGCATTTCCGGTCTTCTCCAGCTCTCTGCGTGCGCGCTGGGCGCCTGTCTTCCTTTCTCCTATCCGAGGATCGCAAGAGCGATTGGTGATAGGTGTCGTAGTCTTCAACGATACGGGCTTCCACATCGAAGCCGCTAATGCCTTGAGCCGGTTGCAGTGTCTTTACGGCTCACAGTCCGACATCGTTATTCAGGTCGCTGGTATTGTCCTCGACGAACTGCGGACCGATATGGCGGCTCGTGCGGCAGAGGCAGTTTTGGATTTTTTGCCTTCGATCACCGGTGTCACGCTCGGCACTGTGCGTGAGGCTGAAGGGGTGTCGCTACAGTCTATTGGAGCGTCATGGATGAGCGCGATGTCGTCGCTCTATGATGCCAGCGCAACTGCAGTGCAGCTTGACGTCAACGACACCGCAGAATCATATGAGGAACAGTTTGAAGCCTTGGCTGGTGGGGACCGTCTTCCCAAGCTGGTGCTTGACTATGTTGCCGAGGAGCGCGCGGGCCTTGCAAGCTTCTTTCGTGCGGATTTGAACGGCAAGCAACGGCGACGGCGCAGCTATGAAGTGTCTATCGATTTCACTGGGTCGCGGCTCGTGGCAAACTTCGGCACGCTTCAAGCTAGACAAATTTCCCGGTCGATTGATTTGATCAAGCGGCGATTGTGGGACCTGAAAGTGGCACGTGACGCTGAGACTACTGACGTGTTTCATCGGGATCACGAGATGTTGATTCAAATGCCTGCCCGCGACGATCCCCAAGTAAGCGAGAAGCAGTTCGAGAATCTCGAAGTCGCCCGCGAGGCATTAGAAGAACAGGCCGACCAAGAGCAACTGCGGCTGGAAGCGTTCACGTCCGTTGCCGCGATCGGTCAGCGCGTATTGTTGGCGGAGAAAGTCTAGTCGGCGAGCGGCCCTCATACGGTTCGGTTTCAGTGCAACCTGACGCACTTTCACAACTTAATCTTCTGCTCTAAGCTACCATATAGGTTGGGTCGTTGACATGACGGCCGAGCCCCCGATCTTCCAGCCCCGCGCTCTCGCCACGGTCGCTGGTGGCAGTGCTTTCGGAAGCGCTGGGCGCTGTTTCGCGCAGTCCGGCGCGGGGCCCTAGCACCCCATCCTCCCCCCGACATTGTAAATTAACCCAACATGCGCTATATAGGTCTCGCTGACGTTGCGCGCGACGGATTGCGGCGCTCCGGCACCCCTTTTCAGAACACCGGCCTCTCGGCACCCGCCGCCATGTGGTGCGCGGGTACGATCATTATTTGAATACTGAGACACACTATGCCTATCGGCACCGTAAAATTCTTCAACGCCCAGAAGGGCTATGGCTTCATCGCGCCCGAAGGCTCCGGCGAAGACGCGTTCGTCCACATCACCGCCGTCCAGATGGCGGGCATGGAGACGCTCGATAAGGACCAGCGCGTCAGCTATGAGCTGGAGCGCGATCAGCGCGGCCGCACGAGTGCGGTCAGCCTGAAAGCTGCCTGACCGGCGCTTTCACGGGTTCGGGAGGTCCGGCGAAACTCGCCGGGCCGCCCCCACGACTGCGAAGCGAACACGCTTCACAAAATATGATGCCGCGATTGGCGCGGCCAAGACAAATGACAGATATGCAAACTCAAATGACAAACGGACGCCGGAACCCGGCGCGCCGCACAGCTTCTCCTTTGCCGAAAACAGCGCCCCCCACGGGCGCGCGGCGCGAACCTTCAGGGCTGACGCGCCAGCAGCTTCGGCAGATCGTTTATGACCTGATCGGCTAAGCGCCGATCTTCCAGCGAAAGGGCTCCACATGAAAGACCAGACGGAATTCTATCAGGAGCGCATCGCGAGTTCTCAGCGTGCCATCACCGAGGCCGTGCTCATGAACGTGAAGCAGCAGGCGATCCTGGCGCGGGACCGCTGGATCGAACTCGCGCGGCAGCACACCAAGAACCTGCTGGAAGGCGAAAAGGTGCGAACCGCCAAGCTCGCCCGCGACGCGGAACGCGAGCTGGCGGTCGCCGCCGGAGAATGACGGCGACCGAACGCCGGACGCTGGCCTTCACGAGCGCCTTCACCATAAGCGGGATCGACGGCACGCTGCCCGCGGGCGAATATCAGGTGGAGCTGGACACGGTTCCTTCCGCAGACGGCGGAGACCCCAAGGGCGTTTCCGCCTTTCTTTACGTGCGCCGCGGGGGGAAGGCCTATGCCTTCGAAGTCGACGCCGAAGAGCTGGACCGTATCCACAAGGCCGACCAGCAGAAAACCGCGAACCGGCCGAAATAACGGGCCAGATCCCCAATTGGCGTTCGCCGCCAACCCGAAAATATGCTAGGAGTCGTCATCACCCGATTTCTGGCCGCAAGCGTCTCGTGACTGGGGGACTTCGTGCTCCCGCTTGCTCATCCAGGAGAAATCGTGTGCTTTCAAATGCAAATCGCGAAACATTTTCGCTGGCTTCATTCAGGGGCAGCGAACCGGATAACGACGACGGGGACGAAATCTATTCGGACCTGCGGCTGAACCTCGCGCCTGTCTGCTATTTCGAAGTGTATTGCGGGGAAGAGAAAAGCCTCACCTCCACGATCCGCTGCGGCGGAGACTGGCGCTGGCGCTTCTGCGCGCCGAACGGGACGACCCTGGCGCAGGCCGGCGGGTATCGCAGCGAAACCGAATGCCGCGCCGCCGTCGATGCGCTCCGCTCCCGCGCCGCGGGCGCCAGGATCCGCGACGCCCTGCAATACGCCTGACCGGTCGCCACGCTTGAAGGGAAATCCATGGACCTGAACCGACTCCTCCGCCAGGAACAGATCGCCATCATGCGGCGCGACGCCGCCATCGAACCCCGCCTGCTCGCACAGTATGAGTCGGAAATTCACCGGCTGGCGCGCACGCTCGACACCCACGCCTATCCGCACCGCCACTTCCCGGACCGCCGCCAGCGCGCCAACGCGGCGAAACTCTCGCTGATGCGCTGGGACGACGATGGCGGGGCGATCGTCGCGAAGCCTCGGAAGGCATTTGCCAATCAGGTGCGCTCGGATAAGATCGGGACATAAAGCGCCCGAAGGGAGAATAGCGCCGCTCGCGGCACGCCCTTCGTTCAGCAGGAGGGCTCCCGGTCATGCGCGTCTCGTCTTTCGTTTCCCGTTTTTTGCTTGCCGGCGCGGCGCTGGCCGCGGCGTCTGCCGCCTCTGCCGCTGACGATACGGCGTTCCTCGCCTTCCCGATGGCAACCGAAATCAGCGCATCGCGCGCGGGCGCCTTCGCGTGGACCGTGCAGCAGGGCGACAAGACGCAGCTCTTCGCCGCGCGCGGCCCTAGCTTCAAGCGCACGGCGCTCCACACGCAAAGCGACGTGGACGGCGCGCCGATCACCGGCATCCAAATCTCCCCCGACGGCGCCTATGTGGCGTTCACGACGGGCTTCGCGGCGGGCGGGTATAACCCTGCCAGCCTCATCACGCCACCGAAAGCGACGCTTTGGCTGGCCTCCAGTTCGGGCGGCGCGGCGCCGGTGAAGATCGGCGAGGGCGCCTCGCCGGAGTTCACGCCGGACGGGTCGCGGCTCGTCTACCGGAATGGCGCGGACCTGTGGGCTGTGCCTGTCGGCGCCGCTGATGCGAAACCGGAGATGCTTGTGCGCGGCGGCGCGGCCTTCGCGCAGCGCGCGTGGGCGGCGGACGGGAAGAGCTTCTTCTTCGTGCAGGATCGCGGCGGCTGGTCCTTCCTCGGCCGCCATACGCTCGGCAGCGACCGCGTGGCGTGGTTGGTGACAGGCGCGGACCGACTGAGCCACCCCGTGCTTTCGCCCGACGGCAAATCGGTCGCGTATCTGCGCTGGCCGGGGCGCGAGCATACGGTGACCTACGACAACCTCGAAAACCAGCCGGTCGCCGTGGAGACGGTGGCGGCGAGCGGCGGCAAGGCGCAGACGCTGTGGCAATCGGGACCGCGCGGGGGCTCCTACATCTCCGACGACGACGAAGGGCTGCTGCGCTGGTCCGACAGCAAGACCGTCGTGTTCCGCGCCGAGGAAGACGGCTGGGCGCGGCTCTATGCGGCGAGTGGCGGCAAGGTGCGGGCGCTGACGGGCGAGAAATGCGAGGTCGCGGAGAGCGAGCTTGCGGCGCCCGATACGCTGTTCGTGATCCACAACTGTCGCGATCTCGATACCCGCCAAGCCTCGCTCATCACCGTTTCCAGCGGGCGCGAACGCGCAGTGGAGACGAAAGACGTCGTGCTGGCGCTGGCGAGCGCGGCGGGCGACGGGCGGCATGTCGCGGTGACGGGCGCGGGGGCGGACGCTTCCGCGATGCTGCGGATCGTGGACAGCGCGACGGGCAAGGTGGCCTATGCGGAGACGCCCGCGGATTACGGCTACCGCCACAGCTTCGCCGCACCCGCGCCGCAGCAGGTGCGCCTTACCGCATCGGACGGAGAGAGCGTGCCGGGGCAGCTGTTCCTGCCGAAAGGCAAGGGGCCGCACCCCGCGCTCGTCTACGTGCACGGCGGGCCGACGCGGCAGATGTTCCCGGCGTTCCACTTCAGCGGATATTACGCGAACGACTATGCGATGAACCGGCGGCTCGCGGAGATGGGCTATGTCGTGCTCGCGCTCAACTACCGCTCGGGCGTCGGCTATGGGCGCGATTTCCGCGAGGCGCCGGGACGGGCGTGGCGCAAGGCGTCCGAATATAATGATGTGTTGGGCGCGGGGCGCTGGCTCGCCGCGCGCGCCGACGTGGACCCGAAACGTATTGGCATCTGGGGCGGCTCCTACGGCGGGTTGCTCACTGGACATGCGCTGGCGCGCAATTCAGACGTGTTCGCGGCGGGCTCCGCGATCCACGGCGTGTTCGACTGGAGCTGGCCCTCGCCGGTGCCGGGGCATCTGAACCCCAGCGATTTCTTCGGCGTGGGCGAGGCGGACAAGGCGGCGGCGCTCGCGGCCTCGCCGCTTGGCGCGGTGGCGGGCTGGCGCTCGCCGGTGCTGTTGTTCAGCGGCGACAACGACATGAACGTCGATGTGCGCGAGACCGTGGACCTCGCGCAGAAGCTGCGGCGGCAGGGTGTCGACGTGCGCACGGTGCTGCTGCCGGGCGAATCCCACGGGCTGATCCGCTTCTCGGCATGGCAGCAGCTGTGGCACGATCAAGCCGCGTTCTTCTCCGAAACGCTCGGCAAGTGACCAGTATTGTTGCGATGCTCTAACGCTTGGCGGGCGCCAACGCCTTGAGGCCCGCTTCGATATTGGCCAGCGCCTTGTCCGTGATCGCGCCTTCCGACGCGCCCTGCAGATCTTTCAGCCGCATGAGCTTGAACTGGTCGTAGGCGGGATGCGTCGAGAGCGCGGGTATCTCCCGGTTGAGGAGTTGGCGCCCCTCCCAGCTCATCATGATTTCCGCGATGGGGCTGTCGATCGTCAGCGGTCCGCCGGACATGAACGCGGGCCGCGCCGGCTCGACGAGCGGCGCAAACTGCATTGCCTTGTCATCGGGCAACTTCGGGAACCGAGCGTGCGGCTCCGCCTGATACCAGTAGGAGACCGAAGAGAAGCCATCCTCCAGCAGGCGATAGCGCTCCGGCGACTTCCAGCCCAGCGCCTGGACCGTGACGCGCAGGTCGGACCGGAATCGGATGGGATCCAGGATGTGCCAGCGGTACTGCCCGATACGGCGCTCGCGGCCCGTCATGTAATACTGGGTCGCCATGTCGGTCTTGTTGTGGGCGTGGAAGCCGGCGTAGGTGGTCGAAAAATCGGTCTCTTCGAGACTGCCCGTCTGGCGGTGGCGGTAGCCGTATGATCCCAGGAAGTAATCTTCCTCCCCGGTGTAATTGATCGTGGGGAATTCTGTGTCGCCATCCATGTAGAACTTGAATTCGCCTTCGCCCCACCAGCCGGGGCTGAAGGCCGAATGCGTGAGATAGGTGCCCACGTAGTGGCCGCGCCCTTTCACGCCGTCCAGCAGCGTGTACACCTCCATCGGTTTCAGCCGGTCCACCATTCGGAACTGCGCGTGGAAATAGGCGGCATCCTTCGGCACGGGCTGCAAGGCGTAGTCGATCTGGTAGTAGACCTCGTTGGTGTGGGCCGATCGGTTCTCGAGCTCCATGCGGAACCTCTTGCGGAACGGCATCTGCCAGAAGCTGTTCAGCCCGCTTTCCGGGTTCACCGCAACGACCGCAGAGTCGATCAGGGCGGTGGATTCCTTGCCGAAGGCAGAAGCGAAGAAGTCCCCCACGGGAACCTCCACCGAAGGGGTGGCTTCGTCGTCCCAGTATATCCGCAGGATCATCGCGCGGAAGGTTCCCTTGCCGCCGATGGTCATCCAGATGTGATTGATGATCCCCGGGCCTGCCGCCTCCCCGAGTACCACGCGGCCCCCCGGCGCGATTTCGATGAACGGATTGACCTTCCAGCCTACGCCGAGGTCCGTCGCCTGCACGCCCGCGCTGCCCTTGGCGAGCGGCGTGCGCGATCCGCCGCCCTTCTCGCCGGTGAGGTTCTCGGGGCTGATCGAGCGGCTTTCCGCATCGCTCAGACGGTAGAGTTCATCGACGCGCGGCCCCCCCGCTGCCTGGCCTACCACTGCGGCGCATACGAACGCCGCCAACACGCCAACGCGTCCCGATGCTCCGATCATACCGTCCCCCCTTTTTATATACGTCTCACTTTAGATTCGTAGTCTATATTAGATAAAACGTCTAATTCAAATTTGTCTGAGCGGCCGCTGGGCCGGCGGCGGCGAGGCGAAGGTGTCCGGAAATATTCTACTCAGCCAAGCTCGGAAAATAAGGGATATTGTTACGACTCCGTACTGTTAACCATAAGTATTTTGAATTTATTCAGGAACATGAACAGCAAAGCGTCGGCGGGATTTACAGCGGGAGGGCGCGTTAATCATTAAGATGGCGGAACTCCGCAACTGGCACGGTTCTTGAGTCTTCGGCTTCGAGATCTGAGACAGGAGTACCGAACATGAAACGTGCTTTCTTCCTTTCCGCCGCCGCCATGCTGATCGCGAGCAGTGCGAGCGCCGCGCCGGTGAGCTTCAACTTCGAGCAGGACTACGACGACGGCGCCAGCGTCAGCGGCAGCTTCTCGGGCGAAGACCTGAACTTCGACGGCTTCCTGACCGCGAACGAACTCACCGACTTTTCGGCGTTCTGGACCGGCGGCAGCGACGCATGGCACGCCGAGGACTTCGCGCTCGGCGGCATCGACAGCTTCCTTTATGATTTCGGCGAATATCTGACCGAAGTCGTGGTGTTCGGCACGGGCGGTGCGGACTGGGTGCTGAACGAATATTACACGGGCGTCGAGGATCGCTTCTCGGGTGTCGCCGAAACGTGGAACGCGGTGCGCGTGTGGGCCGCGGCGGTTCCCGAAATCGTGGCGGTGCTGCCGATCATCGAAACTCCGACCGCGGACGTGCCGGAACCGGCGGCGCTCGCGCTGTTCGGGCTCGGCCTCGCCGGGCTCGCGCTCGGGCGCCGGCGCCGCACGTAGTCGATGCGGAATCGCAACGACCTCTCCCGTGTGATACACTCCCGGAAAAGGGAAAATGGAGGGGTCGTAATGCGTAAGCGTGGTTTGGCGGCTGCGGCCTTGCTTGCGGTCGCCGGGTTCAGCGGATCGGCGGCGGCGCGCTGCGTGCTCCCGATCCTTGTGCAGCGGGATGCGGACGAAGCCGCGAAATACCTGCTGGCGAGCGAAGCCCTGGTGATCGACGGCATCGTGCGCGAGCTGCCGCGCGGTGACGGTACGCTGTTCCAGCGCATCGAAGTGATCCAGTACCTGAAGGGCGAGGGCGCGGAATCGATCGACATCTGGCCCGGCCCCGGCAAGCGGACGCGGCACGAAATCCTGAACACCGACGACTGGGGCCGCATCGATGCCCCCGCCGGTTCCCGCGTGGTGACGGCGCTTCGGCAGACGCCTTATGGCTGGACCGTTGGCGAATGCGCCTATCAGGCGCTCGCCGTGCCGGGCGTCGAGGCCGCGCTGCGCGAGACGGGGACCGTGCGCAGCAAGCCTGAAAAACCCAAGAAGAAGTAGCGCGCGCAGACGCGAGCCGTTAGGGCGGAAGGCATGGGGGACACGCTCATCCGCGCCGAAAACCTCGCCTGCGTGCGCGGCGGTCGGCTGCTGTTCGAAGGCCTGTCGCTTGCCGTGGCTGCCGGAGAGGCGCTGCGTGTGACGGGGCCGAACGGCAGCGGCAAATCGAGCCTTCTGCGCTGCCTCGCCGGGCTGCTGCCGCCCGCGGCGGGGCGCATCGAACACCCGGCGAAAATTGCCTGGCTGGGGCATGAGAACGCCTTGAAGCCGGGACGCACGCTCGGGCAGGAACTCGGCTGGTGGGCGCGGATGGACGGGGCGCAGGCCCGCTTTGCGCTGGGGCTGGAAACGCTCGGCGACGTGCCGGTCAGGATGCTTTCGGCGGGGCAGAAACGGCGCGCCGCGCTGGCGCGGGTGATCGCCTCGGGCGCGGAACTGTGGCTGCTCGACGAACCGGGCGCGGGGCTCGACGCGGCGAATGCGAAGGCGCTGTCGGCGGCGATCGGCGACCATCTTGCAGGCGGCGGCGGCGCGATCGTGGTGACGCACGGCGAGACCGATGTGCCCGGCGCGCGGGAGCTGGCGCTGTGAGCTTCTGGCGCCTTGTCTCGCGCGGCGTGGACATCGGCGCGGGCGGTCTCATCCCGCTCGTCTTCTTTGTGATGGTCGCAAGCATGACCGCGTTTGCGATCGGGCCGGACGCCGCGCTGCTCGCGCGCGTCGGCGCGGGAAGCCTGTGGGTGGCGGCATTGCTTGCGGCGCTGCTGCCGGTCGGGACACTCGTCGCCGAGGACGTCGCCGACGGCACGATGGATCAGCTGCGTGTGCGCGGTATCGCGGTGGAAACCATCATGGTGGCGCGGCTCATCGCGCACTGGCTTGGCTTCGCGCCCGCGCTGCTCGTCGCGGCGGTGATTGGCGGCGCGATGCTGAACGTCGACGTGCCCGCGCTCGTCACCGGTCTTGCGCTCGGCACGCCGGCGCTTGCCGGGCTGGGGCTGGTGGCCGCTGCGCTCGTCGCGGGTGCGCGCGGCGGGCCTGCGCTTGCCGGGCTCATCGTGCTGCCGCTCGCGCTTCCCGTGCTCATTTTCGGCAGCGCCGGAGAGCTGCGCCTGCTCGCCGCGTCGAGCCTCGTCGTCACCGCGTTCGCGCCGTTCGCCGCGGCGGCCGCGCTCCGTCAGGGCGACGGCTGAATCGGGCTTGCGCGTCAGGCGCTTCCGGCTAGGCTGAGCCGCGTCAACGGGCAGGGAGAACGGGCATGGCCTACACGTTCGAAATCACCAAGGACAAGGCGGGCGAATACCGCGTCGCCTTCAAATATAATTCCGAAAAAATGTTCACGACCGAAGGCTATTCGAGCAAGGCGAGCGCGAAAAATGCCATCGAATCGATGAAGAAGAACGGCCCTGGCGCCGACGTGGTCGATAGCTCGGACGGTTGAGGCCGGCTGCAGGATCGCACGCGCTCGCAAGACGATAGCCTGGTCGCGTTCTCCGCTCCGTCAGCGAAGTGTCAGCGGCGGCGTGATAGCGCGGTGGTCGGTGGGCAGATCGAACGGGTGAGATCATGACGAACGGATCGGTTTCAGGCGCGCGCTATGGCAAGGCGACGATCGCGCTGCATTGGGTGATGCTGTTGCTGCTGGCCGCTGTGTTCGCGACGATCGAGATGCGCGTGCTCTTCGAGCGCGGCAGCGAGACGCGCGAATTCGTGAAGGCGTTGCATTTCATGCTGGGGCTTTCGGTGCTCGTGTTCGTCGCGCTCCGGATCGCGGCGCGCGTGACCGGCGGCACACCTGCGATCGCGCCGCGTCCGCCGGTGTGGCAAACCGCAGCTGCGCACGCCGTGCACGCGGCGCTTTATCTTTTCATGATCGGGATGCCGATCGCGGGTTGGCTGATCCTGAGTGCCGAGGGCGAACCGATCCCCTTCTTCGGGCTCGAACTGCCGCCGCTCGTGTCGCCCAGCGAGGCGCTGGCCGAACAGGTCGAGGAAATCCACGAGACCGCCGGTGAGGTGGGCTATTACCTGATCGGCCTGCACGCCGCGGCCGCGCTGCTTCACCACTATGTGATGCGCGACAACACGCTTCTAAGAATGCTGCCCGGCAGGCGTTGACCGCTCAGACCACGGTTCCGAACAGGCGGCCGATCCCGGCGGTGACGGCGAGTGCGAGGAGGCCCCAGAATGTCACGCGCAATGTCGCTTTCCAGATGTTGGCGCCGCCCGCCCGCGCGCCGACGGCACCGAGCGCTGCGAGGCACACCAGCGATATCGCCGACACGGCGGGGATAAGAAGCGCCTGCGGCGCGGTGACGACGGCGAGCAGCGGCAGCGCCGCGCCCACCGCGAAGGTGACGGCGGAGGTAAGCGCGGCCTGCACGGGACGGGCAGTCGTGATTTCTGAAATACCGAGTTCGTCGCGGGCATGGGCACCGAGCGCATCCTTCGCCATCAACTGATCGGCGACCTGATGCGCAAGCCCAGCTTCGAGGCCGCGGTCCATATAGATACGGGCGAGTTCTTCGTGCTCCAAGCCGGGCTGCACGGCGAGTTCCTTGCGTTCGCGCGCGAGGTCGGCGGCCTCTGTGTCAGCTTGGGAACTGACTGAAACATATTCGCCTGCCGCCATCGACATAGCGCCGGCGACAAGGCCTGCGACGCCGGCGATCAGCACGTCGGACGTGTTTGCCGCCGCAGCCGCGACGCCCACGATGAGACTCGCTGTGGAGACAATGCCGTCGTTCGCGCCGAGCACGGCAGCGCGAAGCCAGCCGATCCGGGCGACGAGGTGATTTTCCCGATGCCGACGCGCCACGTCGCTCTCCCCCTGAATAGCCCCTAATCCATTGCTAGCAGATGGGGCCGCGAACGGAAAATGCTACGCGCGGCGTGGCGAACGGGCAGCGGTGTCCCTATCTTCGTTTTTCGCGGTGTAGGAGATGAGTGATGAGCGATTACGTTCCGCCAAAGATATGGACGTGGGATCGGGAGAGCGGCGGACGGTTCGCTTCGGTCAACCGGCCGATCGCGGGTCCGACGCACGACAAGGTTCTGCCTGTGGGGAAGCACCCGCTGCAGCTTTATTCGCTCGGCACGCCCAATGGGCAGAAGGTGACGATCCTGCTCGAAGAGCTGCTCGCGGCCGGATATTCGGGAGCCGAATATGATGCGTGGTTGATCAATATCCTGGAAGGCGACCAGTTCGGATCGGGGTTTGTCGATGTGAATCCGAATTCGAAGATTCCCGCGCTTGTCGACCGGAGCGGCGCGGAACCCGTGCGCGTGTTCGAGAGCGGGGCGATCCTTGTTTATCTCGCCGAGAAATTCGGTGCGTTTCTGCCGACAGGCGGCGCGGCGCGGGCGGAGGCGCTGTCGTGGCTGTTCTGGCAGGTGGGGAGTGCGCCCTTCCTCGGCGGCGGGTTCGGGCACTTCTATGCCTATGCGCCGGTGAAGATCGAATATGCGATCAACCGCTACGCAATGGAGGTGAAGCGGCAGCTCGACGTGCTGAACCGGCGGCTGGCGGAGCACGAATATATCGCGGGGGCGGACTATACGATTGCCGACATGGCGATCTGGCCCTGGTACGGCGGTCTCGTGCGCGGCGAGCTTTACGGCGAGGCCGCGACGTTCCTCTCCACCCACGAATATGAACACGTGCAGCGCTGGACCAAGCAGCTGGCTGCGCGAACGGGCGTGCGGCGCGGGCGGATGGTGAACCGCGGCACCGGGCCGCTCGAGGAACAGCTCCGCGAGCGGCACGATGCCAGCGACTTCGAAACGAAGACCGCCGACAAGCTGGCGGCGCAGTAGCCGCCGCTAGCGGAGCTGACCGCGCAGCGCGCCCTTCGGGTGCGAGGCGTTATGGACGTTGACGTAATAATCGGCCGGCTTCGCCAAGAGTGCGGCGACGACATCCGCATCGGCCTTGGCGCAGCCCTTCGACGTTCCTTCCGCGGGGGCATCGAGCGTGACGACGGGCGGGCCGGCGACGCCTTTGGCCCCCTTGTGGATATGCGCCATCGTGGCGGTATCGATGCCGCTGACGGCGAGCGTATAGCAGACTTCGGGCTTCGCGCTGTCGATCGTGACGCTCGCGGTGCCCTTGCCGTCGGGGTCGCCTGGGCCGGGAACCTCGGCAGCGCCGGTCAGATGAAGCTGCATCGTGACAGGTGCGGCCGCGGCAGGGGTGATGACCATTGCGGCGCCCAAAAGTGCCAGAGCCATTCGCATCGCGTTTCTCCTCGTGCTGTCCGCCGCCCGGAACGGGCGGCGACTCCCTGTTCGCCGAAACGCTTCCGGGCGCCGCTGGTTCCTAATGCATCGAAGCCTTGATGTGCGCGACGAGCTGATCGACGACAGTGCCCCAGCCGTCGTGGAAGCCCATCTCTTCGTGCTGCTTGCTCGTCTCCTCGTTGCCGTGGATGGCGATGGCGGTGTAGCGCGTGCCAGTCGCGGTCGGCTCCAGAAGGAGCGCGGCGGTGAAGAACGGCTTCGGCGAAGGGCGGAAACCGGGGAGCAGCGTGTCCGTGAAGACGAGGCGCTTGTTCGGCACGACTTCGAGATAGCAGCCGCTGTTCGGGAATTCCTGCCCCTCGGGCGAGCGCATGACGGTGTTGAACCGGCCGCCGGGGCGCAGATCGATCTCGCACGAACTCACCGACCACGGCTTGGGGCAGAACCACTCCTTGATGCTCTCAGGGCTGGTCCACGCCTCCCACACGAGCTCGACAGGCACGTCGATCTCGCGTTCGAGCACGAGGTCGAGTTTGGGGTCGGGGGTGAACTGGAACAGGTTGGACGTCATTCGGATCTCTCCTTCTTCATTTGCAGCAGATAGGTATCGAGCCGGTCCAGCCTGCGCTCCCACATCGTGCGCTGCCTGCCCAGCCAGTCTTCGGCGACCTGAAGCCGTTCGGGGGCGAGTTCATAGGTTCTGACCCGCCCTTCCTTTTTCGAACGCACCAGCCCCGCGCCTTCGAGCACCCGGAGATGCGCGACGAACGAGGGCAGCGCCATCCGGTGTTCCGCCGCGAGATCGCTGACCGAGGCGGGCTTCGCGCTCAGCCGTTCGAGCACGCTGCGGCGCGTCGGGTCCGACAGTGCGCGGAAGATGCCGTCGATCACCGTGGGCGGCGGCGAGGATGGGGCGCTGTGCATCCCGGGAATCATGTGCGGCTCCTTTCGCCTGGCGTGGATAGGCAAGGAAAACACTTAGGTCAATTCCTAAGTATTGACCGCACGCTTGCGCGGGTTAAAAAATCTGTCATCAGACCGTCACAAAACTGTCGCAAAGCGCACTGTCGCAGACGGGGGACGTTTTCATTCGCCAGATTGCCGCCTTGCCCTATCGATCGGAGGGACCCGCGATCGATGCGCCCGTGCGCATCCTTCTCGTGACCTCGCGGAGCAGCCGGCGCTGGGTGATCCCCAAGGGCAATGTCACCAAGGGAATGGCGCCGCACGCCGCCGCCGCCGACGAGGCGGAGGAGGAAGCGGGCGTGCGCGGCGCGGTGTGCCCGACGCCGCTCGGCTCCTATCGCTACCGCAAGCGGCGCAGCAATGGTGCCTCGCTGATGGTGGACGTCGACGTCTTCCCGCTCGCCGTGACGCGCGAACTGGAAAACTGGAAGGAGCAGGACGAGCGCGAGCGGCGCTGGTTCACGCTCGCCGAAGCCGCCGACGCGGTGGAGGAGAGCGACCTCAGCGATCTTATCCGCTCCTTCGGCGCATCCGAATTCAATGCCGCCGCCCGCCGCACCGGGATGCTGACGGCCGTGGCCCACAAATCGAGGATCCCCCACATGTTCGCCTGGTTCCAGCGTCTGCTTCCCAAGACGGGCAACTTCTTCGAGCTGTTCGAGGCGCACGCGATGACCGTGGTGGCGGCGGCGGACGCGCTGGCGCGCCTGCTTGAAAACGGTTCGTCTGCCGAGGATCACATCCGCGAGGTGATGGAACGCGAGCACGACGCCGACGACATCATCCGCGAGGTGCTGCACACGGTGCGCCGCACCTTCCTGACGCCGTTCGACCGCGGTGCGATCACCAGCCTGATCGGCGCGATGGACGACTCCATCGACGAGATGCAGGCGACGGTGGCGGCGATCTCGCTCTATGAGGTGAACGACTTCGAGCAGGAAATGCGCGACATGACCGCGATCATCGTGGACGGCGCGCGCCTCGTCGCCGAGGCGATGCCGCTGCTGCGCGATGTGGCACGAAACGGCCCGCGGCTTCACGAACTCACCGAGCGGCTGGTGCGCATGGAAGGCCATGCCGACGAGATCCATGCCATTGGCGTAAAGAAGGCCTTCAAGGAATACGGCGCCGACGACACGCTGCGCTTCATCGTCTCGCGCGAAGTCTACAAGCATCTCGAGCGGATCGTCGACGCGCTCGAAGATGTCGCGAACGAGATCGACGGCATCGTCATCGATCACGCCTGACGACACGAAACGATGCACGAACTTGCGTTTCCGCTGCTTGTCGGCCTCATCCTCATCGCGCTGGCGTTCGATTTTCTGAACGGGCTGCATGATGCGGCGAATTCGATCGCCACGGTGGTCGCGACGCGCCTGCTCGGGCCCGTGCAAGCAGTCGCTTTCGCGGCGGTGTTCAACTTCGCCGCCTATTTCCTCAGCCTGATCTTCCCCGAATTGCACAAGGTCGCCGAAACGATCGGCAAGGGCCTGATCGACAAGGATATGGTGACGCCCGCCGTGGTGTTCGGCGCGCTCATCGGTGCGATGTTCTGGAACGTCGTCACGTGGCTGAAGGGCATTCCGTCCTCGTCGAGCCACGCGCTTGTCGGCGGCATCATTGGTGCGGGCGTGGCGCACGCGGGCATGTCCGGCATCGAATGGAGCGGGCTCAACAAGACACTGATCGCGATCGTGCTCTCGCCGCTGCTCGGCATGATCCTTTCGATGTTCGTCATGCTCGCAACGAGCTGGGCGATGAAGGATGCGACCGCCCGCGGCGCGGAACGCGGCTTCCGCTATCTGCACCTTGCATCGTCCGCCGCCTATTCGATCAGCCACGGCCTCAACGACGCGCAGAAGACGATGGGGATCATCACCGTGCTCCTCTATTCGACCGGCTATCTGCAGGGCGAATTCCACGTGCCGCACTGGGTGGCGATCAGCTGCTACGTCGCGATCGCGCTCGGGACGCTTTCGGGCGGCTGGAAGATCATCGAAACGATGGGATCGCGCATCACCAAGCTCTCGCAGCACCAGGGTTTCAGCGCGTCGGCCGGCGGATCGGTGATGCTGTTCACGGCCTCGCTGCTCGGCATCCCGGTTTCGACGACGCACACGATCACCGGCTGCATCGTCGGCGCCGGCACCGCCCGCCGCGCCTCCGCCGTGCGCTGGGGCGTCGCGCAGAACGTGGTGATGGCGTGGATCATCACCATTCCCGCATCAGCGGCGGTGGGGGCGATTTTTTACATGATCACGCGGTTGTTTTAGCGGGATGCTTGTGCCCTTGAAATAGGAGAAGATTGAAGAATTCATTTGGAGCGGATAAAAATACCAAAACTGGCATCATTGAGTAGGCGCTATTGGAAGACCCTATTCTGTTCTGGACTATTATAAGTGCAGTTGGCCAGGTGCTGGGCTCGATTGCCACAGCGGCGGCCGTTATTGTTTCGTTGTGGATCGTTCTATCGGAACGAAAACCGAAACTCCGCATTTCAGCGGGTCTCCGATTGATTATCAATGGTGGTGGTCAGCCCGCAACGGATGTCATTGAAATCAACATAGCCAATATTGGACAGCAGCGAGTCACGTGGACAGCTATCGGGTGGAGAACTGGGTACTTTAGACGAGGCCCCGCTTTCCTCCGGCGTGAGTTGGCGTTGCAGAACCCCGCATATCTACCAGAATCACTTCATCTACCTATCACTTTGGAACCCGGCGAGCAGAGGTTTTTGCTTCAAGATGTCGAAGCGTATCGATCTGCGATAAAGACGGGTGTGAGGGAGAGTTTCTTCTGTCGACGCCCACCATGGAGCAGGCACCCGAAGTTAACACGTGTCGAAGTTGTTATTTCGCTAGCCGCACACAATGGTCTTTTCAAAAGGGTTGAGCCAAATCTAGCTCATTTTCTCGCGACTGGTAGGATTGAGAAAGGAGCAAAGAGCTTCAATGAAAAGGCCGTTGTCACCGAAGCGTGACACCAAGCGTGTGTCGGAAAAAACGTTTCATGCCTTTTCAGCGTACGCAATGGCTTGCCCAGCAACCGAGGTCCTACCGGCCTGTGCCGGTAGAACCTCGGTTGCTGACCGTGTTACGGTTTTGCGGACGCAATCTCCCGACGCTCAATCCACTCCGCGCGCAGATATGGTGCCACGTTCTCGCAAAGCGCCATCCACTCGGCGTCGCTCACCGGAAGCACTTTCCGCTCGGCGGCGAAATATTCGGCCGGGGGCGTGAGCGCGGGCCAGTCGCTGGCGAGGACGAAACGGTTCATACCGATCTTGCGCATCTGGGCGACGTAGGCGGCGCGCCATTCGTCGGCGGTACGGGTGGCGATGCCTTCTTTCGGAACGTTCGTGAGCTTCGAAAGATCGAGCTGGGCGACGGCGGAGATATCAAGCACGAGGTTGGCGGTGCCCGGCGCCTTGCGCTCTATCGCCTCGCCATAGAGGCGAAGCGCTTCCAGGGTTGCGGTATCGATGCCGCCGAAGCTGCCGCCGTGCGCGATCTGCACGGGGAGGTCGCCCGCCTCCGACAGCACCGTGTCGATGAACGTGGCGATGTTCGCATTCGAGAACGGCGCCGCGCCGCGCAGGTGGACGACGAGCGGCATCCGCGCCCTGCGGGCAGCGGCGAAAAAGGCGGCAAGCGTTTTGACCTGATCGGGCTTGCCGAGATCGAGGCCGCTGTTGCCGAGGTGAAGCTTCACGCCCGAAGCGCCGGGCTGGTGCGACCAGTATTCGAGTTCGCTGATTGCGTTATCGAGAAACGGATTGATGCCGACGAACGCGACGAGGCGGCCGTTCGAGGCCAGCGCCTGATCGACGTTGAAGCGGTTCTCGGCGCGCATCCGCCGGGCCATCTCCTCGGGTGCGAGCGGGACGGCGGAAAAGCCGAACATATAGCCGGCGGAGAGAAGCACGCCCTGGCGAATGCCCGCGCGATCAAGCTCCTGCACGGCATCGCTGCCCGTGCGGACATTGAAGATGTCGCCGGAGATGCCTTCGAAGGCGCCCGGCATCGCCTTCTGAATTTCGTCCAGCCAATCCGTAATCAGCGCGCTCTGGATATGCATGTGATGGTCGGCGCGCGGGGCAGGCTCCGCGAGCGCACCGGAGCCGAACAAGTATGTCGCTGCGAGCAACATGCCGCTTCCCGTCCGTATGCGCCTTGTCCAGACCATGATGCTGCTTCCTCGCATAATGAATTGTTATTCATTCAACTGTGCGCAGAGCATCGTCAAGCTATAATGAATTTCTGTTCATTATAATGCGCGCGCATTACAAGCACGCGGAACGGACACGCAGGAGAGTTATGCCGAAGCGGGATTCTGCCCATATGGCGGCGCAGCGTGAGCGTATTCTGCAGGCAGCGCTTGCGTGCATCGGTGCCCACGGCGTGGAAGGAACGTCGATCGAACATATCCGCAAGGCCGCAGGGCTGAGCGCGGGAACGATCTATCGTTACTTCGCGAGCAAGGAGGATCTCGTGGTCGCTGTGCTCGAGCATTTTTCGACGCACGAGACGGCGGCGCCGGTTCCGAGGGACTGGGCCGAATATCTTGCGGGGCTGACGAAGGAAAAGCGACCGACCGGGCTCAGCTCCGCCGAGCTGGACAGTGCCATGCTTCACCTCATCGCGGCGGCGCTTTCGGCAGATTATCTGCGCGCGGCAATCCGGCCCGTGATCGAGCGCAACCTCGCCGAGCAGCGGCAGGTGGTGGAGGCGCTGGTGAAGGCTGGCGGCACCGAAATCGCCGGCACGCCCGAACAGACGGTGCGTGCGATCGCAGCGGTGGGCATAGGCATGTCGTGGCTTGCGGCGCTTTCGGGCCAATCGGCCGAGGATGCGGCGGAAGAGGCGGCCGGGATCATCGAACGCCTCTTCAAACCGCGATAACGTCCTAGCCCTGTTTCGGCATGTCCGCGTCGTCGAGTTCGGTGGCGCGCAGGTGCGCGGGGCGGGATTCGAGGCGTTTCCAATAGGCTTCGAATGCCGGGCGCGTTTCCATGGTGCCGAACTGGATGCCCCAGCTGATGTGGGAGCCGATGTAGACGTCTGCCGCCGTGAAGCTGTCGCCCGCGACATAAGGCGCGGCGCTGACGGCCTTTTCGAGCGCATCCATCACATGGGCATAGGTGCCGTAGCCGACCATCGGCTGCTTGTCGGCGGGCACCTCGACACCGAGCGTGCGGTCCGCGATCGCGGCTTCGAGCGGGCCTGCCGCGAAGAACAGCCAGCGGTAGTAGCTGCCGCGATCCTTCAGCGCGGGGGCGAGGTTCGCCTGCGGGAAGGCGTCGGCGAGATAGGCGCAGATCGCGGCGCACTCGGTGACGACCGTGTCGCCGTGGCGGATCGCGGGAACCTTGCCCATCGGGTTGATGGCGAGATATTCGGGGGCCTTCATCGTGGTCCCGTATTCCAGGATTTCGGTGCGGTAATCCGCGCCCGCCTCCTCCAGCATCCAGCGCGCGATGCGGCCGCGCGACATCGGGTTCGTGTAGAGCACGAGATCGGTCATCATCCATCCCTTCGAATCGAAAGGTGTGGAACGTATCAGGAACAATTGCGGGTGTCGATCAGCCTGTCATGGCATTGGTGATGCTGCTGAACACATCGACGAGCGAGAGGCCGAGCATCTGAAAGGCGATGATCGCGGCAAGCGAAATAAGCGCGGCGATGAGCGCGTACTCGATGGCGGTCGCGCCCCTGCGGCTGACGAGAAGACGGCGAAAAATACGCATCGATCCGGTCCACTGCTGTTGCAGCACAAGATATCGGACGTGCGGGTTGCTGAAGTGTTACCCGCCCTTCATCGCGCGCGTCGCGGTTTCGAGGATATCGACGACGAAATAGCCGAGCACGGCCGCGACGACGACGATGATCGCGATGGTGACGACGAGGCGGCGCGTGTTGCTCCGCTTCGCCGCCGCCGGACGTCCACCGAGCTGGCCATGGTCCTGCATTCCGCCTCTCCCCCCAAAGGCGGCGATCCTAAAGCGGAAGGTACGGCGCTGACAACTACGGCTGGCGCGTGCAGGCTGGCGCTGCCGCGCGCGGCGGGAGCGCGCGGGCGAAGGCGCTGAGCGCCGCATAGGTCGCGTCGCGCGCCTCGGCGTCCAGCATTTCACGGCAGGCGGTGTCGAAGCGCGGCCGGTCGTTTGCTGCGGCCGCCGCCGTCATTGCCGAAAGCGCCATCTCGTCAGGCCCCAATCCCCGGCAGCAGGGCGGGCTGATCAGGAAACAATCCGGCCAGTGATCGCCGACGATCTGCACGGCCGCCAGCAACCGTGTCGCAGCGAGCGGGCTGCCGAGGCGTTCGGAGAGCGCCTCGCGCGGGTCGTGGCCGGCACGCTGGCATATCACCACCAGCCGCGTGCCCATCACCATGTGCATCGGCGTGCGCGCGAGATCGCGTAGATCGGGTTTTCTGAGCAGGTCCTCGAGCGGGTTCGTCATTCGGGCTCCATGAATTGCACATGCGTCTCAATAGAGTATATTGAGAATCAATTGCAATATCAATGGTGCCTTGGACCTCTACCCGGCAATAACCAGTGCCGCGAGGCCGGCGCCGCCTGCCGCACAGCTGAACATCAGTGTCGCGGCCGCCGCCCAGCCTTTGCGCCAGCCGGCGAGGGCGATGCAGATCGCGGCCTTGAACGCGGTGTTGAGCAGCACGGGGATGCCGAGCACCGCGCCTGCCGTGACGGGATCGAGACTGCCTGCGGGCAGCGCGCCGAGCGTGACGGTGGCGGCATCGACGTCGAAGGTGCCGGTGAGCGCAATGATGATGCCGAGGCCGGCCTCGCCGAAGCGCGCCTCCGCCCAGCGCGCGAACAGCGAAGCGCCCGCAATGAGCGCGGCGAAGCCGAGCGCGGGAAGGATGTCGAACGGGTTCGCAGAGGTCATCGGCGCGGCGCGGGAGGGCGCGTGGCGGTTGTGCCGCATGACGAACGCCGAGGCGGCGAGCGCGGCGAGGCCGCCCGGCACGACGATCCACGCCAGCGTCGGCACGACGAAGCCGGCGACGGCGGCGGCAAGGATGAGCGTGCGCGCCATCATCACTGCGCCTGCAAGCGCGATGCCTGCAATGGCGGGGGCGGGCGGATCGTCGCCCGCAGCCAGGCGGCGGGCGAGGGCGGCGGTGGCCGCGGTCGACGAAACGAGCGCGCCTGCCGCCGCCGTGGCAAGCGTGCCGCGCACCTCGCCGAAGCGCCGGGCCGCGACGTAGCCGACAAACGACAGCCCCGAGACGAGCACGACGACGAACCAGATGTCGCGCGGGTTCCATGCATTGTAGGGGCCATAGGCGGCGTCAGGCAGAAGCGGCCAGACGACGATGGAGATGAGCGCGAAGCGCGCCACCGCCTTCACCTCGGCGGCGGTGAGGCCGCGGATCCACGCGTGCAGCTCCTCGCGCATCGCGAGCAGCAGCACCATCACCCCCGCCGAGACGGAGGCGACGAGCACGTTGCCGGTGGTGGCAAGGAGGCCGAGCGCGAGCGTGATGAGGGCCGCGATCGTCGTGGTGGCGCTGACGCTCGCGTTGCTGTCCTTCGCCATGTCGCGGATATAGCCGACGACGAGCGCCAGCGCGGCGGCGGCGATGAGCAGCACGGCCGGAAGCCGCGCCTCCGGCAGCAGGATGCCCGCAAGGCCACCCAGCAGGCCGAGCAGGCCGAAGGTGCGGAAACCGGCGACGCGGCCGCCGGCAGGTTCGCCCCGCGCGCTCCAGCCGCGTTCGACGCCGACGAGCAGGCCGAGCGCGAGCGCGATGCCGAGATCGGCGAGCGGGGCGAGATCGGTCATGCGTGCCTGTCCTTCGCGCGGCCATAGGGGACGCGGTCCCACACGCGCTCGTGGAACACGTAGAGGATGAGTTTCGTCGCCACCTCGCCGCCGCCGATGGTGAGGGCGGTGAGCGGATGCCCGGTAAAGAGCAGCGCGAGGAGTGCGGTATCGAGGCTGGCGAGAATGCGCCAGCTTGCGGCTTTCGAGCCGCTGCGGCGCAAGCCTTCGATGCGGCGCCCGCGCCGATCGGTCCACACCGCCCAGCGCATCCGCGACCAGAACCGCTCGTGCAGGAAATAAAGCAACGTCTTCGTGATGACCTCGGCAATGGCGATGTAGCCCGCCGTGGACAGATTATCCGCCTGTGTTGCGGTTTCGCGCGCGCCGAGCAGCGGGGCGAGGAAGGTGAGGACGAGGAACGACAGGATCAGCGTATCGAGCGTGCCGACGAACCGCCACGAGATCGCCTTCGCGAGGCTGCGGGCGCGGCTCTCGTGCGCGTGGACGGGCATGTTCGCGCTGTTTTCCCTCACCATCGCATTCCCGTAACCGCCTGCCCCACGGCCCACTAGCATAGCGCCGCGACGCAGAAAGCACGAAAAACCCGCCACAAGACTTCCGCAAGGGGTGGATGCACCGGTACGCGCTTGTTATGGCTGGGAAACGACGCGGCATTCGAGGGAGTGGGGCATGGCGGACTCTCGCATCGGTATCGTCAAGCGGATCATCTGGCCGGCGAAGGCATCGCTCTTCGCGATCATCGGCGGCGCGGTGGGGCTGTTCGGCGATCTTGTGAACTTCTTCGCGGAGTTTCTGTCCGCCGACGTGCTCGTGCTGATTTTTGCAGTGATCACCGGCGTCGCGGCGCTGCTCTGCCTGCAGCGCGCGTTCATGGTGAACGCGGCGGACGAGGGCGCGGTGGAGGCGGTTGTGCAGTGCGCCCCGTGCGACGCGTTTCGCTTCGGCCTGTTCGCGACCGCGGCGTTCATTCTGCTGATGCTGGTGGGGCAGGGCCAGTCCGCAACCGAGGCGGTCGGGCGGCAGCTCGGGCTTATCAAGGAAGATACCGCCGTGATCCGCGATCAGGTGGGCGATCTTCATGCGATGGCGCAGCCGCAGATGATCATCGATGATCCTGCGTCGGCGGCGGACCATTTTAACAACGCCTGGATCTACCAGATGATGCAGCGGAGCCCGGCGAAGGCGTTCGCCGAGATGCAGACGCTGTATGCGAATTATGCGCCCAGGAAGCTGGATGCGGCGCAGCTTTATTTCGATGCGGGGAATGCGGTGAAGGGCCGCACGCAGCTTGTGGAGGAGATGCAGGCGCTCGCGCACAAGACCGGCGACGCGACGCTGCTGGTGATTGCGGCGCGCGCGGCGCCAAGCACGGAGGCGGGCGAGGCGATGGCCGCCGAGGCGCGGAAGCTCGATCCCGCAATGCCCTTCGCGTGGTGGGATATCATGCGGCCGAAGCCGGTAAAGGTGGGCGACATGACCCAGCGCGGCGCGGCGGCGCAGCGCGACAGGCTGATCGCCGACCGCGAGGTCATCGAGAAGTTCCGCACGCTCTACGGCGCGCACCCGGCGCAGCACTGGTTTTTCCTGCCGCAATTCTCGGGTGATCTGGAAACGATCGCGCGGCAGCAGTCAGAAGGCCTCGCGAACAATATCGCCACCTACGACGACATCGCGAGCGGGCGTTTGGCAGACCGCGTGCGTCAGGAATACCAGCAGAAGAACAGGTAGCGGCTTAGCCCCCTTTCCCCGGCCCTCTCCCCGGCGGGGAGAGGGAGGGAAACTGGGTTAGCGGCCCTGGCGGCGCTGACCGCCGCCCGGATTGCCGCGACCGCCAGCGTTGCCGCCGCCGTGCGCGGGCTTGGCCGAATATTTCGGCTTGGGCGCGCCGAAATGACGGCGCTGGCCGTCGGCGCCTTCGCGGCGCTCGCCACCGGAGCGTTCACCACCGGAGCGCTCGCCGCGATGGGCGGGCGCGCCGCGATGACCGCCGTCGCGGCGGCCGTCACGACGCTCGCCGTGCGAGAAGCCGCGCTGGTCGCCGCTGTTGCCGTCGGTGCGAGCGACGGGCTTTGCGAGCGCGGCGGCGCGGGTGAGGAAATTCTCAGGCAGCGGCATCGGCTCCAGCTTCTGACGGATCAGCCGCTCGATATCGCGCAGGTAGGTGCGCTCATCGCCGTCCGACACCAGCGCGATGGCGATGCCCTCGCGGCCGGCGCGCGCGGTGCGGCCGATGCGGTGGACATATTGCTCCGGCACGTTCGGCAGCTCGAAGTTGAACACGTGGCTGACGCCGGGCACGTCGATGCCGCGCGCCGCGATGTCGGTGGCGACGAGGATCTTGACTTCGCCCGAGCGGAACAGGCCGAGCGCGCGCTCGCGCTGCGGCTGCGACTTGTTGCCGTGGATCGCTTCGGCCGCAATGCCCGCACCCTTCAGGTGGCGGACGACGCGGTCGGCGCCGTGCTTGGTGCGCGAGAAGACGAGGCCGCGGTCCATGTCCGCACCCAGATCCTGGAGCATGATGGTGAGCAGCGACTGCTTTTCGGACGCATTTACGTGGATGACGTGCTGCGCGACACGCTCGGCGGTCGTCGCCTGCGGCTTCACTTCCACCTTCTGCGGATTGGTGAGGAACTGCGCGGCCAGATCCGCGATCGCGGGCGGCATGGTCGCCGAGAAGAACAGCGACTGGCGCTTCTTCGGCAGGATGCGGACGATGCGGCGCAGCGCGTGGATGAAGCCGAGGTCGAGCATCTGGTCGGCTTCATCGAGCACGAACACCTCGACCTGCGAGAGGTCGAGCGCGTTCTGATCGACAAGATCGATGAGACGGCCGGGCGTGGCGACGAGGATGTCGACGCCGCGCTGCAGCGCGCGCACCTGGCGCCCGATCGGCACGCCGCCGAACGCCGTGGTGATGGTGAGGCGCAGGAACTTGCCGTAGGTGCGGAAGGATTCAGCGATCTGGCTGGCAAGCTCGCGCGTCGGCGCAAGCACCAGCATCCGCGCGGCGCGGGACTTCAGCGGCTGGTAGGTCTGCGACAGGTAATCGAGCGAGGGCAGCGCGAAGGCGGCGGTCTTGCCCGTGCCGGTCTGCGCGATGCCGAGGAGATCGTGACCCTGCTTCAGGATCGGGATCGCCTGACGCTGGATCGGCGTCGGGATGGTGTAGTTCGCTTCGGTGAGCGCCTTTTCGATGCGCTCGCCAAGGCCGAACTGGAGAAAATCGGTCATTTCAGTCTTTCAATAAACGGACCCATGCCGCGCTGCCGGAATTGGCGCGCGGACGCGGGTGCGGTGTCGTGACGACCCGCGTGACGAGGGGAAGCCGGTGGGCCGAACCGTCTGAAGACGCGCGCTCAATCCCCGAAGGAAGCGATCACGCCGGGCGCGTCAGGGCCTTGCGGCCGACGTTCGGTCACGGCGGCATGTGGCGGAAAAATGTGGCGGCGTCAAGGCGCTGCGCCAAAACGAAGACGGGCGCCCGTTGCCGGACGCCCGTTTTGCGTGACGAAGATCGTGAGATCAGCCGCGGCGGCGACGCGCCATGCTGAGACCCATCAGGCCAAGGCCGAAGAGGCCGAGCATCGCGGGCTCAGGAACGTCCGTGTCGCCGTCGGTCCCGAAATCGAAGCGCACCTGCTTGATTTCTGCCCACACCGGTCCGGTCGAACTGAACGTGAAGGAGTTCACGCCCGGCTCGGCAAAGGTGATCGTGAAGAAGTTGTTGCCGTTGTCACCGAACGACCGCGTGAAGCCGTCACCGAAATCGATGGTGCCACCGCCGCTCTTCTTGACGCCGATGATGTTGAGGACGAGCGTCGTGAAGGCGATGCTGTCGTCGTGGAAATCGATCGTCATCGTGTTGAAGCCGTTGCCGGCATCATCGAGGATTTTGGCCTGACCACCGGCGTCGTAGTCCAGCGCTTCATTGCCGTACACGTAAATGTACGTGTCGGGACGCCCATTAAGACAGCCGACAACGCCGTCGTTGATCGCCGCAGGGCGGGGATCGTCGCAGGCGTTGAAAAGCAGGTTGTTGCCCGTGCCGCTGGCGCTGTCCACGACATCGATGACCGTGGCGGACGCATTGGAAGCGCTCATGCCGATCAGGGCGGCGGCTGCAACCATAGTGGTTGAAAGAACTTTCATGTTCGCCTCCACGTCGGGAGCGCTTGACGTGCGCTATCCCAGTTCGTGAACGTAACGATGCAAGAATCGAGCCATGCAAAAAAGACGCAAAAAACCGGCGTTTGCGACTGATTTTCATTAACTTTCGTAAGAGTCTCCGACAGTTTCGGCGCCCCTCAATCGGTCGGGAAGCCCCGGTTCTTCAGCAGCGCCTCGACCTGCGGATCGCGGCCTCGGAACGCACGGTATGCCTCGGCGCGGTCGATGGCGTCGCCCGTTGCAAGGATGATGTCCTTGAACCGCTTCGCCGTCGCCGCATCCCACGGATCGCCCGCCTCTTCGAACGCCGCCCACGCGTCTGCCGCCATCACGTCCGACCAGAGGTAGGAGTAATAGCCCGCCGAATACGCGTCCGACGAGAACAGGTGGCCGAACTGCGGCAGGCGGTGCCGCATGACGATTTCCCGCGGCATCCCGATCTCGCCGAGGATGGTCTTTTCAGCCTGCGCTGGATCGATTTCGCCCGAGGGGTCCATGTGGATCTTCATGTCGACGATGGCGGAGCCGAGGAACTCGACCGTCTCGAAGCCCTGATTGAAGGTTTCGGCGGCCTTCAGCTTGTCGATCAGCGCCTGCGGCATCTTCGCGCCGGTCTTGTAGTGGCGCGCATAGGTATCGAGGATATCGGGCGTCAGCACCCAGTTCTCGTGCACCTGGCTCGGGAACTCCACGAAGTCGCGCGGCGTGCCGCCGAGCGAGGGATAGGTGGTGTCGTTGGCGAGCGCGTGGAGCGCGTGGCCGAACTCGTGGAACAATGTGCGCGCGTCGTCGAGGCTGATAAGCACGGGCTCACCCGGCGCGCCCTTCGTGAAGTTGTTGTTATTGGAAACGATCGCGTCGCGCTGCCGCCCGCCGAGCTTGTCCTGCCCACGATAGGTGCTCTGCCAGGCGCCGGAACGCTTGTACTGGCGCGCGAAATCGTCGCGGTAGAGATAGCCGACGTGCGTGCCGTCCGCCGTGTTCGTGACGTGATAGACGCGCACGTCCGGGTGGAACGTGGGCAGCGTGCCGGTGATTTCCTTGAAGCTGTAGCCGTAGAGCTTCCCCGCCATGTGGTACGAGGCGGCGATCATGTTGTTTAGCTCGAAGTAGTTCTTGAACTCGTTCTGATCGAGGTCGTAGCGCGCCTTGCGGACCTTCTCCATGTAGTAGCGGTAGTCCCACGGTTCGATCGTGATCTTCGCGCCTTCGCTGTCCGCGAGCTTCTGCATGTCGGCCACTTCCTCTGCGACCCGCGCGCGGGCGGCGGGCCAGACGCGCATCAGGAGGTCGAGGCCCTTCTGCGGGTCCTGCGCCATCGTGTCCGACATGCGCCAGTGCGCGTGGCTCGGGTAGCCGAGCAGCTTGGCGCGGTCGGCGCGCAGCTTCACGATCTTGCGGATATCCTCGTGCGTATTGCTGGCGTTCGCATTGTCGCCGCGCATGATGAAGGCGCGCCACACCTTCTCGCGCAGCGCGCGATTGCTGGAAAAGGTGAGGAACGGATCGACCGCCGAACGCGTGTTGACGACGACATGGCCCGGCAGCTTGCGCTCCGTGGCGGCGGCTTTGTAGCCGGCGAGGAGTGCGGGCGGCAGACCGCCGAGATCACCTTCGCCAAGCGTGACCCACGTGTCTTCGTCCGCCTGCACCTTGTTGCCGAAATCGTTGAAGAGCGTGGCGAGCTGCTGGTTGAGCTTGCCGAGCTCGGCCTGCTTTTCGGGCGGCTGGCTGGCGCCGCTGCGCACGAAATTCTCGTAGCTCTTTTCAACGAGGCGCTTCTGTTCGGCATTGAGGCCGCTTTTTTCGCGCGCGTCGTAAACAGCCTTCACGCGCTCGAAGAGCTTGCGGTTGAAGTTGACCTTGTCTTCCACCGCCGAAAATTGGGGCAGAAGCTCCGCCGAGACGGCTTGATGCGCGGGATCGTTCTTGCTCCAGCTCATCACGAAGAACAACGTCGCGAGGCGGTTCAGCGCTTCGCCGCTCTTTTCGAGGGCTTCAAGCGTGTTCGCGAAGGTGGGCTTGGCGGGGTTGTTCGCGATAGCGTCCACTTCGGCGAGCAGCTGCGCCGAGGCTTTGTCGAACGCGGGCTTGAACAGCGGCGTCTGCACCTTGTCCCACGGCGGCACGCCGCCGTTCGGGCCGGTCCAGTCGGCGAGCAGCGCATCGACTGCGGCGCTCGATACTGCGGCAGGCGGCGGAGTTTCGGCGGAAACGGGAAGCGCGAGGGTCACGGCGAGCGCGGCGGCGCCGGCGAGAAGGCAGGAACGAAGCATGGAACTCTCCAATGGAGGATCGCCGCCGCGCGCGTGTGCATCATCCGGATTTGACCTGTGACAATGCGCTCGCTTGGCTGGACGGCAGACATGCCGCCATAATTGCCCCCTGCATCCGCCGAGCGCAAGCGCTGGCGGCAGCGGCAAACAGTGCTTATGAGACGGTTTCGATGCATCGGTTCGCAAATCCCGCCCGGTTTCTGAAGCTCGCCCGACCGCTGACGGCGGCGGCGCTCGTGCTTGGTTTCGCGCTTACGGCGGCGGGCTTGTGGTGGGGCGCGTTCCACGCGCCGCCCGATTATCTGCAGGGCGAAAGCGTGCGCATCATGTACCTGCATGTGCCGACCGCGTGGATTTCGATGGGGAGTTATCTCGGACTCGGCATCGCGGGAATCACCATCCTCGTGTGGAAGCATCCGCTCGCCGAAGTGGCGCTGGAGGCGCTAGCGCCGGTGGGTGCGGTCTATGCGGGTGTCTGCCTGCTCACCGGATCGATCTGGGGCCGCCCGACGTGGGGCACATGGTGGGTGTGGGACGGGCGGCTGACCTCGATGCTCGTGCTGTTTTTCCTTTTCCTCGGCGTTGTCGCGCTTGCGGGCGCGTTCGACGAGCGCAGCCGGGGCGCGCGGGCAGCGGCGGTGCTCGCCATCGTCGGGCTCGTCAACCTGCCGATCATCAAGTTTTCGGTGGAATGGTGGAACACGCTGCACCAGTCCGCCTCGATCACGCTCCGGGGCTCCAGCATTCACCCGGACATGCTCTATCCGCTGCTGACGAGCGCTGCGGGGCTCGGCCTGCTGATGGCGGCGGCGGTGCTGATGCGGATGCGCGCGATTATCGCCGAGCAGCGCATCGCCGCGCGGCGCGCGCGGCTTGCGGGAGACGCGGCATGAACGCGCTGCCTTTCGTGATCGCGGCCTATGCGGCGGGCGGCATTGGCATCGGCGGCGTGCTCGCATGGAGCTGGCTTTCGATGCGCCGCGCCGAAAAGGCGGCGGACGCGTTGCGGGGAGAGCGGCGATGAAACCCAAACACCAACGGCTCGCGCTCGCGGGGGCGGCAGTGGCGGCGCTCGGCATCGCGGCGGCGCTCGCGCTGCCCGCGCTGCAGGATCAGGCGGCATATTTCTATGCGCCCGCCGACGTGGTCGCGAAGGGCGTGGCGCCGGGGCAGGCGATCCGGCTCGGCGGGCTGGTCGAAAAGGGTTCGCTGACGCGCAGCGCGGACGGGCTCACCATCCATTTCCGCGTCACCGACCGGCTCGAATCGGTGCCGGTGGACTACACAGGCATCGTGCCGGACCTGTTCCGCGAAGGGCAGGGCATGATCGCCGACGGCCGCTTCGACGCGGACGGGACGTTCAAGGCCGAAACGCTGCTCGCCAAGCACGACGAGAACTACATGCCGCCCGAAGTGGCGAAGGCGGTGGAGAGGGCCGAGGCGGCGGCGAAGGCGCGGCCTGAAAAACCGGCGCCTTAGAGTTTTCTTCACCTTACCGCTGCATCGTTCCGCCCTTCGGCAGGTGGCACCCGGCGGCAATGACGGTCCAGATCATTTCGAACCCGGTTTCGGGCGGCTTCTCGCCGCAGCGCATCCTTGCGCTCGAAACGGCGTTTCGGAAACGCAGCCATGCGCTCGCCTACGGGCAGAGTGCGCCGGGGACCGCGATCGCGCTTGCCGATGATCTCAGCCTTGTGTGCGTCGTGGGCGGCGACGGTACGCTGCGGCATGTGGTTTCGGCGCTCAGGCAGGCCAAGGCGAACGTGCCGGTGTGCGCCTATCCCGCCGGCACGGTGAACCTGCTGGCGCGCGAAGCGGAATACCCGATGGATCCCGATGCGTTCGTCGAGCGTGTGTCGTGCGCGGATCGCAGGCGCAGGGGCTTCGCTGGCCGCGTCGGCGAGCAGCTGTTCCTTGTCTGCGCGAGCGCGGGGCCGGACAGCTATGCGGTGGCGGGCGTGTCGTCGCGACTCAAGCGCTGGATCGGGCGGGCCGCCTATGGCGCGGCGTTCCTCAGTGTACTGTGGCATTGGCCGCGGCCGCGGATCACGCTTGATGTCGACGGGCGGGGGATCGCCTGCGAGGCGTTCTACGTCGCCAAGGGGCGGTTTTTCGCGGGCCCGTGGAGCTTCGCACGCGGCGCCTCGATCAACGACGAGACGCTACACCTCGTCGCGCTGACCCGCGCGCGGCGGCTGGACTATGCGCGGTTCATGTGGGCGCTGCTGCGCGGCAAGCCGGTGGACGGCCTGCCGGGCATCGTGGCGCAGCCGTTCCGGACGCTGAGCGCATCGAGCGATGCCGAGGTTCCCGTGCAGGCGGACGGCGATACCGTTACCGCGCTCCCCACCACGATCTGCATTCACGATGGCGTGATTTTCTACGCATAAGGGCTTCCCGCCGCCGCAGGCGTGACGAAAGCGCGCAAGCGGGCTGCATTGCGCGCGCGCCGGTGCTAAGGCGCTGGCAATGAGAATTCCGGGGCGGTGCCAACAGTGATTCCAGAGATCGGCCATGCAGCCTTGTGGCTGGCCGCAGGGCTTGCGCTCGCGCAGGCGCTTGCCGGATTCCGCGCCGATGGCGGCCGCATCGCCGTGCCCGCCGCGCTGCTGCAGGGCGTGCTCTGTGCCGTTGCCTTCGCAGCGCTGACGTGGGCGTTCGTGAACTCCGATTTCTCGGTCGCGCTCGTCGCAGGCAACAGCCACACCGCGAAGCCCGAACTCTACAAATGGACGGGCGTGTGGGCGAACCACGAAGGCTCGATGCTGCTGTGGGTCGCGGTGCTCGCGGTGTTCGGCGCGCTCGCCGCGATCCGCGCAAAGAGCCTCGGCGAGCGCTTCCGCACGGTGATGCTGTCGGCGCAGGGGTTCATCGCGCTCGGCTTTTATGCCTATCTGCTGATCGCCTCGAACCCATTCGCGCGCATCGTGCCTGCGCCCGTCGAAGGCTCCGGGTTGAACCCGCTGCTGCAAGACCCCGGCCTCGCGTTCCACCCGCCGCTTCTCTACCTCGGCTATGTCGGGCTTTCGGTGACGTTCTCCTTCGCGGTGGCGGCGCTGGTGCTGAACCGCGTGACGCCGGAATGGGCGCGCGCGGTGAAGCCGTGGGTGCTCGGCGCGTGGAGCTTCCTCACGGCAGGCATCACGCTCGGCAGCTTCTGGGCGTATTACGAACTCGGCTGGGGCGGCTGGTGGTTCTGGGATCCGGTGGAAAACGCCTCGCTGATGCCGTGGCTCGCGGCGACGGCGCTGTTCCACTCGGTGGGCGTGCTCGCGGCACGCGGCGCGCTCAAGAACTGGACGCTGCTGCTCGCGGTCGTCGCCTTCTCGCTCAGCATGGTCGGCACATTCATCGTGCGCTCGGGGCTCCTCACGTCGGTGCACGCGTTCGCGGTCGATCCTGAGCGGGGCGTGTTCCTGCTGATCCTGCTGGCGATCTACGTGGGCGGTGCGCTGATGCTCTATGCGCTGCGCGCAGGCACCGTCACGGCGGGCGCGCCGTTCCGGCCGGTGAGCCGCGAGGGCAGCCTTGTCGTCAACAACCTGTTCCTGTCTGCGGTGCTCGGCGTCGTGTTCCTCGGTACGCTCTATCCGCTGCTGCTTGAAGCTGCGACGGGCGAACAGGTTTCGGTCGGACCGCCGTATTTCGAGACGGCGCTGCTGCCACTGCTGCTGCCGCTCGTCGCGCTGATGGCGGCGGGGCCGCTGATGCGCTGGCGGGCGATGGACTGGGCGGGGCTGGGGCGGCGGCTGGTTCCGGCGCTGGTGCTCGGTGTCGCGGCGATCGGGATCGCGCTGGCACTCGGGATGCGGAGCCCGCTTGCGCTTGCGGGTGTCGCACTTTCGGCGTGGCTCGCGGCGGCGAGCGTCATGATTTTCCGGAGTCGCAAGCTGAAGCGCATCCGGCGTATCCCGGCGAGCGTGTGGGGTACGGCGCTCGCGCACCTCGGTATCGCCGTCACCACGCTCGGCATCGCGGTGAGCGGCGCGGGGACGATCGAGACGCTGGCGAACCTCGCGCCGGGCGGCCGGCTGAGCGCGGGGCCGTATACGGCGCAGGTGGACGAAATCACGCCCGCGGCAGGGCCGAACTATACGGCGATCCGCGCCATGCTGAGCGTGACCGGGCCGGGTGCTACCACGGTGCTTGCGCCCGAACGGCGAACGTTCGTGAGCCCCGGCAACGAGACGACGGAAACCGACATCTGGCCACGCCTCACCGGAAACCTTTACGCCGTGCTCGGCCCCGGCGACGGTAGCGGGCGCTGGCAGGTGCGGCTGGTGTGGCAGCCGATGATCGCGCTCATCTGGATCGGCGGCATGATGGCCGCATTCGGTGGGCTCATCGCGATGATGCAGGGCCGCAGGCGGCGGGAGGACACGGAATGACCGCAAGACGCATTGCGCTGATCGTGCCGCTCCTCATGTTCCTCGGCTTCGTGGCGCTTGCCGTTTACCGCATGGGCGCGCCGCAGCAGCGCGTGGTCGTATCGAAGATGGTGGGGAAGCCGGTGCCCGCGATGGACCTCGTCGGCATGGACGAACTGCACCCCGGCCTCAACGACGGCGACCTTCGACAAGGGACGGTGACGCTCGTGAACCTGTTCGCGAGCTGGTGCGCGCCATGCCGCGTGGAGGCGCCGCAGCTGAAGGCACTCGCGGACAAGGGCGTGGTGATCCACGGCATCGCGGTGCGCGACACGCCGGAGAACATCACGGCGTTCCTGAAGGATCACGGCGACCCGTTCCGTCGCATCGGCATGGACCCGAACAGCAAGGCGGTGCTGAACCTCGGCGCGTCGGGCCTGCCCGAGACGTTCCTGATCGACGGCAAGGGCATCATCCGCAAGCAATACATCGGCCAGATCCGCCCCGAGCAGGTGGCCGAGATTCTGAAGGATATCGAGGAGGCGAAGGGCTCATGAAGGCGCTGCTGCCGCTCGCCTTTCTGGCGCTCACGGCCGCTGCAGAGGCGCCGGCGCTGCCGCCCGCGCAGGAGGCGGCGGCGCGTGCGCTGATGCACGAGCTGCGCTGCCTCGTCTGCCAGCACCAGTCGATCGCCGACAGCGACGCGGACATGGCGGCGGACATGCGCGCGGTCGTGCGCGAGCGGATCGCCGCGGGCGAAACGCCCGAACAGGTGAAGTCGTACCTCGTTAGCCGCTACGGCGACTACGTGACCTTCGATCCGCCGAAGACGGGTGCCAATCTCGTGCTGTGGGCGGCGCCGCTGCTGTTCCTTGCGATCGGCGCTGTCGCCGTGTGGCGGCTCTACCGGAGGAAGGGCGCATGAGCGGCTGGATCGCCATCGCCGTGCTGACGCTGCTGACCGGCGCGGTGCTGTGGCGGATGAAGATGCCGCTGCTGCCGGTGGGTTTCGCACTCGCCGCGGGGCTCGCGGGTTATCTGCTGACAAGCAACCCGGCGCTGCCGAGCAAGCCCGCGCCGCCGCGCGCGATCGATGCCGACTCCGCGCCGCAGCTTGAAGCCGCGCGCCGGCGGCTCCTGCAGAACACGGGCGATGTCGGCGCGTGGCTGATGTTCGCCGATATCCTCAGCCATCAGGGCAAGACCGAGCAGGCGATCGAGGGGCTTAGCCTCGCCGCGAAGGCGATGCCCGATGTGCCGGACCTGTGGGTCGGGCTCGGCAACGCGCTGACGCGCCATGCCGACGGCTTCATCACGCCCGCCGCGCGGCTGGCGTTCGGGAGGGCGTCGGCGATCGACCCCGCGCACCCCGGTCCGCCCTATTTCCTCGGCCTCGCATGGCTGCAGGCGGGCGAGCCGGACGAAGCGCTCAAGGTGTGGCAGGATCTATACGCGCGCAGCCCGAAGGATGCGCCCTACCGGCCCGAACTCGAACGGCTCATGCGCGGCGCGCGCGCCATGATGGCTGCGGGCATCGACGGCGGCCGCTTTCCGGGCGCCGACGACAATGCGCCAGCGCTCGAACAGCGTTGAGCCAGGTCAGCAACAGTTTAGACAGCGATTCACGCTTCAGGTTGAATCAACCTGAAGCGATCGCGGTCTAGCGGATGCCGGAGATGACCTCCTTGAGCCTCAGCTTTTCTTTTTTCCATTGTGCGATGAGGATTTCGTCGGGCAGCGGTCGGTGAACTTCCTGATCAATCTGGCTTTCAAGATTTGCGTGTTTTTCCGAAAGCGCAGCCAGGTGTGCGTCGACCATAGTCCGATCTCCTTTGCTCTGAAGTGCATCAGGATGAGCGAGTGGAACACATTTCGAAACGCTTGTCAGCGGGGAAGAGATGAAGTGCGCATTTACCACAATCTGTGGTGAGACAGGGTCGGTTCGCCCCCAGAATCTGGGCGATATGCCGGCCGCGCATCAAAACGACTCGCAGCCGTCGCGCGCGCGCTTATGGTAGCGCCATGACCAGACGACTCGCGAACCGGCGGCCGGAGTGCAGACATCGTGGATGAAAGCGACGTGAGGGCCCGCCTCGAGTCGCTGCTCGAGGAACACCGCGATCTTGATGCCGCCATCGATGCCATCCGCATCCTGCCGGGCAGCGACCAGCTCCAGCTCGCCCGGATGAAGAAACGCAAGCTACGGCTGAAGGACGAAATCGAGAGTCTGCGGGATCAGCTGCTGCCGGATATCATCGCCTAGGATCGAAGGCTTTTCGGGTGTAGACTGCGCCGCATCGTTTCCCTGATAGGGAGGTGGTGCCATGACGAAGAGATATTGGTTCGCGGTCGTTCTGGCCGTGCTTCCTGCCGCCGGGGCCGCTGATGCGGCTGTAACCATTCTTGGCGACGGCTATGCCCGCAAATGCTACGAGGCGGCGGAGTTCAACCGGGCCGGACGCGCGGCGTTCGCGGACTGCGACTTTGCGCTGAAGTTCGACAAGCTCTCCAGTTCCGAGCGGGCGGCGACGCATGTGAACCGCGGCATCCTGTTCATGCAGGGCCGCGATTATGCCAACGCGATTGCCGACTACGACACCGCGCTCGGCATCGATGACGATCTTGCCGAAGCCTATGTGAACAAGGGGATCGCTGTGCTGCATCGCGGCGGCAGCGAGACGGTCGCGGTCGATCTGCTGTCGCGGGGCATTGCGCTGACACCGAACCGGCCCGAGATCGCGCTCTATGCGCGCGGTGTCGCACACGAAAAGCTCGGCCGGGTGCGCGAGGCCTACGATGATTATCGGCAGGCGGCGGCGCTGAAACCCGACTGGGCCGAGCCGGCGCACGAACTGACGCGCTTCAAGGTGATCGAGCAATAAGGAGAACGGCCCGCCCGACATGAAGCCGAGCGAGCCGCCCGCAGGGTCAAACTGCGTTTAGAACGTGAACTTGATCGTGCCGCCCCAGGTTTGCGGATCGCCGAGTTGCGCGGAGATCAGGCCGGTATTGCCCGGCGTGACCGCCAGCGATTCGAAATAATTCTGATCGAAGGCGTTGCGCACCCAGCCGAAGATATCGAAGCTCTCGGTGCGGAAACCCGCGCGGACGTTGTGCAGCGAATAGCCGCTGATATCCGTGTAGATTGACCGCGATGCGTTTGAAGAGAACTTCGAGCGGTAGCTGGCATCGTATCCGAGATAGGCTTCGCCCTCTCGGCCGAGGATGGTTGCCGGAACATTGTATTCCGCGCCCCACGAGAACGCCCATTTCGATACGCCGGGCAGCCACTGGCCCGAGACGTCGCAGTTCGCGGGGCTGGTGCCGCCGGGTGTGCCGGGTGCGCTCGGTGTCTGGCCGGGCGCGGCCGTGGTGCCGCCCGCCAGCTCGGGTGGGCAGGGCGCATCGACGAACTTCTTGAATTCGTGATCCGTAAACGCACCGCTGACATAGGCGTTGAAGCGTTCCGACGGCCGGACCGAGAAATCCGCCTCGATACCGCGCACGCGCACCTTGTCCGCATTCGCGAGGTAACCGCGCAGCACGTTGCTGCCGCTGACGTTGCTGATGACGCTGGCCTGGAAGTCCTTGATCTCTGTCCAGTAGGCGCTGACGTTGAAGGTCGCCGCGCGATCCCAGAACTGCGTTTTCAGGCCGATTTCGAAATGATCGACCTTTTCAGGCTTGATCTGTGCAACCTCGAGTGCCGGTGTTCCGTCGGATCGGCTGGGAACGCCGTTCAGGTTGATGCCGCCTGTTTTGAACGAGCGCGCATAGGTGGCGTAGGCGAGGATATCGTCCGTCACCTTGTAGGCGATGTTGAGGTCGTAGGAGAGATTCCAGTCGCTGAAGTTCGGCTCGAAGAACTGTGATGCCTGCGTGCCGCGCTGCGCCGCCGTCCACGGATCGGTGTAATAGGGATGCGTCGGATCGTTGGTGATGAGCTGGCGCGTGCCATCGGAGGCGGTGCCGACCACGACGGAATCGTAGAGGCCTTCCTTCTTGTCGTAGTTGATGCGGATGCCGGGCGAGATCGTGAGCGTATCGGTGACGTGCCAGTTCACCTTGCCGAACGCGGCGAGGCTGAGGTTGTCGAGGCGGATATCGTTTTCCGCGACGATCCCGTTCAGGACAGCCGGGTTGCGCGACAATGCACTCGTCGGGTTGAGCAGCCAAGCGCTTGCCGCCGGGCCCGTCTCCTGAATGCCGCTGGTGCGGATCTCCTGATAGAAGGCGAAGGCGCCGAGGACGAAATCCAGCTTTTCCGCTTCATGGGCGTAGCGCAGTTCCTGCGTATACTGGTTCTGCACTGTCGGGTTGTTGACCTTCGTGTAGACGGGCAGACCCGTGAAATCGCGATCGTTCTTCGGCCCCCAGTGCCAGTAGCGCCATGCGGTGACCGAGGTGAGCGTGCCCGCACCGAGATCCCACTCGGCACGCAGCGACAGTCCGCCAAGCTCATTGCGGGCAGCGAGATCGGCATTGAGATCGGTCAGGCGGTCGAAGGGATTCGTGCTCGGCACCTGATAGCCGGGGAACAACGCGGTGAGTGCCGCATACTGGCGATTGAGCGCGCGCTGCGTGGTGCCCACGCGCGCGTAGAGCTGGCCGCAGCAGATCGGGTCCTGGAGATTGAAATCGCCGGCGAAGGTGATGCTGAGATCGTCGCTCGGTTCCCAAAGCAGCGCGCCGCGGATACCGATATTGTCCTGCGAGTTGATCCACGTGTCGGTGGCGACGTTGTAGATCGTGCCGCGGCGGTCGGTGCTCGACAGGCTGAGCCGCGCGGCGAGGTTTTCCGTGATCGGACCCGAGACCGACGCTTTGGCTTGCTTGAAATTGTAATTACCGAGCGAGACTTCCGCCTTGCCTTCGAATTCGAAACTGGGTGCGCGCGTCGTGATGTTGATCGCGCCGGCCGTCGTGTTCTTGCCGTAAAGCGTTCCCTGCGGGCCGCGCAGCACCTCGATCTGCTCGACATCGACGAAATCGAGCGTCGCCGAGGCGATGCGGTTGTAATAAACCTGATCGATGTAGACGCCGACGCCCTGCTCGAAACCGTCGTTGGTGAGGCCGAACGGTGCGCCGATGCCGCGAATGTTGATGAACGTATTGCGCGGATTGGTGGAGAAGAACTGCAGCGTCGGCTGCAACTGCGTCAGCTTGCTGATGTTGTAAGTGCCCTGCGCATCGAGCGCCTCGCCGCCGACGACGGCGACCGCGACCGGAATGTCCTGCAGGTTTTCCGCGCGACGACGGGCGGTGACGACGATGGCGTCGCCGGGATCGGCTGCCTCGTAGGCATCGGCTGCCTCTTCGGCAAAGACGGGTGCAGCATGGATGAGCCACGGCGTAACCGCCGCAGCCGTGAACAGAAGACGCGCGATCATTTTAAGACTCCCTGTGTGATGGATCGCGGCGCCTCCGGTGGTCCGGTCGGTACCTGGTAGGTGGATACAGTTCAGGCCGGGAAGCGACGCTTCTCGGTGATGTCGAGCTGGACGATCCGCGCATCGTGAACGGTGAGCGTGATCGTGCCGTAGCGAAGGCGCCCGAGCGCTTCGCGGATGGTTTGCAGAGCTTCCTCAGTCGACGTGACGGGCTGCGGTGTGGCTTCGGTCATGTGGATGTCCCCCGGATGATGGCGATGTGTCAGAGCGCCGCGCAGTGCTGGCGCGGCTCGACATGCGGGCGCTCGCGGCCCTTCGCAGCGAAGATGAGGCGGTCGAGCAGGCGCGCGCCGAACGGCCAGTCGCCGATGCCGGAATCGGCATTGATATGGCCGCAGTCCCCCGCGTCCACGAAAAAGCTACCCCAGCTGCGGGCAAGGAAGCTGGCCCACGAGAATTCGGCATAGGGATCGCTGCGGCTGGCGACGACGATCGACGGGAAGGGCAGGAACACGTTCGGCAGACCGCGGAAGGTGTCGAAGCGGCCGCCCTCCTCTTGCTCGCAATCGGGCGGCGCGACGAGGAGCGCACCGGCGACGGGCCTGCCGTAGCGCTGGCCGTGCTCGGCGACCCACCATGCGGCCGCGAGACAGCCGAGGCTGTGGGCGACGAGGATGACAGGGGCGGAGGATGCTCTGATCGCGGCGTCGAGACGACCGACCCATCCGGTGCGTCTCGGCTGATCCCAGTTGCCGAGGTCGGCGCGCGCGGCGTTGGGGCGCGCTTGTTCCCATAGCGTCTGCCAGTGCCGCGGGCCTGAATTGCCATAGCCTGGCACGATCAGCACGCGGGGTGTCGCGATGTTGCTCATCGAATATCTCCACTCAACTAGTAGAGAATATATTCAAGTTAAAGAGTAGACAATGCAAAAAAGAAAACGTTGCAGCCCTTATAGAAAACGGTTCAACACCGGGTCTGTGCAGATTAGAGGTCATTTTGGAACCCAAATCCCGGATATCCTGAAACCATGAAACTTGATTCCAAAGACAGGGCGATCCTTGAAATCCTGCAACGCGACGCCACGCTCTCGATCCAGGAGATCGGGGAGCGGGTCGCGCTGTCGGCAAATCCGTGCTGGCGCCGCATCCGGCAGATGGAGGAGGCCGGAATCATCGAGCGTCGCGTCGCGGTGGTGAACGCGCCGGCGCTGGGCCTCGCGATGACGGTGTTCGTTTCGATTCGCATCTCGGCGCACGACAAGGCGTGGCTTGAGCGGTTCGCCGCGGCGATTCGCGCGATCCCCGAGATCGTGGAATGCCACCGGATGAGCGGCGATGTCGACTATCTGCTGAAGATGCTGGTGCGCGATATCCAGCACTACGACCGCGTCTATCAGCAGCTGATCAGCGAGGTGCCGGGGCTGTCGGACGTCAGCTCCACCTTCTCGATGGAGCAGATGAAGGCAACGCCCGTTCCGGTGAGCGGGATGCCCGCTTAGGCGGCTGCATCCGTTTCGCCGACGCGCGCAAGACGGGTCGGCAGGTAGGCGCGCAGGTACGAGATCATCGCGAGCTTCGCTTCGGCGAGCGCTTCATCGGTGACGCGATCGTGATCGGCGACCGACAGCGAGAAGAACACGTCGGAAATCAGAAGCGCCTTGAAGAACAACTCGCGTGAATCGGCGAGGCCGGGGAGGATGAACTGGCGGCGCACGGCGGTCCAGAGCGCGGTGCCGAACCGAAAATCCTCCTTGCAGCCGGCGTGCTTGATTTCGGGGGGCGTGTGAGGCCCGAGCATCAGCTGGCGCGCTGCGCGGTTGCTGTTGAAGGCTTTCTGGTGATGCACAAGCGACAGTTCGATGAGCGTTTCCCACTCATCGACCTCCGGAAGCATCAGGTCTTCGGCGGCCTGCACTATGGCAATGGTGCGCACGAGCTCTTTCCAGAGATCTCCGATCTCGGGGAAGAAATGATAGGCCGATGAGGCCGGGATGCCTGCGACCTCGGCAACCGCGATCATACCGATCTGATCAATGTTCTGCGTGTCGAGCATGGCGCGCGCCGCTTCGAGAAGTTCGGCGCGCCGGGCCCGGCCGCGCGCCTGTGTCGCCTTTCGCGCGGGCGGCCTGCTTTTCACGTTGGTGATCATATGCCCCGTTTCCATCGTTTTCGGGCTGTTGACAACCCCCCTGTTTTCATCAATAGTCGAAGAAATTCGATTTAAGAACGAATGAGGGATGGGAATAAGTGCACGGCGGGCAGGGCGCGCATAACATCGTATTTTTCCTGAATAATTATATCTGATGCGCATGACGAGACGCGGTTTTAGTTCTCGGCACATTAGACAAATGAAAAATTAACTCGAAGATATACGGGTTAATGTTCGAGTTTCTGAACGGGGCCGCTATGAGGCGCCGATCGTGAACGCGTGCATCCCGTATCCAATGGTCCGGGAACGTTTGAATGTCTCAAAGCTATAATTTCGTGATCGATGGTCGGCCTGCTCAGGCCAGCCGCCATTTTGATGTGACCAACCCAGCGGATGGGGCGGTGTTCGCACATTGTCCCGCGGCGACGGCAGCCGATCTGGATGCGGCGGTCGCAGCGGCGCGGCGCGCGTTCCCGGGCTGGGCGGCAACGCCGGATGCGGAGCGCAAGGCGGCGGTGAACGCGATGGCGGACATCATCGAAGCGAACTTGGCGGAGCTTGCCGAACTCGTGACGCTGGAGCAGGGTAAGCCGCTCGGCGGCATGGGTTCGCAGTGGGAAATCGGCGGCGCGGCGGCATGGACGCGATATACCGCGAGTCTCGACCTGCCCATGGAGACGATCCAGGACGATGGTGCCGGCAAGGTGACGCTGCATCGGAAGCCGATTGGCGTTGTCGGTTCGATCACGCCGTGGAACTTCCCGGTGATGATCGCGATCTGGCACATCATGCCGGCGATCCGCGCGGGCAACACCGTGGTGCTGAAGCCTTCGCCCTACACGCCGATCGCAACGCTGCGGCTCGCCGAGCTGCTGCAGGCGGCGCTGCCGCCGGGCGTGCTGAATGCGGTGGCCGGCGAAGACGAGATCGGCCGCGCGATGTCCGTGCACCCGGGAATCGACAAGATCGTGTTCACGGGATCGACACGCACGGGCAAGCGCGTGATGGCGAGCGCGGCGGACACGCTGAAGCGGTTGACGCTCGAGCTCGGCGGCAACGACGCGGCGATCGTGCTGCCCGATACCGATCTCGACGCGGCGACCGAGAAACTGTTCTGGGGCGCGTTCATCAACAACGGCCAGACCTGCGCGGCGATCAAGCGGCTCTACGTGCACGATTCGATCTACGACGAGGTGTGCAAGCGGCTCGTCGCTTATGCGGCGAACGTGAAGGTCGGCGACGGACGCAATGCGGACAGCGTGCTCGGCACGGTGCAGAACCGGATGCAGTTCGACCGCGTGCGCACGCTGGTGGACGCCGCGATCGCGGACGGTGCGCAGGCACTGTGCGGCGGCGCGCCGATGGAAGGGGAAGGGCTGTTCTACCCGGTGACGATCCTTGCCGAGGCGAAGGACGGTATGGCCATCGTCGACGAGGAACAGTTCGGCCCGGCGCTGCCGATCATCCGCTACAGCGATGTGGAGGATGCGCTTGCCCGCGCCAACGACAACCCGAGCGGTCTTGGCGGTTCGGTGTGGTCGGGCGACATCGACAAGGCGGCGGCGCTTGCGAGCCGTCTCGAATGCGGCAGTGCGTGGATCAACAACCACAGCATGATCCGTCCGGACGCCCCCTTCGGCGGGGTGAAGCAATCGGGCATCGGCGTCGAATTCGGCGCACTCGGTCTTGCCGAGTTCACGACTGTGCAGGTTATCCATCAGTGAGCGGAATCGGCCTTAATCCGATTGAGACGGCGAGCCGGGACGAGATATCGGCGTTGCAGCTGGGGCGTCTGCGCGCGAGCCTTGCCCATGCGTATGCGGGGAATCCGGCGTACCGCGCGAAGTTCGACGCGGCGGGGGTGCATCCTGACGATCTGAAGTCGCTTGAAGACCTCGCGAAGTTCCCGTTCACGACGAAGGCGGATCTGCGCGACGCCTACCCGTTCGGCTTCTTCGCAGTGCCGCAGGAAAAGCTCTCGCGCATCCACGCCTCGTCAGGAACGACGGGCAAGGCCACGGTCGTGGGCTACACGAAGGCCGACATCGCGACTTGGTCGGGCCTCGTCGCGCGCTCGATCCATGCGGCGGGCGGACGCCCGGGGATGAAGGTGCACGTGGCCTATGGCTATGGCCTCTTCACCGGCGGCCTCGGCGCGCACTACGGCGCGGAGGCGCTGGGCTGCACGGTGATCCCGATGTCGGGCGGACAGACCGAGAAGCAGGTGCAGCTGATCACGGACTTCAGCCCTGAGATCATCATGGTGACGCCGAGCTACATGCTGGCGATCCTCGACGAGTTCCGGCGGCAGGGCCTCGACCCGGCGGCAAGCTCGCTGAAGACGGGCATCTTCGGCGCCGAACCGTGGACCGAGGCGATGCGCACCGAGATCGAGAGCGCCTTTGCGATTGATGCCGTCGACATCTACGGCCTTTCCGAGGTGATGGGCCCCGGCGTGGCGCAGGAGTGCGTGGAGACCAAGGACGGGCTCACCATCTGGGAGGATCATTTCTATCCCGAGGTGATCGACCCCGAAACGGGCGCGGTGCTTCCCGACGGCGAAGAGGGCGAGCTTGTGTTCACCTCGCTCACCAAGGAGGCGATGCCGATCGTGCGCTACCGGACGCGCGACCTCACCCGGCTTCTCCCCGGCACGGCGCGCACCATGCGGCGCATGGCGAAGATCACGGGCCGTAGCGACGACATGATGATCATCCGGGGCGTGAACGTGTTCCCGAGCCAGATCGAGGAGCACATCCTCTCGGTGCCTGCGCTGGCGCCGCACTTCATGATCGAGCTGACCCGCCCGGACCGGATGGACATGGTGCGGCTCTCGGTCGAGGCGCGCGAGGACACCGACGCCTCCACCCACGCCGAGCACGCCTACACGCTCGCCCACCGCATCAAGACCATGGTCGGCATCAGCGTGAAGATCGACATCCAGCCTGCGGGGTCGCTCCCAAGGTCGCAGGGCAAGGCAAGCAGAGTCATCGACAAGAGAACACTGAGTTCCTGAGCAATGCGTAATTCGTCATCCAGCAAAACACAGAAGGGGGTAATGATGAAAAGAGAAACAATCCGCACTCTGGCGAAATCATCCGTCGCGATCGCGGCGCTGATGCTGCCGGCCGCCGCGTTCGCGCAGAGCGGCGAACAGGCCGCGACCGACAATACGGAGGTCGTCGGCGGTTTCGAGGACATCGTCGTCACTGCGACGCGCCAGTCGCAGGCGATCAGCAAGGTGCCGCTCAGCGTCAGCGCCTTTACACAGGAGACGCTCGACAGCCGCGGCGTGCGTGAATTCGCCGACGTGATCCGGCAGACGCCGGGCGTCGTTTTCGAGGCGACCAACACGACGACGAACATTTCGATCCGCGGCATCAATTCGACCGCAGGCGCGGCAACCACCGGCGTCTATATCGACGACACGCCGATCCAGATTCGCTCGCTCGGCTACAGCGGCGGCAACGCCTATCCTGTGATCTTCGATCTGGAACGTGTCGAGGTTCTGCGCGGTCCGCAGGGCACGCTGTTCGGCGCGGGTTCGCAGGGCGGCACGATCCGCTTCATCTCGCCGCAGCCGAGCCTGACGCGTTCTTCCGGCTATGTGCGTGCAGAAGCCGCGCTCACCGAAAACGGCGGCCCCAGCTATGAAGCGGGCGTTGCCTACGGTGTGCCGCTCGTGGAAGACAAGCTCGGGATGCGCGTGAGCGGCTATTATCGCCGCGACGGCGGCTTCATCGACCGGGTCCGCTTCGAAGACAAGGGCGTGGTGGACGACGACGCGAACTACCAGAATTCCTATGTCGGCCGCGTTGCCTTCACATGGGCGCCGGTGCCGGAACTGCGCATCACGCCCTCGATCACGTATCAGAAGATCTACACCAACGACAGCCCGGAGACATGGGACAATGTCCGCGCCGATTTCACCGTGCCGGATGCGCCCTTCTCCGACTATGACAACGGCGTGTTCCTGAACGGTAACCGCGTGCAGGAATCGGGCCGCGACCGTTTCTATCTGCCGACACTGAACGTGCAGTATTCGTTCGGCGGCGTCGACCTGACCGCGATCGGATCGTATTTCGATCGCAAGCAGACGTTCCGTTCGGACTACACGACGTTCGACCAGAGCCTGTTCACAGGAATCACGCTGCCGATCTTCGCGGACCAGGAGGGATTCAGCGATTTCGTGAACACGCAGAAGATCACCACGGGGGAAGTTCGCCTGCAGTCCGCGAACACGGATTCGGCGTTCACCTGGGTGGTCGGCGGCTTCTACCAGAAGGCGAAGCAGACCTCGATCCAGCAGGTGGAAGACCGCTTCCTGTTCGAATATGCGCCGTTCCTGATCCCGTTCTTCCCGCCGCTCGTCGACGGGCGCCTCATCTACGATCAGACGACGAGTTCGAAAGACACGCAGGTCGCGGCGTTCGGTCAGGTCAACTTCAAGCCGATGGATCAGCTGACGCTGACCTTGGGCCTGCGGTACGGCCAGACCAAGTTCAACATCAACTCGTTCGCGCAGGGCCCCGTCGTCGGGCCGCCGGTGACCGACATCGGCACGCAGAAGGAAAAGCCGTTCACGCCCAAGTTCGGTGTCGAATTCCAGATCGATCCGGCGAACATGATTTACGCCTCCGCATCCAAGGGCTTCCGGCCCGGCGGCTATAACCCGCAGGTCGGCACGCCGTGCCAGGCGAGCGATCTCGATCCGCTCGGCTATCCGGACGGACGCCCCGAGACGTACAAGTCGGACTCGGTGTGGAGCTACGAGGCGGGCGTGAAGAGCCGTACGCTCGGCGGACGCCTCAGCGTGCAGGGCAGCGTCTACCAGATCGACTGGAAGAACATCCAGCAGGTCGTCGGGCTCGGCGGCTGCGGTTTCCAGTTCACGGCGAACCTCGGTTCGGCGCGGAGCCGCGGCTTCGACTTGCAGCTCGATTACCGCGTGACGGACGATTTCACGCTGCAGGCGGAAGTCGGCTACACCAACGCCAAGTTCCTCGACACGTTCTTCGGCGGCCCGCTCGCCACGGTGCCGCTGGTGACGGAGGGCAACCACGTCACCACGCCGCCGTGGACGGTTTCGGTGCACGCGCAGCACGAGTTCTCGCTGCGTGAGGAAGACGATGCGTATCTGCGCGCCGACTTCGATTACCGCGCGCACCAGACGAGCCTGACGCCGGGCCTCGATCCGCGCAACGGCGGTGTCGATCCGACGCTCAGCAACGCGCCGGCGATCCGGGCGCTGTCGCTGCGCGCGGGTTACCGCATGAACGGCATCGACCTGTCGATGTTCGCGAACAACGTGCTCGATCAGGCGGTGTGGTCCAGCCGCCGGGCGCGCGACAACAACAACGCCACGATTTATCGTTCGAACATCGTGCGTCCGCGTACGTTCGGCGTGACCGCGGCGTACCGGTTCTAGGGAAACGAAGGGCCGCAGTTGCCGTGCAGCTGCGGCCCGCACGGCTGGGGAGAGCGATGATTTCGATTCATAAGCGGCGTACGGGAATTGTGATTGCAGCCTGCCTTGCCGGTCTTGCATTGCCGGCATTCGCGGCATCGCCCGCCACGATCTACTACAACGGACAGGTCTATACGCCGGACGGATGGCAGACGGCGTTCGCCGTGCGCGACGGCCGCATTGTCGCCGTGGGCAGCGATGCGGAGATCCGCAAGACGGCAGGCGCGGCGCGCACAGTCGATCTCGGCAAGCGCACGGTGCTCCCCGGCCTCTTTGACATGCACGTACACCCGACGCTCGACGCCCGGGGCTACACCGGCAGTTGCAAGCTCCCGCAGGAAGCCGGTGCGAAACAGATTCAAGACATCATCGCCGCTTGCGTGAAAATGAAAGCGCCCGGCGAATGGTTGACGGGCGGCCAGTGGCAGGCGTCCAGCATCACCGATGGTCCTATGACTGCGCAGACGCTCGATGCCGTGTCTCCGAACAATCCCGTCACGCTCGTCGACATCAGCGGACATTCGATCTGGGCGAATTCGAAAGCGCTCGCTGTGGCGGGCATCACGAAGGGTACGCCCAATCCCGAAGGCGGCATCATCGAGCGTGATGCGGACGGGAACCCCACGGGTCTTCTTCGGGAGTCGGCGAGCGAACTGGTGACGCGGCACATGCCGCCGCAACCTATCGCGGAAACGAAGCGCCTGCTCGGGAAGAGCCTCGATCATCTGCTGTCCTACGGGATCACGGGTTTCGTCGAGGCTGTCGCCATGCGCGAGGACCTGGAGATCTATGCCGATCTCGCCGACAAGGGCGCGCTGAAGCAGCATGTGCAGGCGTGCATTGCGAGCAGCATGGCCGGGCACGGGAATTCCGAACTCGATGCGACCATCGCCGACATCCCGAAATACACGCGTGAGCGCTTCAAGCCGACGTGTGTGAAGGTGTTCGCGGACGGCGTGCCGACCGACAGCCACACGGGTGCGATGCTGGAGGCGTACCAGGCGGGGCAGCCCAATGCGCCCGCGAAAGGCCTGCTGCTGTTCGATCCCGCAACGCTGAACCCGCAGATGGCGAAGTGGGACAAGCTCGGCCTCACAGTGCTGTTCCACGCCGCCGGAGACTGGGCGGTGCGCGCGTCGCTGGATGCTGTCGCTTATGCGCGTGAGCAGAACGGCAATGGCGGCCCGATACATCAGGTCGGGCATCTCACCTTCGTCGATCCGGCGGACCTGCCGCGCGCGAAGGCGCTGAACGCGGCGTTCGAATATTCGCCCTATCTGTGGGACCCGCAGCCGATCAGCGACGATATCACCAAGGCCGTCGGCGAGCCCCGCATCTCGCGTGTGTGGCCGATCAAGGATGGATTCGATGCAGGCGCACTCGTGATCGCCGGATCAGACTGGATCGTGGTGACCGCGCCCGATCCCTGGCTCGGTATCGAGACGGCGATCACGCGGCAGAGCCCGGGCGGCAGCGCGCGGACGTTCGGCGCCGGGCAGGCGATCACGCTCGATCAGGCGATCCGGATGTTCACGATCAATGCCGCAACACGCCTCGGCCTCGACAAGGAGCTCGGCACGATCGAATCCGGCAAGCGTGCCGACTTCATCGTGATCGACAAGAACCCGTTCCGGATTCCGGCGACGGAGATTCACACGATCAAGGTCGAGAAAACCTATATCGACGGCGAGGCCGTGTTCGAGCGCACGGCAGCGGCCGGAGCAGAATAGCAGGCGGTCTTTTGAGGGAGAGAGGCATGGTTCGAGGGTCGGTGAAGGTTCGGCGGGCGTTGCTCGCAGCCGGTGTAGCCATGCTTGCCACCGCCGCCCACGCGGCCTCGCCGGCAACGATCTACCGGAACGCGCAGGTCTACACACCTTCGGGGTGGAAAAACGCCTTCGCGGTGAAGGATGGGCGCATCGTCGCGGTCGGGAATGACGACGAGGTGCGCAAGGCCGCAAAAGGTGCGCGCGAAGTGGATCTCGGCAGCCGCACCGTGCTCCCGGGCCTCTACGACATGCACGTGCATCCTGTGCTGCAGGCGAAGGGCGGCGAGGGGCGTTGCAGCATTTCGCCCGATCTCCCCGCCGCTGAACTCCTCGCCGGGGTGAGCGCCTGTGTGAAGGCCGCCACCAAGGACGAATGGGTTGCTGGCGGCCAGTGGCAGGCATCCGTGCTCGCGGGCACGCCGATCACTGCCGCGACACTCGACGCGGTATCGCCCGACAATCCCGTGATGCTGTTCGACGTGAGCGGCCACAGCCTGTGGGTGAATTCGAAGGCGCTCGCCATTGCGGGCATCACGAAGGACACGCCGAACCCGGAAGGCGGCATCATCGAGCGCGACGCTGCGGGGCTGCCGACGGGCGTGCTGCGCGAGACGGCGCGCAATCTCGTGCTGCGTCACCTTCCGCCTCAGCCTGCCGAAAGGACGCAGGCGGAGCTGAAGAAGAATCTCGATTACCTGCTCTCCTTCGGGATCACCGGCTATGTCGAGGCGATGGCGTTTCGCGATGATCTCGCAGCCTATGCCGCGCTCGCCGACAAGGGCGAACTGAAACAGCACGTGCAGGCGTGCATCGCGTACAGCCATGCCGGGCATCCGAACCCCGATCTGGACGCGACGATCGCGGCGATTCCCGAATACACGCGCGAGCGCTTCAAGCCGACGTGCATCAAGGTCTTCGCCGACGGCGTGCCGACGGAGAGCCATACCGGCGCGATGCTGGAGGATTACGAGGCGGGGCAGCCGAATGCGCCTGCGCGCGGGCTGTTGTTGTTCGATCCCGCGAAGCTCCATCCGCTGATGGCGAAATGGGACAAGCTCGGCCTCAACGTGCTTTTCCACGCGGCGGGCGACGCCGCCGTGCGCGCGTCGTTCGATGCGATCGCCTTTGCGCGCGCGCAGAACGGCAATGGCGGCCCGATCCATCAGGTCGGGCATTCGACGTTCGTCGATCCGGCGGACCTTCCGCGCCCGAAGACGCTGAACAGCGCGATCGAATATTCACCCTATCTGTGGGATCCGCAGCCGATCAACGACGACATCACCACGGCGGTTGGCGCGCGGCGAATTGAACGCGTCTGGCCGATCAAGGATGGATTCGAAGCGGGCGCGCTCGTGATCGCGGGGTCCGACTGGGCGGTGATCCCCGCGCCCGACCCCTGGATCGGCATCGAAACGGCGATCACGCGGCAAAAGCCCGGCGGCAGCGCGCGGACCTTCGGCGCGGGGCAGGCGATCACGCTGGAACAGGCGATCCGCATGTTCACGATCAACGCCGCAACGCGCCTCGGGCTCGACAAGGATCTTGGCACGATCGAAGCCGGCAAGCGCGCCGACTTCATCGTGATCGACAAGAACCCGTTCCGGATTCCGGCAACCGACATCCACACGATCAGGGTGCAGAAAACCTACATCGATGGTGAAGTCGTGTTCGACCGCGCCAAGGCGGGCGCCCGATGAAGGCGGCGTTTGCCTTCGCACTGCTTGCGGCCATTGCTGCATCGCCTGCACAGGCTGATCGTGTCGAGACGGTCTCCGTCTACAAGGGCGATTTCGCGACGGTGAATTCGTTCGTGTTTTCGAACGGCCAGTCGCTCGTGGTGATGGATGTGCAGCGCAAGGCGAACGAGGCGCGAAAGCTCGCCGCGATGATCAAGGCGATGAAGCTGCCGTTGACGCATATCCTCATCAGCCATGGCCACACCGACCATTTCACAGGCATGGCGGTGTTTCGCGAAGAATTCCCGGACGCGAAGATTGTCGTCGCGAACGAGGACATCAAGGCGGACATCAAGCGCTACGCGATCTACATGGATACCGGCGGCGAAACCGGTGCGGAACCGCCGCTCGATCCGGCGCTGAAACCGAAGACGCCGGAGCATCCGGGTGGTTTCGACTATGAAAACAACATCGCGGTCCTCGCATCTCCGAAGCTGGAGATGGTCGGCGGTGGTACGCTGGAGTTGACGACGGACTACATGCGGGCCGAAACCCCGTATATCACGACCGTCTACAGCCCGGATCTCAACGCTCTGTTCCTCTCCGATTTCGGCTACAATGGCGTCCATTTCTGGATGGGCGACGACATCAGCCGCGAGGATTTGAAGAACTGGCGCGCCGAACTCGTGGCGCTGAAGGCGCGCTACGCGAAACTGAAGCCCAAGATTTATCCCGGCCACGGCGATCCCGCCGACATGCGCATCTTCGATCCGTCGGTGCGCTATATCGACGATTTCCTCGCCGTGACCACCGCCTCCAAATCGCCGGAAGAAGCGATGGGGAAGATGATCGCGCTCTACCCGGGTTACAAACAGGCCGACTTCTTCCTGAAATACAGCGCCATGGAGCATGTGCCGGGCCGCCCATCCAGTGCGGGGCATCCCGCAGAAGCGGCGTGGCGCGCGAAGATACGTGAACTCGCCGCGAAGGAATTCCGCAACCCCGCATGGGGTTATTCGCACAGCGTGCGGGATTATGTGCTGGCGCAGCAGCTTGCGCGTGCGGACGGCGTCCGGCTCGACGACGACGTGATGTTCGCAGCAGCGTATCTGCACGACATGGCGGCGTTCCCGAAATGGGAGGCGCAGGGCACCGATCACGCCGACCGCGCTGCCGCTATCGTCGATACGATCCTGAAGGACAGCGGTTTTCCGATGCGCAAGCTGGACGCGGTGCGCGAGGCGATCCGCACGCACATGTACGACCGCGAGCCGAAGACGCCGGAGGCGCTCTATCTGCATGATGCGGATGCGCTCGATTGGCTCGGTGCGGTTGGCGTCGCGCGCGTGATGGCGCTCGTCGATGCGCAGGGCGGCAAGCCCGAAGGGTCGGATATGGCGAAGTTTCTGGAAGCCAATCTCGCGAACGTGCCGCCGCGCGTGCTGACGCCCGCGGGCAAGGCGATGCTGCCGGAGCGCAAGGCCGAGCTGGAAATCTTCCTGCGCGACCTTCGCGAACAGACCGAAAATTTCTCGACACTTTAACGAGCAAGCAGGGGAGACAGGGAATGCTGAAAACGATTGCGGGGAGCGTGCTGGCCTTGTCGGTGGTCGGTGGCGCGGCGGCAGCGGAAGCGCCGGCGGACACGATCCTGCTGAACGGCGACGTGCGGACACCGGCGGGATGGGTGCAGGCGCTTGCGATCCGGAATGGTGTGATCGTCGCGGTGGGTGATGCGAAGGCCACAGAGGCGTATCGCGGGCCGAATTCGGTCGTCGTCGATCTGAAAGGGGCGGCGGTGCTTCCCGGCCTTCACGACATGCACGTGCACAGCCATTTCGCGGGACTCGAAAAGTTTTCGTGCAGCTTCGGCTATGGCGCGAAGCCTGCCGCGATCGCGGCGCGCGTGAAGGAATGTGCGAAAGCCGCGAAGCCCGGTGACTGGATCACCGGCGGCAATTGGGTGGGCGCGGCGTTCAAGAAGGGCGAGCAGACGCGCGCCTTCCTCGACAAGGTCGCCCCAAACAATCCCGTGGTGCTTTCGGACGAATCGCATCACAGCATCTGGGCGAACTCGAAAGCGCTCGAACTCGCGGGCGTGACGCGCGACACGAAGGATCCGGCAGGCGGCATCATCGATCGCGATGCGAAGGGCAATCCGACGGGCGTGTTCCGCGAAACCGCGACGAACCTCATCGAAGCGATCATGCCCCCGCCGACCGAAGAGATGAACCGCAAGGCTTTGATGCTCTCCACGGCGCAGATGCTTTCTTACGGGATCACCTCCTATACCGAGGCGACGGTCCGCGACAGCAACATGAAGACGATCTCCGATCTTTCGGGCGAGGGCCTCCTCAAGCAGCGCGTGCGCGGGTGCATCGTGTGGGCGCCGGGCGATGCCATTGGCGAGCGCCTGATCGAAACGCGCGCGCAGTATGCGAAGCCGCGTTTCAAGACGGACTGCGTGAAGGTATTCATGGACGGCGTGCCGCTGGAAAGTCACACCGCCGCGATGCTCGAGCCCTACAAGGGCGTTTCGAACACCGATCCCACCAACAAGGGCATATTGCTGATCCCGCAGCCCGTGCTCGACCAAGCAATCGCGAAGTTCGATCGCATGGGGCTGCACGTGAAGTTCCACGCCGTCGGCGACGGTGCAGTGCGTTCGGCGATTTCGTCGGCCGAATATGCGCGAAAGGTGAACGGCTGGGGCGGGTCGGCGCACGATGTCGGCCACACGACATTTGCCGATCCTGCCGACATTCCGCGTGTTCGCGACCTGCACCTGACATGGGAATTCTCGCCCTACATCTGGTATCCGACGCCGATCACCGACGTTGATATGCGCCGTGCCGTGGGCGACGAGATGATGAAGCGCGTGATCCCGATCAAGGAAGCTCTCGACACCGGCGCAAATGTCGTCGCGGGGTCTGACTGGTCGGTGGTGCCGTCGGTCAATCCGTGGCTCGCGATCGAGACGATGGTGACGCGGCAGGCGCCGGGCGGCGGCGGTACGGTGATCGCACCCAACGAGCGCGTGTCGCTCGACGACGCGTTCCGCATCTTCACGGAAAATTCGGCGGCACTGATGGGCACGCGCGATATCGTGGGGTCGATCGAACCCGGGATGCGCGCCGACATCATTGTTACGGAAAAGAACCCGTGGAAGGTGCCGGTCACCGAAGTTCATGCGACCAAGGTGCGGATGACGTTCATCGACGGGGAGAAGGTGTATGATGCCGCGAATCCGCCCAAGCTGACCGCGAACTGAGAGGAAAAGCCATGCCGCGCACCGGGTTCTACACCGACGAACGCACCTTCTGGCACGCGACCGGAATGCAGGCGCTTTTCCTGCCGGTCGGCGACTGGGTGCAGCCGCCGGGCGGGACGGCGGGCGCGGACACGCCCGATTCCAAGCGCCGCCTGCTCAACCTCGCGAACGCCTCGGGGCTGACGCGGAAGCTGGTGATGGCGGAGTCGACAGCGGCGACGGTGGAAGACGTCTGCCGCGTGCACCCGCGCGATTACATCGATCGCTTCAAGGCGACGAGCGATGCGGGCGGCGGCGATATCGGGCACCTCGCGCCGTTCAGCAAGGGCGGGTTCGAGATCGCGATGATCTCGTGCGGGCTCGCGATCTCGGCGGTTGACGACGTGCTTTCGGGCAAGGTCGACAACGCCTATGCGCTCTGCCGCCCGGCGGGGCATCACTGCCTTGCCGACATGCCGATGGGCTTCTGCCTGCTCGCGAACATTCCGATCGCGATCGAGGCGGCGAAGGCACGGCACGGCATCTCGCGCGTCGCGGTGGTGGACTGGGACGTGCACCACGGCAACGGCACGCAATCGATCTTCTACGACCGCGACGACGTGCTGACGATCTCGGTGCATCAGGACCGCTGCTTCCCGCCCGGCTACAGCGGCGCGGAGGATCGCGGCGAGGGCAAGGGGCTCGGCTACAACCTCAACATTCCTCTGCCGGCCGGCGGCGGCAACGATATCTATGTGCACGCGTTCGAGGCGCTGGTGCTGCCCGCGCTCGAGAAATTCCAGCCCGAACTCATCATCGTCGCGTGCGGGCTCGATGCGAACAGCGTCGATCCGCTGGCGCGCATGTTGCTGCACAGCGAAAGTTACCGCACGCTGACGCAGATGATGACGGATGCCGCGACCCGTCTGTGCGGTGGTCGCCTCGTCGTCGTGCACGAGGGCGGCTACGCGGAGGCTTACGTGCCATTCTGTGGCCACGCGGTGCTGGAGGCGCTGAGCGGCGAGCGGACGGCGGTGGCTGATCCTGTGCTCGAAATGGCGCTCGGCTGGCAGCCGGGGCCGGAGGCCACAGAGTTCCACAGGCAATGGGTTGAACGGTTGGTCGCGGACCTCGCATGACCCCTCTCCGCATCGTCGCCGCTTCGCTGTTGCTGTCGCTCTCCTCAGCTGCACTCGGCAGCGAGTGGCTGATGATGGTGAAGTCGCAGAATATCGATCCGGCGCGCGAGGCCGACTTCGAGCACTGGTACAATGAGATCGATATTCCCGATGTGCTCGCCGTGCCGGGATACGAGCGCGCGCGGCGCGGGCACGCCGTGGGGAACGGGCAGAGGCCATACGTCGCGCTTTACACGATCGCGTCGTCCGACATGGACAAGACGATCATCGCGATGCTGATGGCGAGCTGGCGCATGGATCAGCTCGGGCGCGGCACCAATCTCATCAAGGTGACCGAGCGCATCTACTACAAGCGTGACGGGAATGCTGCGCGCAGTGTGGGCACGGGAAAGCCGACGCACCTCTACCTGCACCGCTCGAAGGGCATGACCGAAAAGGCGTTGCGGGCGATCGTGAACGCTGGGCTTGCAGTCGGTGCGACGCCGTACCGGGTCTACAACGTGCTCATGCATGAGCCGGTCGCGGTGCCGGAGGAGCTCGTCGTGTTCGAGCTTTCAGCGGCGTCCGATGCCGCGGCGGAGGATGCCGTGAAGGCGATTGAGGCGCGGGCGGGCGCCAGCGGATGCGGTGCCGACTGCGCAGCGCTTTATCAATTGACGCTCGACGTTTCCGGCTGATCGAACTTCGCGACAAGCGCGGCACGGGTGCCCGTGACATCAACGAGGCGCTGCGCGCGGTAGCGGGCGATCTCTTCCGGCGTGTAGGGCTTGAACCCACTCGCCGCGATGCCGCCCATCTTGGGGATCAGCCAATTGAGCAGGGCGGCGAGATCGGCGTCGCTGAGTTTCGAATTCGCCGAGCCCGGTACCTGCACGAGGAATTCGCGGCCACCCTCCACCTTCAGGAATCGGTGAAGCTCGGCCTTCATCGAGGGCACGCTGCCCTTCTGGCCGCTGCCGTCCGGCAAGTGACACCCCTGGCACTCGGTCATGTAATTGACGTGCGGCGAGCGGCCATTGCGCGCGAGGTTCGGCGCAATGCCGCCAGCGTGCGCCGCCACTGCGGCAGCGCACAGCAGGATGGGAAGGGCAACCAGACGCATCCCTAGTCGGCAGCGCCGAGCACGACGGCGGTCGAGCAATTGTAGATGACGCCGACTTCGGTGCCGAGGCACCAGTTGATGTCGTTCGAACCGGCGGGCTGGTGGACGGGGGTGTCGCCCTCGTTGCGGTTGCACATGCAGCGGCCGCAGGCGGATTTGCCGCAGCAGTCGTTGTAGGAGATCACATAGTCCTTGCCGTCCACGGGATTGCGGCAGGTGCCGACCCACGTGATCGGCGAAGGCTCGGTGCCCGGCGGGCACGACGAGGTGCTGCCGCCGCAACAGGAGCAGAGGAAGCCGTCGATCGCGCAGTAGCGCCAGTAATCGCACGCCTGCGGATCGCCGCTTTCGCCCGACTGCTGCGCGGCGTTCGCGCGCGAGACGGGGAGCAGCGGCATCGATGCGGCGGCGATGCCGAAGGCGCTGGCGCGGCCGAAGAAGCTGCGGCGCGACATGCCGCGCGCGGCCGTGCGGCTCAGCCGCTCCATGATCCTGTCGAGCCTGTTGGTCATTGGGCAGCTCCTGTGGTTGGGGCGCTCGCCTCGCGGCGCGCCATGTAATCCTGGATCGAGGCGATGCCCGTCCGTTCGGCTTCGAACAGACTTTCGACATGCTCGCGGTTGTTGACGAGGCCCTTCGAGGCGACGCGGCCATCTGCGCCGAGCAGCACCGCGTAGGGCAGCTTGCCGACGCCGTGCGCGCGGCCGAGTTCGGTGGAGAGCACGAAGGGATGATCGCCGAGCTTTTGCTGCACGATCATCTTCATCTGCGCGACTTCGTCGCCGTCGCTCGCGAAGACGAGGCGCGTGGTGGCGGCGTTCTCCTTCGCGACCGAGAGCAATACCGGTAGCATGGATTTGCACACCGGGCAGGTGGGCGAGAGGAAGAATACGAGCGTCGAGCGGCTGTCGGCCGCGATGCCGCCGACGCGCACGTCGCCGCCAGTGAGGCTCGGAAGTTCAAACGCTGGCGCTGTTTCGCCAACCTTGGCGCCGCCCGACAGTGTGAGCGCGCCGACCGGACCGAGCCGTTCGTGGAGCATACCGACCTGACGCAGGAGCCCGACCATCATCAGTGCGAGGCCGATAATCGCCACCCATTGCAGCGCGAACGCCACCAGAAAAACCTCGTTCATCTTACCACCGCCTTTCCGCGCAGCCGAACCGCGCTCAGCTGTCCGAACCCGAGATAGAGAAGCGCGAAGACCGCGATCGCGCCAATGCCTGAAATCCAATCGATCGCGCCGAGAGGGCGGGCGCTGACGGGAAGCGCGAATATGGCGAAGGCGATCACGCCAAGCGCGATGTTGCGTGCGACGAGCTCCCAGCCGAGCGAGGCGCGTGCCGCGCCGAAGCTGCAGCCGCAATCGATGTGATCTCGCCCGCGCGCGATGTTGATCCCCATCGCGGCGGCATAGGCGAAGAGCAGCGCGGCGATGCCGAGCATGGCGATCTGGCTGCCGAGCGGGACGGCGATGATCGCCGCTGCGCCGAGGGCGAGTTCGGCGAGGGCGATCATCGCACCTGCCGGGCGGACCATGCCCGCCGGCAGAAGCCGATAGTTGCCAAGCGTTTCGGTGAAGACCGCGAAGCCCCTCAGCTTGCTGGTTCCGCCAAGAACGAACAGGCCGCCGAACAACAGGTTCGCCACCAGAACAGGGAGGACGTCGATCGCTGTCACTGGCCCGTCACCGGTGAGGGCTGGATAACGGTCATGAAATCGCCGAGCCCTTCGATCTTGCGGATGAGTTCGCCGGTCATGGCATCGCGCACCTTGAAATCGGTCTCCCCGGGCATCGCCGTGTAGAGGAGCGGTTTCGCGTCCTGACTGACGGCGACCGAAAGCGCCACGCCATCAAGCGGGATGCGCTGAATGCGCGTTTGCTTCGCGGCATCATAGACCCAGATCTCTGTGCCCGGATCCTTGTGCGTGTTGGGGCCGCCTTCGTGCATCAGCACGTAGAGACGCCCAGTGGCGCGGTGATAGGCGGCGGTCTGCAGCGCGCCCGGGCGCCAACCCGCGTCGGCAGCGGAGGTCAGCGACCATGTCTTCGCGAGTGTGGGCACATCTTTCGCATGGTCGATCAGGTGCACCTTGCCGGTGGGCGTGAAGAACAACCACTGTTTGCCGGTCCACACGCCCTTTTCGGTGACGGGATCGTCATCCGCGAAGAGTTTCTTCGAGGTCTTGCCGAGCGTGACCTTGCCTTCGGCGTCGAGCGTCGCCGCTTGCAGCGCGCCGTCGCCGCAGATCAGGAAGAATTTCGAAGGGCCTGTCGGGAAGATGAGGCCGCACCCCGACGTGACGAACTCGCCGACGGTCTTCTGCGCCTGCATGTCGACAACGGTGACGGACTGCTCGGGCGTGAAATTGTAGAGGATCGCGAAACGACCGCCCGGCATCACCGGCGCAGACGAGATGAAGGGAATACCGCTGAAGCGCTTCGGCGGAATGATTGCTTCCGTGCCGGCCTTGAGATCCGAGGTCTTATAGAAGGTGACGACATCGGTACGCTCACCGCGCACACCGCGCGACAGATGGATCGAGGGTACGCCGAACGTCTTGCCGTCCTCGGCAAGGAGGAGCGAGCCGTGGCCATAGCCGCCGCTGATCATGCCGAGCATCTGGCCGCTGTCGGCGTCGAGCAGATAGGCGCGGCCATCGAGCATACGGTCGAACGAAACGTCGTTCACCCACACCCAGTGCGGCTGCATCACCTCGGCAAGTGTTTCCTGCGTCAACTCTTCGGGCTGGAGCTGCGCGGCTGCGGGCGCAGCGACGGTGGCGAGGCAGAGCGCGGTGAAGGCAGTGAGTGTTTTCATGTCGGTCCTCCGGCGGGCCAGGCTATTTCCGCGTGGCGAGATAGGCGATGACGTTGGCGCGATCCTCCGGCTTCGGCAGGCCCGCAAAGGCCATGCGCGTCCCCTTGACGGTCGCGGCGGGCTTCAGAAGGAAGGCATCGAGCTTGTCGGGCGTCCACACGATGTCGGAGCCTTTCATGGCGGGCGAATAATTGAACTCAGCCAGACCGGCCTTGCGCCCGGTGACACCGAACAGGTTCGGACCCATCGCCGTCTTCTTGCCGGGCTCCACCGAATGGCACACGGCGCAGCGCTTGAATACGGCCGCACCCGCCACGGGGTTGCCGCCGGCGTGTGCGGGAACCGATACAAACGCGACGGCGAGTCCCATGCCTGCCAGCCTCATCCTTGAACGCATTAAACCCGTGTCCTCCCGGACGATTCTAGAAGTTGTACGTGACGCTGCCGCCGAACCAGCGCGGACGCGCGTAGGTCTGGTTCGAAAGGCCGAGCACCGAGCCGAGATCGAGATTGTAGATGCGGTATTCCTTGTCCGTCACGTTGTTGGCGAACGCTGCGATGACCCAGCGATCATCCTCCGTCGTGAAGGAGACGCGGACGTTGCCGACAAGGTGCGAGGCGCCAAGATCGATGGGCGCATTGAAGGTCGAGAAATACTGCTTGCTGTCGTATTTCCAGTCCGTCTGGAACGCGAGCGAGCCGGGGCCGACGGGGACGGTGTAACGCAGCATACCGCCGACGCTCCATTCCGGTGCCTGCGGCATCTCGCGGTCGGTGACGCGGCCGGCGGGCAGCGTGATGTTCTTCACCTTCGTATCGAGGTGCGTGAGGAACGCCGACAGCATCAGGCCGCTCGCGGGACGGAGGATCAGCTCGCCTTCGAAGCCGGTCACCTTCGCCGGGCGATTGGTGACGAACTGCGACAGCCCATCGAGCGAGAAGGCCTGATAATCCTTGTAATCATAGTGGAAGACAGCGCCGTTCAGCGTGACCATGCGGTCCGCGAACGTCGCCTTGAAGCCGCCCTCGTAATTGGTCAGCACTTCCTGATCATAAGGTAGCGTGGTGGGATCGATCGGCGCGAACGCCTGTATGCCGAAGCCGCCGCTCTTGGTGCCACGATTGGCGCTGACATAGAGCAGCACATCGTCGGTGGGGCGGTAGTCGAGCTCGATCTTGCCTGACCAGTTCTTGAACGTCTGCTTTGCAAGATCGGGGTTCGTGGAGGGATTGAACACGAAATCGGTGACACCGTTTTCGGCGTGCGCGTAGTCGTACTTCTTCCAATCCCAGCTGTATCGGCCGCCGATGATGATACTCAGCTGATCGCTCGCCTTGTATTCAGCCTGTCCGAACACTGCGACGGAATCGGTCTTCTGCGTGCCGCCGTAGTTCTCGATGAAGCCGAGGATCGCGCTACCATCGATCTGGTAGGCGTTTTCGGTTTTGATCTTGAGGCCGTAGATACCACCCAGCCAGGTCAGACGGTCGCTTTCGCCCGAAAGGCGCAGTTCCTGCGAAAGCTGATAGAGATCCTGCGCCGTATCATAATGGAAGATCGGCAGCGCCGACATGTCGCTGTCTTCGGCGTAGCGCTTCTTCAGATCCTGATAATCGGTGATCGAGGTGAGTTGCGTGCCGCCGAAATCATGCTCGTAACGGACCGTGGCGCTCCAGAACTTGCGGTCGAAATAACCGCCGTAATCGAATTCGCCGGTAAAGGGGTCATCATCGGAATCGCGGTAGCCGAATGCATCGCAGCCGCCGCAGGTTCCCCAGAAATCCTCGTTCGGACCGAGCGCATAACCGAGGCCGTCTTCATTGAAGCCCGCGGCGACGTGCGTGAAGAGTCCGCCGCTCGTCTCGTCCTTGTTGCGCAGCCCCTGCAGCTTCACGAGCAGCGTGCCGTTCGCGCCGACATCGGCCTCAACCTGCAAGCGTCCGCCGAAGAAGCGGGAGTTGCCGAGATCCTTGCCGATACGGTTTTCGACATAGCCGCCGTGATGGTTGGTGGTGAGCGAGAGGCGCGCGCGCACGGTGTCGGACAGCGGGCCGCTCACCGCGCCTTCGGTTGCGATCTGCCCGTAGCTGCCGACGGTGAGCGTGCCGAAGCCTTCGAATGTGCTCGTCGGCTTCTTTGTGATCGCCTGCACGAGGCCGCCGGTGGCGTTGCGGCCGAAGAGCGTGCCCTGTGGACCGCGCAGAATCTCGACGCGCTCCAGATCGAACATCTGGCCGCTGATCGCGCCGAGCGCGCTTACGTAAACCTCGTCGTTGTAGAAGGCGATCGGCGCTTCCTGCGAGTCGGCGAAGTCGTTCTGCGAGACGCCGCGGATGTTGAACACCGTGATCGTAGGGCTGAACTGCGCGACCTGAAGGCTCGGCACTTGTCCGGCGAGCGCCGTCACGTCCTGCCGACCCATCGAATCGAGCGCCGCGCCGCCGATCGCGGAGACCGAGAGGCCGATGTCCTGCAGATTCTGCTCGCGCTTCTGCGCGGTGACGACGATCGCATCGTCGACGACGGCGGCTTCCTGCGCCGCGGCCACGGCAGGCGCGAATGCGGCACCTGCAAGCAAAACGAGCCTCAGCGACGGACGAATAAACGGATCCCTGCGCATGTGGTTTTCCCCTCCCTGAAACGCAATTCGCGTCGTTTCGGGCACTATATTTCGAATCAATTCGATTTGTAAAGTTTGGAAACATGCCCTTGCGGGCTCCAGAAGGGGGCAATGTTGGAATGGTAACCGGATTAAATTCGAATTGACTTCGCGCGGTGGATCAATGAGTGAACGCAAAGTCTGGGCAATGGGCTAGGCAACGGGACAGACAGGCGGCGCGTGGGCGGATCGGCGAGACGAACACAGGAGCGGGGACGCACGCGCCGGGCGATCCTGGTCGAAGCGAGCCGCAAGCTGCTGCGCGAACGGGAGATCGACGAGATCTCGCTGACGGACGTGGCGGACGCAGCCGGAATCCCCAAAAGCTCCGCCTACCACTTCTTCTCCCACGTGCTCGAGGTCTTCGAGGCCGCCGCGAGCGACATGGAAACCGAAATCCTGAAGGATCTCGATAGCGTTTCGGCAGCGGACTGCGTGGACTGGCGGCAGGCGGCCACCCGCTTCGTGAGCCGCGGCGCGGCGTTCTTCAACGCGAACCGCGACGCCATGCAACTGCTGATCGGGCCCAAGACACCCTCGGCGATCAAGCTGAAAGACCGGCAGAACGACTTCGCCATCGCCGGGCAGCTGAAAGACCAGATTTCCGCGAATTTCGAGCTTCCCGAGCTTGCCGACACGCCCGAGATTTTCTTCCGCGCGATCGAGATCGCCGACCTGTTCTTCGGGCTTTCGGTGATCCGGCACGGCCACATCACCGAGGCCTTCACCGACGAGGCCGGCCGCGCGACCTGCGCTTATTTGTCGCTTTATCTTCCCGTCGTTTTGCCGCGCGCGCGGCCCGCCTGAGCGAACGCATTAAGCTGATCGCAACGTGTCTCGCCGATGCTGCGCTGCGAAAAGGGCACGCGCATGGATACACAGACGCTCCGCAAGCAGCACGACGAGATCGGGGAAATGTCCGAGGCGCTGATCAATGCCGTGATCGCGCGCGACCGTCTTGAGGTCGCGAAGTGCCGCTGGCAGCTTGCGCGCGTGCTGATCGCGCACCTCGCGGTTGAGGACAAATGGCTCTACCCCGCCCTGATCCGGGACGGCTCGCCACGCGTCTCCACGCTTGCGCTCAACTTCCAGCGCGAAATGGGCGGGCTCGCCGCCGCCTTCAACGCCTACATGCTCGAATGGAGCGAAGACCGCATCACGAGCGAATGGGAAGCCTTCCAGACCGCGACGTGGGCGCTCATCGAAGCGCTCGACCTCCGCATCCGCCGTGAGAACATCGAACTTTATCCGCTGCGGGAAGCGGCGATGGTGCAGTCGTAGCGCTGGAGCGGGTGAAGGGAATCGAACCCTCGTCGTAAGCTTGGAAGTATTACAATCAATCATTGTTATCAGTAACTTATGCTGAAGCGCCATTCCGACTTTGTGCTTTTTTGAGCAAAAAGTCGGAATGGCCTAGCGACCCGCGCCGCATGGCGGCGGCGGTTCGTCGCTCGCCCACCGTATCCCGCAGCTGGTGCAGATCGTCACGCGGCCGAGGTCGCGCGGCGAGCACTGGGTGCGGTGTGTCGGCACCAGCGTGGCGCCACCTTCCGGCACCGCCTCGATCGTCACGGCCGCAACCGCGCCGCCTTCCAGAACATAGTGCCGCTTGAGCCATAGTTCGGCACGCGCTTGCAGATCCTGCAGGCTTCCCTCGCCGAGCTCGACACGTTCGATACGGTTGACGGTCATGCTTGCTGCGAACGTCGGCAGCCGCGGCGCAACGCCGTCCAGCTCCGAGGCGGCGAGCGTAGCGCAGCCGAGTGTCGGATCATCCGCCGCGATGCGCGGCCGCACGCCCCGGCTCATCGCGGCCACACGAGAAGGATGCAGGCGAGCGACGCCGCGACGATCGCCGCGATCTCGAGCCAGAAGCCGAGCGATGTCAGCACGCGGCCGCGCCCGCGGCATGTCGGGCATTCAAAGTCGATCGTTGACCAGGCGACGCGCACGGCATCGAAGCCGTCGCCGTCGCAGGCGGGGCACGTCTCACGAAATCGGATGCGTGCCAGAATGCGTTTTAAGCCCCGTACAGCGCCGGGAGCGGTTCCCGGCGTGTCGGCGTGGCCGCGAGGCGGCGTTCTGTGGCTGTTGCCCATCCGCGCCGCCCCGCGTGCGCTATTGCTGCGCGGCGGCGGAGAGCGCCGCGTCGGTCTGGTCGAACACGCGGTTCACACGCTCACGTGCCGCCGCGATCATTGCCGAAGCTTCGGCCGCGTCATCGACGCTCGCGCCGGCCTTGCCGTTCTCGATCGCCTCGCCGATGCGCTCGACGAGGGAAACGGCGTGCGGCAGCAGCTGCACGAGGAGGGAGAGGATATTCATGGGGATGCCTTTCAGCTTGGAGAAAAAGGTGCGACTGAACGGCCCGCGTTCAGTCGCAAGGTGGGGGTTGAACTCAGGCCGCGAGCGCCGCCAGCGTCACTGCCGCCAGCTGCTCGCGCTCGCCGAGGCTGAGGCGGCCGTCGGCCGCGCCGATCACACTCTGCGATCGACTGTCTCCAACCATCGCCTGGATCGCCGCGACAGCTTCGAGCGTGGCGGCCACGCGCGCCTGCATCGTCTTCGCATCGCCAGCGGCGTGCGCCGCGAACGCCGCGTCGAGCGCGGACTTGGCCGCGCGGTACGGCGCCTGCACCTTCACCGCCGTTTCGCCGACGATCACACCCGACGCGACGCCGGACTGGATCACGTAGCTGACGCCCTCGAAGCCCGCCGCCGCGACAAGCAGCGCCTTCTCGTCGGTGAGCGTGCCGCCGAGCACGCTGCTGTCGTTCGAGGTCAGGCTGCACGCCGGGGCGACGGCGAGCATGGCGAGGCTGGCAATTGCGATAAGTACGCGTTTCATTGAACGTCTCCTGGTGTTGAACTGGGGGTTGCACTGGAATTTACGCTGGGTTTTGAACCGGATCGGGCCTGCGCGGCCTGTCGCGTGCGCAACTGGCCGTAGATGAGCGGCAGCAGGATCAGCGTGACCGCGACGATCGCGTCCACCGTGTCGGCGGCAAGCCAGCCATTACCGATGGCGATGCCGCCGAGAACGAGCAGGATCTGGCGCACGCCGGCGGCGAGCTGCGCAGGCACGGGGTTGGTGGGATCGGTCACAGGATCAGGCCCTTTCGATAGCCAAAGCCCGGCGTCCACGTGAGCACGTCCCGCCGCCGACGCGCGGGGCGCCAGCTGACATGGACCCAGCCGCTCGAAGCGACGCCGGGCGTGTACGCTTCAAGGATCAGCTGATCGAAATCGATGTGCGCCTCGATCCAGCGCGCCACCTCGCCGTTGGCGAATGGCGGGATCTCGATGTCGGCCGCCTCGCCGCGCATGTGCTGCGATGAAGGCGAGCCGCGCACCAGGCGATTGACCGCCGGGGAGCGGAACCCGCTGTTCACGCGCACGGGCTTGCCGAAATGCGCGCGGATCGGCTCGAGCACGTTGAAGCACAGCGCCGTCAGCCTCGCGATCTCCACCGGCGAGGCCGTGTTCAGCACGCCGGCTGCAACGGCCGACGCGCTATGCGTCATCTCCGCGAGGCTGAAGTTCGGGGAGAGCTTCATGACTTCACCCCGCACGCATCGGGAAGCCGCAATTTCTGCGCCTCCTTCACGAAGCCCTTTGCCCGCTCCACATGCGCGGTGCGGCGTTCCTGCGGCAGCTCGATCGCCACCAGCAGGATCTCGAACGCGGAGAGCATGTGCGCCAGCGCCAATTCGAGATTGTCGTTCTTCGCCTCGAGCGAGGTCACACGCGCACGCGTCATGCCGAACACCTTGGGAATTGCCACCTTGAACAGCCAGCCGATCGCGGTGCCGCCGATCCCGATCAGCGCGAGACGCTCGCCCTCGCTCATGTTCTCGACCGGCATCAGGCAACAGCCATGAAATCGGTGGCCGCGACGCCAGTCGTGTCGACGCGAATGTAAAGCTTGCCGTCTGACGGATTGAATATCTTATCGAAGAGCTTCGTCAGCGAAGTGGAAGGGAGCACACCAATGCCGAGGGTCTCGGAAATGAGGCCATTGATGATGTTGTAAGAGCCCGCGTTGTTCGAGAGCGCGTTGTATGTCGGACTTTCCACCGAAACACGCAGTGTATTGCTGCCGAGTGTAATATCGGAAAGGCTGCTCACGCGCCTGATCGTCGAGTGCGACAGCCATTGCACGTCGGCCGCATCATCCCCCGTTGTCGTGGATGCGAAAATCGGCCCGACTTCAACATTCGAAATGCGCGTCGAACCAGACGGTGCGCGGGTCTGAAAGCCTGTAAGGATGCGCTGTCCGTAAATCTTGCCGATCCGCGTCCCGAACACGGACGCGCCCTGCGCGGTGTTCGCCTCCATGTAAACGCCGACGAGAAGGGGGTCGCCGCCATCGGAAAGATAAGTCAGGCTTCCGATATCGACATTCCGACAATCCCCGATGATCTTGACGCCATAAACGCTGGCGCCGTTGGCCTTGTCGATTTCGATGTGACCGACGTTGAACCCGTTAAGCGCGGTCGTCCCGTAGGCCATGTAAAGCACGGTATCGGTCGGCGAACCGCAATAGAGGTCGGCGATCTCGCAATGCGATACTGGGAGTGTCGAAGTGACGTTGACCGCCTTTTCGCAGTTCAGTGTGTAAAGCTGCATCGGAAACTTGACCCGCGCACCGCCGTTGATGCGGACACATTCATCCGCGAGACTATTGGCGTCGAGGAGGATCGGGGTCTTGAAAATCAGGTCTTCGGTCTTGTTCGTTGGCGAAAAAACGAACATCGATGCCATGGCAGTGGTGGCCTGGATATGGCCGTCGATCGTCCACTCGCCCCGGTTCTCGGGATCGTCGAACTGCATCGGCGCGTCGAGCTTCCAGAACCAGCGCTCGCGACCACCGTCAGACACGTATACTGCCGCCGGATCGTCCTTGCGCGGATGCGGCACGTGCGCAGTGTAGGGATAAAGATTGATCAAACCGCGGCGGGCGAAATCCCATTTCGCATCGAGGGACGTGCCCGCGAACCAGGCGAGGTTCAGGTGGCGGCAGCCTTCGTTTACATCGACGATGCCGGCCCCGTCGAAGATCACGTAATCGCCGGCGCGGATATCACCACGGACGGTCAGCGTCTTGCCGCTTTCAATCGTGAGCACCGCGCCTTCGGCAATGTCCAGTAAGACATCGGGCGGAACGCTCACATTGTCGCTGAAGTTATACAGGCCGGCAGGGAAGAATACCGTACCCTCGCCGCCGATCGCGACGATCGCCGCCGCAAGAGCGACTGCATCCGTGCCGTCATAGCCGCGGATCGAAACGCCGAGATCGCGAAGGACGGACTGGAGGGTCCGCCTTTTCGCCCCGGCGCCGGGGAGCATCACACCGATTGCCGCGCTGCCGTCATTGCCGGCAAGATCCTCGCGCAGCGCACTATCACCGACGCCGGTTCCGCCAGAGGCCATGGGTTGACCTTCGGCATCGAAGGCGAGAAATTTACCGGAACGACCCGCCGCGCGCGGCAAAGACGCGAGCGCAACATCTGTCACCGGCGCTCGCAGGCTGCGCGAAATCTCCTCGGCCTGCTGCTGGTCGATCATCGCGCCCTTGTCGAGCCCGCGTTCGTGGCTTTCAGCGGGAAACGGATCGTTCGCGACATAATCGAGCGTCTGAGTGATCGGCACCTTGCGCCGGATCGTCAGCTGCTCGCCGCTTGCCGGCGCCGCCAGCATCGTGATCGTACCACCCGCCGGCACCGCCGCGCCGGCGACCGTATAATGCACGTCCTTCACCAGCACCGTCTCGATGCCGGCAGCGTCGCGCTTCACGACCTCGAGGTGCGTGCCGTCGAGGAAATAGAACGGCACCGCGAAAACGGTCGAAACCGTGTCCCCGGCATAGTCGGCGCGCGCCGTTGAAGTCGCGATCGTCATTCGTCACCCCCGAAAGCATCCTGAAGTTGCGGCAAATGGTCGGGCGCGGCCTCGCCGGGCGCCCACCAGTAATCCTGCCCGTATTCGCGCTCGTAGAAGCGCTCGAGGCGGCGGAACGCCTTGTCGGCCTCCGGGTCCGCCATGCGCTGCAGATTGTCGAACAGGATGCGCTGGAACGCCGTGCGCGCGTACCACAGCGACTGCCCCGGCGTGTTCGCCTGCACGAACTTGGTGAGCTCGCGGCCGAAGTGCGTTTCGTCGCCGGCGGCGGCCTGCTGCACGTTGCCGACGGTCAGCTTCAGGAAATCGCCCGCCGTTGCCAGCGTCGGCCCGGCCACCGTCGCGGTCAGCCCGCCGCCGTAGCGGTTCTGATCGGCGAACAGGAAATCGCCGATGATGCCCGCGCCGCCGCCCTGCAGCGCCGCCGCCGTCCAGAATTGCCCGGCATTCTCGCCCGTCATGTCGATCGGGTCTTTGCCCGCGGCGACCTGTTTCAGCTGATAGGCGAGCGCGCCCATCATCGTCGTCGCGATCAGCATCTGCGCGGCATAGCTCGCGCGGCCCTGCCACCCCGCCTGGTGCACCGCGCGCATCACGTGCGTTGAAAGGATCGTGATCGGGAACGCCTTGAACTGCATCGTTGACCTGGCGAACTCGCCCGCGAACGTCCCCGGCTGCGCGCCGAAGGTCAGCACCGCGCGCGCCGAAAGCGAAGCCTCCGGCACCGCGAAGCGCGTCTCGCTCTGGATCATCTCGAGCACGCGCTCGCCGAGCGCCCCGTCCTCGATGGCGTCGGGCATCAGGATCTTCGCGCCGCGATGTTCGGTGAGCGGCGCCGCGCGGATCCGCTCCCAGCTGTCAGGCCCGATGCCGTAGCGCCGCAAGGCGCGCTGCAGCGGCGCGTCGAGCGCATCGAAGCGCTTTCCCGCATTGTCGCCGAGCGTCCCCATGAACTCCATGCCGAACGCCCACTTGCCCGCCTGCGTCCACGCCGAAAGCCCGGACGCGCGCAGCACGCCGTCAGCAAGCCGCCGCGCGAATTCGGGCGTGTTGAACTCGTCGTGATACCGCCACAGCGCGCCCATGCGGCTCGCCGCTTCCTCCGCGATCAGCCCCGCGCGCACCGCGAGCGCGCGATCGGCGGCGTTCGCCGGATTGAGCTGCGTCATCAGCTGCCGAACAACGCCTGTCGCCGGCAGCCCGTTGAACTTCGCCGTCACCGCCTGAAAGCCGAGATCGGACACGGCCGAAAGCATCGCGCCGCCGAGCTTCGATGCCGTCTGCAGGCTGCGCACCGTCGCAAAACCCCGCGCGACGCGGGCGTTCACGGGCCGGTTGAGCGCGCCCGTGTACGCGCTCCACACCGTGTCCATCTTCCAGCGCGCCACGCGTGCCCGGTCGAGGATCTTGTCTTCGCTGCCCGCGCTCGCCTTCTCGACGAGATCGCCGAGCCACTTGACGCTCGCGTTCGGGTTCGGCCCAAGGATCTCCATCGCCGCGATGTCGCGCGCCATGCCGTCCAGGTGCCCCATCATCGCGTCGAACGTGTTGCCCGCCCCGAACTGCGCCTGGTACTCGAGCCAGGCGTCGGCATCGCGGAACACGAGGAAACGGTGATCGGCGCGGCGGTTTGCAAGCTTGCTGCCGCCGATCCCGCCGGGTGCGCGCTTCGACCAGCCGTCGGTGCGGATCGTCTCGTAAACATCGCGCAGCGCGAGCTCGAGCCGCTCGGCCGAGAAGGGCTTGCCGGAAAGTTCGTCAATCATGCGCGCGGGATCGAGGCGCGGCAGGATATGGTCCCGCCATTCGGCATAGGACGCGCGCCGCACCTTGGCGCTGTCATGCGCCTGCGGCAGCCCCCAGTCGGCGCGTTTCGCGATATGCCCGCCGGCGGCGTTGAAGCGCTGGCGCAGATAGTCGGACGTCTTCGCCCACGCCTTCGCGAGCTCGCGCGCGCTCGCGTCGCCCGTCGTCTCGCCGAACGCCTCGCGCGCCATGTTGTCGAGCTTCGCCGCTTCGCGCGGGCGCCCGAGGATATCCTTGCGGAACGTGAACAAAACCTCGTTCATCATCCCGTGCGCGCGGCCGAGCACCGCGCGGCGGCGGCTTTCCACGTTGCTGATGTGCGCCGCGCGTTCGTCGAAATCGAGATGCGCGGCCGCCACCACGTCGATGCGCCCGCCGTCGCCTGCGGCGCGCTTCATCTCCGCCATCATGCGCTGCTGCGCGCGGATCTGCAGCACCGTCTGCCGGCGCCGCTCGGCGGTCTCGGCCGCCAGCGCATCGGCCACGTCGCGCGAGGCCTGCGCCTCCGCCGCCGCCGCGCCCATCTTGCCGCGATAGCCGCGCTCGAGTTCGTCGAACATATCGAGCATCCGCGCCGCGCGGCCCGGATCGACCTTGCCATCGGCGACGAGGCCGGGAAGGCAGGACCGCACGCTCATAGCGGCTTCCAGCGGACAGGGTAAAAGCAATGGCCGACCATCCAGTGGCCTTGCTTTTCAGGTTCTCCCACGAACCAGCCGAGCATGTCGGGTATCTGCGGCACGATGGGGCGAGACTGCACGCGTGCGGTATCACCATCCTCATTTTCGGCGAGGATCCATGTGCCATCTTGCGGCGCGGCATCCATTGGAAACCAGCCGCTCATTCGAGACACGCCTTCAAGGCATCGATCGCCGCCTGATCGGCATCGAGATCCGCGAGCATGTCGGTCGCCGACCGCTCGGCCGCGCGCACGCGCCCGTCGGCATCGACTTCGGTAGCGACGGCGAACAGATCCTGTTCGAACAGCTTGAGGCCGGTCACATCATCCTGATCGACCTTCGCACGCATCGGGCTGTCGGCCGCGAGCTGCAACCGCTGGCGGTTTACGGCATCGATGTTGGGATCGGCGAGCGCCGCGAGCACGTCATGCTCGATCAGCGCGGTCTGTTCAGCAAACGCCGGCGAGCCCGCCGCGTCGAATTCGGCTAGGCGGGTGTCGGCGCCGGCGGCGGCGAAGTCGGCGAGGCCCGCTTGGCCGACCGCTGCGCTTCCATCCGCCCGATAAAGGCCAGCTCCTTCTCCACCCGCGCCTTCGCGTCCGGGTGGAGGTTCGGTTTCGCCAGCACGCGCTCCGCCGTCTGCCGCAGCAGCGTCAGCGTCGCGTCCGTCTCGCGCGGGATCGTCGGGATCTCGAAGGGCAGCTTGGTCGCCATCAGCCCTATCTACCATGTCGGGGAGTCCGCGAGAAGCCGGATCGTCATCGCCGAAGCGGCGCGCAAGATCCGCGTCGGAAAGTTCGGGATAATGCTCGCGGTACGTCAGCGCCGCGAGCCGCTGCGCGAGCTCGGCCATGCCGTCGTCGGAGAGCAGATCCTCAAGGTCGATCTCGCCCGCATCGAAGCGCTGCTCGAACTCGTACCGCGACGCCTCGAAATCGCGATAGCCGCGATATCGATCAAGATCCTCGCCCACCGCGAACAGTCGCTCGCCGCCAAGGCTCGCCGCTTCCAGATCGGTGCGGAGAGCGTCGGCGATCTGCTGCGGCGACAGCCGCCCGTCGCCTTCCGGTTCGATGCCGAAACGCTGCCAGTCGATGCGGTCGCCGAGCTCGTCGAGCGAGATGCGCAATTCGTCGATCGCGGCGAGCTCGCCGTGGCGCGACGAGAACAGCCCGCGCCGGTTGCCCATGTTGAGGAGGTCGGCATCGACGCCGTAGGAGACCGCATCTTCAAGCTCGATGCGCACGGGCCGCCCGTCGCGCTTCGACATCGATGCGAGGATCGAACGCACATGCGTCGCGAACGTCTCCGGCGCTTTCGGCTGTCCGCCGCGCGGCCCCGCATAGGGATTGGCATCCATGCCGATCGCTGCGACCACTTCGGCGCGCACGGCAGGGCTGATCGTGTCGGCGATCTCAAGCGCCGTCGTCGCCGCCGCTTCGGCCTGCGCCTCCACCTCTGGCCGGATCGGCGCATCCTCCATCACGCGCGGCGACGGCAGCGGCTCGCCCGTCTCCAGCGCGCGCATCGTGTCGGAAAGCGTCTGCACGTGCGTCGCGAGCGCGGGCACGCCGTCCACGTCGGTTGCCGCGTCGGCATAGGGCGAGCTTTGCCGCACCTCCATCTGCGCTTCCGCGACCGTCAGCGCGTCGGCCTCGTCGGGCGTCAGGTCGGGGCGCTTGCGCAGCCGCGAAATCAACTTGTGCCCCGCAACGCCCGCCGCCGCCGTGCCCGCATCAAGGCCGAACCCCAGCACCGCCGCGACGCCGAGATCGGTCATCACGTCGCTCGCCGTGCGTTCGATCCCCAGCTCTTTCGCGTCGCGGAATAGGATCGGCTGTGTCACCGCTTCCGCCGCGACATTGATCCCCGCGCCGCGTGCGCCGGACATCAGGATCATGCGCGCCGCCGATCCCTGCGCCGAAAGCCCGCCGAGGCCGACATACGACACGGGATCGAGGAAACCCGCTTTCAGCGATCCGACGAACTGCCCGATCGTGCCCAGCGTCGTCGCGCCCGCACCGATATCGGCGGCATCGGCGAGCGCATCCTGCCGCGATTTCAGCACCGCCGCCTCGAACGCCGCGCGGTCGCGATATTGCGACAGGAACCCCGGATCGCGCTTGCGTGCCTCGCTCACATTGCGCCAGGCATCGGCCACGATCCTGTCGGCCTGGCCGATACCGGGATTGACAGCCGCCGTCGCCACCTCGCCCGCACCGAGCGCGCTCCCGAAGCGATCACGCACCGGCATTCCGGCCTTCGTCAGCTGCTCCTGAATTTCGGAATAGCCGTCTTTCAGCGCATACCATTTGCTGTTCGTCAGCCCATAGGCGCGCGTCGATCGAAAGCCCGCGTCAAGGTTCTCTACAAACCCCGTCGGCCGCGCCGCGCGCGGCGGTGCGACCGGATCGACCTCGAAGACATCGATGCCGCTCATCGGCCGAGCTTCCGCATGTCGATCACAAACGGCTTGCCGTCCGCGTCGTAAAGCGTGCCGCGCCCGCTGCCGGGGCGAAGCTCGTACAGCCCGTCGCCGACCGCCTGCACCCGCGCGCGCTGCAGCACCGCATCGGCCACCGGCCTGCCGTCCGGCCAAACCGCCGCCTTGCCGCCCGCCGCGCGCGCGAAATCCGCCGCCGTCGCGCGGCGCAGCGACCCCTCGAATTCGTCGGCCGACATGAACGAGGGCAGCAGCACCGGCTCGTCGCGATACGCGCCGAGCCCGCCGCGCTGCACGCCGTCCGCGCCCCGGTTCTCGCCGAGCACCGACGACACGTAACGCTCGAAAACCTCCGGCCTGAATTCGTCGAGACCATTGCGCGAAGCCCGCGCCGCATAGAGCGCGCGCGCCGCGTCGCCCACGCCGAGTTTCGCGCCCGGAATGCGGTCGAGCGCGCCGCCCAGCACCGCGCGCGCTTCGTCGCGCGCCTCGGCGACCGGCGCGAGCTTCGGGTTGGCCTTCAGGATTTCCTGACCCGCCACGATATCGCGCGCCTTCGTCTGCCCCCCGGGCCGCGCCAGCAGCCACCCGGCATGGCCCAGCACGGGATCCTTGCCCGCCACTTGCCGGAACGCCGCCGCGCGGTACGGACCCTGAAAGCCCGAAAGTTCGTCGAGCACCGCCATGCGCTCGGCGGCGCTGCCCGTGCCCCACACGCCCGCCCGCTCCGCCGCTTCCTCGTCGGTCAGCACCGTGTACGCGCCGCCGAAACGCGCCTTCGTCGTCGCGGCGGCGCGTTCCCGCGCGCGGAAGCTCGCCGGGTTCGCCGCGTCGATCGGCGGCACCGCGACGCCCGCCTGCGCGGCATAGGACAAAGGATCGGATTTCACGGCGGCATTCGCGCGGCCGAGCAGCGCTTGCAGATGATCGCGCTCGATCAGCACCGCGGGCGCCACGTCGCCGCCCTTCGCGCGCGCCTCGCTTTCCAGCACGTTGATGCGCGCCTGCATGTCGGCGGGCCGCGCACCGCGCCACTCGAGATTGAGCGCGTTTTTCATGCCCGCCGCGAGCACTGAATTCGTGCCCGAAAGCCCGGCGCTGCGCGCCTGCGAAACCACATCGCCGATCACGCGCGGATCGACCGGCACGCCCGCGTCGAGATCGAAGCGCAGGCCTTCCAGCCGGTCGCGCGCCGCGTCCTTCGCCGCCCGCGCCGCCTCGCGCGCCTCGCGCCGCGCCGCTGCCTGTTCGGCGCGCGCGGCCGCCTCCCGGCTCTTGATCTCGCTATCGATCGAATTGCCGATCGACGACAGCTGATCGGCGTCGAGCAGGCCGTTGAGCGCGCCCGATTTCACGACGTCGCGCGCTTCATAGGGCTGCTGTTCGCGAAGCCCCTGCAGGTACGACAGCGCCAGCCGGCCCTTTGCGCGCGTCGTCAGCTGCGCCTTTACCTCCGGCGTTGCAGTGAGCGCATCGATCGCCGAAATGTTCGTCAGCAGCGCGTCGCGCAGCCCTTCGGCCGTGGGCTTGGTATAGACGTTGTTTGCAGCAAGATCGATCGCCGCGCCCATGTCAGTCGCCAGCTTCGCCGATCGCGCCGCCGCCTGGAAACCGAACGCCGAAACGTCGGCGCGTCCGCCGAGCGACGCCGCCCGCTCTTCCGCCCAGTTGCGGATTTCGGGCCGCGTGATCGATTGCAGCCAGGCGTCGCGCCGCTTCTCGAATTCAGCCTTCGCCGTCTCGGCATAGCCGGCACCGTCGGGCGCGGCCTTTTGCTGCGCTTCGATCTCCCAGCCCGCGTAACCGGCCTCGAGCTCGGCCAGCCCCTTTGCCGCCGCCGCCTGCTCGCTGTCGATCTGCCGTTTCGTTTCCAGCTCGATCGCCGCGAGCTCCGAATTCTGGATTGCGCGCCCGGCACGATAAAGCGCCTCGTTCGTCTCCGCGCCGAACGCATCGGCGGACGCCGGCGCGAACCCCGGCGTCTGGCGCAGATCGTCGCGCTGGACGGGAATGCGCGCCATCAGCCGGCGCCCCCCGCTGATGCGCCCGACGCCCGCCGCTCAGCATCGATGCCGCTGTAGATCTCGCTGCCCGCGCCGATCGCGCCGCCGATCAGCGCCTGCGTCGCCGATCGCCGGTGCATTTTCGCCTCCGCGCGCAGGCCCTGCCCACGGATCGTCGCCACGCGCCGCGCCGCCATCGCATTGAGCTCGGCATTGAGCGCGCTTTCATTGAGGACATCGAGCGCGCTTCCCGTGCCGAGCTGGATCCCGCTCGCGCCCTGCTGCGCGATCGCCGATCCCATCGCCGCGCGCGCCTCGCGCCGGATCGCCGCCTGCTCGGCCGCGCCGTCGGCTTCGGCGATGCGCGCGTTCTGTTTCGCGACCCGGGCGTTGTATGTGGACTGTTCGAAGCCGGCGACGCCCTTGCGCCACTCCGCCGCCGCCTGGATGATCGCGCCCATCGACATCAGCGGATCCTCTCGAACAGCAAATGATCCTCGCACGTGTCGCCCCAGCAGCGGAGCGTGTGCACTTGCGCGAGCCCGATCATCCGCGCCCAGCGCACGCCCGGCGCGAAACCCGCGCGCACGATCGCCTCGATGCGCCGGTAGCGCGAGGCCTCGATCTGCTCGCGCGCATAGCGCGTCACCGCGACCATGCCCGCGCCGATATCGGCCGCCACGATCGCCCAGGCGATCGCGTGCGTCTGCGAAACCTGACCGAACCCTGCGCAGCACAGCACGAAAAGCCCGTCGATCGCCGTCCAGGCGGGGCCGGCGACGAACAGCGCTTCCGGGTCCATCGGCTCGGCGCCGCCCGGGGAAGCCGTCAGCCAGTCGGCCTGTTCGTGCTGCGGCGCGATCAGCGCCAGATCGTCGGGCACGAAATAGCGGAATGTCACGCTCATTCGTGCACCTCCGGCATCGTGCACACCACCATCGCCGGCAGCGGCTGCCAGCTTTCGATGATCCATTGCCCGTCCGTGTCCCAGCCCGACGCATTGACCACCGTGCGATCACCCGTTTCCGGCGGCGTCGCCGTATCCATCGCCGTCGCAGAGCTGCGCACGTTGATGTCGTCGAGATCCCGCGAGCCCGAAGACCCGACGCGCAGCCCCAGCGCATCGATCAGCCGGATCGCCATTTTCACGATGCGCTTCAGCTGGCCTTGCGAGGTGCTCGCGCGCGTCCGCGCCTCGAGCCGAAGCCCTTTCAGCCGCGCCGTGTAAGGCAGCCCGATCACCACGTTGCTCGCCGCGCGCTGCAGCGTCGCCGTGCCGCCTTCCGAAACCACGACGTCGGGATGCGTCGCGCCGTCGGCGAGCACCACCACCGTTTCGCCCGCAAGCCAGTCGAGCCCGGAAATCTCAGTAACCGGCGAGCCTGACGTGAACCGCGCCGCGCAGTCCGCGAAGAACGCATCGGCGAGCGTGTCGCCGTCCTCCCAGAAGCGGTGCAGCCGCTCGACGCGCCGCTGCTCGACCCCGCCGAGCGTTCGCCGCGTCAGGATCCACAGATCGTCACGCTCGCCGGCGGGATCGGGGATCACCGCGATCGACAGCGCCTTGCCATCGCGCGCGAGCGTGTGACGGCTCCACCCGCGCACTTCCTGCTGCTGATCGTAAGTGAACGCGCCGAGCACGCCGTCGTACCGTGCAGCCCACAGCAGGCTTTCCGGCTCGGCCTGGTAGGCGAGCTCGCGAATGCCCGAACGGCTGATGTGCCGCGCGCGCAGCGTGATGTCCGCCGCGACGTAGCGATCCTCGTTGAAGTCGTATCCCGCCTCGCGCAGCTTGCGCCCCGCGCGCTGAATGAAGATCGTGCGCGATCCGGCAAACGCAGGCCGCGCCTTGATAGACCCGTGCTGAGATTGCCGCCGCGACGCGACATTGCCCGCAGCCACCGCCTCGTTGCGGTTCGTCGCGCCGATCACATATTCGGCCTTCGCCGTGCCGACGATCAGCTCGCGGTCGCCGGAGACCCAGCGAATGGGGTTCGGATCGGCGAGCGTGAAGCGCAGTGCCTGGTCGGCGGTCAGCTCGCCGAAGCGGTTGCGCGCCGCGTGGTTCTCGTAATCGCCGACGACGCTTGCATAGAGCGACGCCCCCTTGGCGAGCACCATGCGCTCATTCCAGAAGCCGATCGCCTGCGGCCAGCCTTCCGCGTCCGAAAACGCCCCGTGCGCCCAACGGAAGGTGTTTCCCGAAACCAGCACGTCGGCGAGACGCCGCTGCACCGTCGCCGTCACCTGCGTCGCGCTCGTATAGGCCGTGATCTTCAGCTGCGCGAAACGATCGTAGAGGTACGTCCACAGCACGCCGCCGGCGTCTTCGCTGTTGATGTCCTGACCGGTCACCATGCCGTCGTACTGCGCGCCTTCGGCGTGCAGCGGCGGCGCCGTGCCCGTGCGCCCCGAGGATGCCACCGACGTCGCCTGATAGACGCGCCCCTCGTAGCGCCGCTTCTCGGCCACGGAGACAGTGATGCCCGGCTCCCACGCCGGAATATCGCTGAAGGCCCCCGCTTCCATCGAAAACAGCCCGCCGACATGCCCGGCCACGAAGATCGCCGACGATGCGGTGAGCGTCACGCTGCCCGTCGCCGCGCTCGCGCTCACTGTGATCGTCTCGTCGGTGTTGGTGTCCTTGAACGGGCCGTTCTTCGTTTCGAAGGCCGCGATGCCGAACGTCACCGCCGACGTGCGGGTGAGCTTCTGTTGCTGCCGCGTGCCGGAAACGAGATACATCACGTCGTTCGATTGCGCCCAGTCGAGCAGCGCCAGCTCCGCCGCCGCCCACGGCGTCGTCAGCTCATAGGCGACGCCCGGCGATGTCTCGATCCGCGCGTCGTTCGTGTAGAAGCGGAATTTCGTGTCACCGGCTTCGATGATGTACGCCTGCGTCACGTTGAATTCGAACGCGATCAGCCGCCCGGCATCGTCGCGCGCGCGCGCCACGTCGATCGTGCCGCTGCGCTTCAGCGCCGGACCTTCGACCGTCGGAATGAAATTCAGCATCTCGGCAAGGCCGTTGCCGTAGGCCGCGAGATCGACGCGCCCGCCGAGCCGATCGGAAAGCTCGCCCGCGGTGAAATTCGTCTGGATGAGCGGCGAGACGGCCATCAGCAATCGGCCTCGCGCGCCAGCACCCATTCATCCTCGGGCCACGCTTCCGAAGGATCCTCTTGCCCGTCCACGTTCTTCGCGCGCGGCATGTAGCGGCCGTATTCGCGCGCGAGCGTCTCGCGAATGTCGATCTTGCCGGTCAGCTTGATCGCCGCCTGCATAGCGATGCAGCCTGCAATTGCATCGGTCAGCGCGTCGTCCCAAAGTCCGGTGTTTTCCAGCCGGATATTATACTGGATTGCGAGCGGCGCGGCGGCGTCGGTCAGGATCTGGCGGCCTTCGAGGCGGCGCGGCGGATTGCCCTGCACCTCATTGAGCCGCAGACAATCGACCGGAAGCGTGAACGCGCGCGCGAAGCCCCACAGCGGGGCCGTGACATCGGCAGGCAGCAGCTTGCGCGCGCCCGCGCAGTTCCACGGATGCCCGCGCAGCACCGCATCGCGCGTCGGCGCGAAGATCGCCTTGATCGTTCGCGCCGCCTGGTTGTTCTCGTTGAGGTCGATGATCGTGTCGATGTCGCCGAGCTTGCCCAGCGCCATGTTCGCGACTTCGGTTTCGCTCGCCATCGTAGCGCCCCTTCAGGCGGTCAGGCCATCGGCCAGGGGCCGTCCAGGATTTTCATGCGGATCTCGTCGAGGGCCTCGATCGCGTCCGCCTTGGTCATGTCGGCGGCGTCGATGTTCACCACGACCGTATCGTCGGCGACCGTGTCGCCGCTCGCGGCCGTCACGTCCTTGGCCTTCTTGCCCATGTAGATCGTCAACTTGCGGCGGAATGCCATCGCTTATCTCCAGGTGCGGGGAGGGGTAGGGTGGCGCCGCGCGGACGATGCAACCGCGCGGCGCCGACAGCGCCGAAAGTCCCCCTATCGGCGGCTGTAGTAGATATCGACGACGAGCGTGCCGGCGCCGGGCAGCGCCGCGACGCCGACGGTCGCATAGACCGGCGTCTCGGCCGTCAGCGGCGCATCGTCCGCAACGCCGGTCTTTCCGAACAGCGTCGGCGTGTCGGCCGCCGTGAACGTCGCCGCGGAGCGGAAATCCCCGTTCGAACCGTGCGTCTTGTTGTAACCGATCGCGAGCGTCGCCGATGCGCCGAGCGTTGCCGATGCCAGCAGCACGCCATAGGCGAACACGGCGCCGGGCGGCAGCTTGCCGAGCAGGATGTTGTCGCTCGTACCCTGCGCAGCGAGCGTGATGATCGCCGACATGCGATAAAGCTTCGCGTGGTGGCGGCTGCCGTCCGGCTGTTTGACCGGAACCGCGCCGTCGTAAACGCCGGCGAGATTGTCTGCATAAAGATCAGCCATTGTTGTCGTTCCTTCCTGAATTCGTCAGGAACGGGGCGGCGCGGGATCAGCCTCGCCACCCCGCGCCGGTTACGCCTCGTTGCAGAGGATCTGCAGGCACTTGCCTTCTTCATTGCGCGACGCGGCCAGGTCGCGACGGCCATACACCTGCACGCTGTTCCGCTTCTGCGGCAGGCGATCGATGCTCGTCTGCATCGAACCCCACTCGCCGAGCGTCATGCCCGATTTCGCCCAGGCCATGACGCGGCGATAACCGCTGCCGTCGAGCGTCAGCGCTGCGGCCGATCCGAAACTGGCCGCGTTGCCGTATTCGCAGTCCACGAACTTGAAGCCGAGCAGGCCGCGCAGCTTGCCGCTTTCCATCACCGGCGCGCCGCCCATCGAAACGAAGTCAGCCGATGTGGCTTTGACCTCCTCGAGCAGATCCTCGGACTGCTCCGCCGTGATCGCGCACAGCAGCTCCTCCTCGTCGAGATCGACAAGGTTTTTCTGCAGGCGCTTGCGCGCCCAGCGCAGCTTGGCGATGTTGAGACCGGTCGCCGAGGCCGCACCGATATCGACAGCGCCGACGTTCGCACCCGGGAACGTCACGATCGTACCCCCGGTTTCACCCGTGTAGGCGTTTCCGTAATATCCGCGCAGGAAGGCGATATCTGCAGAGCGGGCCATCGTGGCCGCGCAGGCCATCGTGTACGATCCCTGCAGGTCGATGCCGGCGCGGTAGCGATCTTCTTCATCGACGAGATCGGCGTATTCGAACGGCGCCGCCGGTTTCACCAGCCAGCGCCGATCGTGCGGCGTATCGACATACTGCGTGTCGCCGTGCCGCGTGCCGTTCTCCGTCGGAAGAACACTGCCGATCAGGTTGTCGATTTCGCAGCTCTTGCCATGTGCAGCAAATGGCATGGCATACATCGCCAGCTTGGTTTTTTTCTGCTGAAGCGCGAGCTTCACGTTGTTCTGATAGGTGACGATCTGGGTCGCCGTGACATTGATGGACATGCGGGTATCTCCGATCCGCGATGAAAGGGTTGAACCGATCAATCGCGGCCGTGTCGGAGTTACCGGGGCGCGCTCGCGTTTAACGCCTGCTGTGGCGGGTGCTTCCTGCACCAATGGCGGGGGCCGTGGCCGTGTCCGCTTGAGTGCCCGGCTGTTCACCCGATGCCGGAAAACGGGACGGCGGGAGACTCACATATCCCGCCGTCCTTCGTCAAGTGGGGGAGGTCAGAAACTGCGCATTTCACACCCCCTTTCTGTGGGGCTCCGAATTATTGCAATTCGGCCATTGAATTCATGAGCCACTGATCTGCTTTTGATAGTCGGCGGCGACGATATCGAGCAGCTGCTTGCGCCGCTCGGCGAGTGCCGGATCGGTGCGCTCCATCAGCGCCTTGGCCTTCACGGGATCTTGAGCCATCGCATTCAGCTCGGCCTGCGCGGCCGCGGCGTCCATACCGCCAAGCAGTTTGGAAGGATCGCCGGGTAAATCATCCTCGATCATTGCCTTGCCGATGTTGTGCATCGTCTCGAGCATCTTTTTCACACCGACCTTGTCGCCCATCGCGTTCAGCAGATCCGTGTCGAAGCCGAATTTCTCGGCGGCGCGCCGGCCGATTTCAATGTTCCTTTTGTAATTCTCGCCCCACGTCGTGCGCAACTCGGCCTTGCCCGCCTCGAAATCCGCCGTAAGACGCGCTTCCTCGGCGGCGCTCGATTGCGTGAACACGCCGTCGAGCGCGGAAGCGAGCCCGTCCATCTGCTTTTTCGAAAGCCCCAGCTCATGCGCCGCCTTGGCGATTTCGGTCAGGCGCGGATCCTCGTTACCGTCCTCTGTCTTGAACTCGTAGCCTTCCGGCGTTTCGGGCCGCCCCATCGCCTTGTAAAGCGCATTCCAGCCGTCGGCGTCGTTTTCGTCCTTGGGCATGGCAAGACGGCCGTTGACGTGCCCTTCGAGCGCGCGCATCGCCGAAATCATGTCGGCGGGAGACTTGTATCCCTTGTTCGTCAGCCAGTCCTTGTCGCTCGGCTTACCGCCCGCGAGCGCTTCATTGGAAAGCTCGCCTGCCCAGGCGAATGCATCGGCATCGCCGCCGCCCGCCGCCGCGCCGTCGCCGCCGCCACCGGCTGCAGCGGCGGCGGCGGCAGCAGCGGCAGCAGCATCAGCATCACCTTGCGCGGCATCGCCCTGGGCACCTTCAGCGGGGGCAAGCGCGGCAGAAAAATCAGGCATCGTCACTCTCCGTTTCGTAAGCTTCAACCAGTTTCAGAACCTCGGCCTCATCGACATTCAGGAAGCCGATGATGCGCCAGAACACCTCGCGGCGGCCTTCCAGCATCGCGTGCACGCGGGGATCGGGATCGAACGTCGAAACCGTGCCCTTGCAGAACCGGCGAAGCTCCGCGAGCACGGGCACCGCCTCGGCCTTGATCTCGCCTGCGCCGTTCAGGAACAGCCGCCGAAACGCCCGCCGCCGGATCAGCGGCAGCCGCGCAAGCGCTGCGTCGGCGATGCGCCGGATCGCCGCGCGCTCAGGATCAAAGACTGGCCGCACCGGCGATCTCCTGAGCCTTCGCGAAGTCGAGCGCGACCTTGCTCGCGATCGGCGCCGCCTCGATCGTCTGCGCAACCTCGGCCGCTTCCAGTTCAGCCGCTTTATCGGCCGCCGCGGCGTCGGGATCCTTCAGCCAACTCGGCGGCACGCCGTTGATTTCCGCAACGCCGCGCGCGGCGGCATCGATATCGAACGTGCGCGAGTAGATTGCAGGGTCGGCTGCGGCGAGCGGCGCGAACGCCTCCACCGTGCGGAAGAAGCCGCCCGCCTGCTCGGCGCGCGCGGCGCGCGCCAGCGGATTGTCGTAAATGACACTATATTCGCCTTCGGCCTCTTCGAGCTCGGGCGGCTTCTCCGGTAGCAACGTCGCATTATCGCAGATATCGATCTCGCGTTCGATCATCGGCGACAGCAGCTCGGTTTCGATGCGGCCCGCGGCGGGCGCCAGCAGCACGCCCTTTTCGCGCATCCGCTCGATCACTTCGGTCGCCGTCTGCCGATCGGGGCCGTCCACCAGCACCTGGAACAATGTCACCAGGAACGCATCGTTGATCGCGCGCCCCGATCGCTCGATCATCTCGACGCCGAGAGGCACGTTCGCGCCGCTTTCCAGCGGACGCACCATGTAATTGCCGCGATCGTCGAGCCCGCCGACGTTCCCCGCGCCGGGCCTGTTGTTGAATTTAGAAAGCACGCCGTCGTCGGCGAGCAGCAGCGGCGGATCGACCGCGCGGTGCGCGGCGCGCAGCACCGTCTTCGACATTTCGTTGATCATCTTGATGTCGGGCAGCGCCGCCATCGCCACCGATCGGCCGTAATCCTCTTTCGGGCTCACCTGGTAGCGCGGATACATGATCGGCATCTTGCGGAAGCCGCCGCGCGAAATCGGCGCCTTGCCGTCCAGCAGCACGTACCAGCTACCCACCGGCTTGCCACGCGCGTCCATGCGCTCGGGGTCGTAATCGCGCGCAGGCCCGATCGCCTGCATGATGTTGAAACGCTCCTCGAGCTTGCCGTCGCGCACCGCCTTGGCGATCTTGTCGGGGAGGTCATCGCCCCAGCGCTGCTGGCACTGGCGCGCCGTATATTCGAATTCGCGGTGCACGGTATCGACGCGGCCGTGCCGATCGGTTGCGATGTAGCACTCGCCGACATGCAGCGCGCGGTACGAGATCGGCGCGGCGAGGTCATAAGTCTCCATTACCTGCAGCGGGCCGTTGCCGAACGCGCCGAGCGACTGCACGACGCTGTTGAACTCGCTCGCGAACGCCGCCTTCGCGGAGTAGCGCTTGGCGAACAGGATCGCCGTCACGTCCTCGAAATATCGCTTCACGCGATGCTTGCGGTTGAGCGACTGATCGGACGTCGTCAGCCCGTGCCAGCGCTGGCCGCGCGGCGCGACAAAACCCTCGATCGCGGCAACGAACCGATCGAGGCCAAGGATCGCCGTGCTGTCGAAAACATACTCCGTCCGCCGCGCGCCCGCCTGGCGCTTCGTCGTGAAATCATCCTGCGAAGGCAGCACCCGCCGCGCCACCTGCGACCAATGGCTATCCCACGTCATGCGGTTCGCCTTCAGCGCCTCATGGCGCCGGCAGATGGTTTCGGTTTCAAACATCATCAAATCCCCCATCAAAACCGCGAAAGCAGGCGGCCGACATTGACGATCAGCCCGCTTTCGCCGCCGTCACCGTCATCCAGATTGCCGTTGATCGCGGCACGGCGCGACACGCCGGATGCGATCGCCTTTTGCGCGATGATTGTTCGCCCGCGCACGACGACACCCGGAAACGCCGCGGCTGCCGCATCGACCTTTTCGCCCGAAATCGTCGTTCGATTTGCGATATCGATCAGGAAGGCCGACGCCGAAGCGGTCACCTTCAATGCTGCAATATTTCGGCCGCGGGATACGGAAGCCAGAAGCGCACCGGATGCCGCGACCGCTTTTCCGGCCACGACCGTCGATCCGCTGGTGATGATCGCCGAGCGCGCTTCCGCACTGGCGCTCGCCTTTGCTGCAGCGAGGGTAGTGGATTGCACCACGTTGGCAGGCATCGCCGTTGCGGAAGCCGTCGCTTTGTTTGCCACCAAATCAACGCCAGAGGTCACCGCCACCGCGCCCCGCGTCGGCTCGGCGGGCAGATAATCCGGGCTCGCGGCATCCGCCTTCACGTCGCCGCGAACGACGTTCGCCACCACGGGATCGGCACCGTAGAGATACCGGATCTGCGTTGCGCCCGCGCCGGTGAATGTCACCGTGTTGCCGGAACGCGCCGCATCTGTGGCCGCGTTCCACGACCCGTCGTAATACTCCCAGCCGTCGAGCGTGCCGCTGCCTGTCAGCGCGCTCGATCCGTTGAGGTCGAACGTCACCGTCACCGTCGAGCCCACGATGCTCGCGCCTGCGATCAGCGGCCCGCGCGCATCATAGGCGCTGTCGCCGCTGTAATACGCCGCCGACCGCGCGATCCGGCGCGCCATCTCGATATAGCCGGCACTGTCATAGTGCAGGTTGTCCGACATCGAGAGCGTGATCGCATCGCCCGCGATGTAAGCCCCCGTCGTCGCGGCGCACCATTCGGCCTGAGCCTCTCTGTTCGCCTGCCAGAGACTGTCGGTTCCGCTGCCGCCATCGTTGCGGCCCGTGACCATGTAAGCGGTCTCGAAATCGGCGCCCGATCGGCCCGCGAGCGTCGCGAGGCCGTTGCGGATGGCGTCGTAAGCGTCCTTGAGCTGCGTCTTCGTCAGCGCGCCGCTGCTGTCGTTCTCGCCGATCATGCGCAGCTCGCCGCACACGCCGCCCATGGCGAGCACCGCATCCTCGATAACCGGCCAGTTCGTACCTTCCGACACACTGCCGTCGGTCGATGTGTGCGCGGGCGCGTGATAACGGATGCCGGTGGCGCCGACGCCCGTGTTCGTGAAGCCCTGCGGAACACCGCGCAACGCCGCAAGATCGTTCAGGAAATAACCGATGCGCGCAGCGCCGATACCCCAGGTAAGCGCGCCATCGTCAAAGATCGCGTTCGGGTTTGTCGGCGCCTCGCCCGAGGTGCTGCTCGACAAACCGTCCATGTTGGATTGGCCAATGCCGATCCAGTTGTCGCCGACCGTAAATCCGTTCGTCTGCGTCGCCGCGAGCACCGTCGAACCGCTGTCGACCGACCGCAGCTTGAGGATGTAGCCGCCTTGATCGGTATCCGGCGGCACGTCCACCGTCAGCGACCATGTACCCGAACCGATCGTCGGCGCGGCTGTCTGCCAGTCGTAGCCCGTCTTGAGCGCGCCCGCCTGATCTTCCAGCCGCCATTCGATATCATCGGGCGTCGCCCCGGCAAACGTGCCGGAAAGCGCGAGCGCGAAGTCGCCCGTCGGCGGTCGCTGGTAAATTTGACGAGACGCCGGGCCGGTTCCGATCGTCAGCGTGTCGCTGACAAGCGTGCCGCCTTCCCATGCATCGAACGACGACGTTGCGGCGGAACTCGACCCCCAGACGCCGACATTCGTGACGCCATCGAACACACTGTCGCTGATGTCGTAACCGGCGCTATCGCCGATCTGCACCCCGTTCTTGTAGACCTTGACGTTGACCGGCGCCGACCCCGACGCCTCAAGCGCGAAAACATCGCCAGCCACGAACGTGGCGAGCCCCGTGATGGAAACCACCGTCGTCTGCGTTCCGCTGACCCGCTTGATGAGGTCAACCGTCGTGCTCGACCAGCGTCGCAAAGCGATCAGGTTGCTCGACGTAACCACGCGGACAGCAACGCCGTAGTTGGCGTTCGCGCCTAGATATGAAAGCGCGGCGTAATGATCCGCGGAACCCGCGTTGAGATATGCGCACTTGTTTCCCGAGCCGACGCTCGAGCCCGCGCCCGATCCATCGCGGCCGATGTACCAGGTAGCGGTATTCCCAGAGGAGACCGTCCAAGCGCCCGCGCCCGTCGTCGGCGCGTCACCATCAATGGAGCCCGCCGAGCCCGCGAAGTCTTCGGTGTGCGTGACGGCCACGGATCGCTCCCTAGATCGTCACACCAAGAATGCCGCCCGCATCGAAACCGATATTGAGCGGGCCTGCGACATTTCCGAAATCCGCATCTTCGGTTTGGCTGAACATAATATAGCCGCCCGCCGTTTCGTAGATCGCGAACCCTCTTGCGTCGTCAAATCCGGCCAGCTCCTGCGCGATCTCCGAGAGATCGTTGGCGTCGAACTCCCAGTTGTTGCTGCCGTCAAGATCGGCTGTCAGCCCTGAGAGCGTATAGCCGCCCGCGGTATAGCCATCGCCGGCGACCTCGTTCGCACTGATCGCGGAATACGTGCTCGTCGTGTCCGCATTGAACGTCACCGCCGACGTGAAAAGCGCGAGCTTCAGCGTTGCAGCGCCGGAGCCGTCGAGATCGAGCGGCGCCGTGCCATTGAAAGCCCGCGCAAACCACGCGCTATGAAATCGAGCCGTTGCCATTTCGCCTTACTCCCCCGTTTCGAGCATGACGAGCACGGCCTGATAGTGCCGTATCGAACGCTCGGTTTCCTCGATTTGATCCTCTGTCGCGTCCCGAGCACGTTGTCGCTCGAGCTTGGCCTGCAGTCGTGCGATGCGGGCCTCGGCGCGCGCTCGCTTCATTTCCCCGTTCACGCTTGCAGGACGGGCCTCAGCATGACCGCGCGAACCTCCACTCATCATTCCGTTCATTGCAGCTCTCCTATTCGATGACCGCGATCTTGCAGCCGCTCCGCGCGAGGCCCGGCTCGATGCCGAACCAGCGCTCGCCGATCCCCGGAATGCGCGGTGATGTTGCTTTCGCGGCCGTCGGGTTCGCACCGAATGCGACAGAGCACGCCGCTTCGGTCGAAATGCACACGAACCGCGTCTTCACATTCAGCGTGGCCGACTGGGCGCTCGCCGCGCCGATCGTTACCACCAGCGTGCCGAGGTTCGGTTCCTCGCCGCACTGCAGGAAACCCTGCTCGCCGTCCGCCATGCGCGCATATTGCGTGATGTAGATATCCGCCATCGCTGCCCCCTATTTCGCCGTCGGATCGGTCATGAAGACGAGCGAGCCCTTGCGGACTTCCGCCTGCTGTCCCGGCGCCAGGGTCAGCCCGCCCGGCAGCTCGGAAAAGGCGAGCACCTCGCCGCGCAGCTTCGCCTTGATCGCGAACCCCGCGACGGAGATCCCGCGCGCCATGCCGACCGTCGAAACCATGAAGGTCAGCAGGAAGTAATGCGCGCCGTTCGGCTCCTGCTCGAGCTCGGAAAGCCGGAACGGCACCGGCGCGAACTCTTCAATCTGGTGCGCCCCGTCGCTCGCCACCAGCACGCCGCCGCGCGCGAGGAGCCTGTGGAACTTCGCTTTCGAAATCCGCGTCTCGGGCGGCGCGCACGGCGTGCGCTCGGGCTCCGGTTCCGGTTCCTGCGCCTTCAGCCACACCGCGAATTCCGGTTCCAGCTCCGCCTTGCGCGCCCCGGCAGCCTCCTCGCTCGCGAATTCCTCGTGACCGAGGCGCCAGTCAGCGTGCAGGATCCACGCCTCGGCGAGCGCCTCATCCGCTTCGCGGTGCTTGATCGTCACCACGCCCTTCGGCGCGTCATCCGTATCGCTCATCGTCTCGTCCTTTCCCGATTGAAACTCATTGACCCGTCAGCTGCTTTCCGCCGCCCGACGGCGCCTCGACGCCCGCCTCGCCGAACATCAGGTTCCCCGCGCCGCCGCGCCGCTTGCGCTGTTCGTCGCCGGCAGCGACCGCCGCCGCCGCATCATCGACCTGCGCGGTCGGCTGCGCCTTCGGCGGCTTGATCGTCTTGGGGAGCACGCCCAGGGCCTGCAGGGGTTTGGTGACAAGGTTCATGCTGCGTCTCCGAAAATGTCGTAATCGTTCTCGACCCTGAAACTGCCGCGCTCGCGCCGGCGCGCGGTATCCCCGCGCAGCACCGCCACACCCTGTCCCGCCTCGAGCGCGAGGTACTGCATGGCGTCGTGCACGTGGCTGAACTGGTTCTTCGCGGGCTTGTTCTCGTAACGGCCATCGCCGCCCTGGATCGTCACGCGGCGGTAGACGTACCCGCTGTTGAAGCCGCGCCGCAGCACCGGGCAATTCTTGCCGTCGATCAGCAGCCCCGGCCGCCCGTCGATCAGCCGCCCGAGCGGCCGCCGCACCGCCTCGAGCCGCAGATTGAGATCGTTCGTGCGCGCCTTGCGGAAGCGCACGCCCGCGTGACGCGACACGATCTTCATCCACGAGAGTTCGTTGCCGCTGCCGTCCGTGCCCGCCTCCGAGCTGGGGTCCGCCACCGCGCGGATCTGATCGGGCCGGAACATCGAGAAGCGCGACGAGGCGAGCAGCCGCGCCACCTGCTCGCCGAACCGCGTCGGCCCGATGCCGTTAAGCTCATCGCCATCGGCGACGATCGTCGCCAGCTCGGCGTAAACGCGGATCTGGCCGTCGGGCATTTCCTGCCCCACGAGCAGCGCAGGCGTCAGCCCAGCATCGGCGGCAAGGATCAGCTCGAGCGAGGGTTCCGGCGTCAGCGCTTCGGTGCTCGCGTGTACCGGATCGGTGAATTCGGGGTAGACGGGATGCCCCGATCGCACCGCGCCGAACTTGTTGTCGATAAGGCGAGAAATTTTGTCTGGCGCATTTTTCAGCGCAAGTAATTGTTTTGCATAGTATCCTTTTGGAAGGTTGTGCAGGTTTTCTGCACCCGGATCACGCGCGCCCGGCTGGCGGAAGAACTCGATCAGCGGCTGATCGCCGATCTCGGCCTTGATCGCATCGGCGACTTCCGGGTCGATGTTCTGATCGACGAACAGATCGTAGACGTGATTGTCTTCCTCAGGCGCGTTGAAGTCGCCGAAGATCTGCGAAAACACGCACGGCACGCCGCACTCGACCACCGAAGGGTAGCGGCCGACGCGGCCGACGCCGTATTCCAGCACTTCCTTCGGCAGCAGATCCCACTCGTTCGGCCAGAGCCACGTGCATTCGAGCCCGCGCAGCACGTCCTCGACCGTGTTTTCACCGATCGCGGTGAAAATCACCTCCATGTCGAGCTGGTAGAAACCGCGCGTGCCGGGACGGCCGATGTCGAGCGTGAAGCTGTGCCGCCGCGGCGCTTCGCTAGACCACTTGCCGATAACGGCGCCGTCCGGCCCTTTGAACCACTGCTGCCAGCTCTTGATCACCGTGCGGTCCAGGTTCGGATACGTATCGCGCACCACGACGCCCCGGCATTTTTTGACGAAGCATCCGCTTTGCTGTGCGAACCGTCGCGTTGGATCCCACACCGCCTTTTGCATCATGCCGATGCGCAGGCCCTTGGCGATGCACTCCGTCGTCTTGCCACCCCCGACCGGACCCATTATTCCAGCGATGAATGCGGTGCTCACCCCGAACGCCTGGGCGACTTTCCCGACCGGATTGAAGATCCGGCGGAACCCGGACCCGGAACCCGCATTTCCCACGATTGCGCCCGAGCCCGCGCTCACCACCCCGACCCCTGATCGACGCCCCAAGGTTTCGCGGCACCCTCCTGGGCGGACAAGGCGCGATCGGGCCGAAGGCCGAAAAAATCGTGATGTGTCCCGTGCGCGGGGGAGAGCAGGGAGGCGAGCCGGCGATTGGGGGGGGTGGGGGTGCCCCGCGCCGCGCGCGGGCGAAGGCCCCCCGGGGGGTGCCCGTGAAGCTGCGCAAGCTGACGAACGGCGCCAGAAAATGCAGCAATCGCAATGACTTGTGCGGTGCGTTCCGACAGCGTCATTCCGACTGCCCTTCCGACGCGTCCGAAAACTGGCGGTTTTCCGCCGTTTCTTCGCCTGCGATCCCGATGTGATCCGGCAGGCCCGGAAGCGCCGCCAGCTCGCCGCCATCGAGCGACGGATCGACCCCCGAAAATTCCAGCGTCATGTGCCCATGCGTGCGCACGTTGACGTCGATCGGCTTCTTGCCGTGGAAGTAGGGCATGAGCTCGCTCGCGACCCTGATCTGCCGGTCGAGCGCCTCGAGGCGCTTGCAGCCCATCTCGGCCGCCAGCATGTCGGCGGGCCGCGCGAGCATCCGCATCATCGCGACGGCAGGATCAGGCCCGAACTGCAGCAGGTACTTCGCCAGGTCGGCGCTGCGGCGGTTTTTCGCGCCCGGCTTGCGCCCGCCGCGCCCGCCCCGCCGGCGATGCTCCTGCACGGCCGCGAAGACGTCGCACCCCATTTCGTCCTGAATGGCGGCGATCTCGCTGGCGTCGGGCAGCGCCAGGTGCGCCTCGCTGTCCCAGAGCCCGTCGTCGTCGTCGTCGAGGAGCCCCAGCTGCTCGGCATCGGGCCCGGTCGCGAGCTCGGCGCGCGCGGCCGCAACCGCCTCGCCCGAAATTTTCGCGACCCCGCTCGCCTCCGCCACGCCCAGATACCCCCTAATTTGGAGGATCAGGCACGTAGCACAGCAAATTCGCGTTCGCGGAAGCACGGCCGACAGGGCGAGCGGCGGCGCTGTTACCGTGTTACCGACGCTCGCGCCGCGAGGTAACGCTTTTGGTAACGCCTAAATCACTGATCTATAATGCGAAAAGATATATGTTACCTCGTTACCATATATCTCCCCATCTCTATACATGCGCGCACGCGCGCGTGCGCATGGGTATTACGCGCGCGCGAGGCTTGGTAACGCGGTAACACGCGCGGATAGAGCAATGATTTCAGTGAGTTGCCCGTTACTAAAAGCGTTACCGAACCGCGTTACCACCCCCGGACCCGTGCGGTAACGGCCACGATCGGCGGCCTCGCCATACTATCCGCATAAACAGGGTTCGGGGTCAATGGATGGAGAGGGATAGGGAGAGAAACCGGCAGCGACAGGGTTGCAGGCGGCGGCGATGCGGCGAGCGCGAGGGGAATGCAGCCGCGGCCGCACCGGCGTGCTGCGCACGCCTGGCCGCGAGTGGACTAGTTTCAGAGGGTGATTTCCAATCTGGTCCACTCGAATGATTGAGCGACGGAAAACTGCCGAATTTCCCTGATTTCCTCTGGAAGAAAATGCGGAAGCACGGCCGCACCGCACGCCGCCGCCGCTCGGCTAAACGCCGATCTCCGGCAACGTGCTGGCCGTGGATCAGGGCGCCAGGACTTCACGCCTTCGCGATTTTATGCCAGCAGTGCCTGCGCAGGGGAGGATACGGTCATGGGCAAGATCGCAATCATCGTGTGGCAGCTGGGAGCGCTCGCCACCTTTGTCTATCTGACATTCTTTGACGACTATGAATACACGTGGTGGAACTGGATCATTGCCGTTCCGGTGAACATAATCATGGGAGAAATATGGCCGATTTACTGGGCAATACTTCGCCCATTACTTGGCTGAACGCGAAAGCTTTTGACGATGACGATTGACGTTTTCGAAGTGGATCCGGTCATGCCCCCGGCCGCGCAGCGGCCTGAAACGGCGTCTGAAAAGCTCGCATTTTTCCTCGATACGGCACCACCCGTGCAGATCGGCATGATCGCGTTCACGCTTCTCGCGCTGGCATACGTCGCTATTTACGTGATTTACAGGCGAAGGCGGCGCTAACCCACCGTCTCCTCCACCCGCGCCGCCACAGCCTCATCCTCGCGGCTCACGATCATATCCGCCGGCACCAGCGTGCATTTCGTCGCCAGCCCGCCGATGCGCTGCGTTTCGTTGGGGATCGCGCCTTTGATGCGTTTCAGCGCCTGGCTCCACACGCCGTCTTTCCACCGGCTGTCGGTGAAGATCCGCGCGAGGCCCTGATGCGCGCTGGCGATCGCGACATATTCGCGCCCGGGCACGGGTTGGGGCCGATCCTCGCCCGCCAGCGCGCCTGTGCGCGGCTTGCCGATCACGATCCGCATACCCACCTTCGCGAGCATCTGGTCGGCGTTGCGACGCCTGTCGCGCGTCTCCACGTCCCCGCCGGCGAGATCGGCGCGCATCGGCTCGGTCGCCTGCAGGATCCAGTCGCTCACCATGCGCGGCGTGCCGTGCCCCTGCAGCTGCACGAGGCTGGAGCCGAGGTGATGAACGCACCGCTCCGCCTCGCCGCTGTCGTCGGCCGTCTCCGCCAGCCTGTCGAACGCCAGCAGCTCGCCCCACCAGGCGAGCACGTCCGGCTCGGGATCGTCGTCGTCGAGCAGCACGTGCGCGGCGGCGAGCAGCGTCGCGAATTGATCCGCCGCGCGGCCGCCGTGCTTGCCGAAATCAATGAGCGCGTCGCGATACGCCTCGAGCACGCGCCCGAACCGCCCCCAGCTGTCGGCGAGCCGCCGCCGAAGCGCCGCGCCGAGCGCGTTCAGCTCGCGCTTGTCAAAGCCCGGATCGCGCGCGCCGGCGGGCAACGGGTTGAGCTCGAGCATCGCAAGGCGGGAGCGATCGGCGGGCGGGATCGGCGGCACCAGGATCGATGAAAACAGGAAACACGATGTCGCCTGGAATTCGTGGCCCTTGTGGTCCTGCCCGCCGCGCATGATGTTGCCCTGGCTCGTCGCGGCGAGCCGCGCCAGCTTCACCAGCGCGAGCGCCTTGCGGTTGTCGAGATCCGCTTCGAGCTCGTCGATGCCCACAGGGAGCGATTGCTGCCCCAGCACCTGGCGCACCGCCGCCTCGCTCGCGTCGGGCGACTGCAGGATCGCGCCGTTGTGCAGGTCGCCGATCACCTTCTGCAAAGAGGATTTGCCCGTCGCCTTGTCGCCCGTGATCCACGCGAGCGGGCGGTAATCGAGCGCGCCGCCCAGCTTCGCCGCGCCGTTCCAGCCAATCAGCAGCATCGGGTCAATGAGCGGCCGCGCCCAGTTCCACGTCTTGAACGCCTCGAGCAGCACGCGCGCCGGGCTCGCATCCTCCGCGATCGCCACGCCGCGCGCGCGAAGCGCGCCCACCAGCTTCGGCGCCAGCGCCTCGGCCGTCGCGTTTTTCTCGCGCGAAGGGCGCGGGATCGGCGGCGCGGTGGGATAGACCATCCCGTCGTACATCGCCGGTTTCCGCCACGCCCCGCCGATCAATATGTGATTGCCGCAATGCAGGATCAGCCCGCCGTCGTCGTCTTTCCACGCGCCGCGCCCGCGCACCTTCTCACGCGCGTTCCACACGCCCTTTTGCGCGGCGACGTCCATCAGCAGCATGGCGACATCGTCGTTGCGCCAGCCCGTCACGATCCATTCCTCGGTTTCCTCGCCGCTCATCGGATCGGTCGATTTCACCAGCTTCTTGCGCGGCCACTGCTCGAGCAGATACTGGCTGTCGGGCGCGAACATGCCGACGATATGCTTGTTCGCCACCTTGTCGCAGGTGAGGCCCCGCAGCTCGCCGAGCGCCGTCAGAAAGTAAAACGTGCCGTCTTCGGTGCCCACGGGGATCACCGGGCACCCGGCGGGCATCTCATGTGGCGGCCGCCCGCCACGATCATCGCCGCGATCGCCCCCGGCCTGATCGCCGGGAAAGGCATCGGGTGGCGGCTCGACAGGGTGGGCGAGCGCATCGGCGACGGGTTTCAGGTGGAGGGACAAGCGGGCACCCTTACAAAAAGCAACGCATGAACGTCCTCGACCGGCAACTCGAGCACGTCGGCGATCCGGTCAGTCGTCATGCCGCGCCACCACATGCGCAGCACGAGGCGACGGAGATTGTCGACTGGCGTGTGCCCCCCCCATTCGTCATTGATTGCCCCTAGAGCTTGTGAGTTCCCTCGACGCCGCGCGCCATGCGGGCGCGGGTGCGCGCATGGAGCCAGTGCTGCGCCTCTTCGAGCCTGGTCAGCGCCAGCGCGTTTTCACGACATGTGAACGGCCCAGCCTGAAAACAGCGAAGGCGATCGATGACGATCGCAAGCAGGACTTCATGCGTAAGCCCGTTCACGCCGCTTTCGGCTATTGCGCCGTTCTGAAAATACAGGTCAACGCCGGCTGTCTCTGAGCCATCAACATCGATGGCATAATGATGATGCGCACCACCCGGGCCGGGCTCATCCATCACGTTGATCGTGATGCGATCGTTAGCCGGATTAACGATATGGTCAGTCAGTTTTCTCACGCCACCTCTCCTTGCTGCAAGGCGCCCCGCGCCAGATCGTTCAAGTCCTTCACGCCCTTCGGCACTTCCACCCACGCCACGCGCCGCCCTGCCGCGCGGTGATGCGCGATCGCGCGCGCGAGCAGCTGCTCGGCCTCGCTTCCGGGCGCGTCGTTCTGTTTCAGGATGATCAGCCGGCCCATTTGCGGCGGCAACTCGATCGCCATCAGATTGCCGAGGCTGATCGCCGCGATGATGCGCAGCCCGGGATCCGCGCACGCTGCGGTCAGCGCGTCCTCGATGCCTTCGGAAACGTAAACGTCCGTGCCCGCCGGGATCTCGCGCAGCGGATGCCGGTGCGCACCTTTCCACACCGGGATATGACCGCCCCAGTACGAACCCATCACCTTCTTCGGATCGTTCGGCGCCCCGCGCGCGTCATGGCCCAGCACGTCCGCCCCCGCCTTGCCGCTGCCGTCCGCCGCCAGCCAGGTGCGATGCGTCGCGATATGCGCGCCGCCAAGATTGGTGCACATCGCCACCATCGCCGGCAGCTTCGGGCCTTGATAGCCATATTGCAGCGCCGGGTGGAACCGCAGCGCGCCGGGCGCACGGCCCAGCCGCCGCAGGTCGATCGCGCGCCCCGCCAGATACGTCTCCACGATCGTGCCGCCGATCGGCTGCGCCTGGTGCCAGCGGCTGCGCGCCCGCTCGGCCGCCTTTTCCTTCTCCGCCGCCGCCGTGCGCGCGCGCTCCTCGCTGCGCGCCCGCGCCTCGAGCCGATGCTGCTGGATCCGCCCCGGGTCCGCGTCGTCAAGGCCGAGCCACGATTTCGACCACTGGATCGCCCGCTTGATGTCCCCGCCGAACAGCACGCCCGAAACCAGTTTCAGCATGTCGCCCGCGTCCGATCCTGAAAAATCCTTCCACCAGCCGCGCTTCGCGCCCGATCCGATGTTGACGCGCAGCGATTGCCCGCGCTCGCCGTGGAGCGAGCCGACACACATTTCGTGCCCCTCTTTCACCGCGTTCGGCAGCAGCTCGGCAACGAGGCTTTCGGCCCGGTCCTTCAGCATCGCCTCGATTTCGGAAACCGCGATCGCGATGCGCGGCGTCTCGCTGCTCATCCGCACGCCACCTGCAGCCGCCGCGCCAGCCGCAGCGTCGCGGCGGCCAGTTCCGCGCTCGCCTTGCGCAGCGCCGCCGCCTCGTCCGGGTCGGGCCGATCGTCGTAGAGGTAAACGACGTTGCGCACGCAGCGCAGCCCCATGCCCGTGCGCGCCGCGATCGCGTCCATCGCAAGGCCCGCGTCCCACAGCGCCATGATGCGCCGCTCGCCGGGTTTCAGGGCGTCTGGGCCGATCGCGCGCCCCGACGCGATTTTGGCAACCGCCGTCATGATGCCTCGCGCAAATAGCCGTCGGCGACGCGCCGCGCGCGAAGCGCCGTTGAAAGCGCGGCATACAGCGCTTCGGCTTCGGCGAACGGCAATTCAACAGCCCGCCCACCCGCCGGCGCGATCAGCACCGTGCCCCGCTTTGGCCGACACACCGCCACGAACGAATAGGCCGCGGGGTGTTCCGGCTCAGGCGGCCTCGTCATGGCGATCCTCCCGCGCCGCTTCGGAACGCAGCCGGTCGATCGGGAAGAAGTCGTTCGGCAGCACCTTGAAGCGCGTCACAAGGATGATGCGCACCATCACGGCGAACCGCGGGATCACGCCGCCCGCCTCGATCTTGCTCACCAGCGGCTGGGAGATTTCCAGCGCCCCGGCCAGCCATTCCTGCGTTTTTCCTTCGGATTTACGCCAATCGGCCAGCCGCATAGCCCACTCCGCATGCCGTTGAATTTGATTACGTTTTCGCAACAAAGAGGCGTTAGCCTCCGTTGCACAGCGTCATCACGCCTTGAAATATTGCGCTGCGTGATAATCTGTCAATGGACATAACGAACTTGGGGATACAGAATATTACGCAATGGAATATGTCCTTCGCATGCACCCCACAAACCGCCTTCGCGAGCTTCGCAAACGCGCAGGTCTCCGTCAGCACGAGCTGGCGGAGCGGTCGGGTGTGTCGCAGTCGGCGATCAGCCAGTACGAGAACGACGCGCGCCCGCTGACGCTCGATCATATGCGGACCTTCGCGCGGATCCTCCGATGTGCGACCGCGGATTTCCTGGTGGATGAAGACAACCCCGGGCGCCTCACGGCCGAGGAGATGGAAATCGTCCGCCGCTACCGCGCCGCCGACGATCGCGGCCGCGATTTCCTCGCCCGCACGGCCGAGGCGACACTGCCGTTCCGTGCGCCCCCGAAGGCCGATAACGCCGCCTGACCCTGCCCGCATGGCGTATCCACCATGCAAAACCTCTCATTTTCGTGATGATTTCCCGGAGCGGCACCTTTGCGCGCACGCAGAAATTATTACGTATTGACATAATATCACGCTTCGCAATATTCCTGCCCCCTGTTCGACGCGTAACAGGAGGGCAGTTCGCATGGCGACCCGCGCCATCAGTCACCACGCCGCGGCCACCGCGCCGCAGACCTATGGCCTGTCGGACATCATGCGCATGTTCGGCCAGGCGCGCCATTCGCAGCGCTGGCAGATCGCCTACGCCGAGCGCCTGATCACGTCGCAGGGCTTTCCGAAGCCGCTGCCGCTCCCGCTAGGCGAAGCCCTCACCGATGCCGTCCGCCCCAAAAGCCGCTGGATCATGGCCGCCGTCGATCGCTGGTTCGACGATCGCACCCCGCCGGTCAGCGAAACCCGCGAGCACCTGGCCGCGAAGGCCGCCGGCGACGTCATGGACAGCCGCGCGAGCAGCCTCGCCGCGCAGATCCTCGCGAGGCACGCCGCGTGAGCGACAACCAAATCCCGAAGGCCGATGCCTTCATTCGTGAAACCACCGGCGATGACGGATTGGGCGTTCACAGCTTTCCCGTGGATGGCACGGAAGCAGTCTGTGTCCACGGCGGCCAGTTTCAGATGCTCACGCATGAGCCGACACGAAACATCGTTCTGATGATCATGGCGCCGAGCGGACACATGCCTCTGATCTATCGCTGGAGCCTGTCGCCCGATCGCGCGCGCAGCGTTGCCGCTCAATTGCTTCAGATGGCCGATCATCTCGACGGCGGAAAGGGCAAGCAGTGAACCGCTACGAACTGCACGCCTTCGCCGACGAGCAGGACCTCGGCAAAACCATAATCGATTGTCCGACAGACATGGCGGCCCTCGGGCGTGCTGGTCGCCTCGCAAAGCGTAATGGCGGACCGGTCGATCTCGCGCGCGCTGGCGACGATCCGTGGGCCGATCGTTACATCACGACGGCAGCGCCGAGCGAATTTCACGCGTCGGGCTATTGCTTCGAACGTCTTACATGACCCCCGATCCCGTCATCACCCGCCGCGGCAAGCGCCGCGCGCCGCTTCGCCCGGGCGAAGGCCGCGTGTGGGCGGCCGCGACCCTTCTTCTGTTCATCGCCTTGCTGCTTTCAACCGGAGCCTGACCCATGATCCTCACCGTTTCCGAAACCCCGCGCGGCCGCGCGCTCGTACTGCCGCAGCCCCGCCCGTTTCCACGCGCCGCAAACGATCTCCTCGCCGACTACGGCGGCATCAAGGTGGAGGTGGACCCCGCGACCGGCGATGCCTTCGCCGTCGTCCAGCTCGAAGGCGAGGGCCGCACCGCGCGCGCCGAAATGAACGCCGTGCAGCTCGCGCAGCTGATCGCGAGCGCCCGCGTCGCGCTCGACGTCATGGCCGCGCACGAACACGGCCGCCAGCTAGGCCGCCCGGCATGAAGCGCTACATCGTCGTCGGCGTCACCGGCACCGTCATCGCCGAGCACCGCTGGCATTGGCGCGCCCGCTTCACCGCATGGCGCACCGGCGGCCGCGTCGTCGATCGCTTCGAACAGGTGACGCTGTGACGGCGAAGCCGAGCCGCGCCGATATCGAGCGCGACCTGAAATACGTCTACGCCGATCGCGACCGCCTGCGCGCGCGCGTCAAGCGCCTCGAGCACACCGTCACCGTGCTCCGCGATCTCCTCCGCGGCGCCCACGAAATCGCCCTCGTCGCCGCAGGGCCGGACACCAGCCAGGAAGTGGAATTGCCGCTGTGAAATTCCGTAAGAAGCCCGTCGTCATTGAAGCGGTGCAGTTCAATGGGATCGAGATCGTGGATGATGGCGCCGTGCCCATGTTCGATTTCAGCTTCAATCCACCTGCATGGATTTGGGAGGCAAGGGCGAAGGGGCCGCGCGAGCCCGGTTCAATGTCACTCATTATGCCGGACACGCTCGAAATCGTGACGCTCGAAGGGGCGCACCGGGCCAGCCCCGGCGACTGGATCATTCAGGGCATCAAGGGCGAGCTCTACCCCTGCAAGCCCGACATTTTCGGCGCGACCTATGAGCCGGCGGAATGACCCCCGCCGCCGCCCTCCGCCAGCTGCGCACCGCGCGCAGGCTCAAGCAGGAAGCGCTCGGCGAGGCCTGCGGGCTGGATCAGTCCGCGATCAGCGCCCTCGAAAACGGCCGCACCCGCTTCACCCCGCACGTCGTCGCCGCGCTCACCCGCGCGCTCGGCGACCGCGACCTCATCCTCCGCCGCACCGTGAACGGGGAAGACCTCGAAAGGATCGCCGCATGAAGGTCGCAAGCATCATCGAAGATTTCGCCCGGGAACGCGCAAGACAGATCAGCGTCAAGGGTTATGGGCCAGCCCACGACGACGCTCATGATCGCGAAGAGCTCGCATACGCCGCCGCAACCTATGCGATGGGCCAGCACCATAATCTTCTGGTGCAATACGACGTCTCGCTTTGGCCCTTCGGCGAGGAGCCGCGCTTCAAGGATCGTCGCACAGATCTCATCCGCGCCGGCGCGCTGATCGTCGCAGAAATCGAGCGGCTTGACCGCGCCGCCGAAATCGAACGCGCCAGCCAGTCCCACGCGCCGGACGTGCCCGGCGAAATCGCGACGGACGAAGACGCATGAGCCGCGCTCCACACGCCAAGGCCGCGCCGAACGACAACGCCCCCGCGCCGCTGCTGTGCGGCTGCGAACGCTGCGGCCACGCCTTCCCGGAGGTGCAGTGGAACCCGAACCGCGATCGCTGGATCATCGTCTGCCCCGGCTGCCTGCACGGCGTCGAGGGCCGCACGCTCGAGGACGCCGCCCGGCACTGGAACACGGATACGTACCCCGGCTTCGGCGCCATCCTCGCCAGCGCCGCCATCGGCGCCGGCCTCATCCTCTGGCTGTTCCTCTGATGCCCGAACACGATGACGGGGACGAATTCGACACCTGCGCGGAATGCGGCGCAACCGTACCCGACGGTGAGATCGATGAAGCCACCGAGCTTTGCGCATCGTGCCTCGAAGACCTGTTTTCGGGGGCGGGATACTGATGCCCGCCCGCACACCCTTCCCACCCGCCGCCGGGTTTTGCCCCTGTTCGCCCGGCGGCGGTCCCTCCAGCGCGCTGGCAGACCGCGCGGGAACGTCTGCCGTACCCCTTTTCAACCGCAGCAAGGAGAGCCTGCATGAGTGAAGTTGCCCCCACCGCCGACACATGGATCGGCAAATATGTCATCGTGCGTTGCCGCGATGCCGGCGTTCATGCCGGCACGCTCGTTTCGCGCGATGATCGCGCGTGCGAGCTGAAGGACAGCCGTCGCCTCTGGTACTGGAAGCCCGCAAACAAGGGGGCGTTCCTGTCCGGCGTGGCCACCGAGGGGCTGCACAGCGACAGCAAGGTCGGCGCCCCGGTGGACATTGTGCTCACTGAGAACTGCGAGATCATCGGCTGCACCGAAAAGGCGGCGAAGAGCATCGCGGAAGCGCCCAGCCATGCAGGCCGCTAATGGCAAACATGGGGGCGACGGCTCCGGCTACGGCTACGGCGACGGCGACGGCTCCGGCTACGGCTACGGCGACGGCTACGGCTACGGCGACGGCGACGGCTCCGGCTACGGCTACGGCGACGGCTCCGGCTACGGCTACGGCTACGGCGACGGCGACGGCGACGGCTACGGCTCCGGCTACGGCTACGGCTACGGCTACGGCTACGGCTACGGCGACGGCTACGGCGACGGCTCCGGCTACGGCTGAGCCGTCTTGGATCGGCGGGCTTCGGCCCGCCGATCTCTTATGGCGTTCGGGAAACCCCCATGCACACCACCTCCGCACGGCCGCGTAGGCTGCAACGCTCCCGCCAGCGCGGCGCACGCACGCCTGAGGGCGTCGTCTATGTCGGCCGCCCCACGATCTGGGGCAACCCGTTCCGCGCCGACCGCTTCGGCCAGGCGCGCAGCGTCAAGCTCCACCGCATGTGGATCGCGGGCCGCCTGGGCGCGCTTCGCCTGGAACGCCTCGGTTTCGATCCAGGCGAGATCGATGAGCTTACCCGCTGGCGCGCGCAGCTGCTGCACCGCCTCCCCGAACTTCGCGGACGCGACCTGCAATGCTGGTGCGGCCTCACCCACAAATGGTGCCACGCCGAAACACTGATCCGGCTTGCAAATGAGGCCACGCCATGACCGCCCGCCCGCTCGAGCGCGATTTCCTGCTCGTGTCGCCGATCGTCGGTGATCACGCGACGCCGGACTATGTGACGGCCGAGGATTGCCTGCTCGAGATGGATGCGGAGATGGACCGGCGCCGCGCCGCCTACCCGAAGTTCGTCGAGAAAAACCAGATGACGCCCGAGCAGATGCGCTGGCATATCGACGTCTGGGCCGCGATGATCGACGATCACGTGCGCACCCTGCCGCTTGGCGCGCGCCGCGCGGCCGAGCCGTATCGCTACACGTGGGAGATCAGGATCCGCGAGCTGCGCCGCGAGCTCGCCATGCGCCGCGCCGCCTACCCGAAATGGATCGCGAACCCCGCGCACCCGCTTGACCTGGACGTTGCCCGCGCCAAGCTCGTCGCGCTCGACCATGTGCACTATCGCTACTGGTACGGCTGGTGCCTGCTGCCGCCCGTGCCGTTCACCCACCCGCGCGAGGCGGGCGACGTGCTCGCGCTCGACGCCCCGCAATATCTCGCGCATCCGATCATCGAGGCGCGCCGCGCAAAGGCGCGCAAGCTCATCGCATGGCAGTCGGGCGAGAGCGATCAGGCGCCCGATCTCACCTTTCCGGGCCAGCTCCGCCCCGATGAACATGGCCGGTACGGCGCCGCCCCGGCCTTCGAATTGACAGCGGAGGCGGCCGCGTAACAGCATCGCGCGTGTGCGCGAAGCCCTGGCGGAAAGGCCGGGGCGATAGTCGAAGAGAGGACTGGAATGACACAGCAAACCACCAACCCCGCGCGCGCCGCGCTGATGCGCAGCGCCGGCGATCTCGTCGGCAGCGAACGCCTCGCCCGCGAACTCGATATGTCGCCGCGCAACGTCTACCAGATAATGGCCGGCAAGCGCCCGGTGAAGGATCAGGTGCTCGCCGACACGCGCAAGATCCTCATCCGCTACCGGCAGGCGATCGGCGATGCCGTGGCGGCCATTCGCGCCGAAGAAGCCAGCGTCGCTCAGTATGCCGCGCAGGAGGCCGGACAATGACGGAGGATGTCAAATCCCTGGAGTGCCCCTTTTGCGGCACACGAAAGTTCACCGTTCGAAACGCCTACCCTGATGAAGAAGCCTCATGGATCGTGGAGGCGAAGCACGCGGCAACGTGTCTGCTCATCGATTTCCGCTCCCCGTTCGCGGAAAGCAGGGAAGCTGCGATCGCTCGCTGGATACCGAAGCCGCCACCGGAGGCCGGACAATGAAGATCGGCAAGGAAACCGTGAAGGGCCTCACCCCAAAGCACACCGCCGGCGGCATCCGCTATTACTGGGAACCGACGCCGAAGGAGCGCAGGGCGGGCTGGAAGACGATGACGCTCGGCGGCGACCTCGCGACCGCGATCACCGCCGCCAGGAAGCGCAACGAAGAAATCGACACGTGGAAGGCCGGCGGCGCGAAGCCGCGCCAGATCACGCGCTACGTGAAGGCGCAGACCTTCGGCGCGGTGCTCACGCGCTACGAGAAGAAAAAGCTTTCGAAGGTCGCGCCGAGCACCGCGCGCGTGGACATGACGCAGTTGAACCGCCTGCGCGAATGGGCGGGCGACCAGCCCGTGCGCTGGATCACGCGCCAGCGCGTCAAGGCGCTGCGCGATGCGCTCTGCCCCGGCGGCGCCGGCACCCCCGGCCACAACGTCGCGTTCAAGCTGCTGTCGATGGGCCGCAAGGTCTTCGCCTGGTACATCGACGAGGACGAGCCCGGCATCACGAACCCGTTCGAGCGCTTCCAGCTCGGCACGCCCGAGCCGCGCCACCAGGTGTGGGAGGCAGACGATATCGCCGCTTTCTGCAAGGCGGCGGACGCGCTCGGCTGGCACAGCATCGGCTTCGCGCTCCGCCTCGCCACGTACAATGGCCAGCGCGAAATGGACGTTTTGCGGATCACGAAAAACGACTGGAAGGAAATCACGCTCCGCCAGCTCCGCTTCGATCAGGCGGTCTACGATCAGCTGAAAAGCGACAGCGGCCCCGATGCGGGCAAGGTCATGGGCATCCGCGTCCGCCAGTCGAAAACGAAAGTGTGGGTCGTCGCGCCGATCGAGGGCGCGATGCGCCTCGAGATCGAGGCGGCGATCGCCGCGGCGGACACGCGCCTGAAGGCGACCGGCAGCCTCGCCGCCGCCACCATCGTCACGCACGACAAGGGCGACCGCCCGTGGGGCCAGCGCGATTTCATCGCCCGCTTCAACGCGGTCCGCGCCGCCGCGATCGCGTCGGCCGAGAACGACGGCAACATCGAGCGCGCCGAACGCCTGAAGCTCCTGCAGTTCCGCGACGCCCGCCGCACCTGCGTCGTCACGCTCGGCGAGCTCGGTCTCGACGACGCCGGCATCAGCGCGATCACCGGCCACAAGCTCGGCACCATCAAGAAGATCCTCGAAACCTACATGCCCCGCACCGAAGCCATGGCCGCCCGCGCCGTCGTCGCCCGCATCGCACCGCCGACGGCCGAGGACGAGAAGAAGGAGCAGGAAGCGTGAACTACATCGACGAATTGGAGCGCGAAAAGGCGCACAGCGACACGATGAAGGCGGCCGCGCAAATGTGGATGAACCGCACGCAGGAAGCGCAGCGCCAGATCATCGCGCTTGTGCACGGCGCCGGAGGCCAGATCAAAGTAGCGCCGGACACGCTCTATGAACTGCCTCACCTGACGCTCGAAATATATCGCGATTTTGCCAACAATCTGGTGGTCTTTCAGACCCGGCATTCGAGAAGAAAGAAGGGGCAGGCAGCGTGAGCAACTATCTATTCATTGGCGGCCCTGCCCACGGGCAGGAGATATGCATCCTGCATGGCAACAGCGTCGTTTTCGCTGAAAGTAACGCCGGAACGCGTACCAAATATCAACGACAGACCTTCATTTTCGGCGACGACCGGCTTGAGGTTTTTGTGCTCGAAGGGATGCCCGCCGAAGACGCCGCGGCCATGTTGAGCGAAATCATCAATCAGCGAGCCCGACGCGAGTACGACAGCAGACAATGGAAACGCCTCGTTCTGGCAGGCACGTCCGATGACGCCGGCGAGACGCTGCTGATGGGCCGAAAACTGAAAGATTTAACCGACAGCGAGGCGAGAGCAGCGCTGTTTTGGTTCGTATCGAACGCGCAACATTTGACGCTGCACGCGAAGGATCCGCGAGCGTGAGCACCTATCCCTACACCGACTTCGAAAAGGGCGAGCGGCAAGCCTTGCTCGAGGTGCGCTCTTTTATCACCAAACACGGGCTGCAAGAGGTGGACACCTACTGCGCCCTGCGGCTCCACGATATCCGCATGGACGCCTTCCATCGGAGCAAAAGTCGGAATTCCGACTTGGAACAGTCGGAATGACCCGCCTCGGTATCACCTAAGTCATTGAAATCCTTGGAGCGGGTGAAGGGAATCGAACCCTCGTCGTAAGCTTGGAAGGCTTCTGCTCTACCATTGAGCTACACCCGCGCCCCGAGGCTGCGCCCGCTTGCCACAAGGCGGCGGCGGAGGTCAACGTCGCGCGATGCCTGGAAACGCGAAAAAGGCCCCGCCGGTGTGCCGGCAAGGCCTTTTCGTCGTGATGCCGATGTTTAGTCGAAATCGCGCTGGGCAAGCAGCCGCGGGGCTTCCTCGCCGCCGACCCAGCGATCGACCGCTGCGCCTTCCCATGTGCCGGTGATGTGGCCCTTGCGCGAAACGCGGAGGTCGAACGTATTGCCCGTGTCGGGGTTTTCGCCCTTCAGCAAAAGCACGCCGCTCGCGGTGCTGCGACCGGTCACCTCGTAGCCCGTCGGGGCATGGGTGAAATCGATGCGCGAGTTATAAAAACCATAAGATGCGGCGGCAGCCGGTGCCGATACGCCGGCGATCATGCTTGCCACGGCCAGACCGAGAATGATCTTCATGATGGGTCTCCCTGCTCTGCAAACGATCAAAACCGTTCGTTTGTGCGGCGCAGCATATGAAATGGGCCCCCTTCGACCATCGCGACCTTGGCAACGTGGGTTTCCGGTTTTGCAACGATGCGCCTAAGCCTATGGAATGGCTTGACGCCCGATCAGGAAAAAATTCCGAATGAGGTTTCAACTCTTGCCAAAGTTATGCTGCGTTGCAACAATGTGCCTGCAATTACCGCTCGCAAAGGTGCGGAGCGGGTGGAAGCCAGTGAGGGCATGATGCGTAGCCGGTGCCTCGCCGGACCGGCCTTGGCGGCGTAACATGCGCCGCCTGCCGCCGATGGGTTCACTTGAAGCGTTCGTCGCGGCCTACCGCGGCGGGACGCTGCGCGCGGCCTCATCAGAACTCAACCTTTCCGTTTCGGCGCTGAGCCGGCGGCTGCAGTCGCTGGAAGCACACGTCGGGCGGCCGCTGTTTGAGCGGCGGCACCATGAACTGAAGCCGACACCCGAGGGCGCCCGGCTGTTCACGCAGATCGCACCGCACTTCGATGCCATCGGCCGCATTCTGGGTGATGTACGCTCGGATGGGGAGCGCGGCCTCGCGATCGGTGTGCCGCCCTCCTATGCGAGCGCGTGGCTGCTGCCGCGCCTCGCGCGTTTCCGCGCGCGCTACCCCGATATTGCGCTGCGCTTCGATTCGTCGGGCGCGCCGTTCGAAAAGCTTGGCGCCAGCCTTGATGCCATCATCGTCTTTGCGGAAAGCGTGCCCGAGGGAGCTGAATCTTGCGAACTGAAGCCGCAGGCGGGCTTTGCCGTCTGCGCGCCGGGCCTCGTGCCGCCGGGAACGCCCGTGCGCGAGGCGCTGCGCGAACACACGCTGCTGCTGCACGGCGGGCTATCGAAGGTGCTGCCGCTGTGGCTGCAGGCGATGGGGCTCGACGAGCGTGCCCTGGTGCGCACCGAGCATTACGACAGCGGCCCGATGTTGATCGCAGCGGCAGAGGCCGGGCTCGGCATCGCGCTGACGCTTGAGGATTCGGTACGCTTTTACGAAGGCGATGCCCGGCTCGAACGGCCGTTCGGCGAAAGCGTCGCGACGCCTTACAGCTATTGGTGGGTTTCCCGGAAGCCGGGCGCATCCGACGTTGCCCTGCGGCGGTTCCGCGACTGGCTGCAGGCCGAATCCGCGGTGCGGCCCGAAGCCGGCGCGCTTTCCGCCACGACCTGAAATTCCCGCAACAGCCTGAAAAGAAAGGGCCGACCCGAAGGCCGGCCCTAATAGTAAATCCTTGGGGAGGATCGCCATTTCTGGCAGGCCCTTTGTTGCACCTGCGAAGGGATACTGACCACCGCAAAGTCTGCATCGATCGTTGCAGGAATTGCAACATTGCCGACGGAATCAACTTCCGCGGGTGTGTATTAAAGCTTTGTTTACACTTTTGGGGGCACACCGGCGCTGCGGGGGATCACGAGCTTCGACAAGGGGCGGCTCAGATGATCCAGTTTTTTGCAAAGTTGCAGGGCGTACTTCCCACATGGCGCGGCGATGGCGGCAAGGCGCTCGCGGGAGGGCCGGAGCGGCGCGGTGCCACGCGGTCGCTGGCGCTGTTCTGGTCGGCGCGGATGCGGACGCGGGGGTGGGCGGGCCCGGCGACCGTCGTGGAAATTTCCGCGCGCGGGATGCGGCTGCGCAGCCCCTATTACCCCGAGATCGGTGCGCGCGTGGTGGTGGATCTGCCGGGCAATGCCCCGCTCGCCGGTGTCGTGCGCTGGGCGGAGCACGGCCGGTTCGGGATGCAGTTCGACCGCGAGGCGGATGTCGTGACGATCCTGCGGGCGCACAAGCGAGCGACGGGGCGCCACCTCGGCGTGGACGACCCGGTCTGAAGGTTCAGCGCAGCCAGGCTTTCAGCAGCGTCGCGACGACGCCGAGCGCCGCGACGCTCGCCGCCCAGATAGCCGCCATCCATGCGAGGCGCTTCCAGAGCGGCGCATCGGTCTTAGTGGTAGCCATGGCTGCCGACCTTGCCGCGAAACACCCAGTAAGCCCACGCGGTGTAGGCGAGGATCAGCGGCATGACTAGGACGACGCCCACGAGCATGAACACCTGGCTGCGTTCCGGCGCCGCGGCATCCCAGATGGTGACGCTGTCGGGTATCACGTAGGGGAACATGCTGATGCCGAGACCAATTGTGCCGAGCAGGAACAGGCCGAGCGCGAGCAGGAACGGCGACCATGTCGCGCGTTTTTTCAGCGTGCGGAACAGGAAGTAGGTGACGATCGCCACGAGCAGCGGCACCTGGCTGGTGAAGAGCATGTTCGGCATGTCGAACCAGCGCTGCCAGTAGCGGTGTTCGAGGAAGGGCGTCGCGAGGCTGACCGCCGCCATCAGCGCAAGCGTCGCAATCGCCGCGCGCCCGGCGAGCCGATAGGCATGATCGAGCGCGCCGCCTTCCACCTTCACGATCAGCCACGTCGCGCCGAGCAGCGCATAGCCCGCGACGACGCCCGCGCCGGTGAGCAGGCTGTAGGGGCTGAGCCAATCGAGCCAGCCGCCCGCATAGGCGCGGCCATCAACGTCGATGCCCTGCAGGATCGCGCCGAGGATCATGCCCTGCGAAAACGCCGCGACGAGTGATCCGCCGGTAAATGCCATGTCCCAGAAGGCGCGGTGCCCCGGATCGCGCCAGCGGAACTCGAAGGCGACGCCGCGGAAGACGAGGCCGAGCAGCATCGCGATGATGAGCGGATAGGTGGCGGGCAGGATGATCGCATAGGCGAGCGGGAAGGCCGCAAACAGCCCGCCGCCGCCGAGCACGAGCCACGTCTCGTTGCCGTCCCACACCGGCGCGATGGCGTTCATCGCCTGATCGCGCTCCTCGCCCTTGAAGATGGGGAAGAGGATGCCAATGCCGAGATCGAACCCGTCCATCACGACATATGCGAAGATGCCGAAGGCGATGATGAATGCCCAGACGGTGGTGAGATCGACGTTGACGCTCATTGTTCGGCCTCCATGGCGGGGGCGGGCGTGATGCCGGCTGTTCGGGTCGGGCCGGGTTCGGCCTCCACGCCTGTTTCACCGGATTTCGGCCGGTGCGACATCAGCTTCAATATGTACCACGTGCCCGCGCCGAACACCGCGAAGTAGATGATGACGAACGCGACGAGCGAGGCGCCCACGGCAGGTGCCGCAAGCGGCGAGGCGCTGTCGACGGTCCGCAGCAGGCCGTAGACGGTGTACGGCTGGCGGCCGACCTCCGTGGTGACCCAGCCCGCGATGACGGCGACGAAGCCCGACGGCCCCATCACCATCGCAGCCCGGTGCAGCAGCGGCCAGTCGTAAAGGCGGCCTTTCGCGCGGGCGAGGAGGCTCCACATGCCGAGTCCCAGCATCAACATTCCGATGCCCACCATGATGCGGAACGCCCAGAACACGATGCCCACGGGTGGGTGCTCCTCGCGCGGCACGGTGTCGAGCCCCGCGAGCGGGGCATTCAGGTCATGCTTCAGAATCAGCGAGGATGCCTTGGGAATCGCGATCGCATAATCGATGCGCTGCTCTTTGCTGTTCGGGATGCCGAAGAGATAGAAGGGCGCGCCTTCCGGGTGGCTCTGATAATGGCCCTCCATCGCCATCACCTTCACGGGCTGGTGTTCCAGCGTGTTGAGCCCGTGCATGTCGCCTGCGAAGATTTGCACCGGAGCGACCAGCGCTGCCATCCACATCGCCATCGAGAACATGATGCGCGCGTGCGGGTTCGCACGGTCTTTCAGCAGGTGCCATGCCCCTACCGCGCCGACGACGAACGCCGTGGTGAGATAGGCGGCGATGACGGTGTGGACCAAGCGATACGGGAAGCTGGGGTTGAAGATGATCGCCCACCAGCTTTCGCCAGGCAGGAATTGGCCGTTTTCGCCGAGGATGTGGCCGACGGGGGTCTGCATCCATGAATTTACGCTGAGAATCCAGAAGGCGGAGATGAAGGTGCCGATCGCGACCATCAGCGTCGCGGTGAAGTGCAGTTTCTTCCCCACCTTGTTCATGCCGAACAGCATGACGCCAAGGAATCCTGCCTCCAGGAAGAAGGCGGTGAGCACTTCATAGGCCATCAGCGGCCCGATGACGGGCCCGGCCTTGTCGGAGAATACCGACCAGTTCGTGCCGAACTGGTAGGACATGACGATGCCCGAGACGACCCCCATCGCGAAGGTGACCGCGAAGATCTTCAGCCAGTAGCGGAAGAGATCGAGATAATGGTCCCGCCCTGTTTTCAGCCAGAGCGCTTCCAGCACGGCGAGATAACTCGCCAGCCCGATCGAAAAGGCGGGGAAGATGAAATGGAAGCTGACCGTGAACGCGAACTGGATGCGTGCCAGCAGCACGGCATCAATGGCACCAAAAAGCGATTCGAACACAGCGGCGACTCCTTGCCGTCAGCCTATCTGTTTGACCCGACTAGCACATTTCGGCGTGAGGTGCGACCGCCGCAATGCGACGCGATGTTCCGCGACGTTCTGTCCCGTTGCACGTGCAGCTGATGAATATTTGCAAATCATTCTCAATAGCGTAGAAGGGCACGCGATTCGCCAGCTTGAGACGAAAGACTAGCCATGAGCGACCGCGCTGCGGCAGCCCGCATCCTCGCGCCCTCCGATGCGCTGACCGTGGAGACAGTGCGCTCCGTGCGGCACTGGAACGAACATCTGTTCAGCTTCACGATCACGCGGCCGCCGAGCTTCCGATTCCGTTCGGGAGAATTCGTGATGATCGGTCTGCCGGGTGAACGGCGGCCGTTGCTGCGTGCCTATTCGATCGCAAGTCCCGCATGGGCGGAGGAACTGGAGTTCCTGTCGATCAAGGTGCCAGACGGACCGCTCACCGTACAGCTTCAGAGGATCAAGCCCGGTGATCAGCTCTTCCTCGGCCGCAAGCCGACGGGCACACTCGTCGCCGATGCGCTGCTGCCTGGGCGGCGGCTCTTCCTGCTTTCCACGGGTACGGGCCTTGCGCCGTTCATGAGCCTCGTGCGCGATCCGGATATTTACGAGCGGTTCAACCAGATCGTGCTCGTGCATTCGGTGCGGCAGGTCAGCGACCTTGCCTACCGCGCCGACCTCGAAAGCCATCTCGCAGGCGATCCGCTCGTGCAGGATCAGGCGCTCTTGCAGCTTTCTTATTTGCCGACCGTGACACGCGAGCCGTTCCGCACCACCGGACGCATCGACGCGCTGATCGAGGACGGAACGCTGTTCGGCCCGCCGCTGACCGGGCCGAAAGTGTTCGTTCCCGAAATCGACCGCGTGATGATGTGCGGCAGCATGACGATGATCCGGTCGCTCGCCGCGCGGTTCGAAGCTCTCGGATTTGTGGAAGGATCGAACGCGGCGCCGGGCCATTATGTGATCGAACGCGCGTTCGTCGGTTAAGGGAAGCGGTTTTGCGATTCCGCCGGACGGCAAGCCGCACTAACCTTGTCGCCATGATTCGACTCACAGCCCTTTGCACCGCGCTGCTCGCCGTTGCCGTCGCCATGCCGTCGCTCGCGCAAACGGAGCCGCAGACTGAGCCGCAGACCCTGGCAACGCCAGCCGAAGCGCCGCCCGCGCCACCGCCTGTGCCGGAGAAGGTCTACGAGACCGTGCGTGTCGCGATCACGACCAGTGAGGGGCCGATCGTGCTGGCACTGGAAAAGGAACGCGCGCCGATCACGACTGCGAATTTCCTGCGCTACGTCGATCAGAAGCGGCTGGACGGCACGGCCTTCTATCGTGCGATGAAACTTTCGGACGACGGCAGCTACGGGCTCATCCAGGGGGGCACACAGGGCAACCCGAAGAAGGTGCTGCCCAAGATCGCGCACGAACCGACGACGAAGACCGGGCTTGCGCATACCGACGGCGCGATTTCGATGGCGCGCGGTGCGCCGGGCAGCGCGGACGGCGATTTCTTCATCACCATCGGCGCGCTCGATTCGCTGAACGCCGATCCTTCGAAAGCCGGCGACAATCTCGGCTTTGCCGTGTTCGGCCGCGTCGTCGAGGGCATGGACACGGTGCGCAAGATCATGAACGCGCCGACCTCGCCGACGCTTGGGCAAGGCGTGATGAAGGGGCAGATGATTGCCAGCCCCGTGCGCATCCTCACCGCGCGCCGGGCACAATAGGCTCAGCGCGCCAGCAGCAGCGTCGGGGATTCGAGAAGTGCCTTCACCTCGCCGATGAAGCGCGCCGCGTCGTAGCCGTCCACGACGCGGTGGTCGAACGACGACGAGACATTCATCATTTTGCGGATTTCGATCGCACCGCCGCGCACGACCGGGCGTTCGACGAGGCGGTTGGGGCCGATGATCGCGACCTCAGGATGGTTGATGACCGGCGTTGTCGCGATGCCGCCGAGCGTACCAAGGCTGGTGATCGTGATCGTGGAGCCTGAGAGTTCGTCGCGCTTTGCGGTGCCTCCGCGCGCGGCGGCGGCGAGGCGGGCGATCTCTGCGGCGAGATCCCACAGGCCGAGGTCCTGCGCGTTTCGAACGACCGGCACGATGAGGCCGTTGTCGGTCTGCGTCGCGATGCCCACATGGACCGGCGTATAGCGGCGGACGATTCCGGCCTCGTCGTCGTAGGTCGCGTTGATCTGGGGGAACTGCGGCAGTACGCGAACGAGCGCCTGGATGAAGAATGGGAGCAATGTGAGTTTGGCGCGTTCGTTTCCATAACGCATATTGAGTTCTGCCCGCGCCGCTTCGAGCGCGGTGAGATCGATCTCCTCGACATAGGCGAAATGCGGGATGCGCCGCGCGGAGATTTCCATCTTCTCTGCGATCTTGCGGCGCAGGCCGACGAGTTTCGTCTCGGTGAATTCACCAGTGGCGGGCACAGCCGGTTTCTGCGCGGCGGCAAGGTGTGCTTCGAAATCGGGGCGGCGAATGCGGCCATAAGGGCCGGAGCCTTTTACGTCTTCGAGCTGCACGCCGGCCTGCTTCGCAAGGCGGCGCACCAGCGGCGAGGCCTTGGGACGCTGTGCGGCGGGTGCCTGTGCCGGGGGCGGTGTTTCGACCGGTGTTGGAACGGGCTCTGCTTCCTCCACGGGTTCGGCAGGTGCTTCGCCTTCCAGTGCGAATTCAACGAGCGCCGATCCGATCTGCCGGAGTTGTCCCACCTCGCCGTGAATCGCCACGATGGTGCCCGATACCGGCGAGGTGAGTTCCACGGTCGCCTTGTCGGTCATCACGTCGGCGAGCGGCTGGTCCTCGGCGACCGCATCGCCGGGCTTTACGTACCACTGCACGAGTTCGGCTTCGGCGATGCCTTCGCCGATGTCGGGGAGCTTGAAGACGTAGTTCGTCATGCCCTTACGCCTCCATCGCGCGGCGCAGCGCGTCGCCGACGCGCTTGGGCCCTGGGAAATATTCCCATTCGAAGGCGTGCGGGTAGGGCGTGTCCCAGCCCGTCACGCGCTCGATCGGCGCTTCGAGATCGAAGAAGCAATGTTCCTGCACGAGAGCGGCGAGTTCGGCGCCGAAACCGCAGGTGCGCGTCGCCTCGTGGACGACCACGCAGCGGCCGGTCTTGTTTACCGACTGCGTGATGGTTTCAAGATCGAGCGGCATCAGCGTGCGCAGGTCGATGACCTCCGCGTCGATCCCGGTCTCCATCGCCGCCGCGAGCGCCACATGCACCATTGTGCCATAGGCGAGCACGGTGACGGCGCTGCCCGCCCGCACGATATTCGCCTTGCCGAGCGGCACCACATAATGCCCCTCGGGCACCTCGCTCGCGGGGTGCTTGGACCATGGCTCGACAGGCTTGTCGTGATGCCCGTCGAAGGGGCCGTTGTAGAGCCGCTTCGGCTCGAAGAAGAGCACGGGGTCATCGTCCTCGATCGCGGCGATCAGCAGCCCCTTGGCGTCGTAGGGGTTCGACGGGATCACCGTCTTCAGCCCCGCGACGTGCGTGAAGATGCCTTCGGGGCTTTGGCTGTGTGTTTGGCCGCCGTAGATGCCGCCGCCATAGGGGCTGCGCACGGTGATCGGCGACCACCATTCGCCGCCCGTCCGATACCGCATGCGCGCAGCTTCGGAGATCAGCTGGTCGGTCGCTGGATAGATATAATCCGCGAACTGAATCTCGACGACGGGCCGCTTGCCGTAGGCGCCCATGCCGACCGCCACAGCGACGATGCCGCCTTCGGAGATCGGCGCATCGAACACGCGGGTGAGGCCATGCTTACGCTGGAGGCCATCGGTCGCGCGGAACACACCGCCGAAATAGCCGACGTCCTGCCCGAAGATGGTGACGGCCGGATCGCGTGTCAGCGCCACGTCCATCGCGCTGTTCAGCGCCTCGATCATGTTCATCGTTGCCACGGGGTTATACTCCCGCCTGCTTGCGTTGTTCGACGAGATGCGGAGGCATGTCCTTGTAGACATCGTCGAACATGGTGGAGGCCGGAATGCGCGCGCCTTCCTTCAGCGTGCCGTAGCTTTCGGATTCCTTGCCTGCACTGCGCACCTCTTCCTCGAGTTCCTTTTCAAGCGCCGCGTGTTGATCTTCGCTCCAGAGGCCAACGCTAATCATGTGCGTCTTCAGCCTTTCGATCGGATCGCCGAGCGGCCACACGGAGGCTTCCGAGCCGGGCCGGTACTTGCTTGGGTCGTCGGAGGTAGAGTGGCCTTCGGCGCGGTAGGTGAACAGTTCGATCACCGTGGGCCCAAGACCGCTGCGCGCGCGGTTCGCGGCCCAGCGCGTGACGGCGTAGACGGCGAGAAAATCATTGCCGTCCACGCGCAGCGACGGGATGCCGTAACCCAGCCCGCGCGAGGCGAAGGTCGTGCGCTCGCCGCCCGCGATACCGGAGAAGGACGAGATCGCCCACTGGTTGTTGACGATGTTGAGGATGACCGGCGCCTGATAGACGCTGGCGAAGGTGAGCGCGTAGTGGAAGTCGCCTTCCGCTGTCGCGCCCTCGCCGATCCATGCGGCAGCGATTCGGCTGTCGCTCTCCGACGCGGACGCCATCGCCCAGCCGACCGCCTGGCTGTACTGCGTGCCGAGATTGCCGGAGATCGAGAAGAAACCCGCCTCGCGGCTCGAATAAAACACCGGCATCTGCCGGCCTTTCAGGCGGTCGCGGCTGTTCGAATAGACCTGGTTCATCATGTCGACGAGCGGCCAGTCGCGTGCCACGAGCAGGCCCTGCTGGCGGTAGGTGGGGAAGCACATGTCGCCGTAGTCGAGCGCGAGCGCGGCGGCGACCGCGACCGCCTCCTCGCCGGTGGACTTCATGTAGAAGCTGGACTTGCCCTGCCGCTGCACGCGGACCATGCGCGCGTCGTAGGCGCGCGTCAGCATCATGGCGCGCAGGCCCTTTTCGTGCATGTCGGCGGAAAGTCCCGGGTTCCAGTCGCCCACCGGGTTGCCCGCGTCGTCGAGAACGCGGATCAGCGCCCAGGCGAGGTCGCGAATTTCGGCCGGGTCGGTGTCTTCGGCCGGACGGCGGACCTCGCCTGCGGGCGGCACCTTGATATGCGACATGTCGGGCGTTTCGCCGGGGCGGCAGCCCGGCTCCGGTACGTGCAGACGCGTGCTGTTCTTGAGCATAGGTATGTCCTTGCGCCCGCTCATGCCGCTGCACGCTGTCCCCGCGCGATGATGCGGCGGGCGAGCGTATCGGCAACGGTATTGGCGGGTATGTGTTCCCGGGCAGCGGATTCGAGTATGGCGGTGAGACGCGGCGCGATTTCGGTGATGCGGCGCTCGACCGCTTCGGGCGCTTCGCCGAGATATTCTGCGGAGACGTTGATGATGCCGCCGGCGTTCACAACATAATCAGGCGCGTAGACGATACCGCGCGCGGCGAGCGCTTGGCCGTCGGCTTCGGTTTCAAGCTGGTTGTTCGCCGCGCCGCATATGAGATGCGCCTTGAGACTGGGGATCGTGCGGCTACTGAGGACACCGCCGAGCGCGCAGGGCGCAAGGATGTCGGCGTCGGCGGTGAGGATTTCATCGACGCCGACGGCGCGCGCGCCAAGTTCGGCGACGAGCGCATCGACGCGGCGACGGTCGACATCCGCGATGACGAGCCGCGCACCCGCCGTGCGCAGCATATGGCAGAGCGCAGCGCCGACGTTCCCCGTGCCCTGCACGGCGACGGTGAGGCCTTCAAGGTCGCTGCCGAGCGCGAAGCGGGCTGCGGCCTGCATCGCTTCGAACACGCCGCGCGCGGTCCACGGCGAGGGGTCGCCGCCGCTCTTGCCCGGCTCCGCATCGAGGCCGGCGACATAGCGTGTGCGCTCGCGAACGCGCTCCATGTCGGCAACGGACGTGCCGACGTCTTCAGCGGTGACATAGGCGCCGCCGAGGCTTTCCACGGCATCGCCGAAGGCGCGGAACAGAGTGGCGCGGTCGAAGCTGCCGGCTGGGCGTTGCAGAACCGCCTTGCCGCCGCCGAGTGGGAGCCCGGCGACCGCGTTCTTGTAGCTCATGCCGCGTGCAAGCCGGATCGCATCGGCGGTGAGGTCGGCATGGCGCTCGTAGTGCCAGAAGCGGCAGCCGCCTGCCGCCGGGCCGAGCGCGGTCGAATGAATGGCGATCACGCCGATCGCCTCGCCATCCGCATTGCTGACGACGTGGATATCTTCCTGAAAATCGCTGACTTCGTGCGGCCGGTGGACCATCGGACCTCCCTTTCGCGCAAAGCGTAACACGCATTCGGCTGATAAAAATTGCTCGTATGTGTGTTCTGGGCGATATAGGGAATGAGTTATTCTATAACGATGCTCTAATGGAATAGATCATGCTGGATGAGCTGGACCCGTTCGAACGCAAGATCCTTGCCATCCTCCAGAAGGATTCGTCGCGGCCCACGACGGAAATCGCCGAGGAGGTCGGGCTGTCTCAGGCGCCGTGCTGGCGGCGCATCCAGCGTCTGAAGGAGGCGGGCTACATCAAGGCGCAGGTGAGCCTGCTCGACCGACGCAAGATGGGTCTCAACACGCAGGTGTTCGCACAGGTGAAGCTCACCCGGCACGGGCGATCCAATCTCCACAAATTCTCGGATGCGATCCGCGAGTTTCCCGAAGTGCTCGACTGCTTCGTGCTGCTTGGCCCGGTCGATTTCATGCTGCGCATCGTCACGCGCGACATCGAAACCTACGAACGTTTCTTCTTCGAAAAACTCTCGCAGCTGCCGGGCGTGCAGGAGGTGCATTCGATGGTGGCGCTGTCGGAGATCAAATCGACGACGGAATTGCCGATCCTGGAGAGCGAGGCGGCGGCGTGATCGCCGGGCGGGTTGGCATCGTCGGGACAGGCCGGGTCGCCCGCGCACTGGCGCTGGGGTTCGGCGGCCGATCGATGATGTGGGGCCGGACACCGGGACGTTTGCAGACGGAAGGCGTGTCGGCGGCACGGTCGCTCGAGGAGATCGCAGCGCAATGCGACGTGATCGCCATCGCCGTTTCGGACGACGCACTGTCGGGGGTCGTGGACCTCCTCGCGGGCGTTCGTTTTCGGCAGGGCGCGCTGGTTTTCCACGTCAGCGGCGGCGGCGGCGCTGCCATTCTTGAACCGCTCCGTGTGCTAGGTGTGCGGACGGCGGCGATCCATCCGGTGATGACCTTCACGGGCAACCCCGAACTCGAAGTCCAGCGCATGGCGGGTGCGTGCTTCGCGATTACCGGATCGGACGGCGAGGCAACACGGCAGTCGCAGAGGGTCGTCGAAGCGCTGGGCGGTGTCGCCGTGGAGATCGCCGAAGACCGGCGCACGCTTTATCACGCGGCACTCTCCCATGCCGCGAACCATCTCGTCACGCTCTTCGCTGGGGCGACGCGCGCGCTCCATGCGGCGGGTGTCGAACACCCCGAAGACCTGATCGCGCCGCTGGTGCGGGCTTCGCTCGAAAACAGCATCGCGAAGGGGTTCGACGCGCTTTCCGGGCCGCTGCTGCGCGGCGATGCAAACATGGTCCGCGGGCACCTGGCGGCACTTGCGGGCGATTGCCCCGAAGTGCTTCCCGCCTACCGCGCAATGGCGCTCGCCACCATCGACGAATTGGAGCGCCGCGACACCGCCGCCGCGCCGTCCCCACTGCGCGCAGTGGTCGAGGACCAGCGATAGCGCGCTGCCTTTAGCGTTTTCTCGGTACGAACTGCCCTGCGGTAATGCCGGTCGGCTTGCCGTTCTCGAAGGCGACCTTGCCGTTCACGATCACGGTGGCGATGCCGGTGGAAAAGGCGCCGGGGTCGGCATAGGTGGCGCGCGCGGCGACGGTCGCGGGATCGAACAGCACGACGTCCGCCGCGAGCCCCGGCATCAGCCGTCCACGATCGGCAAGGCCGAGGTGTGCGGCGGGAAAGCCGGTCATCTTGCGGATCGCCTCTTCGAGCGGGAAGAGTTTGAGGTCGCGACTGTAGTGGCCGAGCACGCGCGTGAAGCTGCCGCTCGCGCGTGGGTGCGCATAGCCGCGCGCGAGCGATTGCGCGTCGACATAGGCGCCGTCGCTGGCGACCATCACCCACGGCTTCACGATGAGTTCGCGGATGTCCGCCTCGTCGATCGTGCCGAGTGTGACGCGGACATTGTTGCGCGCGGCGAGATCGGCGAGGAGGTCGAACGGCGCGATGCCGCGTTTCTTCGCCAGCAGCTCGAGGTTCTCGCCGACGAGGTCGGGGTTTTCCGGCGCGTCGACGATCCTCATGCTGCCGTAGCCGACCGCCTTGATCCAGGAGAAGCCCTTGTCGACGCCGTTCTCGGTCGCCTCGCGCACGGCGCTGCGGCGGGCGGGGTCGGCGAGCGCGGCGCGCACTTCCGCCTCCGTCACCTGCCGGTCGCCGCGCCCGTCGGGAAGGACAAAGAGGTCGTAGACCGCGCGCACGGTCGCGCCGTCGAAGGGATACTGGTCCGCGACGATGTCGAAGCCCCGCACGCGCGCCGCTTCGACTATCGCAATGACTTCGCCGATGCGGCCCTTGTTGATGAGGCCTGTGGCTTTCAGGTGTGCGAGCTTCGCGGGGATGCCGACGGCCTTGCCGAGTTCGATCGCCTCGCGTTCGGACTCCACCATGTGAAAGCCGGGGTCGCGCGTGTGCGAATCGTAGGTGCCGCCATAGGGCTTCACCGCGGAAGCGAGCGCCTGCACCTCGGCCTCGGTCGCGAACATGCCGGGATCGTACATGAGCCCGGTGGAAAGGCCGACGCAGCCCATCTCCATGCCTTCGCGCACCAGCGCCGCCATGTGTTCGATTTCCTCGGGCGTCGCGGCGCGGCGCGCGCCGGGCATCGCATCTTCGCGGATGCCGTTATGGCCGACGTAGCAGCCGTAGTTGACCCCCATGCCCTTGGCGGTGAGCGCCGCCTGGAGCTGGCGCATCACACGCGGCGAGAGGCCGCCGTCGGGGCTCGCCATGATCGTGGTGACACCCTGCGACAGATCCTGTGCGTCGATGAACGGCCCCTCGATGCGCTCCACGGCTTCGGGGGCGTGGCTGTGCGCATCGATGAAGCCCGGCGCGACGGCGAGGCCGCCGGCATCGATCGTCCGTGCGGCGACGACGCGCGACGACGCCTTCTTTACGAAACGGATCTGGCCGTCCGCGATACCGACATCGGCGGCGCGTGGCGGCGATCCAGTGCCGTCGTAGACGAGCCCGCCGCGGAGGAGCAGCTCCACGTGTTCAGGCTGGCCTGCGCAGGCGGCGAGGGCCAATGCGGCGAGTGGCACGGTGAGCGCGCGGCGGGCCTTGGAGGCGTTGAAGTCGGCAATCTTCAAGTGAGCAGCCTTTTTGAAGTTAAATTCAAGTTTAGCGTATAGGAAACTCTTGTCATGAACAAGGTCGGGACTGCGTATCCCCGGGGGCTTTATTCCAGCTTTTGCGCGGGGTGATGATCGACCGCGTTCACCGCGTCGATAAGCTCGGTTTCGTTCCCCGAACACACCGCGATCACGCGGCAGGGCGCGTCGCCGTGGGCGACGTAGGCGTGGCCCATCTGGCTATCCATCCACATCGATTCGCCCGCCTGCAGGATCACGGGCTTGTAGTATTCCGTGTGCACCTCGACCGCGCCCTCCAGGACGTAGACGAATTCCTCGCCGCCGTGGCGGACGTAATCGGGGAAGTCCGAAAAGGAACGCGACTGCGGCGAGACGACAAGCGGCACGAACGCTTTGCCCGATACATCGGTGCTGAGATAGCAGTGATCGTAATGCTCGGTGCGCACGACGACGCCGTCGCCGATGCGGTTGATGCTGCGCCGTCCCTTCGCCGAGGTGTCGCCGCCCTGCGCCGGTGCCGGCCCCCCAAGCAGATCGGCAAGATCGACGCCGAGACCCTGGCAGAGCTGCGTGAGCTTGTCGTAGGTGAGCGACATCTTGCCGGATTCGACCTTCGAGAGCGTCGAGATGGCGACGCCCGTGCGGCGGCTGACTTCCGACATGGTGAGCCCCATGCGGCGGCGCAGTGCTCGCAGCGCTTCGGCGAGTTTCGTGGGCGGTCGGCCCATCCATGCGCTCCCGGCGAGTTTCAACGAACAGACAGAGGCAATAGGTCAAACGGACAGAAAGCGGAACAGCCGCTGATCATCGCGGCTTCAGCACCAGCACGCCAACGGAATCCTTGCGGCGTTCCGCTGCGCTGCCGGTGAGCGGGAAGTAGCGGCCTGCCGCCCAGTCTTCCGCCAGATGCCCGAACCACGGCGACAGCACGTTGCCCGACATGCCCGGCGCGATCATGTAGAGACTTTGCGCGGGATCGGCGAGATCGACGATCTGCCGGTAGCGCGCGCCGTAAACATCCGCATAGGGATCGTCGCCCCAAAGCATGGAGAGCCCGGCGTTTACCGTCGTTGCATCCCCCGGCGCGGCGGGGGACGCGACGAGGTGCGCCCCGACGAGCGGCAGATGCGAGAAGATGTCGTGCCGGAAACGCACGCGGTGCACGTCGCCCCAGCGCCATGTGTCTATGTCGCCATGTTGCGCGCGCAGATCCTTCACCGCCGTATCGAGTGCGCGGGCGGCGAGTGCCGGGCAGGCGGCGGGCGCGCACCAGCCGCCTTCGCCGGCGAGCAGGCGTTCAAGGCGCGGGCGGGTCGCGCCGAGATAGTCCTTCGCAAGCGTGCCGAGCCTGGGCTCCAGAAGCGCCGTTACCGCCGCCCTGTACCACGCCGACCAGATCAGCGGCTCGGCCCGGTCGGCTGCCATGTCACCGTTCCAGCGCCGGAGCGCGGCGAGCGCGGCGCGGCCATCCGCCGTGGCGGGCTTCATCGTGGCGAGGATGGGCTTCATCGCCGCGACCTGCGCCGAGACCGTATCGAGCTGCAGCCGCCGCATCGTTTCCCGATCGGCGCCTTTCGCCGTGCCGAGCTGCTGCACGATGCGCGCGGCGCGCCAGCCCGGCTCAAACGCGGTGCTATCGTACAGGCGGTCTCCGCTGAGCGTGCGGTTGTTGGCGTTGGCGACGAAGCCCGACGCGGGGTTCACCGTTCGCGGCATCTCCTGCGGATACGCATAGCCGGTCCACGCGAAGCGCGCCTCCCAGCCCGGCGCGGGCAGGAAGCCGTCACCGCCGCGGCGCGGGATGCGCGCGGCGGTTGCCATCGCGATCGTGCCCGAACGATCGGCGAACGCGAAATTGTGCTGGAAATGGAAGTCCGCGATTGCGCGCTCGAATTCTGGCCAGTCGCGCGCCGCCGCGATGTTCGCGAAGGCTTCCATGATCGGCTGGCCGCGCGGGAAATCGACACCGGCGAGCGCGATGACATGGCCCGACGGCAACTGCTCGCGCACCAGCCGGGCGGCTTCGTCGTCGATGTCGGAAAGAACCGGGCCGTGCGCGGTGTAACGCAGCACGATGCGCTCGGGGGCCTTGTCCTTCACCGGGATCGCCACCGTGCGCGTGACGAATTTTTGCGGGCCCGTGGGCGTCATGTACTGCGTCGGATCAGCCGGATCGATGCGCTCGACGAAAAGGTCGGTCTGGTCCGCCATCACGTCTGTGATACCCCACGCGATGTCGCGGTTGCGGGCCGTCGCGAAGCCGGGGAGGCCGGGGCGGGAGGCGCCGACCAGCTCGAAATCCGCGCCGACGATACGGACGGGATAATAGTCCGCCGGGGCGGTGAGCGGCCCATGCGGATCGTTGGCGAGCAGGGGCTTGCCGCTCTCCGTGCGCGTGCCTGCGACCGCCCAGCTGTTCGAGGCGGGGAGCGCGCGGCCGAAGGGCAGCGGTTCGGTCGATGCCGTCTTCACCGGCTTCAGCGCCACCGCGCCGCACGTGTCCGCCGCTGCGCCCTCCGCAGGCGGCGCATCCGGATACGTCACCGGACCGGCGTCTGCGGCGGAGGCGAACAGCGAGCGCAGTGCATCGCAGTCGATCGCGGGGAGCAGCCGCGCGCGCAGCAATTCGTCGCGCCAGTCTCCGAAGCCGAGCGTCAGCAGCCCGGCGACGCGGCTGACATCGCGCGCCTCCCAGCGTCCCGGCGCGGTGCCGGTGAGCAGGAACTCGGGCGGCAGTGCCCCGCGCCGCGCATCGAGCGCCGCGTTGATCCCCGCGACATAGGCGCGGATGGCGCTGCGCGTTGCGGGTGAATACTGGCGTTCGGCGCGATCCGCGATGGCTTCGATATCGAGCGCGGCGACGAGTTTGTCGGTGCCGAGCCCATCGGCGCCGATCGCTTCCGCAAGGCGGCCATGTGCGGCGCGGCGTGTCATTTCGAGGGCCCAGAGCCGATCCTGGCCATGGACGAAGCCCAGCCCGAAATAGCCGTCGTCACGTGTCGCGGCGAAGATATGCGGAACCGCCTGCGCATCGCGCACGATCTCGAGGTTGCCGCTGATCCCGGCAACCTGCCTTGTGCCGGAATAGTCCGGCAGCGATGTGCGTAGCCACCCGTATGTGCCCGCGGCAAGCGCCAGCACGGCGAATGCGGTGCCGCCGAGTATCCACTTTGCCTTGCCGAATTTTGTCATGCCCCGAACGTCCTGCTGATGCGCCGGATATGGTCTCCGATATGACCGACTTTTCATATACACTAAATTTGTTAGGGTGCCGAATTTCAGGGTCTTCATCAATAAAATTATTATATATCAATATATTATTTAAAATAACATTGCGATCCATGTCATGCTGATCGTGCTCATAAGCGGTACATGGTGCGAATTGATATTATAGGAAAACTGTGATCGTTGGCGACGGGTGCTGTTCAAAACCCTGTTCCTTCCGCTTCCCATTCAGCCTGTTATAGACAGTCCGGGATATGAAGGAGGGCACGGTTTGATCAGGCGACTTCGGGTCTTTGCGGCGCTGGCCGTATTGTTTTCGGCAAGCTCGCTCCACTCGGCCCCCACCGAGACAGAGCAGGTAAGGGGGCTCAAGGCGCCTGCCGAGATCATCGTCGACCGCTGGGGATTGGCGCATATCTATGCGGGGAACACGCACGACGCCTATTTCCTCCAGGGCTACAACGTCGCGCGCGACCGGCTGTGGCAGATCGATCTGTGGCGCAAGCGGGGCCTTGGGCTTCTGTCGGAAAGTTTCGGCGAGTCCTATGTGAAGCAGGATCGCGCTGCACGCCTCTTCCTCTATCGCGGCGACATGAGGAGCGAATGGCGCCGCTACGGGCCGGAGGCCCAGGACAATTACGAAGCCTTCGTCGCCGGTATCAACGCCTATGTCGATGAGGTGCGTGCAGGCACGAAGCCGATGCCGCGCGAATTCGCTCTAACCGACAGCGAGCCCACGCACTGGCGCGCCGAGGATGTCGTGCGCATCCGCACCCACGCGCTGGTGATGAACGCGCGCTCCGAGGTTCAGCGCGCGCGCCTTGTCTGCAAGGGCGGGCTGGACGCGGCGCACGCGACGCAGCGTCTCTATCCCGATCATGCGCCGCAGGTGCCGGAGGGGCTCGATCCGTGCACGATCGATGGGAACGTCATGGACGACTACGCGCTCGCCACCGGCCCCGTGAATTTTGATGCGTTGACCAAAGTGGCGGATGCCCTTCCCGACGACCTGAAGGACGGTTCCAACAACTGGGTGATCGCGGGATCGCGCACCGCAACCGGCCGGCCCATTCTGGCGAACGATCCGCACCGTGCGCTCACCGTGCCGAGCCTGCGCTATGTCGTCCATATCGAAGCGCCGGGCTTGTCGTTGATCGGCGCGGGCGAGCCGGGGGTGCCCGGTATCTCCTTCGGCCACAACGGCAAGGGCGCGTTCGGGCTCACCATCTTCAGCACGGATCAGGAAGACGTTTACGTCTACGAGACGCAGCCGGGACGCGCGGATCGGTATCGCTATCGCGGGCGCTGGGAAAAGATGCGCATTGTCCGGGAGAGGATCCCGGTGAAGGGCGGCGAACCGGTCGCGGTGGAACTGGCGTTCACCCGGCACGGCCCCGTCATCCATCGCAGCGCCGAACGCAACCAGACCTATGCGGTTCGCTCGGTTTGGTCCGAGCCCGGCACCTCAGCCTATGCAGCCGCCTCGTGGTTTGCGAACGCAGCGAGCTGGGAAGATTTCAGGAAAGCCGCGGATCACTGGGGCACGCCGCCGCTCAACCTGATCTGGGCAGGCCCGGACGGCGCCATCGGCTGGACCGCCGCGGGCCTTGCGCCCGTGCGGCCGAACTGGGACGGGCTGATGCCGGTTCCGGGCGACGGACGCTACGAATGGAACGGGTTTCATGCGCCGCGCAGCCTTCCGAGCGTTAAGGATCCCGCGCAGGGCTGGATCGCCACTGCGAACGAACGCAACGTGCCGACGGACTATCCGGCCGACGTGCCGCTCGGGTTCGAATTCGCCGATCGCAGTCGCTACGAACGCCTCGCGCAGCTGCTCTCGGGCAAAGAGCGCGTCTCGGTCGCCGATGCGGCGGAGATGCAGATGGATATACGCGATCTCTCCGCGCTGCGCCTTCTGGTGCTACTCAAAGAAATGAAGGGCTGGGATGCGGATAGCGCGCAGGCGCTCGACCTGCTGCGGGGATGGAACGGCGACATGCGCGCCGACAGTACCGCCGCCGCGATCGCGGGCACCTGGCTTGCATCGCACCTCGGCGCTGCGCTTGTCACCCATGCCGTTGCGCCGGACGCGCAGCCGCTGGCGCCGCGCGTGTCGGCAGACGCTGCGCTGCGCATCCTCGAAACGCGCGACGCCGTGCTTGGAACGGACGCCGCCGCCACGACGCAAACTGTGCTGAGGGAGAGCCTTTCCGCTACGCTCGATGAGCTTCGGCGGCGGCTTGGGCCGCAGATGGAAAGCTGGACGTGGGGCGGCGTGCACACGCTCGAACTGACGCCTCCCTTTGGCACGCTCCTCCGCGCCGATGAACTGAGAGCTATGACGATCGGGCCGCAACCAGTGGGCGGCTCGGGAACGACGGTCGCGCTGGCAGCGCCGGGCAAGGATCTCGCCGCCATCCATGGTCCCTCCGTGCGCATCGTCATGGACGTCGGCGATTGGGACAAATCGGTGTTCATGAACATGCCGGGCCAGTCGGCGGACGCCTCAAGCCCGCACTACCGGGATTTCCTGCCAGGATGGCTCGCAGGCGAATTCGCGCCGATGACCTACACGCGCCCGGCAGTCGAAAAGGTTGCCGCGCGCGTGATCGGTCTCACCCCCGGTCGCTGACCGAGGGGCTCTATCGCTTGGACGGCGCCGATCCGCGCGCAACGAAGCGGCCGGGGGTTGCGCCCGTGACCTTTCCGCCTTGCAGCACCGTTTCGCCGTTGACGATGACGGCAACCATGCCTTCTGCGCGGGCCGCGGGCTTGGCGTAGGTTGATCGGGCGGTGATCTTCGCCGGATCGAAAACGGCGATGTCGGCGGCGAGGCCGGGCTTCAGAAGGCCGCGATCGGTGAGGTTGAGATGCGCGGCGGGCAGGCTCGACATCTTGCGCACCGCCTCTTCGAGCGGGAGCAGTTTGAGATCGCGGCTGTAGTGGCCGAGCACGCGGGCGAAGCTGCCCGTCGCGCGGGGATGATAGCCCATGATGTCGATCTCGGCCCCCTCGGGCGCGCTGTAGCCGCCATCGCTCGCGATCATCACCCACGGCTGAACCATCAGCTTTTGCACGTCGGCCTCGTCGATCGTGCCGAGCGTGATGAGAAGCGCGTCGGACTGATCCTGGACGAGCCGGGCGAGCAGATCGAACGGCTCCATCCCCCATGCCTTTGCGAGCAGCTCGATGTTCTGATCGACGAGTTCGGGCGCGCCCGGCGCGTCGACGATGCGCATGTTGCCGTAGCCGACGGCCTTCACCCACGAGAAACCGCCGGCCTCGCCGTGCTCGGTCAACGCGCGGACGACAGCGCGCATTTTGGGATCCTTCAGAGCCGCGCGGACATCGGCCGCAGACGGCATGTCCTTGCCGCCCGGAAGCACGAAGATGCCGGCAAGCGGTCCGGTGGCGGCGCCGTCGTAGGGATACTGATCGGCAACCACTTCCTGCCCTGCGGCGCGCGCCTCCTCGACCGCAGCGATAACATCGCCGATGCGACCCTTGTTGATAAGGCCGGTGGCTTTCAGGTGTCCGAGCTTCGCGGGAATCCCTGCGCGCTTTCCGATCTCGATGGCTTCCTTCTCGGATTTCAGCATTTGCAGGGATGGGTTGCGCGTGTGCGAATCATAGGTGCCGCCGAACGGTTTCACCTGCTCCGCCAGCGCGACGACTTCGTTGGTGTCGCTGAACATGCCGCCGTTGTACATCAGGCCGGTCGACAGCCCGACGCAGCCCATCTCCATGCCTTCACGGACCAGCGCGGCCATGACCACGGTCTCTTCGGCATTCGCCGGGCGCTGGATGCCGGGCATGATCTGCTCGCGGATGCCGTTGTGCCCGACATAGCAGCTGTAATTGACGCCCGAGCCGCGCGTCTTCAACTGCGCCATGCGCTGCTTGATGTTTTCCGGCGAATAATAGCCGTCCGGCCCCATCAGGATCGTCGTCACGCCCTGGAGGAGATCCTGCTCGTCGAGCATCGGTCCCGTGCGCTCTTCGAGGCCGTAGTCGACATGGCTGTGCGCATCAATGAAGCCCGGCGTGACGGCAAGTCCGCGCGCTTCGATAATCTTCGCTGCCTTGCCGCGCACGCGTTTGCCCACGGCGGCGATCTTTCCACCGCTGACGGCCACGTCGCCCACATAGCCGGGCTTGCCCGACCCGTCGTAAATCGTGCCGCCGCGAATGAGAATGTCATAGCTCTGAGCGACGGCGGGGGTGGACAGCGCCACCATTCCCAAAAGCAGAAGTGCGGTTTTCGACATGCTTTTTCCTCCCCGGATCGGATTTTCAATGCTTTCCGATATGGAAACATTGCGCCCATGGCAAGCAGTTGCGATAAGTCCCTCCCGGCAGTTGGAGTGGTGAGCAAGATGATCGAGCAGGGTGGCCTGGGCCGGAAAATCAAGGCGTTGCGCACAGCCCGCGGCATCCCCCTCAGCGTGATGAGCGCGCGCACGGGCTATTCGGTGTCGGCGCTCTCGAAGATGGAAAACGATCGCCTCGGCCTCACCTACGACAAATTGACAAAGCTGACAGGCGCCCTTGGCGTCGATATCGGCAGCCTGTTCACCGACACCGCGCAAACCGCAGTTCATGCCGGCGGCCGGCGCAGCGTGGCGCGCAAGGGCGAGGGGCGCAACATCCAGACGGGCAGCTACGATTATCTGTATGTCTCGCCGGAACTGAGCCGCAAGCGCATCGTGCCGATCAGGGGCCGTGTGCACGCTGCTACGCTGGAAGAGTTCGGGCCGCTGATCAGCCACGATGGTGAGGAGTGGATTTACGTTCTCGACGGCGTGCTCGAAGTGCACAGCGAGTTCTACGAACCGGAGATTCTTGAGCCCGGCGACAGCATCTACATCGATAGCCGTATGGGCCACGCCTATCTCTCGAAGACGCCCGGCGGCACGGACATCATCGCCGTCTGCACCGAGCGGGCCGACGATTTCGTCTATGGGGAATCGTCTGCCGAAGCCGCGCGCACGCCTGACGATCCGGCACCCAAGCCCCGCGCGCGCAAACCGAAGACTCGCTGACATCTTGGAACCTGCGCGTTTGAGAGGGAGCGCTGTGCGCTTCCCTCTCAAACGTGAATCGCTGTCCCTGCATCATCCGTGTGTGCCCGTCTCTCCACACGTCGCGTGGAAAGCGTGAGTCCATTCGTTTCCAAAATAGAAACATTATTGACATCGAGGAGGTGTTTGATAGCGTCAGGATGGGACTGGCCCGAATGGGCTTTGAAACGCGATGGCTCGCCGCATGGCGATCCATTCGCCAACGTGGGGGGAATGGCAGATGTTTCTACGGCAGAATGGATTTCTTTCGGCAACGGTTTCCGTACTGGCCTTGCTGATCAGCGCACCCGCAATCGCGCAATCCGGGGGCGGAGAGGGTGAAGAGCTGACGGGCAACGAAATCATCGTTACCGCCACCAAGCGCGAGCTGCGCCTCGTCGATGTGCCGCTCAGCATCAGTGCGATCAGCGGTTCAGACATGGAGCGGCGTAACCTCACGCAGATCGCCGATTTCGCATCGCAGGTTCCCGGTTTTTCGATCCAGGCGACCGGAAACGGCGGCACACGCCTTGTGCTGCGCGGCCAGAACGCGGGCGGATCGGGCGCATCGGTCGCCACGATGGTGGACGATATCGTTGTTTCGTCGGCCTCTTCCCTGTTCAACGGTTCGCTGCTCACGGCCGATCTTCTGGCGTTCGATCTCGACCGCGTGGAAGTGCTGCGCGGGCCGCAGGGCACGCTTTACGGCGCCACGGCGCAGGGCGGTTTGCTGCACTACATCACCAACAAGCCCAGGCTCGGCGTGTTTGAAGCGCGCGGTCAGGCGGGCTTTGATTCTGTGCGCCACGGCGAAACCGGTTGGATCGCACAGGGCGCCGTGAACGTGCCGCTCGGTGAAATCGCGGCGCTGCGCGTAACCGGCACCTATCAGGATGTTGCCGGCTATATCGACAATCCGACCCGCGGCGAAAAGGATGTCAACGGCGGCGAGCAATACAGCCTGCGCGGGCAGCTTCAGATCGAACCGACGGAAGCCCTCAGCGTGCGTCTGACCGCTGCTTTGCAGCGCGGTGACTTCGACGGTAGCGGCGCGCTTGAGCTGGTCGGGGGATTGAACGCCCAGCCCTCCGTGGCGTCGAAGGTCGCCAACGGCGGCGAACCCATTCTGAACACGTATGCGCCGGAAAGCTCACTCCGCCGCTTTGAGTATTATAATGGCGTCATCAATTACGATCTTGGCGGGGTGAGCCTGTTCTCATCGACCAGCTACAGCAAATACAAATCTTTCTACCGCAGCGACATTTCGCATCTGCAGCTTGCGCCCGGCCTGACCGCGGCGGCGTTGTTTGGTGGTGTTTACGGTGAGCCGATCGCGATCTGGGGGCGACAGGAAGACAGCTTCACGAAGTTCAACGAGGAGATCAGGCTGGCCTCGAATGAAGATGTCGATGCCGGCTTCATGCGGTTCGACTGGCAGGTCGGCGGCTTCTACACCAACGAAGACATCACCTTCACCCAGTACTATGACGCTGTGCGGGAGAGCGATACGTCGGTCGTGCTGGAAGTGCCGCTCCCCTTCGGCGGCAGTTCACTTCCCGCGCGATACAAGGAGTACGCGGGTTTCGGCGAAGCCACGTTCAAGTTCGGCGAGAGCTTTGAAATCTCGGCAGGTGGTCGCTATTCGCACAACCGGCAGCGTTCGCAGGTCACGAGCGCCCCGGGCTTGATCGGGAGTGGCGGCCCCGACCCGATCGTGAATCCGGAAATCCGGACGACCGAGAACAAGTTCACATACTCGATCGCACCGCGTCTCCTGCTGAACCGTGACATATCGGTCTACGCGCGCCTCGCGACCGGTTACCGCCCCGGCGGTCCGGTGCTGGTCGTGCCCGGCGCGCCTGCCGATTTCCCGACATTCTACAATTCGGACAACACGACCAACTACGAACTCGGCGTCAAGGGATCGACCGCCGACCGGGTGTTCAATTTCGATGTCGCGATTTACCGCATCAACTGGACAGACGTGCAGCTCATCACGGATTTCGTGTCCGAAACCAATGGGCAGACGTTCTCCGTTCAGGGGAACGGCGGCAATGCACGCAGCGAGGGTCTGGAATACACGCTGAGCCTGAACCCGGTGAAGCCGCTCACCTTTGCGGTGACGGGCGGTTACACGCGTGCGCGTCTCACCGAGGATGCGCCCGCCTTCGGCGGCCTAGCAGGCCAGCGCCTGCCCTATGTGCCGGAATTCCAGAACTCGGTTTCGGTCGATTACGTCCACGAACTGGCCGGCGGCTCAACCCTGTCCGGCGGAGTTACGTGGACCTACGTCGGTTCGCGGTACAGCGATTTTTCGACGTCGCCTGCCACCACGAACCATGCGCGAATTCCGGACTACAACACCCTCGATCTGCGGCTTTCCGCCCGGTTCGGGCAGATCTCGGTCGAAGCGTTCGCCCGCAATCTTACCGACTCGCAGGGGCTGACCAACTATTCGAGCGGCGGCGGCGCGGGGCTCATCGGCAGGGGGACGATCATCCAGCCGCGGACGCTCGGGATGCGGCTCGGCTTCAAATACTGAAGCCATTCATGACCGATATCAAAAAACCTTATCTCGTGTTTCTGGCGGACGCGGAAAATCCGACGCTCGCCAAGACGGCGCTCGGCGTGCGGGACTGGGCGCGCGAGGATTGCATCGGCCAGTTGCGGCTGACGCCGTCGACGCTCGATATCGGTCTCCCCGACCTCTCGCCATCGGAGGCGGCCGCGCGCGGCGCGCGGTCGCTTCTGATCGGGATCGCATCGGTCGGCGGACAGTTGCCCGCGGCATGGCAAGGCGTTCTGCTCGAAGCGCTTGAGGCGGGGCTGGATATCGTGAGCGGTATGCACGTCCGGCTCGAAACATTTCCGGCTCTCGCCGAAGCCGCGGCCCGGCTCGGGCGCACGCTGCACAACGTGCGTCACAGCAAGACAGCGTTTCCAATTGCGACCGGCCGCAAGCGCACCGGCATGCGCGCGCTGATGGTCGGCACGGATTGCGCGCTCGGCAAGAAATACACGGCGCTTGCACTCACCCAGGCGATGCGCGCGCGCGGGATCGACGCGACGTTCCGCGCCACCGGCCAGACGGGCATCATGATCTCGGGCAGCGGCATCGCGATCGATGCCGTCGTCGCGGATTTCATCGCCGGCGCGTCAGAGACCCTCTCTCCTGATGCCGCGCCCGATCATTGGGACGTGATCGAGGGGCAGGGCGCTTTGTTCCACCCCGCCTATGCGGGCGTAACGCTCGGCCTGCTGCACGGCAGCCAACCCGATGCGCTGGTGCTGTGTCACGATCCGGTGCGCACCGAGACGAGCTTTTTTCCGGGCTATCCGTTGCCCACGATCGAGGCCGCGATCGCCGCCTATCTGCCGCACGCGCAGCGCACGAATCCCGCCGCGCGCTTCGTCGGTATCAGCCTCAACACCTCCGCGCTCGATGGGGATGCGGCCCTGCGTGCGCTCGAAGACGCCAGTGCGCGGACCGGCCTGGCGGCGTTCGATCCGCTGCGCTTCGGCATCGAGGCCGCGGTGGACGAGATGCTTGCAGGGCCGATCCAGGCTGCGGTTGCGGCGGCCTGACAGGAATTCAACTTGGGAGGTGTAATATGATCGTATCGATGCGGACTCTGGCGACGGGTGCCGTGCTCAGCGTTCTTTTGTGCGGAACCGCCTTTGCCGCGGACAACGCTGCGCTCGCGGCCGCTATCGACAAGGCGGTGCAGGATGCCATTGCTGCCGGAGAAAGCCCGGGCCTGCAGGTCGCGGTCTACAAGGACGGCGCGCCCGTTCTGGTGAAGGGATACGGCTCCGCCAATCTCGAGCTGAATGTGCCGGTGAACAACGACAGCATTTTCCGCATCGGATCGGTCACCAAGCAATTCACGGCGGCTGCGCTTGTGAAGCTCGAGGAGGAGGGCAAGCTCTCGCTCGACGACAAGCTTTCGAAATACTATCCTGATTTCCCGCGCGCCGCGGACGTGACGCTGAAGCAGATGCTGCATCACACCTCCGGCATTCACAGCTACACGGATGATGCGAGTTTCCTTCAGGAAGCCGGGCTGAAGCGCACGACGGACGAATGGGTCGCGCATTTCGCGAAGATGCCGAAGACGCAGGATTTCGAGCCGGGCACGGGCTGGAACTACAGCAACACCGCCTATTTCATCCTGGGGGGCGTCATCGAGAAGGCGGAAAAGAAGCCGCTTGCAACCGTCCTGCAGGAGCGTTTCTTCGGTCCGCTCGGCCTCACGCATACGGCGCTTGACGATGAAAGCATCATCCTGCCGGGCCGCGTCGCAGGTTATGACGGGACCGGGCCCCATCAGTTCAAGAATGCGGCGTTCATTTCGATGACCGTGCCGGGCGCGGCGGGCGCCATGCGTTCGTCGGCGAACGATCTTGCGCGCTGGAACGCCGCGCTGTTCGGCGGCAAGATTCTGAAGCCCACGTCGTTCAAGGCGATGGTCGCGCCGGGCAAGCTGAGCAATGGGCAGAACAGCAGCACGGGCGTTGCCGATCGCCCGGCCGACATGCCCCCGTTCGAATACGGCTATGCGCTGTTCATCGGCGATGTCGACGGGCACCAGCGTATCGGTCACGGTGGCGGCATCTTCGGGTTCAATGCCTCGCTGAACGAGTTCCCGAAAGACCGCCTCACCGTTTCCGTGATCGCGAACGGTATCGGCAAGGATGTCGGCGCGGGCAAGATCGCGGACCGGATCGAACGCATCGCGCTCGGGCTTCCACCCAAGAAGTAATTGCCGGGCGGGCCGGAAGGGATTCCGGCCCGCCCGTTTTCTCTAGCGTGACATCCGAATGCGCGCTGCGAGATTCGTGTGAGCGGCCGGCACGTAGGGAATATCGAGACCGAGCGCGCGTTCGAAGTCCGTGATCGCAGCGAGGTCCGCGTGCGCATCGCCATCGATGCTGATGGCCGCGTGTGCTAGAACGCCGATCCAGCCGCCGCGCTTTCGAACGAGGCAGGCCGTGCCCGCGATTTTCTGTCCACCCGAAACGATGTTGAAACGCCCGTCGCAATAGCTGCCCGCGACACTGCCCGTTTCCGCAACGACGCCTATAGCGGCGAACCCGGCGATCAGGCGGCGCGTGAAATTCTCGAAGCGCGACGTAATGTCGATCGCGTCGGCTGGGGCGATATTATGCACGCTGAAATTCAATATGCCGGGCCGGTGAACCACCGTCGTGCCGCCGCTTGCGCGGACGAAGACGGGCCAGCCGCGCGCGCGGCTCGCCGCCGCGGCATCCGCGAAGCGTTCCATGCAGGCGAACCGACGCGTCGTGACAAGACAGCGGCTGTTCGTCCAGAGCCGCACGCGTTCGATTGCACATCCTTCGCCGAGCAACGCATCAAGCCGCCGCTCATCCTCCGCGATCGCGGTCTCGCCGCTCCCGCACGCAATGGGTGCATTCGGCGCAAGCGCATAAGCCAGGGCGTCGCGCAAGGGACTTAGCCGATGCTGCCGACAACCTCTCCCGCTGTAACAGGGATCTCGGCGACGACACTGATATGAAGGATGCCGGAAGCAGGCGCGGTCAGCTCGAAGCTCGATTTTTCCACCATGATTTCTGCGATGATGGCACCTTCTGCGACTGCGTCGCCATCAGCATAAAGCCACGCCGAAATGGCGGCCTCGTCGCTCTCGCTCCAGAGGCCGGTGGGGACGGTGATATCGGTCATCGGATCATGGCTCCAGCATGGTGATTGCCGCCGCGGAAACCTTGTCGGCATCGGGCAGCACGAAATGTTCCATCACCGGCGTGAACGGCACGGGGATATCGGGATGCGCGATGCGGCGCGGGGCGGCACGCAGCGGAATGCCCACCTCGCAGACGCTGGCGATGATCTCCGCGCCGACGCCGTAGCTCATGTAGTCGTCGTCCACCACGAGCAGCCGCCCGGTCTTCCGCACCGATGCGCGCACGGTTTCGCGGTCGAGCGGTGCGATGCTTCGCAGGTCGATAACCTCTGTCGAATGCCCCTGCTTTTCGAGCCGTGCGGCGGCATCAAGCGCGTGATGCACGCTGAGCCCGAGGCCGACGAGCGTGATGTCGCTACCCTCGCGCACCGTCGCCGCCTTGCCGAGCGGCACGACATAATCGCCTTCGGGGGCATCGGTGATCGAACGCTGCACGGTGCCGAGCCAGCCCATGCCCTGCAGCGCCTTGTGATACATGAAGATCACCGGGTTCGGATCGCGGATTGCCGCGAGCATCAATCCCTTCGCATCGTGTGCGTTCGAAGGGATCACGACCTTGAGACCCGGCAGGTGCCCGAAGGTGGCGTAAAGCGTCTGGCTATGCTGCCCGGCGTCACCGTAGCCGCCGCCGACGCTCGTCATCAGCACCATCGGGCAGGTGACTTGCCCGCCCGAGAAATAGCTTTGCTTCGCCGCGAGATTGTAGATCGCGTCCATGCAGACGCCGAAGAAATCGACGAACATCAATTCGACGATCGGCCGCATACCTGCGGCCGCGAGGCCGACCGCCGCGCCGATGAACGCGGTTTCCGAAATCGGTGTATCGCGCACACGCTCTGCGCCGAACTTGTCGAGCAAACCCGTGGTCGTGCCGAACACGCCGCCGAGCTTCCCGATATCCTCGCCCATCACGAGGACAGCGGGATCGCGCTCCATCTCCTGGCCGATCGCTTCGGCGATGGCGCGCGCGATGGTCAGGCGCCGCGCGGGGCGGGGGGCTGCGATGGTCTCAGGCGAAGACATGGGCGAACGCCTCCTCCGGCTGGGGATAGGCCGCGGCGCGCGCGGCGGCGAACGCGGCATCGACGACGGCGCGCGCATCGGCTTCCGCTTTGTCGAGATCGGCGGCATCGAAGCCGTCGGCGATCAGTCGGTCGCGGTACGCGGGGATGGGGTCGGCGGCTTTCAGGCGCTCGACCTCACCCGCCGGACGGTAGCCTTCGGCGTCGCCCATGAAATGGCCTTCGAGACGGCAGGTTTCGATCTCGATCAGCGACGGGCCTTCGCCGCGCCGCGCGCGCGCGATCGCCTCTCCGGCGACGGCGTGTATCGCATCGGGATCATTGCCGGGAATGAAGTGCCCGGGCATCGCATAGGCGGCGGCGCGGTCGGCATTGCGCGCGACCGCCGTACAATCGCGCTTCGCGACCGAGATGCCATAGGCATTGTCCTCGATCACGAAAACGGCGGGCACCTTCCAGACCGAGGCGAGATTGAGTGCCTCGTGGAACGCGCCCTGATTGGCGGCGCCTTCGCCGAGGAAGGCGACCGCCACATGATCCTCACCGCGCAGCTTGCTCGCGAGCGCGGCGCCAACGGCGGGGCCGAGGCCCTGAGCGATGATGCCCGAGCAGGCGAAATTCACGCGCGCATCGAACAGGTGCATGTGCCCGCCGCGTCCGCCCGAAAGTCCCGTCGCCTTGCCGAAGATCTCCGCCGCCATAGCGTCCAGATCAACGCCCTTGGCGATGGCGACATGGTGCGGGCGGTGTGTTGCCGTCACTGTGTCGCCGGGGCGCAGGTGCACGCAGACGCCGACAGCGCACGGCTCCTGCCCGTCCGACAGGTGCATCTCACCGGGAAGCGGGCCTTTCGCCATATTGAACACGGGGGTCTTGCCCTCGAAATATGCGGGCTTGATCAGCGCTTCGAAATGGCGGCTCTTCACCATCGTGCCGTACATCCAGAGCCGGTCGCTGCGGTTGCTCATCGCGCCACCCAGCCGCCGTCGATCACGAGCTCGATGCCGGTCACGAAGCGCGCCTCGTCGCTGGCAAGGTAGACCGCGCCCATCGCGATGTCCTCGGGCAGCCCGACGGCGTTCAGCGGGCAGAGCGCGGCGACCGCCGCCCACGGATCCTCCGCCGGAATCGAGCCTTCGCGTACCCAGCCTTCCACCGCCATTTCCAGCATCGGCGTGCGGATGCAGCCGGGGTGGACCGAATTGCAGCGGATCGGCAGCCCATGCGCGGCCCACTCGATCGCAAGGCTCTTCGTCATGTGCCGCACCGCACCCTTCGAAGTGTTGTAGGCGAGCTGATCGGGATAGCCGACGAGACCGGCGATCGAGGACACGTTGATGACGCTCGCGGGGCGGCCCGCGCCGCCGCCCTTCGCGAGCAGCGCCTGAAAGGTCCGGCAGCCGAGGAACAGCCCGTCGACGTTCACCGCCATAAGCCCGCGCCAGTCGGCAAGGCTGTGCTCGGTCATCGGCTTCACCAGCTCGACACCGGCATTGTTCACGAGGATGGAAAGTTTGCCGTGTGCGGCGTCTACATGCGCCGCGGCCTTCGCCCAGTCGGCCTCGCTTGTCACGTCGAGCGCGAGCGGTTCCGCGCCGATTTCGGCGGCGATCGCCTCCACGCCCGCGACGTTGCGGTCGGCGGCGATCACGGCGGCGCCTTCGCGCGCCATCGCCCGTGCTATCCCTGCGCCGATGCCCTGCGCCGCACCCGTGACCAGCGCGACCTTGCCCTGCAACCTGCCCATGAACCTCCCCTTCCGCATGTCTTTTGCCCAAGACCTACGGGAGGGGCGGCCGGTTGGCTTGCGCCAGAACGGCGCCTTACTTGGACAGGAGGGAACTTCGTTCGTCGTCCGCCGCGCGCGCCGCGGTTTGCCGGTAGTCGCGCGGGGAGAGGCCGAAGGCGTCGCGGAAGGCGTGGCTGAAGTGCGAGGCGTCGGCAAAGCCGTGCCGCATCGCGATCTGGGTGATACTGTAGCCCGCCATGGCGCGGCTCGCGAGGTCGCCGCGCGCGGCCATCAGCCGCCGTTCGCGAATCCATGTGCCGACCGTCACGCCGAACTCCTCGAACAGCCGGTGCAGGTAGCGCGGGCTGAAGCGGAATGCAGCCGCGATCGTCGCGGCGGAGAGCGCCGGATCGCCGAGATGCGCGAGGATATGTTCCTGCACGCGCCCGAGCAGCGCACGGCGGAAGGCGCTGCCCGCGATGCGGTCCGGCTCCGGGCGGAAGGCGGCGGCGAGCAGTTCGACCGTGGCGCGCAGCACGGCGGTGCGGTCCTGCGGGTCGACGGTCTCGACCGTGCGGTGGATCTGGCGCAGGTGGGAGAGCAGGATGGAGCCGAGGCCGAGGCTCCCGTCCACGGAAAGGCCGCACATGTCCTCGATGCCCGGCACGATGGTCGTCGCCATGCGGTGCGGGATCAGGATCGAAAGCTGGTGCAGCTCGTGTGTGTTCTTGAACATCGCGGGGCGGGTGCTGTCCCACACCGAAATGAAGTCGCGGCGCACGACCGATTCATTGCGCCCTTGCTGCAGCAGGCATTCGCCTTCCTCGAAATAGAGGAGGCAGAAATAATCGTCCTCGCCGCGCTTCACGTCCTCGACGGTGCGAAAGCCCGTGATGGGATCGCAGACGACCTGCGTGAACACGAAATCGTTGATCGCGAGGCGGCGGACCTTGGCGCCGTAGCGTTCCTTGTCCGCGCCCGCCAGGCTCCAGTGGAAATGCGTGCGGTCCAGCACCTCCTGAAAGCCGGGTAGCTGCCGCGGCGGCGGCAAGGACGCGGAACTCCAACGCTCTTCGCTCAGAAGCATATGACCAACCCTCCCCGACCCGGCAGGCTATGCCTGTCGGCTGCCGGATGCAATCGGCATGGGGTCCGGGTTCGCGCTCAACCAAGAGTTGCGTCGCCTTCGTGCAAGTTGTCTGCCGGCGGTTGCCGAAACCCTGCCGTTCGGGTGCGCGCAGCGGTTCACAGCCAACCAAAATTTGCGCCGCTCAGGCGCATGATCGAAGCGCCTTGCGCCGCCTAAAAGGAGGGTATGAACATGGCGCTCCCATGCAGGGCGCCAGCATAACCTTGAGGGGGAGTTTTATGAAAAGCCGTTTTCGTTCGTCGCTTTATGCTGCCGCTGCGGTCTCCGCGCTCGCGGCGAACTCTCCGGCTCTGGGGCAGGAGACAGATGCGGTCGCCCCGACTGGCGGCATCGAAGAGATCGTCATCACCGCCCAGAAGCGCGCGCAGAACCTTCAGGAAGTGCCGATTTCGGTCACGGCCTTCAACGACACGGCGATCCGCGAGGCGGGCTTCACCAACAGTCTTTCCATTGGCGACCAGGTCCCCAACCTCGAGATCAAGACGTTCGGCGGCGTGCCAAACATCTTCATCCGCGGCGTCGGCAACAACGATTTCAACGCCTCCTCGATCGGCCCGATCAGCATCTACCGCGACGATGTGGTGGTGGCCTCCACGGGTAGCCAGATCTTCTCGCTGTTCGACCTTGAACGCATTGAGGTGGTGCGCGGCCCGCAGGGGACGCTGTTCGGCAAGAACACCACGGGCGGTGCCATCCAGTTCTTCTCGAAGCTGCCCGGCGACGAATTCGAAGGCAATGCCCGCTTCGGCTACGGCCGCTTCGATCTGTTCGAGGCCGAAGCCGCCGCGAGCCTTCCGCTCGGCGAAGGCCTCTCGCTGCGCGTCGCCGGCATGGTCCGCCGCCGCGACGGCGAGAAGACCAACCTCTATACTGGCGACGACGCGATCAACGTCGACGAAGCCGCCGCACGCGCGATCCTGCGCTGGCGACCGAGCGCCGACACGGACGTCCGCCTCTCGGTGGGCGGTGGGCGCGACCGCAGCGATTACCTCGAAAACAAGCCGGTCGGCACGATCAATGGTGCCGACCTCTTCGGCTACACCGACCCCTATCCGGACGACGCCAACCTATTGAATTTCAACGGGCCATCGCGAAACTATAGCGACAACCTGTTCGTCAATCTCAACATAACGCACAGTATCGGTAATCTCACTTTCAAGTCGATCACCGGCTACGACAAAAGCGACGTCGACAACCGGGTAGACGTCGACGGCGGCCCCTTCCGCATCGACGAGATCACCTTCCTGACCGATGCGGAACAGATCACGCAGGAATTCCAGATCGCCTACGACAGCGGCCCCCTCAATGCGATCGGCGGCCTCTATTATTTCCAGGAAGATCTGGACGCCGACAGCAACGCCGACCTCCTCGGCGAACTCAGCTTCGCTGACGGTGCATTGCCGCTCGTCACGCGTGCCACACGCAAGAACAAGGCCTACGCGATCTTCGGACAGGCGACCTATGCCGTCGCCCCCGCATTCCGCGTCACCCTCGGCGGGCGCTACACGATCGACAAGGTACGCGTCACCCACCAGGCCGACCTCGTGCCCGGCTTCTTCGACGCCGACATTCCGGACGGCGCGCCCGTGCCACTGGTGCCGTTCGCGAGGCTGAAGGATACGTTCAAGTCCTTCTCGTGGCGCGTCGGCGCGGACTACGACATTACCGACGACGTGCTCGCCTACGCGAGCATCGACAAGGGCTTCAAGGCTGGCGGCTTCAACATCGGCATCATCACCAGCGTCGCGGAACGCACGCAGGTCGATCCCGAATATCTCACCTCCTATGAAATCGGCATCAAGAGCACGCTCTTCGATCGCCGCCTGCGGCTCAACATCTCGGCGTTCTATTACGACTACACGGACCTGCAGGTGCTCTCGGTAAACCGGCAAGCCGGGAGCACGGTGCCAACGCTCGGGCTCGACAACGCCGCAGACGCGGAGATCAAGGGTATCGAGCTTGAAGCCACCGCGCTTCCCACCGACTGGCTCGATCTCGGCCTCAACCTCGGCATCCTCGATGCGAAGTACAAGAACTACCTGTCGGGCGCGATCGACCCGGACACGGGCGACCCACGCGATTTCTCGGGCAATCGCCTGCCCGGAGCGCCGAAATTCACGCTTTCGACCTTCGCGCAGGTGACGATCCCCGTCGGCGACTTCGAGACGCGCTGGCGCGCCGAATACAACTACACCGGCAAGAAGTATTACAACAACGCCGAGAGCGATCTCATCAGCTCGGGAGAGGGCTACGGCCTCCTCAACCTGCGCGCCACGCTCGCCGATCCCGCGAAGGGCTGGGAACTCGCGGCGTGGGCGAAGAATGTGACCGGCAAGGCCTACATCGTCGACGCCACCGACACGAGCGGCTTCGGCTTCGTGCCCCGCTACTACGGCGAGCGCGCCACATACGGCGTCGAGCTGTCCTTCCGCTTCTGATGACCGGGAAAGGATAACACACCGCCATGATCGACGAACGCCTGACCACGCCCGCCGAGATGAAGTGGGCGCCCATGACCGATGGGATCGAGGTTTGCCTCCTCTATTCGAGCGCGGAAACCGGACGCTGGACCGTGCTGTTCCGCGCCCAGCCAGGCAGTTTCTTCGGGCCGCACCGGCACCTCGGCGCCGGGGAGTATTATGTGATCAAGGGCCGCATGTGCTATCGGATGGGCGAAGCCGCAGCCGGTACGTACGGCTACGAACCGCTCGACGTGGTGCACGACTACACGAACTTCCCGGAGTATACCGAGCTGCTGTTCACCAACTTTGGTCCAATTGCTTTTCTGGACGACAAGGGTGATGTGGCATCGATCCTCGATCACAAACTGCTCGAGGACATGACCGCAACAGCCGTTTGAGACGATGAGCCGAACCTACAGCGAAGCCTACGCCCACAGTGTCGCCGATCCCGACGCCTTCTGGCTGAAAGCCGCCGAGGCGCTGGATTGGGATACGCCGCCGCCGCAAGGCTGGACGGGGCATGGCTGGTTCGCGGGCGGGCGGCTCAACACGTGCCGCAACGCGGTCGATCGCCATGTGGCGGCGGGCCGCGGCGATGACGTGGCGGTCATCTACGAAAGCCCGGTGACGGGCACACGCCGCAGCATCAGCTATGCCGAGCTGCTCGACTCGGTCGCGCGCACGGCGGGAATGCTCGCCGCGCACGGTGTGGCGAAGGGCGACCGCGTCGTCATCTACATGCCGATGATCCCCGAAACGCTGTTCGCGATGCTGGCGTGCGCGCGGATCGGCGCGGTGCATTCGGTGGTGTTCGGCGGTTTCGCGGCGCCCGAGCTTGCCAAGCGCATCGACGATGCGAAGCCCAAACTGCTGCTCACCGCCTCGTGCGGCATCGAGGGGCAGAAAGTCGTTCCCTACAAGCCGCTCGTCGACCATGCGCTCGAACTCGCGGCGCACCCGGTCGATCACGTCGTGCTCTTGCAGCGGTCGCAGCTCGAGGCGCCGATGCAGGCGGGGCGCGATCTCGACTGGTCGGTGGAATATGCGAAGGCGGCGCCCGCCGGCTGCGTTTCCGTCGATGCCGCGGACCCGCTCTATATCCTCTACACCTCGGGCACGACCGGCATCCCCAAGGGCGTCGTCCGCCAGAACGGCGGCCATGCCGTCGCGCTCGCGTGGAGCATGGCGAACATCTACGGCATGAAGCCGGGCGAGGTGTTCTGGGCAGCATCTGATGTGGGCTGGGTCGTGGGGCACAGTTACATCGTCTACGGGCCGCTGATCGCTGGCTGCACGACGGTGCTGTTCGAAGGCAAGCCCGTGGGCACGCCCGACGCGGGCACGTTCTGGCGAACGCTCGAGGCGCACGGCGTTGACGTGTTCTTCACCGCGCCGACGGCGATCCGCGCGATCCGCAAGGAAGACCCCGAAGGCCACTTCATCAGCGAGATCGGCACCGGCCGTCTTCGTGCGCTGTTCCTTGCGGGGGAACGCGCAGACCCGGATACGGTGCATTGGGCTGAGACGCAGCTTTCGATGCCGGTGATCGACCATTGGTGGCAGACCGAACTCGGCTGGCCCGCGGCCGCGACCTGCCTCGGCCTCGGCGACACGCGACGGCAGGCGGGCAGCGCTGGGTTCCCCGTGCCGGGCTTCACCTTTGCGGTGCTCGACGATCACGGGGATCCGGTGGCACCGAGCGGCACCGGCCACGTCGTCATCGCCGCGCCGCTGCCGCCCGGCTGCTATTCGACGCTCTGGAACAACGGGACCGGCTTCCGGCGGGCCTTCGAAACCTTTGCGGGCTACTATGAAACGGGCGACGCCGGACACATTGACGAAGCCGGCTTCGTCAACATCATGGGGCGCACCGACGATCTGATCAACGTCGCCGGGCACCGGCTCTCTACGGGCCAGATCGAACAGATCATCGCCACGCATCCCGCCGTCGCCGAATGCGCCGTGGTCGGCGCCGACGATGCCGTGAAGGGTATGGTGCCGGTCGCGTTCGCGGTTCTGAAAGCCGGGCGGCAGGACGACGGCAGTCTCGCGCACGAGATCATCACGCTGGTGCGCGAGGATTTGGGGCCGGTCGCGGCATTGAAGAACGTCCACATCGTCGCGGCGCTTCCCAAGACACGGTCCGGCAAGATCCTGCGCGCTGTGATCCGCCGCCTCGCGAACGGCGAGGACGTGCCCGTGCCGCCGACGATCGAAAACCCCGACACGATCGACATCATCAAGCGCGAACTGCGCAGGGGGTAAGAACGCTCAGGGGCTGGACGTCTCGGCGGCGAGATGCGCCAGCACGCCGCGCAGGCCCGAAACGCCGAGGCGGCGATAGGTCATGCACAGATGATTGCGGACGGTCGTGTCGCTGATCTTCAGATCGTCGGCGATCGCCCTGACGGTTTTGCCGAGCAGGCGCGCATGAAGAATCTGCTTCTGGCGTCGCCCCAGTGGCAGCATTCCAATGCGATCGAGCAGTGCTGGTGTGATACCCAGTTGCCAACGCATCCGCTGGCCCGTCTTGCGCCGCACGGCGGAGAGATGGTGGGCGACGGTGGACGAGGCGATGCCGAGGTCGCGGGCGATGTCGTCGTTGCGTGCGCCCTGCGCGGCCTGGCGGGCGACAAGAGTCTCGCGCGGGGTGAGGCGCGAAAAGGCGATCGCATCGCGGTCCGAACCCTGCGCGGCATTCGAAGGCGCGCTGATGACCAGAAGCGTCCGTTGCCCCTGGCGATACCGGCTGAGAACGACCTCCAGTTCATGGCCGCCGCTGCCCAGTCTGTATTGCTGCCTGTCATCGCCGCTACCTGCAAGACTCTGGCGGCAGAGCGCAGCAAGATCGGGCGCGAACAGGGGCGGCCGGCGGGCACCGCGCCGGATATCCGCGAGGAGCTGTTGCAGCAGCGGCGATTGCTGCGGCCACCGGGCGACCGGATCGAGCTGATCATTGAGGATCAGCAGATCGCGTTCGCGATACTCCCTGCGCAACTGTTCAAGAAGCCAGGCGCCCTCCGCCTCCCGCTCCCGGTAGCAGATACGCTCGATCCCGCCCTTCAGGAACGGCAGCAGCGCGAGCGCGACCTGCTCGTCGCGCGTGCTGAAATGCCCGTCGCGATGCGAGCGGTGCATGACGATGGTGGCGAACAGATCGTCGTCCGTCGGGATGGAGAGCGCGAGCGCGTGGCGAATGTCGCGCGGCTTGTAGAGTGCGGTGTAGTACGCATCTCGCGGCTCGCGGGTGGTCGGCCAGATCATATCGGAATTGAGAATGCCGCTGCGGCGGCGGCTCTGGCTGCGCATCAGCGCCGTACGCCCGGGATCCTGCTGGTTGAGCCGCTCCATCAGAAGCGGAAACTCCTGATCGAGGCCGACGCTGTGCAGGTTCTGCCAGGCCAACTGGCGGGAGTGGGTGATCGCGATGAACATCGATTTGCAGGCGAGCAGGCTGCTGAGCCGCGGCATCATCGTCTCTATAAGCGCGTCGGTGCCGTGGCACTTGAGAACGTCGGCGCCGATGCTCAGGATCTGCCGGTACTCGGCCGTTTGCAATGCTGTCATCACGCCATCCTCCCCAGGGCCGCCGCGCGCACGCCCGCAGGATAGCAGCGATTGCCGGGCGCCTCAAACTGATCAATTCTTGCCATGAAATTGATGCTGTCTGGCTGCTTGTGGCGTGGTCCGGCACGGCCCTACTCAATCCCCAACAACAAGATTAAAGATCGGGGGAGAGAGACCATGAAGGATCAGACACAGCGTTTCATCATGCGGCAGCACCACGTCTCGCTGCTGGCGCTTGCCGCAGGGCTTTCGGGGCTGCTCGTAGAACCGGCCGAGGCCGCTGCGCCGGACGATGAACAATACGGTATCGAAGAGATCACCGTCACGGCCCGCAAGCGCGAGGAAAAGCTGCAGGATACGCCGGTTTCGATCGTTGCCCTCTCCGGCGAGGATATCGCGCGGCGTCAGATCGTCAGCCTCGCGGACGTCGGCCAGCACGCGCCTAACGTGCAATTCCATGCAAGCGGCGTCGGCGGCCGGAATTCCGGCCAGGCCTTCATTCGCGGCGTCGGCCAGTCCGACTATCTGCTCACCACCGATCCTGGCATCGGCGTTTATGTCGACGGTGTCTATCTGGCGCGTTCGATGGGCAGCATTTTCGATCTCGTCGATATCGAACGCATCGAAGTGCTGCGCGGGCCGCAGGGCACGCTCTATGGCAAGAATACCATCGGCGGCGCCATCAACATCGTCTCCACGAAGCCCAGCCTGACCGAGGCTTCGGGCATGGTGGAAGGGCGCGTTGGCCGCTTCAGTCGTCTCGACGTGAAGGCCAAGGCCGAGGTGCCGCTGATCGCGGACAAACTCGCCGCGAAAGTCGCGTTCAGCACGCGCGATGCCGAGGGCTATGGGACGCGCCTGCTCACCGGTGAGGAGCAGGGTAGCGAAAACAGCGCGGCGGTTCAGGCGTCGCTCCGCTGGAAGGCCGACGAAGACGTGGAGGTGATGCTCTCCTTCGACAAGACGCGTGTGCGCGAGACCTTCTCGCAGGTGCATCTGGAAGAGATTTCGGAGGCGCCGCTCGTCGGGCTCTACAACATGTTCGTCGCGCCCTATGATGCAAGCTACATCACTGAAAATCCCTATGAGAGCTACGCCACGGGCGGCAACCGGAACGACCTCGATGTCTGGGGTATCAACGGTACGATCGAATGGAGCTTCGGCAACACGACGCTGAAATCGATCACCGCCTATCGCCACCTCAAATCCGTGTTCGAGACGGACCCGGACGGTTCGCCGCTCACGATCGTCGACGAGCAGGACGATAATCGCCAGCGCCAGTTCACGCAGGAACTGCAACTGTCGGGCACCTCTTTCGATGACCGTCTGAAATGGGTGGTGGGCGCTTATTATCTGCACGAGAACGCGCAGGGCACCATCGATGTCCAGATCTATCCGGAACTCCTGCCGGCCATCGGCCTCGACATTTCGCGTCGGATCGAAGCGAAGCAGATCACGCGCAGCACATCGCTCTACGGACAGGCCAGCTACGCGCTTGCCGATGGCCTCAACGCGACACTCGGCTTGCGCTACACGCACGAGAAGAAGCGTTACGACACCTCGCTCTACTTGCCGGCTTCCGATGTCTTTCTGATCGACCCGACGCGCCGGTCGCAGGACTGGAATTCGGTGTCGCCGCGCCTTGGCCTCGATTACCGGCTGACCCCGGAAGTGATGGTCTATGCATCGGCGGCGAGCGGCTTCAAGAGCGGCGGGTTCAACGGCCGCTCCTCCACCGCCAACGAGGTGCAGCCCTATGCGCCGGAGAAGCTCTGGAGCTATGAGCTCGGCCTCAAGTCCGATTGGCTCGACAACCGGCTGCGCGTCAACCTCGCCGGGTTCTACAATGATTACCGCGACATCCAGTTCATGCTGAGCACCGCCGACGAGGAGGGCGTGCAGGTCATCGTCGTTCAAAACGCGGCGAAGGCGCGCGTGATGGGCGCCGAACTGGAAGTGACGGCGGCGCCCGCGCCGCGGCTGCTGCTGTCCGCCTCGGCTGGCCTGATCGACGCGGAGTTCACGGACGTCGCGGCGGGCGCCGCGATCACCACGGCATCGCATTTCGCATCCACGCCGAAGTTCTCCTCGTCGGTTTCCGCCGAATACGGCCTGCCGCTGGGGGACTGGGGCACGCTGACGCTTCGCGGCGACTACAGCTACCGCAGCCGCATCTATTACGAGGTCAACAACCTGCCGGCCGTGACGCAGAACGGCTATGGCCTGCTCAACCTGCAGGCAACGCTCGAACCCGAAGACGGGCGCTATGCGCTGATACTTGCGATGACCAACGTTGCCGACAAGCGCTACAAGTCGACCGCCGTCAGCACGCTCGACAGCCTCGGCTTTGCGAGCGCGCAATATGGCCGCCCGCGCGAGTGGTCGCTCACCGCCCGCGTGCGTTTCTAGGGCGCGCGCATGGGCCGTGCAGCGACAGGTCTCCGCTATGGCATGGGCGGGGCTGCGGCGGGCGCATTGGCGATGATAGCCGTGCTCGCCCTTCCGCCGGTCGACCCACCGGGCGCCGCGCCGATCCGTACACGCGGAGCCGACGGGCAGCTCGTCGAGCGGTTCGAGATCCGGCCTGCCGACATCATCGCGCACACCAGCGACGGCACCCTCGGCGTCCAGGCCTTTCCGGCGGGAATCGCGCCCGTCGGCGGGCCGGCGGCGGGCAGTGCGGTGTTGACGGCAAAGCTCAGGAACGCGCGCGGCGTGGTAATCGGCGTCGTCAGCCGCTACACGCTGACGACGGACAGCCCTGATCGGCCGGACCGGCTGTGGACGCTCGTCATCACCCGGCGCGGAGCGCTCGCCACGAACTGCCCCGCGAATACGGCCGTAACCTGCGGCAGCGTTCTGGGAGGAACGGGCACGTTCGCGGCGTTCAGCGGACGCCTTGAGGAAACCGCACGCGGCGCCGGCTATGCGCTGACGCTGACAGGCAGGGGAGAGCGCTGATGGGTGTTCTGCTCAAAGGGCTGATGGCACTGGTGGGCGCCTTGGCAGGCGCTGTGTTGGTGCTGGCCGCGCTTTATGCCTTCCCGTTCCGCCACGTGGACCGGACCGAACGTGTGCTGTCGGCCTTTCAGGCCGCTGCGCCGGATCACGAGACCTACCGCCTGCGGCTTTCGGGCGATCTGGTGTCGGTTTCGACGTCGCCGACCCCGGCGATCTTTCCAAATCGTCCTGCGGGAACGCCGCCGCTCATCGAGCCCAACGTCAGCATGGGGCTCGCGCTCATCACCCACATTCGGGACGCCGACAACCGCATCGTCGGCTTCGCGACCGAACTCGAGGCGGCGCACGAGGACAGCCGGTTCCTGCGCGGTCGGCTGATGACGCATACGACGTGGACCGTGGTGCTGCCGGGCCGGGGCGTGCTGTTCCTCTACCAGACCGAAGACAACTGGACGCTCGTCACCCGTTATCTGTTACCGAGCCTGCTGAAGGGCGCGCCCTGGCGCGGCCGCTGGAACCACCTCAATACGCTGGGGCCGTCGCCGCAGGGTTACGGAGAGGTGATCGCGGGGACGGGCGTTTTTGCCGGGCGGAACGGACATTTTGTGGAGGTCGCCGAGCTGCGCGGCTTTCAGCCCGACGCGGTGTTCGAGGGCGTGATGGACCTCTTGGTTTCGCGTGATCATGCGGAGGGAAAATGATGGCCAATCGTCTGAGGTGCGCGCTTCTTGCCGCCGCGCTGCTTCTTGGGGCACCGCAGACCGCGCGCGCCGATCCAGCCGCGCCGCTGCCCGGCGAGACGGTGCTCTCGTTCTTCGTGCAACTGCCGGATCATGGCGTCGCGCTGACGACGGGCGGCGCCGTAAAAATGCGTCGCGGACCAGACGGGATCGCGGCCCTCGCCGAGCCGTCGCTCGACAACACGCTCGCACTGATCTGCAAGCTCGCCGACGCCGGGGGCAAGGTTGTCGGTTTCGCCTCGGAACTGGAGATATTTTCCGCCGATCCGTCCGCCGTCGATACAAGCTGGCCGACGGCCTGGACGCTCGCCATTCCCGGCCGCGGCATGATCTATCTCCACCAGATCGAACGCTCCGGTCGGTTCGTCACGGACATCATCGCGCCGACCATGGCAACCGGAAAGCCCTGGTCCGGTGACTGGACCGTCATCACCACCGTCGGCCCGCTGGCCGGCGGCAGGGGCCGGATTGTCGGCGGAAGCGGCGAATTCGCGGACATCGCGGGCAGCTTTGTCGAGGTCGATCGGCTGACGCACTATTCCGTCGATGGCGTGCTGACGGGCACCGTGGAACTACGATTGTTTGTCCGCAAATAGCGTTGATGGGAATGCACGCCGCGCTTCCGGTGCGGAACGCGCTTGGCGGGTATCACCTGAACGTCTGCTTCAATCGGCATGAGTCATCGAAGCCTGTTCATCAGCGGCACGGCAATCGTTCGCATCGCCCACGGGATGAGGCGCGCGCCGGCGAGAGGCGAGGGCGTCTGGACCGGTAGCGCGAGGTCGTCTTCGGTCGCGTCGCCGATGAGTGCGGCGGCCTCGCGCGCAGCCGTGATCCCGAGTGTGAGGCCGAAGCCGTTGCATCCCGCGACGGCGTGCAGGTTCTCGCCGAGGCGGAAGATCCGCGGCAGGCCATCGGGTGTCATGCCGATCGTGCCCGATGACAGGCTTTGGAAGCGGGGCGTGAAATTCGGGTAGGTGCGCGCGAGCTGCCTTTCGGCGGGCTTGGCGGCGGACGGCAGGGCGGGGTTGCGGGATTCCGAAAGCGCACTGACGACAAGGCGTTGCTCGGCGTCGAGCGCGGGTGAGAAGATCGCAGACGCATCAAGATCGACAAAGGCCTGTGCTTCCGGGATCAGCAGCGCAGTAAGCGGCGCGGTGGCCGCGATGTTGCACCCGACCGGATAGACACTGGCTGCCATTTCCGGGAAAAGCGGCGCGGCGGAAACCCCGGTCGCCACGAGAACATGGGGCGCATCAATATGCCCGCGCGATGTTCTTACGCGCCATACGCGCCCCTGCCTTTCAATGGCGGTCGCATGGGTGCGCCCATGGATGCGTCCGCCGCGCGCCTGCACCACCGCTGCAAGCCCGAGTGCGAGTTTCAGAGGATGCAGGGTGCCGCCCTCGGGCAGAAAGATGCCGCCCGCGTAGCGGCGCGTGCCTGTGCGGCGTTGGACCTCGGCGGCATCCAGACGCGTGAATATGCCGCCTAAAGGCGTCCATGCGGCGAAGTTTCGCTCCGCACGGTCCAGGCTCGTATCTGTGCGCGACACGCAAAGGTAGCCTGGTCTCAGATCACAGGCGATGGCGTTGTCGGTAACGAGCTCGGCAAGCGCGCGGCCTGCACCTGCCACGCGCCGGTTCCAGCGTTCGCCGCGTACCGGGCCCAGAGCCTTCACCGCGCTCCCCGGTGTTTTCTTGCCGCCGAGCATCATCGGCGCGAAATGCCCTGCGTTGCGGCCGGAGGCACCGGCGCCGGGCGCGTTCGTGTCGATGACGATTGTCGAAAATCCGCGCCCGACAAGCGCGAGTGCGGCAACAAGCCCAAGGTATCCGGCGCCGACGATGACAACATCGGCATGTGCATCCGCTTCGAGCGGCTCGAACCGCGGGCTGTCGACGGTCCAGACTTCAGGCAAGTCTTCAGGCCTCCGAGCCGAAGCGCGCCGAGACGACGCGAAGAACGTGGTCGATATTGCCCTGGATCGCGGCGCGCACGGCGTCCGCATCAACCAGCGGCGTGGCGCTGGCTTCCCAAACGAGCCGGCAAGCGCCGTTCGATATCGGCATCACGTACGCCGCGCCCGTATAGTCGCTGAACGGCAAGGGGCCGGGATCGACGATACGGTATCCATAGGATCGCGCAGCGTTGTCGTAGCGCTCGATCGCTTCGGTCACGACCCCACCGCCGGGCAGGATGAGTCTACGCGTCGCGCCCTCTCCATCGCCATCGACCTCCAGCCGCTCAACCATACCCTCCATGATCGCCATGTTGCGCAGGTCGCCGATCAGCGCCCACACGGCGTCGGCGTCTGCGGCGATCAGCGCCTCGCCCGTGCAGGCGATATCGGTCTCCCCGGTCATGATGTTGGCAGTGCCGCCGTGATCTCGATCTCGATCATGCATTCGGGGAATGCCAGCCTGCGCACCTCGACCGCGGTCGTGGCAGGCAGGTCCAGCCCCGCATAATGCGCAATGCGGGCGCCGTTCGCCGATATGAACGCATCCATGTCGGTCACGTAGATGTTTTCCTTCACCACGTTCGCCATCGTCGCGCCGAAGGCATCGAGTGTCCGCCTGATCGCCGCATAGACACTGCCGATCTGTGCGGCCATGTCTCCCGGAAACTCCGGCCCGAACGCATCGTCGACGCTGAGCGAGCCGGAGATGTGGAGCGTGCTACCGCTCCGCACCGCCTGCGCGTACCCGAACGCCTTTTCGCCATCCGGGCGAAGGTGAAATGTCTGCCTGTCGATCATGCCGGTGCCTTTCAGAATTTCACACGTGCCTCGACGCCGAATGTCCGGCCCGGATCGGGCTGGATCGCGTCGCTGGCGAGCGGCACCAGCGCCGCGCCGAAAATGTAGCGTGAAAAGGCCGAGGTCGCATAATGCTCCTTGAACAGGTTCTTCCCGAAGACACTGATTGCCCACTGTCCGCCTTCAAGGCCGATCTGCGCGTCGACTGTCGAATAGGCCTTCTGGAACAGATACGCGTCCGGTGCCGCCGGAAGCTGGAAGTCCTGGAAGGACTGCCGGCCCTTTGCATTGAAATCGACGCGCGCTTTCGCGGTCAACCTGTCCGAAAGATCGTATGCATACTGCGCGCCCAGGTTCAGCGTATATTTCGGAGCGTTCGGAAGCTGTTGCCCGACATAGGCGTCGGTCACGCCATCGAAATCCTTGATCTCGGTGTCGATGTAGCCGAACGCGGCGTTGAGATCGACGCCCTTCACCGGGCGCGCGGCAAGCTCGAACTCGAAGCCCTTGATCGCCGCCTTGCGCGCGTTGAGCGAGCCTTGCGTGAAGGTTACGGCGTCGAGCTGGAAGATCTGCGGGTTGAGATGCTCGGTGTAGAAGGCCGCGACGTTGAAGATGACGCGCCGGTCGAGCCAGGAGGTTTTCGCGCCGATCTCGTAGTTGCGCGATGTCTCCTTGCCGATCACGCGCGGGAAGGCTGATCCTGCCGCGATCGGGTTGAAGCTGCCGCTTTTGAAGCCCTGCGAATAGGTGGCATAAAGCGTCAGGTCGTCCGAAGGCTTGTAGGCGAGCGACAGCTTGGGTTGCAGCTTCGAGAAGGTCGCCTTGTCGATCTCGGATGCGAGGCGGTCGTCCTGTTTCGCCTTGTTGGTATCGTAGCGCAGTGCAGCGGTCAGCTCGAGCGTTTCGAGAATGTCGTAGTTGACCTGCCCAAACACGGCATACTGATCGAAGGTGAGCCGCGTGTTCGCAAGCGTCGCATCGATCACGACCCCAGAGGATTCAAATCCATCGGGCGTGATGCACGTGCCCGCGAACAGGCAGAGATCGAGCGATGCCAGCGTCGTCACATCGCGCTTCGAATGCTGGTAATAGCCGCCGATGATGTAGCGAAGCCGCTGGCTGCTCGGGGAGGTCAGGCGAAGTTCCTGGCTCCAGCTTTCCGTCACGCGAAGCTGCCGGGCGAGCGGTACAAGCGGAAACGGCGAGATGTCGAGATCTTCGGAGAAATCGACGTCGATCTTGTCCCACGCCGTGATCGAGGTGAGCGTTCCGATGGACGTATCGTAATTCAGTGACATCGAAAGATCGGTCACGGTGCGGTCGGTCGAGGACGGGCCGTCGAGATTGGGCTGCCTCGCTGCCATATCCTCGGTGATCTCGCCGCCCGTCGTGCCAAGCACATCGACGAGGCTGAACCACAGCGCCCCGCCTTTCTCGTCCATGTGCGCGGCACGCAGATCGATGCTGAAGTCATCGGTCGGCTGGATCAGGACACGGCCGGAAACGCGGGTCTGGCGGTTGCGGTCGAGCGTGCGTCCATCGAACGCGTTCTTGATCGTGCCGTCGCTGTCGCGATGCGAAACAGTGACGCGCGCGAGCACGACGTCGGGCACGATCGGGCCGCTGATGGCGCCGAACACGCGCCATGCGTCGCCCGTGCCGTAGCTCAATTTCGCCTCGCCCTCGAACGTGTTCGTTGGGCTTTTCGTCGTGATGTTGATCGCGCCCGCGATCGCGCCCTTGCCGTAGAGCGCGCCTTGCGGGCCTTTCAGCACCTCCAGCCGTTCGACATCGCTCAGGTCCATCGTGAAGGCGTCGGCGTCCGGCAGGATCACGCCATCCACCGAAAACGCAACGGCGGCTGCCTGATTGCGGTTGGAGCCGAGGCCACGGATCGAGATGTTGTTCGTTGCCGTGTCCTGATCGTTTGTGATGTGGACGTTCGGCGTCACGGCGAGGAAGTCGTCGATCCGTTCAAGGCGGCGTTCCTCGATCACGCTTGCGGAAAAGGCCGTGACCGTATCGGGAACCTGCTGCAGGTTCTCCTCGCGCTTGCGCGCCGTTACGATGATTTCATCGAAGCCGCCGCTGCTCGCGCCCGTCCGCGCTTGCTCCTGTGCCGTGGCCGTGCCGCAAAGCGCCGAAAATGCCGTTGACATCGTCAGCACGAAACGGCCCGTGCTCTTCACCTTGCTCCTCATGTTTCCCTCCGCTCCCTTTTTTTGATTTGGCGGCCTGTTCAGATCAAGCTCGCCGGTATGGTTTTCCCGTCACCTTCATTGTCCCAGATCGCCGACAGGATGACCCAGCGGCCCTCGTGACGAACGATGTGTGCGAAGGTGACGCCCCTGCGCCTTTCGCCGTTCATCTCGGCGATGAAGCTGCTGCGCACGCCCGCGACGTTGCCGAAGGCTTCGACGTGGCGCGCGATTTCCACTTCGCTGAAATCGGCAAGAACGCCTGTCTCCCGCTGCTCGTTCATGGCGGCGACGAACACCTCCACCGGGATCGGGCTTGCGGCGCCGGAACTCAGCGCGGCGAGTGTCGCATCGGGGTGGCAACACGCCCGGAAGATGTCCCAGTCGGGCGCTTTCTCCGCATCCCAGCCCACGGCCGCATAGAGGCGCGGGCAGAGTGCCAGAATGTCGTCGAGATCGGTGTCGGTGATGCCGGACATGTGCGTTTCCCCCATGGTCGTCAGCCGATGAAATCGGCGGATGGATGCGCGCGCGGATGCTCGCGCAGATACTGCAGGAAGCGCCCCAGCGTCCGGTCCGCTTTCGTCAGCGTGCCGGGCCGGAAACGGGCGCGTTCGATGATCGGCAGGTCTTCGGTCGCGATGCGGACTTCCATGTCGTACATCGCGTCCAGAAATGCCTGCGTGCCTTCAGGGTCGGCATCGTCCGCGCCGACCGCGACGGCGAAGAACAGGCGGGATTTGCCCGGCGCGGGCAGACCCATGGGGGCGACGAAACCGAACCAGCGCCCGTCCACGTAGCCGTCCTGCCAATAGATGTTGGTGCCGAAGATGCCGACGCGAAACTCGATTGCGGTTCCGTCGCGCATCTTGCCGCGGAAATGATAGACCATCGAATGCGGCGTCCATTCGACGTCCTGATGCGGCATTCCGTTGTCGAAGCTGATGCCGTGCACCACCTGGATATGCTGCATGTCGGGCGTGTTGCAGCAGATCACCCACGGGTCCGCAGGCATCAGGCGATCGTATTCGCCGATCTTCCAGACGAGCTTTTCGGGGGCGCCCGGAAAGTCGGGAAGGTCGAACAGCGGCTCGGTGCCGTTGAAGGCGAAGATGCAGCCGAACCTCTCCACCGTCGGGAACGCGAAGAGGTTGGCGGTGGGGGGAACGGGATCGCCCGATCCTGTCGCGACGCAGCGGCCGTCCGGTCCATAGCGCCAGAAATGGAACGGGCAGCGCACCGTGCCGTCCACCATCTCTCCCGTGCAGAGATCTGCGCCGAGGTGCGGGCAGTAGGCGCTCAGTACCTGCGCGCGTCCGTCCGCATCGCGCACGACGATCACGCGGCCGCCCAGAAAGTCGAAGCCTTTGACGACGTCCGCGGTAGCCTCTTCGGAAAGGCAGACGGGGAACCACGTCTGGCTGAACACGCCTTCGAAGCCTTCTGCTTCCGGCTTCGGTCGGTCTGCGATCCGGACTGCGCCTGCCGTCATCTCACCCTCGAAAAGATACATTTGTGTACGGGCGCTTCGATATCCTCGCCCTAGCCTCAGAGTCAATACGATATTCGTAGAATGAAGCACTATATCATGTGTAAACCGTAACAAATCCATTTCAGCGTTGCGGTTACATCACGGTTTCCCTATCAGGAGGCATGAAATCCTGACCGTGGAAGGGCCGTTGATGGCAGTTCGCAGGGGTGCATCGCGTGATGCACGAGACAAGCAGCAGACGAACCCTCTCGACTCGGCGGGGGACGTTTATGCGCTCAACAGCCAGATCATCGCGCTGCTCCAGCAGGACGGGCGGATGCCCTATTCGACGATCGCGACGGCGCTCGGCGTTTCGGAAGGCACGGTGCGCAACCGTGTGCGCCAACTCATCGACGAGAACATCATCACGATCCAGGCCGAAGCCATGCCCGAGGCGTTCGGCTATAATTTCAACGCGCAGACCTTCATCAAGGTGGCGGGCGGCGCCGATATCGATGCCGTGATCGCGCGCTTGTCCGTCGTTCCCGAGGTCTTCTATCTGACATCGACGCTCGGCCGCTTCGATCTCGGCATGGCGACGTATCACCAGTCGCACGAGCACTACCGCGCCTTTCTTGCAGCGCATTGCTACGGGCAGCCCGACATCGCCCTTATCGAAACCTGCATGGTGCTGAAGGTGCACAAGATGAAGCTGCAATGGAATCTGGAGGGCGAGCGTCGCCCGAGCCTGCGCGGGAAGGAGCATTCATGATTACGGTCGAGCGTGCAGTTCGTGTCGCGGCCCCGGCGGAGCGGGTCTGGAAGTTGTTCGCGACCGAAGACGGCCAGCGGCGTGCCGAAGAAGGCTTCGTCACCTCGATCGAATTCGAAGGCGAGGGGCTCGGCATGGTGCGCACGATGCGCACCGAAGGGCATCTGGGGGACGGCTACGTGAAGGAACGCCTCGATCATTATGACGAGGCGGAAATGGAGATGATGTTCCGCATCATCGATACCGGCGACGTGGTGCCGTTCGCGGACTATTGCGGCTTTGCGAAGATCATCCCGGCGGGGGCCTCTGCCTGCGTGCTTCTGATGCGCTCGACGTTCGTTCCGGTCGATATGCCAGAAGCCGAGGCGCGGGCGGTGTCGGAAGAAAACTACCGGCTGTTCATCGCGAATGTGCAGGCAGCCGTGGCGACCGGAGACGTCTAATGCGCGTCGTTCCGATCCCGCTGCGGAACGCCTTCGATCATGTGAACTACTTGCTCGTCTGCGATGCGGCGAAGGCGGCGCTCGCTGTCGATCCCTACGACGTCGAACGCGTGGCCGGAGAGGCTGCCGCACAGGGCGTCACGATCACCGGCATCGTCAACACGCACGAACACTGGGATCATGCAGGCAAGAACGCCGAGATGAAGGCGCGAACGGGCGCGGCGGTGATGGCGCCCCGCGCGGCGGCGGGCACGCTCGAAGGGCTGGACCGCCTGCTGGTGGACGGTGATACGATTTCGGTTGGCGCGGACGGCGTGACGGTTCGCGCCGTACCCGGACACACGATGGCGAGCATAGCGATCTTCGGCGAGGAGGAGGACGGCATACCCTTCGTTATCTCGGGTGATACGCTGTTCGGCGCGGGCGTCGGCAACTGCGGCTATGGCGGTCACGCGCCGACGCTTCAGGAAACGATCAGCGGCGTGTTCGCATCGCTTGCCGACGAGACGCGCGTCTATCCCGGGCACGACTACCTGAAACGCAATCTCGCTTTCACGCTGTCCATTGAGCCGGGCAATGCGGCTGCGCGTGCGCTGGCATCCGTGCTCAAATCGGCGGATGGCACAGCGCCGCATTTCACCACGATCGGTGAAGAGCGCGCGATCAATCTGTTCCTGCGGACCAGCAGTCACGAAGTCCGCGCGAACCTCGAACTACCAGCTTCCGCGAGAGATGCGGACTTTTTCCTCGCGATCAGGAAGCGGCGCGATCAGTGGTAGCCGGTTTCACGCCGCGCGCTCTGGTGAAGCGTCACCACCGCACGAGCCGGGGGACCAACAGCCTGCCGAGCAGCGCACTGATGAGGACCGGCGCACTGTGCCACAGCCCGACGTGGTAGATCGTGTCCGTCGAACAATGAAATGCGAACGCGAAGATTCCGATACATCCCGACGCGACGCCGACGAGCAGCCCCGCGCGTTCGGGTGAAGTCGGCGCACCTCGCCGTAACCAGAACACCAGTACCGCAGCGGTGAGCAGGCCGAGGCTGACCCCGGCGAAGAGACAATCCATCTCGTGCACGGACATGATCGCACCCGGCGGAGCTTCGGTCCCGGACGCGAGTATGATGATCGCCGACAATGGCAGCAAACAGGCCGCAGCCGCCACCCATCGCCATCCGAAGTGTCGGCTCCCGACCTGCGGATTCCCCATCGCGATCACGGTTGCCGCGCAGGCGACACCCAGGATCAGGAACAGGCCGTTTGCGATCAGGAACAGTGTGTCGAAGCGTCCCGAGGAGATGTCGCTCCGGAAGCCGAAAACGACCGCCACGATGGCCAGCGTGGCCGCCGCCGCGACAGCAGTGAGTCCCAGCCCGTAGCGCCGTCGCAGGACACGCGCCGGACGCAGGTCATTGACCAGCGAAGCGATGAGCGTGTCGGTATCAGGATCCATCGTCATTCCGCTTCCTCGATCAGGGCGCTGAGTTTCCTGAGACCCCTGTGTACATTGACTTTGACGAGCGCCTCGCTCTGGCCCGACCGCGAGGCAGCCTCGGCTACGGACAGGCCTTCGATCCTCACCAGCTCTATCACCTGCGCCTGGGAGGGCGGCAGACACGCTAGCAGACCGTCAAGGCTGAGCCGTGCGGCAACGCTTTCCTGGCCGCCGGCAACAGACACCTCCTCGTCGAGCCCGACTTCGTCCGCGCGGTAGACCTTCCGAAGATGATCGACCCAGCGATAACGTGCGATCGCGGCAAGCCAGGGCAGGAACGGGCGCCCCGGATCATAACTCGCCAGCTTGCCGTGCAGTGACAGCAGGGTTTCCTGCACAAGATCTTCCAGATGGCACGGCGCGATGCGGCGGGCGAAATAGCGCCCGAGCCAGGCTGAGCAGGCTTTCAGAAGCGCGGCGTAGGCAGGGCGGTCGCCCCGCTGCGCCAGCGCCATCAGGCGCGACAGGCTGGCGTCGTCCGCTTTCACCGCACGTGTCGGCTTAAAAGCGTGTCGAGCGACACCGTGCCGCCGCCTCTCACGATGAGAACGAGCGCCAGCGCGGCCCACAGGGAATGCACCGGCCACCACGCTTCCGGGTAAACGAACAGCTGGATCACCAGCGTCATGCCGAGAAGCCCGAGCGCGGACAGGCGGACGCCGAGGCCGATCACGAGCAGCACCGGCAGAACATGCTCGGCCGCCGCCGCGGCGACGGCCGCGAACTCGGATGGCAGCGGGACGCGCGTATATTCCTCACGGAACAGATAATAGGTCGCATCGCTGATCGAAAACCAGCTGCCCTCTTCGACTTTCGCGCGTCCCGATCGCCAGAAGACACCGGCGAGCGCGACGCGGGCGAGCAGAAGCGCAGCCGCCTCCGCCGCGCAGCTGGAGAGCAAGGCTGTGATCCGCTGCCAGCCCGTCTGAAGCGCGACCATGGGTCTACGCCTGCGGCGTCAGCGAGCCGCTGCCCTTCGGCGTCTTGATCTTCAGGCAGGTTCCCGCCTTCACCAGCTTCCACGCATTGCCCTGGTAGTCGGTGGTCGATGAGCCCGCGCAGCTGGTGCCGGCTCCGGCAGCGCAGTCGTTCTGGCCTGCCTTCGCGATGCCGTAGCATTTTTCCATCTCGGGCTTCTTCGTTTCCGCCTGCGCGCCGCTCGCCAAACCGGCGGTCACGGCCGCCGCGAGCAGAGTCGTGAACAGGGGCGTCAAGGTTTCGCGGGCCATCATCTCGTCTCCCATTGGAATTGAAAGGCCGCCGTCGGTGCGGCGGTCTGACTGGAAGTTCGGGCAAAAGACGCCGCGCGTTACACGGGGCGAAAAAATAAAATTCGTCGTTGCCGCTGTAACCTTCCGGCGCGCGCGCGCGAATGAACGATAGCCAATCCGGCGCATGTCATTGGGAGATTTGTCTGATGTCCATCGCACTGAAGGGAGCCGGCATTGCATCGGCTGCCGCCCTGTTCGCTCTTTCGACGCTGGCCTCGGCCGCGCCCGCACCCGCCGGCAGCAGCGGTGCCGCCATCTCGGGTGCCGACATGGTGCACTGCTACGGCGTCAACAGCTGCAAGGGCAGCTCCGACTGCAAGACCACCCAGCACGAATGCAAGGGTCATAACAGCTGCAAGGGTCATGGCTTCAAGGCGATGAAGGCCGACCAATGCCTGAGCAAGGGCGGCACGATCGGCGATATCGGCTGATGCCTCCCGGGGCGATCCGGTCTCCCCCCAACCGGATCGCCCCATTTTTCCTCCTTTCAGGACGCCCTCGTGACGGCAATCCAGCCCTTCACCGGCTTCGGCCTTGGCCTGCGCAAGGATCACTACGCCGACTATCTGGCCGGGGCCGTTCCTGTCGATTTCGTCGAGATCATCTCGGAAAACTTCATGGTGGAAGGCGGGCGTCCGCTGTTCACGCTCGATGCCGTTCGCGAGCGGTATCCGGTGGTGATGCACGGCGTATCGATGTCGATCGGATCGGCGGCGGGCCTCGATCGCGAATATCTTGCACGCCTCAAGCGGTTGGCGGATCACGTGAACCCGCTATGGGTCTCCGACCATTTGTGCTGGACCGGCGTGGATGGCCACAACACACACGACCTGCTGCCGCTGCCCTACAGCGAAGAGGCGCTGGACGTCGTGTGCGCGAATATCACCGCAGCACAGGAGGCGTTGGGGCGGCCGCTCCTCTTTGAAAACCCTTCCAGCTATCTCGCCTTCGATGCCGACATGACCGAGTCACAGTTTCTGGCCGCGATGAGCGAACGCACCGGTTGCTTCCTGCTGCTCGACGTCAACAACGTCTACGTCAGCAGCGTCAATCACGGCTTCGATCCGATCGCGTATCTTGACGATCTTCCTGCTTCGCGGGTGCGGCAAATTCATCTGGCTGGCCACAGCCGGGGTCAGGACATGCTGATCGATACGCATGATACGCCGGTGTGCGCCGACGTCTGGGCGCTCTACCAACTCGCCTGCGCGCGTTTCCCTTCGGTTGCCGCGATGATCGAGCGCGACGATGCGATTCCGCCGATCGACGTGCTGCTGGGCGAACTCGATATCGCCCGCCGCCTTTCGGGGCATGACGCACGGTACGCCGCATGACTCTGGTCGATCTCCAACGCCGGTTCCACGCCGCCGTGACGAGCCCCGGTGAGACGGCGTTCGAGGATTGGGATCCTGTCTTGCGCCCCGGTCTCGCGGTCTACCAGAATGCCTATCGGGCCCGGCTGATCGAATGTCTGCGTTCGGGTTTCGAGAAGACGTGGACGTGGATCGGCGACGAGAGTTTCGATGCCGCCGCCGCGCATCACCTTATCGTGAAACCGCCGCGAAGCTGGACGCTCGACGATGCGGGCGCGGGCTTCGATGAAACGCTGGCGCAGCTCTTTCCGGGCGACCCGGAGGTCGCGGAACTGGCATGGCTCGAATGGCAAATGCAGCAGGCCTTCACCGCCGCCGACGAACCGGTTCTCGATGCCGCCGGCTTCGCCACGCTTTCGAAAGACTTCACGGAAGAGGCGTGGGCCTCGCTCCGCCTTTCGTTCGTGACCGGAATGCGCTCAAGGCGGATACAGGCCGATTGCGCGGCGATCTGGACTGCAATCGCCAACGATGAAAATATATCGGCGGATGTTCTGTTGGATGAAACGCGGAGCCTCCTTGTCTGGCGGCAGGAGCTTGATCCACGGTTTCGGGTGCTGAGCTCTGAAGAGGCCGCCTGCCTTGACCTGTTGAGGAACGGCGGCACATTCGGCGATATGTGCGAGGCGCTCGTCAAGTGCTTTGGCGTTTCCGGCATCGAAGAGGCCGGACGCACGCTCGGCATCTGGATTGCGCAGGGTTTCGTTCGCCACGCTGAAGCTGGAGTTTAGCGCCACGCCGTTACGGCGGAACCATAGCCATCGGTTATGGAAGATGGCGGATTTTTTTAGAGGTCATCATACGTCCCCACTCTAGAGTGTTTTTTGCGAATGTCCTGAGCGGGGGAAATGGGGCGGCTATGAACGCGGGCAGAGGCATTCACCGGCTGCGCGCCTTGGGCGCGATCCTTTCGATGGTCGTGGCCGGGTCGCCACTTGCGCCATCGGTGTCGGCAAATCCTGCCTATGATGTCGTTATCCACGGCGGGCGGGTCATCGATCCCGAAAGCGGTCTCGATGCGGTTCGCAGCGTGGCCATCGCCGATGGCCGCATTGCCGCTGTTTCGACGGAAAGGCTTTCGGGCCGCATCACGATCGATGCCAGCGGGCTTGTCGTGGCGCCCGGCTTCATCGATGTGCACTCGCACGGCATGACCATTCCGAACGGCTGGCTGCAAGCCTTCGACGGCGTGACGACCGCGCTCGAACTTGAAACCGGCGCATGGCCGGTCGCGGACGCCTATCGGGCGGCTGCCCAGCAAGGGCGGCCGATCAACTACGGCTATTCGGTCGCGTGGTCGGGCATCCGGCAGGAGGTGATGGGAGACCATGCCCAGGATCTTGCGACGGATGCCGAGATCGGAACAATTTTGGCGCGGGTATCGGATGGGCTCGATGCCGGAGGCCTCGGCGTCGGAACGCCGGTCGGCTATTCCACCCGCACCAACCGGACCGAATACTGGGACGTGGCGGCGCTTGCCGCGAAACGCGGTGTGCCGGTATTCACCCACGTCCGCACCAAGAACGGGCGCGATCCGGACAGTGCGCTCGAAGCCTTCGGGGAAGTGATCGCAACCGCGACGACGACGGGCGCGCATATGCATCTCTGCCATATCAACAGCTCCGGCCTGCGCGATATTTCGCGCCTTACCGGCATGATCGCCAAGGCGCGTGCCTACGGCATTCCCGTGACGAGCGAGGCCTATCCCTGGGGTGCGGGCTCGACATCAATCGGTGCCCCGTTTCTTGCGTCGGAAAACCTGCCTCTGCTCGACATCGGGCCGGAGAACATCGAAGTCATCGCCACCGGCGAGCGGCCTGCGACGGCCCAGCGTCTTGCGGAACTGCGCAAGGCGAAGCCGGAGGAACGGGTGATCGTGCATTATCTGAACGAGACGATCGAAGCGGAACGCCAGCTGATCGAGCAGGCGCTCGTTCTTGAAGACGGGATCATTGCAAGTGACGCGGTGCGCTATTCCGTGAAGGACCGGATCGTGACCGAAGCGGTCTGGCCGCTGCCGGCCGGCGTTGCCGGTCATCCCCGTTCGGCTGCGACGTTCACGAAGGTGCTCGGCGAATATGTCCGCGAGCGAGGATTGCTTGGTCTCGCCGATGCGATCCGGCGTTCGACACTGCTCCCCGCGCAGCTTCTGGAGCCTGCTGCGCCGGCCATGAAACGCAAGGGGCGTATCGGTGTGGGCATGGACGCCGACATCGTCGTCTTCGATCCCGCGACGGTGGGTGCCGCCGCGACCTATGAAAAACCGGCCGAGCCCGCGAAGGGAATGCACCATGTTCTTGTGGGCGGCACCTTCGTTATCCGGGAGGGCAAGCTGATCGCGTCCGCCCGCCCCGGCCGGGCCATTCGCGGAGGAACAGCCCAATGAAGACAATCGCAGCCGTATTTTCGCTTTCGGTGGCAGCCCTTCCCGCGCCGGCATATGCGAGCGACGGGATCGACACCATCTTCGGGCGCTACACGGGCGAGAGCGTTCCGGGATGTGCGGTCGGCGTCGAGAAGGACGGCAAGACCGTTCTGGAGCGCGCCTATGGCATGGGGGATATCGAGGAGCGTGTTCGCGCGCAGCCGGGGAGCATCTACGAAGCCGGCTCGGTCTCCAAGCAGTTCACGGCAGCGGCGATCGTTCTGCTGGCGCGGGACGGCAAGCTGGCGCTTTCGGACGATATCCGCACGTACCTGCCGGAAATGCCCGATTACGGCACGCCGATCACGATAGAGCACCTTATCCAGCACACCAGCGGCCTGCGGGACTGGGGATCAATCAGCGCCATGGAAGGCTGGCCACGCAACAGCCGTAGCGCCAATAACGATGACGTGCTGGCCATCGCCGCGCGCCAGAAGGGCCTGAATTATACGCCCGGCGCCCACTACAGCTATTCAAACACCAACTTCAATCTGGCCGCGATCATTGTCGCGCGGGTGAGCGGCCAGAGTTTTGCGGCATTCACCAAGGCGCGCATCTTCGATCCGCTTGGGATGACGAGCACGCAGTGGCGCGAACGCTACCGGACGCTGGTTCCCGGCCGGGTCACGGCCTATGCGCGCGAGGGCGCCACCTATGTGATCGATCAGCCGATCGAGGACGCGCACGGCAACGGCGGTCTGCTGACGACGGTGAAGGACCTGCTCGCATGGAATGCCGCGCTGGACGCCGATCGGCTGGGGACGGGCTTCCGCGCCGCGATGGAGCGCGTCGGCGTTCTTTCGGACGGCACGCGGATCGTTTACGCCTCGGGGCTGCGCGTCACGAAGCACCGGGGGATCGATGAGGTTGCCCATTCGGGTGCGACCGGGGGTTACCGGGCGTGGCTCGCGCGCTACCCGGCCCAGCGCCTCTCCATCGCGCTCCTGTGCAATGCCGGCGATGTCGATCCCGTCGCGATCGGGCAGAGCGTCGCTGATCACTATCTCTCCGGCCTGGCGCCGATGCCTGTCCATACGCCTTCGGGCAAGCTGCCCGCTGGTCTCTATGTGAGCGAGGTCACGGGGGCGCCGATCTCGATTGTCGCGAACGCCGATGGCGGTCTGCGCATCGATGGTACGGCGCTCGATCCGGTCGCACCGGGCCGGTGGAGTCTGTCCGGCACGGATTTCGTGTTCGGACGCAGCAATGATCTCGTCGTCGAGGCCAATGGAGAAAGACTGCGCTATCGGCGTGTGGACCCGGTTGAGACCGTCGATCCTGCGCCTTTCGTGGGTCAGTATTGCGGCGCTGACAATCCATTCTGCATGGTGGTTCGCGCAGCACCGGACGGCGGACTGTCCATTGCCACAACGGGACGGCCCGGCCTTGCCGCGCAGCCGCTGAAGCCGGCGTTCACGGATGTGTTCACCAGCAAATATGCGACCATTCGCTTCGTGCGCGATGCGTCCGGGGCAGTGAGTGGGCTCACGTACGGCGACAGCCGAGCCTGGGCGGTGGAATTCACGCGGACGCCTTGATCGCGATCACCGCTGCGGTGGTATCGGCGCTTCTTCCCGGCCGAGCGGATGCGCGCGCGTGAATAGTCTGAGGTAAAGGCGCCCGGTGGCGATGTCGGCACGGGCGCGGGTATCGAGTTGCAGATCGCCCTTCGCCTTCCGCTGGCCGGGTCGCAGCAGATTGGTGATGATGGCGCCGGGCTTTCCGTCTTCGGTACGCTGCAGCGTGAGCGCGACAGGCTCGTCGTTTCCAAGACGATCGAGGCGGGCATCGTAGCGCAGCATCGCGTTCAGCGGATCGAAGGCGAAGGCAACCTCGGCGCGCGGACCCTCTCCCGAGGTTCGCACCTTGAAACGCGACGGTTGGGGCGCCTTTCCATCTGTGAGTGGCGGCGTGCTGAACGGCGGCGTGCGCGGGTGCGCGGCCTGTTCCCAGCCGTAGGCGAGGTTCAGCAGCCTTGCTTCCTCAAACGGCCTGCCCAGCAGGTCGAGCCCCACAGGCAGCGCATTGATGCTGAGCCCCAGCGGCACCGAAAGAGCCGGGAGGCCGGTGACGGCGCTTATCATGCAGGTGCCCGCGCCGAACATCTCGGCGCCCCGAAGCGGAGGTGGCTGCAAGGCGGTGGGGTAGGCAAGCACATCGACGCCTGCCGTCGCCATCGCGTCCAGGATCGTGCGCCGGGCAACGGCCCGTTTGGCGAGGGCTTCGGCATAGGCTTTTGCATCGTGCGCGCCGACCGCGGCGCGCTGTTTCAGCCGCGCATCCACGGCTTCGTGGACGAGGCCCTTGCCCGCGATGTCGGTCGCCGAGGTGATCGGTGCGCCCGGATAGCGCGCGAGATAGGCGGCGAAATCGCGTGTGAACTCGTGCGCGATCACGCTCGCGGCCTTCATCGTGGGATCGAGATCGGGAATCGTGACATCGACGATCTCGGCGCCTTCCGCCTTCATGGCTTCAAGCGCCGCGAGCGTCTTGTCGCGCATCGCCGCATCCATCATTTCTGGTGTCATCAGGGCACGCAGAACCCCGATGCGCGCGCCCTTCAATCCGCCGGGGCGAAGGCCCTCCCGATAGGCGGGGGCGGGCTTTTCCGCCATCGCCTTCGTGACGGGATCGTCCGGGTCCGCGCCGACGGTGGCATCGAGCATGATCGCAAGATCGGTGACCGTGCGCGCAAGCGGCCCGGCCTCGTCCTGCGTCGAGGAGAGGGGGACGACGCCCGATCGGCTCGAAAGGCCGGACGTGCCGCGCATCCCGAACAGGCTTTGATAAGCGGCCGGGATGCGGATCGATCCGCAGGTATCGCTCCCCATGCCCGCCGCCGCGAAACTTGCGCCGATGCTTGCCCCCGTGCCGCCGCTCGACCCGCCGGGCGTGCGGCGGGGATCATAAGGATTGCGGGTTTCGCCGCTGAGCGAGGAGACGGTGATCACGCTCATCGCGAGTTCGTGCATCGCCGTTTTGCCGAGAATGATCGCGCCCGCTGCGCGCAGGCGGCGCACCTGAAAGGCGTCGGTTGTGGCGGTGTATGTCGCCAGCGTCAGCGTGCCATCGGATGTGGGAAGCCCGGTGACGGCGAAATTGTCTTTGATGAGAACAGGGATACCGTGAAGCGGGCCGCGCGGGCCTTTTTCGGCGCGCTCACGATCCATGCGGGCAGCGTCTTCGAGCGCTTGCGGATTGAGCGTTATAACCGCGTTCAGCCGGGGGCCGCGCTGATCGTATGCAGCGATGCGCGCGAGATACGCCTCGACGAGCTGGCGGGACGTGACCTTGCCCTCGGCCATCGCCTCCTGCAATTCAGGGATCGTCGTTTCGAACACGAGGCGATCCGCGCCTGCCGCGGCGGGCATTGCCGTTGCCAGCAGCAGCATACCGGCACAGGTGAGCACATTCAGCCTGGCGATCGTCATGCAGATATTCCTCTTTCAGCGTCGACGATACCGCGCGCGTTCGCCATGTCACACCCTGCGGCCCATGCTTATTGGCCTGGGGCTATTCAAGCGTGGTTTGCATCAGGCGGCTGAATTCGTCGAACGGCCCGAGATCCGACGACTGCGGGTTGCTGAGGAACAGCGCGCGCCACCAGAAGATTGCCAGAAACCGGGCGACCTCATCTTCGGACTTGAAGGTCTGCGTCAGCGACGGCTTCCTGATAACATACATATCGGTGAGGAACGATTTCACGTTTCCGTTCAGCAGTTCCGCAAGCGCCCGGGCGAATTCGGGTTTCATGGCGTTCGCGGAAAAACGCAGCAGAATGTCTTCGGCAATCAGTTCCGTCCACATCTGGTCGCGCTTGTAGAGAATCTCCGCAAGCTCCGGCTCGTCGTCCGCGAGCTGCGCGATGCTGCGCATGAGGCCGGGGTGCTGCGAATAGGCCATGGTCTGGCCCTTGGTGGTTTCGAAGATGATCCCGAAGAGCTCGTCCAGCGCGATGCTGTTGCTGCGGTATTCGGCGACGAGGGAATCGTGGGGGAAGAGATCCTGAATGACCTCCCGCACGATGCTCTGCTTGTCTTTGAAATAGTAATAGAAGGTCGCGATGTTGAATTTTGCGGTGCGAACGATGTCCGCAAGCGTCAGTTCGCGATAGCTCTTGCTTTCAAGGAGTTTCGCGGTTGCCTTCTTGAACTTCTCGCGCGCGATCTTGCCGCGCTCCGTGCTCGGCGGTTCAGGGCTCGTCTTGCGTGCGTTCTTGCGCCTTTTGCGTTGAGGAAGGGGCGTCGTCGCCGTCATCGTGCCCGGTTTTCCATAGTCGCCTGTTCTGCCTCAAAGGTCCTGATCGCCGGGGGTGCCCCGTTCCGGCGTCTGCCTCAATACGCAACGTACCGCCAAAATCAAAATGGGCGAGCCGGGTGCGGGGCCCGTCCTTTCGGCCAGGAAGCGCATCATTCTTCAGGGTTCGCCCTCGCTCGTCGAGCGATTATATTTTTCTAAATCACTGTAATTAATGATAAAAATCATCTCTTTGAATGATGAAAATAATCAAGTATAAACTTGAAACCAAGGATAAACTTGATTCGTTTGATATCGGTACGCGATCCGCAGAGATTGCAGCAAAAAGGGGGTATGACTTATGCCGAAACTGAAAATGAGTGTGTGCGGGGCACTGCTGGCGACGAGCATACTCGGTATGCCTGCCGTATCGGCACATGCCGCAGAAGCAGTGGCCAATCAGGACGACGTGCTGATCGTGACGGCTCGCAAGCGCGAGGAAACGCTGATCGAAGTGCCGATGTCCATCACGGCATTTTCCGAAAAGTTTCTTGAAGACCTGCGCGTCAACAGTCTTGAGGATGCGCTGCAATATGCTGCGAACGTCGATTTCGACGATTTCCAGAACGATTCCTTCACGGGCAGCATCGCCATTCGCGGCGTCGTGCGGCTGACCGACGTGGAAGAGCCGGGGTACGGGCTTTACAAGGATGGCGTCTACATCGGATCCTCCGTCGTCGGCCTCGACGAGTTCACGGATCTGGAACGGCTCGAAATCCTGAAGGGTCCGCAGGGCGGTCTTTACGGGCGGAACGCCATCGGCGGTGCGATCAACGTCATCACCAATCAGCCGGTGAACCGGATCGAAGGGCGCTTCGCATTCACGGCGGCGAATTTCGATCGGCAGGAGTATCGCGGCACGATCAACGTGCCGATCATCGCGGACAAGTTTCTCGTCCGGATCAACGGCTTCCTTATCGATCAGGACGGCGGCAAGGCCGTCTCATCGGTGACGGGCGATCAGCTCGATGCCGTTCGTTCGGCGGGGCTGCGCGGGCAGGCCAAGCTGCTCGTCAATGACGATATCGACGTGACGTGGACGGCCGAATGGCTCGATGCCGATCAGCCAGCGGCGATCATCCTCAGTTCCGCCACGACGCCTCCCGGCGAGGATGAAGGCGCGCTCGTCTATTCCAGCGAGCACGGCGTCAAGCGCGATGTCCTCCATCTCTACCAGACGCTCAACTGGCGCGTCGGCGAGGGCACATTCACCAACATCGTCAGCTTCCGGTCCATGGACGTCGATTCGCGTACCGGCTTCGCGCCGTTCGTGGGAACCGGCGGTGCCGTTCGCCAGAGCGAACAGGACAACTGGTTCGTGGAAGCGCGGTATGTATCGGACCGGAGCGAGAATTTCGATTATGTTGTCGGGCTGAATTATATAAACGAATCCAGCGACTTCTATCGTATCCTCAACCTTCCCATCGGCATGGTGCCGGACAATCCTCCGGCGCTGCCGCCGAACTTCATCAATCTCGGCACGCTTTCGCCGATCACCTCGGCGACCACCGATACGCGGTCGTGGGCGGGTTTCGTCGAAGCGACGTGGCACGTGTCGGACAAGATCGATCTGACCGGCTCCGCGCGCTACACCAACGAACGCAAGACCTACGATTTCTTCGTGGAGACACCGAGCGCGATACCGTTCTTCGGAACCGGCGCCGACATCGGGGTTGGGGCACCCATCTTCTTTCCGGGTTTCCAGCTGCAGGGCGCGCCGTGGTTCATGGAGCGCTACGTGAAGAAGAGCTGGAACAATTTCTCGCCGCAGGGGACGCTCTCCTATCGCCCGAACGACAAGAACAACATCTACGCCCGCATCGCGACGGGCTTCAAGGCGGGCGGCTTCAACAACGAGGCGAGCCGGGCGGAAGACATTCCGTTCGATCCGGAAAAATCGCTGACCTACGAGCTGGGCTACAAGGGGCTTTGGCTGGATGATCTGCTGCAGGTCAATCTTTCGGCCTTCGTGACGAAGCGCAAGGACGCGGCGATCCTCGTTGCCGACCCGGCACCGATCTTCCAGTTCCTCGGCGTCTCGATCGTCGCGAATGGCGGCAAGACGATCACCAAGGGCGTGGAATTCGATTTCCTCGCGAAGCCGATCGAGGGACTCGAGCTGTACGGCGCGCTCGGCTACCTGAATGCCAAGTTCGACGGCGCGCAGTTCATCAGCGGCGTGAACGTGGATGGAAACCTTGTGCCGCAGACCGCGAAATGGTCGTACAGCACAGTCGCGACCTACCGCGCGCCCGTTTCCGAAGCACTGAAGCTCTTCACGCAGGCTTCGTATTCGTCGAAATCGGGCGGCTACGAACGGCCCGACAATGCGCTCCGTCTCGAACACGCGGATCTCGTCAATTTCCGGCTGGGCCTGGAAGCGGATGCGTGGCGGATTACCGGGTACGTCGACAATGCCTTCGACGATCGCGTCAAGCTCTCCCAGCGCACCAACGGAATGTATATCCTGAGCGCGCCGCGACGCTTCGGTGTGCAGCTCGAATACAGCTGGTGAAGCTGTCGGCGCTCCCGCTTCGGGGAGCGGGAGCGCCTGACTTTCCTGTCCATTGCCCAGAGGTTGTAATCAGGTGTCCAAAGTAGCGGTATTGCCTCGATCGCCGAGGTCCGAACACTTGTATCGCGAAGCGATCGAAGTCATGCCGGGTGGATCGAGCCGGGCGACGATCTTCTACGCGCCCTATCCGCTATATGCGGCTTCGGCCAAAGGGTGCAGGGTCACCGATGTCGATGGCGTGGAGCGCATCGATTTCGTCAACAACATGTCGTCGCTCATTCATGGGCACAATCACCCGGTCGTGAACGAGGCGGTGAAGGCGCAGCTCGATCGCCTGACGGCCGTGTCGATGCCTACGGAGAGTGAGATCGCGCTTGCGCGTGAGCTGTGCCATCGTCTCGCTTCGGTCGACAGGGTCGTCTTCACGAATTCCGGAACGGAAGCCGTGATGATGGCGATCCGGGCGGCGAGGGCCTATACGGGCCGCAGCACGATCGCCAAGGCGGAAGGCGCCTATCACGGCGCCTATGATTTCGCCGAAGTGAGCGTCAATTCCACTCCGGATACATGGGGGAATGCCGCCGCCCCAAGCGCCGTGAGCGCCACGGAAGGCATTCCGGGCTATGTGAACGAAGACGTCATCGTCATTCCCTACAACGATCTCGATGCGACCGAGGCGCTGATCGAGGCGAGCAGGGACCGGCTGGCCTGCATCGTGATCGATCCGGTCGTCTCGCGTGCGGGGCTGATCCGGGGGCGCCCCGAATATCTGGCGCGCCTGCGGGCGCTCTGCGACGCCTACGGCATCGTCCTCATCTTCGACGAGGTTCTGAGCTTCCGGCTCGGCTACAACGGCGCGCAGGGTCAGTCCGGCATCCGTCCTGACCTGACCGCGCTCGGCAAGATCATCGGCGGCGGCTTCCCTGTGGGCGCGGTTGCCGGCAGCGCTGAGGTGATGTCCGTTTTCGATGTGCGTATGCCGCACGTAAAGATCCATCACGGCGGCACCTACAATGCCAATCCGATCACGATGACGGCTGGCCTCAAGACGCTGGAGCTGCTCCCTCCCCCGGCATATGCACGTCTGGATGCGCTTGGCGCGCGCGCCAAGGCGGTGCTGACGGCGGGGCTTGCCGAGGAAAAGCTGAACGGCTTCGTCCGCGCGGACGGTTCGCTTCTCAGCATCTTTTTCGGCGGACAGGATTCAGACCGTTTCCGTGACCTGCCCCGGAGCGACCGGCAGACGGCGATGCAGCGGTACCTGCATAGCGCGCTTCTCGACGAGGGCATCATCTCCACGCCGTTTTCAGCCTTCATCCTTTCGACGGCAATGACCGAGGCGGAGATCGACGCGCTCGGCGAAGCGGCGGCGCGCTGCTTCGCGGCGCTGAAGCGTCAGTTCGGCTGAAGCGGTACAGACAGGAGAGACACGTGCTCATCGCGAGAATTCTTGGCTTATCCTTGCTGATTTCGACAGCCGCGGCTGCCGAGCCTCGGGCGCTCGACGATGCCACGGTCGCCGAACTACAGACGCGCCTGGACAAGGCGATCAGCGAGCACGCGCTTCCGGGTGCGACCGCGGCGATCGTTACGGACGATGGGCAGCGTGTCTCCTTCTCGGCGGGATTCGCGGATAAGGAGATCGGCCGCGTGATGACGCCCGAGACGCGGATGATGTCGGGAAGCATCGGCAAGATGTTCGCGGCGGCGGTGGCCGTGAGCCTTGTGAAGGACGGCATTCTCGAACTCGATGCACCGATTTCGAAATGGCTTGGCGAGACGTCCGAATTTTCGGCCCTGCCGAACTACCGGAAGATAACGGTGAGGATGCTGCTCAACCATTCTTCCGGGCTTGTCGATCATGTGTATCTCGACAGCTTCTGGGATGCCGCCAGGGCCAGGATAAAGGAACCCGACTTCGCATTCACGCCGCCTGAAATGATCGCGTTCGGCTATGGATCGAAGCCGCTGTTCGAACCGGGCGAAGGGTTCCACTATACCGACCTCGGATACCTGCTGCTCGGCCTCGTGATCGAAAAGGCTGGCGGGAAAAGCTATTACGCGCTGCTTCAGGAGCGGTTTCTTTATCCGCTCGGGTTGACATTTACCGGACCTTCGGACGGACGCATCTTCAACGGCCTTGCGCAGGGTTACCTTGCCGGCGCGAATCCGCTGCTTGGTGACGCGGGCACGATCCTTGCCGACGGCGTGTTCCGGATCAACACGCGGTCGGAATGGACCGGCGGCGGGCTTGTCACCAACGCCGGCGATCTTGCCGAATGGGCGTGGGACGTGTTCGAAGGGCGCACACGCCTCGGCACCGAGTATGCCCGCATGATGGTTTCGAAGCCGGTCGAAGCCGGCAAGAGGGGCCGGTATGGCTTCGGCGTTTATGTGTTCGATACCGAATTCGGGCCGCTCTACGCGCACGGCGGCTGGTTTATGGGTTACAAGTCGTACGTCGGCTATTTCCCGAACTGCCGTGTTTCCGCGTCGATCCAGATCAATTCCGAACAGATCGGCGACAAGACCGGCGTCGTCTTCAGGGATGTGTTCGTGCCCGCGCTTAAGGCGAAGGGCTGCGCGCCGAAGACCGAGCGAAACTGAATGCGCGCTCTTCATGGATACGGCGATCCGTCATGGTAGCGCGCACCGCACGAAAGCCGCCGAAATTTCACCCCTATCTGGGCAAGGATATCGGCTGGCTGCTCGACATGCAGGCCCGGGAGCGCGGCGATCGGGTTTTCCTGATCTGGCAACCGCCCGAGGATGATGCCGTCCGATGGACATATGGGGAATTCGCCGAGCGCGTCGATGCGGTGGCGCGCAGCCTGATCGCGCGCGGCGTGCGCAAATCCGATCCCGTCCTCATCCACCTCGACAATTGCCCGGAATTTCTGTTCGCGTGGTTCGCCTGCGCCAAGATCGGCGCTGTTGCCGTCACGACCAACACGCGCTCGTCAGCCGATGAACTTTCGTATTTCATCGAACATGCGCGCGTGCGCTTTGCCGTGACGCAGCAATCGCTCCTGCTGCGCGTCGAGGCGTGCGGGCGGGCGCTCGGATGGATCGCGTGCGTCGGCCTGGACAAGGCGGAACGCGGGACGTTCCCATTCGAAGATCTGTATGCGCCGGAAGCCGGCGTTCTTCTGCCCTGTCACGATCCGCTGACGCCGGTCAGCGTGCAATATACGTCGGGGACGACCTCGCGTCCTAAAGGTGTCGTATGGACGCACGCCAACGCGCTGTGGGCCGCGCAGATCAATGCCCGGCACTGCGAACTCGACGAAGCCGATGTAGGCCTCATCGTTCTGCCGCTCTTCCACACCAATGCGCTCGGCTATTCGGTTCTCGGGACGCTGTGGGCGGGCGGGTCGGTCGTGCTGACGCCGAAGTTTTCGAGACGCCGCTTCTGGGATATCAGCACGGCGAACGGGTGTACCTGGGCATCGCTGTTTCCCTTCGTTGCGTCTGCGCTTCAGGATTTGGAGACGCCCGAGCATCGTTTCCGCTTTTGGGCGATCGGCCTTGCCGATGTGCCCGCGTTCGCGGAAAAATTCCGTGTGAAAATCGCCGGATGGTGGGGAATGACGGAAACCGTCAGCCACCCCATACAGTCCTACCTGCATCTCCCCGGCACGCCCGGCGCGATGGGCGTGCCGGCGCCCGAATACGAAATCGACGTTCGCGACGAGGATGGTGTTTCCGTCGAGCCGACGGACGACGGCGCATCGGGCTGGCTCTTTATTCGCGGCGTGCCGGGCATCTCCTTGTTCCTCGAATATCTGAACGACCCCGAGGCGACCGACGGCTGCTTCGATGCGGACGGCTGGATGGATACCGGCGATATCGTGAAGGTGCGCAGCGACGGCCAGCTCGTTTTCGGAGACCGCGCGAAGGACATGCTGAAGGTCGGCGGCGAGAACGTCGCGGCTTCCGAGATCGAACGCGTGATCGTCGCCATGGACGAGGTGGCCGAAGCCGCGGTCGTGGGCAAGGCGCATGATTTCCTCGGCGAGGTTCCAGTGGTGTTCGTTATCCCCTCCGGTTCCGCCTCTACGGGGCTTGAGGAGAGGGTTCGCGCGCGTTGCGAGGCTTTTCTGGCGGATTTCAAGGTGCCCCGCGAGGTGATTCTGACGGACGCGCTGCCGCGCTCGCTGATGAACAAGGTCGCGAAAAAGGAACTGCGCGCGCGCCTCGAAGGGCTCTGAAATCAGGTTCGTTTGAAGAAAAGGCAATTGTTATGACTGGAAATGCTCAAATCGTCGGCGTGGCGATGACTCCGTTCAGCAAGCCGAGTGCGGGCGAGATCTATTTTGATATCGGTGCGCGCGCGGCGCAGGCCGCATTGAAGGATGCGGGCCTCGACTATGGCGACATTCAGCAGGCCTATGTCGGCTACATGTACGGGGATACCTGCTCCGGTCAGCGGGCGCTCTATGAGCTGGCACTGAGCGGCATCCCGATCATCAATGTAAACAACGCCTGCGCCACCGGGTCCACGGCGCTCTATCTTGCAAGGCAGGCGGTCGAGACGGGCGTGGTCGATTGCGTGCTTGCACTCGGTTTCGAACAGATGGTGCCCGGCGCCCTGGGTGCCGTATTCAACGACCGCCCCTCGGCGATGGAGAGGTTTCTGGAAACCGTCACGGCACTGCAGGGCCATGAGGTGTCGGGCGTGCCGACGGCGGCGCTCTTCGGCTCCGCCGCGCACGATCACATGGCGAAGTACGGAACGAAGCCGGAAGCCTTCGCGCAGATCGCGGTCAAGGCCCGGCGCCACGCGCATCGCAATCCCAATGCCGTGTTTCGGGACGAACTCAGCCTCGAACAGGTGATGGAGTCGCCGATGGTCTACGCGCCGCTCACGCGCTACCAATGCTGTCCGCCGACGACGGGCGCAGCGGCGGCCGTGGTCTGTTCGGAGCGTTTCGCCAGAAAGCACGGGCTTGCCGGTGTCGAAATCCTGGCGCAGTCGATGACGACGGACTTGCCCGGCGTTTTCGATGCGAAGAGCGGCATGAGCCTTGTCGGCTATGAAATGGCCGCGAAGGCAGCACGACACGTTTATGAGGCGTCCGGGGTCGATGTCGGTGATATCGATGTCGTCGAACTCCACGACTGCTTCACGGCGAACGAACTGGTGGCCTACGAGGCCCTCGGCCTCACCGCGCCGGGCACGGCCGAGAAGTTCATCGCCGATGGGGACAACACCTACGGCGGCAAATATGTCACCAATCCCTCGGGCGGTCTCCTGTCGAAAGGCCATCCGATCGGGGCGACGGGCCTTGCCCAATGCGCGGAACTCGTCTGGCAGCTCCGCGGCGAGGCCGGTGCCCGGCAGGTGGAGGGCGCGCGGATCGCGCTGCAACACAATCTCGGGATCGGTGGGGCGTGCGTCGTCACGCTTTACGGGAATGCGTGATCGGCCATGAATAGATGTGCGTCCTGCCAATCACCGGCAGGGTGAGGCCGAGAGAGGGAGCGCCCCCGGTGCGATTATCGTATCCACGTCTCATGGGTTATGCGCTCGGGGCTTTCGGCACCGGGGTCTTTGCGACCGTGCCGACCGTGCTCCTTCTCTATTTCTGCACCGAGAGCCTCAAGATGGCGCCTGTCCTCGCGGCAACGGTGGTGTTGCTGCCGAAGCTGTGGGCCTTGATCTGGGATCCGGCCGTCGGCCTCTGGTCGGACCGCGTGCAAACGGCGATCGGCCGCCGCCGTCCCTTCCTGCTCGCCGGGAGCATCGGCGTGCCGCTCGCCTTCCTCGCCTTGTTCGCATGGCCCTATCCGCTGGGGAACGCAGCGTTTCCATGGGTCGCCCTCATCTATTTCCTGCTGACGAATGCCTATTCGTTGTTCGCCGTGCCGTTCATCGCCGTTCCTGCCGAGATCAGCGAGGATGCGGCCGAACGCGAGCGTGTCGCGGCATGGCGGATCGGCTGCGCGATGGTCGGAACGCTCATCGGCGCCGGTCTTGCGCCGATGCTGGTGCGTGCCGGCGGCAGCGGTCGCGACGGCTATGTCTTCATGGCTGTCGTGGTCTCCCTGATCTGCTGTGCGGGCATGTTCGCAGCCTTTTTCGCCACCCCCTCGGCAACGGGCACAAGAATCGCCCAGGCCACAAGCTTGCGTCAGGCGATACCGATCCTCCTCGCCGAACGTCCTTTTCGCAGGCTGGCAGCCGCTTATGTTCTTCAGCTCACGGGTGTCGGGATCGTTTCCGCGCTTACGCCCTACTGGATCATTCAGGTGGCCGGACGCACGGAAGACAGTGTCGGCACGGCGCTTGGGATCATGCTCAGCGTGACAATTCTCTCGACACCGGTTTGGGCGTGGATCGTTCGCCGTCTGGGTGCGCGCTGGGTCATCTCCGCAGCAGCGCTTTTCTTTGGTGTCGCCACGCTCGGCTTCCTTGCCGTGCCGCCGGCCCCGGTCTTGCCGAGTCTGCTGCTGTATGCGCTGATCGGCTTTCCGTTCGCAGGGCTTCAGGTGGGGCCGTTCGCACTTGTCGCGCATCTGACGCACGCAGCGGGAGAGGCGCGCGGCAATCGTGCGGGGCTTTTCACTGGGGCCTGGACGGCAAGCGAAAAGCTCGGGCTTGCGCTTGGGCCCGGCGTCGCCGGCCTCGGGCTTGCGGTGGTCGGCTTCCAGGCAGGGGCACCAGTTCAATCGCAGGAGGCCTTATGGGGCCTCACCGTGCTGCTCGCGGCGGCGCCGAGCGTGTTCGTCTGGGCGAGTCTTCCCTTTGTCAGGAAATGAAGAGCGGAAGCAGCACGATGAACGAGACGCCCGTCACGATGATCGCGGCTTTCACGATCCGCGACGCGGAAACCTACAGCCTGTATGCGAAGGGCTTCTTCCCGCTGCTCAAGAAGCATGGCGGCCGTTTCATCACCTACGATGATGCCACGGTGACGCTGGAAGGAACCTCTCCCGGCGGCCGTTTCGTTATGTTCCGCTTTCCAAGCGAGGAAGCCGCGCGGCGTTGGTATAACGATCCCGAATACCAGAGGCTTTCCGAACACCGCCGCGCTTCGACGGAAGCAAGTTTCCTGACGATGGTGCACGAAACCCTGCCGCAACCGTGAACATCGCAGCGGCGAGTCTACAGAGACCACCGCGCTCCTCGATCCGCCGGGTCGCGTCTCAACAGCAATCGACAACCCTGGCGCCATCCTGCGACAAGAGCCCTTACACCGTCCACTTGGCTCCCGACATTATCAGGGATGATGATGTCCAGACTACGGACAGTTCGTCAAAAGCACGGTGATTTGACCGGCTGATCCGTTGACGCACAACCCTCCTGAATTTATGCACACAGCAGTTTCTAGATTTTGCATTCAATTAAATTGTGGAACGCCTCGTTCCAAATGGCGTCGACGTTCCAGACTGAATAGCGATAAAAACAATTAATAAAAACAATGCTCTAAGTTTGTTCAAAGATTTAAATAAGTATAAGTGGGGAGGGTGATGATGAAGCTTGCAGTGAAACGTCTTGCTCAAATTGGGGTAAGCAGCGGGGCAATCGCTCTTGCGATCGTCAGCTCCGCCGCGCACGCTGGGCAAAGTGACGAACAGGACGGCGCGACGATTGCCGAGATTGTCGTTACCGCACAGCGGTCCGAAACGAAATTGCAGGATACGCCGCTATCGATCGTGGCCGTTGGCGGCGCCGAACTGGAGCGCCAGGGCACGGACAGCCTGAGCGGGTTCGATACCTTCATTCCCAACGTCACGATCGGCGGCACCGCTGCACAGGGCAACGCGATCATCAACGTCGCCATCCGTGGGATCGGCGGCGCCCCCCAGGGATTCATCACGCAGGAAGGCGCGGTCGGCATCTATGTCGATGACATTCTGTTCGCACGCCCGAACGGCGCGCTGCTGGATCTGCTGGATGTAGAGCGGATCGAAGTTCTTCGCGGTCCGCAGGGCACATTGTTCGGCCGCAACACCGCAGGCGGCGCGATCCGGTATGTGACCAAGCAGCCGAAGGACATATTGGAAGGCTCGATCAAGGTTGTCGCCGGCCAGCGTGACCGGTTCGATATTTCCGGTATGTTGAACGTGCCGCTGACGGAGACGCTGGCGTCGCGCTTCTCGTTCGCGAAGAAAAGCCGCGATGGCTACATCCACCGCATAGTCGATGACACGTATGTCGGCGGCGGCGATTCCACCACCATGCGCGGTCAGGTCAGCTGGAAACCGACGAACCGTCTGGACGTCGGCCTGTCTGCCGACCTGATCCGGACGAGTGATAACGGCCAGCCTTCGCTGTCGGTCAATTTCTCGCCCACCGACCTCTATCCCGCCGCGCTTTACGGGGTCAGCATTCCGGGCGATCCGCCGCCGAGCCCCGCCGCGTACAATTCCCTGCGCGCCATCGCGCCCCTTTCGGTTTCGCCTTCGGGCTACACCAATGCCGCGTCGGACTTTGGCTTCTACTACGGTCAGGTGCAGGGCGGACGCGAAATCTATGGCGGGCTTGTTCCTGATGTGAACAAGTTCAAAAGCTACGGCCTGACCGGTACGATCGCGTATGAATTGACCGGTGATCTGACGATCAAATCACTCACCGGCTATCGCGACATTTCGCAGATACAGAATCAGGATTGGGATCGCACGCCGATACCGCTGGTCCAGCTGAACGACACGACCGACATCGAATATTTCACGCAGGAACTACAGCTGAACGGCTCGTTCTTCGACAACCGGTTCAACTGGGTCGCGGGTGCGTTCTATTATTGGGATGACTCGACCAATATCCGCCGTCGGTTCGATCCCTCGGCGGGTGCGAACAGCGCCTTCATGGGCGATGTCGGCAAAGGCAGCTTCGAGAGCAAGCACATCAAGACCGAGAGCGTCGCGCTCTTCACGCAAGGCACGCTGAACGTAACGGATGCACTCAGTGTGACCGGCGGCCTGCGCTGGGGTGAAGACAAGAAAACCTTCACCTCGTTCCGCGAAGGGCGCGGACAGGTCTGCATCGCCGGTGGCGTCGAGGTTGCCGCCATCGGCACTCCCGCGAGTTGCCCCCCCGGTTCTGTCTCGACTCCGTCCGCGCAGACGGTGAAGGGCAAGTGGTCCAGCATTTCGCCGCGCTTCAGCCTGGATTACCGCTGGTCGCCCGAAGTCATGACCTATGTCTCCGCAGCCAAGGGTTACAAGGGCGGCGGCTTCAACGACGGGATCCAGACACGTTGCTATCGCTCGCCGCTGTCGGACTGCGGCTTGAACGAGTTCAAGCCGGAAAACCTCTGGACGTATGAATTGGGTATGCGCACCGACCTATTCGATCGGCGCGTCCGCCTGAATCTCACCGCGTTCCTGACCAAGTACAAGGATCAGCAGATTCAGCTGGCCGACCCCGGTCCGCCGCCGCTGGTCTACACCGTCAACGGGGACTCGACCGTCAAGGGCTTCGAAGGCGAGCTCCTTGCCAGCCCGGTCGAGGACCTGGTGCTGAAAGCCAGCCTGGGTTACGTCGATGCCGGCTATGACGAGGATATTCGCGGCGCGAGCGGCGCGGTCGCGGTCACCTCGGCAGTACCGTTCTATCGCAGCCCGAAGTGGTCCTACACCCTGGGCGCCAGCTACAAGGTGCCGGTGGGCGAAACAGGGGATGTGGCGTTCGACGTCAATTGGGGATGGAAGGGCAAGCAGCTCAGCTATCCCAGCCCGACGAACTTCGTGAGGTTGCCGTCCTATGGCCTGCTGAACGGCCGGATTGCGTTTGAAGCAGAGGCAGGCTGGTCGATTGCAGTCTTCGGCAACAACCTGACCAACAAATACTATCTGACCGGCGGCTTCGATCCGAGCGGCCCGGCCTCCAAGCCGACGCCAGGCCTTACGGGCGTAGCGCATGACCGGGTGTTCGGATTCACGATGCTCGATGTCGGCCGTCCGCGCGAACTGGGTGTGGAACTGAGCTACAAGTTCTGATCGGCCAAACCCGAACAACGAAAGGGCGGGACTTTTTGCAGTCTCGCCCTTTTTTCGTACTTGCCGGAGAGAGCTATGCTGGATCGCCGTATGTTCATGGGTTCGATCCTGTCGAGCGGCGCCGTGGCATCTGGGGCAGCACACGCGACCACGGACATGGGGCTGTCTGGCAACACGGCACAGGATGACGCCATCGTGCCGCTTGCCCTGCACATGCTGCAGACGCGTCTCGATAAGCTTCCAACCCACGCGCTGAATACGACACGGGCGCAGTTGCTGGATACGGTCGGCGTCGCGCTGGCGGGCCGCAAGGAAAGAGGCGTGCGGGAGTTGCTGGAGCTTGCGGCAACGATCGGCGGCAAGGGCGAAAGCGTTGCATGGGGCAGCGGGCTGCGGCTGCCCAGTCATGATGCCGCGCGCATCAACGCCGTGATGGTGCACGCGCTGGAATATGACGACACATTCGGTCCGGGGTTTCTCCACCCCTCCGCGATTATTTTCCCCGCCGCGCTTGCGGTGGCGGACATGATCGGGAATGTCAGCGGCAAGCAGCTGCTGGCTACGGCGACTTTGGCGAATGACGTCGCGTGCCGCGTCTCGATCGCTGGCCAACCGGGCGTCGACGGCTTTGCGATCGGCTGGCACAATACGACATTAATCGGCTATCTCTCATCCGCACTGGTGGCCGGACGGCTGATGCAGCTGAACCGCGATCAGCTGATCCATGCCGTGGGCATTGCCTGTCATCAGGCGGCGGGCAACGCGCAGTCCCATATCGATGGAGCGCTGACCAAGCGAATGGGGCCGGGCTTTGCATCCGCCGCCGGGATCATGGCGGCGCGGCTGGCGGCCAGAGGCGTGACTGGTCCGCGCGACATCCTTGAAGGCGCGAAAGGATGGTTCAGCCAGTATCACAAGGGCAACTATTCCCGTGCGCTGCTGCTGGATGGGCTCGGTGCCGAATTCCCCGGCGCGGCCATGTCGTTCAAGCCGTGGCCATCTTGCCGGGGATCGCACACGTCCGCCGATGCGGCGCTGCAGATCGCTGACGCGCTGGGATCGCGCACGGTGGGAATCAAACGCATCGTGATCCGAAACGGCCCTGCCGAATGGAGCTTCCTGAGCGCTCCGATCGAGCGCAAGCGGCAGCCGGCGACAACGGTTGAGGCGCAGTTCAGCATTCCTTGGGTCGTTGCGGCGGCACTCACTGATGGCAAGGTTGGCATCGGGCATTTCACGCCGCAGGCCTTGACGCGCCCGGATGTGCGGGCAATGGCCGCCCGCGTTGAGACCGTTGAGGACCAAAGCCTGGCCAATCCTGCTGGTGGGCCGGGTCAGGCGGTGGTCGAGGTAACGACCAGCGACGGCCGAACCGTGCGCCGACATGTCGCTGCCGCGAAGGGGGATCCGCAAGTGCCGATGAGTCCCGCCGAAGCGGCGAAGAAGTTCGATGATTGCCTGGACTATGCGGGTATTGAGCCCTCGCGGCGCGCACACCTGCGTGCGTTGCTGGACGGCGTAGACGGCCTTGGCGATGTTGCGCAGTTGACCGCCGCCATGTCCTGAGTCCGCCAGCCGGTCAGGATGGCGGTGCGTCTTCCCATGGAAGCGGCTTTTTCCACGGCAACCGCGTTCGGTCCCACGGGGAGATGCTGAAGCGAAGGAACTGCCAGCCGCCGTGCCCTTTCACGCATTCGCACGCGAAATAGCCGAGGCTGCGCACGCCGCGCGCCGCCTTGGCCGAGTTGCTGTTGAAATGGGTGGCATAGGCATAGACGAGACAGGCTTGTCCGGCGCTCATGAAGCGGAACTGTCCCGCTTCGTGCATCCAGATATCGTCGCCCTCGCGTTCGCGCATGGCGATCAGATAGCGGAACCAGCCGAGAATCTCGGGCTTGCCTTGATAACGCGTGCTTTTCCCAACGACCAAGGCATCGTCCGTGAACAGCGACAGGAACTCCTCCTCGTCTGTGCAGTCGTAGGACCACAGGTAACGGGTGAACAAATCCTCGATTGCGATACGATCCTCAAGCACCAGCGCGCTTTCACCATGCCGGGCTTTCGCCGTCGCAGAGGCCGGGACAAGTGTCGCCGTGGCAGCTGCGCTGAGACCGTAGAGAGCCAGATCGCGCCGACTGACGGTTGTTTGTTTGGATGATCCCTTCACGAGCGGCCTTCCCGGTTAAAGCGTTGCAGCCCGAGCATTACGACGAACGACAGCAGCGGCGGTAGCCAGTCACGCGGTGGCAGGCGACGGTCGGCGGCGCCCATGAACCACGATGCCGCCATCACGATCGCCATGAAACCCAGGAAGAAAAGCCAGATCGGTAGCGCGCCGTTGCCGGGCTGCAGTGCGGCGGAGGGTGCGGGCGTGCTCTCCGGCACCTCCCAGAGCCAGCGCGGTTGATTGCGCATACCCAGCATCGAACGATAATAGGCGCCGTAACCGAGCAGAACCGCGCCGTTGATCACCAGTTCCTGAATACCCGTGTAGTAATGCCGAGCCGCCAACGGGCCTTCCACGAAGATGTTGAGGTAAGCGATCATGATCGTGATGGGGAACTCCATCACGGCCGCCAGCGGCGTGAAGCGATTGGAGAGCGCTAGAAGGCCCAGGGTGAATTCGATGTACTTGACCATCGGATACAGGCCGATCTTGTCCAGCTCGACCATGAAATGGCCGACCGGGGAGGCCGGGTTATGGAAAGCGGAGGGCACCCAACCGAAAAAGATATAGGCGCCGCCCGAGTAGAGCAGGTGGCTGGCGAAGAGAATTCGGAAGAACGTGACAAACTGCCACTGAAACGTTGTCGACCGCACGATTCCCTCCCCCCATCTTGGTTGCGCTTGAGGGTGGACAATGAACCGGCCTCGGCAAAGCGGAATGGCTGCGGCGTCCGACTTTCGGACATGAGCGGGCACGGCCATTTATCGTGGGTTCGTATTGATGCTACGCAGTGCCATAATAAACATTGCCGCACGGAGCATGGGCAATGATGACCGAAGATGGGGAGGGAGGGATATGATAACGGCGAGCCGGAGCAGCCTGAAGCTGTTGTCGATCGGGATCGGGCTCCTGTTCACCGTCGCCGTCTACTACACCATGCACTATAACCCGCGCTGGGACTGGACCGCGCCGGGCGTAGGCAAGCTGCCGCAGCAGATTGTCCGCGAGTTCATGGATGAAACCTATGCCAAGGGGCAGGGCGCAGCGGCGCACAGAACCTATTTCGCGAAGGACGCGGTCGACAACGCGGCAACCGCGCAGGATCGCGCCGATGGCGCCCCGGTGCCCCATGAAGTGCGTGAAATCATCGCGCAGGGCATGACCGTTGCGGTGGTTCACCGCATGATGCCCGCGCACGGCGAACCGGCGGTGGACGCGATCGATGTCTTCCGGGTCAAGGACGGCAGGATCGTTCGCCGGGACCGTTATCTGACAACGTTCGCACAGTAGGCGGGGGAGGCAGCGTGGATCAGGAAGACGGCCGCATTACCCGCCAGATCGCATCGGGCGACCGCGTGCAAATCGCGCTCAACGCCGGAACGCTCTGGTGGGCTGTGATAACGCTCATGCGCCTGTTCCTTGGAGCATGGATGCTCAACAGCGGGTATAGCTACTGGGCGCCGGAATTCGGGTTGCCCCCCGCATTTCCACAGCCATTCGGCACTTTGCCGGCTTCCAACCAATTGCTGGTCACGATGGTGGAGGTGGGGCTGTTCGATTTTGTGAAGACAGTCGAAATCATCGGCGGCCTTTGTCTGATCTTCGGCGTGTTCGTGCCGGCCGCAACCTTGCTGCTGCTGCCGGTCTCGGCAGTCGTGTTCTACAACGCGGTATTCCTCAATCTACGCACGGACCGGCTGTTCGACCCGACCTATATGGGCGTTTCATGCCTCTACATGAACGTCATCATCGCGCTGGCTTATGTGCGTTATTATCTGCCGATGCTTTCACTGCGCTCGGCGCCCGCCGGCAGTTTCAGGGGAGAGTGAGTGTGACCCAGAACAAAGCCATGTTCTACATCATAACATGGATACGCCTTTTCTTCGGGGCGCATCTGCTGTTTTCCGGCGGCCGCTACATCCTGACCGGCTATGTTCCGGAAATTCCCGGGATTGGCGGGGAGTGGGCTGCAGCGAACGCGGCAATCGGTCTGTATCAGGCGGTAAAGTACATGGAGTTCGTGTTCGGCATCATGTTGCTGACCAACCGTTTCGTGCTGCTCGCGCTGATTCTGGAAATGCCGGCAACGGTCAATATTTTCTGGCTGAACACCTTCATCGTCGCGACGCCGCGCCAGCTGTTCACCGGGCCGCAGGAACTGTTCCTGAACGGCGTTCTGCTGCTGGCTTACAGCGGCTATCTGGGGGCGGCGCTCAAGCCGCGGCTGGAACCGCTGTGGCTTTGGAATTCTGGCCGCGCTTACAGAGAAAATTATGCGGAAAAGATCCGCGCGGAAGGGGGGCTGTGATGCGCAAACCGGAATTCATCGCAATCATTGCGTGCGTCGTGCTCAGCCTGGCGGTGTTCGTCGGTTCGACCGGTCTCGGCTATGCGGTGTACCGCCCGCTGCGGTTCTACGACATCTTCTCGCTGATTATCGCATGGGCGGGGCTGGCGTTCTACCTGTGGCGTGGGGCGAGGTCCGCTGAAGGCGAAAGGCGGTAGGCCATGAAGATCGTTCTGCCTTCGGCGGTTCTGGTGCTATTGTTTGCCGGCTGCAAAGAGGGCGACCTGCCGCCCGAGAGTCGCTGTGCGATGTATTGGGACTATTATTACAACGCCGGGCTGGGCAAGGCGCAGGCCGAACGCCAGGCTGCTGTCGGGGTTGAGTTCGACGATATCCGCGCAATCATAAGCGCCGATCCTTCGCCCAAGACAAAGGTCTGCCAGAAAGTCCTGAACGATGCTTTTCCGGGCGATCCGGCGCTGCAAGGTGTGACGGCGCCGATTCCGACCGTGAGCTAATAAACCGTCAACTTCAATATCTTGTGCTGATCCCATCCCGTGCACGGTTGCGGGGAAAGTGCGTTCGATGGAGACAGATGCAGGACTCCAATTTTCATTTTCTAGAATCATAAATCTAGAGTAGTGTTTATTCAGGGAGGAACCAAAAATGATTCGGTCGATGGCTTATCTTGGGCTGGTCACGCCCGCCGTGACCGAGTGGCGGGCCTTCGGGTCCAACATTCTGGGACTTCACCTGATCGAGGACGGCGCGGATGGGGCAGCCCGTTTCCGCATGGACGACGCGGATTGCCGCCTGTGGGTTCACCCCGGAGTCCATAACGACATTGCCTACATCGGCTGGATTCTCTCCGGTGAACGTGAGGTGCTGGATCTGAAGGCCGTGATCGAGGCCAACGGACCGGTGCTGCATAAGGCGAATGCGGATGAAGCGGCGCAGCGGCGGGTTGCGGGCTATTACTGGTTCGTCGACCCCATGGGCTTTCGCCACGAGCTCGCCTGGGGCCAGTTCGTATCCCCCGGCACTTTCACGCCCGGCAGGCCGATGCGTGGTTTCAGCACCGGCGATCAGGGCATGGGCCATATCGTGCTGCTGGTGCCGGATTTGCACGCGGCAGATCGCTTCTATCGCGAAGCTATGGGGTTCCACATGTCGGACTGCGTGACGGACGGGACGCGCGAGTTGCTGTTCTACCACTGCAACGGGCGCCACCATTCGCTCGCGATCGGTAGCCCGGCACCGGGCCTTCGCGGCGCGCATCACCTGATGCTGGAGGTGAATTCGCTCCACGACGTCGGGATCGCGGTGGACCGCTGCGCCGAGCACGATGTGCCGGTCAGCAAGTCGCTCGGCTGCCACACCAACGATCGGATGGTATCGGCCTACATCTATTCGCCGTCGGTCCTGCGGATCGAATACGGGTATGGCGGCATCGCCATCGACGATCTGTGGGAACCGAAAACCTACTCTCGCACGTCGATCTGGGGACACAAGGAACTGCGCCCCGACCTGCCGCCCGCGATGATTATCGGAAGTTGAAGCAATCGGCGCCGGGGTGTTCCGGCAAATCCGTAGAATTGAAAACGGCCGGACATTGGCCTTGGATCAAGAGGATAGAAAAATGCAGCTTTCGAAAGCCGCAGTCGCGGAAGTCGCTGGAGTGACCACCATTGCCGATGTCCGGCGCCGGATCGAGGCCGCCATGCCGATCCTCGCTGAGGATTCGACGGCATGTGATGATCTGGGCAAATTGACTCCCAGGACCCACGCGATCCTGCGCGACAGCGGGATCATCCGCATTTTTCAGCCGCGTAAATACGGTGGCCTGGAAGGCGACCCCGTGGAATTCGCGCGGCTGATCATGGACCTCGCCGCTAACGCACCTTCCGCGGGCTGGGTCGGCGGCGTCGTCGGGTTGCACTCGTTCGAATTCGCACAGACCGACCCCCGCTTGCAGGAAGAGGTGTGGGGCAAGGATGTCGATACCTGGACCGCCTCGCCCTATGCGATGCTGGGGCAGGCACGCCGCGTGGAAGGCGGCTGGCAGCTGACCGGACGCTGGCCGTTCTCCTCCGGCACCGATTATTGCGAATGGGCTGTCGTGGGTGGTCTGGGAGAAACCAAAGCGGGTTCCGGGGCGTTTACCGAGCCGCATCATTTCATCATGCCGCGCAGCAGCTACGTGATCCACGAAGACAGCTGGGACACGATGGGCCTGCGGGGGACGGGATCAAAGGATATTGAGGCGAAAGACGTCTTCGTGCCCGATTATCGCGCCATCAATGTCCAGAAGCTCAATAACCGGGACTACCATCGCGCCAATCAACCTCATGCCCCGCTCTATGAAGTGCCGTTCGATTATCTCTTTCCCGGCGTGATTTCGGCATCAACCATCGGGATCGCGGAAGGCGTGGTTCGTCGCTATCAGGAATATGCGGAAGGCCGGGTCAACCGCGGGGGAATAAAGTCGATCGATAACCCATACCAGATGGCGGCGCTCGGCTCTGCGCTGGCGGATATCGCGGCCTCGCGCCTGCACCTGCTGGACGGACTGAAACAGGCCTACGACATCGCCATGTCGGGCGGTACGGTTCCCAATGCGATGCAGCATGAGGCCCGCCGAAACCAGGTCCGTGCGGTACGGCGAGCAGCAGAGGCGGCACACAACGTGTTTGCCAACGTTGGCGGAAACGTGGCCCGCACATCGAGTCCGATCCAGCGCTTCTATCGCGATATGTCGGTCGCGATGTGTCACGCCTGCAACGTGGACGAGCCGGTCTATGCCGCGCAGGCTGCCTATATGTTTGGCAAGCCCGTGCCGCGGGGTGTGATCGTCTGAACCTTGCGGAAGGATGCCGGTATGGCGTCGAATGAAATCGACGGTCAGGTTCTTGAACAGTGGCGGAGTCATAATCTCGCGCCGTTGTGGCTGAGCCCGACTGCCCACAGGCCGCCGGCACCTCCGCAAGAGGCGCACCTGTGGGAATGGTCGAAGACCCGCCCTCTTCTGGAGAAAGCCTTCAGTGCGACATCGCCCGACGTGGTCGAGCGGCGCGTGCTGCAGTACCTGACGCCTTATTCGAAATCGCCGGAGGACGAATATACGGTCGGCACAATGCTGGCCTGCGTGCAGTGTTTGCTGCCGGGGGAAACCGCGCGGCCCCACCGGCATTCAATGGGGGCGATCCGCTTCGTTCTGGAAGGCAGCGGTGCAATCACGCTGGTCAACGGCAAGCCGTGCCCAATGGAATACGGCGACTTGATTCTGACGCCCGCATGGTGCTGGCACGAGCATCGTCATGAAGGCGATGTCCCGGTGCTGTGGCTCGATGCGCTGGACGTACCGCTGCACAGCTATCTGGGCACGGGCCGCTTCCAGCCGCCGCCGGTGACGGAAATGCCGGACGTCTTACCGGATGCGGCGCTTTCAGCCGTGGGCTTCCTGCCTGCGGATGCGCTGCCGGAAGCGAACCACTCGCCGGTGTTTCGTTACCCCTATCTTGAGGCGAAGAAGGCGCTGGCGAGTACGCCACGCGCGGCCGACGGATCGCGCACCATCCGCTATTCCGACCCGACCACAGGCGGCCAGGCGCAGGCACTGCTCGATTGCACGATGATGGCGCTGGAGCAGGGCAGGGAAACGGCTCGTTTCCGCAGCAACGCGAGCGCGGCCTGTGTCGTGGTCGCCGGTTCTGGCCGTTCGACGATCGGCGACAAGGTGATCGCGTGGCAGGAAAAGGACTTCTTCACCATTCCGCAGGGCAATTTCGCCAGCCACCTGGCGACCAGCGCCGAAGCCCACCTGTTCATCTTGTCCGACCGCGACGTGATGCGCCGTCTGGGCATCCTCAATGAAGAAACAGTCTGAGAAATGAAACGGCGCGCCCGATGAGAATTGCAGTTTACGATGATGGAAAGCTGGGCCTGGTCCAGGACGGCAAGGTCTACGATGTGAGTGCTGCGCTGTCCGTTCTGCCTGCAGTCGAAAAGCCGTGGATGGGAGGGCGAGGCGATCTGCTGATCAGCCACCTTGAATTGCTGAGACCTGCAATTCTTGATGCCTTGCCGGGTGCATCGGCCAAGGCGGTTACGGAGGCTTGCTTCCTGTCGCCGGTGCAGCGCCCGTCCAAGATCATCGGCGTTCCAGTGAACTATCACGAGCATGTGGTCGAAGCGGAATCTGATGTCGCAACCTTTTCGGACCGATTCCGCGGCGGCATAGAACAGCAGGGCTTTTTCCTGAAAGCGGTTAGCGCGCTGGTCGGCCCGGGGGAGGGCATTACGCTGCGCTTTCCCGACCGTCGCAACGATCACGAAATGGAACTGGGCGTAGTGATCGGGCGTACGGTCAGCAACATCGATGTGGACGACGCGCTGTCGACTATCGCAGGCTATGCCATCGCGCTCGACATGGTGGTGCGCGGGCCGGAAGACCGTAGCCTGCGCAAGTCCGGCGACAGCTACGCCGTTCTTGGCCCCTGGCTGGTCACGGCGGATGAGGTGGCCGATCCCCAGGCGCTCGATTTCTCACTTCACGTCAATGGCGACCTGCGCCAGGCATCGAATACGTCGCGGATGATCATGACCATCGCGGAGCAGATCGCTTATGCCTCGCGGTTTTATACGCTCTATCCCGGCGACATCATCATGACCGGCACGTGTGAAGGTGTCGGGCCTGTTACGCCGGGCGATACCATTACATGCGGTATTGCCGGTATCGCCGACATGACGGTCACCATCCATCCCGCCTATGCCGAAGCGAGGAACGCGTAGTGAGCAAGTTGCAGCTTTCGGTGGCAGTGGGCAATTACGATCGCTGCCGTCCTTTGTTCGACGGAGATGTGCAGATCGACGGCGTTGATCCGGTTTTCATGCAGTTATCGCCGGAGGAGATATTCTTCCGCGCCTTTCGTCACGCCGAATTCGATATCTGCGAACTGTCGCTGTCATCATCGACCGTGAAGACCGCCAACGGAACGTTGCCCTATGTCGGCGTGCCGGCTTTCCTGTCGCGGATGTTTCGCCATTCCGCATTTTATGTGCGCAAGGATCGGATCAAGCGGCCGGAAGATCTGAAGGGCAAGAAGGTTGGTTTGCCGGAATACCAGCTGACCGCGATGGTGTGGATACGCGCGTTCCTCGAGCAGGACTATGGCGTCGCGCCGGAGGACGTCACCTGGGTGCGGGGCGGGATTTCCGATGCGGACCGGCCGGAAAAGATCAAGCTCGACCTGCCGCCCTCGATCCGTCTGATCGACGCGCCGGAGGGCAAGACGATTTCGGCCCTGCTCGCGGATGGCGAGATCGACGGTTACATCGCCCCGCGTGCTCCCGATATTTCCGGAGATACGGCGAACGTCGGCTGGCTGTTCGACGATCCGATGCTGGAGGCGATTTCCTATTACAAGCGGCGGCAAATCTTCCCGATCATGCATATCGTGGGCGTACGTCGCAGCATCGCCGATTCCCATCCGTGGCTGCCCGGCGCCGTGATGAAGGCATTCTCGCAGGCCAAAGATCTTTGTCTCGAGCGGCTGCGGGAAACGTCCGCCTGCAAGATCACGATGCCGTTCGTCGATGAACGTCTGCACGCCGATATGGCCCTGATGGGCGAGGATTTCTGGACGTACGGGATCGAAAAGAACCGTCATGTGCTGGAAGACTTCTTTGCCCAGCATCACCGTCAGGGTCTGTCGTCCCGGCTGGTCACGCCGGAGGATCTGTTCCATCCAGCGACGTTCGAACAGTTCACGATCTGATCGGCGGCATCATCATGTGTCGAAGCCGAACTCGGCCGCGATGGCTGCGGCATCGGCGTTGAGTTCGGGCGGCGGCGGCGGATCATCGCGCCGCGTACCGTCGAGCCGGATCGGACTCTTGATGCCGACGACTTCGCCCATGGTCGGATGAACCGTGCGGGCGAAGGTGCCGAGATGCCGGACCTGCGGATCGTCCGCCACTTCGTCCACCCGGTTGACGGGGCCGCCGGGAACTCCCTCTGCCGCGAGCGCGGCCACCCAGGTGGCGCGGCTGCGGTTTGAAAAAATGTCCATCAGGATCTGGCGCAGCTCCGGATAGTTCTGCGTGCGCGCAGCCGGCGTCGCAAAGCGCTCGTCCCGCGCGAGGTCAGGCCGTCCGATGACGTTCAACAAGCCTTCCCAGAACTTCTGGACCGACGAGACGTGGACAGTCACCAGCAGCCCATCCTGCGTGCGCAGTGTATAGGCCTGGGAAATGCGTACGCGCGTATCGGGCCCCGATACGATACCCGCCCGGCTGAATTGTGCGAACGCATCGGGCATGAACGAGATTGCCGCTTCGAGCATGTTGACTTCGACATGCCCGCCGGCGCCTGTGCGGGTGCGGCGCAACAGTGCGGCCAGAATGCCCTGCACGGCGTACATTCCGGTGATGTTGTCGGCGATGGTCGGCCCCGACATCCGTGGGTCCTGCGGGTCCAGCATCAGTGACGACAAGCCGGACAGGGCCAGCGGTACACTGTCGTACGAGGGGCGGTCCCTGTACGGGCCATCCTGCCCGAAGCCTGTGATTGAGGCGCGTATGAGGCGCGGGTTCAGCGCCCGCAGCCGGTCGTTGTCGAGGCCCATCTTTTCCATCACGCCCGGACGGAAGTTTTCCAGAACGACGTCGGCGCGGCCGAGCAGGCAGGACAGCTTGGCCAGCCCGCCAGGCGAGCGCAAATCCAGCTGGATACTCTCCTTGCCGCGATTGTAGGCCACGAACGGGGGGCTGTAGCGTCCGCCGCCGTGAGCGCGAAATGGATCGCCGGTATCCGGCAGCTCAACCTTGATGACTCGCGCGCCCATGTCGGACAGCATCATGCCCGCCAGCGGGGCGGTCACCATAGTCCCCAGTTCGACGACCAGAACATCCTTCAGAACGTCCTGCATCATTGACCCGCGTTCTTGATGATCGAACGTGCCATCGTGGTTTTCAGAACTTCCGTCGGTCCTTCGGTGATGCGGAAGCTGCGGAGATCGCGCCAATAGCGCTCAATCGGCGTTTCGCGGGTCAGGCCCATCCCGCCATGCAGCTGCAGGCAGTCGTCGACGACCTTGAAGCCGTTTTCCACTCCGGTGATTTTCGCCATGAAGGTCTCAATCCGGGCCTCGAGGCCGAGGTCCAGCTTGGCAGCCGCATCGTGGACCATAAGCCGTGTGGCGTGAAGCGCCATGTAGCCATCGGCCAGCATCCATTGCACGCCCTGCCGGTCTGCCAGCACGGCGCCGAAAGTCTTGCGCTGCTTGACATAGGCCGCCGTCATTTCCAGGCAGCGCGCCATCGCGCCACAGGAATGGGCGCCGTGCCGAATACGGCCATGGTTGATGTAATTCTGCGCGAGCGTGAAGCCCATGCCTTCTCCACCGATCAGATTCCCGGCGGGGATTTCCGCGTCTTCGAAAATGATTTCATAGGGGGTGTCGCCCATCATCGTCATTTCGGCCGGGCCGATGGTCACGCCGGGCGTGTCCATATCGACGATGAAGCAGGAAATCCCGCCGCGTGCGCCCTTTTCCGGGTCGGTCACGGCCATGACCTGCGCGAAATCGGCGGTCGCGGCCTTGGTGATGTAGCGTTTGTTGCCGGTGATCTTCCAGCCCCGATCCGTGCGGATCGCGCGGGTGCGCATTGATGCCGGATCGGACCCCGCATCAGGCTCGGTCTGCGCGAAGCAGGCCTTTCGTTCACCGCGTAACACCGGCATCAGGTATCGTTCGCGCATGTCGCCCTGCAGCGACAGCAGGATCGGTCCTATCGTCGGACCGAAGATCGCGTGGTCGCGAGCCGAAACGGCAGTGGTCCGCGCGATTTCCTCCCAGAAGATGGCCAGTGCCAGCAGGCCCAGGTCCGCGCCGCCCAGTTCCGACGGAACGTCCATCAGCCAGAAGCCGCCCGCCTGTGCCTTTGCTGCGACCGCCGCTTCCACATCTTGGGGAAGTTTACCCTCGATCGTAACGTGCTTTTCCAGCGGACGCAGCTCGCGATCCACGAAGCGCCGGATACTGTCGCGGAACTGGATCAGCTCTTCCGGCAGGTTGTGATCGGGCATGGTTTCGTACATGGCTTCTGGTATCTCCAGGCGTATCAGACCGGCTCCGTGCCGAGGCGACAATCAGGAAACGACTTCGTTCACCTGCTTGGGCATATGGGCGTCGTGCGATAGCCGCTTCCATGGCTTGCCAGGCTTGCCCTGTTCGATGGCTTCCATCTCGCGCCAGTAGACACGCCGCAGCGTGACGATACCCATGTCCGAACGGCCCAGCTTTTCCTGCGAACGGTCGACGATCGTGCCCTGACCGACAGCGGCGACATAGTCCTGCGCCGAGGTCAGCTGGACCAGCTTGTCGGCCGGCATCTTGTTCTCGAAGAAAAGCTCGTCGTGATGATCGGCCGGATTGTATTCCGAATATGTCTCGAAATACTCGCGGATGCGGGCATCCGTGGCAGGATCGGTCGACGGGATCGAATAGATGAGGAACCGCATGGTGTTCTCGTCGTCCACCGGCGTCATCCACACGCCGACATCGACCCAGGGATCGTCGGGTTCAAGTGTCGGGTGCGATACGTGGTTGTTGTTGGGGAACGTCCAATCGGACACGCGCTTCGACCCGGCGGAGCGCACGGCGGTCTGGCGAATGCCGGCGTCCGTTTCCTCGTAGGACAGCTCCGGCACGGTCGAGGCGACGACCTTGCCGAACGAGCCGACCGTGCCCCAATGGTGTACGAAGCTGACGTGGACCGCATCCAGGGAATTTTCAACCTGCTGCAGCCAGTTGCACGGCCAGGTTTCGAGGCGGGCGAACTGCAGCGCGCCGGGGCGCTCGAAAACGGATTTGCGGGGCAGTTCGAACGCCGGCGCCTCGCCTTCACCCATGTATGCGAAGATCAGCCCGGCATATTCGTGCGTCGGATAGCTGGCGACCTGGATGTTGGGTTTCCTGGTGTCTGGCTCGGCCGGGCGGTGGGTGCATTGGCCTGAACCATCGAACTGCCAGCCGTGATAGATGCAGCGGATTTCGTCACCGTCGACCCAGCCGTTGGCGAGCAAGGTCAGGCGGTGGGGGCAGTAGCCGCCCACGAGATAGGCCTGGCCGCTGTCGCCGCGATAGAGGGTCAGGGTCTCGCCCATCACCTTCACCGTTTTCGCCTTACCCGCGACCAGCGTGTCGGAAATCGCGACCGGCTGCCAGAACTTGCGCAGCAGTTTGCCCATGGATGTTTCAGCGCCCGTCAGATGCAGCTGGCGCAGACGTTCCTTCATCGGAACGGGGGTGTTGGCATCGCTCATTGTCACTTCTCCTGCCTGCTCGGATCGGGCCGCATGTTCGATGGGAGAGACTCAGGAACGAGCTTCTCCTGAGGCTCGCCGTAGCGAGTGATGTAGGTTTTTTCCGTGTAGTCCCTGATGTTCACGCCGGTGTGTGCGCCGGGGGTCCATGTCGGATATTTGTGCCGCAGACCGGCATCGACCGGGATGTCGATTCCCGTAATGATCTCCGCTTCATCCGAGGCGAGAAACACCGTGGCCCAGGCCAGGTCCGACGCGCGCGGGAAGCGTTGCAGCGGCAGCATCTTCAGGTAGTCGTCGCGCGAGTAGAACGCCATGTTATCCGGACGCTGCCAGTCGGGATCGGTCACCTCGTCCCGCATCAGGGTCCACAGCTGGTGTTCCATCGCGCAAGGGGTGACGGTGTTGACGCGGATACCGTGGTGGGCCAGGTCCATCGCCGCTGATCGCGCGAAACTGAGCAAGGCGGCCTTGGACGCGGTATAGGCGGTGCCTGCCGCTTCGCCGAAATGCGCAGCGGTGGACAGCAGGTGAATGATCGATCCGCCATGCCCGGCATCGATCATCGCCTGTGCGGTATAGCGCGTGGTCAGGAGGCCGGCGGTGGGAAAGCTGAGGACGGACGCGTTCCAGTCGTCCATGTCCATGTCGAGCAGGTGCGACCAATGCACCCGGCCGGCCATGTTGACGGCGATATCGATGCGGCCATAGGTTTCCAGTGTTACCGCGACAATCCGTCGGACGTCGGCCTCGACGGTGGCATTGCCCTGCACCGGATGGGCAACGAAGCCTTTGCCGCGGATGAACGCAACGGTCTCCTCAGCCGCTTCCAGGTGGATGTCGGAGACCACCACGCTGGCCCCTTCTCGGGCAAGAAAATGGGCAATCGTGCCGCCGATGTTCGGCCCCGCGCCGAAAACGATCGCGACCTTGTTGGCCAGTCTGTTCATCTCGCCCCTCGAATTTGTCCTTCACGAATCAGGTGACGCCGGTTCGTATTGGGGACTGTTTGTTCAATCGAACTGTCCGGCGAAACGCCTGCGGTCCATACGTCCGTAGACTGGACAGGCTCGCCCGTCTGTTCAGGCGGCCGTGCTCGCCTGGTTCTGTTGTCCGGCAGGTTCGTTGTCGCCACCGCCGGGTGCGTTGGTGGTCACGTCGAGCGTCTTGCGGAAGCTCTCCGGCGCGAAGAGGATCGCCGTGATCGAAATCACGCAGAGCGCAACGAAGAACACGCCCACATAGGTGGGATCGGTTCCGCCGCTGCGCATCAGCAGCCAGGTGGCGACCAGCGGGGCGAACCCGGCGCTGATCGTCGAGCCCACCTGGAATGTCACCGCCATCCCGCTGTAGCGGATGTCGGCCGCGAACTTCTCGCCGAGCCAGGCGCTTATCGGCCCGCCCATCATTGCGTGAATGACAGGGTTGGCAAGCATCAGGCCCAGCAGCAGGCCCCACGTGCTGCCCGAAGTGATCAGGTGGAAGATCGGGAAGATCAACACCATCCCGGCGAGCGCCCCGGCGATCATCACTGGCTTGCGACCGATCCGGTCGGACAGGATCGCGAAAGCGGGAATGGCGAAGATGTGGATGACATTCACGATCGTCAGCATGGCCAGCGCCTTCGATTGGGCGTGCCCCCCCACATTGATCGCGAAGTTAATCATGAACGTGGCCGTCAGCGTGGTCATGGCGAGGCACGCCAGGCTGCCGAGCACACCGTTCAACAGCGGCCAGGGATAACAGCGCAGCACAACCAGCAGAGGAATTTCCGGCTTCTGCGGGGGTTGAGCCTTTTGTGCTTCCTGCATGGCCAGAAAGTCGGGTGTTTCCGCCACCGAGTGCCTGAGATAAGCGGCCAGTGCCACCAGCACCGCGCTCAGCAGGAATGGGATGCGCCAGCCCCAGCTCAGGAACTGGCTTTCTTCCATCGCGGCGAACGGCATCAACGCAAGCGTCGCCATGACTGCGCCGGACGGCGCGCCCGAGCCGACGATCGAAGCGGCAAAGCCGCGGGATTTCTTGCCCGCGTGCTCCATGGACAGCAGCGTCGCTCCCGCCCATTCGCCGCCGACTGCGAACCCCTGGACCAACCGAAGCGCGATCAATGCAAGCGGCGCCGCCATGCCGATCATCGCGTAAGAGGGGAGCAGTCCCATCATAAAGCTCGATACGCCCATCATGTAGAGCGTGATCATCAGCATTTTCTTGCGGCCGACCCGGTCGCCGTAATGGCCGAAGAAGATGGCGCCCAGCGGACGCGCGACATAACCGACAGCAAGCGTGGCGAACGATGCGAGCGTGGCGACTTTCGGATCAAGGGCGAAAAAAACCTTCGGGAAAACCAGAGTCGCCGCGATGCCGTAGAGCAGGAAATCATAGTACTCGACCGCCGAGCCGAGATAACTCGACCACATGGCGCGCCGGCGCATGAGCGATGCCTGTGGCACATTTGCCGGTTGCGTCATGCTCTGCTCCACCTCCCCACTGACGCCCGTCGCCAAACGGGTTCGAATTTTTGTTGAACCGTCATTCTGGAATCTGTTATCATCTTTGCACGTTCAACAGGTGTTTGTCACCACGCGCTGATGTTTTTGGAGCCTCCTTTCGGGCCTGATGCCAGCGCAAACCGGTAGTTCGTGCGAAAAAACCATTAGTATGTCCGATTTTCGGACACGGGGAGGGAAGGCGGAATCATGGTCGGGTTGAGCTACGAAAGTACCAGCAAGCGCGTTCGTACCGAGCACTGGGACATCCATTACAACGAGGTCGGCTCGGGGCATCCGCTGGTGCTGGTCCACGGCGGCGGGCCGGGCGCTTCGGGCTGGAGCAACTACAACCCCAACATTCCTTACCTGTCGCAGTTTTTCCGCGTTCTGGCCGTGGACCTGCCGGGTTGGGGGCGCTCTCAGCCGGTCGTCTATGAAAACCGCGATAACTCCGGCGCGCTCGCCGAATTGCTCGATACGCTGGGTATTGCTCGTGCGGCTGTCGTGGGCAATTCGATGGGTGGCGCTTCGGTCATTCGCCTGTCCTATGAACGGCCGGATCTGGTCTCGCACCTGATCACCATGGGCTCGCCGTCCGGCGTTCCGGGGATGTTTGAACCGGCTGGACTGACGGAAGGCGTTAAGGTGCTGGAACGCGCCTATTTCGAACCGAGCCTCGAAACGGTCCGGGCGCTGACCAACATCATGGCCTTCGATACGTCGAACGTGACGGACGACCTGATCCAGGAACGCCTGAACAACACGCTGGCACAGAAGGCCCATGTGGACAATTGGATCGGTGGGCACGGGAAGGGTCCGATGGTGCGACTGAACCAGGAGCTTATTCCGTCCATCACGGCGCCGACCCTGCTGATGCATGGCCGTGATGACCGCGTCACGCACTTTACTCATGCGATCCGCCTCGCCGGCATGATCCGCAATTCCCGCGTGCTGATCGTCAACCGCTGCGGCCACTGGCTGCAACTCGAACACGCCAGGGAATTCAATTCGATGGTCCACCGTTTTCTGGATGACAATCCGGACAGCTAATAATGCACACTCCGGTTTGAGGACGACAAAAAGAAAAAGGACTTGAACAAGGGCGCAACGGGGAGGACGGGAACATGGCAATTGACGGGCGATTGCTGACGGTGATCGAATCGATCAACGATCTCGGGATTTGCACGGTTGTCGATCTTCACCGGGCGACCGGTATCTCGCGGCCCGCAGTGCACCGGATTGTCGATAACCTGTGCGCCTTCGGCTATGTGGAGCGGGTCGATGGGCACAGTTCGGTCCGCCTCACCTCCCAGATTCTGGCGCTGAGCGCCGGGTACAAGCCCGAACACCGTATGGCCGAACAAGCGATGCCGGTGCTGCAGATGCTTCAAAAGCGTATCCGCTGGCCCCACACCTTTGCCACGCTCGAAGCTGACATGATGGTGATCCAGGCGACCACCCGGCACCATAACCCGTTCGTGTTTGACAGGGGGCGCACGGGGCTGCGCCTGCCGATCCTGTCGACCGCGACCGGCTGCGTCTATCTGGCCCACTGCGGCGAGGAAGAGCGGCACGCGATCCTGACGCGCCTGCAATCGCACCAGATGCGCGATGATGGATTCGACGAAATGCTGTCTGCCGCACGTGACCGGATCGCGATCGCAGCCAAAAAGGGTTACGCCCTGCGTTCCGGTGGTGAACCGGAGCGGACCACGACCATCGCGCTTCCGGTGATTGTCTATTCGACTGCAGTCGGTGCGCTATGCACATCCTTCCCAACCTCGGCGATTACGCTGGAGGACGCTTGTGCGAAGTATGTGCCGGACCTGCGGGAAGCGGCAAAAAGCATCGCGACACTGTTTGAAAATTGACCGCGCGCTGAAACGTCGGCTTACAAAGCGTCGGGCGGGGCTTCGGCTAGGCTGATGAGGCTGATGCCCGCCATCCGCAGGTAGCCGGGCAGGCTGTCGCCGGAAGCGTTCATGATCAGGTTGCCGTCCGCGCAAATCAGCGTGAATTTGCCAAGCTTGTAGGCGCGGTCGGGACAGCGTTCCTGCAATTCCGCGGGCAGGGTCTGCCGATACCAGTAGGTGTATTCCTCCACCACCGCTTTGCGCAGATCAAGAAAGCGCTGCCGGGACACCTGTTCGCGGACCGATTGATCGACACTCAGGATGACACCAAGCCGCCAGAAGTCCTGCGTAATCAAGGCCTCGCTGTCCGGAGCATTGCAATAGATTCGCTCGAGATGCTGCCGAGTGGTTTCTCCGGGAAGCGGGCGGCGCTTGCGGTGAAACCCGGCCAGCCATTCCTGGCTTTGTTCCATCAGCGAGGCGAAGAGAATGTCCTTGCTCTCGAAATGCCAGTAGACGCTTCCGCTCGGCAACTGCGCCTTGCGCGAGACGCGCGGGATTGTCGTGCCTTGATAGCCGTATTCCTGCGCGACCTGGAGCGTCGCTTCGAGTATCTTTTGCCGATTGGCGGCAGAAGTGCGATGCTCCCCGCGTGGTCGGTCCCGCTTTTTTTCTTCGGCGTTCACGTGCAACTCCCTCAGTCCAAAACGTAATACTGCACCTTTCCCGCATGGCAATCGAAAGACGCACGCTTCACGGCTTTTTCCGGAAACAGTAAGGCGCGCTCAGTTCGGCGAATCTCAGATATTGCCGACCGCGCTTCTGGCCAGGGATAGGAAAGCGGCTCGGTCCTTCACCGCAAGGTTCGCCAGGATTGCGGCTTGAAGGTCGCTGACCACCGGCAGCAGTGCACGGAATGTTTCCGCGCCATCTGCGGTCAGGCGCAAGACACGCGCGCGCCGGTCAGTATTGTTGACTGCGCGCTCGACCAGACCTTTGGCCACCAGCCGATTGATCACCTCGCCTATGGTCGCGCGGTCATAGGCGATCAATTCAGCGACGCCGGCCTGATCGATCCCCGGGTGTTCGTTAATCGCATCGAGCGCCGCGAACTGGACCGGTGTGATGTCGAACCCCGCTTCTCTGGTATGGGCGGCGAAAACCTGGGTCGAGTGCTGATGCAGCCTGCGGATCAGGTGGCCTGCCATTTCTGTAGCCCGCATCGCTTACCTTCCATTCGCTGCGCCGCGTCGCGCACCCTGGCGGATAGCGCAGCACCAGAAAAATAGAAAGTTCACTTATCATTCCGGTTGACAGCAAATAATATGTATACATATCAAATTCCGGATCGTTGCTTCTCGGGCATGTGAGGAACGTGGTGATGCAGTATCATCTCAATGGTTTTCGTCCGGGGGATCCCGACATTCACGCCGCCGCAACGGTGCGCGATCGCGGGATGCCTTTGCCTGAAACGGTGGACGTTCTCATCGCGGGCTGCGGCCCTGCCGGTTTGTGCCTTGCCGCGCAACTCGCGCGCGAGCCATCGATCCGGACGATGATCGTGGAGCCGAAATCGGGGCCGATGGAAAAGGGTCAAGCGGACGGAATCAATGTCCGCTCAATGGAGATGTTTCAGGCATTCGGCTTCGCCGAGAAGGTCAAGCGGGAGTCCGTCTGGATCAACGAGACGACCTTCTGGGGCCCGGATACCGAAAACCCGGCACATATCCGGCGCGGGGGTCGCGTGCAGGATGTGGCTGACGGGCTGAGCGAAATGCCCCACGTTCTGATCAATCAGGCACGCGTGCACGACATGTTCCTGGATATCATGAAGAACGCGCCCAGCCGGCTCGAACCCGATTACGGCCTGAAGGTTGCCAGCCTGACAGTGGATGCCTCGGCGGACGATTATCCCGTCACGGTAACGCTGGAACAGACGTCGCCGGGGCGGGAAGGCGAATCGCAGACGGTTCGGGCCCGCTACGTCGTCGGTTGCGACGGTGCGCGCTCTAGCGTTCGTCAGGCCATCGGCGGCGCGCTGCACGGTGACGCCGCGCATCAGGCCTGGGGCGTGATGGACATTCTGGCCGTCACGGATTTTCCGGACTTCCGCATGAAGGCGATCATCCAGTCCGCAGCGGAGGGCTCCATCCTCCTGCTCCCGCGCGAAGGGGGCTATCTGGTGCGTCTTTATGTCGAGCTGGACCGTCTGGCCGAAGACGAGCGTGTCGCTGATCGGGGCATGACCGTGGATGACATCATCGCCAGGGCAAAGCGGATTCTCTCCCCGCACACGCTCGATGTGAAAGAGGTGGTATGGTGGTCGATCTATGAAATCGGCCACCGGCTGACGGATCGGTTCGACGACGTGCCGGCTGACCAGACGGAGACCCGCGCGCCGCGTGTCATGTTGGCGGGCGATGCGTGTCACACCCATAGTCCCAAGGCAGGGCAGGGGATGAACGTGTCGATGGGTGATGCGTTCAACCTCGGCTGGAAGCTGATGGCGGTCCTGACCGGAAAGGCAGCCCCCAGTCTGCTGCACAGCTATACGGCCGAACGCCGTGCGGCGGCCAAGAGTCTGGTCGATTTTGACCACAGATGGTCCCGCGTGGTCGGCAATCGGTCGGATGAGGATGCGAACAGCGCCATGCCGCGCGTCCAACGCGAATTCATCGCCAACGGTGAATTCACCGCCGGCTTGACGGTGCGCTACGAAGCCTCCGTCCTCACGGGAACGGGTCAGCACCAGAATTTGGCGCCGGGATTCCCCATTGGAAAGCGCTTCCATTCCGTGCCGGTCATCCGGCTCGCCGATGCCATGCCCATGCAGCTCGGCCATGCCATTGAAGCGGATGGACGCTGGCGGATACTCATCTTTGCCGGAAAGTCGGATTGCGGCCAGCCGGGTCAGGCGGTGCAGCTGCTGTGCGAATTTCTCGCCGCGTCCGACGCATCGCCGGTGCGGCGGTTTACCCGGTCAGGCGAAGATATCGATTCGGTGATCGATATCCGCGCGGTGTTCCAACAAGGCTTCCGCGACCTGGCGTTCCAACGGATGCCATCTCTGTTGCGGCCGAACAAGGGGCGCTACGGCCTGTGCGATTACGAAAAGATCTTCTGCGCGGACGTGAAGAGCGGGTCTGATATCTTCGAAATGCGAGGAATCGATCGTGACCAGGGCTGCATCGTGTTGGTACGCCCGGATCAGTATGTTTCCGACCTGCTCCCGATCGATCATCATCAGGATGTTGCCCGCTTCTTCGAAAGAATTCTGCTCTCAGCGTAAAGGCCGTGCATTGATCGTTGCATGGCTGCCGTCGACGTGTCGGTTGCACCCATCATGCAGGTCCGCCGGATACGTTGGAGCTCCAGCAGATTTTCGCCTTTTTTGAAGAGGTGCGTCGAGGAAGAAACGGCGATCTATAGTGAGCAGATGTTCGATGGGATCACGAACGCTTGGGGAAGCCTGCGATCATTTATGCGCCTCGAACCAGCCGATGATGCCCGCCACCTTTTGCGCGAAGTGGCTCGGGAACATGCGGATGCCGTGGTTCTCGAGCGGGACGCGCACGAACACGCTTTCGACCCCGTGGTATTTGAGCGCGGCGAAATACTGCTCTGATTCCGAGATCGGCGTGCGGTAGTCGGCCTCGCCCGTCATCACCATCGTCGGCGTCTTCACTTTGTCGACCGAGGCGAGCAGTGAACGGCGGCGGTAGTCGTCCGGGTGGCTCCACGGCGTGCCGAAGAAGAAGCCCTTGAAGACTAGCGGCAGAATGTCGGAGGTGAGCGCCTGGCTCTGCCAGTCGATCACCGGATAGAGCACGGCGGCGGCGCGGAAGCGTTCGCTGCGCGCGATCAGCCACGCCGAGAGCGTCCCGCCACCCGAGCCGCCCGTCACATAGAGCCGCGCCGGATCGATGAAGCCCCGCGCTATCAGCGTGTCCACGCCGCTCATCAGATCGTCGAACTCGTCGCCCGGAAACGCATTCTCGATGAGGTTGGCGTAGGGTTCGCCGTAGGACGTGCTGCCGCGCACGTTAGGATAGAAGACGACGTAGCCTGCCGCCGCCATCAGCTGCTTTTCCATGTCGAAAGGCGGGCCATAAGCGGCATTGGGCCCACCGTGGATTTCCATGATCAGCGGGTATTTCTTCGCCGGGTCGAAGTTCGGCGGATAGATCAGCCAGCCTTGCACCGGAAGATCACCCTTGGAGGAGCGGTAATTGATCTCCTCGACACGCCCTAGCGCGCGATCGGCAAACAGTGCGTCATTGAGCCCCGTAATCGCGCGGGCCTTGCCGATGCCGGTGCCGGCGACGGCGATGTTGCCGCTCGATTCCGGGCTTGCCCACTGCATGGCGATGCGGCCGGTCCTTGAAACGGTGAATGATGGCGCCGCGGTGTAGGCGGTGTGCATCATGCCGAGCCCTTCGGCGATCTCGCGGCGTCCACCCTTCAGATCGAAGAGCGCGAGGCGGTTCTGGCCGCGATCCGCGTAATAGGCATAGACGCCGCGCCCGCCCGCGGCCCAGCGCGGCGCCATCATGTCGCGGTCGAGTGAAGCCGAGAGCACGCGGCGTTCGCCTGTGCTCCTGTCGAGCACCATCAGCCGCGTGGTCGTATGCCAGCGGCCCGCCTCGTCGGCGCCGATGTAGGCGACGTGGCGCCCGTCGGGCGAAACCTGCGGCGAGGCTTCGGGTCCGTCGCGGTCGATCAGCGTCTTCATCGCGCCGCCGTCCACGGGGAACAGGTAGAGCCCGGTGTCGAACATCTTGCCCTTCAGGATAGCCTTCTCGTCGTTGCGGTTGAGCGCCACGACAAGCGCCTTGCTGTCGGCCGCCCACGCATAGGGGCTGCCGATAAGCGGGAAGTCGCCTGAATCGTCGCGCGTGATCTGGCGAGGCGTGCCGCCGTTCGCCGGGACTGTGAAGATATGCATCCGGCCCGGCGGAATGATGCCCGCGCCGTCCTGCCGGTATAGCGCTTTGTCGACAACGATCGCCGCCGGCTTCCACGTCGCGCCGGGCGGCGGCGTAACGGGCGTGCCGAAGCTTTTCGGCGCAGCGGGGACGTGCATGGCGTAGGCGAGCGTCTTGCCGTCGGGCGACCATTCGAGGCCCATCGGCGCGCCGGGAAAACCGCCGATGGTGGTTTCGACGCCGCTGTCCATCCAGCGCACGACGATCTGGCGCACGCCGCCGCGCGTGGCAGCGAAGGCGAGCCGCTTGCCGTCCGGCGACCAGCGCGGATCGCTCGCGGCTTCCTCGATCCTGGTCAGCGGCACATGATTGCGGCCATCGGCATCGACCAGCCACAGCATCGGCTGATACTCGTCCTTCACAATATCGGCCTTCAGGCGCACGTAGGCGACGCGCGTGCCGTCGGGGGAAATCTGCGGGTCGTTTCCGGCCTCGAGCGCAAACACATCAATGGGTTGCAGCGGTTGCTTGTCCGCCGCGAGCGCGGGCGCGGACAAGATCGACAATGCTGCAAATGCGGTGAACGATCGGGTCCGGAAACAGGTCTTCGGCATACATCCCCCTTTTAAACATTGATCAAAGATCATAATTGGATGTTCGTTGGCGTCAATCGACGTAGTGATGACCCGGCGTGCAGGCGCAAGACAGTCCGGATGCCGGGATGTCAAAAATGGGTGCCGTTTGGTCATGTGGGGCGTCCCGCGCCGACATTAGTCATCAAAGTTCGGATATGGAGGGCAAGGTCTATGAGAACGCGAAGCGCCATGTTGCTTGCGGCACTACTGGTATCGGCGGCCCAGACCGCGAGTGCAGCGACCTACATTCAGGCGGGCAACCTGATCGACGGGAAATCGGATGCGCCGCTCGGCCCGCACACGATCGTCGTCGATGAAGGCCGCATCGTGCGCGTGGCGGCCGGGAAAGTGGCGCCGGGCGCAGGCGATACGTTGATCGACCTCGCCGGACACAGCGTGATGCCCGGCCTCATGGACATGCATACGCACCTTTCCTCCGAAAGCGGGCCGGCGAGCTACACGGATCCGTTCTCGTTGGGACCGGCCGATTTTGCTTACAAGATCGAGAAGTACGCGCGTGTCACGCTGATGGCCGGCTTCACTCTCGTCCGTGATCTCGGCGATGCCTATGGGGTTTCGATTGCGCTGCGCAAGGCGATCGATCGTGGCGATGTGGTGGGGCCGCATGTCATCACCTCGGGCGCGCCGATCGCGTCCACGGGTGGCCACGGCGATCCCACGAACGGCATTTCGCCCGCGCTCGGCCTCAAGACACCTGGCGCGACCGAGGGCGTCGTGGACAGCGCGGACGAGGCACGCAAAGCGGTGCGCCAGCGCTACAAGGAGGGCGCCGACCTCATCAAGATCACGGCGACGGGCGGCGTGATGAGCCTCGCGAAGAACAGCCAGAACGCGCAGTTCATGTCCGATGAACTCGTGGCCATCGTCGCCACGGCGCGCGATTACGGGATGCATGTCGCTGCGCACGCGCATGGCCTTGATGGGCTGCGGCGCGCCGTCGCGGCCGGTGTCTCGACGATCGAGCATGGCACCTATCTCGACGACGAGACGATGCGGCAGATGAAGGCGAAGGGCATTTACCTCGTCCCGACGCTGATGGCCGGGGACTGGATCACCGAGAAGGCGAAAACGCCCGGCGCGCTCCCCGATATCGTGCGGCCGAAGGCGGCCGCCATCGGCCCGCTGATGTCGGGCACGTTCGCGCGCGCTTGGAAGCTCGGGGTGCCGATCCTGTTCGGCACCGACAGCGGCGTCTCCGCGCACGGCGACAACGCGCGCGAGTTCGAACTGATGGTCGCCGCGGGGATGCCGCCGATGGCTGCGATCCGCTCCGCGACCTCGGAACCCGCGAAATTCCTCGGCATCGCAGACCGTCAGGGCAGCATCGGCGCGGGCATGGCGGCCGATATCATCGCCGTTCCCGGCAATCCGGTGGACGACATTGCAGTGATGCGGAAGGTCGATTTCGTGATGATCGGCGGGAACGTCGTCAAGCAGCCCTGATCGTTTGGTTGACTTGTGATATGATCTTTGATCAATAATATCTCACGGGTCTTCTCTGCCCGCAGCGTATCGGTCGTGTGCCTGAACACCGCCGATTGATCGGGACACGTATGACAGCTTTCAGTTCGACACAGGTTCTGGTGACGGCAGGCGCGTCCGGCATCGGCCGCGCGATTGCGGAACGTTTCGCCGATGCCGGCGCGCATGTCCGCATCTGCGACGTCTCAGAAGAGGCGCTCGCAGCGCTCGCTGAAGCGCGCCCGGATATTGCCGCAACGCGCGCGGACGTATCTGACGAAGCTGACGTCGCCGCGATGTTCGACGCTGTCGGCCCGAAGCTCGACGTCCTCGTCAACAACGCGGGCATCGGCGGACCACGAGGGCCGATCGAGGATATCGACGATGCGGAATGGGAGCGCACGCTCGCGGTGAATCTGACGGGAGCGATGCGTGTGACGCGCCGCGCCATCCGTCTCATGAAGCCCGCGCGGCAAGGCGCCATCGTGAACATTTCAACCGCCTCGGTACGCACCGGCCTTCCGAACCGGACAGCCTATGTGGCCTCGAAGGAAGGGCTGATGGGTTTCACCGCCAACCTTGCCCGTGAACTCGGCCCGCACAACATCCGCTGCAACGCCATCCTGCCCGGCCTCATCGACAATCCGCGCGGCCGCGCGCTGGTGGCGCAAGCGGCAGAAGAGCAGGACCGGACGGTCGCCGAAGTCGAGGCTGAGATCCTGCGCTTCGTCTCGATGCGGTGCTGGATCGACCCGGCGGAGGTCGGCGACCTCGCGGTGTTCCTCGCGTCGCCGGCAGCGCGGCACATCACCGGACAGTTCATCGGGGTTTGCGGCGGAGCGGAGTGGGAGGGCTGAGCGCAGCGATGGACAGCAGCAGCAGTGGCGTCCTAAAGAAAAACCGAAAGGGACATCGTCGATGACGACTGCTGCGCGCGCGACCCGGTTTGCTCCGGTGCATCGCAATACGTTGAAGGACCAGAGCTATTCGGAGCTGCGCCGTGCGCTCGTGACCGGCCGCTTCCAGCCGGGTGAGCACGTGACGGTGAAGCTGCTCGCCGAACAGCTTGGCTCCGGCATCATGCCCGTTCGTGAGGCGGTGCAGCGGCTGGTGGCCGAAGGCGCGCTGGTCAATCTACCGAGCGGCCGAGTGTGTGTCCCGTCGCTTACGCGCGCGGAATTCGACGAGATCATCGAGATTCGGTTGCTGCTCGAACCGCACTGCTGCCGCAAGGCAGCGGCCGCGATGACCGACGCGATCTTCGCCGAGATCTCGGAAGGGCAGGCGCGGCTTCGTGCGGCCGCCGCCGGCGAGAACCCGGAGGCGGCGCTGTGGGCCAATCACCAGTATCATTTCGGTATCTACCGCCAGGCGGGTTCGCGGCAGATGCTTGCACTCATCGAGTCCGTATGGCTGCGCTTCGGGCCCATGATGACGCACAGTCAGGCGGGCGGCGCGGGCGCGCGGGAATATCTGGAGGCCGAGCTCAAGACGCAGGAAGAGTTGCTGGCCGCCCTCGCGGCGCACGACGGTACGCGATCGGCGAAGCTGATGGCGAGCATCATTCAGTGCACGGCGCGCTGGTATCACAAATCCTACCTCTTCGCGGAGGATGTCGAGTAATTTTGATCAAACATCATAGATCATAGTATTGACGTTCGCGGTGGTTTGCGCCAACCCGGTGTGTGTCGTGCACAGGGGAAAATCATGCGTAAATCTCGGAAAACGATCATCACATGCGCCGTCACCGGCTCGATCCACACGCCCTCGATGTCGCCGTACCTGCCGATCACACCGGACGAGATCGCCGAGCAATCGATTGCGGCGGTGGAAGCGGGCGCGGCGATCGTTCACCTGCACGCGCGCAATTCGTCTGATGGCCGCCCGACACCCGACCCTGACGTGTTCGCGGCCTTCCTGCCGCGCATCAAACAGGCAACTGACGCGGTGCTCAATCTCACGACGGGTGGCGCTCCGGGGTTCACGATGGACGATCGCCTCGCGGCGCCGGTGCGTTTCCAGCCCGAGCTGACCTCGCTCAACATGGGCTCGATCAACTTCGGCGTGTTCGGGCTCGCCGAGCGCGAACAGCCGTGGAAGTACGAATGGGAAAAGCCGTTCCTGCAGGGCTCCCATGCTGCGCCGCAATCGAACACGTTTGCACAGATCGAGCGCGTGATCCGCGAGCTCCACGAAGGCTGCGGCACGCGCTTCGAATTCGAATGCTACGATGTGGGCCATCTCTACACGCTGGCGCACTATGCCGACAAAGGCCTGCTGAAGCCGCCGTACTTTGTGCAGTGCATCTTCGGTATTCTTGGCGGCATCGGCGCGGACATCGATCATCTCGCGCACATGCGAAACACGGCGGATCGTCTGTTCGGGGAGGATTACTATTTGTCCTGCTTCGCCGTCGGTCGGAATCAGATGCCTTTCGTCACGACATGTGCCGCGATGGGCGGCAACGTGCGCGTCGGTCTGGAAGACAGTCTCTACATCGGCAAAGGGCAGCTCGCGACGAGCAACGCGCAGCAGGTCGCGAAAGTACGATCGATCCTGGAAGAACTGGGGCTCGAGATCGCGACGCCTGCCGAAGCGCGTGAGATGCTTGCATTGAAGGGCGGAGACCGCGTCGCGTTCTGATCGGTGAAAAGGGGAGGGCGGGATTGGTCCCGCCCTTATCAGGTCTGCGACTCTATGGGGACGTTCCGGCTCGCGCTCGCGTAAATCGCCTCCAGAACGGCAAGAGCGGCGATCCCGGCATCGGCACCGGTCGTCGGCGGCACGCCGTCCCGGAGTTCGGCCGCGAATGCGTCGATCTGCGCGCGGAAGTGGTCGGGCGCCGGATCACCTTCAAGCGCGATTTGGCGCGTGCCGTCTGCATCCGACAGATACAGTGCGTGCGCATAGTGGAATATGCGAAGCGCGCCGCGCGTGCCGTGGACATGGATGCTGCCCGGATGGGCCTGCCATGTGCCGCCCGGGTGATAGCCGTCCGCGTCCCAGCTTGCGCCCCAGCTGAACTGGCCTTCCGACGGCAGCTGTGTCGGCCAGGTACCGTCTTCATAGAGCAGGTGCCCCGTTGCCCCGTTCGCAAGGCCGAGCACTGCATATTCGGTTTCCAGGGTATCGCCCGAACGATTGCCGCGCCCGCTTGCCCACGCAACGGGGCTGCCCGCGAGCCAGGCGAATGCATCGATCAGGTGAACGCCGTGATCGACGAGGCCCATGCCGGTGCCCCCGATCCCGCCTTCGGGATAGTGCCACGGCGGCAGCGCAGCGCGCGACGATGGCCCGTGCCCGCCGACGAAATCCTCACGGAGCAGGATCACGTTGCCGATCGCGCCTTTCGCGATCAAGTCGCGCGCCTGCTTCAGAGCAGGCAGATGGCGATAGCTTGCACCGTAACTGAGCGGGATGCCGGCGTCGCCGCAGAGTCTCCGCATCTCCTCGGCGTCCGCGCGGGTTGTCGCCATCGGCTTCTCGACGAGGATGGCATGGCCTGCAGCGGCAACATCGGCAACGATCCGGAGACGGATTGCGGGCGGCGTGAGGATGCACACGATGTCGAGCGGTTCCGCCGCCAGCATGTCCCGGTGGTCGGTATAAGCGGTGGCGTCGCACGTCGCTGCCGCCTCTGCGACACGTTCCGGATCAGCATCGCACAGCGCGGCGACCTCGACGACGGCGGAGCGCCGGTACGCCTCCAGATGGAGACGCCCGACGCCGCCGAGGCCGATGAGGCCGACGCGCAGACGATCCTTGCGGCTGCTCAGAAGTTTACCCTTGCCTCGATGCCGATCGAACGCGGCGTGTTGATGTAAACGCGGGCGCGTCCCGGTGCTTCGACCGCCGCCGCGACGTTGTCCGAAAGGCTGGCGCGTTCGTCGGTCAGGTTCTTTACGTAGGCCGCGATCTCGTAGTTGCCGAAGCGAACCCCACCGCGCACGTTCATGATCTCATAGCTCGGCCGTATGCGCGGAACGAGTGTGCTGGTGTCGGGATCGGTGTTCGCATTGTTGCCGCTCGTGCTCTTGCCGATGTAGCGATAGTCGCCGTAAACGAATCCGTCGATCGTATTGTTGAGCGGGAAATCATAGGACGCCGCGAAGCTGGCCGTATACTTCGCGATTTCCGGAACCCGGTCGCCCTTCGCGCGGCGCGTGGTGAGTACGGTCTCGGTGAATTTCGCATCGGTGTAGCCGAACGCGGCTTCAAGGCTCAGCCCTTCGGCTGGGCGCAGCGTTGCCTCGATCTCGATACCTTCGCTTTTCGCCTTGCCGGCATTCCCCCTGAAACCGAAACCGCATTGCAGGCGTACCAGTTGCTGTATGCTGTTCCAGTCGATGCGGAAGGCGGTGGCATTCAGAGTCAGCTTGCGATCGAACGCGCGCGACTTCACACCGGCTTCGTAGCTCCACACGCTGTCCGACTTGAACGACTCGACGCTTTCGTTCGATAGCCCGAGTTCGGCGAGTTCATCGAGGCAGCCGAACGAGGCGGGGATCAGCGCGTTGACACCGCCCGGCCGGAAGCCTTTGGCGGCGGTCGCGAAGATCTGGTTGTCGTCGGCGAACTTGTATTGAAGCGAGAACTTCGGCGTGACACCGCTTTCGCTGCTGCTCTTCTCCGGCACAACCGTAAGGCCGCCGTTGGCGAGTCCGTCCGCCGTTTTCGACGAGGTCGTGCGAACATGGAAGGCGCGCAGGCCCGCGATGGCGGAAAGCTGCGGCACGATCTCGTAGGTGATCTCCGTATAGGCCGCCTTTTCGACCTGCTTCACCGGATTTTCGGTGACGTAGGCGAGGTCGGTGCCCAGCGGGAAACCGTTTGCCGCTTCGAAGGCGGCGTCGAGGCCCGGAATGATGTTGGGCGGGTAGGCGTACTTGCCCTTGTTATGGGCGTAATAGAGGCCCGAGACGAACTCGAAAGGTCCGCCGAACGAAGATGCGAAGCGGACTTCCTGGATGAAGTTGTCGCGGCTGTTGCGCACTTCCACCGAGGTCGGGATCGGGGGAACGCCGAAGGCGGCCGCAATGAAATCCGTCTGGTCGTCGATGTCGCGTGAGCGCCGATGGAAATAGGAGCTTGCCGACGTGAACGTGCCGAAATCACGCTGCAGCTTGATGTCGAAAGAGGCGAGCAGCCATTTGTCGCGTGAAGCTTCGGGCACGTCGAACTGCCGGCGCTGGATCAGGGACGTCGGTTCCAGAACCACCGGCCCCGAACCCGGAAGCGTAAGGTCGGTGAACGGATAGCCGTTCATCCGCGTCTCCTGATAGAGCACGCGCGGCGTCAGGCTGAGATCCTCGGTGGGCTTGAACAGCATTGCGATCGAGGCGCCGTTCGTTCGGGTCCGCGCGACGTTGTCGATCGTCGTCGTCGCACCTTCCGGGCCGAACTCGCGCTTCATGAAGCCCGCGTCATACTGGTGGATGCCGACCATGCGGACGGCGACCTTGTCCGCCACGAGCGGCAGGTTGATCATCGCGTCGAACTGGTAGCTCGGCCGATCCGCGCCGTGCGTGTCCGCGATGCCGGCATGAACGCGGCCGGACATCTCGCTCGCATCCGGCTGCGCGGTCACGAGCCGCACGGTGCCGCCCATCGACCGGCCGCCGTAAAGTGTGCCCTGCGGTCCGCGCAGCACCTCGATGCGCGACACGTCTACGACGCGGGGATCGAGTGATTCGGGCACGGGCGTTTCATCGATGTAGAAGCCGGTGGTGTTGCGGTCGCCAATGCCGCGGATTGCGATCGTGCGGGAGTTGGTCGTGCCTTCCGCAGACGTGCCGAAGGTGAGGTTGGGGACTGAAGTGGCATAGTCCGCGAAGGTCGTGGCGGCCTGACGCTGCAGGTTTTCCGCTGTCATCACATGGATGCTCATGGGCACATTCTGAAGCGTTTCGCTGCGCCGCGTCGCGGTCACGATGATCTCGTCGGAGACGACGGTTTCGGCCGCGCGCGCGCCCGTTGGCGTGATCGCCTGCGAGACCGGAAGCAGGCTTGCGGCTCCCATCAGCAGGCGGCTCGCGATGCGTGTGTATCCCTGATTTCCCATTCTACCCCCCTTGTTGGCGCTGTGCGCTGGATTGCATAATACTGATCTTTGATCAAAGATAAAGATGCAACCGATTCGTGCGGCATGGCGAAACGGGAAAATGAGGTTGCCGATCGGCACGCGCTGTTGGCGCTGGCCGGAGGATAGGCAATAGGGCGTTCAGGGGGATTTCGGATGCAAGGGTGGGAGATGGCAGGGACGGCCGCGGAAATACGGCATGGCTGAGGGGCAGCGGCTTGCGGGTCGGATCGGTCGCTTTCAGCTTTTCGCGCTCGGCTTCGGTTCGATCATCGGCTCGGCGTGGGTGGTGATCCTGAACCGCTGGTTTGCCGAAGCCGGCCCCATGGGGGCCGTGCTCGGCTTTGTGGCGGGCGGCATCGCCGTCGTCTGTATCGGCGCGTGCTATGCCGAGCTCACGGCGCGCGTACCGAAGACAGGCGGGGATTTCACGTTCGCGCTGGCGGCGTTCGGACCCAGACTTGCGTTTTTCGTCGGGTGGTTCACGGCGCTCGGGTGGATTTCGGTCACGGTGTTCGAAGGGCTTGCGGTCGCGTGGGTGGTCGAGCTGCTGCTGCCGGGTCTCGACGACGTCGTGCTCTACACGCTGTTCGATGCGCCGGTGACGCGCAATCAGCTCCTGATCGGCACGGCCGGCGCACTCTTGATGACGATCGTCAATTATCTGGGCGGCGCCGCGTCGGCACGGTTTCAGGGGCTGCTTACCTATGGCTTCCTTGCTGTGGCGCTGGCGCTCCTTGTCGCGATGGCGGGCACGGGCGATCCTGCGCTGCTGTTGCCTGCCTTTCCTGAAATGCCCGGCGGTGCGCCGTGGTGGCACGGCAGCCTTGCGATCTTCGCGAGCTGCGCGTTCCTGCTCAATGGCTTCCAGACGATCGCACAGGCGGTTGAGGAACGCGCCGGTGGGATTTCGCTTCGCACGATCGCGCGCGTGATGATCGCCTCGATCGTGGCGGCGGCGCTGTTCTACTGTCTCGCCGTAACGGCGGCGGCGATGATGAAACCGTGGTCCGAACTCGCAGGCGCCGACCTCGCGATGGTCGAGGCCGTGCGCGGCCTGCCAATGGGCGACACGCTTGCGCGCATCCTGCTCGTGATCCTGCTCGCCTCGCTGCTCAAGACCTGGAACGGCGTCTATTTCGCCGGAACGCGGATTCTCTATGGACTTGCCGGGCGAGGCTTCCTGCCGCGTGGAATGACGGCCCTGCATCCGCATTTCGGATCGCCCTACCGGATCGTCCTCATCATCGGGGTTATCAACGTGGCGGGGTTGCTGCTCGGGCGCGGCGCCGTGGGGATGCTTGTCGATACCAGCGCGACGAGCATCGTGATCTGCTTCGTGCTGTGCTGCGCGGCGGTCTTCGTGCTCAGGCGGAAGCAGACGCAGATACCCGAATTCGTGGTGCCGGGCGGCCGTGTCGTGATCGGTTTCGCCTTCCTTGCCGCGCTCACCATGGCGGCTTCCGCGCTCGTGACGCCACTGCTGCGCAGTGCGTTTCCGGTGGAATATCTCATCCTTGGCGGATGGGCAGGTCTCGGTGCGTTGACGCTGGCACTTCGGCGGAAAGCGTACGACGACACACGGCCCCGATCGCAAGAACCATGATGCCCGCCAGCAGGCCGATCCCCGCGTGCATCAGCCAGAACGCGGACGCATCCAGCCTGTCCAGCCAGCCGCCGATCCAGCCGGTGGTGCCGTTCGCCAGAAACAGGTGGAGGTAGTAGAGCCCCATCATCGTCGAAACGATCGCGGGTGGGGAGACGCGCGCATAGAGCGCAAGCGAGACGGGATAGATGTGCGCGAACGCCGTGCTGCCGAGCACGTGGAACACCACGAGCGTCGCAAGGCCGACCTTGGCGCCTTCCGCGTCCGCCATCCAGGATGCGCCGGCGAGCAGCACATAGGCCGCGACAGAAAACAGGCAACCAATCGCGATCCGGGTGATTTCCGTGGGCGCGATACCGATTGTCGCCATCCGCCTCCAGAACCACATCACGCCGAGCAGGCAGGCGATCGACGCCAGCATGTCGATCGTGATCAGCCACGTCGTCGGCATACGCGTGCCGAACACGTTGAGCGCCGCCGACGTATCCGACCAGATGAGATACGCGTTGAACATCTGCTGATTGCCGATCGCGGCGAGCGCGAGCACCGGAATCAGGGCGAGTAGAACGAAGGTGGATTTCCATTCGCCGGCCGAGAGCGACCATCGTTCTGCCTGGCGCGCCCGAACCCTTGGCGCAGGGTCCGTCGGCAGATGGCGTTGCCCGGCGAGATAGATGCCGAGACCGATCGCCATCCCCACGCCTGCGGCCGCGAAACCATATCGCCACCCGAGCGTCTCGCCGAGTGTTCCCGCAACGAGCGGCGCCGCGATGACGCCGGCGTTCACGGCGAGCGTGTAGATCTGGTAAGCATCGGCGCGGCGGGCGTCGTCCGTGCCGTAGAGCGCGTTGATCTGCGCGGCGAGGTTTCCCTTGAAGCAGCCGATCCCGAACACGAGCAGCAGCAGCGCCGGAAGAAACGCGGCTTCGCTCATCATCAGGAAATGCCCGGTGATCATCAGGACGCTGCCCGCAATCACGGTGGATGTGCGCCCGAGAAAGCGATCCGCGAGAAAGCCGCCGAGGATCGGCGTCAGGTAGATGAAGCTGCCGTAGATACCGAAGATCGCGGAGGCGAGCGCCGTCGTCTGCATCGGGCCGAACAGCGCTTCGAGCCCGCTGCGCACGACCCTGAAGCCCGCCACGCTTTCGATGTGGCCGGGCTGGAGCAGCGTATCGACGAGATACAGAACCAGCAGCGTCTGCATACCGTACTGGGCGAAGCGCTCCCACGCTTCGGTAATCGCGATATAGCCGAGCGCGCGCGGATGGCCGAAGAAACCGGCCGTGCCGCCGGGAGGCGCCAGCTTCAACGTCTCACGGCTGCGGCTGGAAATATTTCGGCGGGCGGCCATGGAACTGGCGGAACGCGCGGCTGAAGCTGGTCTGGTCCGCGTAGCCCACTTTTTCCGCGACGTCGGCAATGGATTCGCCGCTCTCCAGAAGTTCGCGCGCGTGCGACATGCGCCGATCCACGCAGTATTTAAGGACGGTGGTTCCGAAGCGGCTCCGGAAACCGCTCGTCAGCTTGCGGCGATTGAGCCCGGCCATGCGGCTGAGCACCGAGAGGGTCGGCGGGTTCGCGAAATTCCGGTCCATGATGTCGCGCGCATCGTCCAGCCGTGTCTGGTCGCGCCGGGAGAGCGGGACGTCCTGCCGGTCGTGGATGCCATCGTTGATGAAGGCGATGGCGAGGCAGAGCAGCTCCACCGTTTTTGCTTCCAGAAAGGCGCGGCGCAGCGAGCCTGTGAACTTGCAGGTCCGCACGGCGTGCGCTGCGTCCGACATCGCTGGCGTCAGCGGATGGTTCACTTGCGCGTGCCGCGCCTGCCAGCGGCGGAAGGCGTGAGCGGCCTGCTGCACGTCTCCCTCTTCCTCCTCGAGCAGGCGTTCCGCCGCATCCCCGCCGAAGAAGGGCGTAACCGTGCGCCAGGGCTCCGAGAGCAACATGCGGCTGCGCCTTTCGTGGCCCGTGGGCGCCGACGATACGGAGAAGCCCGGCCGATGCACGAGCAGCGCCTCGTCCGTTCCCGCATCTTCAAACGAGCGGCCTTCGAAACGGAACTGGATGAAGCTCAGGTTCTCGAAAACGAAATCGTAATCGAACTCGCGGTCGTAGGTGACATCGGAGGTCACGAGGCCGAGATCGTTCGAGAAGAACAGGATTTCCTGCTCACCCTGCATCGGCATCCCTTCGGAATAGGCAAGCGCGATGCGTTCGCACGCGGCTTCGAACGGTACGAGGTCGGTACCCCGGGTCTGTGCAACGGCATCGACGAGCGCGCTTTTGCTGAAGCAGCGGAAATGCTCTGGGCTGTCGGCCTTCCGGTAGAATGGCCTTTCCCCGCCGGGCGGCATCACTGTTTGCTGCATGTTCGCGCCCCTGTGCCGGTGTGTTCGATCACCTGCTCTGATGTGGATACTATAATGCATGATCGTGCATGGCGAGCCCTCCCGATACCGTCGGGGCGGGGCCGCAGGTCACTGGGCCTCTCCTGTATACGGTTGAAATTTCGATGATTTTTCTGCGTTTCAGGCGGTAGGTTCCGCATTGTCAAAAAGTAGTAACGATAGGTCATTCCGGTTGGGCGGTGTGTCGATAGCCTTCCTGTGTGTCGGGCGGTGGATGAAATCCGTGGCCCGTGTGGTGCAGGGGGAATGGATTTGGTTCAGATCGGACGGCGCGGTCTTCTGGCTTCAGCTGCCGCTGCGGGGCTTGTGCTGCCGCGCTCGTCGGCTGCCGCGCAGGGCTCCGGCGCGCGTGTTGCCGCGAGCGGCGGGGAGGCGGATATGTCCAGCGGCGCCTTCGGCAGGAAGACGCCGGCGCGGGGCCGTAATGGCCTTGCGATCACGGGGCATCCCTGGGCCACGGAGGTTGCCGTGGGGATTCTGCGCGAGGGCGGCAACGCCTGTGATGCCCTGCTCGCGGCGGCGGCGGCGCAGACCGTGATCGAACCGCATCTGACCACCGTCACCGGCTGCATGTCGATGATGTACCACGATGCCGCCACCGGCCGGACCCGCTACCTCAACGGCAACGTTAACGCGCCGCGCAGCCTCGCCCCCGTTCTGACTGAGGCGGACACGGCGACGGGTCGCATGGCGTGTGTGCCGGGGTTCTGGGCGGCGTTCGAGGCGGCGGCGTCCACGTTCGGAACGATGCCCGTGGCGCGCCTGCTGAAACCGGCGATCGGTTTCGCGCGAGACGGCATTGCCTGTCACCCCTCGCTCTGGGGGGAGGTGTATAGCCGTCAGGCCATGCTTGCGCGCACCGCTGAAGGGCGCTCGATCTTCATGCCGCGCCGGGCGATCCTCAATCCCGGCGAAAAGCTCGTTCAACCCGGCGCCGCCGAAACGCTCCAGCGGCTCGGCGAAGAGGGCAGCCGGTGGTTTTACACGGGCGGTTTCGCGAAGGATTTTTGCGCAACCGTCAATGCGGCGGGCGGCGCTCTCACGCCCGAGGAGTTCGCCGCGTATCAGGTGCGCTGGGAAGACCCGGTCAAGGGTCAATACCGCGATCTCGAAATCCTCGGATCGGTGCCGCCGGATACGGGTGGGCTGCATCTCATCGAGATGCTCAACATGATCGAGCTGATGGATATTCGCAAGAATGGTCCGGCGAGCGAGTCTCCCGAAACGCTGACACGGATGATGCTCGCTGCGCGCGACGTGCTTGTCACGGGCATGGCGTATCACGATCCGCGCACAGCGCCGCTCGACGTCGAACGCATTGCCTCGAAGGATCATGCGGCGGAACGCTACGCGAAGATTCTGAAGGGTGCTGCGCCAGCGCCGGGCGCCGCGCCGCACGGCCCCGGGAGCTGTCACCTCACGGTCATCGACCGCGCCGGCAACATCGCGACCGCACTGCATTCCACGCTGTCGCTGCCCTGGGCGAACGGGTTGTTCGTGCACGGCGTCAGCATCTGCGGTCCCGGCAATCATTTCCTGAACACGATGCCGAGGCCGGGGGACCGCGTTACCGTGCTCATCTGTCCGAGCATGGTGTTCCGCGGCGGGCGGCCTTTTCTCGCCGGCGGATCGCCGAGCACCAGCCTCGTCTGCAACCTTGTCCAGAACATTACCAACATCGTCGATTTCGGTATGCCGCTTGCGGAGAGTATCGAGCGTCCGTCGTTCGGCGGACTTGTCGACGGTCAGTATCGCATGACGGTCGAGACCGATCTCGGCGACTCCCTGATCGGTGCGGCCGAAACGGCTGGGATTCTTGTCGAGCGCGTCAACCCGTGGAGTTCGCGACACGGCGCGTTCGAAGCCATTCACGTCTCGGAGAACGGGGAAGCCTTCGCCTGCGGTGATCCGCGGCGAACCTCGACCGCGCTTGCAGCATAAGACGAATTCAACTTGAATCAAAAAAGGGGGAAACCATGATCTACAATAAAAAATTCCGGCAGGCGCTTCTCGCCGGTGCATTGCCTGCGATAGCCATGGCGGCATTCTGCAGCCCGGTTCTCGCGGCGGAGAACGAAGCCGTCGCGCTTCCCGAAATCATCGTCACGGCGCGCAAACAGCAGGAGTCGCTGCAGAACGTGCCGATCTCCGTGACGGCTTTCGATTCCGAATCGATCGAACTGCACAATTTCAACAATGTGCAGGACATGTCCTACAGCATTCCCAACCTGAATTTTAGTCGTCTGACGACGCTCAGCACCTCGATCAGCATTCGCGGCATCAACTCGGCCGACAATGCCCCCGGTTTCGAAACGGGCGTCGCGGTCATTCTCGATGATGTCTACATCGGCCGCGCGGCCGGGTTCACGACGAACCTTATCGATATCGAACGCGTCGAGGTGCTGCGCGGGCCGCAGGGCACGCTGCAGGGGCGCAACGTCACGGCGGGCTCGATCAATATCGTCACCGAGCGCCCGTCCGACGACTTCAAGGTCAAGGGCAAGATCAGCTACGGCAACTACGATGAGCTGACCGCTATGGGCGTCGTCAGCGGCCCGATCGTGCCGGGCAAGCTCGCTGGAAAGATCGGCATCGCCCGCATCAAGAACGACGGTTATGGCCGCAATGTCTCGCTCGACAAGCCGCTCGACAGCACGGACGCATGGTCGTTCCGCGGCCAGCTCGCGTTCACGCCGACGGAGGATCTGACGATCCTGCTGACGGGCGATTACGACGACTACAACAATCACGATTCGCACGGCTATTTCGGGCCGCCGGACATCGTGAAGCTGACCCCGGACATCACGGATCGCGAGGCGACTGGCGACGTCTGGAACAATGGCTTCCGCAAGGTCGGCGGCGGTGCGCTCAACATCTATTACACGTTTCCGAACGAAATGACGCTCGCGTCGATCACCAGCGCGCGCGCCTATGATGTTTCGGCGATTCAGGAAGGCGATCCGGACCTCAACTGGGGGCCGTCCGGCGCTGGCACCTTCGTGGCGACGGCGCGCAACGACCAGAAGCAGAACCAGTTCTCGCAGGAAGTCCGCCTTGCCTCGCCCTCGGGCGGGAATTTCACCTGGCTCACGGGCCTCTATTATTACCGGGATACGCTGAAGAACTATCAGAACTTCCTGTTCGGCGTGAACACGGGAAGCGTGATCGCGGGCGCAAGCACGATCGACGATTCCCGCTCGACGACGAAGAGCTACGCGGCCTTCGGCTCGGCGACCAATCGCTTTAGTGATCGCTTCAGCGTCACTGGCGGGCTTCGCTACACGATCAACAAGCGCGGGATCCGCGTTCTGGAAGCACTCGGTATCGATGGCACCGACCCGGATTTCGGCGACTATGTCGATATGCTGACGGCGGACGATCCGGCGCCGACCGAATTCGATGCACTGGTCGAGCTTGGCACCACCCGCAACAAGGTCACCGACAAGGCGCTGACCGGCGACCTGACCTTCACGATCGACTGGACCGATGATGTCTCGACGTTCGCGAAATACGCGCACGGCTTCAAGGGTGGCGGCTTCAACGCCAGTTTCAACTCCGGCTTCTCGGGCGGAAGCGTGAAGCCCGAATATATCGACTCATTCGAACTCGGCCTCAGGAGCATGTTGTTCGATCGCAAGCTGCGCTTCAATCTCACCAACTTCTACATGAAGGTGAAGGATCAGCAGACGCTGATCTACGACTCTGCGGCATTCCGCTATGTCACGGCAAACGAACCCGGTGTCCGCACTTATGGTTTCGAGCTTGATGCGGCAGCGGTACTGACGCCAGAGCTCACCTGGTCGCTCGGCGTCGGCTACATCAATTCGGAAATCACCGGCGGCGCGAACAAGGGCCTGCGCCCGGCCTACAGCTCGCCGTGGAGCATCAACACAAGCCTGTCGTTCGACCAGCCGGTCACCGAAACGCTGAACCTGTTCGCCTTCGGTGAAGCGAGCTGGCGGGATGGCTATGCGCTGCTTGCCGGTTCACCGGATTCTTCCCGGCAGAGCGCTTACTGGTGGCTCGGCGGCAAGGTGGGCGTGAAGGCCGCCGACGGCAGCTGGTCGCTCAGCCTCTATGGCAGAAACCTCACCAACGAGACCGTCGCTTCCTACGCAACGAATGTGCCGGGCCTCTTCACGGTCGCGTTCCTGCAGCCGCCGCGCACCTACGGCGTCGAACTGTCGTTCAACTTCTAGTCGCACCCGCGCTCCGGCGGTGCCCGCGCATCGCCGGAGCGTCGTGGTTCTTTTCAAGGCCAGGTTCATGTCTCATCGCGTTCCCTTCGCGTCGGAAGGTCTTTCCGCCGATGCCGTCAGCCAGCGGCTTCGGGAGTTCGCGCGGCAGGACGCTGATGCCGTGCGCGACATTGGCTTCGCGCGGCGTTTCTTCGCGGCGCCTGACGTCTCGGCGATCGCTGCGGAGGCCTATGGCATGTTCGCCCATGCTGGCCGCGTCTCCTCCTATCCCGGCCTGCCGCAGCCGCCGGGCATAAGGCAGATGCAAAGCGACCTTCAGCAATGGGCGCTCGAACTGCTGGAAGCGCCGGAGGGCACGACGGCGAGGCTCACTTCGGGCGGCACCGAAAGCGTGATCCTTGCCCTCCGCGCCTGCCTGCAGAGCATGGAACCTGCCGATGGCGCGCCCGAGATCGTGGCGGCGTGGTCGGCGCATCCGTGCATCGACAAGGCGGCGGCGCTTCTGGGGGCGCGGCTCATCCGTGTTCCCGTGGGGCAGGATCACCGCGCCGACCTCGCGGCAATGGCCGCCGCGATCACGCCGCGGACGCGAATGCTGTATGTTTCGTTTCCGTCCTATGCCTATGGCCTTGAGGATGATGTCGCCGCCTTCGGCGCGCTCGCGCGGGAACGCGGTCTCTGGCTTCACGTCGATGCCTGCATGTCCGGCTTTCTCGCGCCGTTCCAGCGCATGAACGGGGAGGCGATTCCGCCCTGCGGCTTGAACGTGCCCGGCGTCTCCTCGATGTCCGCCGATTTCCACAAGCACGGTTATGCCGCAAAAGGCGCGTCAGTGCTTCTGCTTGCTGATGAGGCCGCGCAAGCCATCGATTTCGTCTATTCGGATCACCCGCTGCCGACGATGGCGACGGAAACGCTGGCCGGAACCGCGCCGGGCGCGCCGTTCGCATCGGCATGGGCGGTCGCACGCTATCTGGGTATCGACGGATATCGCAGGCTCGCGCACGACCTTTCTGCCGCGCGCCGCGCATTCGTCGATGCGATCAACGCTGTACCGGGTTTCGCCGTTCTCGGTGATCCGCTGTTCAGCCTCGTCGTGGTCACATCGCCGTGCCATGATATGAAGGCCGTGCATCAGCGCATGGCCGGGCGCGGCTGGTTCACGCTCGCGGTGACGGAGCCGCCGGGGCTTCATCTCAATATCGGCGCTGGTGACGGTGCGCTCGCCGGGCGGTTTGCGGCTGATCTCAAGGCGGCGGGAGAAGAGTTGTGAGTGAAGATGCGATCCGCGGCGTGGTCGAGGCCTATTACCACGCGATGGTTGCGGGCGACGAAGCGGCGCTCCGACAGGTCTTCGATCCCGAAGCGCGCTTTCAAGGCTGGCGCGACGGCAACGAGGTTCGCCGTGATCTCGATGCGTTCGTAGGGATGCTGCAAACGCCCTACGATGGCGATGCGCGCACGGAATGGCGGATCGATCTCATCGATCGCACCGGCCCGGTCGCGGTCGTTCGCGTCGTCGACTGGTTCCGGGGACGATACTACACGGATTATCTGACGCTTGCGCAGCGGAATGGCGCATGGATCATCGTCAACAAATGCTTCTATGCCCACGACGCGGATGCAAAAGGCATCGACGATCTGGAGACCGGCGAATGATACGGGGGTTTCTGCTTGCCGTGCTGCTGTTGGCCCCGGTTCCCGCCGTGGCATCGGACATCACGCGCAGCACGCTAGGCGCTGCGGCCGCGATGTTCGACATGCCATCGCGCGATACAGGCGCGGACCACCGCATCCACGTGTTCATCCCGCCCGAAACACGCCCGGATGCGCGCCTCCCTGTCGTCTATCTTCTCGATGCCGACGGGCACTTCGCGCTGTTTACCGAAATCGTCCGCGTGCTGATCGATGCGGGGGACATACCGCCGGTCGCGGTGGTCGGGATCGGCTACCCTGTGCGGAGCATGGCCGACACGATCACGCTGCGCCTGCGCGACTACACCCCCGTCGGCGATGCGCCGCACGTCGCGCTCGTGCGCAAGATCGTGGGTGAGGGGCCGGAGATCAGGGACGGCGCCGCCGATGCCTTCCTGCGCTTCATCGAAACGGATCTGAAGCCGCGCATCGCGCAGCGCTATCCGGTGGACAATGCGAACGCCGCACTCGTCGGCCATTCGCTCGGCGGGCTTTTCGGCCTTCACGTCCTGCTCTCGCGCCCCGAAAGCTTCCGCTACTACGGCCTCTCCAGCCCGCCGATCCTGTGGGCAGACGGCAACCTCCTCGTGCGCGAGGCGGATTGGGCAAGCCACCACCACGATCTGAAGGCGACGCTGTTTCTCGGCGTCGGCGGCAAGGAGCGCACGCTTGCCCACGTGCTTGCGCTTCCGCCCGAACTGAAGGCCGAGGAAACCGAGATCGTCGCCCGCCTGGGCAATCCCGATCCGGTGGCGCAGCTCGCCGATTTCGAAACCCGACTGCGCGGCCGCGCCTATTCCGGGCTGCGCTATCCCGGTCTCAAGGTCTTCGACGGCGAAAGCCACGGCAGTGTCGTGGTTCCGGCATTCAATGCGGAACTTCTGATGTTCTTCGGAAAATCCCAATGAATGACGAGGCCCCTGTCGCTCAGCGCGAAGAGGTCGGCGATCTTGCCTTGGGTCGCGTCTTCGTCTGTTCGACGAGCGCGCTTTCGTAGCTGGACGCGGGCGAGCAGAAGATGCAGCAGGTGATTGCCGCCGATCGAGAGACCGTCGCCGTTGGCGATCCGGGGGCTAGAGAGTGTTGCCCCCGGCCTCCGCCGGCCCGGTTTTTCGACAGGTTCGTCCAAGGCGGCTCCAACACATTCTTCGCAGATGCGGAGAGAATGAATTGACAAAATTTCTAATTTAGACATTTTTGCTTTTGCGCACGGAGGCGATGCGAGAAGGCAAAAATGATGGATCGGGGCCGATATCCCTATTTTGTGACCTGCTATCTGGCGCTGATCTACATGTTCAACTTCATGGATCGGCAATTGGTGTCGATCCTGCAGGAGCCGATCCGCGCCGAGATGGATCTCTCCGACGCCCAGCTCGGTTTGGTGTCCGGCCTCGGTTTCGCGCTCTTTTACACGGTATGCGGGTTGCCCGTCGCGCGGTTGTGCGACCGCTATCGGCGCGTATCGATCATGGCGGCGGCCTGCGCGATCTGGAGCCTTTTCACCGTGGCCTGCGGCTATGCCCAATCCTTCGTCCAGCTCGCGCTGGCCAGAATGATGGTGGGGGTCGGGGAGGCGGGCGGAGCGCCGCCGTCCTACAGCCTGCTTGCCGATTACTTTCCGCCCGAGCGACGTGCGGGAGCGTTCGGGCTCTTTGCGCTCGGGGTTCCGCTCGGCGCGGCTGCCGGCACTGCGCTTGGCGGCTGGATCGCGGCGCATCACGGCTGGCGGGCCGCGTTTATCGTGATCGGCGCGCCGGGTGTGCTTCTCGCGCTCATTCTGCTGTTCGTCGTTCGCGAACCGGTGCGCGGCGGCACCGATCCCGGCGGCGCGCGCCGTAGCGACACGCCGATGCCGTCGATCGGGCGCGCGATGATCGCCTTCTTCGCCGACCCGACGCTGAGACTGACAGCCCTTGCCGGAGGCATGTCCGCCTTCGTGGGGTATGCCATGCTCAACTGGAACCCCTCGCTTCTTGCCCGCGTGAAGGGCATGAGCCTGACCGAGATCGCAACCTACTACAGCATTGTCCTCGGCATCGGCGGTGTCATCGGCATTTTCGGTGCAGGATGGCTGGTCGATCGCCTCGCGGCGCGGGATGTGCGTTGGTATGCCTGGGTGCCCGCGCTTGCCTTCGCACTTTCGCTTCCGGGGCATGTCGGCCTGATCCTGGTCGAATCCTGGCCGCTCGCCCTGGTGTGCGTCGCCATGCCTGCGCTTCTTCACAAGACCTATCTCGCGCCTGCGCTGGCGATCGTGCACAATCGCTCACCCGCGGAGGGGCGGACTTTGGCTGGCGCAACGCTGCTCTTCGTCGTCAATATTCTCGGCCTCGGCGGCGGCCCCCTGTTCATGGGATGGATCAGCGATCTCGCGCGGCCCATGCTGGGCGAGCGGTCGTTGATTGCGGCCTATGTCGCGCTCATTCCGATGATCGTCATCACCATATGTCTCCACCTGGCGGTTGCGCGCGCGATGGTGCGGGATGGGCATCGGCATACCGGAACACCCGTTGGAGGCGCCGCATGAAGGACGCCAAATTGGGCCTCGGGCTCGCCACGCTCTTCGTTGCCGGATCGATGATGGGTTCAGGCGTGTATCTGCTTCCGGCGAGCCTCGGCGCCGTAGGCTCATCAAGCCTGCTGGCATGGTTTGCCGCCATCGCGGTGGCGCTGCTGTTCGCTTCGGTTTTCGCGCGGCTCGCGTCGGACGGCGGCGGGGCGGATTTCATCAGCCGGATCGGCGAGGCGTTCGGATCGCGGACGGCATTTGTCGCCGCCGCTTTTTACTGGTTGCAGGGCGTGCTCGGCAACATCGCGCTCGCGGTCGCCACGACGGGTTATCTTTCGGCCATCTTTCCCGCGATCACGGGCAAAGTCACGACCCTCGTGACGCTCGGCATAGTGTGGTGCTTCACCTTGCTCGCCCTCTTCGGGCCGCGGCTCGTGGCGCGCCTGGAGGGCTGGACGCTCGCGCTGGGGTTGATCCCCGTGCTGATCGCGGCGACGGTCGGCTGGTTCTGGTTCGATCCGGGCGTTTTTCGGGCATCGTGGAATGTAAGCGGCATGTCGCTGCCGGCAGCGTTGCCGCCGACGGTGGTGACGATCCTCTGGGCGTTTCTCGGCCTGGAAAGCGCCGGGCTGGCGGCCGGCATGGTGCGCGACCCCGCCGTCACGGTTCCCCGAGCGACCATTCTCGGCGTTCTCGGAGCCGCCGTCGTCTATCTCTCGGCGTGCACGATGATTACGGGCATATTGCCAGCAGACGTGCTGGCACGTTCGGATGCGCCTTTCGCTGACGCGGCGAACCGGCTGTTCGGTGCCGGGCTGGGTGTTTTCGTGGCGCTTTGCGCGGCACTTCGGGCCTGCGGAACGCTCGGCGGCTGGGTCCTCCTTACCGCGGAATCGGGCCGGCTTGCGGTCACCGTCCGACGGTCGGCCACCAGGCACGAACACGGGCCATCTCCGGTGAACATCCTGGCGAACGGCGCGCTTCTGACTGTCATCGCCCTCCTGATTGCGGACGCATCTCTCGCCCGGCAATTTACGGTGGTCATCAATGCGGCGGTGATCGTGATGCTGTGCGTCTATGCGATCGCGGCCGCGGCATTGTTTCGATTGCGCCGAACCCGAGATGCGCAGGGTTTTGACCTCGCCGCCGCGCTCGGAGCTGCCGGATCATTGGTTGCGATCGCGATCATCGCGACTCAGCCTGTGGAAGTCCTTGCCGCGACGGCGGGCACACTGCTGGCGGCGATGGTCGCGTGGCCGTCGCTTGCCTGCCGTCGCTGACGACCCGATTCTCCGAGCTCAGATTAAGCAATGATTTAAAACGCTTTTTCGGAGCGGCCGACTGTTCACAATCTCGCCATTGACAAATAATCTAATTTAGAAAATTATGCGAACGAACTACAGGGAGGGCAAAAATGACTCTGAATCGTCGTAGGCAATTGGAAACCGCGCTGGGGCTGGTGTCTCTGTTGGCGATGGCCGGGACGGCATATGCGCAGGATGGCGCTGCCGGAGCCGAGACCACCACTTTGGACGAGATCATCGTGACGGCGCAGAAGCGGAAGGAAAGCCTGCAGAGCGTCCCCTTCAGCATTCAGGCACTCGGAGAGGAAAAGCTCGAGCGCCTGAACGCCAAGGATTTCGTGGACGTCGCCCGGCAGCTGCCGAGCGTTTCGTTCCGCCATGTCGCGCCCGGCGTCGGCAACATCTTCATGCGCGGCATTTCGAGCGGACCCGACGGCGGCGCTTCCGGTTCGCTTCCGAGCGTGGGTGTCTATCTCGACGAGCAGCCCGTGACGACGATCCAGGGTACGCTCGACATCCACATGTACGACATTGCGCGCGTTGAAGCCCTCGCGGGTCCTCAAGGCACGCTTTACGGTGCGAGTTCCCAATCGGGAACGCTGCGCATCATCACCAACAAGCCCGAACCGGGCGTGCTCTCGGGGCGGATCGATGTAAACGGCAACGTCATTTCCCATGGCGGGCTCGGCTATTCGTTCGGTGCCGTGCTGAACGTTCCGCTTGCCGAAAGCATCACCTTGCGCACGGTCGCATGGCGGCGTCATGACGCCGGCTACATCGACAATGTTCCCGCCTCGCGCTTCTACCCGACGTCGGGCGTGACCCGCACAAACGCAGCCGTTGCGGGGGACAACTTCAACGACATCGATGTGTCGGGCGCACGTGCCGCGCTGCGTATCGATCTTGATGAAGACTGGACCGTCACGACGAGCCTGATGGGGCAGCAGACCAATTCGCACGGCGTGCCTTACCAGGTGGCCGCAAACGGCGATCTCAACGTCAGCCGGTTTTTCGATGACAGGCGCAAGGATCGCTACTGGCAGGCCGCGCTTACGATCGAAGGCAAGATCGCGGACTTCGATATCACTTATGCGGGCGCCTATCTCGATCGGAAGCTGGAAAGCCATTTCGATTATTCGGATTATTCCTATTACTACGATCAGCTCTACGGTCTGGGCTCGACGTGGGTTGACGACGGTGGTGTTCCGATCGATCCGTCGCAATACACGCACGCGCGGACCGGCTTCAAAAAGACGAGCCATGAATTGCGTGTCTCTTCGCCGGCCGACAAGCCGCTTCGCGTCACGCTCGGGGGCTTCTACCAGTTCCAGCAGGACAATTTGCACAGCGAATATCAGATTGCGGGCCTCGGCGAAGCCGTGTCGGTTCGCAACTTTCCCGGCGTTGTCTGGCTGACCGATCAGCGCCGCCGCGATCGCGATCTCGCGCTGTTCGGCGAAGTGACCTACGATCTTCTGCCCAATCTTTCGATCACCGGCGGCGGTCGTCTCTTCAAGTCGAAACAGAGCCTGGTGGGCTGGTTCGGTATTCGCGCGTATGAAGCATTGTGTGTCGGTCCCACGCAGGTCGGGACCGGGCCGTGCACCAACGTCGATGCCGACGCCAAGAACGACGGCGCCATCGGCAAACTCAACGTGACCTGGAAGATCGATGCCGAGCGCATGATTTATGCCACCTATTCGCGGGGTTTCCGCTCGGGCGGTATCAACCGCGATCCGCGCGTCGAGCCTTATCAGCCGGATTATCTCGACAATTATGAATTCGGCTGGAAGACGAGCTGGGACGGCGGGCGTTTCCGCTTCAACGGCGCGCTGTTCAACAGCAACTGGGATGGATTCCAGATTGCCGTGCAGGGCGCAAACGGAAGCGGGCAGATTCGCAACGTTGGTCGGGGCCGTGTGCGCGGTCTTGAATTCGATCTCGGGGCGGCCCTTGCCGGAGGCCTTTCCATCTCGGCCGCCGGCTCGATCCTCGATCCCAAGCTCAGGGAGAATTATTGCGGTCGTATCGACGCCGACGGTGATCCGATTACCGATTGCGCAACACCGATCGCGGCGGCGGGAACGCGGCTTCCATTCTCATCCCGCTACAAGGGAACCCTGTCGGTCCGTTACGACTGGACGATGGGCGACTCCGACCTGTTCGTCGAGGCGGCGGGCGCATATCAGGCCTCGATGTGGCCAAGTCTGCGCGCGCGCGATCGCCTGGTCGTCGGACGGATCCCCGGCTTCACGACCGTCGATCTGAGTACGGGCGTCAGCCGCGGCGACTGGCGTGCTTCGTTCTATGTGCGCAATCTGTTCGATGCGCGTGGCGAGATGACGCGCCTCACCTCGTGCACGCCTTCGGTCTGCTCGAAGGTCTATGAGGTTCCAGTGCAGCCGCGTAACTTCGGCATCAAACTCGGATGGAGTTTCTAAGCTTTCATTGTTGATCGTTCTGCCGGGACCGTCGTTAGCCTTGCAAAGGGCTAGCGGCGGTCTTCGGCTATTTCAGCAGGACGGGATCAAGCCCCAGCAGCATGGCTGATGGGCTCAGCAACGAGGAGGCGATAATGGACCGCCGCTCTTCCCTATAGAAGAGGGTAGGCGCTTATGCGATTGCGGTGAGGTGCCGCCAGGCGAGTTCGGCGATCGCGGCGTCCTGCACACCGATCCCGGTCAGGTCCGCGATGGCGACGGCATCAGAGGGGAGCGCCAACGTGGGGCTCCGTGAGAGTGCTTCACCGATCTCGATGAGCCGCGTGGGGTCCGAAATTCCCGCGCAATCGCCATAGGCGAGGCACTGGGAGCGGGAATCCACGAGCAGGACATCAGCCGCTTCGACAAGATCGAGCGAGAGCTCTCGCTTGCCCGTGGCATCGGCACCGATCGCGACCACGCGCAATCCCGGCCGCAAATGCTCCATGCCTACCAGCGGCGAGCTTGATGGTGTCGTGGTCACGATCACATCGCTCCGCGCGCAGAGAATGTTTAGATCGGGTACGGCCCGCGCTTCCTGGCCGCCGCTGCGCAGCGACGCCGCGAGCGCCTCCGCCCGCGCGGGGTCACGCGCCCATATGCAGATATCAGCGTTCCCGAGGAGCCTCGCGACCCACCGTGCCTGCATCGCGGCCTGCGTTCCAGCGCCGACGATGCCGATCTGCCGGACGTTCGGAGGGGCGATCAACCGCGCCGCGATCGAACCCGCGATGGCGGTTCGCAAATCGGTGAGAAGGCCCTCGTCGAGGAGCGTGGCGACCGGCTCGCCGCTCTCTGCGTTGAAGACCAGCATCAGCCCGTTGCTTGAAGGCAGGCCGCGCTTCGGGTTGTCGAAGAAGCTGCTCGCCAGCTTGATCGTGAAATAGGGCCGGCCGGCAATGTGCGCGCCCTTGACATGAAAATCGCCGGGAGGTCGATCGAAACGCAAATGCCCGGGAGGAAACGAGAGAACGCGCCCGCTCGAATGATCGCGAAACGCGTGTTCGATCGCCAATACGGCTTCATTTTCATTGATGGCCGCGACGATGCTCGCCTTGTCAAACGACCTCACGCGGTTTTGTCGTCTTGCTTGAGCGCGGAAAGCTCGTTGTAGACCGTCGCGCGGCTCACACCCAGGATGCGGGCGACATAAGCGGGCGCCCGGCGGGCCTCGAACGCCCCGATCGAATGCAACGCCCCGATGAGTTCCCGTCGACTGGAGCGGTCGATCGCGGCGACGAACGTATTGCGTTCGGCACACCAGTCCGTGACGAAACGGTTTATACGCTCGTGCCAGTCATGAACGAAGAGAGCGCGAACATTGTCGTCCTGCTGCGGTGCGGTGAGAAAGCTGTCGAGCGCGCGCCTGACCTGGTCGAAGCTTGATACATCGACGTTGATGCACAGGAGACCGATCGCATTGTCACCATCGCGCAGGACGATTGACAGGCATTTCATGCGCCGCCCGTCCCAGTTCGTCTTTTCATACGGACCGATGACACGCTGATTTGGCGTGAACTGAAGGTCGTCCAGCTGCGAAGGGTCGCCCGGTGTGCGCCGCGACTGAGAGTTCGCTATGTAGGCGACAGCTTCGGTTGCAAGGTCGTGGATGACGACTTCCACATAGGGCGCGAAGAGCAGAGCGATTCCGTCGGCGATCGCGAAACTCGCTTCCAGCGCGGGAGTCCAGGGATCAGCATCGGTTAGATCGCGCATGAATTTCAGCTCCGATTCTGGAGAGATTGACAATTAATCTAAATTGGAAATAGCATGAAGTGATCGACGGGGCAACGTCTTAGTACCGTAAAATGGGGAGCATCCGCGATGAGTGCTGGAACTGGAGTCTCGCCGAGCAGCAAACATACCGCAAGGTCGATGCTCAAAGATCTTGCCGCTGCATCCGAACGCGCCGCAGCCGGTCTGCGTGCCGTCACTCCCCCCTCGCCGCTCGTCGAGAGCGTGGCGCTTTCCAGGCAGTTCGATTGCCGGGTCCTGCTCAAGTGCGAGCACCTGCTTCCGACAGGGTCGTTCAAGCTGCGCGGGGCCTATGCAAAAATTTCGGCGCTCAGCGCAGAGCAGACCAAAGCCGGCGTGATCGCGGCGTCCTCGGGCAATCACGGTCTCGGGGTTGCGCAGGCTGCACGGCTGCGGGGCATTGCGGCCACCGTTCACGCCCCCGCCGGCGCATCGCGTGCGAAACTCGACGCCATCGAGGGGCTCGGCGCGGCACTTGTGGTTCACGATGGCGACTGTCTTGTCGCGGAGCGGGCGGCGCGCAGCGCGGCCGTGGAAACGGGGGCTTGTTACATATCCCCGTACAATGACCTTACGGTGATTGCGGGCCAGGGCGGTGCTGCCGTCGAGATGCTCGACCAGTGCGGGTCGATCGATACCGTTATCGCATCGGTCGGCGGCGGGGGACTTTTGTGCGGCATCGGCGCGGTGTTTGCGAGCCGCAGTCCGGCAACCGAACTGGTGGGCGCGTGGTCGGACCATTCGACACCCTTGCTGCGCGCCCTTGAGGCCGGACGGATCATCTCCGTTCCCGAGAGGCCGACCCTTGCTGATGCGACAGCAGGTGCGCTCGAGCCTGACACGATCACGCTGCCGCTTGCGCTGGAACTCCGGCCGACGACGGTTGAAGTTCCCGAAGCGCGAATCGCGGCTGCGATGCGCCTGCTTGCCGAAGAAGAGCACTGGATCGTGGAGGGTGCGGCGGCGCTTGCGCTGGCGGCGCTTGAACCGCTTGCGCCGCGCCTGCGCGGCAAGACCGTCGCCATCGTGCTGTGCGGCCGTAACATTTTGCTGAACCGCTTTCTCGAAGCGGTGGCCTGACCCTCAAGTCCTTCGGAGCGACCGATATGTCCTGGAAGCATCTGCCTACGACAGCACTGGTATTGATGGTTGCCATGGCGGGGCCGGCATCCCTGGGAATGGCGGCATCCCTGCCCGACGCATCGGTCGTGATGCAGCGCGTCAGCGCTTTCGGGGCCGCCAAGGTCGATGCGCGACCAATGGATGAGGCTGGACTGCTCGTCACCGGTGAACTCGATGGTCGATCATTCTCGATCGCGATTCCGGAGGGCTGGAACGGCGATGCCGTCGTGTATGCGCACGGCTACTCGCTGCCCGGTACGCCGACCGCAGTTGCCGCGAACCCCGCGGCACCCGATGCGCCGATAATGCTTCAGGCCGCGTTCGGCGAAAAATACGCGGCCGCGCACAGCGCCTACGACAAGGCGGGCATGGGGGTTGAAAGCGGCGCTGCGGCGAGCCTGCGTCTGCGCGAACTTCTCGTTCAGATCGGTGCGAAGCGCACCTTTGCGGCCGGCTTTTCGATGGGCGGCAACATCGTGATGACGATGATCGAACAGCGCCCCGATGCGTTCGACGGCGCGTTTGCCGGATGCGGCGTCACCGACGGCTGGGAAACGCAGATGGGGCCGATTTTCGACATGCGCGCGGCCTATAATGTGCTGACTTCCGGCACGCCTTACGCACTGCCGGGAATTCAGGACGTGACGGCGTCTGCATTGCCGATGGCGCCGCCTGCCGATTTTCAGGGTTCCGCCGAACAGTTCGTGGAACAGCAGGCCGCGCGCATCGCCGCGCCGATTCTGGCGCTTTGGTCCGCCGCCGTTAAGGCGCCGCAAGGGCCCGAAGCGCGCATCGTGCGACAACTCGTGGCGATCGGAGGTTTCCCGGAGGATGTCGCCTCGCTGCTCTATCCGCTGGTCATCATCTCGCTCGGCACGGATGATATGCGCGCGACGTTCGGCGGGCAGTTCTACGGCAATCGGGAGAAAGCCTATCGCCCGGTCGAGATGAACGACGCGGAGGCGGCCGCGTTCAATGCGGCGGTTCAGCGTTTCGATGGCGACATCGATGCGCTCGCCCGTGCCCGGCGCTTCCATCAGGTGAGCGGCACCTTCCGCAAGCCGCTTGTGGCCGTTCACAATCGGCTCGATCCGCTCGTCGCCTATGCGCAGGCGGAGGCCTTGACGCGCCACGCGCGCAATGGCGGCACGGAAGCCCTGCTGCTGCAGTATGCTTTGCCCGATGTGCGCGAACCGCTTCGCTTCGGTGTCGAAGGGCTCGCGCATTGCGGTTTCACGAAGCCGCAAATGGCGGAAGCCCTTGGATTGCTCCGCACCTGGGTCATCGGCGGGCAGCGCCCGCACGCGCCGGAGGCACGCTGATGCGGCGCGCGTTCGGCGCCACGCGCGCGCTAACATGCCTCGCGGTCGCCATGCTCGGCATGTCTCCGGCATATGCGCGTGTCGCGGCAGATGCGCCCGCAAGCGAAGCCCGCTGCGCGGCGCTCGCCGGTATGTCGCTCCCCGAAGGCAAGGTCGTCGCGGCAGGCATTCCGCCGGCCGGGGCGACCTTCGACAGTGGATTGCCGCTGTTTCCCGGTGCCGCGCAACTGCCGTTTCCGGCCCCCCTGTGTCGTGTGGAGCTCTCCCTCTCGGCCGGGCCGGATTCGAGCGTGCGCGCCGAGCTTTGGCTCCCGACGGAAGGGCGATGGAACGGCAAGCTCGTCGAGGCGGGCAACGGCGGTTTCGGCGGATCGCTCGCCGATCCCATGGTGACCATGCGTCATGCCGTGCTGCGCGGTTATGCGGCCGCCGGGAACGACATGGGGCACCATGCGGAGGACATGGGGTGGTTCCAGCGCAAGGAGGCTGTGACCGATTACGCCTGGCGTGCGGACCGGCTGACATCTCTCGCCGTTCGCCGGCTCGTCGCGGCCTTTTATGGCGAGAGCGCGCGCCTGCACTATTTCGAAGGCTGTTCGAGCGGTGGGCGTCAGGCGCTGATGGCCGCGACACGGTTCCCAGGCGATTATGACGGCATCGTCGCGGGTGCGCCCGCGGCCTCCTTCGCGCGCAAGATGGCCGCCGGTGCCTGGATGCAGAAGCTTCTCGTCGATCCCGCGACGCGGCCCACCCCTGCCGATCTCAAGCTTGTTGGCGATGCGGCCCTGGCCCAATGCGACTCTGCGGACGGCCTCTCCGATGGGGTGATCGGCGACCCCCGCGCCTGTCGCTTTGATGTGTCCCGGCTGGTATGCGCGCCGGCGCAGGACAAAGCCTGTCTGACGCCGAGCAAGGCCGCCTTCTTCAACGCCGTCTATAGCGGCGTTCGCGATGCAGAGGGGCGGACGCTTGTGTTGCCAATGCCCGTCGGTGCGGAAGCGCTGCCCGGCGGTTGGCATCATTGGATAGCAAAACCGGATGCCCGCCATGCGACATTGGCGCGCGGCACGATTGGCGCGATGATGCTGCGGGATCCGAGCTGGACGCCTGAACGTTTCGATCTTGTCCGGGATCTGTCGAAACTGCGCGAATGGTTCGCCGATTTCGATTCCGATAAAAGCGATCTCTCGGCCTTCCGCGCACGCGGCGGAAAGATGGTCGCGTATCACGGCTGGGCCGACGCGGGGATCAATCCCCATTTCACGCTCGATTGGTATGACCGCGTCGAAAAAACGATGGGCAAAGCGCAGACGGAAGACACCGTGGCGCTGTTCATGGTGCCCGGGCTTTCCCATTGCGCGGGCGGACCCGGCCCTGACAATTTTCAGATGCTGGACGCGCTCGACGGGTGGCGTGACAAGGGCCTCGTGCCTGAAAGCGTTCTCGGCGAATGGCATGAGGGCCCGCCGCTTGCCGCGATGCTCGATCTGCCGTCAGGACCGCGCAAGGCGGCGCGCCCGATTTGCCGCTTTCCCCGACAGTCTCGATGGGACGGGGTCGGCGACGCCGCGCGACCCGAGAGTTTTTCATGCCGTTGATGCAGTAAAAATGGAAAAGGTGTGGACGTATGACCGGCAGTGAAGATCTGCTTGCGCGGGAGCACGGCACGCTGAGTGCGCTGATCGCGCAACACGCGCTTGAGCGGCCGGACAAGACCGCGCTTCGTCAAGGCGGCGAGCAGTTGAGCTATGCGGCACTCGACCGGGCGATGGACCAGGTGGCCAGCGGACTGCGGCGGGACGGTATCGCGCCGGAGAGCGCGATCGGTATCGTCGGGGTTCCCACGATTGCCTATGCGGTGATCTTCCTCGGTGCATTGCGGGCGGGCTGCGTACCCGCGCCTGTTGCGCCCTCGGGTACGCCTGAACAGATATGCGCGATGCTGGACGACTGCGCGGCACCGATCGTGTTCGCGGACCGGGAATCGCTGACCGCGCTGCGTGACTGCGGCCGGCAGATCGTCGAACTGGAAGAGATGGACGCATGGATGCCCGCGCGCGCCATGCCGGTCGATCTGCCGCCCGCTCGGCCGGAAGCGGCTTTCAACATCATCTATTCGTCAGGCACGACCGGCCTGCCCAAAGGCATCGTGCAGAGCCATGCGATGCGTTGGCAGCATTTCCAGCGGATGGTCGAAATCGGATACGGCGATGCGGTAACGCTCATCGCCACGCCGCTCTATTCGAACACAACGCTCGTCAGCTTTCTGCCGACGCTCGCGTGGGGAGGCACGGTCGTTCTGATGCGCAAGTTCGATGCGCGCGCCTACCTTGCCACGGCGCAGTCCGCTCGCGTCACGCATGGGATGCTGGTGCCGGTGCAGTATCAGCGCATCATGGCGCTGGAGGATTTCGATCGGTTCGACCTGTCCAGTTTTCGGTACAAGTTCTGCACCAGCGCGCCTTTCCTTGCCGAACTCAAGCAGGACGTTCTGACACGCTGGCCGGGGCGGCTGATCGAATTCTACGGAATGACCGAAGGCGGCGGAACCTGCATCCTCGATGCGACGGGCAATCCCGACAAGCTGCACACCGTGGGACGCCCAGCACCCGGCTGCGATATCCGGCTGATCGACGCCGACGGGCACGAGGTCGAACAGGGCGAAGCCGGCGAAGTGGTCGGACGCTCCGGCGCGATGATGATCGGCTATCACGGCAGACCCGAAGCGACGCGCGACGCCGAATGGTATGATGAAGCGGGCCGCCGCTTCATTCGCCACGGCGATATCGGACGTTTCGATGCCGACGGCTTCCTCATCCTTCTCGGCCGCACGAAAGACCTGATCATCAGCGGCGGTTTCAATATCTATCCGTCCGATATCGAGGCGGTTGTGCGCGAACACCCGGATGTAACGGAATGCGGCGTCATCGGCGTGGACTCGGAGCGATGGGGAGAAACGCCCGTCGCGTTCGTCGAAGCGCGGGCCGGTAGCGATGCGGCTGCGATCCGCGACTGGGCGAATGCGCGGCTCGGCAAGCTCCAGCGCATCACTGACCTCATCATCGTCGATCGGCTCCCCCGATCGGCGATCGGCAAGCTCCTCAAGCGCGAGCTTGTCGATGTCTATGGGCAGCGCCAGTCATGACGATCCGAATTTTTGCTCTCGCGATACTGGGGACCTGGCTGCTTTTCGCGTCGCCGGCAAGCGCGCGCGACGGCTGGCTCATCCGCAATGCCCGTATCGTGGACGGCACCGGGAGGCCCGCCTATTCGGCGGACGTGCGGATCAGCGGCGATCGGATCGCCGCGATCGGAAAGCTCGCGCCGCGCCGCGGTGAAGCTGTTGTCGATGCTACCGGACTGGTCCTCGCGCCGGGCTTCATCGACACGCACAGTCATCACGAACGGGGGCTGGAGGCGCGGCCGGAGGCATTGCCTGTCGTCGCGCAGGGCGTGACCACGATCGTCATCAATCAGGACGGTTTCGGAAGTGCGCCGCTGGAGGAGGTCTTCGCGGCATTCACGGCATCGCCCGTCGCGGTCAATATCGCCGCATTTTCAGGCCACAACTATATCCGTGGCCGGGTCATGAAGGACAATGCTTCGCGTCCCGCCATGCCCAGCGAGATCGAGGAGATGCGCGCGCTCGTGCACGCGGACATGCGGGCAGGGGCGCTCGGTCTCTCGTCCGGCCTTGAATACGAACCGGGTCGTCATGCGACACCGGATGAACTCATGGTGCTCGCGCGCGCAGCCGCAGCGGATGGAGGGCGCTACATCAGCCATATCCGCAGCGAAGACCGGGATATCTGGCCGGCGCTCGATGAGCTGCTGGCGATCGGCCGCGATACGGGGATGCCCGTTCAGCTGAGCCACGCCAAGCTCGCGATGCCGGCTCTCTGGGGGCAGGCCGATCGCCTGATCGGCGTGCTCGAAAAGGCAAGATCGGAAGGCATCGCGGTTTCAGCCGATATATATCCCTACGATTATTGGTACGGACTGCTCGACGTGCTCTGGCCGAACCGCGATTTCAGCAATCGCGCAACGGCGGACTACATCATCTACAACATCGCCCCGCCCGACGCGCTGCGCCTCGTCGGCTATCCCCCCGAAAAAGCGCTCGAGGGACGAACCCTCACCGAGATCGCGCGCGCGCGGCAGATCGACCCCGCAGCCGCGCTGATCGAACTCGCCGAACGCGCCGAGGCCGCGGGCGTCAGCGCCAGGATCGTTTGCCGGGCAATGGACGCCCGGGATGTCGCCAGGCTCATGCAATGGAGCCACACGAACATCGCCTCCGACGGCTTTCTGGAAAGCCCGCATCCCCGCGGCGCGGGCAGCTTTCCCCGCGTGCTGCGTGTCTACGTTCGCGAGGACGGCGTGCTCAGTCTGGAGGAGGCCGTTCACAAAATGTCGGGACTCGCGGCCAGACATATGGGCATCCGTGGCCGCGGCGAGATTCGGCGCGGTCATTTCGCAGACCTGCTGCTGTTCGACCCGGCAACGGTCGCCGACCGTGCCACGATCGAAACGCCACAGGCGATGCCGAAAGGCATCAGCCGCGTTTGGGTCAACGGCACCCTCGTCTTTGTAAACGATGCGGCAACCGGCCGATTGCCCGGCCGCGTCATCCGCCGCGACGACTGATCCGGGTTCAACGGCATTTCATCAAGGAAAGATCGACAAGATGCGTAAACTGAAGGGCTTCCTCCTGGGAATGGCGTTGCTGGCACCGCCGGCGGCAGCGCAGCCGTTGCGACCGGATCAGCAGGCATTTCGCGCACTTTATGCGGAGCTTGTGGAAACCGACACAACGCTATCGAATGGAGATTGCACGCTTGCCGCAAGCCGCATGGCGCAACGTCTGCGCGCCGCGGGATTGCCGGAGGAAAACCTCGTGTCGTTTTCCGTGCCCGAACATCCCAAGGAAGGCGGGCTGGTCGCGTCACTTCCGGGAAGCGCGCCGGGCCTCAAGCCGATCCTGCTTCTCGCGCATATCGATGTTGTCGAAGCGAAGCGCGAAGATTGGGTGCGCGATCCCTTCAAGCTCGTCGAAGAAGATGGCTATTTCTATGCGCGCGGCGCCTACGACGACAAGGCGCAGGCGGCGATCTGGGTGGATCTCATGGTTCGCTACCTTGCGGAGAAGCATCGGCCGAAGCGCGGAATCAAGATTGCGCTGACCTGCGGGGAGGAAACGACCTGGGCCTTCAACGGTGCGGAATGGCTGGTGAAGAACCGGCGCGATCTCATCGACGCGGAATTCGCGCTGAACGAAGGCGGCGGCGGCCGCACGGACGGCAAGGGCATCGTCGATGGCGGCCGGCTCGTTGTCCAGACGATTCAGGTGGGCGAGAAAGCCGTCCAGAATTTTCGTCTCGAAGCGATCAGTCCGGGCGGGCACAGCATGATGCCCGTATCCGACAATGCCGCGTATCGGCTCGCCGAGGCGATGCTGAAACTGCGCGATCACGACTTTCCGTTGGAACTCAACCCGACGACCAGAACCTTCTTCGAAAAGGCCGGCAAGGCGCGAGGGGGGCTTGTCGGCGAAGCCATGCAGGCAATCGCTGTCGATGCGGGCGATGTCGGCGCGCGAAGCGTTATCGACCACGAACCGATGATGCGTGCAATGCTTCGCACCACCTGCGTGGTCACGCTGGTCGAAGCGGGTCATGCCAATAATGCCCTGCCGCAGCGGGCGGCCGCGAATGTGAATTGCCGCATCCTGCCGGGCCACACTGCGGAGGAGGTGCAAACGGAACTGGCGCGTGTCATCGCCGATCCGATGGTGAACGTGAGCACGGTCGCGCCTGTTTGGCCTGCAGGTAAGATGCCGCCACTGGATACGCGTATCGTCAATGCCGCGGAGGAGATCGGACGCAAATACTTCCCCGGCGTGCCGATTATCCCGGCGATGACGATCGGGGCGACCGATGCGATCTTCCTCAACGCCGCCGGCATACCGACCTACGGCGCGCCCGGACTGTGGGCAAACCCCGACGGGAATGGTCTGCACGGCCTGAACGAGCGGATCGAGGTGGAAGCACTGTTCGTCGGTCGAGATTATCTCCAGGACTTCGTGCGACGGCTCTCTTCGCAATAGGCACGCCATTCCCTGCCCCCGTCCGTTCGGAATAACGGAACAAGACGTCCGGCATACAAATCGTTGTCATGATCGCGGTTGTCGCGGTCCGGGGCGTAGGTATTGATGCGTAACAAGGGGGGAGTTCCGCCTATAGCCTGTCGTTATGCTAGAAGCTCTGCGCCGAGATAGGCGTGGCATTCGCTACTGGTGTTGGGTCAGGCAAAAGGCGTTTATTCTTGGTATATTATCCCATGCTGCGATGTCGTCCGCTCCCGACGATTAGGACGGCATAAACGATAACACCCGCCCGTGAGGGCGGGGTGGCTATCCGCTTCGTCAAAGTCCGATATCAACAGACATCCGCGCCGCCGCGGTGCGGCGGCGCGGGGCTGTGACGTCAAACCTTCTTCTTGCCGCGGCCTGATCCGGTGCGCTTGGTGCCGAGACCGATCTTCTTCGCCAGCTCCTGGCGCTGCAGCGCGTAGTTCGGTGCGACCATCGGGTAATCGGCGGGAAGATTCCACTTCGCGCGGTACTGATCCGGCGTCAGGTTGAAGTGGACCATCAGGTGACGCTTCAGCATTTTGAGCTTCTTGCCGTCTTCAAGGCAGACGATATAGTCAGGCTTCACCGACGCGCGGATGGAAACGGCCGGTTCCTGCTGAACTTTCTCGGGTTCGACCACACCTCCGAGCTTCGCGAGCGATGCGTAGACGTTCGCGATGAGGATCGGCAGGTCGGAGACCGCGACCGTGTTGTTGGCGACATGCGATGAGACAATCTCGGCGGTGAGCATCAGAAAGTCCTGATGCGCCGTGTTCTGTTCTGTCATGAGAAAGGACCCTGTTCTTTGCGTCCCGCTGTATTGCGGGACTTGCGTACTGCCCTACACGAACGCACGTGAATACGGAATTGCTGAAAGGACATCCGGTTCCATGCTTTTATACTTTTTGACGCAAAGTGATTCGCGTGCGCGACTGCCCTCCGGGACCGCCTGAAGCGGTAAATCTCCGGGCAAATCAAAAAATATCTTTGCGTCAATAAGCATCAATCGGCGTTCACATGCGTCCGTATGCTTCCAGAACGTACTCTTCATGGCTCTGGCACTGTTTTGGCACTCTTGACGGGTACACCAATTCTGGACTTCCTGTTCCTGCGAAGGGGAAGCTGGCAACCACTTACGGAAGGACCAGCCATGTCCCACGACAGTATCCTGCGCTTGCATACCGTTTTCGACCGCACCGGGCTCAGCCGGTCGACGCTCACGCGCGGCACCGGCTGGCGCGAGTCCGCCATCAGCGCCTGGATGAAGAACCCGATGTTCTTCCATGTCGACGATCTACCGGCGGAGTAGGCCGAACCCTTGCTGGACAAGATGAGGGCGTGCCCGCTATCGGCGCGGCATGGCAATCATCGCAACCATCATGAACACGGCCACCGGCCAACCCATCCAGAAGATGACCTTCGGCCGGATGCCCAAGCCGTGGGTCACATTCAACCTCGAAACCGGGGAACGTGTCACCGCAGACCGCGTGCATGTCGGCAAGCCTGCGCCGGGGAAGTTCATCGCACCCGTTGAAGTGTGGGTCACGCCGAAATCAGACTGAAGGGCAAGCTCAGCCCACAAAAGCACATTTTTGTCCGAAAAATGTGAACCGAACACAAGCCAGTACGTTGCCAGATCACCGTAAACTTACTCAGTCTCGCTTACACAGGTTGGAATAGCACCGGTTCGCTCCATGCCCCGTAGCCTCTCAGGCCGGTCAGTCGCTTGGCTTACACCTATGCAGCGCGGCTCCGCAGTCACCCAGCATCAATAATCCGTCGCACCCTCTTGAATAAGGGCCGTTTCTGGAGGGGATGAGAAGGAGAAATGAGGATAAGATCGGGTTCGGAAACGATTTCGATATAGTCGATACCCAGCCCGCCATGCGGCCGTAAAGCCCATGAATCTTTGCGCCGATCGTTCATTTCCACACGAACGAATCGTGCCTGTCGAACTTCGACCAAGCGTGTTTCGATCAAACTACCCTTCAACGTGCAATGCTGGCTTCGCTTGCCAAGAGGGAAGCGTTCCTGACACCTGAAATCTTCCGAACATTCGACGCTGACATCGACCCGCGATAACGCGTTTTCACCAAGGCCAGTGGGGAGCCGCACGCTGACCGAGCTAATTGGCCTGATTTCGCTAAGATCGATCTCGATCCACGAGACCGTTTCGACGTGACTTGCCGCCCCAGAAACAAAGCGATTATATCGCGCCTGGGTCGAAGAAAGCGATACGGCACTAGCTGCACCAACTGGCGTCTGGGGTTCGGACGCCGCGGATGCATATTGAGCCCATACGGGTAGGGAAGCGGCGCCGAACCCGCCCGCCGCCATCTGCGAAATGAATTGTCTTCGCGTTGAGCGCATGGCCAACTTCCTCGCTTTCAAACTGCGGGCCCGTGAAACGTCAGATGTAGATTGGCGTTTTAGTTATCAACTCGCACCCATCGCTCGTCACTATCACATGGTCTTCGAGACCGCTCATCCCCACGCCGGGATGGCTCATGAACGCTTCGACTGCGATCAGCATACCGGGTTCATAAGGCTCATCGATCCTCTCAAACTCCTTGAACATGCGCTCATTGGCAGACGCTCCTTCTTCTACCAGATCACCCGGGTCTCCGGCAGGTATGATATCAGGGCCATAAAACGTCCCCATCTGATGGCCGAAAATGCCTAACCCGAGTGCGACACCTAGATCCTTGTCCTCCCACCGCGCGCCGGCCTTCGCACCGATCACACCGAGCTGGCGCGGCGTGACCCCAGGGCGGATTGCGTTGATGATCGCCTTGCATACCTCGGCGGACCCTTCGAGGATGCGGCGCTGATCTTTCGTCGAGCGTCCCCCGCACACGGCTGTGCGCCCCGGATCGAGCCAATAGCCCTGAAAGATTGGCCCTTGAATCCAGCCCCGCACCATGTCTCCCTTTTTGGGCGCCGTGGTATCGTATCCGCAAAGCATGTCGCCCAGAATGTACTTCTCGGCATGCTCGCCGTGGTGCATGTCGATCCGTGAAAAGCAACCGCCGCGACGCATGATATCGGCGGCTGTACGTGACGCCGCGACAGCCGAGGTTTCACCCGCGATCATCGCATCCATCCCGGCCGCAAGAGCGTGTGTCACGATGTCGCCTGCGATGCGGAATACCTCCTGCTCGCGCGCGGATTTCACCTTCTGCGGGCCGAGCAGAAACCACTCATCCGTTACCCATTCGATCTGCGGGGTCAGGCTTCGCAGTCGGCGGTCGTAGAGGCCCGGCAAAACATCGTCACCTACGACCGCAACACGACCTTCGATACCATGCTTGCGGAAATACTCAGGCAAGCCGGTGATGAGGCTAGGCTCGTGGACGATGAGCTCGCCGCACACCACCTTTTCGTATTCCGTTTCCTCGGGCGGCTGCGCGGCGTGAAGTTCAGGTTCCCGGCCATCGCGAAAGAGAACAGCAGAGAACGTCCAGCTGCCCATCTGGATATCATCCGCCCAGTCCTGCCCCGTTCCGTTGTTCGCGAAATTGGTCAGCCAATGAACGTTTCCAAGCCTGTCGTAAGAACCGGCGCCACGGGACCAGACGATAAGCGTTTCGTACCCACGAGCGCGCATTGCCTCCCAAACACGCTGCCAGCGAGCCTCATATTCTTCCCGAGGAAAATAGCTTTTCCCGGCCATGGTACGTTCCTCCCTCCGCCTTTCGGCCCCCGCCCCTGCCCGAGAGCATCCTATCGCTTGAAGCGCGCCGTTATGCCGATCGCGCGCGGGGTCACAAAGGTGACGTTTTCAAACACGTCAGGGATCGTACTGACCGCGCCTGATCCGATTGAAAGGATGCCACGCTTGTTGAAGGCATTCCGGATGAAGAGGCTGATATCGATCTTTGACCCCTGCGCGCCGATATCGAAGTTAACGATATCGTAGGCTGGCCGGAAGCGCCCGGAACTGACGAGGCCGTTAAGCGCGAACGGCGTTTTTCCGACATGCTGCCAACTTCCGCGCACATACGCCTCCCAAGCGTCTGTCACGGGATACCGCACTTCGGATGAAAGCGCGAACTTCCAGCGGGGCGTCTCCGGCGTGGGATCGCCTTCAGCATAGCCTGCCGCCTCACCGAACTCCAACGGCACGTCCGTGAACTTGGTGTCGGCATAACTCGCCTGACCGCTGAGCGTCACATAGGAGGATGGCCGTACATGCACTTCCAGTTCCGCGCCGTCGATGCGGGCGTCGCCGGCATTTGCGAAAAAGGTCGACCCGCAGGGATCGGGGATCGAGATCTGTATCCCCTTCTGCTTGATGCGGTAGGCGGCACCGTTCAAGGTGAACAAACGATCGGGCGAATCCAGTTTCGCGCCCACCTCGTAGTTCCAGACCGAGTCCGGGCTGAATATCTGGCTGACAGAGCTTGCGAGCTCGCATCCCAGGGCCGCCGGCACTTCCGCATTGGCACCCCCCGCCCGGAAGCCGCGCGAAACCGTGGCATAGAGTGTGGCATTGTCGCTCGGCTGGTAGTTCACTGTAAATCGGGGGCTGGCACTTGTCTTCTTCGCGGCCACACGCGGCGTATCGACACCGCAGAGAATCTCCGGGATCACCTCTGTGCAAGTGGCGGCAAGCGTGTTCTTCAGGCGGTAGACGCGAATGCCCGCGATGAGATCGATCTGCTCCGTCGCCTTGAAATTCACTTCTGCAAAACCCGCGATCTGCTGGTCGGAGGTTTTCTGCATGTAATCGTAGGACACGGGCCCCACGGGGCCGTCGGCCGGACCGAAAAATGCGTCAAGAAGATCGCTGAAGGCCTGCCCCACGAAGATTTGCCCGAGCGACTGGTCGGTGTGGCTGAAATAGGCGCCCGCGATCCAGTTGAAGGGACCGCTGTTCTGGGACGTAAAACGCAGCTCTTGAACATAGGTGTCCGCCTTGGCAGGCGTCAGGCTCGCAAACGGTGAGAACTCACCGAAGATATTGTACGCAAGGGCTGTATAATCCAGCGTCGCGTCGGACTTCTTGTGAAGATATGAACTCGATGACACGAGCTCGACACCGCCAAAATCCTTCTCGATGGTAAGGTTCGCGACGAACAAATCAGTCCGCGACGGTTCGGGTCCGATCGCGCTCGCACGCCCGAAGCCAGCAAGATTGGTTTGGGTCGCAATGGGATCTTGCGCATCGATACGCTGGAAATAGAGGCTTGGCGTAATCACGAGATCGTTGCCGGCCTCAAGCTTTACGGCGCCGCGCAAGCTGAAGATCTCGGCACTGTTGGCGTTCTTCTCTGCAAGCGTATCGTCTGATACGGGCGATGTCAGTCCGTCAAGCGTGGCATCGTAGCGATCGATGTACCCCGCAATCTTTTCGTACGTGCCTGTGAGACGCAGCGCCGCATTTGAAGAAAGCGGCATATTGACCGCCGCTTTCGCGCCGTAGCCTTCGCCGCCGCCTATCACACTGTTGACGAAAACTTCCCCATGCATATCGAAACCGGAAATATCTGGCTGGTTGGTGATGTAACGCACGGTGCCGCCCGTCGAGCTCGACCCGAACAGTGTCCCCTGAGGACCGCGCAGAACCTCCACGCGCTGCATATCGAAAAGATCGATGTTGGGCGTACCGCTATAGGCGTCCGTACGGAAATCGAACGGTGTGTCGTTGATGTAAACGGCAACCGAAGGAGCAAGGCCAAGATCGGTCGTAAGGCCCCGAAGACCAATATTGGACTCACCGGGGCCGACAGGCGTGAACGTAAGGCTCGGCGTGTTTCGCACCAGACTTTCGGTATCGCGAATTGCAAGTCGCTGCATCGTGTCGGCCGAAAACGCAGTAACCGCCTGAGGCACATCCTGAAGACGGCTTTCACGGCGCTGCGCTGTAACAATGATATCGCCCTCGTCGTATTCGAGAGGGCTGACGGTTTGCTGCGCCATTGCCGGCATGGAGAATGACACACCGGCCAGCAGTGTAGCAAGAACGATACGATGAGACATTTAGTACCCCCTCCTTCATTGTTTTATTGTCGTTCGCCGCCCATCCGTCCGCAGGCTTGACCTTTTGCACCTTTTTTGAAGCGTCCCGCCTTGACGCTCCGTCCCATTCAAGCCGCGATACCCGTGATGCGGCCAAGGCCGTTCTTCTTTACCTCGTCCGCGTAAACGAAGCCGGGTTCTGTGTGATAACTGAGCAGGGCGATAAGGCGTTTCTTGTCGCCGCTCACTTGCGTCACACGGTGAAGCGCCTTGCGCCCCCGGAACAGCAGGAGCGTGCCCGCATCTACTTTCTGAAGGCGCGTGCGGGGCGAATGCTCATCGAGAATCTCATGGATCTCGTCTGCGCTCGCCGTATCCATATCCGGCGCATATTCGAAGGCGCCGCCGCTTTCAGGCGCCTGAAGCAGCAACGACACGACGAAATCGTTGTCGTCAAAGTGCCACCCGTGCTGATCTCCATCGCCCATGTACGTGACATTCACATTGATCAGGGGATCGATCGTCACATGCAGCCGCTCTATCCCGAGCGCTTCCTGCACCAGTTCCATAAGTTCCGGCGACTGATAGAAGGTACGCAGGGCCCCGCTCTCATCGAGAAGATCCGACCCCAGAATCCACATCGAATAAGGCGATGAGCGCCTCAGCAGCGCCTTGTCCGCCACCCCCGCAAGTGGTCCCTGCGGATTGAAGCCAAGCTGCTGGTCGCGCCGGTAAGCGTGATCGAATTTGGTCGTCGCTTCGGCTACCATTTCGGCGAGGGCTTCCGGCGTCACAAACGACGGGAAGGCGGCGGCGCCGTCTTCGCGAAGTTGCTGCGCAGCAGTCGCCACAATCTCTGCCCGGCTTGCCTTGTCCGACAATGGATAAAGCTTCGTGTTCACGATTGACATGCAATCCCCCAAACTTCTGCTGGCGATCCAGCACGATCATCAGAATCGCATTGGAAGACCGCGGAAAACAACAGAGATTTGCGAGGGTTTCATCTCAAAATGTGATGCAACCTCAGGCGGCAACCTTGCGGTTGATGGCGAGCGTCCCGAGGATGGAGGTGGCGACGCAGGCAATGCAGAATACTGCGACTGCACCGAGACCGAGATGTTGAAGCAGCACGCCTCCCACGGCGGGTCCAATGACAAGGCCGCCGCCCGTTATCGCGGGCGTGAGGGTAACGATACGCCCACTGCGATCTGCAGATGCAAGGAGTCCGAACTGGAAAGCATATTGAAAAGGCCAAGCAAAGGCGAAAAGGCTGATCGCAATCGCAAAGCCCGTCGGCCCGACATTGAAGCCGAGACCGGCAATGCCGCTAACCAGAATCAGAGCACCGACGAAAAGGCCAGCCATTCGGGACAATCGCCCGGCGACCGCTCCTGCCGTCAGCGAACCCAGCAGTCCGCCCAAGGCTGAAACGGAAAGCGCAAATGCGACAGAGTTTGCATCAAAACCCTTGCTAACACCGATCCGCTCAAGAAACGGCCAAAGCGAAGCCATGCCAATGAAATAAATAAGCACCAGGGCAAGCGCAGCGATGGCCAAACGGCTTCTGGGCACGGCTTGCGCGCCGCCGTTGGATACATTCTTGGCACTCTGTGCAGTACCAAGCATGCCCGCGAGCCGGAATCCCGGCAGCGCCACAGCAGAGAGCGCCACGAACACCCACTGCCACCCGAACGTGGCCGCGATCCACCCGAAACTGCCAAGGCCAACGATGCCGAGAACGGATTGTCCGGCGAAGTAAATGCTGACAGCCCGTTCCGGCCGCGCCGAGCGCCCCATGGTCGCATAGCAGATGCCGGCCACAATGCCCTCGCCGAGGCCGGAGAAAACACGTGTCGTGGCGATATAGGCATAAGGCCCATCGAGCATCGTGAGCAGATTTCCGGCGATCATAACAGCGAGCCCGGCGCGCGCCGCGACGGGCCATGAAAGGCGCGCAGCAATCGCCGGACAGAGCAGACTGCCCACGAGGATGCCACCCATGTTGAGGGAGGCGATGAGACCGGCCTCCGCAATCTTGTAGTCGAAATGGTCCGCGAAGATCCCGATGATGACGGGGAGAACGGCCGGCAGCGTCGCGGCTGCAACGCCAATGTAGATTGCAGCCCAAACGGCCGATGGCGGGCTTGCTTGGCAGGCTGTCCCGGTCAAAGTCGCCTCACGCAAGGTCGCGCTTGTGGAAACGCCCCGCTTTCAGGATCGCGCGAAGCCGCCGTCCATCCTCGGCGAGGATGCCGATGTCCTCCAGCGGGTCACCATCCACCACGAGAAGATCGGCGACGGCGCCCGGTGCTATGCGCCCGAGGTCAGGTCGCTGCAGAATGTCCGCGCCCACGACCGTTGCGGAGCGGAGGACCGCGTCCGCAGGCTGCACGTCGCGCCGGTAGATGAATTCGCGGGCCTGCATACCAAACAGCTCTCCCGGCAGGTCCGTCCCGAAGCCAAGCGGGACACCTGCACGCCACGCTGTTTCGAAGCCCTGAATGGCAAGCTGTGTCAATGCCTTCGCCTTGTCGTGCACGGCAGGCGGCAGTCCAAGACTATCGCCCCGTTCGAGGAGCGCCATGACCACGGCAAGTGTCGGCACGGCGAAGCCGCCCGCGTCCTTCAGCAACGCCGCGGCCTCGGGCGTGATGAGCGTAGCATGTTCAACCGTACGCACGCCGAGCCGCGCGGCGCGCGCAACGGCTTCGGCGGTGTGCGCGTGGGCCGCTACATACGCGCGCCAACGCCCTGCCTCTTCAACAGCGGCGGTGACCTCCTCGTCGGTGAACTGCTCCATCCAGATCGGGTCCGTGGGCGAGAGCACGCCGCCCGACAGCATAATCTTGATGCAGTGCGCGCCCATGCGCAGTTCCTCGCGCGCAGCTCGCCGCACGGCGTCCGCACCGTCCACTATATGCGCGATGCTGTTCATCAAGTGGCAGCGGCACGGCTCGACATCCTGTTCCTGCGGACGCAGGTCGCCATGCCCTCCAGTCATGGAAAGCGTGCGCCCGGCGTAGAAGAGACGTGGTCCGGCGATGAGCCGATCCTCAAGCGCCTTTGCGAGGCCGTAGTCGCCGCCGCCAACGTCCCGCAGGGTCGTGAATCCGCAATCGAGCGCATGTTTCAGCATCCGCGCCGCGTGCGCTGTCGTGTAAGAAGGCGGGTGGCCAAGGATTTGCGCGGCGCTGGCGCTGGACAAGCGGGGATGTGTGTGCACATCGATGAAGCCGGGCAGCAGAACGCGGCCCTGAAGATCGATCCTATCTGCCTCCAGTGCTCTGGCGGGGCCACTGTCTACCGCCTTGATCCGGCCATCCTCGACAACGACGTGACAATCGTCCCGATATCCGTCCGCAGCCTCGGTCAGCACGCGCGCGTTCTCGAATATGATTGTCGCCAAGCCTCACCCCTCGCCCCCTCGTTTCGGTAAGGCTAAACAGGACGGGGAAGGCACGTAACCACAGAATTGTGGACACTGGATGCCTTTTTGATATGAAGATGGCGTGATACGCAGCCTTCGCCAATCGCTTCCGCCACTCAACGCTCTCGCTGTGTTCGAAGCCGCCGCGCGACATCGCAGCTTCACGCGGGCTGCTGCCGAGCTCAATATCGCGCAATCGGCGGTCAGCCGCCACGTTTCCAATCTGGAGGCGGATCTCGGCGTTGCCCTGTTCGCACGCAACGGCAACCGCCTTGTTCTGACGGGTTCGGGAAGTGCGCTGGCGGAAGCGATCCAGACCGGGCTCGGGCGCATTCGGGATAGTGTGGATTCGATCCGCCGCCATCACCGCCAGAGCGCCACGCTTACGATCGCCTGTAGCTATGCAATGGCGCACGACTGGCTGATGCCTCGCTTTGGCGCACTCCGTGCCCGCCTGCCGGATGTACAACTTCGGCTCATGACTTCGGATGCCTATCTCGATTTCGGCGCCGAGGATGTCGATCTTTCCATCCGCTACGGCAATCCCGCAGACTGGCCGGACCATCACGCCCGCAAATTGCTTGAGGAGGCCATCTTCCCGGTCTGTGCGCCGGCGCTGCTCGAACATTATCCTGGTCTTCGGGAAGAAAATCCGGACGCGTGGGCCGAGGCGCCGCTGCTTCATCTGACGGCAACGAGCCAGGGCCGGGTGGACTGGCACGAATGGTTCCGCGAACTGGGCGTCGCGCCCTCAATGCAGGGACCGCTTTTCAGCACGTACACGCCGATGCTTCAGGAAGCGCTTGCCGGGCGCGGGGTTGCGCTCGGCTGGAAAGGCATGATCGACCCCTACCTCATTTCAGGCCAGCTTGTGCGCCTGTCGAGCCGCGTCGTCACGTCGGACCAAGCGTTTTTCATCGTCTATCGCCCGGATGCGCGTGAGGCCCTGATCGAAGCCGTCATCGAGGCATTGACGCAACCGGCAGAGCGCTAATCGGCCTTGTCCGCAAGAAAGCGCTCCACGACGAGTGCGAACTTTTCCGGCTCTTCCACAAAGGGCGTGTGGCCGCTGCGCTCGAAATACACGAGCTTTGAATCCGGGATCGCCTTGCTGATCCGGTAGGCGACAGAGGGCGCGACATTGGCATCAAAACGACCGTTTATGACCAGCGAAGGCACGTTCAGCTTTGCAAGCGCGGGATAAAGATCGAGCTTGATCGCATCGAGCATCACCGTCGTACAGGTTTCCGACGAGAACATCACCGGATCGCCCGCCACGGGTACGTTGTTGCGTTGGTCGTAGTACGACATCTTGTCGTAGGCATCGACTTCCACGCAGCCCATCTGTCCGGCCGGGCTCGTATCGACAGGAATCTCCGCGACGATCTCCGGATAGAGCTTGTCGAACAGAAATTCATTCTCGGCGGGCTTTGCGTCGCCCGATCCGACGAGGATCATGTGCGCAACGTGTTGAGGGTAGCGCACGGCATAAGCCATCGAGAGGACGCCGCCCCACGAGTGTCCAACGAGATCGATCTTTTCCACCTTGAGACGACGACGGAGCGCCTCCAGATCTTCCACCATCCCTGCGACACTAAGCTGTTTGCCCGTGCCGCTGGGCGAGCGCCCTGTACCCCGCTGATCGTAAAAGACGATTTGTCGATGCGCAGCGATGTCTTTCCAGATCAGTGCCGCAAACATGTATCGGTGATCGAAGCCAGGCCCACCATTCACCGCAATCAGCGGAACGCCGCGCGCATCGCCAATCGAAATGCTGTAAAGATCCCGCGTCACCGCGGCCGCACCTTCCGGTTTCTCACCTGCACTGACAACCGATGCCGCTGCCATGACTCCGATCGCCCCTACGAAAGCAAAAACTCCGCCCTTCATGTGCAGGCCCTCCCGTGCTCCAACTCCTCCGGCAATACAGGGAATGCCACGGGCTAACGACTGCCAAGTTGAGATGCATGCCTTACGTTTTTGAATTGACGAAGTGCGATGACAACCCACCGGTGCGAGCCCTTCGTCACTCAAGCTGGCAGGAAGTGCTCGGCGTGGCACCACCATATAGCTCGCTGATAATCCGGGTGTAGAGCCCCTGAGGCAAGTGGTGCAGGCCAAGGCAGCCAACTCGCCCACTCTCTACGGCGGTCCCGACGGAACTTGCAGCATTCACTGCTAATCTGCCGCAGTTGAGATCAAAGCCACCGATAGTGCTTGTTCTACAAGTCAACAATCGATGGTTCGAAGGCAGCTCGGCCCGAATGCTCCGCCATCGCATCGTGCCCCCACTGACGACAGTGGTGCCATTCCGATGAATGAAATCGTGCATGCATATGCAAAACATATGCGGAATCCCTAATTCGCTCTCGATTTGATACGCATATCCCATCTAATTGGGCGTCCTCATGATTCGCATCCGTCGCCGATCGGCGGCGGCGGAATTGCGAATGGGGGACTTATGAACAGATCGCTGGTTTTCTCGATACTTGGCCTCGCGACTTTCTCCGCGGTGCCTGCCTTTGCCCAATCCGACAATGCGGCGGTGACTCAAGAAGATGTGGCTGCTGCCATCGTCATCAGCGGCTCCGCCACGCTGACGTCTGACTATCGCTTCCGCGGCGTTTCGCAGACTGACGAGGAAATGGCTGTTCAAGGCGGCTTCGCGATTACGCATGAAAGCGGCTTCTACGTGGGTACATGGGCAGCGAACCTGTCAGGTTGGGGCACTTTCGGCGGCGCCAACATGGAACTCGACCTCTTCGGGGGCTACAAAGCCCGACTTTCGGACAGCGCAACGCTCGATGTTGGCCTGACATGGTACATGTATCCGGGCGGTGCGGACAAAAGCGATTTTGGCGAGCCTTATGTCAAGCTCACCGGCACGACCGGTCCTGCAACACTGACGGCGGGCGTTGCCTACGCCCCGAAACAACAGGCCCTCGGCAGCTGGTACTTTACAGGCGCGGATGCAGCGGCGGGCGTGTATGGTGACGCTGGCGACAAGGAGGACAATCTCTACCTGTGGGGCGATGCTGCCTTGGCAATCGCGGGGACACCGATCACTGCCAAGGTACATGTCGGTCACAGCTGGGGCAATGAAGGGCTGGGTCCTAATGCCACCAGCGTAACGCCAACAGGCAGCTATTGGGACTGGTCGCTCGGCGCGGATACGAGTTGGAAGAATCTGACACTCAACGTCAGCTATGTTGATACCGACATTTCCGGCGGCAAGGCTGCCTATCTGCAGCCAGGCTTCAGCAAAGGTCAGGACGGTACTGGTTCCATCGCTGACGGGGCGATCGTCGTGTCGCTGACCGCGGCATTCTAGGAAGGAACGATGATGCAGGATCTACTCTGGATCGCAATCCTGGTCGGACTGCTGGCGGCGACGCTCGCTTATATCCGCCTCTGCGACAAAGCGTGAGGGGGATGCGATGACAATCGATCTCTGGCTCGCCGCGCTCACCGCGCTCGGCCTTCTCATTTACCTCGTGGCGGTCCTGATCCGTCCCGAACGCTTCTAGAAAGGAGCGCTGTCATGACCATTCAGGGCTGGATCCTCATCCTCGCCTTCATCGGCATCCTGCTCGCGCTGACCAAACCGGTCGGCATGTGGCTGTTCGCCCTTTACGAAGGGCGTCGAACGCCGCTTCACACCGTAATGGGCCCGATCGAAAACGGTTTCTACAAGCTTGCCGGGATCGATCCCAACGCTGAGCAGAGCTGGCGCCGCTATGCGGTCCACATGCTGATCTTCAACTTCGTGCTGCTGCTCTTCACCTATGCGGTGCTGAGGCTGCAGGGTGTCCTGCCGCTCAACGGCGCCGGCTATTCGGGGATCGGCGCGGACGGCGCGTTCAACACCGCGATCAGCTTTACAACGAACACCAACTGGCAGTGGTATTCCGGCGAGGCCGCAATGTCGAACCTCAGCCAGATGCTGGGCCTCACGATCCACAATTTTTTGAGCGCAGCGACCGGCATTGCGCTGGCTTTTGCATTATTCCGTGGCTTCGCGCGGCGCAACATGACCACGATCGGGAACTTCTGGGCCGACTGCACCCGCGTCACGCTCTACCTGCTACTCCCGATTTGCATCATATATGCGGTCTTCTTGATCGCGAGCGGTGTGCCGCAAACGCTGGCAAACGCGGTCGATGTTACGACGCTGGAAGGCGCCCAACAGACGCTCGCGCTGGGACCGGTGGCTAGCCAGGAAGCAATCAAGATGCTGGGGACCAATGGCGGTGGCTTCTTCAATGCTAACTCAGCGCATCCGTTCGAAAATCCCAATGCCCTGACCAACCTCGTACAAATGCTCTCCATCTTCGTGATTGGCTTCGGTCTCACCTGGACGTTTGGCAAGGCCGTGGGCAACACCCGGCAGGGCTGGGCTATCCTTTCGGCCATGCTCATCCTCTTCCTGGCTGGGGTCACGATCGCTTATTGGCAAGAAGCCTCTGGAAATCCGGTCTTGCATCAACTCGGCGTTGCCGGCGGCAACATGGAGGGCAAGGAAGTCCGGTTCGGCATCGCCGCATCGGCTCTCTTTTCCGTCATTACCACGGCCGCATCGTGCGGCGCGGTCAATGCCATGCATGACAGTTTCACGGCACTCGGCGGCATGATCCCGCTGTTCAATATGCAGTTGGGCGAGATCGTCATCGGCGGCGTTGGCGCGGGCATCTACGGCTTCCTGCTGTTCGCCATCCTCGCGGTGTTCGTCGCTGGGCTGATGGTCGGCCGGACGCCGGAATATGTCGGCAAGAAGATCGAAGCTAAAGAGGTGAAGCTGGCGGTACTCGCCATCGCGGTGCTACCGCTCATCATACTGGGCGGAACAGCGATTTCGTCCGTCGCCGAAGCGGGCCTTGCGGGACCGCTGAACAAGGGGCCGCATGGCTTTTCGGAAATCCTCTACGCTTTCTCCAGCGCGGTCGGCAATAATGGGTCCGCGTTCGCGGGTCTGACCGCCGGCACCCCTTGGTATAATGGCCTGCTTGGTGTCGCGATGTGGCTTGGACGCTTTTTCGTGATCGTCCCGATGCTGGCCATTGCCGGAAGTTTGGCAGCCAAGAAGTACACGCCGGCAAGCGCAGGGTCGTTTCCAACGACGGGCGGCCTTTGGGTCGGCCTTCTCGTCGGGATCATCCTGATCCTGGGCGGGCTCACCTTCCTGCCGAGCCTCGCGCTCGGCCCCATCGCCGATCATCTCGCGATGATCCGCGGTCAACTCTTCTAAGCGAGGGCGCCAACTATGGCACGCGCAAACACAAAATCCCTGTTCACGGCGGAGCTGATCGCACCTGCGATCGGCGACGCCTTCAAGAAACTCAACCCCAAGGAGCTGATCCGCAATCCGGTCATGTTCACGACGGCCGTCGTGGCGGCCCTGCTGACGGTGCTTCTCGTCGTCGGAGAGGATGGTCTTGCCACGGGCTTCAAGCTCCAGCTTGTCATTTGGTTGTGGTTGACGGTGCTGTTCGGCACATTTGCCGAGGCGCTCGCAGAGGGGCGCGGAAAGGCACAGGCCGCCTCGCTACGCGCCACAAAGGCGGAACTGACCGCCAAGCGCCTAAAGGGGGATGGCCGCGAGGTCGAGAATGTCGCGGCGAGCGCGCTCAAGGTTGGTGATATCGTCCTTGTCGAGACGGGCGATCTCATCCCCTCGGATGGCGAGGTCGTCTCGGGGGTCGCTTCCGTCAACGAAGCTGCCATCACCGGCGAAAGCGCACCGGTGATCCGCGAGGCGGGTGGGGATCGTTCAGCGGTGACTGCGGGCACGCGTGTCATCTCCGACGAGATCCGCGTGCGCGTCACCGTCAATCCGGGCCAGGGTTTCCTTGACCGGATGATCGCGCTGGTGGAAGGCGCCGAACGTCAGAAAACGCCGAACGAGATCGCGCTTACCATCCTGCTGGTCGGTCTCACCATCATTTTCCTGATCGCGGTGGGAACCATCCCCGGATTTGCGTCTTACGCCGGTGGCTCGATACCCGTCACGATGCTCGCGGCGCTGCTCATCACGCTCATTCCGACGACGATCGCCGCGCTGCTCTCGGCCATCGGTATCGCCGGCATGGACCGTTTGGTGCGCTTCAACGTGCTCGCCAAATCGGGCCGCGCCGTCGAGGCTGCAGGCGATGTCGATGTCCTGCTGCTCGACAAGACCGGCACGATCACCATCGGCGACCGGCAGGCGAGCGAATTCCGTCCCGTCGCCGGTGTGCAGGTCGGAGAGCTCGCCGAGGCCGCGCTGATGGCGAGCCTTGCCGACGAAACGCCCGAAGGCCGCTCGATCGTCATGCTGGCCCGTGAGCGGTTCAATATCGCCTCGCAGACCTTGCCATCGGGAACCGAGGTGATTCCCTTCACCGCACAGACGCGCATTTCGGGCGTCAGGATCGGCTCCTCCATCATCCAGAAAGGTGCCGTCGATTCCGTGCTGAAGGCGAATCCCGGCGCGGGCGAGACCGCAGCCGCCACCGAACTGCGCCGTATCACCGACGAAATCGCGCGCGGTGGCGGTACACCGCTCGCCGTTGCTCTCGACGGCAAGCTGCTTGGTGCGATCTTTCTCAAGGACATCGTCAAGGCCGGTATCCGCGAGCGTTTCGGCGAGCTTCGCCAAATGGGGATCCGCACCGTGATGATCACCGGAGACAATCCGCTGACCGCCGCGGCCATCGCCGCCGAAGCGGGGGTCGATGATTTCCTCGCCCAGGCGACACCCGAGGACAAGCTCGAACTCATTCGCAAGGAGCAGACCGGCGGACGCCTCGTCGCCATGTGCGGTGACGGAACGAACGACGCTCCGGCACTGGCGCAGGCCGACGTTGGCGTGGCGATGAACACCGGCACCCAGGCCGCACGCGAGGCAGGCAACATGGTTGATCTGGACAGCGACCCTACGAAGCTGATCGAGGTCGTCGGGCTCGGCAAGCAGCTTCTGATGACGCGCGGCGCGCTCACGACCTTTTCGGTCGCGAACGACGTCGCCAAATACTTCGCGATCATTCCTGCGATGTTTGTCGTGCTTTACCCGGGCCTCGGCGTGCTCAACGTCATGGGCCTGAAGACACCGGAAAGCGCGATCCTTTCGGCGATCATCTTCAACGCGCTCATCATTCCCCTGTTGGTTCCTCTGGCGTTGAAGGGGGTCGCTTACCGGCCGATGGGTGCCGGGCCGCTGCTTGCGCGCAATCTGGCGGTCTACGGTCTTGGGGGGCTCGTGGCGCCTTTCATCGGTATCAAACTCATCGACCTGGCCGTCGGCGGCCTGGGCCTCGCCTGAAGGAGCACCACCCATGGGCAACGACTTCACATCCTCGCTGCGGCCTGCGATCGTCATGACGATCCTGTTCGCCATTTTGCTCGGTATCCTCTATCCTCTTGCCATGACTGGCATCGGGCAGGTGATTTTCCCCGGTCAGGCCAATGGCAGCCTGGTTCGTGATCAGAAGGGCACCGTGATCGGGTCGACCATCACCGGACAGGCCTTCGTTTCCGATCGCTATTTCCAGACCCGTCCCTCGGCGGCCGGCAAGGGCTATGACGGGATTGCTTCCTCTGGCTCCAATCTCGGCCCGACGGCGCAGGCGCTCGTCGATCGCGTCAAGCCGGACGTTGAGCGGCGCCGGGTCGAAGGTGCCACAGGTCCGCTACCGGCTGATCTGGTGACGGCCAGCGGTTCGGGGCTCGATCCCGACCTTTCACCGGAAGCCGCGCTTGCGCAGGCAGCCCGGATTGCCCGGGTGCGCGGATTGCCCGAGGAACGTGTTCGGGCGCTTGTCGCAGCCGAGACCGTTCATCCGCTGATGGGCTTCCTCGGCGAGGACCGTGTCAACGTCTTCGCTCTCAACCAGGCTCTCGATCGCATCGGGGCCGGTGCTGGCCAGTGAGGCCCGGCGACACGGATCGCCCTGATCCCGAGGCCCTCCTGCGACAAGCTTCGCAGGAGGGCAGGGGACGCCTGAAGATTTTTCTCGGGGCGGCGCCCGGGGTCGGCAAGACCTATGAAATGCTCTCCGACGGGGCCGCCCAGCTGCGCGATGGTGTCGACGTGGTGGTCGGCATCGTCGAGACGCACGGCCGCGCCGAAACCGAAGCGCTGGTTCGCGGCCATGAAGTGATGCCACGCCGCGCCGTTCCCTATGAAGGTCGCACGCTCTACGAAATGGATGTTGACGCGATCCTCGAACGCGCGCCCCGCTTGGTTCTGGTGGACGAGCTTGCCCACACCAACGCGCCCGGGAGCCGGCATCCCAAGCGGTATCAGGATGTCGAGGAACTGATCAATGCCGGTATCGATGTCTATTCGACGCTCAATATCCAGCACGTGGAGAGCCTCAATGATGTCGTCGCATCCTTCACGCGGGTTCGTGTCCGCGAGACGGTGCCGGACAGCATCCTCGAGCAGGCTGAAATCGAGGTTGTCGACATTCCGCCGGCGGAGCTTATCGAACGCCTGAAGGCTGGAAAGGTCTATCTGCCGCAGGAGGCGACGCGCGCGCTTTCGCATTTCTTTTCCAAGTCGAATCTGTCGGCGCTGCGCGAACTGGCGCTGCGGCGCGCGGCGCAGGCCGTCGATGCACAGATGCTCGATCATGTGCGGGCGCTCGGCGTCGGCGGTACGTGGGCCGGAAGTGAACGGATTGTCGTCGCTGTCAACGAATTGCCCGGCGCCGACGGTCTGGTGCGGGCCGCCAAGCGAAGCGCCGACGCGCTCCACGCACCCTGGACCGCCGTCTATATCGAGACACCGCGCGCGCAGACGTTCGGCGAGGTGGAGCATCGACGCCTCGCCGCCGTCATGAACCTCGCAACCCAGCTTGGAGGTGTCGTCGCGACCGTGCCAGCCACATCGATCGTGGAGGGCATTCAGACATTCCTGATGGATTCGCGGGCGACCCAGCTGATCGTCGGCAAGTCGCAACGGTCGCGCCTGTTCGAGTTACGCCACGGATCGGTCGTCGACCGCCTCGTGCGTGAGACACCGGGCGTCGCCGTTCATGTCTTTCCTCTCGATCCTGCACCTGACCAGCCCATTCGCTTCCGCTTGTCGCAAGGCCCCTGGGGATCGCGCCGCGGCTATCTGTGGACCACCGCCATGGTCGCGGGGATCACGGCCATCGCCAGCACGCTGTTCCATATCCTCGACCTCGGCAATGTCGCGCTTCTCTATCTGCTGCCGGTGATGGCCGCGGCGACGCTGTTTGGGCTGCGCACCGGCCTGTTTGCGGGGCTTGCCTCAAGCCTCGCCTATAACTTCTTCTTCCTGCCGCCCACGGGCACGCTGACGGTGAGCAATCCCGAGAATATCATCTCGATCCTCGTCTTGCTCGGCGTTGCGACCCTCACCAGCCAGCTCACCTCGCGCGTGCGTGCCCAAGCCGATCTGGCAGCCGCAAGCGCCCGCGCCAACGCCGCGCTTGCCGGTTTTCTGCGCCGTTTGACTCCGCTGGGAGACCCCATCGAGCTCGCCCGCGCGATTTGCGCGGACGTCGCGCTCTTGTTCAATGTACGAACGGTCCTGCTGGTGCCGAGCGAGGCGGGGCTAGTGGTTCAAGCCGCCAGCGGTCTGCAATTCGAGCTCGAGACAATGGAACTTGCGGCAGCGCAATGGGCTTTCGATACGGGGGCGCCGGCCGGCAAGGGATCCAGCACGCTCGCGGCGTCCGATTGGTATTTTCAGCCGCTGCGCGCTGGTGAGAGGGTGCAAGGCGTACTCGGACTGGCAAGGGAGGATGGCGGTGACCCGCTTCGACCCGACCAGTTGCCATTGCTGACCAGCTTGATCGATCAAGCGGCATTGGCACTCGAGAGGCTCCGTCTGGAAGGCGAGATGCGCGATGTCGATGTGGTACGGACTCGAGACCGGTTGCGTGCGGCCCTGTTGTCTTCGGTCAGCCACGATTTGCGGACGCCATTGACCGCCGTGATGGCAGCCGCGGCCGAACTGCACCACGGCGTGACCCCCGAACTTGTTGCTACAATCGAATCCGAGGCCGCTCGGCTGAACCGCTTCGTCGCCAATCTTCTTGATATGGCGCGGGTGGAGGCAGGTGCACTCAATCTGAAACTTGAGGCAGTCGACCTCAGCGATGCCGTCGCAGGCGCGGTACATGACGCGCGGCGTTCGCTCGAAGGTCACGCCATTGAGCTTGCCGTCCCGCCGGATATGCCATTGGTCCGGGTCGACCAGCAGCTTCTTCATCATTGTCTTCTGAACCTGCTCGACAATGCCGGCCGCTATGCCGACCCGGGCACGCCGATCATCATCGAAGGCGCGCGCAGCTTTGGGATGCTCAAACTCTCGGTCATCGATCAAGGCCCAGGCCTGCCGCCCGGCCGGGAAGCCGAAGTGTTCGAGACTTTTCGCCGCTTTGAGGGCTCCGACCGAGCCGTGGGCGGCACAGGATTGGGTCTCGCCATCGTAAAAGCTTTCTCGGAGGCGATGGGAATGACGGTCGAGGCTGCCAATCGGACCGATATGAACGGTGCTCGCTTCAGCCTCTGTTTCCCGTCCTCGCTTATCGTGCGCAACACGGCCCAAGGAACGGAGCTCTGATGTCTGCCAGGATTCTTATCGTCGATGACGAGTTATCGATCCGGCGTTTGCTGCGCAACACACTCGAACGCGCTGGTCATCAGGTTATCGAAGCCGTGGACGGAAGGAGCGCCCTTGCCAAGGCGGCGGCGGAGAAGCCCAACGCAGTTCTGCTCGACCTTGGCCTGCCGGACCGAGATGGGCTCGAGCTCGTTCCCCTGCTCAAAAAGCAAGGCGACACGATCATTCTCGTCGTCTCGGCGCGCGATGCCACCGACCAGAAAGTCGCCGCGCTCGATCTTGGTGCCGAGGATTACGTCACCAAGCCCTTCGATGGCGAAGAGTTGCTTGCTCGCCTGCGCGTCGCGCTTCGGCATCGTGGTATTTCCGAAACCACGCCGAAGATATTCCGCAAAGGCAATCTGGAGGTGGATCTCGATCAGCGCATCGCACGCCACGATGGTATTGAGGCGCATCTGACCCGAAAGGAGCATGATGTGCTAGCGATACTCGCGGCCAATGTTGGACGCGTGGTCACACATCAGCGCATCCTCGCGGCCGTATGGGGCGGCGGCGAGGATGCGCGAGTCGAATATCTCCGTATCGTCATTCGCAATCTGCGACAGAAGCTCGAAGCGCCGGGATCTGTGGGCAGCGTCATCGCCAATGAACTCGGTGTAGGCTACCGCCTCCTCGGCGATAGCTGAGCCGAAGGACATACACGCTGAACTGGCAAGACTCTATGCGATGACTATGCCGATCTTCGGATTCGATCTCGAATTGCTATGCTGCCACATTTAAATGAGTTGCCACATTGAGGAATGTGGCATGCGCGACTGGCATCAAAACTGGCGGACCGACATTGGATTGAGACTGAGCGGCGTGGCGCTATGGGTCCTCTCTTGGCTCGCCACCCTGAAGCTTATCTTACTTCTTCCCGAACCCTCTGCTTCACCCGGAGCGGGCGCATTTGCGCTCGCTGCCGCCGCCTTTCTCTGCGCAAGCTTGGGCGGAATCCTGCTTACCCTGGGGGATCATATTTTTGACAGGATAGAAATCGACGAACGCTGGCGCGCGCTGCCACCACCCGACACGTGGCAGCCCGAGCCCACGCGCGGCGGAACCGAAACGGCCGCCTCTCTCGCCCTGCCCAATAAGGAAAATCAAGGTGCGTTCAATCTCACTCGTTCAGCCTGAGACCGGGGACAGGGGTGATCTCTGGCTTGTCCAGGAGGATTGGGTCGCATCCAACGACGCTTTGCTTCATCGGGGGCTGCCATTCGATTTGCCCGCAGAGGATAGCATCCCTTCCGGGGCGCAACCATCGCAACCCCTGCGGGCCAATGTTATCGGAACTCGGTGCTGAGTGTCGGTCTCGCTACGATCTCTATTTCGACATCGAGGTGGCGCTGACCGCCTTTCTGGCGGGGGCTTCCGACATCCGGCTCGATATGACCCCGAAATCGTGGGCGACGCGTTACAACATACCTCAGGTTCAGTGCGGCCCCATAAAGCGAACGGTCATCCCCGGCGAAAATCCGAACGGAATGCAGGGGCGATGATTATCCGTCCGGCCTCGGCTGGCTGCCCGATGGCACATTGCTCATCCACGCGCGCCTTATCCGGGCGCGCAGCCCGAAGGTAGCGAATGAGCGGCGCAGTGCGTCATCAAGACCATCGGTATGATCGACGCGCTCGTCCAGGGCTAGAACACCGCTCCGAAAATACGTCGACCTCCAAACTCCAGCCGAAGCATTCCGATGCCAGCTGTTGCAATTCAAATGTGAATCCACGTACCGGCCTGCGCTGGTATAACGGGGAGCTTAAACCGCCAACCAGCGGGAAAGCGTTGCGGCCTGTTCTCGTAGGATATCGTCCACTTCCGGCAGTAGCCCGCGCAACGAGGCAAAGCCGTGGATATATTGCGGGAAGTGGACATGCTCAGCGATTACACCAGCGTTCTGCAGTTGCGTGACGAGCGCTATGCCTTCATCGCATAGTGGGTCATAGCCTGCGGTCACGATCCGCGTTGGCGGAATTATATGAAGATCCCGCACAAGACGGGGTGATGCGCGAGGGTCGTTTCGATCCGCTTCGGAGCCAATGTAGCAGGCAATCTGGAAATCGAGACTGTCGAGCCAGTAACCCCGCGCGTAGCGTTTGCGAGAGGCTGTGACGGCGACAAGATCGCACACGGGGTAGAGCAGGAGCTGGAAACGGGGAGGTTCGATACCCGCCCGCGCGGCGAGCCTCGAAACGCCAAAGGCGAGGTTGGCGCCGGCGCTGTCACCGGCAACGGCGATCCGGCGGCTGTCGATGTCCAGTTCTGCCGCCTTGTCGCGGAGCCAGCAGTAGGCGGCCAACGAATCTTCGAGCGGGATGGGGAAGCGGACCTCGGGAGCCAGGCGGTAGGCCACGGAAACGACAACGCATGGTGCGTGATGTGCCAGCATCCTGCAAATGCCATCGTGGGTTTCTAGGCTGCCGAAAATCCACCCGCCGCCATGAAGGTAGAGCACTGCAGGGGCGGCCATATCCCCTTTCAGGGCGTGGGGGCGATAGACACGACAGGAAATCGTGCCGCCATCCACGGGGATTTCGGCCTCCGCAATGTTCACGTCGGGCAAAGGCGCGATCGCCATCGCGTCCAGTTTGGCGACTTCGGCGTCGAATGCTTCTCGTGCTTCCTCGATTGTTCCTTCCGGCCGCAAGTCTTCAAGGTCGCGGCCGACATCGGCTGGTGGATTGACGAGGGGCGTAAGGGCGGGGTGCAGCACAGGGAGTTCCAAAAAGGTATAATTAAAATACCTTTTGGACTTTCCCCGGCCTTTGTCAAACCCGGAAAAGCGGAATCAGGGTGTGGCGCCCACGAGTTTGCAAATGCCTTCGAATGTTCCACGGATGTGTTCGACCATTAGTTGCGCCGCCCGGTCAGCATCACGTGCCCGCAAGGCTGTGAGCATGTCTTCGTGGCCAGCATTGGCTTTGGCATCCATTTTCGTGAACACCGCGCCGACGGGCAGGAATTTCGATGCGCGGATATCCTCAACGGCGCACATGAGATAATCGTTTCCGCTGGCGGCCGCGATGGCCGAATGAAATTCGGCATCTGCGGCAAGAAATCTTGCGATGACCATCGGCGTGTCTTCTTCCTGCTTGTTTCCGGTCAGGACACGCATTTTCACGAGGGCGGCTTCAATACGATCGAGCTGCTCGATCGTACGGTTGGCGGCTGCCAGGCGTACCGTTGCGACCTCAATGACCTCGCGATATTCATACAGCTTGCGAAGCTCGTTGATGCGGCTGCGCAGGAAGGCCATCGATTCGCGTTTGGATAGCTTCGGGGTCTTGACCAGAATACCGCCAGTCGCGCCTCTTTTGCTCTCGATCAGGCCTTCGCCTTCCAGAACCCGGAGTGCTTCTCGCAGGGTCGTACGGGAAACCTGGAGTTGTAAGGCAAGTTCCCGTTCAGGAGGGAGCTTTTCTCCGGGGAGAAAGCGGCCCAGCAACAGCGCGCGGCGCAGATTCTCGACGACGATTTCGTAGGCGGCGTTCGCGTGAACCGGGCTCAACGCTTGGGTCATCGATCGTCGCATCCACCTGTATTTAAAACATTGTTTAGAAAGGAGCAATCCGCAGAGCAGGGCGTAATCGTACGTGGGTGTTCACCCCCTTGCAAGGTATAAGATTATGGTCTATTGGCATGAAAAATATACCAAAGAGGTGTTGATGAGGACTGCTGTTATCTCGGGCGCTGCGGGGGCGATCGGCGCTGCAATCGTCGAACATTTGCTTCGGGACGGCTATAAGGTCGCCTGTCTGGACCGCGCGGCGTGTCCGATAGAAGAGAGGGAAAAGGACTCTCTGCTCTCGGTTGCGGTGGACCTGTGCGACCGGAAAGCCTTGGAGGCTGCGTTCGCCGAAGTGGTCGATGCGTTCGGAGGTGTCGACGTTCTGGTCAATGCCGCCGGCACGCTTGGCACAGACAGCGGGGACGCTTTCGGCACCGAGGATAACTGGCGTAACGTCATGGCCGTCAATCTCGACGCGGCCTGGTGGCTGGCCCGTGCGTGCGCGCCTTACCTCGCACGATCAGGGCGGGGCCGCATCGTCAATATCGGCTCGATCAACTCCGAGTATCCCTCTCCGGGTGGTGCTGCGTATCCGGTATCAAAGCATGCTCTCTTCGGGCTCACCAAGTGCCTAGCCTTCGATCTGGGGCGTGACGGGGTAACCGTCAACGCAGTGCTGCCCGGTGCAATCGACACGGCAATGTCTCGCGCTTCCGAAAAATTCGATGAGTGGGCGCGACGGGCAGCGGATGCAAGCGCTGTCGGCAGAATCGGACGGCCCGAAGATGTGGCGGCCGCTGTGGCGTTCCTCGTATCGCCCGAGGCCAGCTTCATCACAGGTCACGGCTTCTACGTCGATGGCGGGCTGCATCTCAACATCATCAACTAACGACTTCGGGGAGCAAGGGAGGTGTCGGTGCACAAGCACAAATGGGTCTATCTTTTAGGATCGTTCTTTGCAGGCGTGACGCTTGCAGAAAGTGCGGCTTTTGCGCAGGAGGCAGTAGCGCCTGACGAAATCGTCGTAACGGCAACGAAGCGCTCGGAAAGTCTTCAAAGCGTTGGGCTCAGCATAACGGCGATGAGTGGGGAAGACCTTGCCGCAAAAGGTGTCGCCAGTTTCGCCGACTATGGCGATTCCATCCCCAATCTTTCGTATGGTGCGACAGGTGACGGATCGCTCGGCAGTCGCGGTATCGCCATTCGCGGCATTCAGGGTGCGGGTGCGACGGGCTTCTACATCGATGACACGCCGGTTCCGGATTCCCTTGATCCTCAGATTGTGGACCTTGAGCGCATCGAGGTTTTGCGCGGCCCCCAGGGCACGCTCTATGGCGCGCGGTCGATGGGCGGAACGGTTCGCCTCATCACGCGCCAGCCTGATTTCAGCGGCGTTTCAGGGAGCGTACGTGGAGGACTCTCCTTCACCAAGGAAGGCGGTGTCAACCACTTGACGGATGGGAGCCTGAATCTCCCTGTGGTGAATGATCTCATCGCAGTCAGCATTCAGGGCTTTTATTCCGATGAAACTGGAGTCTTCGACAAGCGTGTCACAGGTGGCGGCGGCTCATCTCTCACGAAGAATGTCGATGATCGGCGTGCCTATGGTGGTCAGATCGCTATTCGAATTCAACCTTCGGATGCCCTGACCCTTACACCGAGGATATGGTATCAGCGCACCGAGCAGGACGGCTTTCCCTTCGCGGACGTTTCGCCCGGCAATTTCGTGCAGGAGCGGGCTTTCGACATCGATGAAGGAGGCTATGACGAATGGACGCTTTACAGTCTGACCGGAAACTATGTCACCGATTTCGGCACGTTCACGTCGTCCACATCCTACTTCGACAGGAAGACGCCGGAAACAGAGGATTACACGGCGTTCGTGCAGGCGATTTTCGCGCTGCCGGAACCTTTGGCGGCACAGATCGATCGCAATCTGAGGCTCAAGAGATTCGTGCAGGAACTGCGGTTCAGCTCAGATTTCAGCGGCCCGTTCCAGGTCGTGGCCGGGGTTTTCTACTCTTCGAGCCGCGATTATAACGATTACCTTCCTGCTTCTGTGGTTGATGGTCTGGATGATGCGCTGGGGGCGGGTGGCACCCTGGGTGACCTGGCCTTTACGACGACGCGCCATCTCCGGACAAAGGAGCGAGCTGTGTTCGGCGAGGCTTCGCTGGACCTGGCAGAGGGGCTGACGGCCACGGTTGGCCTGCGCTATTTCTCCAATAGCCAGCGTTACCGGGAACGCGGCGACGGTATCATCTCCGGTGGGCCTGTTGCCATTGATCGGGACAAGACGACCGAGAACGGCGTGACGCCGAAATTCCTCATCGAATACCAAGCCAATCGGGATGTTCTGGTTTACGCAAGCGCCGCCAAGGGATACCGCGTTGGTGGCTTCAACGGCGACATATCGCCTACATGCGACGCCGATCTCGATGCGATCGGGACGACACGCGACCAGACACTCAGCTATAAGTCCGATTCACTCTGGAATTACGAGGTTGGCACCAAGGCGTCGCTGCTTGACCGGAAACTGACCGCAAATGTCGCGGCATTCCGGATCGACTGGAGCAATATCCAGCAGAACGTCCTGCTTCCTTGCGGCTTTCCGTTTATCGGAAACTCTGGCAAGGCCCGCAGTACAGGCTTCGAGGTGGAGCTGAATGCGCGTCCGATCCAGGATCTCAGAATTGGCCTGGCGATCGGATATGCGGATGCCAAGATCGTTCAAGCTGGTGCGGGAACGCCGCAATTGGCAGGAAGCCCTGTCTATCAGGTGCCTGAATGGACGATTGCGACGAACGCAGAATACTCCGTGCCGGTAGCCACGGACTTCGAGGGGTTCCTGCGTGGGGATTACAGCTTCACCGACGCCAGCTACAGCGCGAACAACGATCCGCTCAATCCACGCAAACGGCCGTCCTATTCGCTTGTTGACCTTCGTGCGGGCGTTCGCAGCGAGACGTTAGAAGTGGCTGTCTACGCAAAGAACCTGACGAACGAACACGCCAACCTCGCGGACAATCGTTCACTTGCCGCGGAGGCGCCCGGCCTACCGCGTATCGTGACCAACCGCCCGCGCACGATCGGACTGGAAGCGCGTTACCGTTTTTAGGGAGGAAATGGAGGTTCCCGGTCAAGCACCCTTGCTCGGGAACCTCTCGCGTTGCAGGTAACGGAATGCTCGAGTGGGGCTTCCGGGAATACAGGAAAGCAAAAATGGGCCGACTGGAAGGCAAGGTCGCGATCGTAACCGGTGGCGCTTCCGGTGTCGGAAGGGCCACGTGTCGGCGTTTTGTGGCCGAAGGCGCGCGCGTTGTCGTCGCCGATATCAATCAACAAGGCGCCCGTTCTACCGCCGAGCAACTGGGTGACGCTGCTTTATGCGCCGTGCTCGATGTGTCGAGCGAACACTCCTGGAGAGCAGCGCTCGATACGGCGATCTCATGGGCCGGCAAGCTCGATGTCGTATGCAACATAGCCGGCATGGGCAGAGTGGGAACGATCGAGGAGCTGACGCTCGACGACTGGAATGCGATGATCGCGGTGAACCTCACTGGCACGATGCTCGGCTGCAAACTGGGGTTGGAAGCGATATTGCGTTCTGGAGGAAACGGCGCGATCATCAACATGAACTCGATCGGCGGGCTCGTCGGCCCGGCCGATATCGCGGGCTACAATGCGACCAAAGGCGGCGTTACGACGTTGACCAAAGCCGTCGCGCTTCATTGCGGCGCGAAAAACTATCCTGTGCGCTGTGTATCGATCCATCCGACGTATATCGATACCGCAATGCTGGATCCATCAGCCATGGCGGACGCGGGAGGACACGCCGAACGGGTGCGACAGCTTTCCGCCAAGGTACCGGTCGGACGTATCGCGACGGCAGAAGATGTGGCGAATGCCGTGTTGTTCGCGGCCTCGGATGAGGCTGCGATGATCACCGGTTCGGGAATTCTCGTTGATGGCGGCCAACTGGCTGGCCCGTGGGATGGACCAGAAGGCTGACTTCACAAGCCCCAGGATGTTGAAAAAAAGGGCAGCGCGATCGGTCGGATCGCGCTGCCCTTTTTATACAAATCTACGGTACGAGCGAAAAACCGGCGTAGTTATTGGCTTTCACGTCGGACAAAACGGACCGGAATTCGGGAAAGCCGCCAGAGTAGCACAGAAACACGCGTTCCCGGGCCGCATTGATATAGACATAGCCGGATGTTTCGGCCTTCCACATCAGCGTCTTCTCTCCGAGCTCCTGAACACGATTCATCCATTCCATCTGAGAGGCTTTCTCGGTCTCGATACGGGGAATTCCGTTTTCCCGCAGGAAGCAGATGCAGTCCGCAACCCAATCCACCAAAAGCTCGGACGATGAGAACATGTTTGCGAGTGCGCCCGGCGCGCCAGGGCCGTTCAAAAGAAACATGTTGGGGAGCCCGGCAACGCCAATGCCAAGATAAGCTGCAGGCCTTTCCCGCCATTTTTCGCGAACCGGAATGCCATCAATGCCTACGATGTCGATTGCCATCAGGGCGCCGGTTATCGGTTCGAAGCCGGTCGCGAGTATGATGGCATCAAAAGGATAGTCCCGCCGTGTGGTCTTGATCCCGTGGCTTTGGACCGAAGCGATCTCCTCTTCCAGAACGCTGATCAGTGCGACGTCTGGCCGATTGAAGAGGGAATAGAACTCTCTGTCCGTGGTTGCCAGTCTGCGGGCATCGATGGGATAGCCGTAAGGGGTGAGCTTGCGCGCCGTCTCTTCGTCGTTGACGATTGTTCGGATCTTGTCGCGAACGAAGTCAGCCGCCAGCGCATTCGAAGCTTCGTTTCGTGAAAGGTCGTTGAACGATCGCATGAAATTGAGGCCACCGTCTTGCTTCCATCTCCGTTCGAATTCGGCTCTAAGTTCGGTTTCACTGGCTTCCGCCGCTGCGCGGGGATTGATGTCGAATAAAACGGCCCCAGGCGTTGTAGCCTGTTCGTCACGGATCGTCTTGTAATCGGTTTTCCAGCGTGCTTCATAGGCGGGGTCCACGGGGGCGTTGGCCGTCGGCACGCAGAAATTCGGCGTACGCTGGAAGACGGTGACATGGCCGACTTGATCAACGAGATGAGGTAGAAGTTGACAGCCGGATGCGCCCGTCCCGATGAGAGCCACGCGCTTCTCTCGGAGATCTATGCGTTCTGAAGGCCAGTTTGCAGTAGAATAGATCGGCCCTTCGAACGATTCCATGCCGGGAAGGCGGATGTCGCGAGGCTTCGACAGAACGCCCGTTGCCATGACACAAAAGCGCGCCGTGCAGAACGGCCCATCCGACGTTTCCATGGTCCAGCGATTGCTTGCCTCGTCGAAATGCATCGCCGTGACGGTACAGCCGAAACTGATGTCTTCATGGAGCGAGAAGCGCTCGGCGACATGTTCGAGATAGGATAGGATTTCTTCCTGTCCGGCAAACCGCTCGGTCCATTTCCATTCACGTTGCAAGTCATCATCAAAGGAATAGGAATACTGATAGCTTTCGATGTCGCAGCGCGCCCCCGGATAGCGGTTCCAGTACCAGGTTCCGCCGACACCGTCGCCGGCTTCCAGAACTCTGCAGGAAAAGCCGAGAGACCGCAGGCGATAAAGCGCATAAAGCCCGGCCAGTCCGGCCCCGACAATGCACACGTCGAACTCCGGAAGAGTCTTGCCGTCAACGTTCTCGGAACTTCCACACGGAAGCGAACTCGTCATTTTTTGTTTTCCCGTTATTCAAGGCTGTGTATTGATGGGAAGCATTCATTTCAGACGCTACGGGGCTTGAGGGCCATCCTTGGCCGGCCAGTCTCGTCGCATTGCCGGCTGCCCAAGCGCTGCGCCTGAAGAGGCGCGCTATTCACGATGGCCATATTGCTCGCGAAACCGATCCAACGCCCGCGTAAAGCATTCGATCGGCACGCGGATCAGGCCGGCACCGATCTGCCCGCCACCCTTGCCACCGAGGCCTGCATCGACAACGGGGGTGATGCCCGTCGCAACCACCTTGCGTATGTCAATGGCAGTCGGAGTGCCGCGGAAGCGGAAGAAAGGAATCTTGTAGTCCGTGTTTTCGCCGGCAACGATGTCGTACATGCTGAGGTTGATTTCGATCATCCTTTCGGGGGATCCGCCTTGGTAGTCCTGCAAAGCAAAGGATGCCGCCTGTGCGAAGCCGCCAAGACCGACGGTTTCGGTTATGACACTTTCTCCGCCCATCCAGGCAATGTCGTCCTTTGAAAATCCATCGAAGAACTTGGCATCCACAGTCGGTTCCGGTCCGACAATCCATTCGTCTCCAAGGCCACTGACCCGAATGGCGAAATGGCGGCCGTTCATGGCCATTGCGGTGACGATTGAAGACCCCGCGATGTCGCGTGCGGCATCGGCCGTGGCTTTCGCGGCGGCCATGGAAAGGCGGAGGAAGAAGTAATTGTCTTCCGTGAGAACGCTGAGCACCTGCTTCAGCTTGTCGACGCCCGTATCTATCTGATCGAGAAGGTGTGGGAAGATCGCATTGGTGAAGATGTACGAAGCGGCCGTATTCCGGCTGTGCAACTCGTCGCCCATGTTGAGGGCGCTGCGAATGATGGGCTTCAGCGCAATGCCCCCAGCGTTCTCGATCGCACGATGGAGAACGGGAGCGACGACATCGCGCAGGCGATCGAGCCGCTGCTTAACCTCATCGTCGTAAATCCCGTAGTTCAGACGCCGCGATGTCTTGCCTTCGTAAAGGTTGCAATATCCGATGTTTCCATGCGTTGCGTTCCTGACGATGAACACCGGCATGGAAGCTGTGTAAATACCAGCGACCGAGCCTACGCAGCCGTAGTCATGGCAAACGCCGATACGGATTTTCCCGGTTCGGAAGCCCTCGACGGCTTCGTCTTCGCTTTCCGCCAATCCCTCATAGAGCGCACCGCCGATCAGGGCGGCGCGCTGGCCGCCGTGATAGTCTTCCCAGGCCATCGGGGCGCCGGAGGTAAGAACCAGATTGCCGGAAAAGCCCGGAATGCAGTCGCCTGCACGCCCAACGCTTGTCACGATGGGTTCGGCACTCAGGATGCGCGCGAGCGCTTCGGCGTTCGCCGCTTCCGTGTCGATCATGCTCATGCGATTGTCACTCCGCCGTCGACGACGAGCGTCGTTCCCGTGATGTAGGAGGCTTTGTCCGAAAGCAGGAATTCAACGGCATCGGCGATTTCATCGCATGTGCCGTAGCGCCCCATCGGCACGTGATGGGCTGAGGCTTCCTCGCCGCCTGTCACGGCCTGCATGGCCGGACTCATCGGTACCGAGATCAGGCCCGGTACGAGTGCGTTCACGCGAATCCGCCGCTCGGCAAGCTCACAGGCGAGATATCGGCTGTAGGCTTCCACGCCGGCCTTGGTTGCGGCGTACATCGATGCGCCTGTCGACCATCGGCCAAGGCGGCAACTGACGCTGCCGATGTTTACGATGGCGCTGCCTGCCGGCATGTGCGGGACTGCCAGATGACAGATGCGCGCCATCGCTTCCACATTGACCTGCCACATCAGAGTAATGTCCTGACCCGGGGTGTTCTCAACGTGAAGGTCGCGCAGAATTCCGGCACAGTTCACGACCGATATGATCGGACCCGTGACGCCGATTTTTGTAAATGCACTTTCGAGCGCTACTTCGCTCGCAATATCCGCTACGACAGATGTGCGGTTGGGGTGTCTGTCGTCATCCGTTACGGGGTTGATGTCGATCGCGAGAACATGCTGTCCTGCATTGGCCAGGCGATCGGAAATGACGCGTCCGATCCCGCCGCGGGCGCCGGTGACCACCGCGACGTTTTGATCCTTGGGACTCACTGTTTAGATCTCCATTGCGAGGTGATTTTAAAGCCATTCAAAATATTGAACGCGTTCCCACTGCGTGACACGATCGGCGTCCGCATCCGGATTTTCGGCGAGCCAGGTCTTGAACGTTTCCAGCTCGACCTTGCGAGTCTCGGCATAGATATCGACGAAGAAGTCGCCGAAAATCGAGCGGGCGAGTGCGGATGTTTCGAAGCGCGCGATCGATTCGGAATAGGTTCGTGGGAACATTTCGCCGTTGCCGTTTTCAACGGGATCGCCCACGGCGTAGGCTGGCGGCTCCATGCCATTCTCGATTCCGTGCAGGCCGCTGGCCAGAATGGCGGTCATGCACAGGTAAGGGTTCACATCAGCGCCGGGGACGCGCACTTCGTAGCGCGAGGTTCTTGCTGGAGTAGGTCCGTGCACCACGCGCATGGCGGCGGTATGGTGGTCGAACCCCCATGAGGCGTTTTCCGGGCTGAAGTGATGTCGGTCCATGCGGCGGTAAGAGTTCACCCATGGACGGAAAATCAGATGGAGGTCGGACATCGCGTTCAGGATACCCGCGGCGAATTGCCGCGCCGTGGTGGAGAGTGCGCCGTTTTCTGCGGGCTGCATGAGGTTTCTGCCGTCGCGCCACAGGCTGATGTTGTGATGCGCACCGCTCGCAGTATCCGACTCTTGGCGGCCGATCACGGGCATATAGGTAGCGATCAGTCCATGTTCGCCGGCCAACTGCTTCAGATGGAGTCTGGCATGGGCTGCAGCATCGGCGGCCTCGAGGGCGCTGCCGATATCGTGGACATATTCGAACATGCCTTCGCCATACTCGGTATGGAAGGCTTCCAGCTTGAGGCCTATGCATTCGGAGCGTTCGAACAGGGCTTCGACGAACGGGCCGTACCACGGGCGAGAGGCGAGATTGTAAACGGAGGCAGACCGGCCAAACGGCAGGAGATCGGCGTAGCGACGTTCGCGAACGGCCTTGTCGTCTTCCTGAAACAGGAAGAACTCGTATTCGAGCGCCGCTTTCACCTCGATGCCGTGAGCAGCAAGGTCGGCCTCCACCTTTTTCAACACGCCACGTGGATCGATGGCGGGCAATGTGCCGTCTTCATTGAAGATATCGCACCGGACCGAAGCCATATGAGGCTTCCACGACCACTGCCGGAACGTTTCTGGATCCGCGATCGCGCAAAGCTTGGGAAAGCAGTTGTCGAAGTTGCTGTAGGGCGTGAGGCAGACCTGATCGTTGCTGAGGATCGTTTGGATAAGCGTGGAGATACCGAAGCCCGAGGGGGAGAGCGCCTTGCCGAGCGGGCTGATCTTTCCGCGAACGTGCCCGTTGACGTCGGCGAACTCCATCTGCACGAATTTCACGCCGCTGGCCGCCAGTTGTTCGCCCTTTTGGCGCAGCTGGGCACCCCTCTCCTCGAAATCGACCACCGGGTTACCACGCGTCATACTAATGTCCTGTAATTGAATGTCGTTGTCGCATCAGTCAATGGTATGTCAATTATACCATTGATCCTATGTTGGCAACTGTCTTTGTGTGGGCGGGCCCGATCCGCATGACGGCAGAGCAGTTCGTGCCGATCCCAGAATCGGCGAACCTTTCGCGCTCGGGACCGGCGAGTCATGATAGGATGGGGTGTGGCTGTGGACGCACGGGGTGCGTCGGTTCGGATTCGGGAGTAGCAGATGCATTTGGCAGGTTTCGCGGAGCCGTTGGTTGCCAATGCGGGCAGCAGGTTTGCCTTCTACGTCAGCACTGATTTGCCCACCTATCAGGTCGACATCGTTCGCTTGCGCCATGGCGATCGCAACCCCCAAGGCCCGGGCTTCAAGGCTGTCGTCGTACCGGAGCTGCCAGAGTTCACCCGTAACGGGCAGGTCCAGCCCATTGTGTCGGGGTCATATGCCGTGGCGGATATCGTGCCCGCGGATTGTTCCGCCGACTGGACGCTCAGCTTGTGGATTTGGCCAACGCTTCTCCGCAAGGACAGGCAGGTTATCGTTTCGTCCGGCACGGCCGAGGCTGAGTGGCAGGTTGGCATCCACCAGAACAGTCTGTTCGTGTGCGGGCGAGGGGAAGAGAATACGAAGGTGTTCGGGCCGGCGCTTCTGGAACGGGAGTGGTATCATCTGGTGCTTGCCTACGACGACGAAGCGCGCACCCTGAACTGGGTCGTCCATCCGGGACGAGAGATCGGGCTGCCTTCAAATCGTTCGGGCACGGTTGATTCCGGGGACATGAGAATTGCTGGTGGCGAACGTCTGCTGTTTTCTGCCTCGAGTACCGATCCGGCCTTACTTTGCAATGGCAAGATCGCGGAGCCTGTGCTCATCGCCGGGGCTGTGCCGTCTGAACGGCTTGTTGAGCTTCGTGCCGCGAATCTTCCGTCTGACCTCGCTGTTGTCGCGAAGTGGGATCTCGCGCTTCATTGCGAAGGGCGTACGATGATCAACCCCGTCGATTCTCGGTGGAACATGCGTCTTGTCAATCGCCCCACGCGGGGCATGACCGGGCCGAACTGGACCGGGAAGGTCGATAGCTTCACCGATGCCCCCCTCGAATATAATGCGATCCACTTTCACGACGACGATCTGGAAGACGCGGGTTGGGAGATGTCCTTTTTCGTCGACATTCCGGAAGATTTGCCTTCGGGAATCTATGCTGCGCGGCTCAAGGGTGAAGCGGCCTGCGAGTTTATCAGCTTTTTCGTGACGCCCGGCGCAAACGCGCAGCGTGCGCCGCTCGCCTTTCAGGTGCCGACATTCAGCTATCTCGCGTATGGGAACGAGAGTCTTGACGCCACGCTCCTTCCACCGGGGGCCTTTCCGTTGGCTTGTCCGGGTTCGGATTCCGACCGGTTTGCGTATTTGGCGCGTCATCAGTTGCGCAGCACATACGATCATCACAATGATGGATCGGGGATATGCTTTGCCAGTGCGCTGCGCCCGAACCTCACCTCTCTTGCGCCTGATCATCGTTGCCGTCTTTTCAATGGGCCGCACCAGCTCAGTGCGGATCTGCACCTTGTCGACTGGTTGACCGAAAAGGGATTCGTGTTCGACATCGTGACTGATCACTGCGTCCATTCCAGGGGTGCTGCTGCGTTGGCTGCATATTCCGTCGTCATTTCGGGCTCTCATCCGGAATACCACAGCGAAGCGACGCTTGATGGTATCGAGAACTATCTCGATGGTGGCGGCAGCTACATGTATCTCGGCGGCAACGGCTATTATTGGGTTGTCGCACTTGAACCCGAGCGCGGAATGCTGCTGGAGATTCGCCGACCGCATGGAACGCGGGCGTGGTCCGGACAGCCGGGAGAAGGGAGGCTGAGTCTCACCGGCGAAATCGCAGGCCTTTGGGCTCTGCGAGGACGGCCACCCCAGAAGACCTTCGGTGTCGGCATGGCGGCGCAAGGTTTCGACCGCGGATCTCATTACAAACGGACGGAGGCGTCCTTCGATGGACCCTACGCAGTGCTGTTTGAGGGAATCGATGCCGAGAGGTTTGGCGATATTCCGGCACTTGTTCTGTCGCACGGTGCCGCCGGATACGAGGTGGACAGGGCTGATCGTGCATTGGGAACCCCGCCGCACGCTGTGGTGCTGGCCACCAGTGGCCGGTTCAGTGATAATTATCAACGCGTCGTGGAAGAGGTTCACGCGACCTCGCGCTTTGAAGGCGGCCTCTCGTGCGATGAGGTGCGATCGGATGTCGTGATATTTGAAACAGGCAGGGGTGGAACAGTCTTCTCGACAGGTTCGATCAGTTGGTGCTCCACCCTGTCGTGGAACGGTTATGATAACGATGTGTCTCGCCTGACTGCGAACGTCATCGATCATATACTGGCGAAATGTCCGGCGCGGTCTGGTTAGCAGAACGGACTGCTTCGGCGGTTCCAAGATTGTCTACTGCGGAACGTGTGCAGGAACGACGCCGGGGCTGGTGCTCCGTGCGTTGATGCATTTGGTTGCTCGGTCTCGTTCCAGTCGAAATTGGAAAAGGGGTCATACGCTTGCCGGCGAACGTATGGGCCATGCCTCTCCATTCATTGTTTTGTGTTTTTTGGTCTAATGGACTTTTAATTATACCATATACATGATACGCGTACTCCAAATGATCGACACTTGAAGAGGTTGGGCAAGAGGGATCGATCTGATAACGGGAGCGGTGAAGAGGGGGATGGCAAGCTTCATTGAAGCCTCTGTGTCGAGCGGCGCTGGGATGCCTCCTTTCCTACCGTCTCAATTTGATGGGGTGCACAGCTGCATCGATTACAGCGGCGTATATGCGAAAGGCTATACCGAGGTTTTTCAGCACCCCACAGGTGTCGTCACCGCTCTGGATAACATTGATATCAATACGGACTGGGAAGAATGGGTTCCCTTCAGCGGTGGCTTGCGCTTTTTGTTCGTGCTTGATGGGTCTGCACAGATTTTCCAGCAGTCTTGCGCCCCCATTGTCCTCGAGCCGTTCAGTTTCGGTGTTGCGGTGGACCCAGTCGGTGCGCGCAAACGGCAGACGCGGATAGCCGGCAGGCGCTGGAAGGCGATGGCGATTTTTTGCCCCCATTCGTCGCTTGCTCGTCTCGGTGTGCGGCTGGAAAAATTCTATACAGCCAACATCGATCCGGAACAGGAAGGGGCTCGGGTTTTTACCTATCAGGGAACAAGCCTGCGAGAACGCCAGCACGACCTTGTCCAGGAGATTTTTCATCCGCGCGTCAGCAAGGAGTTCAAGCCTCTCTACGTCGAGGCAAAGTCGCTCGAATTGCTCACGATCACACTTGCGGGCCTTGTTGAAGTGGACAACGGGATCAGCATGACACTGGATTGTGCCGTTCCGCTACAGCCTAATTCCGAACAGATGGAAAGGGTCGATGAAATCTGCCGGATAATTGCACGGGATTTGGAGGGCGTCCCTTCACTGGCACAGTTATCGCGCTGCGTGGGGGTAAACCGGCGTCAGATGTGCGCTGATTTCCGGGCCGCAACAGGTCGTTCCATCGGGCGCTATATCCTGGAGAAGCGAATGGCCCGGGCACGCGATCTGCTCGACGCCCAAAATTCCGTGAAGTGCGTATCGCATATGGTCGGCTACCGGTATCCGCAAAACTTCGTGACTGCGTACAAGGCCTTTTTCGGTTGCACACCGGGCTATGGCCAAAATTGATACTTGTAACCAATCAGGGGCTGCGGATGTAAGCGCATTGAAACGTGCGCTCCCAGCGTACTTTCGGCCGATGTGGACGGCGTTAAGCCATAATTATTAGTGCGGATACCAGCATCCTTGATGCTTCATATTTCGCGTTTCTGAAATCAAACTGAAGTGGTTTGAGCGGGGGCGGGACGGAGGCCTTCACCTTCTCTGAACGTAAGACTGCCGATGGCCGGAAACGCCTTGGCCTGACGATTTCTGCGACAAGAAAATCAAAGAGGGGTATTATGACTGCATATTCTGCACGACCTGTGTTCGGCGTTCGCGCTCTCTTCCTCGCGGCTGTCACATTTCCCGTTTCCTGCGGTGGCGCCTTTGCGCAATCAGCTGCCGGTTCAGCTTTGACGGTGAGCGACGATGACATCGTTATCACGGCACGAAAGTCAAATGAACGGCTTCAGGATACGCCGATTTCGGTCAACGCGCTTAGTGCAAAGCAGTTGCAGGAGAGGGGCGCGGTCGACGTCAAGGATATTCTGCGATCGGTTCCGGGGTTTTCTTTTTCCAACGTCGAGCGCGGTCTTGGAAACTACAGTATTCGCGGCGTCAGCACGGTCGCGGCCTCCCCGACCGTCGGCATCTACCTCGACGACATTTCGCTCGTTACAATCGCCACACTGTTTAGCGGTGCATTTGACCCTGTCTTTTTCGATATGGAGCGGGTTGAGGTTTTGAAAGGTCCCCAGGGCACGCTTTACGGCGGCAGCTCAATGGGTGGCGCCATCAAGTATGTGAGCGCAAAACCAAATCTCGGAGAATGGGGAGGGAGCGCTGCAATTGGCCTCGCGGCGACGGCGCACGGGTCCGCCTCATATAACGGTGAGGCAGTCATCAATCTGCCGATTGTCGCCGATACGCTGGCGATCAGGACCGGTGGCTTTTACCGCCATGACGGCGGCTACATCGATAACGTTGCAGGTCTCGAAATACAGAACTCGAACCGTTCAAGCGAACCTTCACCCGATTATGTCCCACAGACCCTGAATTCGCTGAGCACACGGGACAGGAATAATCAAAACAGTGGTGAGACTCTTGCGGGAAGATTGTCTTTGCTGTGGGAACCGGATTCCACATGGAGTATACTCCCGGCCTTATTCTATCAGGACTACAAGCTGAGGAATCCGAGCCAGTTCTTCACCAATCTGCCAAGCCTCACCAGCACATATCGGCTGGCGCAGCCGACGCATGACAGGGCGGGCATCTATAGTCTTGCCGTTGACAAGGACGTTGGTTTTGCGAAGGTGACGTCGCTTACAGCCTATTTCGATCGGCGTCTCAATTTTACGCGAGACTACAGCTTTTTCATTGGCGGGCTCGTGCCGCCGGCGTTCTCGCTGACAAGCAACAATGTCTCTATCAGCCGGACAAAGACATTCAGTGAGGAACTGAGAATTGGGTCTAATGGTGGCCCTGCAGCACCGCTGCAGTGGGTCGCCGGCCTGTTTTATTCCGATCAGGATGATACACTGGATCAGATTGTGACGACGCCCGGCGCCATACCGATTCTTGGATCGGAAACGGGTTATGAGGGCGTTACGCGCACGCGGATGAAACAATACGCGGCATTTGGCGAAGCCTCATATGAGGTTGCCGATGGACTGAGCGTGATGGCTGGTGTGCGCCTGTTCCAGGTCAAGCAAAGTCTGGATCTGGTCGCCGACGGCCCGTTCAATGGGGGGCTTACCATTATAACGGACCGTCGGAGCAACGAGAAGGGAGTCAACCCGAAAATCGGCGCTTCGTACAAGGCCGCGCCAAACAACATGGTATTTGTTTCTGCCGCCAAGGGTTTCCGGCCTGGCGGCCCGAACCGGTCACAGATCAGCCCTCTACTTTGTGCCGTCGATCTTGAGCGGCTCGGTTTGTCGGCGGCTCCGGTCGCATACGAATCGGATGACCTCTGGAGCTACGAAATTGGAACGAAAAACCAGTTTGCGGACGGTAGCGTCACGTTGAACGGCGCGCTTTTCTATACGGACTGGAAAAATATCCAGCAGCAGGTCAATCTTACGAATTGCGGCTTTCAGTTTACAGGAAACGCGGGTTCCGCGCACGTGAAGGGCGCGGAAGCAGAAACCCGCATTCAGCTCGGCTCCGCCTTATCATTCGGCGGAACAGTAACCTATACAGACGCGAAGATCGTCGAGGCTGCTGCCGGCGCGGCGGCGCAGGATGGGCAGGAAGTGCAAGCCGTGCCCAAATGGATGGCAAGCGCAAATTTGAGCTACACTATTCCAATTGGGGGCGAATGGCAGGCCGAACTGCGCGCAGAATATCAATACCAGAGTCGTGCAAGACAACAGTTCGAGAACGTTCAGGCGGTGTCGTTCGTAGATGGCATTCTCGGCGTGGTTCCAAACCTCAACGAGTTCCGCGAGGGCTATCAGGTCGTCAACACGTCAGCCGCTTTCAACCATGGATCGATGCAGGTCAGGCTTTACGTCAACAATGTCTTTGATGTGAGTCCGTGGATCGATACGAATCTTGGCTTTGGTTCTGATCGATCCACGACGATAAGGCCCCGTACAGTGGGTATCGATGTGCGGCAGAAATTCTAGGTCGGAGGACACATTTGATCCACTCGGTGAGGACGTCAACGAAAGTGATTGCGATCAGGTGGTTCTCGACGTTGTTTAAGCGACGGAGTTGACAACTGCTGCAATTAACCTGCCTTTCGGGCACTTAACATGCGTGATGGGTGTAAAATGAAGGGACGGCTGCGTCGCCGGTGGCAGTATGCCGAAATCCTGACGGAGAGGTTGGTAGACAAGCGAGCCGCAAGATCGATGGCTGCTATGGTACGCGAAGCGGCCTCGGCAGAAAACGTGAGCAGGAATGTCCCCCGATAGCCGTCGCTAAGTCTGTTTGCAGGGCAGTTATATACCTTCGGCGATAGTCGCGGCCTCGGTAGTGATGTCGTGGACCTGTGCGGCGAGGTCTGCGGCTTTGTCGAAGGTAACTGCCTTTACCTGCCCCTGAGCGGCGTATTCTTCGGCGTCTTCGAGGCGTGCGGTGAGCACGGCGAACATGGGGCGGATGCAGTCTCTTCGTTCGTCGAGGCGTGCGTCGTCCATGGCCTAACGAAGCGGCATGCCGCGCATGAAGTCCATATGAAGCATTTGCGCGAAGTGCAGATTGAGACTGGACTTCCTCTCGGAACGGAGCGTTCTGGGGTCCCCGAGTCAGCGGGGCCATCCCTGTTGCTGCAGCCTCGGCACGAGCACCGGGGCTTCGGCTCTTGGGGACGCCTGCAGGGTGCAGGCGACCCGCGAGAAGGAGTCCTGATGATGCCTAGTGTCCGCGCGGCGGAAGCTGGCAAGTGCCGCAAGCGCATGATGTGGCTGCAGCCGCTCGTCTGGCTTGCGCCCGACATCGTCGAGGCCATCGTGCAAGGTTCTCAGCCTGCACACTTGCGTGCCAGAAGTTGCTCAGCACGGTGCTTCCTATCCAGTGGCCGGGCCAAGGTGCGGTGCTGGGGGTCATCCAGCCCTGACCTGCAAGATGGGATGATGGACCAGCGCCTTCGGGCGCTGTTCTTGTTGCTGCCCAGCCGCATCAGCCTACCACCGGGCATCCTGACAATGGGGTCTGTATCATCGCCGACAGAGACATCGCGGATCCTTCCCGCTCCGGACGGCACGCCGCGCCTGATCCCTCAGATCGCGTGCCTCTGCTAAACTGACCTCAGGCCAAGGGGCGAGCGCCAGCCGCTTTTCGGTCCCGTGAATTCGGTACTTGAAGAACCAGACTTTTCCGCCGCTCGGGCGGACCTCCAGATACAGGCCTTTTTCGTCCGTTTTTCGATAGAGCCTATCGAGTGTCGGAAAGGTAGGGATTTCTGCGGCTCTCAAGCACATTTGGGGGCAAGGCCTCTTCAGCTATCGCCTTGCCCCCAAAATTGCCCCCGGATTTCTGCGATCCAGTGAGATTTCGTGGAACAAAGCGAGATCGCTCAAAGGAGGAGATTCCTTCGTAGCCTGCCAAAAATCAAGGTTTTAGAACGTTTTGGGAAGAAGGGATGGTGCGCTTAGGTGACTCGAACACCCGCTATACTGAATTGAAACTAAAAGACATTTTTAGACCGGTCTGCGAATTGCCCCCGATCTTGCCCCCAAGATTTTCCTAACTCTTTTTAAACGCACATGTTTTGGTCCGAAATTGTGAACCGAACTGGTCAATTCGTTGCTATTTCAGCGCTAATTTACTGAGCCTCACGAAGGCCGGGGCCCATAACAGTCCTGCACAGCTTCACAGCCGCGAGAGGCCAAATTACTGTTTCGCCTCTCAACATGATCGGAATTGTAGATGTCGAGCGATCACCAGCATGGACCATTAGGCGGCGTAGGGCGGCGCGAGCTTCTCGCCATCACGGGAATTGCGGCCCTCTATGCAAAGCCTGCATCCGCGTGCGTCATCCTCGAAGGCGCTGAAGCGCTTGAAGAGATCGTGAAAACATTCCTCCATGCGTTGAACGAGCGACAGTTTGAACGCCTCGCGCCCCTCCTGTCCGACGATTTCCGGTTCTTCCCCGATTTGAATGAATCGCCGGTGGACGGAAACGCGTACATCGCTGGCCTTCAAGGCGAGCCGAAGCCCAAGCGCGATGGCATAAAATCCCGCACCATAGATGTTTCCGACTTTCAGCTTGTGCAGTTCGAGTTCGTTGAGTTTGAAGACATCCCGCCCGAACGCCAGACAAGCTGCGGCAACGACTTTAATTGGCGGAAGCGAATTGCGATTTATGATGTGACGGTGCTGCCCGTCGACCCCCCGGTCATTACCCCGCAATCCTTGTCATCACCAAATCCCTCGCACGCGCCGACAGCAAAGCCGAAAACGCCTCTCGACAGAACGAGGATAAAATCGATCAGGCACATAACGCTTCCGCTACTCGACAATCGCTGAGCACCAACCTCCGCGTCACCCCGGCGAAGGCCGGGATCCATGCGACCGCTGAAGCAGATCTTTCCCGTTTAGGACGGCACGCCGCGCTTGATCCCTCAGATCGCGCGCCTCGGGAGATTCTCTCGTACCCCGCAGGCCAAAACAGTATATTCCTTACAAAGTTGGCGCAGTCGCCCGCTTCAATGAAATGTGCGGGTCGAATGGGCGCACCTCTGCTAGGAATTTGCGCACGGAACTACCTAAGCCATTCAGACGAATAGACAACAGCGCTCATTGACCAGGCCCTGCCTCCGCGCCTGAGCTCAGGGCAGGTATCCTTCTACCGCGACCTTGTCTCTCCCTGCTGCATTCTGGCGTTCCCATGCAGGTGCCATCGCTCAGGAAGTAGTATTTGTTGTGACTGCCACGATCGACGGGAGGCTCGACGCCCTTGGGAATGATGAACGACGCGCTGTGGGCGCCGTACATCCCGGTAGGAACTTCGGTGGTCCTCAGAACGACGTAGCTGTCCTGGACGCGTAGATACTCGCTTTCGACCGGGGCAAGATGACCGGTGGGTGAAGCCTTGGTGGCAGCGGCATTCCACGCGACGACATCGGCTGGCCGTGCCGGCCGGATCGCTCCTACCGTGATCAGGGCCCTGAGGCCGGCCTCTTTCGGAGGGATAGCGCTGTGGGTGAGTTCCTGGCTGACCTCGGTGCGTGCCGATAGCCGGGTATCGGGTGCGATCTGGGGAGCATTCGCGAGATCGGCATGGAGCACTTTGGGGTCGTAGTCCCCATGGAAGCGAACAATCGGCTTCCCGAGCACGCTCTCGACCTGCGCAGCGAGCTGGTTGAGATTGCCGCCACCCTTGTAGGCATAAACATGCTTGCCGCACTCAGGGAGCGGCGACTTGCGCGTTGTGATGCGGACGGGAACGGATGCGGTGATGCCGGTGACGGCTTGCGCGCTATATCCATAGACAAGCACAGCTTTCAGGCGTCCGGCAGGAACGGCCTTCAGGTTCCAGACCGTTGGTGAATAGGCGGAGAGGACAAGGACAAGCGGCTTTCCGGTCTTGTTCGCTCCGACCATGATGAGACCGGTGGAATCGCGCTCGGCTGGAAAGCTGTAGGCAATGTCAGTCCCACCTTCATAGGCGCCAAGTGCGACGACTTCCGCCTTCGAAAGCGCTTGCGGTTCAAAACATGCCGCCTCACTGCTCGCGGCAAACGCAAGGCTGGCAAACCCGGCAAGAATGATGGCACCTTTCCTGATTGAAGTTATACCATCGATGTCAGGCGCCATGAAAACCTCCCAATCCTAAACAGTATTGTGATTCGTATTATTGGCGATTGATCACTTATATTTTGTTACGAGGATAAAAACCCTTTAATCCAGCCGGCGCTTGTTTTTTGTCAGGTGCCTTCGTGCGCTTTTACACTGGTGCGCTCGCTTCTCCTTGAAAATGGATTTTTGATCGGAGACAATTCTGCAGGGAATACAGAATTCCACTGCATTACATATAAAACTGATAATTTTTTGATTTGAATAAAAAAATGAATAAATACTTAAGTTAAAATTTATCCACAGAATTTCAAGTTTAAAGCTTATTCTATTTACCGAATCTATACAAATAAAAACTTACCCGGTGAGCCTCAGTGATCTACATGGGATTTCCAGATGATTAGAGTGTTATTTTGTTCTGTTGCCACGTCTATGCTTGTTGCCGCTCCGGCATTGGCCGCTGAGGACAGCAACTCCGGTTTTCGCGCCGAGGCACGGCTTGGCTATGACGCGATCAAGCTCAGCGTCGACTATGACGACGGTGTCGATCAGTTCAGCGACAGCGCCAGCGACAACGGTCTCCTGTACGGGGTCGAGGTGGGTTATGACTTCGACTTCGGCGGTCAGTTTGTCGGGCCCTACGCAAGCTTCGACCTCAGCAGCACCAAGGAGTGCTATGCGGACACGTTCGAGAGCTATTGTCTGAAGGCGCGTCGTAACATCGCCGCGGGCATTCGCGCCGGTATCGGCCATGCCGACAGCCTGCGCGGCTATGTGAAGGTCGGCTATGTGAGCGGCCGGATGCGCGGCACTTACGAGGATTTTGAAGACTCGTCCTTCAATTTCTCCGACGCAGCATCGCGTGACGGGCTTCAGGTCGGCGTTGGCCTTGAGTATCCGCTCGGCAAGGGTGCCTACGGCAAGGTCGAATATCTCTATAACGACTACAAGGATTTCGACATCGATCCGCCGGTCCTTACCGGGGACTTTACCCGCCACCAAGCTGTGGCCGGCATCGGCATCAAGTTCTGACCTTGGAGAGCCCGGCCGGACCTCCTGGCCGGGCTCATCTTCCCGGCTTTAGCATTGTTCGTCCCCTGTTGGCCGCTGATTCAGCCAACATCAAAACTGTCGCGATAAATTTTCGCGTGCTGTTTATTATGAAAGCGCCGGATTTCCGGCGCTTTTTCTTTTCAAACGAAAGAAAAGAAATAAGAATTTTTTTGGACCCTCTTGACGCCGTCCGGTCATATGCCAGTGTCGATGCAAGGGCACCCCGTTCATGAGGGTGCCGGGTCGTTGGTCGAGTTTGGCGCGCATTTGCACGGATGGAGGTGCGGGTGTGCCCGTGTTGCTTGGGACTGAACCAACGATGACTGCTGCGTAGCGTGGACGCCGGGGGGCATTCACATCAGGCGAACAACGATGAGGGGCCGGTGGATACCGGCCTTGGCTCCTTCGTTTTGCTTGCAAAATTCCTGCGGGTTTCCGCAGACCCGGCGCAGCTGCTGCATGATCGCGGCCGGGGTGCGGCTCCCTTCGATATCCAGGACATCCTCCGCTCCGCAAAAGCGCTCGGCATTAACGCACGAACCCGGTTGGTCCCGGTGGAGAAGCTGGTGCGCCAGCCGCTCCCAGCGATCGCACGCGGCGCGGATGGCCGCTTCTTCATCCTGGCGAAGGTGCAAGAAAGCGGCGGCGAGCTGAAGGCGCTCGTCCAGTGCCCCGACGGCGACGGCCGCCCGGAGGTCTGGGACGCGGAGCGCCTTGCCTCAGAATACGCCGGCGACCTCGTGTTCATGACGACGCGCGAGAGCCTTGCCGGCACGGCGCGAAAGTTCGACGTGGCGTGGTTCATCCCGGCGCTCGTCAAATACCGCAAGGCGCTTCGCGACGTTCTCGCGGCCTCGTTCGTGATCCAGCTGGTGGCGCTGGCGACGCCGATCTTCTTCCAGCTCGTCGTCGACAAGGTGCTCGTCCACCAGTCGCTGACGACGCTGACCGTGCTCGCGGTCGGGTTCGTCGTCGTGTCGATCTGGGAGGTGCTGCTCAGCGGGCTTCGGACGTGGCTCTTCGCGCACACGACCAACCGTGTCGATGCCGAGCTCGGCGCGCAGCTGTTCCGGCACCTCCTCAGCCTGCCGCTGGCCTGGTTCGAGAGCCGGCGCGTCGGCGACAGCGTAGCGCGCGTGCGCGAGCTCGAGACGATCCGCGAGTTTTTGACCTCAAGCTCTGTGACACTCGTCATCGACCTCTTGTTCACGGTCGTGTTCCTCGGCGTGATGTACCTCTACTCGCCGTTCCTGACGCTCATCGTCGGCATCTCGATCCCGCTCTATATCGGCATCTCGGCGCTGGTGACCCCGCCGCTCCGGCGCCGCCTTGAAGAGAAGTTCGCGCGCGGCGCGGAGAACCAGGCGTTCCTCGTCGAGAGCGTGACCGGCGTGCAGACCCTAAAGGCGATGGCGGTCGAGCCGCAGATGCGCGAGCGCTGGGAACGTCAGATCGCCGGCTACACGAAGACCGGGTTCGACGTGGTGCGGCTCGCCAACTGGGGCAGCCAGTCGGTGCAGCTGGTCTCCAAGCTGACCACGGTCGCGATCCTCTACTTCGGCGCCAAGGCCGTGATCGCTGGTGACCTCAGCGTCGGCGCACTCGTCGCGTTCAACATGCTCGCGGGCCGGGTCGCCGAGCCGGTGCTGCGCCTTGCGCAAATGTGGCAGGACTTCCAGCAGGTGCGCGTCTCGGTCGAGCGGCTGGGCGATGTGCTCAACGCGCCCGCCGAGCCGCAGCAGAGCGCCGGCCGCGCCAGCCTGCCGCGGATCAAGGGCGAGATCGTGTTCGATCAGGTGAAGTTCCGCTATCGCCCCGATGGCTCCGAGGTGCTGCGCGGGGTGAACCTCCGGATCGCGCCCGGCGAGATGATCGGCATCGTCGGTCCGTCGGGCTCGGGGAAGTCGACGCTGACCAAGCTCGTGCAGCGCCTCTACGTGCCCGAGAGCGGCCGCGTGCTCGTCGACGGCGTCGACCTCGCGCTCGTCGAGCCGTCGTGGCTCCGGCGGCAGGTGGGCGTGGTGCTGCAGGAGAACCTGCTGTTCAACAGGAGCGTGCGCGACAACATCGCGCTTGCCGACCCGACGATGCCGATGGAGCGTGTGATGGCGGCGGCCGAGGCGGCGGGCGCGCACCCGTTCATCCTCGAGCTTCCCGAAGGCTACGACACGCGCATCGACGAGCGCGGCGGCAACCTCTCGGGCGGCCAGCGCCAGCGCATCGCCATCGCGCGCGCGCTCGTCACCAACCCGCGCATCCTGATCCTCGACGAGGCAACGTCTGCTCTTGATGCCGAGAGCGAGGAGATCGTGCAGAAGAACCTGAAGCTGATCGCGCAGGGGCGCACGGTGATCATCATCGCGCACCGGCTCTCGGCGGTGCGGCAGGCCAGCCGCATCATCACGGTCGAGAAGGGCGCGATCACCGAGGAGGGCGACCACGAGACGCTGCTGCGCTCGGGCGGGCGCTACGCGAGCATGTATCAGCGCCAGATGGGGATCGCGGTATGAACGCAATCCTCATCGAACGCTTCCCCGGGCTCGTCCGGCACTGGGATGTGCTGAAGGCCGCATGGGCCGAAGAAACGGTGCGCGCGAAGACGAAGCTCCAGATCGAGGAGACGGCGTTCCTCCCCGCAGCGCTCGAGGTGATGGAGACGCCGCCGAGCCCGATCGGCCGCGGGCTGCTGTGGTTCCTGATGGGCTGCGTTGCGATCGCGCTCGTCTGGTCGTTCATCGGGCGCATGGATGTGGTCGCGGTTGCGCCCGGCAAGGTGCTTCCCGCGGCACGCGTAAAACTGATCCAGCCGACCGAGCTCGGGGTCGTGCGCGCAGTGCACGTGCGCGAAGGCCAGCATGTGAAGGCCGGGCAGCTGCTCGTCGAGCTCGACCCGACGGTCTCTGCGGCGGAGGCGTCACAGGCCTCGCGTGCGCTGATGGCCGCATCGGTCGATGCTGCACGCGCCCGCGCCGTGCTCTCGGGACTGACGGGAAGCCCTGCAGCGTTCAATCCCCCGCCGGGAACCCCGGCGGAGGTCACGCGTACGCAGCAGACGCTCGTCGCGGCGCGTCTTGCCGAGTACCGCGCGCGGCTGACCGCGCTTGCCGAGGAACGCCACGCTGCCGAGGCGGACAGGGCTGCGGCCCATCAGGAGATCGCCAAGCTCGATGAAACGCGACCCCTGCTGAAACGGCAGGTCGAGGCGCGGCGCGAGCTTGCCGCGAAGGGCTACGGCTCGAAGCTGCAACTGCTCGACTACGAGGCCGCTTATGTGGAATCGGAGAAGAACATTGGCATCGCCGGCGAGCGCGCCGCAGGCGCGCGCGCAGCGATCGCGGGCCTTGCCGCACAGGGCGCGCAGGTGCGCGAGGAGACGATCCGCGCGGCGGCCGAGGAACTGGCGGATGCGGAGAACCGGATCGCGGTGGCAAGGGATGACCTCGCCAAGGCCACCAATCGCGCGAAGCTCCAGAAGCTGACGGCGCCGGTCTCGGGAACGGTGCAGCAGCTGAAGCTCTACACGATCGGCGGGGTGGTGCAGGCAGCCGAGCCGCTGATGACGATCATCCCGGATACGGATGGTGGCAAGGCGGGCACAGCTGACGGTCTCATCGTGGAGGCGTCGGTGCTCAACAAGGACATCGGGTTCTTGCGCGAAGGCCAGGAGGTTGCGGTGAAGCTCGAGGCGTTCGCGTTCACCGACCACGGGCTCATCCCCGGTAGGCTCGAGGCGATCAGTCGCGATGCGGTCGAGGATGAGAAGCTGGGGCTTGTCTATACCGCAAGGGTGGCGCTCGACTGTTCCACCAACGCCGGCGACAGCTCAAGGCGCGCGGAGCAGACGCGCACGCTCTGCCACAAGGTGTCTCCCGGTATGGCGGTCTCCGCCGAGATCAAGACGGACACGCGCCGGATCATACAGTATTTTCTGTCGCCGATCGCAAAAGCGACCAGCGAAGCAGGGAGAGAACGGTGAATATAGATAATAGAGTGATCGGGAGAACAAAATGTCACTGAAAATATGGTCACTCTGTGCGGGATTTTTCTTGGCCTCATGCAGTTCCTCTTCAGAGGAGGTGCGCTATCGGCTTACGGTTGAGGTGGAAACGCCGGAGGGGCTGAAAACAGGCTCTGGGGTTATGGCGTACAAGCTGGCGCAGGGGTTCCCTCAAGCCTACAGCCCGAGCTTTCGGGGTGAAGCCGTAGCTGTTGATCTCGGATCACGCGGAGTGTTGTTCATGACGCTTGATAGGCGCTCTGCAGACGGCATGCCGTCAGGAGAAGTAATGGGCATGCTTCCGGAGCGGGTGTTCCGCCGCACAGGGCTTATCAATTCAATAGAAAAAGAGAATCCTGGGGACCGAATTGTAACACTGGACTTCTTGGCTGAGCAGGTAGGGGCAACTGCGGAATTAAGTTGCACCCATCAGCCAATTAGCGGTGAATGTCCATTTTTTGTACATTTCCGAAACATGAATGATCCAGCGAGTGTCGAAGCCGTCAATCCGGACAATCTATCTGGAAGTTTTGGTGAAGGTGTACATCTGAAATTAATAAAAATCGAAATTACGCGCCATGAGGTGACAACAGATATTGTTAAGCGTCTTACATGGCTGAACGATCACGATGGTCCACTGAAACCTCGTCCTAGGAGAGACATGTCGATGGCAGAGAGGCCACTTTATGCTCTGCTCAATCGATCATCATTTATAAAGGACTGAAATCATGAAAAAAGAAACGCTTCTCGCACTTCTTTCAATGGATGCTTATAATCGGAAATACAACGTCGGCATTGATGAGATGCTTGGCAATAACCTTGGATTTATGAATATAAAAATAACAGCAGTGACGAAGATGAGTTGGAAGGTGCTGAAGCGGCAAGTTTTTTTGCCATAACTTATGAGGTGTCCAGTTCCGCAGGATGGGATGGAATTTCATTAAATGACCTAATTATTAGTTATCGTGGTACTGATACTTTCGATACAAGCGAAATTTTAACTGAGGCTTATACTGGCCTTGTCACCGGCGCTGGTATTATCGGTATACAGGCAGATTTAGCTGTTCGCTATTACAAGGCCACCGTAGGGCCGGGAGGGCTCCTATCGAACAACGTTACCTTGACCGGCCATTCGTTAGGTGGTGGATTGGCCGGCTTTGTAGGAGCTCTTTATGGGCGTCCTGGCGTCCTGTTCAACAATATGGCCTTTGAGGATGCTGCTTCCGAGGCTTATGTATTGGCTTACCGAGGGACAACACCAGAAGAAGCGTACGCTCTGAACTTAGTCTATAACGGACTTGCTCCATGGAGTAATAATCTTAGCGGGAAGAAAACGATTTCTATATCGAATGAGTTTTTGTCATTCAATAGGTATTTTCAGTCTACGCCTAAACATCCTTTTTCGCTCGGAAATGCTAATAGTGTAGATTTTGATCGAACCGGAAGTACTTTCAAAGACGGTCCTTTCGCTCTTCATAGTCAAGCATTGCTCACCATCGGAATGTTTGGCAACGAGGAGTGGGGCGCCGAAGGTGGTACAGGCGATTGGGAGAAGTCAGCAAAATACTTCCTTCCCTCTCTGTTTGATTCCTCGCTTGCGGGAAAAATAAATCAGCTTTCGGCCCGCATAGGCGATGCGACTGATGCCGCCGGCGTCTTGGCTGGATCCATTGCATATTCCCTTCTTCCTGATGGTGTGGATGACGCTGCCGTGCCTTTTGGCAACGAGGCCATTCGTGCACTTTTCAACGATGCCGATGAGTTGGGTGTTGCGTTAGACGGCGATGGCTCCGTCCTGCTCCTCGCACAATCTGAAAATGACGAGAAAACTATCGCCCATGGCATCGGTGATCTCATGGTTCAATATGCTGGAAGCTTGGCGATCGGCGATGTCACAAACGACAATGAGGCTGCTGGCGGCATACTGACCATTGACGAGGACAGTAAAACTCTAAAAGTAAATTTGGGGTCGTACGCTTGGGAGCTTGGGAGTGGTGTTTCCGAAATCTCGTATCGCGAGCAGCTTTTCGAAGACACAATTTTTGCCGGCATGGACGTCGCCGCGCGAGAGCCAATCCTCTCCGGAGTAATGACGCTATGGGGGCAGCCGAACCTCGATATCGTCGACCGCGTATTCCTCGCCTATGAAGATGATCTGGATGATGTCGCGCTGCCAGGCCGAGAGGGTCTTGATAATGGTGGCGGCGTCAGCCTTTTCGTTGCGGGCGGTGGCAATGACGTTGTGACCGCCGCCGCAGAGGAGGACACAATACTGGTTGGCGGCGAAGGTAATGACGAGCTTACCGGAGGTGGCGGCTGGGATTTGCTGATCGGCGGAATGGGTCAGGACATTCTTCGCGGCGGTGAGGGCAATGATTATCTCATTGGTGGCGAGGATCGCGATCAGCTGTTTGGCGACAATGGCGATGACATATTAGTTCTGGGTTTGGATCAGGATGACAATCCAGATCTGGTCGACGGTGGCGATGGCGACGATGCCATCGATTTTTCTGCCTTGGAAGATGCTGTTGAATTCGACCTTTCGAAAGCGATCAATACGTCCGGCGGCAAGCGGCATGTGACTGGCAGCGGCACGAGGTCGACCAACATCGAATGGGTTATCGGGACGGGTTACAATGACATCCTCAAAGGGAATGGGGAAGGAACCGTTCTCCAGGGCGGCGATGGAAATGATGAAATCCATCTTTACAATGGGGATATCGGTTACGGCGGAGATGGCATTGACAGGTTTTACATTTACACAGACCGTCTCACGCCTGACGGCCGTGACGACGAGGGAAACAAAGAAAACCCCTACGCCGGAGACAATGTCGCTCTTATAATGGATTTGGGTGAGGAAGATGAATTGTATGTTGATGGTGTAAGGTATGATGGCCTTCGTATAAACGCCAGAATGGAGCCATTAACGGAAACTGGAGACATACAAATACTTGGAATTGATGGTAGTTTTGACGAGCTTGGGGTGATGGATTTTGATGATCATGACAATGTATATTATTATCAAGGAACAATGGGAACGGAGGACGTAAAATATAATTATTTTGGCGGAGAGTTTACTGGAACAGGATATATTATTTTACAAAAATGGAGAGGTGAAGAAATTGGAGTAACTAACTACATCCAATTAGATATAGCAAATTTTTATCCAGGAAGTGGAGAAATCAGTTATTTATTGCCATATGCGGCGTTTAACACAACTATAACAGGAACGTTTCATGAAACAAGTGGCGTAGATCCGGCGGGATTGGCCGACAACTACGCTAATAGTTACGGCCATAGCGCGCGGGCAAGATATATAGCTGACGGGGGAGGTGATCTTTCTTACTGGCTTGATGCATTGCCTGAATTGCTTAAGTACGATCCCGATGTTTGGGCCCTTCTGAGCGATGATCCCTATCCCGGTATGCCTGAGCGAGAAACTGGGGGATCTGGTGGTGGAGGCGAAGGGCTCTCGGGCGGTTTCGAGATGTTTTCGCTGGAGCTCGATGCCGACGATGACACATTGTTGGTCGATGAAGACGAAGACGGCATTGCGTCTCTCAATGTGCTCACGAATGATCTCGATCTCGTGGGGACGACCAAACAGATTACTTCGGTAAACGGTGTCGAATTTACGGGATCATCGATCTCGATTGCGACGAGCTGGGGCAGTATTACGGTTTATGAGGCCGGCACTGTCGAATACGACCTCAATGAGGCCGCAGTCGCGAGCATCGGCGGTCTCTGGTTCGACGAATGGCTCGAAGAAACGCTGACGTATACAGCGGAAGATGATCTCAGCAACACGAGCGACGGCACGCTTACGGTTTCGGTCGGCAATATCAACGCGGCGCCAACTGCAGCTGCGTCGATGGCAACAGTCGCTGCGAGCAACGTGTTTTCTGGAAGGGTTCGTGCCAGCGACAAGGATTTCGACCCCCTCAGCTTCGATCTGCTGGTTGGCCCATCAAAAGGCTCGATTGTTTTCGATGATACAACCGGTGCCTATCGCTACACCGCAGATTTTGACGCCACTGGAACGGATGCGATCTCCGTGGGGGTCTCTGATGGAAATGGCGGATCAATTACGACGAGCGTCACTTTCACAATCTCTGCGCCCATTCTGTCGCTGCTGGGTAGCGAGACTTTCGAGAATGCGCCTGATGGAATGCCCGTCGGTGTCGCAAACGTGAATGTGGACAGCAGCCTCGTCACTCTGACCTATCGCCTTATCGACGATGCCGATAGCCGCTTCGAAATCGACGAAGATACCGGGGAGATCTTCGTCGCGAACGGAACGTTGCTCGACTACGAAACCGACACCAGCCACGACGTTACGGTGGGCGCTTCGGATGGTACGCACGAGATCACGAGAATCTTCACGATCAATGTGGAGAACGATGAAAGCGATGACGAGGAAGAGGAGGTCAACGATCCTAGCGATACGGAGTCCGTCAATGTCATCACTGGCACGAGCGCCGCAGAAACTCTGACGGGTACCGCGGGCCGCGACCAGATTTCAGGTCTCGGCAATAACGATACGCTCGAAGGCCTCGGCGGCAACGATGCGCTCGACGGCGGCAGCGGCGACGACATCCTTTATGGTGGTGCCGGAAACGACATCCTGAAGGCCGGCGTTGGTGATGATCAGCTTTTCGGCGGTGACGGTATCGATACTGTGGACTATTCGGATCAGAATCCGCAAAACAGCCAGGTTCACACGTTCTACCTCAGCCATCCGCAGTTCAATATCGGCATGGGTGCGGGCGACACCTACGACAGCATCGAGAACATTCGAGGGTCTGCAAAAGCCGACTACATTTATGCAACGTCGGGCGCCAATATCATCGAAGGCAGAAGCTATAACGACGTGCTTTGGGGTGGCGCGGGTAATGATATTTACGTCTACGGTTCCAACAACCAGCATGACACCATTCAGGAAGGCGATTTCAGCATCGATGGTGCGGGCGCTGTATCATTGACCGGTCTCGATGGCGGCGTCGATGTTATCGCGTTCGCCTCGCAGGTCGATCTCGGTGAGCTTGATCCGACGTGGGACAGTGACGATCTCGTGTTTCGGCCCGACGGCGGAAACGTGCGGGTAAAATATCAGAAAACAGAAGCCACACAGGCTATTGAATATGTCCAGCTTGCCGATGGCCTACGCGTAAGCCTGTCATCGGTCCGTTTCTATGGAATGACGAGTTATACGCAGGGAACTTCGGCGGATGATCTGATCGTCGGGACGGGACTTGCCAACACGCTTTACGGAAATGACGGGAATGACGCCCTCGGCGGCGGTGGCGGTAACGACACGCTCTATGGTGGCAATGGAAATGACCACCTGGAAGGCGGTGTCGGTAGTGATGTGATCGACGGCGGGGCGAATAGCGTTCGTGGGCCTAGCGATACGGACCGGAGCATCCAGTTTGGCGACACCGCGCGCTATACGATCTCCAATGCTGCCGTGAGTATCGACCTTCTTGCCGGGACGGCAACGGGAGGACATGCGACCGGCGACACGCTCGTTTCGATCGAGAATCTGGTCGGGTCACATGGTTATGGCGACACGCTCAAGGGCGATACGGGTGAGAACTGGCTGAAGGGTCTCGGCGACGACGACGAGCTCGATGGTCATTCTGGCGATGACGTTCTCGACGGCGGCGATGGAAACGACACCCTCATCGGAGGCGACGGTGCCGATATTCTGTATGGTGGTAGCGGCGACGATGAACTCGACGGCGGCAATGGCCATGACATCGCACTGTTTGCCGGCCTGAAGTCTTCGTACACGGTGACCACCGTCGGCGGCACCATCCAGATCAATGACGACAATGCTTATGCCGACGGGGACGATGGCACCGATACGCTCATCGGGATCGAGACGGCGCAGTTCAAAGGCGGCGCCACACTAAGCCTAGCGTCCCCTGTTGTGCTCGATCTTGACGGTAACGGCGTCAACCTTGTCAGCAAATCGCAGTCGAAAGCGAAGTTCGATCTCGATGGGGACGGCATCCGCGATACGACGGGTTGGGTGAGCAAGGGCGACGGCATCCTCGTCTTCGATCGTAACGGGGACGGCAAGCTCTCAGGCCTCAATGAAATCAGCTTCATCGACGACAAGCCCGGCGCGAAATCCGATCTCGATGGTCTTACCGCCTTCGATACCAACGGGGACGGACGTCTTGATAAGCGGGATGCGCAGTTCTCCTCGTTTAAGGTGTGGCGCGACAAGGATGGCGATGGAAAGGTCGACAAGAAGGAGTTGACGACCCTCAAGAAGGTCGGTGTCGCTGCGATCGAGCTGTCCGGGACTGCGGTTGAAAAAGAATGGGGCTGGGACGACAATATCGTTGTCAATACCGGCAGCTTTATTCGCACCAACGGACGTCGGCAGGCACTCGCGGACGTTGCGCTCAACTTCGACGGTTCGCGTGGCGACGTCGAAGGTTTTGCGGATATCGGTTCCGGCAGGTCCAACATCGGTTACGCACCCCTCAGCGAGATTGAGAACTGGACGCGGGGTGAGACCGATACGGCCTTTGCTGCAGGCGCATCAACGGGAGGCGGTATGAGGGACAGGCAAGTGGAAGCACTTGTCACTGCGATGGCCTCCTTTGGTGCTGCGAACTTCGACGCGGTCTCGCTTGCGCAGAACATTTCAACACTGCGCCGAGATGTCTTTGCGGGGGGCGGGTTCGCGCGTCTGTTCTAGTAACGGAGCAGGGGGTGGACATTTGTCTGCCCCCTGCAATCCGACCTCGCTGCTTTCAGCCTCGCGCGGGGCGCCGCGATGGTGCGATTATGGCGCATTGGTGGTGACTGCGACGTCTTGAGTTTGCGCCTTTAGAACCGGCACAATCAGCGATGCGAACAGCATCAAAATTGCGCCAACGAGCGCGCCAGCCGCTGCGGACCATCTGACGAGCTTCTGCTGTTTCTGTGCGGTGCGCGCGGTAGCGAGCGACGCCTCGATCTGACGTGCTACACTTGTCATCCCGTTCTGAGCATGACCGAGCAGCCGGGCGTCCTCGGCCCGCACCTGCTCGCTTGCGCGCATGATCTGCTGTGCCATTGCCTCGGGCGTAAGCTGAAGCGCCGGCGTCTTGGCCATGGCGCTGAGCGCCGCATTCTGCTCCTTGATGCGCGCCCCGATGCCGGCGAGCACGCCGCTGTAATCGGGCTGCGCCTTCTGCTCGGCGGCGAGCCCTTCGAGCGCGCGGCGGAGCAGCGCCACCTCGCGCCTCAATGCCTCGAACGCCTCTGCTGGTGATGAGTCGGTCGTCATGCTCTGAGCCTAACGGCTGAGTCCGCGCCCGCGCGAGAGGCCGAACCAGTCTGAGAGCTCCCGGGACAGTCCGCGCTCCGGTTCCATGCCGATGCCGAGCCCAAGTTCACGGGCGCGTGGCCGAAGGAGCGACTCCATCTGCGCATCGCGCTCGAGGCTCTTGGCGAGCCCGGCCATGCCGGCGTTGATCTTCGGGAGCTTGTGCTCCTCACCCCAGAACCTGGCATGCTCCTGCTGCTTCCGGAGCCGGGTCCATTCGGCGACGAACCGGTCGGCGCGGTACGCGGGGTCGCTGCGGACACGCTCGGCCTCGTCGAGGATGGCGCGCGCCTGCCGAACGTCGCCGCGTGCCATCGTGTCGAGGAGCTTCAGGTCCGCGCGCCACGCGTCCCTGAGGTCGCGGGCTGCGCCTGGGCGGATAGCGTCGAGCGCGGCCTCGTCGCGTTCGTGCATGGCGCGAAGGCCATCGCTCATCGGCACGCGCGCAAGTCCCATCTCGCGGACCTTGTGCACGGTGCGGGCATACTGCTCGACCGCCGGCTCGAGTTGCGGCTTCGGCGCCTGGACGGGGGTGCTTTTGAGCTGCAGCCCCTCGAACATGTCACGGACCTTGACCGCGATCTCCTTGGCCCGTTCCCTGAGCGTGATGCCGCGCCGCGCGGCGAACGCCTCGGCTCTGTCTGCGACCGGCCCATAGTCGCCGACCATGTCCTTGCCGCGATCGCGTGCCAGCGTGCGGATCAGCTGCTGCTCGTTTTTGAACGTCTCTTTGCCGTAGTAAAGGTCCACGCGCTCCCTGTGACGCGACAGCGCCACATAGGCGCCGTGCCGGTCCATGCCCTGTGTCGCGAGGACATAGGAGCGGTCCACAGTGACGCCCTGCGCCTTGTGGATCGTGGCGGCATAGCCATGGTCGATGTCGGTGTAGTGCTTGGTGTCGAAGCTGAGGCTCCTGCCGTCGTCGAGCATCACCGCCATGCGCGCCGGGCTCACGCTCTCGACCCTGCCGAGCGAGCCGTTCTTCACGCCCAGGCTCTTCTCGTTCCGCAGGAACATCACCCGGTCGCCGCGCGCGAACGGCTTTGGCCCCTTGGTGGTCTCGACGCTGACATCGTCGCCGAGCTGTTTGCCAAGCCGCAGGCGTTGCCGCGCGAACGTGTTGAGCTCGGCGACGTCGGCGCGCGTGTGCGCGAGGATCAGCCGGCCCTTCTGCGGCTGCGCCTTCCGGTCCTTGTCCCAGCGCTCGATGAGCGCGCGTCTGGCGTCGGCTTCGGTTGGTGATGCGTGAACACGGTCGTGCTCCTTGAGCGCCTGGATCGCCTCTGCGGTTCTGCCCGTGGCGAGCTGGCGCACGCTATCCCTCTGCCAGGCCTCATGCTGGCGGCGGATCTCGGTGACCTCGACCCCGCCGTGACGCTCATGGATGCTGCGGAACGCCGCGCCGGCCTCGATCGCCTGCAGCTGCTGCGGATCGCCGACGAGCACCACCTTCGCGCCCACCTCGCTCGCATGGCTCAGCACACGCTCCATCTGCCGCGTTCCGATCATCCCGGCCTCGTCGATGACGAGTACGTCGCGGGCCGTCAGACGATCGGTGCCATTCGCCCAGGCATGCTCCTGTGCCGCGATCGTGCGCGACGCGATGCGCGAACCGCTTTCAAGGTTCTCGGCGGCGATGCCGGAGAGCGCGAGACCGCGCACACGGTAGCCCGCATCCTCCCAGGCTTCACGCGCCACGCCGAGCAGCACGGACTTCCCCGTTCCGGCATAGCCGACGATGACGCCGAGACCTTTGGGTTCGGTGACATGATCGAGCGCTGCGCGCTGTTCCGACGAGAGCACGAGGCCGTGCCGCTCGGCGCGCGCGACAGCATGGTCGCGCAACAGATCGCGGACACTGTGCTTCTCCTGCATCTGCAGACGCTCCGTGGCCTGTTCGAGCCGCTGCTCGGTCTCCAGCATCGCGCGGCTTGTGAACCGCTCCTGCTCGCGTCCGTCCTTGCCCAAGGCGACAAGCCCGGGCGAGGCTTCGACCGCGGCGAGCACACGGTCGAACTGTTCCTTGCCGTCGCTGTGCCGGTGCACGAACATCGCGAGCTCACGGCGCGTGAACGTTGATTGCTGGTGGGTCAGCGCGTCGAGTGCCACCTCGGGGCTCGCGAGAAGCCGCTCGCCGTTGGCGCGCGCGATGGCGCGGTGTTCGTCGAGTCGCTCGCCCGTAAGCCCCACGTCCGCCATGCGCGCGGCGGCCGGGCCGATCTTGTTCTGGGGTTCAAGATCGATGCCCTGCGCCTCAAGGCTGCGGTGATCGACGGTGAGGTCGATGTCGCGCTCGGCGAGCGCGCGGTTCAGATGCTGGGCCCAGGCTTCGCGCCAGTGTTCGAGAAGCTGCGTGCTGTTCCAGTCGCGCACCTTCGCGCCGAAGCCGTCCGCATCCACTTCGCGCATGGTCAGCATGACGTGGGCATGGGGTTTTGCCATGCCGTCGGTACCGATGTCCCAGTGCACGTTCAGGTCCGCGCACATGCCGCGTTCGACGAACTCGCGGGCGACGAACTCGCGCGCCACATGAATCGCGTCTGCCTGTTCCAGTTCCCTTGGCAGCGCGAACTCGACCTCGCGTGCGAGCTGTGCGTCCTTGCGCACCTCTGCGGCCTCGACAGCGTTCCAGAGCGCTTCGCGATTCCGAAGCGGCTCGGGGGCGTTCTCGGGCAGCATCACTTCGGAGTGGATGACGCCCGCCTTGTTCGTAAAGTCATGATGGCGATCCAGCCGCTGGTCGTGCAGCCGCGAGGCCGAGCGGTAGGCGGCGGACGCAAGCGCGCTGGCGCCGGTACTCCGGCTGATGATCTTCGCGCTGAAGTGATAGATCGCCATGGCGGCACACGATCTACACCCCGAAAGCCACGTCGGCACGACGTATAAGCGCGCCCTCACAAGATCGAATCTCGCGAGGGACCGGGTGATCTCACACAGGTTCGACCTCTTTACCGCGCGCGCAAACGACTCGTAGCCTCGGGCACATCATCGCAAAACCGAAGGATCACATCCCATGCGCAGGCCCCGTGACTATGATGCCGAGATGAAGCTGCTCGCTGACAAGGCAAAGGCGCTTCAGGACCGGAAGCTTCGCGAGCTTGGGCAGCTGGTTACCGCGACCGGTGCCGATGGCCTCGGGGCCGATGTGCTTGCCGGCGTTCTGGTCAAGGCCGTCACCACGACAGACATGGTGCAGAAGGAGGAGTGGCGCACTGCGGGCGCCGCGTTCTTTCTGCGCGGGAAACATACGACAAGCGCTGCGAAGGACGCTACGCGCCGAGCGAAGGTTGCAGGTGCTGCGGTATCGCCTGCAGGCGCGGCGGGCGCGGATTGATACGCGGGGGTGGGTCGTAAAACGCCGCGAGCGGACGCGCCAGCTCATCGAACTTGGTGGGCTCGTCGTCAAGGCAAGGCTCGATGTGCTCGTCAATGACGACCGTGCAGCGATTTATGGGGCGCTGCTCGGGCTCGTGCAGGAGGTAGACGGGGAGCAGCGCGAGGCGGTCATCGTGCTCTGGCGGCGTAGGGGGAAAAGGGCGTTCGAAGCCGAGGCCGCAGAGCGTGACTCTTAATGGCGGCTTCGTTCGACCTTCAAGACTGTCCGGACTCAGGCGGTCTATTGATATGAGCCGACGTCTATTCAGAATGCCGAATCCGGCGATCGCTGCGAAAGCGATGGATGGGCAAGCCCAACAGGCGGCTTGTTTAGGACAAAGATCGCATAGCAGAGGTTGAATTGCGTCGGCGGCCATAGCCGAGTTCGAACCTTGCTGTGCAGAGTCCAACCTTCGTTTGGTGGTCATGGATAGACCACAACACAAGAACTGTCTTATCCAATCAAATTCGAATTTTGATGCAACGTCTGAAAAGATGCGTTTAACTAACGATTGGATTTCGACGATCATCCGAGGAGATAGACGCGGATGAAGGGGTGTATGGGGCGTCATGGCGACGGCGATAGTCACGAAAACAAAAAGCTCGGCGCCTGGCCAATATCTTGGCTATGGGCTGCAAGATGTGCGCCTTTGCCGGCATCTGCTAAAGGCGGCCGCTGGTAGCAAGGTTTCCCTCGAATTTGTCGAGGACACAGCGATCCACCGGCCCGACGGTTCATTGTGGCTCGAGCAGTCCAAGAGCGCTCTAACAGGGAACCCGCTTTCGGACAATTCGGTGGAGTTATGGAAGAGTTTCGCGAACTGGTCGAGCTTGTGCGTCGAGGCCGAGATCGATCCATCGGCGACGGCGTTTCGCCTGTATGTGTGCCCGCTCAAAGAAGGGACGCTCGCGACCCTTCTCCACGAGGCGTCGACCGAAGCTGAGGCAAAGGCGGTGCTCGTGACGATCGCGAAGAAGATCACGCCTTCGAACAAGCTCAAGGGCTGTAACCCCAAGATCAACGATTTCCTGGCGGCGGGCGAGGCCATCTGCGTCCAGATTATCCGTAATTTTCGGCTGATCAGCGTCGAGGATCCGGTCGAGTCGATCCGCGAGATATTGCGCTTCTCCGTACTCGAAGAGGCGCTCGATGACTTTTGCGCCCATGCGATTGGCATGGCCAAGAACAGGATCGCGTCGCTGCTGCGCGATGGCGAGAAACCGGTACTCGATGCCGAGGAGTTCCGCCGCGATGTGCGCGACTTCATCCGCCGGCACGGGGCGCTCGGTCTGCTGGTTCCGACAACGGGCAGTCCGACCCCGGCGGAGGTCGATGCCGTGCTCGCGACGACACCGATGTTCGTCCAACAGCTCCTCAAGGTGCAGATGCCGACCGAGGATGTCGTTCGTGCGGTCAGCGATTATCTGCGCTCGGACGCCGACCGGACCTTGTGGGCGGCCGACGGGCGTATCGTCGCCGAGAGCCTCGATGCGCTCCACGACACGCTCGAGGCCCATTTCAGGATCACCCGCGGCGAGATCGAAGACCTGCTGACCGACAAGGATGAGGAGACGCGCGGTCGCACCGTTTACCGGCGCTGCGTTTCGCACCAGGCGCCGCTCGATGGCCGCAACGTACCGGGCTATTTCATTCCCGGTACCTTCAACATGCTCGCCGACAATGTGCGGGTCGGCTGGCATCCGCACTATGCCGACTATTTTCCGGGGACATGATGGCGAGGCAGCAGATCACATCGGTCGAGGCCGTCCAGAACTCAGCGCTGGGATCAGTGCTCCTATGGTCGTTCGGCCGGGGCTATCAGGAGGAAGTGATGGGCCGCCTGCCGTTTCTGCCGCTGGCGTTCCTGTGCCTGCCACTGGTCCTGCACCGGCCGACGCTCGATCTGGTCACCGGCACCTTTCCGTCGTCCGGGCTCGGCAAGTTCATCGAGAAATTCGAGCGGCATCGCGAGGATCTGATGGCGGTGCATGGCCGCGCGCTGGCGATGCGGCGGCTGACGCTCGAAGCGCTGTCGACGGGAAGCGCCGCCGGCCTTTTGTCGATCATCTATGAAGATGCGCTGCTGCGCGCCAATGAGGTCAAGCTGCGCAAGCCGAGCGAGCGCATCCGTCCGTACACCGCCGCCGCCGACAAGCTCGGCCGCTGGTTCGCGCGCGTGCCCGCGCCGAACGTTTTTTCCTTGCTGCGAGTGACGCCCTGATGCATCTGCAGATCCTCAAGCTCATTCTCTGGTCGAAGGACGGTCATCCGCCGCGCATCGTGTCGTTCGAGCCGGGCATGGCCAATGTCATCAGCGGGGCTTCGAAGACGGGCAAATCCGCCGTCATCCCGATCATCGATTATTGCCTCGCCTCGACCAAATGCAGCATTCCGGTGGGCACGATCCGCAAGGCCTGTTCGTGGTTCGGGATCGTCATCCAGACGATCGAGGGCCAGAAGCTGCTCGCCCGCCGGGAACCCGGCGATCTGAAGCAGACCGGCGACATGATGCTGCTCGAGTCCGACGGGGACATCGATGTGCCCCTGGAGACCCCGGTCAAGAACAGTACCGCGGATGGCGTGAAGCGGATCCTCGACCGGCTGTCGGCGCTGTCGAACCTCGACCTCGAGCCTACGGCGGAGCCGGGCTTCAATTCGCGGGTCAGTTTCCGCGACCTGACCGCGTTCATGTTCCAGCCGCAATATATCGTCGCCAATCCCGCCGTCCTCTTCTTCAACGCGGACACGACCGAGCATCGTGAGAAGCTCAAGGCGATCTTCCCTTATGTGGTGGGGGCACTCACCGCCGACATGCTCGCGGCCAAGTGGGAAATCGACAAGTTGCAGCGGCAGTTGCGGCGCAAGGAAGCCGAACTCAATGCCATGCGCTCGTCGGTGCGGACCTGGCAGGTCGAGGCGCAGGGCTGGATCAAACAGGCGATTGAACTTGGCCTCGTGCCGCCCAACACCGTCATTCCAGACAACTGGCCGGACATGCTCGAGATGCTGCGCACGATCGCACAGGGCAGCAGCCGGTCGGCGCAGCCTAGCGTGGGATCGATCGAGGTCACGCTCGTTGAACTCCAGCGGTTGCGGGAGGAGGAGCGGCGCATCGCCGCCATGCTCGCCGAGCGCCGGCAGCGCCTCAACGAGATCCAGCGGCTGATCGACAGCAGCCTTTCCTACGGTTCGGCGATGCAGATCCAGCGCGAGCGGCTCGACGTCTCGACCTGGCTCGGCGAGGTGGTGGAGCGATCGAACGATCCGATCGTCGCCTTGGGCGGCGGCGGGCGCGACAAGATCGAGACGTTGCGTGAGGCTCTCGCCGGCGTCGAACTGCAATTGCGGTCGCAGCCGTCGCTCTCCGACGCCTTCGACCGGGAGCGCGTCCGGTTACGCGGCGCGGTCGAGGAAGGCACGGCGGCGCTGAGCGCGATCCGGCGCGAGATGGTGCTGCTAGAACGCCGTTCGGAGCAGGTGCGTGCGGCGACCTTCCGCTCGGACCGGATCGAACGTTTTCTCGGTCGGCTCGAACAGGTCATCCAGCTTTATGAGCGGACGGGTGAGGACGCCGAATTGCCCGCCGAAATCGACGCGATCCGGACGCAGATCGCGGACTATCGGAAGATCTACTCGGAAAATCAGGTCAAGCAGAAGCAGATCGCGGCGCTCAAGATCATCGAGACCTATGCGTCGCGAATTATCCCGACGCTCGATGCCGAATGGCCGAATGCGCCGATCGAGCTGTCGGTCGACGATCTGACGGTGCGTGTCGTTCATCCCGACCGCACCGACTATCTCTGGGAGATCGGCAGCGGTGCGAACTGGCTCGCTTATCATGTCGCGGTGATGGCCGCGCTGCAGCGCTTCTTCCTGACCGATATTGGCCATCCGGTGCCTGGTCTTCTCGTGTTCGACCAGCCGAGCCAGGTCTATTTCCCGCGCGGGTTCGAAGGCGCGCATGTCAGCGAGGTGGGCCGCACACGCGACGAGGATGTTCGGGCGATCCGCTGGGTGTTCGAGGCGCTCGGGAGCGAGGTGGTGCAAGCGGACGGTCGCTTGCAGATCATCATCCTCGACCATGCCGGTCCCGAGGTCTGGGGCGAGATCGAGGGAGTTACGCTGGTCGAGGAATGGCGCGGCGACAAGAAGCTGGTGCCAGTCGAATGGACTGGCGAAACCGCAGCGTCATAGCTGCGGCCCCGGAGCTTCGTTCAGGCGTGGGCGGCGACTTTGGCGGGCGCGCGGCGCCGTTTCCTGACCAGACCGGTTGAGGATTTCTTCGCCTTGGCGCTCACCAATGCGTTTGAGATCGTCTTCTCGCGCGTATCGATCCGTTCCTGGACCTTGTCGGCCAAGGTCTTCTCGCCAGTCTGCTGGACGCCGCCGAGACCCTGCCGAATAAAATCGCGGATGAGGTCGGCCTTGCTCACGTCGCGCGAGAATGCGAGTTGGCGCAGCTCGCGATCGAGATTGATCGGCAGATAGACGGTGCGCAGCACCATATTGTCCTTGGGATCAGACATCGGGATCCTCCTTCGATGTGTTCATATATACATATGAACACCTCAATTTCAAGTTAGCGCCGCCTCGACATAGGGTCTGAGGATCACGTCCGAAAGCGATCCGAGCGCCATCAGCGAACTATAGGCGGGACCGACCGCTTGCCCGACCATGGGAACGTGCAGGCGGGGCGCCCCGGTCAGTGGCAGGCTGAGGTCGCTCGCCATGGTGGAGCGCATAGCCGGCTCGCGAAGTGTTTGGTCGGCCAGCGTCTTCGAAAGGAGCGACCGAAACCACCAGGGGTCGAAGCCGGTCGCATCGATCACGACCGAAGCCGGTTGGGCAATGACGCCGTCCGGATCTGCCGAGGTGCGATAGTCTACCATCAGTGCGCCGGCCGGATCCCCCACGGGATCGTGGCGGACCCGGATCGCTTCACCCTGGAGATAATCAATCGTGTCGACCTGTGCGAGCAGATCGACGACGTTCGACCAGACCGCGCCGCGCGTCAGCCGGTCCGAGAAGATACGGCGGTCGCCGGCACTGAGCGCGGACCAGAATTTCGGGTCGCGAAAGGCGCGATTCTCGAAATAGCTGTCGGCGCGCGCATAGAGCGCCGCCTGATTGCCGAGCACGATGATTTCATTCTGGACCTGGGCGCGGACCAGCGCCGCGGCGGTCGCGGCGGCAGTGCCGCCGGATCCGACGATGACTACAGGATCGTCCGGACTCTCCGCCGCGTGCTGCGCTGCTGCCGTCACGATGCCCGGCAACCAGAAGCCGACGCCGTCGAAAATGCGATGATCGGCGACCTGCGGCAGGCGGGTCGATTGCGGTCCTGGACCGGTGACGACGACGCCGTCGAACCCGCTTTCCCGCATCGGCGCCCCGGTAGCGAGATCGCTATAGGTGACGCTCCACCGCCCGAAGCGATGTTTGAGCGCCGTCACCTCGCCGAAGAGGACCAGCGCCGCATCCTCGATGCACCAGGCGATATAGTCAGCGAATTCGCGATGGGTCGGCTTGGGCCGTCCCCGGTCCACCCAGTCGCCGTAGCTGCCCTTGGCGATCGCATAAGCCATCCAGGAGAAGCGTACCTGCAACTCGCTGCCAAGACCTTCGGCGAGCTGCGAGTCATAGGGAAAGCCGATATCGCGCTCGGCGGGCGTGCAGAGCCGCTGCTGGCCATCGGTATAGCCATGGTTGCCCAACCAGGCCGCGCCGATCTCGTGGCGCTCGAAGATCACGACCTCGAGCGGAAGATCGGCGAGTTCACGCAGACAGGCGGCTTTGGCGGCGATCGCCGCTGCCTTGGGTCCGCCGCCGATGATCGCGAGACGTTGCTCCGGCATGGTCGGTCCTTACGACGCCTCGCGCCGGTGCGGCAGATAGGGTTCGCCGGTCACCTGCCGCAGATCGACGGACAGTTCAAAGCGAAAATGTGAAGATTGGTCGTCCCAATCTGCCGGGCGGTCGCAGTGCGCGACGGCATAGCCGGCGGGATCGATCCAGCTCAGGCCATCGTCGGTCGCGAGCGGCAGGACGCTGAGCTGGCGCATGAGGTAGTCGCGTGCCGGTCGCTCAAGCTGCACATCGAGCGCCATCTCGCGCGACACCCGCCGTGCCGGCGCCGGTGGCCGGCGCGTTTCGACCCAGTCGCGGATACGGCGAGGATCGAGCTTGTCGTTCGACGCAGTGTCCTCGTCGAGCTGCGCATAATAGTCCTGCGCGTCCGCTTCCGCCTGCGCACGGTCGCGTGCATTGCCGCGCGCGAGCAGGAACGCCGCGACCGGATCGAGCGTGCCCCAGTTCACCAGTTCCTTGAGCCAGAAACCGATCCACGGCAGACCGCTGCGCGGCCAGTCGTCCATGGTGAGCGCATCGACTGGACCTGCCGCGTCACCCCGATCCATGAGCACGCCGATCAGGCTGCCCAGGCCCCAATTGCCGCGGTAGATGAAATTGTCGGAGACGAAGGCGAACCAAGGTCCGAGTTCTTTCGGCTTGGGCTGTTTTCTGAGGCTGGTCTTGAACAGCCACCAGCGCAGCAGCTTCTCCCAGTCCTCGAACGGCTTGCGCATCCGCCCGAGTTTGGTCGAGATGCGGAACGCCGGCACTTCGCCCAGCAGCGCGATGACCGCGCGGACGAACTGGAACTGTTGCTCGGCGGGCCTGTCGGCATAATCGATGCCGGCCGCCAGGGTCGTGCGGATGTCATCGACACGGTCGAGGAGGATCGATCCTGAGCGTGGCGGCAGGCTGGTCTTGTAGAGCTGGCGGCGGCGATTGGGATCGGGATAGAGGCTGGTGATCGCGCGTCCTCGCCCGAGCCAGGTCTGGGCGAGGCGCTCTTCCTCTTCCGCCGCGAAATGGGCGTAGGTCCGCCGCCACAGCGCAGACAATTCGGTTTCGAGGTCGGCGGCGCTCAGGCCCGCGCTGCGCATCTGCTCGATCTCCTGAATCGCGGCGATCAGCAAGCCGTCGAGAGTATCCAGCAGTCTTTCGCTGTCGTCGTCATCGCCATCACTGTCGACAACCGTGGTTTCCTCGAGCCATTCGGTGAATTCGTCGTCATCGTCGCTGCCGCTCAGCTCCTCCCAGGCGTCGCGTAACCGCTCCAGCAAGATGGCGAGCGCGCTGTTGGCAGTGCCCTCCTCGACCGACAGGTCGCCGGTGGAGGCAAGCTCGGTCGCCTCCTTCAGCTCTTCGACGAGCGCTTCATAGCCCTCCCAAGTGCGGTTCCAGACATAGTCGCGGGTACGGCCACGATATTCGCGCTCGGGCAGAACGACGAGGACATTGCCTTCGGTGGCGACGCCCGGCCGCCCGGCGCGGCCGATGAGGTTCGAGAATTCATTGACCGTGAAGACGGTGTTGGAACGATGGACGCTGGGGATAAGCAGCGTGTTGACGGGGATATTGACCCCTTCGGACAGCGTCGAGGTCGCGATCACGACGCGGACATTGCCGCGATCGATCGCCACCTTGAGCCGGCGCGCCAGGAGTCCCGGCATCTGCCCGTGATGGACCGCAATCCCGCGGACGAGCAGGCGATATTCGAAGGAAGCCGTCGTGAAATAGTCCTCGGCCGCGGCTAGGCAGCTCTGCCAGTGCGGATCGTCGTCGGCGACGGACCAGTAATTGGGGAGTGAGACTTCTGCCACGATCCAGGCGTCGAGCAGATCGGCGCAATTCTCGGCGAAGGAACTGACGTTCTGCGTTAGCGAGATCATCACGGTCGGCCGGGTGCCGTTGGGGCGCTCGGCGGCGAGATGGAGGGCGGCCCAGAGCGTCGGCCCGCGCAGCGATTTCTCGACTCCGAGCGCGCTGTCGACGCCGCTGGGGACCGGCGGAAAGGGACTGGGGATGTAAGGACGGTCATCGGTCCGCTCGTCTTCGAACTCGAGCGTGCGGCCGTCCATCAGGTCGTACCGGATGTCGAACCGGCCGCTGCGCGCGACCTCGAGCCTGCCGAGCATTTGCCGGGTGCTGCGATAGGTCGAGCTGATCGGACCGCCATCGGCGTCGCTCGACAGCCAGGAGGCGATGGCCGGCGCGGCCTTGGCGGCGACCGCCGAGAGCGCGATGATTCGGAAATTCTTGTCGTCCTGCGCGCGTAGCAGACGGGCGCTGAGCTGCTCGAGGCGGAGCGCGCGGGATGTGCCATCGCTGACGGCGTCCGACCGGTTCGGATCTTGCTCGACCATATGCGCTTCGTCGATGACGACGAGGCGCACGCGATCGAGAAACAGCGTCCCGAGATAGCGCAACAAGGCGTCGGCCTTCTCGAAGGTGCAGATGACGACGGTCGGCTGGTCGACCTGGACCCAGGCGTCGGTCGGACCCCAATCGGTGCCCCCATAGAGTCCGGTGACAACGACGGGCTCCGCTGCGATGCCGCGCAGGTCTTCGGTGAAGCGCGTTTCGACCTCGGCGGCGAGCGCGCGTGAGGGCACGATATAGAGTACGAGATTCTCCGCGAGAAACGGATTGGCGCGCGCCGCGAACAGGCCTTGGACAGCGCCAAGGGTGGCGATCGTCGTCTTGCCCGATCCCGTCGGCGTGCAGAGAACGAAACTGTCATTGGCCGCGAGCCGGTCGATGCCGGCGCGTTGCGCGGGCCAGACCAGGGCACGGCGATTGACGAAGGCGGCGCGGGCGAATTGCGTCAGCGCGGCGCGCGTGCGCGAATTCACGTCGTCGGCAAGCCGTTCGATATGGGGCCAAAGGCTGGCGTCGATGAAGCGATGGGCAGCACCCGCGCACAGCCGCGCTAGCAGATAGGAATAGGGATCGCGGCTGTGCAAATAGCTTTGCGCAAGTGCGTCGAGCTTGACCAGGGCGCGATCGACCAGCACCGCTTCGCCGGTGCGCAGATAGGAACAGACCGTGCCGATGCACATGATGACGTGGCGGACGGTCGAGACTTCAAGATCGACCAGTCGCGCGTCTTCTTCCTCGTCCTCCCGCCCCTCGTCGATGAGGGCAGTCCGCAAGACGCGGTCTTCGCCAAGATCGTGCTGCACCTTCCAGAATGTCTGTACGACGGTCAATGCGGCATCGAAATCGCCGCGCAGGAATTCGCGCAGGATCGCGGAATAGGTCTCGCCGGCTGGCATCATTCGCAAATGGCCGAGCGCCATGGCCGGATAACCCGCTACCTGATAGGCGGCTGCCGACAGCAGATGAATCGGAGCCTCGGCAGGCTTCAGGGCGGCGTGCGAAATCCACTCGAGAACTTCGGCGGCGCGCTTCACCGCGGATGTCCAGGCACGGCCATCGTCAGCCGCGCGTTCCAGCCAGCCAGCTTCGAGCAGCAGGCATGCCTCGTCAAGCCGCGCACCCAGCTCAGCCGGGGTGAACGATGGCAGACCGTCGGCACCCATGTCGCGCCGGACGCGCTGGCTGTAGAGTTTCGCTTGCAGCGGCGAGAGCGCCGAGCCTGCCAGATCTGCCCTGATCCTTGCCGCGATGGAGAGTACGGTGTCGCTCGGCATCAGGCCCCCCGGTAGAGCGTGTCGACGAGACCCTTGAGGTCCGAGAGCTGGAATTCCATGGCGTCGAAACGCCGGTCGGCGTTGTAGGAGGCGTGCGGTGCATCGGCTGGGAGCCAGCTCAGCCGGGTCGCGGGTCTGACCGGGAAATGTCCGACGGTATATGCAAGTCCGTCGCGCCGCTTGGCGGTCCTGAACCCATCTCGATAGAGTTCGAGCAGCCGAGCGACCCAGGCTTGGGCTTCGTCGGTTTCATAGTCCGAGAGCAACGTAATCAGTTCGCGAATGCCGCTGGGGCGCCGTGGCCCTGCGGCTAATTTGTCGTGGGCGTCTGCAATGATAGCGGTGTTGCTGGTGATCAGGCACTTAGCCTCAAGGGCAAGGATGTGGGTGATCTTGCCTTCGCCGTCGAGCCGGAAGGCTAGGGCGTCGTCACCGGTTCGCCCGGGACGTTTTTCGGCCTCTGCATCGGGATCGTGCGGCTCGCCCATAAGGAACCGCTCGTTAATGAGGTCGAGGTGCTGGAATTCCTGATCATGGAAGCGAAAAAGGAAGGCCGGTACGTGCCAGTCGGTACGGCCGAATGCACCGAAATGCTCAACCGCGAGGCCCGCAAGGGTTTCGCCGAGATAGCCCTGTAGCGTGATGCGGTTGAGCATCGCAGGATAATGAGCGGCGGGATCGTCGACGGGATCGGAAAAGGGCGAGAGATTGTCTTCAAAGCCTTTGCGGATACGGGTCCGAGCATCGTCGAGGGCTTCTTGAGCATATGCGATCAGTTCGTCGCGCAGTGCCCCAAAGTTGGCATTCACCTCGCGCCACACGCGAAGTTCATATTTGCGATGCGCGCCGGTCACGGGCTGCGCAACAAGCCACGCGTTGAGTGGACGCAATGTCACACGGCGAAAACGGATCATCTTGAGCTCACGCGATCTCGCAAGAGAATACCGTGTAGCCTCATGTACAACGCCCCTCCCAGAAGTCCCGCTATGTGTATTATCAATGACGGTAAGTGACTAGAAGCTCCCAGGCATTTTTCCAAACCATCCTGGTGTTGAATCACCCTCAACGATACAGCGCGCCGCCGGATCAGACCACGACTGCGTTGCTCCGATTGCGCTACATCAGCGCTACAGAGGGGCGGCAACGTCGCGTACGCGTCTCGGTTTCATCGCAACAAATCGATGAACCAAGGGCAGGTTTTGGAGGTCGATCCCGACCGTCAAGTGTCCGCTAAGTCGGCGGTATTGGTCCAACGATGATGCTATGTTGCGGGAACCTCGTGCGCATGCGCCAGACGAAGCTACTCCGGCGAAAGCGGCCATATCGCCGCCACTCATTGTTCCGAGCAAACATCCGTCCGATACAGATCAGCGAAATTACTCCAGACGCTGGATCGGTCACGGCCGACGGGGCCCGGGACGGCACTTCCTCACGGAGAGTCTGCCCCTCGCGGATCGATGGCAACATCTCAAACTTGAAAGAGATACCCGCCGACGAACTGGCGGCTTCGACATTGCGACTGCCACGCCGCCGTGAGAAGATGCGTGGAACTTGAAGGGGGAAATCGTGAAGTTAGTCGCTATAGGCTTGCTAGCATTCGCGGCGCTGGCATTGCTGGCCCTCCGCCTGGTGGGCGGTCAACAAGCGGTTGCAAAACTTGCGCCAAAATCGCGAGCGCCGATCGAAATCGCTGCCGGCCCCCTCGACATTGAAAGCTTTTGGGCGTTGATCGATCATTCTGCTGCGTTTGAATCCAATCCGGACGCGCAGGTCGCCGATCTCCGGGCATCGTTAAACCGGCTGACCCCGGACCAGATCGTCGACTTCGAGAGACTGTTCGATGAGGCAATGCGAGATTCATATTCATGGGACCTCTGGGGAGCGGCATACCTTGCGAATGGGGGCGCATCTGACGACGGCTTCGAATATTTTCGATGCTGGTTAATTTCCAAGGGCCGGCGCGTGTTTGAAGCGGTTTCCGCTAACCCTGACAGCCTGGCGGATATGCTGTCAGCGGGCTCGCGAGGCGACCTTGAATTCGAAGAGTACGCCTACGTCGCCCGTGAAGTGTGGGCAGCGAAAACCGGACGTGATTGGAATGACATGCCGGTGATTGCGAATATGATCTATGATAGCGAACCGAAAGGGCAGCCCTTTTCTGAGGATCAAGAGGCGCTTGCGAAGCGCTACCCCAAGCTGTGGAATCGATTTGGAAGCTGAGGCTCTCGAAATCGCGTCCTTGCCGGGGGATGACGACTGTGCCTTTCATGCTCGACACCTACGTTCGACACTCACGGCTTCCAGCCAAACCAGACTTCGGATCGTGTTAGGCAGTCCGCCCCCCGGGCACGGCCGATGCTACACCGCCTGCCAAACCGGGCATCGTTCCCAATGTGGCGGTCGGCAGCTATCAAGCAGCCGAAATTATCGACGGAACGGCGGCTAAGGCGGCGGTAAAAGACCTTTAAGAGGCTCCGAGAACGAGTCCAGGATTTTGCAACATTGCCGTTGCTAAGCGATAATCTTCGACTACATATTTCTCTGAAAGTCCATCACGCTGAGGCCCAGAGGCGCTCCCATAGTCGTTGAGCCACCATGCAAATATCGACCATTCAGCGCATTAAGCCACGGTAATTTTTTTTCAATTCCCGTAGTTACATCGTCGTCTGTAATCTCAATCATCATCCGGTGCATGCGAACACCATTTCCGAAGCTGGCAGAAAGATTCCCAGCGGAAACCTCCTCAACACTCATCGGATTGTTAATATCTCGAAAGCGGACAAATGACTGACATTCAGCGTTGAAGGGCTTGCGAACGCATTGAACTTCGGCCTTTTCTCCAACTTGACCCGCAAGAAATTCCAATATCTTTACACGATCAACCCTATCTTCTTTGGGCATTTTTTCTAATAACCCGATACGACGAAATACGTTTTCGGGAAGCATTGCAGTTATATCGCTAATTGTCATAAACAGAGTGCCGCGCTTGCCGAGCTCAACTGCAACAGCTTCGGCCCGAAACGTCGGGCTGTAAGATTGCGGAAATCCTGGTTGCAGGCTGAAAGCCATAACGCTCGATCCACTCTTTCGCCCTTCTGGCGTATCGACCTCAAGCGTCAGTCGGTATCGGACCTCGTCAGAGGAGAAGGCGCATGATGACAGGAGAATGCCTGCAAAGAGCGATATCATCTTGAGTGACATGGAAGTACCCCCAGCTGCAAATGCGACGTTTTTATTGCGATGAGGGTTAACAATTATGAGTTCCGTAGCGTCATTCGAGAAGAAAAGACTTAAGGCGCTTTTATAATGCTCGCTTTTACGACCTTTTAATTGCGGCCCGAGACACGCCGTATTCCTTAGCCAGAACGTCCAGAGACACGCCCTCAGCACGTTCTGAACCTGAAACCGGTCGAACGTTCGTTCTGAACCGACGGCAGCTAACAAGAATTGAAAATTGGGCTACGAATGTCAGCTATGTCGGCGCCTGTAGTCCTTCTGTCGCTCCCAACCAGCTTGGAAGTCGGTACTCAGATCTCCTGCGCGCCCAGAACATAAGGCCGTCCTTCGATCATGAGGCGGCCGGTGGTGGGATCGATCGACCAGTTGAGTATGCTTGGCACGAGGGCCTCGACGGCGATCAGACCATCGGGTGTGCGTGACACACGGAAACGGCCCCCGCCAAGCGCCACCTCCTGCGGACCCTTGGCCAGGTCCACAGTTACTTCGGCCTGCTTGTATCCGGAGTCCTTTCGGGCGGAGAGCGCATTGGTGAAATCATCGAGATCAAAGGTGCGGTGTTCCAGCGTCGCAAGATCACCTTTGATCGCTCCCAGAACAATGCGCTGTCCCAACGAAAGCTGCCCAACCGCCATGATGGCGCCGCGGTTGGTCGGTTCCCGTAGAATGGCGCCTTTTTCGGCCACTTGCTTGTAACTGAAAAAGAGCACCGGCCCGGGCCAGGGCGTTGTGCGCGGGTTATCGGCATCCATAATGCCGTTCGTCAGTACCGGCTTTCTGGTAAGGTTGCCTACAACCGCTTCGCTATAGCGCTTCCCGATCTTCCGAACGGTCGCGCCGCCATCGGGTGTAAGGCATACTGCGAATGTGGCCTTTCCAGGCGCTCCGACGACTTCCGCCGCTCTGGTACACTGAACGTTGGTTCCATTCGCAAGTCGCCATTCGGTGAACAATGCCCCGGCTGGGACATGCGCGGGCATATCGCCGGCAATATCGAAGGCCGTTACGGCCTTTCCCGCTTTCTGGGTGACCGTGACCGACAATTGCCACAGCACCGCTTTAGGTGCCGCGGACGGTGCCAGCGCGCGCCCGCTGTCAATCGTCGGAGTGTCCCATGCCGCTTCGGCCACCATGTCGGGAACATCGCGGCTGATCTTTATGTCGACGATGATTCCCGCCGAAGCGCTGCTTGCGATAAGGCTGAATACGATGCCCCATGCGAAGTTCCTCATGCTGCCCCCCCTACTAACCTCGACACGTTTGCAAGGTTATATTGGCACTATGTCCTTAGCGACTTGGCGAGCCTGAATATAGCCCGCTAGTCCGCCCACGAGCGTTGGCTGGTCGCCCGGCAAAAGTCTTCATTTTTTTTCATCGAGGTTGCTTGGCAATATAAGTGACGGCGGGTTTCCCGGAGATGTTCGAACGCCGTCAATGGCGGCGATGTCGGCGGCTATCGCCGCTGTCGCGCTGCACTGCGAGAGACCGTACATGCCGCTATCGGCCTAAATCAGCCCTCGGCTGCTTCGAGCTCGGCGATGCGCTCGCTGCACACGGCATGGACGACACGGCCGAGCTCCTCGACCTGCTCACCGAGCCACGTGAGCTCTTCCTCGCTGATGCGGTAGTGCTTCGAGTAGCGGGCTTTGACATAGGCCTGCTTCAGCTTTTCGAACATGGCCCGCTGTTTGCGGTTGTCCTCGGGCCAGACGTACATCAATCGCCGGTCGATGAGATTGGCCTGCGACCGCAGGAAACCAAGGTTGTGAACGTGAGGGGTATAGAACGTGCAAACCAGAAGCACGCAGTGATAAAGCCGTTCAGCCGCTTGATGCATGTTGAAAGCAGCCTCGCGCGGACCATTGTCAGCGGCTAGATACTTCGATGCTTTGAGAAAGCGCGCCGCGCTCGGAAACCACTCGTCGAAGTATTCCCGCGCCATCTTGAGCGCATCCTTCGGCGTCTTGGGCTTCGGCGTATGGAGCACGCTGTCGTCGCTCTGGTAGAGCGCGATGCCGTCCTTGGCGACATCCATGAAGAAGTAGCGGCCATGCGCGAGACCGTCGTTCACTTCCTGCAGCGTGTGCACGATGAAGTTGACCGGGGTCTTGATCGACTTTGTGATGCCGTACTCGCGGTGAAAGCGCTCCTCGGCCTTCGCCCAGTACGTCACATAGTCGGTCAGCCGCTTGTCGTTGACGATGACGAGGAGGTCGAAGTCGGACTTGTAGCCCTTGGCGGTGTGCGGTTCGTCGACCCAGCCGCCGCGCGCGTAGCTGCCGTAGAGAATGACCTTGGTGATGCGGCCCTTCTTCTTCCACTGGTGCTGGGCAAGCGCGAGGACGTCATTGAACTCCTCGAACAGAATCTCAACGACGCGTTCGAGCTCGCGCTGCTTGGGCAAGGGAAGATGATCGAGGCTCGTGCGCATAGGAGACCTTCCTAGCAACTCAGACATGACTTTGCACTGCAAGAACAGGCTGTTGCCGCGAGTGTGGACCCCGCAACCCCCTGATCAGAGGGTTGCGGCCTTGTGCAGCGCGACCAGCGCCGCCGCCATGCGGGTTTCGACCTCGGCGACGGAGAGGCCCAGCAGCAGCGCGATACGGTCATTGAGCAGCCCGTCCCAGGCGAGCTCCATGACCTGCTGCGATATGGGGTCAAGCGCCGCGAACGCCTCCCGGTAGGGTTTGCCGATCTTCACGATATGCCGGATGGCCTTTCGCATGTGCCAGCGCACCCGCCAGTCACCAATGCCGAGCTCTGCGGCGATCTCGGCGTAAGACTTGCCCTCGACCCTGTGCGCAATGAACACCATCAGTGTCCGCTCGGGCAGCTTCCGCAGCCATGCCCGCATAATAGCGTGCCGGTCGCGCTCAAGGGGCACGCCAGGTTCAGATACAGATTTGCCGTTCATCAGCCCTCTCCCTGCCAAAGCCGCGGCCCCGGCCGGAGGGCGGGGGCGGGCGGCAGGAACGGGATCAGGCGGGCCGCATGAGGCGGCGTGCACCCGAAGGGCTGGAACGGGAGTGGAAGACCTGCCGCAGGCAGGTTGCAGGCCGGCGCGGCCCGCCTAAGTCCGTGACGCCCGCTCCCGACCGGAACTGACGAGTCAAACGACAACACCCCGCCCGTGAGGGCGGGGTGGCTATCCGCTTCGACGCATGGCGTCACATAATCAGGAACCCCGCGCCGCCGCACGGGGCGGCGCGGGGGTTGTAGCCTCAGGCCTTCTTCTTGCCCCGGCCCGGCGTGGTGCGCTTGGTACCGAGACCGATCTTCTTCGCCAGTTCCTGGCGCTGCAGCGCGTAGTTCGGCGCGACCATCGGATAGTCGGCGGGAAGGCCCCACTTCGCGCGGTATTCGTCGGGGGTCATGTTGTAGTGCGTCATCAGGTGGCGTTTTAGCATCTTCAGCTTCTTGCCGCTTTCAAGGCAGACGATGAAGTCGGGCTTCACTGACGAACGGATGGAAACGGCCGGTTCCTGATGAGCTTTCTCGGGCTCGACCACGCCGCCGAGCTTCGCGAGCGCTGCATAGACGTTCGAGATGAGGGTCGGCAGGTCGGAGACCGCGACCGTGTTGTTGGCGACATGTGATGAAACGATCTCGGCGGTAAATGCGAGAAACTCCTGATGCGCGGTGCTCTGATCCGTCATGAGAAAAGACCCTGTTCTTTCGCGTCCTGCTGTATTGCCGGACTTGCGCGCTACCGTACACGAGCGAGCATGAACGCGAAATTACTGAAATGATGCCTTGTTCCATGCGTCTGCTCTTTTGACGCCAAGTGATTCGCGCGCATGTTTGCACGCCGGGACATCCTGATACGGTAAATCTCGGCGCCCATAAAAAATATCTTTGCGTCAATAAGCATAAATATGCGTTCACGTGCGTCCGTATGCTTCCAGAACGTACTATTCGTCCGTTTGGCACTGTTTTGGCACTCTTGACGCGTGCGCCAATTCTGGACTTCCTGATCTTCGCAAGGGGGAGCTGACAACCGCTTAAGGAAGGACCAGCCATGTCCCATGACCGTATCTTGCGCCTGAAGGCCGTCCTCGACCGTACCGGGCTCAGCCGCTCAACGCTCTACCGGAAGATGCAGACCGGGAGTTTCCCGCGCCAGGTCCGGATCGCGACGCGCTGTACCGGCTGGCGCGAGTCCGCCGTCAGCGCATGGATGAAGAACCCAATGTTCTTCCATGTCGATGATCTTCCGGCGGAGTAGGCCGAAGCCTTGCTGGACAAGATGAGGGCGTGCCCGCTATCGGCCCGGCATGGCAATCATCGCAACGATCATGAACACGGCCACCGGCCAGCCCATCCAGAAGATGACCTTCGGCCGGATGCCCAAGCCGTGGGCGACATTTAACCTCGAAACCGGAGAGCGGGTCACGGCAGACCGCGTGCATGTCGGCAAGCCTGCGCCGGGCAAGTTCATCGCCCCCGTCGAGGTCTGGGTCACGCCGAAATCAGACTGAGCGAAATACTCAGCCCACGCTTTTGAGCTTGTGAATGGGGATCACCGCTCCGCCGACCTTCAGGCGGTCAAGGTAGTCACTCCACCATTGAGCCATTTCGACGCGCTCGTCCCAGTGTTGGCCCCTTGCGTAGGTTCCGCGCACGGCGTTGCTGTGTCCGTGGGCCAATGCGCGTTCAATGGCGTCGGGGTGCCATTTTCCGCTCTCGTTTAGCAGAGTGCTCGCAGTCGCCCTGAAGCCATGGGCGGTTACAACGTCTTTGGGAAATCCCATGCGCCTGAAGGCGAGGTTGATGGCGTTCTCGCACATCGGCTTGAGATGGCTGCGTTCACCGGGAAACAACCAGTCCATCCAACCCGTGTGACGGCGCAGCTCCTGCAAGAGCGTAATGGACTGCGACGACAGTGGAACGCTGTGCGGGCGCCGGAGCTTGGTACGATCCGCCGGAATTCGCCATACAGCTTCTTCCCAATCGACCTCATCCCATTTCGCATATCTGAGTTCACCCGGCCGGACGAAAACATGAGGGAGAAGCTGCATTGCAATTTTGACGATGGGGCCGCCGCCGTATTCGTCGATTGCTTTCAGAAGTTCCCCAAGGCCCGCGGGGTCCAGAATGGCCGCACGATGCTTCACGATCGGCGACATCAAGGCATCGCCTATAAGCGCCGCGGGATCTGTCTTGCATAGGGACATGGCTACGCCATGCCGGAAAACGCGGCTCGCAAAGGCCCGCGTCCTCATGGCAGTTTCTCTTTTTCCGGCCCTCTCGATCGTCTTGAGCGCGGCTAGCAACTCCGCAGGCTCGATATCGGCGATTGGACGGGCGCCTATAGTGCCCGTCAGATGCGAGAGAAACCAACGCGCTTTCTCGATGGTGGATTCCGCCTTGCGGTTGCCCACGAACTTCACCTCAATGAAATCCTCGGCCACCGATTGGAAACTGTTCCCGGCGCTGAGCTGGGATGTAATCTTCTTCTTCTTTCGTTCCTGGAGCGGATCTTTCCCGTGCCGGACGGCGCGCCGCGCCTGATCCCTCAGATCGCGGGCCTCGGCCAAACTGACCTCGGGCCAAGGGCCGAGCGCTAGCCGCTTTTCGGTCCCGTGAACGCGATATTTGAAGAACCAGAGCTTTCCGCCGCTGGGGCGGACCTCCAGATACAGGCCTTTTTCGTCCGATTTTCGATAGAGGGTATCGAGTGTCGGAAACGCACGGATTTCTGCGGCTCTCAAGCACATTTGGGGGCAACGCCTCTTCAGCTATCGCGTTGCCCCCAAAATTGCCCCCGGATTTCTGCGATCCAGTGAGATTTCGTGGAACAAAGCGAGATCGCTCAAAGGAGGAGATTCCTTCGTAGCCCGCAGAAAATCAAGCTTTTAGAACGTTTTGGGAAGGAGGGATGGTGCCGCTTAGGTGACTCGAACACCTGACCCCATCATTACGAATGATGTGCTCTACCGGCTGAGCTAAAGCGGCTTGATCCCGGAACGGCGGACCCCTTAACAGTGCACGTGGTACAAGACAAGCGCAAGCTGCACTTCGGTTCTACGCGGCGAGACTGGTCGTGAAGCTGTGCACGGCCTGCTGGAGCGCGGCAAGCTCGTCATCGACGCTGCGGAACGAGGTTTCCACCATGTCCATCTCCGAGGCCATGTCCTCGGTCGTCTGGCGGATGCGGGCGATGGCGTGGGACATCGCGTCGGCGGAAAGCGCGGTTTCATCGACGGAGCCGCTGATCGTGGTGACCGTGGCGGCCTGACTGTCCATCGCGGTGCGGATGCTGTCGGCGGAGACGCGGACGCCGTCCACGGTGCGCCGGATGGCGCCGTTGGCGTTCACGGTGTTGCGCGTCGCTTCCTGGATGGCGGCGATCTTGGCAGCGATCTCGTCGGTGGCGCGGGCGGTCTGGCCCGCCAGCGATTTCACTTCGGAGGCGACGACGGCAAAGCCGCGGCCGCTTTCGCCTGCGCGTGCCGCCTCGATCGTGGCGTTGAGCGCGAGGAGGTTGGTCTGCCCTGCGATGTCGCGGATCAGGCTGACGATCGATTCGATTGCCTGCCCGTGGCTTTCGAGCATGGAGACGGTGGTGGCGGCTGCGTCGGCCTGTGCGGTCGCCTCATTGGCGATGCCGGTGGTGGCATCGACATCGCGGCGGGTTTCCTCGATGACGCGAATGAGGCTCGCGGCGGTTTCGGCGGCCTGGCGCATCGCGACGGCGGACTGTTCGGCGGCGGACGAGACCTCGGCGGCGCTGCCCAGCATTTCACGCGAGCGCCGCGCCGCGGCCTGCGAACGCTCGCGCAGCGCGCGGCTTTGCGCGCCGGCGCGCTCGACGACGGCGGCGATGTCCTGCCGGAAACGATTGGCCTGCTCGCGCAGCAGCGTATCGATCCGCGCACGCTCGATGTCATGAAGCGCCGCAGTCAGCACGCTCGCTTCATAAGAGGCGAGGCGCATCAGGGCTGTCGTGGCGCGCAGAAGCTGGGCGGGGTCGGCCGCGAGTGTGCCGGTCAGGTGCCTCAGCACAGCCTCGTCGCTCGCCTGATAGCTAGCCAGCACGACATGGTAGGGAATGCCGTGTCGATCCATGGCGCGCGCGGCGGCGACCAGCCGCTCACCGAATGCCGGACCAAAAGGGTCGCACCATTTCTCGCGCGCATAAGCCACGCCTTCGGCGAACTTGCGGCTTTCGGCGTCCGTATGTGCATGGCCGGGGGCGAGCCGGGCGAAATGATCGAGATAGGTGCGCACGAAAGCTTCGATTTGCGGCTCCACATGCGGCCAGAACTCGGCGAGCGTCGCGATAAGTGTCCCATCAGGATCAACGGCTTGACGCCGGTCCGCCACGTTAAGTTGCGGTGTCGTCGGTGCCGATACGATCACGCCGGCTCCGCCCGATTTCGCCCAGTCCTGAATTGCCCGTGTCACACGCTGCGCCCCTGAATCAACTGATGCGCGGACGCTAGCGGAGATTTCTTAACGAGGCTTTGACCATGCGGCAGATGGGGCCGGCGAAACAGGCTGTTAACCATTATTCAACAGCTTCGCGGGCATGGTCCGTACTGTTCAGCACAGCGGGGCGAATTGGGTTCGAAAATGAGCGACATGAGCGAAGACTTTCTCGATCTTTCCGAACCGGATTTCGAGGCGCCGCCGATTTTCGCCGACCAGGACGAGCGGCGTATGCATGTGCGGGCCTATAACTACTGGGCGTCCCTGCTGCGTGGCCGCGAGTTTCCGAGCGTTACCGACCTTGATCCCGCGAGCCTCGACGACTTCGGGCCGCACTCGATCCTGCTCGATTTCACCGAAGACCGCGAGAACCCGCGCCTGCGCTACATCGGGACGCTGCTGCGCGAGGAATGCGGGCTTTCGAGCGCCGATATCGCGCTCGACCACGTGCCCAGCCGCTCGCTCGTCTCGCGGCTCACCGACCATTTTTTCGAGATTATCGCCAATCGCGCGCCGATCGGCTTCGAGGCCGAGTTCGTGTCGCAGCGTGGCAACAACACGCTGTATCGCGGCATTCTGATGCCGCTCTCCTCGGATGATGACAGCATCGATTTCATCTACGGCGTGATCAACTGGAAAGAATTGGCGGGCGCCGAGTTCGAGGCGCAGCTGGCGTTCGAGGCGCATGAAGCCGACGGTGATGAGCCGATTGTCGCGCACGAGGCCGAAGCCGCGGTTGTCGAGCTGGAGCCGGGCGATCTTGCGGGCCGGCTTGCGGTTGCGCGCGCCAACGCCGCGGCGGTGCAGACGGCGGACCAGCGTTCGCGCGCTGCGCTCTACCGGGCGCTTGGCAACGCTTATGATTTCCACCTCGCGTCCGCGGACGATCCCCAGGGCTTCGCGGCGCTGCTCGCGGAGGCCGGGCTGAAGGTCCAGGCGCGGGCGCCGCTGACGGCGGTGGCGAAGCTGGTGTTCGGCGCCGACTACGACAAGACGCGCCTTACCGAGTTCGCCTCTGCGCTCGGCGCGGCGGAGCGGGCGGGGATTGCAGCGGGCGGGTTCATCGCGTTCGTGGTGAGCGCCGAGGGCGGTCTCAAGGGACTGGTGCAGCGGGAGCGGGCCGCGCGGGCGAAGCCGGCGGTGAAGCAGACGACCGAGACGGTGCGGGCGCGGCTGCGCGCGACCGAGCCGCTTGCGCATCTCGACATCGCGTCGGACGAGGAGTTCGTGCTGCTCGTGGCGAAAAAAAGCGATTCGGGCGGAATCGACGTGCTGGAAGCTGTCCCGCACACCAAAAATCTGCTCGAAGTGGCCCTGAAACGCCTCGCCGCGCGCTGAACTTGCCTCGCAGGAGGCAAAATCGCATAAGGCGGGTCATTCTCTATCCGGAGTATCGAGATGGCGACCGCCGCGGCGACTCATGAAGCGCCGAAACCCAAAGTTTCCCGTAACCTTCTGAAATCATTGGAGACGGTGCTCTTCGACCACGCGCTTCCGGGCGAGACGGAGACACTGGGCAAGGACGCGGCCAAGGCGATCGTCGAATTCGCGGCGGGCCTCTTCGAGACGCGCACGCCTGGCGCCCCGGTCATCGAGATCGCCTCGACGGACGGTGAGCCTGGCCGCCGCCGCACATGGATCGGCATCCTCAACGACGACATGCCGTTCCTCGTCGATTCCGTGTCAGCGGCGCTCACGCGCAACGGCATCACCATCCACCGCCTGCTGCATCCGATCCTCGCAGTGGAGCGCGACAAGGCCGGCAAGCTGAAATCGCTCGCGCCCGCGCGCGGTGAGGCCGACGGCGGGCTTCGCGAATCTTTCATCTACGTGGAAGCCGACCGGGTCGGCGCGCGCGGCCGCACCGCACTTGCGGAAGACCTTGCGCGCGTGCTCTCCGAAGTGCGCGTCGCGGTGGAAGACTGGCGCGAGATGCTGACCCGGCTTGCCGACGCACGCATGGAACTCGGCCGTTCGGCGATCCCGGTTCCTGCCGACGAAGTGATGGAAGCCAAGGGCTTCCTCGACTGGCTGGGACAGGACAATTTCACGCTGCTCGGCGCGTGTGACTACGAGTTCGGCCGTTCGCTCACCGATCCGAAGGTCGAACCGAAGGCGGGAGAAGGCCTTGGCCTGCTGCGCGACCCGGCGTTTCCGCTGTGGCGCGGCGCCGAGGGTTTCGAGGTGCTGCCGCCTGCGCTGCGCACCTATATGGCGACGCCGACCCCGCTGCTGGTCACCAAGGCGAACACCGTGTCGTCGGTGCATCGTAATGCCTTCTACGATGTCGTCAGCGTCAAACGTTACAACGACAAGGGCAAGGTGATCGGCGAACGCCGCTTCGCGGGCCTGTTCACGTCTTCCGCGCTCGCCGCCTCGCCGAAATCGATTCCGATCGTGCGCCGCAAGCTGGAACGCGTCGAGGCCGCGCTCGGCTTCGATCCGCGCAGCCACACCGGCAAGGCGCTCGCCCACATCATCGAGACGTTCCCGCGCGAGGATCTGTTCCTCGTCGACTCCGAGCGGCTGACCGGCATGGCGCTCGGGATGCTGTCGCTGCTCGAACGCCCGCGTCCGAAGCTGTTCACACGGCTAGATCCGTTCGGCCGCTTCGTATCGGTGATCGTCTACGTACCGCGCGACGCCTATCACAGCGGCATCCGCGAGCGTGTCGGCGCGATGCTGGAGGACGCCTTCCAGGCGCGGCTTTCACGCTATGACGTGGAGCTTCGCGCCGAGGGCCTGGCGCGCGTCCAATATTATCTCGGCACGACGCCGGGACAGGTGCCCGACGTGGACGAAGCCGCGCTCGACGCACGGCTCACCTCGCTGGTGCGCGGATGGGAAGAAGCGCTCGAAACGGCACTTTCCGAACGCGCCGGCGCCACCCGTGCGGCGCGTCTTGCGCTGAGCCATGGGCGCAGCTTTACGGCCTCGTACCGCGAGCAGTTCAGCGCCGACGATGCAGCCGAGGACGTCATGCGCCTCACCGCGCTCGACACCGGCGAAGACCGCGATGTGTTCATCTATCGCCGGCCGGGCGACGCTGAAAACCGGCTGCGCATCAAGATCTACCGGCTCGGCGAGATCATTCCGCTGTCCGAAGTGGTCCCGGCGCTCGAGAACTTCGGCTTCCGCGTGATCGAGGAGTATCCGTTCGACCTCGCCGGCGGACGGCTCGGCTGGATCCACGATTTCATGGTGGAAAGCGGCCGCGGCGAAACCATCGACATGGCGTTCGTGAAGGAACGCGCCGAGCCCGCGCTCCGTGCGGTGCTGAAGGGCGATCAGGAAAACGACGTGTTCAATGCACTCGTCGTCGGCGCGGGGCTTCCGATCGGCAACGTCGTCTGGCTGCGCGCCTATTTCCGCTACATGCGGCAGACGGGCGTCTCCTACAGCCAGCAGACCGTGGTGGATGCGCTGCGCGCGCACGGCGCGATCACGGCCGCGCTCGTCGACCTGTTCCGCGTGCGTTTCACCCCGGGCCTGAAGGCGCGCGATGCGGCCGTTGCCGAAGCGCGCGGACGGATCGACAGCGGCCTCGCCGACGTCTCGGCGATCGACGAGGACCGCATCATCAGCCTGTACCGCGACATCATTTCCGCAACGCTGCGCACCAACGCATTCGTGGACGGCGGGCCGGAAGCGCTGGCGTTCAAGCTCGATTCAAAGTCGGTGCCCGGCCTGCCGCCGCCCGTGCCGTACCGCGAGATCTGGGTCTACAGCCCCCGCGTCGAAGGCATCCACCTGCGCGGCGGCCGCATCGCGCGCGGCGGCCTGCGCTGGTCCGACCGGCGCGACGATTTCCGTACCGAGGTGCTCGGCCTTGTGAAGGCACAAATGGTGAAGAACGCGGTGATCGTTCCCACCGGCTCCAAGGGCGGATTCTATCCCAAGCAGCTGCCCCCGGCATCGAACCGCGAGGCGTGGCTCGCTGAGGGTCAGGAAGCGTATCGCATCTATATTCGCGCGCTCCTTTCGGTGACGGACAATATCGTCGACGGCAAGGACGTGCCGCCCGCAGGCATCGTCTGCCACGATGCGCCCGATCCCTATCTGGTCGTCGCCGCCGACAAGGGCACGGCGACCTTCTCCGACATCGCCAATGCGATCAGCGTCGATCACGGGTTCTGGCTGGGCGATGCGTTCGCGAGCGGCGGCGCCAACGGCTACGACCACAAGGCGATGGGCATCACCGCCAAGGGCGCGTGGATATCCGTGCAGCGGCATTTCCGCGAACTCGGTATCGACGTACAGACGGACCCGATCCGCGTGATCGGCGTCGGCGACATGTCGGGCGACGTGTTCGGCAACGGCATGTTGCTGTCGAAAACGTTGAAGGTGGTCGCAGCGTTCGATCATCGCCACATCTTCCTCGATCCCGACCCCGATCCGGCGAAGAGCTGGAAGGAACGCGACCGTCTCTTCAAGCTGCCGCGCTCGTCGTGGGAAGACTACGACAAGAAACTGATTTCGAAAGGCGGGGGCGTTTTCCCGCGCAGCCAGAAATCGATCGCGCTCACCCCCGAGGTGCAAGCGATGCTCGACGTGGACGCGAAGAGCCTGTCGCCGAACGAGCTGATGCACGCAATCCTGAAGAGCCGCGCCGATCTGTGCTGGTTCGGCGGGATCGGCACCTATGTGAAGGCGGTGACGGAATCGAACGCGGACGTTGGCGACCGCGCCAACGACGCCGTTCGCGTCAATGCCGAGGAGATGCGCGTGCGCGCGATCGGCGAAGGCGCCAACCTCGGCGTCACGCAGCAAGGCCGCATCGCGTTCGCGCGCGCCCATGGCCGGATCAACACCGACTTCATCGACAATTCGGCGGGCGTCGATTGTTCGGACAATGAGGTGAACATCAAGATCGCGCTGCAGCCCGCGCTCGCTTCAGGCAAGATGAGCATGGCGGCGCGCAACACGCTGCTCGAATCGATGACCGACGACGTCGCCCAGCTCGTGCTGCGCGACAACGTGATGCAAACGCAGGCGATCTCGGTCGCGGAGAGCGGCGGCAGCGGTGCGCTGCCTGCCTTTCAGCGCGTGATCCAGCTGCTGGAGGCGAGCGGGCGGCTGAACCGCGTCGTCGAGAACCTGCCGAGCGACGAACAGCTGACGCAGCGTGCGCTTGCCGGTGGCGGATTGGAACGGCCCGAACTCGCCGTCTTGCTCGCCTATGCCAAGATGACGCTCTACGACACGATCGTAGACAGCCCTCTGCCTGACGATCCGCTGCTGGTGCAGGATCTGGAAATGGCGTTTCCGCCCGCGGTGCTGAAGGCGTTCAAGGCGGGCGTGACCGGCCACCGGCTGCGGCGCGAGATCATTGCGACCAAGCTTGCGAACCAGATCGTCAACCGCGGCGGCATCACGCTCGCCTTCGAACTTTCGGAAGAACAGGGCACCAGCCTGGCCCATGTCGCCTCCGCCTTCGTGATGACGCGCGAACTGTTCGACCTTCGCGACCTGTGGCGGACGATCGACGCCGCGGCGGTGGACGCGCGCACGCACATCGTGCTGCACACCAAATCGATCCGTGGTCTTCGCACACAGATGGCGGATGCGCTGCGCGCGTCTGCGCCGGGCGATCAACCCTCCCAGTGCATCACGGCGTGGAAGAGCGGGATCCAGCGGCTGTCGAAGCAACTCGACAAGCTGCTGAGGCCAGAACCGCGCGCGCAGGTCGAGCGGCTGCGGCAGGAACTGCTGCGCGACGGCGCACCGGGCGACATCACCGAGCGTCTGGTGGAACTCGACGGCCTTGACGGGGCGATCGGCAACGCCAAGCTCGCGGCCGAACTCGGCGTCACCGAACGCGCCATCGCGGATGCCTATACGCGCGTGGGCGAAATGCTGGGGCTCGACTGGGCAAAGGGCGTCACCGCACAGCTCCAGCCGTCCGACCCGTGGGAGCGGCTGCTTATCGCAGGGCTGCTGCGCGATTTCGAGCAGCTGCGTATCGACCTCATCAAGCGCCAGACGAAGAAGGGCGGCGATCCCGTGAAGGCGGTCGAGGTGTGGAGCGCGGCCAACCCGGTCGTCATCCAGCGCATGGCGGATGCCACAGCGCGGGCGCGCAAATCCGGCGTTGTCACCACCGCGATGCTCGCGCACCTCGGCAGCCAGGCGCGCGCACTGCTCGTCAACTAGGGCCAGCTGCGCGCGGGAGTTCAGCCCATGCCGGCGCGGCAAAGTTCAGGCACTGTTCACGCCGCGCGGCGTTGGGTAAGGGTGTGGACGCCGTTCACGAGCGGACGGCGGCGGAAAGGAACGCGATGATTCGTCTGGCTCTGATTGCGGCGATTGGAATGGCGGGTGCGGCGGTTTCCGGTACGGCGCTGGCGCAGGCCGCTCAGACCGAATCCAAGCCGGCGACGAATAGCGGCGTGTTGAAGCGCGTGCCGCTCGATCAGTGGATGCCGGAAAACTGCCCGAACCCGGAGCGCCGCGGCGAGATTGTCGTATGTGGTCGCCCCGATGAGGAGCCGACGGTGGAAACGCCGCCGGAGCCCGGCGAGCCGGGTACGGATGTCCCGAGCGAGCGTATCAAGCTCACCGAGCCGGGGAATGTCGCCCCGAGCAGCGCGTGCAGCGCGGTCGGCCCTGCCGGCGATGTCGGCTGCAGCCGCAACGAATACGAGCAGTGGCGCCGCGAGCGTCAGCTGCAGAAGGCGCGCGAGAAGGTTCCTGAGCCCAAGTAAGGGGCCCTTTCAGAAATCCAGCTTGTCGTAGTGCGCGGGGGGCGAGAGGCCGTCCATGCGTTCGGAAAGAAGCGCCCGAAACGTTGGCCGGGATTTGATCGCCGAGTACCATTGTTTCGCTGTCGCATGGCCCTGCCATTCGAGCGCGGAGAGATAGTCCACCACGGAAAGATGCGCGGCTGCCGCGAGATCGGCGAGGCCGAAGGTCGTGCCGGAAAGCCAGCGGCGGTGATCGAGCAAGTATTCGATGTAGCCGAGGTGGTTTTCAAGATTGCGGCCCGCGGTGCGCAGGGCGCCGCCATCGGGCGCGGCGCGCTGAACTATACGCTTGTACATGCGCTCGGCGAGCAGGATGTGGCCGACTTCCGCGTAGAATTTCTGATCGAACCACACGCAGAGGCGCCGCACTTCGGCGCGGTCGGCGGCGCTTGCGCCGAGCAGGGGCATGCGCTCGATGGTTTCCTCGAAATATTCGCAGATCGCGGTGCTGTCGATGAGCGCGGCACCGCGGTCTCCGACCAGAACAGGGGTCTGCCCGGCCGGATTGAGATCGACGAACTCGTCGCGCCGCGCCCACGGCAATTCAGGCACGAGTTCGACCTCGACGCCCTTTTCGGCGAGCGCGAGGCGGACCTTCCGGGAGAACGGGCAAAGCGGATATTGGTAGAGGCGCCACATGGTTAAGTCCCGTGTAGGGAGAAGCCCGCGGCGCTGCAACCTTACTCCGCGGCGACCACGCTTTGCGCATCTTCAAGCGGGTGCTTGAGGCGGCTCACCATCTCCTTCGGGCAGACCTGCACGAAGCGGGGAAGGGCGGTCTCCCAGTCTTCGAGGATCGACAGTGCCCAGGCGGAATCGGTCTCGCGGTGGTGCGCCTCGATCGCGGCGCGGAGCACGCTTTCCCAGTAGGCGGCGCGCACGGGCTGCCAGATCACGCTGTCCGGGTTGACGCGCGTGTCGAAGTCGCCCGCCGTGTCGTAGACGAACGCCATGCCGCCGGTCATGCCCGCGCCGAAGTTGTCGCCTACCGGGCCGAGGATCACCGCCATGCCGCCGGTCATGTACTCGCAGCCGTTGGCGCCGCAGCCCTCGACGACGACCTCCGCGCCCGAATTGCGAACGGCGAAGCGCTCGCCCGCCTGCCCGGCCGCGTAGAGGCGCCCGGAGGTGGCGCCGTAGAGCACGGTGTTGCCGATGATGGTGTTCTCGTTCGACTTGAGCGGCGAGGAGACGAGCGGGCGCACGACGATAGTCGCGCCCGAAAGCCCCTTGCCGACATAGTCGTTGGCGTCGCCGAAAACTTCGAGCTTCAGGCCCTGCACCGCGAACGCGCCGAGCGACTGGCCCGCCGCGCCCCGGAGGCGCACATGGACATGGCCGGGCGCGAGGCCGTTCATGCCGTACTTGCGCGTGATCGCCGAGGAGAAGCGCGTGCCGACGGCGCGGTGCGTGTTGCGCACGCTGTACGTCAGCTGCATCTTCTCGCCGCGGTCGAACACGGCCTTTGCGTCGACCAGCATCTGCGCGTCGAGGCTGTCAGGCACCTCGTTGCGGCGCGTCTTCAGGTTGAAGCGGCGCTCGCTGTCGGGCGCGTCCACCTTGGCGAGGATGGGGTTCAAATCGAGGTCGTCAAGATGCTCGGCGCCGCGGCTGACCTGGCGCAGCAGTTCGGTGCGGCCGACGATCTCGTCAAGGCTGCGGAAGCCGAGCCCGGCGAGGATGTCGCGGACTTCCTCTGCGATGAAGCTCATCAGGTTGATGACCTTCTCCGGCGAGCCGCCGAACTTCTGGCGCAGCGCCTCGTCCTGCGTGCAGACGCCGACGGGGCAGGTGTTCGAATGGCACTGGCGCACCATGATGCAGCCCATCGCGACGAGGGAAAGCGTGCCGATGCCGAACTCCTCGGCGCCGAGGATCGCGGCGATGACGACGTCGCGCCCGGTCTTGAGGCCACCGTCGGTGCGCAGCTTCACGCGGCCGCGCAGGCTATTGAGCGTCAGCACCTGGTTGACCTCGGTGAGGCCCATCTCCCACGGCGTGCCCGCGTACTTGATCGAGGTTTGCGGAGAGGCGCCGGTGCCGCCGACGTTGCCCGAGACGAGGATGACGTCCGCGTGCGCCTTGGCGACGCCCGCCGCGATCGTGCCGATACCCGCTTCGGAGACGAGCTTCACGCAGACGCGCGCATCGGGGTTGATTTGCTTGAGGTCGTAGATGAGCTGCGCCAAATCTTCGATCGAATAGATGTCGTGGTGCGGCGGGGGCGAGATGAGCATGACGCCGGGCGTCGAGTGGCGCAGGCGCGCGATCATCTCGGTGACCTTGAAGCCGGGTAGCTGCCCGCCTTCACCGGGCTTGGCGCCCTGCGCGACCTTGATCTCGATCTCTTCGCAAGCGTTCAGATACTCGGCGGTGACGCCGAAGCGGCCGGACGCGATCTGCTTGATGACCGAATTCGCATTGTCGCCGTTGGGGTAAGGCTTGTAGCGCGAGCGATCCTCGCCGCCTTCGCCCGACACCGCCTTGGCACCGATGCGGTTCATCGCGATCGAAAGCGTCTCGTGCGCTTCGGGGGAGAGCGCGCCGAGTGACATGCCCGGCGTCACGAACCGCTTCCGGATCTCCGCGATCGACTGCACTTCCTCCACCGGCACCGGCGGATTGACGTGATTGAATTCCAGCAGATCGCGCAGATAGATCGGCGGCAGATCACGCACGCCGCGGCTGAATTGCAGATAGGTCGAATAGGAGTCGCTCGCCACTGCCTGCTGCAGCAGGTGAATGAGGTTCGCCTGATAGGCGTGCGGCTCGCCGTTCGCGCGGTAGCGATAAAGCCCGCCGATGGGGAGTGCTGTGATTTCCTCGTCGTAGGCGAGCGCGTGCCGGTCGCCCGCGCTCACGTGCAGCGAGGAAAAGCCCTCGCCCGAAATCTTCGCGGGCATACCGGGGAAGAAATCGGCGACGAGCGCGCGCGACAAGCCAACCGCCTCGAAGTTGTAGCCGCCGCGATAGGACGAGATGACGCTGATGCCCATCTTGCCCATGATCTTGAGAAGACCGTCCTCGATCGCCTTGCGGAACCGGTTCACGCAGGCGGTGAGATCCATGTCGCCGAACAGGCCCTTCGCGTGGCGCGCAGCGATCGATTCCTGCGCGAGCCACGCGTTCACCGTGGTGGCGCCGACGCCGATCAGCACCGCGAAATAATGCGTGTCCATGCACTCGGCCGAGCGCACGTTGATGCTGGCGAACGAACGCAGCCCCTTGCGCACGAGATGCGTGTGCACGCCCGCCGCCGCGAGGATCATGGTGATGCCCGCGCGCGTCTTCGAGACATTCTCGTCGGTGAGGAAGAGCTGGCTCTTGCCCGAGCGCACGAGATGCTCGGCCTCGGCGCGCACGCGCGCGATCGCTTCGCGGAGCGCAGCGGGGCCGCCCGCGACCTCGTAGGTGCAATCGATGATGGCCGCCTGATCGCCGAAATGCGCAAGCAGACGCGCCCAATCGCGGTTCGAGAGCACGGGCGATTCCATCACCATCACGCCCTGCTGCTTGGCATCCTTGTCGAGGATGTTCGCATAGTTCGAAAAGCGCGTCTTCAGGCTCATCACGCGCGTTTCGCGAAGCGAGTCGATCGGCGGGTTCGTGACCTGGCTGAAATTCTGCCGGAAGAAATGCGACAGGCAGCGCGGGTTTTCGGAAATGACCGCGAGCGGCGTATCGTCGCCCATCGATCCGACGGCTTCCTTCGCGTCCTCCACCATCGGCGCGAGGATCAGCTCCATGTCTTCCATGGTGAGGCCCGCGGCGACCTGACGGCGGCGCAATTCGTCGGCATCAAGCGTCTGGCCCGGCTCCGGCGCGTCCGCGCCCGGCACGTCGGCGAAGTTGCGGAAGCCCTTCACGAGCGCGGCATAATCCGCCTCGCCCGAAACGCGGTCCTTGATCGCCTTGTCGTCGTAGTAGCGCGCCTCGTCGAGATCGACCGCGATCATCTGGCCCGGCCCGAGCCGGCCTTTTTCGATCACGGTCGCTTCGGGCACCACGACCATGCCGGTTTCCGAACCGACGATCAGCAGATTGTCGCTGGTGCGCGTGAAACGCATCGGTCGCAGTGCGTTGCGATCGACCGCGGCGGCGATCCAGCGCCCGTCCGTCATGGCGAGCGCGGCGGGGCCGTCCCACGGCTCCATGACGCTCGCGAAGAAGGCGTACATGTCGCGGTGCGCCTGCGCGAGCGTGGTATCCTTGTTCCACGCTTCGGGCACCAGCATCAGCTTTGCGGTCGGCGCGTCGCGGCCCGAACGCACCATCACCTCGAACGTCGCATCGAGCGCGGCGGTATCAGAAGCGCCCGCCGGGATCACCGGCTTGATGTCTTCCGAAAGATCGCCGAAGGCCTGCGCGGCCATCTTGATCTCGTGGCTTTTCATCAGGTTCTTGTTGCCGCGAACCGTGTTGATTTCGCCGTTGTGCGCAAGGCAGCGGAACGGCTGCGCGAGCCACCAGGTGGGGAACGTGTTCGTGGAATAGCGCTGGTGATAGATCGCGAAGCGGCTGACGAATTTCTCATCCTGCAGATCGGGATAGAAAACCGAAAGCGCCTCTGCGAGGAACAGGCCCTTGTAGATGATCGAGCGCGACGACAGCGAGCAGATGTAGAAGCCCTGGATCTGCGCTTCGATGATCTTCTTTTCGATGCGGCGGCGGATCAGATACAGATCCTTTTCGAACGCATCCTGATTTTCGTATTTCTCGCCCGGCTGCGGGCCCTTGATCATGATCTGCTCGATCTCGGGGCGCGTCAATTTCGCCTTGTCGCCGATCACCGAGGTGTCGACGGGCACCTGCCGCCAGCCATAGATCTCGTAGCCGAAATTGATGATTTCGGATTCGACGATGCTGCGGCAGGTTTCCTGCTCGGCAAGGTTGGTGCGCGGCAGGAACACCTGCCCCACGGCGAGCAGCCGATCGATGCGGTGCCTATGGCCCGCGTGCTCGATGTGCTTCGAAAAGAACGCGATCGGCAGCTCGACATGGATGCCCGCGCCGTCGCCCGTCTTGCCATCCGCATCCACCGCGCCGCGATGCCAAACCGCCTTCAGCGCATCAATGCCAAGCGCCACCACGCGCCGCGACGGCTTGCCGTCGGTCGCCGCGATCAGCCCGACGCCGCAGGCATCGGATTCCATATCCGGGCGGTACATACCCTCGCGGGCGATGCGTTCACGTTCGGCTTGGTTGATCATTTCGCTTCATCCAGCATTTCGCGCTGTGCGCGGGCAAATCCATTCGAGACCGCAGCCATGCCAGCGGTCATTCCGGCGCGTTCGCCGATGGCTTTCATGCTCGCCTGCGTCTGTTTCTCGGCGGCCATGAATTTCTGTCCGGCCGGGCTTTTCAGGAAGCCGATCGCTGCATCGAGTTCGGCGGGCGAAAGCGCGCTTCGATAGGCTGCGGTGAAATCGGCGATTATCGCCGGATAGGTCTTGCGCAGTTCGGCGAGGAATTCCTCGGCCAGAATCTTCTGCAGGCGCTCGCGTCCGCCGCGTCCATTTTCGATGAGATTGCGAACGGTGCCGCTGGTGCCCTGGTCGGTTTCAAGCTGCGCGACGACCTGCGTGCCGAACATCGGTACGAGCGTGCTGAACACCTCGTCGAGCTTGGCCTCGACTCCCATCAGCGCGACGAGTTGAGACGCGCGGTCGGGCTCTGCCGCGAGGGCATGGGGCGCGGCGAGCAGAAGCGCCGCCGTGAGGGTGAAGAGACGGGCCCTCATGCGGCGGCTTTCTTGGCTGACGCGCCCGCGCGCGCGGCGAGATATGTGTGCATCGTCTTCGCGACATCGCGGCCGTCGCGGATCGCCCACACGACGAGGCTGGCGCCGCGCACGATGTCTCCGGCGGCGAAGACGCCGTCAACGCTTGTCATCATCGTCTTGTGGTCGGTGCGCAGCGTGCCCCAGCGCGTGACGGTGAGGTCCGGCGCGCCGAAGAGCTGCGGCAGGTCTTCGGGATCGAAGCCGAGTGCCTTGATGACGAGATCGGCCTCGACACGGAAATCGCCGCCTTCGACCACTTCGGGCGCGCGGCGGCCCGAGGCATCGGGGGTGCCGAGGCGCATCTGCTGCGCGCGCACGCCCGCGACATTGCCGCCCGTGTCGTCGAACGCCTGCGGCGCGGAGAGCCAGACGAATTCGACGCCTTCTTCTTCGGCGTTCGCCACTTCGCGCTGCGAGCCCGGCATGTTGGCGCGGTCCCGCCGGTAGAGACACTTCACCGAAGCCGCGCCCTGGCGCACGGCGGTGCGCACGCAGTCCATCGCCGTGTCGCCGCCGCCGATGACGACGACGTGCTTGCCCTGCGCGTTCAACGCGCCGCTTTCGAAGGCGGGGACGCTGTCGCCGAAGCTCTTGCGGTTCGACGCGATCAGGTAATCGAGCGCGGGGATGACACCCTCCGCGCCGACACCCGGCGCCTTGATGTCGCGCGCCTTGTAGACGCCGGTGGCGACCAGCAGCGCGTCGTGCTTGGCGCGGAGCTGGGCGAGCGTCATGTCGCGGCCGACCTCGAAATCATAATGGAAGACGATGCCGCCTTCCTCCAGCCGCGCGAGGCGGCGCATGACGATTTCCTTTTCCAGCTTGAAGCCGGGGATGCCGTAGGTAAGCAGCCCGCCGCCGCGATCGTGGCGATCGTAGACGTGCACCTCGTAGCCGCGCCGACGCAGATATTCGGCGGCGGTGACGCCCGCAGGCCCCGCGCCGATGATGCCGACGGACTGATCCGAACGGTCGCTGAGCGGGCGGAGGGGACGGACCCAGCCTTCCTTCCACGCGGTATCGGTGATGAACTTTTCGACCGAGCCGATGGTGACGGCGCCGTGGCCCGACTGCTCGATGACGCAGTTGCCCTCGCACAGGCGGTCCTGCGGGCAGATGCGGCCGCAGACCTCGGGCATGGTGGAGGTCGCCTCGGAAAGCTCGTAGGCCTCCTGCAGCCGGCCTTCGGCGGTGAGGCGCAGCCAGTCCGGGATGTTGTTGTGGAGCGGGCAATGGACCTGGCAGAAGGGCACGCCGCACTGCGAACAGCGCGAGGCCTGCTCCTCGGCTTTCGCAAGGATATAGGCGCGGTTGATCTCAAGGAAGTCGTCATCGCGCTCGGCGGCCGGGCGTTTTTCCGGGAACGCCTGCGCGAGCCCCACGAACTTCAGCATATCCTTTTCGGCCACCCGATATCCCCTTGCGGTTCCGGCGCGGCTTTTACGGTCGTCAAACCGTCTTGTCACGTAATTTTCAACGAATAGGACAGTATTTATTACCTAATAAACTGGCAATGGTGGTTTGTCGCGAATCGTTTGCAGGTTTTGATACCAAAACAAGGGCCGATCTGGCCATAACTCGCCGGAGGACGCCGCGAATCGGCTATGCTATGCCGCGCCCGATCTTTCCGCGGGAGAGCCCATGTCGTTTCTGCAACTGCTCATCATCGCCATTGTTCAGGGCGTCAGCGAGTTCCTGCCCATCTCGTCGTCCGGGCACCTGATCCTCATTCCCAAGCTCACCGACTTCCCCGATCAGGGGCCGATGATCGACGTCGCCGTCCATGTCGGCACGCTCGCGGCGATCATCGTCTACTTCTGGCGCGATGCGCTCGGCCTCGTGCGCGGCGGGCTTTCGAACGTCGGCGTGGTGAAGGCGCCGGCGGAGCGGAAGCTCTTCTGGTGGATCGTGATCGGGACGATCCCGGCCGTCGCCTTCGGCTTCTTCCTGAAAACGGGCGGCTACCTCGAAGGCTTTCGCTCGACGCAACTCGTGGCGATCAACCTCATCGTCTACGGGCTGCTGCTGTGGGCGGCGGACCGCTGGGGCAAGCAGACCAAGGCCTATGAGGACCTGACGCTGAAGGACGCGGCGCTCGTCGGCATCGCGCAGGCGTTCGCGCTCATTCCCGGCACCAGCCGCTCAGGCGTGACCATGACGATGGCGCGCTTCCTCGGCTACGCGCGGCCCGAAGCGGCGCGCTTCTCGTTCCTGCTTTCGATGCCTGCCGTGCTGGGCGCGGGGCTGCTCGCGGCGCTCGACCTCGCCGAGGCGTCGGCCGCGATGCAGCGGGATGCCGTGATCGCGGGCGTGCTCACCTTCTTCGCCGCTGTGGCGACGATGGCCTTCCTGATGCGCTTCCTGCGCCGCGGATCGATGCTGGTGTTCGTCGTCTACCGCGTGGCGCTGGGCGTCGTGCTGCTCGCCTTCTTTTAGGCCGGGCTGAAGCGGCCGTGCGGGCGGAACCGCACGAGCCAGCCGGGGGCGACCGCTGCCATCGGCGTCGCTGCGAGACCGAGCGCGGCAAGACCGGGCGCGCCTTCGGGCACGACGTTGTCGCTCTGCAGCATCTTCCACTGGTCCGTGGTGAGCGGTGCGCCGGGCAGCCAGCCGGTGAGGCGCGCCATCAGGCTCGCGGCCGCATCCGGCATATCGACGAGCATCGGGCTGCGCCCCGTGGTTTCGGCAAGCCATTCCAGAAGCCCGCGCATCGTCAGCACGTCGGGGCCGCCGAGCGATACCGTCTTCGCGGCGTGAAGCTGGGGCTCGCAGGCCGCAGCCGCGATGGCGCGCGCCACGTCCACCACATAGACCGGCTGGAACTTCGTTTTGGGCGCCACCACCGGCACCACCGGCAGGCGGAGGAGACCGGCGAAGCGGTTCAGGAACTGATCCTCGGGGCCGAAGATCACCGACGGGCGCAGGATCGTCGCCTTCGGGTACGCGGCGCGCACCGCCGCCTCGCCGAGCGCCTTGCTGCGGCCGTAGCCGGACTCGCTCTCCGCATCCGCGCCGAGCGCCGACACGTGGACGAGCGCGCCCGCGCCCGCCGCAGCGGCGGCCCTTGCGATCGCCCCGGCGGAATTTACATGCACCGCTTCGAACCCGCCCTGCGAATCGGAGAGGATGCCGACGAGGTTGATGACGGCGTCAGCACCCTCGACCGCGCGCGCGAGCGAAGCCTCGCTGCGAAGATCCGTGCGGACGAAATCGAGCTGGCCGAGCGCCGCAAGCGGGCGCACGTGCAGCGCAAGGTGCGGATCGCGCGTCGCGACGCGCAGCCGCGCCCCCGTCTTCGCAAGCGCCTGCACCACATAGCGCCCCACGAAGCCCGAACCGCCGAAAATCGTAATCAGCTTCGCCACACCCATTATCCTTCCGGCCACTCAATCGTTCCTGCGCCGCATATTCCATACCCAGGCCCATTGACAAGCACGGGGACGGACCGTAACCCGCATCGCCTCGCGAAGGCGAGAGTATCCGACCCCGTGCCCAGGTGGCGGAATTGGTAGACGCGCTAGCTTCAGGTGCTAGTGCCGGTAACGGCGTGAAGGTTCGAGTCCTTTCCTGGGCACCATTTGTTCTCCTCAGAACATCCCGAGAGTATCGACAAAATGGCAGAAATCTGCCATTTTACCCTTGGTCTCGTCCTATGGCGTCCGGGGGAATTTCACTCCATCCCAGCCGAAAACGGGCCACCAAAAAGGGCATCGGTGGCCCGGAAAAATGCGGTGGCCCGAGAGCGGAATGTGATGATGCCCCAATGGTGGCCCGGACTGACCCTTTGAAGGAGATCAGTTGTGGCTCTTACGGATGTGGCAATTCGGGCGCTCAAAGCGAAAGACCGGAGCTATAAATGCACAGATGGGCGCGGCCTTTACGTCGAGGTGCGTCCCACAGGCGCCAAGCTCTGGCGTTACAAATACCTTTACCAGGGTAAGGAAAAGCGCATTGCGCTTGGCGTCTATCCGGAAGTGGGCCTCGCAGACGCGCGCCGTAAAAGCGACGAGGCACGAGCAAGTCTCGCAAACAACCGCGATCCGCTTGCCGAGCGGAAGCGCGAAAAACTGACCGCCGCCTTTACAGCCGCCAACACCTTCGGTGACATCGCCAAGGAATATATCGACAAAATGGTCGCCGAGGGGCGGGCCGATACAACCATTGCCAAAGCCAACTGGCTGCTCGAACAGCTGAAACCCATCGCCGGTTTTCCCGTAAGCGACCTCAAGCCTTTGGATGTGCTCTCTTCATTGAAACGCGTTGAGGCGCGCGGAAAGCATGAGACGGCCCGTCGCTGCCGGTCGTTCGCCAGTCGCATTTTCCGGTATGCCGTTGCGACGGGCCGGGGGGATGCTGATCCCACATCACTCCTTCGCGGTGCTTTGATTGCTCCGAAAACGAAACATCACAGCGCGCTCCTTGAACCGGAAGCCGTCGGAGAGTTGCTGCGAGCCATCGATGCCTACTCGGGCAATATGATCACGCGCCTCGCCATGCAGATCGCGCCCCATGTGATGGCGCGCCCCGGCGAGCTTAGAAAGGCAATATGGTCGGAGGTCGATTTGGAAGCCGCCGTCTGGAAAATTCCGGCCGAACGCATGAAAATGCGTCGTCCGCATGCCGTGCCGCTGTCCCAGCAGGTGCTGCGTTATCTTGAAGAGCTTTACGCGGTCACCGGCCCCGAAGGCTTCGTCTTTCCGGCTTTCCACACGTCCCGCAGGCCGCAGAGCGAAAATACCATCAATCAGGCGTTCCGCCGCATGGGCTATGCGGTGGGAGAGATCACGGCGCATGGTCTCCGGACTACCGCTTCGACACTGCTCAATGAGAGCGGCAAATGGAGCCCGGACGCGATCGAGCGCTCCCTTGCTCACGCGGACAAGGATGCGGTTCGAGGAATCTATAACCGGGGCCGGTATTGGGGCGAGCGGGTGGAGATGCACCAGTGGTGGAGCGACTATCTTGACGACCTACGCGCGGGAAAAATCAGCTGAGCTTGAACGTCAGTCTGATTTCGGCGTGACCCAGACCTCGACGGGTGCGACGAACTTGCCCGGCGCAGGCTTGCCGACGTACACACGATCTGCGGTGACGCGCTCCCCGGTTTCGAGGTTGAACGTCACCCAGGGCTTGGGCATCCGGCCGAAGGTCATTTTCTGAATGGGCTGGCCCGTGGCCGTGTTCATGATCGTTGCGATGATTGCCATGCCGCGCCGATAGCGGGCACGCCCTCCTCTTGTCCAGCCAAGGTCCGGCTTACTCCGCCGGCAGGTCATCGACATGGAAGAACATGGGGTTCTTCATCCATGCGCTGACAGCGGACTCGCGCCAGCCGGTGCAGCGCGTGGCGATCCGGACCTGGCGCGGGAAGCTGCCGACCTGCATCTTCCGGTAGAGTGTCGAGCGGCTGAGCCCGGTGCGGTCGAGAACGGCTTTGAGGCGGATGATGCGGTCATGGGACATGGCTGGTCCTTCCGTAAGTGGTTGTCAGCACCCCCTTGCCAAGATCAGGAAGTCCAGAATTGGCGCACGCGTCAAGAGTGCCAAAACAGTGCCAAATGGACGAATAGTACGTTCTGGAAGCATACGGACGCATGTGAACGCAGATTGATGCTTATTGATGCAAAGATATTTTTGAGAGGCGCTGAGATTTGCCGTCTCAAGCTGTCCCGGCGTGCAAAAGCCACGCGAATCACTTGGCGTCAAAAGTATCAAAGCATGGAACCGGATGTCGTTTCGGAAATTTCGCGTTCATGCGCGTTGGTGTATGGCAGTGCGCAAGTCCCGCAATACAGCGGGACGTAAACAACAGGGTCTTTCCTCATGACAGAACAGAACACGGCGCATCAGGACCTTCTGGCGCTTACCGCCGACGTCGTCTCCTCGCATGTGGCGAACAACACGGTCGCGGTCTCCGACCTGCCGACGCTCATCGGAAACGTCTACGCGGCGCTCGCGAAGCTCGGCGGCATGGTCGAACCCGAGAAAGTTCAGCAGGAACCGGCCGTTTCCATCCGCGCGTCGGTGAAGCCCGACTACGTCGTCTGTCTTGAAGACGGCAAGAAGCTCAAGATGCTGAAGCGTCACCTGATGGTCCACTTCAACCTCACCCCGGACCAGTACCGCGCGAAGTGGAACCTTCCCGCTGACTACCCGATGACCGCGCCCAACTACGCGCTGCAGCGTCAGGAGCTGGCGAAGAAGATCGGCCTCGGCACCAAGCGCACCACGCCGGGCCGGGGCAAGAGGAAGGCCTAAGGCTACGGCCCCCGCGCCGCCTGTGGCGGCGCGGGTCTTCCTGATTATGTGACGCCATGCGTCGCAGCGGATAGCCACCCCGCCCTCACGGGCGGGGTGTTGTCGTTTGTGCCGTCCTGAGGATCGGGAGCGGGCGTCACGGGCTTTAGGCGGGCCGCGCCAGCCTGCAACCTGCCTGCGGCAGGTCTTCCTCTTCGTTCCAGCCCTTCGGGTGCAGGCCGCCTCATGCGGCCCGCCTGATCCCGTTCCTGCCGCCCGCCCCCGCCCTTCGGCCGGGGCTGCGGCTTTTGGCAGGAGATGGACGATGAACGGCAAATCTGTACCTGAACCCGGTGTGCCCCTTGAGCGCGACCGGCACGCGGTGATGCGGGCATGGCTCAGGAAGCTGCCCGAGCGGACATTGATGGTGTTCATCGCGCACAGGGTCGAAGGCAAGGCCTACGCCGAGATCGCTGCTGAGCTGGGGATCGGCGAATGGCGGGTGCGCTGGCATATGCGCCGGGCCATCCGGCACATCATGAAGATCGGCAAGCCCTACCGGGAGGCTTTCGCAGCGCTCGACCCGGTATCGCAGCAGGTCATGGAGCTTGCCTGGGACGGGCTCCTCAACGACCGCATCGCGTTGCGGCTCGGCCTCTCGGTCCGCGACGTGGAAACCCGCATGGCGGCGGCACTGGTGGCACTCCACAAGGCCGCAACCCTCTGATCAGGGGGTTGCGGTGCCCGTACCTACGGCAACAGCCTGTTCTTGCAGTGCAAAGTCATACCTGAGTTGCTAGGAAGGTCTCCTATGCGCACGAGCCTCGATCATCTTCCCTTGCCCAAGCAGCGCGAGCTTGAGCGTGTCGTCGAGATTCTGTTCGAGGAGTTCAATGACGTCCTCGCACTTGCCCAGCACCAGTGGAAGAAGAAGGGCCGCATCTCCAAGGTCATCCTTTATGGCAGCTACGCGCGCGGCGGCTGGGTCGACGAGCCGCACACCGCCAAGGGCTACAAGTCCGACTTCGACCTGCTCGTCATCGTCAACGACAAGCGGCTGACCGACTATGTGAAATACTGGGCGAAGGCCGAGGAGCGGTTCCACCGCGAGTACGGCATCACGAAGAGCATCAAGACGCCAGTGAACTTCATCGTGCACACGCTGCAGGAGGTGAACGACGGCCTCGCCCATGGCCGGTATTTCTTCATGGACGTCGCGAAGGACGGCATTGCGCTCTACCAGAGCGACGACAGCGTGCTCCATACGCCGAAGCCAAAGACGCCCAAGGACGCGCTCAAGATGGCGCGGGAATACTTCGACGAGTGGTTTGGTAGCTCCTTAGGCTTCTACGAACAGGCAACCTACGCCCTTGGAAAAGGGCGCAATAAGATTGCCGCGTTCGAAATGCACCAAGCCACCGAACGCCTCTATCACTGCGTGCTTCTTGTTTGCACGTTCTATACGCCACACGTTCACAACCTCGGCTTCCTGCGGTCGCAAGCGAACCTTATCGACCGGCGCCTGATGCATGTCTGGCCCGAGGACAACCGCAAGCAGCGGGCGATGTTCGAGAAGCTGAAGCAGGCCTATGTCAAAGCCCGCTACTCGAAGCACTACCGGATCAGCGAAGAAGAACTAACATGGCTCGGCGAGCAGGTCGAGGAATTAGGACGTGTCGTTCATGCGGTATGCAGCGAACGCATCGCTGAGCTCGAAGCGGCCGCGAAGGGCTGATTTGGGTCGATGGTGGTATGTACGGTTTCAGGCATCGATCGTGACTAAGCGAGGACGGTGCACCACGACCACGTCGATAGAGAAGCACGTCTTCCAAGTTCCAAACTCGACGGGCATGCAGGCTACTTTTGCCCGTCGCTTTGTTTCGGCTTTCGCAACTTGGTAACCCGACCGCATTACTTTTTCATAATTTTCTTAGAAGAAGTAGTGGGTTCAATGATCATTGTACCAGATAGGAGCAGTCCTCCTGCGACGAGCGAGGCCATTACCGCCAAGGTTCAAAAGGTCTTTGATGGCGATGGCTTTCTTGCCAGCGTCTGGAACCCGCGCCGGCAGGCTTGGATCATGCGCATTCCTTTTCGCATGGCATTCATCGACGCGCCCGAAACGGAACAGCCCTTCGGGCCGGAAGCGAGAGAATTCTTAAAAGGATTGATATCGGGCAAATCACTGAGCCTCGTTCCAGTGCTGAAGGGATCGACAGCGCCTTCGTTTTTTGATCCTTACCAACGCGTTTTATGTGTGCCGTTTCTGACCGAGCTGATGGAGGTCGGAAGAATCCAATACTACTCGGATGGTTGCTGCGCAGCGGGCTCGGTTCGAACTGCGCGTCAGGTCACTCGCAACATTGAGCTTGAAATGGTCGTGAATGGTTGGGCTTGGGTGATCCGCCAATATGCATTCGATCATGAAGCTGAGTATCTTGCGGCTCAGAACGATGCACGACGCAACCGGCGCGGACTCTGGTCCAAGAACAACCCAGAGCCACCAGGGAAATTCAAAAGCCGGCAAAAAGGAGGGAATCCGAAGCTCGCCAGTCAGGGTTGCCTGCTCTGAGCCCAGAATGTCCCAGCTCGCGAACATAGCTGCCATTCCAAGCTCGACCTGGCTGCCCAATACCTGCCCTTTGTTCATAACGACGAATAGCGGCAGCTTCGCGCCCTCTGCTCGGTTATTGATGCGCTGGAGATTGCGGGGAACGCAGCCATCAGTATGCTTTGCTACGCCCCGGGCGATGGCCGGATGCCACGGAAACGCCCACGATGCGTCCGGGTCTCTATGATTAGATCTCCTTCCTCCACGTAAGCACGGCGGATCGGCGCTTTGGTAAGGGCGATCCCGAGTGGTCTACCGTCGTGGGTGAAAACCCTGACACCTTTAGCCTCAACCACGAGAACTTGTTCTTCGAAAACAAGCAGGTCGCATTTGTCTGGGCAGTCCTCCAGCGCCACCAGGCAATCCCCGTTCAACACGTAAAGGCGCGTGGTCGTCATCACATAGAGATAGGCGTCAGTCTCGATGATCCGTACAGGTGCGGAGCCGACATCGTAAATCGTGGTTGGAGTGCCCTGATGATCGACGCGCACGACGCGACCGCCGTAGCTTCCCAAGAGCGCGGCTTTCCCGTCCGCCGAAAACGCCGCTGCATAGATCCAGTCGGAACCAGCGCCAAAGCTGAGCACCATCTCGAAGCTGCCATCCCCGCCGGCTTTTCCGGCAAGTTGGTCTGCGTCCAAGCCGGTGAGACGTTCTGAAGCGACGTTCACCGCCTTCATCTTCTCCTCGCTTCCGGGGTTGATGTCAGGGTGCAGCTGACGCGCTAGCTGTCGGTAGCGCGTGCGGATCGCCTCTGGTGTGACGGGAAACTCGAGGCCCATAACCTCGAGTGCTTCATTGATTTCGGTCGCAGTCCCGAAACCCATGCTGCCGACCCGAATGCGAGTGGGTTCATTGGCTGGCATGCGAAGGCCCCAGACACACTCTCCCTCCCGGCTGATACACCAAGTCTCGTCGACATGCGTAAAGAGATAACGATCCCTTTCCGGGGTCAGGGCGACGCACCGCATTGTGCGGTGGGCCTCGCCCTCAGCCAAGCCGAGGCGATCCCGGTTTGCTGCAACCTCCGGTGCGCTTTCGAGATCAGTTTCAAAATCGACTTGTAGATCTCCATCATAAACCGTCAGCACATTGCTCTTCGAACGCAGCGCGAAGCCTTCACCCCTTGGGTGGACTGAAATGTGGTAAGGATCGCGACGAAGGGGAGCGGTTGCCTTGGACTGCCCATTGGCGTTGCTGAACATTACCGCGCCAGGTGCACCTATACTTGCATTCGATTGCGCAAGGTCATCAAACGACAGTGTGCCATGCAGAGTGCTGTAATGCCTGCGAAAGGCCGGGTCGGGACGGTCGCCCTTCGCGAAGGGTTCGATAACGATCTCTCGCCAAGCGCCTTCGGGGTCCGCGAAGGCCTCCCGCGTACTGGGAAGCTCGATCGGTCGCTCCCAGACACTGGGTGATGGCGGGAGGGGTACATGCTTAATGCGTTTGAGATCCAGCTCGCGGGGCTTGTGCGCTCTCGTCTCGAGTCGATGCGATCTGGGGTTGCTGGGCTCAGTGTAGATACTCTCAGCCGCTGTCTCGGGTACATTGGTGCCGGACAGGTAAAGTTCATAGGTCTTGCCGCACGTGGCACGCTGGATTTCACCGGACTTCTCAAGGTAAGAGATCAGCCGGCTGGCCCTGCGGCCATCTTCGATATCCAGTTCGGCCTTCATGCGGTTTTGCAGTACACCCGGCTTTCTGCGGATAACTTCCCGGATTTGGTCAAAGAGGCCCAAGTCGGTAAAGTGCTCCTCTGCCTCCTCTCGATAAGCTTCCAAGTGCTCGAAGTCCTGCACCAGTTTGCGCAGCTGGGCCAAGCCTTCCCGATCCCCGATGATCGCCATCATTGTACCCCCCTGTGACAAGGCCGGTATTCTGATGTTGAGGCGTTGCCCGTCCCCCTGCGGGTCGTTCAGCCAACTGCGTATAAGAGGTATGCTAGCGCGCGCGGCAATGGCAGCAGCTTCATAGTCTTGGCAAGAGATCGATTTTGTAAGTTGCTCAAGCTGAGCAAAGTAAGTTTGTCCGGGTAATGAGAGGTCTGCGTTACGACCAAATTCCTGGTCGGGATCGGACCAGCCTCGTGGCGCCGACTGCATCGTTTTTTCTGACGAACTATCGCTTGCGGATGATCGTCCGAAGAGCCAACTTAAAATCCTAAAAATCCTAGTCATTGCCCACCCCGTAGCCAAATTGGGCCTCATGCCGGAAAGCTGTAATTCTTACCCTGCAAAGAATTGTGTCGAAACCGGAAAAGCGTGCGGCAGCTTGCTCAGCTCAACGCAGATTTACTTGTCTCGTCAATAAGCGTCGACAGAGCTACCTTTCCTAAAGTCAGATCGCGCCGACAAAGTATCCGTTCATATGTGTTCGGCAGAGCATCGAACGCTGCCGTTCATTCGGCTGAGTAGACCTTATAAGTGGTTTGGTGCGACCATCCCCTAGCCTCCGATCGAAAGGATTTCGTCGAAGGCCGCCAATGTCGCTAATTACTTTGTCCAAAGCCCGGCCATGTTCGGGACCGCGGCAAGTTCGGCTCGCCAAACAGGCATCATAAGCGTACAACTAAAAAATCTCCTCTCTGCTCTCTAGAATCTTCCAACAGTCGCCCCTACCTTACAAAATGATAGGCATTCCAATGATCGGGGGTACAAATGGCACGCCGCGTATTTTTCAGCTTTCACTATCAACATGATATCTGGCGCATCAATCAAATCCGAAATATCGGTGAGATTATCGGAACATCTTCCGCCGGGTTTCACGATGCCTCGCTTTGGGAAGAGGCCAAGAAGAAGGGCGATGCAGCGATCAAGGCCATGATTGACGAGGGGCTCAAGAATACCTCGGTTACCGTCGTCTGCATTGGGGCCGCGACCGCGGGACGCAAGTATATCAACTACGAGATCAACCAATCGATCGCTCGCGGTAACGGACTGCTCGGCATCCAGATTCACGAGTTGAAGGACAAGAACGGGCTAGCCGATACGATTGGGGCCACTCCGGCCTTGCTGGTCAATGCCGGTACGCCGATCTACAAATATGTCAGTCATGACAAGCTGAAAGAGCGAATCGAGGAAGCCGCAAAGGCAGCAGGCAAGTAAGCCGCATGACAAAGACCGCGAAGGCCCGGTTCCTCAAGGAATTTCCTGAAGCCCTGGCGAATGAGGCCGGTGCCGTGTTCATCGGCGCCGGCGTCTCGATGGGGGCGGGATACCCGTCTTGGGTCGAATTGCTCAAGGACATCGGTGAGGAACTGGGGGTCGGATCGAGTGACGTTCAGGATCTCGCCGCTCTGGCACAGTGGAGCATTCAGGAAAATGGCGGCGCGACTCGGGTTCGCAACGTCATAAAGGAGCAGATCGGCCAGAACCACGATGTCCCGGAGTCGCTTCAGATCATTGCGCGCCTTCCGGTTCGGCATATCTGGACCACCAATTACGATCGTCTCGTCGAAAGGGCCTTCGAAGCGATCGACAGGCCGATCGACCCGATTTCAGGACCCAAGGATTTGGCGCTGCGGGCAACGCCCGGCGCAACGCGGCTTTACAAGATGCACGGCTCCATCGACCGGCTCGATGACGTGGTCATCTCGACGGATGACTACGAACTCTACCGCTCGACACGCGGTGCCTATCTGCCTTTGCTGCAAGCCCACCTCACCAGCATGTCGATGCTGTTCGTCGGGTTAAGTCTTACCGACCCCAACGTCCGGCATGTCCTCTCGCTCATTCGGGAGAGTTTTACCGAGGCGCCCCCCGAACATTTTGCGATCGTCAAGCCACCGCACAAAGGGGACTACAAGACTGAGGAGGAGTTCAAGGCGCGATCGGCCCAGCATCGGCTATGGGCCAAGGATTTGCGACGTTACGGCCTCGTAGCGGTGGAAATCGACGATTATGACGAAGTTCCTGAGCTTCTGCGCGCAGTCGAGCGGCGAGTTGCCATGAACCGCGTCTGGGTAAGCGGCAGTTGGCCCACCGAACCGGTCAATCACGAAGCAGCCAGAATTTATGCGATCGCAGAGGGTGTCGGTCGCGCAATCGGCAAATTGGGGCGTTCTCTGGTAAGTGGCGCCGGACTGGTTGTCGGGTCCGCAACGATCTCGGGCTTTCTCGACTCGCTGCGCGCTGGCGGTGGATGGGATCTGGAACGCAGGCTGATCGCACGGCCATTTCCACAGCCGCTGGCTGGCCAACCCGCAAACCGCGCGCAATGGACAGCATTGCGCGAAGAACTGGCGCGGCTGTCGGGTGCGGTGGTCTTTGTCGGAGGAGCCAAGACGGTTGACGGTGCCGTGGTCATTGCCGACGGTGTGCTGGAGGAGGCCCGATTGGCTGAGGCGGCCGGTGCCTTTCTTTTGCCTGTTGGTGCGACCGAAGGTGCGGCCAGGCAGCTCGCCGATCGGTTGATCGGCTCAGGTCTCGAAAGCGAGGGTCCTAGCGTTCAGCGCCCCACTGACGCTGAATTGCGTGCGCTCTCGGACGCTTCTTCCAGCGCGGGTGATCTTGTCGATCTTGTCGGCGCCATTCTCAAGCGAGCCGGTAAGGCTGGCTAACGCCAGTCCCGATACCCGACGCTAATCTCTTCGGCACATAGGTAGGAATTCCAAGTGGTCAGATTTGTCACCAAAGATGAACTTCGCGGATATGCGGCGAAACTGACCATCACCGAGCAAGCGAGCGTGCGCAAATCAGCCAGCTCGCAACCGCTCGGGAGCGCGACCTTCCTGTCGCATTCGAGCAAGGACAAGGAACTGGTCGTTGGCGCGATCAAGGTGCTCGAAGGTCATGGAGCTAAGGTTTATATCGACGAGATCGACCCTGAGATGCCTCCCTACACCAGTGAGGAAACAGCAGGCATCCTGAAGTCCAGAATTCAGCAAACCCAGCGATTTGTCCTCCTTGCCAGCGCGAACAGCAAAGATAGCCGCTGGGTGCCGTGGGAACTCGGAGTGGCGGATGGTTACAAAGGTTTGAACAAAATCGCGCTTTTCCCAGCGGCGGAAAATAGTTCCGAACCTGATTGGGCATCGTGGGAATATCTAGGCCTATATCACCGGATAGTCTGGGGCAAAATGAAGGACAGGACCAATTCTCTGTGGATGGTGCTCGACCACAAGCGCTTCAGCGCGATTCCGCTGAGCGATTGGTTGGGCAAGTCGTAACGGGCATATCGGTTCGCGGGCAAATTAGCACTCCGCCTGAGCTTCGCACTCGACCCTCAAAAAGCCGTCACTCTTAGAACGACCGGTTTTCCGGTGGCTGGCTCGTAAGCAGATCTTCCGGTCTGTCCGACGAAGCCGACACTATGAGCCCCTCTCCGCAGCCTCCGCTTCGAACGCCCGTTTCCCCTTGCGCCGCCACAGCGCAATGACCTCCTCGCGCTGCTCACTTTCGGCCTGCTGCACGAGCCCGAGCAGCGCCCCGTAGATCGCCGCCCGATCATCGTCGACAAGCACATCGAGCCTGGCCTTGACGATGAGTCCGCCGAGTTCGATGAGCCGGCGCGTGCGCTCGCGGCGCTTCACCACCCAGTCCCGCGTATCACCCCGCGCCCGCCGCGCCTGAAGCCGGTTGCACAGAACCCCCAGCCGTCGCTCGGCGCGCAGTGTCCTTCGCAGCGCTTGTCGTATGTTTCCCGCGCAGAAAGAACGCCGCACCCGCCGTGCGCCACTCCTCCCTCTGCACCATGTCGGTGCTTGCTGCGGCGTTGACCAGAACCCCCGCAAGCACATCGACCCCGAGGCTGTCTGCACCGGTTGCCGTCACCAGCTGCCCAAGCTCATGAAGCTTCCGATCCTGAAGCGCCTTCGCCTTGCCGGCGAGCAGCTTCATCTCGGCATCATAGTCACGGGGCCTACGCATGGGATGGGGTCCTTCCGTTTGCGGTGATGTGCCCGACGCTACGAGTCGATTTGTTCTCACGTAAAGAGACCGAACCTGTGTGAGACCGCCCGATCCCTCGCGAGATTCGATCTTGTGAGGGCGCGCTTATACGTCGTGCCGACGTGGCTTTTGAGGTGTAGATCGTGTGCCGCCATGGCGATCTACCACTTCAGCGCGAAGGTCATCAGCCGGAGTACCGGCGCGAGCGCGCTCGCATCCGCCGCCTACCGGTCGGCATCGCGGCTCCACGATCAGCGCCTCGATCGTCATCACGACTTCACAAACAAGGCCGGCGTCATCCACTCCGAAGTGATGCTGCCGGAGAACGCGCCCGAGCCGCTTCGGAATCGCGAAGCGCTCTGGAACAGCGTCGAGGCCGCAGAGGTGCGCAAGGACGCGCAGCTCGCCCGCGAGGTCGAGTTCGCGCTGCCGCGCGAACTGGAACAGGCGGACGCGATCGAAGTGGCGCGCGACTTCGTGCGAACCGAGTTCGTCGAGCGCGGCATGTGCGCCGATCTCAATGTGCACTGGGACATCGGTGCTGACGGCATGGCGAAGCCCCACGCCCACGTCATGCTCACGATGCGTGAGGTCGATGAGGACGGCTTCGGCGCGAAGGTGCGCGACTGGAACAGCACGCAGCTGCTCGAACACTGGCGTGAGGCCTGGGCGGTACACCTCAACCGCGCGCTTGCCGAGCGCGACATCGACGTCACCGTCGACCACCGCAGCCTCGAGGCGCAGGGCATCGACCTTGAACCCCAGAACAAGATCGGCCCGGCGGCATCGCGCATGGCCGACGTGGGGCTCACCGGCGAGCGCCTCGACGAACACCGCGCCATCGCGCGCGCCAACGGGATGCGCATCCTCGCGAACCCCGAGGTGGCACTCGATGCGCTGACGCACCAGCAGTCGACGTTCACGCGGCGCGAGCTTGCGATGTTCGTGCACCGGCACAGCGACGGCAAGGACCAGTTCGACCGCGTGCTTGCCGCGGTCGAAGCCTCACCCACGCTTGTCGCCCTGGGCAAGGACGGACGCGAGCAGGAACGGTTCACATCCCGCGCGATGCTGGAAACCGAGCAGCGGCTCGAACAGGCCACGGAGCGTTTGCACGAACAGCAGAAGCATATTGTCCGCGACCTGTTCCGTGACCATGCAGTCGCGCGCGCAGAACGCCGCGGTCTTGTGCTCTCCTCCGAGCAGCGCACGGCGCTTGAGCATGTGACCGAACCGAAGAGTCTCGGTGTCATTGTCGGCTATGCCGGAACGGGGAAGTCGGCGCTGCTCGGTGTGGCGCGCGAAGCGTGGGAGGATGCGGGCTGCCGCGTGCGGGGCCTCGCGCTTTCCGGCATCGCCGCCGAGAACCTCGAAAGCGGCTCACGGATCGCATCGCGCACGATCGCAGTGCAGGAGCATGCCTGGGCGAACGGCACCGATCACCTCACCTCGCGCGACGTGCTCGTGATCGACGAGGCCGGGATGATCGGCACGCGGCAGATGGAACGCGTGCTCAGCCATGCCAGCGAGGTGGGCGCGAAGGTGGTGCTGGTGGGTGATCCCGAGCAGCTGCAGGCGATCGAGGCAGGCGCGGCGTTCCGCAGTATCCACGAGCGCCATGGCGGGACCGAGGTCACCGAGATCCGCCGCCAGCACGACGCCTGGCAGAGGGATGCCGTGCGACAGCTGGCGACGGGGAGAACCGCCGAGGCGGTCCAGGCGCTCAGGGAGCATGACCGCATCCACGCAGCGCCGACCGAGGCCGACGCGAAGAAACAGCTCATCGAGCGCTGGGACAGGGACCGAAAGGCGCAGCCGCAGAAGAGCCGCCTGATCCTCGCGCACACGCGCGCCGACGTCGCGGAGCTCAACACGTTCGCGCGGCAACGCCTGCGGCTCGGCAAACAGCTCGGCGACGACGTCCGTGTCGAGACCACGAAAGGCCCCAGGCCGTTCGCGCGCGGCGACCGGGTGATGTTCCTGCGGAACGAGAAAAGCATGGGGGTCAAGAACGGCTCGCTCGGCAGGGTCGAGAGTGTCACTCAGGCCCGCATGGCGGTGATGCTCGACGATGGCCGGAGCCTCAGCTTCGACACCAAGCTCTATACCGACATCGACCATGGCTATGCCGCCACCATCCACAAGGCGCAGGGCGTGACGGTCGATCGCTCATATGTCCTCGCGACACAGGGCATGGACCAGCACGGCGCGTATGTGGCGCTGTCGCGTCACAGGGAGCGCGTAGATCTCTACTACGGCAAAGAGACGTTCAAAACCGAGCAGCAGTTGATCCGCACGCTGGCACGCGACCGCGGCAAGGATATGGTCGGCGACTATGGGCCGGTCGCAGACAGAGCGGAGGCGTTCGCGGCCCGGCGCGGCATCACGCTCCGGGAGCGGGCCAAGGCGATCGCGGTCAAGGTCCGCGACATGTTCGAGGGGCTGCAGCTCAAAAATACCCCGATCCAGGCGCCGAAGCCGCAACTGGAGCCGGCGGTCGAGCAGTATGCGCGCACGGTGCAGAAGGTCCGCGAGATGGGTCTCGCGCGCGTGCCGATGAGCGAACCCTTGCGCGCCATGCACGAACGCGACGAGGCCGCGCTCGACGCAATCCGGCCCGGCGCGGCGCGCAACCTTCGCAATGCATGGCGCGCGGACCTGAAGCTCCTCGATACCATGGCACGCGGCGACGTGCGGCAGGCGCGTGCGCTCCTCGACGAGGCCGAGCGCTATCGCAGCGACCCCGCCTACCGCGCCGACCGGTTCGTCGCCGAATGGACCCGGCTCAGGAAGCAACAGGAGCATGCGAGGTTCTGGGGCGAGGAGCACAAGCTCCCGAAGATCAACGCCGGCATGGCGGGCCTTGCGAAGAGTCTCGAGCGCGATGCGCAGATGGAATCACTCCTTCGTCCACGCGCCCGTGAGCTTGGGCTCGGCATCGGCATGGAGCCGGCGCGCGGACTGTCCCGGGAGCTCTCAGACTGGTTCGGGCTCGGACGAGGGCGCGGACTTGGAAGGTAAAATCACGTAACGCCTCGGGGGCTCACTACTTGTCTGCCATCATACGCAGTGCTGTAGTCTCGCACAGCGTTATGGTCGTATCATCGTAGGCAATGGCAACGGTGCTTCCCATGGCAAAAGCGGTCAGTAGCGTCGATATTTTTGTGTCGTAGTTCGCGGCAGTTAAGAGAAACCTCAGCCGGTTGGCCTCGCAAGGACTGCCAGGATTGATGACACCGCCATCAATTATAAACGCCATGCTGGCGTCTTGCGGATAAACCCGAATAATCTTGCGGTTTGTGGCCCAGGCGTCGGCAGCGAACGCAGCGTGGGAATGGATGAATGCCATTGCCACTAACGAGACGGCAAGAATCCTGTGCATAACTTCTCCGTGGATTTATCAGTTGTTGGATTGCCTGATGCTCTGCACATCCTCGATAGTGGGCTGATTGGCACAAGCATCATCGCCGTAAACGGTGACGGCGTATTGATTGGCCTGTGCCGTAAGGAGTCCGGCGTAGAGCGCGGAGGTTCCTGTGGTGGTCACCGAGAAGGCGAACTGCCAGTCCACGCTCGTTGAACAGGCTGGCGGCGCCGAGCGACTGCCAATGATGTTGAAGCGCACCAGACCTGATGGCGTGACACGGACGCTCCCGACGTAGCCGCTTGCAATGGAGGCGGACGCGGATTGCGGCATCATGAGCAGGGCCACGCCCGCACAGGCACAAATTCTACGAAGCATAGGCCTACCATCGAATGCGGTCTGGAACATGAGAAGTACAGATAACGCAAGTCTGGGCATCTCGCTTCGCTTCAATTCTGGAGTACAGGGTGGCGGACAGGAATGCGGCTTGGACAATATGGAGCGCCGCCTCCGTGAACCACGGAGACAGCGCAACGCAAATCTCAGAATCCTGAAATCTCTTCAAGCTATTCACGGTCAACGTAAGAAAGCAAGTGCATATTTCTCCGTAATGGTTGACGTTTAAGTAACCGATAAAGATCCAATTCCGAGTAATATCGTATTGACGTTCTTGGCTTTTATGATCAGCCTAGGTTCCATAGCTCCGATTCCCAAGAGAGCCTGCGGTCGTTTGGTGAAATTCTAGTTCTGAACACATCGTGTTCGGAAACGGGGGAGTTGTGCTGGCGATGATCCAAGGTAAGCAGGCCTTACGGCAGGTTTTTCTGCCCAGACCGTCAAGCCTGGTGTCTATGGTCTTGCATGGCGCGTGGCGCAGCGCCCGATTTTCGGCGTACTCGTATTCTCTTTCGCCGCTCCCGCATTGGCGGATTGCTCGGGCTATGTCTGCAATGACGTGTCGATCAGCCGACTTCACGTCCGGACCCAGGATGAGGTTTATGTCCGAACATCCGGAACGGAAGCAGGGCTGTCCTGCGCCCCTTCGGGAGGCACGCACATCTCGATACCGACGACATCCTCGACGTGCAATCAGGTCTACGCCTTGCTGCTCACAGCGCACGAGAGCCGCCGCAAGGTCTGGCTTCAAATGAACAGTGGCCTCCCGGATTGCACACTCTCCTACATCGTATCCGACAATTGAGGGGACTATTTGGCAATGGCTTTTCAGAAATGGGCCGCAGTGACCGCTGCCCTGTCCATACTGACACCAGCAACAATGGCTCATGCAGCAGAAGCATGGGCAAACAACCGGAAGGTGCTTTATCTGTACCCGACGAATGATGGATTCATTTTCCAGTTCGATGGAGCGCGGATCAATCCCGCCAGCCCATGCGAGTCCAACAGGGCAATCATATCACTCACAAATCCCCGATATGAAGAGATCGTTGCAGTACTCATTTCGTCGTTCTCAAATTCATGGACCATGAATATCAACTACGACGATACGACAATTTCTCTATGCAACACAGTGGTAAATAGATTCATTGCATATAAGTGATTGGATGGAGCTTCTCGTGAAAAAGTATAACGCGCTTATCCTCTTTTTATCAACACTCATTCCGCCTAAGAACTCCGCCGAAGCACTCCGCCACTTGGCGTTATTGCGGCGCGGTCCCGCGGATTCGATTCTAGTCTCTGGCTGTCTGTTTTCACTCAGAAATTGGCTTTCCAAGCTTTCTTACTCGTTAGCATTCTCGTCGCTTCTAACGGCCTCATTTCCGGCGATTGCCGGCTGGAGTTCCACATCGGGAAAAGTTCAGAACATCAATGTCTACGGGCACACGTCAATCATGCTGTTCAGCCTCGTCAATCAGCCGGTAGGGCCGCTTCCGCCGGGCTGCACGAACATGAGCTACTTCGCCATTGACGGAACATTTGCTGCCGAAAAGCGCGCGATGTTTCTCGCGATGCTGATGTCGGCAGATGCGGGAAGGCGAGACGTCAACGTGTCATGGGACGATGGGGGTAGCTGCATAACATACGAGACTGGGGTCTCCTTCCCTCGAATGCTCCTCATCCAGAGCAAACCATGAATTCTGGAAAGATTTTATCTTGATACGTGCGGAAGAAACGCAATGAAGAAATTTTCTTTCATCCTGGGAGTTGCCTGCTGTCTTTGCGCTCCCAGCGCGCAAGCTGCCGAAGCATGGGCATACAGCCGACGAATAACTGTTCTCTATCCCAGCGATTCAGGACTCGTATTTCGCTTCGATGGGCCGCAAGTAAATATCGGAAGTCCATGCGAATCAAATCGCATGTTTATAGACATAACCAGAGACAATTATGATGCAATGGCAGCCATTCTTATCACGGCCATGTCGCTGAAATGGAGAATGGATATAAATTACGACGATGCAACGATAACTTCGTGCAACACGATTGTTAGTCGTTTTTTTTCATACCCTTGACGGTGATATTCATATTTCTCATTAGGCGAAACTGGGAATGGAATCATGATGATCGAACGCTGCACGAAAATGATACTTATCTTCGCTTCGATTCTGGTTCCGTTGGTTCCTGCTGAAGCCGCTGAGGCATGGGCAAATAACCGGAAAGTGACGTTCCTGTATCCGCGCGACTACGGCTATGTTTTCCAGTTTGATGGCGCGACCATAAACCCTGGCAGCCCGTGTGAAGCAAACAGGGTGGTTATTCTCACGCAACCGAATTTTGACAGCATGGTCGCCACACTGATTTCAGCATTCCTGAATCAACTTCGAATTGACGTCAACTACGACGACACAACGATTACGACGTGTGAGACAAAGGTTAACAGAATTATCGTCAGGCCGAATTGATCGGTACGAAACATGCGCAATCACCAAGTGAAAACTCCAGGAGGACAAGAATGAAACGATTTCCAATTCTGCTGGCGGTGTCTTGCACGGGTCTTGCTGTATCCGGTGCGGCCCAGGCCGCCGATCAATCGGGTTTTACGCCAATTACCCAGTTCGATATGTGGCCAACCGGTGCTGTTCTGTATTTCACCAACAGCCCAGAATCGAACAACAGCTGCGGCGGAAATGCTACGCAATTCTACCTGTTGAAGACCCAAACGTCGTTCTCCGAGATGTATGCAGCTCTGCTGGCCGCAAACTACAACCGGTCGAGAATCCGTCTGCGATACGATTGCGACGGTACAGATGCGATGGTGTCTGCTGTGCGATCTGTCCCATAAAAACCTTGTGGACAGCAAGGGTTCCAAACTTTGACTCAGCGACTTCTGAACGAGGGATTGAGATGTATCAGAAACACCGAAAATTCTGCTCCCGGGCTGCGCTTGGCGCTGTGGTGTTACTGTATGCGTTCGAGGCGCCGGCTTCGGAAACCATCACGTACACATATGACGCTCAGGGGCGGCTTGTGACGACCGCCCACAGCGGCAGCGTCAATAACAATGCCGAAACCGAATATAGCTTCGATGCAACCGATAACCGCACGAATGTGACGATCACGAACGCTGCAAGCCGCGTCATTGTCGTTCCACTCAACGGCTTCACGATTATCCCCGTTCCGGACCCATGATCGTCTTGCATAAGCACCGCCTTGCCGGTGCCTGAATTCAAAGACTCTGCACTTCATCAGGGGGCAAATTGATGACCGTCCATAGAAGCCATATGCTACGCAGTGCCGCATTTCTGGTGGCCTCGGTTTCTCCGCTAAGCGTGGCGTTCGCGCAGTCCGCACCGCCGACGATCAACGCGCCTCCAATCCGTTCTCCTGTGGACGGCAACGGCGTCAACCTCGCCACGGGCGGGTTCGAGATGATGACCACCGATCTGTCGATCGGCGCTTCCGGCAGCAGCGGCCTTGCGCATTCACGCGTCTGGACCGGAAACGGCTGGCGACACGGATTTTTTGTTACGATTACGACAACTGCCACCACTGCAACGGTCAGTATCGGGCCAAGCAGCAGCACATTTACGCTTTCGGGCGGCATCTATACGTCGGATGAAGGCAATGGCTCTACGCTGACGTCGACCCTATCGACATTCACGTATACGGGTCCGGACGGTACGGTCATTACGTTTGATCGCTCGTACGCAATGAATATTTACTACGGCCCTGTCGCCGGCCTCGGCACAGAAATCGCACTGCCGTCGGGCGAGAAGATCAAACTCACCTACAAGGTGGAGAGCTATGCCGCCCCGCCTATCGGCACCATTCATGTCGCACGCCTGCAATCGGTGAACAGCACGACTGGTTACCAGCTGAAGTACAGCTACGGCACGGACAAATATACGATCGACGAGGTTATGGGGATCAATAACGGCGTCGATTATTGTGATCCCGCCGCCGATAGCTGCGCAAGCCTGACCCAAAGCTGGCCGACGGTTACCTATTCGACCGCGACGGTCGGTACGAACAAGCAGGAAAGCGTGACCAACGCGCTGGGAGTGACCCGCTTCACGACCAATGCCTCGGCGCAGCTCATCGGTCTTAAAAGCCCCGGCAACACGACGGATAATGTCACCCTCGCCTATGATGGCAATGGCCGCGTCTCTTCGGTGTCCAACCTCGGAGCCACCTGGAGCTACGGCTGGTCGCTTGCGAGCGGTGTGCTGACCGGAACGACAACCGATCCCCTGACGCATCAGCGTGTTACGACGGCGGATGCGAGCAAACTTGTCATTCTTAGCGATACTGACGCACTGAGCCGGACGACGACCTATCAGTACGACAGCAAGGGTCGCATGACATATGTGATCCCACCGGGCGGAACCATTGTCAGCGGCACGCCGACCGCCGGGTACGCGAAGTTCGACTATGATGCGCGCGGCAATATCGAGACGAAGACATCGGTCTCTCGTACTGCAGGAACGCCTCCGAACATTGTGACCAGCGCAGACTATCCGAACACGTGCGCCAACCCGCTTATCTGCAACAAGCCGACATCGACGACGAACGCACTCGGCAACGTGACCAACTACGAATATGATGCAACAACAGGCTTCCTGACCTCAGTGAAGCTCCCGGCGCCAAACGCGACGCCAGGGACGATCCGTCCCGAGACGCGCTACAGCTACAGCGATCTCTACGCCTATTACAAACAAGCGAGCGGCGGCTCTCCGGTGGTAGCACCGACGCCGATCCGCAAGCTCACGACGATTTCGGCCTGCATCACGACGGCATCGTGCAGTGGTGGATCGGACGAGGTGAAGACGACGATCGGTTACGGGCCGCAGACCAGCGGGACGATGAACAATCTGCTTCCAGTCACGTCGTCGTCGGGTGCGGGCAATGGCACACTCACTGCGACTGTGACGAGCGTCTATGACATGATCGGCAATCTCTACACCATCGACGGACCGCTCTCGGGCTCCGCTGACACGACGCGCTATCGGTTCAATGCCGGACGGCAACTCGTCGGCGTTGTCGGTCCCGACCCCGATGGTGGAGGCGCACTCAAGAATCGTGCTGCGCGGTTCACCTATGATCCGGACGGTCGACCAACCCAAACCGAGCAAGGAACGGTTGATAGTCAGTCCGATCCGGACTGGTCAACGTTCGCGACGCTCTGGGAAGAAGAGCGTTCTTATGACACCCGCGGACGTTTGGTCACGGCCAAAACGCCCGGCGCCACACTCAGCGATAAACGGCTGGTCCAGTACGGATATGACGATGCCAACCGTCTTACCTGTGCTGTCGCACGCCTCAAATATTATGCGGCCTCCGATCCGGTGCCGAGCGACCCTTGCGCGCTGACAAGTGCCGGAGCTTACGGTCCCGACCGACTGACGAAGTTCACGTATAACAATGCCAATCAGGCCACGAGCACGATCACAGGCTTTGATACGCTGCAGCAGCGCACCGAGCAAACGCTTGCCTACAACAGCTTCGGCGAGCTGGAATCGGTGAAGGACGCCCGAAACAATCTGACCACCTACAGCTATGACGGGTTCGGGAGGTCATTGAAGACGCGCTATCCGTCGCCAACGACCCCGAACACGAGCTCGACGACCGACTATGAGGAAGTGGCTTATAATGCGGCCTCTAACGTCACGCAGATCACGAACCGCGGCGGTTCCCAGATTGGCCTCACATACGACAATCTGAACCGCCTGACGGCTAAGAACCTGCCTGGCAGCGAGCCAGATGTCAGCTACGCCTATGACAACCTCGGGCGCCTGACCTCGACGAGTTCCAGCGTCGCGACGCTGTCGTACACTTACGACGCCTTGAATCGCGTGACGCGCCAGGCCTCGCCGCAGGGCAACACCGACTATCAGTACGATCTTGCCTCGCGGCGCACGCGGATGACGTGGCCGGACAGCTTCTATGTCACCTACGATTATCTGGTGACGAACGACCTGACCGCGATCCGTGAGAACGGCGCCACAAGCGGGGCGGGTGTGTTGGCGACGTTCGGCTACGACAACCTCGGCCGCCGCACCACCCTCACGCGCGGAAACGGCACATCGACGAGCTACAGCTACGACACGGGGTCACGTCTGACGACCCTATCGCAGGATCTTGCCTCGACGACGTCCGACCAGAGTCAGACGTTCAGCTTCAACCCTTCGTCGCAGATCACCCAGCAGGTCCGTTCGAACGACGCTTATGCGTTCACACAGATGTTCAACACAGATCGTGATTACACGGTCAACGGGCTCAACCAGTACACGGCAGCCGGCACGGCGGTGCCGGGCTACGACAGCAAGGGCAACCTCACGAGCTTCCAGGGCAGCACGTTCAGCTACAGCAGCGAGAACATGCTCAGCGCCACGGGGAGCACGGCGTTCAGCTATGATCCGTCCCTCCGACTTTATCAGATCGGCAGCAGCGTCCGGTTCGGTTATGATGGCGCCGATATGGTGGGTGAGTACAACACCTCGAACACGCTCCAGCGGCGCTATGTGTTCGGTCCGGGGGTCGATGAGCCGATCGTCTGGTACGAAGGCGCAGGCACGGGCGACCGGCGCTGGCTGCATGCCGACGAGCGTGGCTCGATCACCGCGATCAGCAACGGCAGCGGGGATGCCACCGCCATCAACGCCTACGACACCTACGGCATGCCCGAGACCGGGCACGTCGGGCGGTTCGGGTACACGGGCCAGACATGGCTTCCTGAGACCGGCTCGCCGCCCAATGGGCTCTACAACTATAAGGCGCGCGTCTATTCGCCCCGGCTCGGGCGGTTCCTGCAGACCGATCCCGTCGGATATGCCGAAGGCATGAACCTTTACAACTATGTACGCAGCGATCCCGTCAATGCCATCGACCCTTTAGGCCTGAACGTTATTGTTGTTACCGGCAATCCATATGACTGGTGGTCGACGCCTTGGGTTTTTGGAACGTGGGGGCCTTGGCAAGACTGGGGTGGTGGCGGGTCCATAGGGGGCGGCATAGGAGGTTTTCCGGGAATCACACAACCCATCGATCCCGAAATCACCGTCACTGCCAAGAAACCGAAACAACCTTCGGTCGATTCACAGCCCCTCTCGATCCCCATCCTTAGCCTCCATCCCACAGGGGGGTTTGGAATTACCGGCAGCGGAGTCACGACGCAAAAGGAAGGAAGAAGTTGCAATCAGGCGTTCCTGAATTTCTTCAATGGCCTTCAAGATTTCGGTGAGTCCACAGACAGAGCGGGAGATGCGACACTTGTTGTAGCGGGCGGGCTTGCCGTCACCGGTGCGCTTACAACCAGCACTGTTGTAGGCGCACCGGTAGGCTTGACGGCTGAGGGTCTTGCTGGAGGCACAGCGGTATTGGGGTTGTCTGCGAAAACTGTTGGCGGTAGCTTAAAGCTAATTGGCGACATCGGTGCCGCAGTCGAGACTGGAACTGGGGGAACCACCACCGGCGAGCTAATTGCCCGGGCCATCATTGGAGCGATCCCTTTCAACAATGACGCGGTTGGTGCCGCCGCTGGGGCAGCAGGGGAAAGTCAGCTTCCCAAAACAAACATTCCACGTAATTGTGGTAATTGATATGAGCTATTCGATTACAATTATTGCATTTGCGACAATAGCGATTGCCATTATTCAAATTTTGAGAAAGGTAATTTCATCTCCTTCTTACAAGAGGAGATCTATGAATTTAACACTGGGAATAGTTTCATTATTTTATCCAATATCCATTTCTCTGATGGCAATATCTATTTTTGGAGATAGGATAAGTGCAAGTCTGTTAATTGTATTTTCTGGGATTGGCAGCTTCATAGCAATATATTTCTTTTCAAAAGCTATAATTAATAGTTAATTATCATATTATATCAGCGCGACACCATTGCCACAACACGCCCTAAGAAAGCGGCGCGGTCGAATGCGAGCGCCCCTTTCGGTTTTTACGCTGCCGATGTGCTAAGTGTAGGAGGGCAAATTGGCTCTGTCTTGGTGCTTAGCTAATCAACCGGAGATTGCGGGGATGAGGGGAGACTTTAAATGAGTCTTTTTTCGTATATTCAGGGATAATTACTGTAACGCTCGCAGAAAATACTCCATCATCCGGCATTCATACCAAATCGATTATCAAATTCTGCGTCGGCGTGAGCGATTTAAGGTAATGTAACCTACAACGTAACATGTGATCGCGACCCTGGATCGGGCTGGAGCGGCAATGGAGGTCTCTCAGTGGGTGGTGGCACCAAGGTTGGAGGTGAAGCGACTTATTCTGGCGGCATTACAGGATCAGTAAAATTGTTTAATGATGGAAAATGTCCATGAAACTTCTGCTCCAAAATCACTCTATTCCGCCACGCTTGTGGATGCAAATTCGCCTCTGGGCATGGTTATTTAATGCTATTGTTGCAGGTCTGGCGCTTCATTTTTTCGGGTCCACATTCCCACTAATGGGAATACAAAAATTCTTGCTAATGGGAATGCCAATATTTTTATCAGGCATAGGTTTTTACAGCGAATATTGCCCACAATGCGGACTTCTTGGCTGGGCCAAAGGGGACAGTGTATCGAGCAATTTGTTTACGATTGGACCTCTTTGGATATCGCGCAGATGCCCCCGGTGCGGCCACCATTAGATATGGCAGCATAAAATCTCAGTGAGCCCCCTTCGGAATTGGCGGAGCCATCTGATCTGAGTCACGCGGCCATAATTGTTTATCTGCATGTTCCTTTTGGTCGAGGCCCGCGATGACGCCGTCGCTGTGGCGGCAGCGCCGATGGTACAATAGCGTAAGTCAACGCAGGAGCCTTTCCGGCGGCACAGCTTAAACCCTGATACTCAGCAAATTATGACAAAGGCGCATTAGCGTAGGTGAGCGCCCATAATCACAACTCTATGGACCTTCGCCTTCTTAAGGCTCCATAAGTTTTCGAACCATTGGAGACATCTCAAAAACAGGCATGAATTGGGCCATCAACTCGGGCCACGTAAATTTTACTTAGAATTTCACCCAATATTTCAAAGTCCTAGATTTCACTATCGAGTCCTTTCCTGGCACCAGCGGTCTCTTCGGAGCACCCCACTGCACGATGTGCCAGCGATTCACGTGCTGTGACATCAATCGCCAGTCGTCGAAACTGTTCGGTTGGCACTGCCGGAACTTTCAGGTGCATGAACAAAAAACGGCGCAAGCCTGATTTGTTCGCCACTTTTTCAACTTAAAGCAGGCTAGAGGACGTGTTGTTTCCTCTTTGTGCATGTTTCGGGAGACCTGCCATTCATATCGTTGATGCACCGACCGCGCACAGCCTGCTTTCCCAGGATGAGGCGATCGAGGTGGTTCGGCAATGCTTTGCCGATCTCGACAGCGGAATTTCCATCGGCTTCCCATCGATACGCGGGCACGGCAGCGACAAGGCCACGCGGTTTGGCGTAAAATCCGGTTACGATGGCCGTCGCCAGCTACCCGGCCTTAAGGTCGGCAGCTATTGGCCGGGCAATACGGATCGGGGTCTTCCCAACCACGGCTCCACAACGCTGCTTCTGGATGATGCGACGGGCTTCCCGCTGGCGCTTGTTTCCGCGACGTATCTGAATGCGCTTCGAACCGCAGCGTCGGATGCCGTTGCGGTGGACCTCCTTGCCCGGAAGGATGCGGCGGTTCTTGCCGTGTTCGGGACCGGGCATCAGGCCTTCCATGAAGCGATCGCGATCTCGCGCGTGAGATCTCTTTCGCGCGTCTTTGTTTGCGGTCGTGATACCGGCAGGGCCGCGGCGCTCGCGCAGCGATTGAATGCAGCGGGACTGGATGCGGAAACTGCGTCCACAGACATGGCGCTCGAACAGGCGGATATCGTGGTGACGGCGACGGCGTCGCGCGCGGCGCTGTTTTCCGAATGCGGGGTGAAACCGGGCACGCATGTGTCGGCGATGGGGGCCGATGGACCTGGAAAGCAGGAGCTGCCCGTGGCGCTTGCCGCGCGTGCTGAACTCTTCGCGGATACGCTCGATCAGACCTTTTCGATCGGAGAATTTCAGTATCTGGCGGAAGCCGAAGCGCGCGACCGCGTGACGGCGATCGGGGCAGTGATCAATGGGCGTTCGCAAGGACGGTCCAGCGACGATGCGATCACGATCTACGACAGCTCGGGAATCTCGCTTCAGGATCTCGCGGTCGCCGGCTATGTTTTTGAGAAGGCGCTGGCGGCGGGGCTTACGCAGTTCGTCGACGTGTAGATCGTGTGCTCAAAGCCACTGCTTGAGAAGGGCGAGATCGAGGTTCCCACCGGACACGATGCAGACGACCGTTTCGCCGAGCGCGCCTGTGCGGGCATGTGCGAGAAGCCCGGCAAGCGCGGCGGCTCCCGCCGGTTCCGCCATCACCTTGCAGCGCTGCATGAGCAGGCGCATGGCAGCGAGGATATCCTCGTCACCGATCGTGCTCACGCCTTCGAAACGCCTGCGAACGAGTTCGAGGCAGTGCGCGCCCGCGCCGGGTGCCGCAAGACCGTCCGCCACCGTCGATACGCGGTCCAGCCGTACCGCCATGCCGCGCGCAAGGCTTTGACTCATCGCCGCAGCCCCCTCCGGCTCCACACCATGAAGACGCACAGTGCTGCGCGCGTCTTCAACGGCGCGCACCACGCCGCCTGCCATACCCCCGCCGCCGATGCCGATGAAAATGTCGGTGACGTCCGGCAGATCTTCAAGAACTTCCATGCCGAGTGATGCATGGCCCGTCATCAACGCTTCGTCATCATAGGAAGAGATGAATGTGAGACCACGCTGTGCCGCAAGTTCATTGCAGAACACAGCGGCCTCCGGGGGTGTGCCGTGCAGGATCACCTCGGCGCCGTAGCCTTCTGTCGCGGCCACTTTGGTGGGGTTGGCGGTTTCCGCCATCACCACATAGGTTTTCACGCCAAGCCGTGCGCCTGCCCACGCGAGGCCCTGCGCCGCATTGCCGGCTGAAAACGTGATGACGCCGCGTGCGCGCGCTTCCGCCGACAGGGTGTGGACGGCCCACAACATGCCGCGCGGTTTGTAGGAGCCTGTTTTCTGGAAGAGTTCGAGTTTCAGATAAACTGAACGCCCGACCATGTTCGATAGTGTTTCCGACCGCACGAGCGGGGTGCGGTGAAGAGAAGGCGCCAGAAACGCCTGGGCGGCATGAATATCGAGTGTGTTCGCCATCTCTACCATGGAACCTCCGCTCCGAGTTTCCGCCGTGCGGCCTCGGCGCACAGGTAATTGGCGCAGGCAAGATCCTGGGCGGGGATGCCCACCGATTTGTAGGCCGTAATCTCGCTCGCGTCGCGGCGCCCTTCCACATGGCCGGCAAGAACCGCGCCGATTTCTCCGGCGATATCACCTTTGGCCATGAAACCCAGTTCGATTGCCTGATTGAGTTCGCCTCCGAGCGCCATTGCGGCTTCGAGAGAATCGACGAACACCCGCGCGTGGGCGACAAGCTCGGGCGCGACCTCTATGGCATCCATCGAGCTTGATCCCACTATGTTGATATGTGTGCCCGGCGACACCCAGTCTGAAAACAGGATCGGCGTGCGTGCGGCGCTGACGGTACAGATGATGTGCGCGTCTTCGACAGCGGATCGCGCGCTGGGCATAGCGATCACCTCAAGGCCGGTCAGTTTGCGCTGCTGATCGGCGAATGCCTCGGCCTGCTCGGGCGAGCGGCCCCACACGCGCACACGGCGGATCGACCGGACATGCCGGATCGCATCGATATGGCGCGCCGCCTGTACGCCGTATCCAAGGATCGCGAGATCGTGCGCGTCGGCGCGCGCCAAAGCCCTCGTCGCCACGGCGCTGGCGGCAGCGGTGCGCGCCGCGGTCACTTCCGCGCCGTCCACCAGCGCGACGGGGGCACCGTGCTGTTTTTCGAACAACAGTATCAGCGACTGGTGAGACGCAAGGCCCAGCTGATGGTTTTCCGGATATACGGCGGTGACCTTGGCGCCGAACAGATCGAGGCTCGGAAGCAGGCCGGGCATCATGCCGAGCACGGCATGGGGCGCCGTGGGCAGGGACAACATCCACCGCGGCGGCTGAACAGTATCGCCCGCCGACGTTGCGATCATGGCGTCTTCGACGAGCGAAAGACAGGTCGGGACATCCAGGAGGCCCTGGACAACTTGTGCGGAAAGCAGACGCAGCACTGAGGAACCTATTTGCCTGAGGGGATCGGTTGGCGATGGAAGCCGGGGTCGACCTCGATCTCCTGCCGGGAGAATGGAAGGCGATACCGGCCGTTTTCGGCATAGAGGTCGATCTGATCGTAATACCAGCGTGAACCGGGATCGCTGGACTGGCCGTAAACGAGGATGCCCTCCGCTACCGGACCACTGTCTTCGAAGCCCATGACGGCGATGTAGCTCGCGCCATCGAAGGGTTCGTAGCCGATGCCCTTCACCGGGCGGGTGAGGTTCAGATTGAGAACGCCGTCATGCCAGTCTCCGCCCGAAACAGAGTGGAATTTGCCGTTCAGAAGCGTGCGCTGGCCCTCGGCAATGGATGCGTTTGGGGGAAGCTCCAGCGCGGCCATCGCCGCCACGGACTCCCGAAGTGCTTCAACGAGTGCCTGCCGCACAGCGGGATTGTCGATCGCCAGCGTTCGCGGGGTATGAAGCGGATCGGCAGGATCGAAGGGTACCGCAAACACGTCTGGAACATGTCGCGCCCGGTTCCAGAACTCTCGAAACAGCAGCGCCCCCCGGCTGCCGAGATTGCTGTGGCGGTCCCACGCGGCGAGGACACGGCATGGCGCGCCCAGATCGGACGGGACACCCGGCAAACCGCACATACGGACGACATCGTCGGCCATCAGCAATCCCGAATAGTTGCGATTGGACAGGATGAGATCGAAGCCGGCTTTGTGATCGAACCTGCGGCCGTTCTTGAGCGCGAGGTCGATCTGCGTCAGCGCCTCACGCGTCCGGAAGCGCTGCGGGATGGCTGCCGGACCCAGAATCGGGTCCAGCGGCTGCAGCCTGTCTTCGGCGTGCACCAGCCAGTAGCTGTCGTTGCTATTGGAAACATAGTCGCTGCGGATGCTGGCGCGCATCCGTTCTGCCGGCAGAAAACCCGACCACCTGCATGACAGTGTATCGCCACGCAGGACTTGCAGCTTCGGCGCCAGCGCGGCGGCAGCTTCCGAGGGCTTGCACCGCGCCTGCATGTTCGCATCAACGTTGGGAACGCGCGCGATATCGGCATAGAGCGCCTTGCCTTCCCGATCCGCCGCAATGGTGTTGACCCACGGGATCCCGCGCTTGCCCGAGAGTACGGGTTTCAACGCAGCGACGGACCGACTCTCCGCTATTTGCAGCCAGGTCTCGATCGCATCGACATTCAGGCGGTTGGCGTCCTGCAGGGCGTAAGCACGCGCTTTCGACCTGCCGAGGCCCGCGTTCGACAGGGAAACGATCGGGCCGAAAACGGATTCGTGAACCACATGGCGATATGGCGTGATTGTCCCGTCGGCCGCGCGCGTTGGAATTTCGATCGTGCGCGCTTTCAAGCGGCGTTCCTTGCCGTCCACAAGATAGGTGTCAGGCTTACCCGGCGCGAGCGTGAGCTCCGAAAGCGTGAAACGTGCCGCGGTTGATACCGTATGCGTCCACGCCACATCGCTTGTGAAACCCATGGCCACGACCGGCAGGGGCGGGAGCATCACACCCATGACATCGATCCTGCCGGGGATCGTTGCATGGATCTGGTAGAAACGGTTGATGCCGTGCCACGGAAAATGCGGATTCGCGATCACGAGGCCACGGCCGCTCACCGTCGCCTCCCCTCCGAACGCCATGCCGTTGCTGCCGAGGCCAAAGCCCCCCGGCGCGGGTTGCGGCGCCACCTTGTCCGTGGGAGCCAAGCGGCCGGCCTCTGCGAAACCCTCCGCAAGCACAGCGCCACTGGCCAGCAGCGCGCTCGATTCAATCATGCGGTACATGTCGCGCATGGTCATCTGCCGCACCCAGGGGGCGTTCCGGCAGCGTGTTTCGGCATTCCCGCGATCTGAGACGCGCAAGTGATGATTATAGCCTTCGACGAAACCCTTCAGCAGAGCCTGCGCGCGCGTGGACGTTTTACGGTGGGCCGCCGCGAGCGCCGCATCGTCGAAATAGGCGCGATGGAAGATATCGCTGGTGAGATTCGAAAATGTCTCGACGCCGAGCAGAGTCTTGCCCTCGCCGCCAAAGTAGAGGGACCGCTCGCCGTTTACGGTTACGACCTGTTCGGCGAGGAGGCAGGCATTGTCGGACGTGTAGGCGTAGCCGATGCCGAACCCGAGCTTGCGATAGTTGTTCGCGGTGACATGGGCCACACCGTGCACTGTCCGTAGGATCTCCACGCCCGCGATCTCGCCGTGTGCGGGCATGGCCTGTGCCGCGAGTATCGTGCCTGCAACGAGCGAAAGACGGCGGATCATAATGCTGGCGAGGCTCCCGATACGGCTTCCCCTCCCATCCCAAAGAGCGGGAGGGGAGGGGGCACCGATTTCAGCACGGATCAGAGAGCGAACGCAATCGTCGCGCGGTAGGTGCGCGGTGCCGACGGCCAAACCTCGTACGCACTCCAGGCGACCGAGTAGATCTTGTCATTGAGTACATTGTCGATGTTGAGCCTGAGCGCGATACGATCGTTGATCTTGTATCCCGCGAGGGCATCGACACGCCAGTAGCTCGGCAGGTTGAACGTCTCGTCAATGTCCCCTGCGCGCTTGCCGACATAATTTACGCTGCCGCCGAGGTTGAAGCCGGCGAGCGCGCCATCGACAATCTCGTAGTTGGTATTGAACACAAAGGTGTTCTTTGCGACGCCGCGCAGGCGATAGCCTTCACGGTTCGTTTCACCAACGGCCTGCGTATCCTTGGTCGTTTCAGCATCCGTGTAGGCATAGCCGGCATAGATCGACCAGTTCGGCGTGATCTTTCCGTCAACCGAGAGCTCGACACCCTTGGCCACCTGCTCGCCGATCGTGAGGAAGAAAGCAGGGTTGTCACGATCCGAAACGGCGACGTTGCCGCGTGTGAGGTGGAACAAAGAGATGCTGCCGTTCATCGTCCCGTCAAGGAATGTTACCTTCGCGCCGGCTTCATACTGCGTGCCGGTTTCAGGTGCGAGCGGCGTTCCGTCCGAATTGTTCATAAGAACCGGAACAAAGGACGTGGAACGGCTGGCGAACAATGACACCGTGGGAACGGGGCTGTAGAGAACGCCGATCTGATGCGTCCATGAATCCGTTTCCACATTCGTCAGCGTGGCGGGGCCGCTCCGCATGAATCGCTGACGCTGATCGACGGTGGAATAGCGCAAACCGGCGATGAGGCGCAGATCGTCGGTGATCCGCATCCTCTCCTGAATGAACAGACCCATGCGGTCCACGTCGTTCCACGTCCGGTTTGTGTAAAGCGGGACAAGGACCGGCGGTTGCGTTTCCAGGCTGTAGACCGGATTGTAGAGATCGAGGCTTTCGACGAGGCCGACCCGATCGATGCCGTATGACTTGTCGATACCGTACTCAGCGCCGATCGTCAGTTCATGGCCGATGCTGCCGGTATCGAACCGGAAACCGACATCGGCGTGGAAATCCCACGTGCTGGCGGAACCATCGTTATCCAGAAGCGCGCGCATCAGCAACCCGTCCGCAGCGTCTGTTTCCCAGCCGAGAACGCCGAATATCTCCTGATAATTGGTGCCGCGATCGTTCCATGTCGCGGCAAGGCGGAACGAGATATCCGGGGTGAAGTCGTGCTCCAGCCTGGCGCTGATCTCGCTCGTGCGGCGCATGGTGCCGTCGAAGCTCGGGTCTGCGATGTGGAGGCTACGCGGCAGCGGACCGTTGGGATTGGGCAGCACGGTGCCTTCCGCAGGTACGCCGTTGTAGAACGCGTCCCACTTGTCACGCGAGTACATGCCTTCGATCAAAATCTTGGTGTTGTCGCTCGGCAGGAACATCAGAGACGGCGCGAAGAAGCGGTGGTCCTTGCCCCAGAAATCGATGAACGAGTCCGAATTCTCGTACGCACCGATCATGCGTGTGGCGATCGAGCCGTCTGCGGTGAGAGGAACCGAAAGATCGACGGTTCCGCGATAGAAATCAAAACGTCCCGCTTCTCCGGTAACCTTGAACGCCAGATCGCGCAGCGGTTCCTTGGTAACGACGTTGACGACCGCGCCGGGTTGCAGCTGGCCGTACAGAACAGAGGCCGGACCCTTCAGGATTTCAACGCGCTCGATGCTCACCGAGTCGCGCGCGTGGTTCATGCGATCGGTGCGAATGCCGTTGATCGTGCTGTCGGCCTCGAAGCCGCGCATGAGATAACTGTCGCCGAACGCGTCCAGCTCCGAACCGTTCGAGCTCGCGCCCGGAACGAAACGCAGCACGTCGCCGAGGCGCGTGGCCCCAACCTGCTCGATCATTTCCTGCCGGAACACGTTCACTGTCTGCGGGATATCGAGCGTCGTCTGCGAAGACGACTTGCCGAAGACGATGATCTCTTCATCCACCTGCGCCTGTGCCCAAGCTGGCCCCGCCGCCAATGCAACGGCGACCATGGCGAACGCGGAAGCGCCGGATCCGAAATTTCCACGAAAACTCATTTGCTGGTTCCCCCTTTTATTCGTGTTTGCGGTTTCGGATTGAGACGAATTCGCAGCAATTGCGCAATTTCGCGACTTTCCGTGACTTGTCGCACCCGCCGCGTTTTTCCGCACCAGGACTAGCGCTATTTGTCATCCCGGCCGCCGGTGTCGCGGCGGAAGGACAGGTCAATCTCCGGAATTTCCAGATACCGAAGGGACAGCGCCGACGGTTTTCCTGATGCATCCATGCTGAATGTCAGGAACGCCTGCAATCGCAGCGGGCTGATTACCGTGCCGTGGAACGTGTCGGCGCCCCAATGCTTCAGCTCGATCTCATAGCTCGGCCCGGTCGTCGCAATCAGGTGCTTGCCGCGCTTTTCGATCCGCAGTTCGCCCGCGAAGGGGTCCGTGTACCGGCCAGCATAGTCGGACAATGACGCAGTGAGCTGACCGGGCGGACGCTGCGCCTGAACTGCAGCAACCTCCTTCATCATCGCCGTATGGTCCTGGAAGCTGGAATCGAGCGCGCGCGCCGACCAGTTGGTGACAGGGGCGCCATAAAGATGGTCGAGCATAAACTGCGCGATCGCGTCCACACTGGTGAAGGTCCGCGTGAGATTGTTGACTAGAACCACGACGCCGACGCCGCGATCCGTATCCATCACCATTTTCGAACTGTAGCCGAGCTCGTCTCCCGCGTGGCCGAATAGGGTGCGCCCGCGATAACGGTAAATCTCCATGCCGAGGCCGTAACCGATGCCGCGCAGCGTATCGCGCTCGCCGTTCACTGCCCAATCACCGTTGCCCCTGATGCTGTTCATCTGCCGGAGCGCGCGCACGGACTTTGCCGAAAGCACAGGGCTGTCATCCGCGCGCAGCAGGAAGCGTGCCCACCGCGCCATGTCGTTCAACGAGGAGAATACGGCCTGGGACGGGTCAATGGCTGTCTTGTGGAAATGCGCGGTCGTATTTTCGAGTTCGCGGCGATCGTAGACGATCTTGCCGTCGAACGCCTTTTCCCAGCGGACATGGGGCGCGGCGACGTTGATGTCGGCAGGCACGGCATCCAATCCGCGCCGGATTGTATCGGACCAGCCGTCCCCCGACGGCAGCACATTTTCTGCCGGCACGAATGCATCGGCATGGGCGAATGTATTTTTCATGCCGAGCGGGTGCCAGATTTCGCGGGTGAGATAGGCGCCCCAAGGCATGCCCGAAACGCGCTCTATAATCTGCGCGAGAACGACAAAACCATAGTTGTTGTACTGCGGGCGGGCGCGAAACGGCACGGACTGGCCCACATGGGAGAGTCGCGCGACGAGTTCGGCCTCGCTGAGCCCTGGGACTTCTTCCAGCCAGTCGCCATGCGTCTCGATCCCGCTTCTGTGGCTGAGAAGATCGCGTACCGTTACCGCAGCGGTGACTGCCGAGTCTTTCGTACGGAACTCCGGAAGATGCTTGACGACGGGGTCGTCCCAATCCAGTGTTTTGCTGTCTACAAGCTTCGCGATCCCGGCGGCGACGAATGTCTTGGTGATCGACGCAATGCCGAACATGGTATCGGGATCGACCTTTTCCGGCCGGTCCCATTGCCGCAAGCCGTAGGTTTTCACGATCGGTTCGCCATCCTTCCGGATAACCGCCACCGCGATCCCCGGGATCGACCACTGCTCGCGCATGTCCTCGGCATAAGCGTCCATGCCCGGCGGAAGACCCGTGTTTTCACCCGCTGCCACGGGCGATACCGGCATTAAGGAAAGGGCAAGGAGGACGATGAGGGTGCGGGGCGACATTGTGGTTCGCTTTATGTTGCTTTGGGCGGTTTGCCCGGCCTTCTAGCGGGCAAGGCGCCAAGCATGAAGCGCAGCGTTGGGACCGGGCACAAGCGTAAGCGGTTTCGCGATTTTCAGCGGACTCTTTCATTGCCTTGCGCGCGCATGGGCGGATTGCCGTTTAGGGTTGTTCAAGGCGCTTTTGTCCAGACATATAGCGTCCTTCCGCGACAGGGAGGCGGAACGGGAGGGGCTGCGTCAGGATTGTGGGAACCACGAATAGCATAGCTTCGGATGGGCGAGCGACCTGGGGAGGCCACCCCAAAGGCGTATGGCTCGTTTCATTCACAGAGCTTTGGGAGCGGTTCAGCTTTTACGGCGTGACCAGCCTGTTCGTCCTGTTCCTCAGCGGTAGCAGCGCGACCGGCGGCTGGGGCTGGAGCGAGCAGGACGCCCTGCTTTTCAACGGCTGGTACATGGGCGCACTGATGATGTCGCCGCTGCTCGGCGGCTGGCTTTCCATTCGGCATGTGTCGGAGCGATCGTGCATCGCCTGGGGCGCGGGCCTCGTCATGGTCGGCCACATATTGTTCTTCGTGTCGCATTACACACCGCTTTTCGTCGAATATGCCACTGGACTTCCTGTGGGGGAGGCGCTTGCATCGCCGGGACTCCAGCTTGGCCTGCTGGGCGGCGGCGCTGACGCTGCCCGGACCATCCTCGCGGCGAACAGCACGATCGGCTCGGCGCTGGAGAAGGCGCTCGTCCTCTCCTACCGTGCCAATGCGCTGCTGTTCTATGCGGCCGTGTTGTTCCTTTTTCTGGGCACGGCGCTTATCAAGCCGACGGTTTCCTCCATCGTCGCGGGCTTTTACCGGCCCGACGATGCGCGCCGTGTGGAGGGCTTCCAGCTCCTCTTTTTCGGCCTCTATCTGGGCTGCATGCTGGGCATCACGATACCCGGCCTGCTTGGCGAGCGTTTGGGATGGCACGCGGGGTTCAGCGTCGCCGGTATCGGCATGGCGCTGGGATTGGCGGCCTACCTTGGCTTTCAGAACCGGTGGCTCGGCTCCATCGGCCGCTTTTCGCAACCGCGCGTCGACGCAGAACCGGCGCAAACGCACCCCCAGACGCCGGGCCGCCTGAAGGTATATCTTGTCCACGGGCTGTTTACCGTCATCTACATGGCGATCTTCTATCAGGTCATCGGGATTCTAAGCCTCTACATCCGGGATCATGTGGACAGGAGCTTTTTCGGCTTCGACGTACCAACGACGTGGGTGCAGAACATCAGCGTCGTGCTGTTTCTGGCATGGACGCCCTGCATCGGGCTTTTCACACGGCGGATGGCCCGAAGGTCCGTGCATTTCAGTACCGCGGCGAAGAGCGCAAGTGCACTCCTCGTGCTTGCGATCGGCTTCGCGCTTCTCGCCGTGGCGACGGCTGACCCTCGGCCTTCGTTGCTATGGTTCGTCGCTGCCTATGCGGTGTTCGGGCTCGGCGATGCACTGCTCGGCCCCGCGCAGGTGTCCCTCGCGACGCGGCTGGCGCCGCCTGGGCGCGGGGCGCTCTATGTTTCGGGCTGGTTCGTCTTCGTGGGAATCGGGGCGCTGATTTCCGGTTACATCGGCGCTTACAGCACCGCGTATCTCTCGCTGAGCGCGCTGCTCACGTGCCTTGCGGTTGTTGCCGCGCTTGCAGCGTTCGCCTATGGCCTGCTTTTCCGGCGCCTTGCCCGTTGGGGCGGGAGGGCGGACGCGATGCCGTGTTTCGGGGAACCGGCGCGCGACTGACACGGAGCCGGCGCTTTCCAAGGCGCGTCTCCGGGAATATCGTTGTCGCCGGGTAAGCCTGTGCGCCCGTTGAACGGTCCAGGGCGGGAAGGTCGAAGGTAGACGATGCGTGCTGCTGCAAAGAATTCGGGAAGCGAGGACCTTGCGGAAAATCTGCGCCTGCTGTGCAGCTACAAGCGTTCGGTTTCCGAAGTCTGTCGAAAGCTCGAAATCAACCGCCAGCAGTTCGCGCGCTATCTTTCCGGCGAAACGCTGCCATCGAGCGGGAATATCAGGAAAATCTGCGACTACTTCGGCGTCGAGGAATATGAAATCCGGCTTCCTGCCGCGCAGTTCCGCGACCTGATCGTCGTCAAGTCCGACCGAACGCAGCACGTGTCTCCAGGCGGATTTCAGGATCTCGTCAAGCACGTGCACGACGATTCAGGCGCGCTCGGTCACAAATACGTGGGATATTATTACCGCTATCTTCGATCCGTGGAGTACCCCGACGCAATCATAAAGGCGTGCGTGCGTGTGTTCGAACATGAAGGCCGGACCTGGCTGAAGGCCATCGAACGCATGAAGGCTCCCGGAGATAGGCAAGGGCACGGCTACGACGTGTACAAGTACAGCGGCGTGCTCATGCATCTTTCCGACCGGATCTTCATCGTCGAGTCCGACACGATCCTGAAGAACGCGATTACCGAGACGATTCTGTATCCAACGCACAAGAATCCGATGACGTTTCTGTTCGGCAAGGCGCTCGGCGTTTCAAGTGGCCTGTCGCGCGAGCCCTATCTGACCCCGATCGTGTACGAGTATCTCGGAACACAGATATCCGAGCGCGTATTGATCGCAAACTGCGGTTTGCTGCCGGAAACCGACGATAGCATCGATCGGCGGATCCGCACATATCTTCTCGAGCGCGGCTGATCGCACGAACCGCATTTTTTTGCGCGACTCGCGTAAAATCGGACAAGTCCACGAAATGTTGCCGGGACCGATGACCGTCTATGCCGAATGGCACTGATTAAAGGGTTTCGGGGGGATTTTCGTGGCGGTTTTCGAGAGTGGTGAATACGCGCGCAGGCAGGCCGCAATCCGCAGGGCGATGGCCGAGGCGTCGATTGATCTGCTTCTCATTACGAACCCGCCCAGCATGAACTACTGCGTGGGGTACGATGCGTGGTCCTTCTATGTGCCGCAGGCCGTCCTGCTTCCGCTGGATGCGCCGCCCGTATGGGTCGGACGAGCAATCGATCTCGAATGCGCGCGTCACACCGCGATGCTGCCCGAAGACGCGCTTTTCGGCTATGACGACTCCTATCTCGCCAAGGGGCGCCACGGCGCCGATTTCATCGCCGGGATTGTCCGCGACCGCTTCCCTGCTGCGCGGCGGATCGGCGTGGAAATGGATTCGCCTTACTTTACGGCGCAATACCATGCGCGGCTATCCGCCGGTCTTTCAGACAAGACGCTGATCGATGCGGACACGCTCATCAACTGGGTCCGCACGATCAAATCGGAAGCCGAGATCGCCGTGATTCGTCAGGCAGGCGAAATCACGGATATCGCCATGCGACGAGCCATCGATCTGGTTGCGCCGGGCGTGCGGCAATCCGAAGTGGCTGGTGCAATCTACGACGCGCTCATCAACGGCCACCCTGATTTCTGCGGGGATGTTCCTGATTTCCAGACGCTTCCCATGGGATCGCGTACATCGGCACCCCATCTGACATGGACCGACGAACGCTTCGAATCCGGCAGCACGTGCACGCTGGAACTTGGCGCCAATCGGTTCCGTTATCACGCTCCGCTCGCTCGCACCGTTCATGTCGGACGTCCCCCTGCAGATATGCTGAACCTGGCGGCAGTCGTGGAAGACGGTCTCGGCGCCGCGCTTGCCGCCGTTCGCCCGGGCGCGCTCGCGTGCGATGTGGCGAATGCCTGGAATGGTGTTATCCGCCGCGCGGGAATCGAGAAGCCCTCGCGCATCGGCTATTCGGTGGGGATCGGGTATCCTCCGGATTGGGGTGAGCGGACAGTCAGCCTGATCGCGACCGATACCACGCCGCTCCAGGAAAACATGGTGCTCCACCTGATGCTCGGCCTTTGGGGGCGGGACAGCGGATACGAGCTCAGCGAAACTTTCGTGATCGAATCGAGTGGTCCGTCGTGCCTTTCCCGTATCGACCGCGCGCTTGCGGTCAAGCCGGACTGAGCCCGGTCATGCGGCCCGTTCGGCATCATGAGGTCGCGCGCCGCCTTGCGGTGATTGCCGCGCAGCAGCCGGACCGAATTCGTCTGGCCCCCTATGGTTCGTCCATAGAGGGACGCACGCTCTGGCGCGCGATCATCTCGGCGCCGCAGAATTTCGAAGACCGCGCTGATACGGGGCAGACAGTCGCCACGGTGTGGCTGGGCTATGGCATCCACGGCAGCGAGCTTTCGCCGAGCGACGCCGCGCTGCGGGTCAGCGAATGGCTTGTCCTGTCCGACGAGGCTGCAGCCATCCGCGATGCGCTAGTCGTTCACGTCGATATCATGGCGAATCCTGATGGGCGCGAGCGCAGCCTTTCTCATCTGGAAAGTTTCGCGGGCGCCGTCGTCAACCCCGATCTCAATGCCTATCACAACAACGTTCCGTGGCCGAAGGGGCGCGGCAACCACTATCTTTTCGATTTGAACCGTGATGCGCTGTTCGGCACGCAGATCGAATCCCGGCAACGAATTAAGGCAATCCGCGATGCCGCGCCGGATCTCTACCTGGATGCCCACGAGATGGCGCCGGAGGACAGTTTCCTGTTCGCCTGCCCCGCCGAGCCGTTCAACCCCGCGCTTTCGCCGTGTATTCATGAGAGTTGGGACGAGCTGAAAGGGGCGATCGGCGGCGCGCTCGATCAGGCAGGCGTCGCACATTACACCGGGGCATGGAATGAGGTTTTCTTCCCGGGCTTCTTCGATATCTGGCCTGCCTACCACGGCGCCGTTCCGATCCTTCTCGAACAGGCGACGACATACGGAAACACGGTGGAGCTGCCGAACGGGAAGCAGCGGAGTTTCGATGAGGCGGTTGCAGCGCAGGTTTGTGCATCGCGCGCGATGCTGGAAGCGGCTGCGGCAAATGCCGAGACCTATGTTTCTCGGCGCAAGGCGGCGAGGAGCCGGGACTATACCGCTCGCTATTGGATCGTGGATGAATCCGGTGCGAAGAGGCAGGCCATCGTTGCCCTCCTCGATCTTCACGGCATCGACTATCGCTGCCTTGCGGACAGCGTGCGCGCAGAGGGGCTGCAGGATCATTGGGGCGCGGAAAGCCGATCCATTGATCTGCAGGCCGGAGCACTCCTGATTTCCGCCCGCCAGCCGCTCGGCGCGCTGGTCGAGAACATGTTTGATTTCCATGTGCCGATGCCGGCGCATTTCCTTGCTGCCGAGCGCGCGCGGCTCGAGAACGGGCAGAAAACGCAGATATATGATTGTACGGCCTGGGCCGTCTCTCTCGCCTTCGATGCGCGCGTGTTCCATACGTCCGAGGAACCCGCGGGTGCATGGGTGTCGGACGCTTTCGAGGCGGACGTGTCGCCGGCCGGAGACGGTGCGTTCGGATACGCGTTCGAGGATCGCGCGCTCTCCATGCTGCCCGCCTTGCAGGCACTCGGGCTCACGGTCCGCCTTGGCCTTGGGAAGAGTGACGAACCGTTTTTGATCCGCAGGGAGGATCAGGCAGAGTCCGCTCTGGGCGCTTATGCAATGCTTGCAACCCGCACGGATGTAAGGGCGCTTGCTTCATCCCGCTCCGACCGAGGGTTGGATCCAGGCGGAGATCGGTTTCATCTTCTGCATCCGCCGAAACTCGCGATCCTTGCCGGGCACGGTACGGACGCGCAGAGCGTCGGTGCGCTTTGGCACCTTTTCGAAGGTCACGGTGCGCGCGCGACCCTTCTCGATAGCGTCATGATTGCCGATTACGACCTCGACCGATACGACGTCCTGATCGCGCCCCATGGCGAAACATTTCCCTTTGAGAGCGGCGTTTACGACTGGCAGAATCGCGGCGGAACCCTGATCGGCATCGCCGGCGCCACGCGCGTTTTGGCACGAAGCGGGCGGTATGGGATCAGCGGGCGTGACGAGGGCGGCATTGCAGGCGGATTGGACCACAGCCTCGCTGCGGGGCACGCCGCGAGACAATTTTTGCCGGAAACGTATCCCATTTGGGATAATAGCGAACGGGCCGGACGTGACGCGCGCTATCTACCGAGCGGAAGCTATCTCTGCGCGAATGTGAAGACGCACCACTGGCTTGCGCAGGGGCTCGGCGATCGCGTGCCGGTTCTGTTTCGCGAGCCTGCGGTTTTGCAAGCGCATGACGATACCGTGGTCATCCGCTTCGCCGAGCGGGAGCATCTCGCGCTGTCGGGCCTCATCTGGCCCGAAGCGGTCGAGATGATCGCCGGGACGCCTTGCCTGACGCGCGAACGCGCCGGTCGCGGCCAGATCATCTGCTTTGCGTGGGATCCCGTGTTCCGGGGCTACTCGCTCGGCACGCAGCGGCTACTTCTCAATGCTGTCTATTTCGCGCGCACCTTTGCAGGCCTCTAGCCGAGAGCGCTCACCAGCGGTTGGTGCGCTGCCAGCGATCGACGATCGTCCGGTCGCCATCCACGACGAAATATTCCTCATAGGCAGCGGCCGTCATATCGGCATGGTTCGGAAGAATCCGCAGCCGCCTGCCAATGGGAAAGCGCGTAAAGGGAACAGGCGATCCGTCTTTCGTCGTAACGAGCCCGAGTTCCTGACTGACGGTGGCGACGTACATCTCCGGGATGATCTCTCCCTGCTCATCGCAGACAAGCCCGAAGCCGGCATCAAAGGGGCGCCCCTGCGTGCTCCTGTCCTTCGAGAGGGCAAGGCCTCCGGCATCTATCGTCAGGCGATTGAGCGCCGGGTTTGCACCTATGACCGTCGTAAGCACGGACAGCGCGATATCGGACTTTTCGCACGCGCCGATCCCGGCCTGAAAAAGATCCTGAAACGTGTAAATGCCGCATCGAGCTTCAGTGATGCCTTCAAGGCTGCGGGCATGCATGACGGCGGGCGTGGACCCAAAGCTGAGCGCGGGGCATGGAATGCCCGAGGCCTCCAGCGACTGCTTCGCCTCGGCAAGAGCAGCGCGGTGCCGCTCTGCCAGTGCAGCGGTCGCGTTCACACTCGCGCTGTTGTAGGACGCGCCGCCATAGGACATGAGCCCGGCGAAACGAACCCAGGGGTTCGCCGTGAGAAACCCCGCCAGTGTTTCGAAATCGGGATCGGAGCGTTCGATGCCGGTTCGGTAATGATCGACGTCGAGTTCGATCCATATCGTCAGAACGGTTTCGCACGCCTCGGCCGCTGCCGCCACCGCGTGTGCTGCGGCAAGCGAATCCGTGAGCAGCGATATATCGACGCCCGCCGCCGCGAGTTTCGCAGCCCTCGGCACTTTGTGAGGATCGATCGGGACCGCATAGAAGATGTCGCTGTATCCGGCAGCGGCGAGATACTCGGCTTCCTGAAGCGTGGACACCGTAAAACCAAGGGCTCCGGCCGCGGCAAGCCGGGCCGCGACTGGCAGGGATTTCGGCGTTTTTACATGAGGGCGCAGGCTGACGCCCAGACGGCGGCAGCAGTCCGCCATGCGTTCGATATTGCGATCCAGCTTCGGCAAATCGAGGATGAGCGAGGGGGTCGCAATTGCACCGAGCGTACCCGCCACGCCGAGAGACTCTTCACCGTTCCCCATAAATCCCGTTCCTTCTGCTACGCCCCGACTTCGGCATCTGGCGATTCTTCACATTCCTTAGCCGTAACGCGGCCGAGAATTGTGCGGTATGCCGGGCTGCAGAACGTCAACAGTTCGGCGCCTCCGCGAATACGGCTCCATTTGGTTTCTCGATCTCATGGCATTGGCAAGACCGGAGGGCCATCATGAGAGAATTTGGGAACAATCCGCCGGGCGTTTACCTGCTGTCGGTAACGGAGATGTGGGAGCGCTTCAGCTATTACGCGCTTGCCGGACTGCTCACGTTGTTCCTGTCTTCCCCGGTCGCGTCCGGCGGTTTCGGATGGCGCGCCGATCAGGCGGTGCAGATTTTCGGCCTCGTCAGCGGCTTCGCCTTTGCCGCGCCTGCTGTCGGCGGCTGGCTCGTCAGTCGCTGGATCGGCGAGCAGAAGGGCATCATCATCGGCGGATGCGCGATCGCCGCCGGTCAGATGGTTCTGGCCTATGTGGCCGCACACGGGCCCGGAGAGACCGGGGCGCTCGTTCTGTTCTGGCTCTCACTCGTTCTCATCATTCTTGGAACCGCGCTATTGAAGCCTGCGGTCTCGGCCGCTGTCGGACTGTTGTATGCGCCGCACGATGAGCGCCGAGACAGCGGATACGCCATTTTCATGACCGGTGTCTGGGCCGGTTCGTTCTTCTCCAATCTCGTGGCCGGATCGATCGGGGAGTCCATGGGATGGCACTGGGGGTTCCTCACGGCCGGAGTTGGCATGACATTTGGCGTCGTGCTGTTCGCCTGTTTCCGAAAACGCTGGCTTTCGGATCTTTCCAGATGCGTGGCGTCAGCGGGCGGAGAGGCAGGCGTACACGCGCCACTTTCCGGGCGCCAGCGCACCTCGCTGATAGGGCTCGCGCTCATCAGCGTGTTCACGCTCGTTTATGCGTCTGCCTTTTATCAGAAGGGCGGATTTCTCAATCTGCTTGTTCAGAATGCCGCGGACCGGACTCTCGGGGGCTTCACGATACCGGCAACCTGGTTTCTCAGCATCAGCACAGGCGTCTTCATCATCGCGGCGCCGGCGTTCGCGGCATTCTGGAATCGCGCTGCGGCCAGGGGCAAATCGGCGCCGGATGTCTGCGCAAGCCTGGTGATCGGCCTCGGCCTTCTGGCGGCAGGTTACGCGGTCTTCATGAGTGGCTTCGCGTCAGCAGGCGGCGGTGCTGTCCCGATGCTGTGGTTCGTTGCGGGCTATATGCTTTTCGGGCTTGCCGACGTGTTTATCTGGCCCCCGCAGATCGCACTCGCCAGCAGGCTGGCGCCGCGTCACCTTGCAAGCCTCGTCATAGGCGTCTGGTATGTTTCGATCGGCGTTGGAAGCTACGCTTCGGGATTGATCGGCGCCGCGCTCATTCTCGTCGACCCCGTGCAGGGTCTCGCGCTTGTCGCCGCGTGTGTCGCGGCGGCTGCGATTGCCGCGTGCATTGCAAGGCCGCGCATCCTGCATCTCGTAAACGGAGGAACCTTGAAGTGACGGATCGGGAAATGCACTTCGATGCTGCGGAGTACGCCAGCCGGCAGCAAGCTGTGCGCCGCGAGATGGCGCGTCGGGGTATCGACCTTCTTGTCGTCTCAGACCCCTGCAATCTCTATTATCTCTCCGGTTACGATGCCTGGTCCTTCTACGTGCCGCAGGTGCTGCTGCTTGGTCCGGATGCAGAGCCCGTATGGATCGGCCGTGCCATGGATGCCGCAGGCTGCGCGATCACCACCCGGCTTCCGGCAGACAGTATCCGCGCCTACGGCGACGAATATGTCCAATCGGCCACGATCCATCCGGTGGATTTCATGGTTGCCGAAATTCGTTCGCGAGGATGGGGAGGCGCGCGGATCGGCCTCGAGATCGGCAATTATTATCTCGGTGCGCGTTCCTATCTCGCGTTCGCGGAAAGCTTTACTGCGAGCCAGATCGCGGACGCGAGTCTGCTTGTGAACTGGGTGCGCGCTTTGAAATCGCCGGCAGAAATCGCGTACATGCGGCAGGCCGCGCGCATTGTTGAAGGCGCCATGCAAACCGCGTGGGAAACCATCAGGCCCGGCGTGCGCGCATGCGACGCAGCGGCGGAAATCTATCGCGCGTTGATCGGCGGAACGCCGGATTATGGGGGCAACTATGCGAGCAGCCCGCCGCTGATGCCCGCCGGCGCGCAGGTTCATACGCCTCACCTGTCGTGGACGGACCAGCCGTATGAACAAGGGATGCAGGTCAATCTGGAGCTTGTCGCCGCGCGGCACCGTTATCATACACCGCTCGGTCGCTCGCTTCACCTCGGCTCCGCCTCGCCGGAACTGCGGCGGCTTGAAATCGCACTGCGCGACGGAATCGATGCAGCGCTCGCCTGCATTCGTCCGGGCATCACTGCCGCGGAAATCGAGGCCGTTTGGCAACAGGCCGCCGGCAAGCACGGCGTGCAGAAGGCTGCGCGCTGCGGCTATTCCATCGGCATCGCATACCCGCCGACGTTCGGTGAGCAGACCATCAGCATCCGGCCCGGCGATGAAACGGTCATGCAGCCCGGCATGACGCTTCACTTGATGCCTGCCGTTTGGCTTGGCGCCGAAAGCCTCGTGATGACGGAGCCGTTTGTCGTCACGGAAACCGGCGCGGAGTGCCTTTGTGATTTTCCGCGACGGCTTGAGGTGCGGCCCTGATGTTGCTTGCCCTGTCCATCGCTGCGTCAGTCGCCGCGTGCGCGGTCAATCGGCAGCTCGACATGGCCGAGCACCTTACAGCGGAGGGCTTTTCATCGATCACCGAGGGGCTTCCGGTGCAACACGGATACCGCCCCGGCGGCAACGGATTGCCGCCCTTCGCGCAGATCCATTGGCTGGGCGATAGCCGGTTCTGGTACGATGCGGCGGCCAATGGAAATCGGCGGATCGTCGTTGTCGATCCTGCGAAGGGTACGCGGCGAGACCTTCCCGTGCCTGGCGAAGGCAGTGCCGTCTTTGACGAGCGCAGCAACACTGTCAGGCTTGTCGCAGCGTCCGAAACCGGAGTCGCGGTTTCGCCGGATGGTCGGTTTCGCGCGCGGGTGCAATCCCATGATCTTTATGCCGGGCCCGTGGGCGGAGCACTGCGCCGGATCACCAGCGACGGCGCGCTATGGTACAGCTTCGACCCCGCGATGGCGCGAAGCAACCCCGTGGAGGCGCCCCGGTCCGGCAAAGCGCCCGCCGTCCGCTGGATCGGAAACGGCCCTTGGTTCTGGATCGAACGGCTTGATCAGCGCCGCGTGAGGGATGTGTGGCTCTCGGATGCCCTCACTGCGGCCCAGCCGACGGTTCGACGTCAGAAAATGGCCTTCCCAGGGGATGCTGAAATTCCGGTTCCGGAACTTTGGCTCGCTGATGCCGAAAGCGGAACGGCCCACCGGATCGCGGCGAGCGGTTGGGACTATCTTGGCAACATGGACATAGGTGCGGGCGGCATCGCGACATCACGCGATGGGAACGATGTTCTGTTCGCCCGAATTGCACGAGGGTACGACCGGGTCGAACTCGCGGCAGTCTCGATCGCGGACGGCAGCGTGCGGACCGTTTTGAAAGAGCCGCCTGGCCCATCCGGTGTGCGCTACATCGAGTTCGTGGAGCTGAAGGATGGCTATCTCTGGAAATCCGATCGCGACGGCTGGGCGCATTATTATCTTTACAGCAGGGACGGGCGGACGGCTCGCCAGATAACGCGCGGGGCGTTCTCGGTGGACAGGGTCGTCCATGTTGATGAAACGGCCGGAGACATGGTTTTCACAGCCTTTGCCGACGCAAAGGGTAGCAGCGGGCGGTCGCAGCTTCATCGGGTTCGCCTTGATGGCACGGAACTCGTCAGGCTCGACAACGACACTGCGACGCACATCGTGTCTGCAAGCCCGGACGGCGCCTATCTGGTGGATACGGTCGTTCGCCCAGACGCCATGCCGAAGTTCATACTGCGCGACCGATCGGGTCGGGTGCTCGACCTTTTGGAACACGCTGAGGAAAGCGCGTTTGCACAGCATGGTTGGCGTCCCCCGGTTCCTCTGGACCTAAGGGCGGCGGACGGCCGAACGCGCATTGAAGGCATGATGTGGCTGCCACCGAAGATGACGGGCGCACGGTATCCGGTCGTCGTGCAGGCCTATCCGGGGCCTTCCAACGATGTTGTGCCCACAGGCTTCGTGCCGGCGCATCCCAATGCGGCACTCGCGGAGCTCGGCTTTGTCGTCGTCACCTTCGGTCAGCGCGGAGGCGCTCCAACGCGCGGAAAGGATTACCAGTTTTTCGCGCGCAGGCCAGGAACGATGCGAGACTATGCGATTGAGGACAATGCGGCGGCCCTCGCACAACTTGCCGATGTCTTTCCTTTTGTCGATCTGGACCGTGTGGGAATCTGGGGGCGGTCAGGCGGCGGCTTCATGGCGGCAACGGCGATGCTCGTGCGGCCGGATTTTTATAAGGTCGGGGTCTCCATTGCCGGCAACCACGACAATAACATCTACGAGCAGAACTCGACCGAGTTCAATTTCGGGTGGCCCTCCAGACCCTATCCCACCAACGTGGAGCTGGCGGCGCGCCTGCGAGGGAAACTGCTCATTGCGCACGGGGACGAGGATGATGATGTGCATGTCGCGCATTCGTTACGCCTCGTCAGAAGCCTCATCGATGCGGGAAAGCGCTTCGATCTATTGATTCTGCCCGGCGAGGCGCACTCCAAGTATGCGTCTGCGACGGACCGGTATCTGCGGCGTCGGACCTGGGAGTATTTCCTCGTTCACCTGAAGGGTGAGACTCCATGTGCCGAGGCCGATCTTGGATGATGGTGGGCGCGGTACGAATTTGGAAAGGAGAAGGCATGACAGCAATGGATTTTTGGAAGGGGCTTCGCGGCGCGGCGCTCTTGTCTCTGTTCGCCTTGCCGGCTCATGCGGAGAACTTCCTTGTTCTCTCGGATGTGACGGTTGTCGATCCGTCTTCTTCAGATGCGGATACCGCACGGCAGCCCAGTCGCTCCATCGTCATCAGAAACGGCAAGATCATTGCCGTTCAGCCTTCAGATGCGGAACTGCCCGAGGGCGCGCGTGTTGTGGACGGCCGCGGCAAGTTCGCTGTTTCCGCGTTCTGGGATATGCACGCGCATGTGCCTGGTGATGTGAAGCGTGCGCGTGCTGCGCTCGCCATGCAGTTCGCGAACGGCGTTCTATATATGCGCGATATGGGAACCGACATGCCGCTGCCGGAACTGCAGCGACTGAGGGTCGATACGGTATCCGGCGATGCGCCGCGTGTGCGGATCGTGGCAACGCCCTACGGTGTCGTGAACGGACGGAATCCGCGCAGTCGTGGTGCTTCGGGCGAAGAGGATATGTTCGAGGTTGAGAGCGCGGAAGATGTTCGTTCATTGCTCCGGTTCGTGAAGCAGCATGAAATCGACTTTCTGAAACCTTACGATGCGCTTTCTCTGAGCGCCTACCGCGCTCTTATCGCGCAGGCGCGGAAGGCGGGGCTTTCGCTCAGCGGACATATTCCCCGGCAGGTTTCCGTCACAGAGGCGGTCGAAAGCGGACAGGCGACAGTCGAACATGCGCAATCGCTGACGTGGGCGTGCGCGCCCGGCCCGGACGGTCGGAGGCGTTCCTACTATCTCGGCGATGCCGCACGCCGGTTCGAGCGAAATCCTGCCTATCCCGGCTTTGCAAGCTTTGTATCCGAGGCTGTCGATCTGTACGAACCGGATGCCTGCACGAGCCTGCTGAACGCGATGGCCGACCGCGGCGTCTACTATGTGCCTACTCTGGTCACTCGGCGCTTCGATGCTCTGGCATCGTTCCGCGAGTATCGAGAGGATCCGCTCCTCGCCTATATCGACGCCAAAACGCGCCGCGGGTGGACGGCAGATGCGGAAAATTATGCGGGGCTTGCGCCTGAAGTCCGTGTCGGGCTTCACCGCTTTCTGCTTCATGCCATGAAGATTACGGGTGAGGCATATCGGGCGGGCGTTCCGATCCTTGTTGGCTCCGACTCCCCGGATTCTTACATTTTCCCGGGCTTTTCCTATCACCTTGAGATGGAAATGCTTGCTGAGGCAGGCTTGCCGCCTCTCGCTGTACTGCAGAGCGCGACAGTTGGCGCGGCGCGTTTCATGAAATCCGACAAGGATTACGGAGCGATCGCGCCCGGCAAGGTGGCCGATATCGTCGTTCTGGACGCAGACCCGCTTTCGGATATTCGGAACGTGAGGAAAATCCGGGGCGTTTTCGCGGCTGGCGCGTACACCGATCGTGCTGAACTCGATACGATGCTGTCAAACGTTCGTGCGGAGGTCTTGAAGATGAATGCGCAGGCGGAGGCGCAATGATCGTCCAGCCCCGTGTCGTGCACGCGGCCCAGGCGTGTTTCTCCAGCTGTTACCAGGACGCGCGGAGACGCTTTCTGGAGGCCGCCACGGATCCGACCACAGCCTATCCGCTTGATGTGACGGGGCCGGATGGCGGCCTTCTTACGACGGATGTCTGCTGGATCGGGCCTCGAGATGCCGAGCGGGTTGTCGTTATCCTCTCCGCGACGCACGGCGTGGAAGGCTATTGCGGGTCCGGCGTGCAGGTGGATTGGCTCCTTTCAGACGCGCGCGCGTCACTTGCGGAAGATCAGGCAGTTCTACTCGTCCATGCGCTGAATGCCTATGGCTTTGCGTGGGACCGGCGGGTGACGGAGGAGGGCTGCGATCTCAATCGAAATTGCCTGGACTTCAACGCGCCTGTCCCGGTAAACGCGGCCTACAGTGAAGTGGCACCCCATCTTGTCCCGCAGGCGCTTGATGCGAAGACTTTGGCGTATGCCGAAGCAGCGCTTGAGGCCTATCGAGGGGAACATGGGCAGCGCGCTTTCGATATCGCTGTGAAAGGTGGTCAGTACGTTGACCCGTTTGGAATGTTCTATGGTGGGCAGGCGCCGTCTTCGGCACGGCGGCGGCTTGAAAGCATCATTGCGGATTATCGTTTGAGGGAACGCCGCTTTGTGACCGTTCTCGATGTGCACACCGGCCTTGGACCTTACGGCTACGGCGAGCCGCAGAGCGAGCATCCGCCCGGCGGGCGCTCCCACATGCTCGCCAGCGAGGTGTTCGGCCCCTCGCTGACCTCTCCCGATCTCGGCTCCTCGTTTGCGGTTCCCGTCACGGGGACGCTCCAGACGCTTTGGGACCGTATTCTGGGGGATGGGAACTACATATACCTCTGTCTCGAATACGGGGTGTTCCCCCAAAAGGGCAACCGGGCGGCCTACCGGCTCGATCACTGGTATCACCGATACGGTGGGGGCAATCCCGACACGGAGGAAGGGAAGCGCGTGCGCAGGACGATGCGCGAGCAGTTCTGTTCGGACCGGGCGGACTGGCGCGAGATGGTTCTGTTCCGCGCACGTCAGATTTTCGGCCAGGCGTTGAAGGCTGATCGGGTTCTGCCGCGCGAAGGATCTGCGCGATGACATTGCCGCCGCGTCGTGCGGGAGTGGCGCTCGATGCGATCGACATCGCCATTCTCCGTCATCTCGAGCGGGACGGTCGGATAAGTAAGAGTGAGCTTGCGGAACGCGTCAATCTTTCGAAGAGCGCTTGTCTCGAGCGTATGCGCGCGCTGGAGCGCGCGAAGATCGTCGTCAGCTACCATGCGAAGATCGATGTGCGGATGATCGCGCCGTACGAGATGTTCATGACGGAAGTGACGCTTCGCAGTCACAGGCTATACGATTTCGAGCGGTTCGAGCGCTATGTCGCGAAGATCGACTGTGTGTCGGAATGCTACGCGCTCGGCGGCGGCATCGATTATCTTCTCAAAGTCGTGACGGGCAACGTTGATCAGTACCAGAATCTGATCGAAAAGATGCTTTCCGACGACGTGGGCGTCGAACGGTACTTCACCTACATCGTCACCAAGGTCGTGAAGTCCACGAGCGGCATTCCCGTTGCTTCGGTACTGCCGGACGATCGCGGTGCGGCGCATGCCGAAAAAAAGGCGGTCACGCCCCGGGGGTGACCGCGGATGTTCGGCGGAAACGCCGTTATTCTGACCGTTATGTTCCTTGTGTCCGTGCATTCTCGACTCAGGGCCTTCAGGAGAATGGAATGTTGCCGGTCAATAGCGAAGATGTTGTGTGCGCCGCCGCGCGGATTGCGCCGCATGTGCATCGTACGCTTGTCATGCGTTCGCACCGTCTGAACGCGCTTCTAGGCGCCGACATCGTCTTGAAATGCGAAAACCTTCAGAGGATCGGCGCTTTCAAGGCGCGCGGCGCGCACAATGCCGTTTTCATGCTATCCGACGAGGAAGCGGCGAAGGGTGTGGTCACGCACTCGTCGGGCAATCACGCTGCGGCGCTGGCACTCGCGGCTGCGACGCGCGGAATACGGGCCGATATCGTGATGCCGGAGAATGCGCCGCGCGCCAAAGTGGAATCGGTGCGCCGCCTCGGTGGGCAGATCACGATGTGCGCACCGACGATCGCGGCGCGCGAAGCTGCCGCGAATGCGATCGTGGAAGCGCAGGGGGCGACGCTCGTTCACCCCTATGATGATCCGCGCGTCATCGCGGGGCAGGGCACGGCGGCATTGGAGCTTCTCGAAGACTGCCCGGATCTCGATGCGATCACGGCGCCCGTCGGTGGTGGTGGGCTGATGGCGGGAACGGCTGTGGCGGCACGTCACCTCGCGCCGTCTATCCGGATGGTCGCGACGGAGCCGGCGCAGGCGGACGATGCATGGCGTTCGTGGTCATCAGGCGTTTGGACCGCAGGCGATCCGCCGAACACCGTTGCGGACGGTCTCAGGACCACCGTGGGTCATAACGGCTTGCAAATACTGCGCGCCCTTCTCGACGATTTCGTCACGGTCGGTGAGGAGGCGATCGTCGAGGCCATGCGGCTGGTGTGGGAAACCACGAAACTTGTCATCGAGCCGAGTTCGGCTGTGCCCGTTGCGGCGCTTCTCGAAGACAAGGGCAACCTTCGGGGTGCTCGCGTCGGCATTATTCTCACGGGCGGGAACGTCGATCTGGATCGCCTGCCGTGGCAGCAATCGAATTAAGGAGCAGAGATATCATGGGCATCGAGAACAAGCACTTGTCCACCATCGCGGCCTGGGGCGGCGAAGAGCAGCCGCTCGCTTTCGGCGCGGCGCAGGTGCCGATCGTTCAAAGTGCACCGTTTGCCTACGATGACGTGGACAGTTGGCTCGATGTCGCGCTCGGGCGTGCCGAAGGCCACATCTACAGCCGCAACACGAACCCCACCGTGGCCGTGTTCGAAGAGAAGGTAAGACTTCTCGAAGGTGCCGAGGATGTCACTGCATTTGCGACAGGCATGGCCGCCATCTCGAATACGCTGTTTACGTTCCTGAAGCCGGGCGACCGCGTCGTTTCAATCACCGACAGCTACGGCGGCACCAGCAAGATATTCCTGGAATTCCTGCCGCCGATGGGTGTGGAGGTCGATCTCATCGAAACCGGTGATGACGACGCACTCGAAGCGGCAATCAGCAAGGGCGCGCGCGTCGTCTATCTCGAGACGCCGACGAACCCCACGCTGAAGCTCGTGGATCTGCGCCGAGCGATACGGGCCTCGCAAAAGGTCGGCGCGATCTCGGTTGTCGACAACACGTTCGCCACACCCATCAATCAGCGGCCGATCGCGCTTGGCGCCGATCTTGTTCTGCATAGCGCGACCAAGTTTCTTGGCGGTCATGACGATGCGATGGGCGGCGTGCTCGTGGGGCGACGGGAATTGGTTCGTCAGGTCTATCACTATCGCGAGATCACCGGCGCCACGCTGGGTGCCTTCGCATCCTACCTGCTGCTGCGCGGATTGAAGACGCTGGATCTGCGCGTCCGTCGTCAGAACGAGACCGCGATGGCGATGGCGCGCTTCCTCGAAGCGCATCCCAAGGTTGATCGCGTCTTCTATCCCGGTCTTGAATCGCATCCGGGCCACGATATCGCCGTATCCCAGATGGAAGGGTTCGGGGGCGTGCTCAGCTTTTCGATAAAGGGAGACTTCGACGCTATAAAACGCTGCCTCAAGACCGTGAAACTTGCGCATCGTGCAGCAAGCCTTGGGTCCGTGAACACGCTGATCGGCATTCCCGCGACCACCAGCCACGTGGAATGCACAGCGGAGGAGCGCGCGCGCCTCGGCATTCCCGAAACGCTCGTCCGCTATTCCTGCGGCATCGAGGCGTTCGAGGATCTGCGGGCCGATATCGCGGCTGCGCTAGACGCCGCCTGACGCTGTCGCGAAATCATGCGGTACATCAGCACGCGAAGGGGAGCGCCCGCACTCGGCACGAAGCTCCCCGCCACGGACACAGCGAAATGATACGCGCCGCCTTTGCGCAAGCGCATCGTTATGCGGGCCTTACAATTGCCGGCTTTCTCATCGTCGCTGGTCTGACGGGGACAGTCATTGCATTTGAGCGTGAGCTCGAAACGTGGCTCAATCCAGACCTTTTTCTTGTTGCACCTTCCGGGAAAAAATTGATCCCGGTCGATGATCTTGTATCCCGCGTCGAAGCAGCGTCGGACGCGCGGGTGACTGCCATTTTTATGCCTCTGCGCGCCGACGCGGCCATGATGATGAACGTTGATTCGGCAAATCCAAAGGCCCCCTTGGGATATGATCAGGTTTTCATCAACCCCATGACGGGCGCCTGGCTTGGGGAACGACAATGGGGCACCTGTTGCTTCGAACGTAAACAGATCGTGCCCTTTCTTTTCCACCTTCACTACAGTTTGCAGTTGCCCGGGCAGATTGGCGTGACCTTGATGGGTATCGTCGGCATCATCTGGTTTCTGGACAGCTTTTCCGGCCTCGTCCTCGCCTGGCCCCGCGGAAGCCGCGTACGCGAAGGGTGGAAAAGAACGTTATCCATCAAGCCTGGCGCGCGGGGATACCGTCTCCATCTCGATATTCATCGCGCCGGTGCGATGTGGCTCTGGCTGTTGTTCCTCACCATGGCCTTTACATCGGCCACCGTGACATTTCGGGAAGAAATCGCCGAGCCGGTTGTTCGCCTCTTCTCCACCATCTCGCCGAGATTTTTCGAGGAGTCTCAACCACTTATCGAAGGCGGAGCCCTCACATTCGGAGGCGCTGTGGAACGCGCGATGGAGGCGGCGCGGGCAGTCATGGAAAATCCAAAGGCAGCTTATGTCGCGCATTCGCCTGATTTGAAGATTTATGGTGTAGCAGTGGCACCCAGCGAACAAGACCCAAGAGATGGCCTCGGTCCCTCCTGGTTCTACATTGATGCCCGCGACGGCCATGTGAGATCCCGCGTCATTGCTGGCAAGGGCACGGCAGGCGACATCTTTCTGCAGGCCCAGCTTCCGATACACACGGGAAAAATAGGCGACTTACCGGGGCGTATCGTAGTCTCCATGCTCGGCTTGGCAACCGTTCTGTTGTCGGTAACGGGTGTTTTAATTTGGAGGAAGAAAACGGCAGGGAAAGCAAAGGGCAAAAAATGTCGCGTCTAAGCTGCCACCCGAGCCGCAACAACAAGGGCATACTGACTTTATCCGGAGCTGAGTGCAGGACGTGGATGAACGCATGCGTCCGTCCCGGTACCTTGTCATAGCTTTCTGGAATCACTTCCAGGCCTGTAATGTCAGCGTCGCGTGAGTTCCGCGTCTGCGGTTCCCAACTGACGCAGCCGCTCGCGAGCGCCCGCTTCGACCGTTGCGTGAATGGCTTCCGGAAAGTGCCAAGGAAGCAAGCGCTCGACGTTTGAGAACGCCTCTCGATTTTCCGTGATCATTTGGCCGATGAGTTGAACAGAAAGCCCGGCAGCGCGACGCGGGTAGCTGCAAATCGAACCCAAGCCTCGTTCCTTGCACGATGAAGGGACTCGAACCACTGGAGCTAAGAGTCCCATGGTATCGGTCTTAGTATCCTTATTTACGTCAATGTAAATTTGAGGTTTTCTGCGGCTCTCAGGCGGACTTTCGACTCCTTTCCTGCTTGGTGCCCATATACGTCCGTCTACGTCCTTCATGGTACGCAAATGGTACACAGGAATGTTTTTCGAAGACCTTTTTCTCTTACTGAAGATAGGCCGCCGTTGTGGCCTTCGCGACATCTTCTGCCGTTACGCCCGGCGCTAACTCGGTAAGCCTGAACAGGCTTGAGCGGTCGGAGCGCTCGAACACGGCCATATCGGTGACGATCATGCTGACCACATTTCTTCCCGTGAGCGGCAGCGTGCATTCAGGGACAAACTTTGGATCCCCCGCCTTGCTCCGATGTTCCATCACCACGATTACCTTCCTCACCCCTGCGACAAGGTCCATTGCCCCGCCCATGCCCTTGATCATCTTGCCAGGGATCATCCAGTTCGCGATGTCGCCGTTCTGGCTGACCTCCATCGCGCCCAGAACCGTGAGGTCGATATGTCCGCCGCGAATCATCGCGAAGCTCTGGGCACTGTCGAAATACGCCGATTGCGGTAGTTCGCTGATCGTTTGTTTGCCGGCATTGATAAGATCGGCGTCTTCTTCACCTGCATAGGGAAACGGGCCAATGCCGAGCATCCCATTCTCGGACTGCAACGTCACGGTGATGCTTTCGGGTACATAGTTTGCAACCAGCGTAGGTATGCCGATACCGAGATTCACGTAGAAGCCGTCTTCCAGTTCCTTCGCGGCACGCGCAGCCATCTCGTCTCGAGTCCAAGCCATCATGCCATCTCCCTGGGGCGCACTGTGCGGAATTCGATCTTCTTGTCGTAGGGGGCTCCCACAAGCACGCGCTGGACGTAGACACCCGGAAGATGGATGCAATCGGGGTCGAGGCTGCCGGTCGGCACCAACTCCTCGACCTCAGCCACGCAGACTTTGCCGCAGGTCGCTGCCGGCACGTTGAAATTGCGTGCGGTCTTGCGGAACACAAGATTGCCGATCTCGTCGGATCTCCACGCCTTGACCAGCGCAAGATCAGCGCAGATGCCGTATTCCAGCAAGTATTCCTGCCCGTCGAAAAATTTCGTTTCCTTGCCTTCGGCTACCTGCGTGCCCACTCCGGTTCGGGTATAGAAGCCTGGAATGCCAGCACCGCCGGCGCGCATGCGTTCGGCAAGTGTGCCCTGCGGACAGAATTCCACTTCAACTTCGCAAGCCAGATATTGTCGCTCGAACTCCTTGTTCTCGCCAACATAACTGCTGATGATCTTCGTGATCTGCCGGGTACGGAGGAGTTTCCCCAAACCCTCGTTGTCGATTCCGGCATTGTTCGATACCAGCGTGAGATTCTTCACGCCGCTTCTGACAACGGCGTCAATCAGGCGCTCGGGAATGCCGCACAGGCCGAAGCCGCCCACGCAGATCGTCACCCCGTCACGCAGAAGATCCGTCAGCGCGCTGATTGCATCGGAGTAAACCCGCTGAGCAGATATTCCTGCGCCGATCACGACCTTACCGCCTCGAGGATCGTGACCGCCGCGTTCACCGCGCCGCCGCCCATGTTGAGGCAGAGACCGAGCCGGGGCGCTTCGATCTGCATCGCATCGCCTTCACCGAGCAACTGGCGGGCGACCATCACATGCATGGATACGCCTGTGGCGCCCACCGGATGCCCCTTGGCCTTCAGCCCGCCCGACAGGTTGACGGGCAGGCGCCCATCGCGTTCGGTCTGACCTTCGCGCAGCACGGCGCTGCCCTGGCCCCGGCTGCAAAGGCCGAGAGCTTCCGTGGCAAGCAGTTCGGCGATCGTGAAGCAGTCGTGTACCTCGGCGAGGTCGATGTCTTCCACGCCCACACCTGCCGCGGCATAGGCCTGCGCGATGGCGCGCGTCGGCGCCTCGAAATGCTGAAGCTGCTTGCCGGACAGGGGCAGATAGTCGCTGACCATCTCCGCCGCACGGAAGCCGACGGCACGGTCGAAACGACCCAGCAGCGACGGGTGCGCGATGACGATGGCGGCGGCGCCGTCGGAGATCAGCGAGCAGTCGCTGAGCCTCAGCGGATCGGCGATCAGCGGGTTCCTGTCGGACGTCGTCAGGCAGAAATCGAGATCGAGGGGGCGGTGCATCTGCGCAAGCGGATTGCGCATCGCATTCGCGTGGTTCTTCACCGCGATGCGCGCCATGGCTTCGGCCGGATCCTCGTAGGCGTCGTGATAGGCACGCGCGAAGCGGGCGAAGATTGCGGGGAAGGAGACGCCGCTTTCCTCGGCCTGATAACTCGCGCCGGCAAGCGCGCGGGTCACGCCTTCAGTGCCCAGGCCCGTCATCTTTTCCGCGCCGACCACCAGCGCGAGCCTGCACCGCCCGCTGTTCACCGCGTCGAGTGCGGCGAAGATCGCCGCGCTTCCCGATGCGCAGGCATTTTCGCAGCGGATCGCGGGCTTGAAGCGCAGGCCGGGATGCGCGTGGAGGATCATTGACGCGGCGAAGGCATCGGGAACCAGACCCGAGTTGAAATGTCCCAGCCAGACCGCGTCAATCTCCGCCCCGTCAACCCCCGCGTTCGTCAGTGCCTCCGACGCGGCCAGCGTGATGAGGTCTTCCAGCCCGAGCGCGTCCAGCTTCCCGAACGGCGTGTGGCCGTACCCGACGATGTACGCGCTCATGCCGTCTCAGAACCGGACACCGAGTTCGATACCGTAGGTCCGCGGCGGATCGTAGGTTCCGATGACAGGGAAGCCGGCGAGGGCGGAAGCGACCAGCGCATTGCCGATGGTACGGCGGTTGGTGAGATTGCGCCCGTAAAGGCTGGCGGTCCACGGCCCCTTCTCGATGGTGAGGAACGCGTTGAGCTTGGTGTTGGGCGCGCGCGACACACGATCGAGATTGAACGGCGTGAAGAAAACGCGGGACTGATAGGTCAGCTCGCCGCGCGGTGTGATCGTCATATCGCCGACTTCCATCTCGTACTGCACGCCCGCGCTGAAGGACCGCTTCGGTGCCTGCGTGAGCTGGTTGCCATCGAGAACCACGGTCCCCGTGGGATTCTCGGGCGTGATCAGCTCCGGACGCGCCGGGTCGGGTGTCGAGAAGTCCTTGTATTCGCTGTGCAGAAGCGCGCCGGAGATATCGAACTGCAAGCCGTCGACCGGCATGACGTTGAGGTCGGCCTCAATGCCGTAAATCTCCGAACCGGCGGCGTTCACGATGGTGACGGAGGTGCCGATCACCTTCGAGACCTGAAGATTGGAATAGTCGTAGTAGAAGCCCGCCGCGTTGAAGCGGACCCGGCCGTCGGCGAACGTCGATTTCAGGCCTGCCTCGTAGGCCCAGATGGTTTCAGGTTCGAAGGGCGGCAGATTGTCGCCGAGGTTGAAACCACCGCTCTTGAAGCCTTTCGAAACGGTCGCATAGACCATCACATCGTCGACCGGCCGCCATTCCAGACCCAGCTTCGGCGTGATGGAATTGTCGCTGGTGGAAGCCTGACGGCTGACGATGGGCAGCGGGGAATTGTCGGGCGCATAGAGCCGCGACAGATCGAATTGACCATAGTCGTCGACCGATTTCTTTTCCCAGCTGTAGCGCAGACCAACCACCGCCGTCAGCGTGTCGGTGACGTTGATATCGACCTGACCGAATGCGGCGGCAGCCTTGGTATGCGTATCGCCGAAGGCCTCGTAGGCCTCAAGCAGGGGCTCGGCCATGCCGAACACGAGGCCGCTGAACGGGATTTCTGATCCGCCGAAAATCTTCTCGTCGAAATAATAGACGCCGGCGACGAAGCTGCCCCAGCTGTAGTCGCCGGACAGCTGGACTTCCTGGCTGAACTGTTCCGCACGCTCCGTGAAATCGAACAAGGTGAGCGGGAGGCTGGTGACGTCCAGCTCCGTGCGCAGATACATGTCGCTGTCCCGGTAGGCGCTGATCGCGCGCAGCGTCAGGTCGCCGAGTTCGGCTTCGAAATTCGCGGCAACGCCCCAGAATTCGCGGCGATTGCGCGGTTCGTAGACATCGTCGATGTCCCGGGCCTTGTCCGGAACGGTTCCGCCAAGGGCAAGGCCGACGGGCGGGATGAAATCATTGCCCGCGCCGAGGAAGTGGTTGCCGTAGTTGCGATCATTCTCGCGGTAATAATCCGCCGTCAGGTCGAGCGTTGCCGTGGGACCGAGATCGAACGACAGCGTGCCGCGGACGCCCCAACGCCGGGAATCGTCGATGTCGTTGCCGGTGCGCAGGTTCGTGCCATAGCCATCACGATCTTCGGCCTGGACCGCGACGCGGGCGCGCACGCCTTCGGCGAGCGGGCCTCCCAATGCGCCTTCGAACGTCATGCGATCATAATTGCCGTAGCCGGCGCGGACATAACCTTCGAGATGATCCTTGGGCTTGCGGCTGATGACGTTGATCGAGCCGCCGGTGGCATTGCGGCCATAGAGCGTGCCCTGCGGACCGCGCAGCACCTCCACGCGCTCGACATCGAAGAACGTGCCGATCTGCGCGGCCGGCCGGCCGATGTAAACGCCGTCGAGATGGTAGGCGATGCGCCCTTCGGCGCCCGGATTGATCGTGTCGAAGCCGATGCCGCGAACGGCGATGCGCGCCGAGCCGCCAAAGGTTCCGAAATCGACGTTCGGGATCGCTTTGGAAAGGGCCTCGACCGAGGTGATCTGCCGGTTGAGCAGTGTGTCGCCGCTCAGCGCAGTGATCGACAGCGCGGCATCCTGCACGCTTTCCTCGCGGCGCTGCGCCGTGATGACGATGGCGCCCAGACTGTCCGTGGTCGAGTCACGGTTCGCCTCTGCCTGGCTTTGCGCCTGCGCGATGCCGTCGGACATGGCGATGACGCCGGATGACAGTAACGCAGTCCAATAGACACGCTTGTTCATGATCCATCTCCCCAATGGTCTAGCGGACTTCATGGCGCCGCCAGTCTTTTCTTTGTTCTTGGCCCCCGGCTTCAGCCGTTTGGAGCGCATTTATATGGCGACGTGCGTTACGGCGCAGGCACGGCATTGATGAGGACGACCGCGAGAATGCAGGGCTCGTCGCCCTTGACGCTCCAGCTGTGCACGGTTCCGCGCTGCACCAGCGCATCGCCCTGGCGAAGGCGGACCGAGCCGGTATCGAGCACGGCATCGATCTCACCCTGCAGGATGATGATGTAGTCGATGGTGTTGGTCTTGTGGCGCAGCGGATCGTCCGACGCGCTGTCGTGCACGTCGCGCGCACCAATGGATTCGAAGGCGATGGCGGGATCGACCTTGCCCATCCATACCGTGTCCGGCGGGAATTCCACGATGCGGAAGATCGAGCCGCCGGGTAGTGGTTCCAGCCGTACAGGCCTGTTCACAGCGTCAGCCTCGCCGGCATTCGACGCGGGCGCTGATGTCGTCTCCCAGATGTCGGTGAGGGCGAGACCCGGCATCGAGTCCATTTCCTTCAAGCGCCCGTTCTGGTCGTCGAACAGAAACGTCGAGCGCCCCTGATCGTCATGCCCCGTAACGACGCGCCGTACTTTCCAGACCATGTTCTTCTCCCCTTGATGGCCTAGGGATAAAAAAGCGCATTGAACGAGTCAATCATTATTTTGAACGAATGATCAATCATGTTGATCGACTGTTTTTCGTGTGGTAAGTCCGTTCCGGTAGGCGCCTGAACTGATACGGCCGTGCAGGCGTGAAACGCGCACGCGCTGAGAGCGCCATGGAATGAAGGGGAGGAGCCGTTGAGTTTCCTTTACAACAGCTGGTATTGCGCGGGGTGGTCGGGCGACCTGAAAACCGATCCAATAGGGATCAAGCTGCTCGATCAGGAACTCGTCCTGTATCGCAAGCAGGATGGCACGGTGGTCTGCCTGACCGGCATCTGTCCGCATCGCTTCGCGCCGCTTTGGCGGGGAGCCGTTGTCGGAGATGCCATCCGCTGTGGGTATCACGGGCTGGAATTCGGTGCGGAGGGGCGGTGCATCCGCAATCCCCACGGAAGCGGCGCCATCGCGCCCGGCGCGCACATCCGGGCTTATCCGGTGGTCGAGAAAAGCGGTGCCGTCTGGGTGTGGATGGGCGACCCTGAAAGTCTCGATGAAAGCCAGATCGCCACGTTCGACTTTGTCGAGGACCGCACGCGCTGGTCGGGCACGACCGGCTATCTGCGGATCAATGCCAATTACCAGCTGGTGATCGACAACCTGCTGGATCTGACCCACTCAGCCTATATCCACGTCAACACGGTGGGTGTCAGCGCCGACAACTGGATCGGCGAAACGAAAATGGAATACAACTTCCATACCGACGGCCGGGTGATCAATTCGGACTACGTCTTCCGAAACAGCCCGCCGACACCGCTTTTCGCGCTGTTCGCGGACAAGGATGTCGGCGATGTGCATGTGCCGATGGCGCTGCATCCGGCCTCCAGCCTCATCCTCGATCTCACGATGACGGATCTCGGGCAGCCCAAGCATGAAGGCGTGCACATGCCGAGCGCGCACCTGCTTGCGCCCGAGACCGAATCCACCTGTCACTACTTCTATGCGATCTCGCGCAGCGAAAAGCTGGGCGACGACAAGATCACGGCAGCAATGGGCGAGATCGTGCGCCGCGCGTTCGTCGATGAGGACGCGCCCATGATTCAGGACGTTCAGAGCGTCATGGGCAACCGCGACTTCTTCAAGATGCAGCCGCTGATCCTGGAGACTGATAAAGCCGCAGTGTACGCGCGGCGGACGCTGGCCAAGTTGATACGTCAGGAGCGATCGCCTACGGATGATGGAGCCACCGGCCAGAAGGAACGGGTCGAGGCAAATGTCTGAACCGCCGGGTCGTTCGGCCGCAATTGGGATTGTGAGCAGCATGAAGACAACCGGCCGACGCCGTGCCGAGCATGACGAGGAGGGCGCGCAATCCCGCATCCTGCACGCAGCTGAAGAGCTGTTCGCCAATTCGGGTATCGATGGGACTTCGGTTCGGCAGATTGCCGAGAAGGCCGACGTGCCTGTCGGGCTGATCAACTACTATTTCGGTAGCAAGGATGGCCTCTATCGCGCAATCTTCCAGGCACGGGCGCCGGTTGTCGTCGAGGAACGGCGCGTCGGCCTGGCGATGGCGGCCATGGAGGACGACCCGCGCCGCCGGCTGGAGATGATCGTCAAGGCGATTCTCGTTCCGATGCTAAATCTGCGCTCGCGGGAAGGCATCAACCATTTCAGTCTGCTGCTTGCCCGCGAAACCGGCGACCCGCGTTCGACGGAACGGGGCATCCTGCAGGAGATGTTCGATCCGATCGCGCGCGAGATCATCGAGCAGCTGAAACTCATCTGGCCGGAACGCAGCGATGCGGAGGTGCACTGGGCCTACCAGATGATCATCGGCGTGATGATTTTTATCATGGCCGATGGCGGCCGCATCACGCGGCTCAGCGAAGGGCGTGCCGACCCCGAGAATGTCGATGAAACACTTCGGGTCGTGGTGCCATTGTTACTGAACGGCCTCGCGTCCGGATCAAGATGAACGCCGTTGCTTGCCGCGCTCCGGCAATGTTCGGCGGCTGACAGGAGAAGAAAATCATGAAGCTCGTTACGTACGATGCCGGCATGGGGCCGCGCATCGGAGGAATTTCTGCGGCCGGAATCGTCGACCTCGTGTCGGCGGCGCGCGGTAAGGGTGCCGACCTCCCGGAGACCATGCAGGGTCTGATCGAAGCCGGCACGCCCGCGTTGGCGACAGTCAGGGCTATCCTGCAGGGCCATGCCGGAGACGCCCTGGCGCCGGAGGGCGTGCGTCTGCATTCGCCGATACCGCGGCCTGTCCGGTTTCGTGACGCCTGCCTGTTCCTCGAACATCTTGAAAAGGCCTACGGGATGATCGGGCGGGACTTCGATCCGCAGTTCAAGAAGCAGATCATCTATTACAACGCGGACAACGTGCACGTCTTCGGGTCCGGCGATACGGTCCTCTGGCCGAGGGATTCGCAGGAAGCCGATTATGAGCTGGAATGGGCGGTGGTGATTGGTAAGGGCGGCGCAAATATCGCGCGGGAGGACGCGGCGGAGCACATCTTCGGATACACGATCCTGAACGATTGGTCGGCGCGCGACCTGCAGATGCCGTTCATGGCCTGCGGCCTCGGCCCCGGCGCGGGGAAAGACTTCGCCAACAGCTTCGGGCCTTGCATCGCAACCGCCGATTCCATTCCGGACCCCTACGCGCTGACGATGACGGCCCGGGTGAATGGCGAGATCTGGTCGCAGGGATCGACCGGCACGATGCACTGGAGCTTCGAGGACGCGATCGCAAAGCTTAGCCTGGACCGCCCACTAGTTCCGGGCGAGATGATCGGATCAGGCACCGTGCTTAACGGTTGCGGCTTGGAGATCGGCAAACGGCTGGCGGACGGCGATGTCGTCGAACTCGAAGTCGAGGGGATCGGTACGCTGCGAAACACCGTGAGGTTCACCGCCGCCGCATAGCCGGTTTCGGCCTGTGTCTTTCAACATGGGGAGCAATGCTCGTGTTCCAGTATCCAGCAGAGATCGCGAACCGTCTCGATCAGATCATCGCGGCTTTCGAGACGCCCACACTTTGCCTCACGCAGCGCCTGCTGGAGCACCACGGGGCGGACAAGGCCGCATTTCGTCTGATCGGAACTGACGCCAGGACGTTGACCTATGGCCAGCTCCTCGAACGTTCGGGGTGCTTCGCCGCCGGTCTTGCACGGCACGGTGTCGGACCCGGCGACCGGGTGGCGGTTCTCATGGGCAAGAGCGCCGACTATCTGACCGCGCTACTGGCCATCTGGCGGCTGGGGGCGGTCGTCGTCCCTCTGTTCACAGCCTTTGCGCCGCCGGCGATCGCCTATCGGCTCCGGGCCAGTCAGGCGAAGGCGATCATTTGCGATGGCGCGCAGGCCGCAAAGCTGGGTGACGCGGCGCTGTCCGGCGCCGGGCCGCTGCCGGTGATCGTATCGGGCGGGGAGGGCGGCAGTCATGTGCCGTTCGAGGACATGGTCCTGACGAGCATTGCCGCGCCGGCCCCGGCAAGCCTGCCCGTCACGGCACCATTTGTGCGGATATTCACTTCCGGCACGACCGGTCAACCAAAGGGCGTCGACCTGCCGCTGCGTGCCCTCGCGAGCCTTCAGGCCTATGCCGAATTCGGTTTGAGGATCGAGCCCGGCGATGTTTACTGGTGTGCCGCCGATCCCGGCTGGGCCTATGGCCTCTATTACGCCGTGCTGGCTCCGCTGTTGCTGGGGCAGTGCGCGATCCTCCTCGAAGGCGGTTTCGATGCGCGGCGCACGCTCGACGTGCTGGAGAACGAGAAGGTCACCAACTACGCGGCCGCGCCGACCGTGTACCGCGCGCTCAAGGCGGAACCGAGGCGTAAAGGCCTTGCGCTGAAGAAGGCTTCCAGCGCGGGGGAGCCGCTAACGCCCGACATCAACCAGTGGGCACCGAACGCGCTGGGCGTGGCCGTTCATGATCACTACGGCCAGACCGAGACGGGCATGCTGGTCAACAATCATCAGCATCCGCTGTTGCAGACGGCGCTGCGGCCCGGCTCCATGGGCGTTGCCATGCCGGGCTGGAACGCGGTGGTGCTGAACAGCGATTCCGATGAGCCGGCTGCTGCAGGCAATGTCGGCCGCCTGGCGATGCGGCTGGCGGACAGTCCATTGGCATGGTTCGGAGGCTATGCAGGCGATCAGGAGAAGAGCCGGGAGAAGTTTTCCCGGGACGGAGAATATTACCTGACGGGCGACACCGCACTTATGGACGCGGATGGCCATATCCATTTTTATGCTCGCGATGACGATCTGATCCTGATGGCCGGCTATCGCATCAGCCCGCTGGAGGTGGAGGCGGCGCTAAACGAACATCCCGCCGTCATCGCCTCCGCCGTGTTCGGCGTTCCCGATGCGCTACGCGGCGAAAGGCTGGAGGCCTGCGTTGTGTTGGCTCCGGATCACGTCGGAACAGAAATCGGCGAGACGCTGAAACAATGGGTCAAGGACCGCTATGCACGCCACGCGTTTCCCCATGTCATCCACTGTGTCTCCGCTCTCCCCACCACACCGAGCGGTAAGATAAGGCGTAAAGAGCTCAAGGAGCAACGAATCGCGGAGATTGCCGCTCAGTATGAGTCTCACCCTGCGAGTTGCGATAGAGCCATTTGACCTTGAAGTCGTGATGGGTCCGGTCGTACTCAGCAGAGTCCCTTTGAAGTACCCATTTTCCCGGGATTGAGAATGCCGCTGGGGTCAAGCATTGCCTTGATCGAGGCCATCACGGCAAGAGCATCATCCCCCCGTTCGAGGGCCAGCTTTTCACGCTTGCCAAGGCCGATGCCATGTTCGCCCGTGCAGGTGCCGCCGCACTGGATAGACCGCGCGACCATGCGATCGTTGATGGCGGTTACGATCGGCCATTGATCGGGCCGGTCAGGCTCCAGCACGAACAGCACATGAAAGTTTCCGTCGCCGACATGGCCCACGATCGTTGCCAGAATGCCGGCCGCGTCGATCTCAGACCTTACTTGCAGGATGCTTTCGGCAAGATGCGCGATGGGCACACAGACATCGCTCGTCCAGATGCGAGCGCCGGGCTTCAGTGCCTTTGTCGCAAAATAGGCGTCGTGACGGGCCTTCCACAGGACCGAGCGCTCCTCGGAACTGGACGCTACCTCCATCGCGGCCCCGCCATGTTGTGACGCGATTTCTGCGAACAACGCAGTTTGTTCGTCAACACTCGCCGGCGAGCCGTGGAATTCAAGGAACAATGTGGGGCATTCGACAAGACCGAGTTTCGAGTACGCATTGCACGCCGCGAGCTGCCTCTCGTCGAGCAGCTCGATGCGCGCGAGCGGCAGCCCCATCTGGATCGCAAGAATGACGCACTGTACGGCGCCGTGAAGGTCTGGAAAGGCGCAAACACCGGACACAACGGTTTCAGGAAGGCCATAAAGGCGCAGGGTAAGTTCAGTGATGACGCCGAGCGTCCCCTCCGAACCCACAAAGAGCCCGGTAAGATCATACCCAGCTGCGCTTTTTCGTGCATGTGTTCCCGTTTCAATGACGCGTCCGTCGGCGAGTACCACCTTGAGGGACAGAACGTTGTCTCGCATCGTCCCATAACGAACGGCATTGGTTCCGGAAGCGCGCGTTGCGGCCATGCCGCCGAGCGTCGCGTTGGCACCCGGATCGATCGGAAAGAACAGCCCCATATCGCGCAGATGGTGATTGAGTTCCTCTCGCGTCACACCGGCTTCGATTCTGCAGAGGAGATTTTCGGGCTCCACCGAAAGAATCCGCGTCATGCGGCCGATATCCAGCGAAATACCGCCGTGAACAGCAGAGAGATGCCCTTCAAGAGACGTGCCCGCGCCGTGGGCGATCAACGGTATACGGTTCTCGTTGCACCAGCGCGCCAGCCAGACGGCGTCATCCGTGGATTCACCGAAGACAACCGCATCGGGCATCATGATCGGATGATGCCCTTCAAGGCCCGCATGCTGTTCCCGGGTGGATTCGGCGCGGGTAAACCGCTCAGCGAATCGCGCCGAAAGCGCTTCGGTGAGATGCCCATTCGGTGAAGGCTGGAAAGATGAGGTCGTTACAGATGCCATGGTTTCAAGCTCTTCACCCGGCCGCGCCGAGCGGCTGTTATCCGGCACAGTCACCATTCCCCCCATTTCGTGTCCACGGCAATCGTGGATCGATAGGGTCAGACAGTGTAATCGGATAAATTGCGTTCGATAAGATCGAGCAGAGCGTTCTCTATACTGGTATACATCTCCTGCCAAGCATCCTGCGAAATGCCCACAGGGTCGCAGCAAGATCGGATCGTGACGATAGAGCGGTCAGGACCGATCGCGTGCACCGCCACGCTGCCCCGGTAGTTTTCGACCGGAAGCGAGCCAAGAGCCAGGGGGCGGTATGCATAGCGGCGGGCGCCGTCGTCCAGCTCTTCGGCGACTTCCCGGACTGCCGTTCCGTCCTGCAAATGCAGAACCCGCACGGAGCCGACGCTGTTCATATCATCCTCGAAGCTCACGCCCTTGAAGAAGGCGTCGCCCTTGATATTGGCAATGCCGCGCCAGCTGAGATAGTGCCAGACTCGTTCCGCTGGAAAAGCCAATTCTCTAACGACCTCTGTTTCGATCATGGTGGCCTTCTATTCGAATATCGTCCGCGCGCCGGCCTCGACCGGTGGAAAGGGCATTTCAATGAGTTCGATCCGATAACCATCCGGATCTTCCACAAACGCAATGCGTATCCCGGATTTCAACATCTCACCAGGAGGCCGCGGGAGGGGCACGCCTGCGTCCAGAAGACGTTGGCATGTCTCCCCCAGATCAGTCACGCCGATTCCGAGATGACCATAGCCTGAGCCGTGCGTGTAGCTGTCGCCGACGTCCCAGTTCCACGTCAACTCAAGGACGGAACCTGTCCGATCGTCCTCATAACCTATGTAGACGAGCGTAAAGCGCTGCCCCGGAAACTCGAAGCGCCGGAGCTCCCGCATCTGGAGATGACCGCAATAGAACGCCATCGAACGATCGAGATCGCGCACCCGCAGCATCGTGTGCAGCAGGCGCGGCGATGCCAACGGAACGGCAGGGCTCATCCGAGGAATGCCGTCATCTCGACCTCAAGCAGGAGATCGGGATTGACGAGCTTTGAAATCTCCACCCAGGTGGATGCTGGTGGCGCACAATCCTTGAAACAGGCGGCGCGTGCGGACGCATTTGCGGCCAGCAAGTCCATGTCACGAGTGAACACCGTCTCCTTCACGACGTTCGCAAAGCCGGCGCCATGGGCGGCGAGAGTTTTTTCAAGCTCGGCATAGACGACTTCGACCTGCCGGGCCATGTCGCCGGGCGCTATGGGTTCGGCGTTTTCATCCCAACTCACAGTCCCGGAGATGAAAAGAAAGTCGCCCGCACGCACGGCTTGACTGTATGAAAACAGCTGCTCGGCGGGACGGATGTTAAAAACTTGATCGGGGCGTGCCATGAGAATTCTCCTCGTCTAGAAACAAGATCGTAAAAAAGCCGAAACTAACGAATGAACGGAGCCGAAGGGTGCGCGCGGGGCCACCCCCTCAACATCGCGAGATACCGGGCAAGCGTCTCGTCCCCCTTGGTCAGAGTCCCCGGCCGATAGTGTATAGTGTTCAGGATGTCGCGATCCTCGGCCACCGTGCGGGCGAGCAGGGCCGCCGCTTCTTCGGCGTGCTCGGCCGCGTGCGGATCCGCCTTGTCCGTGACGATCGCAAGAAACACGCTGTGATGACCCGGGCGCGGACAGCTGAAGCCGCTCACGGCGCCAAACCACCACCCGTCATAAGTGCCACGCTGCCAGAAAAAGCTGCTGGCGCGGATTCCGACCCGCCATTCGATGGGAACTCCGCCCTGGTGCCCGGCAGAGATATTGTAGTCGAAGCCATCTTCGCGCCAGTCGACAAGTCGATGAGGGTCATCATGGTTGAACCTTATGCCGTGGACGACCTTGATGTGCTGCATATCGGGCGTGTTGCAGGAGAATATCCAGCCGTCGCACGTATACTCTTCCGAGACGAGATTGCGCACCAGCTGCCGCTCGGGCGGAACGTCGAATTCCGGAAGCGACCAGCACGGGGTGTCACCGTTGAATGCCCACACGATCCCCCACCGCTCCTGGGCGGGAAAGGTATAGAGACAGGCGACCCGTGGCGGCGCATCGCCGATCCCGGTCTTCACACACACACCGGTATGGTCGTATTCCCAGTGGTGAAAGGCGCACTGGACGTTGTTGCCGACGACCTTGCCGACCGAGAGGTCAGCCCCGACATGTGGGCAGTAAGCGCTCTGTACCCTGACGATGCCGTCTTCTCCTCGGATCACGACCACACGTCCGTCGAGGAAGTCGCGGCCGATCACCTGCCCTGACGCCACATCTTCCGAAAGGCAGATCGGATACCAGGTCTGGAAGAACAGCCCTCCCTCTCCCTCGAAGGGGACCGGAGCGAGGGTCTGCCTGCGTGTTGCACCGGCAGTTGTAGGCACGCCTTCGGGCATGAGATATTCCCCAGTTGATTATAGCCTTGCCATGACACTCTAGAAGCGCAGCGTTCCGGTTAGTCCGTACCGGCGCGGAGACGCGGGAAAACCGACGTCGAAGATGGTGCCGGCAAACTCCCGGGACACGAATTCCTCGTAATAGTCCTCTCCCGTGAGATTCTTTGCCCATAGACTGAGCGAGGCGGGCCCATGCTCGAGCGTCAACGTGGCATTGACCAGGTTCACAGCGGATTGCTTGTCGAGATTGTTCGCTTCCCAGTACATATCGCCCTTGAGCGAATAGTCCGCGCGGAGAATTGCGCGCGTGCGCTCCCCAAGCTCCAGTTCATACTCGGCACCAAGATTGGCCGAGTAGCCGTAAGCCAGCGGAATCTTGTTGCCGATGAAACTGAAGCCAACCGGATAGCCGACCGCAGCCGTGTCGAAACCGATCAGCTCCGACTGGATCTTGCTGTCCTGAAGCCCTACAGCCGCGAAGAGGCGCAGATTTGGTGTGGGGCGTGCTTGCAGTTCCGCTTCGAGGCCCCAGATCTTTGCGTTGGGAACGGATACAATCGCCTGTCCTCCCGAGTTCACGTCGAGGACATATTGCTGGAGACCATTGAAGTCTGAATAGAAGGCGGCCGCGTTGAACGTTGCCGCGCCGCCGAACAGTGTCGACTTCACGCCAATTTCCCCGCTTTTGACGACCTCCTTGTCATACTGACGGCCGAACGTCGCCGTTGCGTTGAAACCGCCGCTCCGGAAACCGGAGCTGTATGATGCATAGGTGAGCACATCTGGCGTAATCTTGTAGGAAAGCGCGATCTTGGGTTGCAGTGCGTCGAATGTTGCGAGGCTTTCCTGTCCACCCAGCAGGAAGTCAACTTGCCGGCGGCGGTCGCGGTCATAGCGCAGCCCCAGCGTGAACGTCATACCCGGCGCGATGTCGTAGTCGGCGTTCCCGAAAAGTGCCCATGCGCGGTTATGGTCGGTGAGATCGCCGATGCTGAGATCGATCGCGCTCGCTATGACCGCGTTGGTGACAAGGTCTCGTGTTGTCTTGAGATAGTAAGCTCCAACCATCCAGCGCAGCGGCTGGCTTCCCGGCGACGTCAGGCGCAGCTCCTGACTCCAGGTCTTGGTGGACAAAGCTTGTTCGGCCACGAGAATATCGTCAGGCGTCCAATCCAGATCCTCGAAGAAATACTCGCGAACAGTGGTGCGCGATGTGATCGAACTCAGCGTCGCGAACCCGAAATCATAGTCGAGCTTCAACGCCAGATCACGAAGATCGCGATCCCCGAAGCCGATCACATCCGCCACGATCGGCACATTGGAAAGGTTCGCCGATGCATCCGGCAAGGGAACGAACCACGCAGCGCCTCCGTCAAACGACGAATAGGAATAGCGAAGGTCGGCCTTGAAGCTTTGCGAAGGCGACCATATGAGGCGCGTGCGGAAATTGGTGTCCTCTACGAAGTCGACCTTTGCATCCCTCGTCACATTGGTGAGCACGCCGTCGAAGTTCCGGTATGAGCCCGACACACGAAACAGCAACGTGTCGTCGATCACCGGGCCGCTGACGACGCCTTCGATACGGCGGTCGTCACCGTTCGCGTAGGACAGGCGCACCATTCCCTCAAACGTATTGCCCGGCTGACGGGTCACGATATTGATCGCACCGCCGGACGCATTGCGGCCGTACAGAAAGCCCTGCGGTCCCTTCAGAACCTCGATGCGTTCGATATCGTACAGGTCCTGCGTGATCTGGTTGGGACTGCTGATCTGCAGGCCGTCAATGACTACCGCGACGGGAGGTTCGCTGTTGCGATACTGTCCGACGCCGCGAATATTGATGAAAGCCGTGCCAACATTCTGAGTGTTCACCATCGATACGTTGGGCAGCATCATCGCAATGTCGTCGACAGAACGCACGTTCGCGGTCTCAATGGCCTCGCTCGAAAATGCGTTCAGCGCCGCCGGTATATCTTGAAGCTTTTCTTCGCGCTTGCGCGCCGTGACAACGATCTCCCCGAGCGTTTCCCCCTTTTCGGTCTCAGCAGTCACCTGCGCCCTCGCGGCGCCAATCTCACCACACAAAATCGAAAGTACGGACACTGTGCCGTACAATGCTCCCACCGCCCTTTTCATTCCGCTTCCCCCTCGTGAACGCGCTGGCTTGTCCAGTCTACGTCCGAAAGATGCAGGGTAGGCGTCCGGTGATCAATTCATCCAAAAGGGGTAACCCTCGGCGCGGAGGGGGGTAATGGCTCGGCTATCCCGGCGCCGAAAGAAGCCCGTGTTCACGCGCTCGTTTCAGGGCCGCATAGCGGCCGTGGGCGTCGAGCTTCCGGTAAAGGCGCTTGCGATGGACCTTCACGGTACCCTCCGTAAGGGAAAGCGCACGCGCCATGTCCTTGCTCGACATGCCCGCTTGCAACAGCAGCAGAATTTCGTTCTCGCGCGTACTCAGCAAGGGGCTTTTCTGGGAAACGCCCTTGCTCCCAAGAGCTGCGGCAAGGTTCCCTGCATACTGGCACACGTCTCGTTCGAGCATGTCGGGCGTCAGCTCCGAAAGGACAGGCAAGATCACCGAGGCAAAGTCGCAGAAGCTCTGGAAGAAGCCGCATTCCTTGCCGATGGACAATGCCCGCTGGAGCGCTTCACGAGATTGTTCCGTCATGGTGTTTGCCCGGTACGCGGCGACAAGCAGCAGGAGTATATCCAGCAAGCGCCGCCGCGCTCCCGTGACCTCAGCTTGCCGCGCGGAGACGATAAGAATGGAAAGCGCGACTTCCGGTTCGCCGGCGCCGATCTTTACAAACGCATATGCCAGACGCGCCGGCTCCGATATTCGCCAGCTGGTGGGGGTCGATGCGGGATCAAGGCGAACGAATTGCTGAAATTCGGCTGTTTCCGCAAGCTGCGCGGCGGCTGCTATGTCGCCGGTGCGCACCAGTGTATATATCCGAAGCGCCTTCAACTGGTTGTCCAGCAGGCTTCGACCGCGCTCTGCGGCCGTGAGCTGCGATATTTCCAGAATGTCCAATGCTTGCCGGGTTTTACCGGTCGCAAGCGCGATTCGGGCCAGAGTCGAATGCCCCGACATGAGAAGATCAATCCAGATGCCCCCGGCCCGTACCCGCTCGAAGCTCCGGTCGAGAAGCGCCTCGGCCTCGACCAGCCTGCCACGTTCATAAAGCACTTCCGCCAGCAGGATGTCCGTCATGGCGGCCTGGTCGCTCTGCCGCCCGTAACGCTCGAGAGTCAGCCGGCGGGCTTCCTGGAGCGTGGCTTCAGCATCCTCAAACCGGGCGAGCGCAAGCTGGCTCATGGCCACGTACAATTGCACATAGACGGCCGCATAGTAAGCGCCATGCCTGTCGCACGTCTCCACCATCGCGAGCCCGACGGCAATGGCGCGGCGATAGTCTGCGGCATGAAACGCGGCGTAACAATTCAGCGCTTCAATACATGCGCGCAGCATCGGCTTCGTTGCGGCGAAGGCATTGCAGTCCCGCCGCATGGCGGCGACGTCGTCCACGTCCAGAATCTCGTCGTTATAAAGGCGCAAGACGCTTTGCAGGACAGCCACCGAAAGACGCGTTTCGGGTGGCACCTGATCGTTCATACGGCTCAGAATATGACGTGCTACCGTATGGGCGCGTTCAAATTCTCCACGCTGCAACAAGAGATACGTCGCTACGAGCCCGATTTCCGTTGGCGATTGCTCCACGCGCGCCACGGACCAGTCGCGAAGGGGAGACAAGGCATGGACGCCGGCAGAAAGCGCAAGGCACCACCCGCCGGCTTCATCGAGAAGAGTGGCAAGACAGGATTCATCACCCGACAGGCAAGCATGAGCAATCGCTTCTCTCACGCGGCCGTTTTTCGAGAACCATTGAGCTGCCGCGACATGCAGGGCTGGGATGTGATGCTGCTCCCGGCGCGACAATCGTTCGTGAAGAAAACTTCGAAACAGGGCGTGAAAGGCAAAAGAGGGCGTTTCGTCGTTGGCCGCCGTGACAAAAAGCTCCCGCGCCTTGATCTCTTCGATGAGCGCCCAACCGTTTTCGCATTCGCAAAGAACGTTCAGCAGATCGCCATCGAAGCGTTCGACGACCGACAAGCGCAAGAGGACCTTGACAAGGTGGTCCGGTAGCGCACCGAGAACCTGTTCGGTAAGATAATCCGCAAAATCACCGTCGCGCCCGGACAAGGGCGGAAGCCCTTTGAGGCGCTGGCCCTGATTCTGGAACCAGAGCTGTGCCATTTTGACAGCGACTGGCCAGCCGGCGCATCGGTCGTCGATCGCAGCAGCGGTCTCGGCGTCGAAACCGAAATGGGACCCATACTCATCTGGCTGGAACGCCAGCTCCGCAGCTCCGATCTCGCGAAGCTGACCGCTGAGCTTCAGGCCGCTTGTCGAAAGCCCGATCCGGTAACGTCCCGACATCACCACGCGCAGATTGGAAGGCTGCCGTTGAAGAAGAAGCTCGAGGAAACGAACCGCCTTCGTATCGCGAATGGTGTGAATATCGTCCAGAAAAAGCACGATCGGGGCGCTCAGATCGGCAATCTGGGCCATCAGGCCATCGAACAGGGATTGTTCACTCGAGCCGATCAATTTCGCGTATGCGGCTGCCAGAAAGTCGTCGAGCGGCAAGCCACCCTCCGCGAGAGCCGCTATCAAGTACGCGATGAGGCTTTTGGGATCGCCGTCGTCGGTGTCAAGCGTGAGCCATGCACGCCGGATATCGCCTGGCAGTTTCGTGAAGGCCTGCACCATGGCGGTTGTCTTGCCGAAGCCGGGCGGCGCGCTCACCAGTGTAATCCGGCATCTCGGATGGCCTTCAAACAGGGCGTCGATCCGCACACGCGGACGTACGCCCTCTGGCACGATCGGCGGCTGAAACTTGGCGCGAACAAGCGAAGCGCCCCCTGCGAAGCGCTCTTTACTCTCCGCAACGCGGCGAGTGCCTTGCAATCCGGATTCGCCGCTATCGATTGCCGCCGACTCCTCCCATTCCGTTACCCCGCGCCGAATGGTAAGCATATGCATCAATAGTCCACTCGCAAGAGGGGGCGGGTTACAACGCCTCAAACGCGGTTTCGAGTAGGCGCAGCCGGGCGGACATGCTGGCCACGATGCTGTCATGCGCCTCGGGCGCGAAATCTTCCGGCATGAGGGAAAGCGCCTTGTCCGGCACGTCCTCGGCACGCTCAAGAATCTCTGTAATGGCCTTGTTTATGAGCGTGGGGCCGAGGCCTGCCGCCTTGCGGGTGCGCTGTATGATGTTGCCCAACTGGCGGGGCGAGCGTGCGATATGCGAGATAGGGGTGTCCTAGGCGGCATTGTCCATATCGCCACCGCCAGATACCGGCTCAAATTTGTCCACGCCGCCTAGCTTGAAACCTTCAGTTCCTGATCGAGCAACCTCGCCATGATCTTGCGGAACAGGTGAGGGGCCTTGTCGCTCGGCAGGAAGGCTTTCTTGCGTGACGCTGGTGTCAGATCCCAGATGCGTTGCTGGGCTTCGATCATCGTGCGGTCTTCCGCGAACGCGTCCATGACGATCTTGTACATGCGTTCCAATGCCCCGGGCGATGGCGTCGTGCCTTCAAAGCCTGCGGCGAACAGATAATTGCACGATTTTTCGCCCGTGGGCGTGACCGCCTGTTGATCCACACGGCGGAGCAGCGGTGCAAGGTCATCCGACGGTGCGGCCAAGCCGCAGCGGTCCGCCGCGCCGCGCGGGTAGAAGGTCGTGCGCATGACGAAAATGCCGGGCGCGCTGAAATCGTAGCAGCTCCAGATGTCGGTGAGATCGGTGCCGCCGGGGCTGGCGGGGCGGTCCTTCAGCCAGCGCTTGATATGGACACCGCGCTCAAGCGGCATCACGCGCGGGGGATGGTCTGACCAGCCACCCGCGGTCGCGCCGCCCAGCGTCGTTTTGTGCAGGAAATCGAGGTGCGAGAGGTCGCACAGATTGTCGTTCACGAGTTGATAGTCGGCTGCGTAGCCGATCTCGCCATAGCGCATGGTGAAACGCCGGTCGGCGAGATCGAAACCACGGGGGATCAGCGCTTCATCCGCGGCACCCGGCGCGCCGAGCCAGATCCAGATCCAGCCATCGCATTCGGCAACGGGAAACGTGCGCGCGTTGGTGCCCGGCGGAATTTTTTCCGCGCCGGGCACGCCGATGCAGCGGCCGGCGGTGTCGAAGGTAAGTCCATGGTATCCGCACTGCAGCTGCTCACCCTGTACGCATCCCAGCGAGAGCGGCGCCAGCCGGTGAGGGCAGCGATCCTCCATGGCGACGAGGGTGCCCGACTCGGTGCGGTAGAGCGCGATCGGCTCGTCCAGAATCTGCCGACCGACCACGGCCCCCGCCGGTAGCAGATGCGACCACGCCGCGACGTACCAGCAATTCCGCGCAAACATCGCAGCTCTCCCCTTGCTTTGCGCGGGACGCCGGACCTTGGCGTCCCCACCCACTTTATACTCTTTGCATAATTGTGAGGATGAGGTATGAGTATAAAAAATGCAAGAGGGGCATTGGGGGCGATGAACGGCATCAATCGACACTTTCCGCCGCTTTCCTTGCGTTTGCAGCGGCAGGAGAGGTGGCCGAGGCTGCTGACGGTCGCCGTGATGGCCCCGCGCCCCTGGTGATGGTCTACGATCTCGTTCTGCCGATCGCTCTGGCGATCATGATGTTCTCGCTGGGGCTGGCGCTCAGGCTGGACGACTTCGCGCGTATCGTGCGCCATCCCAAGGCGTTGTTGGTGGCGCTGCCGTGTCTGTTGGTGATCGTGCCCGCGATCGGCGTCGGTGTCGCGCATCTGAGCGGGGCGGCGCCTGCGCTCGCGGTCGGCATCTATCTTGTCGCGACCTGCCCCGGCGGCACGCTTTCGAACCTGCTGACCTTCTGGGGCCGCGGTGATCTCGCGCTTTCAATCTCGATGACGGCGGCGGGGTCGGTCGCCTACAGCGTGCTCGCGCCGCTGTGGCTCACCATCGGTTACGCCATTTTCATGGGCGGCGCCGAGCGCGTTTCCATTTCGCCGCTGGAGGCGATCGTCCCGGTGGCGCGCATCTCGCTGTTGCCGGTGGTGCTCGGAATGCTGGTGCGGGCATATCTGCCCCGCGTGCGCGACGCGATCGAGGCGCCGCTGCGCCATGTCGCGGCAGTCGTCATCATCGCGATCTTTCTGCTGCTGATGTGGCAGCAGCGCGAGACCTTCGTGGAAGCTGTTGCGCGCGTCTGGCCCGCGGTGCTGGCGCTCAATCTGCTCATGGTCGGCACAGGCTTCCTGTTCGCGCGCCTCTTTTCGGTGGCGCGGGCTGAACGCACCGCCATCGTGTGCGAACATGCCATCCGGCAGGAAGGCCTGGCGATCTTCATCGTCACTTCGCTGCTGGCGCAGCCTACGATGGCGCTGCCGCTGATCCTCAACTCCGCCACGGGCTTTGCCGTCGGCATGGCCTATATCGGTATCGAGCGCTTTCTGGCGGGCCGTGCCGTGCGCCAGCCCCAGGCTCAACTTTCTTCATTCAAGGGACCGAACTGATGCGCCTATCGGCACAAGGATTCATTTCGCCGCCGGGCGCGCCTTCATTCCCCATCGCGGTGCGCGGCGAAGGCGTTTACATCTTCGACAAGGACGGCAAGTCCTATCTCGATGGCTCGTCCGGCGCGGTGGTGACCGGCCTTGGCCACAGCCATCCCCGCGTGCTCGCTGCCATGCGCGCGCAGATGGAAAAGATCACGTTCGCGTATGCCCGCATCTGGGAAAGCCGGCCCGATGAGGAACTGGTAGGCCGATTGGCCGAACTGTGTGGAGGCAATTTCGATTCCGCCTACTTCCTGAATGGCGGATCGGAAGCGACCGAAGCGGCGCTGAAGTTCGCGCGCCAGCTCGCCCTCGCGCGCGGGCAGGCGAGCCGCCACAAGGTGATCAGCCGGATGCCATCCTATCATGGCGCAACGCTCGGGGCGCTCAGCGTCACCGGCGATCCGGTGATGGAGCAATTGTTCGGAGCGATGATGGTGCCGATGCCGAAAATCCCGGCGCCGATCACCTATCGCACGCCGGAAGGCTTCGATGCGGACGCCTATGTCGATTATTGCGCGGAGGCGCTCGACGAGGCGATCAAGCGTGAAGGGCCGGAGACGGTTCTCGCCTTCATCGTCGAGCTCGTCGGGGGCACATCCACCGGTGCGCTGGTTTCGCCGGACCGCTACTATCGGCGTATCCGGGAGATTTGCGATCGCCACGGCGTGTTGCTCATCCACGACGAGATCATGAGCGGTGCGGGGCGATGCGGAAAATTCCTCGCGTCGCATTATGTCCCGGGCGCGGCGCCGGACATCCTCACTTTGGGCAAGGGCCTGGGGTCCGGCTATGCGCCGATCAGCGCGCTGGTGACCTCTTCGGCGTTGGTGGATGAACTGCGCGCCGTGGGCGGCTTCGCGCACGGCCACACCTATGTCGCCAACCCGATGGGCTGTGCGATCGGCTGCGCGGTTCTGGATGAGCTGGTGCAAAGCAATCTCGTGGCGCAGAGCGAGGCGACGGGCGCCTATCTCGAAGACCAGCTGAGAGCCGTGCAGAAGCGGCGGCGCTCGCTGGGCGATATTCGCGGGCGCGGCTTGCAGCTCGCAATCGAGATCGTCGCCGATCAGGAAACCAGAGAGTCTTATCCGTTTGAACTCAATGCACCCGCGCGGATCGAGCATCTGATGATGGAGCGCGGGCTGGCGATGCTGCACCGGCGCACGGGCGGCGGGCAGTTCGGCGAGTGGTTCATGGTGTGCCCGCCGCTGATCTCGACGCGTGCGGATATCGATAGGCTCGTCGAGATCATCGACGATGCCCTCGGCGCATTCGAGCGCAGCATCGACGGCAAGATATCATGAACGACGACATCCACCTCTCCAGCACGCTCGGCGAGCTGTTCGTGCGCGCTGCGCGCCGCTTCGGCGATCGGGTCGCCCTCAGTGACGATCACGGTTCCATGACCTATCGCGAGATGGGCGAGCAGATGCGTCGCTACGCGGGTGCCTATCTCGCGGCGGGGATGAAACCGGGCAGCGCCTTTTCCCTGCTCTCCGCCAATCGCGTTGAAGCGGTCGTCGCGCTCGCGGCCGGGCTGATGCTCGGCCTGCGCTACACGCCGCTCCATCCCAAGGCCAATGTGGAAGACCATGCGTTCGCGCTGCAGGACGCGAACATCGATCTTTTCCTCGTCGACGATCGCCATTTCGCGCAGCACGGCCGCGATGTGGCGGCGCAGTGCCCCGGTATGCGCACGATGTCGTTCGGCGGCCTCGATTACGCGCCGAGCATCGAAGCGGCGGCAGAAACGGCTGAACCCGCGCCGCTGCAGGCGGTGGCAGGCGGCGATACGCCCGCGTTCGTCGTCTACACCGGCGGCACCACCGGGCGGCCGAAAGGCGTCGTGCACAAGAACCGCTCGCTGGTGACCAACCTGCTGCTGCAGACGAGCGAATGCGAATTGCCGCAGGAGATGCGCTTTCTGGCGGTGACGCCAATCAGCCATGCCTCGTTCCTGTTCATTCTTCCCACCCTGCTGCGCGGCGGCGAACTCGTGCTGCGCGCCAAGTTCGATCCTGCACGGTTTGTGGAGGAGCTGCACACGCATCGCATCACGGCGACCTTCCTCGTCCCGACGATGATCTATGTGCTCCTCGACCGGCCGGAAATCTGGGAGCGCGGCGCAGGGCCGCTGCAGACGCTGGTCTACGGCGCCTCGCCGATGTCGCCTGCGAAGCTCGCAAAGGCGATCGAGGCATTCGGCCAGATCTTCGTCCAGGTGTACGGGCAGATCGAGTGCCCCAACATCATCAGCGTGCTCGGCAAGGCCGATCATGATCTCACGCGCCCGCACATGCTGAAGTCGTGCGGGTTTCCGAGCGCAGCGACTTCGGTGGCGCTGATGGACGACAATCTCGATCCCGTACCGACGGGCGAAATCGGCGAGATCTGCGCGCGCGGTCCGCTGGTGATGGAAGGCTATTGGAACCGCCCCGACGCAACCGAAGAGGCGATGGGCGGAGGCTGGCTGCGCACCGGCGACATGGGGCGGATGGACGAGAACGGCTACCTCTTCATCGAGGATCGCAAGAAGGACCTGATCATCTCCGGCGGCTTCAACGTGATTCCGCGGGAGATCGAGGAGGTTCTCAATCGTCATCCTGAAGTGTCGATTTCTGCCGTGGTCGCGACGCCTGACGAGAAGTGGGGCGAGGCGGTGATGGCGGTCGTCGTGCCACGGCGCGCAGACTTTGCCGACGCGGCCGCTCTGATCGCGTGCGTGCGCGATGCCAAGGGCGCGCTGTGTGCGCCCAAGCGCGTGGAATTCGTCGCCGAATTGCCGCTGACGCCGCTCGGCAAGCCCGACAAGAAAGCCCTCCGCGCCCGCTATTGGGCCAGCGCCGAACGGCTGGTGAACTGAAGATGCACGGCGCCCGCTCCCTTCCCCTGCGCCTGATGGCGAGCGTGCTCGTTCTGGCTGCGATATCGGCGTGTGCGCCGGTTGCCCGACATACCGATCATCCATCGGCGGACCTGCCTCAGCGCGCGCAGTCGCTATACGTCAAGGGCTCCGGCGGCGACCGCCTTGCGGTCGATCTCTATCTTCCCCGGCACGCCGCGAACGAACGCGTGCCGACGCTGGTGGTGAGCAGCCGCTATGGCCGCCGCGGCGAAGTGAAGATGCACTTCGCCCATGAATGGACGCAGCGCGGCTATGCGCTCGTGGTGTTCGATTCCGTCGGCAGCGGTGTGTCGAGCGGCGTGCGCGAGGCAGAACTCAGCGACACCGAGATCGCGGATGTCGGTGCGATCAGCCGCTGGGCCGCTTCGCAACGCTGGAGCAATGGCGCGGTCGTGCTGATGGGGCTCTCGTACAGCGCCGATACCGCCGATCTCGGCGCGACGCTGGGCGAACCTGCGATCCGCGCTGCGATCGTGCGCTCGGCCGAAAGCGATCCTTATCGCCACCTGTTCTTCCCGGGCGGGGTCGCCAACGCGATGATGCGCGATCTGTGGGGTGCGGCCGTCGCGGGCAAGGATCGCAGCGTGGCGTGCATCGCCGACGCGGCGGCCTGCGCCGGCATGACCCATATCGGGCCGGTCGATGGCGATGAAGACTATGCGAAGGCGCGCACCGCGCTGCGCGATCACCTTGCCAATGCGCGGCTCGATATCGATTTGCTCGGCGTCACGTACGCCGACGATCCCCTACCCGGGCGAAATTTTTCCATCGCAGGCATGGGGACGGTCGCGCGCGCCGACGCCGTGCGCAAAGCCCGCGTGCCGGCACAGGTGTGGGGCAGTTGGCTCGACGCGGGCACCGCGCAATCGGCGCTGGAGAGGTTCGCGCTCTCCAAAGGCATGCCGGTGGAGGTGGGCATCACCGCCGCGTCGCATGGCGCTTACGCCGGTGCCGACCCGTTCAAGCCGCAACCGCAGCCGCCGGTTCCTTCCGTGCAGCGGCAATTCGAACTGCTTGCGGACTTCGCCGACAGGGCACTGGCCGGTACGGCGACACGTACGATTCGTTACGCTGTCCTCGGCACCGATGTCTGGCGGCGAACCCCGGTATGGCCGCCCGTCGGCATCGAACCGCGTCGATTCTATCTCGGCGAAAACGATCTGCGCAGCGAAGCCGGGGCATCGGAGATCACGGTCTCATACAAGGTCGATTTCAATGCGACGACGGGTGCGGCCAATCGCTGGACCGCCAACACCGGCGTCATTCCCGATTACGCGGGCTGGCCCGATCGGAAAGCATCGCTGGCGCGTTTCACCTCCGCGCCGTTCACGCAGGACTTTGAACTCGCGGGTGCGCCGCGCATCGCCTTGGCGCTCAGTTCAACACACGAAGACGGCGCAGTGTTCGCCTATCTCGCCGTTCAGCGTCCCGATGGCCGCCTGGTCTATCTCACGGAAGGGATGCTCCGCGTGCTGCATCGACGCGTGCGCGAAGAGGGCGGCGCGCCTCAGCGCTCGTTCCGGCGCGCGGATGTCCAGCCTATGGTGCCCGGCGAAATGGCGCGCATCGTCTTCGATGCATTTCCGGTCGCTGCGCGCATCGCCGCCGGGGATCGGCTGGTGCTGCTGCTCGCCGGCGCGGACCGGGACACGTTCGCGCGCTACCCGACCGCGGGCGACCCGATCTGGAGCCTCGATGTCGGCGGCGCCGACGCAAGCTTCATCGATATTCCACTGCGCCCCTGGTCGAGCGGGGCGGCGGGCGAAACACAAGGCCTCTGAAAGGGGCGAGGAGGGAGATTCATTATGACGAAAGTGTTGGTCGCCGGTGTGGGCATGACGGACTTCTACAAGCCCGGAAAAAGCCCCGATTACACCGAACTCGGCAGAGACGCCGCGCTTGCCGCGATCACGGATGCGGGGATCGGCTACCGTGACATTGAGCACGTTTATGCCGGTTACGTGTTCGGCGACTCCGTCGCGGGCCAGCGCGCGATCTATCAGCTTGGCCTCACCGGCGTGCCGATCTTCAACGTCACCAATTCCTGCGCCACGGGTTCGACCGCGCTTTTTCTGGCGCGGCAGGCGATCCTTTCGGGCCAGGCCGAATGCGCGCTGGCGGTGGGGTTCGATCAGATGGCACCGGGGCCGATCGTGATGGCCTATGGTGATCGCCCGGCACCGCTCGGGCGGCATCTCGAAAAGCTCGCTGCCGCGGGCGGCCAGACGGAGGGCGCGTACCTGCCCGAATTCTACGGCTACGCGGGCAAGGAATACCAGCAGCGCTACGGCGCGGCGTCGGAGACGTTCGCACAGATCGCGGTGAAGGCACGCCGCCATGCGGCGCACAATCCCAAGGCGCTGTTCCGCACGCCGATCACCTTGGAAGAGGTGATGGCCGCGCCGCCGCTCAGTCCGCCGATCACGCGCCTGCAGGCGTGCCCGCCCACCTGCGGCGGCGCGGCGGCGGTGCTGTGCACGGAAGCGTTCGCGCGCAGGCATGGGCTCACGCCCCGTGTCGAGATCGTCGGGCAGGCGCTCGAAACCGATCATGACGATGTGTTCGATACGGGGAGTATGCTGGCGCTCATCGGCCCGAAGATGGCCGCTGCCGCTGCACAGAAGGCTTATGAACAGGCCGGCTGGGGTCCGCGCGATGCGCAGGTGGTGGAGCTTCACGACTGCTTCACCGTCAACGAACTCGTGATGTACGAGGCGCTTGGTTTCGCGCGCGAAGGCGAAGCCGAAAAGCTCGTGCGCGATGAAGACAATACCTATGGCGGTGCCTGGGTGATGAACCCTTCAGGCGGGCTCCTGTCGAAGGGCCATCCGCTCGGTGCAACAGGCCTCGCGCAATGCTTCGAACTCGTCGAGCAATTGCGCGGCAATGCGGGGGGGCGTCAGGTCGATGGCGCCAAACGCGCGATTCAACACAATCTCGGTTTGGGGGGCGCCTGCGTCGTCACGGCGTACGCGGCGATTTAGCAACACGGGTTCGCGAAAAAGGGGAGGGAAACCTTATGTCACGTACACTCAAAATCTGTCTGCTCGCTGCAAGCTGCACCGGGGCAAGCGTGTCCTTGCCGGCCGTAGCGCAGACCGTTTCGGAAGAAATCGTCGTCACCGCGCGCAAGCGCGAGGAAAGCGTGCAGGACGTTCCGATCGCAATCTCGGTGATCGGCGCGCAGCAGATCAAGGACATGAAGCTCGCCAATGTCGATGACATCGCCGGCATCCTGCCCAACGTTGTGAATTCCGGCGGCGGCCAGGGCGGCGATACGTTCGCGATCCGCGGCCTTTCGACCACGTCGAACAATCCCGGATTTGAAACCGGCATCGGCATGTATATCGATGAGGCCTATATCGGCCGTCAGTTCGCGTTCGTGACTCCGATCTTCGATCTGCAGCGGATCGAAGTGCTTCGCGGGCCGCAAGGAACGCTGTTCGGCCGCAATACGATCGGCGGCGCGATCAGCCTGACCACGCTTGCGCCGAGCGATACGTTCGAGGCGTCCGCGCAGGTGTCGGCAGGCGAATATGATCTGATCGAAGGCGGTTTTCGCCTGAGCGGCCCGATCGGCGGGAACGGCTTTCGGGCGAGCCTGTCTGCCCAAATCAGGGAACGCGATGGCTTTCTGAAGGATTTCGCTACGGGTGCGGACTATAACGGCCAGTCATCCATCAACACCCGCGCCAGTTTCGTTTTCGAGCCCAGCGACACGGTGCGCATTCGCGCCGCAGTGGATTACTACGAAGACGACAATGCCGATTCCATGATGGACATTCGCGGCGGCGCGCTCGCGGTGGCGGATCCGTATCCGGTATCGAAGCGCCGTATCGGCACAAATTTCAAATCGTTCGGCAGCCGCGAATCGCTTGGCGGCATGGTACGCGTGGATGCCGACCTTGGATGGACGAACCTAGTGTCGATCTCGGCGCTGCGCAGGCATGAAACCAGGGGGCTGCTCGACCAGGATTTCAGCGTGGCTGATATCTCCTTCACCGGGCGTACCGAAAAGCAGGAGCAGTTCAGCCAGGAAATCCGCCTGCAATCCCCGGCCAGTGCATCATTCACCTACGTTGTGGGCGCCTACTATTTCCACGAGGAGCTGGATTCGATCACCACCGCCAACCTTGGCGCCGATGTGCTCGGTTCGCCGGAAACAGCCTTCACGACGGCGGACGTCAATTCCGACTCATGGGCGCTCTTCGGCAACGTCGAGGTTGATCTCAGCGAACGCCTCGCCGTCGGCGGCGGATTGCGCTACACGGCGGAAAACAAGGATCTCGACTTCGCGCAGACGCTTTCGCCCGGCGCATTCCTGTTGCCGCTACTCGGCATCGCCATTGAAGTCCCGGCGCTCAGGAATTCGACCGACGAAGGCGAATGGTCCGGAAACGCATACATAAATTACAAGCCAACCGAGGATATGCTCGCCTATGCGAGCTATTCGCGCGGTTACAAGGCCGGGGGGTTCAATGCCACGGTCATCGGCACCACGCCGTCTGATCTGTCGTTCGCCGCCGAGTTCGTCGATAGCTACGAAATCGGCCTCAAGACATCGTGGATGAACGACCGCGTGCGTCTCAACATCGCGGCGTTCCACATCGATTATGCCGACAAGCAGGAGCAGAGCCTCGTCGGCACGACCTTCATCGTGAACAATGCGGCGTCGGCCGATAGCGACGGCTTCGAAATCGAACTGTTCGCGGCGCCGACCGATCACCTCACGATCATGGGCGGCATCGGCTATACCGATGCGAAATACGGAACCTACCTCGGGTGCAGCGTCGATGGGGAGGGCGATCCGGTGGCCTGTTCGGGAAACCGGTTGCAGAACGCCCCGCGCTGGACCGCGAGCCTTGCCGGCCGCTACGAGCAGCCGATCAGCGACAATCTGACCGGCTTCCTCGGCGGCGACATCTCCTATCGGGACGGTGCCTATGTTTCCTCGCTCAACAATCCGAACTACCTGCACGAAAAGCGCACGATCGTGAACGCGCAGGTCGGCATCGAGGGCGCGGAAGGGCGCTGGCGGCTCACGCTCTGGGGCAAGAACATCTTCGACAACGACGCCTCGGAATTGTCGTTCGATTTTCTCGGCACGGACTACACGATGTTGGTCGCTCCCAGAACGCTTGGTGTCGAACTGGGCTTTTCATTTTGATCGTGTGTAAACAGGGTCGCGCGGTGCGAGCGGTAACGGAGGCGAATTGTGGTTCATAGAAAGACTTTGGTACGGCTCCTTGCCGGATTGCCGTTGCTCTTGGGGTTTGCCGCGCCGGTGGCGCACGCCGGGGAACCCGCAGCACAGGAAGCGCCCAGCTTCGCTGCGTTCGACGCCTATGTCGAACAGGCGATGCGGACCTGGCGCGTGCCGGGCATGGCGATCGCCATCGTGCGGCGTGACCGCGTGCTGCATTTGCGCGGCTACGGCGTGCGCGAGGAGGGCAAGGGCGGCGCTGTCGATGCCGATACGGTGTTCGCCATCGGATCGAACGGCAAGAGCTTCACATCGGTGACACTCGGGGCGCTCGAAGACGGCGGCGCGATCGACCTGCGCAGTCCGATCGTGAATACTCTTCCGCGCTTTCGGATGCAGGACGCTTACGCCAACGACAATGTGACGTTCGAGGATGCGCTCGGTCATCGAAGCGGCCTCGCTACGCAATCGGGGCTGGCGGCCTGGTACATGTTCGGCGCGAATGTGGACGAACTCGTCGCCTCGGTCGCACACATGCCCCCGGCGCGGCCGTTCCGCGCCGGTTTCGCGTACAACAACACGATGTTTGCCGTGGCCGCCGCCGCCGCCTCGGCGACGACGGGTCTGTCGTATGAAGAGCTGGTGCGCACGAAAGTGCTGCAGCCGCTGCGGATGACGCGCTCCAGCTCAACGCTCGATATCACGGCGCGCGGCAACGTCGCCACGCCGCACGCCTATGTCGCCGGCGTGCCGACGCCGGTGCCGTACCATCCGGTGCTGGGCGCATCGGCCGCGGGATCGATCAACTCCACCGCGCGCGACATGGCGCGCTATGTGCGCATGATGATGAATGGCGGCGCGCTGGACGGCGCACAAATTCTGCGCCCGGAAACGACCGCGCGGCTACAGCAATTGCGCCACGTATTCGTCGACGACGAGATGATGGATATTCGCCAACTGGTCGGCGCGCTGGAAGACCCCGGCCGTGTCACCAATCTCGGATACGGCCTCGGCCTTGCAAGCATGACCTATGATGGCGCGACCTACACGCTCCACGGGGGCGCTATCGACGGCATGACGTCGTGGATGGCGTGGTCGCCCGAAGACGATATCGGCTTCGTCGCCCTCACCAATGCCGGTAACATCGCGGTGCCCGCCGCGATGATGTTCAAAGCTGTCCGACCGTTGATCGGGCTGCCGGATGCGGACATTCTGGCGCGCGTGGAACCTCTGCGCAAAGCCCTGACCGCCGGGCCCTCTCTGCCGCAGGTGAGCGAACGCCTGCCCGCGATCGCGCCAGCCTCGGCGCTCGTGGGCGCGTATGCCAATCGGTTGGGCGCGTTTCACGTCACTGAAGGCGCGCGCGTACGGCTCGATCGCACCGGCTATGAAGGCGCGCTCACCCATCTCTCTGGCGGGCGTTACGCGGTGAGGTGGGACAATCCTGCGCTACCCGTTTGGGCCTTCGACATCGAACTCGCGGCGGACGGATCGATCGGCGGATTACGCGGCATCGGTTTCGACAGCACTCCGTGGTTCGCCATCGATCCCGTCTTCACGCGCCAGCGTGAAAAGCGCTAAGCTTTGCGCATGATGTCCGAGCCGTCATTGCAGGTCGAACGGGTCGATGGCTATTTGCGCCTGACGCTCAATCGACCCCGGCAACGCAATGCCCTCGACGCTGCGTTGCAGGCCGCGCTGCGCGAAGCGTTGGAGCAGGCCGCCGGCGATCCCGCCGTGCGCGCCGTGCTCCTGCGCGCCGAGGGGGCCGCGTTCTGCGCGGGGCAGGATCTCGGGGAGGGCTTCGAGTTCGATGGTCGTTCGGCCGAGGCGCTGACGGCACCGATCGCGGAGGGCCTCAATCCGCTTGTCCAGGCGCTGGCCGATGCGCCGTTCCCGACCGTGTGCGCAGTGAACGGTGTGGCGGCAGGCGCGGGATTCGGGCTCGCGCTCGCCTGCGACTACATCCTTGCGGACGAAGACGCGATCTTCATGTGCGCGTTCTCGCGGCTGGGGCTCGCACCCGATTCCGGGGTGAGCTTTCACCTGCCGCGTTTGCTCGGAGAGCGGCGTGCGCTGGCGCTTGCGATGCTCGACGAGCCGATCTCCGCGCGCCAGGCCGAAGCATGGGCTCTTGTGTGGAAAGTTGTACCGCAGGCAGCTCTCGATGACGAAGCAGAAGCGCTCACCGCGACATTGGCGTGTAAAGCCACCAAGGCGCTGGCGCTCACCAAGCGGGCAATGCGCAGCGCGTTCGCACACGATCTGCGCGAACATCTGATGTTCGAACGCCGCCTGCAGATGGAAGCGGTGATGACCGAGGATGTGCGAGAAGGCGTCGCTGCGTTTCAGGAACGGCGCAAGCCCGCGTTCAAAGGGCTATAGAGGCTTCGCGGCAACCGGCGCGGGGATGCCGTGCTCGCCCGGCGGGTCCACGCTCCAGGCCATGCGATGCAGGATGGCGGCGAGCGCGGTGATCATTTCGTCGGCACCGGGCAGGGCTTCCTGCAGCGCGGCATCGGGTATGATGAAGCGGTCGCGCGCGAGGCGCTCGATCATGGCGATCATGGCGTGCACGACGAAGCCCAGCGCTTCGGCCGTGGGCTCCGGCCCCTCGCCGCAATCCAGTATGATCTTGGCGAGCCGGCGCGCGAACACGGAGCGGCAGCGCTGGTACGCCTCGGCGACGGTGGGGTCCACAGGCTCAAGCTCGTGAATCGCGCGGAGCGCGCCGGGCGCGTTGCAGAACGCTTCTACAAAGGTCTTCACCGCGGCGTGCAGGCGGTCGTAGGGCGGGGCGTCGGCGTTGTCGTGGGCATCGTCCAGATCGCCCTCAAGCGGGCTAAGCCAATCCACCAACACTTTGCGAACGAGCGCGTCCTTGTTCTTGAAGTGATAATAGATCGCGCCGCGCGTGATGCCCGATTCCGCTTCGATGTCGCTCAGCTTCAGCGCTGCCGAGCCATGGATGTTGAGGCTGTCGAGCGTGCCCGCCTCGATCTGTGCGAACGTGGCGCGCGCGTCGGCGCGCAGGGGAGAGGGCTGCGCCGCGCTTGATGCGGCTTCCATCGTAATGTTGAACGCCCTGTCCAGCACGTGCGGCGCGAACGCGGGTCGTTTGCCGCGCCGCAGCCGCATGGTCCACACCGGCGTATATCCGGCGGCGGAAGGGTCCGCGCATGTGAGCGCGCGGTAGCGCAGTTCCGACATGATGCACACCATCATGGAGCGGTCTTCCGTCGGCACCGCCACGCCCGCATCCAGCCCGGCGAAATTGCGGTGCAGCGTGTTTTCGGAAAAGCCGATGAGCGCACGGCCCAGCACTTCAAAGTCTCGCCGCGTGATCGGCGGAACGACATTCAGCTCTGTGAGGAAGACGTAGAAGTCCTCCATGAACTGGGTGGTTTGGTCCTGGAAGAAAGCGACCAGCTTGCCGTCTTCCTTGCGCGCCGAGAAATAGCTGCTGACCACACGAAAATTGTCACGCAGCGTTTCGTACAGCAGCTCATGCACCGCCATTTCGCGGCCAAACAGCGAACGCTGCGCTGCCAGCGACAGGAGGCTCCCGCGAAAGTCCTCGGCGGCTTTCCCCAGCACCGCGAAGGCGATGTCTGCCTTGTCCTTGAAGTAGCGGTAATAGAGCCCGATCGGCACTTCGGCCTTGCGCGCGATGTTCTCCACGGTGGAGGCTTGATAGCCCTCGGCATTGATCACGGTGGCGGCGGCCGTGATCAGCCGCTCGCGCGTGCGCCAGCCCTTTTGCGTGCGGGGCAGGCGCTTTGCAGCGTCGGCAGAGATGGACTTCCCGTTCGGGTCACCGGCAGTGCGGCGGGTTTGCATTCGTGGTCTCTTCCCGGCCCTAGCAGCAGCGTCCGCCGTTCCTGCCACCATAGCGCGCTTCCTGCCGGTCGCGGAAGAATTCCGGCTCGCTCATCGGCGTGCGCTCCGGATGCCGCTCTGCCATGTGCCGCAGATAGGCGGCGTAGCTGGGCAGGCCCACCATCAGGTGCGCGGTTTCGCGCAAGCGGGCGAGGAAGCCGCTCATTCGGCCGGAACCGCCGAGGCAGGAATTTCGCGCGCCGTGGGTTCGCTGCTGCGCCGCGCCGCAATGCACGTCTTCACCGCGAAGAACAGCAGCGACAGCACGACCGCGAGGAACAATGCGCAGAGCGCGGCGTCGATGCGGTCGTTGAAGATGATGCGGTGCATCTCCGCCATCGACTTCGCGGGCGCGAGCACCTCGCCGCGCGCGGCCGCTTCGGAGAACTTCGCCGCGTGCGAAAGGAAACCGATCTTCGGGTCGGGCGAAAAGAGTTTCAGCGAACCCGCGCTGATCGTGCAGATCAGCAGCCACGCGGTCGGAATCGCCGTCACCCACGCATAGCGTTCGCGCTTCATGCGGAACAGCACGGCGGTGCAGAACATCAGCGCCATCGCCGCCAGCATCTGATTGGAAATGCCAAACACCGGCCACAGCGTGTTCACCCCGCCGAGCGGATCGGTGACGCCCTGATACAGGAAGAAGCCCCAGCCCGCGACGCAAAGCCCGGTGGCGACAAGGCCGGGCGCCAGAGCGTTCGTATCGCGGAAGCGCGGCGCGACAAGACCGATCAGATCCTGCAGCATGAAGCGCCCCGCGCGCGTTCCGGCATCGACGGCGGTGAGGATGAACAGCGCCTCGAACAGGATCGCGAAGTGATACCAGAAGGCCTTCATGCCCGGCCCGCCGATCACGTGGCTGAAGATTTCCGCCATCGCGACGGCGAGCGTCGGCGCGCCCCCGGTGCGCGAGATGATCGTTGCCTCGCCCACGTCCTTCGCGGCCTGAGTCAGCGCGTCCGCCGTGATCGGGAAGCCCATGTTCGTCACCGCAGCTGCGGCGCTTGCCGCGTCCGGGCCCAGCACCGCGGCGGGGCTGTTCATGGCGAAATAGATGCCGGGATCGAGGATGGAGGCGCCGACGAGCGCCATGATGGCCACGAACGCTTCCATCAGCATCGCGCCGTAGCCGATGAACGGCGCGTGCGCTTCGCTGGCGATCAGTTTCGGCGTCGTGCCGCTCGCGATCAGCGAATGGAAGCCCGAAACCGCGCCGCAGGCGATCGTGATGAATAGGAATGGAAACAGTGTCCCCGCCCACACCGGCCCGCTGCCGTCCACGAACTGCGTGAGCGCGGGCATACGGAGCGGCGGCGCCATGATGACGATGCAGAGCGCGAGCGCCGCGATCGCGCCGATCTTGAGGAAGGTGGAAAGATAGTCGCGCGGCGCGAGCAGCAGCCACACCGGCAGTACGGAGGCGATGGCGCCGTAACCGATCAGCAGCCAGCAGAGCTGCACCGGCGTGAAGGTGAAGATCGGGCCCCATACGGGCGAAGCGGCGATCTGCTGACCGTATATGATTGCGAGGATGAGCCCCACGAAGCCGATCAGCGACACCTCGCCGACCTTGCCCGGCCGAATCCAGCGCGCGTAGGCGCCCATCGCCATCGCGAGCGGCACGGTGGCGGCGACGGTGAACATGCCCCACGGGCTTTCGGCGAGCGCCTTTACGACGATCAGCGCCAGCACGGCGAGCAGGATGACCATGATCATCAGCGTACCGAACAGCGCGATCGTGCCGGCAACGGCGCCCATTTCCATGCGCACGAGTTCGCCGAGCGAGCGCCCGTCGCGGCGCATCGAAATGAACAGCACCATGAAATCCTGCACCGCGCCCGCGACGACGACGCCCGCGAGAATCCAGAGCGTGCCGGGCAGATAGCCCATCTGCGCGGCGAGCACCGGCCCCACGAGCGGTCCCGCGCCCGCAATCGCGGCGAAGTGGTGGCCGAACAGCACGGTCCTGTCGGTCGCCACATAGTCGAGCCCGTCGGCTCGCCGCAGCGCGGGCGTCGGTCGGCTGGGGTCCAGCCGCATGACGTGCTTGGCGATGTAGAGTGCGTAGTAGCGGTAGGCGACGAGGAAGACGCAGACCGCCGCCGTCACGATCCATAGCGCGTTGATCGGCTCACCCCGCTGGGTGGCGATCACCGAAAGCGCGAACGCGCCCACCACCGCAAACACGATCCACGGCAAATGACGCATCTTACCTCCCCGCAACATTCTGTTTCCGCGTGCATCTCATCTTTGCACGCGTCGCGCCAGAGGGGGAAGGCAGGGGGGAAGGTTTCAGCGCCCTTCGGCGAGCCCGGCGAGCGCCTGCCGCACGGCGAGCAGCGACTGGCCCGCGACCATGCCCTTCCAGTCGTCGGCGTCGCCGTAGAACGCGCCGCGAATGGTGTCCTTGATCGGCTTTGCGGCAGGAGACATGGGATCGCCGTGCGCGTGGAGCCAGCAATCGGCCTGCAGCGCGGCAAGGATATGATCGGTGGGATGCGTGCCTACCTCGATCGCCATGCCCGTGATCTCCGCCTTCGACAGCAGTGCGGGGGCGGCGCTGAGGCCGTCGCCAGCAATCTGCACCGATGCCGACTGGCCGTCCGCCACCGAAGCGAGCGCCGCGCCGTACCAGCGCGCGGCGCGGCGGAAGCCGTCGCTCTCCCGCGAGGAGACGATGATCTGCTCGGCGAAGCCCCACGGGCCGAGGCCGGTGTGGTAATCGATGATGCCGACCTTGGCGGCGTTCGCGAGGTAATGCGTCAGGATCGCGCTCTGCGTGGTGCGCGACCAGCTCGGCGCTGTGCCGCCGTAGAACAGCCCGTCGGCATGGCTGTATTGCCCGCCCATCATCGCCGCGCGCATGGCAAGCGCGCCGTTTTCCTCAGCGTAGCGGGCAGCGGCCGCTGCGGACGCGGCCTGTGCGGCCTCATCCCATACCGCCGGGCAGATCGCCGGGTGCAGCACGTCATACCCGGGGTTTTCGGGCAGGGGCCGCGAAAAGTCGATCCAGTTGCGGTTGAGGTCGATGTTCTCGTGCGTCACGCGGCGCAGCCATGCGAAGCCGTAGGGGTTTACCGCGTGGATCATCAGGATGCCGACGCCCTCGGGCCGCCGCGCGATTTCGCCGCGCCGCAGCAGGTCGACCTGCGCGCCTGAACCGCAGAAGCCTTCGACGCCGTGCGTACCCGAGATCAGCACCAGCACGCGCGCGGCGCCTTCCACGCCGAACGCGGCGACATCGGTGAAGAGTTCACCGCCGTCCGGCCCGCGCTCCGGGTGCTGGACGGCTTCGAGCGCCGCGCCCGCTGCTGCGGCCTCTTCACGGAATTTGGCGCGCGCGCCGCGATAGTCGGCGCTGAAGCTGTCGGCGGAGTTCATCATTGTTCCCGTCTGAAGTTGTGCGCAGGCGGGTCCCGCCTAGTTCAGCCGCGCGCGTGCGAGGCGCGGCGAGAAGCCGAAGGTGCGCTTGAAGGCGGTGGCGAAGTTGCTGGGGTGCTCGTATCCGGCGTTGAACGCCACCTCGGTGATCGAGGCGTCTGTATCGCAGAGCTGCCGCAGCGCATGGTCCATGCGCACGCGCTGGCGGTAGTTCGAGATCGTCGTGCCGGTGACCTGCTTGAAACACTCCATCATCTGCGTTTCGTTCCACGCGAGATGACGGCAGAGCTCGGCGATGGAAAACGCCGCCTGCGTATCCTCGTCGAGGATCTGGCAGAGCTCCTCGACTTTTCGGCGATCGCGCGGACGGACCGTTTCGGCCGTCCGCGAGCTGCCGAGGATATGCTTGATCGCGAAGCACAGCAGTTCGAGAGCCTTCGCCTCGATCATCAGGTTGCCGAGCGCGCCGGCATCCGGGGGGCTCAATAAATCCTCGACGATCGGCCGCATCTGCGGGTGCATCGGCAGGCTGTCGTATGAAAAGTGCGAGGCGCGGGCGCGCAGGAAGTCCGCGATCGAGACCGGCAGGTCCGGCGTGTTGGGCGAAAGCAGCCCCGATACGAAATCCTTGCTGCAGATCATCGTGATCGAGCGTTCGCGGCTTTCGCCCACGATGCGTTCGTATTTTACGCTGTGGGTGGGCTGGACCAGGAACGACATCAGCCCGGCGGGAACCGGAACGTTTTCTTCCTGATCGCTGCCGATGACGCTGGTGCCGTCCAGCTTGAAATGCAGCTTCAGATATTCGCCGCAGACGTGTCGGTACACGCACTCTTCGGCGTAGCGGAGGTCCGAAAGCACCAGCGAGAAGCCGGGGCGGATCGTCACGCCGTTGTACCAGCCGCTCACGATCTCGCTTTGGGGCCGCAGGAGGAAGGCGTTGCCGACAGGGCCGGGGCGGCTTCCGATGCTCACTTTCAGGGCATCGACTACGGACTGGAGCGTGGGATCGAAGAGGGCTTCAGCGATGTCGAGGCTGTTGTTCAACGCGCGCGTCCCTGAAAAGTGCAGCGCGCCGACTATAGGTTCGCCCGGCTCCGAGTCCAGAGAGCCGCCCGTTTCCGTCAAGGCGTGTTCCGCAAGCATCAGTTGACGAACTCCACGGCCTTGATCCGGCAGTAGGAGCGCAGCCCGTCCATGCCGCCTTCGATGCCGAAGCCGGAGGCGCCCCACGGCTCCGCGCCCATCGCGAAGCCGCTGTGTTCGCCCGCCGCGGCGCTTGCGCGCACGGTGACGCGCCCAGCGCGGAGGCCGCGTGCCGCCGCCTGCGTGCGCCGGGCGTCGCGCGTCCAGAGGCTGGCGGCGAGGCCGTACGCAGTGTCGTTGGCGATGGCGAGCGCCTCGTCGAAGTCACGGAAGCGCAGGACCGAGAGCACCGGGCCGAACACCTCTTCGCACGCGACGGTCATGTCGGGGCGTACGTCGGTGAGCACGGCGGGCGCGGTCGAGGTTTCGCCCCACGTGCCGCCGTCGAATGCCACGCTCGCGCCCTCGGTGCGGGCATGATCGATGAAGCCGCGAATTTTCTCGAGCTGGCCCCGCGTGGCGATCGTGCCGAAACCGGTCGCCGGATCGAGCGGATCGCCGGGCACGCGTGCCTCAGCCGCCTTGATCACCGCCTCGACGAGCCGGTCGTGGAAGCTGTCTTCCACGATCAGGCGCGTTTTCGCCGCGCACCACTGGCCCTGATTCCAGAAAGCATCGTGCGCCACCCGCGCCGCGACGGCTTCAAGGTCGTCCGCCATGTCCGCGCACACCACCTGCGGCGACTTGCCCCCGCATTCGAGGAGCAGCGGCTTGCCGTTCGATTGCCCCGCATAGGTCATAAACAGCCGGCCGGTTGCGGTGGAGCCGGTGAAGCTGATGAGATCGATGTCGCCGTGGCGACCCATCGCCTGCCCGACCGTCGGGCCGAGCCCCGGCACCACGTTGAGCACGCCGTCCGGCAGTCCCGCTTCCGAAGCGATCTCGGCAAGCCGCAGCGCCGAGGTCGAGGCGATTTCGGAGGGCTTCAGGACGACGCTGTTGCCCGCCGCGAGCGCAGGCGCGGCCTTCAGCGCCGCGTTGATCAGCGGGAAGTTCCACGGCACGATGGCGCCCACAACTCCGCGCGGCTCCAGAAGCCCGAGCGACAGCGTGATGCTGTCTGAAGGCGCGACGGAGCCATAGAGCTTGTCCACCGCCTCGCCATAGTAGCGGAAGAAACCTGTCGCGAAGGCGATTTCTCCGCGCGCGGCGGAGATCGCCTTGCCCATTTCCAGCACGTCCATCAGCGCGAGATCGTCGGCGTTCGCTTCGATCAGCTCGGCGATGCGCAGCAGCACGGCCTTGCGGTGAAGCGGCGTCGCCTTCGACCAGCGGCCGTCCTCGAACGCACGGCGGGCGGCGGCGACGGCGCGGTCCACGTCTTCGCCCGCGCCCACGGGGAGCGTGCAGACGGGCTTGTTCGTGGCCGGATTGATCGACTCGAAGCTCGTCGCGCTCGCGGAGTCGGTGAAGCGGCCGTCGATGAACGGGCGTGTGGGGAGCGCAAGCGCGGCGGCGCGGGCGTGCCAGTCGATGGGTGTGGTCATAAGCTTGCTCTTTTGGAAAGCGGGTTTCCCAAAGGGTGGAAGATGTTGCCGCGCCGCGCTTTTGCGGTGCCGCGAAAAATCTATGAGCGGGCTCCAAATCCGCGTCCGATTGCCCGGTTCGGGGCAGCGCAAACAAAGTTCGGGAGAATGGAAAAGACGTTGCCGCCCCCGCGCCGCATGGTGCGAACTCAGCCCGCTCATCCAGAGGTGAAAGCCCGGCGGCGAACGACAAAAGAGGGGAAACACATGAAGAAAAAAGCACTTTCCGTCACTTTCGGCCGCGCCGTGCTGGCGTTTGGCGTCTCGTCGATCGCGCTCGGCGCCGCACAGGCGCAGGAGGCCGAAACCGCGCCCGCGCTCGACGCCGGCGAAATCGTGGTGACGGCGCGCAAGACCAGCGAGCGTCTTCAGGATGTGCCGATCTCGGTGAGCGCGCTGAGCGGCGACCAGCTGCGCGAAAACGGCGCGGTCGACGTGAAGGACGTCATGCGCAACGTGTCGGGCCTGTCGTTCGCGGGCGTGGAGCGCGGCCTCGGCAATTACAATATCCGCGGCGTCAGCACCGTCGCCTCGGCGCCCACCGTCGGCATCTATCTCGACGACATCTCGCTGGTGACGATCGCGACCACGTTCAGCGGCGCCTTCGACCCGATCTTCTTCGATATGGAGCGCCTCGAAATCCTCAAGGGCCCGCAGGGCACGCTCTACGGCGGCAGCTCGATGGGCGGCGCGATCAAGTACGTAAGCGCGCGGCCGGACACGTCGGCGATCTCCGGAAGCGCCGCTGCAGGCTTCGCCACCACCGCGCACGGCGACCCTTCCTACAATGTGGAAGGCATCCTGAACTTGCCGCTGGTGACGGACACGCTCGCGATGCGTACCGGCTTCCTCTACCGCCGCGACGGCGGCTACATCGATAATGCGCCCGGCCTCGTGCAGAATTCGAACTATTCGAGCACGCCGTCGCCGACCTACACGCCGCTCGCGCAGGATGCGCTTTCAAGCCGCACCATGTCGGATCACAACAAGGCGGACAGCTTCGTCGGCCGCCTGTCGTTCCAGTGGGAGCCGGACGCGACCTGGTCGATCCGCCCCGCGCTCTTCTATCAGCGCTACGAGCAGAAAAATCCGTCGCAATTCTTCCTCGGCGATACGGAGAAGCTGACCTCCTCGTTCCGCCTCGCGCAGCCGACGGTCGACAAGGCGGGCATCTACAGCCTCGACGTCGAAAAATCGCTCGGCAACGTGCAGTTCACCTCGCTCACCGCCTATTTCGACCGCAAGCTGAACTGGGAGCGCGACTACAGCTTCTTCATCGGCGGGCTCGTGCCGCCGATGTTCCCGCTCACCAGCCACAACCTGTCGGCCAGCCGCACCAAGCAGTTCAGTCAGGAAGCGCGTCTCTCCTCCGGCGGCCCCGGCGACCGTCTGAAGTGGCTCGCCGGCCTCTATTACTCGTGGCAGGACGATAATCTGTATCAGATCGTCAACACGCCGGGCGCCGAGCCGTTCATCGGCACCGTCACCGGCTACGTCGGCGACACCACGACAAAGACGAAGCAGTATGCGGCGTTCGGCGAGGTGACCTTCTCGATCACCGATCAGCTTGATGTCACCGCGGGCGTCCGCCTGTTCCAGATCAAGCAGGACGTCGATATCTTGGGCGACGGCCCCTTCAACGGCGGGCTGACGCTCGTCGAGGGGCGGAAGAGCAACGAAAAGGGCGTCAATCCCAAGGTCGGCGTCTCCTACAAGGCCACGCCCGACAACATGATCTTCGCCTCGGCGGCGAAGGGCTTCCGGCCGGGCGGCCCGAACCGCTTCCAGATCAACCCCGTGCTCTGCGCGGCCGATCTCGAACGCCTCGGCCTCACCGCCGCGCCCGACAGCTTCGATTCCGATAACCTCTGGAGCTACGAGGTCGGCTCGAAGAATCAGTTCGCCGATGGCCGCGTGACGCTGAACGGCGCGCTGTTCTTCACCGACTGGAAGAAGATCCAGCAGCAGCTCAACCTCATCAACTGCGGCTTCGCCTTCACCGGCAACGCCGGCAGCGCCGAGGTGAAGGGCGCCGAGATCGAAGGCCGCGTGAGCGTGACCAGCGGGTTCCAGATCGGCGGAAACGCGACCTATACGAGCGCGAAGATCACCGAGGCGGCGGTCGGCACCAGCGTGCAGGACAGTGACGAGGTGCTCGCCGTGCCGAAGTGGATGGCGAGCGCGTTCGCAAGCTACGGCTTCGACCTCGGCAGCGACTGGCGCGCTCAGCTCCGCGCCGAGTATCAGTACCAGAGCAAGGCGCGCCGGATGTTCGACCGCGTGCAGGCCGTCACCTACTCGGACGCCGAGATGGGCCTCGTGCCGAACCTCGCGCAGTTCCGTGAAAGCTATGATGTCGTGAACGCATCGCTCTCCGCCGATAACGGATCGACGGTGCTGCGGCTCTATGTGAACAACCTCTTCGACGTGCAGCCGCTCATCGACATGGAGCTCGGATCGGGCAATGACTATGCAACGACGCTGCGTCCGCGCACGATCGGGGTCGAGTTCCGTCAGAAGTTCTAGGGTTGAGCGTATGAGGGGGGACAGGGTGATGATTGCCACGCGTGCCGGGTCCGCATGGGTTCGTTCGGCCAGGACGATGAAGTTCGCCGTGCGGACGGCCGCGATCGCCGCCCTGTCCCTCGCCGCTGCGTGCGGTTCCCAGAAATCGGGCGGCGAAGCGTCGGCGCCCGATTGGAAGCGCGCCACGGCCTATTACTACACGGGCACGCAGATCACCGCCGAAAACGCCGCCCAGCTCGGCGTTGCTTGGGAGTTCAACGATTTCATCGTCCGCGGGCGCACGCATCGCGGCGTTGAATCGACGCCGATCGTCGTCGATGGCACCATGTATTTCACGGGGCCTTGGAGCGTCGTTTACGCGCTCGATGCGAAGACCGGCGCGCAGAAGTGGCAGTATGATCCCGAGGTTGACGGCCAGTTCGCGCGGCGCACCTGCTGCGATGCCGTAAACCGCGGCGTCGATGTCGCGGATGGCGTCGTCTATGTCGCCACGCTCGACGGCTATCTTGCTGCGGTCGACGCGGCGACTGGCAAGGAACTCTGGAAGACAGACACGATCACCGACCGCACGCGCAGCTACGCGATTACCGGCGCGCCGCGTGTGTCCGGCAAGACCGTCGTGATCGGCAACGGCGGCGCGGAGATGGGCGTGCGCGGCTATGCGAGCGCTTATGACCGCAAGACCGGCAAGCTCGTGTGGCGCTTCTTCACCGTACCGGGCGCGGGGCCGGATGAGCATCCCGAAGTCACCGAAGCGCGTAAGACGTGGAGCCCGAATTCGCGCTGGGATCTTGGCGGCGGCGGCACCGTCTGGGATTCGATCGTCTACGATCCCGACACGAACATCGTCTATCTCGGCACCGGCAACGGGATGCCGCATCCGCTTTGGTCGCGCAGCCCCGGCGGCGGCGACAATCTGTATCTCTCGTCGATCGTCGCGGTGAACGCCGATACCGGCCGCAAGGTCTGGCACTATCAGACGACGCCGCAGGATAGCTGGGACTATACGGCGACGCAGAACATGATCCTCGCCGATATCGAATTCGGTGGGAAGCCGCGCAAAGTCATCATGCAGGCGCCGAAGAACGGCTTCTTCTACGTGCTCGACCGCGTGACCGGCGAGCTGCTTTCGGCGGAGAAGTTCACGACCGTCACATGGGCGGAACGCGTCGACCTCAAGACGGGACGCCCGGTCATCACCGCGCAGTCCGATTATTCGAAGGAAACCAAGCTCGTCTGGCCGTCCGAAGCGGGCGGGCACAACTGGCCGCCGATGGCGTACAGCGAGAAGACCGGCCTGGTTTACATTCCGGTGCTGCAGGCGCCGATGACCTTCCAGATGTATGATCAGCCCTACAAGCCCTACAGCGGCATTCAGGGCTCGATCGCCTCGTTCCCGGCGTTCGGCGCGTTCGGCAAGGGCGGCGCCAATTCGGAGGACGCCTTTCCCGGCCAGCCGAAACCGCGCTTCGATGCGGTGCTCACGGCATGGAACCCGAAAACCGGCAAGATCGCGTGGACGAGCAGCGAGCTGCCGTTCTGGAGCGGCGGCGTGATGGCGACGGCGTCGGGCCTCGTCATGCAGGGATCGGCGGATGGCTATCTCACCGTTTATGATGGCGTCTCCGGCAAGGTGCTGCACCGCATCAACGTCGGCACGGGCATCATGGCCGCCCCCATGTCCTACGAGATCGACGGCGAGCAGTACGTCGCCGTGAATGCCGGTTTCGGCGGCGCGCTCAACGTCGCTTATCCGCCCGGCGCGGTGGCCGCCGAGCGCGAGAACCGCGAGCGTCTGATCGTCTTCAAGGTCGGCGGCAAGGCGCCCGCGCTGCCGCCGCTGCGCGAGACGATTGCGTTCACCGAGGCGCCCGCGCAGTATCGCGGCGATGCCGAAGCCGTGAAACGCGGCGGCGCACTCTACGGCGCCTACTGCGGCCGCTGCCACGGCGGCAAGGACGGGATGGGCGGCTATCCGAACCTGTGGAAAATGGCCCCCGAAACGCACGACGCGTTCGATGCGATCGTCCTCGAAGGCGTGTTCGCGGACGCAGGCATGGCGGGCTTCGCGGACATCCTCAGCAAGGCGGACGCACGCGACATCCACGCCTTCCTCGCCGAGCCCGCACCGTCTCAGTCGAAGCACTCAGGGCTGCACTAGAGCATCGTGCGGAAAAGTGGGAACCGGTTTTCCGCCTGAAACGATGCGACAACAAAGAGATAGAGCGCGCGTCCTGCGTCGGATTTCACGCAGCGCGCTCTAAATTGCTTCCCCGGCAGCCCTGCCGCTCGCCCACGCCCACTGGAAATTATAGCCGCCAAGCCAGCCGGTAACGTCCACGGCCTCGCCGATTGCGTAAAGGCCGGGCACGCGCGTCGCCATCATCGTGCGCGATGAAAGTCCGTCCACGGAAATCCCGCCGGCCGTCACCTCAGCCTTTGCAAAGCCTTCGGTGCCGCTCGGCGTGAAGCTCCAGTCCGTAAGCCGTGCCTCGGCTGCGCGAAGCGCCTTGTCCGAGGTGTTGCCAAGGTCGCCTTCAAGCCCGAGCCGCTCGGCAAGGGCGTCCGCAAGGCGAGCAGGGAGCTGCGCGGCGAGAACGCGTTTTAGAAAGGCGCGGGGCTGTGCCTGTTTCTGGCGGATCAGCCAGTCCGGCCCGGCATCGGGCAGGAAATTGACGCCGATCGGCGTCCTGTGCTGCCAGTAAGAGGAAATTTGCAGCATGGCGGGGCCGGAAAGTCCCCGGTGCGTGAACAGGGCAGCCTCGCGAAAGCGCACCTTCTGCCAGCGCACCTCGACGTCCGCCGAGACACCGGACAAGGAGCGGAACAGCGCTTCATCGCCCCCTAGCGTGAACGGCACCAGCGCCGGGCGCGGGTGCACGACCGAAAGCCCGAACTGGCGCGCGATATCATAGGCAAAGCCGGTCGCGCCGAGCTTCGGGATCGACGGCCCGCCGGTGGCGAGCACCAGCGCGGGCGCCGTGTATTCGCGCCCGCCGATCGACACCACGAACTGCCCGTCGCGGTGGGCAATCTCTGTAGCCGGATGGCCGAGCATGATCGTCACGCCCGCCTTCGCGCATTCCTCCATCAGCATGTCGACGATCTGCCGTGCCGATCCGTCGCAGAAGAGCTGGCCGAGCGTCTTCTCGTGCCACGCGATGCCGTAGCGTTCGACGAGCGCCAGAAAATCCTGCGGCGTGTAGCGCCCGAGTGCGGACTTGGCGAAATGCGGGTTGCCCGAAAGATAGCGATCGGCGGCGGTGTGGATATTCGTGAAATTGCAGCGCCCGCCGCCCGAGATCAGGATTTTTTTGCCCGGTTCGTCGGCATGATCGACGAGGAGCACGTTTTTGCCGCGCCCGCCCGCCGTCGCCGCGCACATCATGCCCGCAGCGCCTGCGCCGAGGACGATCGCGTCGAAGCCTTCAGCGTTCACGGGTGATGCTGGCGGCGACCGCCTCGGCGACCTTGATCCCGTCGAGCGCCGCGGAAAGGATGCCGCCCGCATAGCCCGCGCCTTCACCGGCCGGGAACAGCCGCGCCGTGTTCAGGCTCTGGAAGTCCTTGCCGCGCGTGATCCGCACGGGCGAGGAGGTGCGCGTCTCGACGCCCGTCATCACCACGTCAGGATGATCGTAGCGCGCGAGCTGGCGCCCGAACACGGGTAGCGCCTCACGCATCGCCTCCACAGCGAATTCGGGAAGGCATGTGGACAGGTCCGTCGGGGTGACGCCCGGCTTGTAAGACGGAATGACCTCGCCGAGCTGTGTGGATGCGCGCCCGGCCAGAAAATCTCCAACGGTCTGACCCGGCGCGTTGTAGTTCGATCCGCCCGCGGCATAGGCGAGCGATTCCCAGTGTCGCTGGAAATCGATCCCCGCGAGCGGCCCGTCCGGGTAATCGCGCGCCGGATCGATGGCGACGACGAGGCCGGAGTTGGCGTTGAACTCGGCGCGCGAATACTGGCTCATGCCGTTGGTGACGACACGGCCTTCTTCCGATGTCGCGGCGACCACGCGCCCGCCGGGACACATGCAGAAGCTGTAGACCGTGCGCTCGTTCGCGCAGTGGTGTGCGAGGCTGTAGGCCGCAGTACCGAGGACCGGATGGCGCGCGAATTTGCCGTAGCGCGCCTCGTCGATCCACGCTTGCGGATGCTCGATGCGCACGCCGATCGAAAACGGCTTCGCCTCGATGTGGACGCCGCGCCGGTGCAGCATCTCGAACGTCGACCGCGCGCTGTGGCCGACGGCGAGGACGACGTGGTCGGCTTCGAGAAAATCTCCATTGTGGAGATGAAGCCCGCGCACAGCGAGGTTCCCGTCCGCCGCGCGCTCCAGCTCCAGCTCCTCCACCCGCGTCTGCCAGCGATATTCACCGCCGAGCGCCTCGATGGTCTCGCGCAGGCTTTCGACCATGGTGACGAGCCGGAACGTGCCGATATGCGGGTGCGCCTCGAACAATATGTCGTCGGGTGCACCCGCCTTCACGAACTCCTCGAGCACCTTGCGGCCGAGGAAGCGGGGGTCCTTCACCCGGCAGTAGAGTTTTCCATCCGAAAACGTACCCGCCCCGCCTTCGCCGAACTGTACGTTTGATTCCGGGTTCAGCTCCGATCGCCGCCAAAGGCCCCACGTGTCCTTGGTGCGCTCGCGCACGATCTTGCCGCGATCGATGATGATCGGCCGGAACCCCATCTGCGCAAGGATGAGCCCCGCAAACAGCCCGCACGGCCCAGCGCCTATCACGACCGGCCGCAGCCCGGACCAGCCCTCCGGCGCCCGTGTAGGAAATCGGTAGTCCATGTCCGGCGTGGAGCGGACGTCATGGTCCTTCACAAACCGAGACAGCACTTCGTCTTCGTCTACTATGTCCACATCGACCGTATAGACGATCAGGATCGCACTCTTCCGCCGCGCATCATTACCACGGCGAAACACCGTGAAACCGCGCAAGCGGACCTGTGCGATACCGAGCCGCGTACAGATCGCAGGCGCCATCGCGTTTTCCGCATGGTCGAGCGGCAAGGTTAGTCCGGACAGGCGCAGCATGGGCGATGCCTTTAACGGCAAGCGGCCCTGACGCCAAGCGGCGGGCCATCAGCATTGCTGCACGAGAGACGTGTTTGTGGTGGGCGCGGTGATGGCGGAGAGGGTGTCCGCCAAACTTTCTGTTTCATGAGGGTTCGATTTCTACCAAGAAGTTTCATTAAAAGAATATATTTCAATATATTGATGGAATATGACTTCTCTAGCAGTCTCTCGACATCCTGCTCAATCTCAGTCATAAAGTGGGGCCGAAAGTAGGGCCCAAAGTGGGGCCGGGAGGCGAGAATGTCGCGAACGCTGAACAGGCTGACGGCAGTGCAGGTGGCGAAGCTGAAGACGGATGGCCGTCATGCCGACGGCGGCGGCCTATACCTGTCGATCGATGGTAACCGGCGGCGCTGGATTTTCCTCTATACGCGCTTCGGAAAGCGCGCCGAGCTTGGGCTCGGTAGCGCCCGCGACCTTTCGCTAGCCGACGCGCGGGCGAAAGCGGCCGAGCTGCGCGCAACCATCGCGTCGGGCAAGGATCCGAAGGCCGAGCGCATCCGCCACAACGAGATCCCGAGCTTCGGCGAATGGGCGGACCGTTATGTCGAGACGATGCGGCCCTCCTGGAGAAACGCCAAGCACGCCGCGCAGTGGACGATGACGCTGACAGTTTATGCCAAACCGATCCGGAGCCTGCCAGTCAATGAGGTCAGCACCGAGGACGTGCTGTCAGTATTGCGACCACTCTGGGCGCGGACGCCCGAGACTGCCGAGCGGCTGCGCGGCCGCATCGAGAACGTGCTCGATGCTGCGCGGGCCAAGGGCTTCCGAGGCGGAGAAAACCCGGCGCGTTGGCGCGGGCATCTCGACCAGCTGCTGCCCAAGCGGCAGCGCCTGTCGCGCGGGCATCATACGGCGCTGGCCTATGACGCGATCCCTGCGTTCATGGTGTCAGTCGACGAGCGGCCGGCGATGGCGGCACGCGCACTCGCATTCACGATCCTGACGGCGGGGCGTTCGGGCGAAGTGCTGGGCGCTCGTTGGCCTGAGATCGATCTCGACAAGGCGGTGTGGACCGTGCCGGCCAGCCGCATGAAGGCGGGACGTGAACACCGCGTTCCATTGTCGCCGCAAGCGATGGCGATCGTCTCGGCGCTTCATGAAGAGGGCAAGACGGGGTTCGTGTTCTCCGGCACGTCTCCCGACAAGCCTTTGTCGATCATGGCGATGTCGATGCTGCTGCGGCGCATGAAGGCCGGCGTCACGGTGCATGGTTTCCGGTCGAGCTTTCGGGACTGGGCTTCGGAGACAACGGGCTTCCCGCATGAGGTCTGCGAGATGGCGCTTGCGCATACCATCCCCAACAAGGCCGAGGCCGCCTATCGGCGCGGCGATCTCTTCGAGAAACGCCGCAAGCTCATGGAGGCCTGGGGGCGCTACTGCGCAGGGGAGCCGGACGAGGCAGCGCAGGCTGCGGCCTGATCGCGCTTACTCCGCGGGCAGGTCGTCAACATGGAAGAACATCGGATTCTTCATCCATGCACTGACGGCGGATTCGCGCCAGCCGGTGCAGCGAGTCGCGATCCGTACCTGCTTAGGAAAGCTGCCGGCCTGCATCTTTCGATAAAGCGTCGAGCGGCTGAGCCCGGTGCGGTCGAGGACGGCTTTGAGGCGCAGGATACGGTCGTGGGACAAGGCTGGTCCTTCCCGAAGTGGTTGTCAGCTTCCCCAGTCGGATCAGGATGCCGGGTCCGGTACGGGCGTCAAGAGTGGCGGAAATGCTGCCATCTCGCCGCAAACGGTCCCGTGGCACCTCTCAGGACGTCACCGACCGTCGGTGGACGCCAGTTCGCCGCCAAAGAATTTTTTGCAGCAGAGCGCAGCGCTGCCGGCCTGTCGTCCCATGATGTCTCGTGCGCCTGATCGGCGCGCGAATCAGACGCCGGGCCTTTTGCCGGGCGGTGTGTTTGACCCGTCTGTTCAGGCGGGGAGCGGGCGTCACGGGCGTTAGGCGCGCCGCGCCGGCCTGCAACCTGCCTGCGGCAGGTCTTCCACTCCCGTTCCAGCCCTTCGGGTGCACGCCGCCTCATGCGGCCCGCCTGATCCCGTTCCTGCCGCCCGCCCCCGCCCTCCGGCCGGGGCCGCGGCTTTGGCAGGGAGAGGGCTGATGAACGGCAAATCTGTATCTGAACCTGGCGTGCCCCTTGAGCGCGACCGGCACGCTATTATGCGGGCATGGCTGCGGAAGCTGCCCGAGCGGACACTGATGGTGTTCATTGCGCACAGGGTCGAGGGCAAGTCTTACGCCGAGATCGCCGCAGAGCTCGGCATTGGTGACTGGCGGGTGCGCTGGCACATGCGAAAGGCCATCCGGCATATCGTGAAGATCGGCAAACCCTACCGGGAGGCGTTCGCGGCGCTTGACCCCATATCGCAGCAGGTCATGGAGCTCGCCTGGGACGGGCTGCTCAATGACCGTATCGCGCTGCTGCTGGGCCTCTCCGTCGCCGAGGTCGAAACCCGCATGGCGGCGGCGCTGGTCGCGCTGCACAAGGCCGCAACCCTCTGATCAGGGGGTTGCGGGGTCCACACTCGCGGCAACAGCCTGTTCTTGCAGTGCAAAGTCATGTCTGAGTTGCTAGGAAGGTCTCCTATGCGCACGAGCCTCGATCATCTTCCGCCCGCAAAGCAGCGCGAGCTTGAGCGTGTCGTCGAGATATTGTTTGAGGAGTTCAACGACACCCTCGCGCTCGCGCAGCACCAGTGGAAGAAGAAGGGCCGCATCACCAAGGTTATCCTCTACGGCAGCTACGCGCGCGGCGGCTGGGTCGACGAGCCGCACACCGCCAAGGGCTACAAGTCCGACTTCGACCTGCTCGTCATCGTCAACGACAAGCGCCTCACCGACTATGTGACGTACTGGGCGAAGGCCGAGGAGCGCTTCCACCGCGAGTACGGCATCACGAAGAGCATCAAGACGCCGGTCAACTTCATCGTGCACACGCTGCAGGAGGTGAATGACGGCCTTGCGCACGGCCGGTACTTCTTCATGGATGTCGCCAAGGACGGCATCGCGCTCTACCAGAGCGACGACAGCGTGCTGCATACGCCAAAGCCGAAGACGCCAAATCAGGCGCTAGTCATGGCGAAGGAATACTTCGATGAATGGTTTCCAAGCGCCGCCGCGCTGAAAGAGGGTACGGACTTCTACATTGACAAGGGCCGGCTCAAGGAAGCCGCATTTTCCCTGCATCAGGCGACTGAACGTTTGTACCACTGCGTGCTTTTGGTCTGCACGTTCTACACGCCTCACGTCCACAACCTGGGTTTTCTGCGGTCGCAGGCGAACCTCATCGACCGGCGCTTGATGTATGTCTGGCCCGAGGACAACCGCAAGCAGCGGGCCATGTTCGAGAAGCTGAAGCAGGCCTATGTGAAGGCGCGCTACTCGAAGCACTATCGCATCAGCGAAGAAGAACTGACGTGGCTCGGTGAGCAGGTCGAGGAGCTCGGTCGTGTTGTGCATGCCGTGTGCACCGAGCGGATTGCCGAGCTCGAAGCGGCGGCGAAGGGCTGATCTAGGTCGATAGCGGCATGTACGGTCTCTCGCAGTGCAGCGCGACAGCGGCGATAGCCACCGACATTGCTGCAGATGAGGGGCAAAATGGTAGCCGCCGTGACCTGCCGTTCGTTCACCGTGTTTTATATAGGCACCTCAACGCTGTATCTGCGAAGCTCACTGCCGAACTGCGCGTAAGGCCGCCGAGGCGGAGACATTCGGCCCGAAGCGATTATTGCTCGCCACGAACTATCTCATACAGCCACAATATTATTGCAAACGACTCTCAGAAGCGTTAGCGCCCCTGTATCAAGGATTTCCGAAGGGGCAAGTTCTATGCGCGCGCGCCATATCGCGATAAAAATCACGGCATTGATGGGTATGACAGCAATGTCGACGCTTTCCGCGTCAGCATTGGCGCAATCAGCGTCAGCAACTGAAGACGACGAAGAAATCCTTGTTACCGGCAGCCGGTTCCAGAATTCGCTGATCAACCGCTTGCCGATCGAGCCGCAGGAGGTGCCCTTCTCACTCAGCGTGATCGACAGGTCGGTGATGGAGGAACGGGGATTCATTAACCCGCTCGATATTCTCGAGACCATTCCGAACGTCGTTCGCAGACAAACCCAGCTGCTTCCGACCGGCGGTTCGTATTTCATTCGGGGACTGTACGCCACCGTGCTGACAAACAATCGGCCCGAGAATGACAGCCGCGGGGCGGGTCGGCGGGATATGTCTCACATCGAGCAGATCGAAGTCGTGAAAGGTCCCGCCTCGATACTCCTTGGCCCAGTCATTCCGGGCGGCGTGATCAATCAGGTGACGAAATCGCCGCAAGAGAATGATTTCCTCAATCTGGCGGTGCGCGGCGGCAGCTACGGCACCTATCGGCTCGAGGCCGACGCGAATACGGGATCGCTCCTCGGCTCGGACGTGCTCAGCGCCAGACTCACGCTCGCCTACGAAGATCAGCAAAGCCCGCAGGATCCCGAGAAAACCGAAACCTTCTCGGTGCGCCCGGTCCTCGAAGCCAATTTCAGCGACCGCACCCGCGCCCAAGCATCCGTCGCCTATACGCGCAGGGATAGTGTTCCCGGCTCATCGTTCCCCGCGAACAGCGACGGGTCCATACCCGACACATTCAATGCGAAGACCTTCCTCGGCGTTCCGGCCAAACAGGTTGGTGACGACGTCTATGCCGACATCGAACTACAGCATGAATTCCTCGATGATCTGAAGCTCGTCATGCGCGGCAGTTATCAGGATTCGAATTTCGACTACCAGTCCAGCCAGGGCGGAGAAAACTACGTCGGCGGCCGCGGCTTCGGTCCGGGAGACACGCTGGCCTACGTCTATTATTCGCACGGATATCGAGACTCGCAGGTGCTTTACGGCGACATTCAGCTCGTCGGCGGATTCAACGCCTTCGGGCAGCGTCAGAACTGGGTAATCGGCGCCTCGGCGCAGCGGACCAAGTTCGATAGCCAGTGGGCTTTTGGCGGACTTCTGGGTGTTGCCGATATCAACGATCTCGACTCTGCGGTCTTTGGGCTGCCCGATTTCTCCGCGCCTTTGTCACCTTATTCCAATCGAAAGGATCACCTCTATTCCGTCTATGCCGAGACGAATATCCGTCCAACGGACGGACTGACGATCGTGGCTGGGGTGCGATACGACGACTACGAGGTGACCAACCGGGTAACGGGCATCTCGACGCCGACAGACGACATCACGTTCCGCATCGGTGCGAGCTATGCGCTCGTCGCGGGCCTGAATGCGTATGTCAGCTATGCGGAGAGCTTCATCCCGCAGAACGGAACGACGCGAAGCGGCGATCCGATCGATCCGGAAAAGGCGACCAACTACGAAATCGGCCTGAAAGGCGGGCTGTGGGACAACAGGCTGACGCTCACGGCAGCCGTCTTCTCATTGACCCGCCGGAATGTCGCGACTGCGGATCCCAACAATGTGCCGGGACAACCTGCCTATGTCGTCGCCACGGGCGAACAGAAGCACGAAGGCTTCGAGATCGGGGCCGACCTCGCCGTAACACCTGCGCTGAAGCTCGATCTGGCCTACGGCTATGTCGACGCGGAAGTGACCGAGGTCATCAATGCGAATATCGGGCAGGGCGTCGGAGACCCGGTGGAGCTCGTGCCGAGCCACACGTTCAGCGCCTTCGGCTCCTATGCCGTTCAAGCCGGACCGCTTGAAGGCCTTCGTCTCGGGCTCGGTGCCCGCAGCATATCCAAACGCCCGGCGCCCCGGTTCGGTCTTGAATACGAAGGCTATACGCTGGTCGATGCCATGGCATCGTACCCGATCTCGGAAAAGATCAGCGTGCAGCTCAATGTCCTCAACCTTCTCAATGAGAAATACCGGGAAAGCGTCGGCTACGCGAACGGCACGCCCGCAACCGGGCACAGGTTCGGCAATCCGCGGACCGCGTTCGTCACGGCGCGCGCGCGCTTCTAGAGTCAATGACCGCAACCGGCAGGGAACTCTATCACGAAGGCATCGCCTGCGAAAAAGCGGGCGATGCCTCTGGCGCGTTCGAGGCGTATCGCCTGTCAGCGAAGGCCAACCCACGGATCGCGGCGCCCTATGTCGGGCTAGCGCGTGTCCTCAGCGGTAACCACCAACGTGCCCAGGCGATCGCGTGCCTGGAGCGCGCGGCTATATGTGAGCCGAAGAACACAACGGTCCGAATTCTGCTGGGGCGTTTGCTTACGCAGTCCGGCAGTCTCGAGGCCGCCAGACAGCAGTTCGAGATTGCGCTCGATCTCGATGAACACGCGGACGGCGCTGCAATCGGACTTGGCGCGGTCCACGAAGACCTTGGCGACCGTACAGCCGCTGCCAAAGCCTATCGTCGTCTCCTTGGCGCAAAGCCCACCCACGCCGAGGCGATGGCCTGCCTTCTCGGCGTTATAGAGGGCGAAACAGCGGAGTCGACGCTCGATGTCGCGCGCGATCGTTTGCGGTCGGCGACGGAGCACGACGCAGCGATCATCGGCTACGCACTCGGCAAGGCTCTGGCGAGGCACGGCAGACACAGCGAAGCCTTCGCTGCCTCGTCAGCCGCCAATGCTGCGCGTCAGAGAACCGCAGGGCCGTTCGACCGCGAAAACTTCGACGCCCGCATTGACAGGCTTGTCGACATATTCTCACGGGACTTCTTCACCGCACGTCGCGGCTCGGGCAACCCGTCCGCACGCCCCGTCTTCATCGTTGGCCTACCCCGCTCAGGCACAACCCTTACCGAGCAGATCCTTGCCGGCCACGCTGAGGTGCACGGCGCAGGTGAACTCGATCTGCTCACCGACATGGCGACGAGCACGCCGGATCGTCTCGGCCGACCTCACCCGGCCTGGCCGGAAACAGCGCTGGAACTCGAAACCGAGCATGTTGCTGCGATTGCGCGCGATCATCTCGCCAGACTGGACGCGATCGCCCCTGAGGCTGCAAGCAGGGTCATCGACAAGCAGCCCCTCAACTTCTGGCATCTCGGGCTCGTCGCGCTTGCGTTTCCGAACGCGTGCGTGATCCACTGCACACGCGACATCCGCGACAACGGGCTCTCCATCTTCGCCGAAGACTTCACGGCCGAGCAGCGCTGGGCGACGGACCTCGGCGATATCGTCCATTACTGGCGGGGCTATCGGCGGCTGATGCATCATTGGGCCACTGCAAGTGAGCTCAAAATCCTTGATGTCCGATATGAAGATCTCGTCTCCGATCTTGAAGGCCAGTCCAGGCGCCTGCTCGAATTCCTGGGACTCGATTGGGATCCCTCCGTACTGAGGTTTCACGCGCAGGACCGTGCCGTGCAGACGCCGAGCCGCTGGCAGGTGCGCAGGCCGCTCTACAGTTCATCGCGCGGTCGTTGGCGCACCTATGAAAATCACCTCGGCGCACTGATCACGGCAGAAAACAGCGATGGATAAAGCGCGCCGGACCTTTCGTATCACCGCACGGGTTCTGGCCTCGGTCGTCGGTGCCTATGCGGTAACAGCAGGCGCGACAGCGCTCATCGCGGTGCTGCTTGTCCTTGGCGCAGGCGCATCGCGTTCCGATGCGCTGATCGCCGGCAGCATGATCGGTTACGTGCTGTTCGCGCTTCTGATGCTCTGGAGCTTCGCCGAACGCCGGCTCAGCCTTGTGTGGCTCGTGCTCGTCGGTGCCGCTGTTTCCACGCATCTCCTCGCCATGTGGATCGAGCCCGTCTTGCCCGTGACTGGAGCCTTATCGTGAGTGTCCCTGACAATCCCGACGATCCGGGTGGTCTGCGCCTCGCGCTCAACTGGTTCCACACGTGGTTCGGCCTGTTCGTCGGCGGGCTCCTGTTTGTCATCTTCTGGACAGGAACACTCGCCGTGTTCGATCGAGAGATCGATCTCTGGATGATGCCCGCCAATCGGAGTGTCGAGGCCCCTCCGATAACGCCGGATCAATTGCTGCCCGTCGCTCGCAAGCTGGCACCTGAGGCCCGGAACTGGACAATTACGCTGCCAGATGAACGCACACCAGCGGCCCATATATATGCCACCCCCATCGATGGCGCCCCGATCAGCCGATACATCGCGCCTTCAACGCTGGAGGTTATGCCAGACGCGGGCACCTACGGTGCGTCGCGCTTTTTCTATCCCTATCACTACAGGCTCAACAGCGGCACATGGGGTCTGGTGCTCTGCGCTCTTGCGGCCGTCGTGATGATGGCGCTGTGTATTTCCGGCGTCATCATTCATCGTAAGATCTTCGCCGATTTCTTCACGCTGCGCATTGTCCGCAAGCCGCAGCGAACGACGCTTGATCTGCACAATATCTCCGGCGTGTTGGCCCTGCCGTTCCACCTGATGATCGCCTTCACGGGCGTTGCGATCTTCACCTACACCTATCTGCCGAGCGCGCAGATGGTCGTTTTTGCAAATGACCCTGCGGCGGCCAATGGCGGATGGTACAGCCGACCTGCAGCGGATCAGGTTGGTGGGCCGCTTGTCTCGCTCGATGACTTGCGCGACAAGGCGGCCGCGCGCTGGCAGGGGGACAGCCCAGGCGAATTTCGTATTATCCATCCCAACGATGCCAACGCTTATGTCGAGGTTTCACGGCCGAGCGGCGGAACCATCTCTTACAAGACCGGGACGCGGATTTGGTATGACGGTGAAAGCGGCGACTTTCTTGCGGCGACACCCTATTCCTCGACCACGGCAAGCTACGAGTTCCTGTTCGGCATCCATGCCGTCCAGTTCGATCATTGGGCGCTGCGCTGGCTCTATTTCCTGTCGGGTCTGCTTGGCTGCGTGCTGATCGCCACCGGGTTGCTGTTCTGGGTTCAATCTCGCCGCAAACGCCATGAAAAACAGGGCCTGCGCGGCGTCCGGCTCGCCGAGGCGGCATCCATCGGTGTCACGACGGGCTTGCTGATTGCGACGCTTGCGTTCCTTGCCGCCAACCGATTGCTGCCGCCGGATATCGAAGCCCGCGCAACAATGGAGGCCTGGGCATTCCACATCGTCTGGATTCTTGCCACGCTTCACGCCTTCGTGCGCGGCCGGTCAGCCTGGGCGGAACAGGTATGGGCGATCGCCATCGGCTCCATATTGGTCGTACTGCTCAACGCCTTCACAACCGACGACGCCCTCCCGATCGCTATCGCACGCGACCTCTGGCACACCGCGGGAGTCGATATTGTCCTGCTGGCGGGCGCCGTGACAGCCATCTGGACTGCCGTCCGGCTGGGCAGAAAAGCGCGGCAGAACAAGCCGGCGCCGGCAACCGCGGGGTGACATGATGCGGGATGGTTTCTTGCTTCTGGCCGCCCATGCCATCGGCGTGTTTGGGTTCGCGCTCATCGCGTTCAGTCAGAAACAGCATTGGGCACTGCTTCGCCTTTCCGGCTCTGCACGAACGCCGGGATGGCTTCGGCCGATCGGCTGGATGTTTCTCGGGATTGCCGCCATCCCGGCAGTGGCTCGTGAAGGGTTGGCCTTTGGCCTGCTGCTATGGACCGGAGCGCTCACAGTCTCGGTCATACTGGTAATCGGCATTATCCTGATGCTGAGCAAGCGCGGCAGCAAGCCGGATATTCGACCGGACGTTTGAACAGGAACCAGATGATCTGGCGCCGTCCGCGCAGCATGTCGCCATCGTCTATGCTCGGCTCCTACCGCCGACAAAGCCGCCGTTCTTCGCGTCAAATCGGCTTCACGATAGCGGTCGTCCATTCACGTCGCTCAGGCTGGCAACAGCAACTCGGATTGAACCTCGTTTATTTGGAGAAAATTGGCAGGGTCACGTCACCTACGAAGCCGAGACAAGCTTCTGGAGTGCAAAATTCGAAGACCATAGTGATCGAGTCGAGTATTGAAATTACTCGTATCCATGCATCGCTTAGCGAGCGAGTAGCTTAGCCTTTTGGGCGTCAAACTCGGCTTGCGTGATGATCCCCTTGTCTCGAAGCGCCGCAAGCTTCTCAAGCTCGTCCGCGATTGAGGAGACCGGTTCGGTTGCTCCCGATTCGGGGCCCGCAGTCAATTCGGGCTGGGGCGGGGGGAGGGCCGCTGACGCACATTGAGATGCGAGGATGTTATATTTGTTGGTGGCGCTTTCGATCTCGAAGTAGCGGATCGCGCCATCAACGTATACGACGATGAAGGGTGAATCGCCGACATACCCGCCCATGCGGTTCTTAGAGTTGACCGTGCCGCAGGTGACATAGCCGTGGACCCGCTTCTGGAGCATTGGCTTATAGCCTCCCCACCGAAAGCCATAAGGCCACGCGATCTTGGCGGAATCGGGATCGAGGAGTTGTGATAGCAGCCGAGTTTCAACCTGCTGACGGACGACCGACCAGTCCGGCGGTGTCGTCGGTTCAGGGGGGGGCGGTTCTTTCGCTGCATGCGCAGACGTCGAGATCGCCAGCAAACCTATGAAACCAAGCCACTTCATAAATTTGCCTCCAATTTGCCTTCGTGGCTTTATTGGGTCGAAGTCGAACAAGCAAGGTTAGGAGTACCAGTACTTCCGTGAAGTCACCTCGCTGGCGATGAGTAGCCCCTAGATTTCTGGACGGCCGTCACCGACATCTCAGCCGCTCGCGGCAACTTGACAACTTTCCAAAACCTTCCGTTCGTTCAGGTATGACGCCATGACTGGGATTGCGACTATGTCCGGGCAGACGACTTTTCGCGAAAGTATGATGAATAATTGACATCTGAACGCATTTTGAGGCTTCGTTTGGCACCTTATTGTCGCATCGATAGCACGGTTAGAACTGCGTACCGACATTGAAACTGAACGCCTTTGTGTTGTCGCCCTGCGCCTTCAAAAGTGTCTTGGCGAAATCGATCCGCAGCGGCCCGAAAGGCGAGTTCCAGTTTACGCCGACTCCGAGTGAAAGGCGCGGGCGAGGCGTATTGCCATAAAAGGCTTCGCTGTAGACGCTCGGCGTATATCCGTAGACTGTTCCGGTGTTGTCGGTGGTGATGTTGCCGTCATCGTCAAGATAGAGCGGTTCGCCGCTGCTGTTGGTGTACTGCCGGATCGCGGCCGACGGGCAAGCCGTGCCGGCCGCGTTGGATGCCGCGCAGGCATCCGTAAGCGTCGGCTTTCTGGTTCCGAAGACGGCGCCGACATCCATGAAAACGGAGGGCCTTAAGCCCATTTCCGCAGCACCGCTCCCGAGCGGAATATCGAGTTCCAGTCTGCCGAGATAATACGCATTGCCGCCAAGCGCGTCGTCGACCCGGCTGTCCTTGTCCGTCAGCAATGTCGCCGGTGTCGTAGAGGTGTCATAGGGCGTACGCACGACGCGCGGCCCGATCCCGCGGATATCGAAGCCTCTCATCGTCGGTTCGCCCAGGAAAAAGCGGTTGGTGAGCAGAACATCTTGACCAAGGCCGTTGATATAACCGCCCTCGGCATGCGCCGAGAGGATGAAGCCTGATCCAAGATTCCAGTATTTCGTCGCTTCGGCGCGCGTTCGGATATAACGCACATCACCGCCGAGCCCCGCGAAATCCTGACTGAAACTGGCGCGCAGGCCGCGGCTCGGGCGGATGGCGTTGTCGCGTGTGTCATAGGCGATAGTGTAGCCAAGCGACGAGGTGATGCGATTGCCGAGCGCTTCGCAAAGATAGCGCCCTGCGAGCGTCGGATCGCAGGCCCCATCGGTATAATATATGTCCTCGTCGATCCACACTTCGTCGTAGGTGAGGCCATAGCGTATCGATGCCGACCAGAACTCGGTAATCGGGAAGCCCGCGCGGATCTGGAAGCCGGTCGTGACCTGATCGTAAGTCGTATTCACTGTACTGCCGAGACTGCTCGAGGCGCCATAGTCGCGGCGGAACAGATCGACGCTGAGCGCAAGATTGCGGTCGAACAGATACGGCTCCGTGAAACCCAGCTCGATCGACCGCGCATAACCCGACAGGCTGGCACTTGCCCGGAGCTCTTGTCCGATACCGCGAAAATTGCGCTGCGTGATGCCGGCGCTGATAAGGAAGCTTTCCAGGCTCGAATATCCGGCGGAAAGCTGCAATTCTCCGGTGGGTTTTTCCTGCAAATCCATAGCCAGCACTATACGATCCGGCCCCGAGCCTTGCTTCTGCTGGATTTCGAGGTTTTCCTGGAAATAGCCGAGGCTCTGGATACGGTCGCGCGAGCGCTTGACGCGGAAGCTGTTGAAGGCATCGCCCTCGGCGAGGCGGAACTCGCGGCGGATCACGTGATCCTTGGTGATCGTGTTGCCGTTGATCTCGACACGCTCGACATAGACGCGGGGCGTTTCGTTGATGACGAACGTCACCCCCATCTCGCGCTTTTCCTTGTCGCGGTTGAAGCGGGGGTTGATGTCGGCAAACGCGTAGCCGAGGAGGCCGACCGATTCCGACAGGCTCGTCACCGTGTCCTCGATCTCCTTGGCGTTGTACCAGTCGCCCTGCTTCATCGGAAGCATACGCTTGAAGTTCTCTTCCTTGATGTCGCGGATCTGGCTTTCAAGGTCGACCTCGCCGAACTTGTAGCGCTCACCTTCCTCAACCACGTAGGTGATGATGAAGTCCTTGCGGTCCGGCGTCAGCTCGGCGACCGACGACACCACGCGGAAATCGGCATAACCCTGCGTCAGATAATATTGGCGCAGCTTCTGCTGGTCATAGGCCGAACGATCGGGATCGTACGTGTCGTTCGAGGTAAAGAACTTGTACCACTTGGCTTCCTTGGTGGCCATTTCGCCGCGCAGGTCGCCGTCCGAGAACTTGGTGTTGCCGACGATGTTGATGCGGCGGACCTTGGACTTCGGCCCCTCGTCGATCTCGAACACCACGTCGACGCGGTTCTGGTCGAGTTGAACGATCTTCGGCTCGACGGCGGCGGCGAAGCGGCCCTGGCGCCGGTAGAGCTCAAGGATGCGGGCGACATCCGCGCGCGCCTTGGAGCGCGTGAAAATCTGGCGCGGCGCCAGCTTGATCTCGTCCTTGAACTTCTCGTCCTTCACGCGCTTGTTGCCTTCAAGCACGATGCGGTTGACGACGGGGTTCTCGCGCACATCGACCACCAGCTCGCCCTGCCGGTCGCGGATCGTGACGTCGGCGAAGAGTTCGGTCGCGTAGAGGTCCTTCAGCGCGCGGTCGAGTCGGTTGCGGTCGTAGCTGTCGCCCGCCGACAGGCCCACATACGAGCGCACCGTTTCCGGCTCCAGACGCTCCGCACCGCGGATCGTGATCGAACGTACCGTGCCGGACTGCTCGGCAACAGCCGCAGGCGCGGCTTCCTGCGCCAGTACAGGCTGAGATAGGGCGAAAACCGAAACCGCGACCGCAGTACACGCGGCTTTCGACTGATGACGGAACGCGACCATAAAGAAAGCACCTCGATGGAGGCGGTACTGCGCGCCAGAACCTTTGTGCGGATTTCCGAATGTTTCCCGCAGCCGACACGGAAGGCGGCACCGGCTGTTCGGGCCTCAGGGAATCGCGGCGGCTTCGACGGCCGCGGCACGCCGCTCCAGGAACCATTGGCGCAGCATCATCGCTGTGCACCCGGTCTGCCCACCTGAACCGACTGCTGAGCAACTGTTCGGCATGGAGGGGCGGCTTGCCTCCTCGAGCGTCCGAACGCGCGCCGTCCAGGATTGAGAGGCGACATCGGTCCGTTTGGGTTCGCGCAGGCGTTTCGGAATCCGGTACCGTTCGGATTCCGGCTCCTGCGCACAAACCACGATCTCATCGCCGTTCGCTTGCGGGCAGGGATCACTCCCGTAAACCGTGACTTCAACCTGGCGATGCGGTGATGCCGCCACAAGCAGGAACAAAAGCAAGGAGCCGGCAAGGGCCGCGATCCTCTTCCGGCAGTTTCCCTCAGGGGTGCAGATCATGCGGGTTTTTGGCAGGTCGAGGAGCGCCCGAATCTGGCCTTTGCTAAAACCTTCGCCAACGAGGCGTCGCGTGTCCTCGCCAGCGCCGCTGCAACGGTCCGCGACAAAGCACCGCAATGCTTCCAGCCTGGGACTGGCGAGCGGCAGCGCGTATTTGGCGCCGAGCAGCCTTCCAATGCTGCGACCGAGCCACGATTGCGGTGCTCGCGGTGACACACCGTCTCGAAGCGCGAGGCGGATCACCTGACGTTCGAGCGGACTGAACGCCGCAAACCGCGCAGCGGCGATTCCTGCGATATGATCTGGCATGAGCACCTCCTGATCTGGAAGCGCCGTTTGCATCGCTCATGTTGAACCGATTTCTCAGCGAATATCGGTATGTTTCCTCCAATCCGCCGTCAGAGCCCCATGTACGAAATATTTTGATATACAGGTGCAAACTCAAGACAGGATCATTTCCTCGATCCGCTGCCTTGGTGTCCCAGTATTGTGACGGCGGATCACAGTGCGGTGCAAGCCGCACGGCGATGGGGGCAAGTGAACACCCCACTTTCGATGCTTGTCTCCATCGCCCCGCGGGGGCGGCGCCATCCGTTCAGCGCGTCACCTTCGGCATGAACATATAGCCTTCGTTGCGGACGGTGCGGATCAATTCATGACCTGCGGCGGATGTGTCCATCTTTCTGCGCAGGCGACTGATCTGTACGTCTATGGCCCGGTCGTAGTACTCGCTTTCCCTGCCGCGGGCATAGTCGAGCAACTGGTCGCGGCTGAGGACACGCCGGGGGTGTTCCACGAACGCACGCAGCAGTGCGAACTCGCCATCCGAGAGAATGACCGGCTTTCCTTGCGGGTCTTGCAGCGTGCGGATGAGAGGATCGAGCCGCCAGCCCTCGAAGTGCCACGCGGGTTCTTCATCCGGTGCCGGAATAGCGCGCACGTCCGTCGCAGCTTCGCCGTCCACCGCCCTGCGCCGCAGCACCGTCCGAATACGCGCGAGAAGCTCGCGGGGGTTGCACGGCTTCGCAAGATAGTCCTCGGCACCCATTTCGAGCCCGACAATGCGGTCGATGTCGGCCCCGACCGCCGACAACATGATAACCGGCGGCCCGCCCTGGCTATGTAGATGCCTCAGCGCGGTAAGCCCATCTTCGCCCGGCATCATGACATCAAGAACAATGAGGTCGTAGGCGGTCCGGCTGAGGCAAGACCGCATGGCAGAAACGTCGGCAGCGACATCGGTGCTGAAACCATGCTTGCCGAGATAGGACGAAACGAGAGTCCTGATGCCGGCATCGTCATCAACGACCAGAATACGGGTGAGTTCGCTCATGCCGGGAGAATGGCGTTCATCGTCTCTGCAAACCAGCACGAAATAGCATCCCCCAGCCGAATTCGCCGCATTTTCCGCTACACGTCGAAACATATGGAAATCACGGAGACATATTTTGCAGGCACGCGCCTTCGGAAGCTCTGCGGAAAAACGGCAGCCATGTTCATCAAACCTGTCAGATTGCGCCCGGATGCTGCGGAGAGGTCGCAGGGCGATCGCCCGAAGGCGTCGGCAGGCGGATGGCATGGCTGGGCGGGTCCTTCGATATCCATACAGATTCTCGGGCTGCTCGTCGGCGGGCTTGTGGTCGCGCAGTTCGTCACGCTGCTCCTGACGCTTGTGCTCCCACCGAAACCCGCTGCTCGCCATGAGCTTGACGACATTGCATCGGCTCTGCGCGGCAGGGGTGACGCCATGCCGGACACGCTGCGCCTCAGCGTCCAGAAGAGTGCGCCCCAAGCCTCTGGTCCGGGCTGGCTCGAATCCGAGCGCTCGCGCAGTGAACTCGCCGCACTCCTCGATGCAGACGAAAACGATGTGCGCCTTTTCTTCTATACGCCGCTACCGTTTGCGGGGACGGCCAACCCGTTGAGAGCCGAGGTGGGCCGTCTGCGCACTGCCGTGATCCCCGGCATGCAGATCAAGGCCGCCAGCTTTCTTCCTCCGGCGCAGATGCGATCGGCGGCATCGCAGAATCCGCGCTTTCCGGGCGGTATGGATACCCTGCGTGGAGGCAATCGCCCGTCCACGCTTCCGGGGTTTCCCGGCACGTTAGAGCGTGGGAACGATCCGATCCGGCGGGATGTCGGCGGAAACGACTGGCTTTTCGGCAATGCGCGGCCGCAGGCCGGCGAAGGTGCGCAGCCGGCCATGCCACCCATCGCCGAGAGGCTTGAGCCGGCGTTCGGGCATGTAAACGGCCTGCGGTCGGCCCCTTCACAATCCGGGAGCCCAGTAGCCATGGCGGGCGCCGCGGGGCGGCGGCCCGGCGCGCCGCGCGCATTGCAACGCCCTGCGAGTGCCGACCGAAACTATCCGGGGAGCTGGTTTCAGCCGCCCGCCCTCGCGATCCAGGCCGAAATGAAGGATGAATTCGGGCTTCTGGAAACATCGAAACCGCTTCCCCCCGCGCCTGTTACATCCGGGCAAATGAGGCAAGACGGGCCTGCGAAGTTCCCGACCGCTTCGTCCGTCGTACCTCCTCCGCCGACTGTTGGTGGCAAGACACCAGATGCTGTCGCGCCAGAGATCGTCTCGAAGCCGCCCCGCCGTGAGATCACCGCGGAAAGTCCTGCCACGGTTTCGCGCCGAGGGCTTTTTGGACTTGCCCCCGAGCCCTTCGTGGAGGGCGATTTCATTGCAGCCCTTCGCCTCTCCGACGGTCGCTGGGCTGTGGCGCAGCCGGTGCCGGAACCTTTCCCGAATGCGTGGCAGCGGCGCGTTTTGCTGTGGTTCGCGGTGGCGATCGCAATCGTCGGCCCGCTCGGCTGGCTGTTCGCGCGGCGCATCGTGACCCCGCTTTCGGGCTTCGCCTACGCGGCGGAACAGCTTGGCCGGGATCCCGCGGGGCCGGTGCGGACACTTCGCGGACCCGGGGAACTAGGGCGCGCGGCGAATGCATTCAATCTGATGCACAACCGCTTGCGTGCCTTTATCGACGACCGCACGACGATGGTGGGTGCGATCAGCCACGATCTGCGGACACCGCTCACACGGCTGCGTTTCCGGATCGAGGATATTGCCGACAACGGTCTTAGAGACGGCATCATCGCCGAGGTCGACGAGATGGAAGCGATGATCGGCTCGGTGCTCGACTACCTCCGCGATGCCACGGCGAGCGGTCGCCGGGAACACGTCGATCTCGCCGGGCTTCTTGATGCCGCGGTGAAGGACGCCATGCTCGTCGGGGGTGACATCGCCGTTGTCCGGAACGAGACCGCGATCGTCGAAGCCGAAGTGCTCGGAATTCGGCGCATTCTCGACAATCTCATCCAGAACGCTGTGAAATACGGCCGCGACGCGCGCGTTCGCCTCGCAGCCGTCGGCGGCATGGCGGTCGTGGAGATCATCGACGGGGGCGGCGGCGTGCCCGATGACGAACTCGAGCAGGTTTTCACGCCTTTCTATCGCAGCCGCGCAGCAAGCGCATCAGGCAAGCCCGGCAGCGGCCTCGGGCTTGCCGTTTGCCGATCCATAGCGCGCGCGCATGGCGGTGACGTGCAATTGGAGCATACAGAAGAGGGTTTCATCGCCCGGCTATTGTTCCCACTTGCCTTTGACACGGCGAAGGCGGGCCTGTCTCCGGCAGGCTGGAGCGTCGAGCCGCAAGCGTCGCATTGCTATCGGCATAGCGCTGGCCAATCCACGTCGTTATTTCCGCGCCGAGAATCTCGGCTCCAAGCGGACGTCCGAACCAGCCTGATGCCGACGCAGCACGCAGCAGCCGACGGCTGAACCTGTACCATCCGGGCACGTGGAGCAGGCAGGCCTTGTCGCTGACCGCACGCCGCGTGAACAGATTCATGGCGCGCGCCACAACTAACAGCGGTCGACCAGGCGAAGGGTTGGCAGGGGAAAAGTCGAGTGCGGGAATATCGACTTCAAGGCCATAGATGTTCGCGAACGCCTGGATGAAAGCGCGTGGATCGGCCCGGAAATCCTCATAAGCCCACACATCGACCCGATCGGGGCCGAAGAGCTGATCGTAAAGCGCTACGAGCCTGTCGTACTCGAAATGCTCGAAGCGGAATCGCGGGGCTTCATCGCGCTCCGGCGCGGTGGGCGCCATACGATCCTGCCCGAAGAGATATCGTCGCACGCCATATGTGCCGCCGCCTTTCACATATTGCAGGTAGGCGGCGGCGATCATCGACGGTTGGTCTCGCGTGAAAATCACGATCCGCGCGCGAGGATAGGCCGCATGAAGACGGCTGGCGACATCCTTGGAGAGGCACCCAGCAAGGCCGCCGTTGTGCAGGCCGCCGGTGAGATTCTCTTCACAAAAAACCACCTGTCCGCCGGTCTCGCCGATGATGGCGCGGGCGCGCGCGGCTTCAAAATGAAGTGCGCCGGGTTCGAGAAATGCGGCGCGGACAATGCCGCGCGCGACGTATCTGCGATTGGCGACGAACGGATAGAAATGCTGCTGGAACCACGTCGTCCCCGTCTTGTGGTAACCGATGTGGATGATCGGGTCTGTCATGCGCCTTGCCGCGTACCGACCGTCGCACTCGCCAGGGCGATCTTGCCGGCGGGAAGTGACGCGGGAACCTCAACGAGACAACGGAGACAGTGCGTCTCCCACGACAGGTTTTCCCTAACCCATTCACGTGCGCGATCGCCGATTATCGCGCACAGAACAGGATCGCCGACGAGGAGGTCCAGAGTTTCGATGATAGCGCCTGTGGACCCCCCATCGACGACGAAACCTGTGGTGCCGTGGTGCACAAACTCGGATGGCCCGCCATCCTTGCCGACGATGCAGACAAGACCGCAGGCCATCGCGTCGGCAATACTGAGCCCGAAACCTTCGAAATCGTCGCCTCCTTCGAGGGCGATCTGTGGATGGAGGAAGATGTCTCCGCTCTCATAGAGCGCGTTCAGCGTTATCTCATCAGCGAAGCCGTGCAAGTGGACGATACGGTCGAGATTCCACAGTTCGATTTCCTGTCGAAGCGCCGCCTCCTCGCTTCCGACGCCGGCGATGTCATATTCGAGACGGCTGCGCTGATGGCAGCGCGCCACCGCGTGGATGGCCGAAACGATATTCTTGCGTGGCACGAGACGGCTGACGGTCAGGATCTGCGCGGGACCGTCGCCGCGCCGGAACCGTGTCGGCATGTCACCGTTGCGGCGGGATACGCCGTTCCACGACACGGTGCATTTCTCCGAGAAGCGCGGAAACCGTTCCAGCAGCAAATCTCGCGTCGTTGCGCTGACGGCGACGATCCGGTGGGCGTATGCCAGCGCGAGCCACATCAACGCGGCTGCGATACCCTTCGGCCGCCTGATCTCCCGCCCGTGCACGGTGATGAGGATCGGTATGCCCAGCAGCAATGCCGGAAGCGCGGAGCGCCATGTGCAGGCGTGGACGAGACATGGACGCTCCCCCCGCATCAACGCGCGGAGCATGGCCGTGAACAGGCGAACGTAGGTCCGCAGCTTTCCGCCCGGCCCCACATCGACGAGATCGACGTTCGCATCGCGTTCCCGACGCGGGCCCACAGACGATTTCATGAAGGTGGTGACATGCCATCGCAGCCCGGCATAGGCAGCACTGATCTCACGGGCATAGGTTTGAACGCCGCCTGTATCCGGCGGATAAGCCCGCGAGACGACCCAGATTTTGTTTGACGTATCAGACATGCGGCGCATTCACGGCAAAGTCGGCGGTGTGTAGCGGTACGGTTGGCGCCGCGCTGGATCCGGCCAGATAGCGTACGATCGCACGTGCGGCCCTCACCGACGACAGTTCGCCGTTCAGGTTCATCGTTTCGCGTATGCCGATCCACTGGATGTCGCTGTAGAAGGGCTGCAACGTGAAAGCGGATTGCACGGCATCAACGACGTCCTCGCACGTCTCCAGGACCGGGCCGTAGCGCCAGTGGGCGTAGTTTTCGTCGCCGCGCCAGAGAACACCGTGCGCATTGAGGAAAACGCAGGGTTTGGGCACCTGAAGGAATTCGTAAACTTGGCTGCTGACGTCGCCGATATAGGCGTCTGCCACTCTCGTGTAGCTCATGTCGATCGAGCGCTCGCTGCCGGGATCGATATGGATGTTGGGATATCGGGCATAGGGCTCGAGGCGACGCAATGCCTCGGCGCGTCGCCGCTTGCCGTCGAACATCTTGATATGCGGCGCGACGATGAGGTTGTAGCGGGCATCTTCCGCGAACTGGCGGATGATCGCTTCGCCCATCGTATGCCATGATGAGAGCTCGGCGCTGCAATGCGGATTGTAGAGGACGGTAGGGCGCTTTTCCGGAAAAGGCGGCTGCCAGCGGGGCAGCGCTGCCACGGCATCGAACTTCGGATAGCCGACGATGGCGTGCGCATCTTCGCGGATGAGACCGGTCTCCAGCATGCGGTGACGCTGTTTCTGCCCGGCGAGCAGAACGAAATCGAAATCGCGAATGCGCGGATCGAAGCCGACGGCGCGATCCCCCGCACCGTGACAGGTATGAATAAAGCGGACGTGTTTCAAACCCGTCTTGCGGAGCAGAAGCGAGGTCCGCTCCGGCACGACGATGGCATCGAAACACGCGAGCCGCCTGCGTGCGGCCGCCAGAACCATCAGCTTCGGCGGGATCGAGGCACCGGTCGCGCGCATCATCGCAGCCGCCCAGCCCGTGCCTATCTGCTCGAAGCGAATGGCGCCGGCCGCCATGCGGATTGCGAGCTCGCGCGCAAGGTCGATATGCGCACGCGACGCGGCAAGCACGGAAACCTCGATATCCGAGCTGCGCGAGAGCGCGATGGCGACGGGCAGCGCGTGCAGCATCTGATGCACATGCGCATTGAAGAAGAAGCAAACGCGCGTCGTCTGGCGGTCCGGCTCCTTTGAAACCGTTTCGCCAGGCGATGCAACGACGCGGACATGGCGCATTCACGGTGCTCCCGTTCGATATGGAGATCGGGAACTGGCTTCCGATCTTCGCGCGCGTATTTCCGGCGTTTTCCATGTCTGAAATGTTCTGAAATCCGGTTGCGGAAAAAGTCCGCGACCTTGCGACGATGCAAAGTGGGCCGACCGGCTTGCGCCGGTCTCGATTTTCGGATGCCGCGAGTATGCGCGCGCTCCCGCGGGCGCTGCGCAATGCAGGCTGGCTGCTCGGCGGCAAGAGCGTGGGCGCGGTGTTCAGCCTCGTCTATCTGACACTCACGGCCCGTTCACTCGGCATCGAAAGTTTCGGCGTGCTGGCAACCGTTCTTGCCTATGGGCAGATCGTATCCAACCTCGCCAGCTTTCAATCGTGGCAGACGATCGTCCGCTATGGCGCCGGTCACCTCGCCCGGTCACGGCACGCAGCCGTAAGCCGTCTTATCGGCTTTGCCGTGCGTATCGATTTCGTGGCGTCGCTGATGGGCGCCTGCGCGGCGTTCGCGCTCGCTGCACCCTGCGGGCAATGGCTAGGCTGGTCCGGGGCGGAGCAGCAGTATGCGGGTCTGTTCGGTCTTTCGCTGATCGCGGCACAGCGCGGCGTGCCCACCGGAATCCTGCGGCTGTTCGACCGGTTCGACCTGGCATCGCTTGCGGAATGCACGCTGCCCGCCATACGACTGGTGGGCGCGGTCGGCGCATGGATGCATGGCGGCACGGTCGGCAGTTACCTGCTGGCGTGGGCGATCGCGGAGATCGCTGCAACGGCTGCCATCTGGTTCGCGGCGCTCCGCCAGCTCGCCGGGCGAGGCATTGCCCTCAGGCTGCACGGCCTTGCCGGTGTCCGCGAAGAGAATTCCGGCCTCTGGCGTTTCACGCTCACCACCAACCTTGCCGCCTCTCTGGGACTTGTGTGGCAGCAGATGCCGGTGATCGTCGTCGGCTGGATCGCTGGCCCCGCAAGCGCGGGCGGATACCGGCTTGCGGCGCAACTCGGCACTGCGTTCGCGAAACCCATAACATTGTTCTCCCGCGCCTTGTTTCCAGAGCTTGCCCGCCTCGCGGCGGAGAACGAGGTCGGCGCGCTGCGGGTTCTGCTCCGGCGCGTGACGATTCTTTCAACATGCGGCGGCGTCCTGATCGTGTTCCTGATCGCCATCACCGGCGGGATGTTGCTGGAACTTGTCGGCGGGTCGGACTTCCGCTTCGCGCGGACCGTGCTCGTTCTCCTCTCCGTGGCTTCGGCCATCGCCGTCGCCGGGTTCGGACGCGAGCCGGGGCTCGTCGCGCTCGGACAGCCCGGAAGAGCGCTCGCCGTGCGCGGGATCGCGGCGTTACTGTATATCGTTGCGGCATTGGTGCTCGTGCGCGCATACGGCCCGGTCGGCGCGGCCGTTGCCGCAATCCTTTGCAACGCCGTGCTCGTACTGATGCTGCACGGCGCATTGATGCAGGCACTGCGCCGCCTCCCGACAGTCGCTGCCGTAGCCTCGGGTAGCTGAAAGACGCCCGGAAACAATAGAGAGATGTTTGGTTCCGCCGCGACATGCGCCGCAACTCTGTTGAAAAATCGGCCCGTCATCCCTGCTCTCCCCGGACGGCGCCCCTCAAGGGCCGCAGCCGGGAATATGAGAAAGGGTATGTACATGCGTAAATATCTACTGATCGCCTCGATCGTTGCCGCGACGGGAGTCGCTCCGGCGAGTGCCGAGGACTTCACCGGCCCACGCGCAGAGGTTCTCATCGGTTGGGATCAGTTGCGCTTCGACCTCGACGATTTCGGAGAAAGCGGCAGGACGAAGCCATCAAACCTCGGGTACGGCTTCGCTATCGGTTATGATTCTCTCGTATCTCCGGGAATTATCGGCGGTGTCGAGGCTGCAATCAACCTGTCCGGCGGAGACTATATGTTCGGAGACGAGACCGCAGGCGGCGGGTTCCATGCAAGACGCGATCTCTCATTGTCCGGTCGTCTCGGCACGCAGATCAGCCAAAACGCGCTTCTCTACGGCAAGGTCGGCTATTCTAATTTCCGGACCCGTCTCGTCGAAACCGCCGAAGGCGTGGATTCGTCACGGCTGAAAAACCTCGACGGCATCCTGCTCGGGGTGGGCGCCGAGGTCGCGATCAATCCGAAGACCTATATCAAGAGCGAGTATCGCTACACGAACTATGAAGACGGTATCGTGCGCAACGATGTGCTCACCGGTATCGGGTTGCGCTTCTGAAAACGGGGGGCCGGGCATCACGCCCGGCCCTTTTCGTGTGCCGCTAAAGCGGCAACATAACCCGGGCGAGGACGCCGCCGTCCGGCCGGTTCGACAGCGTGATATCGCCGCCGTGCGCGCGCACGATCGCCCGGGCGCTCGCAAGCCCGAGTCCGGTGCCGCCTGTTTCTCGGTTGCGCGATGGCTCCAACCGGTAAAAGGGCTCGAACACGCGCTCCAACTCCGCTGTCGGAATGCCGGGACCTGTATCCTCGATATCGATAAAAACCTGATCGTCGCCACGCATGAGCCGGATATAGGCGCGCTCACCATATTTGACCGCATTGCCGACAAGATTCGTGAGCACTGATTTCAATCCCGTCGTATCGCCTTCGACAACGATGCCGTCGCCCGGTTCGACGGTCACGTCCTCGCCCATGTCGGCAAAGGCATCCGCAACGCTTTCCACAAGTGCACGAAGCTCGAGGCGGCGCCGCTGTGCAGGCTGCGATACGCCTTTCACGAAGGCCAGCGCCGCCGCAATCATATCCTTCATTTCGGCAATGTCCGCTTCCGCCTTGCCACGCAGCGGTTCGGGCGCGCCCTCCATTCGGAACGAAAGCCGCATCAATGGGGTCCGCAGATCATGTGCGATCGCGGCAATCATCATCGTGCGATCCTCGACATAGCGTTTGAGACGCGTCTGCATAGCGTTGAAGGCGGCCGCAGCCCCTGTGATTTCACGCGGCCCCTGCAATGCAAGTGCGGGACCTTGCGGATCACGTCCCAGCCGTTCGGCCGCCGCCGCAAACAGGTCGATCGGGCGCGTGAGGAGGCGTGCGAGGAACCAGGCGAACGGCACCACCACGAGGATCGCGCCGAGCAAGGCGAACAGCGCGTCCCATTGCCAAGGGTCGAGCGCAGGGCGTACCGGCTTCACAACTCGCCATTCGTCGACGGAAGGCCGGTATGCCGCCGTAAAGGACCCGAACACGATCTCATGTCCGCCTTCGGGGCGCAGCATCGGCGGCGGTCCATTCGGCCTTGGACGCGACTCTGTACCGAAACGCATCGGCCGCTGCAGGTGAAGCGCGACACGATCTTCCGGCACACCGAGTTCGGCGGCGAGTGAACTGATGATACGCGCTGCGAAGGGGTTGGCGGACGTTTCGGGAGGCGTATCGGTCGTCGTCACGACGAATGTCTCCCTGCCGTTCCCCGAGCGCAGCGCCTCGGCGACCTCGGCGATACGGTAAATCGGCGGCGTCGGCGGCGGCACGACCAGCACGAGGATGAAGTTCACGAACTGGGCGGTGAGCACCCCGGCCAGCATCACGATGAACACCTGCACGAACAGGGGAGAACGGCCGGCTATCCTGCGCATCATATCGCCGAAACCTTGGGAACGAACATATAGCCTTCGTTGCGCACCGTTCGGATGATGTCGCCGTCTCCCGCCCGCAGTTTGCGGCGCAGGCGGCTCACCTGCACGTCGATCGCCCGGTCGAACGCCTCTGAATCAGGCCCGCGCGCGGCATCGAGCAGCTCTTCCCGGCTGAGCACGCGTCGCGGCCGCTCGATGAAGGCGCGGAGCACGGCAAACTCACCGTCCGAAAGATGGACGAGCACGCCTTCGGAATCGAAGAGATCATGAGCATCAAGATCGATGCGCCAGCCGAGGAATGTCCGGACCTGTCGCGGCGGTTCATTTGGCAGTGAGATCCCTGTTCCCGACCTGCGCAGTACGGCTCGAACATGTGCAAGCAGTTCGCGCGGGCTGCACGGTTTCGCAAGATAGTGGTCGGCACCCAGTTCAAGACCGACGATCCGGTCCGCTTCGTCGCCAAGCGCGCTCAACACGATGATCGGCGGCGCCGGGCCGACTGCGAGACGACGACACACCGAAAGGCCGTCCTCCCCTGGCATCATCAGGTCGAGGATGATGAGATCGATGGCTTCCCGGGCGAGGATGGTGTCCATCCCCGCGGCGTCGGGTGCCGTGAAAACCCTGTACCCATAGGCGGTGAGGCTTTCCGCAAGCACATCGCGGATACCCGAATCGTCGTCGACCACCAGTATGGCGGCGTTGGCGCTGGCATTGTCCCCTGATGTCATCGTGATGCTCATGCTGCGCATTTGTGTACCGGATATGTCTGATCATGATCCAACTGGAAATTGCGGAGCAATATTCCGCGCCTAGCGTGCCGGTCCGCCAACTGATCGATGGAGCCACCTCCTGCGTGCCAAAGCGTGTCCCTCTGTTGCTTCCGGACCTCGTCCGGGGTGCTGCCGTCGAGGCAAGATGAACGGCGCAGGGCTCTGAACACCAGTCACCCCAAGGAGTCTTGAATAATGTCATCGTGTTTTGTTCGTGTCATCGGTGCCGTTCTGCTGTGCGCGGCGCCTGTGTCCGTGCTGGCTCAGCCCGCTCCACAATCGCATGAGGATCGGGAGTATCCACAGCGCGAGAAGGACAACAAGCACTCCCGGCCATCGATTCAGCCCGGGGAAAAGGGTGGACCCGCGAAACATAAGGCGAGCTCTGAAAAGCAATACGGCGCATGGAACAGCCAGTGGGGTGCAAAGCCGCCTGCGCCGCCAGCGCACTGGAGCAAGCACAGCGACTGGCACCGCCACGTCCGCGCCTGCCAGCAGCGTTACCGTTCCTATAACGCCCGGATGGATACATATCGTTCCCACTCAGGCAAGAACCGCCGCTGCACGCTCTAGCTTGCTACCTAATATTTGATGAAAGGATGACGATGCGCAGAATCGTGCCCAGCCTTGCTGCCCTGCTGATTGCGAGCCAGGCCCTTGCACAGGGCATGCCGCAGGGCGGCGGTCCGCCGGGCGGTGCTCCCGGCGGGCCCGGTGGCGGACCGCCCGGTGGTGCCCCCGCGGGAATGAGCCGTCCGCGCGAGATGAAGCCGATCAAGCGCGAGGCGTTCGACAAGGCCGTGGCCGAGATGTTCCGCAGCGCCGATACAGACCGCAGCGGGATCGTGACGCTGGAGGAATTTCAGGGCATCCTGCGCGTGCGTCTGGACAAGGTGATACGCGCCCGCTTCGAAAAGGTGGACGGCGACCGCGACGGCGCCGTTTCCCTCGCCGAATTCGTGACATGGCAGCAGCAGATGGGCGCTGCAGCAATGTCCGAGGTTCAGCCGTTGACGGACAGGGGGCGGTTCATTCCCCAAACCATCGCGGCGGAGCTTGGCAACGATCCCGAGGATCGGGCACTCGGGATGCTGATCGAACCGCTGAGCGCGATGACGATCGTGAAGGCCAACACCAATTACGATGCAGGCATGTCGCTCGACGAACTGCTTGCCTATCAAAGGAAGCCCTTCGACGCCGCGGACACCGACGCTGACGGACGATTGTCCATGCAGGAGCTTCGGAGCCTTCGTCGCGATGGCGGTGGCCGCAATCAGGACGGCCCACCCGGCAACCCGGATTGGCCGGAAGGTGGCCCACCGCCTTGTCCGCCGGGAACGAACTGCTAGGCGAATGTTCATCGTTTCCGTCTCCGGCACACGCCGGAGGGTTCGTCGGGCTTTGCTTGCCAGCTGTTGCTGGGGATTTCCCACGCTGTGCCTTGCGCAAAATGGTGCCGTGACAGCCGCGGACGACGTCATCATCGTGAACGGTGAGGCGCCGCCAGGGTCGGTGATCGGCGATATTCCTCCCGAAAACCAGATCGGCCGCCCCGATATCGAGGCCTACGGCGTCGGCACGGTGAACGAACTTCTGGATGCGATCGCGTCCCAGACGCAGAGCAGTCAGGGACGCGAGGACACGGGCCCCGTCGTTCTCGTCAACGGCAAACGCGTTTCAGGGGTCGACGAAGTCGGCGATCTGCCGACCGAGGCGGTCGTACGTATCGACATCCTTCCGGAGGAGGTCGCGCTCAAGTACGGATACGATGCGCAGCGCAAGGTGGTGAACGTGATTCTGCGCCGCCGCTTCCAGTCTCGCGTGGCGAATCTCGGCGGCGGCTTCGCGACCGCGGGGCAAGGCAAAAACGCCAGCGGCGATCTGTCCTACACCCGCATCCGCGATAACAATCGCACCAGTATCGTGGGGCGCGTGAAAGGGACTGCCTCGCTCCTCGAAAGCGAACGGGATGTGGCGACGGAGGCGACGACCGCGATCGATTCCATGGGTACGATCGCCGACGACACGGCATACAGGACGCTGAAACCCCGCACGCGGACATACGCGCTCAATGCCAATATCGCACGGCAACTAAGCGAAGCCGTCAATCTTTCGATCAACGCGCGTGGCAGTCGTGCGACAAGCGACGCGCTGAACGGGCTGCAGACCGGAACCCTCGCCATTCCCGGATCCAGCCCGTACGGGACCGGCGTGGACACCAACCTCGAGCGCTTCCTCTCGGACGATCCCCTGCAGCAGGAGATTCGTACGGATACACTCGGCACGGCTGCCACGCTCAACGCTGATCTTTCGAAGCGATGGAAGCTTTCGGTCATCGCCGGCTATGCACACAGCGAAACGCGCACGGGCACGGACCGGGGCTTCGACTTATCCGCATTGCAGGCCGCGCTCGATGCCAATCCATCCGTGAATCCCTTCGGTTCGCTGCCTGCGTCCCTGCTCGGTAACCCGCAGCGCGATCGGGCTACCGCGCTTTCCAACAGCGGCAACGCCAGCCTCCTGCTCACCGGCAAGCTGTTCAGCGTGCCGGCGGGGGATATGGGCATCAGCCTGCGCGCCGGCGGCGATTTCAGCGAACAGCGTTCATCGTACATTACGACTGCCGAAGCACGGGAAGAAACTGTCCGTCGTTCGAACCAGAGCGCGCAGGTCAGCATCGACCTGCCGATCACCAGTCGGCGTCGCGGCATTCTCGGCGCGATCGGCAATCTCACTGCGAATGTGAACGCTGCCGTTACACGTGTTTCCGACTACGATATGCTCGGCACGTTCGGTTACGGCCTCAACTGGACGCCCCGCACCGGCATAAGCGTCATTGCTTCCGTCAACCAGGACCGCTCGGCGCCGACGCTCGCGCAGCGGGGCGATCCGATCGTTACGACCGACAATGTCCGGATCTATGATCTAGCCCGCGGCGAAACGGCGATGGTATCGCGGATGACGGGCGGCAACGCCGACCTCAAGGCCGACGACCGGCGCGTGTTCAAGCTGGGATTGTCGCTGAAACCCGTAAGTAGGCTGAACTTCTCCGTGAACGCGAATTACATCAACAGCCGCACGCGCAACGCGATCATGAGCCTCACCGGCGTATCGGCTGCAGTTGAGGACGCCTTTCCAGAGCGGTTCCTGCGGGACCGCGACGGCACGCTGGTCAGGGTTGATAGCCGCCCGGTCAACGTGGCCCGCCAGAATCGGGAGCAACTCCGCTGGGGCATCAATTTCACGCAGGTGCTTCGCGCACCCAAGCGTCCAACAACCCCGCCAGGCTTCAAGCCTCCGGGAATGCGCGCCGACGCGCCTCCGCAGGCGCCGCAGGGGTCTGAACAGGATGACCCGCCCGATGCCATGCCGCCTTTCCCCGGTGAAAGCCAAGCTGGTGATCGGGAAATCGTCGTCACCGGCCGTGCGGAAACGAATGAGGGGTTTTCACCGCCCCCCGGCATGGAACCGCCGGATGGCTTCGGCCCACCGCCCGGGCCGCCGCCCGACGGGTTCGGCCCGCCGCCGGGCGAAGGCCGTATGCCCGGCGGGTTCGGCCCACCGGCAGGCAGGCGCGCCGGATTTCCAGGCGGCAGCGACAATGGCGCACGGTTACAAGTCTCGCTTTATCACAACTGGGTCTTCCGCAACGATATCTTGCTGAAAGAGGGCAGTCCCACGCTCGATCTTCTCGACGGAGACAGTATTGGCGGCAGTGCGCAGCCGCGTCACGAGGTTCAACTCGATATGGGCGTCACCGACAACGGCATCGGCCTGAGGTTGTCCGGCAGCTGGAAGAGCGCGGTACGGACAACAGGAGAAGCGGCGGCTGCAACAGGCGACCTGCGCTTTTCGCCGCTCCTGACACTCGACCTTCGTCTGTTCGTCAATCTCGCCAACCGGTTTCGCGGACAAGTCTGGGCGCGCGGGACTCGCGTGTCGCTGGGACTCGACAACATGTTCAACCAGCGTCAGCGCATGCGGGACAAAAATGGGGTAACGCCGCTCGCCTATCAGGCAGCGTATCTCGATCCGTTTGGCCGAACCGTTACATTGAGTGTTCGCCGTATTTTTTGATGCGGATCACTGTACGTTCGTACATTAAGCTAGGTCGAATTGCTTCCGACAACGTGTCCGTTTCGGTGGCACGGCATGACCCATTAGAACTGCGACAATCAGGCGTGTAGTCGTCTCATGTCGGAGATGAACGTATGGCGGCTTGGCTTACTTCGCCGCTAATTCCTGACAGTCGCAAAGTCCGAGAAGTCGACATCACGCGTCTCGCTCTGCGGCCTCGGCTTCGAACGCCCGTTTCCCCTTGCGCCGCCACAGCGCAACGACCTCTTCGCGCCGCTCCCCGTCTGCCTGCTGCACGAGCCCGAGCAGCGCCCCGTAGATCGCCGCCCGATCGTCCTCGACGAGCAGGTCGAGCCTGGCCTTGACGATGAGCCCGCCAAGTTCGATGAGCCGGCGCGTCCGCTCGCGGCGCTTCACGACCCAGTCCCGCGTATCAGCCCGCGCCCGCCGCGCCTGCAGTCGGTACCGCAGCACCTGCAACCTTTGCTCGGCGCGCAGTGTCCTTCGCAGCGCCGTCAGCGTGCTTCCCGCACAGAAAGAACGCCGCGCCCGCGGTGCGCCATTCCTCCCTCTGCACCATGTCTGTCGTGGCGACGGCAGCGAGCAGCACGCCAGCGAGCACGTCCACGCCAAGCGCATCGGCGCCCGTTGCCGTGACCAGCTGCCCAAGCTCACGAAGCTTCCGGTCCTGAAGCGCCTTCGCCTTCTCGGCGAGCAGCTTCATCTCGGCATCATAGTCGCGGGGCCTGCGCATGGGGTCTGTCCCTTCCATTTGCGGTGATGTGCCCGACGCTACGAGTCGTGTTCGCTTGCCGTAAAGAGGCCGAACCTGTGTGAGACCACCCGGTCCCTCGCGAGATTCGATCTTGTGAGGGCGCGCTTATACGTCGTGCCGACGTGGCTTTCGGGGTGTAGATCGTGTGCCGCCATGGCGATCTATCACTTCAGCGCGAAGGTCATCAGCCGGAGTACCGGCGCGAGCGCGCTCGCGTCGGCGGCATACCGCTCGGCGTCGCGGCTGCACGACCAGCGCCTCGATCGCCATCATGACTTCACGAACAAGGCGGGGGTCATCCACTCCGAAGTGATGCTGCCCGAGAACGCCCCCGAGCCGCTTCGGAATCGCGAAGCGCTCTGGAACGCTGTCGAGGCCGCAGAGGTGCGCAAGGACGCACAGCTCGCACGCGAGGTCGAGTTCGCGCTGCCAAGGGAACTGGAACAGGCAGACGCGATTCATGTGGCGCGCGAGTTCGTCGCCCGCGAGTTCGTCGAACGCGGCATGTGCGCGGACCTGAACGTGCACTGGGACATCGGTACCGACGGCATGGCAAAACCCCATGCCCACGTCATGCTGACCATGCGCGAAGTGGATGCGGACGGCTTCGGCGCGAAGGTGCGCGACTGGAACAGCACGCAGCTTCTCGAACACTGGCGCGAAGCCTGGGCCCAGCATCTGAACCGCGCGCTCGCCGAGCGCGACATCGACCTCACCGTCGATCACCGCAGCCTTGAGGCGCAGGGCATCGATCTTGAACCCCAGAACAAGATCGGCCCGGCCGCCGCGCGCATGGCGGACGTGGGGCTTACGGGCGAGCGACTCGACGAACACCGCGCCATCGCGCGCGCCAACGGCGAGCGGCTTCTCGCGAGCCCCGAGGTGGCACTCGACGCGCTGACCCACCAGCAATCAACGTTCACGCGCCGTGAGCTCGCGATGTTCGTGCACCGGCACAGCGACGGCAAGGAACAGTTCGACCGTGTGCTCGCCGCGGTCGAAGCCTCGCCCGGGCTTGTCGCCTTGGGCAAGGACGGACGCGAGCAGGAGCGGTTCACAAGCCGCGCGATGCTGGAGACCGAGCAGCGGCTCGAACAGGCCACGGAGCGTCTGCAGATGCAGGAGAAGCACAGTGTCCGCGATCTGTTGCGCGACCATGCTGTCGCGCGCGCCGAGCGGCACGGCCTCGTGCTCTCGTCGGAACAGCGCGCAGCGCTCGATCATGTCACCGAACCCAAAGGTCTCGGCGTCATCGTCGGCTATGCCGGAACGGGGAAGTCCGTGCTGCTCGGCGTGGCGCGTGAAGCCTGGGAGGATGCGGGCTACCGTGTGCGCGGTCTCGCGCTCTCCGGCATCGCCGCCGAGAACCTTGAAAGCGGTTCGCGCATCGCGTCGCGCACGATCGCGGCACAGGAGCATGCCTGGGCGAATGGCACCGATCGTCTGACGGCCCGCGACGTACTCGTCATCGACGAGGCCGGGATGATCGGAACGCGGCAGATGGAGCGTGTGCTGAGCCATGCGAGCGAGGTGGGCGCGAAGGTGGTGCTCGTCGGCGATCCGCAGCAGCTGCAGGCGATCGAGGCCGGCGCGGCGTTCCGCAGCATCCATGAGCGTCACGGCGGGGTCGAGGTCACCGAGATCCGCCGCCAGCATGAGGGCTGGCAGCGCGACGCCGTGCGGCAGCTCGCGACGGGCAGAACCGCAGAAGCGGTTCACGCGCTCAAGGAGCACGACCGTGTCCACGCGGCACCCACCGAAGCCGACGCGAAGAAACAGCTGATCGACCGCTGGGACAAGGACCGCAAAGCGGCGCCCCAGAAGAGCCGGCTGATCCTCGCGCACACGCGCGCCGACGTTGCAGAGCTCAACGCGCTCGCGCGCCAGCGCCTGCGGCTGGGAAAACAGCTTGGGTTGGATGTCAGCATCGAGACCACGAAAGGCCCAAAGCCGTTCGCGCGCGGCGACCGGGTGATGTTCCTCCGGAACGAGAAGAGCATGGGGGTGAAGAACGGATCGCTCGGCAGGGTCGAGAGCGTGAGCTCGGCGCGCATGGCGGTAATGCTCGACGATGGCAGGAGCCTGCAGTTCGACACAAAGCTCTATACCGACATCGACCATGGCTATGCCGCCACGATCCACAAGGCGCAGGGCGTCACCGTCGACAGGGCCTATGTCCTCGCAACGCAGGGCATGGACCGGCACGGCGCCTACGTGGCGCTGTCACGCCACAGGGAGCGGGTCGACCTCCACTACGGCAAGGAGACGTTCAAAAACGAGCAGCAGCTGATCCGCACACTGGCACGCGACCGCGGCAAGGACATGGTCGGTGACTATGGACCGGTCGCGGACAAGGCGGAGGCGTTCGCCGCAAGGCGTGGCATCACCCTCCGGGAACGGGTCAAGGAGATCACCACCAAGGTCCGCGACATGTTCGAGGGGCTGCAGCTCAAAAGCACCCCGATCCAGACGCCGAAGCCCCAGCTCGAACCGGCGGTCGAACAGTACGCGCGCACGGTGCACAAGGTCCGCGAGATGGGGCTTGCGCGCGTGCCGATGAGCGAACCCTTGCGCGCCATGCACGAACGCGACGAGGCCGCACTCGATGCGATACGCCCCGGCGCGGCGCGCGACCTTCGGAACGCGTGGCGTGCGGACCTGAAGCTCCTCGACACGATGGCGCGCGGCGACGTGCGGCAGGCGCGCAGCGTGCTCGATGAGGCCGAGCGTGTCCGCAGCGACCCCGCATACCGTGCCGACCGGTTCGTCGCGGAATGGACCCGGCTCAGGAAGCAGCAGGAACATGCCAGGTTCTGGGGTGAAGAGCACAAGCTCCCGAAGATCAACGCGGGCATGGCGGGCCTCGCGAAGGGCCTCGAACGCGATGCGCAGATGGAATCACTCCTGCGTCCACGCGCCCGCGAGCTCGGGCTCGGCATCGGCATGGAACCGGGGCGCGGACTGTCCCGGGAGCTCTCAGACTGGTTCGGCCTCTCGCGCGGACGGGGACTCAGCCGCTAGGCTCATGTTCATGACGACCGACTCATCACCAGCAGAAGCGTTCGAGGCACTCCGGCGCGAGGTGGCGCTGCTCCGCCGCGCGCTCGAAGGCCTTGCCGCCGAGCAGAAGGCGCAGCCCGATTACAGCGGTATCCTTGCCGGCATCGGGGTGCGGATCAGGGAACAGAACGCGGCGCTCGGCGCCATGGCCGAGGCGCCGGCGCTTCAGCTGACGCCCGAGGCCTTGGCGCAGCAGATCCTGCGCGCCAGCGAACAGGTGCGCGCAGACGATGCAAGGCTGCTCGGTCATGCGCAGCAGGCAATGACAGGCGCAGCGCGTCAGATCGAGGCCGCACTCGCGACGGCGCGCACGGCGCAGGCACAGCAGCGAACCCTCAAATGGTCTGCGATACTTGGCACCGTGGCCGGGGTTATTCTTGGAGCCACCTGTGCTGTCATCACAACGAGTTGGAGCACGCCCCATGACGCGGTCACCGACGAAAATAGTGCAAAAGCTCCGGTTAATATCTGCTCCCGAGCATGAGACTCAACCGCTTCGACCCAGTAATTCCTCCTTGAGAGCCCATAACACCATTTCCCTAACGGATGCCCAGCCGGATGGGGCATATTTTCAGTCGATAGAAACTGAAACTCTGATACCGAACCTTTCTGGCCGAACAACGGCCTGATATCCGCTGAGGAAGTTTCCGACATCCCAGAGTAAGGCCTTGTCGTCACCGCCCAGATTCTCAGCAAACACCGTCGCACTGTAGCCTTCGCCGCGCCACCCCGCTCGAAGATTCAGCGTGCCACGCCCACCAATATAATATCCGATGTCACGGCTCTGCTCGACCGACTGATAGAATCCACTCGCCCAATTGTACTCAGCTCGACCAAATACCGAGCCGGAACCAATGTCGAAGGCGTAATCCGCGGATGTGGAGAGCTGCCATTTCGACGAGAGCGGAATACGATTGCCCGTCGCATCAAAGCTATTGCCGCTTCGATCGATGGCTGTCGTAAAACTATTGAATTTCGCGTCATTATACCCAACGTTTGCATTTAGGTTCAGCCCACGAATGGGGCTCGCCACCATTTCAACCTCTACCCCCTTAATGCTTGCTGATGCCGCATTCTGAGTGAAATTGTAGAAGGCCAGGCTGGGATCTTGGTAAATCGACAATACCTGGATATTCTTCCAGTCAAGGACAAACCCCGAGAAATTCAATCGAAGTTTGCGGTCGAAAAGCTCCGACTTCAGACCAATTTCATAGTTGTAAGCGCTTTCCTTCCCGTAGCTTATTGGTGCCCCCGGCACCTGTGATGCAGCCGTGTTGAAGCCACCCGACTTGTATCCGCGAGAAACTGTCGCGTAGAGATTGACTTCCGGTGTCGGCGCAAAGCTGATTGAAGCTTTGGGTGTGACATCTTCATAGGATTGAGCGCCGTTGAAACGGATCGGCGTCATCAGCACCTGCGCATCATCCTGAAACGTCAGGTTTAAACGGTCATGTGTGTACCGCATCGAGACATCCAGCGACAGACGATCATCGAACATCTTCCAGCCGACCTGCCCAAAGCCAGCCAGCGTTTCCTTCTTGAAGTGGCCCACATTGTCATCGATGTAGAATGGGGCGAGTACCGGCGGTAGCCCAATCATCCCGAGAAACTCAGCCGTGAATATCGACCGCGTCATTGAGAGCACTTTTTCTTTCTGGTAGGATCCACCGACCAGCCAGCTGAATGCGTCGTTGTCCGTTGACTGAAGCCGGGTCTCGATACTGTGGACGAAAGACTTCCTCCGTGAATTCAATTGCACGAGATCGCGCTCGGTACGGTCAAAATCTCCTCCGACGTCCCTTTCCGACGATTGACGGCCGCCGATGACGATTAAATTGGCTCGTCCCATATCATAGCCTGCTCGCAGGATCGCTGTATCGTAGCGATAGTCCGTATGGCTTGGAACGTCTGTGGCGATTAATCGGATGTTATCCGGAAAGAATCCCTGCCCGTCATCCAATCCAGCCGGGATTCCGACGCCCTGCACGACACCGCTAACCACACCGGTCGGAACTGCAGTCGGCAGGCTTTGGGCGTGATCTGCAACAGCATAGGAGGCATCAAGCGTGAGCCTGCCAAACAGTCCGCGAAGCGCGAAGCGGCCGGAAATTTTGGTGTAGTCGTCGGAATTGTTCGCAATGCCGATGTCTCGCAGATAACCATCTGACCATGCGTAGGAAACATTTGAACGAAGCATGAGCTTTCCGTCGATGAGAGGTACGTTCACCATGCCGAACGCTTCATAGCTATCGTAACTGGCGCCTTCAAACGACGCCGCAGCCTCCCAACGATCAACCGGCTTCTTGTAAACAATGTTAACGGCACCAGCGATCGTATTGCGTCCAAACAGCGTGCCCTGCGGGCCGCGCAGGACTTCGATCCGATCGACATCATTCAGCTGGAAGTCAAACAGGTCGACGCCAAATTCATCGTTGTAGAAGGCGATCGACGAGCTCTGGCCTCCGATATTGCTTACCCCACGTATCGAAACATTACTATCACCCGGAACGCCGAAATTCACAGCTTTGAAATTAGGAACTAAAGCCGCGTAATCGGTCAAGCTCTGTAGCTGGGACTTTTCAATATCGGTCGAGGTAAATGCGGTCACGGAGACGGGAACGTCCTTCAGGGACTGTTCACGCCTTTGTGCCGTAACGACAATTTCCTCAAGCCCTCCGGCGTTCGACAAACGCTCGTCGAACACCTGCCCTGTATTTGCATTTATCGGAGAATTTGGATCCACACCTGCCATGATAGTAGCAGAACTCGCAAATCCGATAGCAAGCAAACTTATCATTCCTGTCCCTCTCCGATAGAAAATTACTCATTACGAAACATCTCTTTGTGCTGTGATACAGCGCGACACAGCGCACGAGCTCCATAACCTGTCCAGGGCCGCTCCATGACCTTGCTCTCCCCGCATTCATCAGTGGTGATGACCTTGGTTGCCTGGCCCATCCTGGCGCTTCCGAGCTGCCGGACAAACGGTCTGATCTTTTTTGGAAGCGGCTTTCGAGCAATCTGCTATGGGCTCCTTGGTAGACGCATTCATGGGGCTAGAAACGGAACGCCGCTTTGAACCTTCTTCAGACTTCCTGATCGGGTTGGCATGGGCCTCAGGATTATGGGGCGCCGCGAATCCCGCAGCCGTCACAAGCAGAACGATTGAAGTGATGAAGAGATTCATTGGATCATCTCGCATTCAATAGGGATGCCGCTCATATCGGTAGGATTTTCCGGGGCGATCTCTGAGTTGGCTGAAATGATGGAATTCCCATCAATTCCGCCTCAATGCTGTCGCGGCGCTTCCGGTACTAGAATTTTCGCGGTAGCGCGACGATTGGCGGTCGCCAACCCCGCCAATACCACCAAAGCTGCAACGCCGAGGCTGACGGTGAGCTGCCAGACGGTCTCGCGAACGAAAATCATCGCCACCATAATCGCCAGAACGGAGAATATCGTCAGGTAGCTGAGCCAGGGAAACAGCCAAACCGGAAGGATAATGGAGGCCTTGGATTCAGCCGCGATTCGGTAGCGATGTACCAGTTGTGACGCGGCCACCATGACATAAATGATAAGCATTGTTGCGCCCGATGCATTGATCAGAAAATTAAAAATCAAGTTGGGTGAAAACAGGCCTGCTACCAATGCCGCGAAACCAAAGGCACTTCCAATCAAAACCGCGGCCACTGGCACCTGCCGACGATTCACATTTGCGAACCAGGATGGCGCGTCCCCCTGCCGAGACAGGGCGAAAGCAACACGCGACGTCACGTAAAGGCCGGAATTGAGGCAGGACAAGACTGCAATGAGAACAACCACATCCATAACAATCGCTGCGGATCGGATTCCCATATGTTCAAGTGTGGCGGTGAACGGTGAATGACCAGGAACAACTGAGTTCCAGGGCACAATTGCTACAATCAGAGCTATCGACAGCACATAAAATACGATGATGCGGAATGCGATGCTGAACGTCATCCGGGTAACAACGCGTTGCGGGTCCGGAGACTCCATCGCAGCGATTGTAGCAATTTCTGCGCCACAAAGCGCAAAGATCACAGTCGTGGTCGCCGCCAGAACAGCCGACCATCCCGCGGGCGCAAACGCGCCTGGCTGAGAAAATCGCATCAGAGGCAGATCGGCTGTTCCTGCCTCATGAAAGAGGAATGCCATCGCACCGCCTATGAAAGCGATGATGGCGATGACCTTTAGTGAAGACAGCCAGAACTCAGCTTCTCCGTACACTCTTGCCGAGAAAAGATTGATGACCGTTAGCATGGCCAGAACGATGATTGCGGTAAACGCTGCGTCCACATCCAGCCATCCGCCAATGATGTTGGCAGCCGCAATCGCCTCTATGGCCACTACAACAACCCAGAAGAACCAATATAGCCACCCCGCAACAAACCCGCCAAGCGGACCGAGGCCGAGCCGGATAAGGTCAGTGAATGATGCCGCACCGTTCGAGTTTGCCGCCAACTCGCTCAGCATGCGCATAATTACCAGGATGATTATGCCTGCCGAAACGTAACTGACGACAACGGCAGGTCCGGCCGATGCAATGGCAGTGCTGCTACCGACGAAAAGTCCGGCGCCGATAATTCCGCCCATCGCAATCATAGTAACATGACGATGAAGGAGCGCGCTTCCCAGGCCCGGGGGAGATTGGATTCGACCCTGCCCCCCGGAGTGTGAGACTGCTGGGTCAGTCACCTAGCTGCCCCAGAACCCGGCCGGCCTTCAATGCCTTCAGCTCGCCAAGAACTTCCCCATTATCCTCAAATAGGGCGACTTTGCTGGAAACGATCGCAAGGTACCAGCACTGACGTTCGGTTTCATGAGGCATACGCAGCTCGACGCAAACTGCATTGTTTCGCGTCTGCCAGGAGCCGGTGGCATATGTCGTCTTCTTGCCCTCACACTTTTCGGCATGACGGCGAACGGCATCACCCGCCTTCTCTGTCGCGGGGCAGCGGTCAGCCGACACAGGCGCCCAGTCATTGATCCACCCCTCAAGAGAGCCATCGGAAGCAAAGTATACCGCCGCATCTTCATCGCGGCGCAGAGTATTGCCACGGACCATTTTTTCGACCTGCTGGGTCGATAGCGCTGGTATGCTGATTCTGGGCCACATCGGTGGAAGACTGGGCCCCTCTTCAGCATTCGGGTCCAACATTGAATTCAGGTCACTGTCGAAATCGTTGTTAAAGTAGCCATCGCGTTTCGTTGTCGGCTCGTCTGCGGCGGCGGGCGAGGCAATGCCGATAGCAATGCCAGCCGTCATCATAACCGATAGCAATAACTTCATTCCGACCTCCCTTGATATCAAGCTCATGGGAGTATGTACCGATCGGCAGCGTGTCAGCGTCAGAAAGTGGCATAGCTGATATCAATGCGACAAATAGGTCTGTGCTCGGACTTTCCGGTTCACGCTCATATGATGCAGGAGTAGGCCTCGCCCTGCTGCCGCGACCGCGCGGCGCTAGCTTTGTTATAGTGAGGCCTTCGAGCGCATTAAAAAAGAAGGGGGTTACTATGATGAACCTGAAGCACAAGGCGACGTTATGTTTCAAGCCCAGAATGCTGGCATCGGCCGGGCTGGTCGCGATCACGGTCTTCGCAGCCGGCTTGAAAACCGCTCAGGCCGCGGATCAAGAGAATGCGGGCCTTACCGAAATCGTTGTCACGGCGGAGAAATCCAATCGAAGCTTGAGGGAAACTGCGGCGAGCACCACGGTTTTCGACGAACGAACTCTCAATAGCCGGGCGGGACTTACCGATATCGATGAGGTTCTCGGACGCCTGCCCAACGTCGTCGATACGGGTGGAGGTCTCGCGCCGGCAGTGCGCGGCCTTGATGGTACAGGCCCCACGTCCGGCGGCACCGCGTTCTTTGCGGGATCACGCGCGCGCATCAACATCCGCCTCGACGGCCGGCCACTCTCATACAATGAAGCGGCCTATGGCACGTCCGGCATCTTCGATACGAAGCAGATCGAGATGCTGCGCGGTCCCCAGAGCACCCTCCAGGGGCGCAACGCGATTGCCGGAACAATGGCGATCACGACCAACAATCCAACTTACGATTTCGCCTTCGGCGGAAAGCTGGTCACCGGCAGCGATGATTTCAAGCAGGGCGCCGCGTATATTTCTGGCCCGATTGTTGAGGATCAGGTGGCGTTCCGGCTTTCAGCTGACCTCCAGGAACGTGACAGCTTTGTCGAAATGCAGCCGGATGTCCACGATGCGCACCCGGAGGAGATCTGGTCACGCAACCTTCGCGGCAAGCTCTTGATAGAACCGAAGGCCTGGGAAGGCGTCCGTAACCTTGTGACCGTCAATCATGTACACTCCAAGTCGCCACAGGTCGAGCTGCTTCGCGCGCCCTATTCGGATCATGTAAGCGGCTCGATACCGTATTTCGGCTCGTCGGAACCATCGATCGAAACGGGTGCTACAGCCGCCGTGATGACGACCGAGATCCCGCTTTCGGGCAATGTCGATATCGAGAACACTATCTCCTTCACCGACTTTACGTTTACCAGACGTGTGCTCGAATTCACGGGCAACGCGCAGCTCGACGGCAGAGAATGGGTCTTGGAGCCGCGCATTCGCGTGAAACTCGCCGACGATAGGATCAACTGGCTGAGTGGATTATTCTACTTCAATTCATCGCAGTCAGAGTTCATTGATGTCGGCAACGCGGACTATCGTGATCGTACGAAAACATTTGCCGTTTTCAGCGAGGCTCAGGCCGATCTCAACGAGTGGCATATTACCCTGGGTGGCCGCTACGAACGGGAGAATCGTCGTCGCTTCACAGTTGGCGGCTTCTTCCCCGTCGATCTCGACGAGACGATTGATGTCTTTCTGCCGAAGTTCGGCCTCGCCTATGATGTCACCCCCGAGGTTCGTGTCGGCGCTGTTGTTTCGCGCGGATACAACGGCGGCGGCGCAGGTGTAACGCTGTTTCCGACGACGTTCACCTACGTCTACTCTCCGGAGTTTGTCTGGAACTACGAAGCCTATCTTCGTGCCGAGCTTAACAGCCGAGTATCGATCAATCTGAATGCCTTTTACTCTGACTATGAGGGCATGCAGGTCAATTTCGACAATGGTACGGGCTTCTACGTAACCAACGTGCGTGACGTGAAAGTGTATGGCCTGGAAGGCGGCCTTCGCTATGCCCCGCTGCCAGGGCTTGAGTTGTCGGCTGAATTCGGCCTCATGGGCAACAAGATCAACGACGCGACCACGATACTCGATGGACAAAAGTTGGCGCGAACGCCCAAGGCTTCGGCAACGTTCTCCGCAACATATAGATCGTCTGGTTTCGAAGCGTCTGTCGATGCTCGCTACTCGGGTCGCTACTATTCCCGGACGATTAATTTGGCAGACGAAGTTGTCACCCCCTACTGGGTTGTCAATGCTCAGATCGGTTACCAGCTGATCGACCAGGTACGCGTCTTCGGGTATGTCACAAACATGCTGAACACGGGCGCAGCGCAGTATTACTACGCTGGCTTTGCCCCCGAGCCGCTGGCACAGATCACGCGCCCCCGGACGATCAATGCCGGCGTCAGCTTCAGCTTTTAAGAGTAAGCCAGAAGGGGTTTGGCGGTAATGAAGACAAAAACACGCCGTCGGCTCTGGCTGGCACATCGTATGATTGGTCTGTTCAGCGCGGCGATCTTTCTGGTCGTCGCGCTGACCGGATATCTTCTGCTTTTTCAGCGCGAGCTGAATCTCATCGGGGCAGAGCGACTGGATGGCCCTGCGACCGATATCGCGGGAATTGACAAGGCTGTGGAGACCCTTGCGCGCGATTGGGACGGCTACACACCGACAACCTTACTGGCTCCCATTCGCAAAGACCTGGCATGGATTGTCTTCGGCGCCCCGATGGAGAACTCCGGCGCTACCCGCCTTGCGAGCATAGACCCGGCAAGCGGTGAAGTTATGGGCGAGGGGCGCTTTGCCGATACGACGGTGGCGCAACTTTGGATTATGCATAACGAGCTTTATATGGGGCGGTTCGGCAGGTATGTCGTGCTTGTCACCGGCGCCCTTCTGGTTCCCCTGAGTTTGATCGGCTTTGCCATATCCTCTCAGCGATGGCGGACGTTGCGCTCCAATCCGTTCAAGGCAAAGAACAGGCTGCGCGCGTTTCATCGCTGGGCCGGTTTGATCGCATTGCCCCTTCTGCTGCTCTGGGCTTTGACAGGTGTACTTTTGATGGTGTCGGCGCTGAACGATCCGGCACATTCAATCACCGACGCAATGCCCGCGCGCCCGGTTCCTGTGAAGGCATCGTTGCCGGCGGTTCTCGCGACGCTCGATACCGCAGGCGAGGTATTCGCGGTCACACTGCCGACACACCATGATCCCGCCATAAGCGTACTGACCGTTGACCGCGCCGCGATGCCTTGGGCCAAGTTCACGCTCTATCAGTTTGACGCGAATACCGGTGCACAGACAGCGCGGATGGCGATGGCCGAAGCCCCGCTCTGGCCATGGACTCTGGAAGCATCGCGCGCGCTGCACATGGGCCTATTCGAGCGTCCGGCAGTTCATGCGGCGTATCTTGTCGCCGGCCTTCTACCCATTCTCATGGTTTTCACCGGCCCGGCGATCTGGTTCCGTGCCCGGCGATCAAAAGGCCCGGCGGCGCGCCAGCGCCAAGCATAGGGCCGCACAGAGGGCGAGCGGGAGACAGAGCAAACCAATTGTCTCCCGCGCGTCTCCACCCGCTCCGAGGATCATGCCGCCGGCCACCGGGCCGATCAGCGCGCCGACCCGGCCGACACCCAGCATCCAGCCGGATCCGGTCGCGCGAATTGCCGCCGGATAGTACGCGGCTGTCACGGCCGTAACGCAGAACTGCGCGCCGATAACCCCCGCCCCCATCAATCCGCACAATACCAGCGTCGAGGACACTGACGCTGTCTGCGTGAAGAGAAGGGCAAAGAATGCCGCGCAGCCGTAGGCAGCAGCGAGCATGACCGCACCGCGGCGATCGATTATGCGCGCGAGAAGAATAGCCCCCATCACACCGCCGACATTGAACGCGATGGCTGCCCCAATCGCGGCCTTCAGCGGCATACCTGCCGACACGGCAATGCTGGGAAGCCATGAAATCAGCAGATAGCTTACGATCATGGTCAGGAATATCGTTGCCCAGAGAATGATGGTCACGGCGCTGCGACCACCTGCAAACAACGCAGAAACTCCTGGCGCCGACGTCTGTGGCTCCGTTTTGCCGTGATTGTTCGTGATTTCGACGTTGTCATCTGGATTCGATGAGAGCTGCAACCAGGCAATGCTCTCGACCACCTCGGCCGAAGTCGCATTTCGTGCGATCAGAAAGCCCGGCGTTTCGCGAAGTTGCCTCATGAGCATGGGTAAGAGCATTAGCGGAATCACGCCGCCAACAACAAAGACACTTTGCCAACCCCAGGCATCGATGAGCGGGATCGCAAGCAAGCCGCCAATGCTGCCGCCGAGCGGAAAACCGATAAACATTACCGTCACGAGAAACGCACGCGACCGTCCGGGGGCGATATCGGTGACGATTGCAAGCGCTGATACGATCGCCCCACCCAGGCCGAGACCCGTCAGGAAACGCCAAACCATCAGCGCCATCGGCGATGTGGCGGTTGCCGTCGCCAGCGACAAGATCCCGAAGACTGTGACGGACCCGATCAGAACACGCTTCCGGCCGATCCGGTCACTGACCTGTCCAAGACCGATCGTGCCCAACATTAGCCCAGCTAGGCCTGACATCAGCAGCCAGCCGATGTCGGCGCTGTCAACACTCCATTGGCGCGCGATAACGGGGGCAATGAACGCGGTCGCCTGAATATCGAAGCCGTCGATCAGCGCGATCAGGAAGCAGATTGCCACGATCTCAGTCCGACGTTTTCCAAGCGGAGCGTCGAGCAGGCGCTGTAAGGAAGCGTCGCTTCCCGAAGACTTTAGCGGCGATGTCATTGCGTCCCTCTCATTATGCGGTCCCGCCAAAATAGGCCGGCTTTGACAAGTCGAACCAGCGCAGAACGGCTTGCCGCCTCAAATGCCAGCTATAAATCTTTACGATTTGGTCGTCTGGATTTTCCTGCTTCATATCACGCCGATGCGTATCCATCTGCTATTTGCCTTTCTGGTCGGCAGCTCCTGCCTTTCCGCGACAGCCACTGCGCGAGACCGCGTGTTCTTCAATGGCAAAGTCTGGACCGGCCCCGGCCAAACGGCTGAAGCTGTCCTTGTGTCCAACGAGCGTATCGTTGCCGTTGGCACCACCGGTGACATCCTTCGCATTGCACCCATCAATGCGGAAAGGATCGATGTAGGTGGCCGCATCGTTCTGCCGGGTTTCATTGATTCTCATGTGCACTTCTTCTGGGGCGCGCTCTCGCTTGCTTCCGTCGACTTGCGGGATGCCAACAGTCCGGCCGAATTCAGCAGGCGCATTACGACGCGTGCGGCTGAGCGACCTGGAGAATGGATACTTTACGGCAACTGGGATCACGAGCGCTGGGGTGGCGCGTTGCCGGACCGGAAATGGATCGACGCAAAGACCGGCGATACACCCGTCTATGTACAACGAAGCGATGGCCATATGGCACTTGCAAACAGTGCTGCGCTAAAGCTGGCAGGTATCGACGCCAGCACCGTGGATCCGATCGGCGGCAAAATTCTACGCGATGCGTCTGGGGAGCCAACCGGCATCATCAAGGACACCGCGATGACGCTCGTTGAACGCGTGGTGCCGCCGTTCAGCGACGAGCGAATGGATGAAGCTCTTCAGATTGCGACCGATCTGGCCCTGTCAAAGGGGCTGACGCGTATTCAGGACATGAGTGAAGGGAATCTGACCTCTTTCACGACTTTCCGGCGGAACCACCGTGCGGGGAAACTGCGCATCCGTATCCAAGCGTTTGTTCCTTTAGCCGACAGGGCAAAGCTTCAATCGCTTGAAAATGCCGGGACAGACGACGACTGGTTGCGACTGAACGGCGTCAAGGCCTTCGTCGATGGCTCGCTTGGATCTTCGACGGCCTGGTTTCAGGAACCCTATACCGATGCGCCAACCAACTATGGCCTGACGGTGACGGATCTTGACGAACTCGCCAATGGCATGAAGGCTGCCAATGTGGATGGTCAGCAGCTCGCTATCCATGCGATCGGCGATGAAGCCAATCGGTGGACGCTGGATCACCTGGCGACATTGCAACGGTCCCGGATGCCCGCCAGAATCGAACATGCCCAGCATCTGAATTTTTCGGATATAGCGCGCTTTTCCAAGTTGGGCGTCGTCGCTTCAATGCAGCCCTACCACGCCATCGACGACGGTCGGTGGGCGGAACTACGTATAGGACCGAAACGACTCAAAGGCACTTATGCCTTTCATTCGTTGCTCGAAGTTGGGGCCATCATCGCCTTCGGTTCGGATTGGCCGGTAGCGCCACTGGACCCGCTGACCGGCATCGCAGCGGCTGTCAATCGGCAGACCTTGGACGGCCTCCATCCGGACGGATGGCAACCACAGGAAAAAATTGGCGTCGAACAGGCGGTCCGTGCCTATACCGAAGGTGCAGCGTATGCGGGTGGTGTGTCTGACAGGGCCGGCCGAATTGCTCCGGGTTACCTGGCCGACATGGTGATCCTGTCGCACGATATTTTTTCTATCGCCCCTGACTGCATCGATCGCATCCGAGTTTTGCGGACTGTCGTCGGCGGAGAAGATCGATTCATTGCATTACCCGCACCGGCGGACGCAGCATCATATGGCAATGATGATTGTGGGCCGCATCACGCGCGATGAGCGGAATCGGATCATTCCGATAGAGCGAGAAACAGAGTTCGAAAGTTCTCACGCGCCCCGGCCGGACAACACGCGTGCTTCGGCACGATGCCTGCCGGCGCTCCACGGGTGACCAGCGAAAGACCGACAATAGGCGTATTTTGAAGCGCCTATGACTTTCCGTGATCTGCATCGAACGTCAGTGAGGCTGCAAGTATGTTCTTGCTCATTCTCGGCTTACGCCGATACGTGACGATAGGCTCCATGGCACTGGCGATGTTCTGGCGTGAGCGCAGTACGACGCTCGCAGCCTTTTCCGTCCAGTAATGAAACCCTTTCTCCTTATCTTCAAAGTCACCCGTGAGAATGTGGATCTGATTCCATAGCGGCATGGAGGGGTGATGAAAAAAGCTGCGTGTGCGCTCCGTTATGATGATGCGTTCGCTATGGCCGTGCGTGACGAGCCAGCGCCCGACCGGTCCAAACACATTTCTCATGAATTCGATATAGTCGTCGAGTCTGGATTCCGGGATGGATATATATTCTATCGCCGCGCTGAAATTCAAGGGCATCTCGCGTGATGTTGCCGCAAGCGCCGGCACGGCGGTTCCAGAATCGACCTTGCGCGTCGCGAGCTCGCTTGTAAGGCATTCAGCCATTCCCCAACCCATACCCTTCAGTATCGGGGCATCGGCTGCCTTAATTAGCGCGTCGGCTGAAGCAGTGTCGGCGAGTTCCGCAATGAAGCAGTGGCTCCAGTTGCGAACGTTGCCGCTATCGGTTTGGAGATCGATGGAACCGACTTCGCGATAGAGGTCGACTGCGACCACTTCAACAAGCGGAATCTGCTCGCGGAGTTGGGCAATGACGCCGCCACAATATTCAGGACGTTCGATGTCTTCTATCCCATCGGTCTGCAGGGTAACGATCCAGTAGTGGTAATCCCGGTCCAGGATAGGCGAGTCACTCGAACGCATGAAATGTCCTTGGAAAAGGCGATGGATATCCCGAGATTTTCTCGGACTGGGAAACTAAATGGACGATACTGGATTCGCAGATGTTAGGACGCGTGCGCCGCACAGCCCGCCGCGACGTGGATATATCCTTTGTCACGGGCGGGCCTGGAAGCTCATTCAGGTGCAGGCCCTGAATCGGTGCATTTAGACCTGTTCATCTCCGTTCCTTCAAAATTCTCGTGCTGCACATTGCCCGGGAAAACATCTTGGAAAAATGATGAAGGTTGGCACAGCCCACCGGGCATCACGTCGCACTAGTTGCTGCGGGGAAAGCTCTCCACGACGCCCTTCTGCAACGCCGTGAAATCATCATACACCTTGGAAAGCTTCGCATAGTCGTCGTAGCCGAGAAGATCAAAGTCGCTGCTCAGCCACATCATCGTCAGCTTGCGATCAGGACAAATGATCATCTTGGAGCCCCCCACGCCTGTGTGGCCAAAGCACCCGGGCGCGACATGCTTCAGCATGAGATGGGCGCCGTAAGGATAAGCGGGGTCGGTTACTGGACGAAGCTCCGTCGAGTATCGAACCCAGCCCTCCGGAAGGATGAGCTTCGTTCCCCATTTCCCGTCATTCCGGTACAGTTCGCCAAGCCTCGCCCAGTCTTCAATCACACCATAATTTCCATTGCCAGCCATAAGTGAACCGGCAGCGTCGAATTCGGGCACGATGTGGTTTGCGCCGATCGGCTCGAACAGCTTCGTCCGCAGATACGCCAGTGTTGCGGCCCGATCCGCACGGCGATCAGCCCCGAGCCGGGCCTGCAATTCGCGGGCGAGAAGCGTGGAGGCACCCGTACTATACTCGTGATGCGTGCCGGGCTTCGCTTCCAGTTTCTGCTGGGCGACATACTTGGCGATGTCCGAGCTTTCTGGTCCGGCAAAATACACATTATAGCCCGGAGCGCCTGCCGTGAAGAACTCTTCATCCCACGCGAGGCCGCTGTTGAAGAACAGCATATCGTCAAAAGTGATCTTTTTCCGATCGTCCGAGATGCTGGCCCACTCAGGAGGCGTCATCTTCTCTTTAACGTTCAGTTTTCCGTCGGCAACGAGCAGGCCTGCAAATAGATTGTTAAGTATCTTGGAGATGGACCCGGAGTAGTACAGGTTCTGCGGTCCGAAGCCCGGTGCATACCGTTCTACAACAACTTTGCCGTCGTGAACGATCATGATTGCGCGCGAATAGCCCCGAATTGGGCCTTCGGGCGTGAAGACATTGTCCAGTTTCTTTTCCAGCGATGCAGCGTCGACGCCAGCCGGCAACGACCCGCGCGGCAGTGGATCGGCATGGGGGGGCTCGGGCCTTGCCGACACAGCGGGCACGGGTGCGCCGGGCGGAACCGTAACGCAGCCGCCGCCATCAGGCAGAAATGCCGACTGTGCAATCGTCGTGCCCTTGTCCTTGATTTGAACGATCGACCGGTCCCTCTGGACTGAAATGTCGAGCGACTGATCCGGGCTCGAAGGCAAGCGCTGGGCGTCTTTGAACAGATACTGATAGATGTTTTCTTTGCCGTCGGCGCAGTTTCCGACGGGTCGGCCTTGGACAAACACACATGAGCAGATCGTTTTTGCCTGCAGTCTCGCCTTATCGGTAACAGGAATGGGCTTAGCCGTCATATCCGTGTCAGAGGCGAATGACGCTGTCGCCATGTACGACGCAACGACCGACGATAGCATCAACGCAGAATAGCGGATGGACTTCTTCCCCATGTTCATTTCCTTTCTCGGTACTACATAATCTACTGTGCACGGCCTGATTTCGTTGTCGGGGCGCTCTCGGCGCCCGCGCGTCTGGCTTCGGCTATGATATAGCCATGAATCTGCTGAACTTCTTTTTTCGATAGCGTGTCATCAAATCGACCCATGCCGTTCGGTGCGAGTAGGCCTTCAAGCAAGATCGCCCCAAAGACTTCATGCGAGGCCGGCGCCATTCGCCGCAGATCGGGAGCCAATCCTGGTCCGAATGTATGGCAGCTCGCGCAGTTCTTGAAGAACAACTTGCGCCCCGCCTCCTCGTCGCCGGGTCCGACTGCCCAGCGCGAAGGCGCACTAATGGGCATGACCGGCGGCTTGGTCGGCATTGGCACCGGGCCGCCGTCCAGTTCGAAGACCAGAATGCGATTTGCGTTACCATGCCGGTAGGCCGCAGTATGCTCCGGGTAGGCGAATCCGCCGCCACCGCCGTAACCCGCCATCACCGCAATATACTGGCGCCCTTTGACGACATAGGTCATCGGCGCCGCGAGAATGCTCGTGCCCGTCTGAATAGACTTCAGCAATTTACCCGTCTTGGAGTCGAATACGGTCAAATTTCCATCCGCACGGCCTGTCACAAGCAGGTCTCCGCCCGTCGTCATGATACCCGACGCCATGAACTGCTGCGTTCTGTCTTCCCACAAAATCTTACCACTGAGGGGATCAAATGCCTTCAGAACAGTATAAGGCTCCAGCGCGTTCGCCTTACGGCCCGCGAGTTTCGCAAGTTCGGAAAGCGGCGGAAGCTCTCCCAAGTTCTTCTTTACCTCCTCCGATTGAATCGCGTCGGGATAGATCGGGTAAAGGGTGAATTGCCCAGGCACGTTGCCGATCGGGCGCTTCGCCGAGTCGACCATAACGACGGCTTCTTCATAGGCCGGGATATAAACGACACCTGTGCGCGGATCGCGGGACATCGGCTGCCAGTTATGACCACCCGCAAAACTGGGTGAGATAAGCTTAGGACCAGTCTTGTAGTCGGCCGCGGGCGTTGGAATTGGCCGACCCCGAGCATCGAGAGCACGCGCCCAGTTCAGGGGAACAAATGGCTTGCCGGAGAGAAATTCTCCTGTTGCCCGATCAAGAACGTAAAAGAAGCCGTTTTTAGGTGCCTGCATGATGACCGGCCGCCTTCTGCCACCGACCTCAATGTCCGCGAGAATAAATTTCTGCGTAGCCGTATAGTCCCATCGTTCGCCGGGTATCTGCTGGAAATGCCAGACCAACTCACCGGTTTTCGAGCGAATGGCGAGAATTGAAGCGAGATAGAGGTTATCTCCGCCTTTTGGACTTCGCACCGTGTAATCGTAGGGCGCACCGTTACCCGTGCCGACGTACAGGAGGTCGAGCTTGGGGTCGTACGCCATGCCGTCCCACGCCGTTCCGCCGCCCCCATGGCGAACCCACGCTCCGTCGGGATCCCATGTCTTGATCGCCTTCTCCAGATGCACCGATTCCTGCGGCCCTTCTGCCGGGTTGCGTGGGACGGTATAGAAGCGCCAGCTCAACTTTCCTGTCTCGAGATCGAATGCACTAACGAAGCCTCTAACACCGAAATCGGCGCCGCCATTGCCGATAGCCACGAGGTCGCCGGCAATCTGGGGAGAGCCGCTCGAGGTGTAGCGCAGCTTTTTCAGACGGGCCTCACGCGGCAACGTATCGGCACGCCATACGAGCTTGCCGGTACGCGCATCGAGGGCATGAAGAAAGCCGTCGGTCGACCCCGCGTACACCTTGCCCTTCCACACAGCGAGACCGCGCTGCACCACATCGCAGCACGCGTAGCGCCCGTACTGACCATCGATATCCGGGATGAAGGTCCACAGCTCCTTGCCTGTCACAGCATCCAGTGCATAGACCCTGCCCCAGATGCCGACCGTGTACATCACGCCATCGACGACAATCGGCGTCGCCTCCTGGCCGCGGGCCGTGCCCAAATCATAGGACCATGAGAAGCCCAAGCGACTGACGTTTGATTTGTCGATCTTGCTCAGTGGAGAAAAGTACGATCCGTCCTCGTCTCGCCCATTCGTGTACCAGTTACCCGGCTCATTGCTGGCCGCAGCAAGTCTCTGCTCATCAACCCAGCCATAGCGTCCGCTCTTCGCGGCGTCGGGCGGTGTTGCGTCCGAACCCGGCGAGCAGGCCGACAGCCCGCAGGCAATCACCAGCACCATTACGCCGGAACGTACCGACAATAAAGCACCTCGGCGAGGACGAGGGAGAGAAAGCGCCTGGAGTTCGCATGCAGTGTTCATGAAGCGATACTAAGGTGATGCCACCCGGTACCGCTTATCAAAACGATCAATAGGTCCCATCAGTGAAGTGTGCGGTGACGCTCAGCGGAACGAGTGTATCGTCAGGCCGTGCACACTCTGTTCCCGAACCGCGACCGCGAGGGCATTCCACCAAAGGCGGCCTTTACGTCGGCATTTCTTATCCTCCTGTCCACCCCTGCGGTTGCCGGCCCACCCTTTGCGACGGACGACCCCGGCACGGCAGACGCAGGAACGTGGGAAATACAGATATTCGCCACAGGAGAAAGTGGAGACGAGAACAAATCGGCGTCGACGGGTATCGAGCTCAGCTACAGCCCATTGGACAGCCTTCAATTGTCGGCGTCCCTCCCGTTCGAACACGAAAAATCCCTGGATGGACAATGGACAAGCGGAGGCGGTGATGTCGCCGTCAGCGTCAAACAGTTGCTGCCGCTATCGTCGGTCCTGGGAGAGCATTGGCTGCTGAGCATTTCGCCGACCTTGATACTGCCGACGGGTCAGCGCGGCTTCGGCACAGGGAAAGTAGGATGGGTTCTCCCCACCTGGGGGCAGTATAGTTACGACGTCTGGACGATCTACGGGGGCGGGGGCTATGCGTTCAACCCCGGGCATGGCAGAAAAGACACTACTTTCTTCGGCGTCGTTGTTGATCGAAAGCTCACCGACTCCATTACACTTGGCGGAGAGTATTTCCGCGAAAGCGCTTCCGAAGTCGGCAGCGGACCCGTTCAGCGTGTCGCCGTTGGAGGTACGTGGCAGGTATCGTCGCAGCTGACATTCCTCGCGTCTGGCGGAACATCCTTTGCAGACCGCCGAGGCGACGAGAGTATATCCGCCTACGTCGGATTTCTCATTACAAAACCTGCACCATAACTGAAGGCCGCGCGCATGTTCGGCATAGAACGCGCCGTCACTGCGACCGTGACAGATCTCTGTGGTGCCGATACAATACGGGCACTGGAATAATGGCTACCGAAGGCGACTTCCCCCCAGCACCGGCGGAATAGGTTGATGCGAAACCGATTTCAAAAGCGCTCCGCCAGAACCGAGGATGCTCAGCAACGGGGGCGAAACCATCGGGGCCTCTTGACAAATGGGTGCGTACCGAAACTATAGCTCGAATCCTCGGAAAGCTTGGGAGAGATGGTCAACCTTCGCCGCATCAATCTCAATCTCCTCGTCACCTTGGACGCGTTGCTACAAGCGCGCAGCGCGACAGCCGCTGGAGAAAGCCTTGGCTTAACACAACCGGCGGTCAGTTCAGCGCTCAGCAAGCTGCGCGAAATTTTCGACGATGAGCTCTTGGTGATGGTCGGGCGCGAACTGCGCCTCACCCCGCGAGCCGAGCGGTTGCAAACCCAACTCAAGGACGCGTTACAGTCGATTGAAGCCCTTCTGGACAAGGAGCACTTTGATCCCGCGACCTGGGAGGGAGAGTTCGTCATCGCAACGGCAGACTATATGTCTCTCACCCTGCTTCCCTACCTTGTTGAAATAACCAGTCGTGCGGCGCCCAATGCCACGATCAGATTCACGCATATCAACCGTGATGCCGCACTCAATTTAAAGCTTGATGCGATCGACATGATTATCGCGCCAATGCCGCTGGTGCGCGATCCGATGCTAATGTCACGTCACATATTCTCGGATCGCTGGCTCTGTGCGTTCCGCGCTGACGGACGTTTCAGCAAAGACGGCGTCTCGATGGATGAGTATCTGTCGGGAACGCATGCCTGCAGCCTTCTCGACCGCATTCAGTACGGTGGAAAGAACGAGACAAGCGTACCGGAGGTGGATGGCCTGCGTTCGCAGCAACACAATGCGGTGCTTCTCCCGTTTTATAGCGCCTTGCCCTTTATCGTGGCGCGCACGGATCTTTTCGCCCTCATCCAACAACGGCTTGTCGAAAGTTATGCGGGAAACATGCCGATCGCAACGTGCGCGCCCCCCATCGCCTTACCCGACCTGGAGTATGCAATGTTTTGGAGTCCCCGCATGAGCCGGAATCCCGCACACATCTGGATGCGCCGAGTAATCTCCGAGGTCAGTCAGAAGCATTTTCCCGATCTGGAGCCATTGTGAGGGGCAAATCCATCTCGGAGATAACAGGCATAAGGATTATTTTGGTGAACTCCTCCGCAGGTTAGGACAGCAGAACATCCCTTCTGAAGAGGATGAAACCATGCATCGCATTGGTCTTATTGGCGGGTTGAGTTGGACAGCTTCGGCGGAATATTACCGACTCATTAACGAAATGGTACAGGAGCGCCTGGGCGGGAACCATTCGGCCGATCTCGTGCTGCGATCGCTCGATTTTTCACCTGTGCTTTCCCTTGCGGACGACAGACCTGCGGTGGAAGATATCCTCTACAACGCCGCACGCGACCTCATAAACGCCGGAGCTCGACACATCGCATTGGCGTCCTTTACGGGGCACGGCTATTCAAGGCGTCTACGCGGCCTGCCCATACCACTTATTGACATTGCCGAAGCCGTCTGCAGCGCGATCAAGAGCCGCGGCGTGAAGCGCGTCGGCATTCTCGCTACGGGCAGATCGCTACGCGATGCGGTCTTGCTTGACCTTGTTAGCTGCAATGGGCGGATAGATGTTATCACGCCAAGCGCACGGCTGCAGAACGAGGTGGACCGGATCATTTTTGATGAGCTCGCCCACTACGCTGAAACTCCGGCCAGTCTGGCGCATCTGGACTCCGTCGTGATGGAAATGGTAGAGCTGGGGGCAGAAACGATCCTACTCGGCACGACGGAGTTCGGACGCATAAGACACGCGTTGCGGGAGCAACACCGGCTTGTCGATGCCGCATTCGTGCACTGCCAGTCAATCGTCGACCATATGCTGCATGTGGACACGGAAAGTGCGCAAGGTAAAGCCACAAGGTATCGCAAGAAGCCAAATACTTTGGTGAAGTAGCGCTTGCCGTCAGTTCGGTATCTTTGGCCTCCACGTCTCGGCCGAAGCGTGTGGGTGTAAATGAGCTTACGATACGCCTCGCTTCTTTCCTTGAATTAATGGCATCAGACCCTTCTGCGCATGAACGCTGGAGATAAGCCATTACCCAAGATCGGATGAGAGAGGCTCGTACGCCCCGAGACGGTCGGCAGGGTATTCAATCCGTCGAGATCGATTTCGGCGCTGGCGCGTCTGGACGTCATCGACATCTGCACAGAGCGAATGCGGGCCTTCTCGAACGAGACCGACATTTGGACCATGCTCTCCGTCTGGAGTAAGCAAGGCCCGATCATCCTGCTCTGGGTACAGGGGTCGCAGCCTGTCCTTTCGACGATCAGCACGGGCTCGGTCATGCCGTTGTTCGCTTTGGCCACGGGGCAGATCTTTCTGGCCTATCAAGACAAGGGCCTGATTGATGCGTTTCTGAAGACGAATCGCACACTCTTGGCGCAGATGAGTCAGGCAGACCGCGAGCGCATGGTGGAGGAGGTACGCGCGGCGGGCATGGCAAGCGTAATGGGCGATCTCATCCCGGGACTTCTGGCAGCAGCATGCCCGGTGATGAACGGCTTCGATGAGCTTGTGGCAGTCATCACAGCAGTGGCATCGCATACGCCGCCAACGCTCAAAAACATCAAGCGCTTCCAGGCATGCTGCCGGGACGCCTCGAGGGATCTAGGCTGGCACGAGACCTTGGATACATGAGTTTTCCCGCGCAGCCTTCAGCCTGCCTGTAAGAGCGGATCGGGATGAGCATCCCGGAATGCCGGGAGCGCTTCTGCGGCGGCGGCATTCCTACATAGTGTCGGAAATGGCGTCAGATCAACATTGAAGCGCCTGGCGTTGAACACCTGCGGAACCAGACTGAGATCGACAATGCCCGGCCTGGTTCCCATGCAGAAAATGTCGGACCGTTTTCCCGCGAGCATGTTCTCGATCGCATGGAAGCCGCTGCTCACCCAACGCGCATACCATGCATCTCGCACGTCTGTATCGACGCCAAGCTCCGCTTCCAGATAGCGCAGTACGCGCAGATTGTTGAGTGGATGGATATCACACATGATGATTTGCGCCATGGCGAGCGCAGACGCGCGGGTCGCTGGCTCTTCCGGAATCAGGCCGACTTGCGGATAGCGCCTGTCGAGATAGTCGATGATGGCAAACGATTGGGTTATCGTTTGCCCGTCGATCTGCAAAGACGGCACCAAGCCTTGCGGATTTACGGCCAGAAAGGCGGGACCGTCCTGTTCACCAGCCCGGATGTCCACCGTGCGCCTTTCATAGGCGAGGCCGCACAGATTGAGAGCGATTCGGACGCGGTAGCTCGCCGACGACCGCGGAAAATCATAAAGAACGATCGCGCCCATCAATTATCCCTTGGCCCGACCATAATTTCCAAGGGGTTCAGCCCTTCGATCTCGACCGTGACACGGTCGCCCGGCACGACCGCGCCGACACCGGCTGGCGTACCTGTGTAGATCAGGTCGCCGGCACGCAGCGGCCCATAGTGGCTCAGATGGGAGATGATTTCGGCGCAGCTCCAGATCATATCGCCGATGTCGGCCTGTTGTCGCATGTCGCCGTTGACGCGGAGCACCAGCGAACCCAGCGCGATGTGTCCGACTTCGGAGACGGGATGGATCATGCCGATGGGCGCGGACTCATCGAAGTTCTTGCCCGTGTCCCAAGGCCGTCCCTGTTCCCGCGCGCGCATCTGAAGATCGCGGCGCGTCATGTCGAGGCCGGCGGCGTAGCCGAAAACAATGGACAGCGCATCCTGCGGCGTCACGTCAACGCCGTCGCGGCCGATAGCGATCACAAGCTCGCCTTCGAACTGAAAATCCTCCGTTGCGCGCGGGTAGGCGATTGTGCTGCCCGACGCCACGACACTGCCCGGAAACTTGGTGAAGAAAAACGGCGGATCGCGCTCGTCCATTCCCATTTCGCGGGCATGTGCGGCGTAGTTTCTGCCAACGCAGAAAATCCGCCCAACGGGGAATACGGCGTCGTCCTGAGTTGTCGCTGCCATCGGCACGTCGCGCACCATCACTATTGTCTTCATTTCACTCCTCTCACTGCTCTTCCGACACCCGACGCCGAAATTCGTCATTCGTATTCTACATAGCATTCCATATTGCGCAATACATTCACCATTGCGGACGCTTGGGTGAGGCAGTATGAAAGGCAGCGATGATCAGAACTCGAATGGGGGCCTCGCCCCATCAGGGGAGATGCAAAACACGATGACTCTCGCGGATACCGAAAGTCTCGCCGCGCCCACGGCATGGCCTGTGGGCAATTTCAGCCGAATACCGGCGTGGGCCTACACGGACAGGGGTGTGTACCAGAAGGAGCTCGAACGCTTCTTCTACGGGCCGCACTGGAGTTACGTGGGGCTGGAAGCCGAAATTCCGGAAACCGGTTCATTCAAGCGTACCAAGATCGGCGAACGCTCGGTCATCATGGTCCGTCACCGCAGCGGCGCCGTGCATGTCCTTGAAAACCGCTGTGCGCATCGCGGCATGCGCTTTTGTCAGGAACGGCATGGCAAGGTCCGGTCGTTCACGTGCCCCTATCACCAGTGGACTTACAATCTCGAAGGCAAGCTGCTCGGTGTTCCTTTCCGCAACGGCGTGAAGGGCAAAGGCGGCATGGACAAAGATTTCCAGCTCGAGGACCACGGCCTCCCGAAACTGGAAGTCGCGGTCCGCAACGGTGTTGTGTTCGCCTCCTTCAGCAAGGAGGTGGAGTCATTCGAGAACTACTTGGGTCCGACGATCCTGCCATGGTTCGACCGTACGTTCGATGGACGGAAACTGGTTCTCCACGGTTATTCGCGCCAACGTATTCCGGGTAACTGGAAGCTGATGCTGGAGAATATCAAGGATCCCTATCATCCTGGGCTGCTCCACACCTGGTTCGTGACCTTCGGGCTGTGGCGCGCTGACCAGCAGTCGACGTTGCTGATGGACGATCATGGGCGCCATGCCTGCATGATCTCGCAGCGCAACGAGGGCGGTAAATCGGACGTGACCGAGGGCGTCACCAGCTTTCGCGAAAACATGAAGCTGAACGATCCGAGCCTCCTCGATATCGTACCAGAATCCTGGTGGGGCGGCCCGACGGTCTGCATGACGACGCTGTTCCCGAGCGTCATCCTGCAGCAGCAGGTAAATTGCCTGTCGACGCGGCAGATTATCCCCTGCGGCCCGGACGCGTTCGACTTCGTGTGGACGCACTTCGGCTTCGAGGAGGACACGCCGGAGATGCACGAACGACGACTGCGGCTTGCCAACCTTTTCGGCCCGGGCGGCTTTGTCTCTGCCGACGACGGGGAGGTGGTTGAGATGAGCCAGGACGGGTTCCACCACGATCCCGCATTCACGACCATCTGCGAACTGGACGGAACCAGGATCGGCAATACCGACCATAATGTCAGCGAGACGCTGATCCGCGGCATGTACCGGTACTGGCGGGAGGTTATGGAACTGTGAGCCGCACTCCGGACCTTGCCTTGCGCGCCGAGATTCAGGACCTCTACGCCGAGTACGCGTCGTGTCTCGATGAACCGCGCTTCGAAGAGTGGCCCGACCTGTTCTGCGAACATGGGCGCTACAGGGTGGTGCCGCGTGAAAATGATGCAGCCGGGCTGGAGCTCGCGACGATTGCCCTGAGCAGCCGGGCCATGATGAAGGACCGCATCTACGGTGCCGCGAACACGCTCTTCCATGCGCCGTACTATCAACGGCATATCATCAGCCTTCCGCGCCTGTGGCTGGACGACGATGGCAGTATCCGCGCCACCGCGAACTATGTCGTGTTCCGCACCAAATACGACGCGATGACCGATATCCTGAACGCGGGCGTCTACCGGGATCATATCGTCCGTGAGGACGGAACTCTGCGCTTTGCCGAGAAGCTCTGTGTCTACGACAGCGAACTCATCCCGAACTCCATCATCTATCCGATCTGAGGCCTTCCATGACGACAACCGAGCGATGGAACGACGAGCGCGCCGACCTTGACGAGGACTGGCGCAGGGCGCTTCAGGATGCGAACCTTGCTCCCCTGTGGGATGTGCTCGCTGCGCTCGTGACGCCGACACCGCAGGGCCGTATGGAGGCCGCTACCTGGTCTTATGAAACGGCACGCCCGCTGCTGATGAAGGCCGGAGAGCTTATCAGCGCAGCACGCGCGGAACGCCGTGTCCTCATTCTGGAAAACCCCGCGGCACCGGGCGAATCCCGGATCACCGACACGCTCTACGCGGGCCTTCAGCTCATTCTGCCGGGCGAGGTGGCGCCCGCGCATCGCCATACACAGTCGGCGCTGCGTTTCATCATGGAAGGCTCCGGTGCGTTCACGGCGCTCGACGGCGAACGTATTTACATGGAAAAGTACGACCTGATCCTCACGCCGAACTGGGTGTGGCACGATCACGGCAACGAGACAAACGAGGCAATGGTCTGGCTCGATGGGCTGGATATCCCGCTGCTGAAGTCTCTCGATGCCAGCTTTGCCGAACATCGTCCTGACCGCGGCGCCTGCCCGCCTGGCCGCGCGGCTGGGGATACGCAGAAACGCTGGGGTCGCAATCTGCGCCCGGTTCGGGGTGTTGCGCCGGACCGAAGCGCCAATCCACTTTATGCCTATCCGTTCAGAGAATGGAGCGGGACACTCGCGGCGATGGAGGCTTCTGACGCGCCGCATCCGCATGAAGGATATCGGCTCGAGTTCCGCAACCCGCTGGACGGCGGCGCAGTGATGTCGACCATATCGGCGTTCGCCCAGAGCGTTCCGGCCGGCTTCCACACGGCGCCCATGCGTTCAACCGATGGCACGATCTTTGTCGTCGTTTCGGGGACCGGTGCAATGACGATCGGTGACCGGGAGTTCGCATTATCAGAAGGAACCGTTGTGATCGCGCCCTCCTGGAGCACACGCCGGATTCGCGCAGGTACGCGCCTTGTCCTGTTCAGCTATTCTGACCGAACAGTGCAGGAAAAACTGAACCTCTGGCGCGAAGAGTTATTGCCCGGAGATTGAAGGGTCGGCCCGAAAATGCTTGGCTGACCAGAGGCCTAGCAGTTTGACTCACCTGTCATCCGTTTGCGGACCTGGACAACAGGTGAACCGCTAGCGCCGCCGCAAGCGTTGGTATGACCGCTAGAGCGAGGAGCGCGTGCGGCAGCCATCCGATGCCGAGAAGAAATCCTCCCATGACCGGCCCTACGACGGAGCCGATACGGCCGAAACCAAGCGCCCAGCCGATGCCGGTCGCGCGCATCGTCGTGGGATATGATGCTGCCGTTATGGCATTGAGACAAATCTGACCGCCAACCATTCCGATTCCCGCGAAGAAGCTGAAGACCATGGCAAGGGTGAACTGGTTCCCTGTCGCGGCGCAGAGCCCGATGAACAGCGCGGATGAGGCATAAGCCACGGCAAGGGTACGATGCGGACGCCCCTTGTCCATCAATCGGCCGAGCATGACGCCGCCGAGCACGCCGCCTAGATTCAGCAAGGCGGTCGATAATATCGCAATGTCGAGTGGGGCACCTTGCGCGCGCATCAATGCGGGGAGCCAGTTGATCAGAAAGTACATCACCAGCAAGTTCATGAAGAAGCTGGTCCAGATCAACATCGTGCTCCGGGCGCGACCGTCGGCGAAGAGGGCCGCGACCGGGAAAGATGGCTGCTTCGGTGCCACGTCTGGCGTGGTACAGATGAAATCTCGCGCTGTGATCGATGCGCCTAGCCGTTTCAGAATGACCTCGATGCGTGCATCAGTCGGGTTGTGTGTCGCGAGAAAGCGAATCGATTCGGGCAGGCTGCGCGCGAGTATGGGAAGGAGAAAAAGCGGTGCTATTCCTCCTATTATGAAGATCGCCGGCCAGCCCGCAAATTCGATGAGCGGCACGGCTGCGAAACCGCCGAGTGTGGACCCAAGCGGAAAGCCGCAGAACATGATCGTAACCATTGTCGTACGGTAGCGGGCAGGGGCGTATTCGCTGACAAGTGCGATGATGTTCGGCATTGCACCGCCAAGGCCGATACCGGTCAGGAAACGGAGCACAAGCAACGCGCCTATGCTTTCCGCCGTGGCAGTGAGGAGCGCGAACAGACCGAACGAAAAAACGCAGATCAGAATGACCTTCTTTCGTCCGATGCGGTCGGCGAGCGGGCCGAGCATCATTGCGCCAACCATCAATCCGAAAAGGCCCGCTGCGAAAATGGGACCGAAGGCGCTGACCGGAAGACCCCATTCTTCCGCGATGCGGGGAGCGACATAGGCCACGGACTGCGTATCAAAGCCGTCAAGTATCGCGATGATCGCGCAAAGCAAGATAACATGAATATGGAAGCGGCGCAGGGGGAGCGCATCTATCGAACTGTCAGCGTCTTTACGAGACACGGCGCTATCCATCACAATATCTCCAGCAGGATCAAATATTCCTAGTCGGTGTCGCCATCGCTATTCCGTTCCGATCTAGGGCAGGGCCGAGAGGAAGCTGTCCGGTTGGTTGACGTCGCCCGAGCCCTTGTACTTCGTAATATTCGGATACGGATAAACGGGGCGCGTGCGATCATAGGTGCCGTCGCGATCGAGATCGTACGAAATCAGGATCGAAGCCGGCGCAGCGCCGTTCTCGCGCCACGCTTCGAGGGCGGAAAGCGCATCCCACTCATTGCCGCCAGTGGCGCTCAGCCCGCAATGAAATATCCCAGGGAGAAGGAACAGCCGAGCGAATTCGCCCGTCGCTGCGGGGCCGCCCATCACATCGGTCATGCGGTCAAAATACTGTATCGTCATATCTGCGGAAATGGCTGCATCAGCCCAGCCATGCCAAAGGATGATCTTTCCTCCGCGTGCTTTGAACGCGCTGAGATCCGGATCGGTCGCATCGAAGATCGGAGACATCGTCGCAAGCCGGTCGAGGTCGGTATCGAAGTTGAAATCGCGGAAATTGAAACTAGGACCTGGTGCCGGGTCCAGCGCCATGTAACGAAGATACTGCTCAGCACCCTGGTATGAGAGCGTGCGAACGGACTCGTTCGTCGGCAATATCCAACCCGGCCAGCGCCCCTCGGAACCGGGTGACATGGCGGCCGGGTAAACGACCTCGCCTCGAGAGTTCACCGGCATTGCGTAGAGCTTTTCCAAAGCACTGACTTCGTGGGGAAGGAGGCAGCTCTTGCTGTCCTTACCGCCGGGGCAGGCCATGGATGACGCCTTGAACCTGCATTTGCGCGGATCGTCGATCAGCCCATCCTTCAAACCGTCGATACCGTCGCAGGCTTCCATAACGGCAGTCTGTATGGCGGGCGATTTTTCGGCTGAGAGGATGGGGCGGTCACGCTCGTCTGTGACGGCGTTTGCGATCCACGGAAAATGCACAGCAACCTTGCGTTGGTAGTCGAGCACCGGCGCCCCGGCGATGATGCCGTCGAAATCCCCAGGATAACGTATGGCGGCCATCACGCCCGCTGATCCTCCCTTAGAGCAACCCGTCAGGTATGAAAAGCTGGCTTCCCGGCCGTAGAATGCCGCAACGATGGCCTTCGATGCGACGGCGACAACGTGGTTGGCACGGTATCCGAAATCGATCTTGCCTTGCAGGTTGTTATAGGCCCAGACCGCGTCGAAGCCTGGTATGCCGGTGTGGCCGCCGTCGGTCGTTGCGGTCGCATAGCCCCGCAGGAACGCAGGCATACAGTAGCGGTCGTTGAGTGCACCGCAGAAGCCGTCGCATGTGGAAAGAAGGAACTTGCCGTTCCAGTCGGAGACCGGAAGAAGAAGTTCGAACCGAACCGTGGGTGCGACATAGCCCTGTACCCGGCACAGTGCCGGTGTGCCCTTCTCAAGGTCGGCGGGGCTGCCCATCTGCTGTAACGCGCGCCCAACTTCATTTGCAGAGACGATATCAGCACGCGCCGGTTCATAACGGGACACGGTGACCTTCGTAGGTGCATCAGGCAAGTGATCGAAAGTCAGGTCGGCGAGTTCTGAACACCGCCTCTCGAGATTGTTGGAAGCGGCTGCCGGCATGGCACAGCCAAATAAGATGCACAGTCCGACCAGCCATCGCGCCATCCAAAAATCTCCTCACACAAAAAAATTCCGATTGCTTAGGATTGATTATCTAATAAATAATTGTTAGTCTATATAGGAATTGCGTTGGAGGGTGGGAATGACACAGGCGGCGCTGAAGCGATGGCTGGTGATCCACAAATGGACGAGCCTGGTTTGCACACTTTTCCTGCTGATGACCTGCATCACAGGTCTCCCCCTGATTTTTCATGACGATATCGACCAACTCACCGGACATGCCGTGGAGCTGGCGGCAAATGCCGGCCTCCAGCCGCGTCCGCCGATCGATACGGCGATAGGCGCAGCTGTAGCCGCGAATCCCGGGAACGTTGTGCAATTGGTCGTGATCGATCGCGATGATCCGGATCTTGCGAGGGTTCGGCTGGCGCCCGAAATTTCCAGCGGTCCGCGCGCATCCTTCGTGCAACCGGTGGATTTGAGTACGGGCTATTCTATTGTCGCACCGCCTCGTGAAGAAGGGTTCGTGTGGACGATGTTTCGCCTGCACACCGATTTCTATGCCGGTCTGGCAGGCACGCTCTTTCTTGGTGCGATGGCGGCGGCGTTCGTGGTGGCAGTGGTATCGGGAATCGTCGTCTATCGACCGTTCATGCGCAAGATAGAGTTTGGCACGGTTCGTCGACGTAAGAGCGCGCGTGTAAAATGGCTTGATCTTCACAATCTCCTCGGCATCACGACGCTTGCCTGGGCGCTTGTCGTCGGTGCCACCGGCGTGGTGAACGCGCTCTCAATTCCAATGCTTGGCGCTTGGCAGGCGGGGCAACTCGCCGAAATGACCGCGCCCTACATCGGGCGCCCGGCTCCGGTCGGCGATTTGGTATCTGTCGATGCGGCTATTGAAACTGCGGTCCGCGCGGCGCCGGGCATGACGCCGTTTGTCATTGCCATGCCGGGCTCGGCATTTAGCAGTGACCATCATTACGCAATCTACATGCACGGTGGCACCTCTCTGACGTCGCGCATTTTGAAGCCTGCTTTGGTCGACGCGAAAACGGGGGCGCTTACCGCCATCCGCGATATGCCTTGGTACGTACGGGCGCTGTTCCTTTCCCAGCCCCTGCACTTCGGTGATTATGGCGGACGGACACTTCAGGTCGTCTGGGCTCTGCTTGATCTCGTGACGATCGCCGTATTGCTGACCGGATTGCGGCTATTTTTTCGCGAACGGCATTCGTCGATCGAACCCGGCGCCATCGCAAGCGGAAAGGTCGAGTATGCGGCCCGATAATCCTTATCGCGGTATATTGCGCGTTCCGGCGGTGCTGGGTGTTCTACAAGCATGCGGTCTCGTCCTCGCACTTGCCACGGACGGCGCCGACGCCGCGTTCGCCGCGATGGTGGGAGCCCCTCTCATTGTGATCGCAGTTATGATTTTCCATTCAAAATCATAATATTATTCTGTTCAACACTTCTCTCCCTTACTTATCATTTGGAAAGCTCACGATGACCAATCCGTTGGGAATGGAACCTCCCTATCTGCTATTCCTCGGCCAAGCTCCGGATATCGGGTGGGCAAAGACGGCGGCGGGGCTCCGCGAATGGCGACCGGATCTATGTGCCGGGCAATACCGTCTGCCCGGCTGTGCGGTTGATCTCGGCTTGCCGACGCTCGACATTGCAGCCGCAAAGGCGGCGGGTATCCGCACTATGGTTCTGGGCATTGCGAACGACGGTGGCTTCGTTGAACCGGAATGGGTGCCGGCGATTGTCGAGGCAATTCAGGCCGGGTTTATTATCGCATCGGGTCTCCACGAACGGCTGGAGAGCAACGCGGTCATAGCGGCGGCGGCGCAAAAAGCAGGTGCGCGGCTTATCAACGCGCGACACCCCGAGCGCGACTTCATGCCCGGAACGGGACTTCGTCGGATGGGTAAGAGGCTACTGACCGTTGGTACGGACTGTGCCGTCGGTAAGAAGTACACGGCGCTTGCGATCGAAAAGGCTATGCGCGAACGCGGCATGTCTGCTGATTTTCGCGCAACCGGGCAGACCGGCATTTTCATATCGGGGCGCGGCGTGGCGGTTGATTCAGTGGTTGCGGACTTCATTTCTGGCGCAGCCGAATGGCTGAGCCCTGATGCCGCATACGACCACTGGGATATCGTTGAAGGGCAGGGGGCGTTGCTGCACCCGGCCTATGCGGGTGTCACGATGGGACTCATTCATGGGACACAACCCGACGCGCTCGTCATTTGTCACGATCCTGATCGCGCGGGGCTTCTCGGATTTGAAAATTTCCCCGTCGCACGGATCGAGGATGCGCGAGACGCGCATCTCAACGCGGCGCGCCTCACAAACCCCGATGTACGCGCAGTCGGGATTTGCCTTAACACCTCACGGCGCGATGCGGATTCAGCACGAGCACTACTGCGTCATACCGAGGATCGCTACAGCTTGCCATGCTGCGATCCCATCCGTTTCGGCGTTGATTCCATCATTGACGTGCTTGTGGACATCCAACCGTGAGCATGTGGACGCGGCGCGGCATCGACGAAGTCTGCGCCGCAGCCGAAGGAAGGGGACTTGATGAAAGCCGGAAGCTCCGGCGCGAGCTTGGCCTCTGGCACCTCACGCTCGCCGGTGTCGGCTCCGCGATAGGATCCGGCATCTTCGTTCTGACAGGCACAGTCGCTGCGCAGTATGCCGGTCCATCTGTTGCATTGTCGTGCTTCGTCGCGGCACTCGTCTGTCTGTGTACTGGTCTCTGCTACGGCGAACTTTCCGGAATGATGCCTGCGTCGGGGGGCGTTTATAGCTATACGTCGGTAACGATGGGGCAGGTGGCCGCATGGATGATCGGCTGGTGCCTCGTGCTCGAATATCTCGCGGCCTGCGCTACCGTCGCTGTAGGCTGGTCTAGCTATTTCACGGGCTTTGTCGGAACGTTCGGTGTCGACATACCGGCGAAATGGTCCGAAGCACCGCTCACGTTCTCAGCCGAGCATCGGCTCGAGACCACGGGCGCGCTTCTCAATCTTCCCGCCGTAGCGATTGTCGCCGTCGTCGGTATCCTTCTGATCTTGGGTGTCCGGCAGACAGCCCGCGCCAACGTCATAATGGTCGGCGTGAAGGTCGGCGTTATCCTCCTCGTGGTCGGATGCGGCATCTGGTACGTGCGCGCCGATAATCTCATACCTTTCATCCCCGAGAATCGAGGGGGCTACGGCGAGTTCGGATGGAGCGGAATGTTGCGTGGTGCCGCCGTCATGTTTTACGCCTATATCGGCTTCGATGGCATCGCCACCTTCGCACAGGAAGCGCGTGATCCGCAGCGGGACTTGGGACGCGGCATCCTGTTTGCGCTGCTGATCTGCACCATCCTTTACGTTGGGATGAGCCTTGTGGTGACCGGACTTGCACCTTACGAAACGCTAAATGTAGCCGCTCCCGTTATCAAGGCGCTGAGTCAGGAGCCTGCGCTGGCCTGGCTGCGGCCCGTTGTAGGCTTTGGTGTGGTCGTGGGACTCGCCTCCGCGATTCTGATGGGCCTCTACGGGCAGACCCGAATCTTCTACGCGATGGCTCGGGATCGTCTGCTTCCAGCGGGTTTCCAAGCGATAAACCGGCGTTTCGGTACGCCGCACTGGGGCACGTTGGTGGTGGTTCTTGGATGTATGCTACTGGCGGGTTCATTCCCGGTGAACATTCTTGGCGAGTTGGTCTCGTTCGGAGCATTGCTGGCATTCATGTTCGTCTGCGCGGGCGTATTGATCCTGAGACGCCGTGAGCCGAACCGGCACCGCCCGTTCCGCGTTCCCTTCGCGCCTGCAGTCCCTGTGCTGGGCATTGCGGGTGCGGCGTATCTCATTTTCAGCCTGCCGTCAGGTACCTGGGTTCGGATACTCGTGTGGATGGCGGTGGGGTTGTTCATCTATTTCGCATATTGCAAGCGCCATGCAGCCCGGATGCGCTGATGTGGCCGGGCTCTCTCACCGTTCGCGGAAACCCGCCTCTTCTGAAAGGCGCCTGCAGACTGAAATAAGATCGGCAAGCGCGGGATGATCCGCGCCAAGCGTCGGATCCGGACCTGTGAGGCTGAGCACCACCACAAGTTCGTTCTGAAGATTGAGTACCGGGCAGGCGACCGACCGCAGACCGGGCGATACATCGACATCATTCATGGCGTATCCGGTCTTGCGGACTTCCTGCGCGACACGGCGCGCTTCAGCGAACGTCTTCGGGGTCGATGACGCCAGCGGATAGCGCGCACCCTGAACGAGTTCACGCTCAACGATATGACGGGTGGCGTCTTCAGGCATGTAGGCGAGGCATATCTGCCCCGAAGGCGAGCGCAGGAGCGGCAACACGCTGCCGAGTGAAAGCGTCATGATAACGGCGGGGTTGCACTGCTGCATCCGGACTACTGTTGGTCCGTGATCGCCGAATACGGTCGCGACCGTCAGCAGGCCGTAGGTTTCGGATAGCCGCAGGAGTTCCGGCCGGGCAAGTTCGAGGATATCAATTCGCGCCAACGCTGACAGGCCGACACGCATGGCAAGACGTCCGAGATCATAGCGGCTGGTGGCAGGGTCCTGTCGCAACAGGCCCGCGCGCACGAAACTGGCGAGATAGCGATGGACGTTACTGGGTGCCATGTCGACAGCTTCGCTGATGCGCTTCAGGGGCAGGGCCTCGGAAGATGCCGCCAGCACTTCCAAGATGCTCATGCCGACATCGATCGACTGGACTCCACGCCGGTTCGCGAAGCTGCTGTCGCTATCGTGTTTTGACACTTTTTCGCGCTTACCTGCCATTGCCGCCGCTGCTCCTGCCGGTCGTCCCTGATTGAATCGTATTGGGACTATCTTGCCTTGTCGGGTTCGTCGAGTGTCTGCGTCGTCCGCGCCAGCAGGATTGCGGCAAGTCCGACAAGTGACGACAGCACGACGACGATAGAAAGAGCGCCCCCCAGTCCGAACGGTTTCGATAGTGTCGCCACCGCGACCGGCCCTATGCCCATGCCAAACAGGTTGCCGATCATCAGGTTCATGCCTGAAGCGAGGCCGCGCATGTTGCCCGGCGTTGCAAGCTGAATCGCGATCGGAACCAGGCCGAGCATCCCGGTCGCGAAAAAGCCGATGAACCCCAGTGCTGCGGTCGCTGCCGCGATTCCAGGCTCGAACGGCAGCACGAGCACACAGAGCGCAGCGCAAATGAAACCGATGAGCATGACACGAAGCGGCCCAAGCACCCCGAGTTTGCGGCTGATGCGATCGGCGAGCCAACCTGCGAGCATCGGTCCGGCCACGCCCGCGATCAGCATCGCCGAGCCGAACCGGAGGCCGGCCGTAGCCGGTGACAGCCCGTACCCCCGCACCAGAAATGAAGGTGCCCACGCCATGAAGCCGTAAAGCAACGTGCCCAGCGCCGCATAGGCCAGAAAGGCCCAGCCATAGAAGCGACGTGACCGGAGGATGCTTTGCAGCACGGCGCCGACTTTGGGGCGCGTGGCCTGATCACGGCGAACGGGCTCGACGACAAGGACCATGATCAGAAGCGCAAGAACCAGGCCCGGCGCCGCGACAACGAACAATGTGACCCGCCAGGGCGCGATCCCGATCACGGCGCTTTCCGCCATCGCATAGATGGCACCGCCGACGACGAGGGCGAGCCCGGACCCGAGCGCACCTCCGGCCGTGTAGACGGATATCGCCCGCCCGAGGCGATCGGTGCGAACACCATCGGCGAAGAGCGAATAGGCGGCGGGTGTAAGTGCGGCTTCACCCACACCAACCCCGACACGGGCAAGGGCGAGCGTAGTGAAACTGGCGGCGGCTCCCGTCAGCGCCGTACAGATGCTCCAGAACCCGATCGCGCAGGCCGTGAGATTGCGGCGGTTCACGACGTCCGCGAGTCGGCCGAGCGGAACGCCGCTTGTCGCGTAGAGGATGGCAAAGGCTGGGCCCTGAATCAGTGCGATCTGAAGATCGCTGAGCGCGAGGTCCGCCTTGATCGGGTCCACGAGCAGATTGATGACCAGGCGGTCGATCAGCGAGAAAACATAGCAGATCGTGAGGAGCGCGATCATTGCGAACGAACGGCGGACCGGAATCTCGTCCCTCATGACTGACCCTCCAATGATGATAATATATAGACAATGCGTTTGTTAATAGATAATATCGACCAAATGCAATCCTACTTCGTCAACTCCTGTCCAGGCCCCGCGCAGGCGCGCGCACCTCTCGGATTGATAGGGGGAATGAGCTGGCATTCAACGGCGCATTATTACACGCGGCTCAATACGCTTGGTGAAGAACGTGGCGGAACGCACGAGAACCCCGTAAGTCTCATTGAAACAGTCTGCTTCGCGGAGCTTTTAAAGGACGCCGAGCGCGGCGACTGGGCGGCGATTGAGGGGCGTCTCACAACGGCCGGAATGCGCCTTGCACAGGCAGGCTGTGCCGCTGTGGCAATTACCGCAGTCACCGCGCACCGCGCACATGCGGCCGTTGCCGCCATGCTCGATATCCCCGTGCCACATATCTTCGATGCGGCCGCCATGAAGCTTGCCAGTTGCGGCGCGATACGCCCAGGCATCCTCGCGACGTCGCGAACGCTGGCGGATGGCGCATTGGTCGAACGTATCGCCGGTGGTCGTCCGCTCGTGCGGCTGGACAGTGTCCGCCAGGCCGCGCTGGACAGCCTGATCCTCGAACGACTGACGATGGGCCGGATCGATACGCATGGCCGCGACATGCTCGATTCCGCGATCGACGCACTCGCCGATTCCGGCGCAGACGCTGTTCTACTCGCCTGCACGGAACTGCCGCTATTGATCGGAGTACCATCCGCCCGCGCCCGCGCCCGCGACCATGTCGCACCGCAACTCATCGACGCCGTCGATGCTCATGTGAACACATTGTTGGATTTACAAAAAGAATGTCAGTAACTGATCGTACAACCGCCAAGATCGATCACCTGCTAACCTATGTGAAAAATCTTGATGAGGCCTGCGCGCTTTTCGTGCGTATGGGTTTCACTCTGTCTCCGGTGAGCCATATCGAGTCGATGGGGATCTCGAATTGTATGGTGTTGATGAGGCCCGGCACAAAAGGCCAGGCGAACTTTGTGGAATTGATGTCGCCGCACGACAGGTCCCTCTTGCCGCCTCCAATGGTGCCGGTGTTGTCTGGAAAACCGGGAATCGGCTCGCTGGTCCTGGCTTCCGATGTCATCGATACCCTGTATCGCGAAATCACCACACTCGGCTTCGATATTCCGCCGCCTGCGCATGTCGTGCGCGAATGGAAGATCCCCGGCGAAGATCCGGTGTATCCAGAGTTCGATATTCTGCTGCCTGTGGACTGCACACTGCGCTTCAATGCGTGCCGTTATTACAATATGCACCTTTATCTGCGGCCGGACTGGACAACCCATCCCAATGGCGCGATCCGCGTCAGCAGGGTGTATGCACGATCCGCGGTGCCGGCGGAGTTCGAATTTTTTGAACGGCTGTTTGGCAGACCAGCGATCTCGCTCGGCAATGCCGGCCTTGGTTTTCCTTCCGGTGACATCTCGCTCGAAGTGCTTGATCCGGCGGGCGCCAAAACGCGGTTCGGTACGGTTTGTGATACGGACCGCGATGGCTACCTGGGGTATGAAATTCAGGTCGAATCAATCGGAAGAATGCGGTCTTTCCTGATGAGGGGAGACGTACCCTTTCACGAAATCGGAGGGACGCTGTGCGTTGCTCCCGATTTCGGCTTGGGTAATGTGATCCTGTTCTCGCAGGCTTGAGCCGCGCGAGCCGGATGGGAGCGTGCCCCAACCGAATGAAGAAGAAAGACGAGGTCGTGCGATGAAGAGACGGGCATTCAATTGGGTGTTCACGGCGGCTATGGTCATGTTGCCGGTTGTAGCGGAAGCGCACATGGAGGCCGAGATACGCTGGACACGCCACGGCGTGCCACATGTCACGGCAAAGGACTACGCCGGCCTCGGCTATGGTTACGGCTATGCTGTCGCGCGCGACCGTCTTTGCGTTCTGGCGGACCGCATGGTGACCTTGCGCGGTGAGCGCTCTCGGTGGTACGGAGCGGATGGAGCCGCCGCCGTTGGCTTTCTGCCGACAACGAATATCGAAGCGGACATCTTCCATCGTATCCATCTCTCCGAAGAGGCGGTAACGGCCGCGCTAGGCGGCCTCGATCCACGAACACGCGACCTTGCGCGGGGCTACGCCGCTGGTTTCAACGATTATGTGGCAGGTGAAGGGCGAGAAGCTGCGAGGGCCTGCGATGGGCCGATCTATAAAATGACGGACGCTGACATCGCCCGGACCATGATGGCGATCGGCACGATCTGGAAAGCCTTTCAGGTCGCCCCTTTCGGCTCCGCCTCCGTCTGGAACGCGGATGCCGCAGTGAAGAGGGGCGCGGACCAGAATGTTTCCATGCTGCCGTCATCGCAGCTGCCGCCGGGGATCGGCAGCAACGCCTGGGCCTTCGGGGGGGATCTAACGGGCGGTGGCGCGATCGTACTTGCCAATCCGCACAGCCGCTGGGACAGCGACCAATGGTTGCAACTCCACCAGCTGCACTTGACTATTCCGGGCGAAATCGATGTGGCGGGGGCCGATTTCGTCGGTTTGCCGATGCCGGTGATCGGGTTCAACAAGGATCTGGCATGGACCATACTCGCGCCAAGTACGGTGAGCTTCTACGTGCTCCAGTCGATGGCAGTGAAAGAGGACCCGGTGCCCACGTATAGCGTCGATGATATCGAAAAACCGTTGGCAATCAAAAGTATTGAAATAGAGGTGCGGGACGATGACGGCACCATCCGAAAAGCCGCTTTTCCCTTCGCATGGTCCGATCTCGGGCCGCTGTATCGTCTTCCGGAAGCGCCGGGACGGCCGGCTGGCTGGTATGCAGTTACCGACGCAGGCGCGGGAGACGCACGCGGTCTTGATCAGTTGCTAGCAGTTGCCAGATCATCGGATATCGCCACGTTCGCGAAGGTTACGGCTGAACACAGGGGCATCGGCGCACACTTCGTCGGCGGCGATCGTTATGGTGATGCCGTTTATGTAGAGGCTGGGCCTCTTCTGGGTGTTACCGATGACGCGCTTGCTTCCTGCCGTGTTCCGGGCGCGGCAGCGACTGTTCTCGATGGCAGTCGCTCCGAATGCTGGCTACGTGACGACGCGGGTCAGCCGCGTCTCGCCGGCCTGGACGAACAGCCTTCAATGCTGACGCGATCTGTGGTTCAGAACGTCAACAACAGTTATCACCGCTCGGTGCCGGACAAGGCTGGCACTGCATATTCGGTGTTGCTCGGCTCTGCGGACCGATTTCCGACGCGTTTGCCGATGTCCGAACAGCGTGTGGCCGAGATCGTCTCTGATGGCCGTGCGGATGCCGATGAAATCCTCTCGCTTGTGTATGACAATCGCAATTTCGCCGCAGAAACGGCGCTGGACGAAATTCTGACGGCGTGCGGTGAACCGGGTTCGGCGGACGCATGCGCTATTCTTCGCGCATGGGACAGGCGCAACGATTCCGAGAGCCGCGGGGCTTTGCTGTTCACTGAACTTTGGGCACGACTTGTAAAACGAGGGCTTTTCAATCCATCGACGTGTCAGCCGATTTCGGCACCGGATCTCGCAGCCCGTATAGTGGACACGCTATCTGAAACTCTACAGAATATTCGGGCACTCGGCCTGCGTGGGGATGAGCCCTGGGGCCAAATGCTCGCACGTGATACGCCCGAGGGGCGAATACCGCTGCATGGCGGGAACGATTCCGAAGGGATATTGAATGCGCTGCAAGGCGGGCCGCTCACAGCGGACGGCTATGGTGACGCAAACAGCGGCAGTGCCTATCTGCAACTGGTGAGTTGGGAAAACGACCGGCCGGTCGCGCGGGTCGTCCTGGCGCACGGCCAGTCTCCGGATCCCGAGTCGGCGCATTATGGTGACCAGATCGACATCTACCGTGAAAAGCGGCTGGTTCGCTTCCCCTTCACCGAAAAAGAGATTCGTCGGGACCCCGAGTACAGGATCGAACGCGTCTCCGACGATTGACCACGGGTCATCTCCAACGACGGTATTGTTTTTCTTCACCAATCGGAGTGCGGACTCGTGGGTCCGCGCCGTTCCGGGATCGCGGAATTGAATGTTGCGATCCGGTCTCAATAGAATTATCTATTGACGTATTAATTGGATAATGAATAATCACAAAGGGCGGCTTTGTGAAAAGGGGCATTCAAAATGACAAAGACCAAAACGTTCACACTCCTGGGTTCGGTATTGCGGTGCGGTGCGTTGCTGTCGGTCGCCATGCCGCTTTGTGCGACAGCGCAGGCGCAGGATGCGGGAGTATCCGAGGCGGATCCGATCATTCTCGTTCTCGGTGAAAGGCAGGGGCGTTCGATCAGGGAAACGGCCACCAGCATCAGCCTTTTCGATGAGAATGACCTGCTGACACGCCCCGACATCTCTTCGGCGCAGGATTTGCTTTCGCGGCTCCCGAATACGACACAGCTCGGCAAGAGCGGCATCGCGCCCAGCGTCCGCGGTGTCGACGGAACCGGTCCGGCGCTCGGAGCGAACGCTTTTCTGGCGGGCACGCGCTCGCGTATCAACATCCAGGTCGATGGCCGTCCGATCACCTATAACGAGATCATCAACGGCGACCCCCAGCTTTGGGACGTCGAGCAGGTCGAGGTTCTTCGCGGCCCGCAGAGCACGTATCAGGGGCGCAACGCCGTCGGCGGCGCTGTCTTCATCAAGACGCGCGATCCGGGCGCCGAATTCGAAGCCGGCGGCCGCTTCGTGATCGGCGAACAGAATACGCTGCAGGCGGCGGCCTATGTGTCGGTGCCCGTGGTGGGTGAACAACTCGGTGTGCGCGTCTCGGCCGACTACAAAGCGTTCGACAGCTACAACGAGATGGCGCCCACGATTTTCGGCTACGATAACCCCGAACATTATCGTGCGCATACGATCCGCGCGAAGGTTCTTGTGAGGCCTGACGGGCTGGAGGATTTCACCGGTTCGTTCATCTTCACGACGTCGAAGTTCCGGGGACCCCAAGTCGAGGCGGTTCGGCGGCCGTTTTCCGATGAAACCAGCCCTTATGTAGGTACGGAGCCGATCCACATCCCGAGCACGACAAGCGGTATCGCCAATCTTTCCTACCAAGTGAACGATACCGTGGCGCTGGAAAGCATGACCGCCTACACGGACTTCAAATTCGTCCGCTACGCGGCGAACGCGCCGGCACGGTTGACCGGTGACGAAATCATATGGGAACCGCGCGTACGGATCGGCGATACGGATAGCCGCTTCAAGGGTGTGGTCGGGTTCTATTATTATCGTGCAAAGCAGAAGGAGGCGATCGAGCTTGCCGGCGATGCGCGCTTCGTCGATCGGACTCGGACGATTGCGGGTTATGCCGAAGGTACGCTCAAGCTCACGGAGCGGCTGAAAGCGAGCGCCGGGGTGAGATACGAAGAAGAAAAGCGTCGTCGCTTTAATACGTCCGGTATCTTTTCTATCGATCTCGATGAAAGTTACAGTGCGTTTCTGCCGAAGTTCGGGCTCGCCTATGACGTCAGCGATGCCACCACCATCGGCGTTGTTGCGTCTCGCGGATACAATGGCGGCGGTGCGGGCTTTACCTTCAATCCGCCGTTCGTGAACTTCACGTTTGAACCGGAGTTCGTCTGGAACTACGAAACGTATATCCGCACCGAAATCCGTCCGACGTTGTCGTTCAACGCGAACGTGTTTTACAGCGACTATGAAGGAATGCAGATTCCGTTCGACCTGAATCCGGACCCGCTGCTGAACTCCCAGATTATCCTGAACGCGCGTGACGTGAAGACCTACGGTGCTGAAGTCGGGTTGAGCTGGCGGCCGCTGCGCTTCGTTGAACTGTTCGGGGATGTAGGCCTGCTGCACACGAAGGTCGATGCTCCAGGCTTTGTCATCGACGGGAAAAAGCTTGCCCGTGCTCCGGGCATGACGGGAAACATAGGTGCCGTCTATCGTGATCCTGAAGGCTTCGAAGCAAGCTTCGATGCACGCTACTCGGGGAGCTATTATTCGGAGGAACTGAACTTCCCCGGTGGTCGTATCGGTTCATTCTGGATGGCGAACGCACAGGTCGCATATAATTTTCCTGTGGTCCGGGTCTTCGCATCCGTGACGAACATCTTCAACCGCCGCGGGCCGCTTGCGCTCAATACCGGAAACGACGCAAGCGCCGCCAACGACCTCGCCTATCTGCCGAACCCCCGTCGCCTGTTGGGAGGTGTTCTCGTTCGCTTCTAGAGCCGCCTTTCCTCGGCAAACGATGCATTACCAATACGATAGAGCGCGCTGCATGTCCCCATGCAGCGCGCATTTTTTCATCCCCAGAGCGCGGGGTCTGGTGGATAGACCATTCCATCGGTGTAGCGGAGGCCGTGCGCACGGTCCGAGCCCAAAAGGAGCGGCCCGTCCAGATCGACGAATGTCGCGCGCTGCGCGAGGATGAATGCCGGCGCCATCGCCAGTGACGTGCCGACATTGCATCCTACCATAAGGCCCAGATTCGCAGCTTTTGCCGCATCTGCCAGTGCGAGCGCTTCGGTCAGTCCTCCGCTTTTATCCAGTTTGATGTTTATGAATTGATATTTGCCGGTGATTGCCGGCAACGAGCCGCGATCGAGGCAGGCTTCGTCGGCGCAGAAGGGCACGGGACAACGATAGCCTGCAAGTGCCGCGTCCTCGCCAGGCGGCAGCGGCTGTTCGATGAGCGAGACGCCGAGCGCAGCGAGTGGCTCGGCGAGTGCCGTCAGCAAGTCAAAGCCCCAGCCGCCGTTCGCATCGACGATCAATCGCACGTCGGGCCGTACGCGCCGGATGGCGCGCAACCGATCGAGATCGTTATCGCAGTTCGATCCGCCCAGTTTGATTTTGAGTGTCTTCCACTCTGGCGAATTTTGCGCAGCCACGGCCATTGCTTCGGGTGTGTCTATGCTGAGCGTGTATGCCGTCTCGAGCGGCTGCGGCGACGCCGCACCGATAAGTGATGAAACGGAGCGTCGGGCTCTCTTCGCTTCTAGATCCCAGAGCGCGCAATCGACTGCGTTGCGTGCCGGCCCTGCCGGAAGCAGAGAGGCGAGTCCGGCCCTGTCGAGGGATGTTCCGGCAAGCATGGCGAGCGCGTTCTCAATTTCGCTCCGCACCCGTTCCGGCGCTTCGGGGTCACTTTCGTGGGGCTCACACTCTCCCCGCCCGGAAAATTCTCCGTCGTGGACTTCGACGACCAGCAGTTGTGCGTGCGTAAAGACATTGCGTGAAATGATGAACGGTGTCGCGAGGGCGAGGCGTTCAGGGGTGACCCGGGTGGAATACTGCATAAAGTGCCTTTGCGGTTGCGGAAACGTGCGTCAGGTTGTTATAGAACAATAAATTATCTATACACCAAATACTCGACTCACAACGGAGGCGATCATGCAGGTCACCAGACGAAATTTGCTCGGCTTTGCTGGTAGTCTTGCCGGAGCGGGAATCGGCGGAGGACTTGGAGCGGGGCCGGCGCTCGCTTTCAGCTCCAGCCGCGAAACGGGCATGGACTCCGCGATCGATGCCGTCGTCGGAGAAGAAATGGCGCGGCGCGGAATCCCGGGCCTCACCCTGGCGATCATGCACAAGGGCGTTCCGACCTGTTTGCGGGCTTACGGCCGCGCGGACATCGAACTGGACCACGCCATGCAGGTCGGGTCGATGCTCCAGTCGGCATCGACAGGCAAGATGTTCACCGCTGCCGCGATCCTCCTGCTCGCCCGCGAAGGAAGACTTACGCTCGATGATCCTGTTACCTTGCATCTCAAGGACGCGCCGTCCGCATGGTCATCGATAACGCTTCGACACATGATGTCACACCGTTCGGGCCTCGCGGATCTCGCGCCCGGGCGGCTCGATGCGAAGGGACGCCCCGTGAGCCCCGCGCTCGACTATGACGATGCCGAGTTGCTGCAGATGTTTGCGGGCTGGTCTCCCGATTTCGCGCCGGGCGCACGCTTCAGCTACAACAATGTCGGGTATGTTCTGCTCGGCCTGGCGATCAAGGCAGTATCAGGACAGTTCTATGGCGACTATCTGCAAAACCGACTGTTCAGTCCGCTCGGTATGCAGACCGCACGGGTGAACGATACGCTCGCTGTCGTTCCGGAACGTGCGCGTGGTTTCATGCGGACGCCGGACGGCACGCTGATCCGGCCTGATAGTGCCTCCCGCAGCCTTAGCCGCATCGCGGCGGGCGCGCTTCTGTTCAGTGCAAGGGACTGGATGGCCTGGGCCTCCGCGCTGCGATCAGGGCGAGGGCTCGATACGGATGCACTCGCGGAATCCTGGCGCCCGACCCTGTTCCCGGACGGTAGCGCACCGGTCATCAACTATGGCCTCGGGTGGTTCCTGCTGGATGTGCGGGGACGAAGGCTTGTCTGCCACCATGGGATAACGAGCGGTTTTTCTTCATGGATCGGTTATTATCCCGATGACGATCTTACGATCTCCATGATGTGCAACCTCGTCACGGGTCATCCCGGACAGTTCGCTCCTCGGATCGCAGGCTTGTTCGACAAGCGCCTCGGCCCCCGGGGCGTTATGGCGGACACGGGTGATGCGGGGCAGCGGCGTCAAGCCGCCATCCGCTCCTGGCTGCAAGGCACGCCGGTCCGTGGGGCATCTGCGACGGATGCCTCACACCAGCGCCGCGCGATCGGTGATTTCGGTGAAGTAGGGGACATGGTGCCCGAACTGCTTTCAACTGAGGGTGAAGACTATCTGTATCAAGTTCGAAATGCGCAGACGGTCGGGCTTGTGCAGATAAAGATGCGGGGGACCTCTCCGCACCAGGTTCGCATGTCGCAGGCATGGCCGGCAGCATTGTACGAAACCGTAGCCCCAATGAAGACGGAGCACGGGGGATTAGGTGACAGTGAGCAATAGGCCCGAGGAGCGCGTGGGTACGCACTATGATCGCGCGATCATGGCGGAAGTGCGGGACCGAACGCGCGAAGCTGTTCGGATGATCGGCGCACGCATCGTTCCCGGGATGGACGAAAATGCAGCCAATGCGATCGCGCGTCGCACGTTGCGCGAACTCGGATTGCTGCGGGGATGGCATGGCATTTTCGTCCGCTTCGGTCCCAACACGCTGAAATTCTATGGCGCGCCGTCTGACCCCGGAGTTGTCCTGGGTGAGGACGATATACTCATTGTCGATATCGGACCCGTCTGGAAAAAGTGGGAGGGCGACGCCGGGGACACGTTTGTTACCGGCTCAGACCCCGAAATGCGGCGTGCGCGGGACGACGTGCATAAACTGTTCGGCATCGTGCGCGACCACTGGGCGGACACGGGCACATCGGGGCGTGAACTCTACAATTTTGCCGAGGACGAGGCGCGCGCGATGGGTTGGGAACTCAACCTTGAACTCGGTGGGCATCGCCTCGGGGACTTTCCACATGCACTCGTTCACGAAGGCGCGTTGGCGGAAGCGGATTTCATACCATCCCCCGATCTCTGGGTGCTGGAAATGCATATTCGACATCCGAGCCGACGTTTCGGCGCGTTCTATGAAGATATGTTGCTGTCCTCGGGCGATGAAGACGCAACGCAGCAAGCCTCCGGCGACAAAGGTGGACGATGAGTGATATTCGACAACGGCTCGGACTTCGGCCGATCATCAATGTCGCAGGGCCGATGACGGCACTGGGTGCGTCCATCGGCGACAGTGAAGCAGCGCGTGCGGCAATAGAAATCCTGCCGCAATTTGTGGAAATAAGCGATCTGCACCGCAAGGCGAGCCACACCATCGCGCGCACGACAGGGGCCGAAGCGGGGTTTGTTACGGCGTCGGCTTCGGCCGGGATTACGCTCTCGATCGCGGGCGCGATGACGGGCGCTGATCTCGCCAAGGTGGAACAGCTTCCCGACGCGGCGGGAATGAAGGATGAGGTTGTCATCCAGATGGGCCATCTTACCGGCTACGGCGCTCAGGTGGATCAGGCCATTCGGCTTGCCGGTGCCAAAGTGGTCCCCTTTGGTAATGTCATCGACGGTTATCGCTATCAACTCGAGGCAAAGATCAGCGAACGAACGGTGGCGGGGCTTTACGTCGTCTCCTATCAGACCGTGCAGATCGGGCAGATTCCGCTCAACGTCTTTGCAGATATCTGTCACGCTAAAGGTGTTCCGGTTATCGTTGATGCGGCATCCGAGGAAGACCTGCACTTCGCGCTCGAAGCCGGAGCGGATATCGTCATCTACAGTGCCCACAAATCTCTGCGCGGATTAACCGCCGGTATCGTGGCAGGCCGTAAAGAGCTCGTAAGGGCGACCTTTCTTCAGAATCGCGGCATCGGGCGCGGGATGAAGGTCGGCAAGGAGGCGCTTGTTTCCACGATCGTTGTCCTCGATTCGTGGGCGACGCGCGACCATGCGGCGGAACACGAAGTTCAGGACCGCCAGATCGCGGCATGGATCGGCCGCCTCTCGGGGCTGGCAGGTATCAGAACCGAAATCGTGCCGGATCCCACGGGAAACCCGATCAGGCGGATGCGTATTTGGGTTGACGAGGAGAGCGGCACGACGAGCTGGCATCTCGCCGCCGCGCTCGCCGCGCTGGATAGGCCCGTGATCGTTCGTGATCCCGGAATCGAACATGGCTATTTCGAACTGGACCCCTGTCATCTGCATCCGGGCGAGGGCGAGATCGTGGCCGAGAGTCTTGTGCAGACGCTCGAGGCCGCGAGGAAAACCAATCACCGCCCGGCCAGCACCGCGGAGGAGCATCAGGTGATGCGCTTCGAAGCCCTTTTGCGCTGGCCCGACTAATGCGTGTCGCCGACATGAACTGGGAAATGGTGGAACGTTACCTTTCTCACGATGATCGTTGCCTGCTTCCGCTTGGCGCGACCGAACAGCACTCCCATCTCTCACTTTGTGTCGATGCCCTTCTGGCGGAGCGTGTCTCGGTGGAGGCGGCCGAACCGCTCGGCGTGCCTGTGTTTCCGGCAATGCCATATGGGCCGACGCCGTATTTCACGGCCTTCCCCGGAACGGTTTCGATCCGCGTGGAAACGTTGCTGGCGCTCGTCCGCGATATCATATGGTCACTCCGGAGAACCGGGTTTCGCCGCATCCTTATTGTGAATGGACATGGCGGAAACGATCCTGCCGGGGTTCTGGCGCACGAGTTGATGGCGGACATGCCGGACATGCAGATCCGGTTTCACAGTTGGTATGCGGCGCCAGAAACGTCTGCCGCGGCCTTGAAAATTGATTCTTTCCCGAGCCACGCGAACTGGTTCGAGAATTTTCCGTGGACCCGGCTTCCAAACCATCCCCGAGTTGAAGGCGAAAAGCCCGTTGTCGATCGTGCGCGTCTCGGCGGCGCTACGCCGGAACGAATCCGTGAGATCCTTCGCGACGGCAGCTACGGCGGCGCCTTCTGCCATTCGGACGAGCATATGTTAGCCTTGTGGGCTGCCGGGGTTGAGGAAGTGCGCGCGGCCATTCAGGGACCTTGGGCCGCCCGTTAGTTTTCTGAACGCGGGACCTGCGGCCCCGGGGCTTTGCCAGACTCTTCCAACACGACCAATGGCGAACACTCACACGGTGATCTGCATCCAGAGGTGCGATGGGACGATAAAATAACTGCGCGCAAAATTATATATTGAGAAATTGATTTCTCGATATACAAACACCGGGTCAAGAGGGGCCTGATGGTAGCCTCGACAAACACAACAAAGACAAAAAGGGAGGAATTATGATCGATGCCGCTTCCAAACTTGGTTTTGCGGACTTTCCACGTTTTGGTTCGCGTGCCGGAGCCATGACATCCGTGCTGCCATGGCTCGCAGCCGGCGTGATGCTCGTCAGTGGCCAGGCTGACGCGCAGGCCGTTGTTGGGGCGGATATCGTATCGGACGATGATGCCATTATCGTAACCGCCCGCAAGCGCGAGGAAAGTCTGAAGGATGTGCCGGTTTCCGTAACAGCGCTCGGCGCTGAGCAACTCGAGCGGCTCAACGTGAGCAGTGGTCAGAATCTGGCGGCACGGGTCCCGAATTTGTACATCACGGGAAATCCCTATTTCTCGTCTTCGCTCAATTTTACCATCCGCGGCGTTGGCGCGAAAACACCCCTGGAACCCGCGGTCGCGGTGTTCCTGGACGGCGTATACATGCCGTCCCTCGGTTGGGATCTGGGTTTCCTGGAGCTTGAAAGGGTTGAAGTTCTACGCGGACCGCAAGGTACATTGTTTGGTCGGAACACGCAGGCCGGCGCCATTAATATCATCTCGCGCAAGCCCGGCGATAATCCCTATGGACAAGTGCGCTTCGAAGCGGATGAGTTCAATACGATCAAGGTGAGCGGCGGGATCGGCGGGCCGATTTCAGACACGGTAAGCGCGTCGATTTCGGCTCTCGCCGAGCAGACCGATGGCTATATTCGGAACGTAACGATCGGCAATGACCTGCTTGCGCGCAGCCGGTTTGGCGGCCGCTTCCAGCTGGTTGCGAGGCCGACTGAAAGGTTCTCCGCCGTTCTTTCGATTGACGGTGTTTTCGAAGAAGGCGGGTTCTACGGATCGGGCGCTCCGCTCCAGTCGTCGCCCAAGGCGATCGGACGATGGAAGGTGCGCTACGACGTCGATCAGCACGAGAAGATCAAGAATTACGGCGCGGGCCTCAACCTCGACTATGACTTCGATGGCGCAACGCTGTCGTCGATAACCGGTTATCGACAGATTTCAATGCAAATGTTGGCAGATATCGACGGTATCGATACCCCCGACCTTGATGGTCAAGACACTATCATCGTGCCCAAGCTTGCTGGGCGTGACTTCCCGGTCCCCAATCAGAATTATCTGTTTGGCCTTCGTGATCAGCGCATCCTTTCCCAGGAGCTTCGGCTCGCATCATCGGGCAATGGGGAATTCCAGTGGCTCATCGGTGCATATGCATTCACCGAGAACAATGATGGCAGTCGGAATTTTCCCGTGCCGGACAGCTATGTCTATACGAATTCCAGCAACCTAGTGATCGATGACGTCGATATGCGTCGCAAGGGCTATTCTTTGTTCGCGCAGGCGAACTATGCGCTCACGCCGCGCCTCGAATTGAGCGGCGGCCTGCGCTATGCCTACGAAAAGGTCGCTCAGGACCTGGCGATGGACTTCACTATCGGGGGCGGCGTGCTTTCCGGCACGTTCGCGATGAGTCCATCGCAGTCCTACAAGGATATCAGTCCCATGGCATCGGTTCGCTATCGTTGGAGCGACGATGTGATGACTTACGTGACCGTGGCGAAGGGCTTCAAGGGCGGCGGGTTCAACCTTTCTGCACCGACCAACCCGCTCGCCAATCTCTCGTTCAGCGAAGAAAGCTCGTGGAGTTACGAAGCCGGCGCCAAGCTGTCACTGTTCGACAATCGCCTCTCCATCGATGCCGCATTGTTCCGAATCGATATCAAGGACATGCAGGTGTCGCTCCAGCGGCAGGTCAATTCGGCGTTCTCGGTCGGTGCGGTGGGCAATGCGGCCGCGGCGCGTTCGAAGGGATTCGAGCTCGAAATAACCGCACGCCCTGTCCCGGCGCTGCGATTGAGTGCGTCGGCAGGCTATACCGATGCGACTTACCGAAATTATATCAATGAGGCTCTCATCGACATGTCCGGAGAGCCGATTGAGGACATACCAGACTGGTTGCTCAACCTAGGGGCTGAGTATCGTATTCCCGTTGCAGGTGATCTCGAGGTTATGCTGGGCGCGAATTATCGCTATGTCGGTGAAGCCCGCTACGGCAACGGCACACCGAGCACACCACATTTTGAGGTTCCCAGCTATGACCAGGTCGATTTGCGCGCAGGTCTCGATAACGGCAACTGGAACCTCACGGCCTTTGTCGATAATGTCTTCAATCAATACAACGTCATCTGGCGCGGTGGCTTCAGTACGTTCTATCGCCGCCCGACTGAGGCATTCGGCGAGCGAGCGGCGCCTCCGCGGAGAATTGGTCTCAAGGGAACCTACCGCTTCTAGGCCGCGATCTGTTCAGTCTGAATCAGCCTGAACCATAAATCGCTGTCTAAACTATTGAATAGATACCGATTCACGTTTGAGATGGAAGCGCGGCGCGCTTCCATCTCAAACGATCAGGCTCCGGAAGATAGCCGCGGTCCCTTGATCCTGCTCTTTGCTGTCGCATCGTCTGTAGTGAAAATCCGGTTCCCACGTTTCCGCGCAGTACTTTAGCGCCGAACGGGTCGGCAGGCTGATATTGCAGCTTCTCTGAGCAGCAAAAACTGCGCTCCTTTATTTTGGCATGGCGATAAGGTACGAGGACGACGACATTTTTTAGCTCACGTCAGCTCGGTCTGTGAATTTTCGAATGCAAAAAGCTAGCAAAGTGGAACGTAACAGTAGCGAGGATCGGCAGGGTATCCAATCTGTCGAGGTGGGCTTCCGTGTTCTCGGAGCCTTGGTGGAACGTAACTCCGCGTTGACTCTCAAGGAGATCAGTTCGGCTGCAGGTCTTCCGCCCAGCAATACGCACCGGTATATGACAAGCCTGACACGCATCGGCCTCGCCAAGCAGAACAGCGATGGGCGTTATGATCTGGGGCCGCTGGCGCTCCGGTTCGGTTTTTCGGCACTGGCGCGGCTCGATGTCATTGATATCTGTACGGAACGGATGCGAGCGTTCTCCAGCGAGACCGACATTTCGACGATGCTTTCTGTCTGGAGCGAGCGCGGTCCGATCATCCTGCGGTGGGTCCAGGGATCGCAGCCGGTCTTTTCGACGATCAGCACGGGCTCGATCATGCCGTTGTTTGGATCGGCCACGGGCCAGATCTTTCTCGCCTACCAGGACAAAGGTCTGATTGATGCGTTTCTGAAGGCGAACCGGAAGCTTTCGGCGCAGGTGAATCGGACGGAGCGGATACGTATGGCGGGGGAAATCCGCGCTGCAGGTATCGCAAGCGTTACGGGCGAACTTATACCTGGCCTTCTGGCGGCGGCATGTCCGGTCATAAGCGGCTTCGGCGAGCTCGCGGCCGTCGTTACGGCAGTTGCATCGCACACACCTCCTACGATCAAGAACATCGAGCGTTTCAAGTCATGCTGCCGGGACGCATCGCGGGATTTAGGCTGGCATGAGCCGGCCGACATCTGAGCGTGACAAAAAGGGCGATTTGAGCACGCCTACATCGCGCCCGAGCGCAATTGAGGGAAATGTCAGGCAATTTCGAGATTTTAGCTGATGCTGACGCAAAGTCATGAGGAGCTGATCAGAATTTTGCTAAGTTTCCAACAGGGGCATTGATTGGGGCATTAGAGGGAAGCTGAATTATAACATTATGAAAAATATAATATATTCTTAAGAATCTGCCTTCCTCCCGTTCCGCCTCGCGGCTCCACGACCAGCGCCTCGATCGTCATCACGACTTCACGAACAAGGCGGGGGTCATCCACTCCGAAGTGATGCTGCCCGAGAACGCCCCCGAGCCGCTTCGGAATCGCGAAGCGCTGTGGAACGCTGTCGAGGCGGCAGAAGTGCGCAAGGACGCGCAGCTCGCCCGCGAGGTCGAGTTCGCGCTGCCAAGGGAACTGGAACAGGCCGACGCGATTGAGGTGGCGCGCGACTTCGTTAGCCGTGAGTTCGTCGATCGCGGCATGTGCGCCGATCTCAATGTGCACTGGGACATCGGCGCCGACGGCATGGCCAAGCCCCACGCCCACGTCATGCTCACCATGCGCGAAGTGGGTGAGAACGGCTTCGGCACAAAGGTGCGCGACTGGAACAGCACGCAGCTTCTGGAACACTGGCGTGAAGCCTGGGCGCAGCACCTCAACCGCGCGCTCGCAGAGCGCGACATCGACCTCACCGTCGACCACCGTAGCCTCGAGGCGCAGGGCATCGACCTCGAGCCCCAGAACAAGATCGGCCCGGCAGCATCGCGCATGGCGGACGTGGGGCTCACCGGCGAGCGACTCGATGAGCACCGCGCTATCGCTCGTGCTAACGGGATGTGTATCCTCGCAAGCCCCGAAGTGGCGCTCGATGCGCTGACGCATCAGCAGTCGACGTTCACGCGGCGCGAGCTTGCGATGTTCGTGCACCGGCACAGCGACGGCAAGGACCAGTTCGACCGTGTGCTCGCCGCCGTCGAAGCCTCGCCGGAGCTTGTCGCGCTCGGGAAAGACGGCCGCGAGCAGGAGCGGTTCACATCCCGCGCGATGCTGGAGACCGAGCAGCGGCTCGAGCAGGCCACGGAACGCCTACAGAAGCAGGACAAGCACGTCGTCCGCGACCTGTTTCGCGACCATGCCGTCAGGCGCGCCGAGCGGCATGGGCTCGTGCTCTCGTCGGAGCAGCGCGCCGCGCTCGATCATGTCACCGAATCCAAAGGCCTTGGCATCATTGTCGGCTACGCCGGAACGGGGAAGTCCGCGCTGCTCGGCGTGGCGCGCGAAGCCTGGGAAGATGCCGGCTACCGCGTGCGCGGTCTCGCGCTCTCGGGCATTGCCGCCGAGAACCTGGCAAGCGGCTCGCGCATCGCGTCGCGCACGATCGCGGCGCAGGAACACGCCTGGGCGAACGGCACCGATCCCCTCACATCTCGGGACGTGCTCGTCATCGACGAGGCCGGGATGATCGGGACGCGGCAGATGGAGCGCGTGCTGTCACATGCCAGCGAGGTCGGCGCGAAGGTGGTGCTCGTTGGGGATCCCGAGCAGCTGCAAGCGATCGAGGCGGGCGCGGCGTTCCGCAGCATCCATGAGCGCCACGGCGGGGTCGAGGTCACCGAGATCCGCCGCCAGCACGACGCCTGGCAGCGTGATGCCGTGCGGCAGCTGGCGACGGGCAGAACCGCGGAGGCGATCCATACGCTCAGGGAGCATGACCGTGTCCACCCATCACCGACCGAAGCCGACGCGAAAAAACAGCTCATCGAGCGCTGGGACACGGACCGGAAGGCGCAGCCGCAGAAGAGCCGGCTGATCCTCGCGCACACGCGCGCCGACGTTGCCGGGCTCAATGCACTCGCCCGCCAGCGCCTGCGGCTCGGCAAGCAGCTGGGCGATGATGTCCGTGTGGAAACCACGAAAGGCCCAAAGCCGTTCGCGCACGGCGACCGGGTCATGTTCCTGCGGAACGAGAAGAGCCTGGGCGTCAAGAACGGCTCGCTCGGCAGGGTCGAGAGCGTGAGCCCGGCGCGCATGGCGGTGATGCTCGACGACGGGAGGAGCCTCAGCTTCGACACCAAGCACTACACCGACATCGACCATGGCTATGCCGCCACGATCCACAAGGCGCAGGGGGTGACTGTGGACCGGTCCTATGTGCTCGGAACATCAGGCATGGACCGGCACGGCGCCTATGTGGCGCTGTCGCGTCACCGCGAGCGCGTGGACCTCTATTACGGCAAGGAGACGTTCAAAAACGAGCAGCAGCTGATCCGCACACTGGCACGCGACCGCGGCAAGGACATGGTCGGTGACTATGGACCGGTCGCGGACAAGGCGGAGGCGTTCGCCGCAAGGCGTGGCATCACCCTCCGGGAACGGGTCAAGGAGATCACCACCAAGGTCCGCGACATGTTCGAGGGGCTGCAGCTCAAAAGCACCCCGATCCAGACGCCGAAGCCCCAGCTCGAACCGGCGGTCGAACAGTACGCGCGCACGGTGCACAAGGTCCGCGAGATGGGGCTTGCGCGCGTGCCGATGAGCGAACCCTTGCGCGCCATGCACGAACGCGACGAGGCCGCACTCGATGCGATACGCCCCGGCGCGGCGCGCGACCTTCGGAACGCGTGGCGTGCGGACCTGAAGCTCCTCGACACGATGGCACGCGGCGACGTGCGGCAGGCGCGCGCGCTCCTCGACGAGGCCGAGCGTGTCCGCAGCGACCCCGCGTACCGCGCCGACCGGTTCGTCGCCGAATGGACCCGGCTCAGGAAGCAGCAGGAGCACGCCAGGTTCTGGGGTGAGGAGCACAAGCTCCCGAAGATCAACGCCGGCATGGCGGGGCTCGCCAAGAGCCTCGAACGCGATGCGCAGATGGAATCACTCCTTCGGCCACGCGCCCGCGAGCTCGGGCTCGGCATCGGCATGGAACCGGCGCGCGGTCTGTCCCGGGAGCTCTCAGACTGGTTCGGCCTCTCGCGCGGGCGCGGACTCAGCCGCTAGGCTCATGCTCATGGCAAACGACTCATCACCAGCAGAAGCGTTCGAGGCACTCAGACGCGAGGTGGCGTTGCTCCGCCGCGCGCTCGAAGGGCTCGCCGCCGAGCAGAAGGCGCAGCCCGATTACAGCGGTATCCTTGCCGGCATCGGGGCGCGGATCACGGAACAGAACGCCGTGCTCGGCGCCATGGCCGAGGCGCCGGCGCTTCAGCTGACGCCCGAGGCCATGGGACAGCAAATCATGCGCGCCAGCGAGCAGGTGCGCGCCGAGGATGCCCGGCTTCTGGGCCTCGCGCAGAACGGGATGACAACCGTGGTGCGTCAGATCGAGGCAGCACTCGCGACGGCACGCACCGCGCAGCAACAGCAAAGGGTCGTCAGGGGGACTGCGATTTTGGGTATTGTGATCGGCGCAATCGTCGGAGGCGCAAGCACTACCATAACCATTGAAGGAAATATATTCCGTGACATGATCGCTACCGACGACGACCCAAGCAGTTCCAATTAGCGCCAGACCGAGAACTGTGTCTGTCACGCACGGCCTCCATATTCAGTTGGGGCCCAACCATGATATTGTGACGGAATATTTTCCATTTTAATAAAATATGCGTATATGAAACAATATAAACAATCGTGATCAAGCGTGAAATGACGCAAAGAAAATCGAAAAGGCTTGGATCGCAGGCGGTCCTGAAGGTGCACAAATGGTTGAGTCTGGCTGCCTTGGCTTTCTGGCTGGTACAGGCTGGTTCAGGCTTGCTGCTGACCTTTCATCGAGAGATCGGCGATCGCCTCATCGCTGGTGGAGCGGTTCCGCTGAATGTTCCCTTGCTCTCGCAGCGGGTCGAAGCCCTGCAGAACGATGCGGTGCACGTTCGTTCGTTCATCTCAACGGGAGGCATCAGGGAGAGGTACAAGGTCTCGTTGATCGGCACGCCTGAAGACCTCTCTCGGGACGTGCTTGTCGATGGCCAGGGTCGTCTACTGCATTCCTTTGACAAGGAAGGCCGTACGTGGGCCGGCACCCTCGTGACGCTGCATGAGTCGCTGTTTGCGGGCGAGGCCGGGCGCTGGGTCGTTGGTATCAGCGGGCTTCTCCTGTTCTCCAATCTCGGGCTTGGCGCTGTCCTTGCCCTGCGGGGGAAAATGAAATGGCATGACCGCTGGGTCCCGGGCCGTTTCGGCAAGCTCAAGCTGCGGATGTTCGCCTGGCATCGGGCAATCGGCTTGTGGGCCGTCGTGCCGGCCGCGATCATAATTCTTGCGGGTGTTTTCTCGGTGTTCGAGGATGGCATCCGGCGTTTGCTCTCTGCACCGGTTTCGGAATTCGCGGCGCCGCGTGCAGGGCCGGTTGGCGGGGTCATGCTCGAGGATGCGATATCGACCTCTCTGCACCTTTACGCGCAGGCCCGGCTTGTTGCCGTAACATTTCCAACCGATGAGCGCCCGGTCTGGAGCGTGCGGCTGCGCCAGCCCGGCGAAGGATATGAAACCTTCGGCAGAACCACCGTTTATATCGATTCCTCGAGCGGCAAGGTGCTGGGGACGCTCGATCCGATGCGCGACCGCTTTACCCAGCGGATGATCGACTTATTTTATCCCGTCCACACCGGCGAGGTTTTCGGTATCGCAGGGCGTCTTCTGGTTTTTACAACCGGTAGCTGGCTTGTCGTCATGATGGGAACAGGCCTTCTCCTGTTCAGCTCCCGTCGCCGATAGGCCGGTTCACGATATCGTGTCGGTCTGGATCAGCCTGCCCGGCGCCGAGGCGATATTCTCCGCAGCCCACCGACCCGCGCCCTCGATGATCCGGCGATAGACCGGCATGGCGGCAGCGATAGCCTTGTCCTGATAGGATCGGCGGGTCGGCGCTGCCGCTTCCCTCAGGTAACGCATTGCCAGCGCCCGCTGTGCCGTATCCTCCCTGTGATTGCGATAGAGCCATCGCTCCCACATGACCGTGCGCGTATCGGGTTCGCTGGTGTGGATGAACGCATCCGGATCGCAGCAGAATTCCACGATGGCACCGGCAACGTCTGCTCGCGGCGCGAGTGCGCGCTCGAGGCCCCAGAAGAGGAGGCCGCTGCGGTGCGTGTGCGGCAAAGAGGTTCCCGAAGACCACTGCGCTTCCACTGTCTTCGCACTGATCGCGTCTTCGCCCCACCAGTCCGCCGTTCGGCAATACAGGGGGCTGCCTGCCTCGTTGAAATTCAGGAAGATGAGATTGCCGTCGCCGATCGGGATCATGCTGTGCCAATCGAGATACGCGATATGGCGGGCCTTGCCGCACAAGCGCCGGACAGTATCGAGCAGGGTACGCGACGACCACTGCAGGTCTTGCCCGCCGAACTCGATACCGACCGGATCCTCATACTGGCCGCATTCAAGCGCGTTGTGCGTTTCCCACCGGCCGAAGCGCGCATAGGATTTCTGGAGGGCGGCGTTCCATTCGTCCACCATGTCTTCGTCAAGGCCGGTACGATTGGGGAGCATGTCCGACACGGCGGCATAGAGCGGATTGGGCGGCAGGTGCTCGCCGAACGCGACGAAGTTTCGGTTCAGATCGACGTTGTTCTCGTTCACGCGCAGCATGTAAGCGAATCCGAACGGGTTCACGGCATGAGCGAACAGCATGGCTGTGCGGGGCGGAAGCGGGTCCGGACGCGTCGTCAGCCAATGCGTCTGGGCGGCGGAGCCGGAGAAGCCTTCGGCGCCATGTGTGCCGGACAGCGACAGGATAACGACATCCGCATCTTCCGGGCCAAGCCACGCGAAATCCATGTAAAGCGGTTTGCCGTCGGGGCCAGTGTGTTCCGGCAGGTGGTGTGTTTCCTGGATTGCTCCCGCTGCGGATGCCGCCACCCGAAATTTGCGGCGCGCCTCCTGATAGTCGGCCGAAAAATGGGGATGCGATGTGACTGTCCCCGCAGAAGCCGGCGAATGCATCGCGCAGGCCGCAGCGGTCAGCCGGTCGCGGCGATCCGCAAGCGCGCTGATGCCTTGCGCGGACAGGTGCGCGCGCCATTCCGATGCAATCCGGTCGCGGTCTTGAGTTGTCCAGGTCGGCCACGGATCCGTGTGGACGAGAGCGGCGCCGAAATCGAAACGTTCGATATGATCCAGCCAATCGGAAGGGTCGTGGCTGGGTACGTTCAGCGCAAAGCCGTTGAACATACCGACAGCGGCGAACCGCGGGCCGATACCATGCATGAGGGCGGCATCGATCTGGGCAATCGTGGCCTTCTGGTCGTGGGCCAGCCGCAGGGCTTCCCGCATGATCGCCATCTGGAGTCGATTGGCGACGAAGCCGGTTTGTGTGCCTTCTATTTTTACCGGCACCTTGCCCGCGCTGCGGTAAAAGGCGATCGCGGCCTCCGTGACCTCGGCCGGTGTTTCCGTATCGACCACGACCTCGACTAGCGTGGTCGCATAAGGCGGATTGATCGGGTGGCCGACAATGATGCGCTTACCGTTCCGAAGGCCCTGTCGCAGTAAGGCAGGCGGATAGTCGGATGTGCTCGAGGCGATCACGGCATCACCCGCGATCTCCTCGATCACGGCGAAGATCCGCTGTTTGAGCGCAAGGTCTTCCGGCACGCTCTCCTGAACGAAGATGCTGCCCGATACGGCCTCCTCGACCGACGCTACGATCTTCACGCGCTCCTGCAACGTTTGAACGTCGACGCCGCGGATCGCGACGACCCTGCGAAGCGCGCGTGCCAGTGCTTCCGCCGTTGTCGCGGATGGGTCGTAAAGCTGGACGTCGTATCCGTACGCGGCAAACTGCGCCGTCCATGCACTGCCAATCAGTCCGCCGCCGATACAGGCGACCTGCCCGGAAGGATCGCGCGGGGTTTTCGAAGCCGTCAATGCTGGTTCCTCATGCTGGTTGCGGTGCTCAGCGCATTTCGTCGATGATGCGGCGCAGGAAGCGCGTGCAGCGCTCGATCTGATCGAGCGATACGTATTCGTCGGGTTTGTGCGCCTGCTCGATGCTGCCCGGTCCGCAAAGAACGGTCGAGAAACCGGCCTCCTGAAATTGGCCCGCCTCCGACGCATATGAAGCGACCTGAATCTGGTTCGCCCCCGTCAATCGCCGCGCGAGCTGCGATGCCTGTCCGTCGGGATCGGGTCTTAGCGCTGGAACCTTCACGACGGTTTCCGTCGCGATCTCTATCGCTATGCCTGCTGCGGCATATCGCTCGACCAGCTCCTGTGCGAAGCCGTCAAAAGCCTGCCTGCAGGCATCGACATCGTCGGATGGCAGATTCCGCAGGTCCCAGGTGAAGAGGCATTCGTGAGCCATCACGTTCTGCTGAACGCCGCCTGATACGAGGTTGCTCGTGATGGTCGTATACGGGGGCTGGAAAAGCGTGTCGGAGTCTGCGTGGACGCGGTTCAGCATCCGCATCTCGACGAGGCGCGTGATCAGCTGCGCGGCGATTTCAACAGCCGACGCACAATTCTCCGTATCGCTGGAGTGGCCGGGAACGCCCGTTACGCGCGTGCGGAACTGCGTGCTGCCCTTGTGGCCGTCAACAACGGTCATCATCGTCGGTTCGCCGACGATGACCGCGCCGGGACGCGGCAACAGCCGTGCGATGTCGCGGATCATCGCAGGGGCGCCGACGCAGCCGATTTCCTCGTCGTAGGAAAGCGCGAGGATGATGGGGCGTTGCAGCTTCGCTGCCAGCATCTCCGGAACGAGCGACAGCGCGATGCCGCAGAAGCCCTTCATGTCGCACGTGCCGCGGCCGTAGAGTCGACCGGCGCGGAGGGAGAGCGTCCACGGGTCCGTCGACCATGCCTGATTGGTGACGGGCACGACATCGGTATGGCCGGACAGGAGGATGCCGCCTTCCGTCAGCGGGCCGATCACCGCATACACATTTGCCCGGTCGCCATCCGTATTGGGAACGCGCGTCACGGGGACGTCAAGGCTTTCGAGATAAAGCGACACGTCTTCGATCAAGGGCAGATTCGATTTTCCGGAGCTTGTATCGAAAGCGACAAGGCGCTCGATCCAGCCGATCCGGGGTGCAAGATCGGTCATTGCGTCTTCCCCGTTTCGCCTGTTGATTTGCGCATGAGAGCAAAACGCTCGCCATGCCGCGTTCGCCAAGCGTAGATTCGGTAGCCGATGCGTTCGTAAAGCGAGCCTGCGGGCGCGATCGAGGCGAGATGGATCGACGGATAGCCGAGCTGCGCCGCAGCGGCCTCGCAGGCGAGGCAAAGCGCCTCGGCGACACCGCGCTGCCGCCAGCCCGGTGCGACGAACACGTTGCAGAGCCAGGGGTGGGCCGCTGCATCCCAGTCCGCGCTGTCGCGCGCTCTTAGCGAGGCGATGCCTGCGATCTCGCCGTCGACATAGGCGGCAAGGGTGATCGGCAGGCCCGCCTCGGGCACCTCGTTCGCGAAGCGCGCGCGGGTTTCCTCCAGCGTGCGACCGCTGAAGGCGCTCCATTCCGCATGAATCCACGCGGCGGCGATATCGATGCCGCCCGGATCCCCGGCAAGCCGCTCTACCGAGATTCGCGCCGGGCTCATGCGGTTACGAACTGCACGGCCTTGCGCCAGCGATAGGCCGAAAGCCCCTGCCGGCCGCCAAGCACGCCATGGCCCGAAGCGCGGTGAGGTTCCGCGGGGAGAGCGTGGAGCGGGGCGCCCGGCGAAGCACTAGTTCTCACGTCGACACGGCCCGCCATAAGATCGCGGCTGAGGCGGCGCGCTCTTCCGATATCACGCGTCCACACCGTCGCCGCCAGCCCGTAGTGCGTGTCGTTCGCCAGCGCGATGGCTTCCGCCTCGTCGGAAAACGGGATGACAGACAGCAACGGGCCGAAAATTTCCTTGCGCGCCACGTGCATCGTGTTGCGCGCCATCCTGAACAGACCCGGCGCCACGAAAAACCCCTCGTTCGGTAGGCTCCCCGCCGTTTCAAGCGGTTCGTAACCCGCGCCCTCCTGCATTCCGACCTCTACGAAACGCAGAACGGTCTCAAGCTGACGCGCGTTTGCTATCGGGCCATAGTTGGTCGCCGGATCGAGCGGTGAACCTACCCGAAAGACCTGCGGCATCACCGTGCGTATTTTTTCGGCAAGACGATCGGCAACCGTGGCTTCCACAAGCAGGCGGCTGCGTGCAACGCAGAGCTGCCCCGTATTGTGAAAGGCTGCCGTGACGACGGCTTCCGCCAGACCGGGAAGCTCCGCCGCGTCTGCAAAGACGATCTGGGGCGATTTTCCGCCCAGTTCCAGCATCACGCGCTTGGCGTTCGAACTGCCGGCCAGCATCATGACCTTGCGTCCGGCTGCGGTGGAGCCGACGAAATGCAGCAGATCGATATCGTCATGGACGACCATCTGCGTGCCGGTTCTGGCTCCGCCGAGAAGGACGTTGACGACACCGTCGGGCAAACCGGCCTCCGATGCGATTTCGGCGACACGAAGCAGCGAGGACGGCGCTGTCTCGGAGGGCTTGATGATCACGGTGTTGCCAGCGGCGACAGCCGGTGCCAGCGCCGACACGCCTATGATCAGCGGATAATTCCATGCCGAGATGATGCCAACGACACCGCATGGCTCTTCCCAGCTGGTCGAGAATGTGTGCGATCGATCCGTTGAGATGACCTCGCCGTGGGGTTCGCTCGCGTATCCAGCGAATGCAAGGAGACAGGCCACGGCCTCGTCGACCTGCGCCAGTGCCTGAGCGATCGGCATTCCCATTTCCAGGGAATCCAGCATGGCGAGTTCCGTGCGGGCAGACCTGAGGCCATTTGCCAATGCGTTCAGCCAAAGGCAGCGCTTTTCGGGCGCAGCGAGGCGCGCATGATCGAGAAAGGCCCTGCGGGCGGATCGGACGGCCCGGTCCACGTCGTGCGCGGTGCAACCGCGAAACGCAGCCAACGGCGCGCGGAGCGCAGGGTTCGTCAGCGTGAAGCGCGTGCCGGCTTTGGCGGGCTGGAAATCGCCGCCATAAAAGGGATGCGCGGCGTGGCGGACAGCGCCGGATGCCGAGCTCACGACAACGCCCGTTGATCGCTGAGATCCTTGGCGCCGATCGTTCGCAGCTGCCGAGCGGAAAGGCAGCGGCCGATCGGTATGTCCGCGAGCCGATCGACAATATGGACCAATGTCGGCAGCTGTTCCCACGTCCCGCGCTGGAAGCTTATGGTCGCATTCGCTGCCGTTTGCATTTCCTCGACCCGGAGGTTGCTGCCGCCGAGCGGGGTGAGGACCGCGTACTCCGCGTCCGCAACGCCGGGCGCACCTGTGCGGGGCACATATTTATAGTGGAGCAGGCCCTGCGTTTCGGGCTCCCCATCGGGATCGCCCGTTTCAGGAGACAGATCGTGGAGCGTGAGTGCGGCGAACATGAAGCCGTCCCACAGCGCTTCGCACCGCGCCGCGTCCGCGGTGGTCGCGGGCGGCGGCAGCTCGCTGTAGAGCTTCGCAAAACCGAGTTCCTCTCGGCCACTCAGTATCGGATCGGCCAGGTTTTCCCACAGCACAAGCAGCAGGTCGCCATCGACGACGTCTCGCTGCCCCTCAAAGCGTGCCGGGATGGATACGCCGAACGTATTGTAGGCCCGACCGGCGAGCCAATCGATATCGGTCATATAGGCGAAGTCGATCGCAAGCTCCGGTCTGCGTAAGGAGAAGCCGGGGGGCAGCAACGTCTCAAGCGCGCAGGCATCCGCCTCAAAGCGCGCGCTCAATATGGATTGCCGGGGCGTGTTGACGTAGTCCAGAATGCGGCCACCGTAGCTCTGACGCGGGCCCGGTGTGGGTCCGAAATGTGTGGGCATCCGGTATCGCTGGCCGGGTACGAAACCATACGACATCAACGCGCGCTCCTGCTGGTCAGGAAGGCATTGCCGGCCGTTTCGTCTGATGTTTGCGGCATGGGCACCGACCCCCTCTTCGTCTTGAAACCGTCAATGTAGATATAATTTCATTATAGATATATATGTAGATTTCTGTAAATAGAATACCGGAATAGGAAAGGCGAGCGAGGAGGGGGCGTGCGTGTAGGGGCGTGTCGGTGGTGTCCGGCGATGTTTGTTGCTGTGCTGGCGTCGGCGGCCTCCGCGTTCGCCGCCGGTTCGGCGCGTACGCCGAAGCTCCGCTATGATCTGCTGGTCCGGAGCGAACGGATCTATGACGGTTCGGGAAACGCGCCGTTCGCCGGTGAGCTTGCGATCGCGGGGGACCGGATCGTCTATGTCGGGGTGAAGGCACCGGGTGATGCGGCGCGCACCATCGATGCCGGCAAGGCGGCGGTGGCGCCGGGTTTCATCAATATGCTCAGCTGGTCAAACGAGAGCCTGCTTGTGGATGGCCGCGCGGAGAGCGCCCTCCGCCAAGGCATCACGCTCGAGGTGATGGGCGAGGGCGAGTCGATGGGACCGCTCACGCCGGACATGAAAATCGACATGAAGCATCGGCAAGAGGATGACGCGCGCTACGACGTCACCTGGACGACGCTCGATCAGTATCTGCGGACGCTGGAGGGGGCCGGTGTCGCCGTCAACGTCGCATCGCATGTGGGCGCCGCGACGCTGCGGCGATACGTGATGGGCGATACCGCTGCGAAGGCGGACTCGGCCCAGATCGCCCGGATGCGGGAATTGCTCAGGCGTGCGATGGAGGAGGGTGCGCTCGGCGTGGCCTCCGCGCTGATCTACACGCCGGGAACCTATGCCGATACCGGAGAACTGACTGCGCTTGCCGCGGAGGCTGGGCGCTGCGGCGGCATTTACGCAACGCATCTCAGGAGCGAAGGGGACCGGTTTCTGGAAGCGCTGGATGAGGCGCTTGCGATTGCGCGCGCCAGCGGTGCACCGCTCCATGTTTACCACCTGAAAGTCGGCGGTCGTGCCAACTGGCCGAAGATGGATGCGGCGATCGAGCGGATTGCTTCCGCACGCGCGGCCGGCCTTGCCGTCACCGCGGATGTCTATCCCTATGATGCATCGGGAACCGGTCTCGACGCGGCCATGCCGCCCTGGGTGCGCGAGGGCGGTGTCGATGCCTGGGTGGCGCGTCTGCAGGATAGCGATACGGCGCGGAAGGTTGCTGCCGAGATGCGTGAGCCGTCTTCCGACTGGGAGAACGTGCTTGCAATGGCCGGCGCCGACGGTGCGATCGTGGCCGGTGTGAAGACTGAGGCGCTGCAGTCTCTGATCGGGCGGCGACTATCGGATATCGCGGCGGAATGGGGTGTATCGCCTGAAGAAGCGGCCATCCGGCTTGTGGTGGAAGACAAGAGCCGCGTGGCCATGGTGTACCGCACGATGTCCGAGGACAATCTGCGCCGATTGATTCAGACACCCTTCGTGGCTTTCGGGACGGACGCGCCCGCGATGGTTGCGGAAGGCGCTTTCCTGCGCAATCGGCAGCATCCGAGGGCCTATGGCACATTCGCGCGCGTCCTCGGGCGCTATGTGCGCGACGAGGGGCTCGTGCCGCTCGAGGCCGCAATTCACAGGATGACCGGCTTTCCTGCGCAGACGCTCGGTCTTGGGGATCGCGGGCTTCTGAAGCCGGGCTATTTCGCCGATGTCGTGATCTTCGATGCCGATACGATCCAGGATCACGCCACCTTCACCGATCCCCACCAATACGCAAGCGGGGTCCGTCATGTCGTCGTGAACGGCGTTGAAGTCATCCGCGACGGGCAAGCCACGAACGCGCGCGCAGGGAAGATCGTGCGCGGGCGCGGGTGGAAAACGCCCGATGGGCATGGCGGCTGCCGTGCCTCGCCGCAGGCCTGGAGCCACCCATGACGGCCGGCACCCTGCCCGCTGCGGAAAGGCGATGGTTCGGGCACCCTTCGGGGCTCACCATCCTGTTCCTCACGCAAACGTGGGAGCAATTCTCCTACTACGGGATGCGCGCGCTTCTGATTTACTACATGACGAAGGCGCTGCGCATGGATGCCGCGCAGGCATCGTTCATCTTCGGGCTGTTCGTGGCCTTTTTCTACCTGACGCCGATCGTCGGCGGAATGGTGACGGACGCATGGCTGGGCCGGAAGCGCGCGATCATCGTCGGTGCGGTGACGATGGCGGCGGGGCATTTTCTGCTCGCATTCGATGGATGGCTCTATGCGGCTCTCGCGGTCATCGCGATCGGCAACGGTTTCTTTCTTCCTGCCGTTCCTTCGCAGATCGGCGACCTCTATGCGAACAATGATCCGCGGCGCAGCGGCGGCTACACGCTTTATTACCTCGGCATCAATCTCGGCGGCTTTCTGGCGCCTTTCGTCTGCGGTTCGCTCGGAGAGCTCTACGGCTGGCACTGGGGTTTCGGCGCGGCGGGTGTGGGTATGCTCGTGGGTCTTCTCATCTATCTCGCGGGCCATCGCCATCTTCCGCAGGAGCCCGCCCGCGAACCGAACCGGCGCTTGCCGCTTCATCTGTTCGACAGGCAGACATTGCGGCTGTTCCTCCTCGTCGGTATCGGCGTCACGCTGTTTCGGGGCGCTTACCAGCAGGTCGGGAGCATCATCGCGCTCTGGATCGACAGCGGTGTTGATCGGGATGCCGCGGGCTTCGAGATTCCGATGACATGGTTTCAGTCGCTGAACCCGCTTTTCGTCTTCGCGCTGACGCCGCTGATCGTGGCCCTGTCGCGGCGCGGTGAGCGGCCGCATCTGCCGCGAATGGCGACAGGCGCCGTGCTTGTGGCGGCGGCGTGCTTCCTGCTCGCCATTCTTGCCGAAACGGGCGGTGCCCATGTGTCCTGGCCCTGGCTGCTGCTGTTCTTCTTCCTGCTTACGCTTGGGGAATTGTACGTGCTGCCCGTCGGTCTCGACCTGTTCGCCGGGCGAGCGCCGGCGGGCGCCAGAAATCTCGCCGTCGCGGCGTGGTATTTCACGATCTTCACGGGCAGCCTCTATTCGGGGTTCATCGGCCGTTACTGGACGGCGGAGGAACCGGCAGCCTTCTTTCTGCTGATCGGCCTGTCCTCGGTGGCGGGTGCGATGTTGCTGGCATGGATCGGTCGGCGATCCGTTCCATGAAAGGGTGTTCGATGCTTCCGGGATTCTGTGATTTTATACATTCTGAAACTGCCTGCCGAAAGCAGAGGGGGAAACAGTGACCGTTCGATTTGCAGCCTGCCTTGCCATGCTGATGATGGTGTTCCGGGCGCTGCCCGCTGATGCCGGGACTCAGCGGCCGGAAACAACAGCCGCTGATGTCCTGATCCGGAATGCGACGGTGCTGGACGGCCTTGGAGGTGAGCATCAGGCGTTCGATGTGCTGCTGTCGGGCGGCAAGGTCGCTGCGATCGACAGGGCCGTTCCCGCACCGGCCGGGGCCGTCGTTATCGACGGGACGGGGAAATGGATTACGCCGGGCATCATCGATGTGCACAGCCATATGGGAAATGGCGCGGTGCCCCAAGTGTTCGGGATGGAAAGCGTCGGCGAGTTCTCGGGCACCGTGAAGGCGGAGGTGTGGGCAGAAAACGGGATTGTCGTTCAGGACCCGGCCTTCGGCCGTGCAGCGGCGGGCGGTGTCACGACGGTTCAGATCCTGCCGGGGTCCGGAAACCTGTTTGGCGGGCGCAGTGTCGTTCTGAAGGTCGTGCCGGCGCGCACCGTTCAGGATATGCGGTTCAATGGAGCCGCTGACGGGCTGAAGATGGCCTGTGGAGAGATACCGACCTATTCCTACAACCCGCACCCTCACGTCTACGGGACACTGGGCAAGGCACCGGCAACGCGCGCGGGGAATTTCGCGATCTATCGCGAGATGTGGACCAAGGCGCAGGGTTATGCAAAGGCGGTTAAGGAGGCGAAGGCGAAGGGGGCGAATCCGCCCGAACGCAATCTGCAGCTCGAAACCCTTGCCGGTGTTCTCGACGGCTCCATCCGGGTTCACATGCATTGCCACCGCGCCGACGAGATGGCGATGGTCATGGAGATGGCGAAGACGTTCGGATACCGGGTAACGGCATTTCACCACGCAATTGAAGCCTACAAGATCGCGGATATTCTGAAGAGCGAAGGTGTCTGCGCCGCGATGTGGTCCGACTGGTGGGGCTATAACATGGAATCGTACGACGGTATTCCGCAGAACATGGGCCTCGTCGAACAGGCCGGAGGCTGCGCGATGATCCATTCGGATCATTCGACATCGATCCAGCATCTCAATCAGGAAGCCGCGAAAGCTTGGTCTTCCGCGGTCAATTCCGGCATCCCCGTGACGAAAGGCCAGGCCTGGCGCTGGCTTTCTTCAAATCCTGCAAAGGCGCTTGGAATTGAGGATCGCACGGGGAGCCTTGTACCTGGCCTGAACGCCGATGTCGTTCTCTGGGACAAGGATCCGTTTTCAATCTACGCCCGCGCCGAGAAGGTGTTCGTGGACGGGAACCTGACCTTTGACAGGGGTAATACGGAATTGCGTTGGGTCAGTGATTTCGAACTGGGCCAGACCGGTGCAGGAGATGAGAAATGAGCGGAATGCGCATTTTCCTGACCATCTTTTGCGCGGCACTGCTGTTTCCCGTCTCTGCGCGCGCGGATCAGTCAGACGTGCTGGCGATCACGGGCGGGCGTGTGATCACGGGTTCGGCGGCGGGTGTGATAGAGGGTGGCACGGTGATCGTCCGCAAGGGGCGTATCGAGGCGGTTGGCCGGGATATCGCCATTCCGGTCGGCGCACGCGTCGTCGACGCGAAGGACGGTTTCGTGACGGCTGGGCTTATCAGCCCATGGAGTCAACTTGGCCTGGTTGAGGTTGAAACCGTTGGCGAAACGCTCGACATGACGGCGGGAAACCCATCTTTTTCCGCCGGTTTCGAGGTCGCGCCGGGGGTGAATCCCGCTTCCACGATCATTCCGACGGCACGGCTCGCCGGTGTGACCCGCGCCGTTATTTTCCCGGTCGCAGGGACGTCGATATTCGCCGGTACGGCGGCGATCATCGGAACGGATGGTGCCGACGATTCCGTATTCGATGCACGAAGCGCGATTTTTATCGAGCTCGGCGCGCGGGGTGCGGAACTGTCCGGCGGGGCACGCGGCGCGACCTGGGTTGCGCTCCGGCGCATGTTCAGGGCGGCGCTCGCCGGGGAGAAGAAACCCGATCCCGATGATATCGACGGCGCGGCGATTCGCGCGCTCGTCGCCGGGGACCTGCCTATGGTTGCGCATGTCGAGCGCGCGGCGGATATTCGCCAGCTCATCGCGTTCGCGCGGGCCTATCCGAAGCTGCGCGTGATACTGTTCGGCGCCAGTGAGGGGTGGATGGTTGCATCCGAAATTGCGGCCGCGGGCATGGCGGCCATTGTCGACAGCTATGCCAACCTGCCGTTCGCCTTCGAAACGATGGGCGCCACACAGCAGAACGCCCGGCGGCTGGCGGATGCCGGTGTCACGATTGCCATCGCACCGCTCAACCGCTTCAGCGCGGCGCAGCCGCACGACGCGAGGCTGGTCGCGCAATATGCGGGCAACGCCGTGGCAAACGGCTTGAACTGGGCGCAGGCCTTCGATGCGGTAACGATCAATCCCGCGCGGATGTTCGGCATCGATCGCAGCCTCGGGTCTCTTGAACCCGGCAAGATCGCCGACGTGCTCGTGTGGAACGCGGATCCGCTCGAGATCGGCAGCGCCACCGTCATGGTTTTGATCGCAGGCCGGGAAATGCCTCTCAAGTCGCGTCAGACCGAACTGTTCGAACGCTACCGCAACCTCGGCAATCCAAAGCCCTTCCAGTTCAGGAACTGAAACATGAAGATCATCGCGAAGATCCCGGCACTGCTTGGTGCCTTGCTCGTGCCAACGGCACTATATGCCGCGCCGCAATACAGTTCCCAAATCCAGCGGACCAGCTTCGCTGTTCCTCACATCCTTGCAGAAAACGAGCGCGGTGTCGGCTATGGGCTGGGATATGCCTACGCGCAGGACAACGCCTGCGTTTTCCTCGACGAGATGGTCACGGTCGAAGGGCGGCGCTCGCTGCATTTCGGCGCCGATACAGTGGGCGGCCCCGACGCGGCCTCGCTATCGATGCGCGTGCCGAACCGGCAGATCGATGCCTTCATGGCATTGCTGAACGATCCCGCGGAAGTGGAGCAGACGTGGGCCCGGCAGCCCGAAAGTGTGCGCGAACTGGTGCGCGGCTACGTTGCCGGGTTCAATCGCTATCTGCGTGAAGCAGGCTCTTCCGGCCTGCCCGCAGCGTGTCGCGGCAAGCCATGGGTGCGGCCGATCAGTACGACGGATATCATGCGCTTGATGCGCCGCTACGCTGTGCAAGGCAGCTCAGCGCAGTTCGTCGACAATATCGTTGCGGCCAAACCGCCGACAACGGGAGAAAAAGTGGCAAGCGCCGCTGTCTCGCCGGAGCTGGTTTCGCGCGGGCCGGATATGCAGTTCGGGATAGGCAGCAATGCCATCGCGTTCGGAAAAGACACGGTTCAGGACGGCAAGGGTCTGCTTTTTGCAAACCCCCACTACCCGTGGGAAGGGATTCTTCGCTTCTATCAATTCCACCTCACCATTCCGGGCAAAATGGATGTCATGGGTGTTTCGCTTCCCGGGATACCGACCGTCTCGATCGGCTTCTCGCGCGATTTTGCGTGGACGCACACGGTCAACACCTCGGTGCACATGACGCTCTATCGTCTGGAACTGAAGCCCGGTGATCCGACACGCTATCGTTTCGACGGCAGCTGGCGAAAGCTCAAGCGCAAGCGGGTGCATGTTTCGCTGCGCACGGAAGATGGCGGCATTCGGCAGGAAGCGCATGACCTCTGGCTGTCCGACTTTGGGCCCGTCATCTCGCGGCCCGGAGGGCTCGAATGGACGGCGCGTCATGCGTATGCGCTGCGCGATGCAAACTGGGACAACAGCCGCATGATCGAGACGTGGCACGGCATCAATCTCGCGCACACGCTCGATCAGGTGGAACGCATCGTTGTGGACAATGTGGGGCTGCCGTGGGTGAATCTGCTCGCGGCCGACCGTGAAGGAAGGGCCCTCTACACGGATGTGACGGTTACGCCCGGTATTTCGAAACAGAAGCTCGACGAGTGTCTCGTCAAGGATTTCGAGGCATCAATGGAGCACGGTATCGTCGTTCTGGATGGTGCCAATTCCGATTGCCTTTGGGACAACGATCCGGCGGCGCCGCAGCCGGGAATCGTCGCAGGGCGCAATCTGCCAGTACTCTGGCGTTCGGATTTCGTGCAGAATGCCAACGACAGCGCGTGGATGACAAATCCGGCGGCGCCGCTTGGAGGCTATTCGCCCACCGCAAGTGCGGACGGCGTTGAACAGGGCGGTCGCACGCGGATGGGTATCGAAATCGTTCGCAAGCGGCTGAGCGGCATTGACGGGTTGCCCGGCAACACGTTTACGGCTGACGCAATGAGGCATCTGGCATTCACGAATGATGTTTTCGCCGCCGGACTTTTGCAGGCGGATCTTTCGGCATTCTGCAAGAGTCGGCCCGCCGCGGTGACTGTGGGGGCGGATACCATCGACCTGGCGGAGGCGTGTGACACGCTACGCAGGTGGGATGGCCGCGCGAGCCCGGAAAGCATCGGCTATCCGCTGTTCTCTTCCTGGTGGAAATGCGCCGAAAAAAAAGATGTGTATAGGGTTGCCTTCGATCCGCGACGTCCTCTTGAAACGCCTGCGGGCCTGAATTGGCAGGATGAGGCCGTTGTCGGAAAAATTCGCCAGTGCCTCGGTGAAGCGATCGCAGAGCTGGCAAAGCTGGAGATCGATTGGCGCAAACCCTGGGGCGAGATCCAGTATGTCGACGTTGGAACGCGGCGTATCCCCGTTCCGGGCGGAGCGATCGGCGACGTTTACAACAGCATGTACAGCCTGCCGGAGAAAGGGCGTATGCGGCCTGCACTCGGATCGAGTTATATCCAGATCGTCGGTTTCGATGACAACGGCCCGGTCGCGGACGGTCTACTAGCCTATTCGCAGTCGACGAACCCCGAGTCCCCACATGCCCATGATCAGCTGTCCCTGTTTCTGGCAGGCAGGCTGGTTCGTCAACCGTTCCGGCAGGAGGATATCAGGAACGATCCCACCTATTCGGTCGTGACCATTTCGGAATGACGCGGATCGACCGGAGAGCGGCGCTCACCGGCATCGCCGGCGGGATGTTGTATGCGATGCCCCCCGGCAGCGCGCGTGCTGCGGCGCAGCCGGAGGAGGCTTTCCGTGCGATGATGAGCGCAGCCGGGTTGCCGGGCGCGGCTGCGGCACTGACTGTGCGCGGCCGTGCGCCGCTCATGCTTAGCTTCGGTGCTGCAGACCTTGCGTTCGGCGTTCCGGTGACCCCTGATACCCTGTTCCACGCGGGCTCGGTCGGGAAGCACGTCACGGCTGCCATTCTGCTGGACCTTGCGGAGCGGGGAGCCATCGCACTTTCGGCGCCCATCGGCAGGTATATGCGCGACCTGCCGGCGGAGTGGCAGGATATCGAAATCGAGAAGCTGCTGACCCACACGAGCGGTATTCCCGATTATCAGGGCAGCATTATCTGGGATAGGCCGCTGCTGCGGCAGAGGGTCATCGAAAACGAAGGCGTGCACCGGCTGGTAACGCCGCCGGGAGCCGCGTGGCGATACTGCAATCTCGCCTACACGCTGCTCGGCTATCTGATCGAGGATGTGACGGGCACGAGTTTCGCGGCGGTCGTGGCGGCTTTGTTCGGGCGCGCGGGCCTTTCTGGGTGGCGGGTTGACGATGCCGAAGCCGTCATCGCCATGCGTGCAAGCCCCTATGCCGCCGCGCCGGACGGCGGCTGGCGCCATGCCGTTCCCATGTCGAGCAGCATTTCTTCCGTCGGCGCGGGAGGCATACTGATGTCGGCATCCCAATTGCCGCGCTGGCATGATGCGCTCTGGGGAGGGCGCCTGCTTTCGGCGCAATCGATCGCCCGCATGATGAAGCCGTTCCGCCTGAATGACGGTTCGCCTTCCGGTTACGCCATGGGCTGGTTCACCGACCGGGCGCCCAACGGAAGACCCTTCGTGTATCACACCGGAAGTGTGTCGGGTTTCCGCTGCTATCATTTCCACTCCGCCGCCGATGGCACGGGCATGTGTCTGCTCACAAATGTGGGGACGGACAGGATCGGCGAACTCGGGATCAGCGTTCTTGAAGCCCTGCTGCCGGGATACACCTACCGGAACCTCGGCGCACTGACGGATGAGCATTCGTCCCTCACGCGGAAGACACGCGCGCTTCTGCTGGGTCAGCGGCCGCCGGTGGCGGCCGATCTCGCCCCGGGCCTCCGCCTGCTTTTTGCGGAACGCGGAGACACGGCGCTTCGTGTTCGCGATGAACCGGAGGCGGTGTCGTCATTCGATGTCATTCAGGAATGGACGGAAGACCGGCTTTTCTATCGCCGCTACCGGCTGTCGACAGGCGCCGGCGATGAGTTCGTCCGCGTCGCCTACGATAGCGCGCGGGCTATCCACATGGTCAACTGGCTGTAAGTTGGCATTGATCAATTAATTTCCAATACGTGTCATTGACTAATTTCTGAAAAATATTAAACAGAACATGTTCTCTCGACAGGCTTGGATTCGCGATGGCGACGGTTCTGGCCGGATAGGGCGCGCATAAAGCAAAAAGGGGGCAGATAATGTGCAGTCAAAGTCGCAATCGTTCGGTACGCATCGGGCTTCTGTCGTGTGTTGCCGGTACGATGGTGTTGTCGTTTTCCGCGCAGGCGCAGGAAGCCGATGAGGAAATCATCGTTTCCGCGAACAAGCGAAACGAAAAGCTTTCCGAGGTCGCCATGGCGATCAGTGTCCAGAGCGGTGCCGAGCTTGAGGCGCAGAAAGCCAATGGCCTGACAGACTATCTCGGCAACATGCCGAACGTCTCGCTGCAAACATTCGGGTCGCCGGGCCTAGCCAAGGTCGTTGTTCGCGGCATCAACAGCGTCACGTTCAATTCGACCACGGGCACCTACATCGATGACGTTCCTTTCGGTTCGTCGACACTGTTTGCAGGCGGTGCGCTGCTGACGCCCGATCTCGATCCCAGCATTCTGGAACGGGTAGAGGTTCTGAAAGGACCGCAAGGAACGTTGTATGGCGCGAGCGCGCCCGGCGGTGTGCTGAAGTTCGTCACCAAGGCGCCCGATACCAGGGAGTTCTTTGCCGGCGCGCGTGAAGAAATTTCGAGCGTCGAACACGGCGAAGTCGGCTTCTCGCTTCGCGGCAGTGTGAACGCACCGATCGCTGCGGAAAAGGCGGCACTCCGCGTCAGTGCATATTATCGCCGCGATCCGGGCTATCTCGACAACTCGGTCGATGGCGAGAAGGATGTCAATCGCGTTGAGTCGCAGGGTGTCAATGCTTCGCTGCTGCTGACACCGTCGGATCGGCTCTCCATTCGTCTGACGGGTATTCTGCAGAAGCTGCACGCACACGGCCTGAACGGCGTTGCTGTCGATCAGGCTGCATTCTTCGGCTTCATTCCCGGTGAGCCCGCGTCGATCGTTCCGTTCGCTGGAAAGTACGATACGTATTTCACGCTTGATGAATGGAACAAGACCCGCACCCGTGTTGCAGCGGGCACCATCAATTACGAAGTCACGCCGTCGATTTCGCTGGTGTCAGCAACCAGTTACTCCGTCGCGCGGAACGAGAAGCGTGCAGACTATACCGCCGATTATGTCTCTCTTGTGCCGCCCGGCGATGGCGTGCAGTTTCTCTATGGGCTGGACACGAAGAAATTCACGCAGGAAATCCGCCTTTCATCGACGAATGAAAAGCCGCTGCAATGGCTCCTCGGTGCCTTCTACACGCATGAGGATTCGGAGCTGACCTCGGTCTTCCAACCCGTACTTCCGAACGGAGATTTCGATACGAGTATTCCCGTCGGCTACGGTGCCCGAACGATCACCTCGTACAAGGAATATGCAGCGTTCGGCAATCTCACCTACTTTGTGACGCCGGAGATCGATGTCACGGTGGGCGCTCGTTACGCGCACAATAGAATAACCTATCGTTCCCTCGAGCGCGGCATCTTTGGCAATCCGACGGATCCGGAGAATGATCTCGTGGAGCAGGCGGAGCCGTCCAAGGATAATGTGATGAGCTATCTGGCGAATCTCAGATGGCGCCCCTCGTCGGATCTCATGTTCTATGCCCGTGCGGCGAGCGGCTATCGGCCGGGCGGTCCGCGCTTCCTTCCGATCGGTCTTACGCCGCCGCCTGGATTCACGAACAAGTTCGGTTCGGAAACGCTGTGGAACTACGAAATCGGCACCCGATTCAGTGTTCTGGACGGTCGCGTCAATGTGGGGGCTGCCGCCTACTTCATCGATTGGAAGAACGTTCAGGGCTATATGAGCTTCGGCGCTTTCGGAGCCTTCGGCAATGCGGGCGACGCAGAAAGCAAAGGCTTTGAGCTCGAAGTCGATATGCGTCCGTTTGCCGGTCTCAATCTCGGTCTCGCACTCGGCTATGCGGATACGGAACTGACGCGATCGGATCCAAGCTTCGGCGGGACCGTCGGTGGCGCTCTGCCGTTTGCGCCGAAACTGACGCTCAGCGCGAGCCCGGAATATTCCTGGGATGTTTCGGATACCTGGCAGGCATATGTCGGCGGCAACTGGCAGTATCAGTCCAGCCGCTTCACAAACATCGAGGGCGCGCCCTTGACGGTCAAGTTTGATGGCTATTCGCGTGTCGATCTGCGTGCAGGCGTCCGTTTCGACAAGTTCGATATCACCGTGTTCGTGAAGAATGTCTTCGACAAATATGCGGGTGTCGCGGACAACAGCACGCTCTACTATGCGCCCGCAGCAATGGGCATCATCGATCCGCGGACGATCGGCCTGAGTTTCAGCCAGCGTTTCTGATCGGTCGAAAGGCGGATGTGGCACCGGGCCCTGGGTACGGTGCCACATCCGAAACCGATGATTCCCGTCGGTTCGAACCTTTTCCGGAGTGCTTTTCGGACGCGTCCGTTTTTGAAATTGTGTAATTTCTTTTGCCCGAATAAGGATAGTTGCCTCACGAAAGCCAGTTCCAAGGATAGTGATGCAGGTTAGAGACATCCTTACCCAACCTGATCTTAGCCTGACGCCGTCGGAACAGCGCGTCGTACAGGTGCTTCTGAACGAGTATCCTATAGCGGGGCTGGAATCGGCATCAAATCTGGCGCGGAAGGCAGCCGTCAGCGACCCGACGATCACGCGCCTGATCACGAAACTGGGTTTCACGGGTTTTGCGCAGTTTCAGGCAAGCCTGCTGGGAGAGGTTGAGGAGCGGCTGCGCTCGCCGCTCATGATGATCGACGCCAAGCGCGGCGTCCGGGCTGATGAGGACCGGACGCAAACTCTGTTGCGCTCGGTCGCGCGCACGGTCGACGAGGCTGCGAACGCGATGCTGAAGCCCGCGTACGACCGCGCTGCCGAACTGATCCTCGAATCCAAAGGTCGTGCATTCGTGCTTGGTGGACGGTTCAGTCGGCATGTCGGCGGGATGCTGGCCGCTTATCTGCATCAGCTTCGCCCACGTGTTACCGATGTCGGGGCGCTCGCGGACGAAAGTTTCGACCTCCTGCTTGATGTCGATCGGCGAGATGTGCTGGTTGTGTTCGACTACCGCCGGTATCAGAACAACGTTATCCGCTTCGCCTGGCAAGCAAGCGAACGCGGCGCGCGGATCGTGCTCTTCACCGATATCTGGATGTCGCCGATCGCGGAAATCGCTGAAACGGTCATCATCAGCCAGGTCGAGGTTGAATCGCCCTACGATTCACTTGCGGCCCCTGTCGCGCAGATGGAGGCGCTGGTCGCCTGCTGCCTGGACCGTGCTGACGACAAGGTTCGGAACCGGGTTCAGTCCCTCGATGCCATTCGCTCATTGAACGCGGTCACGGTCGACACATCCGTTGAAGAGTGACGGCTTCCAGTCTCACTGAAGCGCCTCTGCAAGCCTTTCCGACCAGCTGACGATGTCTGCATCCCGGGCGAGAAGGTCTTGGCGGATCTCCACAAGGATCGCCGGGAAACCGCGCTGGTCGCCATGCACCAGCAGGCCATAATCGTCGTCCGGGCTCACCGTGTACGGCACGTTCGCATCGACGAGGAGGTCTGATCCGCTGCGCAAAGAGGCGATGACCTGCTGGGCGAAGGCGGCGGCATCACCGTGAAGGATGCCGGCGTGCCATGGCCGGTCCTGACCCAGGAATGTGGGCGTGAAACTGTGGATCGATACGATGCGCGTTCCGCGCCCTTCGCGGTCCCGCGCATCAATATGTTCGGATACGCTGACATGGTAAGGATCGAACATCTTCCGAATGCGTCGATCGATTTCCGTTTCGGGTACACCGACATTCCCCGGAATATCGGTCTCCTCGGACCGGGCGGGAATACACGCCGGCACATGCAGCGGGCGATTGAGATCTATGAGCAGCCGGGAATAGTTTGAGAGGAATGCTGGCGCATCGAGAGCCGCGCTCAGAAGGCGAGTGAGCTCAGCCGCCCCGATATCCCACGCGATATGCCGTTCGCAGTCCTCCGGCGAAAGGCCGAGCCTGCCGTATTCTGCGGGCATGTGGTTGGATGCATGTTCGCACAGCAGAACGATGTCGGATAGTCCGCCTTCATTCACGACCGTGACGGCGGCTGGCCAATCGGCCGAGGCGTCTCCGTTCATCAGTAGATCGCGCCATAGGTTTCGCAGACGGCTTCCGGTGTCTTGCCGGAAGCTGCCGCGATTTCGGCGGTCTTGACGCCTTCGAAGCTCGCTACCAGTCGTGGATCGAACCAGCTCATGGCGGCGGGATCGGCGCGCAATGTCGCGAGGGCGTCCGACAGCGTTTCCGGAAGCCGTCGAAGTCCCAAGGCTTCGCGCTGACTCTCCGTCATCGTGGTGGGGTCATCCGATGTGAAGGCCGGGATACGTGCCCCGGTGGAAATCCCCTCGAGGCCGGCACGAATAATCGCAGCCAATGCAAGATAGGGATTGGCCGTCGCGTCGGCCGCCCGATACTCGATATTGAACTGTCCGTCCGGCTTCTGGCCGAATAAGGATGTTGTGGGGCAGATCCGCAGCGCAGCTTCGCGATTGCGTTCCGCAAGCCACGTGTATGATGAACTCCAGTTGTGCGGACGCAGCCGATAATAGGAAGGTATGCTGGATGCTGTGAATGCCACGATCGCCTGCATGTGACGAAGGATGCCAGCACAGAAGGCTTCGGCCTTCGGTGCCAATCCGCCCGGCCCATTTGGGTGGTATGTCGCGGGATTTCCGGATGCATCGCGGAAGCTGAAATGGATATGCACACCTGCGCCCACCGCATCGGGCCGGAATTTCGGTGTGAAGCTTGCGCGCCAGCCCATGGTCCGGGCGATTTCCCGCGCGATTTCGCGGATTGCCACAGCACGGTCTGCTGCAACCAGAGCCTCAGCGGGACGACAGGTGATTTCGAACTGGCCGTCTCCGAATTCAGGAAGGAACGTTTCCGGCTCCACACCGGCCTCTACCAGCGCGCCCATGAACATCGGTCCGAACGGGTCCAGCCTGCGAAGCGCCTCAAGAGACAGGCAGGGCGCGGGAGGCGATGAAACCCCGAGCATCTGGAATTCCTGCTCGAATGCGGCGATCATCGTGAGGCCGGTGGCAGCCTTCAGCGCTTCCTGAGCTTCGCGGAGTATAGTTCTGGGGCAGCAGCTCCATGGCGCACCATCGAGTTCGACGATGTCGCCTATCACCATGTCGAAGGGCGTTGCGGCGCCGGTGCCCTCCGTACGGTAACGGGCGGATGCGTTGGCGACCAGTCGCAGGTCGCCGATGGAGCCCCATGGATTGGGTGTCGCAATGCCATTGAACGGCGTGAGCGAAATGTTGGCGGGAAGCCAGCCGATACTGATGGCACTGTCTTCATCGAAACGTTTGGACGCCACGGCACGGCCGCGGGTGATCGCGCCGAGATCGGTGGTGACAATGCTCGTCAGTGGCGAGCCCGGCGGAACGGCGCTCATGTCAGCGCACCAAACCGGGCGACCACAGTTTCGGTATCGGTGATCCAGCCATAGCCGCCGAATGCTTTCAGGGCCGTTTCGTGGCGTTCCACGGTCTGTGCTGCACAGGCATCCGCGACGCAGGTGACCATATAGCCGTGGTCGGCGCCGTCGCGGACTGCCATATCGACGCACTGGTCGGTCATGATGCCGGCAACGACCAGAAACTCCACGCCGAGATTGCGCAGCACATAGTCGATCGCGGTCGAATTGAAGACACCTGACGAGGTTTTGGTCAGAACGATCTCGTCGGGTCCCGGAGCGAGCGACGATACGGGTTGCGCGAGCTCCGAACCGCGCGGAACGTGAATGCTTGAAAGCTTGTGATCCAGAGAGCGGTCGCGCCCGTCTGTCGTCAGGCTTTCAATGATCGTGTGCAAGACCTCGATTCCGGCTTCACGGGCCGCCTCCAAAAGCCGGACCTGATTGGGAATCGTGGAGGACCACACGCGCTCATAGAAAGGATGCGTATGGTCCCAGTCCGGATGTCGGGGATTGCGACCGGGCTCAAGCCAGATTCGCTGCATGTCGACCAGAAGCAACGCCGTGCGTCGGGCCGTGTAAGGCGCATCGCGCGTCAAGGACGGTTCCATCAAAATGCTCCTGACACTCACGGTTTGACCCCGAGCCGCAGCCCGGGAGGATCATGCGAATCGGTATGATGATTTATTTCTAGAAAATCTATATATTTATATATCTGGTAATTTTCTTACATTGCAAATCATAGCACCTTTCTGCCCGGCTCCACTGCGGCGCAATCTGCGTTTCTAAGATGCGCTCTACGATAAATCCCTGTTTTTTGACGGGAATATGGAGACTTTTCCTGCGCAAGGTGCGCTACCCGGTGCTCGACGTCATCGCGCGGAGCAGCTTCATGACCTGCAGCATACATTGTCACAGCCGGTTCGGCGGATCGTATTGCCGACCGTCTACAGCGGCCGAAAGGCAGTGCTCCGTCAACGCGCTCGGGTGGGTTTGCAGCGGTCGAGCAGTCCCAGCTGATCATAGCTCTTCAGTGTCCGGCTGACGGGGTGTGTCGTGTAATGAACCGTGAAACTCTGAGACCTGAAGAGCCTGGTGACGACGGATTCATACTCCTCGAAGTCCAGCGTTGCCGTCTTCATGACATAGTCGGTTTCGCCGAGAACGGATATGCACTCCAGAATTGCAGGTTCGGCAATGCAGGCGGCCTCGAAGGCATTCACCTGAGCGAATTCGTAGTCGGAGATGCGGATCGTCGTGATGAAGTAGACAAGGGAACTGATTGCGGAAAGGTCGACTTCGGCGCGGTAGCCAGCGATCACACCCGACTCCTCGAGTCTTCTCATGCGCTCGTGGCAGGGCGTTGGCGACAAGGCGACGGCTTCGCTGAGTTCGGTCTTTGTGATCCGTCCCCGGCCGGCAAGGACCTTCAGTATTTTCCAGTCGATCGTATCGATCTTGATTCTGAGCGCCATCCTGACGATTCCCCAAACGGACGCGACAGCGGAACAGAATCCGCAGACCTGTCGACACTAGCGAAGCCCCGATCATCGTCAACGTGCCGCGAAAGCCGGCCCGATCGTCGTTGCGACGATCGGCGATGCTGTTTCGCGGGCCGTTCAATCCGCTTTCCCGACCGGAAGGAAGTCTCCCGATGATACGTCAGAAATCCATCTTTTCATGCAAGCCCCTCGAACAGATAAGAAGGGATTCCGCATCGGGCGAACTCGTTCGGGCACTCGGACCCGTGCACCTGCTGCTGCTCGGTATCGGGTCGATCATCGGTTCCGGCATCTATGTGCTTTCGGGGACCGCGGCGGCAAACTTCGCGGGGCCGGCGATTATCGCGTCCTTCGTTGTCGCGGCGCTTGCGTGCGTGTTCGCAGGCCTGTGTTATGCGGAGCTGGCATCCACGATGCCCGTGACAGGCTCGGCATACACATACGCCTATTCCACGCTCGGCGAGCTGCCGGCGTGGGTTCTGGGTTGGCTTCTGATCCTCGAGTACGGCATCGCCGGTGCCACCGTATCTGTGGGCTTTTCGGGCTATCTCGTCAGCCTTCTGGGTGAGTTCGGTCTCTCCATACCGGCTGTGATCGCGACACCGCTTGTCCAGTCCGTTCAGGGCAATGGGGGCTACACGTTCATCGCCGGGAGCAGCGTCAATCTGATCGCGAGCGCGGCCGTCGCCGTCATGGTCGTGCCGCTGATCTTCGGTCTTCGGGGCGCGGCCGGGATCAACAGTGCGATCGTCATGCTCAAGGTAATGGTCCTGCTCGTGTTCGTTGCGTTCGGCGTGAGCGCGGTCGTTCCAGCAAACTACCAGCCCTTCATTCCGCCCAACGAGGGTGGGTTCGCTTATGGCTGGCAGGGCATATTCCGGGCCGCTTCTCTTATCTTCTTCGCCTACATCGGTTTTGAAGCCGTTTCCACGGCGGCGGCGGAGGCGCGCAATCCGCAAAGAGACATGCCGATCGGCATCCTCGGTTCGCTGGCGGTCTGCACGGCGCTCTACATCGCCGTCGCGTGGGTCATGGTCGGTGTCGTTCCGTTCCGCGAACTCGGTGTTACGGATCCGCTCGCTTTGGCGGTGGATCGTATCGGCAAGCCGGCGCTGCTGATGTTCGTCAAGGTGGGTGCCGTGGTGGGGCTCACCTCGATCATCCTGTCCACCGCGTACGGCCAGTCGCGCATCTTTTACGCCATGGCGCGCGACGGGCTCCTGCCGCAGATCTTCTGCAAACTGCACCCACGGTTCCAGACACCGTGGCTCGGTACGATCGCCGTGGGTGCCGGTATGGCGTTGATTGCCGGTCTGCTGCCGATCACACTGCTCGGCGATCTCATCAGCCTTGGAACGGCGATCTCGTTCGCAATCGTGTGCTTTTCCGTGATCTGGCTGCGCAATCACCAGCCCGAGATGGAGCGTCCGTTCCGTGTGCCCGGTGGCGCCATCCGCGTGCGCGGCTGGTGGATCGGGGTCGTTCCCGCGCTTGGAATATTCATGTGCCTTGTCATGGTGGCGCCGCTGGTTATTGATATCGCCGCGCGGGCGTCTGATGGCGAGCTTTTGCCCGCGGGTCTTCTGGGCGGATACATCGCGTGCGGTGCGGCCGTGTATGCACTCTATGGCTATCGCCATTCTCGCCTGGGGCGCGGTTTGTTGCCCGTGTCCGGCGCCGTCACACCCCTTGCAGATCAATAGACATGGATATGCGCGACCCTCTGGTTGTACTGGCTGAACTCGAAACGGGATGGCCGTTAGCGACGGCGGTGAGCCTTGAAAAATGGCGACTGGCCACACCGTTCATCATTGCGCGCGGGGCGCAGGATGCCGTGGACCTGCCGGTTGTCAGCCTCACGGCGCAAGGCAGGGTGGGGCGCGGAGAATGTTGTCCTGTGCCGCATTTCGGCGAAAGCACGGAATCGGTTCTCTCCGAGATCAACCGGCTTCTGGGGGCGCTTGCTCGTGGTGCGCGCTGGTCGGAACTGCATGACCATGTTCCTGCTGGTGCCGCGCGCAACGCTGTCGATTGTGCATATTGGGATCTGATGGCGAAGGTGCGCGGGATGCCGGTCTGGAAACTGCTCGGCCTGGGCGAACCGGTCCCCGTGGAAACGGTTATGACCATCAGTCTCGGACCTCCCGAAGCGATGGCGGAAGCCGCGCGGGGCGTTTCGGGTCATCATACGCTCAAGATCAAGCTTGGCCCGGAGCAGGTGGAAGAAACCATGGCTGCCATTCGCATGGCCGTTCCTGAAAAGCAGCTGATCGTGGACGCGAACGAAGCATGGCGCGCATCGGAGCTCGGAACGTACATGGCCGTGCTTTCTCGCTATGGTGTCATGATGCTCGAACAGCCCTTGGCCGCCGGGCAGGACGGCGCTCTAGAGTGCATGGCGCGCCCCATTCCCGTAGGTGCCGACGAATCGGTTCATGTCGTGTCCGATCTCGAGGCGGCGTCGCGTCGCTATGATGTCGTGAACATCAAGCTCGACAAGAGCGGGGGACTGACGGAGGCAGCCCGGTTGCTGCGGCGCGCGGCCGATCTGAAGCTGGATGTGATGGTCGGCTGTATGCTCGGAACCTCGCTGGCGATGGCACCGGCGATGTTGCTTGCGCCGCGTTGCCGCTTCGTCGACCTGGATGCACCTCTGCTTATGGGGTCGGATCGTTTCCCCGGGCTAAACTATCATGGCGGATGGATCGATCCGCCGTCGTCCCACCTTTGGGGGTAACACACGATGTTGCACGAACATTGGTTGCGACGCGCCGAAAACTCCCTCGCTTCTGGAGACCTCAAATGAAAATCAAAACGCCATACTTGTTGTTCATCGGCGATGCGAAGCACGCGAAGACAGCCTTCGGCGTGCGGGACTGGCGGCCAGAACAGGCACTGGCCCAGTATCGCTATCCTGCCTCCATGATCGATCTTGGTCTTCCGGACATGGATTTTGCCGAAGCCTACAGAAATGGCGCACGGACCATGCTCCTTGGGAGCGCTCCGGCCGGCGGCGTCCTTCCGGAAGTATGGGTCGACGACATTATTTCAGCGCTGCGGGCAGGGCTCGACATTGCCAGCGGTCTTCACACCAGGCTGAACGACCATCCGCGCATTAAGCCGGTGGCGGATGAACTCGCCCGCTCGCTCTGGGATGTGCGATACCCGAAAAGGACATTCTCGATAGGCGCTTTCGAGAAGCGCTCCGGCAAGCGTCTGCTGACCGTAGGAGCGGATTGTGCGGTCGGGAAAAAATACACGGCCCTCGCCATCGAGCAGGCGCTGCGCGCCAGAGGCGTCGATGCCGATTTTCGGGCAACCGGCCAGACGGGTATTCTTATTGCGGGCAGCGGAATTGCCATCGATGCCGTTGTGGCAGACTTCATTGCCGCAGCAGCAGCCGAACTGTCACCCTCCGCGGCTGACAATCACTGGGACGTTGTCGAGGGGCAAGGCGCACTCTTTCATCCGGCCTATGCCGGTGTGACGCTGGGCCTGATCCATGGGACACAGCCCGACATAATGATATTCTGCGCTGATCCTTCCAGAAGCCGGCTCGGTGATTTCGAGCTTTACCCGCAACCGGACCTGAAAGAGGCGATTGCCCGCTACACCGAGGCTGCAAGACTTACGAACCCTGCCGCACGGGTTGCCGGGATCAGCCTTAACACGTCATCCATGGAGCTAGATGCGGCAAAGGTGATGCTACTGGAATATTCGCAGCGAACCGGCTTGCCTTGTACGGACCCCATACGATTTGGTGTTGAAGAGCTGGTTGACGCCCTCGTGTGAACAATTGTCGATATCGCTCATGTTGGCGTCAGCGGCTCACAATGAAGCTTTGGTTGGTGCAGCGGCCGGGCCTTGAAATTGGGGCCGGAAGTAGGGCCCTGACGGCCATCTTCACGAAACCAAAGTTATTTGAAGCAGTTAAGAAGGGCGATGGCGGAGAGGGTGGGATTCGAACCCACGGTACGGTTGCCCGCACAACGGTTTTCGAGACCGTCCCAATCGACCACTCTGGCACCTCTCCGCACCTGGTAGCGCCTTGCTTGGGGCAGGCGCCGGATCGACGAAAGCGGGCATATAGGCGAGGTGCCGGTGTTTTGCCAAGCCCGCAATCGTCGGTTTTGTCAGTTCAGCACCACGGTCTGGTTTCCGTTGCCGAGAATACGGTGTTCGGCGTGCCAGCGGACGGCGCGGGAGAGCACGGAGGCTTCGACCTCGCGGCCGATGGCGACCATTTCCTCGGCGGTGGTCGCGTGGGTCACGCGGCGCACGTCCTGCTCGATGATGGGGCCTTCGTCGAGGTCGGCGGTCACATAGTGGGCGGTCGCGCCGATCAGCTTCACGCCGCGCGCCTTGGCCTGATGATAGGGCTTCGCGCCCTTGAAGCTCGGCAGGAAGCTGTGGTGGATGTTGATGCAGCGGCCTGCCACTGCGCCCGCAAAATCATCCGAGAGGATCTGCATGTAGCGGGCGAGGACGGTGAGTTCGGCGCCGCTCTCTGCGATGATCTCGAGGAAGCGCCGTTCCTGCGCGGCCTTGTCCGAGCGATCGACGGGGAGGTGGTGGTAGGGGATGCCGTGCCATTCGACGCGCTTCCGTTCCTGCTCGTGATTCGAGACGACACAGACGATGCGTATGGGGAGGGCGCCGATCTCGACCTTGTGCAGGAGATCGACGAGGCAGTGATTGAACTTCGAGACGGCGATCAGCACGGGCATCGGTTCGGCGATGTCGTGGACCTCCCAGTCGAGGCCGAGGGCGGCGACGGTTGGGGCGATGTGGCCGGCGAGGTCGGCGACCCGGGCGCTGTCGCTTGCCAGCTCCATGCGCACGAAGAAGGTGGCGGTACCTGGATCGCCGTAGATGGCGGCTTCGCGGATGTCCCAGCCGTTCTCCGTGAGGAGAGGTGCGAGCCGGGCGAGGATGCCGGGCTGGTCGGGGCAGCGGAAGCGCAGCACGCAGCGTGTTCGGTTGGGTTCGGTCATGACGGGTTTCCGAGAAGGTGCAGGATGTATCCGGCGAAGCTCTGGTCGGTGACGAGCAGGAACGCAGGGATATCGCTCGTACGTGCGATGAACATGCCGATATCGCCGAAACGCGTGCGCACCGCGGCGCCGGTCGGGAGGCGTTCGGCGCGGAGATCGAGGGGCGTGAGTGCGGCCAACCAATCGTGCCCCTCAGGCCCTTCCAGTCGCAATACGATACGTCCGTGCGTCAGATCGAGCGCGAGGATGGTTTCATTCGGAAACGCGGCCTCCGCGCGGGTCAGCGCGGCGGCAACGCCGTCCGGCGTGCCCGTGAGCAGCCATTCGCCCGGCGCGACCGCCGAAAGCGCGATATCGCCGTTGCTGGTGAAGCGGTTCGGAGCGGGTACGCCGAGACCGAGCGCTACGGCGAGCCGCTGCGGCGCGTCATCAGCGCCGGTGATCTGGATTTTGGCGACGGCGAGGTCCGTGTCGATGCGGCACCAATCCGGCATCAAGGGTTCATGCATCGAGCCGGGCTCCTTCCGGGTCAAGCTGGCAAAGGCTGGTGATGCGGGCCTCCCGCCATGTGCCGAGATCCCAGATGCGCACGTGTTCGCCCATCCGGTCCTGCCCGCGTTCGACGAGGGCGAGGGCGAGCGATGCTTCCAGCGTCGGCGACCACGTGCTCGACGTCACCCAGCCCTGGCTCGGCTGCGGCGCAACCGTGTCCGCGGGAAGCACATGCGCCCCGGCGACGAGCGGGGCAGGGTTGCCGTCGGCGACTTCGAGCCCCACGAGGCTGCGCCGGTCGGTTCTCTGCCCGTCGGGACGCAGCGCGGAGCGGCGGCCGACAAAATCGACCTTCTTCTTTTCCATGATTCCGCCGAAACCAATGTCCTGCGGCAGCGTCGTGCCGTCGGTGTCGGAGCCGACGTGCAGGAAGCCTTTCTCGATGCGCATCGTCATCAGCGCTTCGACGCCGAAGGGCGTCAGGCCATGGGATGCTCCCGCTTCGACCAGTGCTGACCACAATGTTCCGGCATCGCGCCACGGCACGGCGATCTCGTAGGAGAGTTCGCCGGTGAAGCTGACACGCGCGATGCGTGCCGGGAGGCCGCAGACATGCCCCGTGCGCGCGCTCATGTGCGGGAAGGCTGTGCTTGAAATGTCGATGTCCGGCTCCAGCGCGGCGAGCACGTCGCGCGCCTTCGGCCCGGCGATGTTCGCGACCGCCCAGCAGGTGGTGACGTCCTCGACGAGCACCTGCATCGTGATCCATTCGCATTGCAGCCACTCGCGGAGCGTTTCCGCGATGGCGGCGGCGTGGCCGCTGGTCGTGCCGACGAGAAAGTGGTCGTCCGCCAATCGCGTGACGACGCCGTCGTCGAACACCGTGCCGTTCTCGGTTAGCATGATCGCGTAGCGGCAGCGGCCGGGTTTCAGCGTGCTGATCGTGTTCACGTACATGCGATCGAGGAACGCGGCGGCGTCGGGGCCTTTCACCTCGATCTTGCCGAGCGGAGAGGCTTCGAAAAGGCCGACGCTGCTCCGCACGGCCAGCACTTCGCGCCGGATGGCGTCTTCCTCGCTCTCGTCGGTGCGCGGGTAGGCGGCGGGGCGCATCCACCCACCATACTCGTCGAGCGACGCGCCGTGTTCGGTGTGCCAGTTGTGGAGCGCGAGGCGGCGGCGCGGGCGCAGACCTTCGCCGACGCGGTGCCCGGCGAACACGCCGAACGGCGTCGGGTCGTAAGGTGGCCGGAACTTCGTGGTGCCGATCGCCTGCATCGGCTTGGCCAGCAAGGTGCTGAGGATGCCGATGCCGATCACGTTCGAGGTCTTGCCCTGATCGGAGGCCATGCCGAGCGTCGTGTAGCGCTTCAGGTGCTCGACCGAGCGGAAGTTCTCGCGTGCGGCGAGCGCGACGTCTCCGGCGGTCACGTCGTTCTGGAAATCGACCCACGCTTCGGGATCGGGCGCGCCGCTTTCGGAGATCGACCACAGCGCCGGGATCGGGGAGAGGGGCGCGAAATCGCCCGCTGCGCCGCCGACGCTCCTGTGGTCCGCTGCGGGGATGGGTGTGAAGCTTTGAAGGTTGGTGTCGAGCGTCAAGCGGCCGGCGCCATGCGAGTGGAGATGCACCACCGGATTCCATCCGCCCGAGACGAGCAGCGTGTCGCAGCGAAGCGTCTGCGTGGCGCCCCCGATATGTCCGTCCTCTGATACGCGTCCGATCCGCACGCCCCGCAGCGACCGTCCGCCGAGCGCGGCGGCTGGGGCCATGCCGGTATGGACCGGGATTGCGAGGCTCCGCGCACGTTCGATCAGCGCTGCGGGCGGCGCGTTGCGTGCATCGACGATGGCAACCAGATGCGCGCCCGCCTCGGCTAGATCAAAAGCCGCCTGCCATGCGCTGTCGTTGTTCGCCGCGACAACGATCTGCCTTCCGGCGACGACGCCGTAGCGATGCAGATAGGCGCGGGCGGCGCCCGCGAGCATGACGCCCGGGCGGTCGTTGCCCCGGAACACGAGCGGGCGTTCAATGGCGCCCGTAGCGAGGATCAGGTCATCGGCGCGAACCCGCCACAAGCGTTGTCGCGGGCCGCTGCGCTGCTCCAACGGCAGATGGTCGGTCAGGCGTTCGCACAGCGCGACCATGCCGTGGTCGTAGTGTCCCGTGGCAAGCGTCCGCGCCTTCAGCGTGACGTTGGGCATCGCGGCGAGCGTTTGCAGCGTGTCTTCGATCCAGACGCGTGCGGGCTTGCCTTCGATCGTGTCGCTGGTTCCGGCGAGCCTGCCGCCCCAATGCGCGCCGCCCGTCACCAGCATCACGGATTTGCCGGTCTGTGCGGCCTGAACCGCTGCCGAAAGCCCGGCAATGCCACCGCCGACGACGAGAACATCGGTATGCGCGGAGGTCTGCGTATACGTGTCCGGGTCGGGAAGCTGCGGCGACGTGCCGAGCCCAGCCGCCTTGCGGATCGCGGGTTCGAACAGCAGCCAATCCGGCCACATGAAGGTCTTGTAGTAGAACGCAGCTGGGATGAAGCGCTTCACGAGGCCGTTCACGGCCAGCAGATCAAAATTGAGGCTCGGCCATGCGTTCACCGGGTTCGCGTTCAGCCCCTCGTAAAGCTCCACGTAGGGCGCCTTGAGGTTCGGGATCGTCTGCGCGCCCTGTTCGAGCTGGACGATGGCGTTGGGCTCGTCGAGCCCGGCGGCGATGAGGCCGCGCGGGCGGTGGTATTTGAAGCTGCGCCCGATCATGCGCACGCCGCTCGCGAGCAGCGCGGAGGCGAGCGTATCGCCCGCGAAGCCTGAATAGCTTCTGCCCTCCCAATGGAAGGTAACGGGACGGCTGCGATCGATGTCGCCGCCGTGGTCGAGCCGGTAGCCGCTCATGCCTCGTTCTCCAGCGTCGGTCGCGGATCGGTCATGCCGTAAACGGCGAGAATGCGGTGCGAGACGGTATCGCGCGCGATGTTGAACCAGACCCCGCAGCCGAAGCGATGGTGCCAGCGTTCGAAACCGAGACCCTTCACGTTGTCGCGGAAGAACATGTAGTCCGCCCATGCGGTGTCGTCGGTCGCCGCCGGATCGGCGGGGCGGACGATCGGGCTTTCGCCGCCGCAGCGGAATTCGCTTTCGGCGCGCGGGCCACACCAGGGACAATCGATCAGCAGCATGGAAGCCTCAATGCGCAATGCCGGAGGCGGCGGCTTCATCGATGAGCGCGCCGGTCCGGAAACGGTCGAGTGAGAAGGCGGCGGCAAGCGGGTGCGCCTCGCCGGTGGCGATGTTATGGGCAAGGCAGAAGCCGCCACCGGGGATCGCCTTGAAGCCGCCGGTGCCCCATCCGCAATTGAGGTACAGGCCCTTCACCGGGCTTTCGCCGAGGATGGGTGTCGAATCCTGGACGACATCGACGATCCCTGCCCACTGCCGGAGCAGCCGGACACGCGAGAAGTGCGGGAACAGGTCTATGAGACCCGCCGCCGTCTGTTCAAGGACGGGCAGGCTGCCGCGCTGGGCATAGGACGGGAACAGATCGAGCGCGCTCCCCACGACGATCTCGCCCTTGTCGGACTGGCTGAGATAAGTGCCGGTGGACGGCGCCAGCACGACCGTGTCGAGCACCGGCTTCATGGGTTCGGAGACGAACGCCTGCAGCGCATAGGACGTGATCGGCAGGCGGAAGCCCGCGCGCTTCGCCATCACGCTGCTGTGGCCCGCAACCGCAAGACCCACGCGCTCGGCGGCGATATCGCCGAGCGATGTCTGCACACCCGCGATGCGGCCTTCGCGGATGTCGAAGCCGGTGACTTCGCAGTTCTGGATGATATCCACGCCAAGGGCATCGGCGGCGCGGGCATAGCCCCATGCGACGGCATCATGGCGCGCCGTACCGCCCCGCGGCTGCAGCAAACCGGCGAGGATCGGGAAGCGGCCGGAGCGGCTGAGGCCCGGGATGCGCCGAAACACCTCTTCGCCTTCGTGATACTCGGCGTCGGCGCCATTGAGACGCATCGCATTCACCGAGCGGCGCAGCATTTCGATGCCGTGGCGGTCGTGCGCGAAGCTCCACATGCCGCGCCGCGAGAACATGACGTTGTAATTGAGTTCGCGCGACAGGCCCTCGTAGAGCGACAGCGAGAAATCGTAAAAGCGCGTGCTTTCCGGGAAGAAATAGTTGGAGCGGATCACGGTCGTATTGCGGCCCGTGTTGCCGCCGCCGATCCAGCCGCGCTCCAGCACGGCGATGTCGCGCAGGCCGTGTTTGCTGGCGAGATAATACGCCGTCGCGAGTCCATGCCCGCCGCCGCCGATGATGACGGCCTGGTAGCTCTTTTTGGGCTTCGCGTCGCGCCACGCGGGCGTCCACGTCCGCTGCCCGGAAAGGCCAGCGCGCAGCAGCGACCACGCCGAATATCGTGTCACCTGCCTGTCGCTCCCCGCTTGTGTCCCATCATGTGGAGGAGATTTACATACAGTTGTGTTTGGAATCAATCCTCCGAAATCTTAGGGAGGCAAAAGGGATGTGTTTCCGAAAGCATAAGCTCTCGGAAGAAAGATACAGGCTTGCACTGGGTTGGGACTAGTTTGCCACCTTGCGGCTCGCGCGCTTGGCCGGTTGCGCCGTCGCGGCAAGATCGTCGAGCGTCTTCAGCAAATTTTTCGTGGGCTCACGGCCAGTCAGGACGCGATAGTAGAGCGGCACGAGACGCAGCCGTTCCGGATGCGGTTCGCGGAAGCCGAGCGCGTAATAGCCGATCTGGTGGAAGTGGGTGATGCGCGCGCGGACGAGGCTTTCATCGCTGTCGTAGCCGCTCTTCTCGAAAAGCTCCTGCAGCAGCCCGATCCACGCGGCGTCGGCGCGTTCGACCGCTTCCGCGACATCGTTGCTCTTGCGCGCCCAGGCACGCACGGCGACGTCGAAGGACGGGAAGGCGGGGTCCGCTTCCAGCCAGCTCGCCACGACTTCGGTGAGATCGGGCGCGGTCTTCGCCCAGCGCGCGCGGATCTGGGCGATCTCGAAATAGTTGCGGGCTTCCCAGTCGGTGAGCAGCGCATCCAGAAGGTCTTTGCGGTGCTGGAAGTGCCAGTAGAAGCTGCCGCGCGTCACGCGCATCTGCTTCGCCAGCCGATCGACCTTCACGTCGTCGACACCGCGTCCGACAAGCGTCTTGCGCGCGCTTGCGATCCAGTCCTCTCGGGTGAGACGGCGCGTCGGGCGCGCCTTTGGCGTACCGGTCATGAGGCGAAGCGATGCGCGCTGGCGCCCGGATTGTCCAGTGCTTCCGTGCGGATGCCGGGCCTCACACCCAGCCGGCGGTTTGTGCCACCACCCAGAGGCCGATCGCCAGGAACAAGAGCGCGGCGGTGATGTGAACGGCGCGCATCGGCACGCGGCGGATGAGCGCATCTCCGAGGAAAACCGCCGGTACGTTCGCGATCATCATGCCGAGCGTCGTGCCCATCGTTACCGGAATTACGTTCTCGAAACGTGCGCCGAGCGCGATGGTGGCGATCTGCGTCTTGTCGCCCATCTCGACGAGGAAGAAGGCGATGAGCGTGGTGAGGAACGCGCCGAAGCGGGCGGGCTTGTCTTCGACGTCATCGAGCGTGTCGGGGATCAGCGTCCAGAGCGCCATGGCGATGAACGAGGCGCCGACAGCATAGCGGAACCATGTTCCTTCAAGGACCGAGGCGACCTGGCTGCCGACGAGCGCGGCAAGGAAATGGTTGGCGATCGTGGCGGCGAAGATGCCCGCGATGATCGGCAGCGGGCGCTTGAAGCGGGCGGCGAGGACGATGGCGAGCAGCTGCGTCTTGTCGCCGATCTCGGCGAGCGCGACGACGACGGTCGAAACGAACAGGGCTTCCAAGGGATATCTCCGGGGTCGGGCAGTACGCGAATCCAACGACATCGCCTCCCCCGCCCGACCGGACAGGGAAGCGACGTCATTGGTCTCGCCCGAACGGTGGCCCCGTTCCCCTCGCACCATGGCCTCTCGACCAAGTATGTTGACGCGAAGGCCCGCCTTGTCGGCGGCTGGCTACTCCCCAGATGACGCGGTGCTGCTAACCCGGTTTGCGCGCAGGCGCAAGCGGATCAGCCACAAAGGCTCCAAAACCCCGCGAGCCAGAGCATGGCGCCCTCGCCCTGCCAGAGCGCCCAGCCGGCGGTGGCGGCGAGTGCGCCGACCGCGACCGCCAGCAGGTGCGCGCGGCGGCTCATGCAGGCTGCAGCCGCGCGACCGGCACGGCGCGGATCGGTAGATGGAGAAGCGTGGCGATCACCGCGAGCGCGATCGATGCGCCCCAGGCCGCGTCGTAGTTGCCGGTGATGTCGTAAAGCACGCCCGCCATCCACGCGCCGAAGAAGCTGCCGACCTGATGACTGAGGAAGACGATGCCGTAGAGCATCGAGAGGTAGCGCACGCCGAAGATCTGCCCGATGAGACCGCTCGTCAGCGGCACCGTGCCGAGCCACAGGAAGCCCATGGCAGCGGCGAAAACCAGCGACGAGACCGTGGAGACCGGCAGCAGCAGGTAGACGACGATGACAAGGCCGCGCGCCGCATACAGTCCGCTCAGCAGCAGCTTCTTGGGCGCATGGTCGCCCCACAGGCCGAAGATGTAGGAACCGAAGATGTTGAACAGGCCGACGAGCGCCAGCACCGTCGCGCCGATCGCGGCGCCGAGGCCCTTGTCGGCGAGGTAGGCGGGGAAATGGGTGGCGATGAAGGCGATGTGGAAGCCGCAGACGAAGAAGCCCGCCGTCAGCAGCTGGAAGCTGCGGTTCGAGGCGGCCTCGGCGAGAGCGTTTCCAAGCGGCTGATCGCTCTGGGCCGGCTGCGGCTTTCCGGCGACGCCGAACGACAGTGCCACAGCGACGGCGACGAAACCGGCAAGGACCATGAGCGCGATCTGGTAGCCGAAGTTGCCGAGCAGCATCTGGCTGGCGGGTACGATGAGGAACTGACCAAGCGATCCGCCTGCCGTGACAATCCCGAAAGCGAGCGAGCGCTGCGCTTCCGGCACGACGCGGCCGACTGCACCGAGCACGACGACAAATGTCGTCGCGGACTGCGCCATGCCGACGATGACGCCGAACGTGATGTGAAGGCCGAGCGCACTCGACGCCATCGCGGCGCCGATCAGGCCGAGGGCGTAGAGAATGGCGCCGAAGGCGACGACGCGCCCGGCGCCGTGGCGGTCGGCGATGGCGCCGACGAACGGCTGCACAAGCCCGAACAGCAGGTTCTGGAGCGCGAGCGCCAGCCCGAACGTGCCGCGTCCGATATCGAGCGCGGCGCTCAAGTCGGGAAGGAACAGCCCGAAGGTCTGGCGGACACCCATGGCGAGCGTGACGATCAGCGCGCCGCAGGCGATGACGACGGCGGGCCGCTTCATGCGTGCGCCGCCGATTCAATGCGGTCGAGAAGCGCGAACAGCGCAGCGGTATCGACCTCGCGCGCCATTTCCGCCTGCGCGCGTTCCCAGAGCGGAGACGCCCGGTCGATCGCGGCGCGCCCTGCGTCCGTCAGGGAGACCATGCGTTGGCGCTTGTCGGTGCCTGCACAGGATCGCACCAGCCCTTCGCGTTCGAGCGCCCCCACGGTGCGGTTTAGCGTTGTCCGGTCATGGCCCGTGGCGGTGCCGAACGCGGTGAGCGAGCAGGCGCCCGTGCGGGCCAGCGTGCGCAGCAGCGCGAACTGCGGCGTGGTGAGGCCAGCGGGTTCGAGCGCGGCGTCGTAGAGGGTGTTCGCGGCGCGCGCAGCGCGGCGCAGACGGGTACAGACACAGGGGGATGACATAATGCGTGCATATGCACGCATCGTCCATGCCGATCAACCCGCTTTATTTGGCGCCGGGCCCCATCGGCGTGCGGTACAGCAGCGTTACGCTGATGCGCCGGTTGCGCGGATCGTAGGGGTTCGCCTTGTTGAAGGGCTCGCGGTCGGCGACGCCTTCGAGGCGCGAGAAGCGCGTGGGATCGACGCCGGCGGAGGCGAGCGCCGCGCGCGTGGCTTCGGCGCGCTGTGCCGAAAGCACCCAGTTGTTCATGCCGCCGGCCGGCGCGCCGAGCGAGCCGCCGGCATAAGGCAGGCTGTCGGTGTGGCCGCGCATGGCGATCGGGTTCGGCATCGTCTGTACGGCGGTGGCGACGGCGCGCACGAGATCCTGCGCCTGCGGCGAAAGCCTGTTGGTGCCGAGCGAGAACATCGCGAAATCGGCTTCATCGAGAATGTCGATGCGCAGCCCTTCCTCCGTCACCGACAGCCGTAGCTGGTCCCGCAGCTGCGCGAGGTTTTTGTCGCTCGCCATGCGCTTTTCGAGCGCTTCCGCTGCAGCTTCGAAGCGTTTCACGTCTTCCTGCTGCAACTGGTCCGCCGCTGCGCGTTCCTCGGGCGTCGGGGGCGTCACGCGCGAGAAGCTGGTGACGGGCATCAGCCGCTGTGTGCCCTTGGGCACGGCATTGGGCGCGTTTCCATCGGGCGCCAGCATGGCGCGGCCGCCCATCACGCCGTTCGATCCGCCCGCCTTGGTGTGCTGGACGAGTGTGGGCGAGAAATAATCGGCGATGCCCTTGCGCTGGTCCTCGTTGGTGGCGCCGACGATCCACAGGAGAAGGAAGAACGCCATCATCGCGGTCACGAAGTCGGCGTAGGCGACTTTCCACGCGCCGCCGTGGTGGCCGCCGTGCGCTTCGATGGTGATCTTCTTGATGATGATCGGCGGCGGGACTTCCGCTTCGGCGACGAGCGGTTTGATCGGCTCGGCGCTCATCGGCCGCGCAGCCCGTCAAACACCTCGGCGAAGCCGGGCTGGTTCTTGCTGCTGATGCTGGTGCGCGCGGCCTCGATGACCATGGCGGGCGCATTGCCGTGCAGCGAGGAAATGATGATCGCCTTGGCGACGTGATAGATCTCGCCGTCTTCCTCGAGAATCTGCTCAAGCCGGTTCGCCATCGGCGAGACGATGCCGTAGGCGAGCAGCACGCCGAGGAAGGTGCCGACGAGCGCGGAGCCGATCATGCCGCCAAGCACGGCGGGCGGCTGGTCGATCGAGCCCATGGTCTTCACGACGCCGAGCACGGCCGCGACGATGCCGAGCGCGGGGAGGGCGTCACCGGTGGATTGCAGCACCTTCACCGGCTTCATCGCGGTGTGGTGATGCGTCTTCATGGCGTTGTCCATGATCTCCTCGACGGCGTGCACGTTGAGCGTGCCCGAGGAGACGACGACGAGGCGGATGGCGTCCGCCATGAAATCGATGAGGAAATGGTCTTTCAGCAGCTTGGGATATTCCTGAAAGATGCTGCTCGATTTCGGGTCTTCGATGTGGGCTTCCATGGCGACCGGGCCATCGGTCTTCATGGTCTTCATCAGCTTTGAGGCAAGGAAGATCGCGTCGAGATAATCTTTTCTGTTGTAGGTCGGGCCCTTGAAGATCTTGCCGATGCCGCCGCCGACCTGCTTCAGGATGGCGAAGCTGTTACCGAGCAGCAGCGAGCCCGCTGCGGCGCCGCCGATGATGAGCATCTCGTGCGGAATCGCGTGCATGACCGGCTCGAGATTGCCGCCGGTGATCGCAAAACCACCGAAGACCATCGCGAAAAGGACGATAAGGCCGATCGCAGCGAACATCTAACGCACAACTCCATTGCCTGGCGGCATCACCGGGCCTCGCGATGCCGTCCACCCATCTTGCTTAACGACCTCAGGTGCCGGCCATTTAGACACCCAAAGGTTGAGAAAGGCTTCCCCGTACACAGATTTGTTGCGACGCAGCACAGCGTTACAAGTAGCTGAAGAGCGACAGTTTCTTGATCTGCGCGAAGCTCTGTTGCGACGCGTCGAGCAACGTCATCGCGCTTTTCAGCTGGACGATGGCGGCGGCGACGTCGAGGCTTTCGAGATTGCTCTTCGCGGTCGTCATCGTGGTCTCCAGCGCCTTCAGGCGGCCGGTTTCCGTGTCCACCTGCGCCATGCGCGAGCCGAAGGTCGCGCGCTGGTCGGCGAGGCGGTCGATGCCTGCCGTCGTGTCGCGCAGCGCCTTCTCCATGCCCGCCGTGAAGGTTGCGGCATCGGCGCCGGGGGCGTCGAGCAGCGCCTTGAATTCGCTGAGCGAGGCGAGGATCGTCTGGCGTCCGCCGCTCGTTTCGATCGAAAGCATCGAGAGGCCGTTCGCGCCTGTCGAGACAGCAACGTCGGTGCTGATCGGCACTTTCGGCGCCTCGCCGCTGCCCTGCCACACGATCGCGCCGGTCGCATCGCGCGCGAAGGGTGCCGTGCCGACGGATGCGCCTGAAAACAAATAATTGCCCGCAGCATCACGGCTGTTCGAAAGCGACAGCATTTGGTCGATGATTTGCCCGAGTTCGGTGCTGATCACCTTCCGGTCGGCGTCGGTCAGCGTGCCGTTCGCGGCCTGTACGGCGAGTTCCTTCGCGCGCACCATCTGGTTCGACATGGCGTCCACGGCACTGTCGGCAAACGAAAGCTGTGTGGTGATCGCATCCATGTTGCGGATGAACTGCTGGTTGTTGTCGATGCTGCGCTGCAGGTCCGCGACGCGGCTCGACCCCAGTGGATCGTCGGATGGATCGAGGATGCGCTTGCCCGACGCGATCTGCGCCTCGAGCTGCGCGAGTGTCGATTGCAGCGAGCCCATGCGGCTCGTCTGCGACTGGAAGGACTGGAAGGTGCCGACGCGCATGTTGCGGTTCCTCGGGAATGCTTAGCGGATGTCGAGAATGGTCTGGAAGATCTCGCGGGCTGCCGCGATGATCTTCGCAGAGGCTTGGTAGGCCTGCTGGAAACGAATGAGGTCGGCGGCTTCCTCGTCGAGATTGACCGCGGATGCCGCGTCGCGCGCTTCCAGCGCCTTGTCGCGTACGGCGAGCGTTGCCGACGCCAGCGCTTTCGTGTCGTTGAGGTTCGTGGCAACCCGCGTCACCTCGCGCGCGAAGCGGCCCTCGAAGCCTGGATTGCCGAGCCGCGTATCGACCATGCGCAGCATGTTGGCGTTGTCGGCCATGCCCGCCGCCGTCGGCGCGACGACGAAGCTGTCGCCCTCCGTAATGGTGCCTGAAAGCTGCACGTCGAAGCCGTTCACCGGAATCCACGCGCCCGGCACATAGGCTCCGCTCGCGAGCACGGTGGGCGGAACGCCGGTGTCGGCGGTGTCGATGATTTCGTATGTGCCGCCGGCGCCCATGCGAACCGTGAAGCTCGTCGGCACCGGCGCGGGGATCGTGGCGGCGGCGGGGTTGCTACGCACCGAAACCGTGCCCGTGCCCTGGTTCGTCGCAGAAATATCAGCCGCCCACGGCGCCGCCGCCGCAACGTCTGCGCCGTCCTCGATGAGAACGCGCATACCCGCAGCACCCGAAACGCCCTCGATCTGGAACCAGTCGCCGCCCTTTGGCGCGCCGCCCAGTTCGAGATGGATGCCATCGAGATCGAGCGTGCCGCTGCCGGTTATGGAAGCGCTGCCATCGGCGCGCGAGAGCGTCCACTGGCTGGTGCCGCCATCGTACCAGAGCTCGTAGCCCCCGGCGAAGACGAGCGACTCGTCGGTCACCTGCATGTCGAGCGTCGCTTGACCGGTGTTGGTCCGCGACGGTGTCGCCACCAGCGAACTTGCCGCGAACAGATCGCCGCCGACGATGCCGTTCAGATCGACGCCCTGCCCGTGTGCGGCATTGACACTGGTTATGAACTGCTGGGCGAGCGTATCGATCGCCGCCGTGCTGTTGCTGTTCTGCGTGTAGGCATCGGAAAGGCCGGCGAGCACGCCGCTGCCGGGCACCGGAATCGTGCCGCTGTCGCCGAACGGATCGAGCGTCAGCCGAATCTTGCCGTTTGCTTCGGTGGCGCCGAGCAGCTTCGCGCCCATCTGATCGAGCAGCATCGGGCCGGTCGAATTGTCGAGGCGCACATCTACCGTGCCGTCGCCGCGTGTGGTGACATCGATCTTGGTGAGCGATGCCAACTCGTTCAGCAGGCGGTCGCGCTCGTCTTCAAGGCTCGCGGAAGCCGAGGTGCCGCCCGCCGTGCGGCGGATGGTGCCGTTCAGCGTTGAAAGCGCGCTGGTGAGATCGTTGATACGGTCGACGGTCTGGTCGACATCCTGCTTGATGCCCGTGCGCGTCGCATCGAACGATTGCGCGAGGCTGCGGAACTGCGCGGCGACCTCGCCGGCGGCTGACAGGAAGGCATCGCGTGCGGAAAGCGAGGTCGGATCGGACGAGACGTCCTGCGCGGTGTTGTAGAACGACGTCAGCCTGCCCGAGAGGCCCTGTGAGTCGGTGTTGAGGAACGATTCGATCTCGCTCAGCCAGTATTGCCGCGTCTGGGCGCGGGCATAATCGCCCGAGGCGGTGCGCGCATCGCTGGTGAGAAAGGCATCATAGGCGCGGGCAATGCCGCTGACGTTGACGCCGCTTCCCGCCGCGGTCTGGCGGGTCAGCGGGAAACCGCCGCCAGCAGAGGGATTCTCCGCGACGACGGCGGTGCGCCGCGCATAGCCGGGCACGTTCGCGTTGGCGATGTTCTCGCCGACGATGTCGAGCGCGGTCTGGTAGGCGCGGACGCCCGATGCGCCGAGGCCGAGGAGGTCGCTCATTTCGCTTCGCCTTCGTTTGTCGCGGGGGCTGCGGTTTCCTGGCCGCGTGCGAGAAAATTCTTCAGCGCCTCGGCGATACCGAGCGGGCTGTGCTTCGCGAGGCTTCCCGCAAGCTCGCGGTCCTGCATTTCGCGGAACGTCTTCAGACCCTCGCTTTGGAAGAGGCCGCCGTCGGGCACGGCCTGCCGTGCCTGCTTCAGCATCAGGTTCACGAACACGGCCTCGAACTGCTGTGCGGCCTTGTCGAGGTTCGCATCGGTGTTCTTGCGGCTGCTGTCGACAGCAGCGGTTCCGCCGTTCTGAAGGCCGTTTATCGTCGTCATATCACGATCAGCTCCGCCTTGAGCGCGCCCGCCTGCTTCAAGGCCTCGAGGATGGCGACGAGGTCCGACGGGGTCGCGCCGAGCGCGTTCACCGACTTTACGATGTCGTCGAGCGCGACGCCCGGATTGAACAGGAACATGTGCGCCCCGCCCTGCTCGACTTCGATGCCGCTGTCGGGCGTCACTGTCGTCTGCCCGCGCGAGAGGGGACCGGGCTGGCTGACCTGCGGGTTCTCCGTCACCTTCACAACCATGCTGCCGTGGCTGACCGCGGCGGGTGAGACGCGCACGTTCGCGCCGATGACGACGGTACCGGTGCGCGAGTTGACGACGACGCGCGCGGCAGGTGCGGCGGGCTGCACCTCGATGTTCTCGATGATCGAGACGAGGCTGATGCGCTGGTCCGCCTGCATCGGCGCGGTGACTTCGATGGAAACCGCGTCGAGGGGCGAGGCGGTGCCGCCGCCAAGCGTCTTGTTGATGGCGTCGGCGACGCGCTGCGTCGTCGTGAAGTCCGCCTCGCGGAGGTTGAGCACCAGGCTGGGCGAGGTCGCGAACGGGGTATCGACCATGCGTTCGACCGAGGCGCCCTGCGGGATGCGGCCGGTTGAGGGGACGTTCACCGTCACCTTCGATCCGTCCTGCCCCTCGACGCCGAGACCGCCGACGGCAAGGCTGCCCTGCGACATCGCGTAGACCTCGCCGTCCGCGCCGACGAGCGGCGTCAGCAGCAGGTTGCCGCCGCGAAGCGATTTCGCCTTGCCGATCGCCGACACGGTGACGTCGATCTTCTGGCCGGGCTTGGCGAACGGCGGCAGGTCCGCCGTCACCATCACGGCGGCGGCGTTCTTCAGGCTCGCCTTCACCCCCGGCGGGATGACGACGCCGAAGCGTGCGATGGCGCTCCTCATGCTCTGGATCGTGTATTCGAGATTGTCGTCGCCGGTGCCGTTGAGGCCCACAACGACGCCGTAGCCCACGAGCTGGTTCGACCGGATGCCGGCGAAATCGCCAAGATCCTTGATGCGCTCCGCCGCCGCCGGCGCGGCAAACCCGCAGGCGAGGACGAGAGCGATGAGGAAGCGGCGAATGCGCATGGCGAGTCCTTTGGACCTAGAAGGGTGAAATCGCGGTGAAGAAGCGCTGCAGCCAGCCCATGCGGGTCTGCTGCGCGAGTTCGCCGGTGCCGGAGTAGGCGATGCGGGCGTCGGCGACGCGCGTGGAGGCGACGCGGTTCTCCGGCGTCACGTCCTGCGGGCGCACGATGCCGGAGATCTGCAGATACTCCTCGCCGCGATTGAGCTTGATGAGCTTCTGGCCGCGCACCAGCATGGTGCCGTTGGTGTAGACCTGCGCCACGGTGACGGTCATCTCGCCGGTCAGCTGGTTCGACTGCGCGGCGGAGCCTTGCCCCGCGAAGGTCTGGCCGCTGCCGCCCGAAAGCAGCCCGTCCGGCACCCACGAGAAGGGTTTGGCGTCGGGCAGGGTCAGCGACATGTCGCTGTTGCGCGAGCTTGCGCTCGAGACCGATTTCGCCGCCTGCGTCTTTTCGACGAGCACGATCGTCAGCACATCGCCGACGCGCCGCGCGCGATTGTCCTCGACGAGGCTGGCGAAGCGGCCGGCCTGGTAGATCGCGCCCGTCGCCTGTACGGGCGGCGTCGGTGCAGGCGCGTGCGACGGCGCGAACTCCGCCATCGGCCGCTCGTAGGGCGCTGCGCACGCGGCGGTCGCCGCGAGCAGCGAGAGCGCCGCAACCTTAAAGGTTCTGCGTGACATACTGCATCATCCCGTCGACCGTGGAGATCACCTTCGAGTTCACCTCGTAGGCCCGCTGCGTCTCGATCATGTTGACCATTTCCTCGACCATGTTGACGTTCGAGGTTTCGAGCATGTTCTGGTTGATCTCGCCGAGACCATCGACGCCGGGTGTGCCGACGATCGGCGCGCCGCTTGCCGCAGTTTCGGCGAACAGATTGTCGCCGAGCGGCTGGAGGCCGGCCGGATTGAGGAAGTTCGCGACCTGGATCTGGCCGATCTGGCTCGGCGAGGAATCGCCGGCGTTCACGATGCTCACCGTTCCGTCCTTGCCGATCGTCAGCGACCGCGCGCCTTCGGGCACCGTGATATCCGGCTGCAGCGGATAGCCGTCATTGGTGACGAGCAGGCCTTCCGCGCTCACCGTGAACGAACCGTCGCGCGTGTAGGTGATCGTGCCGTCGGGTTTCAGCACCTGGAAGTAGCCGGCGCCGTTGATCGCCATGTCGGTCGGGTTGTCCGTCGACTGCATCGAGCCCTGCGTGTTGATACGCTCGGTGCCGACGATGCGCACGCCCGTGCCGATGTTGAGGCCCGTGGCGTACTGTGTGGATTGCTCGCTGTTGGCACCCGCCTGACGGTAGTTCTGGTACATCAGGCTCTGGAATTCGGCGCGGTCGCGCTTGAACCCCGTGGTGTTCACGTTGGCGAGGTTGTTGGAGATGACCCTCATGCGCATATCCTGCGCGTCGAGACCGCTCCGTGCCGTATGCAGTGCCGAACTCATCGTCTGGCTCCTTCTTCGTTATTCAAGGCGGAGCAGCGCCGTGCTGCTCAAATCCATGTCGCGCACGCTGGTGACGAGCTGCACCTGCACCTCGAAGGCGCGGGCCTGCTCGATCATCGTGATCATCGATCCCATCATGTTGACGTTCGACCCTTCGAGACCGCCGGTCTGGAGCCGGGCCGTATCGTCCTGCGCGAGCTGTCCGCCGCCAGCCGCGCGCATCAGATTGTCGAGGCCTTTTTCCAGCTCGTCGGGCTGCGGCGTCACCATTTTGATGCGGCCGACTTCGCTCATCTCGTTGAGCTGCCCGCCCTGAGGACGAATACTCACCGTGCCGTCCGCGCCGATCTCGACCGTGTTCGCCGGGGGCACCGTGATCGGCCCGCCCTGTCCGACGACGACGAGGCCATCGCCGGTTTCAAGGATGCCCGTGGGGCTGATCCGAAGATCGCCCCGCCGGGTGTAGACCTCGGTGCCGTCCGGTGCCTGCACCGCCATCATCGATTCGCCCAGCATCGCTACGTCAAGCGCGCGGCCGGTCTGGTTGACCGTGCCGGGCGCCTGATCGGACTCGAGCGTGCCTTCGGCTGCCTGAATGCGGCTGGCGAAGCTCTGCCCGCCGACGAGATGACGGCTCTGCGCGGCGCTGACGTCGCGCTTGAAACCGATCGTGCTCGCGTTGGCGATGTTGTGCGCCGTCACGTCCTGCGCAGCCATGGCGCTGCGCAGGCCGGAGAGGGCGGTATAGACGAGACGGTCCATCAGCGGTTCCGGTCAGCCTGGGTCCGCTTAGCTACGGATGTTGATGATGGCGGTGGTCATGGCGCTGTCGGTTTCGATCGCCTTGGCGTTCGCCTGGAAGTTGCGCTGCGCGGTGATCAGGTTGACCAGCTCCTCGGTGATGTCGACATTCGCCATCTCGAGCGCGCCCGAACGGATCGTGCCGACGCCGCTCGAACCCGCCTCGCCGAGGATCGGCTCACCGGAAAGCCCGGTGGAAGTATAGTGCGCGTCGCCCGTCTGCTTCAGGCCGTTGGCGTTCGCGAAGGTCACCACGGCGATCTTGCCGAGCGCCTGCGTCTGGCCGTTGGTGAAGCTCGCGAAGACCACCCCGTTGTTGTCGACGGTGACGCTGTCGAGGCGGCCCGAGGGATATCCGTCCTGCGTCATGGAAACGATCGAGAAGGGGTCCGAGTACTGCGTCGTCGAAGTGCCGTGGTCCAGCGAGATAAGCAGGGGATCGCCGCCCGGAATGGCCAGCGGATCGAAGCCCACCCCAGTCGTCGGAGAGACGAGCTGGCCGAAGTTGTCGAACTGCATCTGCATCGGCGACGGGCCGCTCGACGGCGTCAGTTCGGTGCCGTCAACGATCACGTGGACGTTCCAGTCGTTCGTCGTCGATGACGAGTTTGAGCTCGACGTGCGGACGTAGTAGATTTCCGCCGCCATCGGGTTGCCCAGCGAGTCATACACCGTCGTCGAGGTGGACCGGTTGTAGGTCGTCGGGTTGTTCGGATCGAACGCGTAAGGGTTGGACGGCGTATAGATCGGGTTGTTGGGGATGACTTCGGCATCCGACGGCAAATTGAGCGCGAGGTTGATCCCCGTCGTCGCGCGGGGCTGACCCGAGGTCAGCGGCAGACGCAGGGCGCGTGTGTCGTTGATGCTCGTCGAGATCACCGTGCCGGAATCGTTGACCGGGTAGACCTGAAGGGCCTGGCCGCCGCTGTCGACCACAAACCGCTCCGAATTCACGCTGAACGCGCCGTTGCGCGTGAACTGCATATCGGTGGTGCCCGAGGTCGACTTCACCATGAAGAAGCCTTCGCCCATCATCGCGACGTCCATGACGTTGAGGCTCGACTGGATCGCGCCCTGCGTGAACTGCTGCTTGATGGTCTTCAGCGCGGTGCCCGAACCGGCCACGCGGCCGGCGCTCTGCAGCGCGGAGCTGGAGATGATGTCGCCGAACTCGGCGCGCGAGCGCTTGAAGCCGACGGTGCCGACGTTCGCGATGTTGTTCGAGGTCGTGGAAAGATCGGTCTGCGCGGCGTTGAGGCCGGTGAGCGAGGTATACATGGCCATGGGTAGGGTCTCCTCTGGAAACGGTGAGAACTAGCTGCTGATCTTCTGAACCTTGTCGAAGGTGACGGAGCCGATGCCGAGCAGATCGAGCGTCATCGGTGTGTTTGCGGTCGCGGTGCTGACGGACTGGACGAGCGCGTAGACCGAGGTGGAAAGCGCCTCGCGCTTGCCGCCCACGTTCGCCGTCGCCTCGATGGTCACGGGCCCCGGCTCAACGGCTTCGCCTGCGTCGTTCTTGCCGTCCCACGCGAACTCGTGGACGCCGTCTTCGACCGCGCCGAGCTTCAGCGTGCGGATTGTCGCACCGGTGGAATCCTTGATCGCGATCGTGGTGTCCGTCGCACCCTCGGGGATCGTGATCGCCCCGTAGACGGCACCGGTGCCGTCCGGCACCGCCTTGGTGCCCGATGTCAGCACATATTTGCCGACGAGGCCGGTGGCCGTGGAAAGCTGATTGTTGTTCAGTGAATCGAGGATGCTGCCGAGCTTGGTGTTCATCTCCGAGATGCCGGCCAGCGACGAGAACTGTGCCATCTGCGCGACGAACGCCTCGTTCTCGACCGGGTTGAGCGGATCCTGGTTCTTCAGCTGCGTCGTCAGCAGCTTCAGGAAGTCGCTCTGATCGAGCTGGCTCTTCTGCGTGACGGTGTTGCTGGGATCGTAGCTCTTGATGCCAAGCGCATTGAGATCAAGGCTGCTGCTGGTGCTGGTCATGCCTGCCTCACTGTCCGAGTTTCAGGGTGTTCAGCATCAGCGACTTGGCGGTCTGGATGACCTCCACATTGTTCTGATACTGGCGGGAGGCCTCGAGCAGCTCGACCATCTCCTGGGTCTGGTCGACCGCGGCCTCGTAGATATAACCGTTCTTGTCGGCCATTGGATGGCCGGGATCGTAGCGCTTCACGGGCGTGCCGCCCGCGGAGACGACATCGACGACGTCCACCGTGGCCGTTGCCCCGCCGTTCGCCTGATCGAAAAAGGTCTCGAAGATCGGCTTGCGCGCCTTGTAGGCCTCTGCCTCGCTGCGCGCGACGGAGCCGGCGTTCGCAAGGTTGCTCGCCGTGGTGTTGAGGCGCACGAGCTGCGCCGACATGGCGCGGCCCGAAATGTCGAAGATCGAAAGCCCAGCCATCGTCATTCGCCTTTCAGCGCACGCGAGAGCGTGCTGATGCGGCCGTTCAGGAACGCGAGCGTCGTCTGGTACTGAACGGCGTTTTCACCAAAGCGCGTCTGCTCGGTGGAAAGCTCAACCGTGTTGCCGTCGAGCGAGGCCTGGTTCGGGATGCGGTAGAGCGCGCCGCCGGCCGCGCCGGGTCCGCCCATGCCGATATGGTTGCCGGCGGTGACGGTCAGCGCGCCGCCGCCGCTCTGTGCCGACTTCAGCTGCGCGGCGAAATCGATGTCGCGCGCCTTGTAGCCGGGGGTGGCCGCGTTGGCGATGTTCGAGGCGAGCAGTTCGAGGCGCTTCGAACGGAGTTCAAGCGCCTGTGCGTGCACACCAAAATAATTGTCGAGTACGTCCATAGCGGTACGTCCTGATGGTTTTGTCCGCTCTCGCTCCAGCAAGTGCCGTGCCAGATCGATAACAATATGATTTCAATAGATATAATTTCAGGCTGAGGATGCGTTGTCGGGGCCTTGACGGCCTTCCGTCGGTTTCCCGACGCGTTTGCGCGCCCACTTAATCTTAACCCGAAGCTGTCGTTATTCAGACCATGAGACTCATGACGCCCCGGACCGCGTTTGCGGTGCTTGCCCTGTTTGTCCTGCCGGCGCACGCGCAGGAAGCAGCGCCCGCCGTGCTGACCGGCGTCGGTTTCGCCCCGATTTCATCGCAGCCCGCGAAAACAGACGAGGAGCGCCGTCTGCTGGCGATCCGCGCCTCGCACCTTGCCGCGCTGCGTAACCTTGCCGAGCAGGTCTATGGCGTGAAGCTGCAGTCGCAGTCCTCCGCGTCGAACACGTCGCTGCAGTCGGATTCAATCCGCGCCACGGTGAGCGGCACCGTATCGGGCGCGCGCATCGTCAAAATCACGCCGAAGGGTGACGATACATACGAAACCGTCGTCGAGATGCGGCGACCAGCGGGCGGGGCCGATTGATGCGCCGCGGGGCCGCCCTTCTTGCCGTTGTCACCGTTCTTGCAGCCCTTCCGGCGGCAGCGGACGTGCGCGTCGACGTGGAGGGCGCCGCGCCGCTTGGCGCGGATGCGGCCCGTGCGCGCCGCGCGGCGATCGGGGATGCGCTTCGGCAGGCTGTCGCGGCGGGCGGCATGGATGTCGAGGCGCGCACGATCATCGACCGCAATATCGTGCGGTCCGACACGCTCTGGGCGACCGCGCGCGCGAAGGTGACCGCGTTCGAGGTGACGGACGAATGGCGCGAAGCCGGCCTGCTGCGCGTTGCTGTATCGGCAACGCTGGCGCCGCTTGGAGCCAGTAAATGCGACGCATCGGTGCGACCCGCGATGCATGTCGGCACGCTGCGGGTCGATATCGACCCGGCGATCGATCCCGCGATCGCGGAGCCGGTACGCGCCGATGCCGAGCGCACGTTCCGGGACGCCTATGGGGAGCCTGCCGCCTTGCCGCTTGCCGCCGCACGGCGGTCTTCGGAGCGTTATACGGCGCTCGCGCACGGCGGCGCGCCTGGCTATGGCCTTTTCGTGCAGCCGTTCATCGAGATGCGCACGCGCCGGGTCGAAGGCACCGGGCTGATCATGGGCAAGCGCGCCGAGGCGGTGCTCGGCGTGGAGGTTTACGATTCCGTACGCGGTACGCTCCTCGGGCGGATCACGCGCGACAGCGACTGGACGCTCTCGGCGCGGACGTGGGAATATGTTCCCGCAGACTATCGCCCCTCGCGCCGCGCCGTCGCGCCCGATTTTGGCGGCAAGCTTGCCGATCTCGTCGAGGAAGCGGGGGTGTTTGCGCGCTGCCGACCGCTCGAAGTGGCGGTGAACGGCGCCTCGGGCGACGAGCTTCTGATCTCGGCAGCGGGCGGAGACCTCGTCGTCGGCGACCTCCTTGGACTCGGGGACGCGCGTGTCGCGGCAGGGGCAGGGCCGGGTTGGACGTTTGCCGAGGTGGTCTCGGTGTCGGGCAGCGCCGCGCGTGCGCGCGTGCTCGGCGATGGGGTGCCTCCCGGAACGCGGACGGCGCTGCGTCTGCGCTGACGTTCCGGGCTTGGCATGGACATTGCTTTGAAATGTGTCATGCAAGGCTGGATGAACAGAACGACGGTTTCCCGACGCTTGTGGGCATTGGCGGCAATATTTGTCGTCGGTGTACCCGCGGCGGCGGCCCAGCCCGTCATTTTCGAAAACCTCGATCGCCTTGAAGCGCAGATCGGCGACTTCGCCGGGCCAAACCGCGCGCCGCGCGTCGATCGCCGCCTGAAGCTTGGCGCCTGTTCCATTCGGCCGGAGCTGATCTGGTACGGCACGGGGCAGACGACCGTGCTCGTCCGCTGCGGTGGGCCGGACGGATGGCAGATTTACGTTCCCATCGACATGAAACCGGCAGGGCAGGGGGCTGTGCAGGGCGGAAGCGGCGCTGTCGTCGTCGTTCGCCCGGTGCCGCGCGGCAGTACGATCTCGGCGGGGGACGTCGATTTCCGGCCTGATACCTATGTACCCGGCGGCGTTACCGCGGTCGATCAGGTGGTCGGCAAGGTGGTCATTCGTGCGCTCAGCCCCGGCGAGGCGGTGCGCGCCAACATGCTGATCGCCGCGAATGCCGTGAAACGCGGCGACCCCGTGCAGATCAAGAATGGCGGGACGGGGATCGAAGTCGCGGTCGAGGGCGTCGCCGAACAGGATGCGCCCGTGGGCGGCCGCGTGCGCGTTCGCAACGTCGCGTCCGGCAACCGGATGCAGGCGATTGTGGTCGCTCCAGGAATTGTTGCGCTTCCGGGCTATAAAAATCCGGAAGACGGTCGTGAATGAATTTATAATGGGCTTTTGCGCCGCACAGGCGATGATGAGGCGACGAGGATGGTAGACGGAATTTCTGGCCGCCCGGCAGGGCTGAACGGAGCGTCGGTGCTTCTGGACCCGGCTGCCGCGAAGGCGGCGGGGGCTGCGAAGACCGCTACGGCCGAAACCGCGCCGACGCCTGCGCGCGCCGAGCTTTCCGAGCTTGCCACCGCGGCGCGCGATGCCGCCGCCGCGCCGATCGACGCCGCGCGCGTTGCCGAGCTTCGCGCCGCTATCGCCAATGGCAGCTACAAGGTCGATCCCGAACAGATCGCCCGCAAGATGGTCGATCTCGATCTCGGCTGGACGGCCGAATGATGGATGCCCCTGCCTACCGGCAGACACTGAAGACCCTGAACGAGACGCTGCGCACTGAAATCGCGGCGCTGGAAAGCGGGGACATCAGCGTCCTCGAATCCTCTACACCCGCGAAGCTCGCCGCGATTTCTGCACTGCAGCTGTCGCCGATCGTCGCGAGCGATGCCGAAACCGATGCGCTTATCCGCGAAGGCGCCGAGCTTTGCGAGCAGGCCGCGCTCCGCGTGAACCTGCTGCTGGCGGGCGTCGAACGCCGCCTTGCCGTGCTCTCGCGTGCGGCCGGACACGCGCCGCAAATCCGCTACGGACGCAACGGCCGCATGGACGGCGGCTATCGCTCGCTGGACCTCGACTGCGCCTGAGCGCGCTGATTTTCTGACACTGGCACGGCCCTTGCTTTGTCTCCCGCAAAGGAGACGAAGCCGTCATGAATCCGACGCCCCTTTCTACGATCGCTGGAGGCGCTGAGCGCGTCCGCACGGCGATTGCCGAAGCGAGCCGGCGTACCGGCGTCGATTTCGATTATCTCTACAATCAGGCGAAGGTCGAAAGCGGCCTCCGGCCCGATGCGAAGGCGCGCACCAGCAGCGCGACTGGCCTCTATCAGTTCATCGACCAGAGCTGGCTCGGCGCGCTGAAGCGCCACGGTGCTGAGCACGGCCTCGGCTGGGCCGCGAACGCCATCAAGACGGACGCGCGCGGGCGGCTTACGATTGCGGATGCGGGCCTTCGCCCCGCGATCATGAATCTCAGGAACGAACCCGAAGCCTCCGCGCTGATGGCGGCGGAGACTGCGCGCGAGAACGGTACGGCGATCGAGGCGGCAACCGGCCGCACGGCAAACGCCACCGACCTCTACATGGGCCATTTCCTAGGGCCGCGCGGCGCCGCGAAGTTTCTCGGCGCGATGGCGGCGGACCCGGGCCAGCGTGCCGACCAGGTCATGCCCGCGGCGGCTGCCGCCAACCGCGCCGTGTTCTACGCAGCGAACGGTACGCCGCGCTCGCTGGCGGATGTCTACGAGCGTTTCGCCGCCAAGATGGGGGACGAAGCGCCCGATCAGGCGCTCGCGGCCCGCGCCCCTGTCGTGCCCGCCGAACCGCCGCTGCCGATGAGCCTCGCGCTCGCGCTCGCGGGGGAAGATGCATCGGCGCTGGACGGTCTGCTCTCGACAACGAAACCGGAAGCCGCCCGGCTTGCCTATCTCACGCTCGCCAGCCTCGGCTGAGCGCTTTCACACGGAGTTTGAAGCCTTGAAGACCAGCGCCCGGAGCCGTTCGTGACTGCCGCAACGCTCCAGATGAACCGCTCGATCTGGGCCGGCGCGGGCCGCGCGGCCGTGCTGCCCATCGGCATTCTGCTGCTTGTCGTGCTGATGGTGGTGCCGATCCCGCCGTTCATGCTCGACACGTTCTTCATCTTCAACATCATGATCTCGCTCGCCGTGCTCATGGTGGCGCTGAACACGCAGAAACCGCTCGATTTCTCGTCGTTCCCAACCGTGCTGCTGTTCGCGACGCTGCTCCGGCTCGCGCTCAACGTCGCATCGACGCGCGTCGTGCTGGTGAACGGCCATGAAGGCCCGGACGCTGCCGGTCACGTTATCGAGGCGTTCGGTAATTTCCTGATCGGCGGCGATTACATCGTCGGTATCTTCGTTTTCGCGATCCTGATGATCATCAACCTCGTGGTGATCACGAAGGGCGCGGGCCGCGTTTCCGAAGTGTCCGCGCGCTTCACGCTAGATGCGTTGCCCGGCAAGCAGATGGCGATCGACGCTGATCTCAACGCCGGGCTCCTGACGCCCGACGAAGCCAAGGCGCGCCGCCAGGAAGTCGCGACCGAAGCGGATTTCTACGGCTCCATGGACGGCGCCTCGAAGTTCGTGAAGGGCGATGCCGTCGCCGGCATCCTCATCCTCTTCGTCAACATCATCGGCGGCCTCATCCTCGGCACCGTGCAGCATGGGCTGACGCTCGCTGAGGCAGGGTCGAACTACGTGCTGCTCGCGATCGGTGACGGCCTTGTGGCGCAGATCCCCGCGCTGCTGCTTTCGATCGCCGCGGCGATCATCGTCACGCGCGTGTCGTCGCCGCTCGATCTCACCGGACAGATGTCGAGCCAGTTCGGCTCTGCGGGGGCGTGGACGCCGGTTGCGGTGATCCTTGCGCTGCTGGGCGTCGTGCCGGGAATGCCGCACGGCATCATCCTGACGGCGGCTGCGATCGCTGCTGCCGTGGCGTGGCGCCTGAAGCGGGCGAAGACCATCGCCGATGCTGCGCCCGTCGTCGAGGCGCCAGTCGTCGATCCCAACGCGGAATCGCAGATCAGCTGGGAGGACGTTACCGACAACGTCCAGATCAGCGTGGAGATCGGCTACGGCCTTATCGGCCTCGTCGACGAGAAGCTCGGCGCGCCGCTGATGGGCCGCCTCACCGGTATCCGCCGTCAGCTCTCGCGCGAGCTCGGCTTCGTTATTCCGATGATCCGCGTGCGCGACAACATGGCGCTGCCGCCCCATGCTTACCGCGTGCTCGTTTCCGGCGTCGTTTACGGCGAGGACGAGGTGGCGCCGCAGGAACTGCTCGCACTCGATTCCGGTCTCGTCCACGCGTCGGTTTCCGGACGTGCCGTCAAGGATCCGACGTTCGGGCTCGATGCGCTCTGGATTCAGCCGGAAGACAAGGACCAGGCCATCGCAAACGGTTACACCGTCGTCGACCCGTCGACGGTGATGGCAACGCACGTCAACCAGATCCTCAGCGGCCAGTCGCGCCAGCTCCTCGGGCAGGACGAGGTGCAGAAACTGCTCGACACATTGCAGACCGCCGCCCCGCAACTGGTGGGCGGCGTCACCAAGTCGCTCTCGCTCCAGACCATCACGAACGTCTTGCAGACGCTGCTCGACGAGGCCGTGCCGATCCGCGATTTCCGGCGGATTATCGAGGCTTTGTCGGGTGTCGCGCATCGTACGCAGGATGCCGGCGATCTCACCGAGCTGGTGCGCCCGGCGCTCGGCGGGCTCATTGTCCAGAAGCTCTGCGGCATCCGTGAGCAGCTGAAGATCATCACGCTCGACGGCGAGCTGGAGCAGCTTCTGGTTGCCTCCGTCCGCGCCGATCCCACGGGCGCCTATCCGCTCGATCCGGCACTCTCGCAGCGCATCCTTACCGCACTCGGCGAGGCGGCGCGTCCGCTGCTGTCGGATGGCACGACATTTGCAGTTGTCACGACGCCGCTCGTGCGCAGGCCGCTGTTCCAGCTCCTGCGCCAGCATCTGCCGGATGTGACGGTGCTGTCCTTCTACGAGATTCCGGACAGTCGTCAGGTTCAGGTGGTGGCCGTCGTCGGCCGCGGCAACGAACACTAGGGGAGTTGAGTTCGCGTTATGCAGACCACGACCATTGTAGCGCCGAGCAGCCGCATCGCGCTTGAACGCGTCGCCGAAATGTTCGGCCCCGACGCCATCGTTTACGAGACCCGCACCACGCGCCACGGCGTCGAGGTCGTGGCGGGCGGTATCGAACGGCCGGTCCCGCTCCGTGCGCCAGAAATCACAACGCCCCCCGTATTCACGCCCGCGCCTCAGCCGAAGGGCAAGGATCCGATGGTGCGCTTCATCGCGCAGTCGCGTGCGGTCGGCATCGATCCCGAATTCCTCACCGGCGAAATGGCTGCGGCTGGTGCCGACCTTGCCGATGCCTGGTCGCGCTTCCTGATCCGCGTCGAGCGCGAAGTGAAGATCACGCCGCCGCCGCACACCGATCTCGAGCACGTCTGCGTGGTCGGTGACAGTGGTAGTGCCAAGACGACGACGCTGGCGCAGCTCGCCGCGATGGCGCGCGCGTCGCGCCCCGGCGAACGCATCACGCTGCTTTCCGGGGACCGCCGCCCCGGCGCGCGGGAACAGCTTCGCGTCATCGCTTCCCTCCTGAAAATTCCGGTCGCCGATCCGGCGCGCGGAGAAAGCCTCGCCGAAGCGGCGCGGCGTCTTTCGCGCAAGGAACGTCTGTTCATCGATATGCCGAGCGACCCACGCCTTGCCGCCTGCGAGGTGGAGGAACTGCGCGGCGCGCTGAACCGCGCCGGCACCCTCACCGTGCTCTGCACGATGCCTCTCAGCGGCCAGCTCGCACGGCATCGCCAGATCGCGGAGATGTTTTCGCAAGGTTTCGATGCCTATGTTCTCACCCATGCGGGCGAAACCCTGCCGCCGGGGGCGGTGCTGACCATGCTGCTTTCGAGCGGAGTGCCACTTGCCGGGATCGGGCGTTCGGCCGATTTCGGAAGCGGCTACGACGCGGCGCGGGCAACCGGCCTGTGCCGGATGGTCGCTGCGTCCCTCTCCACCGGCGCGACGGCGACGCTGCAATGATCGCCGCTCTCAAGCGTATGCCAACGGAAGGCTTTTCCCGAATGACTTCGCCCGTGCCGACCGGCCAGGATCTCCGCAACCGCCCCGTCGTGGTGGCGGTGGCCAGCGGCAAGGGCGGTGTCGGCAAGACCCATGTGTCGGTCAATCTGTCGGTCGCGCTCGCCAAGTCTGGCAAGCGGGTGATGCTGTTCGATGCCGATCTCGGCCTTGCGAACGCGGGCGTCATGCTCGGCCGCCCGGCGGGCCGCACCGTGCGCGATGCGCTGAAGGACGGCGTGCCGCTCACCGAGATCGTGCAGCCGGGCCCGGCCGGGATCGGGCTCGTCAGCGGCGGATCAGGCGACGCCAGCCTCGCCGTGATCGAGGACGACGTGCTCGACGGTTTCTGCCGCGAGTTCCGCGTGTTCGAAGACGACCTCGACTATCTCGTTATCGATACGGCGGCGGGCATCGCCCCCAACGTGACGAGCCTTGTGGAAAAGAGCGATTTCGCTGTCGTCGTGCTCACCGACGAGCCGGCGTCGTTCATCGACGCCTACGGTCTTCTGAAAGCGCTGGCGCAGCGCGGGCGCTGCCGCGATGTGCTCGTCGTCACCAACATGGTGCCGAACGCGCTGGCGGGCCGCAGACTGTTCGCGCGCTTCAAGCAGGTGGCGAGCAACTTCCTCGACATCAATCTCGAACATTTGGGCTCGATCCCGCACGACAACCATGTGCACAGCGCCGCGATGCGCAAGCGCTGTCTTGTCGAGGCCTATCCGCTTTCGGCGGCGGGGCAGGCATTCAATACCCTCGCGCTCGACATCGCGAAGCGCACCCGCACGGATATTCTCGCGACGCCGAACACCGCCTTCTTCGGAGAGGGATGCGATGCACGCGCGGGCTGAGCTTGCCGGAGGTCTTGTTTACGGTCGGCGCCAGGCTGCGCCGACGCCGCAGCAGCTTGTCGAGGCCAATCTGGGGCTCGTGCGCAAGATCGCGTGGCATGTCTTCGGGCGGATGAGCTCGGCGATCGAGATCGGCGATCTCGTACAGATCGGCACGATTGCCCTGCTGGAAGCGGCGCGCAATTTCCAGGAGCGTGGCACCGCCGCCTTTTCCACATACGCCACCACGCGCATCCGCGGGGCGATGATCGACCAGCTTCGGCGGCAGGCGAACATGTGCCGCAGCGCACTCGTGCGCCGCAAGCAGCTGAACGATGCCCGCCGCGAAGCGGAACTCGCACTCGGGCGTCCGCCGACGCAGATGGAACTCGCTGCGCGCATGGGCATCACATTGAAGGCATTGCAGGCCGAGATCGATGCTACGCAGGGTGTGCACTACGAGAATATCGACGAGGTTTATTCGGATCATTCGCAGTGGTTCGCCGACGAAGGCGAAACGCCGGACGAAACGCTTGAACGCAAGGATCTCGAACGCGCGCTCGCCGAGGGTATCAAGACCCTTCCCGAGCGCGAGGCGATGGTGCTGCAGCTCTATTATGTCGAGGAACTGAACCTCGACGAGATCGGCGCTGTGCTTGGTGTCGGTGCCGCACGCGTCTGCCAGATCAAGAAAGCGGCGCTCGACCGGATGCGCAACGGCCTATCCGAATGGACAGCATAATACTCTCTGCTCTTCGATAGAATTACCATCCTTCCCCGCATCGATTACAGATCGTGAATGAACTTCACTCGTAGCTTTAAATAATACTCTTGATTCGCAATTGAGTGACTGCCAACGTGAACCTGTTCATGATCGATGATGAACAAAATGGGGGGCAGATGCGTAGGGTTCTCATTGCATTTCTGATATCGATATTCGTTCCCGCAGTCTCTTTCGCGGCAGATCGCGTTGTGACGCTTCCTGCGAACAGTCCATTTTCTGGTACGGTAAAACTAGGTGCGGCAAGCGGAGGGCCGGAATTGCGCGCCGTGGTGCCCGCGGATGTCGCAGAGATCGTTTTCACGCAGGAGGGTGACGCGCAGCCGGCGAACGGCTGGTTTTATCGTACCTATACTGCCGCGTTGAAGAAGAATGGCTTCTTCGCAAAAGATCCGGCGAAAGCGCGCTATGAACTGACGGCGGAAGTGCAGTCCATGGCGATTACTCCGCTTACGACCGGCTCCCATCACAAGAGTACGGTCATCTACCGACTGAAGGACATCGCGACCGGCACCCAGGTCTGGGAGCAGACGCAGGCACCCGATTTTGAAATCACCAGAGGGGTGCGGTTCGGAAAAATAGGGCGGGCGATCGGCGGGGCTGTCGGAGGAGCGGTTACGGGTGAGAACCCTGCGGTAACAGCGACGATGATCAACGCGAACAAGGGAAAGATCCGTCCGTTCGATATTCGCATCGATGTTTATGAAGGCATCATGCGCGGCTTTCAGGCGATGGCAGAAAAAACCCTTATTGAACTGGCGGCGTTTGAACCCGCCTCATAGCCGGTGCACTGATCATTCGAGGGGGCGGCGCGCGCTTTCCTCTCGAACGCGAGGCGCTCTCTAAACCCGGCGCAGCAGCGCCTTGCCACCAAGCGCGAGGAAACCCGAGAGCAGGCCCCAGAACGCCGCGCCCAGCCCGAAAAGCGCAAGGCCCGATCCGGTGGCGAGGAAGGTCACGATCGCTGCATCGCGATCCTCCTTGACTGACAACATCGTTTCCATCGTGCCGATCAGCGCCGGAATGAGCGCGATGCCGGTGAGCGTGACGATCACGGCTTCCGGAAGCGCAAGGAACAGCCGGACGAGTGCAGGCGAAAAGAGCGCAAGCACGAGATAGAAGCCTGCATAAACTATGCCCACCACCCAGCGCCGGCCCCTATCGGGATGTGCATCGTCGGTGGTGCAGATCGTTGCCGTGATCGCGGCAAGGCAGACCGCATGTGCCCCGAACGGCGCCGTCACCAGCGAGGTCAGCCCGGTCCCGACGATCAGCGTGCGGGCGTTTGGCGTGTAACCCGCTGCCTGAAGCACGACGAGGCCGGGCAGGTTTTGCGAGACGAGCGTGACGAGGAAGAACGGTACGCCGATGCTGAGGATCGTGCGGATATCGAACGCAGGCATCACGGGCGTCAGCGCGCCGAACGTCGCCCCGGGCGGAAGCGGGGCAACGTCGCCGCGGACGAGGGTGATCGCAATCCCCGCCGCAAGGACCAGAAGCAGTGTGTAAAGCGGTACGCGTTGGCGCGCGAGGAGGAAAACCGCCACGAGCAGCACGACGAGCAGGGGGTCGGTCGCGCCCGCTTTGAAAAGTCCAAGGCAGAAGGGTAGCAGAACGCCGGCGAGCATGCCCGACGCAACGGTCGTGGGAATGCGCGTGGCGAGCCGTCCGAGCGCCGGGACCGCGCCCAGCACCACCATCATCACGGCGGCAGCCAGAAACGCGCCGATCGCTTCGGGCCATGCGATCCCGGGCGCTGTCGCGGCGAGCAGCGCCGCCCCGGGCGTAGACCAGGCGAGCACGACGGGCATCCGCAGTTTCAGGGAGAAAAAGCCGCCGGTCAGCGCAATGCCGAGGCAGAGCGCGGTCAGGGCGGAGCCCGTCTGCTCGACCGATGCACCGAGCACGCGCATCGCCTGCACCACGAGCGCGACCGTTCCGCCGAATCCGATGAGGGCGGCAATGAGGGCGGCGGACCATGCGGGGACAGGTGGCAGGCGAAGGCTCATCCCTGCCAGCTAGCAGCATCTCCGGGTTCTGCCAGCCCTGTTTGCGTCTGGCTCAGGGGTAGCTGATCTCTTCGCCTGCGGGGCGCTTCTTCTCGGCGACCACGGGCACAATCGGTGTGCTGAGAACCCTGGCGGCCTCGGTGCTTCGCACGGGCGCGCGCTTCGGTGCCGTGCTGCGCTGAACCGCCGGACGCGCGGCTTGCGGGCGCGTGCTCGCTGGCGCCGCGCGGCGGGGCTCGACGCGCGCGAGGCGGGCATCGACCTGTTTCATCACGACCGACGGCAGCTGCTCGGCAATCTGCTGGTTGGCCTTGACCGCCGCGGCCAGCGCATTGATCTGGCCGTCGACCGACTGCGGCGAGGCTGATGCCGCGGCTAGGCCGGGCCGCGTCGACAGTTCGTCGATAGCGTCCCGCTGCTGTTCCATCAGGGTTTGGAGCGCATTCAGTTTGGCGATCACGTCCTTCGTCGATCCGGCGCTGCTTGCGTCGGCGGCGATGCTCGCTGCGCGCCAGGACTGGATGGCGGCGATGGTGGAGGTGAGCACGCAGACACCAAGACACGCGGCGATCGCCATGCCGGACCGGGAGGGCTTGCGCGAGGGCGCGGCGGCTTCGGCGGGTTTGGCTTCTGCGGCGGGTGCCGCCGCCGGCGTCGGCGCGGGTTCCGGAGCCGGAGCTTCGGCTTCGGCCTTCGCGGGGGCCGGCTCGGGCTGCGGTTCGGGCTGCGGTTCCGCCTTCGGCTTTGCCGCCTGCGGCTCTTCCGCGTCGAACGTCAGCTCCTCGTCGTCGTCTTCGGTTGCCACGGAAAAACCCCCAACGTCTCTCGTCTTCAAGAAAACGGCCCCGGCGTTCGGATGAGCGCCGGGGCCGAACCCGTACTAGCTTACAACGCTAACCCTTAACGAAGCAGCGACAGCACGTTCTGCTGCGTCTGGTTCGCCTGAGCGAGCATCGCGGTCGCCGCCTGGCTCAGAACCTGCGAGCGGGCGAGGTTGGTGCTCTCCGCCGAGAAGTCCGCGTCTTCGATACGCGAGCGGGCTTCGGTGAGGTTCGTCGAGGTCGTCGTCAGGTTGCTGACGGTCGATTCGAGGCGGTTCTGAAGCGCACCGAGATCGCCGCGGCTCGAAACGATCGAGTCGATCGCCTTGTCGAGGACCGTGAGCGCCGCAACCGCAGCTTCCTGGCTGCTGATGTCGAGCGTCGAGGTCATGTTGGCGCTGCCGCCCTGGGCGACGAAGCCGATCGCCGCTGCACCCGTGCCTTCGACGCGGACGCCGCCGCCGTTCGTGGAGGTCAGCACGATGCTCGTGCCGCTCACCGTCGCCTCGACGCCCGTGTTGTCGCTCGCCGCGTTGATCGCCGCAGCCTTGTCGGCCGCAGAAGCCGTCGCCGAGGCGCCGATCTCGACACCGTTGATGACAAGCGCGTCAGCTGCCAGAGCCGCACCGGAAACCGCGCCGCCCGAGAAGGACACGCCGTCAGAAGCCACGTTGAGACCCATCAGCTGCACGTCGGCGATGGCGGTCGCAGCCGTCGAGTTGGTGCCGACGACCTTGATGTCGCTGCCGTCGCTGCTCTGCAGGCTCACGAAGCCCTGGTAGGTGCCGGCCGTGAAGCCGCCAGCCGCGGTGCCGCCGACCGTGATCGCCTCGCCGGTCGTGTTCGACAGGGTGATCGTCTTGTCGGAGTTCAGCGTCGCGGTGACGCCGAAGTCGTTGCGGTTGATGTTGGCGACCAGTTCCTCGACGCTGCCAGCCGCACCGACGGAGACGCCGCCGATGGTGATGTCGCCCACGGCGAACTCTTCAGCCGTGATCTTGGCGCTGGTGACGTTGTTGGAGGCGGTGGCCTTCACGCCCGTCTTGTCGCTGTTCTCGTTGATCGCGGCGGCAAGCGCTTCGGCGGTGTCGGCGGTCGGCACGCTGCCGAGCGCATTCACGCCGTTGAACGTCACGTCGCCAACGGCGAGACCCGAGACGGCACCAACGCGGCCCGTTGTGATCTGGCCCGGCGCGCCGCCGCTCGTGAGACCGAGCGCGTTCGAGGACACGTTCACCATCGAGATGCCGACCTGGTCGCCAGCGTTGACGCCCGTCTGCAGCCTGAGGTCGGTGACCGAACCGTCGAGCAGCTTGAGGCCGTTGAAGTTCGCCGTCTTCGAGATGTTGTTGACTTCGGCGAGCAGCTGGTTGGTTTCCGCCTGCAGGCTCGAACGATCCTGCGCGCTGAACGTGCCGTTCGCCGACTGCACGGTCAGCTCGCGGATGCGCTGCAGGATGTTGGTGACTTCGCCGAGCGCACCTTCAGCCGTCTGCGCCATCGAGATGCCGTCGTTGGAGTTGCGGATGGCAACGGCCATGCCGCGGATGTTGGCGGTCATGCGCTGCGAAATGGCGAGGCCGGCGGCGTCGTCCTTCGCGGAGTTGATGCGCTTGCCGGTGGACAGGCGCTCCATCGCCTTCGACAGCGAGGATTCAGCCGCTGCGGCGCCGCTCTGGGCACGAAGGGCCGAGATATTCGTATTGATGACAGTCATGGCTCTCTCTCTTTCCCGCTCTTAATAAGCCGGCTCAGCCATGCGCCGAAGGTGGCGAAGCATCTGCCGTACCCCAGTTCACGACCGATGCGCGGCAAAGTTTAATCACGAAAATTTGCGTGCCGCTTTCCGTCGGATTTCCGACGTCGCCCCGCAAAGGACATGTCCGGATTTCGACGCGCATACCGCCACGCCGCTGTTTTCCGCGATTGGCACGGCGGTTGCATTGCAGTCCCGGCTATGACGATCGATGCAAAAGGCCTTCTCGCGATCCGCTCCCAGATCCTGGAGCGGAACGACGTGCTTTCCCGCGCCGGCACGCCGCAGGCCGCGACGAAGCCGGATTTCGGCAACGTGATGCAAAGCGCGATGCAGGCTGTGAACACGCAGCAGACACGCGCCGCCGAAGCCTCCGCCGCCTATGAGCGCGGCGAGACGACGGACATCGCAGCGGTGATGCTGCAGCGCCAGAAGGCGTCGATCGGCTTCGAGGCGACCATGCAGGTGAGAAACCGCCTGCTGACCGCCTACAAGGATATCATGAACATGCCCGTCTGATTTCGCCTTCTGACCCCGTCCAATTCTCCAGAAAAAGACTGACGAGCCCCATTCATGAGTGACGCCGCTTCATCGCCAGCCGTATCCGCGCCGCCGCCCGCCGCATCGTTCGGTCCGGGGGTCGATCGTTTTCAGGCGCAGCTGAAGGCGATGCTTGCGCAGCCCGCTGTCCGCCGCAGCCTGCCGATGGTGATCGGCACGCTTGCGATCGCCGCCGTCGCCATGGCCTATATCCTCACGCGCACGCCCGAGATGCGGACGCTTTTTCCGGGGCTTGCCGAGGCGGACAAGGCTGCTGTCGTCGAAGCGCTGCAAGCAGCGGGGATCGCGCCCGGCATCGATAACATGACCGGCAGCGTGCAGGTGCCCGCCGGCGACTATCACAAGGCGCGGATGCTGCTCGCCGGGCAGGGGCTGCCGAAGGCTGCGGCCGAGGGCTATGCGCTGCTCGACGACATGCCGCTCGGCACCAGCCGCGCGATCGAGCAGGCCCGCCTGAAGCAGAGTCAGGAAAGCGAACTCGCGCGCAGTGTCGCGGAAATCGCCGCTGTCGAATCCGCGCGCGTCCACCTCGCGCTTCCCGAACAGTCCGTTTTCGTGCGCGATCAGGCCCAGCCCACCGCTTCCGTGTTCCTCAAGCTGTCGCCGGGCCGCGCGCTCGGCGAGGCGCAGGTGCGCTCCATCGTCAATCTCGTCGCCTCGTCGGTGCCGGGTCTGCCGGCGGACCGCGTGTCGGTCATCGACCAGATGGGGACGCTGCTCACCCCCGATGCTTCGGGCGATGAATTCGGCGAAAGCCGCCGCCGCATCGCTTACCAGTCCAAGATGGAAAGCATGTACCGCGAGCGGCTGCTCGCGCTGCTGACGCCGATCATCGGCAGCGACAATTTCACCGCCGAAGTGCATCTCGACCTCGATTTCACCGAAACCCAGCAGACGAACGAAGCGTGGGACAAGGATAATGCCGTGATCCGCAGCGAGCAGGGCGCGTCGCAGTCGAGCGGCGGCGAACTGGCGCCGCGCGGCATTCCGGGCGCGCTCTCGAACGTTGCGCCTCCGGCCGCGACTGCAGCAACGCCGGAGCAGGCACAGGCGCAGGCGCAAAATCCCGCCGATCCCAACGCTGCACCCGCCGCGCCGCCCTCGGGCCCGCGCAGCGAGAGCTACACGCGCAACTACGAGATCGGAAAGCAGGTCTCCGTCACCAAGGCGCCGATCGGCGAGGTCCGCCGCGTTTCCGCCGCCGTCGTGCTGCGCGAAAACGACAAGGCGATGACCGCCGCGGAAACGAAGGCCATCGAAAAGCTCGTGCAGAGCAGCATCGGTTTCAACGCGGAGCGGGGCGATCTCGTCGCCGTCACATCGCGGCCGTTCGTCGATCCCACCGCGGAAACGCAGGCCTGGTATCAGGTCGATTTCCAGAGCAACGCCTGGATCGGCGACATCCTCAAGATCCTCGCGGCGCTCCTCATCTTCGTGGTCGTGTTCTTCATGGTGCTGCGGCCGTTCCTGAAAAAGGCACTGGCTGCTGCCGATGCCGCGCCCATGCCCGGTGGCGGCATCCTTGGTGCACCGCGCTCCATCGTGCTCGATGGCGGCGACCTGCAGACGATGGAAGCGCTGAAGGCGCGTCTGAAGCCACGCGGCGGTCTGCCGCCCGAGGTGCTGACGATGGCGAACAGCTACGACGACAAGGTCGCCGTGGTCCGCATGTTCGTCGCCGAGGATACCGCGCGCGCATCGAACGTCGTCCGCCAACTGATCCGTACCGAAACCGCAGCCCAGGGAAATGCCAATGAGTGAGGAACTCGCACTTGCGCCGCGCCATCTGTCCGGCACCCAGAAAAGCGCCATCCTGATGCTGCTGCTGGGTGAGGACGAAGCCGCCGACCTTCTGAAGCACATGGGTCCGCGCGAGGTGCAGAACCTCGGCCAGGCGATGTATTCGGTGGCCGATGTCGATCAGGACACGGTGAACGTCGTCCTCGACGAATTCATCCTCGCCGCGCGCGAGCAGACCAGCCTTGGCCTTGGCACCGGCCCCTATGTGAAGAATGTGTTCGTGAAGGCGCTGGGCGAGGAGAAGGCGGGCAGCGTGCTCGGCCGCATGAGCTCCTCGTCGCCGCAGAAGGGCATCGAGATCCTCGACTGGATGGACGCGCGCTCGATCGCGGCGACGATCTCGTCGGAACACCCGCAGGTAATCGCCGCCGTGCTCTGCCATCTGGAGCCCGGCCTCGCCGCCGAAGTGCTGCAGCTGCTCCCCGAGGAGATGCAGCCCGACATGATGCTGCGCGTCGCGACGCTCGATTCGATCCAGCCCGACGCGCTCGCCGAGCTTGAGCGCGTGATGCAGAAGCAGATCAAGACGAACGCCGCCGTGCGCTCTGCGACGGCAGGGGGCACGACCACGGCTGCGCGCATCATGAACTATGTGCGCGGTGGCGCGGATCGCCGCATCATCGAACAATTAACCACAATGAACGAGAATATCGGCCAGAGTATTCAGGATCAGATGTTCGTATTCGAAAACCTTCTCGCGCTCGACGATCGGAGTATGCAGACGCTGCTCCGCTCGGTCGACAACACGCTGCTCGTCGCCGCGCTCAAGGGCTCGGACGAGCGGATGCGGGCCAAGATGTTCGCGGCCATGTCGCAGCGTGCCGCGCAGAGCGTGCAGGACGAGATCGAATCGCGCGGACCCATGAAGGTGAGCGAGGTGCAGGACGCGCAGAAGCGCATCCTCGCAATCGCGCGCCAGCTCGGCGAAAGCGGTGCTATCATGCTCGGCGGTTCGGGGGATGACTATGTCTAGTGTTTTCAGTGCAGATGCCCGTACCGTGGCACTTGCCGATCTTTTCGCACCCAGCCGCGGCGACTTCACACCGATGTTCGCACCCCGGCCGGCGGGCGATTTTGTGCCGCGCCTGGATTTCGCTCACCCCTCGTCGGAATTCACGCGCGGCACAATCCACGAAACCATCGAAACGACCGAAGAAGAGCTTGCCGCTGCGCTCGCCGAAGCCGAAGCGCAGGGGCACGCCGCCGGGCTTGAGGCCGGCCGCGCGGAAGTGCGTGCCGAGGCGGAGCGCGCCCGCGCGGAATGCCGCTCACTGCTGCGCAGTCTCGACGATGCGCGCGCGATCGACAAGGCAGCGCTGGGGCCGAAGCTTCGCCGTGCCGTGCTCGATCTCGTCGAGCGCATCGTCGGCGCGCACGTTGCCGTCGAGCCAGCGTTCGTCAACGGCTGCATCACGCGCGCGCTCGATACGCTGAAGGAAACCAGCGAGGCCGCGAAGCTGTTCCTGCACCCGGACGATCTTGCCGTCATCGATGATGGCAGCCTTAAAGAGTACACGAACCTCACGCTTGCCGCGGATCCCGAATTGCAACGCGGCAGCGTGAGGTTGGAAGCCGGCGGCGGCGAGGTGGAGGACGGCGTTCGTCCGCGCATCGCCCGGCTTGAAACCGCACTGCGCGCGGCGGGCATCGCCGCGTGAACACAGCGACCGAGGATATCGCCGATCTGCTCGGCGGCATCGGCAGGACGCCGGTTGATACCGCGCCGCTCCAGATCGGGCGGCTCACCAGCTATGACGGCACGCTTCTGGAAGCCTCCGGCCTCGCGGCGCCGGTCGGCACCGTGTGCCGCATCGAAACGGCCAGCGACGAAGCGGCCGAAGCGGAAGTCATCGGCTTCAAGAACGGCCGCTGCATTCTGATGTCGCTCGGCCAGCGCGCCGACGTGCTTCCCGATGCGCGCGTGTTTCCGCAAAGCAACCAGTCGCGCGTCGAGGTGGGCAACGGTCTTCTCGGCCGTGTCATCGATGGCGCGGGCCTGCCGCTCGACGGGCTTGGGCCCATCGAGACGGAGCAGGACTGGCCGCTCGTCGGGCGGCTGCAGAACCCGCTCGAACGCGGGCGCGTCACCGAAGCTTTCGACGTCGGCGTGCGTGCGCTGAACGGTCTCTTCACGTTCGGGCGCGGTCAGCGCGTCGGCATCATCGCAGGGTCGGGCGTCGGCAAGTCGGTGCTGCTCGGCATGATGACGCGCTATTCGAAGGCGGATGTCGTCGTCGTCGGGCTGATCGGCGAGCGCAGCCGCGAGGTCACGGACTTTCTTGCCACCAAGCTGCACGGCCCGGCGCGTCAGCGCTCGGTCGTCGTTGCCGTTCCCGCAAACCATTCGCCGATCATGCGTATTCGCGCCGCGCATCGCGCCACGGCGATCGCCGAATATTATCGCGGGCAGGGCAAGAACGTCCTGCTCATCATCGACAGTCTCACCCGCGTCGCGCACGCGCAGCGCGAGATCGGCCTGGCACTTGGCGAACAGCCGACCGCGAAAGGCTATCCGCCCTCGGTCATCTCGCTGCTGCCGAACCTCATCGAGCGTGCGGGTAACGATGCGAAATCGGGTGGTTCGATCACGGCCTTCTACACCGTGCTCGCCGATGGCGACGATACCGTGGGCGACCCGGTCGTCGATGCGGCGCGCGCGATCCTTGATGGGCATATCGTGCTCTCTCGCAAGCAGGCGGAGCGCGGCGTCTATCCGGCGGTAGACATCGCCGCCTCGATCAGCCGCGTGATGAGCGACGTCGCCGAGCGGCCGCACATCCGCGCGGCGCAGATGCTGAAGCGCCTGTTCTCGCTCTACGAAGAGAACCGCGATCTTATTCTGATGGGCGCCTACAACCGAGGCAGCGACCCGGCGCTTGATGCCGCCATTGCGGCGCAGGCGGGGGTCACGGCCTACATCACGCAGGCCGAGGATGCGCCCGTCGACCTCACGGCGTCGGTCGCGGAACTCACGCAGCAGTTCGGCGAGCACTGAGTTGGCGGGGAAGGCGGATCGTCTCGCGCGTGTCGCGCGCATTCGCGGCCTCCAGAAGCAGCGCGCGCTTGCCGAAGAGGGCAAGGCCGCAGCCGATCTCGACCAGCTTCGCCAGATGCGCAACCGCATTGAGACGCTGCGCCATTCCTACACGCCCGTCGCCGACGATGCGGCGGCCTTCGCGCTCAAATCCATGGCGCATCAATACGACCGGCTGGGCAAGGCGCTTGCCAATACGCTCGACCGCGCCGCGCGCGCCGAGCTGCGGCTCGAAGATGCCCGGCAGGTGACGCTCGGCGCGCATCGCCGCAAGCGCGCCGCAGAGGAGCTCGCTGACCGCGCCGAAGCCGCCGAGGCCCGCGAGGCCGAAGCGCGGCTGGAACGCGCCGCGCCGCCGCGCCGCATCACGCGCGCCTGAAGGGTTTCGCACCGACTCGCCCCAAAATGGCACGCTTATTGCTGAGTGTTCGCCTGAGTAAGCAACGGGGGTCAAATGTCCGTCACCGCGACTGGTCTTGGGGAACTTCTGGGAATGCCGGATTTGTCGGTGCAAACCGCCATCCGCCCCGGAATTCCGACATCCGTGCCCGATTTCCTGTCGATCATGGCCCTGAAGGCCGCGCCGCCCGCCAAGGGCGCCGTACCGGGCCTTCCTGTCGGACTGCCGTCGGCGGGCGACGGAAACCCGACGGCGGAAAGCGTGCAGGCCGTTCCCGTGCCGGGCGCCGCCCTCGACCAAACCGATGAAGGCGCCGACATGGCATTCGATCTCCAGCTTCCCGCAATGCCCGCGCAGCAATCGCCGGCGCCCGAGCCGAAAACGCAGAGCGCCCGCTTCGCGGCGATCGCGGCGCGGCACCGCCTTGCCGCTGACGCACAGCCCGAAACCGATACGGCGGTTCCGGCGCTCGACACGGATACGGAGAGCGACACGCCTGAAGCCCCGGCCATATCGCCGGAGGTCCTGGCCGCACCGCAGCCCACCCCGCTTCCGGTCCCACCCGCGGCCCCGATGATCGCGGCTGCACCAACGGTCGCGGCAGATGCGCCCGCCGTTTCACCGGATCAGGTGGAAGCCGAACCCGTCGCTGTTCCCGGTCGCGCCTCTCCCGACGATGCCGCGCGCGCGGCTCCGTTGCCGCAAGTTGCGAACGCGGTGCCCGATGCGGAAGCCGAGGAAGCGGCGCACTTGCCCGCGACGAATACGAATGCCCCGGCCGTCCAGGCATCCGTCAAGCAGGATCCTGAGATGCCGACGCAGGCGGTGCGCGGCGAAATGCGCGCTGTCGTCGAGGCTGCCGAAAAGGCCGATCCGGCGCTGCGTGCGCTCGTCGAACGCACCGATTCCGAAACGCCCGGCACGCCCGCGCCGCTGCGCGAGGTGCTCCCAGCGTCGCAGACCGCGCAGACCGTGCTTGCCGCGATCCACAATCCTGTGGCCGAGACACGCCAGCAGGTCGCAGATGTAGCGCACGGACGGATCGCCTCGAACGAGGCGCTGCTCGATGATCTGCTCATCGGCAACGCGGTCGAGGATCAATGGGTCGATCAGCTCGCCGCCGATGTGCAGACGCTGGTGAACGGCGACCGCCGCGAAGCGCAGCTGCACCTGAAGCCGCGCGAACTCGGCGATCTCTTCATCCGGCTGGAGACGAACGGCAACCAGGCGAAGGTTCATTTCACGGTGGAAACCGCCGCCGCGCAGGGCTTCATCGCTGACGCCGCACCGCGCCTCCAGACCATGATGGAAAGCCGGGGTGTCCGCCTCGAGGAAGCCTCCGTCGATGTCGGCAGCGGACGCCAGGATCGCGGCGAGCAGCCGCGCGAGGCGCCGACCGAGCCGTCGTTCGGAGGGCGCCTGCGCGGCGCCGCATCGCAGGCCGAAACCGTTCGCGCCATTGTTCGCCAGACCGCCATCGAGCGCTTTGCCTAGGAAAGATTGAAATGAGTGACACTCCCGCACCTGCCCCCAAGAAGAAGAGCGGCCTTGTCGGCAAGCTCATTCCCGTGATCGGCGCGCTCGTTCTGCTCGGCGGCGGCGTGGCGGGCGGCTGGTACGCCACCTCGAGCGGCCTCATCGGCGGCGGCGACCACGCGCCCAAGGAGGACAAGAACAAGCCGCAACTCGTCGAGCGCGAAGGCGCCGATGAGGAGGCGCCGGCGCAGACCGATGCCGATGGCGACGGCCAGTACGAGACGACCTATTTCGAAATGAAGCGCGAGTTCACCGCGAACCTCACCGATCCCAATCGCTACATTCAGGTCGGGCTCGGCGTCGCCACGAACTACGACAGCCGCGTGATCGAGGCGGTCGAGAAGAACGAGCCGGCGATCCGCAGCGCGGTGCTCGGCGTGCTCGGCGAGCAGACTGCGGATCATGTCGCGACGGCTGCGGGCAAGGAAGACCTGCAACGCCGCCTGCGCGCCGCGATCAACAAGACGCTTCAGGACAAGGTCGGCTTCGGCGGCATTTCCCAGGTCTATTTCACCAGCTTCGTCATCCAGTAGGACACGCAATGAGTTCCGAACTCAATCTCAGCAAGGAAGAGATCGAAGCGCTGCAGGCGGGTATCGCCGACGGCAGCATCGCATCCGGCGCGGGCGTGATGCCCGACGGCGTGATCGCGCCGTGGAGCTTCGACAGCGGCGACGAGCGCGAGTTCGGCGATCTTCATGCGCTGCATATGCTGAACGAGCGCCTCGCGCGCGGGATGCGGCAGGTTTTCCAGCCGATGCTGCGCGTCGCGCCAAAGGTAGACTGTGGTCTCACCTCGCTCGAATCGTTCGGCAGCTATGCCGAAGGATTCGGGGATTTTCTCAGCCTCACCATCGTTCGCATGGAGCCGCTGCGCGGCCACGGCCTCGTGGTGATGAAGCCCGATCTCATCGGCGCGATCGTCGATGCGTATTACGGTGGCCGGGGCGAGGCGCCCGCGACCCGCTCCAGCGAATTCACCGCCGCCGAAGACCGTGTGCAGCAATCTCTGCTCGGACGCCTGTTCGCGCAGCTCGATTCGGCGTGGGCGGATATCTTCCACCTGCAGTTCAGCCGCATTTCGAGCGAAAGCCACCCGCAATTCCTCTCGTTCCTAGAAACGAACGACATGGTGGTGGTCACGCGCTTCCTCGTGCATCTGCCGCGCGGCGGCACCTCCGCCGTCGATGTCGTCTATCCGCTGAATGCGCTGAAGCCGTTGCTGCCGCTGCTCCGCCTGCGCGTCATCACCGAGCAGAGCGAGACGGATCCGGGCTGGAAAGGGCGGCTGAAATCGGCGCTGCTCGATGTCGAGCTGCCGGTGCGCTCGATCCTTGCGGAACCGACGATGTCGCTGAGCGCGATCATGGCGCTGAAGGTCGGCGACGTCGTGCCGATCCACGTGCCTGAAGAGCTGCACATGCTCGTCGAGAAAACCACATTCGGGATCGGTGCGCCCGGCGAGGCCAACGGCAACGCCGCGCTCAAGATCCGTTCCATCGCGCGTCCCCGCGCCACCACCAACCGATAATATTCCAAGGAGCCCGACATGAGCGAGACTGAAACCGCCGAAACCCAGAAGGCCGATGATCCGTGGAAGCCGGGATCCGCCAACCTTCGCCTGCTTCAGGAAATCGACGTTCGCCTTTCGGTGGAGGTCGGCACCAGCCAGGTGAAGATCCGCGACCTGCTGAACCTCAATGAAGGCAGCATCGTCGAACTCGACCGCCCGGCGGGCGCGCCGCTCGACCTGTTCGCAAATGGCACACTCTTTGCGAGGGGCGAGGTGGTGACGGTCGGTGGACGCTTCGGCGTACGGATTACCGACATTGTGGCACCGGGAGAACGCGTCAAGGACATCTGACGCGTCAAGATTTTGACGGGGGTGGACCTTGATCGGGGATTACGTATTGCGGCTGGCGATCATGTTGCCGCTGGTGTGCGGACTGATCGTTGCCGGGCTCTGGCTCGCAAAGCGCTATAACCTCGGCGGGCTCACGGGCGGGCTCAAGTCCCGCACCGCCGTCCGCTCCGCCGCCCGGCTTTCCGAGACGGTGTTCCTCACCCCGGCGGTCAAGCTCGCCGTCGTCGATTTCGAAGGCAAGCGGCTCCTTCTCGCCGTGACGAAGCAGGGCGCGAACCTTCTCTCCGAAGTGCCCGCGCTCAGCTTCACCGTCGAGGATGAAGACGATGCGCGCTGATCGCCTGATGCGCCTCGCGCCGTTCCTCGCCGCCGCGCTATTCCTGTTCGCCGCGCCCGCGCTTGCCCAAACGGCACCGGCCGGGCCTTCGCCCATGCAGTTCGCCGCCGATACGCTGACCGGCGCTGCCGCCCCGGGCGCGCGTCAGCCGCTGTCGCTTTCGCTGCAAGTCCTCGTCCTGATGACATTGCTGTCGGTTCTGCCGGCAGTGATCCTGATGATGACGGCGTTCACGCGCATCATCATCGTGCTCTCGATCCTGCGGCAGGCGCTCGGCCTCGCGCAGACGCCGCCCAATCAGGTGCTGATCGGCCTGTCGCTGTTCCTCACCTTTTTCGTGATGAGCCCGGCGATCAATGAGATCAACGATACCGCCTTCAAGCCCTATGCCGCGAACGCCATGCCGATCGATACGGCGGTGGAGAAGGGCGGCACCGTGCTGCACCGCTTCATGATGGCGCAGACGCGGCAGAAGGATATCATTCTCTTCGCCAACCTGAAGAAGGATGGCGCTTACGAACAGGCTTCGGATGTGCCTTTTTCGGTGCTGCTGCCCGCGTTCGTGACCAGCGAGCTGAAGACGGCATTCCAGATCGGCTTCCTGATCTTCCTGCCGTTCCTCGTCATCGATCTCGTCGTCGCCGCCGTGCTGATGTCGCTCGGCATGATGATGCTGTCGCCGACGCTGATCTCGCTTCCCTTCAAACTGCTGCTGTTCGTTCTGGTCGACGGCTGGGCGCTCACCATGGGCTCGCTCGCCGGCAGCTTCTTCACGAGTTGAGGAGACAGGCGATGGATGCAGCCTATTTCACCGCAGCGGCCGGGCAAGCACTCTGGATTCTCGTGCTGGTCTCCGCGCCGGTCATCATCCCCGCGCTCGCCATCGGCGTGCTGCTCGGCATGGTGCAAGCGGCGACCTCGATCAACGAGGCGACGCTCAGCTTCGTGCCAAAATTGCTGGGCGTGCTCGTCTGCCTCGGCCTCTTCGGAGGCCTGATGATGGGGCTGCTGGTGGATTTCACGCAGGACATTTTCGAGCGGATTCCGGACCTCGTGCGATGAGCGGCATCATGTCCGTCGGCATCGAAGCGTGGATGATGCAGCTGATGTTTGCCATGCTGCGCATCGGCGGCACGCTGGTCGCGGCCCCGATCTTCTCCGCGATCGGCGTGCCTTTGCAGGTGCGCATCGTGCTCGCGGGCGCGATCGGCGTGCTCGTACTTTCGGTCTATCCGGTGGACGTGCCCCACGACATCCTGTCGCTGCAGGGGCTGGTGATCGTGATTCAGGAGCTGATGATCGGGCTCTCCGTGGGCTTCATCCTCCAGCTCGCCTTCGCCGCGCCGCTGCTCGCGGGCGAATATATCGCGAACTCGATCGGCCTTGGCTTTGCGAACATGGTCGATCCGCAGAGCGGCAACAACAGCGCCGTCGTCGGCCAGTTCCTGATGATCCTGATGACGCTGCTGTTCCTGGCACTGAATGGCCACCTCATTCTCGTGCGGCTGATCGTGGAGAGCTACGCGCTGATGCCGCTCGGCGGTGATTGGCTGACGCGGGATCACTTTTGGGCGATCGTGAAGTTCGGCGCGTTCGTGTTCACTGGCGGGCTCGCCATTGCGCTCCCCGTAGGCTTCGCGCTGTTCGCGCTCAACCTGCTCGTGGGCGTGCTCACGCGCACCGCGCCGCAGCTCAACATCTTCGCGGTCGGCCTGCCGCTGACGCTGATGGTCGGCTTCGTCGTACTCGCCATCGCGTTCCCGGCGATGAGCGACCTCATGCAATCCGCCGCGAACACGGGCCTCGACGAGGCGCAGACGTGGCTGGGAGGGCGGTAGGCCGTGGCCGATAAACCCGAACAGGACCAACAAACCGAAGCCCCGACCGAGAAGCGCAAACGCGACGCGGCGGAAAAGGGCGATGTCCTTCGCTCGCGCGAACTCACCACCGCGCTCGTCATGCTCATCGGCGCAGGCTATCTGGCGCTTGCCGGCGGCTGGATGGTCTCCAGCCTCGAAACCATGCTGAAAACGGGCCTCCTCGGGCTGAAGCACGGCGGCACCAATTTTCAGCCCGCCGCGATGACGTGGGCGCTCGGCAAGGCCGTCGCGTTTCCGCTTGCCGGATTGCTATTCACCTGCTTCACGGCCGCGCTCGCGAGCCAGGCGCTGCTCGGCACGTTTCAGTTCAACATGTCGCTCATGGCGCCGAAGGCCTCGCGCATGAACCCGATGAACTACGTGAAGCGCACCTTCGGGATGCAGGGCCTCACCGAGCTCGGCAAGTCGATCCTGAAAGTCGTGCTCGTCGGCGCGATCGGCTGGTGGATGCTGTCCGACTACGCGCGCGACATGGCCGCGCTCGGCGCGGAGGACGTGATCGGTGCGATCACGCACACCGGGCATCTCGCGATCGCGTTCCTGCTCATCCTGTCGTCGGCGCTTGTCGTCGTCGCGGGCGTCGATATTCCGCTGCAGGCGATCCAGCTGATGCGCAAGCTCAAGATGTCGCGGCAGGAGATCAAGGACGAGGTCAAGCAGACCGAAGGTTCGCCCGAGGTGAAGATGCAGATCCGCCGACGCCAGCGTGAAGCCACGCGCAACAACATGCGTGCGGGAATGCAGCAGGCTAACGTCGTGCTGACGAACCCGACGCACTTTGCCGTCGCGCTCCGCTACGACAAGACCCGCGACCTTGCGCCTGTCGTGGTTGCGAAGGGCAAGGATCTCGTCGCCGAGGTGATTCGCGAGCTTGCGGCAGACAATGACGTGCCTGTGCTCAGCTATCCGCTGCTCGCCCGCGCCGTGTTCTTCACCTCGAAAATCGGGCAGGAAATCCGCGACGATCTCTACGTTGCCGTCGCCGGCGTGCTGGCGTTCGTGTTCAGCGTGGAGCGCGATCGCCTGACCCAGCCCGAAATCGATGTGCCGGAAGGTGCGCGCTTCGACGAGAAGGGGCAGCCGCTGTGATCGGAACGCCTGCGAATCTTTACCGATTATTCCCTAAATTCTGCGCAGAACCGGTCGTGAACAGTCTGAGCGGATGGCGCGCGTCCGCACGAACGAGAAGGCAGGTATAATGTCCATTCTGACGGCGCTCGGCAGCGGGTCGGGCATCGATACGCAGCAGCTTATCGCTGATCTCGTCGCCGCGCAGCGCGCGGGCAGCGACAAGGCCCTGACGGCGCGGCAGACGGCGGTTGACGCCAAGATTTCCAGCCTCTCCACGATCAGCTCGGCGCTCAGCGCCTTCTCGACGGCGCTTGGCTCGCTGGTCAGCAGCGGTGCGCTTGGCCGTCAGGTGATCAGCAGCGACACCTCATCGATCGCGCTCTCGCTCACAGGTTCGTCGAGCCCGCCGTCGCTGTCGCACACGATCGAGGCGACGCAGCTTGCGCAGCGGCAGACGGTCGCCTCGGCGGCGGTTGCCGATCGTAACGCGGCGATCGGCGAGGGCACGCTCACGATCAGCTTCGGCACGCTTACCGGCACGTTCCCCACCCCGGCGGGCTTCACCGCTGGCACGGCCGCGCCCCTTACCATCACCATCGGGCCGGACAACAACAGCCTCGTCGGCCTCCAGCAGGCGATCAACGCGTCGAACGCCGGCGTCACTGCGTCGATCGTCGAGGACGCAAGCGGCGCCCGCCTCGTGCTTCGCGGCGAAACCGGCGCGGCCAAGGCGTTCACGATTGACGGCAGCGCAGGCCTCGAGGCCTTCGAGTTCGGCCCCGGCACCGCGGGTTTGACTTGGACGGCGCAGGCGAAGAACGCCGTCGTCGTGATCGACGGCATCACTGTGGAACGCCCGACGAACAGCATTTCGGACCTCGTCTCGGGCCTCAAGCTCGACCTCATGAAGGTCACCGACGGTCCCGTGACGATTTCCAGCGACTATGATGCCACCACGCTGAAAACGGCGGTCGGCAACTATGTCGATGTCTACAACGAACTGATCTCGATGCTCGCGGAGGAAACCCGGGCCGGCACGGACAGTGCCGCCGCGGGCGCGCTCGCGGGCGACCGCACGACGCGCGATCTCAAGCGGATGCTCGCCGATCTCAGCACGAAGACGCTGCTGACGGACGGCGGCGGCCCGTCGAGCCTCTCCGAGATCGGCATCAAGACCAACCGCGACGGCACACTCAGCATTGATGATACCGCGCTCACGAAAGCGGTGACCAATCATCCGGGCCGCGTCCACGACATGTTCGTGCCGGGGCAGACCAGCAGCTCGGCGCTCGTCGAGATCGCAAATAGCCTCGGCGCGGCGAAGCCGGGCACCTATGCCGTCACCGACATCGTCGCGGCGACTTCCGGCAGGCTGAGCGGCGCGGCTGCGCCTTCGGCATTCGATGTGCCGGTCGTTATCGATGCGACGAACAAGAGCTTCACGGTCACGCTCGACGGTCGCACCTCGCTCGCCATCAACCTCCCTGAAGGCAGCTATGCGACCGGCGCGGCGCTCGCCGCGGCGTTCCAGACCGCGATCAACGACGATTCGGTGCTGAAGTCGTTCGGCCTGTCGCTGACGGCGGCGTGGGACGGATCGGCCTTCACCTTCACCTCGAAGGGCGTCGGCAGCACCTCGGGCGTCACGCTCGTCGGCCTCGACGGCACGCTTGCGGCCACGCTCGGCCTCGACGTGCCGACCGCAACGGCGGGCACCAACGCTTCGGGCAAGATCGACGGCGTCGATGCGATCGGCATCGGCAACCGCCTGATCGCGTCCTCCACGTCGGCGGCATCCGGCCTTGCCGTCAACATCCTCGGCTGCGCGACATCGGCGACGGTTGTCGTGCGATCGACGGTTTCCGGGCTCATCTCCGACATGCAGAAGCAGCTTTCCGCGAGCGGAGGCGGCTTCAAGACGACGTCGGAACGTCTGGCGAAGGAAGCCGAGGCGATCGCCGAGGAGCAGGCGCGCGTCGAGGCGCGCAGCCTTGCGCTCGAGGATCGGCTTACAATTCAGTTCGCAGCGATGGAGCGCGCCATCGCCGCTTTCAACAGCACGCAGGAATATATGAAACAGCAGATCGACATGTGGACACGGGATCAGGGCTGATGATGCAGGCTCTGCGCGCGCGGCAGCAGTATGCCGCCATCGACACCGCCACCCGCACCGAGCAGGCGAACCCTCACCGCCTGATCGAGATGCTGTACGACGAACTGCTCTCCGCGCTTCGGCAGGCGGGCATTGCGATCGACCGGGGCGATCTCGCCCTGAAGAGCAGCCGCATCAGCCGTGCGCTTTCGATCCTGCACGGTCTCGAATCGAGCCTCGATTTCAATCGCGGCGGTCCGGTCGCGAAATCGCTTTCGTCGGCCTACGGCTACCTCCGCCAGGAGACGATCGCGGCTGGCCGCGACAATGATTCGCGCCGCCTTGCCGCCGCCACGGAGGCCGCCGCCGGCCTTGGAGACGCGTGGCGGCAGATTCGCCCGTGACCGCGATTCCGGCCCTTCTCACCGACCTCGAATCGCTTTCCGGCATGACGGCGCACGCCGCGGCGGGCGGCGACTGGACGGCTGTGGAGCGCTATGAAACGGTCCGCCTCGCACTCGTGAAGACGCTTTCGGGGCTCGCTGCCGATCCGGCGCTGCGCACCGAGGCGCTCGGCGCGCTACGTCAGGCCGAATCACAAGCGGTCACGATCGGCCACGCTATCGATGTCGGTCGCCGCGCGCACGAGCGTAGCGTCCATGCGCTGCGCCAGTCCGGCACCGCGCGCAGGCTCTACGGGAAAACGCGCACGGCTTAGGCGAAGGCGCGTTCGCCGCGGCTGATCTGGTACTTGCGCATCTTCTCGATGAGCGAGGTGCGCTGGAGGCCAAGGACGCGGGCAGCGTCCGCGACGATGTCGCCGCTCTGTTCGAGCGCCGCGTGGATCAGCGACTGTTCGAGTTTCGCGACGAGCGCGCGCATGTCGCACGTACCGGCGCCCAGAAGCGCGCGCGGGTCCATGTCGAGACTGTTGTCGTAGGGGCGCAGCGGAACGACGGTGGCCGCGGGCAAGCGCGTATCCGCTTCTTCTTCGGAAACCGTGGTGGCATCCCAGATCGCGGCATCCTCGTTCAGCGGTTCGCGGCGCTCGAGCGTCGCGCCGATCAGCATTTCGACATCGTCGACGCCGATGTCCCCTTCGCCGAACAGCACGACCGCGCGCTCAACGACGTTGCGCAACTCGCGGATGTTGCCCGGCCAGTTGTGCTGGCAGAGTGCGCGCAGCGCCGAGGCATCGAAGCGCAGCTTCGTGCCCGACAGCTTCAGGAAGTGCGCGATCAGCATCGGAATATCTTCGCGGCGGTCGGCGAGCGCCGGCAGCTGCAGCGGGAAGATGTTGAGGCGGTAGAAGAGGTCTTCGCGGAAGCGGCCCTCGGCGATCGCCAGTTCCAGGTTCTTGTGCGTGGCGGAGATGACGCGCACATCGACGGCCATCGTCTTGTTGCTGCCGACGCGCTCGATCTTGCGCTCTTCGAGCACGCGCAGCAGCTTCACCTGCATGTCGGCGGGCATGTCGCCAATCTCGTCGAGGAAAATCGTGCCGCCGTCAGCGGCCTCGAAGCGGCCCTTGCGGCTTTGCAGCGCGCCGGTGAAAGCACCCTTTTCGTGGCCGAAGAGTTCCGATTCGATGAGTTCGCGGGGGATGGCACCGCAGTTCACGGCGACGAATTCGTTGTTCCGGCGGGCAGAGGCGAGGTGCAGGCAGCGCGCGACGACTTCTTTGCCTGTGCCGGACGGGCCCGTGACGAGCACGGAAGCCTGTGAACCGGCGAGACGCATGATGAGATTTCGGACCCTGACGATCGCTTCACTGCGACCGATAAGCAGCGTTTCCAGTTCGGCAATACCGCCGCCTGCTGCAGCCCCCGTTGCAACCGTCATCATGTTCCCCCTCGGCGACACCCCTGACGCCGTGAAACAGGGTGTAACAGTGAAATGGTTAACGAAATTTATACATGGAATCCTTAATTCTCAATGCATTGTAAATTTCACCGGTTTGTTACGAAAGCGCAGCATTCCGGCCGTTTCTGACGTGTAACGGTTAAATTCCGGCGTACCATTCGTAGCCGACACGGTCTTCCCAATAGCCGCCTTTCCCGCCGCCGGTGTTAGCAAAGGTTGACGCGACCTCAACGCGCGTAACGAACTTCGCGTGCTTGTAGCCGAGCTGCCGTTCGACCCGCAGGCGCAGCGGCGCACCGTGGCCGATGGGCAGCGGGGCATCGTTCATGCCCCAGGCGAGGATCGTCTGCGGGTGGAAGGCATCGATGAGATCGATCGATTCATAGTAGCGTGTGCCGCGGAAATCGTCGGCGCAGTGGAAGATCACATAGCGCGCGCCGTCCCGAAGCCCGGCAGCATCAAGCAGCGTTTTCAGTGGTACGCCGGTCCACTTGCCGATCGCGCTCCACCCCTCCACGCAGTCATGCCGCGTGATCTGCGCGCGTGCGGGCAGGGCGCGGATCGCATCGAGCGACAGAGCCAGCGGGCGCTCGACCAGCCCGTCCACCGCCAGTCGCCAGTCCACAAACCCGGTCGCCGCATGGCGCGCATAGGCGGCGTCGGCGGGCAGGGTGTTGCCGTTCATGCGGAACACGGGCGACATCTCCGCTGCGCTGAACTCCCGCGCCAGCGCGTCGCGGCCGCTGATCAGCCTCTGCGCGCGCATTGTGAGCTTTTCGGCGCCGAACAGGGCCTCTCGGAAGCCTTCGCTCTGGCCGAGCCGGTCGCAGCCCGAAACCGCGAGGCCGGCGCCCGCAACGAGACCCCCCATGATTCCGCGACGGGTAACAAGGTGTTTCATGGCGTATCATCCGGTATGCGGTGGCGGCCGGTGATCATCGACCCGATCCCGTTCAAGGGGCCCGACAGCAGCACCATCAGCAAATGCACGGCGATGAAGGCGGTGATCAGCGCCGCGCTGATGAAATGCACCGAGCGCGCCGATTGCCGCCCGCCGAACAGGTCGACGAGCCAGGGCCACGCCGCGTCGATCGCCGGCGACATGGCAAGACCGCTCAGCACCATCGCGGGCAGGAGGATGAACACCGTGCCTGCATAAGCGAGCTTCTGCAGCACGTTGTAGCGGAGCGCCGCCTCGCCGCGCGGGAAGCGAAGCTGGGCGTGGGCCTTGATGTCCTGCCACACGTGGCCGGGCGCAAGCTCCCGCCTGCTTGGCAGAAGCTCAGCGGCATGGCGGCTGGCGACCGTCCAGACGAGGTACAGGCTCCCCGCGACGGCGAGCAGCCATGCGAACGCGATGTGCCAGCGCCGGGCGAGCGCCAGATTGTAGGTGGACGGGATCGTCGCCCAGTGCGGGAAGGCAAGCGCGCGCGAGACGCCGTTCGGGTCGGTCCAGCGCCCGAGCACGCCGGTCGTCTCGACGCGCAGATCGCCGACACGCAGCACGCCGGATGTGCGTGTCGCGTAGATTTCCAGCCAGGCCGGGTCCGGATTGGCGCCGTATGCGCCCCAGTAGAGGCGCGGGTGCGCGTTGAAGATCATCAGGCCGCTCATCAGCAGCACGAACACCGCGATCGCATTCGTCCAGTGCCAGAGCCTGACGGGCAGCCTGTGGCGGCGGACGATCACGCTACCAGCCCTTTGCCGCGATCCAGTAAGGACCGGTGCAGGCGCGCGGGATGCCTTCCAGCAGGTAGCCGGGCGGCGGCGGTTCGGTGGTGCCGCCGCCGGAAAGCGACACGGCGCTGCCGACCGCGAGCGTGCCGCCTGCCGCGCCGTCACGCACGACGAGCTTGCCGCCCTCTTCGGAAAGCCGGGCGGAGGAGGGCCAGAGCACGAGGCGGCTCTCGCCAGCTTCGTTGCCGACGCGCAGGCACCCGTCCTTCACGAACAGCGTGCCGGTGAGCAACGCCCGCATCGCGGCGCCCGAAGGATCGCGCGCCTGTGGGAAGTGGGTGATGGCACCCAGCGTCTGCGGCTGCGGGATGCTGTCGTCGCCGACGACATCGAGCACCACCGCTGGCGACAACTTCAGTCGGCCCGCGGCGATGGCGGCCTTCGCCGCGGCATCATCGACGACGTGGAGGAGGACGCGGTTCGCCTCGATGTCCCGCTCCGTACCGACAAGCGCCAGCCCGGCGGCCTTGAACGCGTCTTTCGCTTCGGTTTCGGCGGCGGTGAGGTCGGCGAGCGAGTATTCCACGCTGCGCGGCACGAAGGCGTCGTCCCCCACGTAGCGCTTCAGCTTTGCGGCGGCATCGCCCTTGAACAGCACCACGGCCTGCGCCTTCGGCTCGTGTTCGAGGTAGAGGCCCGCAAAATCCGGGTCGGAGCGCACGCGGAGCTGGAACACGGCGAGTCGGTCCGCAAGCCGCATCCGTGCCTCCGCCTCTTCAAGGCTGATGCCGAGCGTGCGCGACAGGTGCAGCGCCGAATCCGCCGCGCTTGTCGGCTCGGGCTGCTGCGCGGCCGCGCTCGCGGCGAGCAGTGCAAGCGGGGGCAGCGTCAGGCGGTACAGGCTGTTCACGGCGTCCTCTTGTATTATATGGCTAACACACCCAATATGGTGGTAAGCATAGGACAGGAAACGGATCATTAGGAGCGGTAATGCAAACCGAAACCGAGCTGAAGCTTCAGGCCCCCGATCCCGTGATCGCCGTGGCGCCCGAAAAAGCAGCGGGACTCGTGCCGATCAGCGACGAGAAGAAGACCAAACTTGAAGCCACCGTCGACAGCTTCGTCGACGATCTGCTGGCGCAGGATGCGAACAGCCCCGCCTTCGGCAAGCTCGTCGATGAGGTGACGGCGCTCGGCCGCCGCGAAATCGCCGAGGCCGCGCAGCAATCGAACCGCTTCCTCGATCGCCCGGTGAAGGCGATCAATGCCGAGGGCAATATCGGCAAGGATCTCGTCGCGCTGCGCCGCACGGTCGAAGACCTCGATCCGGGCACGGACGGCAAGAAGCTCGCCCCGCGCAAGATTCTCGGCATCATTCCCTTCGGCAGCCGCGCCAACCGCTATTTCGACAAGTACCGCTCCGCGCAGAGCCATATCTCGGGCATCCTCGACAATCTGTCGAACAGCCGCGAGGAGCTGTTCCGCGACAATGCCGCGATCGACGTCGAACGCCAGAACCTCTGGAAGACGATGGAGAAGCTCGAGCAGATGATCCACGTCTCGAAGACGCTGGACGCAAAGCTCGAAGCGGCCGCGGCGGAGCTTGAGGTTTCCGATCCCGCAAAGGCGAAGGCGATACGCGAAAGCGCGCTGTTCTACGCGCGCCAGCGGACGACTGACCTCCTCACGCAGATGGCGGTGAGCGTACAGGGTTATCTCGCGCTCGATCTCGTCAAGAAGAACAATGTCGAGTTGACCAAGGGCGTCGACCGCGCCTCGACGACGACGGTGTCGGCGCTGCGCACGGCCGTCACGGTCGCGCAGGCGCTCACCAGCCAGCGGCTTGTGCTCGACCAGATCACCGCGCTCAACACGACGACGGCGGGCGTGATCGACTCGACGAGCACGATGCTCAGGAACCAGACCGGCGAAATCCACAAGCAGGCGGCATCCGCGACGATCCCGATCGAGACGCTGAAGCGCGCCTTCGAAAACATCTACGCCACGATGGACTCGATCGACACGTTCAAGATGGAAGCGCTCGCCTCCATGAAGGAAACGGTCGAGACGCTGTCTGGCGAGGTCGAGAAGTCGCGCGGCTACATCGCGCGCGCCGAGGGTGCGTCGCAGGCGCAGATCAAGGGCCCGGCGACGACCTTCAAGGCGATCGAGGGCTGACCCGTGGCGCGTGACGTTTCGCAGATGCTCGGCCGTGCCGACGAGGCACTGAAACGCCTTGGCCAGACGCCGGAGGGCCGCGCCGCCGCGCTCAGGCGCACGCAGCGCCAAGCAAAATCGGTGGCGCAGCGCATCGCCAATGCGGGCATGGCAGCGGGCGGAATCGCGCTGGCCGCGTTGCTCTTCGCGATGTTCATCGCGCCGCTCGGCATCAACGGCTTCCTGCTGCTCGTGCTCGCGGTGGCTGGTGTCGGTGGCTGGCTTCTGCTGCGTCGCCCGCAGGCGGAGATGCCGACCCCGCAGGCCATGAAAAATACCGATCTCGCGGCGATTCCCCGCCGTGTCGAGGCGTGGCTGGAGCGCCAGCGCCGCAGCCTTCCGGCGCGCGCGTCGAAGCTTATCGACGAGATCCTGCTGCGCCTCGAAGTGCTCGGTGAGCAGCTCGGGCAGGTGCCGACCGGCCAGCCCATCGGGGGCGATGCGCGCCGCCTCATCGGCGAGCATCTGCCGCGCCTTGTCGACACCTACCTCAAGGTGCCGCAAGCCTACCGCACGCCGGGGAGCGAGCCGGAGCAACAGCTCCTCGAAGGCCTCGTCACGATCGCGGACGAGCTTCGGCGGCTCTCCGAGCAGCTTGTGCGCGGTGATCTCGATGCGCTCGCCGTCGAAGGCAAGTTCCTCGAGCAGCGCTACAAGGAAAACGGCACACTCACTTAGACGTCTAACGACCTCTCAATCCCGCGCGGTGGACGCGCGCCCCGGCGCATGTCTATCTGGCAGGCGAGGAGAGGACCCATGGATTTCGATCTGCCCGCCGAGCTCGTCGCCTACCTCGCCGAACTTGACGCCTTCATCGAAGCAGAGATCAGGCCGCTCGAGCGCGCGGACGATAACATCCGCTACTTCGACCACCGCCGCGAATGGGCGCGCACCGATTTCGAGAACGGCGGCCTTCCCCGCCCCGAATGGGAAGCGCTGCTCGCCGAAGCCCAGCGCCGCGCCGACGCCGCCGGCCACTGGCGCTTCTCCGCACCGAAAAAGTACGGCGGCAAGGATGGCTCCAACCTCTGGATGGCGGTGATCCGCGAGCACTTCGCGGCAAAGGGCCTCGGCCTCCACAACGACCTTCAGAACGAGCACTCGATCGTCGGCAACTTCCCCTTCGTCGCCATGTTCGAGGAATTCGGCACCGAGGCGCAAAAGCAGGAGTTCATCCTCGGCGGCTTCCGGCGCGAGCGCATCGTCGCCTTCGGCCTCACCGAACCCGACCACGGCTCCGACGCGACGCACATGGAAACGCGCGCTGTACCCGAGACGCGGGGCGGCGTGCCCGGCTGGCGCATCGACGGCGAGAAGATGTGGACCACCGGAATGCACGTCGCCACGCACTGCGCCACCTTCGCGCGGACAGACGGCGCGGACGGCGATGCGCGGGGCATAACGTGCATCCTCGTGCCGTCCGATACGCCGGGGGTGAAGATCGAGGAATATCTCTGGACTTTCAACATGCCGACCGATCACCCGCGCGTGTCGTTCACGAACGTCTGGGTGCCGGAATCCGCCGTGCTCGGCACGCCTGGCGCGGGCCTCGCGCTCGCGCAGTCGTTCGTCCACCAGAACCGCATCCGGCAGGCAGCCTCGTCGCTCGGCGCGGCGGTCTTCTGCATCGAGGAGAGCGTGGCATACGCGCGAACGCGCAAACCCTTCGGCAAGGCGCTCGCGGAAAACCAGGCGATCCAGTTCCCGCTCGTCGAGCTTGCGACGCAGGCCGAAATGCTGCGGCTGCTGATCCGTAAGACCGCGTGGGAGATGGACCGGATGCCGCACAAGGCGATCGAACGCGAGCTTTCGGACCGGGTTTCCATGTGCAACTATTGGGCAAATCGGCTCGTCTGCGAGGCGGCGGATCGCGCCATGCAGGTGCACGGCGGTATCGGCTATTCGCGGCACAAGCCGTTCGAGCACATCTACCGCCACCACCGCCGCTACCGCATCACCGAGGGCGCCGAGGAGATCCAGATGCGCAAGGTCGCCGCTTTCCTGTTCGGCTACATGGGGCCGCGGAAGGCCGCGTTTGCGGGCGCGTAAATGACGAAGAGGCTCCTCATCGTTTGGCATTCGATGACCGGCGGCACACGCCAGATGGCCGAGGCGGCGGCGGAGGGCGCGCGCCGGGAGGAGAACGTGGCGGTCGTACTGAAACCGGCCCCCGAGGCCAGCCCCGACGACCTGCTCGCGGCGGATGGTTACATCTTCGCGTGCCCGGAAAACCTCGCCGCGATCGCGGGCGCGATGAAGGCTTTCTTCGACCGCTGCTACTATCCGGTGCTCGGCCGGATCGAGGGGCGGCCCTACGTAGCGCTCGTCTGCGCAGGCACGGACGGGGCGAACGCCACACGCCAGATCGAACGGATCGCAACCGGCTGGCGGCTGAAACCCGCCGCCGATCCGCGCATCGTGCTGACTCATGCCGACACGCCCGAAGCGATCCTCGCGCCAAAGGTGATAGGTTCGGACGATCTTGAGGCGTGCCGGGATATGGGCCATGCGCTGGCGGCGGGCCTTGCGATGGGCATAGTGTAGGGGATGGTGATGGCGGGTTTCTCGTTCGATCTTTCGGGGCGCGTCGCGCTGGTGACCGGCGCGTCTTCAGGCTTCGGGGCCCGGTTCGCACGGCAGCTCGCGGCAAGCGGCGCCAAGGTCGCGCTCGGCGCGCGGCGCGTCGATATGCTGAGCGCTCTTGCCGCCGAGATCGCGGGTGCGGGCGGTGAAGCGCTCGCGGTGGAGATGGATGTCTCGAACGAGGCTTCTGTGATCGCCGCCTACGACCGCATCGAGGGCGCGTTCGGCACGCCCGACAGTATCATCGCTAACGCCGGCATGAACGTCGAAGGCTCAGCGACCGAGCTTTCTGTCGAGGATTTCAATCGTCTCATGGGCGTCAATCTCACCGGCGTATTCCTCACCGTCCGCGAAGGCGCGCGGCGATTGATGGCGGCGGGTTCGCGAGAACGCGGGCACGGCCGCATCGTCATCATCTCGTCGATCACCGCCAACACAGTAGAGCCTAGCCTGGCCGCTTACTCTGCCTCGAAGGCGGCGGTGCAGCAGATGGGCAAGGTGCTCGCACGCGACTGGGTGCGACAGGGCATCAACGTCAATTCGATCTGTCCGGGCTATGCGCGCACCGAGATCAACAGCGAATGGTTCGACACAGAAGCCGGGCAGAAGCAAATCGCCAAGTTCCACCGTCGCCGCCTGATGGCGGAGGACAGCCTCGACGCGATGCTGCTCTACCTCGCCTCGGACGCAAGCGCGGCAGTCACCGGCTCCAGCTTTACGCTCGACGACGGCCAGTCGCTGTAGGGACTGAACCTTCGGGCCGCGCGTTCGTTTCAGCGTGGGGGCGCCGCGAAGGAGAAGTCCCGTGCCGCTCGAAGTCTTTCCCCTGGCGCTCCTCGCCGCGATCCTCGTCACGTTCGCGGCAGGCGTCTATCTGCTCATCCACTTCCGTGCGCTCGCGCGCCTGTTGCCGAGCCGTCATCTGGTACCGGGGCCGAAAACCTCCCAAACGCCGCCGCAATCGCGTGGCCTGGTGATTGCCGCGCTCATCGCCTTCAACGTCGGCTGGATCGCCAGCGTCGCGATCTGGAGCTTTACCGCTTCAGGCGAAGCCAATGACGCCGTTGTTTCTGTGCACGGTCAGGCGAGTTCGTAGTCTGAGGGATCCGGCTTCAACGTCGCCGCCCAGTAGTCGACGAGCGCGAACGGCCAGTTCTGGCTGACGCGGCCGGTCGCATTCTTGTACCAGCTCGAAACCCCCGGCTGGCCCCATGCCATCCGCGCGTTCCCTGCGTCGACGCGGGTATTGAACAGGTCGTGCACGTCCTCGCGCACGTCGAGCGTTCGCGCGCCCGCTTCGCCGAGCATCCCGAGCGCGCGAACGACGTAGCGCACCGAACATTCCGAAAAGAAGATGATGCTGCCGTTGACGACGATGTTGGTGTTCGGCCCGTAGAGCATGAAGAAGTTCGGGAAGCCCGGCACGGTCATGCCGAGATAGGCGCGCGCGTCGCCCTGCCAGCGCTCGTGGAGCTCGATCCCATCCCGGCCCACAACCTTGAACGTCGACAGGAAATCGCTCGCCTTGAAGCCGGTGCCGTAGATGATCACGTCATATTCGCAGGTTTTGCCGTCCGCCGTCGCGATGCCGGTTTCGGTGATGCGCGCGATCGGGGTTTGTTCGAGGTGCACGTTGTCGCGGCGCAGCGCGGCGATCCACACGCCATTGTCGCGAAGGCTGCGCTTGCCGCCGATCGGGTAGTCCGGGATCACCGCGGAAAAGAGGTCGGGCCGTCCCTCGCACTGCAGTCCGATCTGCTGCACCAGCGCATTTCGGAGTTCGAGGTTCATCGCACCGATCGTGCCCGGCGGGCCGTTCCATGCTTCGTCCGCCTTCACGAACGGCAGGATGCCGTCGGTCATCATCCAGAACAGCCAGAATCTGTACCACTTCTCGTAGAAGGGCACGTTTTCGAGCAGCCACTGGACATTGCCCGTGACGGGATCGTGGTAGTTGGGTGTCGGCCCGCCCCACGGGGGCGTACGCTGGAAGACCGTGAGGTTGCCCACCTCCGCCGCGATCTCCGGCACGAACTGATACGCGCTCGCGCCCGTGCCGATCACCGCGACGCGCTTGCCTTTAAGATCAATGTCATGCCGCCAGCGCGCACTGTGGAACGCTGGCCCCTTGAACGTGCCGACGCCGGGAATGTCGGGAAGGCGCGGTTGGTTGAGCTGCCCGACCGCGCTGATGAGCGCATCGGCCTCGATGCTGCCTGCGTGCTGCCCGGAGAGCGTAAGGCGCCATAGCGCGGCGGCTTCGTCCCATTCCGCGGCGTCCACGCTCGTTCCGAAGCGGATCAGCGCGCGCAGGTCGTATTTGTCGGCGATGTCGCGGAAATAGGTGAGCAGCGTCGGCTGCGTCGAATAGTGCGCGGGCCAGTGGTGGTTTGCCTCGAAGGAATAGGAATAGAGGTGGCTTGGGTTGTCGACGCGGCAGCCGGGGTAGGTGTTTTCGAGCCACGTGCCGCCGACATCCGTGTTCTTCTCGACGACGACCACGTCGTGCCCGGCCTGCCGCAGGCGGATCGCGGCGAGAAGTCCCGACATGCCGGCGCCGACGATCGCGACGCGCTTCTTCACCGGCGCAGGTTCGGGCCGCTTCGGATCGGCGCTTTCGAGGCCGAGTTCCTCCATCAGGAAGGGCACGTAGTGCTTCGGGATGTCAGCCCCGGCGATGAAATCCATCATGCGGCGCACGGTCGCGGCATCCGGCGGCGGGGGCAGGGGCGTGCCTGAGAGGTGCGCGCCGATCGCGTCGGCCGCGCGCTGCCGCACCGTGTCCTGCAGGGCGGGCGGCAGGTTACCTTGCCCGTCGCCGAAGAAGTCGTAGGTCGGCCGGTTTTCGGCGAGCAGGCTCGCATCCCCGGTCAGATGCACGAGCGCACACATCAGCGACGGGATGTGCGCTTCGGTGAGCGCGGCTTCGATTCGGCCTCTAGTCATGGCGGTCTCTCCCCAGAGCTGTTCCATCATTGCGCCAAACCTTCGCCGGTACAGGCCCCCCAACTTGAGAGCATCTCGGTTTTGAGAGGGATTGACCTTGTCGCCGAAATGCCCAAGTCGGACGCAGCGATTTGCAGGAGAGACGGCATGGCGGACGTGACGATCGTGGAGGTGGGCGCGCGCGACGGCCTTCAGAACGAGCCGGAGATCGTTTCCACTGCCGACAAGCTCGGCCTCATCACGCGCATGATCGATGCGGGCGTGCGGCGCCTCGAAGTCGCGAGCTTCGTCAATCCCAAGCGCGTGCCGCAGATGGCGGATGCGGAAGCCGTGATCGCGGGCCTGCCTGACCGCCGCGATGTCTCCTACATCGGGCTTTGCCTCAACAAACGCGGCGTGCTGCGCGCCATCGAAAGCCGCGAGGGCAACAAGCGCGGCGTCGACGAGGCGGGCTGCGTGCTCGTCGCCTCGAACACATTCGGCGAGCGCAACCAGGGTCAGACGATCGATCAGGGAATCGCCGAAAACCGAGAGATGCTGCGTCTCGCGCGCGAAAACGGACTTATCGCGCAGGTCACGATCTCGGCGTCCTTCGGTTGCCCGTTCGAAGGCTATGTGCCGCCCGAAACCGTCGTGCGTTGCGCCGAGGCGATGGCCGAGGCGGGCGCGGAAGAGATCGCGCTCGCGGACACGATCGGCGTCGGCGTGCCCGCGCAGGTGACGGACCTGTTCGGCCGCGTGCGTGCCGCGGTGGGAGACAGCGTGCGTCTGCGCGCCCACTTCCACAACACGCGCGGCACGGGCATCGCCAACGCATGGGCAGCCTATGCGGCCGGCGTGAACGTGCTCGATTCCTCGCTCGGCGGGCTCGGCGGCTGCCCGTTCGCGCCGAAGGCGACCGGCAATATCTCGACCGAAGACCTGCTGTTCATGCTCGATGGCTCAGGCGTCTCGACCGGCATCGACCTCGCGGCGGCGATCGCCGTGAACCATTGGTTCGAAACCGTGATGGGGCGGCCGCTGCCCTCGATGGTCGCGAAGGCGGGGCCGGCGCCTGGCGCTTACCCTGCTGCCAACTACTGCGTCTGAACCTCATCGCGGTCGAGGTCTGAGCCCAGCAGCGGATTCTTCAGCGAATAGAGCAGCATCGCGAGCAGCAGCACCGCACTCAGCAGGTAGGGGAGCGGCTGCCAGACCTGATAGAGTGCGATGCCGATCGTGGGCGCGATGATGAACGACGCGCCGTTCACGGCCGTGATCGCGCCCGCCGCGCCGCCCTGATCTTCGAGGCCCACGGCGAGTGAAGCGCCCGCGCTGAACCCCGGCCGCGCGAAGCCGTAGCCGAGCGATGCGATCGCGAACGACAGCACGATTCCGTAGAAATCGGTCGAGGCCGCGAGCAGGATCGATCCGACAGCCCCAAGCCCCGCACCCCAGCGCAGCAGCAGCTTCGGCCCAAGGTGGAACATCGGGATCAGCGCCCACTGCGCGAGCAGCGTCGCGGCGGCGGCGGCCATCAGCGTGATGCCGATGAAGGTCTGCGCCTCGATGGGCGGCAGACCGAGCCGGTCGATGATGAAGAAGCCGAGCGACTGGCCGCTCGCCGCCTGCGCGTTGCCGATCGCGAGCCCGTAGATCGAAAACGGCAGGATGCGCGGATCGCGCCACGACAAGCCGCGGTGCGTCCGTGTCCGCGCGCCGTGGGTGCTGCGCGGGCCGGTCGCGACGGTCGGCTCGAGGTTGGCGATCGGCCGTTCCTCGCCTGCGCTCGGCGCATCGGCGGGAAGGCGGCGGGAGACGATGATGAGCGTGATCAGCGCGAACGCCGCGAAGGCGAACATTGGCCCCGAAAGCGTAACGACCGGCAGCACGAAAAAAGGCGCCACCGCCGGTCCCACGATCGTGCCCAGCCCGAATGCGGAGGCCAGCACGGAAAGCGCGCGTGTACGCTCCGAGGGCGTGGTCCGCGAGGCGACATAGGCCTGCGCCGCCGGATTGGACGCCGAACCGAACAGGCCGAACAGCGAACGCGCCGCGGCGAAGATGATGAACACGGCGATCGGCGCGATCAGGTGCTTGAGCCCGGCGAGGATCACGAACGCGCAGATCAGCTTGGAGACGAAATAGCCGCCGAGCCCCAGCAAAATCAGTGCCTTGCGGCCATAGCGGTCCGAAGCATCCGCCCATCGCGGCGCGGCGAAGGTCCACATCAGTGCCGAAAACGAGAAGATCGTCGCAACCAGCAGGTCGGGGATGCCGAGTTCGCGCCCGATGGTGGGTAGCACCGATTGCAGCGCGGTGTTGCCTGCGGCGACCACGAACAGCACGAGGAACAGCAGCGCGAAATCGCTGCGAAGGCCGCCCGCCGGGTTCATGTGGCGATCACCTTCCGCCGGCCCGACCACGCCGTCATCAGGCAGGCGCCCGCCACGATCGCACCGCCGAGCACGACCTGCGGGCGCACGGCCTCATCGAACAGCCACCAGCCGAACAGAGCCCCCCAGCCGAGCGCCGTATATTCGAGGACCACCAGTTTCTGCGCTTCGGCGCGCGCATAGGCAAAGGCGAGGAGCAGGGTGCCGCCGGTGCCGAGCGCGCCCATCAGCGCGAACAGCGGGAGCGCGCCGGGGGCAGGGAGCGGCGCTGCGAACAGCGCGAAGGGTGCCGTGTAGAGCGCCGGAAAGGCGGCGGCGAGGACGCTGATGACCTGCGGATCGTCGCGCGTCGCCCGCTGCCTGAGCAGAACGACGGAGAGCGCGTAGAGCACTGCCGACACGAACACGGCTGCGACCCCTTCGGTGCGGTTGGGTATCGGCACCGGAACATGGCCTGTTACCGTCACCAGAACGCCCCCGAATCCCACGAGGCAGGCCGCCACGTTGATCGCGCGCATCCGCTCGCCGAGCAGGACGCGGGCGATGAGCGGCACCAGCAAGGGCGCGATGAAGGAGATCGCAATCGCCTCGGCGATCGGGATCGCCCAGAGCCCATAGAAGAACAGGTATGCCGCGCCTGCGATCACGAGCCCGCGCACGGCATGGCCCTGCAAGGTCTCGCGCGAAAACGCGACCTTGCCGAGGCGCAGCAGCGGCAGCGCGATGAGCGTGCCCGCGAGATAGCGCATGAAGGTGACGGTGATGATGGTATGCGTCTGCGCGCCGAGCTTGATCGCACCGTCCATGGCGCACAGCAGCGCGATGGCCAGAAAGGCGAGCAGCATCGGCGGGGCGGTGGACGGGCGCATGGCCTCGCTGCTTGCCGAGACGCGGCCGGTACTGTCAATCCGCGCGAAGTGCGAGGGCGGCTATTTTTGGGGCTTCGGCGGGCAGTGCGCCTTGTCGCCCTTCACGCAGGCCTGCCAGTCGGCGATTTCGCGCTGACGCTGATCATAGGCGGCCCGCGCGGCCTCGTACTCCGCCTGCGCCTGTGCCGTGCGCGCGATCGCGGCCTGATGCTCGCGCATCTGCGCCTGATACGCAGCCTGCGCGGCGGCATATCCCGCATCGCTGGCATCCGTGCGCGCCTTCGCCTCCGCGTTCAGCCGCTTGCGGGCGCTGATCGCGGCGGCATCGTCGGGCGCGGCGGTTTCATCGATGGCCGGGAGCGGGGCGGCAGGTGTCGGTTCCGGCACGGTCACGGGCTGCAGCACCTGCGCGGCCATCAGGAGCGCGGCATGGAGCAGGATCATCAGTCTTCCTTTCGGATCAGCGGCACCCCGTCCGTTCGGCCAGTTGTTGCCGGAAATGCCGTTTATCATCACCTGAACGCTTCTACCTTCAACAATTTCAGCGTAGTTATGTTTCTCAATCACACTGTGGGACGGACCTCTGCTGCGATCGCGGCGCGCATCAGGGTCGAAACAGGGAACGCCGCGGGGGAACTGCTGATGGGCAAAATTCTTGAAAATCTGCATCTTACGCTGGGTCTGGGGCTGGTCCTCGCGATCGCCCTGATCTTCGGGCTGCACGGCGATTTCGCCGCCAACGGCGTGCTTTTCGGGCAGACCGTGCTGCGCTGGCTGCACGTGTTCGCGGGCATCACCTGGATCGGGCTGCTCTACTACTTCAATTTCGTCCAGATCCCGACGATGCCGGCGATTCCGGCCGAACTGAAGCCTGCCGTGAGCAAGCACATCGCCCCCAAGGCGCTGTTCTTCTTCCGCTGGGCCGCGGCGTTCACCGTGCTGTTCGGCCTGCTGCTCGCCGGTCATCTCGGCTACCTCGTCGAGGCGCTGACGCTGCAACCGTCGTTTCAGCTGATTGGCATCGGCATGTGGCTGGCGCTTATCATGGCATTCAACGTCTGGTTCATCATCTGGCCGAACCAGAAGAAGGCGCTGGGCATCGTGCCGGCGGAAGACGCAGCAAAGGCGAAGGCCGCGCGCGTCGCGATGCTGACCAGTCGCATCAACACGCTGCTTTCGATCCCGATGCTCTATGCGATGGCGGCCTACCAATCCTGGCCGGTCTGAGCCAGGCACGCGGCGCAAGGCCATGTAAGACAGGGGCGGTCCTTTTGGGGCCGCCCCTTTTCGTTCGGGCGGCGTGGCTTAGAGAATGTTTACCTTATCCTGCGAGTGTCTCCTGAGCCTCGCGCACCGGTCCGCGCGGGGGCACGGAGTATTCGGATTGTTCGAAACACAGCTGCGCATCCGTTCGCTTGTCTATGCCGGCGCGGCCTCTGCCGTGATCGCCTTGCTTGTGTTCGCCTACAGCCTTGGCTGGCCGCCGAGCCTGCCGTCGGCGGGTTCGCTCCTCGTTCTCGCCGGTGTCGTGATCGCCAGTGCCGCGGTAGTCTTCGCGGCGGTGCATTATACGATGGCGCCGGTCGTGATCGCGGTCGAGAAGATCACCGATTTCGTGCGCCCGCGCCGCGACGGCGACGTTCCGCCGCCGATCCCGCGCACCGTGCGCCGCACGCTCCCCAAGCTGACGGCGGCGATCGAGCTGTTCAAGAAGCGCATCCAGACCAATATCGACACGATCCAGCAGACCGCGCTGCAGGACCCCGTCACCGATCTTCCCAATCGCCTCAGCTTCCGCCGCACTGTGGAGCGCCACCTGCGCAGCATGGCGCGCCGCGAAGGCGCGAAGAGCGCGATCCTGTTCATCGATCTTGATCGCTTCAAGTCGGTGAACGACAGCCTTGGCCACGCGCAGGGCGATGTGCTGCTGGCGATGTTCGCGGCGCGGATGCGCGTGCTGCTTTCCGCCGAATCGAACCGTCGCGGCCCGGGCTGCGGCGAGGCTGTGCTGGCGCGGCTTGCCGGCGACGAATTCACCGTCCTCCTCCCCGATGCGGCGGGGCCTGCCGATGCCACCAAGCTCGCGCGGCAGATCCTGCGCGCCATGCAGGAGCCGTTCGAGTTCGCGGGCCAATCGATCGTGATCGGCGCCAGCATCGGCATCTGCATCGCGCCCGACGACGGCGATACCTACGAAACGCTTACCCGCAACGCCGACACCGCGATGTATTATGCGAAAGACAGCGGGCGGAATCAGTATCACCTGTTCGAAGCCGCGATGCACGAGCGCGTGCGGGACCGGCTGCAGCTCGAATCGATGCTGCGCGCGGCGATCGCGGGCGGGCAGTTCGAACTGCACATGCAGCCGCAGATCAATGCGGAAAGCGGCGAGCTCGTCTCGGCGGAGGCGCTCATCCGCTGGCGCCACCCGGACAAGACGCTGCGCGCGCCTGCTTCGTTCATCGATATCGCCGAAGACAGCGGCCTCATCGTCGATGTGGGCCGCTGGGTGATCGCGGAAGCCGCGCGGATCGTCGGCGAATGGCACGCCCGCGGCGACAAGCTCAAGCTCAGCGTCAATGTCTCGCCGCAGCAGGTGGAGCGCACCGATTTCGTGCGGCATGTCCGCGCGTGCATCGAAGCCTCGTCCGCGCCGCCCGAAATGCTGGAAATTGAGATCACCGAATCGACCGTGATGTCGTCCGATCCGGTGATCGTCGACCGCCTCGCCGAGGTGCGCGCGCTCGGCATCAGCATCGCCATCGACGATTTCGGCACGGGCTATTCGAATCTCGCGCGCCTCAAGGATCTGCCGATCGATCGTCTTAAGATCGATCGCTCGCTCGTGAAGGATGTCGCGACCAGCGCGGATTCGCGCACGATCATTCAGGCGATCGTCAGCCTTGCCGGCGGGCTCGGCTATGAGTGCGTCGCCGAAGGCGTCGAAAGCGAGATTCAGGCCGATATCCTCAGCGTCATCGGCTGTGAAATCCTGCAGGGCTACTGGATTTCGAAGCCGATCCCGCTCGCCGAATTCGAAACCTGGCGCGACGCGCATGAGCCGGAGCATCTCGGAGCAGCGCTTTGACGAATGCGAAGGCGCGCTCGGGCTTCAGGGCACGGCTTGAGCGTCTGCCCTTCCGCGTCAAGCTTGCCGCGGCGGTTCTGTTCGCGTGTACGGTGGCGCTCGCGCTCGCCAGTTCGGTGTTCGCCTATCTCCAGTATCAAACCGTCGTCGCGGCCACTTACAAGATCCAGGAGCTGACCACGCAGGGCGTCGCCAGCATCGCGGCGGGGCCGATCCTTGCGGGCGATACGGACGAGACGCTGCGCGTGCTGCGCCAGCTCGATTCGGTGGAGGTGATCCGGCAGGTGCGCGTCCGCGACGTGTCGGGCAAGGATATCATCACGCTGAAGCGCACCGCGCCCGCTCCCAAGGGGCGCAAGGCGGTTTCATCGGCGCCCATCGTCGCCAAGGGCAAGATGCTCGGCTCGATCGAGATCACCACGGTTCAGAAGTTCGAGACCAAGCCTTCGTTCGCCTATCTGTTCGCCGTCATCGGGATCATCGCCGTCGCGTTCCTCGTCTCGCTCTTCTTCGCGGCGGGGATCAGCGTGCTGCTGTTCCGGCCGCTCAAGGTGATGACGCTCGCCATGGAACGGATTCGCGACAGCGGCGACTATAGCCAGCGTGTCGAACGGCTGGGCGACGACGAGACACGGCGCGTCATCGATTCGCTGAACGCCATGCTCGACGAGGTCGAACGCCGCGATCACGAGCTGGCGTCGGCCGCGACGGAGCTTGCCGAAGCGCGCGACGTCGCGCAGCACGCGAACGAGGCGAAATCGCAGTTCCTTGCCAACATGAGCCACGAGCTGCGCACGCCGCTCAACGCGATCATCGGCTATGCCGACGTGCTGCATCAGGATCTTAACGAACAGGGTCAGACGCAGCTTTCCGAAGATGCACGCTGGATCGACGGTTCGGCACGGCACCTCCTCAGCATGATCAACGAGCTGCTCGACATGGCGAAGATCGAGGCGGGCCGCATGGAGATCGATGTGCACGAGTTCAGCGTGCAGGGACTCCTCGAAGAGGTGCGCTCGACGCTGGAGCCGCTCGCGCAGCAGCAGGGCAACCGTCTTGAGCTGCGCATCGCGCCCGATGTCGGCATCGCCGAGCACGATTCCATGAAACTGCGCCAGTGCCTGATCAACCTCGGCGGCAATGCCTGCAAGTTCACCAAGCAGGGCCATGTCATCCTGTCCGCCCGGCCGCTCACCATCGCGCGGCGCGACTGGATAGAGATCAGCGTTTCGGATTCGGGTATCGGCATGACGCCGGAACAGGTCGATAAGCTGTTCCAGCCATTCGTGCAGGCGGATGCCTCGACGACGCGCCGTTTCGGCGGCACAGGCCTTGGCCTTGCCATCACCGCGCGGCTTGCCGAGCTGATGGGCGCGCGGCTTACGGTCGATAGCCTCCCCGGCGTCGGCTCCACATTCAACCTGCGCCTGCCGCGCAAGCATCAGGAATCCCTGCGCGAATGGGACGATGCGACGGGCTCGCAAAAAGGGTCAATTAATAATCAACCAAATTCTGAGACCATGGCGGCATAAAGAACAAGACATGGGCGTATCGATGACAGTGAATGCAGGAGACAGGAACGGTTGCCGAATCCTCGTCGTGGACGACGTGGAGGCGAACCGTTCGGTGGTGTGCAGGCGCCTTGAACGCCTGAATTATACGGTGGTCTCTGCGGAAAGCGGCGAGGCTGCGCTGCAGCTCATCGAAAAATCGCCGCCCGATCTCGTGCTGCTCGACTACATGATGCCGAACATGAACGGTATCGATGTGCTGCGCGAGCTGCGCACCAATTCGCGCGTCAGCGAGGTGCCGGTGATCATGCTCACCGCGCGCGCGGACGCGCAGACCGTGGTCGCCTCGCTCGAAGCCGGCGCCGACGATTATGTCTCGAAGCCGATCGATTTCGACGTGCTCGCCGCGCGCATCGAAGCGCAGCTCCAGCGTCGTCAGCACGCCGCCAACCTGAAGCTCGCCAACGCCAAGCTCGACGAGCGGGTCACGCGCCGCGCGATCGAACTCTCGGAGCTCGAGGAGCAGCTCGAACTTGAAAGCGAGCAGCGCCGCGTATTGCAGAGCGAGGTCGAACGCCTGATCGCCGACCGCAAGGCCGTGCTCACCGGCGGCATCAACCCCGATCTCATCGAACCGCCGCTGCAGCGCATCGCGCAGATCGCTGCCAGCCTCGCGGATCCGGGGCGCGCCGACATGCCGGTGAACCCGGCAGCAATCGCCGAGATCGCCGCGCTCGCGCGTCAGGCGCTGGGCGCCGTTCGCTAGCGGAACCAGCCCTTCACGCGTAGCAAGGCGAGAACCCCGACGCCGAGCGCCACGTTGAAGCCGACAATGGCATAGAAAGCCCACGCTTCGTCGGCGTAGGGGATGCCCGCGACGTTCATGCCGATAAGGCCCGTGAAAAACGTGAGCGGCAGGAACACCGCCGAGACGATCGACAGCACGAGCGTGCGATTGCCGACCGCTTCCTGCCGAAGATCGGAAAGCTGGTCGGAAAGCACCGCCGCCTGATCGCGCACGGCGTCGATCTCTTCGATGATCCGCGTCACGCTGTTCGCCGCCGCCGAAAGATTGATGCGGTCGCTCTCGTCGAAAAACCCGTAGGGACCGCTCGCAAGCTGCGTGAGCGCGTCGCGCTGCGGCGAAATAAAGCGGCGCAGCCCGATCGCCGTGCGGCGCACCTTGCCGATGCGCGGGCGCAGGTGGCTGCGGCGCTCGTCGATCACGTCCTCCTCGAGCAGGTCGAGGCTTTGCGAAAGATCGTCGAGCGTGTGGTCGATACGCCGGATCAGCACGTCGGCAAGCTCCACGATGAAATCGCCCGCGTCGCGCACCGCGCGATCGCGCAGCACGTGCTCCATGTCGGCGATGGCGAGCAGCGGGCGGAAATTGATGCTGAGCACCTCGCCCGCCGTCACCCACAGGCGGATCGAAACGAGATCGTCGGGATCGGCATCGGGGTTCTCGTTGACGCCGCGCAGGATCACAAGCGCGCCTTCGCCGATCTTCACGGCGCGCGGCCGGGTCTCGAGTTCCAGCAGCGACCAGACCGCCGCTTCGGGGACGCCGGATCGCTTTTCCAGCCATTCGCGGCACGCCGTATCGTTGCCGTCGATGTGGCGCCAGAGCAGCGCGCACGCCGGGGCTTCGCCAGAACCGGGCGGCGTATCGATGCGCGTCGCCGTGCCGTCGGGCAGGATCGTGTAGGCGAAGCTGCCTTCGGGCGTCATGAAAGTCTCCGCAAGATAACGGTCAGGCCGGGGCGAGGCGCGCCGGAGTCGTCGGGCACGCGAACGGCGTCGCGGCGGGCACGGTCAAGCACGGCGGCGGGAATATCCTCGCCCTGCACGATCGTGTCGGCGCGCGAGAGCAGGCGCAGTTGCCGAAGCGTCAGATCGTCGGGATCGTCGCTCACGAGCACGATCTCGCGACGTTCGGCTGCATCCGTGTCGCTGAGCGCGAGCGCGGCTTCGATCTTTGCCGCAGCGCCCGAAACCTCGTGCAGCGGATCGAGCGCCGCGCCGGGCGCGAGCAGCCGGTCCCAGAACCGGCGGCGACCCGAGGGTGTCGGACGCGCGCCCGTCACACGCTCGCGCGCGGCGCGTATACTCCGGGCAAGATCGCCGAGCGCGGCGGGGAGCAATGCTTCCAGCCGCTCGCGCAGCGCCTTCGCAAGAGTTGCCGACGCCCCACCCGTGCCGATCGCGACGAGCACGGGCGAGCGGTCGATGATCGCGGGCACGGTGAAGTCGCAAAGGTCGGGGCGATCGACGACGTTCACCAGCAGCCCCTGCGCGTGCAGCACTGCCACGTCGGCGGGGCTCGTCTCCTGCGCGATGAAGGCGATGCGCGCGGCGTCGGGGTCTTCGGTAATGAGGCCGCCCGCGCTTTCGATCAGCCGCCGCTTCGCCTCCGCCGCTTCGCCGTCGCCGACGAGGAGCACGGACATGCCCTTCAGATTCAGGAAAACGGGAAGCTGGTCCATCGGCGGCAGGAATGCCACGCCCGCACGAGGCTGGAAAGCCTCAGAAGCTCGGCAGTTCGCTCACGTTGTCGGTGTGGATGCCGCACTCGGTCTTGTCCCAGCCGCGCCAGCGCCCGGCGCGCGGGTCTTCGCCCGGCTTCACGACGCTCGTGCACGGCTGGCAGCCGATCGACAGATAGCCTTCCGCCTCCAGCGGATGCCGCGGCAGGTCGCGCTCCGCGAAGTACGCCTCGAGATCGGCCTTCACCCAGTCGCCGAGCGGGTTCATCTTGAGGCGCCCATCCTCGATCTCGAACCGGGGAATGTTGGCGCGCGTCTGCGACTGGAATGCCTTGCGGCCCGAAATCCAGCTGTCGAGGCCCTGCTTGGCGCGGGCGAGCGGCTCCACCTTGCGGATCGCGCAGCAGCCGTCCGGGTCGTAGGACCAGCGCAGGCCGGTCGCGTCCTTCGCTTCAATGACGGCGGCATCGGGCGTCACCACGTCGCGATTGGTCATCCCCAGCCGGTCGAGCAGCTGCACGCGGTAGCGCTCGGTTTCGGGGAACATCTTCAGCGTATCGACGAACACCACGGGCACAGCCGGATCGACGCGCGCGATAAGGTCCAGAAGCACCGCGCTCTCCGTGCCAAACGAGGAAACAACCGCCGTCTTGCCGAGCAGCTTTTCCTCGAACACCGTGCGCAGCATTTCGAGCGTGTCGACACCCGCGAAGCGCGCGTTCAGCGCGTCGGCGTCTTGCTGCGTATAGGCAGGGCGCACGTCGATGGTATCGAGCTTGCGAGCTGCATCAGCCATGACGCAGCGCCCACACCGGCGAACGCCCGTCCGCCGCCTTCTGATAGACGTGCTCGTAGCGCGACAGCGCGCGGCCCAGCGCATCGGTGTCGATGTCGGCTTCGGGCGCGAAGCTGTCGAAGCCGCAGCGGCGCATGAACGGAATCTGGTCGACGAGCACGTCGCCCGCCGCGCGCAGCTCGCCCGTGTACCCGGCTTCGCGCAGGATACGCGCCGCCGAATAGCCCCGCCCGTCGCGGAACTTGGGGAACGCAATCTCGATCAGGGCAAGCTGACCGAGATGCGGGATGAGCTTGCGCGCATCCTCGTCCGATTCCAGCCGCACGGCGGTGGCATTGGACTGGCCGAGGAACGCGTCCAGCGTCACCGCCGGTTCTTCGTGCGCGGCGTCGTCGCGGAAGCGCAGTGCGTTACCCATAAATCGCCTCCTTGAACGGCTCCATGCCGACGCGGCGGTACGTATCGAGGAAGCGCTCGCCGCCCTCACGCAGTGTGCGATAGGTTTCGACCGTGCGCTCGATCGCATCGACGATACCGTCCTCGTCGAAACCTGGGCCGGTGATGCGGCCGAGGCTCGCGTCTTCCGCGCCCGATCCGCCGAGCAGCAGCTGGTAATTCTCCGTGCCCTTGCGATCGACGCCGAGGATGCCGATGTGCCCGGCGTGGTGATGCCCGCAGGCGTTGATGCAGCCGGAAATCTTCAGCTTCAATTCGCCGAGGTCGCGCTGGCGGTCGAGACCTTCAAAACGCTTGGCGATCTTCTGCGCGACCGGGATCGAGCGCGCGTTCGCAAGGCTGCAATAATCGAGGCCGGGGCAGGCGATGATGTCGCTGATGAGATCCAGGTTCGCGCTCGCGAGATCGGCCGCCGCCAGCTTCTGCCAGATCGTGTAGAGATCGGCCTTCTTCACGTGCGGCAGCACGATGTTCTGCGCGTGCGTCACGCGAAGCTCGTCGAAGCCGTACGTCTCGGCGAGGTCCGCCATCAGGTCGATCTGCGCCGAGGATGCGTCGCCCGGAATGCCGCCGACCGGCTTCAGGCTGATGTTGACGATCGCATAGCCCGGCTGCTTGTGCGCCTTCACGTTCTGGTCGAGCCACACCGCGAAGTCGGGATCGGAGCGATCGACCGTGTCGGCAATGCCGGTTTCGAACGGCGGCGGCGCGAACTGCGCGGCGATGCGCTCGAACTCCCCGGCGGGCGGATCGAGGCCGAGCGTCTTCACATGCGCCCATTCCTCTTCCACCTGCCGCGCGTATTCCGCCGCGCCGAGTTCGTGGACGAGGATCTTGATGCGCGCCTTGTAGATGTTGTCGCGGCGCCCGTAGCGATTGTAGACGCGCAGGCACGCCTCCAGATAGCTGAGGAAGTCGGCCGTCGGCAGGAATTCGCGGATCACCGGCGCGACCATCGGCGTGCGGCCCATGCCGCCGCCCACGAACACGCGGAAGCCGAGCTCGCCCGCATCATTGTTGTAAAGCTGAAGCCCGATGTCGTGCAGCTTGATCGCCGCGCGGTCTTCTTCCGCCGCCACGATCGCGATCTTGAACTTGCGCGGCAGATAGCTGAATTCCGGGTGGAACGTCGACCACTGGCGTAGCAGCTCCGCCCACGGGCGCGGGTCCGTCACCTCGTCGGCGGCGGCGCCCGCGAACTGGTCGGACGTCGTGTTGCGGATGCAGTTTCCGCTCGTCTGGATCGCGTGCATCTCCACGCTCGCGAGATCGGCGAGAATGTCGGGCGCATCCTCCAGCTTGATCCAGTTGTATTGGATATTCTGGCGCGTGGTGAAATGGCCGTAATCGCGATCGTACTTGCGCGCGATGTGCGCGAGCATCCGCATCTGGCGGCTGTCCATCGTGCCATAAGGGATCGCGACGCGCAGCATGTAGGCATGGAGCTGCAAGTAGAGCCCGTTCATCAGCCGCAGCGGCTTGAACTGGTCCTCGCTGATCTCGCCGGCAAGGCGCCGCTCAACCTGGTCGCGGAACTCCTCCACGCGGGCATCGACGATCGACTGGTCATATTCGTCGTACTTGTACATCAGATCACCCAGCTCCCCGCCTTCGGATCGGCGGGCATGATATTGAGGTCGAGCCGCACGGTGGGGCCGAGCGCGCGAATACGGTCCTTGATGTGGCCGGGGCGGGGGCCTTCGGGCGTCGCTTCGCCGTCGATCACATAAGGCGCGTTCACGCGGCGCGCGGCTTCCTCGGCGGCGGCGATCGCCTCACCGTGGCCGTCAACATCGACCGCCTCGGCGACATGGCGCGACCAGTCGCTGCCCGTCCACCAGACGACATCGCCGGTCTTGAGATCGTTTCCGGTAAGCAGCTTCACGCCTGCATCTCCAGTTTTCTGATGTCCACATCCGCACCGAGCGCGGCGACCGCGCCGACGACGATAAGCGCCGGGCTCTTCACGCCGTGCCGCACCACCGAGCCTTCAAGATCGGCAAGAATGCTGCGGATAACCCGCGCGCCCGGCAGCGTGCCGCGCTCCAGGATCGCGACCGGCACGTCCGGCGTCAGCCCGTCCCCCATCAGCTTTTCCGCGATGGCGGCAGCAGTGGCGACGCCCATGTAAATCACCAGCGTACGGCCCTTGCCCGCCAGCCCCGCCCAATTCTGTTCGGTGAGGCCCTTGCACTGTCCGGCAACGAAACTGACGATGGACGCATGGTCGCGGTGTGTCAGCGGCATCAGCGCTTCGGCTGCCGCGCCAAGCGGCGAGGAGATGCCGGGGACGACTTCCACGGGCACGCCCGCGGCCCGCGCGGCTTCGACTTCCTCGCCGCCGCGCCCGAAGATGAACGGGTCGCCGCCCTTCAGGCGCACGACGGTGTTTCCGGCCTTCGCCTCGGCGACGAGCAGCGCGTTGATGTCGTCCTGCGCCATCGTGTGGCGCGCGCGCCGCTTGGCGACGCTGATGCGGCGGGCGTCATGCGGCGCAAGGGCCAGCACGCGCGCATCGACGAGCCCGTCGTGCACGACGACATCGGCAAGCCCGAGCGCCCGCGCCGCGCGCAGCGTCAGCAGGTCCGGATCGCCCGGTCCGGCGCCGACAAGAATGAGTTTGCCCATGGTCATGGAGCGTTAGATGGTCCGCCCGCGCGCGAAGGCCAAGCAAGGCTTTCTTTGGGTGCGCCAAGCGGGGCTTGGCAGCGCGCGGAAATCAGCCGAAATTCGGCGGCCGCTTCTGCATGAAGGCGGTGGCGGCTTCCATGAATTCCGGCGATTTCAGCCGCTCGGTGAAAAGCTCGCTTTCCAGCATCAGGCGCGCTTCTGTGTCCGCGCGGTTTCGGCGTAGCAGGCCCTTCGTCAGCTTCACCGATTCCGGCGCTTTCGCCGCGATACCGTGCGCGATGCGTCGCGCCTCGGCCTCAAGCTCCGCGTGCGGCGCGAGGCGGGAGGCGAGGCCGATCTTCACGGCTTCCTCGCCCGAAATCCGCCGCCCGGTCAGGAACATGTCGCTCGCCAGCGCCGTACCGACGACCTGGGGCAGCAGCAGCGACGATCCGGCCTCAGGGATCAGCGCAAGGTCCGTGAACGGCGTCTGCAGCATCGCGTTTTCGGACACCACGACGATGTCGCAGTGCAGCAGCATCGTTGTGCCGACGCCGACGGCAACGCCGCCCACCGCCGCCATCAGCGGCTTTTCCGCGTTCAGGATCGATCGCAGGAAGCGCGCGACCGGCGTGTCCGTCCCGCGCGGCGGATTCGACTGGAAATCGACGAGGTCGTTGCCCGATGTGAACGCCTCGCCCGTGCCGGTCAGCAGCACCACGCGGATGCCGTCGTCGGTCTGCGCGCCCTCGATCGCGTCCGCCATCGCCGCGTACATGGCGTGCGTCAGCGCGTTCTTCTTCTCCGGGCGGTTCATGGTGACGACGAGGACGCGGCCGTCGCGTTCGATGCGGATATGATCGGTCATGCCGGGCTCAATGCCGGAAATGCGCCCCAGCCGATAGCTACGAGAGGGGAGAGGCTTCGCACGGCTTGACTTCGCTCCCCCACACGGGCACCGATCCCCCATGCCGAGCGTGGCCGCAACCATCGCCGAAACTCTCGTCCACCAGGGCGTCAGCCACGTATTCTGCGTCCCGGGCGAATCCTACCTCGCCGTGCTAGACGCGCTGCACGACGTGCAGGACAGGATCGCACTCATCACCTGCCGCCACGAAGCCGCCGCCGCGAACATGGCGGAGGCCTATGGCAAGCTGAACGGCAGGCCGGGCGTCGCGATGGTGACGCGCGGGCCGGGCGCGACGCACGCCTCGATCGGCGTGCACACCGCGTTTCAGGATTCGACGCCGATGCTACTCTTCGTCGGCGACGTTGGCACCGACATGATCGGGCGAGAGGCGTTTCAGGAGGTCGATTACCGCCGCATGTTCGGCGCGCTCGCCAAGGGCGTGTTTGTGCTCGACCGCGCCGACCGCGCGCACGAGATCGTCGCTTCCGCCTATGCGCTCAGCCTTTCCGGGCGGCCGGGGCCGGTGGTGATCGCGCTGCCCGAGGATATCCTCACCGAGGAAGCGCTGGCGGCCGTCGCCACGCGGATCGAGCCGCCGCAGGCCTCGCCCGATGCGTCTGCCATAGCGGCGCTTGCCAACATGCTCGATGCTGCCGAACGCCCGCTGCTGTGGCTCGGCGGGCCGGGCTGGACCGCCGAGGATGTGGCCGCTGTGCAGAGCTTTGCCGAAAGCGCAAACCTTCCCGTCGTCACCTCGTGGCGCCGCAAGGACCGTTTCGACAACGCGCATCCGAACTACGCAGGTGAACTCGGGCTCGGTTCGAACCCGAAGCTCGTCGAGCGCGTCAAATCGGCTGACCTTATCATTGCGCTCGGCACGCGGCTCGGCGAGGTGGCGAGCCAGGGCTATACGTTGCCTGCGGTGCCGACCCCCGCGCAAAGTCTCGTCCATGTCCATCCCGATGCCGATACGCTGGGCCGCGTCCGCCGCCCGGCGCTTGCGATCCAGTCGTCGATCCGGCTCGCCTGCGCGGCGCTCGGCGAACTCGGCTTCGCGATCGACGGTTCGCGCTGGGCGGAATGGACCCGCGCTGCGCGCGCCGATTACGAGGCGTGGACGCAGCCCACCAGCGTTGTGAACGGTGTTAACATGGCCGAAGTGATCGGCCATCTCGATGCCACGCTCGGCGCCGACACCATCTACTGCAACGGCGCGGGCAACTTCGCCGGGTGGCTGCACCGCTTCCATCAGCATCGCCGCATCGGCACGCAGCTTGCGCCGACCTCTGGCGCGATGGGCTACGGCGTTCCCGCCGGGATCGCCGCGAAGCTGCTCCAGCCGGAGCGCGAGGTCGTGGTGCTCGCGGGCGACGGCGACTTCCTGATGTCGGGGAACGAACTGATCACAGCCGCGCGCTACGGCGCCAACGTGCTGTTCATCGTCGTCGACAACGGTCAGTACGGCACGATCCGGATGCATCAGGCGCGCGATTTTCCGGGGCGGCAATCGGGCACCGCGCTCGTGAACCCCGATTTCGCCGCCTTCGCGCGCAGCTTCGGCTGTCACGGTGAAACCGTCGATCGCACCGAAGACTTCCCCGCGGCGCTCGTCCGCGCCCGCGTAAGCGGCGTCCCTGCGCTCATCGCGGTGAAGACCGACCCGCGTGAGATCGCCCCCGGAAGACGGCTGGGCGACGACGCATGACCCGGCTCACGGAAGCCGAAGCGGGGGCGCTCGCGTTCCTCGACGATGCCCACGCGCCCATGCTCGCGGCGATTGAAAGCTGGGCGGCGATCAACACCGGCAGTCGCAATCTTGCAGGCCTCGCGCACTACGCCGATGTGCTCGCCGAAGCCTTCGCGCCGCTCGGCGGCGAGATCCGCCGCGTGCCGCCCGCGCCCGTCGAGGCGGTGGACGCCGCAGGCCGCACCTATGCGCTCGCGCACGGCGACAACCTGCACATCGTCATGGACCGCCCGGCGAACAAGCGCGTGCTGCTGACCGGCCACATGGACACGGTGTTTCCTGTCGATCACCCCTTTCAGGCGCTGCGCTGGCTGGCCGACGGCGTGCTGAACGGGCCGGGCGTCGCCGATATGAAGGGCGGCATCGCCGTGATGCTCTGGGCGCTCCGCTGCTTCGAAGCGTCGCCCTTCGCCCGGCAGCTCGGCTGGGAGATCATTCTCAACAGCGACGAGGAAGTCTCCTCGCTCGGCTCCGCGCCGCTGCTCGCGGAAACCGGGCGGCGCTGCCAGATCGGCCTCACCTTCGAGCCGTCGTCGCTCCCTGACGGTACGCTCGCGGGCGCGCGCAAGGGCAGCGGCAACTTCTCCGCCGCAGTTGCCGGCAAGGCCGCGCACGCGGGTCGCAACCCCGAAGAGGGCCGCAACGCGATCATCGCTGCCGCCGACCTCGCACTCCGGCTCGATGCCATGAAGGGCCCGACGCTCTCCGTGAACGTTGCCAAGCTGGATGGCGGCGGGCCGAACAACGTCGTCCCCGATACCGCCGTGCTGCGCTGGAACATGCGCCCTTCGACCTTCGAGGACCAGCACCGCGCCGCGCACGCCGTCGCCGATGCGATCAGCGCCGTTGCCGCCGCGCACGACGTTTCGATCCAGCTTTCGGGCAGCTTCGCGCGCCCGCCGAAGCCGATGGACGCGCACCAGCAGAAGCTCTTCGATCTCGTCCGCGCCTGCGGCCTCGACCTTGGTCTCGACATCGGCTGGCGCGACACCGGCGGCGTCTGCGACGGCAATAATCTCGCCGCGGCGGGGCTTGCGGTCGTCGATACGCTTGGGGTACGAGGTGGGTCGATCCATTCGGATCAAGAGTATCTGCTTACTGTGTCCCTTGTTGAAAGGGCGCGGCTGTCGGCACTGATCCTGATGCGTCTCGCGCAGGGTGCCTGGGACGGCCACGGGGCCTGATCGGCGCCGGCGCCGATCGCCGGAAACGATATCGTCCCCGATACACGACCACACGTGTGAAGGCGCGCCCGCGCCGGGGGAGTATATATGGTCTGGTTCATTCGGCCCGCGCGTGCGGACGATGTCGATGCGCTGCTCGTGCTTGCCGAGCAGACCGGCGGAGGCTTCACCAATCTGCCGCCGGATCGGGACGCACTCGCGCGCCGCATTGGCTGGAGCTGCGAGAGCTTCGCGCGCGAAGGCGCGCTTCCGCAGGACGAACTCTACATGCTGCTGATGGAGGAGGCCGAAACGGGCCGCATCGGCGGCAGCGCGATGATATTCTCGCGCCTCGGCGGCGAATGGCCGTTCTACACTTACAAGATCGCCACCGTGAACCAGACCTCCAAGGAACTGGGGCGCAACATCACGATGGAGGTGCTGCACCTCACCAACGATTTCAACGGCGCTGCCGAAGTCGGCGGGCTGTTTCTGCTCCCCGAACTTCGCGCCGAAGGCCTCGGCCGCCTGCTCGCGCGCAGCCGCTATTTGTTCATGGCGCGCCACCGCGAACGCTTCCCGACGCGCGTCGTCGCCGAGCTTCGCGGCTGGCACCACCCGGACGGCAGTTCGCCGTTCTGGGACGGGCTCGGCCGCAAGTTCTTCGAAATGCCCTTTCAGGAGGCGGACCGTTTCAATTCGCTCCACGGCAACCAGTTCATCGCCGACCTGATGCCACGGTATCCAATCTACACGGCGCTCCTCTCCGAAGAGGCGCGCGCGGTGATCGGAAAGCCGCACGACACCGGCGTCCCGGCGCTGAAGCTGCTCGAAAAAGAGGGCTTCATCTACGAAGGCTATATAGACATCTTCGACGGCGGCCCCACCGTCTTCGCCTACATCGACAACATCCGCACCGTGCAGCAGTGCCGCTCACTCCCGGTCGCCGATCCCGCGCCCTCCGAAGGTGGTGCGGTGAGCGCACTCCTTGCAAAGGGCAGGCTGCAGGACTTCCGCGCCTGGCAGAGCCGCACCGCCGAAACACCGCAGGGCCTGTCGCTCACGGCAGACGAAATCCGGCTGCACGGCCTTCAGCCCGGGGAAATGATAAGCCATGTCGCAGCCTGAACTCGTCTCGACCGATCCGTCCACCGGCGAGCCCGTGTGGCGCGGGCCGATCGCCAGCCTGGAGGATGTGAACCGCGCCGTCGTTTCCGCCCGCGCCGCGCAGCCGGGTTGGGAGGCGGTGCGCCTCTCGGAGCGCGTCGAGCTGATGCGCAAGTACCAGAACATCGTGCGCGATCGCGGCGAGGAGCTCGCGGCGATGATCTCCCGCGAAACCGGCAAGCCGCTCTGGGAAACGAAGACCGAGGTGCAGAGCGTCATCGGCAAGGTCGATATCTCGCTCAGCGCCTATCAGGAGCGCACGGGCAACCGGAAGAAGGAGGGCGAGGGCTTCGCGCAGCAGCTTCGCCACCGCCCGCACGGTGTGCTCGCGGTGCTCGGCCCGTACAACTTCCCCGCGCATCTCCCCAACGGTCATATCGTTCCGGCGCTGCTGGCGGGCAATGCGGTGGTGTTGAAGCCTTCGGAGCTGACCCCCGGCACGGCGGCGCTGATGCGCGAATGCTGGATGCAGGCGGGGCTGCCCGAAGGCGCGCTGGAAATCGTGCAGGGCGGCGGTGACACTGGCCGCGCGCTCGCCGGGCACGAAGGCATCGACGGGCTGCTGTTCACGGGAAGCGCCGCGACAGGCCACGCACTCGCCCGCCAGTTCGCCGAAACGCCGCACAAGATCCTCGCGCTCGAAATGGGCGGCAACAACCCGCTCATCGTGTGGGACGTGCGCGAGGCGGACCTTCCCGCCGCCGCTGCGCTCGTCGTCCAGTCCGCGTTTCTCTCCGCCGGGCAGCGCTGCACCTGCGCGCGCCGTCTGATCGTGGAGGAGGGCAAGCACGCGGCGCTCATCGAGCAAGTCACGGCGCTCATGGACAAGCTCATCGTCGGCGCGCCTTTTGATGAACCGCAGCCGTTCATGGGGCCGGTCGTCGATAATCGCGCCGCCGACCGGCTTCTGGATCAGGCATCGGCGCTTACGTCCAAAGGTGCGGTCGCCATCCGCCCGCTGACGCGAATGACACCGGACCGGCCATTCCTTACCCCCGCGCTCCTCGATGTAACCGATGTGCCCCACCACCCCGACGAGGAGATGTTCGGCCCCGTGCTGCAGCTGATCCGGGTGCCGGATTTCTCCGCCGCGATGATGGAGGCGAATGCCACGCGCTTCGGCCTGTCCGCCGGACTTATCGGCGGCGATCAGGCACTTTACGACCGCTTCTGGTCGGGCGCCCGCGCGGGTATCGTCAACTGGAACCGCCCGACGAACGGCGCGGCGTCGAACGCCCCGTTCGGCGGCGTTGGGGCGAGCGGAAACCATCGGCCGAGCGCATATTACGCAGCGGATTACTGCGCGTTTCCGGTCGCGAGCCTTGAGGAAGCCAAGGTGCGCGGCGCGATCACGACGGGTTTGAAGGCTGACGACGAATGAACACGGTCGAAGTGAATTTCGACGGGCTGATCGGCCCGACGCACAATTACGCCGGGCTCAGCTTCGGCAATATCGCCAGCGCGAAGAACGCCGGCGGCACGTCGCGGCCGCGCGCAGCCGCGTTGCAGAGCCTCGGCAAGATGCGCTTCCTGATGTCGCTCGGCCTGCGGCAGGGCTTCCTGTTGCCGCACGACCGTCCGAACGCGCCGTGGCTGCGCACGCTCGGCTTTGCGGGCAGCGATGCGGAGGTTTGTGCGGCGGCGTTCGCGGCGGACCCAGTGCTGTTCCGCAATGCCATGTCCGCTTCGGCGACCTGGACCGCGAACGCCGGAACGGTGTCGCCCGCGCCGGATACGGCGGACGGGCGCGTCCATATCACGGCCGCCAACCTCTCCACGATGGCGCATCGCAGCATCGAACACACCGAAACGCACCGGCAGCTCGCCATCGCGTTCGCGGACACGCGGCACTTCGCCGTCCACGCCGCCGTGCCCGGCAGGTTTGGGGACGAAGGTGCGGCGAACTTCATGCGCCTGTGCCCGTCCCATGGTGAGAAGGGCGTCGAGGTGTTCATCTATGGCGAAGACCGGCAGGGCCGCTTTCCGTCACGTCAGGATCGGCGCGCTTCGGAGGCGGTCGCGCGACTGAACGGCGTCCATGGCGCGATCTTCTGGCCGCAGTCCGACGCGGCGATCCAGGCCGGCGCGTTCCATAACGATGTCGTCGCGGTTGCGAACGAGCGCGTGCTGTTCGCGCACGAGCAGGCGTTCGAGAACAAAGAGGCGCTCTATGCGGAGCTGCGCCGCCGCCTGCCCGAGGTCGAGATCGTCGAGGTTCCGGCGAGCGCGGTGAGCCTTGAGGATGCGATCGGTTCCTACCTGTTCAATTCGCAGCTCGTCACGCTGCCCTCGGGCGAAATGGTGCTCGTGCTGCCGAAGGAGAGCGAGGAGAATGCGCGCGTGAAGGCGTGGCTGGAAACCATGCTCGCGGGCAACGGCCCAATCCGCGCCTGCCATTTCATCGATGTGCGCGAATCCATGAAAAACGGCGGGGGCCCAGCCTGCCTCCGCCTCCGTGTCGCGGTGAGCGAGGCGGCATTGGCCGCGATCGATCCGCGCTTCCTGCTCGATGGTGCGAAGGCGGATGCGCTCGAACGGCTGATCGAAACGCATTGGCCCGAAAGCATCGCGCCCGACGACCTCGGCAATCCCGCACTTTGGGAAACGGCGTGGGAAGCGCGGCGGGCGCTCCTTCAGCGTCTGGAGCTTGCGTAAGCCTCGCCCATGCGGCGGATGGCGGCGATCTTCGTGTTGAAGGCGCTCCAGTCGTCGGCTTCGTCGATGGGCGCCCAGATCGCTTCCACCTCGTCGATCAGCATCGTGCAGGGTTCGGCGTCCGACCAATAGGGATGCGTGGTGTCCGCAGCGGGTTCGTAAGCCGAAATCGCCGTGCGGAACGGCGCGAAGGCATCGCTTTCGTACACAGTATCCGCCGGGCTCGGTCCGCGCCGCGTGCCGCCGCGCCAGTCGAACCAGAAACGATCGGGCACGATGTGGCTCGCGCCGAGCGCCGCCTCGATGGAAAGCGCCAGCGCTTCATCGGATTTTGCATCGCGCGGCTTCACGCCGAGCCGCCACAGGTAGCGCTCGGCGAGCGCCGCTTCATAGCGTTCGGGATAGGTCTTCAGCGCCGGAATCAGGCTTTCGGGCGGTGCCACAGTGCGCAGCGCCATCGCGAGCTGGTGCAGGTTCCATTGCAGCGCCTCGGCCTGCCGTCCGAAGCTGTAGAGGCCGAACTGGTCGAAGTAGGCGGCAGTAAAGCCGTCGTCCCAGCGGGGGACGAAGCGCCAGGGGCCGTAGTCGAAGCTCTCGGCGGGAATGTTGATGTTGTCGGTGTTGAGCACGCCGTGAACGAAGCCGGCTGCGCGCCAGCTTGCCGCGAGCCGCGCCGCGCCTGCCACCGCGTGGTCCATCAGCGCGGCATAGGGATCGTCGTGTGTGCCGCCGACGAAGTGGCGGAGGCAGTAGTCGACGAGTGGGGGGATGGCGTCTACTTGCTTCAAATAGGCGAGGCGCTGGAAGGTGCCGTAGCGGATGTGGCTGTGGCTGAGGCGGACGAGCACGGCGGAGCGCGTGGGCGAAGGTTCGTCGCCGCGTGTCAGCGCCTCGCCGGTTTCGATGAGGGAGAAGCTCTTCGAGGTGTAGACGCCGAGCGCTTCGAGCATTTCGGTCGCCAGCACCTCGCGCACGCCGCCCTTCAGCGTCAGCCGGCCGTCGCCGAAGCGGCTGTAGGGCGTCTGCCCCGATCCCTTGGTGCCGAGGTCGAGCAGCCGGTCCTCGCCGTCGCGCAGCTGCGCGAACAGGAAGCCGCGCCCGTCGCCGATGTCGGGGTTGTAGGTGCGGAATTGGTGGCCATGGTAGCGCAGCGCCAGCGGCTGGGGGAGATTGTCCGGCAGCGGTGCGAAGCGGCCGAAGTGCTGCAGCCACGCCTCGTCGGAAAGAGCGCCGAGGCCCACGGTGTCGGCGTGGCGCTGGTTCCGAAAGCGCAGGATCGTCTGCGGAAAGTCTGCGGCCCGAACGGGGTCGAAGTAGTCGCTGCCGAGTTCGAGAATCGCGGGGTCCGGACGGTAGCGTTCCGTCATGCCTCGCGGGGGTGCGGCAGCCCGCAGGCGCAGCGCACATAACGGATGGTTTCCGCTTCCACGCGCTTTCTCAGCGCTTCGTCGGCGCCGGGCGCGAAGGCGATGTCGAGCGCCGCGCCGACCGCCGAATAGGTCAGCTCTGCGGCGATCTTCGTGTCGACGTCGGTAAGGTCGAACTTCTTCGCCATGGCGCGGTACTGGTTTTCCACCCACGCCGCGACGACCTCGTGCGAGGCGCGGTAGAAGGGTTCGGCGTCGGGGTTCGATTTCAGGCCCATCTTGCCGTGGCTCGCCGTGCCCGCGCAGTTGGCGTTCACGATGGTTTCCCACGATTTCTGCGTCGTGCAGTAATCGAAGCAGCGCTGGATGGTGATGCCGGGTTCAAGGTCTTCCAGCCGGTCGCCGGCTTCCATCGCGGCGCACATGCGCTCGCCGTACATGCGACCCAGCTCTTCCAGAAGGCTGCGCTTCGAACCGAAGTGATAGAAGATCGAGCCTTCCGAAACGTCCGCCGCGCGGGCGATGTCGGCGGTGCCGGTTTTCGCGAAGCCTTGCGTCGAAAACAGGTGGTTCGCCGCTTCCAGCACGCGCTGGCGCGTTTCTGCCGGATCGTATCGCCGCGAACGACTTTCCGCTACGCGCGTTGCCATAAACCTCGGTATCCTCCCACAGTCGGTATGGATGATATGGGAACTTTTGAGTGAGAGTCAAAAGATTCGTGTCAAACGATCTGGCGTTCGAGATGCTGCGCCAGATATTCGAGCGTCGCGATGCGCCTGTAAAGCCCGCTGTCGCTGACCGCTTTCATTTTGAAAAACTGCTGCATGTGCGGAAAATGCAGGTCTAGCACGCGGCCGAGGAAGGCCGGCGTCAGCAGTCCGCCATGCTCGTCGCGGATCGGTCCCAGACGCCGCCGCACGGCGTAACTGCGCTGGCGGAGCCATGGCGGGCGCACGCGCGTGCCGAGTTCGTTCATGCGGTGCGACAGCGTCGGCGGCCGGTCGAAGCTGTAGCCGTAGTCGGAAGGGTAGGCGGCGAGGACGGGGTCGATGTGCGTTAGCAGCGCGGCTTCGAAGCGGCCTGCGTTCTTCCAGGCAAGCGGCAACTGCAGCGCGCCTGCGATCACCTCGTGGTCGAAGAACGGCATGAAATAGGCGCCCTGCCGTCCCACGACGCTGATTTCGCGGCCGAAGAACGCGCGGCAGCGCATCCGCGGGTACAGCTGTTCAATGAGCGTGCGGCGCAGCTTGCCCGTTGCGCCTGGTTTCTCGATCGCCTTCAGCGCTTTCACTTCCAGCCGGTCGATAAAGCCTTCGGGGTCGAACGCGTCGGTGACGTCGCTGAGCGTATAGCGCGCGAAGAAGGCCCCCATCACCTGCCGGGCGGTCAGCGCGCGGTCGGGCAGGTAGAAGAAGTTGCGGAACACCTCGCCGCATCCGCCGGAAACGGCAAGCTGGCCGCCTTCCTGCCGCTGGTGGCGCGCGTAGGCGTTGCCGCCGTTGTCGAACAGCCCGCCATCGGTGACGAGTGCGTCGGTCTCGTGAAAGTTGCGCGCGACGATCGCCGGGAAGTCGTCGGGCGTGATGCTCGCGAACGAGGCCTTCTCGAACGGCTCGAAGCGGAAATGTTCATGATCCGCGATGTGCCGCGCCACCTCGACATCGCCGTCGCCGGGGCTGCCGTAGACGTAGACGTGCGGGCTGACCCCCGCATCGCGCAGCAGCGCGAGCGCGAGGCGGCTGTCGAGTCCGCCGGAAAGCGGGCACTGCATCCGGTCGCCGAAGGCATCCGCATAGATGCGCGCCGCCCCGCGCAGACGCTCCCCTTGCGCTGCGATGCGCTTTTCGATCGGTGTCGAGGAGATGCGCTCGGGCAGCGGTTTCGACACTGCCGCCCGCATCGTCTGTGCGCCCAACTCCATCTGCGCGTCCGGCCCCAGCCGTTTCAGCTCGCTCACGACGGTGTCGTCGCCCGTGGGAAACACGTTGAACGCGAATTCGTAGACGCCCTGCGGATCGAAGGTGACGCGGTCGAGGCTTTTCGCGGCGGCCAGGAAGCTCGTCGAAACGATGTTCCAGTCCGCGTCGTGGAAGAGCTGGAAGGCGCCGAAGAAATCGGTGAACGCGAAGGTCCGCCCCGCCTTGTGGACGATCGCGGCGAACTGGCCCGTCGTGTTCGACCAGTCTTCGAACGGAAAGCGGAAGTCGCCGAGCAGCGCGCGGAGCGCTGCCTCGCCGAACTTGCCGCCGTGGATCAGCGTCCCCGCGACCGCGATGAAATCGTCTCCGTCGCGGTGGACGCAGACATGGCTGTCGTGGATCGGCGCGGCGTGGAAGCCGGCGTGCGCGGCGCTGCGGATCGGCGTGAAGCGGGTGAAGCCGTGCAGGCGAAACTGCGCCTCGGCGGCGGCGATGCGCGCCTCGTCGGCGTCTCCCGTCACTCGGCACAGATAAAAGCCGCCCATGCCGCCCCGTTTTCCTGTTCGTGTACGCGCAACGAATGCCGCGTGATCGTTAATTTCTCGCGCTTTGTCACGCCTTTATCGGCGTATCAACACTGCTATAAGCCGAAACCATGTCACTTACGCCGCCTTCCAGCCGGCCGCGCCTGCTGCATCTGCACTCGACCTTCGATCTCGGCGGCAAGGAGGCGCGCGCCGTGCGCCTGATGAACGCGTTCGGAGACGCGTTCGTGCACGACATCGTGAGCGCGGTGCCCGAGGCCGTCGGCGCCGCCCGCCAGATCGCGCCGCATGTGGAGGCCCGCGTGCTTCAGGATTTCCCGCCGCTCGCCGGGCGCCTTACCCTTGCGAAGCTGAAGGCGATCGGCGCGGCGATCATACGCGGCAATTATGACCTCGTGCTGACCTACAATTGGGGCGCGCTCGATGGTTTGATGGCGAACCGCCTGTTCGCGCATCGCCCGCTCGTCCACCACGAAGACGGCTTCAACGACGACGAAGCCCTACGGCAGAAGCCCGCGCGCGTGCTCTATCGCCGCCTTGCGCTGCCGTCTGCGTCCGCGCTCGTCGTGCCGTCAGAGGTGCTGGAGCGGATCGCGCTCGGTCCGTGGAAGCAGCCGCGCCGCCGCGTCGTCCGCATTCCGAACGGCATCGACAGTGCCCTCTTCGCCGCGCCCCCGCCCGCGGGCAGCATCCCGGGGTTCGAACGGCGCGAGGGCGAGGTGGTGGTGGGCACGCTCGCGGGCCTCCGCAAGGTGAAGAACCTGCCGCGCCTCGTCCGCGCATTCGCAGCGGCGACGCGCATCGTTTCCGTCCCCGCGCGCCTCGTCATCGTCGGTGAAGGGCCGGAGCGCGAGGCGATCCTCGCCGCCGCCGCGGACGCGGGCATCGCCGACCGTCTGCTCATGCCCGGCTTCCTCGGCAAGCCCGAGACGTGCGTGGGCCATTTCGACATCTTCGCACTGTCTTCGGACAGCGAGCAGTTCCCCTTGAGCCTCGTCGAAGCGATGGCAGCCGGACTGCCGGCGGTCTCCACCGATGTCGGCGACGTCCGCGCCATCGTTTCCGAACGCAACCGGCCGATGATCGCGCGCGTGGACGACGACATGGTGCTCGGCAGACTGCTCGCGCGCATGATCGGCGATCCGCTGCTGCGCGCCGAACTCGGCGCCGCGAACCGCGCGCGCGTCGTTGCCGAATATGATGAGGCGGTGATGGTGGAGCGATACCGCGATGTTTATTCCCGCGCGATGACAGGCAGGACATGAAGATCGAGGACCGCGTGCGCCGCGTCATGCGGCCGACGCTGCCGGGCCTGCTGGCGCGCACCCGCGACGACGGCGGAAGACTCAGGCGTCCGCCCAGGCTCTCGCCGCTCGGCAGCCTCGCGGTGCGTGTCTGTATCGTCCTCGCGCTGCTCGGCGTCGCGCTTGCCGGCCACTGGTTCGATCGCGGCGGCTACCGCGACGCGACCGATCCCGAAAACGAGATCAGCTTCATCGATGCGGTCTATTTCACCGCCGTCACCGTAACGACCACGGGCTTTGGCGACATCGTTCCCGTCACGGACCGCGCGCGCCTGTTCGATGCGCTGGTGGTCACGCCGATCCGCCTGTTCGTGTGGCTGCTGTTCCTCGGCACCGCGTATCAATTCCTTGTTCAGCACATGTGGGAGAAGTGGCGCATGAAAAGCATCCGCGCGCGCCTGACGCAGCACTATGTCGTCGCAGGCTACGGCACCACGGGCACCGCCGCGGTCGATGAACTCGTCGCGAATGGCATCGATCCGCAGCGCATCGTGGTGATCGATCCTTCGCCCGCGCGCGTGGAGGCGGCACTTGCCGTTGGCGTCATGGGGCTCGAAGGCGATGCCACGCGCAACGAAACCCAGTCGCTCGCGCGCATCGAGGCGGCGGAGAGCTTCATCGCCTGCGGCGGTCGCGACGATACGAGCGCGCTTCTCGTGCTCACCGCGCGCCAGCTCAATCCGAAGGTGCGGATCAGCGCGATCATCAAATCCGAAGACAATGAGGATCTCGTGAGGAAGGCGGGCGCCGACACGGTGATCAACCCGGTGACGCTCGGCGGGCACCTGCTCGCGCGTGCGGCGGGCGGCAGTCATGTCGTCGATTATATCAACGATCTCGTCACGGCAGCCGGGCGCGTGCAGCTTGTCGAGCGGCCGGCTCAAGCCGATGAAATCGGAAAACCGCTCGCCTCCTGCAAGGGCGGTCTCGCCGTGCGCATCATTCGCGGCGATCAGGCGATCGGCTTCTGGGAGCCCGGCGCGACAAGCATCGCTGCCGGCGATATCATCCTCGAAATCGTTCCGCTCGCCGCCTGACGTTTCAGGCGATCGCGGCGGTCCTGCCGGCCGGCATTTCGGCGGCGCGTTCGAACACCAGGCCGCAGCGGTTGCCGATCACCCACACGATGCGGGCATCGACCTTGCCGGTCGTCTCGGTTTCGAACCGGATGCGTGTGCCTTCGTCGGGCGGCGTTGGCAGCTCGATCATCGCGCCGCCCAGCGAAATGTTGCGGACAGCAACCGTGCTGCGCCTCCGGCCGACCGTGATTGCCCCGGACATGCGGGTGGAAACCCGTCCGCGCGCATCGCCTTTGCTGTCGTCAATCATTCCAGCACTCCCCCACTTGAAGCAACACTGATGCAACCGTGTGTATTTTTCTGCGTTACCAACACGCACCCCGTCTTGCGGCCCCCCCGGCCGGTTTGCGGCGGCGACTTCGGAGGACGCAGTCGCCGCCGCCGGGGTGTGACCGTGATCGGTTGAGAGGAACAGGATCACGGCCGAACGTGTTGGTGTTCGTTGTGAGAGTAAATCGAATGGATTCAACGGTGGGGAGTAAAAACCGGTTGCCGGGATCGTGACTTACGATAGATTTGGCTTTGCGCGGGGCTTTTGAGGGGGTGTTGTCCTGAGCTCAGCGTGGCTGCTTGTAACTGTTACATCGGTGGTTTTGGAAACGGCCAACTTTCTTGTGAAATCAGGCGTATGCGCCTTTAACTGAAAGTTAAGACGTTTCCGGCTCGTAACAACCTGATGAACGATTGCAAGGCGGCGAGGGGGAGGGAGGTCTTGTGATGCACCACGACCCCATTAGACCGGGCGATACGCTCCGGCGGAAAGCGGATACCGAACTCGATGCAATCGAGTCCGATCCGACATTCCAGCGATCGCCCGTCATGCGTCGGCTGCTGCGCTTTCTGGTGACGGAAACGCTTGCGGGGCGCGGGGACAAGCTCAAGTCTTACGCGATCGCCGTCGAAGCGCTTGGGCGCGAACCCAGTTTCGATCCGCAGACCGATTCCTATCCCCGCGTGCAGGTGGCGCGCCTCAGAAAATTGCTTGATGCCTACTACGCGCACGCGGCGCCCGTCGGGGATGTGCAGATCAGTGTTCCGAGTGGCGGCTATGCCGTGGAGTTCGTCGGCGGCGCACCCGCCGTCACGGCAAAAATTGTCAAATCGAAAACAGGAATTGCGCGTTACGCCATTATCGGCGGCGCGGCATTAGCGGTTTTGCTGGCCGCGATTTTCCTCTGGCACAGAGAAGAGAATGTCTGGCGCGTTCGCAATTTTCCAATGATCTATCTTGCGCCGGTCACTGCACTTGATGCGGTGCAGGCGCAGCGCGACGCGGCAATCGATCTGACGGCGGGCCTCAGCGATGGGCTCGACCGGTTCACGGCCATAGATGTCGTCAACGCGCCTTCGGCTGCGGCCGATTATCGGCTCGACACGACACTGCGCACCGTCCCCGGCGGAACGCGCATCAACGTCATGCTCACGCAGCTTGATACCGGCCGCGTGGTATGGTCGCGTTCCGGCCTGCGGGAGCCGATCGAGGGGCGCATATTCGATGTCGACGAGCTCGCCGCAACGCTGAGCGCGCGGCTCGCGCAGCCTGCCGGCGTCATTCACGCCGACGGGGATCAGCGGAACATCGACATCAACACGCCCTACGGTTGCTGGCTGGCGCTGCGATCCTATTGGCAGATGATGCCGCCGGAAGATGAACCGGCGGTTCGCGCCTGTGTCATGACCTGGGCGGCCGAAAACCCGAAATCGGCAATGGCGCACGGCGCCCGGTCGTGGTTCATGGCGCAGGATGCGCTTAAGCTGAAAGGCAAGGCGCGGGATGATCTCCTCGCACAGGCCCATCAAGAGGCGCAGAAGGCGGTGAACCTTCAGCCGAATGATCCGGGCGCGCAATATTCGCTGATGCGAACGGCGCTTTACCTGGGCCTCGAACGGCAAGCCCGCGCGGCTGCGGAACGGGTCGTCTTCTTCAACGGCAACAATCCCGAATTCATGTCCGGGGTCGGCATGTTCAAGGTCATGATGGGCGATGCGGATGGCGAGGCTGTGCTGCGCAAGGCGCTGTCCCTCCACGCCAACCCGCCGCAATGGGTGCAGTCGGGCCTGTTCTTTGCCGCTGTAGCGCGGGATGATGGGCCTGCGGCACTCGCGGCCGCTGAGGAATTTCAGGCGCCTGCCGGGCCGCCGCTGCAACATGCGATGATGGCGATGGCGCTCGCCCGCTCGGGGCGAATGGCAGAAGCGCGCAGCCAGTGGGCAGAGGTGGTGGAGGCGGATCGGCAATATGCCGAAAATCCGGCGCGCATTTTCGATCCCTTGCCGCTTGCGCCCGCGATCCGCGAGCGCAGCCTCGAATGGCTGATGCGCGCGGCGTCTGCCGCATAGCGTTCAAGTGGTTTTCTGTGCCGCCAGCCATTCGTTGAAATACGCCTCCAGCACGTCGAGCGGCACGGCGCCGTTTTCCAGAACCGTGTCGTGGAAGGCGCGGATGTCGAATGTGTCGCCGAGTTTCTGTTCCGCGCGGGCGCGCAGTTCGCGGAACTTGAGTTCGCCGATCTTGTAGGCGAGCGCTTGTCCCGGCCAGGTGATGTAGCGGTTCACTTCCGCGTCGATGTTCGCTGCGGAAAGCGCCGTGTTTTCCTGCATGAAATCCACCGCCTGCTGTTTCGTCCAGCCCTTGGCGTGGATGCCGGTGTCGACGACGAGGCGGCACGCGCGCCACATTTCGTATGAGAGGCGACCCATGTCTTTCTCGGGCGTGTCGTAAAGCCCCATCTCGATGCCGAGCCGCTCTGAATAGAGGCCCCAGCCTTCGACGAATGCGGTGAAGAACGCGCCGTGCTTGCGGAAATCGTGGAGGTCGAGTTCCTGTTGCAGCGCGATCTGCAGATGGTGGCCGGGCACCGCCTCGTGCACGCCGAGCGCCGGGAGTTCGAACAGCGGGCGCTGATCGAGTTCGGTGAGATTGACGCGGTAGATGCCGGCGCGGCCGGCGGCGATGGCGCCGGGCTCGTAATAGGCGGTGGTGTTGCCCGCCGCTTGATCGTCCGGGATCGGCAGCACCGTGTAGGGCAGGCGCGGGAGCTTGCCGAACAGCTTCGGCAGATGGCCATCGATCGTCTTCGCGAGTGCGCCCGCGCGCAGCATCAATTCGTCGCCGGTCTTCGCGTAATACTTCGGATCGGTGCGCAGCATGGCGATGTAGGCCTTGCGATCGCCCTTGAAACCGGATGCTTTGACGATCGCATCCATCTCCGCGCGAATGCGCGCGACTTCACTGAGCCCGAGCTGGTGAATCTCCTCGGCGGTCTTGTCCGTCGTCGTCTGCTGCTTGATGCGGTAGGCGTAATAGGCGTCGCCGTTTTTCGTCTCGGAAATGCCGACGCTCTTGCGGCATTTGGGCGCGTATTCCGCCATGTAGAATTTCAGGAAATCTCGGTACGCCGGCGTCACCACCGTATCCACGGCCTTTTCCGCACGCGCCTTCAGCACCGCCCAGTCGCCATCGGAAATCGTCGCCGGTTTCGCACGGAACGGATACATGAAACTGCTCTGCGCGGCGCTCGGCGCGATGCGGCCCTCGATCGTCTTTTCGAACCCCGCCATCGGCACGCACGGCTGCGTGAAGCCATCGGCGATGGCGCGGCCCGTGACGGCGATGCCGTCGGCATTCTGTTTGCCATAGGCTTCAAGGCGTCCGACGTAGCTTTCGTAATCCGCCGTGTTGAAAAACGGGGACTCGTCGGCAAGACCCGCGAACGCCATGTGCCAGCCGTAGCGGTTCGTGAGGAGGACTGTCGCTTCCTGCCCGAACGCCGCGCCCGCGACACTGCTTTCAAGGCTGCGTTTCAGGATGCGGTAATCGATGCGGTCGGCCTTGGGCAGCGCGTCGATGGAAATCGCGTCCAGCCGTTTCAGGAAGGCCTTGTCGGCCGCGACCCGGCGTTCGTATCCGGCGAGCGAGATGTCGTCGAGTTTGCCGTCGCCGCGCCGGTCGCCGAGGCTGGTGGCAAGGCGTGGGTTCTCGGCGAGTGCCATCTGCCAGACGTCGTCGCGCAGCGCCGCGAAGTCGTCGGCGGGCGCTGCCCATGCGGCGGATGCAACAACCGACAGGCCGATCGCGACGAGGCCGAGTTTCATGTGGGTCTCCCGGAGGATATTGTTATACACCCGCACGATAGGGCCGACGGCGGGGAGTGCAAGATGACGATTTCGGAAGACCGCCGCTTCCTCGGCCACCCCATCGGTCTCGGCTATCTCGCTTTCACGGAGGCGTGGGAGCGCTTTTCCTTCTACGGAATGCAGGCGCTGCTGGTGCTTTACATGACGAAGGAGCTTCTGCTTCCGGGCCATATCGAAAACGTCGCGCTGTTCCAGCCGTTCAGCGCGCTCTATGGCGGAATCCAGGGGCAGGCGCTCGCATCCGCGATCTTCGGCACCTATGCCGCAAGCGTATACCTCACCCCCATCCTCGGCGGTTTCCTCGCCGACCGCGTCCTCGGCAAGAGACGCACCGTCCTGCTCGGCGCGGTCACGATGGCGGTCGGCCATTTCCTGATGGCGTTCGAAGCTGCCTTCCTGTTCGCGCTGCTCTGCCTCGTGCTCGGCAGCGGCATGTTCAAGGGCAATATCGCAAGCCAGGTCGGCGCGCTTTACGGCCCGGGAGACCTGCGCCGCGCCGACGCCTTCCAGATCTTCTACCTCGGCATCAACGCGGGCGTCATCGCCTCACCGCTCATCGTCGGTACGCTTGGCGAGACGGTGGGCTGGCACTGGGGCTTCGGCGCGGCGGGTATCGGGATGCTGATCGGCCTCGCCATTTACCTCGCCGGTCAGAAGCACCTGCCGCGTGAGCATTTCGAGCCGCAGGGAAAAGCACCCGCGCCGAAGCTGGAGGCCGGAGACTGGCCGGCGGTGATCGCGCTTATGCTGCTGATCCCCGTGCTCGCTGTCGCGATCGTGCCGAACAACCAGATCTTCAACGCCTACCTCGTCTGGGGCGACCAGCAGTTCGACCTGATGTTCATGGGCGAAAAACTGCCCACCACATGGCTCGTCACACTCGACGCCATTGTCAGCGTCAGCTTCCTCGCGCTCGTTGCGCTCTTCTACCGCTGGTACGGCGCGCGCTGGAAGGAGCCCGACGAGATCACCAAGATCATCATCGGTTCGGCCTTCTCGATCGGCGGTATGCTCTGCCTCTACATGGCGGCGGAAACGCAGGGCGCCGGGCAGAAGATCGGGCTGGCATGGCCCGTCGCCTTCCATGTCATCAACAGCATCGGCTTCGCGCACATGCTCCCGGTCAGCCTCGCGCTGTTCGCGAAGGTCGCGCCGAAGGCGATCAACGCCACGGTGATCGGTCTCTATTATCTCGCCTTCTTCACCGCGAACGCGCTCGTCGGCTGGATCGGCGGATTTTACGAAACGATGCGGACGACCGAATTCTGGCTGCTCCATGCCGCCCTCGAGGCGGGCGCGGGGATCGTGTTCGTCCTTTTCAAACTCTTCATGGGCCGCCGCCTCGCGGCTTAGGCCACGGCTGCGGCGCCGAACCTCCGGCGGTAGTCGCCGGGCGTGAGGCCGACGCGCTTCTGGAACACCTTGCGGAACGCGCCCGCGTCCTCGTAGCCGACCTCCCAGGCGATCCGGTCCACGGGGCGCTTCGAAAACTCCAGCAGCTCGCGCGCCTTGCCGACGCGGAGCTGCTGGCAATATTCGGTTGGCTTCGTGCCGGTCGCGCTGCGGAAGCGGCGCAGGAAGGTGCGCTCTTCCATGCCGGCGTGCTCTGCCATCGCGCTCACGCTCACGTCGCGGCCGCCCTTGGCCTGCAGCCAGTGCTGCACCTTCAGGATCGCCTCGTCGCCGTGTGTCAGCTGCGGCGCGAAGGTGCTGTAGTGGCGCTGCTCGCGTCCCACGGGGTCGACGAGCAGGTACTGCGCGGTTTCAAGCATGACTGAAGGCCCGAGGAAACGGTCGACGAGCCGGAGGCCGAGATCAGTCCACGCCATCAGGCCGCCCGCCGTGATGATGTCGCCGTCCTCCACGATCATCTTGTCGGCATCGAGGTTCACGTCCGGGAACCGGCGCCTGAACGGTTCGGCGAACAGCCAGTGCGTGGTGGCCGTGCGCCCGGCGAGCAGCCCGGTGGCGGCAAGGATGAATGCCCCGCCGCACACAGAGCCGAGTGTGGCGCCCTGGGCGTGCCGATCGAGCAGCCAGCGCGCATAGGGTTCGGTTTCCTGCGGTGTCGGCACTTTCGACAGCGCCCCCGGCACGACGAGCACGGCGGGGCACGAACCGGCATCGGGCATCGTATCGAAACTGCGGCGGAAGCCGTCATTGGCTCGCTCCCAGTGGCTCACCCGCAGACGCTCGCCGCCGTGCGTTTCCGAAAGCTCGCTCGCGATCCGGAACAGATCACTGAGGCCGTGGATCATGCCGAGCTGCGCGCCCGGATAGGTCACGATGCCGATTTCAGCGACTGCGCGATCGTTTGTCACTTTTGACCCCTACAATGTCGGTTCCGCCAATCCGCATCCTGCCGCACGCCGCGTAGAACGTCCATCAGAAGCCGACGCGAACGTGGCGGCAGACATTCAGGAAGGAACCTTGTCATGAGCACGATCACCACAAAGGACGGCACCCGCATCTTCTACAAGGACTGGGGTTCGAAAGACGCGCAGCCCATCGTCTTCTCGCACGGCTGGCCGCTGACGGCCGACGCGTGGGACCCCCAGCTCGTGTTCTTCGCGAACAACGGCTACCGCGTCATCGCCCACGATCGCCGCAGCCATGGCCGCTCGGATCAGGTCTGGCAGAACAACACGATGGATCAGTATGCCGACGATCTCGCCGAGCTGATCGAACAGCTCGACCTCAATAACGTCGTCCTCATCGGTCACTCGACCGGCGGCGGCGAGGTGACGCGCTATGTCGGCCGCCACGGCACGGGCCGGGTCGCGAACGTGGTTCTGCTCGGCGCGGTGCCGCCGCTAATGCTGAAGACCGAAGCCAATCCCGGCGGCCTGCCGCTCGAGGTGTTCGACGACATCCGCAAGAACACGTTCGGTAACCGCTCGCAGTTCTTCAAGGACATCGTCGTGCCCTTCTACAACTACAACCGCGAGGGCGCCGTGCTTTCCGAAGGCATCCGCGACAACTTCTGGCGGCAGGGCATGATGGGCGGGCTCAAGGGCCAGCTCGACTCGATCAAGGCCTTCTCGGAGAGCGATTTCACCGAGGACCTGAAGAAGATGGACGTGCCCGCGCTCATCATTCACGGCGATGACGACCAGATCGTGCCGATCGGCGCCTCGGCGCTGCTCTCCTCGAAACTGGCGCCGAAAGCGACGCTGAAGATCTACGAAGGCAGCGGCCACGGCATCTCGGAACAGGACACCGATCGCTTCAACGCCGACGTCCTTGCCTTCATCAAGGGCTGAACCGAAGCACAAACGATCAGGCGCCGGCGGGTGGGTCCGCCGGCGCCTTCGTTTTCAGCGCGTGGAAGCGAGGGAGGATATTTCCGTGCGCCGAAGGTCGAACCCGCGCGCGGTCATCGCCGCGCGCGTCATCTCGAGAATGGGTTTGCGCGCCGTCTCCGGCGTGCCGCCGCCGAGCGGTGCGGGGTCGTATTCAAGCGCGAGCTGGATCATCTCGGCAATGTCGCGGCCGTGCAGCTTTTCGACGATCCGGAAGCCGAAATCGATTCCGGCGGTGACACCGCCACCCGAAATGCGGTTCCGGTCCTCGACAACGCGCTCGGCGACGGGAATCGCGCCGAAGCCGCTCAGCAGATCGCGCCATGCCCAGTGGCAGCCCGCCCTGTAGCCGGTCATCAGCCCTGCCGCCGCGAGGATCAGCGAACCGGTGCAGACGCTGGTGATGAACTGCGCGCCCTCTGCCTGCTTTCGCAGCCACGACAACGCCGCTTCATCCTGCATCACCGCCGACGTGCCGTAGCCGCCCGGCACGCAGATCATGTCGAGCTGCGGGCAATCCTCGAACGTGGCCGTGGGCACGAAGGTGAGGCCGCAATCATCGTGGATGGGATCGCGCGTCTTCCACACGAAGTGCAGCTTCGCGTTCGGCATTCGCGCCAACACCTGTGCGGGGCCGGTCATGTCGAGCTGGGTCAGCTCCGGATAGAGCAGGAAGCCGATATCGAAGGTTTCAGTCATGGCGTGTGTCCTCGGGTTGGCGGGAGTCTCGTAGCCATTCGGCGCCTTGGCGGAAATGACAATAATCTGTATATTCATGCCATGCAGACGATCTTTCTCGTGTTCCCCGGGTTTCAACTGCTCGACCTTTCAGGCCCTGCCGCCGTCTTCGGCGGCGCGGCCGAGGGCTTGGGGAACGCCGCCGAGGTTGTCACCGTTTCGGCCACGGGCGGGCCGGTGATGTCGAGCTGCGGCGTTGCCGTCGCGACGCTTCCCCTGCCTGCGTTCGATACGCTGGACACGTTGCTCGTGGTCGGCGGCGACAGCCCCGGGCTGCGCGCCCTGATGGAGGATCGGCGGACGGGCGAATGGTTCCGGCGTGCCGCCGCCACGGCGCGCCGCTACGGCTCGATCTGTTCGGGTGCGTTCGCGCTCGCGGCGTGGGGGCTCACCGATGGCCGCCGCGTCGCCACGCACTGGAACGGCGCGCATCTGCTGGCCGAAGGCTTCCCCCGCACCGAGGTGGACGCCGATGCGATGTTCGTCGAAGACGGCGCGCTCTGGACCTCCGCGGGTGTGACGGCTGGTATCGACATGGCGCTTGCCATGGTCGAGCGCGACCACGGGCCGCGCCTTGCGAACGCCATCGCGCGGCGGCTGGTGCTCTCGGTGCGCCGCCCCGGCAACCAGTCCCAATATTCACCGCTGCTCCGCGCGCAGGCGAAGGCGGCCGGGCGCTATGCCGATCTCGTCGGGTATATCGCCGCGAACCTTGAGCAGAGACTCGACGTGGAGACTCTCGCTGCGCGCGTTCGCGAGACGCCGCGCAGCTTCCACCGCAACTTCCGCGCGGCGACCGGCAAGACTCCCGCCGCCTTCGTCACCGCCGCAAGGCTGGACCGTGCCCGCGCGCTCCTCGGCGAAGGGGCGCCGGTGAAGACTGTAGCGGCCGCGTGCGGTTTTTCCTCGCCGGAGCATTTCACGAAGAGCTTTTCAGGCGCCTTCGGCCTGTCGCCCGCCGCGTGGCGGTCGCTCAACGCTACTGGGTCTGCACCGCTTCGCCAGTGATCAGGTAACCGCCTTCGAGGAAGCGGGCGACTTCGTCCGCCGCGGGATGGTCCATCGCCTTGTATTTCGCGCGCAGCGCCGTGCAGCGCTCGCCCGGAATGCGGTCGAGGCCGCTGTCGTTCAGGGTTAGCAGATCGGTTTCAAGCGCCTCGGCAAGGTCGCTGCCGTAGCATTGCCGCGCGGCTTCGAGGAATGCGGCGGCATAGCGATAGGCGTCGCCTTGCGCATAGCTCATCGCCAGCGTCAGCGCGGGCGCGAGCGTCAGCCAGGGTTGCAGCGCGGGGTTGATCGCGTGTCCCGCCACGCTCCCCGCTATGCCATGCCGCCCGGTGAACGCGCGCAGGTGCAGGAAGCGCGACATGCGCGGACCGTCGTTGACGGGGTAATTGTCCCACAGCACGGGCTTGCGGCGCAGCTGCTCCGCAACCCGATCGAGGTGCCCGCGCGTGAACTCGCGGCTGCAGACTTCCTCGCCGGTCCAGAACACATCCACTGTGGGATCGAGGCGCCGCCCGAGGTCTTCGAGATAGTGCGCGGGGCGCGCGCCGAACACGCGGTCGAGGACGGGGTCGTCGCTGTAGTAGCTCGGGCACATCAGTAGCCGCGCGGGCAGGGTGCTCGCGGCGTGATGCACGATCGCGGCCTGCGTTTCTGCAAGGTCCGGAACGTCGCCGTGCATGTCGTCGAAGAGGATCGCGACGATGTCCGGTCGCAGCGTCCCCAGCGCCTTCAGCCGCGAAGTCAGCGCCGCCTTGCCCGCGCCGGTCCAGGCGTTGTGCAGCTCATAGGGGGTGAGTCCGATGCCGAACGCCACGCCCGCATCGCGGCAGGCATCCGCGAACTGCGCCAGCGCGTCCATCGTCTCGGCGGGGTGGTCTTCCTGCCATTGGCGGCGGAGGTACGCGTCGGCCTTGGGCGCATAGATGAAGAACGAGAAACCGTGCGGCGCGAGGCTGCGCATCACATGCGCGCGGTCCGCCCATGTCCAAGGCTCTCCGAAATAGCCTTCGATGAGGCCGAGCGGCGGTATCGTTCCGGTCATGGCGGAACCCCGTGTAGCGGCTTTCGAAAGGATGGCAAAGGCGAGGGGGGCGTGCGACAGAAGCGGCGTGAGCGAGCCTGTCCCCTCCGTTCCCTTATCCGAAGCCGTGCGCGTCTGGGCGCGGATCGGCGTGCTGTCGTTCGGCGGTCCGGCGGCGCAGATCGCGCTGATGCACCGGATGCTCGTCGACGAGCGGAAATGGGTGGGCGAGGCGCAGTTCCTGCACGCGCTCAACTTCTGCATGTTGCTGCCGGGGCCGGAGGCGCAGCAGCTCGCGACCTATGTGGGTTGGCTGCTGCACGGCGTGCGCGGCGGGCTCGTGGCGGGGCTGCTGTTCATCCTGCCGGGGATGCTCGTCATGCTCGGCCTTTCGGTGCTCTACGTCACGCTCGGGCAGGTGCCTGCAGTGGAAGGCTTGCTGTTCGGCCTGAAGGCGGCGGTGCTGATTATCGTCGCGGAAGCGCTCGAACGCGTTGCCCGCAGAGCGCTGGGTTCGGGGGTCGCTCGGCTGCTCGCCGTGCTCGCGTTCGCGGCGCTGTTCCTGTTCGGCGTGCCGTTTCCGGTCGTGGTGCTGGGGGCGGGCCTGATCGGCTACGTGGCCGGGCGGCGCGGCTCGACGCTGTTCGCCAGCGCGCCGGGCGAGACCGCGCTCGATATGGCCCCACGCCGCAGCTCACCGCTGGCGATCTTCAGCCTCGCCGTCCTCTGGCTGGCACCGCTCGGCCTGCTGTGGCTTCTGCTGCCGGGAAGCGTCTATGCGGAGATCGCGCGCTTCTTCTCCTGGCTTGCGGTCATCACCTTCGGCGGCGCCTATGCGGTGCTCTCCTACATGGCCGACGTCGTTGTCGGCGGTTTCGGCTGGATGCGCCCCGGCGAGATGATGGATGCGCTCGGCCTTGCCGAAACCACGCCCGGCCCCCTCATTCTCGTCACGCAGTTCGTCGGCTTCGTTGCGGCGTGGCGCGAAGGCGGCGGTTCGATCGGCGCGGGCGTCCTTGGCGCGCTGCTGACGACATGGGTGACGTTTGCGCCCTGTTTCCTCTGGATCTTCGCGGGCGCGCCCTACATCGAGCGGCTGCGCGGGAACCGCGCACTCGCCAGTGCGCTCGCGGCGATCACGGCGGCGGTGGTCGGCGTCATCGCCAATCTCGGCGTTTGGTTCGCGGTGCATTTCCTGTTCGCGCGCACCGTGCGCCTCGATGCCGGACCGTTCGACGCCGCACTGCCGGACTGGGCGAGCCTCGACGCTGCCGCGCTGGCACTCACCGTGCTGCTCGGCGTCATCGCGGGGCGCTGGAAGATCAGCATCGGCTGGCTGTTGCTGATCGGCATCGGCCTCGGCTTTGCCGTGCGGGCGGTGCTTTAGGAATCGACCCTGCCGACCGGCGGCGATATAGCGCCGGACATGCGCAGCCTGATCCCTTTCATTCTGCTGCTCGCCGCGCCCGCCATGGCGCAAGAGGCGGCGGACGTGCCGGGTGTTCCCGCCGAATGGTTCGCCGCGAAGGAGAACGCCGCCGCGGCGCGCGCGCCCGATCTCGACGCTTTGGCGCAGGACGTGCTCGATCGCGCCCGCTGGTCCACCACGACGCAGGCCTGCAAGACGCTGAGCCGCACCGAGCCCTACGGGCTCCAGCCTGCCACCGCCGACCGGCTGGTGAGCGAGGGGCTGAAAGCGGGGGCGTTCGTCGGCGCGTGGACCTTCTACGCGCGCACCGACTGTGCCGAAACGCCGCTGCTGCGCTACCTCTACATCGCCGAAAGCGACGGGCGGAATCTGTTGCTCGTCGTCAATCGCGGCGAAGCGATCTCGACGCCGAGCCAGATGCGCGAGACGAGCAAGCTGGCGGCGAAGGCCGCATGGGACCGCGCGAAGCAGCAGCAGCCGACGTGCGAGGTGACGAGCGTCGGGATGCGCCAGACGCGGATTGCGGCCACGGACGGCGATCTTTCGCCCATGCAGTTCGGCACGCGCTTCGCGGGCGGCTGGAGCGAGGCGTGGGACTTTGTGGCTTGCGGTCGCCGCGCGACCGTGACAGTCCGATTTGAAGCCGATGGCAAGGGCGGCGCTTCAGCGCGCGTGACGGACGTCACGCTGTCCTGAGCCGGACGCCGGGGATTACGGAGAGTTTGATGACGGACAAGCCGACGCTGGACGCCTGGAAGGCGCTCGCCGACAAGGAAGTGAAGGGCAAGAACCTCGACTGGCAGACGCCTGAGGGCATCACTGTGAAGCCGCTCTACACGGCGGAAGATGTCACGGTCGATCCCGGCCTGCCCGGCTTCGCGCCGTTCACGCGGGGCGTCCGCGCCTCGATGTACGCCGGCCGTCCGTGGACCATCCGGCAATATGCGGGCTTCTCCACCGCTGAAGAATCAAACGCCTTCTACCGCCGCAACCTCGCCGCCGGGCAGAAGGGCCTGTCGGTGGCCTTCGATCTTGCAACGCACCGGGGCTATGATTCGGATCATCCGCGCGTCGTCGGCGATGTCGGCAAGGCGGGCGTCGCGATCGATTCGGTCGAGGACATGAAGATCCTGTTCGACGGCATCCCGCTCGATCAGATGTCCGTCTCGATGACGATGAACGGAGCGGTGATCCCCATCCTCGCCTTCTTCATCGTCGCGGGCGAAGAGCAGGGCGTCGACCGGAAGCTGCTCGACGGAACCATCCAGAACGACATCCTGAAGGAGTTCATGGTCCGCAACACCTACATCTACCCGCCCGAGCCCTCGATGCGGATCATCTCCGACATCTTCGGCTACACCTCGCGGGAGATGCCGAAGTTCAACAGCATCTCGATTTCCGGCTACCACATGCAGGAAGCCGGCGCGACGCAGGTGCAGGAACTCGCCTTCACCATCGCGGACGGCGCGGAATACGTGCGCTACGGTGTCGCCTCCGGGCTCGATATCGACAAGTTCGCGGGACGCCTGTCGTTCTTCTTCGCCATCGGCATGAACTTCTTCATGGAAATCGCGAAGCTGCGCGCCGCACGCGTGCTCTGGCACCGCGTGATGACGAACCTCGGCGCAAAGGACGAGCGCTCGAAGATGCTGCGCACGCACTGCCAGACCTCGGGCGTGTCGCTCACCGAGCAGGACCCCTACAACAACGTCATCCGCACGACGATCGAAGCAATGGCCGCGATGCTGGGCGGAACGCAGTCGCTGCACACCAATGCGCTTGATGAGGCGATCGCGCTGCCCACCGATTTCTCGGCCCGCATTGCGCGCAACACGCAGATCGTGATCCAGGAAGAGACGGGGATGACGAAGGTCGTCGATCCGCTCGGCGGCTCTTACTATGTCGAGGCGCTGACGCAGGACCTCGTCGACAAGGCGTGGGAGATCATCGAGCGTGTCGAAGCCGAAGGCGGTATGGCGAAGGCCGTGGCGGCGGGCTGGCCCAAGGCGATGATCGAAGAGGCCGCCGCCGCGCGTCAGGCGCGCGTGGACCGGGCCGAAGACGTCATCGTCGGCGTCAACAAATACCGCCTCGCCAATGAAGACCTTCTGGAGACGCTCGAGGTCGACAACGACAAGGTCCGTCAGGGCCAGATCGCGCGTATCAACGCCGTGAAGGCGTCGCGCGACGAGGCGGCCTGCCGCGCGGCGCTCGATGCACTGCGCGATGGTGCCGCGAAGCCTTCCAGCATCGAGAACAACCTCCTCGCGCTCGCCGTCGAAGCCGCGCGCGCCCGCGCCACGCTCGGCGAGATTTCCTCCGCGATGGAAGAGAGTTTCCAGCGTTACGGCACGACGCCGACGCCCGTGAAGGGCGTCTACGCGGCGCCCTACAAGGGCGACAGACGCTGGGAGCAGGTGGTGGACGGCGTGAAGGCGGTCGAGCGCCGCTTGGGGCGCAAGCCGAAGCTCCTCGTCGCCAAGATGGGGCAGGACGGGCACGATCGCGGCGCCAACGTCATCGCGTCGGCCTTCGGCGACATGGGTTTCGACGTCGTATCAGGCCCGCTCTTTCAGACGCCCGAGGAGACCGTCGTGCTGGCGCTCGAAAGCGCCGTTGACGTCGTGGGGGCCTCGTCGCTCGCTGCGGGACACAAGACGCTGATCCCGGAACTGATCCGGGGCCTGCGTGAGCAGGGCCGCAGCGATATCAAGGTGATCGCGGGCGGCGTCATCCCGCCGCAGGATTACGACTTCCTGCGCGACGCCGGGGTGCAAGGCATCTACGGCCCCGGCACCAACGTCGTCGAGTGTGCGGCGGATGTGCTGCGCCTGCTTGGCCACAACATGCCGCCCGCCGGAATGTCCGAAGCGGCGGAATAAGGTTTCAGCGCGGGGTGACGGGTTTTCGCCGTCCGACGATGATGCCCGCAAGCCCGAAGCCGAGCAGCGCGAATATGCCTGACATCGGCGGTTTCAGGGCCATTTCCGCGAAAGCCGCGGCGTTCGAAAAAGAACTTGCCGGTGCGGCCTTGCCGTTCACCGTCGCGTTCCCCGACGCTGCGACGACGCGGCCCCGCTCCGCGATCATCTCGTTGTCGGAAAGCGTCGCGGCGTTGGCGGGCGCTGAGCGGTTGGCGAAGAACGTCACGGTGCCCGGCGCGCGGTTCACGAAGCGGTTGCCACTCACGCGCACGGGCCCGGGCGGGTTCGCGTAGCTGCCGCCCTTTTGCATCTCGAAGCCATAGGCGATCGCTGTGCAGCAATTGTCGGGGTTGGGGCCCTTCACAAGCAGATTGCCGCTGATCGTCGCGCCGCCGCCCTCCGGCAGATCGATGAGGTAGGAGGCCGAGCCGTTCGTGTCGTCGATCCGGTTTCCCGTAATCCGCGTGTCGAGCGCGCGGGATTTGATGTAATGGCCGCGCGCGCCGCGCTCGAACGTCGATCCCGTCACCACCAGCCGTGCGATGCCGTTCGCATAAACAGCATGGCCCACGCGGTCCGGCGCGCGGCTTGCCGTCTCCGTGAAACGCGAACGGCGCACGGTCAGCACGCTTCCGTCCACGCCGTTCGCAAGGATGCCCATCTCGTTCCCGATAAAGCGGGCGTCGGCCACGGTGAGGTTGCGCCCTTCGGCGCGAATTCCCGCGCCGTTGCCGTCCGCCGCGCGGGCGCCTTCGAATGTGAGTCCCGCGATCGTCGCATCATCGCCGGAAATGACGAACAGCCCCTTGCCGCCGACCGCTTCGCCGTTCACCACGACGCTGCCGGGCAGCGCACCCGCCGCGGCGCGGATGGTGAGGCCGTCGGCATGGAAGCGCGCGCCCTCGTAGAGCCCGGGGGCGAGGACGATCGTATCGCCGGCCTTGGCATCGCGCGCCGCTTCGGTGAGCGTCGCATAGGTGCCGTTGCCGCCGACCGCGAGCGTTGCCGCCGATGCGCCGGCCGATCCGGTCGCGAGGGCCGCTGCCAGAGCGAGTCTGAGTGTCATGTTCGCCAACCTCATTGCCGCCTTGCCGCGCGAGGCCCCCGCTCGCGCCGGCCGCTCATGCGCTGCAAATGATGACGGTTTCAATCGCGCCCCTCCGGAAAGCCGGGTGGAGCGCATAGTAGACGGGACATTACGCATCCGTTTCGTGTCGAGAGCGTTTCCAGCGCTGAGCATAGTGTACGGCCGAAACGATCGTCAGGAAAGTTGCTGCAATCATCAGGGCTTGCAGCAGAAGTGGCGATTTGAGCGCGGGCGGCAGCGGTAGCAGAATCAGCGCCACGAGCAGCATCTGCACCGCGTTTCCCGCCTTGCCGAAAAGGCCGGGGCGCAGTTCGTCGGCGTGCCCGCGTGCGCGGGCCCAGGCGCTCGCGGCGAGCACGGAGCTTTCGCGCCCTGCGACGACGAGCGCGAACCAGCCCGGCAGCAGCTCCGTCCACCACAGGAGCGCAACGGCGGTGCCGACGAGCAGCTTGTCGGCAATCGGGTCCATCAGTCGCCCGAACGTCGTGACGATGTTCCACCGCCGCGCGATCCAGCCGTCCACGGCATCGGTGATGGCGGCGACAGCGAAGAGGATGCCCGCGCGCGTCAGGTCGCCCGAAATCAGGTACAGCGCCATTGGCGCCACAAGGAGCAGCCGGAAGATGGTGAGCAGATTGGGAATGTTGATAGGGCGCCTCCCATGCTGTTTTGGTCGCCAGTCTCGTTCGTACACGATAGACGAGGCATGAACGCCATGCACGCCCGTGCCCGGCCCTTGTGGAGGAAACCATGTTCCTGAAGCTCAGCGAAACCGTTTCGGTCGCGCCGCAGATCACGGCTGCCGATGTCGGCGCCGCGAAGGCGGCGGGCTTCACCGCGATCATCAACAACCGGCCGGATAGCGAAGCCCCCGATCAGCCCCCGGGCGAGACGATCGCGGCGGCGGCAGCGGCCGAAGGGCTCGCTTATGCCTATATCCCGATGTCGCACGGCGGCATCACGCCTGACATGATCGAGGCGGTGCGCAAGGCGCTCGAAGGCCAGAACACGCTGATGTTCTGCCGTTCGGGCACACGCTCGACGATGCTTTGGGGGCTTGCCGAAGCTTCGGCGGGCAAGGATGCCGATGCGCTGGCAGAGGCCGCGCGCGCCGCAGGATACGATCTATCGCCGATCTACGGCGTCATGCAGCAGATGGCGGCGCGGTAACACCATGCTCGGCCAGACGCTGATCTCGATCGGCGGCATCGCGCTCGTGGTCCTGCTGGCGCGCTGGCTTGGCGTGCGGCGTCCGGCGGCGGGTCTCGATCCGAAGGCGGCGGCCGATCTCGCCGAATTCACGCTTGCCGGGTTCGTGGCGGAGGATGTCGCGGTCGGCGCAGACGGCGGCGCGCTGGTTTCGGGGCAGGGCGGGCGTTTCGCACTCATCAAGCCGCACGGATCGCACTGGGCGGTGCGGGGGCTCACCGCGCCGGTGCAGGTGACTGTCGAAAGCGCTGACTTGATCGTGGAGAGCGGTGATCCCATGTTCGGCGCGGTTCGCCTGCGGATCGGCGCGGAAGCGGCGGAAACGCTTGCCGCGCGGCTGCGGGCACAGGCTGGATAAGATCGATGGACTTGCCCGATCCCGTTGCGCTCGCCATTCCGGCGTTCATCCTGCTGATGGTGGCGGAGGTGCTGTGGGTCCGCTTCGGCGGACGCGGCGAGTATGAGTGGCGCGATACCGCCACCTCGCTCGTCATGGGCTTCGGCAGTACGATCGCGAGCCTCCTCACGGGCGGTGCGGTGATCGCTGCGGCCTACTGGCTGCATCAGTTCGCGATTGTCGACCTTGGCTGGCACTGGTGGGTATTCGCGCTCTGCATCCTCGCCGACGATCTCGCCTACTACGTGTTCCACCGGAGCGCGCACCGCGTGCGCTGGTTCTGGGCGGCGCACGTCATCCATCATTCGAGCCAGCACTATAATCTCTCCACGGCGCTCCGGCAGACGTGGACCGGCTTCTTCGCACTCGCGTTCATCTTCCGGATGCCGCTGTTCCTCGTCTTCGATCCGGCGATGGTGCTGTTCGCCTCCGCGATCAACCTCGTCTACCAGTTCTGGATTCACACCGAGGTCGTCGGGCGGATGCCGCGCTGGTTCGAGGCGGTGATGAACACGCCCTCGCACCACCGTGTCCACCACGCGACGAACCCGCGCTATCTCGACAAGAACTACGCGGGCATGTTCATCATCTGGGACAGGATGTTCGGCACGTTCGAGCCTGAGCGCGACGACGAGCCTTGCCGCTACGGCATCGTCAAGAATCTCGGCAGCTTCAATGTGCTGTGGACGGCGTTCCACGAATGGATCGGCATCGCGAAGGACGTATGGCACGCGCCAACGTGGAGCGCGCGCTGGAACTACATGGTGAAGCCGCCGGGCTGGAGCCATGACGGCAGCCGCGACACGTCGGAAACGATCAAGGCGCGCTGGGCGGAGCGGCAGGCGCGGCTTGTGGCAGAGCCCGCCGAATGATCTCCATCGGGCGCGGGCTCGCGATCGATCCATCAGAGATCACGCTCAGCTTCATCCGCGCAAGCGGCCCCGGGGGCCAGAACGTCAACAAGGTTTCAACCGCGGTCGAGCTGCGCTTCGATCTGGCGCGGTCGCCGTCGCTGCCCGAGGCGGTCAAGCGCCGCGCCGCGCGGCTCGCGGGGCGGCGGCTGACGCTGGAGGGGGTGATCGTGCTACGCGCCGATCGCTTCCGCACGCAGGAGATGAACCGCGAGGATGCGGAGGCGCGTCTTGTCGCGCTGCTCTCGGAAGCCGCCGTGCCGCCGACCCCGCGCGTCAAGACGAAGCCGGGCAAGGCCGCGAAGGCGCGCCGTACCGACGCCAAGACCGGACGCGGCAAGGTGAAGGCACTGCGCCGCAAACCTTCGGACCTCTGAAAAGGAGAGGGGGCGGCGTGGTCTCCCACACCGCCCCCGGGATTTACGCAGGTACTGAACTCAGTAGTTGTAGGCGCGTTCACCGTGTTCGCCGAGGTCGAGGCCTTCGCGCTCGACTTCCTCGGTGACGCGCAGGCCGGTGACGACCTTGGCGATACCGAAGGCAATCGCCGAACCCACCGCTGCCCAGATGATGGCGACCAAGACCGCCTGGATCTGGATGATGAGCTGGGCGCCCATGGCATAGTCTTCAGCACCCGGTCCGCCGAGCGCCGGCAGCATGGTGACTGCCGTGCCGATGGAACCGATGATGCCGCCCACGCCGTGGATGCCGAACGCGTCGAGCGAGTCGTCGAAGCCGAGCTTCGCCTTGATCTTCATCACGAAGATGCAGCAGGCGATGGCTGCGATCGCACCGAGCAGGATGGCGCCGAACGGACCGGAGTTGCCCGCCGCCGGCGTGATCGCCACGAGACCCGCGATGGCGCCCGAGCAGGCACCGAGCAGCGAGCTCTTGTGGCCGAGCACGCGCTCGGTGAGCATCCAGAACAGAACGGCGGCAGCCGTTGCGACGAAGGTGTTGATGAGCGCGAGGCCCGCCGAACCATTCGCTTCCAGAGCCGAGCCGGCGTTGAAGCCGAACCAGCCCACCCACAGCAGACCGGTGCCGATCAGCGTCATGGTCAGCGAGTGCGGCGCCATGACTTCCTTCTGGTAGCCGAGACGCTTGCCGAGGATGATCGCGCCGACCAGCGCCGAGACACCGGCGTTGATGTGGACGACCGTACCGCCGGCGAAGTCCAGCGCGCCCCAGCCGAAGATCAGGCCGGTGGCCTCATCCGTGCCGCCGAGATACCAGACCATGTGCGCGATCGGGTAATAGACGATCAGCAGCCAGACGATGGCGAAGACCATCAGGCCCGAGAACTTCATGCGCTCGACAAGGCCACCGACAACGAGCGCGACGGTAATCGCCGAGAACGTCATCTGGAATGCGATGAACACGAATTCCGGGATCACCACGCCGTCCGTGAAGGTCGCGACGGTCGAATCCGCCGTCACGCCCGCAAGGAAGAACTTGCCGGTGGAGAGGAACTGGTTCGCGTCGCCGCCGAACGAGAAGCCGTAACCGACCATCACCCACAGGACCATGGCGAGGCTCGCCACGGCGATGATCTGGGTGAGCACCGAGAGCATGTTCTTGGTGCGGACGAGGCCACCATAGAACAGCGCAAGGCCGGGGACGATCATGGCCATGACGAGCACAGTCGCCACCATCATCCAGGCGGTGTCGCCTTTGTCGGGAACCGGCACGGCCGCAGCCGCTTCCTGTGCGAAGGCCGGCAGTGAAAACAGCAACGGGGCGCTGAAAGCCAGCGCGCGTCCTGCCAATCCAAGAGTTGGTTTCATTCCTTACCCCCAGTCTTCTAAAGAGCGGTTTCGTTGGTCTCGCCCGTGCGGATGCGCACCGCGCCGCCGACGTCGAGCGTGAAGATCTTGCCGTCGCCAATGCTTCCGGTCGCAGCAGCGGCGGAGATGGTTTCAACGACGCGCGGAGCAAGGTCGTCGGCGGTGACGATCTCAAGCTTGAGTTTCGGGACCATGTTCACGGTGTATTCCGCGCCGCGGTAGACCTCGGTGTGGCCCTTCTGGCGCCCGTAACCTTTTACCTCCGTCACGGTCAGTCCCTGTACGCCGATGTCGCTCAGGGCTTCCCGTACCGGATCGAGCTTGAACGGCTTGATGATAGCAATGATCAGCTTCATGCCTTGCCCCCTCCTGTGGTTGTGCCGGGGAGGCGTTTTGCATGATGCGTGCCAACTGCTGCAGCGCAGCAAAACGCGCGACTCCAGTCCCGTTTCAGCAGATTTGTGATTAAAATTTAGGCGATGAAGCGCGTGCGCCTAGATTCTAGGCGAGGAAGTTGACGAAAGTTTAAGCGGCGTCGCGGTCCAGAATCGCTTTTGCGCGATCGACGTCGCTTTCATCGACCATCAGCCGTGCCGAAGCGATCGGCCCGAGCCCGAGGCTCGATACGCCCGCGTCGAACAGCACCGCCGGAATTCCCTCCGCCTCGAGCGCAAGGCGGGCGACATCGGCATCGATGCGGGTCGAATATTCGCGGACCATCGCGAGCGGCATCAGGCGTCCTCGCTCACGTAGCGGTCGGTGACGCGGACCGGCAGCCCGTCGATGCTCCGCGTGCGGTCGGCACGGCGCTTCACCCAGGCGGATGGATCGGTGCCCGCCTGCTTGTGGTATTTCACCAGCGTCGGCCGCTCGCGCTCCAGCGTCATGTGCGGCACGCCCCAGCCGCAGCTCGTCTGCGTGCTCTCCACCGTGATGTCGAAGATCTGCCGCGTGCCGGGCAGGATCGTGAAATGCGCCGCGAGCGCATCCCAATCCGCGTCCTGCGGCAGCACCGGCCGTCCGTGCCCATAGATGCGGAAGATAAGCGCGGGGTTGTCGAACGCGCAGAACATCAGCGTGATGCGCCCGTCCGCCGCGAGGTGCGCGTGCGTTTCGTTTCCCGAACCGCCGAGATCGAGATAGGCGATGCGCTTCGGCCCGAGCACGCGGAAGCAATCATAGCCCTTGGGGCTGAGGTTGATGCGCGCGTCCGGCGCGGCGGTCGCCACGAAGAAAACGGGCTGGCGGGTGATGAAGGCGATGTGCTCGTCGGTCAGTGCGTCGAAGAAGTCCGCCACGTGCTCGTTCTCCCGTCTCAGGCGGCGGTGCCGCCCACCGTCAAGCCTTCCAGCATCAGTGTCGGCTGGCCTACGCCCGCGGGCACCGATTGCCCGCCCTTGCCGCAGATACCGACGCCTTCGTCGAGTTCGAGGTCATTGCCGATGGCGACGACCTTCTGCATCGCTTCCGGCCCGGATCCGATCAGCGTCGCGCCCTTGATGGGGGCGCCGAGCTTGCCGTTTTCGATCCGGTACGCCTCGGTGCAGGAAAACACGAACTTGCCGCTCGTGATGTCCACCTGCCCGCCACCGAAGCTCTTCGCGTAAATGCCGGATTTGGCGCGGGAGAGAATCTCGGCCGGATCGTCTTTGCCCGCCAGCATGAACGTGTTCGTCATGCGCGGCATCGGCGCGTGCGCGAAGCTTTCGCGGCGGCCGTTGCCGGTAGGGTTCACACCCATCAGGCGGGCGTTCAGCCGGTCCTGCATGTAGCCCTTCAGGATGCCGTCCTCGATCAGGACGGTGCGGCCCGTCGGCGTGCCCTCGTCGTCGATGGTGAGCGACCCGCGCCGGTGCTCGATGCTGCCGTCGTCCACGATGGTGACGCCGGGCGACGCTACGCGCTCGCCGAGCTTGCCGGAAAAGGTGGATGCGCCCTTGCGGTTGAAATCACCTTCGAGGCCGTGCCCGACCGCCTCGTGCAGCAGCACGCCCGGCCAGCCGGGGCCCAGCACCACGGTCATCTCGCCTGCCGGCGCGGCGACCGCATCGAGGTTCACCAGCGCCTGCGCGAGCGCGATGTCGATGGCGCGTTCCCACGTCGCATCCTCGAACAGCTGGTCGTAGAGGTAGCGCCCGCCGACGCCGTGGAATCCGGTCTCGCGGCGCCCGTCCTTCTCGGCGACGATCTGCACGTTGATGCGCACCAGCGGCCGGATGTCGGACGCGCGGAATCCGTCGCCGCGCAGAATCTCGATCGCGGACCAGCTCGCGGTGAGCGAGGCCGAGACCTGCACGACGCGCGGATCGCGCGCCCGCGCCGCGGCGTCGATTCGCTCCAGCAGCGCCACCTTGCGCGCAAAGGGGATCGCGCTGATCGGGTCGTCGTCCACGTAGAGCTTGCGGTTGGTTCGCGCGGGCGGCGCGGCCAGCGTACCGCCATGCCCGCCGCGCACCAGTGCCACGGTTTCGCCGGCGCGGCGGATCGCGGCCTCGCTGATCTCGTTGGCGTGCGCGAAGGCAGTGGTCTCACCCGAAACGCCGCGCAGGCCGAAGCCCTGCGTCGTGTCGAAGCTCGCGGATTTCATGCGGCCGTCGTCGAAGCTGAAGCTCTCGGCGACGGTGTGCTGCATGTAGAGTTCGCCGTCGTCGGTGCCGGCGAGAACGTCTGCGACGACGCGTTCGGCGCGGGCCGGGTCGAGCTGCGAATAAAACAGGCGGGTCGGGTCGGTCATGCGCCCGATATGGGCGTTCCGCCCTTATTTGTCACGTGTGTCGGCGGGACCGCCCGAAAGGATGAAGCGCCGGTCGCAATAGCCGCAGTCGACGAAGCCGTGCTCCATCTCCAGGAAAATGCGGGGATGGCCGAGCGGCCCCTCGTCGCCGTCGCACGACACGCGTGTGCTGTCGGAATAGCGGATTTCGGGGACGAATTCGTCTTTCGAGGCGGTGGCGTTCATGGACGCTGCGCTTAGCACCGGTTTTCCGGGGCCTCAAGCCTGCTCAGACAAAGTGAGGAGCGATCACCGGCCCAAGCGCGACCGCCGTTATGAAGGCGGTCTTGAGCGCGCTCAGCACCAGAACGCGCCGACGGGAGATGGGAGCCATGAACATCGCGCGACGATGGCGCGGAAAAGGTTAGCAAAGTCTTAATGTCACCAGTCCCGCAACGGTTGGGCGCGTGAATTTGCGTAGCACTCATCTAGCCGCTTGCCGCGTGCAGATGCGGGCGGTATAGCCCGCGCCGGGAGCGGTCGTTTCGCGCGCGCCTCACCAGCTCGCGGGCCGAAACGGTCGGGGCAGGAGTTGCGTAGAATGATCGATACGGTTGAAGGAATGTCCGTCCTGGCCGACGACGACGATAATCAGAAATCGGCTGCCGCGAACGGCATCGAATTGCCGCAAGGCTATGTCCCTTCGGAGGACGAGCCCTTCATGAATCCGCTGCAGCTGGCGTATTTCCGCAAGAAGCTTCTCGACTGGAAGGACGACATCCACCGGGAGGCGAAGGAAACGCTCGCCCAGCTCCAGAAGGAGCCGCTGCAGGAAGCCGACGCCACCGACCGCGCTTCGAGCGAGACCGACTGGTCGATCGAGCTGCGCGCGCGGGATCGGCAGCGCAAGCTGATCAACAAGATCGACGCGGCGCTGCGTCGCATCGATGCGGGCGAATACGGCTTTTGCGAGGTGACCGGCGAGCCGATTTCGCTGAAGCGCCTCGATGCGCGCCCGATCGCCACGATGACGGTCGAGGCGCAGGAACGCCACGAGCGCAACGAGAAGATCACGCGCGACGAATAGCGCGGTCCTGCCTCCGGGCAGATCGTTACGCGAAAGTCACGGAAAACCGCGCCTGCCTGCGGGATCGAGCGCATTCATCCGCAACGCCTCGTTAACTACGCAGCGGCTAGTTTGCACCACTGGGTTGCAAACTGGCGGGGCCGATGACGCCGATCGATAATGCCATACGGCCGGAGGAGCTGGCCGCGCTGGAGGCTGCCTTGCCGCGCAAGTGGTGGAGCGGCAAGCGTATTGTCACGGCTGCGCTGATCGTCGCGGCCTTCGTCGCCGCGCTCTACGGTCTTCAGTGGGCGGCGGCCCCGGGCGTTCTGACGCCCGCGATTCCCCATTATGTCGAGGTTCCGGCGATGATCGTGAACCTCCGCGCGAAGGGCGGTGAACGCCGCTACCTCAAGGTGCATGTGGTCATCGAGGCCGCGAGCCGTGAAGACGCCGCCGCGATCAAGGCCCGGCTTCCGGCGGTGATCGACGGCTTCCAGTCCTACCTGCGCGCGCTGCACCCGCAGGATCTCGGTGGCGCTTCGGGCACGTACCGGATCAAGGAAGAGCTGATGGTGCGGATCAATCGCGCCGGACCGGGGCGGGCGAGCGACGTGCTGGTGCAGGAGCTGATCCAGCAATGACCAGCCGCAGCATGAAATTCGATCCCGAAGCGTGGCTCCGCGATGATATCGAGGCGGAATGGGCGCTGACGCGCGACCAGATGCAGCGCGCCGCGCCTCACGGCGCCCGCGCGCGCGAAACGCCGCGCGGGATCCCGGCCTCCGATCAGGCGGGCATCGATGCCATCATCAAAGCCGGTCTCGTTTCCACTGAGCGGCTGCCAATGCTCGATGTGGTCTTCGATCGTCTCGTCCGGCTGATGACGGCGAGCCTCCGCAGTCTCACCTCCGATACGGTCGCGGTCTCGATCGAAACGGTTGCCCCGGTGCGTTTCGGCGCGTTCCTCAACGATCTGCCCCGGCCGTCGCTGATCGGCGTCGCGCAGGTGCGTGCGTGGGAGAATTCGGCGCTGCTCATCGTCCGCCCGGACCTCGCCTTCGCGATCGTCGACGTGCTGCTCGGCGGGCGGCGCGGCGTGCCCCCGGCGCGGATCGACGGGCGGGGGTTCACGGCGATCGAAACGAAACTCGTCACGCGCCTTATCGATGTCGCACTCCACGATCTCGGCGCCGCCTTCGCGCCGCTTGCGTCGGTCAGCTTCGCGCGCGACCGGATCGAAACCAACCCGCGTTTCGCCGGGATCGCGCGCCCCACCAGCGTCGCCGTCAACGCCCGCTTGCGCATCGAAATCGATGAACGCGGCGGGTTCCTCGATCTCGTGATCCCCCATGCGACGCTGGAGCCGGTGCGCGCGCTGCTTCTCCAGCGTTTCACGGGGGAGACGTTCGGCCGCGACAGGAACTGGGAACGGCATCTGGCGTCGGAGCTTCAGCGCACCCGCGTCGAGGTCGAGGCCGTCCTCGGGGAGCAGCAGATGACGCTTGCAGAGGTGATGGGGTTCAAGCCCGGCCAGACGCTGCTGTTCGGCACGCGCGAGGAGCACCCGGTCGCGCTGCGCTGCGGCGGGCGCACGATCGGGCATGGCCGCATGGGCCGCTCCGGCAATCAGGTGGCGGTGCGGCTCACCGACCGGGAAACCGAACCGCAGCCGGGAAAGACGTTCCGCCTGCGCGGCGAGGATTAGGCCGTGCGCCTCTCACCCCGACGTTTGCTGCTGTTCGCCATGCTCGCGCTCGCGATCCCCGCGCCCGTGTCGGGAGACGCGCCGAATGTGCGCGCCGCGCTGCAGGCGCTCAGCGTCGCGCCCGATGCCGAGCGCCCCGAGCGGCGCTGGCGGCTCGCGCAGGACTATGCCGCCGCTGGTCTCCATGCTGAGGCGGACGGCGTGCTCGGCGTGCTTGCCGCCGATTCGCCCCGCCGCGCGGAAACCGCTGAATTTCGCCTTTTGCGCGCCGAGGTTCTGATCGCGCTGGGCGCGCCTGAAATGGCGCTGGCCGCGCTTGATACGCCTGCACTCGCCGAAGTCCCCGCGGCCTGCCTTCAGCGCCTTGCCGCGTCCGCGCGGCTGCGCGATCATGCCGGGGTCGCCGCCGCGCATCGCTGCGCCGCTCCGGCGCTTGCGGCGCTGCCGGCCACGGCGCGGGCGCCCTATCTGATGGCCACCGTCCGTACCTATGCGGAGGCGGGCGACATGGCTGCGGCTGCGGCGGTGCTGCGCCGGATGGATGGGCTGTCCCCGGTTCAGCAGGGCGAGGCCGAATATTGGCGGGGCGTCACGCTGCGCGGCAATGCGCCGGCGGCGCTCGCGCATTTCCGCCGCGCCGCGGCGGGGCCGAATCCGATCGCGGCGCTGCGGGCCGAGGTTGCGGCCACCGAAATCGAGGTCGCGGCCGGGCGTCTCACCCCGAAAGCCGCGCTCGCCCGCCTTGAAGGTCTCGATAATGTCTGGCGTGGCGGTGCAGCCGAGCGCGATCTGCTGATGGCGCTCGGGAGTCTTCGGGATGCGTCCGGCGATGTCTCCGGCGCCTTCGCGGCGTGGAGCGCGGTTGCGGGTGGTTTCCCGGACCTTTCGAAGCGGTTCTCGGCTGCCGTCGCAGACGTGCCGCCCAATCAGGCCGTCGCGTTGCTGGGCGCGTATCCCGATTATGCCCCGCAAGGCGCGGAGGCCGATGCCGTGATCCGCCGCCTCGTCGAACGTCTCGCCGCTGCGGGCCGCATCGCGGAGGCTGCGCGCCTCCTCGATCACCAGGTTGCGCACCGCCTCGAAGGCACGGCGCGGGCGAGTGTCGCGGTGCGGCTTGCCGAACTCCTCGTGGCGAGCGGCAATCCGCAGCGGGCGCTCACCGTCCTTGCGGAAACGCGCGCCGCGCTTCCCGCCGATCTCGATCTACGCCGCCGTCAGGCGGAAGCAGCCGCGCGCATCCGCACCGGCGGCGCGGCCCAGGCCCGCGCCCTGCTCGCGGGCATCGATGGCCGCCACGCCGGCATCCTGCGCGCCGAAGCCGCGTGGGTGCTGGGGGATTGGCCGGCGGTGATCGCCGGGCTTGAACCCTTGCTGCCCGAAGGTGCGGCGTCCGCGCAGGACACCGGCCTGATCCTCCGCGTCGCCGTCGCCGCCGCCCGGCAGGGCGATCGCGAGCGGCTCCGCAGTCTGGAGAGGCGTTACCGCACGATGCGCGGCCAGGCCGCCCGTGCGCTCGAAGCCCTTGTTAACGCCCCGCGCGATCCGCGCGTCCTCGCGGCCGTCACGGAAACGGTTTCAACCTATTCGGCGATCGGCGGCAGCGCGGCGTAGGCCGCGGGGTCGCCCCACGCGAGGAACGGCCCGTTGAGGTAGTCGTCCTTGCCGTAGCGGAACGGCGCGCCGTGCATGTCCACCATTGCGCCCCCCGCGGCGAGCAGCACGGCATGCGCGGCGGCGGTGTCCCACTCCGATGTCGGCCCGAAGCGCGGATAGATGTCGGCTTCGCCATCGGCGATCATGCAGAACTTGAGCGACGAGCCGCTCGGCTTCACGTCGGCGCCCGGAATACGCGCGACATAGGCCATCGTGCGATCGTCGTTGTGCGATCGGCTGGTCACGACGACAGGCCGCGGCGGGAGCGTCCGGCAGCGGATTTCCGTCTCGCCGTCCCCGTCGAACCGCCACGCGCCTTCACCGACGATGCCCGCCCAGATCGTGCCGGTGCGCGGGGCCATCACCATGCCGAACACCGGGCTGCCCTTGTCGATCAGGCCGATGTTGACCGAATAGTCAGCGCCGCCGTCGAGGAAACTCTTGGTGCCGTCGAGCGGGTCGATCAGCCAGAAGCGTTCGGCGACAGCGGGCTTGCCGCCGGCCTCGCAGGCTTCCTCGCCCACGATCTGGGCACCGGGATCGATCTGCCGAAGCGCGGCCACGATCAGCGCCTCGGCGCGCTCGTCCGCTTCGGTCACGGGTGAACGATCCGCCTTGGTGCGGGCTTCGGCGCCGCTTTCGCGGACCTGTTCGATGAGGGTTGCCGCGTCCCGGATCACCGGGAGCAGCGCGTCAAGAAAGGGTCGTGTCACGCATCCGCGGTATCGAAGAGTTCCGCGGGTTTCAAGCCGATCCGGTCGATGTGGCGGCGGATCGCCGGCCACTCGTGCGTCAGGAACTGCTTGCGTTCATCGGCGACCAGCCGTTCGCGCGCGCCCGGCTCCACGAACAGCCCGAGCCCGCGCCGCGCCGAGACGAGCCCGGCGTTCTGCAGCTCCTGATACGCCTTGGAGACGGTGAGCGGATTGACCTGCTGCTCGGCGGCAAGCGCGCGCACCGAAGGCAGCGAATCCCCGACTCCGTAGTCGCCGTCAATGATCGCAGCCGCGATCAGATCGCGAATCTGCACATAGATCGGACGCGTCGTTTGCCACATAGTGTTATAAAACCATAAGACAGTAGCACGGTCAACCCGCGCTCCACACACTCACGACGTCTTCGAGGTCCGGGCGCGGGCGCTCTTCGAGCGGTTTCCCCGGTGTGCCGAGGAACATGAAGCCGACAATGCTGTCACCGGGGTCGCCGAAAAGCCGCGTCACGCTCTCCGAATAGGCCGCCCAGCCCGTCAGCCAGCACGATGCGAAGCCCTCGGCGTGCGCGGCGTGCGCCAGTGTCATTGTTGCGGCGGCAGCCGATGCGGCCTGCTCGGCGAGCGGGATGTGCGATTCGGGTTTGGGACGGAAGAGCGTGACGACCAGCGTGGGTGCCTGCCGCGCGAAGTCGCGGATCGCCTCGCGTTCGATACGTCCGGCGTCCGGTTTCTCGGCCACATAGATCGCGTCCAGCGCCTCGCCGAGCGCAGCGCGCTCGCTTTCCGGCACGATCACGAAGCGCCACGGCGCGAGCTTGCCATGGTCGGGCACGCGCGCCGCCGCGCTCAGGATGCGCCGCAGCTGCGCATCGTCAGGGCCAGGCGCGATCATGTCGCGCGCCTTGCCGGAGCGGCGGGAGAGAAGCAGCGACATGGGCGTGGTGCGGTCGTTGAACACGGTCACGGATGGTTTGCCTTCTTGCCGTTCGCCGATAGGCGGTTGCCGGGGGGAGGGGTGCTCGCTAGCAGAAGCGCCTCTTGAAAAGAAAGCAGGTCGCGACGGTGCGATATCGTTTTTGTCTTTTGCTTGCCTCCTCCGTCCTCGCGCAACCGGGGGTTGCCGATGACACGATCGTCGTCACCGGCCATGCGCTCGAACAGCCGCTCGGCACGCAGGCCTACGCGGTGCAGGTGATCGACGGCGCGACGCTGCAGGATACGCCCGGCGGGCTGGAGACGGCGCTGGAGGCGGCATCGGGATTCCAGATGTTCCGCCGCACGGACAGCCGCTCGGCGAATCCCACCAGCCAGGGCGCGCAGCTTCGCGGCATCGGCGGCAATGCGTCGAGCCGCGCGCTGGTGCTGCTCGACGGTGTGCCCGTGGCCGATCCCTTCGCGGGGTGGATCCCGTGGCCCGCGATCCGCACTGAAAGCCTCTCGTCGGTGCGTATCACCACGGGCGGCGGCGCGGGCGCGTTCGGCGCGGGCGCGCTCACCGGCGTCATCGAACTGTCGAGCGCGGGGCGCGACCGCACGCCCGTCATCGGCATCGATTACGGCAGCCGCGATTCGGTCGCGGCCTCTGCGGGCGTCACGGTGCCGCTCGGCGGCGGCTTCATCGCGCTCGATGCTGGATATGATCGCGGAGACGGATTCCATCTCCTCAAGCGTTCGCAGCGCGGCGCGGTCGATATCCCGGCGTCCTACGAGCAATATGGCGGCGCGGTGCGCTTCGTCGTGCCAGTCGGCGAACAGACCGAGCTTCAGGTGCGCGGCGCGGCGTTCGCCGACGACCGCGTGCGCGGCATCGATATCGTCGATTCGGCGAACAGCGGCGCGGACGCGAGCGTGCGGCTGGTGTCGCGCGGAACGCTGCCATGGGAAGCGGTTGCCTACCTCCAGACGCGCGATTTCTCATCGCGCTTCGCACGCATAGAGGCGGGCCGCGCCGCCGCCTTCCCCACGCTCGATCAATATGCGGTCCCGGCCACCGGCTACGGCGCGAAGGTCGAGATCCGCCCCACGCTCGGCACGCACGCCCTGCGTCTCGGCGCGGACTGGCGCGGCGCGACCGGCGAGACGAAGGAGTTCTACACGCTCGTTGCCGGCGTTTACACGCGGATGCGCGCGGCGGGCGGCGACAGCAATGTGTACGGTGTTTTCATCGAGGATGACTGGGCGCTGACAGACGCGCTGCTGCTCACGGGCGGTGTCCGTGTCGATCGCTGGTCGCTCGCGAATGGCCATCTAGACGAGCGGCAGCTGACCGGCGCGGTGCTCACCGATACGGACTTCGCGAAGCGTTCGGGCACGGAGCCGAGCGGGCGTCTCGGCCTTGCGTTTTCGGCGACCCCGGCGCTCACGCTGCGCACTGCCGGTTATCTCGGTTTCCGCGTGCCGACGCTCAACGAGCTGTACCGGCCGTTCCGCGTCGGCGCGGATGCGACGGCCGCGAACGCGGCGCTGAAGCCCGAACGTCTGCGCGGCATCGAGGCGGGGTTCGATTACCGCCCGCTCAGCACCGCGCATGTGTCGGCGACGCTGTTCTACAACCGTGCGAAGAACGCCATCGGCAACGTCACGCTGGGGCAGGGGCCGGGCACCTTCCCCGGCGTCGGTTTCGTCGCGGGGGCTTATCGCCAGCGCCTCAATCTCGACGCGATCGAGGCTTGGGGCGTAGAGGCGAACGCCGGCCTCGATCTCGGCCGCTGGTCGCTCGGACTCTCCTACGCCTTCACCGACGCGACCGTCGAGGCGAGTGGCGTGTCCGCGGCGCTGGACGGGATGCGCCCGGCGCAGACACCGAAGCATCAGGCGAGCGCTTCGGCCAGCTGGCGATCGGATGGATGGAGCGCGGGCGTCACCGCCCGCTACGACGGCGCGCGCTATGAGGACGACCTCCAGACGCTCAGGCTGGACGAGGCGCTCACGCTCGATGCCTTCGCCGAAGCGCCGCTGGGCAACGGGCTTTCGCTGCGCCTTGCGGCGGAAAATCTTGCAGACGCGAATGTCGAGGCCGGGCGCACCAGCGACGGCATCATTGATCGCGGCCAGCCCCGAACACTCTGGGTCGGCATCCGCTGGCGTCCCGGGCGCTGATCGAAGCTCGCCTCATTCGGCGAGCTTCGATCAGCGCTGGCGGATCAAGCGGAACGGGACTTCCTTTGCGGTGCCTTTCTCGGTGATTTTCACCCACATGACGAGAGCATCCGGCCCGGTGCGTTCGATTGTCATGCCGTCGAAGAACCAGCGGTCCTTCTCGATGGCGACCAGTGGGAACACCACGGGCTTGCCGGTTTGATCCTCCCAACCGCTCATGTCCGGGTTGAAGTGGCGCACGCGATAGGCCAGCGACTGGCCGACGGGCACATAATCGACGATCTCGGTAAACGCGACGCCGCCCTTGCCGTCGGCCATCGCGAAATGGCCCGTGATCCTGCCGCCGAGCGGCGCGGAATAGGTTTCCGTGACCTCCGCGCCCATTCCCGTGCCGACCCAGCTTCCAGCCAGCCAGGCGAGTTGATCGATGGAGGCCGGCGGCGAAACGCTGCCGTCCAGCGAACGCGTATTCTGCGCGGCGGCGGGAGCGGCGAGAGCGAGCGTGACGGCGATCAGTGCGCGGATCATGAGGTGAGCCTCCGGTTGAACGCAGCATAGCGTTTCCAGGTGCCGGGTCCATCCGGTGTCGTCGTTGCGTGCGTCGCGGCGGGCCGCCGAAACATTCTTTCAATGCGCCGGACGCGGGGCTAGTCTCGCGCCATGGGAGAGCGGCGCGGTCTGATCGATGCCGTTCCAAAGAGGGAAAAGGGTCCGAGGCAAATGACTCAACCGACGGGGGCTGCCGCCGGCGCCCTTCCAGCAAGCGATTCCATGGGCACCATCCTCGGGCACCCCAAGGGCCTGTTCGTGCTGTTCTTCGCCGAAATGTGGGAACGCTTCTCCTACTACGGGATGCGCGCGCTGCTCATCTTCTACCTCGTCCAGCATTGGATGTTCTCGGATCAAGCCGCGTCGATGATCTATGGCGCCTATGGCGCGCTCGTTTACATCACGCCGGTTGTGGGCGGCTATCTCGCGGATCGCTGGCTCGGGCAGCGCAAGGCGGTGCTGTTCGGCGCAGTGCTGCTCAGCTTTGGCCACCTGCTGATGGCGGTGGAAGGCGATGGTGGCCAGGATAGTGTTGCGATCAGCGTCTTCTGGCTGGCACTCGCCTTCATCATCGTCGGCTCGGGCTTCCTCAAGGCCAACATCTCGGTGATCGTCGGGCAGCTTTATCCGCGCACGGATGTGCGGCGGGATGGCGCCTATACGATCTTCTACATGGGCATCAATCTGGGTGCCGCGCTCGGTGCAATCGTTGCGGGCTATCTTGGCCAGACCTATGGCTGGAGCTACGGCTTCGGCGCGGCGGGCATCGGGATGCTGCTCGGCCTCGTCGTGTTCGTCTGGGGCAAACCCTATCTCATGGGGCGCGGCGAGTCGTCTGCACCTGAAAAACTGACGCAGCGGGTCGGCGGCATCTCGTTCGAATGGCTGCTCTATGCGCTTTCTTTCCTAGCGGTTGGCCTCGTGTGGCTGATGATCCAGTATCAGGAGTTTGTCGGACTGCTTCTGGGTATCTCCGGCGCCATTCTCGTCGGCTACGTGCTCTATACGGCGGTTGCGAAACTCTCCCGCGAAGATCGGGACCGCATCTTCGCCGTGATGGTTCTTATCTTCGGTTCGATCTTGTTCTGGTCGCTCTTCGAACAGGCGGGGTCGTCGCTGAACCTGTTCACCGACCGCCACGTAAACCGCGAGATTTTCGGCATCGAGATCAAGGCAGCGATTTTCCAATCCTTGAATGCCATTTACATCGTGTTGCTTGCACCCCTGTTCGCCGGTCTTTGGATCGCGCTCGGTCGGCGGGGGCTGGAGCCGTCCGCCGGGGCGAAGTTCGGGCTTGGGATGATCCAGCTCGGCGTGGGTTTTTTCGTTCTGGTGGCAGGCGCGGAGGCGGCGGGCCTCGGCGTGCCGACTCCGGTCATCTACATCTTTCTTATCTACCTGCTGCACACCACCGGAGAGCTTTGCCTCTCACCCGTCGGGCTCAGCGCGATGAACAGGCTGGCGCCGGCACACATGGCCAGCCTTATCATGGGGACGTGGTTTTTCGCGTCCGCAGCGGGCAACTTCGCTGCTGGTCTGATTGCGGCGGCAACCGGTGCGGATCACGGCGGTGGCGAGGGTGCGGCGAAGGAGGTCGTGCTCGGCGTCTACTCGAACGTGGGCTGGGTGGCGATTGCGGTGGGCGCGGGCTTCCTGGTGATCTCGCCGCTCATCCGCCGTCTGATGCACCTCGATACGCTGAAGGACGATGGTGCGCTGGCGGGTGCCGGGGAGATCGGCGAGCCGCAGGCGGCGGGGATCAATACGGCAGCGGAGACGCGTTCATGAAGAGTCTGGTTTTTGCGCTTGCATCGGCGGCGCTGCTTTCCGCCTGCGCAGGTCAGCAGGAGGGGCCGAAAACCGCAGCCGGCAAGCCCACGCGCGATCTGCCGATGATCGACAAGAATCCATTCCCTTCCGCCTACAAGCCCTATGCATCGCAGCCGACGCTGATCCGCGGCGTCAACATCTATGACGGTGCGGGCGGCAAGATCATCGGCGGGGAGGTGTTGCTGGTGGACGGCAAGGTTGCCGCCATCGGCCAGAGCGTGGCGGCGCCCGAAGGCGTCACCGTGATCGACGGCGCCGGCAAGTGGGTCACGCCCGGCGTCATCGATGTGCACAGCCACCTCGGCAACTATCCGTCGCCGTCGGTGGAAGCACATCAGGACGGCAACGAGATCACCGGCGCGAACACGGCGGACGTCTGGGCCGAACACGGCGTCTGGCCGCAGGACCCCGGCTTCACGCGTGCGCTGGCGGGCGGGATCACCACGCTGCATATCCTTCCCGGTTCGGCGAATTTGTTCGGCGGGCGCGGCGTTTCCCTGCGCAACGTGCCGGGTCGCACGGTGCAGGAAATGAAGTTTCCGGGCGCGCCCTACACGCTCAAGATGGCGTGCGGCGAAAACCCGAAGCGCGTCTACGGCAGCCGCAACCAGAAGCCGGGAAGCCGCATGGGCAACATCGCGGTCGACCGTGCGACGTGGGCGAAGGCGCAGGAATATGATCGCAAGTGGGATGAATACGAAGGCAAGGTGAAGGCGGGCACCGCCGCGCTGAAGGACGTGCCCGCGCGCGACATCGCGATGGATACGCTGCGCGGCGTGCTCGACGGCGAAATCCTTGTGCAGAACCATTGCTACCGCGCCGACGAAATGGCGCTCGTGCTCGATATGGCGAAGGAGTTCGGCTACAAGGTCACCACCTTCCACCACGCTGTCGAAGCCTACAAGATCGCCGACCTTTTGAAGGCGAACGGCACCTGCGCGGCGATGTGGGCGGATTGGTGGGGGTTCAAGATGGAAGCCTACGACGGCATCCGCGAGAACCTGCCCTTCGTTCATGCGGCGGGCGGCTGCGCGGTCACGCATTCGGACGATGATCTCGGCATCCAGCGGCTCAATCAGGAAACCGCGAAGGCACTGGCGGACGGCAACCGCGCGGGGCTCGATATCAAGCCCGAAGCGGCATGGACGTGGATCGGTATCAACGCCGCGAAGGCGCTTGGTCTCGACAAGGAAATCGGCAGTCTCGCGCCCGGCAAGCGCGCCGACGTCGTGCTCTGGAACGGCGATCCGCTCTCGGTTTACGCAAAGGCCGAGAAGGTCTGGATCGATGGTGCGCTGATGTTTGATGCGCTGTCGCGGATGCGGCCGGTCAGCGATTTCGAGCTTGGCCAGCCCGGTGAAGGAGACCCGAAATGAAGCGTCTGCTCTCGCTCCTCGCGCTGACGATCGCGACGCCTGCGTTCGCGGAAACCATCGCCATCGTGAACGGCAAGGTCGCCACCATCGCCCGCGCCGAACCCATCGAAAACGGCACCGTCCTCATCCGCGACGGACGCATCGTCTCGGTCGGATCGAACGTCGCCGTCCCGGCGGACGCGCGCGTCGTCGATGCCGCCGGCGGCTGGGTGACGCCGGGCCTCTTCGCCGGCTACTCGCGCGTGGGCATCGTCGAGGTCGATGCGGTCTCGGGCACCAACGACATCCAGGCCAACGCAGCGCCCTACGCCGCGGCGATCGACATCGCGCCCGCGGTGAACCCGCTCACCACCGCCATCGCCGTCACCCGCATCGAAGGCGTGACGCGCGCCGCCGTGATGCCCGATGCGGGCAACGACATCTTCGGCGGACAGGGCCTCGTGCTGTCGCTCGGCGAGGGAACGCCGATCACACGGCAGCAGGCTTTCCAGTATATCGTGATGGGTGAGGACGGCGCGCGGCTCGCGGGCGGCTCGCGCGGCGCATTGTTCGCGCGTCTTGCCGATGCGTTCGCGGAAGCTGCGGCCTACGCGCGCAATCCTGCCGGCTACGGCTTCGGCCGCGATCGCGGCTCGCTCCTCAAGAAGGCCGATGCCTCCGCGCTTGCGAAGGTCGTCAGCGGCGAGGTTCCGGCGGTCGTCAGCGTCAACCGCGCCAGCGACATCGTGAACGTGCTCGCGCTCAAAAAGACTTACCCGCGCCTGCGCCTCATCCTCGCCGGTGCGGCGGAGGGCTGGACGGTTGCGGACAAGATCGCCGCGGCGGGCGTTCCGGTGCTCGCCTCGGTGACACCCAATCTGCCCCAAAACTTCGAGGCGCTTGCCGCGACGCAGTCGAACGTCGGGCGCCTGATCCGCGCGGGCGTGAAGGTCGCGATCGTGCCGATCGGCCGCGATCTCACTCATCAGGTACGGCTCATTCCGCAACAGGCGGGCAATCTCGTGGCGCAGGGCCGGATTCCGGGCGGCGTTCAGGTCAGCCACGCTGAGGCGCTTGCCGCGCTCACACGCAACCCGGCGGAAATCTTCGGCCTCGGCGGAGAGCTCGGCACGCTCGAACCCGGCAAGCGCGCCGATGTCGTCGTCTGGTCGGGCGATCCCATCGAGCTTGCCTCGGCCCCGACCGCTCTTTTCATCGATGGCCGTGCGACGCCGCTCGAATCGCGGCAGACGAAATTGCGGGATCGTTACAATCCGCTGAAACAGGATACACTGCCTAAACAGTATAGCCGCTAGGAGAAGGGGAGGGCCGGGAAATGGCCGAGCTTGCAATCGCCGTTGCGTTGTTTGTGCTTACCCATTTCATCCTGTCCCACCCCCTTCGCGCACCGCTCGTCGCGAGGATCGGCGAGAAGGGCTTCCTCGGCCTCTATTCGCTGGTTGCGTTCGCGACGCTGATATGGGCGGTGCTCGCCTACCGTGCTGCGCCCACCGTTCAGCTCTGGGTGCCGCCCCTGTGGGCGGTGCATGTCGGCTGGCTCCTGATGCTCGTCGCCAGCGTCCTGTTCGTCGGATCGTTCCTCGCGCCCAATCCGGCGATGGTGGAGGCGGGCAAGGTGCTTTCGAAAGGCACGGAGCCCAAGGGCGTAATGGGCATTACCCGGCATCCAATGATGTGGGCGTTCGGCCTTTGGGCCATTGTGCATGTCGCCTCGACCGGTCGCCTCGAAACGCTGATCCTCGCGGGCGGCATCGGCATATTGGCGCTCGTCGGTGCCTGGCTTCAGGATGGCAAGAAGGCCGGGCAGCTCGGCGCAGCCTGGGCGGCCTATGCCGCGCACACCAGCTACTGGCCGCTTGGCGCGCAGCTTTCCGGACGGCTCGGCTGGGCGCGAGTCTGGCCCGGCGTTCTGCCGATCGTGATGGGCCTCGCGCTCTACGTCATCTTCGTGATGGCGCACCCGATCGTGATCGGGAAATCGACAGGGGCGATGCTGTGGAATTGACGGGCAAGACCGTCTGGATCACTGGCGCGTCGTCGGGGATCGGCGCCGCGCTCGCAGAGGCGTTCGGGAAGGCGGGCGCGCAAATCATCCTCTCGGGGCGGCGCGAGGCCGCGCTTGCGGACATCGCCCGGCGGCTGGAGGGCGAGCGGTTCGTCCTGCCGTTCGAGGCGACCGACTATGCCGCATTGCCGGGCATCGTCGACCGCGCGTGGGCCTGGCGCGGCGCGATCGACATCCTCGTCAACAATGCGGGCATCTCGCAGCGTTCGATGGCGCTCGATACCGATTTCGGTGTCTACCGGCAGATCATGGAGGTCGATTTCTTCGCGCCGCTCCGGCTCACGCAGTTCGTGCTGCCGAAGATGGTGGCGCGGGGGCAGGGGCAGTTCGTCCAGATCGCGAGCGTTGCGGGCAAGATCGGTGCGCCGATGCGCACCGGCTACTGCGCCGCGAAGCACGCGCTCGTCGGCTTTTCGGATGCGCTTCGCGCCGAGGTCGCGCAGCACGGCATCGGCGTCACGGTGGTCACGCCCGGCTTCGTGCAGACGAACATCGCCGAGAATGCGCTCGACGGCCACGGCAAGCGCTTCGGCCCAAAGGAAGACCCAGTCGGCCACGGCATCAGCGCCGCCGAGGCCGCGGCCGAAATCCTCGCCGGCCTCCGCGCGGGCAAGCCCGAGATACCGGTGGGCCGGGGCCTTGAGATGCAGGCGCTCTGGCTGAAGCGGTTTGCCCCGCGCTATGTGTTCAGCCGCGTCGCGAAGATGGCGCCGAAACGCTAGATTCGCAGCATCGCCAGCTTGCCGGGCGTATCGTAGCGTTCGCCTGCCGTGCCGCCCACAGGCGCGGCGGCGTTTAGTGCGGCGACGTCCGCGGCGGTGAGGGCGAGGTCGGCAGCGGCGGCGTTTTCTTCCAGCCGCTTCACCTTCTTGGTGCCGGGAATCGGGATGATGTCCGGCCCCTGCGCGAGCAGCCACGCGAGCGCGACCTGCGCGGGTGTCGCGCCGTGCGCGTCCGCGATGCGCTTCGCTGTGGCGACGAGTTCCATGTTCGCGTCGAAGTTCGCGCCCTGATAGCGGGGATCTTTCCGGCGATAATCCGTTTCGGGATAGTCCTCCGCCCGCTTCACCTCGCCGGTCAGGAACCCGCGCCCGAGCGGCGAATAGGGGACCAAGGCGATGCCGTGTTTGCGGCAGGCCGGCAGGATGTCGTTTTCGATCTCCCGCTCCCACAGCGAATATTCCGATTGCAGCGCGTCGATCCGGTGCGTGGCGGCGGCGCGTTCCAGCGTGCCGACACCGGCTTCGGAAAGCCCGATAAAGCGGATTTTGCCTTGGGCCTGCAGGTCCGCCATCGTGCCGACGACATCTTCGATCGGCACGTCGGGGTCGACGCGGTGCTGGTAGAACAGGTCGATCACGTCGGTCTGAAGGCGCTTGAGGCTCGCCTCGCAAACGGCGCGGATGGTCTCGGGCCGGCTGTCGGTTCCCCGCGAACGCCCGTCGACAATCTTGAAGCCGAACTTGGTGGCGATGAACGCCTTGCCGCGCTTGCCCTTCAGCGCCTGTCCAAGGAATTCCTCGTTCGTGTAGGGGCCGTAGACCTCAGCGGTATCAAGGAAGTCGATGCCGATCTCGATCGCGCGGTGGATCGTGCGGACGGCTTCGTCCTTGTCCACCTCGCCATACATCGCCGCCATGCCGGAAAGTCCGGCGATCCCCATGCAGCCGAGCCCGATGGCCGAAACGTCAGTCGTGCCGAGGTTGCGCCGTTTCATCGTCGATACCCTTTCCGTAAATCGTTCCAGCCTTCACGCTGGCAAGGAAGCCGCTCACCTCGCGTCTCACGGGCACGGCCAGCAGCGCAAGCCCGATCAGGTTCGGCAGCACCATCAGGAAGAACAGGCTGTCGATAAGGTCCACCACCTTGCCGGGGGAAAGGACGGCGCCCAACGGTTGCAGCAGACAATAGAAAAGCTTGAAAGCGAGTTCGCTCGTGCGGCTGTGGCCGAACAGGTAGCCCCATGCCTGAAGCCCGTAATATCCCCACGAAATCAGCGTGGAGAACGCAAACAGCAGCACGGCGACCGACAGCACATAGGGGAACCATGCCGTCACGGTGCCGAACGCAGCGGAGGTCATGGCGATGTCCGTGTAGCCGTCGTTGTAGACGCCCGTGACGACGATGATGAGCGCGGTCATCGTGCAGACGACCATCGTGTCGAGCAGCGGTTCGATCAGCGCCACCATGCCTTCGGATGCCGGGTGGTGCGTTTTCGCCGCGCTATGGGCGATGACCGCTGTGCCGACGCCGGCCTCGCACGAGAAGACGGCACGGCGCATTCCGACGACGAAGCTGCCGAGTATGCCGCCCGCAACAGCGTCGGGCGAAAACGCGGCGCTCACGATGGTTGCGAAGGCGCCGGGAATCGCGCCTGCGTTTGCAGCGAGAATGACCGCGCCGCCGCCCAGATAGACGAGGCACATCACGGGAACGAGCCGCGCGGCGACCGTTGCGATCGATCGCACCCCGCCGATGATCACGATGCCAACGGCAATCGTGAGGATGAGCCCATAGACGAGCCCGTTGCCCGGCGTGCTCTCGATGCCGGTAATCACCGTCAGCTGGCTGAAGCTCTGGTTGACCTGGATCAGCGGCAACGCACCGCCCAGTGCGAAGAAGGCGTAGAGGCCGCCGAGCTTCCGGCCGGTGTTCGGCAGGCCGATACGTGCGAGCCCGTTTTTCAGCGTATACATCGGCCCGCCGCGCACTTCGCCCGAAGCGCTGAACTCGCGGTACATCAGGCCGAGCGTCACTTCGGCCGCCTTCAGCGCCATCGCGAAAAAGCCGATCACGAACATCCAGAAGGCCGCACCCGGCCCGCCGAGCGCGATGGCGATGGCGACGCCGCCGATGTTGCCGAGCCCGATCGTGCCGGAGAGCGCTGTGGACAGTGCCTGAAACTGGCTCACTGTTCCCGGCGCGCTATCGTCGGCATGGCGGCCGCGGATCAGCTGGAGGGCGATGGCGACGCCGCGCAGCTGGGGAATGCCCAGCCACAGCGTGAAAAAGAGCATCGCGGAGGCGAGCGCCAGTACGACCAGCTCGATTTCTGTGCCGAAAAAGGACACTTTCGTGAAGACAAATGCAGAGAGCTGGTCGATAAAACGACCCATTGCTTCGATCATTCCGTGCAGCCCGCCCTTCATTTTAACAATTTTGAGGCATAAAGAGCCTGTTATAGGCGCGTGTGCAAGACACGCGGGGGCTGGAGAGGACGATTATGGGCCGGCGCTATTTCGGCACCGATGGGATCAGGGGGCTCACCAACACCGTACCGATGACGCCGGAGATCGCGATGCGTGTCGGCCAGGCGGCGGGCGCGAAGTTCCTGCGCGGCGATCACAAGCACCGCGTCGTCATCGGCAAGGACACGCGGCTTTCGGGCTACATGATGGAATCGGCGCTTATCGCGGGTTTCACCAGCGTCGGCATGGATGTCGTGATGGTGGGCCCGGTGCCGACCCCGGCGGTCGCGATGCTCACGCGCTCGATGCGCGCCGATCTCGGCGTCATGATCTCGGCGAGCCACAACGCGTATCAGGACAACGGCATCAAGTTGTTCGGACCGGATGGCTACAAGCTGTCGGATGCGGACGAGCTTGAGATCGAGGCGCTGCTCGAAGCCGAGCCGAAACTCGCGGCTCCCGAGCACATCGGTCGCGCCAAGAAGATCGAGGACGCGCGCGGGCGCTATATCCACTTCGCGAAATCGACCTTCCCGGATCACCTGCGCCTCGATGGGCTGAAGCTCGTCGTCGATTGCGCGAACGGCGCGGCGTACAATGTCGCGCCGAGCGCGCTCTGGGAACTTGGCGCCGATGTCGAAGTGATCGGCGTCAATCCGAACGGTTTCAACATCAACGACGATGTCGGCTCCACGAAGCCCGCGGCGCTCCAGAAGAAGGTGGTCGAGAGCGGCGCGCACATCGGCATCGCGCTCGATGGCGATGCCGACCGGCTCATCATCGTCGATGAGCGCGGGCAGATCGTGGACGGCGACCAACTGATGGCGCTCGTCACGCGCAGCTGGCACGCAGCCGGGCGTCTCAAGGGCGGCGGGCTTGTCGCGACGGTGATGTCGAACCTCGGCCTTGAACGCTATCTCGGGGGTCTCGGGCTCGTTCTGGAGCGCGCCAAGGTCGGCGACCGCTACGTGCTCGAAGCGATGCGCGCCAAGGGCTTCAACGTGGGCGGCGAACAGTCCGGCCACATCATCCTTTCGGATTACTCGACGACCGGCGACGGGCTCGTTGCGGCGCTCCAGGTGCTCGCCGTGCTGGTGGAAGACGGCAGGCCCGCGTCCGAAGTGCTCACGCTGTTCGAGCCGCTGCCGCAGCTCCTCAAGAACGTACGCTTCAACGGCGGCCAGCCGCTCGACACCGATAGCGTGAAGGGTGTCATAGCCGCCGCCGAGGCGCGTCTCAGCGGCACGGGCCGGCTCGTCATCCGCAAGTCGGGGACGGAACCGCTCATCCGCGTGATGGCGGAGGGCGAAGACATGGGCCTCGTCGAACGCGTCGTCGATGAAATCTGCGCAGCGGTGGCAAAGGCTGCATGACCAGGCCCCAGCAGGCACGCGTCCTCGTCATCGCGGGGTCTGATTCCGGCGGCGGTGCCGGCATTCAGGCCGATATCAAGACGATCGCGATGCTCGGCGGCTATGCCACGACCGCGATCACTGCCGTCACGGTTCAGGACACGAACGGCGTCCACGACGTGCACGCCATCCCGGTCAGCGTGATCGTGGCGCAGATCGAGGCCGTGCTCGCCGATATCGGCGCCGATGCGATCAAGATCGGGATGCTCGGCAGCCAGGCGGTGATCGAGGCGGTCGCCGGTGCGCTCACCGACGTTGCCGTGCCGATCGTGCTCGATCCGGTCATGATCGCGAAGGGCGGCGCCCACCTGCTGCGCCCGGATGCGGTGGAGGCACTCACATCGCTGCTCGTGCCGATGGCGGACGTGGTGACGCCCAACATCGTCGAGGCGGAGGCGCTTTCGGGCAAGAAGATCCGCTCGCCCGAGGATGCCCGCGACGCTGGCGAAGCGATCCTCGGGCTCGGTGCGAAGGCCGTGCTGGTGAAGGGCGCGCATTTGAAGGGCGACCAGATCAGCGACTGGCTGGTGACGCCGGGCCGCGCCAAGGAATGGGTCGATTCCCGCATCGCCACCAAGCACACGCACGGCACGGGCTGCACGCTCGCCTCGGCGCTCGCGGTCGGCCTTGCGCAGAAGATGCCGCTCGAACAGGCGGCATGGCGCGCGCGCGATTATGTGCGCCAGGCGATCCTCGCCGCGCCGGGCTTCGGTGCCGGGCACGGACCGCTCGGACATGGCTGGCCGCTCGCGCGGTGAAGCAGGCAGGGCCGGACTACAGCCACGAGGCGCGCTGCGCAGGGCAGGTCGCCGGCGTGGACGAGGCCGGGCGGGGGCCGCTCGCAGGGCCGGTGGTCGCGGCGGCCGTGATCCTCGATCCCGCCTGCATTCCAAACGGTCTCAACGACAGCAAGAAGCTCACGCACCAGCGGCGTGAGGGGCTGTTCGATATCATCATGGGTTGTGCCCGCGTCGGTATCGGCGAGGCGAGCCCCGAGGAGATCGACCGGGTCAACATCCTGCAGGCGACCTTTCTCGCGATGACGCGTGCGGTCGCCGCGCTGCCGGTCTCGCCCGATCATGTGCTCGTCGACGGCAACCGGGCGCCGCGCTGGCGCTATCGCTGTGATACGATCGTCGGCGGCGATGCGCGCTCGGTGTCGATCGCGGCCGCATCAATCATCGCGAAGGTGACGCGTGACCGGTTCATGGTACGGCTCCATGAGGCGCATCCCGATTACGGCTGGCACGAGAACAAGGGCTATCCGACACGCACGCATCTGGAAGCGGTTTCACGGCTAGGTGTCACCGTCCATCACCGCCGCAGCTTCGGCCCGGTGCAGCGCGCGTTCGAATTCGCGCGTTGAGTCGTTTCCGCAACACCCACTAGGACTGGCGTATGCCGATCTGCGCCATCGCAAGGGGTTGCGGTCAAGACTTCATGTTTAATGGAATCTTAAGTTAACTCTGCAACTCTTTGAATCCATGGACTCTTGACGCAAGAGTCCGTGCCGGGCCAAGGTCCGCGCGCATTTGGATCAAGTGGGCGAACAGGGGGCATTATGGCGGCCAGACCGGACAGCATCGACGAGGCGTCACGCGTCTCCTCGCGCATCATTCTGGGCGATTGCATCGCGGAGATGGAGGCGATGCCGGCAAAGTCGGTGGACCTTATTTTCGCCGATCCGCCCTACAACCTTCAGCTGAACGGCGACCTGTTCCGCCCCGAAGGCGGCCGCGTCGATGCGGTCGACAACGACTGGGACAAGTTCGACACGTTCGGCGCCTACGACAATTTCACCTGCCGCTGGCTCTCCGCCGCGCGCCGTATCCTGAAGGATGACGGCACGATCTGGGTGATCGGCAGCTACCACAATATCTTCCGCGTCGGCACGGTGCTGCAGGATCTCGGCTACTGGATCCTGAACGACATCGTCTGGCGCAAGACGAACCCGATGCCGAACTTCAAGGGCACGCGCTTCACCAACGCGCACGAGACGATGATCTGGTGCTCGAAGTCCGAAAAGGCGCGCTACACGTTCAATTATCACGCGCTCAAGATGATGAACGACGACGTGCAGATGCGCTCGGACTGGACGATCCCGATCTGCACCGGCGGGGAGCGTGTCAAGGTCGGCGGCGTCAAGGCGCACCCGACGCAAAAGCCCGAAGCTTTGCTCTACCGTGTGCTGATGGCCGCCTCGAACCCCGGCGACGTGGTGCTCGATCCGTTCCTCGGCTCCGGCACCACCGGCGCGATGGCGAAGATGCTCGGCCGCAGCTTCATCGGCATCGACCGGGAGCAGGCCTATGTCGAGGTCGCCGAGAAGCGCATCGCGGAAACGACACCGCTTTCGCCCGACGCGATGCAGATCACCCGCGGCAAGCGGCAGGTGCCGCGCGTTGCGTTCGGCACGCTCGTCGAACTCGGCCTCATCATGCCGGGCCAGGAACTCGTCGATACCGCGCGCCGCTACAGAGCGCGCGTTCGCGCTGACGGCAGTCTCGCCTTCCGGGGCGACGCCGGCTCGATCCACCAGATGGGTGCGGCCGCGCAGGGCGCGCCTTCGTGCAACGGCTGGACCTTCTGGCACATGGAACGCGGCGGTGCGCTCGAACCGATCGATACGGTGCGTGAGGCCTACAGACGCGACATCGCGGCCTGATATCGGCGCACAACCGATCTGTCATCCGGCAAGGTGAGCCATGAAAACCTACTATCGCCCCGCCGGCTTCGTTGATGCGCCCTTCGGCTACGACGGGCAGGTGCAGCGGCTTGCGGGCGGGCTCACCTGGTTCTCGGCGGTCGAGGTTATCGAACGCAGCGGCGGCAAGCGTGTGTCTCAGCGGCTGGTGCCCGTCTCGGAGATCGATACGGCGAACCCGCTCTGGGCGCGGCTGACCGCGCCGCGCGCACCGATCCAGCTCGGCGAGCGCACGGTGCGCTTTTCCGAGCCCTCTGTGATGGCGATCCTCAACCGCACACCGGACAGTTTCTCGGACGGCGGCCGTCACGCGACCGATGAAGAGGCCGCAGCCGCAGCAGTCGCCATGGCGGCGGAGGGTGCGGCGATCATCGATGTCGGCGGCGAATCCACGCGCCCCGGTGCCGCCGAAGTGTGGGAGCAGGACGAGATCGCGCGCGTCTCGCCCGTCATCGAGCGGCTGGCGAAGGCAGGCATCGCGGTCTCGGTCGACACGCGCAAGAGCGCCGTGATGGCCGATGCGCTGTCGCGCGGCGCGGGCATGGTCAATGACGTCTCCGGCCTCACACACGACGAACGCGCGCTTGAAACCATCGCCAAGGCAGGCTGCCCCGTCGTCATCATGCATACACAGGGCGGCCCCGTGACGATGCAGCGCGATCCGCAGTATGAAGACGCGCTGCTCGACGTCTACGACTGGCTGGAAACGCGCGTTGATGCGGCGGTTGCGGCCGGTATCGCGCGCGACAAGATCATCGTCGATCCCGGCATCGGCTTCGGCAAGACGGTGCGGCACAGCCTTGAAATCCTGAACGGCCTCTCGCTGTTCCATGGCCTCGGCGTGCCTGTGCTGCTCGGCGCCAGCCGCAAGCGCATCGTCGGTGCGCTTGCGAACGAAGCACCGGTCGATCGCCGTCTCGGCGGCTCGCTCGCGCTGGTGATGGCGGCGATTGGCCAGGGCGTGCAGATGGTGCGCGTCCACGACGTCTTCGAATCCGTGCAGGCGATCCGCGTGTGGCGGGGCCTGCGCGACGCGGCGCTCAGCCCGCCCACGCTGTAGGTCGTCGCCCGGCACGACATCTGCCGCTTGTGAGCGCGCACGGCGCGCGGGTAGAACGCTTCCGTATCTGGCGGGAGTGGCCCCCATTCGATTCGTGCTTGGATTGCTGGCTCTTATCCTGTTCGCCGGTGCGGCTGCGCTCACCGGTGAGCGCATCGCCGCGCCCGGCGTGCCGAGCGCATCCGACGTCCGCGCGGCGCGCAATCTCGCCGTCGCGCTGGCTGAAGTCGCCGCAGCCGACGAGCCTTCGCCGGTCACGGCCTCGATCGCGGACATGGAAGGCGCCGCGCGCGTCCTCACCAACGGCGTGCCCCGGCTTCGCCTGTCCCCCCGGGTCGCGGACGACGCGCTCGCCGTGAAGGCCGCCTTCCGCCTTTCGGACGGCACATGGCTCACGGGCGGCGTGCGCATCGCCGAGGTGGAGGACTACGGCTACCCGCGGATTTCTGCGAACATCGGCTCGCTGCCAATCCCCGCTCTGCTGCTCGAGCCGCTGCTCGGCCTCGCCCACAAGGCGGCGGAGATGCGCGCCGGCACGCGCTTCCCCACGACGCGCGAGGCGATCCTCGCATTCGAGGCGGGGAAGGGCACGGCGAATGTCGTGCTCGATCTTCCGCAGGGACTGCTCAAGGGTGTCAGCAAGCTCGCCCCCTCCGACGACGCCATCGATGGGCGCCTCGCCAACCGGCTGTACGTCGCGGCGCACCAGCGTCTGGGTGGTCGCGCGCTCGATCTGCCGGAGGTTTATGCCGCGCTGTTCAAGGGTGCGCCGCGCACCGGCGACGCAGCGCGCAGGCACGCGCGCGCGGCGATGGTGGCAGCCGCGATGCTTGTGGTCGGCCCGCGCGCCGGGCGCCTCGCTCGAAACGGTGAGGCGTCGTTCAGCCCGATGCTGCCCGCCACGCTGCCAGTGGCGCTGGCGGGGCGCGAAGATCTTGCCAAGCACTTCGCGCTGTCGGCTGCGCTCGCGGCTTCCGCAGACCCCGCAATCGGGCGCGCGCTCGGCACTTGGAAGGAACTCCACGACAGCCTTGCGGGCGGCAGCGGCTTTTCGTTCGTCGATCTTGCGGCGGACCGCGCCGGGCTTCGGCTCGGCGAGGCTGCAACCAGCCCGGTGCGGGCCGGAACGCTCTCGTCGCGGTTCGCGGCGGGTGCCCCCGAATTGCTGCCCCTCGCGGCGCTCGGTTTCGGCGAGGGGATGGACACAAGCACGTTCGAACATCGTTACCGCGACGTCTCCAGCGCCGAATATGCAGAGGCCGTCGCCCGGATCGACCGGGCGCTCGATACGCTTCCGGTGATGCAGCGCTAGTTCAGGCGCTCGACCGCGAGTGCCGTCGCTTCGCCGCCACCGATGCAAAGGCTGGCGACGCCCTTCGTGAGCCCAGCGTCGCGCAGTGCGCCGAGCAGCGTGACGATCACGCGTGCACCGGAGGCTCCGATCGGGTGCCCGAGCGCGCAGGCGCCGCCGTGGACGTTCACCTTGTCCTCGTCGAGCCCGAGATCGCGGATCGCGCACATCGCCACCACCGCGAAGGCTTCGTTGATCTCGTAGCGATCGACATCATTTGCTGACCAGCCGACCTTCTTCAGCAGCTTTTCGATCGCGAACACCGGCGCGGTCGTGAACCATGCCGGGGCCTGCGCGTGCGTCGCGTGGCCGAGGATGCGCGCAATCGGCGTCAGGCCGCGCGCCTTCGCCGTCGATTCGCGCATCAGCACCAGCGCCGCGGCGCCGTCCGAGATCGACGAGCTGTTCGCCGCCGTTACCGTGCCGTCCTTCGCAAACGCCGGCTTCAGCGTCGGGATCTTGTCGAGCTTCGCCTTGCCGGGCTGCTCGTCGATGCTCACCGTCACGTCTCCGCCACGGCCGCTGACCGTTACCGGCACGATTTCGTCCGCGAACTTGCCGTTCGCGATGGCGCCCTGCGCGCGCGTCGTCGAGCGCACGGCGTAAGCGTCCTGCGCCTCGCGCGTGAACTGGTAGTGGCGCGCGGTTTCCTCGGCAAAGGTGCCCATCGCGCGGCCCTTGTCGTAGGCGTCCTCAAGGCCGTCGAGGAACATGTGGTCCTTCACTTCGCCGTGGCCCATGCGGTATCCGCTGCGCGCCTTCGGCAGCAGGTAGGGGGCGTTCGTCATCGATTCCATGCCGCCCGCGACCATGATCTCGGCGCTGCCCGCAAGGATGATGTCGTGCGCGTCCATCGTGGCCTTCATGCCCGATCCGCACATCTTGTTGAGCGTTGTCGCGCCGACGCTTTCGGGAAGCCCCGCGCCGAGCAGCGCCTGACGCGCCGGGGCCTGACCCTGGCCCGCGCCGAGCACGTTGCCCATGATCACCTGATCGATATCGGCGGCGGGAACGCCGGCCTCCTCAAGCGCGGCGCGGATCGCGGCGCTGCCGAGCTGGCTGGCGGTGAGTGCCGAAAGGTCGCCCTGAAAGCCGCCCATGGGGGTGCGCTTGGCGCCGACGATGACGATTGGATCCACGGGTGCTACTCCTTTTTCGTTCCGGTCATCGCGAGACCCGAAAGCGGGTGCGCGCCGGCGACATTGTTTTCCCAGCCCGTCACGCGCTGCGATACCAGCGACCAGCGGATCGGCGACAGGACGGCAATCAGCGGCGCATCCTCGGAAATCAGCCGGTTCGCACGCCGCTGCAGCTGGATGCGCGTACCGGGATCGTCCTCGGCGGCCGCGTCGGCGAGTAGCTGGTCAACCGCGGGGTTGCAATAGCCGCCAAGCCGCACCGCGCAGGTGAACGGCTGCAGGAACGTGTCCGCAACCGGCGCGCGCGCGATACGCTCGACGGCGGCAAGATCGAAGTCGCCCTTCTCGATCGCGCGCCGATGCGAGAGCGTGCCGCGCGCATAGGCCTTCACGCGCACGCCGATCGCGCCCCACGAATTGCTGATCGCGGCGAGCAGGTCGGCATGTTCGCGGCCGTGGGGAATCGCGACCGACAGCGTCAGCGGCTGGTTGAACGTGTAGCCGGCTTCCGCGAGCAGCCGCACCGCCTCGCTTTCGCGCACGTCCGGGGTCCATCCGGCCCAGTCGCCCGCGCTGCCGGCGTAGGCGTCGGGCAGCGTCGGCGGCAGCGCTGAATAGGCGGGCTGCAAGCCGGCGACGCCGAACAGGCGTGAAAGGATCGCGCCGCGATCGAACGACATGGCAAGTGCGCGGCGCACGCGTACGTCGGCGAGCGGGCCTGAGCTTGTGCGTGCCAGATAGAAATAAAGCCCCCACGTCGGTTCCAGCCGCAGCGTCTGCGAATCGACGCCCGTCCGCGCGGCGCGGAGCCCGGCAAGGCGACTGCCGCTCACGACATCGAGTTCGCCCGCGTTGAAGCGCCGAATTGCGCGCTCTGCATCGGCCCGCGAGAGCATGGCCCCGGCGAGCGAGACCGTATCGGCCGCATAATAGGCGCTGTTCTTCACGAGGTGCAGCGCACCTTCTGCATCGCCGCCATCGTCGGCCTTCGTGAAGGCGCCCGAAGCCGGCGGGGCCTTGCCCGCGCGAACGATCGCCGCCGCCGGATCGGCGAGCAGTTGCAGCAACGCGGGCTCGGGCTTGGCGAGCGTGATCACCACCGTATCGGGCCGTGGATCGGAAACGCCGAGCATCCGCGCCGGGCGCCGGTTCGCGGCGATCAGCGCGGCGTTTTCGATCATCATCAGCTCGTCGCGGAGCGGATTTCCGGAGCCGGGGCTGACAATGCGCCGCATCACGGCAACAACATCGCCGGAGGTGAGCCGCCGCCCGTCTGCCCAATAGGCCTCGCGCAGCTTGAAGACGTAGGTGAGGCTGTCGTCGCTCACCCGCCAGCTGAGCGCCAGCGACGGCACCACCCGTCCGCTTGGCTCCAGCGTCGTAAGCCCGATGTGCATGGCGCGCGCCGCGGCGTTTTCGAGGCCGTCGTCGGCAACAAGGCTCGCGCCGTCGTCATTCACGAAGGCCATGCGCAGCGTGCTGTCGCCATCGCCGTCCGCCGCGCTGTCGCAGCCGCCGAGGGCGAGGAAGACGCAGGCGGATATGAGGGCGGCGCGGATCATCCCGTCTGGTCTAAACCAGCAGTGTGGCAATTTCAGCCACGAGTTTTCCGCTTTCGTCACGAATCTGACCCGTCCGTGCGCTAGGCTTGGATTCTCGAAGCGCGGAGGGGCCATTCCCTTCGCGCTGCGGTTCCCCCAAACCGACTTTGCCGGCGGCGCAGAAATGCGCCGCCGATCTTTCGTGCACCCTGTCATGAAGGCGCGATTGCATGGGGCGGCGCGCGTCGGTAAGCCTTGCATTCACCATGCCAAGTCACGCCTCCCGCGCGCCCGCGCACGATATACTGACGCTTATCGGCGGTACGCCGCTTGTTCGCCTGCGCGGCCCGTCTGAAAGGACCGGCTGCACGATCCTCGGCAAGTGCGAATTTCTCAATCCCGGCGGCTCGGTGAAGGACCGCGCGGCGCTCTACATGATCGAGGCTGCCGAGCGCGAAGGGCGTCTGAAACCCGGCGGCATCGTCGTCGAAGGCACGGCGGGGAACACCGGCATCGGGCTTGCTGTCGTGGCGAATGCCAAAGGGTATCGCACGATCATCGTCATGCCTTCGAACCAGTCGGTCGAAAAGATGGCGACGCTGCGCGCGCTCGGCGCCGAGCTGGTGCTGGTGCCGCCTACGAAATACGCCGATCCCGAGCATTTCCAGCACCGCTCGCGGCGCATCGCCGAGGAGACGCCCGGCGCGATCTGGGCCGGGCAGTTCGACAATCTCGCGAACCGGCAGGCGCATATCGAAACCACTGCAGAGGAGATCTGGGCGGATACCGGCGGCGCGGTGGACGGCTTCACCTGCTCGGTCGGCACCGGCGGCACGCTCGCGGGCACGGCGATTGGCCTGAAGGCGAAAAACGCGGACATCCGCATCGCGCTCACCGACCCCTACGGCGCCGCCATGTATTCGTGGTTCGCGCGCGGCGTACTCGAACCCGAAGGCTCGTCGCTCGCCGAAGGCATCGGGCAGGGACGTGTGACGGCCAACATCGAGGGCGCGCCGGTCGACACGCAGTTCCGCGTGAGCGACGAGGAGGGCGTCCGCGTCATGCACGACCTGCTGATCGAAGAGGGTATCAGCCTCGGGCTTTCATCGGGCATCAATGTCGTCGGCGCCGAGCGGCTGGCCGAGGAGATGGGACCGGGCCACACCATCGTCACGGTGCTCTGCGATTCGGGGCTACGTTACCTCTCCAGTCTCTACAATCCGGCGTGGCTGGCGGAAAAAGACCTGCCAGTGCCGGACTGGCTGAGTAAGCCGTGACGCTTTCATGAGCACCATCGTCCGCTTCGACAATGTCGGCCTGCGCTACGGCACAGGCGCGGAGGTGCTGCGCGACATCGGTTTCCGGCTCGAAACCGGCGCGTTCATGTTTCTCGTCGGTTCGTCGGGGGCGGGCAAGACCTCGCTGCTGCGGCTGCTCTATCTCGCGCAGCGCCCGTCGCGCGGCCGCATCGACATGTTCGGGCGCGATATCACCAGCCTGCCGCGCACCGCGCTTCCGGCGCTGCGCCGCCGCATCGGCGTCGTGCTTCAGGATTTCCGGCTGATCGAGCATCTCACCGCCTTCGACAATATCGCGCTGCCGCTGCGCATCGCGGGCGTGCACGAGGCGGAGGTGAAGGCGCATGTCGATGAACTGATGGCGTGGGTCGGCCTCGCCGAACGCCGCGATGCGCGCCCCGCCGTGCTTTCGGGCGGCGAGCAGCAGCGCGTCGCCATCGCCCGCGCCGTGATCGCGCGGCCCGATATCCTGCTTGCCGACGAGCCCACCGGCAACGTCGATCCCGAGATGGCCGGGCGGCTCCTGCACCTGTTCCACGAACTCAACCGCCTCGGTACGACCGTGGTGGTGGCGACGCACGCGCTGCACCTGATGTCGCGCGTGCCTTCGGCGATTACGCTGCGGCTCGATCGCGGCGAGATGCTCGATCCGATGGGCGTGCTGCGCAACCCGCCGGCGGTCGAGCCCGCGGAGCTCAGCCTGTGATCGCCTGGCTGCAGCCGCGCGCGCAGCGCTACCGGTTCCTGCCTGAAGGCCGGTGGGCGGGCGGCGCGCTGCCGTGGATCATCGGCATGATGACCTTCCTCGCCACGCTCGCGCTTGCGGGCGGCATGGCGCTTTCGAACGGCGCTGCGGCGCTCACCGGCGGCCTCTCGCGCAGCTTCACCGTGCAGATCGTCGAACCGAACCCCGATGTAAAGCGCGAACAGACCGCCGCCATCGCCGCGATGCTGCGCGCGCGCGCCGATCTTGCGGACGTCGTCGTGCTCGGCGATGCAGAGCTGCGCGCGCTCGTCGAACCATGGCTCGGCTCGGGCAACATCGGCGAAGACCTGCCGCTGCCGGCGATGATCGACGCGCGCTGGAAAAGCGGCACGGGCGATATGGCGGCGATCGGCGATGCCGTCCGCGCGCACGCGCCCACCGCGCGCATCGACACGCACGCCCAGTGGTTCCGCCCGCTTGCGGGTGTCGTCGAGGTGCTCAGATGGCTTGCCGTCTCGATCGGCGTACTCGTCGTCGCCACCACAGCGGCGATCGTCGCACTCTCCGTCCGCGCGGCGCTCAGCACGCATGGCCCGACGATCGAAACGCTGCACATCATGGGCGCCGAGGATCGCACCGTCGCGGCGCTTTTCGAATATCGGTATGCCATTCAGGGCCTTGTCGGCGGCGTGATCGGCGCGCTCGGGGGGCTCGCCGTCATCCTCGTCATCGGCAACCTGCTCGGCCAGTTCGGCGGCGGGCTTGCGGGTGAGGTCAGCCTGTCGCCACTCGGCTGGACGGCGCTTGCCGCCGTGCCGCTGCTCGTGGCGCTGCTCACGATCCTTACGGTGCGCATCACGGTCGGGCGGAGGCTGAAGCAGCAGCTATGACTGCGGTACTCGTGCGCTCCGCCATGCTGCTTGCGCTCGCGTGGATCGCGGGTTTCGTATGGTTTGTGCTGAGCCTGCCCGAACCCGCGCCGGACGACATCCGCACCGAAGCCATCGTCGTGCTGACCGGCGGACCGGGGCGCATCGCGCGCGGTGTCGATCTGCTGCGCGCGGGGAAGGCGGACCGGCTGCTCATCTCGGGCGTCGACGCGAGCGTGCGGCCGATCGAACTTGCTGTCGAGCTGAACGTGCCTGCGGACGTGTTCGAATGCTGCATCGATCTCGGTAAGGAGGCCGCGGACACGCGCGGCAACGGCGCGGAGATGGCGGCGTGGGTGAAGCAGCACAACTACAAGTCCGTGCGCCTCGTCACGTCGCAGTTTCACATCAAGCGCGCGACGGCGGAAGCGCGCGCGCGGATCGGCACGGGGGTCAAGCTCGTGCCCGATGCGGTGCCCGCGCGCCTCTCCGCGCGCCTGCTCGCGCTGGAATACAGCAAGTTCCTGTTCCGAAGCCTGCTGCTGCTGATGGGTGAGGCCTGATGGTTGTGCTGCGTTCGATTGCCTTTGGCCTTGTCTTCTATGTCGTGGGCGCGCTTCTCGTGATTGCCGCGGCGTTCGATGCGCTGATTTCGCGTCGCCGTGCGCACGTCGGCGCGCGGCGCTGGTCGGCGTTCTTCCTGTGGTCGTCCTCGCGCATCGCGGGCGTGCGGCTGAAGATCGTCGGCGAACCGCCAAAGGGCCCGGTGATCGTCGCGATGAAGCATCAGGCGGCTTACGAGACGATGGCGACACCGCGCCTCTTCCACTGGCCCGCCGTGGTGATGAAGGCGGAGCTGATGCAGATTCCAGTCTGGGGCTGGGTCGCGCGCCGTCACGGCTCGATCCCGGTCGATCGCGATGCGTCTTCGGCGGCGATGCGCACGATGCTGCGCGTTGCCGAGCAGGCGGTCGCGGAAGGCCGCGAGATCGTGATTTTCCCCGAAGGGACGCGCACGCCCGTGGGCGAAGCGCCGCCGCTGAAGCCCGGCGTGGCGGGGCTCTACAGGCTGATGAAGCTGCCCGTCGTTCCGGTCGCGCTCGATTCGGGAACGGTTTGGCCGCGCCGCGGTTTCTGGAAGCGGCCCGGCACGATCACGATGCGCTTCGGCGAGGTGATTCCCGCCGGGCTCGACCGCAAGACGTTCGAGGCGCGGCTGCACGCCGCCATCAACGAGGTGCCGTGATGCATCGCCTGCCGTTCTGGGTGCCGGTGCTCCCGCTGCTGCTGGGGCTCATCGCCTATTGGCTCTATTGGCAAGGCGAGGCGAAAGCCTTCGGCGAGGTCGTGGCTGCGCGGATCGGAGCGCCTGTCGAAACGGCCGGCTTCCCCTACCGGATCGAGGCGCGCGCCGTCGACGTCGCAGTTCGCCGGCAAACGCGCGAGCTTTCCTTCGCGGCCCATGCGTCTTCGATGGTCGTCAATCGTCAGCCGTGGCGGACGGGCCATGTCGTGATCGCGGCGGAGCAGCCGCGGCTGCAGATCGCGCTCACGCGGCTCGCTGGAATGCGCCTCGATGTCGAAGCCCCGGCGATGCTGGCGAGCGTGCGGCGGCCGGGCGACACGCTCGAACGCTTGTCGATGCACTTCGAAACCGCGAAGGTCTGGCTGCCGTTCGCGGGCGGGCCGTTCGACGCGAAGAATTTCGAGCTACACCTGCGCGAAATCCCTGGCGGCGAACCGCAGGGCAAGTCCCCGACGCTGCCCGTTCAGGCCGAGGCGCGCATCGCCGGAACGCTGGACCGCGCCGGCGCTAGCCTCGGTATCGACCTTCCCCTGTTCGTGACCGCGCGCGCGCCGATCGGCGCGTTGGGCGGCTGGCGGAATGGCGGCACGATCGAGGTGAAAGGCGCGCAGCTTCTCGCGAAGGACAAACCGCTCGCCGACATCGACGCCACGCTCGCGCCGCTTCCCGATGGGCGCATCGCGGTATCGGGCACGATCAAAAGCGAATGCCCGTTCACGGTGAAAGCGCTTCTCGAAGGCACGGCACCGGCGGCCGAATACCGTGCGCGCCGCGCCCGCACGATGACGCTTACCGGAGACAGCGCAGCGGGGTTCGCGGTCGGCGAACCCGAAGGCGCTACCGGTGGTCCCGTCCGAAGTCAGGAGCCGCCGTGTCCTGTCCTGCGTCGATAATCGTGCGGCGGATGTCGCGCGTGCGCGTGAACAGGTTGAACAGCGTGTCGCCGTCGCCCCAGCGGATCGCGCGCTGAAGCGCGGTCAGGTCTTCGGTAAAGCGCTGCAGCACCTCGAGCACCGCGTCCTTGTTGGCAAGGAACACGTCGCGCCACATCTGCGGATCGGAGGCGGCGATGCGCGTGAAATCGCGGAAGCCGCCCGCCGAATATTTGATCACCTCTGAACGCGTCACCCCTTCAAGGTCTGAGGCCGTGCCGACGATCGAATAGGCGATCAGGTGGGGCAGGTGGCTCGTCACCGCCAGCACCAGATCATGGTGCTGCGCATCCATCGTCTCGACCTTGCTGTCGAGACGCTTCCAGAACTCGGCAAGGCGCTCGATCGCCGTCTCGTCGGTGCCGGGAAGCGGCGTCAGGATGCACCAGCGCTGGTGAAAGAGCTCGGCGAAGCCTGCGTCCGGCCCCGATTTCTCGGTGCCCGCCACCGGGTGCGCGGGGATGAAGTGCACGCCTTCGGGGATCAGCCCGGCGAGCGCCGCGACGCTCGCTTTCACCGATCCGACGTCGCTGACGATGGCACCCCGGGGCAGGTCGTCGCGCATCTCCTCGATAGCGGCGCCCATCTGCCCCACCGGCACGCACAGCACCACGAGGTCGGCGTCGATCACGGCGGCGCCGGGCGTGTCGGCGACATCGTCGACGAGGCCAAGCTCATCGACACGCGCGCGCACCACGTCGCTGCCGTCGTAGCCCACGAGCCGCACGGTCGGCATGTGCAGCCGCACAGCGCGCGCGAGCGACGAGCCGATCAGCCCGAGCCCGATGATGGCGACGCGGGAGAAGGGCAGCATCAGCTGAGGAAGGCGCGCAGCGCGCCGACCACGGCCTGCGTTTCCTCGTCCGTGCCGATCGAGATGCGAAGCGCGTGTCCGAGGCCCTGGTTCGGCAGCCAGCGTGTCAGGAAGCCGCGCTCGGTGAGGTAAGCGTTCGCCGCCTCCGCCGTGTGCGCGCCCGTTTCCGGGAACGTCACCAGCACGAAGTTCGCGGCTGAAGGCACCGCACGCAGCCCCTTGTTGCCGAGCGCCTCGATGGCCTCGACGAGCGCTGCGCGGTTGCGGGCGTTGTCGGCGCGGCATTTCACCACCCAGTCCTGATCGGCAAGCGCCGCGACCGCGCCGGCCTGTCCCGCGCTCGTCACGTTGAAGGGCCCGCGAATGCGGTTCACCATGTCGATCACGCCCGGCGCACCATAAGCCCAGCCGATGCGTTCGGCGGCGAGCCCGTAGATCTTGGAGAAGGTGCGCGCCATCACGACGTTCGGGTGCACGCGCGCGAGCGCGGTGCCGTCGTCGTAGCCCGGCTCCTCGACATATTCGGCATAAGCGGAATCGATCACGAGCAGCACATGTGGCGGCAGCCCCGCGTGCAGGCGTTCCACCTCGCTCTGCGCGATCAGCGTGCCCGTGGGATTGTTGGGGTTGGCGAGATACACGATCTTCGTCCGCGCGGTGACTGCGGCGAGCAGCGCATCGACATCCGCCGTATAGTCGGTGTCCGGCGCCGCGACCGGTGTCGCGCCCGCGCGCTCGGCGGCGATCGGATAGACCATGAAGCCGTGGCGCACGTAGAGCACCTCGTCGCCCGGTCCTGCGTAGGCGAGGGCGATGCACTGCAGAATCTCGTCGGAGCCGGTGCCGCAGACGATGCGGTCCGCCTCGATGCCGTGCAGTGCGGCGATCGCTTCGCGCAAGTCGTGGCTGCTGGCGTCCGGGTAGCGGTTCGCCTTGCCGACGATGGCGCGCATCGCCTCGATCGCCTTCGGGCTCGCGCCGAGAGGGTTCTCGTTCGAGGAGAGCTTGACCAGCGTCACGCCCGGTGCTGCCTTGGCGCGGCCCGGCACATAAGCCTCGATAGCGCTGATCCAGGGCTTCGCGGTGGGGGCCTCAGTCATCGTTTCGGGCTTTCCTGTTCTCGGGTTCGAACGGCACGGGCATTGGACGATGCGGCGCGCGGTTGCAAGAGAACGCTGCCGAAAATCATGTCAGCTGTGAAACCATCGATGAAACCAAACGCGCGATCCGCGCGTTGGCGGCTCAGTGAAAACAACAGGGAGACCAGCCGTGGATAAAGGCAGTCGCACTATAGTCATCGTCGTTGCCGTCATCGTGCTGCTGGCCGTGGTCGGCTATGCGCTGGGCTTGTTCAACGTCGATGCCAGCGGCGATCTCAAGACGCCCGAGGTGAGTGTTTCGGGCGGCGAGATTCCAGAGGTACAGCTTGAAACAGGCAGCATTGATGTAGGCACCGAGGAGACCACGATTGATGTTCCGACGGTCGATATCGAGCCGGCCGGAGACGACGGCAAGACCAACCAGTAACGGTTGAGCCTACCGTCGAGCGCCCCGGTGGAATCCCCCTCCGCCGGGGCGCTCAACCTTTATGCGACAGGTGATCCGCGAGCTTGAACGACAGCGCCAGGATGGTGAGCGTCGGGTTCGCCCAGCCGCCTGTCGGGAACAGTGAACTCCCCGCCATATAGAGATTGTCGACGCCGTGAACCCGCGCGTCACCGTCGCACACGCCTTCGGCGGGCTCCGCCATGCGCGTCGTGCCCATGTGGTGATAGCCGCCGATCGGATTCTTCGAAATCAGCGGGTCGAACTGCCAGGGGTTCGCCGGATCGTCGAGCCAAGCCATCGGCTCCACGCGCCCGACGCCGAGCCGCCGGAATTCGCGGTCGAGTGCCTGCATCGTGGCCTTCACGCTGCGCTTGTCGATTTCTTTCAGCGCCCAGTGCAGTTCCGCGCGCGGCATACCGAGCGCATCCGCTTCGGCCATGTTCAGCATCACGCGGCTGTCGCGGTTCGGCGCCTGTTCGCTGCGCACGACCGCATAGATGCGCCGGTCGCTCGTCTTGGTCAGCATCCAGGGCCGATAGGGGTCGATCCACTCCTGGAAACGCGTGCCGGTGTGCTTCAGGGCGTACCAGCTCTTGCGCCAGAACTTGTTCGGCACCGCCATCGAATGACGCATGAAGTTGAAGCCCTGCATGAACGCGCCCATCGGGCCGCCCGGCGGCTTGCGCACATTGATCGTGAAGCTTGCGTTGAGTACGCCTTCGCCGCGCTGAACGGGTACGCCCGGGCGCAACGCCGCGGCGAAGCGGCTGCCGTGGAAGCGGAACGACTTGCCGAAGGCGAGCGCCGAGATGGGCTTGTCCGCAACGATCTCGCCGCCACGGCAATGCACATGCTCCATGAAGCTGCGGCCGACCCAGTCGGTGTCGTTGCCGACGCCTGCCGGGCGCACCGAGCGCGAGGCAAGCAGCAGGCGCGCGTTCTCGATGCCGCCGCAGGCGATCACGTATTGCTTCGCCTTCACGCTTCCGCGCTTGCCGGAAAGATTGGCGATGTCGAGCCGCTCGACGGTGTTGCCGTCGCCGTGCAGCACCACCTCCGTCACCGTCGCGCCAGTCATCACGGTGATGCGCGGGTGTTTCAGCACGTCGTCCCGATAGGCGGCGGTGAAGCGGTCGATGTGATGATCGAACTGCCAGTAGGAGGCGTCGATCTCGTCGCGGTTCAGTTTCGGGATGCCGTGCATCCGGTCGAGCACGTGCGCGCTTCGGTAGTCGCTGATGAGGCCGAGCCGTGCTTCCGCCAAGTCGTAGAATGGCGCGAGCGCTTCGGGGCCGAACGGCCAGCCGGAATGCTCCACCCACGGGCGCTTTTCGAAGTCGATCGGGTCGAGCCGGCAGGTGCGGCCGCCCCAGATCGCGGTGGTCCCGCCGAAGAAACGCAGCCGAGCGCGGTAAAGGTCGTAATAAGGAACACCGGTGTTCGCGGCGCGGTTCAGCTGCTGAACGGTCTCGTCGAAATCGAGCCCGCCCGATTCGAGCAGCAGAACATCGCGGCCCTTGTCGGCGAGCGCCTTCGCCACCGTCTGCCCCGCGGCACCCGCGCCGACCACGCAGACATCCGCCGAAATCTCACTGCCGCCTGTCACGTCCTGAAACGACGAGAGCATATTTCCCCCTGACACGCCTCCCCAGGAGGCGCTGAACGGCCCGATGACCGCTGCACCGCGATGCTCTATGCAGCATCGGCATGGGCATCAAGTACGAAGCGAATCCGGGGCAGGAAGGCCCGATGAGCGTGGCGCTCGGCGCGGCGCGGGCGGCGGCGGCGCGCGGCGAGGTGCCGGTGGGCGCGGTGATCGTCGATGCGGACGGAACCGTGCTTGCGGCAGACGGTAATCGGACGCGCGAACATTCGGATCCCACGGCGCACGCCGAGATGCTGGTGATCCGCGCCGCGGCGGCGCGTCTCGGCTCCGAAAGGCTCGCCGGATGCGACCTCTATGTCACGCTGGAGCCGTGCCCGATGTGCGCGGCGGCGATCAGTGCCGCACGCATCCGGCGGCTCTATTACGGTGCGTCCGATCCCAAGAGCGGCGGCGTCGAGCATGGCCCGCGCATCTTCTCGGCGCCCTCCTGCCATCACCGGCCGGAGGTGTACCCGGACATTTCGGCTTCGCCCGCAGCGGCGCTGCTGCGCGAATTTTTTGCGGCACGGCGTTAACACTCGCCTCAGCATTTGCGTCTAAGTGCCGATACGGGATAGGTTTTATCCGAATCATGGGTTGCGGGAGTGCAAGGGGTCGTCACCGCAAGGGGACGCGTAAATGTTGTTTAAAAAAGTGCAGGCGTTCGTGGACAAGGCCAAGAAGGCCGACGACCTGCTGACCCTGACCGATCTTACACAAGCCATCACCGAAGAACTCGGCTTCGATTGCTTCGCATTGCTGCATTCGCCGCGGCAGAACAGCGTGCCCGCCGAAACGGTGCAACTCACCACCTATCCGGGTGCGTGGGTCGAAATGGTTCGCGACCGCGCGTACTGGGTGGATGACCCCGTGTTCGCGGCCTGCGAACTCGCGGTCGCGGGTTTTCCGTGGACGCATATTCCCGACATGGTGGTGCTGAGCGAACGCCAGCGCGACGTGATGCGCTTTGCGCGCCAGGAAGGCCTGCTTGACGGCTTCACCGTGCCGATGCCCAAGGGCGGCACCACCGTCGGCCTCTGCTCGTTCGCGACGCGGCGCGAAAACGGGAACGATCACCGCGGCGCGGCCGCGGCGCAGTCCGTGGGCTGGTTCGCGTTCGAAGCCGCCCGCCGCATCAGCGCGCACGAGCCGATCCTGTTGCCCCCGGCGGCAGCGCTGACCCCGCGGCAGCTCGATTGCATCGTGCTGTACGCGCGCGGCAAGAGCGACGCTATGATGGGCCGTTTGCTCGGCATCAGCCCTAAAACGTGCAACGAGTATATTGAGATCGCCAAGCGCCGCTACGGCGTCGCGACCCGCCAGCAACTGCTCGCCCGTGTCCTGTGGAATGGCCAGCTCAGTTTCGCGGATATCCTAGGCTGAGCGCCGCATTCCGGCGCACGTGACTCAAATTTGCCTCAAAGGTGAAACACGTTTGCTGTCCCCGGTAGTTACCGGGATAGTAACCATGCATATTTTTGAGTTAAGAAGGAAATACTGCTGGTGCGCTGTTCGGCGCGGTGTTTCGTGAGGGGGCTATGATCAAGTTCATAACGGCGAAGAACAAGTCGCAATATCGGGCGCTCATCGATCAGATGCACCAGGACCGCAAGCGCGTGTTCGTAGACTGGCTAAAGTGGAACATCCCGGTCGTCGGCGACAAGGAAATCGACCAGTACGACACCGACGACGCCATCTACATCATCGATGTCGATGCGGAGGGCAACCACGTCGCCTCGATCCGCCTTCTGCCCTGTTCGGTGCCGACGCTGATGGCGGAGCATTTTGCCGATATGGTGCAGAGCCCCGTCCCGACGGACGACACCGCGTGGGAGATGACGCGCCTGTGCGCCAATCCGAACGTCAAGGACAAGCTCGCGCAGTGGACGGGCCGCAAGAACATCACCGTCGCCGCGATCGAATTCGCGCTGATGCGGGATATCAAGCAGCTGATCTTCGTCACGCATTCGAGCTGGGTGCCCACGATCCTGTCGGTGGGCTGGGACATCGAGCTGCTCGGCCTGCCGCGCAAGGACGGCACGGATTCGATCGCCGCGATGCGGATCAACGTCACGCCTGAAACGCTGACGCTGATCCGCCGCAACTGGGGAGTGAAGGAATCGCTGCTGCCGGCCGAAGAGGCGCTTTCAGCGGTTGCCTGAGGAGGCGTCACCCCGAAAGGGATGACGAGTTCGAAACATGCTGGACACCAGAGTCGCGGATTCGCGGCGCGATACCGCGCGTTCTTGCAAGATGCCAATCGGCAAATCGAATGTGTTGTAATTGCCGGTCATGCGCGGCGTTCGCGCTGGCCGGCCGGGTCAGCGAGGCAAAGGCGCTGCTCGATGCGATCAATGTCGGCGGATTGTTCGATCCGGGACAGGACGAGGATGCGCGCATGGCAGGCAAGGCGCTGCTCGATGTGGTGCGGAAACGTCTTGCCGACGGCGTCGACGACGCGCGCCGCCTGCCTGCGGTCTGCGATCAGCCGGGAGGGCCGAGCGTCTTGAGATAGGCGACGAGGTCGTTGATCTGCTCGGGGGAGAACTCGAACGCCGGCATGTCGCCGTGGCCGACGAACACGCCCTCGGCAAACGCCTCGGCGATGTAGTCGGGCGGATAGCTCGTGAACAGCGTCGCGAACGATGGCGCGGAGGCGTGCGCGCTCTTCTGTCCCGGCGCGGTCGCGTGACAGCGCGTGCAGTTCGCCTCGGCGAGCGCCTTGCCGCGCGTGATGGCGGGAACGTCGCGTGAGAGTTCGGAAGGTGGCGGCGGATTGCCCTCGGGCAGCCGCGCGGCCGGCGCTGCCGCAGGCGTCTGCGCCGGCTGCGATGCGGCGGTCTCGCTTTCGGCGGGCTTTTCCACGTCCTTCTTCTTTTCGCACCCGGCAAGGACAAGTCCCCCCGCGAGCGCGATCATTGCCATCCTTGCTGTAACCCCGGGAACTCCGATGCGCATACCTGTCTCCTCGGCGCGCACAATGCCGTCTGCGCGCGCTGCGTCAACGGGGCGATTGATGCGCGGCGCTCGCTGCGCGCCATGCGGCGGACCACTCGTCGCATTCCGGGGAACCTGCGGGATGCCGTCTCGTTGGTTGGACAGATCGAAAAAGAAGGAGGAGCAGTATGCAGACAGCCAATACCAGCGAAACCCACGACCTCATCTCGTCGGAGAAGGTGGACGGCACAGCCGTTTATGGCCGCGACGGCGAGCGTATCGGTTCCGTGAAGTCGCTGATGATCGAAAAGCGCGGCGGCCGTGTGACCGACGCGGTTGTTTCCGTCGGTGGTTTTCTTGGCCTCGGCGAGAAATACCACAGTCTTCCGTGGTCGACATTGAAGTACGACACGGATGTCGATGGCTACCGGCTCGATGTGACCGAGGATCAGCTGAAAAGTGGTCCGACGTTCGACAATGCGGACACCGATACTGCGCTCGACCGCGCCTATCAGACCCGCGTCTATTCGCATTACGGTGTGAACCCCTACTGGTAAGCGCGTACGAGCGCTGACAGCGGCTCGCGGTCCCTTGGGTCCGCGGGCCGCTGTTTGCGTTCGCGCGCCGCGCGGCCTATTCCGCGTTTCCATGCGTATTCCCGTCCTGCTTTCGCTCGCCATCGCCGCCTGCGGCAACGCCGCCCCGCCCGCGATTGAACCGGTTGCCGTGGAAAGCGCGTCCGTTCCGTTTGATGCGCGCGACGCCGCACGGATGGGGGAGGGGCGCCTTCGCTACGCGGGCGGCATCGTCCTGAGGTCGGAGGCGTCGTGGTTCGGCGGCCTTTCGGCGCTTCGCTGCCCGGATCGCTGCTACGCGGTGGGTGATGCGGGCGTCTTTCTCAGCTTTGACCGTGTCGAGCGGGACGGCAAGCTTGTGGGCATTGAAAATGTGCAGGGCGGCGCGCTGCGCGACCGGGATGGAGCCGTCGGCGACAAGGCGACGCGCGACGCCGAATCGCTCGTGCTCAGCCCCGGGGGCGCGGACGCGCTCATCGGCTTCGAGCGGACGAACAGCCTGTGGGTGGTTCCGCTGGGTCAGCCGGAATGGCGCGCCCGGCAGGTGTATCGTCTTCCCGAAATGAAGGACTGGCCGCTCAACGGCGGCGCCGAAACGCTGGTGATGCTGCCGGGCGGCGTGCCGCTCGTCATCGCGGAGGAAGCCGCGGACGGCAGCGATCGGCCCGGCATCGCGATCGGTGCCGTGAAACGGCCCGATGGCGCGCGCGCGAACCTCGCGTTCCGCTACCGCCCGCCCGCGGACTTTTCACCCACGGATGCGGCGCTGCTCGACGACGAACGCCTCATCATCCTCAACCGTGCCTTCTCGCCGCTCACCGGCGTCGCGATGGCGCTTGTCGAGGTGCCGCTTGCGGAGATCAAGGAGGGTGCCACGGTCTCGGGCCGAGAAATCGTGCGCCTGCGACCGCCTGCGAGCATCGACAACATGGAAGGTATCGACATCCGCCGCGAGGACGGGCGCGTGTTCGTCTATCTCGTCAGCGACGACAACTTCAACGCCGCGCAGCGCACGCTGCTGCTGAAATTCGAGCTGCTCCCCGAATAGCGAAAGGGCCGGCGGAGATGCTCCACCGGCCCTTCGAAATCTTCGAAAATGAACCCGCTCAGGCAGCCGCGGCGGCGTTCAGCTTCTTCTTGATGTCGCGCTTCAGGCGGCGCGCCTTCAGGCTCAGCTTCTCGTCGCGGGTCTTCACCAGCCAGTTGTCGAGCCCGCCGTTGTGTTCCACGGAGCGCAGGCCGTGCGTCGAAACCTTCAGGCGAACGGTGCGCCCGAGCGTATCGGAAATCAGCGACACGTTCTGAAGGTTCGGCAGGAACACCCGCTTGGTCTTGTTGTTGGCGTGGGACACATTGTGACCCACTTGGCGGCCCTTACCGGTCAGTTCGCAAACGCGCGACATCGTTTTCGTCCTCGAATCTTGAGTTTCAGCCGTGGCTTGAAAGTGGGCGCCTATAGGGGAGGGAGGCGTTCCCGTCAACCACGCTCATCCGCTGCCGAGCTTCGAAAGCACGAACGCGAACAGGAATCCGGTCACTGCGATCAGGCCAGCGAATTCCGGCGTTTCCTCTGTGGCCTCGGGAATCATGGTGTCGACGAGCATGGCGAGGATGCCCCCCGCCGCGACCGCCGTGGTGGCGGCGAGCACGTTCGGGTCGGCGCCCGCGAGCAGCAGGTTGCCGAGCATCGCCGCCAGCCCCGAGGCAAGCGCGATACTGCCCCAAACACCGAAGATATACGTTGGCCCACGTCCCGCCGCGCGCATCCCGGCGGCGCTTGAAAGCCCCTCCGGCACGTTCGAGAGGAACACGGCGGCGACCATCACGAGGCTGACACCCGTGCCGTCAAGCAGGCTGACGCCGATCGCGATCGATTCGGGGATGCCGTCGAGCAGTGCGCCGACGGCGATGGCAAGCCCGCCGCTCTTCGTGGCCGGCGCTTGGCTTTCGCCGGGGTTGTACCCGGATCGCTTGCGGTGCTGCGCGCCCCGGCGGGAGATCGCGATGTTGGCGGCAGTGTAGAGGATCGCGCCGCCAAGGAAGCCCACGGCGGCCGCGTCGAAACCGCCCTGGCGGTAAGCCTCGTCCATCAGGTCGAAGGCGACGGCGGAGATGAGCACGCCCGAACCGAACGCCATCACCACTGCGATCAGTCGCTGCGACGGGCGGCGGAGCGTGGCGAACGCGGCGCCGAGCAGCAGTGCGCAGCCGCTGCCGAACCCCCACAAGCCTGCCTCAAGCCACTGCGGCACCGTGTCCCCCGCAAGCCTCGCTGATGCCCCGGCATAGCGTACTGTACCCCAAAAGTCTCGCTGCGGCGGCGACGCGCAAACCGCTCTTTCATCGCCGATCTTTCCGTTCTAGACGGGAATCATGCCTCTTTTCGCGATCCACTGCATCGATAAGCCCGCCAGCGGCGACCTGCGCACCGCAACCCGGCCAGCGCACCTCGAACATCTGGAGCGCGTCGGCGATCGCCTGCTCGTCGCCGGGCCGCTGCTCGATGAAGAAGGCCGGCCGATCGGCTCGCTGCTCATCATCGACTTCGAAGACCGGAAGGCTGCAATCCAGTTTGCCGCGGAGGATCCGTATGCGCTGGCCGGGCTGTTCGCATCGGTCGCGGTCACGGCATGGCGGCAGGTTCTTCCAAAGTAGCCGTTTGTACGCTGCCACGGGGTTCGGGCGCCTCGCCGCCCGCACGTTTCGTGACGTCATGACGTTGACGCTCACCGCGCACTACGGCACATGCGCCTTATCGGGTCTGTAGGCGTTTCTCTTTCATCGGCACTCCGACGCGACGGATCTTCATGGACGTTCTTCGGCATTTCGGTTTGAAGCATGTGCTGTTCCGGCAGGAACCGCATGGGCAGCTCTATCTGCACCATGCCTTCGAGACGGCACTCTCGGAGATCGTGGACGCCGTGCTGGCGTGCGAGGCCGTAACGCTCACCGGCGCTGCGGGCATGGGCAAATCACAGCTGCTGGCGGCGGCAGCGCGAGAGCTTGCCGCGCGCGGCGTGTCGGCGGCGAGCTTCGCCGGTCCCGCGCTCGTCGCGCAGGCCGATTTCACCAATCTCGATGCGATCTTCGTCGACGAGGCCGATGCTGCCGCGCCGCGCGTGCTCGATGCCGTGCTTGCGAAGGCCGCCCAGCACCGTGTCACCCCCGTGCTTGCCGCGCTCGACTCTTCGCGCATCGGCAAGCCGGGGCGGCTCGTAAGGCTGGCGCCAATGGCGGGCAGCGAGATCGCGGACTTCCTCGTTGATGCCTCCGCCGCTGCGGGCCGGCCGGATCTGTTCACGGTCGCCGCGCAGGAAGCAATCGTCGAGGCGGTCTCGGGCAATCCGCGCGTTCTGAAGCAGATCGCCGGCGCCGCGCTACTGGAGGCGATGTTCGAGGGCGGGGTCGTCGTCGAGCAGCGCCACGTGTTCGCTGCGCTTGCCGCCCGGCCGCCGCTTCCCGCGGCGGAACCGGATTACGTGCTCGATGCGCCGCAGCGCCCGTTGCAACCCGAGCCTATCGTGGTCGCTGCACCGGAACCCGAAGCGCCGCAGCCGATGAAATCGTGGATGGCGGAAGAACCGCGCCGCCGCTTCGGTGCGCGCGGCTTCATTGCGGCCACAGGCGCACTCGGCCTGCTGATCGCGGCAGCGCTGGCGTATGCGGTCGATACCTTCGGGTGGGACCGGATCGCCGCGTTCCTGCACCTTCCCGATACCGCGCGGCCCGCGACCAGCGAATTGCGCCCGGTCCTGCAAGGCCCTGCGCCGGGCTTTTCCGAGCCCGAACTCGCCGTGCTGCCGGACACCGGCGACATCATCGACGAGCCGGTCGCGCTCCCTGCGCTCACCGAGACTCTGTCGGACGGCAGTATCGTCGTGCCGCCGCCGGTGCCCGATGCCACGACGCCGGGCTACCGCCCGCCTTCGGGTGCGCTGCCCACGATTTCGGCGGCCGTTCGTGCGGGCATCGCCAATCCCTCAGTCGGAAAAACGCGGGGCGCCGCCGCTTCGCTGCCTCAGGAAGGCCCCGCGATCGAAGGCCGCGAGGCCCTCACCGAACCGCAGGCGCCCGTCGTCGAGGCAGCGCCGCTGCCTGCGATCGAGGATTAGCGCCGCCGAATCCCCTCGGCGATCATCTCGTTGGCGAGCGTAGCGACGGCTTCCGGGTCGGATGAAGCGTCGAGCACGCAGTAGCGCAGGCCGAGGAAGACGTTGATGCCCATGATCGCCCAGGCGTGGGCCTCGCCCACGTCCTCGCGAATCTCGCCGCGTGCGGCGCCCACCTTCAGCCTGTCCAGGATGCGCTGCGCCGTGCCCTGATAGTGCTGCCGATAGCTTTCGGGGTCCGCGAACTCGGCCTCGTCGATGATTCGGTAGACCTCCTTGTGCTCGCGCGCGAACTCCAGGAAGGCCTTCAGCGCCGCACGCTCGCCTGAAAGCGTGTCCGTTGTGCAGGCGATCGCTTCACCGGCGCGCTGGCCCACGCGGGCGGACATGTCGCGCACCAGCGCGCGGAAGATTTCATCCTTCGATTCGAAGTAGGTGTAGAAGCTGCCGAGCGCGACGCCCGCGCGCCGCGTGATCCCGCTGATCGACCCTTCGTGAAAGCCCTTTTCGCCGAATTCGATGGCGGCCGCGTCCAGCAGCGCGCGCTGCGTTTTCCGGCCTCGCGCCGTGCGCGGCTCGCGGTCTACCTGTTGCGAATCTGCATCGGTCTGCATCGACCTCCCCCTTCTTCGTTCGCCGATCCATAATTCAATTTGAAAGGTGGTTCAACTTTCAGTATTGGCGATTCAACACAAGAGCCATCGGGCTCGGCCTTACAGCATTGGGGAGGAAGAATGCGCCGCATTTCGATTCATTCCGTTCTTGTCGCAACCACCGCGCTTGCCGCTTTCGCGCCGCTTCCGGCGTTCGCGCAGGACACTGCGGCCAGCGAGGCGATCGAGGACGCGATCATCGTCACCGCCCGCCGCCGCGAGGAGAGCCTGCAGGACGTGCCGATCGCGGTCACCGCGGTCAGCGGCGCCCAGCTCGAACAGCAGGGCGCGCTCGACATCACAGAGATCGGTGAAAGCGCGCCGAACGTGACGCTCGAAGTCTCGCGCGGCACCAACACCACGCTCACCGCCTTCATCCGCGGCGTCGGCCAGCAGGATCCGGTCGCGGGCTTTGAGGCAGGCGTCGGCCTCTATCTCGACGATGTGTACCTCAACCGCCCGCAGGCCGCCGTGCTCGATATCTATGATGTTGAGCGCATCGAGGTGCTGCGCGGTCCGCAGGGCACGCTCTATGGCCGCAACACCATCGGCGGCGCGGTGAAGTACGTCACGAAGAAGCTCGATGCCGATCCGATGCTGCGCCTGCGCGGTACGCTTGGCACCGATGAGCAGGCGGACCTCGTCGTCACCGGCAGTATCCCTGTGGGCGACGGCACGCTCCGTCTCGGCGGCTCGCTCGCGCGTCTCAGCCGCGGCGGTTTCGGCAAGAACCTCACCACGGGCGACGACAACTACAACAAGGATATCTGGGCCGGCCGCGCCACCGCCGAGATTCACGGCGATGCCGTGTTCGTGCGCCTCTCGGGCGATTACACCAAGGACAAGAGCAACCCGCGCGGCGGCCACCGCCTGATTGCGGGCATCGCCAGCGGCACGCCGGTGCTTGACGACGTGTTCGACAGCCGCGGCGGCCTTGATGATCCCAAGCAGGAAGTGAAGGCGTGGGGCACCACGCTGTTCGTGGAAGCGAACCCGTCCGATTTCGTGACGCTGCGCAGCATCACCTCCTACCGCAAGGACGACAGCGGCACGCCGATCGACTTCGACGCGCTGCCCACCGTCGATGTGGACGTGCCCGCGACGTACAACAACAAGCAGCTCTCGCAGGAAATCCAGTTCCTCTACCAGAACGGCGGTTTCAGCGGCCTCATCGGCGGCTACTTCCTCGATGCGAACGCGAAGACGGCGTTCGACGTGCGCCTGCCGGGCGGCGTCACCGCGCTCACCTTCGGCGATGTCGATACCGAGACGTTCGCGATCTTCGGTGATTTCACCTACGATCTCAGCGAGCAGTTCAGCGTATCGGTCGGCGGCCGCTACACGTGGGACGAGCGCAGCTCCACGGTTCTCAGGCAGGTCTTCCTCGGCGGCGGCTCGCCGTTCTTCGGCGGCGGCGGCACACTCTTCGCCACCACGTCGGATTTCTCCGGCACCGCGAACTTCAAGGAGTTTACGCCGCGCGCCTCGGTCAGCTTCAAGCCAAGCGAGAACCACAACCTCTACGCAAGCTATTCGAAGGGCTTCAAGGGCGGCGGCTTCGATCCGCGCGGCGTCAGCACGGCGGCGCCGGATACGAACGGAGACGGCGTCCGCAGCTATGACGAAATCTTCGATTTCATCTCGTTCGAGCCTGAAACCGTCGACAGCTACGAAATCGGCTGGAAGGCCTCGCTGTTCGATCGCCGCCTCCGCTTCAGCCTCGCGGCGTTCCATGCCGACTACAAGGACGTGCAGATCCCCGGTTCGGTCGGCACCGTCATCGGCGGCCAGCAGACCTTCATCGGCGTGACGACGAACGCCGGCAAGGCGCGCATCCAGGGCATCGAGTTCGAAGGCAACGCCGTGCTTGCGGAAAGCTTCGGCACGGCTGACGATCAGCTCAGCTTCAACTGGGCGCTCGGCTACATCAATGCCGACTACAAGCAGTTCATCGACAGCCGCGGCATCGACGTCGCCGATCGCCGCAACTTCCAGAACACGCCGGAATGGACGGCCGCCGGAACGCTCGCCTATTCGGTGCCGGTCGCCTCGGGCACGCTGAATGCCAGCACCACGCTCTCGTATCGCAGCAAGACCTACCAGTTCGAGCTGCCCGCCGAGGGCCTCGACCAGAAGGGCTACGCGCTCTGGGACGTCAGCCTTGTCTGGTCGTCGGATAGCGATCGCTTCAGCCTCGGCCTCCACGGCAAGAACATCCTCAACAAGGAATACATCACGTCGGGTTACGTGTTCCTCAGCCAGAATGCCGACACGGGTGCCTACAACCGCACGGGCGCGGGCGCGCTCATCCCGACGCTCGGCGCGGACGGCGTGCTCACGGCCTACTACGGTAACCCGCGCCAGGTGTTCGTCACGGCCGGGTACACGTTCTGAACGGTTCCTCCACCAGCCTTGGCCCCGGCACGCATACCCGCGTGCTGGGGCTTCTTCTATTGGTCTACACGTTCAACTTCATCGATCGGCAGATCATCGGCATCCTCGCGGGGCCGATCAAGGCGGACCTCGGCCTTTCGGATACGGAGCTCGGCCTGATGGGCGGGCTCGCCTTCGCGCTGTTTTACTCAGGCCTCGGCATTCCCATCGCGATCGCTGCCGACCGCATGAGTCGCAGCAACATCATCGCCATCTCGCTCGGCCTCTGGAGCCTGTTCACCGCCGCCTGCGGGCTCGCCGGAAACTTCTGGCAGCTCTTCCTCGCCCGGCTTGGCGTCGGTGTGGGGGAGGCGGGCGGCGTCGCGCCGTCCTATTCGCTCATCGCCGATTATTTCCCGCCCGATCAGCGCGCCCGCGCGCTCGCCGTATTCTCGTTCGGCATTCCGGTCGGCTCCGCGCTCGGCGTCATGCTCGGCGGCTGGGTGGCGAGCACGGTCGACTGGCGCTTCGCTTTCATCGCCGTGGGTCTCGCCGGCCTCCTCATCGTCCCCGTCTTCAAGCTCGGCGTGCCGGAGCCCGCGCGCGGCCGCTTCGATCCGCCGGCCGGAGAGCGTCCGCCGGTCCGGCGCGTGCTCGCCACCGTGGTCGGCAAGCCCACCTTCTGGTTCATTTCCTTCGGCGCATCGTGCAGCTCGATGTGCGGCTACGGCCTCATGTTCTGGCTGCCGTCCTACTTCGGGCGCAGCCTCGGGCTCGGCCTTGCCGAGATCGGCCTCTATATGGGCGCGATCCTGTTCTTCGGCGGTATTGCGGGCGTGTGGGCGGGCGGCTGGCTCGGCGACCGTCTCGGCCGCGCCAGCAAGCGCGCCTACGTGCTGGTGCCCGCAGCGGCCTTTGTCGTCGCGGTGCCCTTCTACACCGCAGGTATCCTGCAGTCGTCGCTGGTGGCGGCGTTCGTGCTGTTCCTCGTGCCGCAAGCGCTTGCATTGATGTGGCTCGGCCCCGTCATCAACGCCGTGCAGGGCCTCGTGCCGCCCACGATGCGCGCCACGGCGTCCGCCTGCTTCCTGTTCGTCAACAACCTGCTCGGCATCGGCGCGGGCACGCTCTTCTTCGGGGCGGTTTCAGACCTTTACGGCGGCCGCTTCGGCGACGAATCGCTCCGCTACGCCATCCTCACCGGCCTCGGCTTCTACCTCCTCGCCGCGGTGTTCCTCTGGCTCGCCTCCCGCCGGATTGAGCGGGATTGGCACGACACCCTCACCAACTCCGCCTAGCCAGCAGGCTGGCAAGGCTCCGTATCCTCTCCCATCAAGGGAGAGGTTGGTCTGCATTCCCTCTCCCTTGATGGGAGAGGGAGGGGCCCGCCGCGTTAGCGGTGGGAGGGTGAGGGTGGCTAAAAGTTAACGAAACGTAAATTTCCACCTTGGCGGAGATCGTTCCGATGCTATCAATACGCCATGCGTATGCTGGCTCGCATCGGACGGCTGTTCAAGATCACCAACGGCTTCGAGGCCGGGGTGATCATTTATGCGCTTGCCCTCGGTGCGGCGCTGCGCGGCGAGGCGTATCTGGAGGCATATCCCGGAGGTTTCGGCTGGGCGCTGTTTACGGCGTGTATGCTCGCGGTGCTCATGGCCGGGGCGGCGCTCGTCGATGGGGTTCGCGCGGCAAATCCGGAGCTGGCTGCCGAGCGGCGGCTCCTGCGCGTGACGCGCGCTGCACGCGGCCCACGGGGCTGACCGCAAGCCCGTCCGTTTTCCTTGCAAGCACGAAGTGGATGCCGCCGAGTGCAGGCAGCAGGCGCGTCAGCGGCCGGTCCAGCCATTTGAGGCCGCGCACCGGCGGCGCCACCAGCGCGGTCTTCCACGCGATGGGTTCGAACATCGCCTCGCGCAGCAGCGCGCTGATGCCGTTTCGGCCATAGGGCTGCCCCTGTCCAAACGGGGTCGATTCGAAATGTGTCCATACGCCCGCGCGGTTCGGCACGATCAGGATCAGCTCGCCTGCAGGCGCCAGCACACGCCAAAGCTCGCGCAGCAGCTTCGGCGGATCGGCGAATTCGAGCGCGTGCACCAGCAGCGCCTGATCGAACAGCGCCTCCGTAAACGGCAGATCGGTCTCGCGCGCGCTCACCGCGCAGGAAGGCCCCCGGCGCGGCCAGGCCCGCGCGCCCTGATCGGCGGGCATCACCATGCACAGCCGCTCGACGCGCGCAGGGTCGAGGCCTTGCAGCAAGGGCGCGGGGTAGCCCATCGCAAGCAGCCGCGCGGAAGCATCGGTGCGGACGGCAGGGGCGACGATCTGCGCGAGCAGCCGCGCCGTCCGGCGCCCGTCCGCGCCCGCGTAATAGGCCCTGAGCGTGTCGAGGCCCGGCCGCATCACGGTGCCGGTGCTACCGCTCCACGCACAGCGCGATGCCCATGCCGCCGCCGATGCAGAGCGTGGCGAGGCCCTTCTTCGCGTCGCGGCGCTGCATCTCGTGGAGCAGCGTGGTGAGGATGCGCGCGCCCGAGGCGCCGATCGGGTGGCCGATGGCGATGGCGCCGCCGTTGACGTTGAGCTTCGCGGGATCGAAGCCGAGTTCCCGCCCCACGCACAGCGCCTGCGCCGCGAACGCTTCGTTGGCTTCGATCAGGTCGAGGTCGCCGACGCTCCAGCCCGCCTTCTCCAGCGCCTTGCGCGATGCCGGGACGGGGCCGATGCCCATGATGGCGGGGTCGACGCCCGCGCTCGCCCACGATGCGACGCGCGCCAGCACCTTCGCGCCGCGCTTCGCCGCCTCGTCCGCCGACATCAGCACCAGCGCCGCGGCGCCATCGTTGAGGCCGCTGGCGTTCGCCGCCGTCACCGTGCCGTCCTTCTTGAACGCGGGCTTCAGGCCCTGCAGGCCTTCAATCGTGGCACCGGCGCGAATATATTCGTCCTGATCGACGATGGTGTCGCCCTTGCGACCCTTGATCGTCACCGGCACGATCTCGTCCTTGAAACGCCCGGCGGCGCGCGCCGCTTCCGCCTTGTTCTGGGAGGAAACCGCGTAGGCGTCCTGCGCCTCGCGGTTCACCTGATATTTCTCGGCGAGGTTCTCGGCGGTGATGCCCATGTGATAGCCGTTGAAGGCGTCCCACAGCCCGTCCTTGATCATCGTGTCGACGAATTCGATGGCGCCCATCTTCTGGCCGCCGCGCAGATACTGCGCATGCGGCGACAGGCTCATCGATTCCTGCCCGCCCGCGATCATGATAGTCGCGTCGCCGTTCTGGATCGCCTGCGTCGCCAGCGCGACGGCACGGAGGCCCGATCCGCAAACCTGGTTGACGCTCCACGCTGGCGTTTCCTGCGCGATACCGGCGGCCATTGCCGCCTGCCGCGCCGGGTTCTGTCCCTGCGCCGCGGTCAGCACCTGCCCGAGGATCACTTCGGAGACCTCGTCGGCGCCGACGCCCGCCTCTGCAAGCGCGGCGGAAATGGCAATGCGCCCGAGCTCGTGCGCGGGGGTGTTCGCGAAACTGCCTAGAAAACTGCCGACCGGCGTACGTTTTGCGGCGACGATGACTGCGTCCATGGGGAATCCTTTCCGATTTCCCGGCCTATGTAGTGCGCTTCAGCCCGTGAGCCAATCGGCGAGCGGCTGCCAAAGCTGCGCGCGCGCGTTCGATCCCACCATCATGCCGACATGCCCGGCATCGATCAGCCGCGTTTCGCCGAACGGTTCGACTGCGATCGCGGGCACCAGCCGGTCGCTGCGCGAGACGATGTTGAGCGTGGGTTTCACCGGCGGGCCAATAATTTCGCCGCCCACGCGCCAGCCGCCCTCGATCGGCACGTTGGCGCCGAAGAAATCCTCGAAGCATTCGCGCGCCGCCGGAATCGTCAGGGGCGCGCCGGTGTTCGCCCAGTCCTCGACCGCGACGAACAGCCGCGCGGCCTCCGAGGCCGGATCAAGGCCCCCGAAGCGCTCATACTTCGCAACCGCGCTCGCCGGATCGAGCGACCAGAAGGCGGGCTGGACAAGGTCCATCGGCATTCCGCCGAGCGCGGGCAGGGACGGCGCCACGCCCTGCCAGTATGCGGTGAGTTCCTGTCGCCGCGCCGCCGGATAGCCCGCGAAGTCCCACGGCGCGGCGATCGTCGCCACGCGCCGCACCAGCGGGTGTGACGCGGCCGCGAGCGCCATCGTCCCGCCGAGGCAGTAGCCGACAAGGTCGAGCGGCTCGCCCACGCTATCCAGCAGCGGCCGCAGCCGTTCGGTCACATAGCCGCCCACGGAAAGCGCGGCCTCCGCCGCGCCGGGCGCCTGCCAGTCGACGAGCAGCGGCCGCACGCCGCGCCCCGCGAGATACCGCAGCAGCGAGCGCTCCGCCGTCAGGTCGAGCACATCGGCGGTGTTGATCAGCGACGGCACGAACACGGCAGGTCGGCCGCTGCCGCCATAGTCACGCAGCACCGCACTGCCGCACGATGCGATCACCGGCATCTCCGGCAGGTCGCGCCGCCAGCCGGACTGTTGATAGGCGGCAAGCGCACCGAGAAACCGTTCCATGCGCACGCGATCCGCGCCGATCGCCTGCCTGGCATGATCCAGGAACAAAGGCAGCGGATGCGGCCCGCGCGGCGCGCCCGATGCTGCGTGTTGCTGCGCAGCATCGCCGCGTGCTATGAATTTCGCACCCGCAGCATCGAGGTCGTTCATGTCCGACGAAGAAACCAAATCCGACCCGATCATCATCAAGAAATACGCCAACCGCCGCCTTTATAACACCGGCTCGTCGAGCTACATCACGCTCGATCACCTCGGCGAAATGACGCGTGAAGGTATCGACTTCAAGGTCGTGGATGCCAAGTCCGGCGACGACATCACCCGCTCGGTGCTCACGCAGATCATCATGGATGAGGAAAACCGCGGGCAGACCATGCTGCCGACGCCGTTCCTCCGCCAGCTCATCGCGATGTACGGCGATTCGATGCAATCGATGGTGCCGCCCTATCTCGAAGCCTCGATGGCCGCGCTGCGCCGCAATCAGGAACAGTTCCGCAAGTCGATGGCGGGCGCCTTCAATCCGTTCGAAACGATCGCCAAGCAGAACATGGCGATGTTCGAGGCCGCCGCCAGCATGATGTCGGGCAAGACCCCGGCCGAAGGCGCGCCGCCCGCCGACGAGGCATCCGAACTCGCCGACCTCAAGCGCGAAATGGCCGAGCTTCAGGCCAAGCTGGACAAACTCGGCAAGAAGTAACGGGAAGGGGCGTTACCGCCCCATCGCCAGGAACTTCGCCCGGCGGTCATCACGCACGGCGTCGGTGCCCATGCCGTCCATCGTCGCGAGCTGCGTTTCCACGGCGTCGCCGAGCATCTTGATCGCGACCTGCGGGCTCCGGTGCGCGCCGCCCACGGGCTCGGGCACGATCACGTCGATCAGGTTCAGCGCCTTCAGATCCTGCGCGGTCTGCTTCATCGCCGCTGCCGCGTCCGCCGCCTTGTCCGATGTGCGCCACAGAATGGACGCGCAGCCTTCGGGCGAGATCACCGCGTAGACGGAATGTTCGAGCATGATGATCCGGTTCGCGGTGGCGAGCGCCACGGCGCCGCCCGATCCGCCTTCGCCGACGATCGCGGCAACCATCGGCGTGCCGAGCTTCAGGCAGGCTTCGGTCGAGCGGGCGATGGCTTCGGCCTGTCCGCGCTCCTCGGCATGGATGCCGGGGAACGCGCCCGACGTATCGACGAAGCTGATGACCGGCAGTCCGAAGCGGTCCGCCATTTCCATCAGGCGCACGGCTTTGCGGTAGCCTTCGGGCTTCGCCATGCCGAAATTGTGCTTCAGGCGGCTTGCCGTGTCGGAGCCTTTCTCGTGCCCCATCACCATCACCGGGCGGCCCCGGAAGCGGCCCGGTCCGCCGATGATCGCGCAGTCCTCGCCGAACTTGCGGTCGCCGGCGAGCGGCGTGAAGTCGGTGATGAGCGCAGCGGTGATGTCTTTCAGGTGCGGCCGCGCGGGATGGCGCGCCACCTGCGTCTTCTGCCACGGCGTCAGCTTGGCGTAGATCGCCTTCAGCTGTGCCTCGACCTTGGCTTCCAGCTTCTTGACCTCGGCGTCGATGTTGACCGCGCCTTCGCCGGCCGACGCCTTCAGTTCCTTGATGCGCGTCTCCAGTTCGGCGACGGGCTTCTCGAATTCGAGATACGTAATCATCGCCCCCGCCTAGTCATCTTGGGGCCGATCGGCAAGCGGGTGCGCACGGTTGACGAGTTCCACAAGGTGCGCGGACTGGACATGCGTATAGATCTGCGTCGTCGCGATGTCGGCGTGGCCCAGCATTGATTGCAGCGCGCGAAGGTCCGCGCCGCCTTCCAGAAGATGCGTCGCGAACGCATGGCGCAGCACGTGCGGGGAGACACGGAGCGGCGAGATTCCGGCAGCCGCCGCCAGAGCCTTCACGATCTGAAACAGCCGCACGCGCGACATGTGCGTATCGCCGGAGGGGAACAGGTATTTGCCTCCCGGCGCAAGCGTCGCTGCCCACGCGGCAACGGCCTCCCCGGCGCGCGAGGACACCGGCACCATGCGTTCTTTGTCGCCCTTGCCCTTCAGCACCGCATAGGGCGTACCCGGCTTGATCGCCGCGCGCGGCAGCGAGACGAGTTCGGTCGCGCGCAGCCCCGATCCGTAGAGCAGCTCGATGAGCGCCTTCAGCCGCAGCCCTGCCGGGCCGGATGCGGCCTCTTCCTCGACGACCGCGAAGATTCGGTCCACCTCCTCGCGCGACAGTGTCTTCGGCAGCGGCCGGCCTTTTGTGGGAGACGCGAGATCGCCCGCCGGATTGTCGCCCCGCAGCCCTTCGGAAACGAGGAACGCGAAGAAGCGCCGCACAGCCGAGAGCTTGCGCGCAAGGCTCGTCGCCGCAAGATCGCGCCATTCGTGGATCAGCCGTTCGAGTGTTCGCGCGTCGGCCCCGGCAAGCCCGCCGGAAAGCGCCGCACTTGCCTGCGCAAGATCGCGGCCGTAGGCGGCGATCGTGTTTGCCGCCGCGCCGCGCTCGGCGGCCATCATGTCGAGGAACAGCGCGATCGCACGTGCGTCGTCGAGCGCGGTCAATGCCGCGTTACCGCCTCGATCGCCATCATCCGCGCCTCGCGCGTGAACCCCGCGCGATTGAGCGCCCCGACAACGACCGAAAGCTGCGCGGGCGAAACCCCCGCCCAGTTCGATTGCAGCCCGACCCCGGCAAGGATCGCCACCTCGCCGCGCCGTTTTTCGAGCGCCGCCGCCGCGATCCGCCGCGTGTAGCGATTGTCGATCGCCTCGACGCCGAGGTCTTCGGCAAGGCTGCTCCAGTCGCCCTTGGGTTCGAGCGCCTGCATCGCGGCGGCGAACATCGCGGCCTTGCGGTCCCCGCGTTTGCCCGAAAGCGAACCGTGCCACGCACGCGCCTCGTCGACGTCGCCGTTTGCGATCCGCCCGGTCCGGTCGGCAAGCGCCAGATACGGCCACGCCGCGCGCCGCGCGTCCTCCGGTCCGTCCGCCAGCACCGGCCACCACTTCAGCGCCTCGCGCACATAGCCGGCCGAAAGCATCGATTCGATCAGCCCCGGCGCATCGTCCGCCTGCGCGGCGGCGGGCGGGATGCGCGCGGCGGCGGCGGCAGTGCGCACAAGTGCGCCATAGCGTTCCTGCGGCGTCTCGGCCGCCCGCCAGATGCGCTGCATCGCGGCGATACGCTCCTCGGCATTGCGGCCCGCATAGGCGGCGCGGATGTCGGTGATCGTGTCTTCGCCCTCCGCGCCCGGCTCGATCGCGGCGATGCGCGCCGCAGCAAGCGCCGCGAGTTCGCGCGCCGAAACGATGCCGTAGGCGGCGGCGATCGGCGCAGCCTTGGAGCGCGCGGCGATCGAAAGCCCCGGCGCGCGCATCATCCATCCGGAAAGCGCCACCGATGGATGCGCGAGCAGCGTCTCGGGAATCTCGATTCCCGCCGCCGTCGCCAGTCCGAAGCGGTACGCACTCAGCGACTTCACCTCGTCCCAATCCACATTTGCACCACGGCCTTCGCCCGTCACCACGGTCGCGGCGCGCTCGGCGAGCACGATGTCGATCATCGGCATGGCGCGGCGCGCGCGCAGCCGGTCGAACTGCGCGGCGGATGTAATGTCGTCGCCTTCAAGCCCGGCGCAGATCGCGTTCGCGGCTTCCCAGAACGGCAGTTTCGAAAACGCTTTCGCGTTCGGCGCGAGCGGACAGAGCGCCGGAATGTCTCCAGCGGCGAGATGCACCTGGCTCGCCACGGCATAAAGGCGCGGCGTGTAGCGATCGAGCGGCAGCGCATCGACGAGCAGCTTGGCGCCGTCCACCTCGCCCATGCGCAGCAGCAGCAGCGCGCGCTCGGCGAGCCAGTCGGCGGGGCGCACGCCGCGGGGCGTCGGCACGTGCGAAAGCAGCGCGCGGCGCAGCAGGATGTGCCCCCAGCGCGATGCGATCGGTGGCTTGGTGCGCTGCAGAAGTCCGTTCAGGAACCGGCCGTCGCTATTCTGAAACGCGCCTTGGCCATATCCGCCGAGCCGCGCGGTGAGCGGCCCCGCGATATCGAAGCTGCCCGCGCGCGTCGGCCCGGCGAAGGGATCGGCGGCAACCGGCGTTGCCGGCGCACCGGGAAGCCCCGGCACAGGCTCGCCCTCGGCCGATGCGGCCGGGGTCTCGTCCGCGCCGGGCGTGGCAGGTGCGACCGGTCGGGGCGCTGGCGGCGGCGCTTCGGCCGGCGCCGCGCCGAAAACGTCAGGCAGCAGCGACTTCGGGGCATCCTGCCCGGATGCCGCCGTTGCTATCAAGAGCGCGGCAAGGGCGGTGCTAGAGACCCAGCGTTTCATTCGAAACCGGTTGCTCCACGCGCGCAGTCGTGTGCGGAATATCGACGAACATCAGGATCACGCCGCCGATGACGACGACGGCGAGGATGATGACAAACAGCCAGAGTAACAGGCGGGACAATCGTATCTCCGGAGCAATCGCGTTGGTTTCGGTTCGCTCCAGGCGTGAGCACGGCGGAGCGCGCTTGGCCTTCGGCAAGGCGCCTGTGTATAGCGAGTGCGATGAACGCTTGCGAACCAAAAAACGCCTCCCCGCAGCCTGTTCGCCGCAGGCGCGGTCTCAGCCGTTCCGTCGTGCTGGTGGGGCTGATGGGCGCGGGGAAAACCACGATCGGGCGCCGCCTTGCGAAGCGCCTCGGCCTTGAATTCGTGGATGCCGACGAAGCGATCGAGGAGGCCGCCGGCCTTACGGTTTCAGAGATTTTCGCGCGCTACGGCGAGGCGCATTTTCGCGAAGGTGAGCGCCGCGTGATCGCGCGTCTCATTTCCGGTATGCCCAAGGTGGTCGCTACCGGCGGCGGCGCGTTCGTCGATCCTGAAACGCGTACGCGTGTTCTCGAAAACGCCATCGCCGTCTGGCTTGACGCCGACATCGATACGCTCGTCGAGCGTGTTTCCAAGCGCGATCACCGCCCGCTGCTGAAGGACAAGGATGCCGGGCAGGTGCTTCGCGATCTCGCGGCGGTGCGCAATCCGCTTTATGCCGAGGCGCAGATTCGCATACCGAGCCAGCCGGCGCCGCATCATATCGCTGTCGAGGCCATCGTGGCGGAACTCCGCCGTCTGGGGGAAACCGCGTGAAGGACGTCGTTCGGGTCGAGCTTGGCGCGCGCGCCTATGATATCGTCATCGCGCCGGGCATCCTCGCCGATGCAGGGCGCGAGATCGCGCTTCCCAAAAGCGGCCGGCCGCAACTCGTCGTCACCGATGAAACCGTGGCCGCCGCGCATCTTGATCGGCTGGCCTCCGCTCTGGATCGCCCGATCGATCCCGTGATCTTCCCGGCAGGCGAGGCGACCAAGAATTGGCAGTCGTTCGAAACGCTTGTCGAGCGCATCCTTGCCGCAGGCGTGGAACGGGGTGACGCGGTTATCGCGTTCGGCGGCGGCGTCATCGGCGACCTTACCGGCTTTGCCGCCGCAGTCGCGCGGCGCGGCTGCGAATTCGTGCAGATCCCCACGACATTGCTCGCGCAGGTCGATTCGTCGGTCGGCGGCAAGACGGCGATCAACGCGGCGGCGGGCAAGAACCTCGTCGGCGCCTTCCACCAGCCTTCGCGCGTGCTCATCGATCCAGAGCTGCTCGACACGCTCGGCCCCCGCGAAATGCGCGCGGGCTATGCAGAGGTCGTCAAATACGGCCTCCTCGGCGACGCGGATTTCTTCGCGTGGTGCGAGGGCAACGGTGCCGCGCTCCTCGCCGGAGACCGCGCCGCGCAGGTCCATGCCATCGCGCACAGTTGCCGCATGAAGGCGGCGATCGTCGCGGAGGACGAGCGCGAGACGAGCGGCCGCCGCGCGCTCCTCAATCTCGGCCACACCTTCGGCCACGCCTTCGAAGCCGAAACCGGCTTTTCCGACCGTCTGCTCCACGGCGAAGCGGTCGCGATGGGCATGGTCATGGCCTTCGCCTTCTCGGCAGCGCGCGGCCTCTGCAGCGCCGAAGACGCCGCCCGCGCGCAGGCGCACCTCGCCGCGTCAGGATTGCCCGTCAGCCCGGCGGGCTTCGGCTTCAACGTCGAAGCTCTCGTCCACCACATGCAGCAGGATAAGAAAGCCGCAGGCGGCACCACCCCCTTCGTCCTCGCCCGCGCAATCGGCGACGCCTATCTCGACAAGACCGTAGCGCTGGCAGACGTAGCGGCCTTCCTCGCGCCGAGGCTCTAAGCGCGCTGTGCGTCCCTCGACTTCGCTCGGGATGATGATCGTAGAGTAAAAGAGCTTTTCATCCCGAGCGAAGTCGAGGGACGCACCCGAGGGCTTCCCTAATAGGATTGCTCATGCAAGGCAGGGCCGCTGCTCTTTGAAGCGCGCGGCATTCTGCGCGTATGGATATCCTCAACATCGAACGCGCCGAATATCGGCGCGCAGAAACCCGCGCACGCCCGCGCGGAGCATGTCTCAACTTCATCAACTTCGCCGGAAAACCGGGCCTCAGCGGCACACCGGAGCATTCACTCCAGCCGCTCCCGTCCTATTTTTCAAGCCCGATCATGCGATCCGGTTCGTGCCCGGCCGCACCAACGCGCTGTGCGTGGCCACGATCGCCGTCGATCGTGCCCGGATCGTTTCAAGGAAATGCCAGTCGCACTGCGCCGCGTCGGGCGTCAGCGACAGCGTCATGTAGCCCCGGTGCTGCGTCTCGCACCATTTGAGTTCGGGGTTCGCGGCGATCAGCGCCGCCGCCACCTGCTTCGGATCGGCGCCGCGCATGTAGCTTTCCATGCCCGGCGAAGTGACGCCCTGCACGCCGAACTCGACGCCCGCCGGCTTGCCGCCGCTCGCAAGGTCGTAGGCCCAGGCGTTGTGACTGTCGCCAGCGAGGTTCACGAGGTTCGCACCCGCAGCCTGCGCGCTCGCCAGGTAGCGCGCCCGCGCCGCCGGATAGCCGCCCCAGGAATCGAAATTGAACGGAAGGCCCACTTTCCCGGCGAGAACACCCGCCTGAAAGCGCTGCTTCACATAGTCGGGCGGCGTGCCACCGAGCCACGAGGCGTCGGCATCCATGGGCGTCTTCGTCTCGCCCGCAAGGATCTGCTGCGCGACAACCTGCCAACGCGTGCCGCTTTTCACGGAAGCCGCGAGCGCATCGGCCAAAAACGCTTCCTGCGGCGCACCGAGCATCTGCCGCGCAGAGTCGGCCCACACCGTGTCGCGAAACGCGCCGAGCGCCTTCGCCGGATCGTCGGCGAGCTTGAAGGCGTCGGCGAGTTCCAGTTGCCGGTCGCGGCCCTCGGCGCGCGTATCGAGCCGGATCAGCGTCGCGAGGTCGCCGATCTCATAGGCCTTGTAGGGCTCGTCCGACATCGGCAGCCAGTGCCGGTACGCCGCCTTCGCTGCCGCCTTGCGCGTCTCCCACGGGCCTTCCGATTCTGGCTGGTGGTTCTGCGCGCCGTCCTTCCACGTGTCGTTCGTGAACTCGTGGTCGTCCCAGATCGAAATCATCGGGAAGCGCTGGTGGAGCGCCTGCAGATCCTGATCCCGGCGATAGGTGGCGTAGCGCAGATGATAGTCGGCGGGCGTCACGATCTCGTTCGCCGGTGCGAGAATGCGCCCCGGCATCGTGTCGGCGGCGCTCGGGTACGTGCCACGGCCATATTCGTAAATATAGTCGCCGAGGTGGACGAGGAGGTCGATGTCCTGCCGCTCCGCCGCGTGGGCATAGGCGTTGAACAGGCCGAACGGCAGGTTGGAGCAGGAAAAGACCGCGATATTGAAGCGCCCTGTGCGCCCCGCCGGCAGCGTCCGGGTCCGTCCCGTGGGCGAGGTTTCGCCCGACGCCGTGCGGAAGCGGTAGTAGTACCAGCGACCTGGCTCCAGCCCGTCGGCGCGTGCCCGGGCGCAGTAATCGGCGGAGGCTTCGGCAACCGCCTCGGTGCGCGCCGCGATCCGCGTGAAGCCCGAATCCTCGGCGATCTCGGCGGTCAGCGCCGCCGCGCCTCCGGCAGGCACGTAGCGCGTCCAAAGCAGCACGCCCGTCTGCGACGGCTCGCCGCTCGCCACGTTGTGCGTGAAGCCGCGGCTGAGCGCGGTCGCCCATGCGCGACCGGGAATGGCAACGGCAAGACCAGCACCGAAAAGGTCGCGGCGGCGGAGGTTGATGCTCATGGTGGCCTTTCCAGGTAGCGTTCGGCAGCCTGTTAGGCCCGAAATGTGACACTGCGATCACGCGGCCCAAACCCCGAAACCTGCCAGCTTTGCATCGCGGCGCGGCTGGTGCACACTCGGTGAAAGGCTGAACAGTGCCGGGGAGAATGAAATGGCCACCGCGATCCAGATGCCGTCGGTGCAGAGCAAGGTTTCAGACGAGGAATGGAGCGCCCGCGTCGATCTTGCGGCTGCATACCGCCTCGTCGCGCTCTACGGGTGGGACGACCTCATCTTCACCCACCTCTCGGCGCGCGTGCCGGGGCCGGAGCATCACTTCCTCATTAACCCGTACAATCTGATGTTCGAGGAGATCACCGCGTCGAGCCTGGTGAAGATCGACGTACACGGCAACGCCGTCGGCGAAACGCCCTACGTCACGAACCCGGCGGGTTTCACGATCCACTCCGCGATCCACATGGCGCGCGAGGATGCGAAGGCCGTGGTCCATCTTCACACGCCTTATGGGCAGGCGGTTTCGGCGATGGAATTCGGCCTGCTGCCCCACACGCAGACCGCGATGGTTGCGCAGCACGACGTCGCCTACCACGACTATGAAGGCGTCGCGACCGACCTCGACGAACGCGAACGGCTGGTTGCCGACATCGGCATGAAGAACACCATGATCCTGCGCAACCACGGCACGCTCACGGTGGGTGAGACGGTGGCGGACGCCTTCATGCGCATGTATTTCCTGGAACGCGCCTGCGAAGCGCAGGTCCATATGCTCGCCGCCGGACGCGAGAACCTGAACACGCCGCCGCAGGGCACGCCCGAAAAGGTGAAGGACCAGTCGACCGGGCAGGGGATGCTGCTCCTCAACAAGATGCTGGCGTGGCCTGCGCTGCTTCGGAAGCTGGACCGGATCGACCCATCGTTCCGCAACTGACCGAGCGCCGTTGAACGCGGGTGCACCGCCCAATAAGGTGCTGCCGGCATGGACAATCTCACACACTCGCTCGCCGGATGGGCGCTCGGCGAAGCGGGCCTGAAGCGCAAGACAGGGCTCGGCGTCGCCACGCTCATCATTGCGGCCAACCTGCCGGACATCGACGCGATCGGGCTTCTTTTCGGCGAAAACCTGGCGTTTCGGCGCGGCATCACCCACGGACCGCTGGCGTGGCTGATCCTCATTCCGGGCCTTGCCCTTGCCATGCAAGCGTTCGACCGCTGGCAGACGCGGCGCGGCACGCGGCCTGCTGGTCGTCCGCCGGTGCATCTCGGGTGGCTCTTCGCACTCTCCGCCATCGGTGTGCTCTCGCACCCGGCGCTCGATTTTCTCAATGTCTACGGCATCCGCCTTCTGATGCCGATCACCGAGCGATGGTTCTACGGTGACACGCTGTTCATTATCGACCTGTGGGTGTGGCTTGCGCTCGGGTTCGGGGTGTTCGTCTCGCGCCGCCAGAAACGCGAAGGTCCGGCGCGGGCGGCACTCATCGCGGTTGCGGCCTACATCGGTCTCATGGGCTACGGCAGCCATGTGGCGGAGCGGCGCACGGCGGTCGCCGTCGCCGAAGCCGGCTACGGCACGACGCGTCAAGTGGTGGCGAGCCCGCCGCCCATCAACCCGTTTCGGCGGGAGATGATTTACGATGTCGGTGGCAGCTACGGTCATGGAGAGGCAAACCTGCTGCCGTTCCGCCTTTCTATCGATGCTCCCTTCGAAACGAACATGGACGATCCGGCGATTGCCGAAGCCGCCCGCACCAGCAAGCAGGCGGCCGACTTCCTCTATTGGTCGCGTATGCCCTTTGCCGAGGTGACGCGCGCGGCGGGCAGGGCACATGTCGTGCTCGGCGACGCGCGCTTCACAGATCGACCGGGCACGAACATGTTCCGGATCGAACTGACCGTACCGGATGACGCGCAATGACCGAACTGCCGCCCGTACCGCTCGGCCCCGTCGTTCTGTGGGCCGATCTTGCGGGCATCTTCGTGTCCGCGCTGGGCGGCGCATTGCTCGCCGTGCGGCACAAGCTCGATGTGTTCGGCGTGTTCGTGCTGGCGATTGTCACAGGGCTTGCGGGCGGCATGGCGCGCGACGTTCTGATCGGCGCAACGCCGGTCGCGGCGCTTGCGAACCCCCTCTATCTGCCCTCCGCGCTTGCTGCTGGTGCCGTCGTTTTCTTCGGGCATCGGGTGATCGAGCGGGCGAGCCAGCCGGTGATGCTGTTCGATGCGATGGCGCTCGGCTTCTTCGCCGTCGCCGGTGCGCGCAAGGCGCTCACCTACGGTATCGATCCGCTGCCCGCCGTGCTGCTCGGCGTGCTGACGGCGGTCGGCGGCGGCGCGCTCCGCGATGTGCTCCTTGCCGAGGTGCCGCGCGTGCTCAAAGTAGGCGAACTCTACGCACTCGCGGCGATGCTCGGCGCAGCGATCGTCGTTGCGGGCGACGCGCTCGGCCTGCCGTCGACGCTTGTGGGTATCGCGGGGGCTCTCGGAACCTTCGCGCTGCGCATGGTGAGCGTCCGCTTTGGCCTCACGGCCCCGCGTGCGCCGGGCAGTGACTAATCGGCGACCTTCACCACGGCCTTGCCGAAGTTCTTGCCCTCGAGGAGCCCGATGAACGCCTTAGGCGCGTTCTCCAGCCCTTCGGTCACGTCCTCGCGGTAGATGAAGGGCTTCTCGCCCTGCCAGCGCGTCATGTCGGAGGCGAACTTCGGCATGGTCTCGGCCCAGTAGTCGCTGACGATGAAGCCTTCGAGGTGCAGGCGCTTCACGAGGACGGCGCGCATCAGTTCGGCCATCAGGATGCTGCCCGAAAGTTCCTCGCGGCTCGTTGCATTGTAGGCTGCGATGAGGCCGCAGACGGGGACGCGGGCGAAGTCGTTGAGGCGGGGGAGCACGGCTTCCCAGACCTTGCCGCCGACGTTCTCGAAATAGATGTCGATGCCGCGGGGAGCGGCGGCCTTGAGTGCGGCGCCGAGGTTTGCGTCGTGGTGGTCGAGGCAGGCGTCGAAGCCGAGTTCGTTCACGACGAAGTCGCACTTCGCCTTGCCGCCGGCGATGCCGATTGTGCGACAACCGAGACGCTGCGCGATCTGTCCGACGATCGATCCGACTGCGCCCGAGGCAGCGGCGACGCAGACGGTTTCGCCCGCTTTCGGCTGACCGATCCGCATGAGGCCTGTGTAGGCCGTAAGTCCGGGCATCCCGAGCATTCCGAGGTGATAGGAGAGCGGGAAGGGGCCTTTGGGGAGCGCGCGCAGTTCGGCAGCGGGGAGCACCCAGTGCGATTGCCAGCCCGAACGCCCGGCGACGATGTCGCCCGGCTGGAAGCGACTGTCGCGAGACTCGATGATCTCGCCGACCGTCTCGCCTTCCATTACGCCGCCCACCGGTACAGGCGAAGCGTAAGATGCTCCCTCCGACATGCGGCCGCGCATGTAGGGATCGAGTGACATCCACAGCGTGCGGGCGAGCACCTGTCCTTCGCCCGGCGCGGGAAGCTCGATTTCGACCCACTTGAAGTTGTCCGCCGTGGGCGCGCCCTGTGGGCGGCTGGCAAGTGTCCATTGCTGCGAGATGGTCATGGCGCGTCTCCCGATTCGAATCGGGAGACGCTAGCGCGTTTCAGCGCGCGGCGCCGCTATTCAAGGCATCAGGCGCGAAGCGCGTGCCAGATAAGGAGCGCCCAGCCCGCGATCATCAACACACCGCCGATCGGCGTCACCGCGCCGAGCCAGCGCGGCAGGCCGAGTGCCATCAGATAGAGCGTGCCCGAAAAGACAAGCGCGCCGAGCGTCATGCTCCATGCCGCCGCAGGCGCGCGCGTAATCACGGCAAGTGCGGTCGCGGCATGGGCGAGGCCATAGATGGCGCCGGTCGCGACCCAGGCCTTTGCCTGCGGGTCCGTCATCGCGTGCGCGCCGAACGCACCGACGATTACCGCGAGGAGACCGTTCAGCGCCGCGAGCGCGCCCAGCATCAGTTAGCGGCCCGCATGAGTTCACGTGCGATGACGACGCGCATGATCTCGTTGGTGCCCTCGAGGATCTGGTGGACGCGAAGGTCGCGGTACAGCTTCTCGATCGGATAGTCCTGCAGATAGCCATAGCCGCCGAACATCTGCAGCGCGCGGTCCACCACCGACATGCCGGTGTCGGTGGCGAAACGCTTCGCCATCGCCGAGAACTTGGTCTTGTCGGGCGCCTGCGCCGTCACCTTGGCGGCGGCAGCGTAGAGCAGGATGCGCGCCGCCTGAAGCTCCGTTTCCATGTCGGCGAGGCGGAACTGCGTGTTCTGGAAATCGGCGATCGCTTTGCCGAACTGGCTGCGCTGGCGCGTGTAGGCAAGCGCCTCATCGATCGCCCGCTGCGCGCCGCCGAGGCTGCACGCCCCGATGTTGAGGCGGCCGCCATCGAGGCCGGCCATGGCGATCTTGAAGCCGTCGCCCTCGCCGCCGACGAGGTTCTCGACCGGAACGCGCACGGCGTCGAAATTGACCTGCGCGGTCGGCTGCGCGCGCCAGCCCATCTTCTTCTCGTTGGCGCCGAAGCTGACGCCCGGCATGTCCTTCTCGATGACGAGGCAGGAGATGCCTTTCGGGCCCTCGCCGCCGGTGCGGACCATCGTGACGTAAACCTCGTTCTCGCCCGCGCCCGAGATGAACGCCTTGGACCCGGTGACGACATAATGGTCGCCGTCGAGAACCGCCTTGGTCTTCAGCGCTGCGGCGTCGGAGCCCGAGCCCGGCTCGGTAAGGCAATAGCTCGCGATCCGGTCCATCGTGACGAGGCTGGGCAGGTACTTCGTCTTCACGGTTTTGGAGCCGAAGCTGTCGATCATCCACGACGCCATGTTGTGGATCGAGATGAAGGCGGAGACGGCGGGGCAGCCGTAGGCCATCGCTTCCATGATCAGCGCGGATTCGAGACGCCCGAGGCCGATGCCGCCGGACTCTTCGGACACATAGATCGCCGCGAAGCCAAGCTGCGCGGCGGACTTGATGGTGTCGCGCGGGAAGACGTGGTCTTCATCCCACTTCGCCGCGAAGGGCGTGATGGCGTCAGCGGTGAAGCGCTGCGCCATTTCCTGGATCGCGCGCTGGTCGTCGGTGAGGTCGAACTGGGTCATACAGCGGTTCCTACAATGGCCTCGGCCTCGATTTCCACCTTCCATTCCGCGCGCAGCAGCGCCGCGACCACGACCATCGTGGAAGCGGGACGAACGTCACTGAAAACGGCGCCGTGCGCGCGGCCGACAGCATCGGCGTCGGCGGCGTCGGTGAGGTACATGCGGGTCCGCACGACGTCCGCCGCGCTGCCGCCGAGTTGCTCGATCGCGGCAATGATGACCGCGAGGCAGCGCGCGGTCTGCGCTTCTGCGCCGCCGGGCGTGGAGGTGCCGTCAGGCTCGACGGGGGCGGTGCCCGAAACGAGGATGCGGTCTCCGACGCGCACGGCGCGGGAGAAGCCGATCGTAGCCTCGAAGGGCGAGCCTGAGCTGGCTTTGGTACATGTGGTCATGGTTCTTCGTGTGCCCCTCTCCCCGGCCCTCTCCCCGGCGGGGAGAGGGGGTGTGCTGCGTCTGTTACTTCTCCCTCGCCCCTTTGGGGAGAGGGTCGGGGAGAGGGGCGCAACTTTTCCACTTCCGCGACGATGACGTCCAGAACACCGTCGAGGTTTGTTCGGATTTCCTCGTTGTCGAAGCGAAGCAGGCCGTAACCCTCCCGTTCAAGGAATGCAGTTCTGGCCGCGTCGTAACCAATCCGCTCGGCGTGGCTGTCGCCGTCGAGTTCTATCACCAGCTTTTCGCGTCGGGCTGCGAAATCGGCGATGTAAGGGCCGATCACTGCCTGCCGCGTGAACTTGATGCCGTTCAGGCGGCCGGCGCGAATCCCGTGCCACAGCATGTGCTCGGCGGTGGGCATTGCTGAGCGGTTTTCGCGGGTGCGGCTGAGCAGGACCGGGTCGCGTTGCATTTTTTTGTTTGCCCCTCTCCCAAACCCTCTCCCCGGTGGGGAGAGGGCCTTTAGGGTTCACCCCATTGTGGGGATGACGAAGGCGTTGCTGCCGTCGGGCGAGCCGTCGGGCCAGCGCTGGGTGATGGTTTTCACCTTGGTCCAGAACTTCACGCCCTCCATGCCGTGCTGGTTGGTGTCGCCGAACGCCGAGCGCTTCCAGCCGCCGAACGTGTGGTAGGCGACCGGCACCGGGATCGGCACGTTGATGCCGACCATGCCGACGTTGACGCGCGCGGCGAATTCGCGGGCGGCGTGGCCGTTGCGCGTGAAGATGGCGACGCCGTTGCCATACTGGTGCTGCGTCGGAAGCGTCAGCGCGTCCTCGAAGCTGTCGGCGCGGACCATCTGGAGCACGGGGCCGAAGATTTCTTCCTGATAGGTGCGCATGTTCGTCTTCACGCGGTCGAACAGGCTCGGCCCGACGAAGAAGCCGTCCTCGTGACCCTGCAGGCTGAAGCCGCGGCCGTCGACGACAAGCTCGGCGCCTTCATCCACGCCCATCTGGATGTAGTTCTCGATCTTCGCCTTGTGCGCCGCGGTGACGACCGGGCCGTAGTGTGCCTCGGCATCGGTCGAAACGCCAACGCGCAGCGCGGCGATGGCGGGCAGCAGCTTTTCGCGAAGGTTCGCAGCGGTCTTGTCGCCGACCGGAACGACGACCGGAAGCGCCATGCAGCGTTCGCCCGCCGAGCCGAAGGCGGCGCCCGCGAGATCGTTCACGACCTGGTCGAGGTCGGCGTCGGGCATGACGATGCCGTGGTTCTTCGCGCCGCCCATCGCCTGCACGCGCTTACCGGCAGCCGCGCCGCGCTGGTAGACGTAGTGCGCGATATCCGACGAGCCGACGAAGCTGACCGCATGGATATCGCTATGGTCGAGGATGGCGTCCACCGCGCTCTTGTCGCCGTGGACGACGTTCAGCACGCCTGCCGGAAGGCCTGCTTCCATCATCAGCTTCGCGAGTTCCACCGGAACCGAGGGGTCGCGCTCCGAGGGTTTCAGGATGAAGGCGTTGCCGACCGCGATGGCGACGCCGAACATCCACATCGGGATCATGCCCGGGAAGTTGAACGGCGTGATACCCGCGACGACGCCGAGCGGCTGGCGCATCGAATAGACGTCGATGCCGGGGCCGGCGCCCTGCGTGTACTCACCCTTCAGTGCGTGCGGGATGCCGCAGGCAAACTCGATGACCTCGAGCCCGCGCTGGATATCGCCTTTCGAATCGGCGATCACCTTGCCGTGCTCCGACGACAGCAGCTCGGCGAGCCTGTCCATATCGCGCTCGATGAGGCGCTTGAATTCGAACATCACGCGGGCGCGGCGCTGCGGATTGGTCGCGGCCCAGCCGATCTGTGCGGCCTTTGCCACCTCGACTGCGCGGGCGATCTCGGCATCGGTCGCGAACTGAACGCGGGCCTGCACCTTGCCGGTGTTGGGGTTGAACACGTCGCCAAAACGGCCGCTCGTGCTGCGGACGGTCTCGCCGCCGATGAAAAGGTCGATCTCGCGCAAGGTGCCGGACATGCTCGTTCCCCAAGAATAGGCCGAAAGTGGCGTTGGCGCGCTTATCTGCTTTCGCCTTCCTGCGGGCAATTCCCCAGATTCGCATTACGCTACTGCGATTTTGCAGTATGGAAGCCCAGTGAATTGGGATGACCTGCGCATTTTCCTGTGCGTCGCACGCACGCAGCGGCTGAATGCGGCGGCGCGTGAACTCGCCGTGGACGCGACGACGATCGGGCGGCGGCTGGCACGGCTGGAGCGCGACGTGGATGCCACGCTCTTTGAGCAGGGGCCTGCCGGCTATGTGCTGACCGAGCGGGGCCGCGCGCTTGTAGAGCACGCCGAGGCGGCGGAGCAGGCGGCGCTGCGCTTCGGCGGCGATGTGTCCGGCGAGGCGGGCCCGGGCGGGACGGTGCGGGTCAGCGTCGTCGAGGGTTTCGGCACATGGATCGTCGCGCGCGCGCTGCCGGACTTTCATCGCCGCCACCCGCGCATCGTCATCGATCTCGTCGCAGGCAGCGGCGTGCTGAGTCCGTCGCGGCGCGAGGCGGACATCGCCATCATGCTTGCGCGCCCGCAGCACGGGCCGCTCGTCGCGCGCAGGCTCACGGATTACCGGCTCGGCCTCTATGCGAGCCCCGCCTATCTGGAGAGCGCGGGGGCGCCCGGCGCGCGCGCCGATCTCCTCGATCACAGCATCGTCGGCTACGTGCCCGATCACATTTTCACGCCCGAACTCGATTATCTCGGCGAGGTGCTGCCCGGGCTGGAGCCGGCGATCCGCAGCACCAGCATCAACGCGCAGTGGGAAATGATCGCGGGCGGCGGCGGCATCGGCGTGTTGCCGCGCTTCATGGCCGCCGAAGACCCGCGCCTCGTGCCCGTGCTCGCGGACGATGTTTCCATCCGGCGCAGCTTCTGGCTGGTGATGCACCGCGACATGCGCCGCTTCGCGCGCATTGCGGCGTTTTCACAGTGGATCGACGAGGTTGTGGCGCAGCGGCGGGACGTGCTCTTGTAGCCTACGCGCTCCGTTCCGGGACAAGGTCGTCCTCGATGTCCTGCGGGATTTCGCCGAGGCCTTCGTTCGCGGGCAGCGGATAGGTGCCGTAGGTAAGGTCCAGCCCCGCGCGAAGATCGCCGCTCGCCACCTGAAGGGCCAGGCGCTCGCTGTCGCGCTGTCGGTATTCCGTCTCGATCTCGTCGATGGCCTTGTCATCGACGTCGGCGGCTTTCAGCGCCGCGCGGCCCATCGCCACGGCGCTCTCATGCACCTCGCGCACCACCGCGTCGCAATCGGCGTTGACGAGCTGGATGACGTGGCGCCTGTCGAAGGCGCGAATCAGAACCTTCAGATTCGGGAACGCGCGGCGCACGGCACCCAGCATCTCGTTCGTCATCTGGTGGCCGTCGTTGCAATAGATGAGAAGCTGCGCTTCCTCCGCGCCCGCGATGCGAAGCACATCAAGCCGGGTGCCATCGCCGTAATAGACCTTCTGTCCGAAGCGGCCGGAAAGCTCGATCTGCCCCGGCTTGCGATCGATGAGCGTGACCGGAATCCCGCGCGCCGCGAGAAGCTGGTTCACGGTCTGGCCGAAACGGCCGTAGCCAACGATGATCGCGGGTGCGTTCTCGGCCTTTTCAGGTCCTTCGACGTCGCGGTCGTCATCCTCGCGCTCGACGAGCCTGTCGACACCGGCGATGAGAAGCGGTGTCAGCGCCATTGAGACGGTGACGGCGGCGGCGAACAGGCTGGAGGCTTCGGAGGCGAGCAGCAGGCCGCTTTCGGCCGCTGTCAGCACGACGAAGGCAAATTCGCCGCCCTGCGCGAGATGGACGCCCGTTAGCGCTGCATCCCGCCAGTTCGAGCCGAACAGGCGCGCGAGGATGGAGATCACCGCGAACTTCACGCCGATCAGGATGGCGACATAGAGGAGGATGCGGCCGGGCAGCTGCAGGATGATCGAAAGGTCGAGCATCATGCCGACAGCCATGAAGAACAGGCCGAGCAGGAGGCCGCGGAACGGATCGATGTCCGCCTCGACCTCGTGCCGGTAGGGGCTGTCCGCAAGCATCACCCCCGCAATGAAGGCACCGAGCGCCATCGAGAGCCCGAAGCTCGACATCAGGAAGGCGGAGCCGACGACCATCAGCAACGCACCGATCACGAACACCTCGCGTGTGCCCGTCTGCGCGATCAGCCGGAACAGCGGGTTCACGAGGAAGCGCCCCGCGAGTACCAGCGCGCCGATCGCGACGAACGACTTCCACACGATCTCCCAGCCCTCCGGCGCATCGGGGGTCGGCGTGCGGGAGAGGGCGGTGGTGACGATCAGCAGCGGGACGATCGCCAGATCCTGCATCAGGTGGATCGAGATTATGCGCGTGCCGAGCGGCGTGTTGATCTTGCCTTGGTCGCGCAGGATCTGCACGTCGAGGGCGGTGGAGGAGAGGGCGAGGGCAAGGCCGATGACGAGCGCCGCCTGCCATGTGAACTCGGTGGTGACGAGCAGCGCGCCGGTGATCGCGAAACCGCACAGCAGCACCTGCGCGCTGCCCAGCCCGAAAATGTCGTAGCGCAGATCCCACAGGCGTTTGGGACGCAGTTCGAGCCCGATCACGAACAGCAGCAGCACGACGCCGAACTCGGCGAAGGCGAGCGTGGCTTCAGGATCGGTGACGAGGCCGAGCAGATGCGGTCCGACGATCATGCCCGCGACGAGATAGCCGAGCACCGCGCCGAGCTTCAGCCGGTGAAACAACGGTACCACCGCGACCGCCGCCGCCAGATAGACGACGCCGTCGCGAAGTAGGGTCGAATCGCCGCCGACCGCCATCAGCGCGCGGTCCGATTTGCGATGCGCGGGGTAGGCCGGTAGATACGAAGGGAGCAAAACGGAGGCATCGTCACCGGTCATGAAAATCGAGGAAGATAGCCCACAGGTACGCTTCCCACCGCCTCTCGTCTACGCCGGGATGCTGCTTCTGGGGCTCGGAATCGGGCGACTGCTCGGCGATCCGCCGATCGGGCTCGACATCAAGGTCGCGAGTCTTGCCGGCATGATTCTGGCCATCGCGGGGCTCGGCCTCATCTTCGCGGCGCTGCTGCGCTTCCGGCGGGCGGGTACGAACCCGGAGCCGTGGCGGCAAACGACGGCGTTCGTGGCGAGCGGCGTCTATCGCTGGACGCGCAATCCCATGTACCTCGGCATGGCGCTGATCTTCGCGGGGCTGGCGCTCATCTTCGACAGCCTTGCAACGCTTTTGCTGCTTCCCTTCGTTGTGATCCTGATCGATCGGCAGGTGATTGCGCGCGAGGAGCGCTATCTCGAAGCGAAGTTCGGGGACGACTACCGCGCGTACAAGGACAAGGTCAGGCGCTGGCTGTAACCGCCGCGTCTTCCGCCGCGCTCGCGGCTGCATCAAAGGCGAGCAGGATCGAGGGGTGGCGCGCCTTGTAGGCCTGCGCCGGGCGGAAGATTTCGAGGTCCGGCCAACCTTCCGGCGCGCCGCCTTCCCCCTTTAGGAATGCGGCGAGCGCGACGTGTGCGGCACGGAGTTCCGCGGCCGATCTGCCGAGCACGCCCGCGCCGAGGATCGAGGCCGAGGCCTGCCCGAGCGCACACGCGCGTACCTCCTGCCCGAACGCGGCCACACAGCCTTCGGCGTCGAGACCCACGTCGGCGGTGACGCGGCTGCCGCAGATTGGCGAGACCTTGCGGCTTGTTCCCTGCGGCGCTTCAAGGCGCATCTGGTGCGGGATCGTCGCGGCGAGGCGCAGGATCGCGGTGTTGTAGAGCGGTTCGGACATTGCGGCCGATATAGGGCGGCGGCGGCCGTCTAGCCAGTCTCGCCGTCGTCGGCGCGGCCGTGAACGAAGCGGTCGACATAGTCGTTGCCGCTGTTTTCGAGGTCGGCGACCTTGCCTTCCCAGTGGATGCGCCCGTCCTTCAGCATGGCGACGCGGTCGGCAATGCGGCGCGCGCTCGCCATGTCGTGCGTGATGGTGACGGCGGTGACGCCGAGGTCGGTGACGAGACCGCGGATCAGCCGGTTGATCTGGTCGGCGCGAATGGGGTCGAGGCCTGTGGTGGGCTCATCGAAGAAGATGATCTCGGGCTCCGCCGCGATGGCGCGGGCGAGCGCGACGCGCTTCTGCATCCCACCCGAAAGCTCGGAAGGTTTCAGATCCGCGACCGGCGCATCGAGACCGACTTTCGCGAGCAGCGCAACCGCCTTCGCGTGCATCGCCTTCGCGTTCGTGGCGCGGCCGCGCGTCAGTGCAAAGGTGATGTTGCGCCACACAGGCAGCGAATCGAACAGCGCGCCGCCCTGAAACAACATGCCGATGCGGTTCCGCAGTTCGGTGCGGTCCGCGCGCGAGGCTGAGGCGAGATCGACGTCGTCCAGCCGGATCGTGCCGCTGTCGGTGGGGAGGATGCCCAGAATGCATTTCAGCATCACCGATTTGCCGGTGCCCGAACCGCCGATGACGACGAGCGATTCGCCCGGCGTGATGCTGAGATCGATATGATCGAGCACGACCTTCGGCCCGAACGTCTTGCGGACCCCGACAAGCTCGATGCTGCCGCCGCGCATCTCCGCGCTCATGTGCCGAACACCAGCACGGTGATGATGAGGTTCGCGAGCAGGATCAGCACGAACGCGCTGACGACGGCGTTCGTGGTCGAGCGGCCGACGCCCGCCGCGCCGCCCATGCTGCGGAAGCCGTGGTAGCAGCCCATGATTGCAATGATGAAACCGAACACCGCCGCCTTCACGAGGCTCGATGAGACGTCGTCCCATTCCAGATACTGCCGCGTGGTGGCGAGATAGGCGCTGACGTTGAAGCCGAGCCGCTGCGTGCCGATGAGGAAGCCGCCCATCACGCCGAGCGCATTCGAAACGAGCACGAGCAGCGGCAGTACGATCACGGCAGCGAAGAGGCGCGGCGCGATCAGATACTGGAACGGATCGGTCCGCAGCGTCGTCAGCGCGTCGATCTGTTCGGTAACGCGCATGGTGCCAAGTTCCGCCGCCATCGCCGAGGAGACGCGGCCCGCAACCATCAACCCGCCGAGCACGGGCCCAAGCTCGCGCACGATCGCGATGACGGTGACGGCAGGGACGGTGCTTTCCGCATTGAAGCGGCTGCCGCCGACGAAAATCTGCTGCGCGAGCGCCGCACCCGTGAACACGGCGGTGAGGCCGACGACGGGCAGCGAGAACCAGCCGATGATGAGCATCTGCTCCAGGAGCCGGCCGAAATAATAAGGCGGACGCACGGCGGCGCCGAGCGCACGCAGCGTAAACAGCGCGACGCGGCCGATGCTGGCAAGCGCGGCGAGCGTGGCGCGGCCCGGATGGGCGAAGAAAGCGGCGAGTGCGTTCATGCGTAGACGCGCTCATAGCGGGCGCCGAGCCCGGTCAGCAACTCATACTCGGAAATTCCGGACTGGGCGGCAGCTTCGGCAAGGTTGTAGGCAATGTCCACCCAGTCGCCGGGCGCCACGGCCGGGGTGTCTGTGATGTCGATGATGATCATGTCCATCGACACACGCCCCACGACAGGTGCTCGCTTGCCGCCAATGAGGGCCGCACCGGTGTTGGAAAAGCCCCGCAGATAGCCATCGGCATAGCCGATGTTGAGCACAGCGAGGCGGTTGTCGCGCGGCGCCGTCCACGTCGCGCCGTAGCCTGCCGCGTCGCCGGCCGGCACGTCGCGGCACTGGATCACGCGCGCGGAGGGAAACACGACCTGGTGCAGCCCCGCGCTGCCGCCGTAGAGGCCGATGCCGGGGCGCACGTGGCCGAAGGCATAATCGTGCCCCAGGAAGATGCCCGCGGTGTTCGCCAGCGCGCCGCGTACGCCAAGCGCCAGGACTACCTCTTCGAAACGATCACGTTGCAGCCCGTTCAGCGGATGCTCCGGCGTATCGGCGCAGGCGAGGTGAGAGTGAACGGTGTCCACATCCATCCCCGCGAACATTTCGGTGCAGAAGCCGCGCCAGTCGAAGCCGAGGCGGTTCATGCCGGTGTCCACCATGATGTCGCAGCGCCGGCCTTGTCCGTGCGCGCGCCAAAGGGCCACCTGCTCGGGGCTGTTGAGCACGGGGTCCGCATCGATGGAGAGCGCGGCGGGGAGATCGGCGGCATCGATGCCGTGCAGCACCTTCACGCGCAGGTCCGGCGGGTGCCCCGCGAGCGCTGCGGCCTCCTGCCAGTTGGAGACGTAAAACGTCCGACAGCCTTCGGCGTAGAGCCGGTCCACAACCGCCTTCGCGCCGAGGCCATAGCCATTTGCTTTCACCGCAGCGCCCGTCTCCACGCCCGCGAGGGCGCGCAGTTGCCGCCAGTTGGCGGCAAGGGCGTCGAGGTCGATGTGGAGGCGGAGGGGAGACGGCGGGATCATATGTGAGGACGGATAGCCGTGCGGCCCCTGATGCGCAAATGCCTGTTGGGGGTTGGCGGGCACCTCCTTTCCCCGACCCCGTGCCTGGCGGGGAGAGGGAGTTGTGTTTCGTGTGGGTGATCGATATGTTCTTTTTATGTTCTTGATCTCGGGTGGTGAATGGCGCGGCTGAAAACCCAGTTTGTCTGTCAGGCGTGCGGCGCGGTGAGCCCGCGCTGGGCGGGGCAGTGCGGCGAGTGCAAGGAGTGGAACAGCATCGTCGAGGATGCGGGCGCCGTGGTGACGCCGTTCTCGGCGAAGCAGTCGCTGTCGCGCGGCGGCGCAGCGTTTCGCCTGCAGTCGCTCGATGAGGATACGCCGCTGCCGCCGCGGCTGCCGACCGGTATCGCAGAGCTCGACCGCACGCTCGGCGGCGGCGTGGTGCCGGGCAGTGCGATCCTGATCGGCGGCGATCCGGGTATCGGCAAGTCGACGCTGCTGCTGCAGGTGGCGGGCAAGATGGCGATGGCGGGGAAGCGCATCGTGTACCTCTCGGGCGAGGAGGCGGCCGATCAGGTGCGGCTGCGCGCGCAGCGGCTCGGGCTCGGCAAGGCCGACGTGGCGCTCGCCAGCGTCACCTCGGTGCGCGATATCCTGACAACGCTCGCCGAAAACCCGGTGCCCGACCTGCTGGTCATCGATTCGATCCAGACGATGCATTCGGACATGCTGGAGGGCGCGCCTGGCACGGTGAGCCAGGTGCGGGCCGCCGCGCAGGAACTGATCCGCTATGCGAAGTCCGAAGGCGCTGCGGTGGTACTCGTCGGGCATGTGACGAAGGACGGGCAAATCGCCGGGCCGCGCGTGCTCGAGCACATGGTCGATACCGTGCTCTATTTCGAGGGCGAGCGTTCGCACCAGTACCGCATCCTGCGCGCCGTGAAGAACCGCTTCGGCGGCACCGACGAGATCGGTGTGTTCGCGATGGGAACGCTGGGGCTGGAAGAGGTTTCGAACCCCTCGTCGCTGTTCCTCACGCAGCGCGAGGCGCCGGTGCCGGGATCGGTAGTGTTCCCCGCGATCGAGGGCACACGGCCGGTGATGGTGGAGGTGCAGGCGCTCGTCGTGCGTCTGCCTTCGGGCGCGACGCCGCGCCGCGCGGTCGTCGGCTGGGATTCGGGGCGGCTCGCGATGATCCTCGCCGTGCTGGAGGCGCGCTGCGGGCTCAACTTCTCGACGTGCGAGGTCTATCTCAACATCGCAGGCGGCCTGCGCATCTCGGACCCTGCGGCGGACCTTGCCGTCGCCGCCGCGCTTGCCTCGGCGATGGCGGAGCGACCGATCCGGCTCGACACGGTGGCGCTCGGCGAAATCGCGCTTTCGGGCGAGGTCCGCGCCGCGCCGCACCTCGGGCTCCGGCTCAAGGAGGCGCAGAAGCTCGGCTTCGAACGCGCCTTCCTGCCGGGCGGCGCGACCGCGAAGGGAGACGGCGTGCCCAATGGTATGAAAGCCACAGGCTTCAAACATTTGTCGGGGCTTGTTGACCACCTCTGCGGCTCGGATTAGGGCCGCGAAATATGGACATGACCGGGTTCGACATCGTCGTTCTGCTCATCGTGGGCGCGCTTGCCGCGCTCGGCGCGATCCGGGGGTTCGTTACCGAGATTCTCACGCTGCTCGCATGGGTCGCGGCGGTCGTCGCGCTCAAGCTCTTCTACCCGGCGGGCAAGCTCGTTGCGGCGGGGATGGTCGGCAGCGAGGTCGCGGCGGCGGCGATCGCCTTCGTCGTCATCTTCTTCGGCACCTTCTTCCTGTTCCGGCTCGTCGGGCGGTTGCTCGGCGACCGCACCAAGCGCTCGGTGATCGGGCCGATCGACCGCGTGCTCGGGCTCGGTTTCGGCGCGGTGAAGGGGCTCATCGTCGTCAGCCTCGTCTTCCTTGTGGTGACGCGCGGCCACGCGCTCATCTGGGGCGGCGACGAGAAGCTGCCGGAGTGGCTGCTCGCTGCGAAGACGGAGCCGCTGCTCGACATCACCAGCCGCGCGATTATCGATTATGCCGAAGACCGGCAGGAAGGCCTCGGCCTCGGCGACGACCGGTCGCCGGCGTCCCCCGAGGATCAGCACTACAGCGATACGAGCGGCGGCGAGGGCTACACCCACGAAGAACGCGACGCGCTCGACGATCTGCTGGACGATTCGAGCGGCACCGAGATTTAGCCGGAGTTTCCTTCGCGGCGGATTCGCGCTAGGGGCGCGGCCATGACCGAAATCCGCCTCTACAACACGCTGACGCGCCAGAAGGACGTCCTCACGCCCGCCGACAAGAACCGGGTGACGATGTATGTGTGCGGCCCCACGGTCTATAACCGCGCGCACATCGGCAATGCCCGGCCCGCCGTGGTGTTCGACGTGCTGTTCCGCCTGCTCCGCCACACCTATGGCGAGACCGCCGTGCACTACGCGCGGAACTTCACCGACATCGACGACAAGATCATGGCCGCCGCAGAAGCCGAGGGCGTGCCGATCGAGATGATCACGGAAAAATACGAAAAGTTTTACCAGGCAGACATGGGCGCTTTGGGCGTGCTGCAGCCGACTTACGAGCCGCGCGCTACGAAATACGTCAAACAGATGGTCGCGATGATCGAAGTGCTCATCGCGAAGGGTGCGGCCTATGCCGCCGATGGCCATGCGCTGTTCGACATTACGAAGGATGCCGCCTACGGCACGCTGTCGCGCCGCCCGATGGACGAGATGATCGCGGGAGCGCGTGTGGAAGTGGCGCCCTACAAGAAGAATCCGGGCGATTTCGTGCTCTGGAAGCCAAGCACGGCGGAACAGCCGGGCTGGGACTCTCCGTGGGGACGCGGCCGTCCTGGCTGGCACATCGAATGCTCGGCGATGATCGAGGCGTACCTCGGCACCACGATCGACATCCACGGCGGCGGCCTCGACCTCCAGTTCCCGCACCACGAAAACGAATGCGCACAAAGCCGCTGCGCCCACGACGGCGCCCCGCTCGCGAACATCTGGATGCACAACGGCTTCCTCTCCATGGACAAGGAGAAGATGTCGAAGTCGCTTGGCAACGTGGTGACGGTGGATGAGCTTCTGGAGCAGCGCCACAAGGGCGAGACCCTGCGGTTGGCGTTGTTGATGGCACACTATCGGCAGCCGCTCGATTGGAATGAGCGGCTTATCGAGCAGGCGAACAAGAAGTTGGATCGATGGTACCGCCTTCTCGACGATCTCAGCGACTTTAAGTCGGCAGGTAACAGCGAGGAGGCCGGCGTATCAGACCAGTTTCAGATGGCTTTGGAGGACGATCTCAATACGCCCGAAGCTATTGCGAGGTTGGATAATGCTGTTCGAGAACTTCGCGAATTGACCCAAGACTGGAAGCAGGGGAGCAGTCTTCAAAGGCAAGCTCTTGCTATTGAGCGCGATCGTTTTGTGAACGCGGGTCGTCTTTTGGGCTTGCTGAATACCTATCCTGCCTTCTGGTTGGGCAAGGGAATTGCTGTTCCGACAGGCAAGATCGTTGTTAAAGGGCAAGCGCCTACGGTTGATCCCACCGAGATAGCCAAGCAAATTGACATTCGTACTGCGGCCAAAGCCGCGAAGAACTGGGCAGAGGCCGACCGCATCCGCGATCAGTTGAAGGCGGAGGGCATCCTGCTTGAGGACAAGCCCGACGGGACGACGGTCTGGCGGCGGGCGTAAGCGCGGCGCTCAGTAGAGCGACGCGACCTCGCGGACGATCATGATGCCGAGCGCCACCCATGAAAGCGCGAACAGCGCGAAGCGGAGCATCACGCGGTTGATCGTCGCCTGCACCAGCGAATGGAGCGCGCGCAGGATCACGTAGGCCCAGGCACAGAGGACGTGCCACTGGTCGGCGTGGCCGAGGAGCACGATGGCGATGACCATCGCGTAGAACATCGTCGGCGCTTCGAAGAGGTGGTTGTAGTTGTCGGCGACGCGGCGCGCCTCGCTCGGCAGCGTGTTCAGCGACCCCGGATGCTGTGCTGATTGCGGATCGATCTTCGCCTGATTCATCGCGGGAATGCGCGTTGCATACATCCACACGAACATCACCAGATTGAGCAGTCCCATCGCGACGATGGTCTGCAGCATCGAAATCACGTTGCTGTTCAAGGTCATGGGCGATCCTCCCCCTGTTGGCTCCCAAGCGCGGAACCTGCGCCTTCGGGCGGCCGAGCGCAACCCTCACGGTCGACAGGGCGATTCCGTCCCGATATGGTCAGGCCATGCGTGAGAAAGAGCTTCGGCTGGCGCTCGTCTGCTACGGCGGCATCAGCCTTGCCGTTTATATGCACGGCATCACGCAGGAAATCTGGAAGATGCTGCGCGCGAGCCGCAGTTGGCATGACGCCGATCCGGAGCCGCCCGGCGGCGATACCGAGCCCGTTTATCACGAACTGCTCGATGCGATCGGCCAGCACGTTCGCCTGCGTGTGCTCGTCGATATCGTCGCGGGCGCGTCGGCGGGCGGCATCAACGGCATCTTCCTAGCGCAGGCGATCTCCAGCGGGCAGAGCCTCGCCCCGCTCGCCGACCTTTGGCTCGACAAGGCGGATGCGGACGAGCTTCTCGACCCTGCAGCGGTGCCCAAGTCGCGCTGGAGCAAGTTCTATGCGCGTCCGCTGCTCTGGATGGCGCGCGGGCAGATCGATCCCTTGGACGAGATCGTCGAGAAGGGCGCGCGCGAGGAACTGCGAATCAAGGTTTCGCGCTTCATCCGCTCGCGCTGGTTCGAGCCGCCGTTCTCGGGCGAGCACTTCACCGAGCTGCTGATGGGCGCGTTCGAGGCGATGGCGGAGACGAAGGCGGCCTCGCCGCTGCTGCCGCCCGGCCAGCCGCTCGACCTCTTCGTCACCGTCACCGACTATCACGGCTACCCGGAGCGGCTGCGCCTCCACAGCCCCGAAGAGGTGATGGAGGTGGAACACCGGAAGCTGATCACCTTCCGCGATTCAAGCGAGCGCGGCGCGGAGCGGAAGCTCGCCGACATCCCCTCGCTGACCTTCGCGGCGCGCGCGACGGCGTCGTTCCCCGGCGCCTTCCCACCGTTTCAGCCGAGTGAGCTCGACCGCGTGCTGGCGAAGGACGGCAAGCCCTGGCCGGAGCGCGCGGCCTTCCTGTCGCGCGTGTTTCCGCACCGCGCAACGAGCGGCCTCGATCCGTCCCACGCGGTGCTGCTCGACGGCAGCATACTTAACAACGCGCCATTTGCGCCTGCCATTGCAGCGCTTCGCCAGCGCCCGGCACACCGCGAGATCGATCGGCGCTTCGTTTACATCGATCCCAAGCCCGGCATCCGCAGCATCGGCACGCGTACCGACGCTTCGAAGCCACCGGGCTTCTTCTCGACGATCCTGCGTTCGCTCTCCGACATCCCGCGCGAACAGCCGATCCGCGACGATCTCGATCACCTCGCCGGCCTGTCCGCGCGCGTGCGCCGCCTCAGCCACGTCGTGGAGGGTATACGCGCCACTGTGGACGAGGCGATCGAGGACGCGATCGGCCGCCGCCAGCTGCGCGCGAAGGTATCGCCCGCCAAGCTCCAGCAATGGCGGGCGCAGGCAAATGCCGAAGCCGTGCTGCGCGCGGGCTTCACCTATCCCTCTTACGCGCACCTGAAACTCAGCCAGATCGTCGAGGAGATGGCACGGCTCTTCGCCGACCTCGGCGGGCACGAGCGCGATGTGGCGGAGCGCGTTCGCAAGGAGGTCTGGCGGCACGTCCGGCGCAGCGGCATGGACCGGGTGACGAAAACGACGCGCCCGAAGGACGCCGACGCCGACCTCTTCGTGCAGTTCCTGCGTCGCTACGACCTCGGCTTCCGTGTCCGTCGGCTGCGCTTCATCGTCCGCCGCGTCAACGAGTGGGGCGATGCGGGCGGCCCTGAAGAGCTGCAGAAGGTCGAGGCGCTCAAGGCCTCGCTTTATGAACTGCTCGCGCCCTATCTCGATCGACGCCGGCTCGCTTTCTACGGCCCGTGGGTGCGCGATCCTGCCGCGTTCGCGAACGACGATGCGGTATCGGTGATCGAAGCCTACGGCGAGGCGCTCGGGCTCACAGATTTCGACGCGCTCGGCGACGCGCGGCTTGCCGCGATCATCACGGACTGCACGGCGCCGGACCTCCGCGCCCAAATCCTGAAGGCCTATCTCGGCTTTCCCTTCTACGACATCGCCACCTTTCCGCTGCTCCAGGGCGAGGGGCTTGACGAGTTCGACGAGATCAAGGTTGACCGCATCTCGCCGGACGATGCGCGCTCGATCCGAGAAGGCGGCGCGCTCGCGACATTGAAAGGCATCAAGTTCAACAGCTTCGGCGCGTTCTTTAGCCGCGCCTATCGGGAAAACGACTATCTCTGGGGCCGCCTGCACGGCGTCGATCGCGTGATCGACATTGTCGTGTCGGCGCTTCCCGAAGGCAAACGCCTTGACGCCGGGTTCGTGACCGGCATCAAGAAACGCGCCTTCCACGCCATCCTCGACGCCGAGGAGGCGCGACTTGGGGCCATTCCGGACCTGATCGAGGAGCTACGCAAGGAGATCGGGTAAAAAATTTATCCCCAGCATTTCCACAGAGCACGGCGCGGAAAGCGATGTATAGTGCGTCCATGCTGACACCGCTCCGTGCCGTACCGGCTCCTGCCGCTGACTCGCCGACTCTCCCGCACAACCTTGATGCGGAGGCGGCGCTGCTCGGCGCCATGATGATCGACAACCGGCTTGCCGAGGATGTGCAGCTGAAGCTGCGCCCCGAACATTTCTTCGAGCCGGTGCACGGTGAGATTTACGCCGCGATCCTGAAGCTCGTGGACCGTGCCATGCTCGCAACGCCGGTGACGCTGCGCCCGATGTTTGCCGAACACCCCGCGCTCGCCGAACTTGGCGGCCCTGCGTACCTCGCGCAGCTTACCGAGCAGTCTGCGGCGCTGATCGCCGCGAAGGACTTCGCGGCGCAGATCTACGACCTCGCGCTACTGCGTGAACTCGTCCGTGTCGGACGCGAGATGGTGGTGAGCGCGTCTGACACCTCGCAGGACGTGAACCCGCACGATCAGATCCAGCAGGCGGAGCTTGCGCTCTACAAGGTCGCCGAGGAGGGCGAGGTCTCGAACTCAGTGAAGAGCTTCGCCCAGTCCGCGACGCTCGCCGTGCAGATGGCCGAGCGCGCCAAGCAGTCCGGCGGACATCTTTCGGGTATCACCACGGGTCTCAATGCGCTCAACACCAAGATCGGCGGACTTCATCGCTCCGATCTCATCATCCTCGCCGGGCGTCCCGCGATGGGCAAGACCGCGCTTGCCACCAATATCGCCTTCTCGGCCGCCGAACGCCTGATGAAGGATCGTGCCGATCAGATCGACAAGACGAGCGGTGCGGGTGTCGCTTTCTTCAGCCTCGAAATGTCGGCTGACCAGCTCGCGACGCGTATCCTTGCCGAGCAGGCACGGATCAGCTCCGAAGACCTTCGCATGGGCAAGATCAATCAGGCGCAGTTCCGCGATCTGGTCCGCGCGTCGGCCGCGCTGCAGGACTTGCCGCTCTACATCGACGATACGCCCGGCCTCACCATTGCGGCGATGCGTTCGCGCGCCCGGCGCCTCAAGCGGCAGAAGGGCGTCGGCCTTATCGTGGTCGACTATCTTCAGCTTCTGCAGGGCAGCAGCCGGCAGTCGAACGAAAATCGCGTGAACGAAATCTCGGAAATCACCCGCGGCCTGAAGACGCTGGCCAAGGAGCTCAATGTACCGGTGATCGCGCTGTCGCAGCTCTCACGCGCCGTCGAACAGCGCGAGGATAAACGTCCCCAGCTCGCCGATCTTCGCGAATCCGGCACCATCGAGCAGGACGCCGACATCGTGCTGTTCGTCTACCGCGACGAATATTACCACGCTCAGAAAAAGCCCGAGGACGGCACCGAGAAGTTCGAGAAATGGATGGAGCGCGGCATCACCATTCGCGGCCGCGCCGAGGTGATCGTGGCAAAGCAGCGTCACGGCTCCACCGGCATCGTCGACCTGCATTTCGAGGCCATACATACGCGCTTCAGCGATCTCGCTGACGACGCGCACCTGCCGGAACGGGATTACGAATAGGCGCCTATTTCGCCTTCAGATAGGGCGGCTTGATGAGCGCGCGGAGCGCATCCGTCATCGGCACCTCGATCTCGAAATCGCCCTCCGCATAAGGGCCGGCGACATACGGCGCGAGCAGGACGCGGAAACCGGAGATGTCCTGCCCCGGCCACGACACGAGCGCCACGGGCTGATCGCCGATCGGCGGGCAATCGTCGAACATGTCGTTCTCGATCTCGCCGCGCCGCGAGACACGCTCCGCATCGAGCGCGGTGCAATAAGCAGGGGTGAGCAGCTTCTCGGCAGCGGTCCAGTCGATGAAGAGATCGCTGAAGCTGATCTCGCGGCGCTCGATCTTGTCCCAGTATTTCACCGCGAAGCCGTGGTTCGGGTGCGCGCCGCCCGTATACATCGAGATGTCGGCGCGAACGTTCAGCAGGGCAGGTGTGTCGGCGGCGACCGTCCAGTCCTGCACGAAGAAATGCGATATCTTCGGCGCGTCCGCTGGCCGCAGCTTCATGTCTTCCACCGCGCCTGCCTGCATCTCCTCCGCGCTTGCAAGCGCCTGCGCGCGCAGAGTCGAAAGCATCGGCGGCGCCTCTGCAAGTTCCGGCGGCGCCCGCCACAGGAAATCGAGTTCGGCTGTTTCGCGCTTCACGAGCAAATCGGTTGCCGGAATTGGCGCTACTGCTCCGACAGACCGCGTGCTGTTCGTCTCGGCGGCGACGGCGTTTGTTTTTTCGGCTTGCCTAGCATCGCACGCCGCCAGCACGAGCGTTGCCAAAATCATTACGCAAGCGCGCTTCATGTCGCTTTCTCCGCTTCAATCTCCGGCGGCAGCTTACCGGCCGACTTTGCGGGGGGCAATTGCGCTGGCCTAGTGCAGATTCACCTCGGCGACCTTGTCCTTGTAGGCTTTCTTCGGATCGATGCCGAGGAGAAGCTTCACGCCGGCAAAAAGACTGTTCTCGTTCAACCAGATTTCCGCGTGTTCGGCGTCCAGCCTTAGCAGCGCGAGCTTCGGGTCGGTTTTTCCGCCTTCGTACCATGCGGCGATGAATGGATTCCACAAGCGTTCGATAACGGCCTGATCGTTATCCATCCACAGCGTGCCGTGAACCGTGGCGAAGAGATCGTGATCCTTGGCGGCGAATGTTGCGATCGCACGTTGCCCATCATCCAGCGCTTGAACAATCCCGTTATCGCGGGCTGTGAAGAACCAGATCGGCCCGCGACCTTCCTCCTCCACCATTGCCGTCATGGGACGCGTATGACCGTCCTCGACGCCGTCGAGTCCAAGCATCATCGTTCGGTCTGACTTCAGTGCTTTCCAGAAGCGGGTTTCCATTTCGGCTTCGTTCGCCATGTCGAATTCTCCCTTGTGTAGGAAGGAAACAGTCGCCGCCCTTAGCGGTTCCGACATGCGCTGGATCGTTTTCGTTATTCGGCGGCCTCGGACAGGTCGTCGGCTTCCGTCTGCTGGCGCATCCACATTTCCGCGTAGAGGCCGTTTGTCGCGAGCAGGCCGTCGTGGCGGCCGCGCTCGACGATGCGGCCCTTGTCCATGACGAGGATCTCGTTGGCATCGACGATCGTCGACAGCCGGTGGGCGATGACGAGCGTCGTGCGGCGCGCCGACACATTCGAGAGGGCGTCCTGGATCGCGGCCTCAGTGCGACTGTCGAGCGCGCTCGTCGCCTCGTCGAGGATCAGGATCGGCGGGTCTTTCAGGATCGTACGCGCGATGGCGACGCGCTGCTTCTCGCCGCCCGAGAGCTTGAGGCCGCGTTCGCCCACAACCGTGTCGTAGCCCTGCGGTAGCGAGACGATGAAGTCGTGGATCTGCGCTTGCCGCGCGGCCCCCTCGATTTCCGTCTGTGTTGCGCCTGCGCGGCCGTAGCCGATGTTGTAGCCGATCGTGTCGTTGAACAGCACCGTGTCCTGCGGAACGATGCCGATGGCGGCGCGAACGCTCGCCTGCGTCACCGTGCGGATATCCTGACCGTCGATGGTCACGCGGCCCGCCTGGATATCGTAGAAGCGGTAGAGGATGCGGGAGAGCGTCGACTTGCCGGCGCCGGATTCGCCGACGATGGCGACAGTGTCGCCGGGGGGGATTTCGAAGCTGACGCCGTGCAGGATCTGGCGTTCGGGATCATAGCCGAAATCGACATTCTCGAAACGCACCGCGCCGACACTGACCGCAAGTGGCGGGGCGCCGGGCGCGTCGGCGATCTCGGGCACGGTGTCGAGCAGGCCGAACATCGCCTCCATGTCGATGAGGCCCTGCTTGATCTCGCGGTAAACCCACCCGAGCATGTCCAGCGGACGGAAGAGCTGCATGAGCAGCGTGTTTACCAGCACTACGTCGCCGACGGTGAACTTGCCCTGGCTCCAGCCCCACACCGTGTATGCCATGGCGCCCGCCATCATGATGTTGGTGATCAGCGACTGGCCGATGTTGAGCGCGGCGAGAGAATTCTCGCTCTTGATCGCGGCGCTCGCGTAGCTCTGCAGCGACTGGCTATAACGCTGCCGTTCCAGCGCTTCGGCGCTGTAGTATTTCACCGTCTCGTAGTTGAGCAGCGAATCGACGGCGCGCTGCGTGGTGCGGTTGTCGGTATCGACCATGCGGCGGCGAAGCTCGCTGCGCCATTCGGTGACGCGGCGGGTGAACCAGATGTAGAGCGCGACGATGACGAGCGTCGCCGCGACGATCTCGAAGCCCATCTTGATCTGGAAGATCACGCAGACGGCGGTCAGTTCGAGGATCGTGGGCGCGATGTTGAAGGCGAGGAAATAGAGCATCGTGTCGACGCTCTTGGTGCCGCGCTCGATGATGCGGGTGAGCGCGCCGGTGCGGCGTTCGAGGTGGAATCGCAGCGAAAGGTCGTGAATGCGGGTGAAGACCTCGCCGGCGAGGTCGGCGCCGGCGGTCTGGCCGACACGCTCGAAGATGACGTTGCGGATGTTGTCGAACAATACACCGCCGAAACGCGCGGCCGCATAAGCGAAGACGAGCCCGACGCCGAGCAGGAAGCCCTGGTTCGTGGGTGTCGCCATCGAATCGATCACGCCCTTGTATGCGAAGGGCATGATCAGCATCGTCGCCTTGGCAATCAGGACGAGGATGAGCGCGGAGACGACGCGTACCTTGAGACCCGGCTTGTCGGCGGGCCAGAGGTAGGGGAGGAAGCGGCGCAGCGGGTGCTGCTGCGAGGTGGTCGTCATGCCCTGTAGATAGGCGCTCAGGCCGGCGCCTTCCAGCAGGTGCTGACGTGATCGTTCACAAGGCCGACCGCCTGCATGTAGGCGTAGATGATCGTCGAACCGACGAAGTTCATGCCAGCCTTCTTGAGTGCCTTCGAAATGGCGTCGCTGAGCGGGGTGGAGGCGGGCACGTCCTTGAAGCTTTTGGGGCGGTTCACGAGGGGTTTGCCGTTCACGAAGGCCCACAGCCACGCATCGAAACTGCCGTGCTGGCGCTGCATCTCGAGGAACACGGCGGCGTTTCTGCGCGCCGACCAGACCTTCAGTCGGTTACGGACGATGTTGCCGGTGGCGAGCACCGTTTCAAGCTCGGGGTCGGTCATCGCGGCGACGCGGACAGGATCGAAACTGTGGAAGGCGGCGCGGTAGCCGTCGCGCTTTTTCAGAACGGTTTCCCAGCTTAGCCCGGCCTGTGCGCCTTCGAGGATCAGCATCTCGAACAGCGTGCGGTCGTCATGGACGGGCACGCCCCACTCGTCATCGTGGTACGCGGCGTAGAATTCCTTGCCAGGACTGTTACCGAAACAGCGAGGTTTCGCGTCCATGCTAGTCGAACAGGCTGGAGACAGACGATTCGTCGGCGATGCGGCGGATCGCCTCGCCGAGCAGCGGTGCGATCGTGAGCTGGCGCAGCTTCTTCGCGTTCGCGATCTCGGGGCGTGAGATGGAGTCAGTGATGACCAACTCCATCAGCTCCGAACCTTCGACGCGGGCGACGGCGCCGCCCGAAAGCACGCCGTGCGTACAATAGGCGACGACAGCCTTGGCGCCAGCGGCACGGAGCGCCGCGGCGGCGTTGCAGAGCGTGCCCGCCGAATCGACGATGTCGTCGACGAGGATGCAGAAACGGCCCTCGACGTCGCCGATGATGTTCATCACCTCGGATTCGCCGGCGCGTTCGCGGCGCTTGTCGACGATGGCGAGCGGGGCGTTGTCGAGCCGCTTGGCAAGGGCGCGCGCGCGCACCACGCCGCCAACGTCGGGCGAGACGACCATCATGTTCTCGGAGCCGTAACGGGCGAGGATGTCGTCGCTCATCACCGGGGCGGCGTAGAGGTTGTCGGTCGGGATATCGAAGAAGCCCTGAATCTGCCCGGCGTGGAGATCGACCGAAAGCACGCGGTTGGCGCCCGCAACGGTGATGAGGTTGGCGACGAGCTTCGCGGAAATCGGCGTGCGCGGGCCGGGCTTCCGGTCCTGCCGCGCATAGCCGAAATAGGGGACGACGGCGGTGATGCGCTTGGCGCTCGCGCGCTTCAGCGCGTCGATGCAGATGAGGAGTTCCATCAAGTTGTCGTTCGCCGGGAAGGCGGTGGACTGGACGACGAACACGTCCTCGCCGCGCACGTTCTCATGGATTTCCACGAACACCTCTTCGTCCGCAAAGCGGCGGACGCTCGCCTGCGTCAGCGGCATGTCGAGGTAACGGGCGATATCGCCCGCGAGCTGAAGGTTGCTGTTGCCCGCAAGCAGCTTCATGGCGCGCGAATCCCTGTTTTTGTGGCGGTGACGAGTCGGTCGGTTCACTAGCGGCCGCAGGCGGCGCGGGCAACGCCTATGACATCTGTGTTGCAGCAGGGGTCAGGCAGGTAGCCCGATCAGCGCGATCTGGCGCCCGTAATCGGCCTCTCCCCGGTGCGTCGCGCGGCGGAAGCTGAAGTAGGCCTCCGCGTTCGCATACGTGTCCTCGCCGAGCAACTGAACGTGCCCGATGCCCGCCGCCGCGAGCCTTGCGCCCACGTAGGCCTCAAGGTCGAACTGGTGGCGCCCGGCGCGTCCATCAAGGAAGAACCGCTCGTTTTCCGGGTCCGCCTCGCAGAAACGGCGGAAGAAATCCTCGTCGACCTCGTAGGAGGCCCGGGCGATGCAAGGGCCGACGGCGGCGGCGATACGCTCGCGCCGAGCGCCGAGCGTTTCCATCGCCGCGACGACGCTGTCGGTGACGCCGCCGAGCGCACCCTTCCACCCAGCGTGGGCCGCGCCGACGATGCCTGCCTCTCGGTCTGCGAGCAGCACGGGCGCGCAGTCCGCAGTGAGGATGCCGAGCAGCAGGCCCGGCGTGGCGGTCGCGAGCGCATCGGCGTGAGGGCGGTCACCGTCCGGATATGGCGCGGTCACGGCGATGGTGTCCGGGCTGTGCACCTGATGCAGCGTCACGAGCTTCGCGCCCGGCAATACGGCCTCTACTGCACGGCAGCGGTTTTCCGCGATGGCACTGCGGTCGTCCTGCGAGCCGAGCCCGACGTTGAGCCCCGCGACGATGCCTTCGGAAACGCCGCCCCGCCGCCCGAGGAAGCCGTGGGGGAGGCCGTCCAGCGCGGCGGCGTGAAGGACGGGAACGCTCATGGGCGCAGCACCTTGCGATAGATGAAATCGTGATCGGCTTGCTCGCCCACCATGAAGCGGTAGTCGCCGACCTTCTCGAAACCGTAGTTCTCGTAGACCTTCTGCGCCCGGTAGTTCTCCGACCACACGGTGAGGTACATATCTTCCCACGCCCCCGCGTTCGCCCAATCGAGCGCCCAGGCCATCATCGGCTGCGCGATGCCGCGTCCGTGCCATGCCTTCAGGATGTAGAGCTGGCGCAGTTCGCACTTGCTGCGACCGTCGTCCTCCACGGGAAGGTAGGGCGGTCCGACCTTGCAATAGGCCACCATTTGCCCGTCAGCCTCGGCGATCCGAAACGCGTAAGCCGGGTCCGCGAACTCCACCGGCATCCCTTCAGGCCCGAATACGGTGACGAGGAAGTCATCGAGGTCGTGCTTCGCGTAGAGGTGGCCGAACGTCTCGATGAACGTCTGGCGGCCGAGTTCGCACAGCACGGGCAGATCCGCTGCGGTGGGTGTGCGGAAAACGATGTCGCTCATGCGCCGAAACCCGCTGGTTCGGGCCAATCCTTGTGTGTGAACGCAAGCACCTTGAACAGGCTCCCCATGGCCTGCGGCAGGGTCAGTCGCCGCATCGCGCCCGCTATAGCATGGCGGCCTTCCGGGTCGAGCCCGCGCGAAAGGCGTTCCGTGCGGGCTTCGATGCCGAGCGCGAGCAGGAACGCGCCCTGCGGCGTCAGCGGCGAAACGTGCGCGCCCGCGCGCTGCGCGGCTTCGGCAATGGGGGTGAAATCGACGTGCGCGGTCAGGTCGTGCGCGCCGGGCGCTGCAAGCGGATCGGTTGCCGCGTGGGACGCGAGCGCCTGCAGGGAATCACCCTCGGCGGGGCCTTCGTAGCCGTAGTCCATCACAAGCGCCGCGCCGCCGTCCGCAGCGACGCGCGCCGCGATGGTGGCGGCATATCGGGTGCGGGCCGGAGAGGTCTCGCGGATGGCGTCGCCATCGGGGGTAAAGACAAGCGCGTCTCCGCCGCGCGCGATCCGCCGCTCGTGCCATTGCCCGTCCACGCGAACCTCCTGCCGGATGGGAAGCGCGTCGAAGAACTCGTTGGCGATCACGAACAGCGGCACATCCCGCGGCACGTCCGCAAGATCGCTATACCAAGATGCCTGCGGCACCCGCTCGGCCTGCGTAGCACGCAGCGTATCGCTCGTTTCGACGAAATGGACGCGGATCGCGTCGGCGAAGGCGGGGAGCGCGCGGGCGGCGCGCAGCAGGTCGGCCATCAGCGTGCCGCGTCCCGGGCCGAGTTCGACGAGGTTCACGCGCGCTGGCCGCCCCGCGCGATCCCACAGGTCCGCCATCCACAGGCCGATGATCTCGCCGAACATCTGGCTGATTTCGGGCGCCGTGGTGAAGTCGCCGCCGCGCCCGAAGGGATCGCGCCCGGCGTAGTAGGCCGCGACGCACATCTCCATGTAGCGGTCCACGCCGATGGGGCCGCGCGCTTCGATTTCCGCGGCGAGCTTGCGCCCGAGCGGGGTCATTTGGCGAGCGCGCGCCTGCCCGCCGTCGCGACGAAGTAGGCACCGGCGACGATCATCGTGGTGGAAAGCGTCTGGCCCATCGTGAGACCCCACGACAGCGTGCCGAGCTGCGCGTCGGGCTCCCGGAAATATTCGACGACGAAGCGGAACACGCCGTAGCCGAGCATGAACGTGCCGACGAGCAGCCCGGGCTTGTGGCGTGCATCGGTCTTCCAGAAGAGATACCAGAGGATCGCGAACAGCACGATGCCCTCTAGCCCCGCCTCGTAGAGCTGGCTCGGGTGGCGGAGCACGTCGCCGCCGGTGGGGAACTTCATCGCCCACGGCACGTCGGTTTCGCGGCCCCACAGTTCGCCGTTTATGAAGTTCGCAATGCGCCCGAAGAACAGGCCGAAGGGGATGGTGCAGGCGATATAATCGTGCACGCGCAGCCAACTCAGCTTCTGCTGCCATGTGTAGATAAGGAGTGCGATCGAAACGCCCGCCGCGCCGCCGTGGAACGACATGCCGCCTTCCCACAGCTTGAACACGTCGGAGATATGGCCTTCGGGGCCGAAGAAGCGTTCGAAATCGTAGAACAGCACGTAGCCGACGCGGCCGCCGAGGATGATGCCGAGCGTCACCCAGGTGACGAGGTCGTCGGCATGGCGCCGTGCCATCGGGGCGCCGGGCTTCGCCAGCATCTTCAGCAGGTACCACCACGCGACGACGATGCCGCCGATGTAGGCGAGGCTGTACCAGCGGATCGGCAATCGCGTTTCGGTGAAGGGCAGGGGAATGTGAAACCAGACCGGATCGATGCTGGGGTAGGTAAGCGCGGCCTCGATTGCGAACATACGACTGTCTGCCCTCAAAAACGACGGGATTGCCCCTGTGGACGCCGCGCACCATAGTGCCGGAGGAGCATAACGCAATCGGATGCGGGGAGGGTTTTGGCCCATGGCCGAGCCGCTGGAGGAGTTTCGCGGCGAAACGCGCGCGTGGCTGGAGAGCAACTGTCCGCCGGAGGTGCGTGAGCGTGTTCTGGAAGAGGCCGATGTCTGCTGGGGCGGGCGCAATTTCCGCTTCAAGAACGACGCGCAGCGGCTCTGGCTGGAGCGTATGGCGGCGCGCGGCTGGACGGTGCCGGAATGGCCGAAAGCGTATGGCGGCGGCGGGCTCTCCGCCGAGGAGGCCAAGGTTCTGGCCGAAGAGATGCGCCGCATCCACGCGCGGGCGCCGCTCAGTTCGTTCGGCATCTGGATGCTGGGGCCGGCGCTGCTGAAATACGGAAATGAGGCGCAGAAGGCCGAGCATCTTCCGAGGATCGCGCGCGGCGAGATTCGCTGGTGCCAGGGCTATTCCGAACCGGGCGCCGGGTCCGACCTCGCCGCGCTGAAGACGAAGGCCGAGGACAAGGGCGATCAATGGCTGGTGAACGGCTCCAAGATCTGGACGAGCTATGCCGATCAGGCCGACTGGATCTTCTGCCTTGTCCGCACCGAGCCCGACGCCCCGAAGCATGAAGGGATCAGCTTCCTTCTTTTCGACATGGCGTCCGAGGGCGTTTCGACCTCGCCGATCAAGCTGATCAGCGGTTATTCGCCGTTCTGCCAGACCTTCTTCGACAATGTGAAGGTGCCGAAGGAAAACCTTGTCGGCACGCGCGGCAAGGGCTGGTCGATCGCGAAATATCTGCTCACCCACGAGCGCAGCTCGATCGGCGCCGACTTCGGCACCGGGGGCCGCGACACGGCGGCGCAGATCGCGAAGAAGCGCGTCGGCACGCGGGCGGACGGCACACTGGCCGACGAAGGCCTGCGGGTGGACCTCGCGCGGCACGACATGGATACATTGTGCTTCGCGCTGACCATGGAGCGGGTGAAGGACGAGGCGAAGGCCGGGCAGGACATCGGGCATCTGTCGTCGATGCTGAAGCATGTCGGATCGGAACTGAACAAGTCGCGGCAGGAACTGCTGATGAGCGTGTTCGGCAGCGACGGGCTGCTGTGGGACGGCGAGGGCGCGCACGACGGCGACATGGCGAAGGCGTGGCTGCGTTCGCGCGCGAACTCGATCGAGGGCGGCACGGCGGAAGTGCAGCTCGGCATCATCGCCAAGCGCGTGCTCGCGCTGCCCGATGTGTAAGGAGTGACGATGGCGCTGGTGCTGACCGACGAACAGGCGATGATCCGCGAGGCGGCGGACGGCTTCTTCGCGTCCGAAGCGCCGGTTTCGGAGCTTCGACGGCTACGTGACGCTGCCGATGCGCCCGGCTTTTCGCGCGATCTCTGGAAGCAGATGGCCGAGATGGGTTTCGCGGGCGTGCTCGTGCCCGAGGCGCATGGCGGCAGCGGGCTTGGGCTTGTCGCCGCGAACCTCATTCAGGACGCGATCGGTCGCAACCTGTCGCTGTCGCCGTTCCTTTCGACCGCCGTGCTTGGTGCGACGGCGCTCTCCGGCGCGAGCGAGGACCAGCAGGCGGCGCTGCTGCCGAAGCTCGCGGCGGGCGACCTGCTGCTGGCACTCGCGAGCGACGAGGCTTCGCGCCATGCGCCGCACCGCATCCGCACCCGCGCCGAGGCGGCGGGGAACGGCTTCCGGCTTACCGGCGCCAAGACCTTCGTGCTCGACGGGCACGTCGCCGACCGGCTGATCGTCGCGGCGCGAACCTCCGGCGAGGACGGGGACCGTGACGGCATCACGCTGTTTCTTGTCGACCCGAAGGCGGCAGGCGTCGATCTGCGCCGGACCATCATGGTCGACAGCCGCAACGCCGCCGATATCCGCTTCGACGGCGTGCAGGTGGACGGTGCCGACGTGATCGGCGCGGTGGGCGAGGGCGCTGCGATCCTTGATCGTGTGCTCGACGCCGGGCGTACCTGCCTTGCCGCCGAGATGGTCGGCGTGTCGGCGCAGAGCTTTGCGATGACGGTCGGCTATCTGAAGGAGCGCGATCAGTTCGGGCGCAAGATCGGCAGCTTTCAGGCGCTCCAGCACCGCGCCGCTCAGCTTTTCTGCGAGATCGAACTGGCGAAATCGGCAACGCTGAAAGCCGCGCAGGCGCTCGACGCGGGCGACAAGGACGCGCCGCTCTACGCCAGCCTTGCCAAGGCGAAGGCGGGCGCGGTGGCGCGGCTCGCGACGAACGAAGGCGTGCAGATGCACGGCGGCATCGGCATGACCGACGAATACGACATCGGCTTCTTCATGAAGCGCGCCCGCGCCGCTGAAACGAGCTTCGGCGACCTGTCGTTTCATGGCGATCGTCTCGCCCGTATGCTAGGGTATTGAAATGCTGACCGAACTCGACAAGGCGCAGGACAAGGCCATCGCAGCGATCACGGCGCCCGGCAGCCAGCTGGAAGTGATCGAAAAGACGGTCAAGGGCGTCCCGCTCAAGGTCTTCAAGAACGCGCCGCCGACAATGCGCGAGTTTTTCCAGTTCTTCTTCGCGCACAATGCCGCGCGCGAATTCCTCGTCTACGGCGAGGAGCGGCTGACCTTCGCGGAGGTTTACGCGAAGGCGCTGCGCATCGCGGCGGCGGTGCAGCACAAATACGGCATCGCCAAGGGCGACCGCGTGGCGATCGCCATGCGCAACTATCCCGAATGGATCATGGCCTATATCGGCCTCGTTCATCTGGGCGCGGTGGTCGTGCCGATGAATGCGTGGTGGCAGCCCGACGAGCTTGCCTACGGCCTCTCCGACAGCGGCGCGCGGCTTGTCATCGCGGACGAGGAGCGGCTGCGTCGGCTCGGCGCGATCGAGGGCCTGTCGGTGCCGGTGGTTGCTGTTCGGACGAGCCATGGTGTGGTCGCCGAGCACGGTGCGGACCTTCTCGACGACATCCTCGAAAGCAGCCCGACGGACACGTGGTATCTGCCGCCGATCGCGCCCGACGACGATGTCAGTATCCTCTACACGTCGGGCTCGACTGGATTCCCCAAAGGCGCGGTGGCGACGCATCGCGGCGTCGTGCATGGGGCGTTCTCATATCTGGTGCAGGGCCTTGCGTTGCTGAAGCTGTCCGAAGCCTCGGGCGCATATGTGCCGCCGCAGCAGATCATGCTTCTGACCGTGCCGCTGTTCCACGTCACCGGCCTCGTGCCGCTGATGCTTGTGTCGGTCGCGATCGGCCGCAAGTTCATCATGATGCACCGCTGGGATGCGGGCGAGGCGATCCGGCTGATCGACAAGGAGAAGTGCACCTATTTCGTCGGCGTGCCGACGATGACGCACGAGATCATGTCGCACCCGGACCGCGACAAGTACGACCTTTCCACCGTCACGGACTGGGCGGCGGGCGGCGCGCCGCGCCCGGCGGAGCATGTCGAGCGGCTGGCGAAGGCGATCCCCACGGGCAAACCGGCGATCGGCTACGGCCTTACCGAAACGAATGGCGTGGGCGCCGGCATCCTCCGCGAGTCCTACCTTGCGCGTCCGACCTCGACGGGTCGCGCTTCGAAGCCCGTCGTCGAGATGGCGATCCTCGATGACGACGGCAACGCGCTTGCGCCGCACGCGGTGGGCGAGGTGTGCATCCGTTCGGCGGCGAACGTGCGCGGCTACTGGCGGCGGCCGAAAGAGACGGCGGAGGCTTTCGACAAGGCGGGATGGTTCCACACCGGCGACCTCGGCTACCTCGACGAGGATGGGTTCCTGTTCATCGTCGACCGGAAGAAGGACATCATCATCCGCGGCGGCGAGAACATCAGCTGCCAAGAGGTCGAGGCCGCGATCTATGCGCATCCGGCGGTGCTGGCAGCGAGCGTGTTCGGGCTTCCCGACGACCGGCTCGGCGAGATCGTGGGTGCCGTGGTTTACCTGAAACCAGGCGAGAAGGCGGAGCCGGAGGCGATCATCGATTTCGCGCGGCAGCATCTCGCGGCGTTCAAGGTGCCGGCGCGGCTGTGGGTTTCCGACGAGCCGCTGCCGCGTCTGGGATCGGAGAAGATCGATAAGGTGAGCCTGCGCAAGACCTACCGCGAACGGCATCGCGGGGAGGCGGCCTGAAGGGAGAGCGGCTATGGCGGCGACGTTTCGGCGGATGCAGGACGGCACGCTTGATGACTGGATGATCATCGGGCGCGCGCACATGGTGCACCAGAAGGCGGCGGCGCCGATGCAGACGATCGATACGCTGCGTCGGCTGGGCGACATGACCCTGGGGTTTGCGGCGGACCAGCTGACGCACGCGCTGATGACCGCGACGCTTGCGCGCCGCGCGGGGGCGAGCGACGAGGAGGTTGTCGCGGCGCTTTGTCATGACATCGGGAAGGTGATGTCGGTGCCGAACCACGGCCCGATCGCGGCGGAAATGTTGAAGCCGTATGTTTCGGAGACGATCTATCACGCGGTTTACTGGCATCAGCATTTTCAGGGGCAGTATTACTACAACCACCTCGGCAGGCCGACCGACCTGCGGATGCAGTTCAAGGACGCGTCGTGGTACGGCTTCGCCTGCCGACTCGTGGATGAATGGGATGCGCCCGCGTTCGATCCGGACTTCGATGTCGACAGCCTGGAGAGCTTCGAGCCCGAAGTGGTGAAGGTGTTCTCGAGCCCGCACACATTGATCTGAGACGCCGCATCGACAGGCCGTTTCGTCCGCGATAAACCGCAGGGATGGACGCTAAGACACCGACGCCGCCTTCCCGGAAACGTGAGCTTCCGAAGCTGCCGCAGATTTCACGCCGCAAACTGCTGATCGGCATCGGCGCGGGCGCTGGGCTCGCGATCGGCTATGCCGTGTGGCCGCGCCGCGTGCCGCTCAATCTCGCGGTGCGCGAGGGCGAGACGCTGGTGAACGCGTGGCTCAAGATCGGCGCGGACGGGCGCATCGTGATCGCCGTGCCGCAGGCGGAAATGGGACAGGGCGTCTACACGTCGCTGCCGCAGCTTCTGGCGCACGAACTCGGCGCGGACTGGAAGACGATCTCGGTGGAGCCAGCACCGCTGCATCCGGTCTACGCCAATCGCGCGATGGCGGAAGGCATGGCGGCGGAAGCGCCCGGCTTCCTGCAAGGCATCGTGCGCTGGGCGGCGACGACGATGGTCGAGCGCTATTCGCTGCAGCTGACCGGCGGTTCGACCTCGGTCGCGGCCTATTGGGAGCCGCTGCGGACGGCGGGCGCTGCAGCGCGCGCGCTGCTCTGCGCGGCGGGCGCGAAGCGGCTGGGCGTCGATGTGGCGGCGTGTGATACCGCGAACGGCTTCGTCGTGGCGCCGGGAAACAAGACGATCGCGTTCAAGGATCTGCTCGCCGACATCGATCCCGATGACGCGCCCGAGGAACCCGAATGGCGCCCGGACGGCAAGGGGCCATTTCTCGGCCAGCCGATGCCGCGCCTCGATACGCCCGCGAAGGTGGACGGCAGCGCGCAGTTCGGTGCGGACATTCGCCTGCCGGGCATGATCTACGCGGCGATCCGGGGTGTGCCGCACGGCGCGAAGGAACTAGCATCGGCGCAGCTTCCGAAGACGGCGCGCAAGGGCGGCGTGATCGGGCTCGTCACCGGCCCGCGCTGGTACGCGGTGACGGCGGACACGTGGTGGGCGGCGCGGCAGGCGCTCGACCTCGTTGATCCGGATTTCGAGCCCGGCGAGACGATGGCCGACAGCCTCGCGATCGAGGAAGCGCTCGACACCGCGCTTCACGGCGACGACGGCACGATCTTCGAATCGAGCGGCGACATCGAGGAAGGGCTCGGCGCGGGCAAGCGGATCGAGGCCGACTATTCGGTGCCGTTCCTCGCGCACGCCTGCATGGAGCCGATGACGGCGACGGCGCGCTTCGAGAACGGCAAGGTCGAGGTTTGGGTGCCGACGCAGTCCCAGACGCTTGTCGTGTGGCGCGTCGCCGAAGCGCTCGGCATAGCCGAGCAGGACGTGACGGTGTTCCCGACGCTGCTCGGCGGCGGCTTCGGGCGCAAGGCGGAGGTGGATGCGGCAGTGCAGGCGGCGCTGATCGCGCGCGATGCGGCCAGGCCCGTGCAGCTCATCTGGCACCGCGAGGAAGACATGGCGCGCGACATGTACCGCCCGCCCGCCAAGGCGCGGCTGCGGGGTACTGTGAACGCCGAAAAGAAGATCGGCGCGTTCGACATCAAGATCGCCGCGCCGAACCTCGGCGAGAGCTTCATGTCGCGCAACATTCCCGCGCTCGCGAGCGGCGGCGACAGCGCGGCGATGCTGGAGGGGGCGCTGGCGCTTCCCTATGCCGTGCCCGTGTTCCGCGCCGCGCATGTCGACGTCCCGACGCCGGTTCCGCTCGGCTACTGGCGTTCGGTGGGGCACAGCTACACGGCGTTTTTCTGCGAGAGCTTCGTGGACGAGCTGGCGCACGCCGCTGCCGTCGATCCATTCGAGTTCCGCCTGCGCATGATGGAGGACGGCTCGCGCGAAGCCGAGGTGCTGAAGACCGCCGCGTCGCGGGGTGCGTTCTCGGCGGTGAGCGAGGATCACATCGGCCGCGGCATCGCCATCCACAAGAGCTTCGGCTCGATCGTCGCGGAGGTCGTCGAGGTCGAGGCGCCGAGCATCGAGCAGGTGACGGTGAAGCGCGTGACCTGCGTGATCGATTGCGGACGCATCGTGAACCCGGACATCATCAAGGCGCAGATGGAAAGCGCGATCATCTTCGGCCTCTCCGCCGCGCTGCACGGGCAGGTGCGCTTCACGGACGGGGAGGCGGAACAGCTCAATTTCGACACGTATCCGCTGCTGCGTCTCGACGAGACGCCCGAGATCGACGTGCACATCGTGGAATCGGATGCGCCCCCAAGCGGCGTGGGCGAACCCGGTGTGCCGCCGCTCGCCCCCGCGCTCGTCAACGCGATCTTCGCAGCGACGGGCGAGCGCCTGCGCGACCTGCCCCTCTATCGCTACTGATGCCGCCGCAAGGTCACCCGTCGGTCGCCGATCCGAAGGTCGGCGTGCTCATCGTCAACCTCGGCTCACCGGACGCGCCGGAGCCGGCTGCGGTGAAGCGCTACCTGAAGGAGTTCCTGTCGGACCAGCGCGTGGTCGAGATTCCGGCGCTGCTCTGGCAGCCGATCCTGCGCGGCATCATCCTCAACACGCGCCCGGCGAAGAGCGCCGCGCTTTATGCCGCGATCTGGGACCGCGACCGGGGCGATTCGCCGCTTCGTGTCATCACGGCCGACCAGGCGGCGGCGCTGCAGGCGGCGCTTCCCGATGTCCGCGTGGATTTCGCCATGCGCTACGGTAATCCTTCGATCCCGGACCGGCTCGCAGCGCTGAAGGATGCGGGCTGCACCCGGATTCTCGTGATGCCGCTCTATCCGCAATATTCGGCGGCGACGACGGCGACCGTCGTCGACAAGGTCGGCGATACGCTGAAAGCGATGCGCTGGCAGCCCGCGCTGCGCTTCCTGCCGCCCTATCACGACGACCCGCTCTATATCGCCGCGCTTGCAGAGGATGCGCGCACGGCGCTCGCGGCGCTCGATTTCGAGCCCGACGTGCTTGTCGCGTCGTTCCACGGGATGCCCGAGCGCACGCTTAAACTCGGCGATCCCTATCACTGTCATGCGCAGAAAACGGCGCGGCTGCTGCGTGAGGCGCTGGGGCGCGACGAAACGGTTTTCCGCACCGCATTCCAGTCGCGATTCGGCAAGGCCGAATGGCTGAAGCCCTATCTCGACAAGACGCTCGAATCGCTTGCCCGAGAGGGTGTTCGCAAGGTCGCTGTGATTGCGCCGGGGTTCAGCGCCGATTGCATCGAAACACTGGAAGAAATCGCGATCCAGGGACGTGAGACGTTCCTTCACGCAGGCGGAACGCACTTCGCCTATTTGCGCTGTCTCAATGCCGAACCGGCCGGAATGCGGATGCTGAGAGGACTCGTCGCGCGCGAACTTGCCGGTTGGCGCGAATCGGGTCATTGATTGCAACAGAATTGAAAAAAGCGAGCAGTACCGGCCAATTGCACTTGGGAGGAGAGTCATCATGGGTCGCGTAGCTATCGTCACGGGCGGATCGCGTGGCATCGGCGAGGCGATCAGCCTCGAACTCCAGAAAATGGGCATGAAAGTCGCCGCGAATTACGCGGGCAACGACGAGAAGGCGCGCGAGTTCACCGCGCGCACGGGCATCCCGACATACAAATGGGACGTGGGCGATTTCGATGCCTGCCAGGAGGGCGTCCGCAAGGTGGAAGCCGATCTCGGCCCGATCGACGTTCTCGTCAACAACGCGGGCATCACGCGCGACGGCACACTCACGAGGATGGACCGCAAGAGCTGGCAGGAGGTGATCGACGTGAACCTCGGCGGCTGCTTCAACATGGCGAAGGCGGTGTTCGACAGCATGAGGTCGCGCGGCTACGGGCGTATCGTCAACATCGGCTCGATCAACGGGCAGGGCGGCCAGTATGGCCAGGTGAACTACGCCGCCGCCAAATCCGGCATCCACGGCTTCACCAAGGCGCTGGCGCAGGAAGGCGCGCGCTTCGGCATCACCGTGAACGCGCTCGCGCCGGGTTACATCGATACGGATATGGTGGCGGCGGTGCCCGAAGCGGTGCTTGAGAAGATCGTCGCCAAGATCCCCGTCGGGCGGCTCGGCAAGGCGACCGAGATCGCGCGCGGTGTGGGCTTCCTCTGCGCCGAGGATGCGGGCTTCGTCACCGGATCGACGCTGTCGATCAACGGCGGCCAGCACATGTATTGAGCTGTGTCGGGGCTCATCAAGCGCTCGGTGACGATCGCCGGGCATCGCACTTCGGTGAGCCTCGAACCCGTGTTCTGGGATGCGCTTGTCGCTGCGGCGGAGTCCGAGGGGCGTTCCGTCAACGCGCTCGTCGCCGAAATCGACGAGGCGCGGACCACGAATCTTTCAAGCGCGATCCGGGTTTTTCTGTTCGAGCGGCGGGGCGGCTGACGGGTTGTGCGTCCCTCGACTTCGCTCGGGATGATGGACGTAGAGTAAAAAGGGTATTCATCCCGAGCGAAGTCGAGGGACGCACACCGTTCTACTCAAGCCAGGTGACGTGGCCCATCTTGCGGCCGGGCTTTACCTCGCTCTTGCCGTAGAGGTGCAGGTGCGCGCGGGGGTCTGCGAGGATCGCGGCCCAGTCGTTCGCGTCCTCGCCGATCAGGTTCTTCATGCGCACGGCGCGCGCGCTGAGGCCGGTTTCGCCGAGCGGGAGACCGCAGATCGCGCGAATGTGGTTCTCGAACTGGCTGGTATGCGCGCCCTCGATCGTCCAGTGGCCGCTGTTGTGGACGCGCGGGGCCATCTCGTTGAACACGGGCCCGTCGGCGCAGCCGAAGAATTCGAGCGTCAGCAGTCCCACGTAATCCAAGGCATCGGCAACCTTGCGCGCCATCGCGGCGGCTTCCTCGACGTGCGCGGCGAGCGCGGCGGGGGCGGGCACTTCGGATAGTGCGAGAATACCGCTCTCATGCGTGTTGCGCGGCGCCGGGTAGACGACGCTGCTGCCGTCCTCCGCGCGCGCGAGGAGGATCGAGAATTCGGCGTCGAAGCGGACGAAGCCCTCGTAGACTGACGGGTTTTCGCCAATGTCTGCCCATGCCGTGTCGAGGGACGTATCGGCATTGATGCGGACCTGCCCCTTGCCGTCGTAGCCGAAGCGGCGCGTCTTGAGGATGCCGGGGGTGCCGATCTCGCGCACGGCCGTTTCAAGCTCGCCGCGCGAGGAAACGGCGCGGTAGGGCGCGGCGCGGCCGCCGAGGCCGGTGAAGAAGTCCTTTTCGGCAAGCCGGTCCTGCGCGATGCGCAGCGCGCGTGCGCCGGGACGCGTCGGCACGCGCGATTCGAGGAATTCGAGGCTCGCGGCGTCGACATTCTCGAACTCGACCGTCACCACATCCACCGCGGCCGAGAAGGCTTCGAGCGCGGCATGATCGGTGTAGGCCGCGCGCGTGACGGCGGCGGAAACGTCGCCGGCGGGAAGCTCCGCCTCCGGCGCGAAGATGTGGACGCGGTAGCCCATGCTTGCCGCCGCCATCGCGAGCATACGGCCAAGCTGGCCGCCGCCGAGGATGCCTATCGTGGAACCGGGTGCGATCATTCGGGCTTTTCGGCGACCCCCTCGGTCTGCTTCGCGCGCCACTGGACCAGCCGCTCATGGACCTCGGCGTCGTGCGTGCCGAGAATCGCGGCGGCGAGCAGCGCGGCGTTGATGGCGCCGGGCTTGCCGATGGCGAGCGTGCCCACGGGGATGCCGCCGGGCATCTGAACGATGGAAAGCAGGCTGTCCATGCCCTTCAGCGCCTTCGATTCGACGGGCACGCCGAGCACCGGGAGCGCGGTCATCGACGCGGCCATGCCCGGCAAATGGGCGGCGCCGCCCGCGCCCGCGATGATCACCTTGAGGCCGCGCGTGGCCGCGCCGTGCGCGTAGCCATACAGCCGGTCAGGCGTCCGGTGCGCTGAAACGATGCGCGTTTCGTGTGGGATTTCAAGCGCTTCGAGCGTTTCCGCGGCATGACGCATGGTTTCCCAGTCAGACTGGCTGCCCATGATGATGCCGACCAGCGGCTGTGTTTCCGACATGCTTTCCCGCGCATCCTTCCCCGAAAGCGGCGCAACCTACTTTCGGCTCGCCGCGCTGTCTATGTTCACCTTACGCACATTATTTTATGCGCAGAATGCCTATCATGGCCCGCAACTGGCCGGGAGAAAAGGATGACGCGGATCGAGGAGGGCGGACGCGCCGCGCGTGCCTATGGGCGCGTGCAGACACGTGCCGCGCTCGCATCGGTGCCTGCCCTGGGCGACGCTCTGGCCGGGATTCCCGAAGCTGAACCTGCCACCGCGATCGCGGAGGTTGCGGCTGCGGGCCTGCCGGAGCATCTGCGCGATGCGTTCGTCGCGCTGCTCGCGGAAACCGAGGAACTTCGCCGGACGCTCGCCATCGCGCGGCGGCGCATCGAGGAGCTTGAACGGCTGGTCGAGGCCGACGAGCTGACCCCGGTCGCCAATCGGCGCGGGCTGATCCGCGACCTTGCACGCACGCTCGCGGAGGTCGGACGGCACGGCGTTCGTGCGGCGCTGATCTTCATCGATGTCGACAAGCTGAAAGCCGTCAACGACCAGTATGGCCACCTCGCGGGGGATGCGGCGCTCGTGCATATCGGCGAGACGCTGCGCGCGAAGCTGCGCGAATCCGATACGGTGGCGCGCCTAGGCGGCGACGAGTTCGCCGTGATCGTGCGCCATGTCGATGCGCAGCAGGCGCAGGCGAAGATGGAGCAGATCGTGGCGGCGGTTGCGGCGACGCCGGTGCGGCTGGGCGGCGAAAGCTTCACCATCACGATTTCGGCGGGCTTCCATGTCCTCTCGCCGGGCGAGACCGTGGAAGGCGTGCTGCGGTTCGCGGACAGCGCGATGTACGCGCACAAGACCAACAAGCGCTGACCGACAAAAAACATCGGCGCTGCACATCCGAGGGCGCGTTCCGATGGAAATGTAACCTCCGCGCGCTATAAGCGGCGGCATGTCCGATGATGTTCAGGAAAAGGATCCGGTTCCGGCGCCGCGCGAGGCGCTGGAAGACAACCGGCTGACAGGCGCCTTCGTCGATGACGTGACGGACGCGCTTGCCGCCGGCGATACCGCGCGCGTGCAGGAACTCGTCGAGCCGCTGCACCCCGCCGACATCGCCGACCTCATCGAGCAGGTGGAGCCGGGCGAACGCCAACTTCTCGCGGCAGCGCTCGGCGACGTGCTCGACGCGGACGTCATCTCGGAACTGAACGAGGTGGTACGCGAGCAGCTCATCGATGTGCTCGATGCCGGTCAGGTCGCCGACGTCGTCACGCAGATGGAGACCGACGACGCGGTCGCCATCCTCGAGGACATGGACGAGGAGGACCAGGCCGAAGTCCTCCGCTCGCTCCCCGCCGACGAACGCGCCGCCATCGAGGAGGCGCTGAGCTACCCGGAAGAATCCGCCGGGCGCCTGATGCAGCGCGATCTGATCGCGGTGCCCGAATACTGGACGATCGGTCAGGTCATCGATTTCCTGCGGCAGGCAGGCGACGATGTGACGAGCGACTTCTGGGAAATCTTCGTCGTCGATCCGTCGCACAAACCTCTGGGCACGATGCGGCTTTCGCTGGTGCTGCGGTCGCCGCGCAACGTCCTCGTCAGCGACGTCATGAACCGCGAGCAGACGCTGATCCCGGTCGACATGGATCAGGAAGAGGTGGCGCTGCGCTTCCAGAAGTACGCGCTGATCTCGGCGGCTGTCGTCGATACATCCGGGCGCCTCGTCGGTGTGGTCACCGTCGACGACGTCGTGCACATCATTCAGGAAGAGGCTGACGAGGACATCCTGCGCCTGTCGGGCGCCGGCGACGGCGACATCAACGACAGCGTGCGCGAGATCGTCTCGACGCGGCTGCGCTGGCTTGTCCTCAATCTCGGCACCGCAATCATCGCCTCCATCGTCATCGGTTTCTTCGCGGGCACGATCGAGAAGATGGTGGCGCTCGCCATCCTGATGCCGATCGTTTCGGCGCTCGGCGGCAATGCCGCGACGCAGACGATGGCGGTGACGGTGCGCGCGCTCGCCACCGATCAGCTGACCGAGGCGAACACGCGGCGCACGATCGTGAAGGAGATTCGCGTCGCGGTGATCAACGGCGCGGCAATCGCGACTCTGGTTGGTGTGGCGGCCGGGCTCTACTTCGCGAATGTGCATCTCGGCCTCGTCATCGCCACGGCGATGATCGGCAACATTCTCGTCGCAGGCCTCGCCGGCGTGACGGTGCCGCTGACGCTCGACCGGATGGAGGTCGATCCGGCGGTCTCGTCTCCCGTGTTCGTCACGATGACGACGGACGTGATGGGCTTCCTGTTCTTCCTCGGCCTCGCCGCTGCGACGGGCCTCGCGGGTTAGGCGGGTGACCGAGGTCATCCTCGTCGACGACGAGCGGCTTGTCGCCAAACTCTATGGCCGCGCGGTGGAAGCAGCGGGCTATCAGGCGACGCTGTTCGGCGATGCGGAATCGGCGTTCAAGCACATCACGCAGCAGGCGCCGTCGCTGCTTATCACCGATCTCAACATGCCCGGCCTTTCGGGTTACGCGCTAGCCGAGCGCATCATGGAGCGGGGCCTCAAGCATTTCCCCATCATCCTGATGAGCGCGGACGACACCGCCGAACTGATCAAGGCAGGGGTTGCCGCCGGCATCGACGATTTCCTCGTGAAGGGTGTGGGCTTTGACCGGTTTCGCGCGCGGCTCGATCACTGGATGAAGGGGCCGTTTCACGGGCTGCCCGCGCACGTCCGCGTTGCGGCGCGCGAGAGCCTTGCGCGGAGCGGGGCGCCGGAAACGCCGATCGTGCACCTGCACGGCTCGCTCGACCGTATCACGGGACGCGCGGCGGTGACGGTGGAGGATCTGCTCGATGCGGTGGGCGGCGAATACGGCCGCTCCGCCGCAGAGGCATTGCGGCTTCTGGGCGTCATCGACGGCGTGCTCGCGCTTCTCGCCCGTTCGAACGGGCTCGCGCAGCTACGCCGGCTGGAAGCGATGGCGGGGGTCATCGACAGGCTCGGCGACCCGTGGCAGGCGCGTCTTCGTCCCTATATCGAGCGCTTCGAAACCGTCGCGCAGGACGCCACCTTCCGGCACGCCGCGCAGTCGCTGAGACTCCGCTAGCGCAGCGTCACGCGCCGCAGCTGACCTTGCCGCTGCCAAGCGTCTTCACTTCGCACTGCGGTTTGCCGAGAATCTTGATGTCGCCGGAGCCCGCGATGCTGAGCTTCGCATGTTTGACGACATCGGCTGTGATGTCGCCCGATCCCGCGATCTTGCCGGTGAGCGACTGGCACTTGAGACCGGGGGCGTCGATGTTGCCGGAGCCCGCGATGGAGATGGTTGCGGCGCCGCACGTGCCGGTCATCGCCATGTCGCCCGACCCGGCGAGCGACACATCCATGCGGTCCGCCGTCACCACGCCGACATTGAGATCACCCGAACCCGCGAGCGAGAGCTTGACGTCCTGACCCTTCATGCGATCGACAGCGACATCGCCCGAGCCGGCGAGGCGGGCGTTATCGAGCTTATGCGTAGTGACGTAGATGGTCAGCACCTCGCCATCCTTCCACGAAAACCACGTATCCGATTTCTTCTCGCGGATGCGCAGCGTGCCGCTTGTCACCTCGACCTCCAGACGGTCGATCGATTTCTGGTCGCCGACGGCGCGCACGCTCGGCCCCTTGCCGGTGGCCACGATCACCTTGTGCGGCACGGAAACGGAAAGGGCTTCAAATCCTGTGACCGTGTACTTCTGCTCGGCGGCAAGGGTGGGGGCCGCAAGCGCGAGGAGGGGAAGGGCGACGAGAAGAGCGCGTTTCATGGGGGACGATCTCCAAACTGTGTTGCTATAGCAATACAGCGAGTCCGCGTGTCTGTCGACCCTCAATAGAGGAACATCGGCATACCCTCGACGCTCTTCAGCCGCGCGCGGTATTGTTCGCGGTCGTAGAGCCGGTCCACATCGACGTGTTTCGCGCCCTGGAGCACGCTGTTCGCCGGAACATGGCAATAGTTTCCACTGGTCAGCGTCACCATCCGGCCGGTTTCGCGCCGTTCGATCAGTTGCACGGCGAGCGCGCCGAAGGCGAGGCCGACCATCCGATCGAGCGCATCGGGCTCGCCCGCGCGCATCAGGTAGGCGAGTTCCTGAAGCACGGTGCCGCCGCCGCCCGCCGCCTCGATGGCGCGTGCGATGCGGTGGCCGACACCCACGTCGTCACGCGCCGTCGCGGAGCTGGACAGGTCCGCCGCGGCTCCGCCGACAAGGCTCGCGCCCTCGGACACCACGAGTACCGCATAGTTCGCCGGATTGGTCGCCTTGTCGCGCGCGAGCAGCGGCAGCAGGACGTCGAGATCGGCGGGCACCTCGGCGATCACGGTGCGGTCCACCTGCGCGAGAAAGCCGGCGAGGAGCGCGGTTTCACCGGAGCGGCGGCCGAACAATTCGACGACAGCGATCCGTTCGTGGCTTTCGGTCGTCGTGCGCAGCGCGTTAATCGCCGCGACGGAGCGTGTCACCGCGGTCGAGAAACCGATGCAATAGTCGGTGCCGTTCACGTCGTTGTCCATCGTTTTGGGGATGGAGATCACCGGAACGCCGAGGCTGTCGAGATGGGCGGAAAAGCGCAGCGTGCCGTCGCCGCCGAGCGTGATCATCACGTCGATGCCGAGGCGCTCGAGCACGCGCATTACGTGCGGGGTGCGGTCGCCGCCCTTCGCGGTGCGGGGATCGCAGCGGGAGGTGTGGAGAATGGTGCCGCCCAGACGATCGAGCCCGCGCACGCGTTCGCGGCCGAGCGCGACGGTGTTCGCCGCGATCGAGGCGGGATCGTCGGGATCGATGTCGAGCAGCCCCTGCCAGCCCCGCCGGAAGCCCAGGACTTCCCAGCCGCGATCGTCTGCCGACAAAGCGACGGCGCGGATGCAGGGATTGAGGCCGGGGACGTCCCCGCCGCCTGTCAGAATACCGAGGCGCATCATCTTCTCCTGCTTTGCCGGAAACTATGCCGCCCGCCGCCGGAGGCGTCGAGGGTGCGGGTCGTACTGTCGTGATTTTTTACACTGCCGCATCGCCACTGCGTCCGCCATGCGAAATTCCCAGAAAAACGAATAGCTTAGTGGTTAACGTCGTGTCGAGCGCGGGCCTTTTCCCCGATCGAGGCGACGATATCTGCTGCAAGAGCGTTGGCTATTCTTACGTTTACGTGTTGCGTCCCTGGGCTTTCGATGCCTTCTCTTTTAAAAAGTATTTATTTTCAATGATTTAAAATAATTTCCACGTTCTGGCACAAGGCTTGCTGATGGGTCGGCGATCAAATGTTTCAGGAGTAAGTAGAGTGAAGTCAGCGTTTCTTACCAAGGCCCTGCCGGCCGCTGCGCTCGTCGCCGCCACGGCTTTCGCAACCTCCGCCCACGCCGCCGTGGTGAACGAATGGAGCTATGATGTCTCCGCGTCGTTCACGTCGGCTTCGCCGGATCTCGGAACGCCTGGTGGCTTCATCTCGGGCCCGCTCCAGATTTCGTGGGGCCGTCCCACCGGCACGATTGCGCCAGGCGGTGGCCGCAGCGCACTGACGATCGGCGCCACGCCGGCGCTCGGCAGCGTGTTCACGAACGGCGCCGACGCCGCAGCGAACAGCCTGACCCACTCGAACAACGTCATCAACAATCGTTCGGGCGAAAACTGGCAGCGTCTCGATGCCGCTTCGCTGAAGATCGACGTTGCCTTGACCTCGGTCGATCCGGTGCTCGGGGCGGTCGATCCGTTCTCGCTCTCGTTCGTGATCGATTTCCTCGAGACGCCGAACGATCCGGAAATGCCCGGACCCGATTACTGCGCCGATGGCGTGGTCCAGGGCTCGCAGGGCCCCGGCTGCCGCGACATCTTCGTCATCTCCGCGGGCAGCCTGACGCAGTATTTCGAGCTCGACGGTGAAACCTACAAGTTCTCGTTCTTCGACCTTGGCGGCGCGATCGGCACGCTTTCCGACAACGCGTGTGCGGCTGTCGGGCAGGGCCCGGGCTGCGTCGGGTTCCTGACTCGCGAGGAGCTGGAAAACGTCGTGAACTTCGGGTTCAACATCACCCATGTGCCGGAGCCGGCCGCGCTTGCGCTCTTCGGCCTTGGTCTTGCCGGTCTTGGCCTGGCGCGCCGCCGCCGCAAGGCCTGAACGCTAAAATCGAACACGAAAGGCGCCGGGGGAAACCACCGGCGCCTTTTTTTGGAATTGTCCGCGCTTTAGAGCCTGTCCTGTTCAGTTTGAAGCGTCGTGACGGAGCGGAAATGGGTGCATGGGTAGGAGCGAGGAGGGATCAATGCAGTAGCATTGTGACCGACGAGCGACGCCCCCATGCGCCCATTTCCGCCCGCCGCTTCGCGGTTGCGTTTCCGCGCCCGCCGGACGGCGTCGCGCGGCTTGCGCGTAGCTCTGCTACGCGCCGCACCACGCTCCTTGCCGGACGAACGCGGAAACGCAATCACGATGCTTCAAACTGAACAGGACAGGCTCTAGATCAGCGCAGCGATGTTCGGCTCTCCCGCCGCAACGCGCAGCCGGTGACCGATCACCGGGGCTTCCATCAACGGCTCGAGCCCGCTGTGCATCTGGGCAAGGAAGCGTTCGCCACTGTCGAGGCGGCCGATGACGATCGCGAACATCGGCTCGCCCTTGTCATGCACCACGGCGAAAGTCTCCAGCCGCCCTTCGCCTTCCGGCGTTTCGGTGAACGGCGGTGAGGGGATGGCGTCGATCGCGGCCTGATATGAGGCGGGGTCCCTGCGTGTCTTGTACCCCGGACGGGTCGAGTAGACGCCGAAGCTGTGCTTCGTGAGAAAGCCGCCATTGGCGAACACGAATCCCCACGCGCCGACATCGTCCCGGCAATGCTGGACGACCTCCGCGATCGCGTGCATCGAATAGGCGTTTCCGGGACCGCCGAAATACGGAAGGCCGCCCGTGAGCGTCAGCTGCGCGGGGTCTTCAGTCGGCAGGCCGATCATCGCGGCGGCAATTTCCACCGCCACCGGGAAACAGCTATAAAGGTCGATGTAGCTGAGTTCGTCGGGCGCGACTTCGGCTTCGGCCAGCGCATGGGCAGCGCCGATGTGAATTGCCGGGGATGTCGCGTAGTCGACACGTTCGCTCACCAGAATCTTCTCGTGCGTATCTGCCGACCCGTGGAGGTAAACGCGGCGGTCGGCGGGGACGCCGAGCCGGTCGGCAGCCTCCGTCGACATCATCAGAACCGCCGCCGCCTGATCGACAAACATGTTTGCAACCAGATGCTTGGTGTAGGGATAGGCGATGATGCGGTTTTCCCCGGTGGGCTGCACCAGCGCTGCGGCGTCATACGCGCAGCGAATCTGCGCAAAGGGATTGTCGGCGGCGACGGCGCTGAAAGGCGCCATCAGCTTGCCGATTTCAGCGCGGTGCTGGAGCGGCGACCAGCCCATCGCCGCCCCGAAGGCGTTCTCGAACAGCGGGTAGACATTCGTGGGCAAGGCGATGCCATGGCGAATCTCGTGCGCGCTCGCATAGCGCGTTTCCTCGCCGCAGGACGCCGGATCGGACGGTGCGTCCTCGCTCCAGTCGAACTTCAGGCCTGCCTTTTCCGCGCGCGCCTGAGTCCGCATGGCCTCGCCTCCGACGATCAGCGCGACATCGCTTTCGCCGGTCGCAATGCGTTCGGCGATGACGTTCACTAACATCTGCGGCGTGTTGCCGCCAACGGGCCCGTAGATGAGATCGCGAGGATCGGCACCAATCCGCCGGGCAACCGCGTGCGGCAGATTCCGGTATTTCCCGAACGGCGACGGGAAGGCGCCCCCGGAATCGGCGAACAGGCGGATGGCGACGAGCGTATCGATCGCGCTCGCGGCCTCCGCCCCGCTGTCCGCGATCGCCCCGCGCGCCGCCTCGGCAAGCATGTCCGCCGGGGACAGGCCCTTGGCCGGGTCGTTTTCCCGCCCCACGTACTGGGCGACACCGACGAGAACGGGCGTGCGCGGACCCGCGGACATCAACGGATACCCGGCACTTCGGTGCTCGGTACCTCGTTGCCGGCGCTGTTGCCCGCGTATTTCTTGTATTCCATCAGCGCGATGGTGCGGTTGTGGACCTCGTCCGGCCCATCCGCGAGGCGCAGCGTGCGGATGCCCGCGTAAGCGCTCGCAAGCCCGAAATCCTGGCTGACGCCGCCGCCGCCGTGCGCCTGAATCGCATCGTCGATGATCTTCAGCGCCATGCGCGGCGCGGCGACCTTGATCATCGCGATCTCGAGCCGTGCCGCCTTGTTGCCGACGCGGTCCATCATGTCCGCGGCCTTGAGGCAGAGAAGGCGCGTCATCTCGATATCGGTGCGCGCTTCGGCAATGCGCTGTTCCCAGATGCTGTGCTCGGAAATGCGCTTGCCGAAAGCTTCGCGCGTCAGGAGCCGGCGGGCCATGCGCTCCAGCGCGCGCTCGGCGGCGCCGATCGTGCGCATACAGTGGTGAATGCGGCCCGGCCCGAGGCGACCCTGCGCGATCTCGAAGCCCCGGCCCTCGCCGAGCAGGATGCTGTCTGCAGGCACGCGCACGTCGTCGAGCAGGACTTCGGCGTGGCCGTGCGGCGCGTCGTCGTAGCCGAAGACGTTCAGCATCCGCTCCACCTTGATGCCCGGCGCATCCATCGGCACGAGGATCTGCGACTGCTGCAGGTGCTTTGGCGCCGACAGGTCCGTCTTGCCCATCACGATCGCGACCTTGCAGCGCGGATCGCCGACGCCGGACGACCACCATTTGCGGCCGCTGACGATATAATGGTCGCCGTCGCGGCGAATGCGCGTTTCGATGTTCGTCGCGTCGGACGAGGCGACGGCAGGCTCGGTCATCAGGAAGGCAGAGCGGATTTCACCGTTCATCAGCGGCCGCAGCCATTTTTCCTGATGGTCTCGCGTGCCGTAGCGCATCAGCACTTCCATGTTGCCGGTGTCGGGCGCGGAGCAATTGAACACCTCCGACGACCAGCTGGCGCGGCCCATTTCCTCGGCGAGCGGCGCGTATTCGAGGTTGGTGAGCGTCGTGCCCTCGAAGGCGAATTCGCTGACCGGCTTGCCGCCGTGGCTCGGCGGCATGAACATGTTCCAGAGACCCGCCGCGCGCGCCTTCGGCTTCAGCTCTTCGATCACGGGCAGCACCTTCCAGCGCTCGCCGGACGCGACCTCGTCGGCATAGCGCTTCTCGTTGGGGTAAATGTGCTCGTCCATGAACGCGCGGACGCGGCCGATCATCTCGCGGGTCTTTGCGGAATATTCGAAGTTCATGGGCCGTTCCTTTGTCTGTCGTTTCCAGCCTATCCATAAGCCTGAAGCGCCCGCTGTCACTTCCGAAGGATGATAGGCGAGACGTGCGTAAATGGGGATCACTCGACACACGCGGCCGCCTGCACTACCTATAAGGGCGTAGTCGCGCGTGGAGGGGCCGCCCGGCAAACTGAAGACAAGGATACAATGAATCGAGTGCGCCTGGGCCTAACCGGCCTTGCTTTGGTGTTTTTGCTGGTCATGGCGGCGGCGATCCTGCTGCGCCCGCCGGCTGAACCCGAGCCGAAAGCGAAGGAAGATCCGCTCGCGACGCTGGGTGTAGCGCCGGGCGCCGACAAGAACACCGAGCCGGCGCCGGAGCCGCCACCCTCGGTGCTGCAAACGCCCCCGCTCGATACGCCGGAGCCGCTGACCGATCCTCTCATCATCGACGAGAGCAAGGATTTGACCGAAATCTGACGGCGACTCGCCGCCGCATTTCACACACCGACTTATCCACAGGCCTGCACGCACCCGCGCGCGGGCCTGCTTGCTATTGTTTCACCTGCGTAAACCCACGCGATTCAGCGAAAATCCACGCGAAAAACATCAAATCCCATAAATTCCCATTGAAACCCATGAAATACCCATGATACTCCGTTTTCCACAGGGGAGCGGGGATTCAGCCCTCGGTACTGGCCTAACGCGTTAGCCTTTCGGGTTGCGCGGCCGGGGATTGCATTGCCCGCTGATTGGAAGCCGCGCGTGAAACGGGATTTGTTCAAGGGATTTGCGATCAACGCAGTCGACGCCAAAGGGCGGCTGTCGATCCCTGCCGGCTACCGTTCCACGATCGAAGCGCGCTCTGCCGTGAAGGAAGTCACCCTGTCCCTGCGGTTCGAACCGAACCACATCCGCGCCTACGACGCCTACTACAACGATTTCATCTATCAGCAGATCGAGCGCCGTTTCACGCCGGAACAGGAGGCGGAACGCGCCGCCGCCCTGCAGCGCGAATTCAGCTTCGTCGAACCGCTTCCCTACGATGCCAACGGGCGGATCGTGCTCCCCGCCGCCACCCGTGAGGCCGCCGGCATCGATCGGCTCGCCTGCTTCCTTGCGTTCGCCGACTATTTCGAGATCTGGGACCCCAAAGCGCTGCTCGCTTCCGACCGTGCCGACCCCGCCACGGTTTTTCATGTCCGCAATCTCTTGAAAGAGCGCGGAGAGGCGATATGACAGCGGCCCCTCATATCCCCGTTCTCCTCGAAGCTGTGCTCGCCGGTATTTCCCCCCTCTCTGGTGCAAGCGTCGTCGACGGCACGTTCGGTGCCGGCGGCTACACGAATGCGGTGCTCGCAGCGGGCGCCGGGCATGTCTATGCGTTCGACCGCGATCCAACGGCCATCGCGGCGGGTGGGGCGCTGGCGGGTGTGAACGCGGACCGGCTGACATTGATCCACGAACGCTTCTCGCTGATGGACCGCGCGCTCGAAGCCCGCGGCGTTTCGACCGTGGACGCGATCATGCTCGATATCGGCGTGTCCTCGATGCAGATCGATCAGGCGGCGCGCGGCTTTTCGTTCCAGGCCGACGGTCCGCTCGACATGCGCATGTCGAGCGAGGGTCCGAGTGCCGCCGATCTCGTGAACACGATGGACGAAACGGCGCTTGCCGATCTCCTCTATCAGTACGGCGAGGAGCCGCGCTCGCGCCGTGTCGCGAGCCACATCGTGGCGGCGCGGCCGATTGCACGCACCGGCGAACTCGCGGCGATTGTCCGCAAGGCGCTTGGCCACCGGCCGGGCGCGCCCAAGGATCCGGCGACGCGCACCTTCCAAGCGCTGCGTATCGCGGTGAACGACGAACTCGGCGAACTCGATGCCGGCCTCCGCGCGGCTGAACGCCTGCTGCGTCCCGGCGGACGGCTTGCCGTGGTGAGTTTCCACAGTCTTGAGGACAGGGCGGTGAAGCGCTTCCTGCGCACGCGCAGCGGGGGTGACCCGCAGGGCTCGCGCCACCTGCCCGAGGCGCGGATCGGGGGGTCCGCGCCGACATTTCAGGCGGCGAAAGCCGTTCGCCCCGATGCAGCGGAAATCGCCGCGAACCCGCGCGCCCGCTCGGCAACACTTCGTATCGGCACGCGCACCGATGCCCCCGCATGGAAGGATGACGCATGATCCGCTCGCTTGGCTCCGCAGGTCTTGCCCTCGTGACGCTGGGAGCGGGCCTCGGCCTCTATCTCGTCAGCTACAGCGTGGGCGCCGAGCGTGGCGGCATCTCGAAGCTTGAGCGGCAGATCGCAACTGATCGCCGCGATATCCGCGCGCTGGAGGCCGAGCTTCGCGTGCGCTCCAACCTGCCGCAGCTTGAGCGCTGGAACGCGTCCGCGCTGGCGCTCGGCGCGCCGAAGTCGGGGCAGATTCTGGAAAGCGAAGTGCAGCTCGCAAGCCTCGTGCGTCCGCACCAGCCGGACGCGATGCCGGCGGACGTGCGCCTTGCCAGCGTCGAGCTGCCGGCGCCTGCCGAGCGTGAGATGCGCGTGGCGTCGGTGGCCACAGCGCCCCGGGCCAAGCTCCCGGTGCTGCGCGAACGCGCCGAACCTGGCCTGTTCTCCGCGGGCTTCGTGGCCGAGATCGACGCTGCCGCGGACGATGAGCGCACGTCGTTGACGCGCGTGTCGCTGCGGTGAGCCCGGCCGCACAGCGCCAGCTTCGAATCCAGCTTGCCGGAAAGCGGCAGGCACAGCTTGCGCGGTCGCGGCAACGGCTCATGATCGGCATCATGTTGTTCACCGCGCTGGTGGGCATCATCGGGCTCCGCCTCGGCGAGCTTTCCCTGACCGGATCGAGCGCGGTCGCAGCGACGCGGCAGATCGCGTTCGCGCCGCCGCGCGCGGATATCGTCGACCGCAACGGCGGCGACCTTGCCACCACGTTCGATGCCTTCGCGCTTGCCGTGCGCCCCCAGGCGCTGGTCGGCGATCCCGAGATACTGGCGCGCCGGATCGCGAACATTCTCGGCCGCCCGAGCGCGCTGCCGATCTACAAGGAACTCACCCACCACGGGAAATATCGCTACATCCAGCGGCGCATCCTTCCGGCGGAAGCGAAGGCGATCAACGCCATCGGCGAGCCGGGGCTGGTGCTGGAGCGCGAGCAGGAGCGCATTTACCCCAACCAGTTCCTTGCCGCGCACGTCATCGGTTACACGAATGTCGACGGCATCGGGCAGGCGGGCATGGAGCGGGCCTATCAGGAGCGGCTCACCGATCCCGAGCTGCGCGACAAGCCGCTCGAACTCGCCATCGATGCGCGCGTGCAGCACGCTGTCGAGAGCGAGCTTCAGACGGCAATGACCAAGCATAGCGCGATCGGGGCTTCGGGCATCGTGCTCGACGTCCACACAGGCGAGGTGCTCGCGCTTGCCTCGCTGCCGGAACTCAATCCGAACAAAGCCGGTGCCGTCAGCCCAGACGCGATCTTCAACCGCGCGACGCTCGGCGTTTATGAGCTTGGGTCGACGTTCAAGGCGCTGACGATGGGCATGGCGCTCGATACCGGCGTCATCACCTCGATGTCGCAGCAGTATGATGCCACGCATCCGCTGCAAATGGGCCGCTTTCGTATCCGCGACGACCATCCCAAGGCGCGCTGGCTGACGATTCCCGAGATCTTCATGTATTCGTCGAACATCGGCACCGCGCAGATCGCGCAGGAGATCGGCTCCGCGCGGCAGCAGAAGTTCCTGAAGGAACTCGGCTTCATGGCGCCCGCCGAGATCGAACTCAAGGAGCGTGGGCGCACGCTTTATCCGGCTCAATGGGGCGAACTCGCCACGATGACCGTGAGCTACGGCCACGGCATAGCGGTCACGCCCCTCCATCTTGCCAGTGCCTATGCGGCACTCGTCAACGGCGGCGTCTGGAGGCCCGCCACGCTTCTGAAGGTTCAAGGCGGAGGGGTCGGGAAGGGCCGCCGTGTCTTCAGCGAGGAAGCGTCGCGGACAATGCGGGCAATGCTGCGTCTCGTGGTGACGCATGGCACTGGCAAGCAGGCCGAAGCGGAGGGGTATCGCGTTGGCGGCAAGACCGGAACGGCGGAAAAGCCCGATGGCGGCCGCTACAACCGCAATGCGATGGTGACGACGTTCGCGGCGGCGTTCCCGATGGACGACCCCAAATACGTCGTGATCGCCATGCTCGACGAGCCCAAGGGCACCAAGGAAACCTATGGCTTCCGCGGCGCAGGCTGGAACGCAGCGCCCGTTGTTTCCAAGGTTATCAGCCGCATCGCGCCGGTGCTCGGGGTTGCGCCGAGCGACGTTCGCGACGTCGATCTCAACCCTCTCCTGGCCTACGTCCAGGGCAAGCAGCCGACCGGATAAGGAATGCGCCTCAAGGACCTCGTGGAAAACGGCAGCGATGCGACGATTACCGGCTTTGCGATCGATCACCGAAAGGTCGCGCCGGGAACGATCTTCGGCGCCTTCCGCGGAACGCGCTTCAATGGCGAGGATTTCATTGCAGACGCGGTGAAAGCCGGCGCGGTGGCGGTAGTGGCGCGCCCGGACGCGAAGGTCGAAGGCGCGCTTCACGTTGCCGACGACGAGCCGCGCCGTCGCTTTGCCGCGCTGGCGGCGAAGTTCTTCGCGCCGTTCCCGGCGACGACGGTTGCGGTGACGGGGACGAACGGCAAGACCTCTACGGCGGAACTGACGCGGCAATTGTGGCGGATGGCGGGGCATGTCTCGGCGTCGATCGGGACGCTCGGCGTGACGACCGCTGACGAGCAGATCTCGACCGGCCTCACGACGCCGGACGTGGTGACGTTCCTGTCGAACATGGCGGGGCTGGCGCGCGAGGGCGTGACGCACGCGAGCTTCGAGGCGTCGAGCCACGGCCTCGCGCAATATCGCACCGAGGGGCTGCCGGTGCGGGCTGGGGCGTTCACCAATCTCAGCCGCGACCATCTCGACTATCACGAGACGATGGAAGCGTATCTCGAGGCCAAGCTGCGGCTGTTCACCGAGGTGACGGACGGCGACGGCACGGCGGTGATCTGGGCCGACGACGGGGTTTCCGATCAGGTGATCGCGGTCGCGAAATCGCGTGGGCTCAAGGTGCTCACGGTGGGCACGAAGGGCGAGGCGCTGCGGCTGGTCTCGCGGACACCGAACCAGCTTGGCCAGACGCTGATAATTGCAGCGAACGGCACCGAGAAGAAAGTCGAGCTGCCGCTGATCGGCGCGTATCAGGCCGCGAATGCGCTGGTCGCGGCAGGTCTGGTGATTGCGACCGGCGGCGATGTTGCGACGACGCTCGGACATCTCTCGCGGCTGGTGCCGGTGCGGGGGCGGCTGGAGCGGGCGGCGCTGACGCGCGCGGGCGCGCCGATCTATGTCGACTATGCGCATACGCCCGATGCGATCCGCGCGGCGATCGAGGCGCTGCGGCCGCACGCGAAGGACCGGCTGCACATCGTGCTGGGTGCGGGCGGCGACCGCGACAAGGGCAAGCGGCCCGAGATGGGCAAGGTCGCGACACAGCTTGCCGACGTTATTTATGTGACCGACGACAATCCGCGCTCCGAAGACCCGGCGACAATTCGCGCCGAGATTATGGCGGCGGCACCGGGCGCGACCGAGATCGGGGACCGGCGCAGCGCCATCGCGGCGGCGATCACGGCGGCGGGCGCGGACGACATCGTGCTGATCGCGGGCAAGGGGCACGAGCAGGGGCAGATCGTGGGCGATCGCATCCTGCCGTTCGACGATGTGGCGGTTGCGCGCGAGTGCGCGGCATGAGCCTTTGGACGGCGGCCGAAATCGCGGACGCCACCGGCGGAACCCCGAGCGGCGACTTCGTTGCGCAAGGGGTGACGTTCGATTCGCGTGAAATCATCGGCGGTGAGCTGTTCATCGCGATGAAGGGCGAGGCGACGGACGGGCATCGCTTCATCGAAGGCGCGCATGAAAAGGGCGCGGCGGGGTTCCTCGTGAGCGAGGATTGCGCGTATCCGCATGTGCGCGTCGCGGACAGTTTCGAGGGGCTGCAGGCGCTTGGGCGCGCGGGGCGCGAACGGGTTGGCGCGTGCGTGGTGGGTGTTACCGGCAGCGTCGGCAAGACGAGCGTGAAGGAGGCCCTCCGCCACGCGTTTCAGGAAATCGAGCCCGAACACACGCACTGGTCGGTGAAGAGCTACAACAATCACACCGGCGTGCCGCTCAGCCTTTCGCGGATGCCGAGGGACACGCGGCTCGCGGTGTTCGAAATGGGCATGAACCACACGGGCGAACTCTCCGTGCTCACGCGGCTCGTGCGCCCGCACGTCGCCGTGGTGACGTGGGTGACGTCCGCGCATCTCGCGTTCTTCGATGGCGAAGAGGCGATCGCCGACGCGAAGGGCGAGATTTTCGAAGGGCTGGAGCCGGGCGGATTCGCCGTGCTGCCGTTCGACAGCCCGCACTACGCCCGCCTGCGCGCGAAGGCGCAGCAGCACGCCGCGCGCATCATCAGCTTCGGCAGCGGTGCGGGCGCCGACGTGCGCGCGGTCCAGTCGGCGAGCGACGCAGGCGGATCGACGGTGATCGCGGATGTCGAGGGGAACCGCGTCGCGTACCGAATTCCGCTGCCCGGCGCACACTGGATTGCGAACAGCCTCGCGGTGCTCGCCGCAGCGCACGCGGCGGGCGTCGATCTCGCCGCCGCAGCGCTCGGGCTTTCGCAGATGCAGGGCCTCGAAGGGCGCGGCGCGCAGTACCGGATCGCCGCAAAGGACGGCGAGGCGCTGCTGATCGATGAGAGCTACAACGCCAATCCGGCATCGATGGCGGCCTCGCTCGCGGTGCTCGGCGCCGCGAAGGCGACGCGCCGCATCGCCGTGCTGGGGCCGATGCGCGAACTCGGCGATGCGAGCGAACGGCTGCACGCCGATCTCGCGCCGCATGTGAGCGCGGCGAAAGTCGATGTGGCGGTGCTCGTGGGCGATGAGACGATCCCGCTGGAGGGTGCCCTCCCTCGCGGAATCGCGGTTGTTCGCGTAAGCGACGCCGCCGGTGCCCGCGCGGCGCTTTGGGACATTATTGCCGCAGGCGACGCCATCCTGCTCAAGGCATCGAACAGTGTCGGGCTCGGGCGGGTCGCCGGCGCGCTGCGGGGGATCAACTGACATGCTTTATATTCTCGCCGAAGCGCTCGACTTCCCCGGCATCTTCAACCTGTTCCGATACATCACGTTCCGCTCCGGCGCGGCGGTCATCACCGCGCTCGCCATCGGGCTCATCATAGGCCCGCGCATGATCGATTGGCTGCGCGTGAAGCAGGGCAAGGGCCAGCCGATCCGAGAGGACGGACCTGCGAGCCACCTGCTGACCAAGCGTGGCACGCCGACGATGGGCGGGCTGATGATCCTCATCTCGCTCACCATCTCGACGCTGCTTTGGATGAATTTGGAAAACCCTTACGTCTGGGCTTGTCTGTTCGTGACTTTGGGTTTCGGCGTGATCGGTTTTTCGGACGATTATTCGAAGGTTTCGAAAGGCAGCCACAAGGGCGTTTCCGGGCGCACGCGGCTGCTCTTGGAATTCATCATCGCAGGCATCGCCTGCTGGGCGATTACCGACGTGACCGACACGCGCCTGTTCTTCCCGTTCACGAACTTCGGCCTCGATCTCGGGCCGTTCTACATCCTCTTTGCGGCATTCATCGTCACAGGGTTCGGCAATGCGGTGAACCTGACCGACGGCCTCGACGGGCTTGCGACGATGCCGGTCATCATCGCCGCGCTCACCTTCGCGCTCATCGCCTATCTCGTCGGCAACGTCCGCTTTTCGGATTATCTCGGCATCCTGTTCGTGAACGGTGCGGGTGATCTCACGGTGTTCCTCGGCGCGCTGATCGGCGCGTGCCTCGCCTTCCTCTGGTACAATGCGCCGCCCGCCGCCGTGTTCATGGGCGACACCGGCAGCCTCGCGCTCGGCGGGGCCTTGGGGTCGGTTGCGGTCGTCACGAATCACGAAATCGTGCTGCTTCTCGTCGGCGGTCTTTTCGTGCTGGAAACCGTCTCGGTGATCGTGCAGGTGGCGAGCTTCAAGCTCACCGGCAAACGCGTTTTCAAGATGGCTCCCATACACCACCATTTCGAACAGCTCGGCTGGCCCGAATCGACCGTGGTCATCCGCTTCTGGATCGTTTCCATCGTGCTGGCGCTCGCCGGCCTAGCGACGCTGAAACTCAGATGATCACCGCGCGCGCCTTCGCCACCCGGCACTACGCCGTCTTCGGCCTCGCCCGCACCGGGCTCAGCGTCGTCGCGGCCTTGCGGGCGGCGGGCGCGACGGTGACTGTGTGGGACGACGACGCGAAGAAACGCGCGGCGATCGAGGACGTGCAGGTCCATGTCGCCGATCTGAATACGGCCGATCTTTCCGCCTTCGACGGCATCGTCGTGTCGCCGGGCGTACCGCTCAACACGCATCCGCTCGCCGCGCGCGCGGCGGCGGCAGGCGTGCCGGTGCTCGGCGACATCGAGCTGTTCGCACAGGCGCGCGCCGAATTGCCGCCGCACAAGGTCGTTGGCATCACCGGCACCAACGGCAAATCGACGACCACCGCGCTCATCCATCATATTCTCGCGCACGCGGGTGTTCCCGCGACGATGGGCGGCAACATCGGGCTGCCGATCCTGTCGCAGGACGCCTTGCCGGAAGGCGGCGTTTACGTGCTGGAGCTTTCATCGTTCCAGATCGACCTGACGCAGAGCCTCGCCTGCGACGTGGCGATCCTCACCAACATCACGCCGGATCACCTCGACCGTTATGACGGCATGGCGGGATACGCCGCATCGAAGGAGCGCCTGTTCGATATGCAGGCGGATGGCGCAGCGGCGATTTTCCTTTCCGGCGATGACTACACGGCTGCCATCGCGAAGGGGCGGGCCGGCGTTCCGGTGTCGTTCGATGACGTGCTCGGCGAAGGCGTGTCGCTGGTGAACGGCGCGGCCTATGTTGACGGCGAACTGCTCGGCTACCAGGCGGACTGGCCCTCGCTCGCCGGCCCGCACAATGCGCAGAACGCGGTTGCGGCGATCGCTGCGGCGCGGGTGCTCGGCCTCGGCGCAGCGGCGATCAAGGCGGGTCTTGAAACCTATCCGGGCCTTGCGCACCGCATGGAGCGCGTCGCGGAAATCGGCGGCGTGCTTTACGTCAACGACAGCAAGGCGACGAACCCGACCTCGACCGCGCCTGCGCTTGCCGCTTACCCTGCGATCCACTGGATCGTCGGCGGCAAGCGCAAGACCGATGAGCTTGACGCTTGCCTGCCGTATCTTTCCCACGTGCGCGCCGCTTACGTGATCGGCGACGCTGAAATGGTCTACGCGCATCTGCTCGGCGCCTATGTGCCGGTGATCCGGGCGGGCACGGTGGAGCGCGCGACGCAGCTCGCGGCGGGCGCGGCGAAGCCGGGCGAAGTCGTGCTGCTCTCGCCGGCCTGCGCGTCCTACGACCAGTTCCGGGATTTCGAACAGCGCGGCGACGTCTTCAAGGGCGCGGTGCAGGAGCTTGGCAAGGCATGAGCACGCCCCTCGGACGCGCGGACAAGACGCTTCTCGGCCGCTGGTTCTGGACCATCGACCGGCCGCTGCTCGCGCTCGTGCTCGTGCTGATCGGCATCGGGCTCATCGCTGTCGCGGCGGCGTCTCCGGCTGCGGCGCACCGCTATTCGGGCGGCAGCGTGAAGCTCGACGACATGTATTATTTCAAGCGGCAGCTCTTCTGGATCCTGCTCGGCGTGCCGCTGATGCTCGGCGTTTCGATGCTGACGGTTCCGTGGGCGAAGCGGTTGTCGCTGATCGGCACGCTGGTGTTCATCGTGGGACTTGCCGCGGTGCCGTTTTTTGGCGTCGAAGCGAACGGCGCGGTGCGCTGGCTGAGCCTCGGCGGCTTCCAGCTGCAACCGTCGGAATTCCTGAAGCCGCTGTTCGCAGTGACGAGCGCCTGGGTGCTGGCCTCGCGGTTCGATGACGGCGACGTTCCTGCGTTCAGCGTGTCGTGCGGGCTGCTCGTGCTTGTCGTGGCGATGCTCGTGATGCAGCCCGATATCGGACAGTCGGCATTGTTCGTCGGGGTCTGGCTTGTGCAGGCGGTGCTTGCGGGGATGAGCTTCGCGATCCTCGGGATCGTGCTTGCCGCGGGTGTCGCGGCGCTTGTCGTGGCGTATCTGTTCGTGCCGCACGTCACGAGCCGTATCGACCGCTTCCTCACCGGCGACGGCGACACGTACCAGATCGACAAGGCGCTCGACGGATTTCGCGCGGGCGGGCTGTTCGGCGCGGGGCCGGGCGAGGGGCAGAACAAGTTTTCGCTGCCCGAGCCGCACACCGATTACATCTTCTCCGTGATCGGCGAGGAGTTCGGCGCGATCGCGTGCACTGCCATCGCCATCTTGTTCCTCGCGATGATCGTGCGCGTGCTGCTGCAGCTTCTGGAAGAGGAAGACCCGTTCGTGTTCCTTGGCGCGGCGGGGCTTATCACGCAGATCGGCGGGCAGGCGATGATCAACATCGGGGTGAACCTGAACCTCTTGCCCTCCAAAGGCATGACGCTGCCGTTCATCAGCCACGGCGGATCGTCGTTTCTCGCGCTCTCGATGGGGATGGGGCTGCTGCTCGCGCTGACGCGGCGCAACCGCTTCCTCAAATCTTCGCCTTATGTGCCGCGGGGGCGCACGGCATGAGCGCGCGGCACTTCTACGTCGCGGCAGGCGGCACCGGCGGGCACATGATGCCCGCACATGCGCTTGCCGAGGAGCTGATCGCGCGCGGCCACACCGTGTCGCTGATCACCGACGAACGCGGCGCGCGGCTGGAAGGCATTCTCACCAAAGGGCCGCGCCATGTGATCGAGGCGTCGACGCTTGGGCGGAATCCGCTGAAGTGGCCGGGCGCGTGGCTGAAGATCCGTGCCGGGCGCAAGGCGGTTTCGCGGCTGATCGCGGAAAATTCGCCTGCCGTGGTGATCGGCTTCGGCGGCTATCCCGTGCTCCCCGCGATGCTCGCGGCGCAAAAGGCGGGTGTGCCGACGATCATCCATGAACAGAATGCCGTGCTCGGCCGCGTGAACCGGCTCGTCGCGGGCAAGGCGGACGTGATCGCGACGTCGTTTCCCGATACCGCGCGCGTGAAGCCGGAGCTTGCAGACAAGGTCGCGCTCGTCGGCAACCCCGTGCGCGATGCGATCACGGAGATCGGCAAGGCGGCGTATCCGGCGCTGGAGACGGACGGCATCTTTCATGTGCTGGTGACGGGCGGCAGCCTTGGCGCGAGCATCTTCGGCGAAGTGGTGCCGCCGGGGCTCGGGCAGCTCGATGCGAGCCTGCGCCACCGGCTGCAGGTGATGCAGCAGTGCCGCGCCGAGGACATCGAGCAGGTGCGGAGCGAATACCGGCTGCTCGAAATCCCTGCCGATCTTTCCACGTTCATCGACGACATGCCTGCCGCCATGGCGTGGGCGCACCTCGTGATTGCGCGCGCGGGCGCTTCAACGGTGAGCGAATTGTGCGCGGCGGGGCGTCCTGCGATCCTCGTGCCGCTGCCGATCGCGACCGACGATCACCAGGCCGCGAACACGCGCGAAGTCGTCGCGGCCGGCGGCGCGCGCATGATGCGCCAGAAGGGTTTCAAGCCCGCCGAACTCGCGCGGCAGATCGAGGCGATGGCGCTGCAGCCGGGCGCGCTGGCCAACGCGGCGCGGCGTGCCCTCGCCGTCGGGCGGCCGAACGCATCGCGGGCACTCGCCGACCTTGCCCTGCGGCTTGCCGGTGTGCCATTGGCCCTCGAACCCCTTCAGATCGGAGCCAGCGCATGACGGGCATCGCCCGCGACATCGGAACGATTCACTTCGTCGGCATCGGCGGCATCGGCATGTCCGGTATCGCCGAGCTGATGCACAACCTCGGCTACAAGGTGCAAGGCAGCGACATTGCCGAATCCTATGTGATCGAAGGGCTGCGCAAGAAGGGCATCGACGTCCACATCGGGCACAAGGCGGAAAACCTTGGTGATTCGGCCGTGGTGGTGACGTCGACAGCGATCCGGCGCGGCAATCCCGAGGTCGACCTTGCGCTCGAAAAGCGCATCCCCGTGGTGCGGCGCGCGGAGATGCTTGCCGAGCTGATGCGGCTGAAATCCACGGTTGCGGTGGCGGGCACGCACGGCAAGACGACGACAACATCGATGGTCGCGGCGCTGCTCGACGCGGGCGGGCTCGATCCCACGGTGGTGAACGGCGGCATCATCAACAGCTATGGTTCGAACGCGCGGCTCGGCACCAGCGACTGGATGGTGGTGGAGGCCGACGAGAGCGACGGCAGCTTCCTGCGCCTGCCGCCTACGTTCGCGATCGTCACCAACATCGATCCCGAACACCTCGATCACTACGGCAGCTTCGACCAGATCAAGCAGGCGTTCGTCGACTTCGTGGAGCACGTGCCGTTCTACGGCGCGGCGATCCTGTGCATCGACCACCCGGAGGTGCAGGCGATCCTGCCGCGCGTGCGCGACCGGCGCGTCGTCTCCTACGGCTTTTCCGCACAGGCGGACGTGCGCGGCGAGAACGTGACGCCGGTGCCGGGTGGCAACCGCTTCGACGTGCTCATCACCGACCGCGACGGCAACCAGCGCCGCATCGATGGGCTCGAACTGCCGATGCCGGGGCGGCACAACGTGCAGAACGCGCTTTCCGCCGTGGCGGTGGCGCTCGAATTGCAGATTTCGGGCGAGGATATCCGCAGCGGCTTTGCAAAGTTCGGCGGGGTGAAGCGGCGCTTCACCAAGGTCGGCGACGTGGACGGCGCGTCGATCATCGACGACTACGGACACCATCCGGTGGAGATCAAGGCGGTACTCGCCGCCGCGCGCGAAGGCGTGAAGGGGCGGGTGATCGCGGTGGTGCAGCCGCACCGGTTCACGCGCCTGCGCGACCTGATGGCCGAATTCCAGACGGCGTTCAACGACGCCGATACCGTGTATGTCGCGCCGGTCTACGCGGCGGGCGAGACGCCGATCGATGGCGTGGATGCGGCGCATCTGCTTGCCGGTCTCAAACGCTCCGGCCACCGCGACGCCTATACGGTGGAGGGGCCTGAGGATCTGGCGGCGAAGCTGGCGGAGACGGCGCGCGAGGGCGACATGATCGTCTGCCTCGGCGCGGGCGATATCACCAAGTGGGCGGCGGGACTTGCGGACGCGATCCGCCGCGAACGGGGAGCGGCGTGACGGCGGCCGCGGCCGTACGCACGATTCCTGCCGCCGCGGGGCGGCTGACTCCGGACGCGCCGCTGGCGCCGCTCGTGTGGTTCAAGTCGGGCGGCAACGCTGAGTGGTTGTTCGAGCCGAAGGATGCGGACGATCTTGCCGCGTTCTTGGCGGGGCTTGAACCGGACGTGCCGGTGATGGCGCTCGGGCTCGGGTCCAATCTTATTGTGCGGGATGGCGGCGTGCCGGGTGTCGTCGTGCGTCTCGGCAAGGCGTTTGCGGCGGTGGAGCGGCTCGACGAGGTCACGCTACGCTGCGGCGGTGGAGCATCCGGCATTCTGGTGTCTTCAACGGCGCGGGATGCGGGGATCGGGGGGCTGGAATTCCTGCGTTCGATTCCCGGCACCGTCGGCGGATTCGTGCGCATGAACGGCGGTGCTTACGGGCGGGAGACGGCAGACATCCTTGTGGACTGCGAGGTTGTGCTGCGTTCGGGCGAACGGAAAACCCTGAGCTGCGCCGAACTCGGCTACACGTATCGCCACAGCGCGCTTCCCGACGGCGCGGTGGTGATTGCCGCCACGTTTCGCGGCACCCCGAGCGACCCCGCCGCGATCAGTGCCGAGATGGACCGGATCGCGGAGGCGCGTAAGGCTTCACAGCCGCTGCGCACGAAAACAGGCGGCTCGACGTTCAAGAATCCGCCGGGCGACAAGGCGTGGCGGCTGGTCGATGCAGCGGGATGCCGGGGCCTGATGCGCGGCGGTGCGCAGGTCAGCGAAAAGCACTGCAATTTCCTGATCAACACGGGCGACGCCACCAGCGATGATATCGAAGCGCTCGGCGAGGATGTGCGCCGCCGCGTGAAGGAGACGCAGGGCATTGAGCTTGAATGGGAAATCCAGCGCGTGGGAGTGGCGAAATGAAGGTTGCGGTGCTGATGGGCGGCTGGTCGAACGAGCGCGAGGTGTCCCTCACCAGCGGCAAGGGAATCGCCGACGCGCTGAAGCGTTTGGGCCATGATGTTTACGCTGTTGACATGGGCCGCGACGTTGCCGCAAAGCTGAGTGAAATCAAGCCTGACGTCGTGTTCAATGCCCTGCATGGAACGCCCGGGGAAGACGGCACGGTTCAAGGAATGCTCGACGTGTTGGGGGTGAAATATACGCATTCGGGTCTGGCGACGTCGGTCATCGCGATCGACAAGGAGCTGACGAAGCGTATCCTTGTGCCCGCCGGCATCCGTATGCCCGAAGGTGTCGTCGTGGATTCCGCGAGCGTGCACACCCGCGATCCGCTGCCGCGCCCATATGTGCTGAAGCCGGTCAATGAAGGTTCCTCCGTGGGCGTCGCGATCGTGACCGACGAGAGCAACTACGGCACGCCCATCGCCGCCGATGCGCCCGGCCCGTGGACGCAGTTCGAAAAGCTGCTCGCCGAGCCCTTCATTCCGGGCCGCGAACTCACCGTCGCCGTGATGGGCGATGAACCGCTCGCCGTGACCGAACTGATCCCGACGCGCGGCTTCTACGACTACGACGCCAAATATACGGACGGGCTTACCGTGCATCAGTGCCCGGCTGAGATTTCCGAGGAGGTCGCTGCCGAAGCGATGGCGATGGCGCTGAAGGCGCATCGCGTGCTCGGCTGCAAGGGCGTCAGCCGGTCGGATTTCCGCTACGATGAAAGCCGGGGCCTTGCCGGGCTCTACCTGCTCGAAGTGAACACCCAGCCCGGCATGACGCCGCTCAGCCTTGTGCCCGAGCAGGCCAAGTATCGCGGCATCGATTACGACACGCTCGTTTCTCGCATCCTGGAAGACGCGGCGTGAGCGAACGGATCACGCTCAAACGGGGGAAGCGCCCGCCGCCGCAAAGGGCGAGACCGCCAGCGCCGCGCGCGCGGGCGGCGGGTCCGAAATCGGGTCGGTTGATGGCGCCGGCGGTGTCTTTGGGCGCTGCCGGCATCGCGCTGTTTGCGGCCTGGCTCTACCAGCTTCCCGACAAGCTCTGGATGGCGGCAGCCGTGGGCGTCGCCGACGCGGGTTTCGAGGTGAAGAACGTCGAGGTGAGCGGCCTCAAGACGATGAACCGCCTGCCGGTCTACACGGCGGCGCTCGACGGGGCTTCGGATTCGATGCTGCTCGTCGATCTCGACGATGTGCGCGACCGGCTGCTGATGCTGCCGTGGGTGAAGGATGCGAGCGTCGGCCGCCGCCTTCCCGACACGCTCGCGATCGACATCACCGAGCGGAGGCCCTACGCGATCTGGCAATATCGCGGCGAGCATCGGCTTGTGGATACCGAAGGCGCGGTGCTGCCTTCCGAGAACATCGCGCGCTATGCGAAGCTGCCGATCGTGGTCGGCAAGGGCGCGAACACCGAGGCGGCGAACCTGATCGCGCTGCTCCATGATTACCCGGCGGCGGCGAAGCACGTTGCGGGCGCGGTGTGGATCGGCGAGCGGCGCTGGGATCTGAAGCTGAAATCGGGCGAGACGCTCGCGCTTCCGGATGATTACGCCGAGGCGCGCGCCGCGCTTGGAAATTTCGTGCGGATCGACCGCGATTCAGGGCTTGTCGACAAGGGCTTCAGCCGTTTCGACATGCGCCTCGCGGACCGGCTGACCGTGCGCATCTCGCAAAACGACAAGAAGCCCACGGTCGCACAGCCAGCCACGCAACCAGCAACAGGCGGAACAGAAATATGAGGGTTGGGCCGCTATGAGAGTCCGGAACACCGGCAGCCGGGGCGAACGCACGATTGCGGCGCTCGATATCGGCTCCTCGAAGGTGGCGGCGCTTATCGCCGTCAGCGACGGGGAGAGCCCGCCGCGCGTGATCGGCACCGGCCAGCGCGCCTGCACGGGCCTGCGGCAGGGCCTCGTCGCCGATCTGGAGCGCACCGAAAGCGCGATCCGCGCCGCGATGGAGCAGGCGGAGCGCAACGCGGGCGTCACGGTCGAGAATGTCGTCGTCAGCGTTTCGGCGGGCGGGCTCGACAGCGAGATCGTGTCGGTCGAGGTCGATATCGGCGGCCAGCGCATCGAGCGCGGCGACATCGATCATGTGCTTTCCGAAGGCCGCGCGCAGCTCGACGCGGGCGGGCGCACGATCCTGCACGCGCAGCCCGCGCTTTACACGCTCGACGAAACGACGCGCGTGATGAACCCGCTCGGCCTCCATGCTGACCGGCTCGGCGTCGATATTCACATCATCACGGCGGATACGCCGCCTGTGCGCAACCTCGATCAGTGCGTGCGCACGGCGGACCTTGGCGTGCAGACGATCGTCGCGTCGCCGATCGCGGCGGGGTTGGCCTGCCTGGCGCCTGAAGAGCGCGAACTCGGCGTCGCGCTTGTCGAGATCGGCGCGGGCGTCACCAACGTGGCGGTGCACGTGCGCGGGATGCTCGTGGGTCTGTCGGTGATCCCGATGGGTTCGGAAGACATCACCGCCGACATCGCTTCGACCTTCTCGACGCGGCGCATCCATGCCGAGCGGCTGAAGACGCTCTACGGTTCGGCGACGACGAGCCCGCGCGACAACCACGACATGATCGAGATCCTGCCGATTTCCGAGGATGACGACGTCGAGCCGACGCGCGTGCCGCGCGCGCAGATCGTCGCGGTGATTCGCGACCGGCTCGACATGCTGTTCTCCGACGTGGGGGAACGCCTCAACGAAATGGGCTTCAAAGGCCCGCGCGGACGCCAGATGGTGCTGACGGGCGGCGGTGCAGAGCTCAAGTGCATCGCGGACTTCGCGCAGGGGCTGCTCGGGCGGCATTGCCGGGTCGGCCGTCCGCGCGGGCTCGTGGGGCTTCCCGAGGCGCAGGTCGGCAGCGCGTTTTCGACGCTCGCGGGGCTCGCGCTCTACGGCGCGGAGGATCGTGAAGACCTATGGGCGGGCAGCGTCCGCGACGGTGGGCAGATGCGCATGTCGCGCTCGCCGTGGGGCAGGATGATCGAAGTGCTGAGGTCCAACCTGTGATGACATACCAGATGTTGATTTTTTTTCGTCTTGGGGATTCACGCGGAATCGATCCTGTCGTAGTGTTTAACAAATGCGCTCTTGTGGGGGGCGCCGGCGCCAAAGGAGAGCATCATGAGTCTTGAGTTGCAACGCCCCGAGCTTACCGAACTGAAGCCGCGGATCACGGTGATCGGCGTCGGCGGCGCGGGCGGCAACGCGGTCGCGAACATGATCTCTTCGGGCCTCGAAGGCGTCGATTTCGTGGTTGCGAACACCGATGCGCAGGCGCTTTCGGCGGCAACGGCGGAAACGCGGCTCCAGCTCGGCCTCAAGATCACGCAGGGCCTCGGCGCCGGTTCGCGTCCCGAAATCGGCCGCGCGGCCGCTGAGGAAACGCTCTCCGAGATCGAAGGCGCGCTGGACGGTTCCCACATGTGCTTCATCACCGCCGGCATGGGCGGCGGCACCGGCACCGGCGCGGCGCCCGTCGTCGCCAAGGCGGCGCGCGAGCGCGGCATCCTCACAGTCGGCGTCGTCACCAAGCCGTTCGCCTTCGAAGGCGCGCGCCGGATGCGTTCGGCCGAAGAGGGCATCGCCGAGCTTCAGAAGCACGTCGACACGCTGATCATCATTCCGAACCAGAACCTGTTCCTGATCGCCAACGCGAACACGACCTTCAAGGACGCGTTCGCGATGGCCGACCAGGTGCTGCACCAGGGCGTGCGCGGCATCACCGACCTGATGATCATGCCCGGCCTCATCAACCTCGACTTTGCCGACATCCGCACGGTGATGAGTGAGATGGGCAAGGCGATGATGGGCACGGGCGAGGCCGAAGGCGAAAACCGCGCCATCGAGGCGGCGGAAAAGGCGATCGCCAATCCGCTGCTCGATGAAGTTTCGATGCGCGGCGCCAAGGGCGTCATCATCAACATCACCGGCGGCGAAGACCTCCGCCTGATGGAAGTCGATGAAGCCGCGAACCACATCCGCGAGATGGTCGATCCCGACGCCAACATCATCGTCGGCTCGGCGTTCAATGCGAACCTTGACGGCAGGATGCGCGTTTCGGTCGTCGCGACGGGTATCGATATGGCGACGAAGTCGGCCGAGCCCGCGCGGACATCTTCGACGCTGAGCGGTTTCGGTGCGGTTGCGGGCAGCTTCGCTCCGGCGGCGCCGATCCGCCCCGTCGCGGCCGCTGCGCCGGCGCCCGAAGAGCGGCAGATCACGCTGGAACCGCCGGTAGCGGCAGAGGAGCCGAGCCTCATCGCCGAGGCCGAGCCTGTCGAGGACGCCCAGCCGGGCTTTTCGGACAATGTGATGCCGCTGCGCATGCCCGAGCCCGTGCGCGAAGCCGCGCCCGAGCCGGTGGCCGCCGAGGCGCCGCCCGCGCCGATCAACGAGCCGGTGGAGCGCCCCTATGTGGCGCCGCGCGCCGCGCGCGAGGAACCGCGCCCGGGTCCGACGCTGTTCGAGCGCATGATGAATCTCAGCCGGGGTGCCGACAAGGCGCGCGCCGAAGAGCCGCAGCCCGTTGCCGAGGAACCGGCCGGGCAGGATCCGCTGGAAATCCCGCGGTTCTTCCGCCGTCAGGTCAACGACTGATCCCCGGATCAGATAGAACATGGAGGGCCGGGCGACAGACCCGGCCCTCTCTGTTTCATGACCTTGCGGACGCGCGCCGCTTGACCGCATCGACGCTGCGTCGCAAATCGATGGCAGGAAGGGGAGAGGGATGGCGGGACCGCTTTCGGGCGTGCGTATCATCGAAATGGCGGGCCTCGGACCGGGGCCCTTCGCGGGCATGATGCTTGCCGATCACGGCGCGGAGGTGATCCGTGTCGATCGGCCGGGCGGAATGCCGGAAACCGTGCTTGGCCGTTCGCGCCGCTCGATCGTCGTCGACCTGAAATCGCCCGAAGGCATCGCGGTGATGCGCACGCTGGTGAAGACGGCAGATGGCCTGATCGAGGGGCTGCGCCCGGGCGTGATGGAGCGGCTGGGACTTGGCCCCGACGTGCTGCTTGGCGACAATCCGCGGCTTGTTTACGGCCGCATGACGGGTTGGGGGCAAACAGGTCCGCTCGCCAATGCCGCAGGCCACGACATCAACTATATCGCGCTTTCGGGCGCGCTGCACGCCTATGGCCGCGCGGGCGAGAAGCCGACACCACCGATCAACATGGTCGGCGATTTCGGCGGCGGCGGCATGATGCTTGCGTTCGGTATGGCTGCTGCGCTGCTTTCGGTGCAGAGGACGGGGAAGGGTCAGGTGCTCGACGTGGCGATGACCGATGGCTCCGCCGTGCTGATGGGCATGATCTGGGGCTTCTTCGGGCAGGGCGCGTGGAAGGACGAACGCGGCGTCAACATGCTCGATACGGGAACGCACTTCTACGACACCTACGAATGCAAGGATGGCGGCCATATTTCGATCGGTTCGATCGAGCCGCAGTTCTACGCCGCGCTGCGCCGCATCGCGGGGCTTGAGAACGACGCCGAATTCGACGCGCAGATGGACCCGTCGCATTGGGCCCCGCTCAAGGCCAAGCTGACGGCGCTGTTCCTCACGAAGACGCGCGCGGAATGGTGCGCGCTGATGGAAGGCACGGACGTGTGTTTCGCGCCGGTGCTGTCGCTCACCGAGGCGCCGTCGCACCCGCACAATGCGGCGCGCGGCACGTTCATCGAGGTTGGCGGGATGACGCAGCCTGCGCCCGCGCCGCGCTATTCGGAGACGGTAACGGATATGCCGACCCCGACACCGCGCGCGGGGGCGGATACGGCGGCGATCCTCGGCGAACTCGGCTACTCGGATGCCGAAATCGCCGCGCTGGCGGGCGCGAAGGCCATCGCGACATGATGCGCGCGGCCGCTGCCCTGCTGCTGCTCGCCGCGACGGCCGATCCTTCGCTCGCGCAGTCGCGAAAGGAGAAGGACGACGGGGCGGTCGCGGCGCTGAACAATCCGGCGCGGCTCGTCACGATCGGCGATCATGCCCGCAATTCCGGCGATTTCATGCTGGCGCTGAGCTTCTTCGAACGTGCTCTCGGCATCGATCCCGGCTTCGTGCCCGCGCTCCGGGCCTCGACCGAAGTCGCGCTCGCGATGCGGATGCCGCAGGCGCTGTCGTATGCGGAGCGCTGGGTGCGGGCGACGCCGAAGGACGGACTTGCGCACCTCGCGGTCGGCGCCGCGCTCGTGCAGCAGAACCGGCCCACGGAAGCGCAGAAGTCGTTCGCGCTCGCCGAGGCGGCGGGAGGTCCACCCGCGGCGATCGCGATGCAGCGCGGACTTGCCTTCGACCTCCTCGGGCAAAGCCGCAATGCGCAGATCGCCTATGCGGACGCGATGCAGCGCGTGCCGGGGGACCGATCGATCGTCGAGCATCTGGCGCTCAGCCTCGCGATCGGCGGCGACAATGAAGCGGCGATGCAGCTCCTGCAGCCCGAGGCGGAAAAGGCGTCCGGCCAGCCGAGTTTCGAACGCACGCTGGTGCTCGTCCACGCGCTCGGCGGGCGGCGCGACCTTGCGCGGCGCATCGCGACGGCCAACCTCAGCCCGCAGGCGGCCGCCGGGGCTGGGGATGTGCTCGAACGGATCGCCAGCCTGCCGACCCCGGCCGCGAAGGCGGCTGCCGTGCATCTCGGCATCCTGCCCGACGCGGGGCGGCCCACACAGGCGCCGGCGGTCGTAGCACAGGCGCCAATATCTCCACCGCCCGAGCCCGTGGCGGAGGCGCCCGTGATCGAAAGTCCGCCGCCGCGCGCGCCGGAGATCGCGGCCGAAAAGCCTGCGCCTGCCAAGCCGGCCGCAGCCAAATCCGCGCCGAAGCCGGAACCGCTGCCCGCCGGGTTGCCGAAGCTCTCGGCGGCGCAGCTGAAGGCCGCGCATGTGTGGCTGCAGCTTTCGAGTAGCCCGGACCGTGCGCTGGTGACGTTCGACCTCACACGCTTCAAGCGCAAGGCGAGCGTGATCGGCAACTATAACGCTTATGTGCAGAATGCCGACGGCACGCACCGCCTGCTGATCGGGCCATTCCGATCCGCCGGAGATGCGCAGAAAGTCTCGCGCCGGCTGAAAGCGGCGGGGGTCGACTCCTACATCAACCGCGCGCCGGCCGGCTCCGCCATCGCGCCGCTCTGATGCTGGCGCCGTACGCCTCGAACCCCGCGGCTTCGCGGGGACGGCTGCATTCCGAAAGCCCGAGCGCGCGCCGCGACGCCTTTCAGCGCGACCGCGACCGCATCATCCATTCGACCGCCTTCCGCCGCCTGAAGCACAAGACGCAGGTGTTCGTGTCGCCGGACGGCGACCACTTCCGCACACGGCTGACGCACAGCCTCGAAGTCGCGCAGATCGGCCGCGCCATCGCGCGCACGCTGCAGTTCAATGAAGATCTGACCGAAGCGCTCTGCCTTGCGCACGACCTCGGGCATCCTCCGTTCGGCCATGTCGGTGAGGACGTGCTCGCCGCGCGTATGGCGCCGTGGGGCGGGTTCGACCACAACGGCCACACGATCCGGATGCTCACCACGCTCGAAGTCCGCTACGCCGATTTCGACGGGCTCAACCTCTCGTGGGAAACGCTGGAGGGGCTCGCCAAGCACAACGGGCCGGTGACGGCGCCGGGCTGGGCGCTCGGCGGCTACAATGCGCGCCACGATCTCGACCTCGGGACGCACGCGGGGCCGGAGGCGCAGCTCGCCGCGCTTGCCGACGACATCGCCTACGACAACCACGATCTCGACGACGGCCTCCGCGCCGGGCTGTTCACGCTCGGGGAGGTCGCGGCGGCGGTGCCGCTCGTCTGCGAGTGTCTGGGCGCCGTGCGCGCGCGTCATCCGGGTGCTCCCGACGACAGGCTGGCGGCCGAACTCGTGCGGTTCCAGATCGGGCGCATGGCCGACGACCTGATCGAGGAAACAGTCCGGCGTCTCGCCGCGCTCGCGCCCATCGATGTGGATGCCATTCGCCGGGCCGGGGCGCCCGTTGTGAGCTTCTCGGAAGCGATGCAGGCGGCGGAGCGCGACCTCAAGCGCTTCCTCTACGCGAACATGTATTTCCACGCGCGCAACCTCGCGATGCGCGAACCTGCCGCCGCGGTGACGGGCGAACTGTTCGACACGCTCCACGACGATCCATCGAAGCTGCCCGCAGATTGGCGCGTGCGCCTGCCCGAAGCCGAACCGGCGCGCGCGCGCCACATCGCGGATTTCATCGCGGGCATGACCGACCGCTATGCGCTGAAGACCTTCGAGGCGCTGGGCGGGCAAATCGCCTTTCCGCCAGGCGCGATCATCTGATCAGCCGGCGACCGCCTGCGCGTTGCGGTCGCTTCCCCGGAAGATCACCCGGTTCCGGCCATTTGCCTTCGCCTTGTAGAGTTCCTGATCGGCCCAGCCGTAGAGGCGCTGGAAGCTGAGCGCGCGGTCTGCCGAGGCGACCCCGATGCTGACCGTGACGGCATGGCCGGTGCGCAGCTCGGGATGATGCAGATCGGCGATGCCGCGCCGCACGCTTTCGGCGAACTGGCGGAGGCCGATGGGGGTGAGCCCGGTGACGGCGAGCACGAATTCCTCCCCGCCGATGCGCCCAGCGACGCACAGCGGCCCTTCCCAGCGTTCGAGTCGGCGCGCGATCCGGCACAGCACGGCATCGCCTGCTTCGTGGCCATAGGTGTCGTTGACACGCTTGAAATGGTCGACATCGATCAGCAGCAGGCCGAAGTGCTCGCCCGGTGCGGCGCGGCCCTCGATCATGAACTCGGCGCGTTCCACGAAACCGCGCCGGTTGAGCAGGCCTGTGAGTGCATCGCGGCTGGCAAGCTCGCTCATGCGCGCTTCCGCAGCGCGCGCCCTGTCGCGCTCCTCGCGGAGGTGCGCGATCCGCAGCGTGACGGCGATCGAGAGCCAGACGATCTGCAATGCCGCCGCGACGAGCATCACGACCTGCGAGCCGCCGCCGTAGATCCAGTCATTCACATCGACGATCTGAACCAGCGCAAGCGTCGCCATCGGCATCCCCCACGCCCAGGCAAGCGCCTTCGCATCGGTGTTCCCGGCGCGGCAGGCGTTGACGAGGCTGAGCGTGACAAGCGCGAGGACCGACAGGGTGAGCGCGCCGAGAACGACGACCTGCCAGCCGAGCGCCGGCCCCGTTTCCAGCGAGACGAGAATGCCGAAAGGCATGATGAACACGCCGAGCGCGAGCGTGCCGACGCGGAGCGCGCGCGGCCCCATGTCTTTCCCCAGCGCCATCACGCCGCTGACGGTGGCCAGCGTGACGGCGAGGCAGGCAAGAAAGGTGCAGATTTGCGACGACCAGCCGGCGATGCCGGGCGCGACGATGAGTGCGAGCTGCGACCAGAGCAGACCCCACGCGACCATCGTGACCGCCCAGAGCCCATGCCACAGCAGGTAGATGCGGCGCAGCGCCACGCTCACCGAAAGCGTGTAGAGCGCGCCGAGCGCGAGCAGCGTGATCGCGCTGCCGACGACCACAGGCAGCACGGCGGCCTGCGCGTTGGCTTCATCGGCGTCGGGCAGACGGATTCTCAGCAGTTCGTGGCTCGCGAGTCCGTCGAAACGCAGAAGAACGGTTTTGACGGGCGCGGCGAGCATCGGCGGTTCGAACGCGATCTGCCCACCGATCCGCCAGTGCGCGCCATAATTGCCGCGGCGCACGGTTTGCGAGGCGGTTCGGCCGTCCGCGTAAAGGAAAACCGCCGTCAGCCGCTCGAAGCGCGTTTGATGGACATAGACGATCCGCGAATCGGCGGGCGCATCGATCTTCAGCCACAGGCTGCGCTGCCGATAGTCGGCGGGCTCCGCTGAACACTCGAACGCGTCCGGTTCGGCTGCCGAAAGGTCCGTTACCGCATGGCAGAAGCGGGCGTCCGCACGCGCCTCATCGCCCGCTGCAGCGGCGATAAGCAATAGAAATGCAAAGGCAATTACGCGGTACATAGGGACGGCGCACGCATACTCGTCGAAGGGGGCTCTTGTCAGCCCACCTTGCGCGAAGGGCGATAAGAAACCGTTACGGATGTTTTTCGAATTGGAAACAATCGAGCGGAGCGCTCTGCCGTGCGGACGGCGACGGATGCTTGGCGCGCATGGGGAAAGCGGTGTAAGGCCCCGGGCAAATCTCATTTTTGCAGATAGCAGGCCTGGTCGTGAGCACTGTTTTTGAAACCTATACGGCGGCGGTCCACGCCGCGCTCGACGCGCTGGAGGCTGCGGGGACGATTCCGGCTGGGCTGGACCGCAAGGCCGTGGCGCTCGAACCGCCGCGCGACCCCTCCCACGGTGACCTCGCCACCAACGCCGCGATGGTGCTGGCGAAGCCTGCAGGCAAGCCGCCGCGCGCCATCGCCGAGCCGCTTGCCGCTGAGCTTGCCAAGGCGTCGGGCGTCGCATCCGTGGAGGTAGCGGGGCCGGGCTTCATCAACATCCGCCTCGATCCCGCCGTCTGGATCAGCGAACTGAACGCCATCCTTGCGGCGGGCGGTGATTATGGCCGCACGGGGCTCGGCACGGGCGTTCATGTTAACGTCGAGTATGTGTCGGCGAACCCGACGGGGCCGATGCACATGGGCCACTGCCGCGGCGCCGTCGTTGGCGACGCGCTCGCCGCGCTGCTCGAGTTCGCGGGCTACGAGGTGACGCGCGAATATTATGTGAACGACGCGGGCGGGCAGGTGGACGTGCTCGCACGCTCCGCGCACCTGCGCTACCGCGAGGCGCTGGGCGAGGAGATCGGCGAGATTCCTGAAGGCCTCTATCCGGGCGATTATCTGAAGCCGGTGGGCGAAGCGCTCGCGGCGGAGTTCGGCAACGCCTGGGTCGGCAAGCCGGAGAGCGAATGGCTGGCGCTGTTCCGCACGCGCGCTGTCGACGCGATGCTCGTGCTCATCAAGGCCGATCTCGCGCTGCTCGGCATCCACCACGATCTCTTCTCATCCGAAGCCGAGGTGCAGGCGGCGGGCGAGGCGGACCGCGCCGAAGCCGAGCTGCGCGCCAAGGGCTATGTCTACGAAGGCGTGCTTGAGCCGCCGAAGGGCGAGCTTCCCGACGACTGGGAGCCGGTGGAGCTGACGCTGTTCCGCTCGACCGCGTTCGGCGACGACGTGGACCGGCCGCTGAAGAAGTCGGACGGGTCGTGGACATACTTCGGCGCCGACATGGCGTATCACAAGCGCAAGGCGGAGCGCGCCGACCAGCTGATCGACATCTGGGGTGCCGACCATGCGGGCACGGTGAAGCGGATTCAGGCGGCGGTCGCGGGGCTGACGGACGGCAAGCCGTTCGATGTGAAGCTGGTGCAGATGGTGCGCCTGTTCCGCGCGGGCGAGCCGGTGAAGATGTCGAAGCGTTCGGGTTCGTTCGTGACGCTGGCGGACGTGGTGCGCGAGGTCGGCAAGGACGTCGTGCGCTTCATGATGCTGACGCGCCGCGCCGACGCGCCGCTCGATTTCGACTTCGCCAAGGTCGTCGAGCAATCGAAGGACAATCCGGTTTTCTACGTGCAGTACGCGCACGCCCGGATTTACTCGCTGGCGCGCCGCGCGGCGGAGGCGGGCTTCACCGTCGTCGCGCCCTCGGCGGCTGATCTTGCCCGGCTCGATGAGACCGAACTCGATCTCGTGCGATTTGCCGCGCAGTGGCCGCGCATTGTCGAGGCGGCGGCGAACGCGCACGAGCCGCACCGTATCGCCTTCTACCTCGGCGATCTCGCCGCCGCGTTCCACGCCAACTGGAACCGGGGCAACGACGATCCTTCGAAGCGCTATCTGATCGCCGACGATCCCGGCATCACCAACGCGAGGCTAGCGCTGGCGCGTGGGCTGGGGCAGGTTATCGCGAACGGCCTTCATGTGATGGGTGTGACGCCGGTCGAGGAGATGCACTGAGATGGCGCGCGGTTACCGGGATGACGAGGACGACGAAGCGCTGCCGTGGCTCGAACCCGCGGAGCCCGAGGATGAGGACGAAGGGCGGGCCTTCCCGTATCGCGGCCTCATCATCGCGGGCGCCATCATCGTGGCGACCGTCGCGGTGCTGTGGTTCGTGGTCGAATGGATCGGGGGAGGACGCGGCACCGATACGGTTGCGGCGACCGACGAGGTGCCGCTCATTCAGGCGCCGGACGGAGCCTACAAGGTCCGCCCCGACGATCCCGGCGGGCTCGATGTCGATGCCGACAGCCTGACGCACTCGGTCGCCGAGGGGCAGGATCCCGGCGGCGAACTCGCGCTCGACGTGATCCCTGAAGAGCCCGTGCCCGTCATTCCGGCAGCGCCCGTGCGGAGTGCGCCGGTGCCCGAACCCGGCACGGCGGCGCGCGTGACGGTGCCGCCGCCCGCGCAGAAGGCGCTTCCCGTAGAGAAGGTGGTTCCGAAGCCGGTCGCGAAGCCGCCGGTCAAGGAAACGCCGAAGCCGGTGCAGAAGGTGGAAACGCCGAAGCCTGCACCGAAGCCGGAGCCTGCCAAGGCTGCGCCGGCGAAGGTTGCAGCCGCGAAACCCGAGCCTGCAAAGGCGACGGGCAGCGTCACCGTACAGCTTGGCGCGTTCAACAGCACGGCGAGCGCCGATCAGGTGTGGTCGAAGCTTTCGGGGCGCGTCGGCGCCCTCAGTAGCCTGCGCAAGTCGGTGCAGCCGGTCGAAAGCGCCGGCAAGACGCTTTACCGCCTGCGTGCGGGCGGCATCGCCTCCGAAGCGCAGGCGGGCAGCGTTTGCGCTGCCGTGCAGGCGGCGGGCGAACAGTGCGTGATCGTGCGCTGAGCCGCGCGTGACGCCGCTGCTGCTCAGCCTTTCGGGGCTTACAATCACGGAGGGTGAACGCGCGCTGTTCAAGGCCGCGGACCCGGCGGGCTATATCCTGTTTGCGCGCAATATCGACACGCCGGAGCAGGTGCGCGCGCTGACGGCCGATCTGCGCGCTCTTTCAGGGCGGGATGACCTGCCGATCCTGATCGATCAGGAAGGCGGGCGCGTCGCGCGGCTCGGGCCGCCGCACTGGCCCTTGTTTCCGCCCGCGCGGCGTTTCGGCGAGGTGTTCGGCATAGCGCCCGTTACCGCCATCGAGGCGGCGCGGCTGAATGCCAAGGCGATCGCGCTGACGCTCGCGGACCTCGGTATCAGCGTCGATTGTCTGCCGGTGCTCGACGTGCCGGTGCCGGGCGCGCACGACATCATCGGTGACCGGGCTTATGCGCTGGGGCCGGGCACGGTCGCCTCGCTCGGCGACGCGACGCTGCGCGGGCTGCGCGCGGGCGGTGTCGTCGGGGTCGTCAAACATATCCCGGGGCACGGGCGCGCCGCGGCGGACAGCCACCTCGAACTGCCGGTGGTGACGGCGGACAGCGCCGCGCTCGAAGCCGATTTCGCGCCGTTCCGCGCGCTTGCCGCCGCGCCGATGGCGATGACCGCGCATGTGCTCTATCAGGCGCTCGATCCGGCCGCCTGCGCCTCACAATCGAAGATCGTGATCGAACAGACGATTCGCGGCGCCATCGGTTTCGACGGGCTGCTGATGGCGGACGACCTCGGCATGAGCGCGCTTGGCGGCACGCTACCCGAGCGGCTCGCGGGCGTGCTCGCGGCGGGCTGCGACCTCGCGCTCCACTGCAGCGGAGACTTTGCCGAGAACGCCATGCTGTGCGAAACCGCCCCCGCGATGACGGCGGAAGCGCTCGCCCGGCTGGAGCGCGCGATGGCCTGGCGCCGCGCGGAAGGCGAAACCGATGTCGCGGCGCTTGTCGCGACGCGCGACGCGCTGTTAGTCTCCGCCGCATGACCGAGATCGTTTCGATCGACTTCAATGGCAACGAAAGCGAACGCCTGAACCTCGATATCGAGGGCTGGGAAGGGCCGCTCGACGTGCTGCTGCACCTTGCGCGGGCGCAGAAGGTCGATCTGGCGCGAATCTCGATCCTCGAACTCGTCGAGCAGTATCTCGTCTTCATCGCCGACGCGAAGACGCTGCGGCTGGAGCTGGCCGCCGACTATCTGGTGATGGCGGCGTGGCTCGCTTACCTCAAGTCCTGCCTCCTGCTGCCGAAGGAGGAGCAGGAAGAGCCGAGCGCCGAGGAACTGGCGCTGCGCCTGCAACTTCGCCTGCAACGCCTCGATGCGATGCGTGAAGCGGGCGCGCGGCTGATGGCGCGCGACCAGATCGGGCGGGACGCCTTTATGCGCGGGGCGCCCGAAGGCGTGCGCGTGGTGAAGACCGCGACGTGGGACTGCGAGCTTTACGACCTCTTGAAAGCTTATGGCGCGATCAAGAGCCGGCACGGTCCGCGCGAGTACGCGGTGCGCCGCCGCCCGGTGTTCTCGCTCGAAGAGGCGCTGGACCGGCTCGAATCGATGCTCGGCACCGCGCTCGACTGGACCGTGCTGTCGAGCTTCCTGCCGGACGGCATCACCGACGAGGACTTCCGCCGGTCGAGTGTCGCGAGCAGCTTCGTCGCCGCACTTGAACTCACGCGGCTTGGCAAGACCGAGCTGTCGCAGGCGGACAGCTTCGCCCCCCTCTTTCTCAGAAAGCGCCAATGAGCGACGCGATTGACGACGATCTCCGGTTCCAGCGCATCATCGAGGCGACGCTGTTCGCTGCCGACAAGCCGCTGACACGCGAGCAGATCGCCGAGTTCCTGCCCGAAGGGACGCCGGTGCAGCCGCTGCTCGATGCGCTTGCGGAAAGCTATGCGCCGCGCGGCATCAACCTCGTGCAGCGCGGAGGCAAGTGGCACTTCCAGACGGCGGGAGACCTCGGCGATATCCTGCGGCGCGACGAGGACCAGACGCGCAAGCTTTCGCGCGCGGCGCTCGAAACGCTGGCGATCATCGCCTATCACGAGCCGGTGACGCGCGCGCAGATCGAGGAAATCCGCGGCGTTTCCATCTCGAAGGGTACGATCGACGTGCTGATGGAGGCGGGATGGGTACGCCCGGCGGGCCGCCGCGAGGTGCCGGGGCGCCCACTGCTTTATGCGACGACGCAGGGCTTCCTTGTTCACTTCGGCCTCTCCACGCGCCGCGACCTGCCGGGCCTTGCCGAGCTGAAGGCCGCCGGCCTGCTGGAGCCTATCGACGCTGCGATGAACCAGCTCCAGTTCGAAAAGCCGCCGGAAACCCCGGATGTCGACGAGACCGACGCCGAGGAAGAAATGGACGACGAGGCGCTCTAGGATTCGCATTTTTGCGTGCGGGGGACTAGACAGGGGCGAAGGCGCTGCCGATATCGCGGGCGGCGGAAACGGAGTACGGACCATGGGTGGTTTCAGCATCTGGCATTGGCTGATCGTCGGCATCGTCGTCATCCTGCTGTTCGGCAAGGGCCGAATCTCGGACGTGATGGGAGACCTCGCCAAGGGCATCAAGAGCTTCAAGAAGGGGCTTTCCGAGGACGAAACGCCAGTCCAGCCCCGCCAGATCGGCCCAGCTTCGCCCGATCAGACGATCCGCAGCGAAACGCCGCAGGAAACGCCGCGTAGCTGATAGTCCTCCATCCGGACGGATAAATGTTCGACGTCGGCGCGCCCGAACTCCTGCTCATCGCGATCGTCGCGCTTCTCGTCGTGGGGCCGAAGGATTTGCCGCGCCTGCTGCGCACCGTCGGCAACTGGATCGGCAAAGCGCGCGCGACCGCGCGGCACTTCCGCACCGGTGTCGACGCCATGATCCGCGAGGCGGAGATGGAAGACATGCAGAAGCAGTGGGAAGCGCAGAACGCCGCGATCATGAAAGCACACCCGACCGGGTCTGAAGCGCCTTCGGCGCCTGACGCTCCTTCGCTGCAAGGCGATGCCGCCGCAGTCGATGCACCCCCCGCAGAAACAGCGCCTGAAAACGTGCCCGACCCCGACCCCGGCGCCGGCAAGCCGCAGGCATGAGAGACATCGACGACAGCAAGGCGCCGCTCCTCGATCACCTGATCGAGCTGCGCCAGCGTCTGCTTTATTGCGTTATCGCGCTCATCGTCGCGTTTGGCATCTGCTTCGCGTTCGCGGGCGATATTTTCGCCTTTCTCGTGCAGCCGCTGGTGAAGGCGAAGGCGTCGCAGCTGATCTACACAAAGCTCTACGAAGCCTTTTTCGTGGAGATCAAGGTGGCGCTGTTCGCGGCGTTCCTGATCGCGTTTCCGATCATCGCGAACCAGCTCTGGCTGTTCATCGCGCCGGGTCTCTACCGATCTGAGAAGCGGGCGTTTCTGCCCTTCCTGATCGCGACGCCGGTCCTGTTCACCATGGGCGCGGCGCTGGCCTATTACGTGGTGATGCCGACGGTCTTCACCTTCCTGCTCGGCTTCCAGACGACGGACGCGGGCATTCCGCAGCAGGCGCTGCCGGCGATGGATGATTATCTGTCGTTCGTGATGGGGCTGATCTTCGCGTTCGGCTTCTGCTTCCTGCTGCCCGTTTTGTTGATGCTGCTGGCGCGTGCGGGGATCGTGAACGTCGCTCAGCTGCGCTCGTTCCGCCGCTATGCGATCGTCGGGGCCTTCGTGGTCGCGGCCGTGCTGACACCGCCGGACGTCATCTCCCAGCTGCTGCTCGCGATCCCGCTGATGATTCTCTATGAGGCGGGCATTATCGGCATCGTTCTTACCGATCGCCGCGCCGCGCGTGTGAAATCTACTGAGGAAGCAGGGGACGCTGCCGAGTAGCCGCGTCCCCGTTTTCCCGACTCTTACGCTTAATTGGCCGTGTCTTCGACCGCTTCGCCGGCCGACTGAACGTCCTTGCCGACGCCTTCGACCGTGTTGCAGGCTGCAGCGGCCAGCAGCGCAACGATAACAGCGATTTTTGCACCCATTTTATTGCGCATGTTCATTCTCCCATAAACTGCCCGGAGAAAACGGTTGTCGCCTCAATAGGTTTCATTGGACCGTTCCGGGAGCAGCACAAAAAGAAAAGAGCCCGATGCCGGCGGGGGGAGCAGGCAACCGGGCTCTGGTGGGACAGCGAGAGCGGGGGGCAAAGTTCGCTGTCCGTGCGGCATCAACGGCGAATCGCCAGCACGGTTCCATCGCCTGAAAGAATTTATTCTGCCCGAGGCTTCAGGGGGAATTCCACCATATAGCACGGTACGCCGGCATCGAAGGTCAGGCGTCCGCGGAGCTGGCGGACCATGCCGCTTACGATGCGCGCGGCGGCGCGGGTCTCGGTCGGCGCCAGCTGATCGCCTTTTCCGAAGGCATCCGAGCAGATGCGGAGTTCACCCCCGCTGTCGGTGCGGCGGACATGAACATCGATCACCAGCCTTTCCCGACCCTCCGCCGCCGCAAGCCGGGCGGCGAACGCGATTACCTCGGTGATGAGGAACGCCAGCGGCACGGCGGCGTCCTGGCTGATGTGCAGGCGCTCGAGGTGCGCGTGGATGCGTGGCTCGACGAGCTTCGCGGAGGGAATGATCTGCTGGAGGCTGGCGCACAGATCATGGGTCAGCGCGCTGAAATCGACGCCGTGCGCATCGCTTTCCTCGTAAAGCCAGCGGTGCACGATCGAAAGCGCGCCGACGCGCATCTGGATACTGGCATAGGCGCGCCCGACGTCGGCGCCGTCGGCTTCGCGCGCCTGAATGCTGATCAGGCTGGCGATGATCTGCAGATTGTTCTTCACGCGGTGGTGGACTTCGCGCGTCAGGCGGCGCTGCTCGGTAAGCGCGGCGTCCACCTCCTGCCGCGCTTCGGCCATGTCCTTCGCCATCGCGTCGAACGTTTCGGCGAAGGCCAGCATCTCGTCGGTCTGCCCCGCGCGTCCCGAAAGGCGCACGCGGTCGTCACCCGCGCCGTATGCGCGCACACCGCTCGCCATGTTCTGCAGCGGCCGCACGACGAAACGCCGCACGACCATCCAGCCGATGAGCAGCGCGGCGATCCACATCAGCGACGGCGCTGCGATCGCGAGCACGTCCGCGAATGCAAGGTGGGTGGCGGGAACGACCGTGGTGAGCGCGAACGGGGCGATCGACAGCGGCCCCGACGCGACGACCTGCCAGCGCCCGCCGGGCTCGCTGACGCGCCGAACGGTAAGGAGTCCGCCCGGCGCTCCCGTGCCAGGCGGCGGGTTGCCCAGGATCGCCTTGTCGCCGAGCCAGACGGTGGCGGCGCCTTCCACGGCCGCGATCTCGCGCAGGCGCGCTTTCAGGCGCGAAACCGATGCTGTCGCGACGACAAGGCCGGGCTCTCCGGTCTCCGGTTCCTGACGCACGGCGAAGAACACGTGATCGCCGCCCGGCCAGATCAGGTTTTCGCGCTCGTTTTCCGCTGCGAGCCGCGAGAGTTCGGTGGCCGATGGCATGGTGCCGCCGCGGCTTTCGCAGATCGGGTGGCCAGACCCATCGGTCCAGATGATCGCGTCGAACGTTTCCGCGTCGTCGAGCGCGTTCGCCGCGTCGGTATTGCATGTCCGTCCGTCGTGAAGGCCGCTTTCGTTGCGAAGCAGCGCGCGCAGAACGAGGAAATCGACGCTGAGCAGATCCTCAACGATGCGCGCTGTCGCCCGGAACTGGTTTTCGGCACGGACCAGCTCGGCTTCGCGCGTGCTGCGGATGCCATCGGCGGCCAGCACGGCGGCAAGAATGCCGATCGGCAGCAGGGCCACCGTGAGCGCGACGGCAAGCTGAAACGATAGCGAGCGCCGCGCCGCCGAACCTTGGCCCGAACCCTGGATTTCTGATTTTTCAGTCATCGACCTCAACGAACTTAGATATGGGGCGAAACAAAAGAAAGCCTCGACCGTTCCAATGCTTGCCGCCACTTTCGCGTGGGGCGGCCACCATTCGGGGGTGGTCCGGGTTTTAAGGAGGCAGACGAACACATGACATTGGCAGCGAAGCTCGCGCCGCATCTCCCGCTGCTCCGCCGTTATGCGCGGGCCCTCACGGGAACGCAGCGGGACGGGGACACCTATGTGCGCGCGGCGCTGGAGGCGATCGTAAGCGCGCCGCAGGATTTCCCGCGCGATGTAGACGACAGGCTGGCGCTTTATCGCGTTTTCCACGTCATCTGGGCCTCTTCGAACATCGATGTGGATTCCGAAGAGCCCGCGGCGTCCGATTTCGAACGCGCCGCCCACAAACGTCTCGCAGCGATCACGCCGCTGTCGCGGCAGGCGTTGCTGCTGACCGCGATGGAAGGTTTTTCGCACGAGGACGTCGGCTATCTCATCGATCTGGATCCGGACAGCGTCTCCGGGCTCGTCAAGGAAGCCATGGACGAGATCAGCCGGCAGACGCGCACGCGCGTGCTCATCATCGAGGACGAACCGATCATCGGCATGGACCTCGACAGCATCGTCCGCGATCTAGGCCACGACGTGACCGGTATCGCGGTAACGCGCGACGAGGCGGTGGCGCTGGCGATCGAGACCGAGCCGGGGCTTGTGCTCGCCGATATCCAGCTCGCCGACGACAGCTCGGGGATCGATGCGGTGAAGGACATTCTCGGCCGCTTCTCGGTGCCCGTGATCTTTATCACGGCCTTCCCCGAGCGCCTGCTCACCGGCGAGCGCCCGGAGCCGACCTTCCTCATCACAAAGCCGTTCCAGCGTTCGACCGTATCGGCGGCAATCGCGCAGGCGCTTTTCTTCAACAGCACCGCGGCGATGCGATAACGTTTCCGTTCGCAGCCTTGTGAAGGGGCGGACGGGGGCATAGCCTTCACAACCAGGAGTCAACGGCCATGGAACAGGACCACGAAACGCTGAGGACCAACCAGGCGAGAGGAGGGGAAACCCCGCACATCGTTCGGTACATCCTGATGTTTTCGGTCACGATGGTCGTTGTGATCTTCGCGGCGATGCTGTTTTTCTGGTCGCGCTGAAAACGAACCGAGGGGGAGAGACATGATCGAACAGAGGATCGCCGGCCCCGTGAGCGCCGACGTGATCGGCGGATTTCTGCGTTCCGCTTACGCCGAGGCCGCGACGCAGCCCTTGCCACAGGCATTTCTCGACCTGCTTGCCCGGCTGGAAACGAGCCCCGAAGAGCCAAAGACGGGGCAGCTTTCCGACAAGGCGTTCAAGGACGAGCTATCGTCGATCATCCCGCAGCTGCGCGCCTTCGGGCGCTCGCTTTCGGGCAATCGCGACATGGCGGACGACCTTGTGCAGGAAACGCTGCTGAAGGCGTGGGCGGCGCGGGATCGCTTTCAGGCGGGGACGAACATACGCGCATGGACCTTCATCATCCTGCGGAACCTGTTCCTCAGCCAGATGCGCCGCGCGCGTTTCAAGGGTGAGTGGGACGAACTCGTTGCCGATCGGCTCCTGTCCGCGCCCGCCGGGCAGGACAAGCAGATCGAACTTGCCGACCTGCAGCGCGCGCTCCTCGAGCTGCCGGCTGCGCAGCGCGAGGCGCTGATCCTCGTTGGCGCGGGCGGCTTTGCCTACGAAGAGGCGGCAACGATCTGCGATTGCGCGGTCGGCACCATCAAGAGCCGGGTGGCGCGCGGTCGCGCCGCGCTCGAGCTCGTCATCTCCGAAGGCAGACTGCCCTCGCGCCGCGGTTCGACCGCATCGGGCACGACTGCGCTTGACGAGATCATGGGACAGGTGGATCAGCTGGCGCGCGACTAACGAAAGGGTTCTCCTTGGCGGAGAAAACGCCAGCGCTGCCGGCCGAACTTGCACGTATCCTTGCTGAAGCCGGCGTTGCCGGCACGCCCGAGGATGTGGACGCCTGCGCTCGCGCGTGGGCGCATTCACCGTATCTGCGCGCTCTGATGCGCCGCGAGGATGACGTCCTCCTGCGCTACCTCGCGGTAGGTCCCGAGCCGCTGATGGAAACGGCGCTTGCGCTGCTTGCCGCCCCGGATGCGGACGGCGCCGCGATGCGCGAAGCGAAGCGGATCGCCGCCATCGCCATCGCGCTCGCCGACATCTCGGGTCGCTGGCCGCTCGAAAAGGTGACGGCGGCGCTGTCTGAACTCGCCGACCGTGCCATCGACCGCGCGATCCGCATCGCGGTCGACGAGCGCCTTCCCGGCGCCGGGCCGGACGGCTTCACCGCGCTCGCGCTCGGCAAGCTCGGCAGCCGCGAACTCAACTATTCGAGCGATGTCGATCTGATCTTGCTCTACGACCGCGACCGGCTCGCCGTGCGCGAGGGCGACGACCCGGACAACACCGCCGTCCGCATCGCGCGTCGTATGGTGGAGCTGATGCAGACGCGCGATTCGGGCGGCTACGTGTTCCGCGTCGATCTGCGGCTGCGTCCGGCCTCCGAGGTGACGCCGATCGCGATGCCGATCCGGGGCGCGGAGACCTATTACCAGTCCGAAGCGCTGGCGTGGGAGCGCGCGGCGTTCATCCGCGCGCGCGCGGTGGGCGGGGACATGAAGATGGGCGTGGATTTCCTTGCCGCGATCGAGCCGTTCGTCTGGCGCCGTTCGCTCGACTACACGGCGGTGCGCGACATTCAGGACATGTCGCTGATGATCCGCGACCACTACGACGAGCGGCAGGAGGTCGGCCCCGGCTACTGCCTGAAGCGCGGGCGCGGCGGCATCCGCGAGGTCGAGTTCTTCGCGCAGATCCACCAGCTGATCTTCGGCGGCCGCGACTGGACGCTGCGCCAGCCCGCGACGCTCGATGCGCTCGCGGCGCTGGTCGCGGCCGAGCGCATCAAGCCCGATGAGGCGGAAACGCTTGCCGCCGCCTACCGTGTGCTGCGCACCGCCGAGCATCGCCTGCAGATGCTGGAGGACGCGCAGACGCACCAGATCCCGACGCGCGCGCCGGAACGCAAGGACCTCGCCCTGCTTTCGGGTTACCGCGACTGGGCGGCGATGGAGCGCGAGATCAAGCGCCATGCGACCGCCGTCGGCCGCATCTATGACGCGCTGATCGCCGAGGCGGAGGTGGACCGGCTTCCGCGCCAGCCTGCCCAGCTGAAGGCGGCATTGAAGAAAGCCGGGATCGGTCCGCACGCCGACCTCGCCGATCTCATCGCCCGCTGGCGCGACCGCAGCTACCGCGCTTTGCGCAGCGATGCGGCGCAGCGCGAGCTCGAAAGCGCGCTCCCCGGCCTCGTGAAGGCCTTCGCGGAAGCGGGCACCGGCCGCGAGGCGCTGCTGCGCTTTGACGATTTTCTCGGCGCGCTGCCCTCTTCGATCCAATTCTTCGCACTCATCGAGGCGAATCCGCGCGTGGCGCTGCTCCTCGCGCGCGTGCTCGAGCTGGCGCCGGTGCTCGCGGGCAAGCTCGCGCGGCGGCCGGAAATCGTCGACATCATGCTCTCGAACGAGGCGTTCGCGCAGCTGCCGTGCACCGAAGACCTCACCGACATGCTGCGCGCGCGCCTGCGCCGCCACGATGCGCTCGAACTGAAGCTCGACGAGGTGCGGCGCTTCGTGGCGGAGCGGCGCTTCCAGCTCGGCGTGCAGATCATCGAGGGCGGCGCGGACCCGATCCGCGTCGGGCGCGACCACGCCAAACTCGCCGACGCCGCGATCGCCGTGCTTGCCGACGCCGTGCAGACCGAGTTCGCCGAAACGCATGGCCGCGTGCCGGGCGGACGGCTGCTCGTGCTCGGTTTCGGGCGCTACGGCGGCGCGATCCTCACCGAGAAGTCCGATCTCGATCTCGTGTTCCTGTTTAGCGGCCACCACGAGGCGATGTCGGACGGCACGAAAGCGCTGCCCGCGACGACATGGTTCAACCGGCTCGGCCAGCGCCTCACGGGCGCGCTCACCGTCAGCACGGCGGCGGGACCGCTGTTCGAGGTGGACACGCGCCTGCGCCCCTCCGGCCAGCAGGGGCTGCTCGCGGTCAATATCGATACGTTCGCGCGCTACCAGCTTGAGGAGGCGTGGAGCTGGGAGCACATGGCGCTCACCCGCGCGCGCGTCGTTTACGGCGCGGAAGAGGACCGCGCGGCCGTCTCGGCGGGCATTGCAGCGGCGCTGATGAAGCCCCGCGATACCGAGCGCTTCAAGACGGAAGTGCTGGAGATGCGCGGCGACATGGTGAAGGCGCACCGCGACGGCGGGCTGTGGGACGTGAAGCACGCGCCGGGCGGGCTCATCGATCTCGAATTCATGGTGCACTTCCTCCAGCTTTCGCGCCGCGAGGGCTTCGATCCCGATCTCGGCGCGGCGACGGCGCACTTCGTGAAGACGGACGCGTTGCCTGAAGACGTGCTCGGCGCCCACGACCTGATGACGCGGCTGCTCGTGGTGTTGCGGCTCATCGAAGGCGACGAACCCTCCAAACAGCCTGCGGCCGCGAAGGCGATGATGGCGGCTGCCACCGGCATGGCCGATTTCGAGGCATTGAAAGCCGCGCTGGAGGACGCCAAAAGGGCCGTTCTCTCCGCCTGGGAGGCGGTGTTCGCGGTCAAACGAAAGGCACGATGATGACGAAGCCCGGTTCGAAAGCGCCCGCCTTCACGCTCGATAGCGAGGAGGGCCCGCTGTCCCTGAAGGATTTTGCGGGCAAGAAGCTCGTGCTCTATTTCTATCCCAAGGACGACACGACCGGCTGTACGCGCGAGGCGATCGACTTCACGGGGCTTCTGCCGGCCTTCGCGAAGGCGGATACCGCCGTGCTCGGCGTTTCGAAGGACACGGTCGCGAAACACGGAAAGTTCCGCGCGAAGCACGATCTCGGCGTCAAGCTCGGCTCCGATCCCGACGCGAAGACCATCGAGGCGTACGGCGTCTGGGTCGAAAAGACGCTCTATGGCCGCAAATACATGGGCATCGAGCGCGCCACCTTCCTCATCGGCCGCGACGGCAAGATCGCCGAGGTGTGGCACAACGTGAAGGTTCCCGGCCATGCCGAAGCCGTGCTGAAGGCGGCGCAGGCGCTTGGCTGACACGATCGGTGCGGCGGCCGCCGACGTTCTGCTGACGGCCGACCCGGCGGAGAAGTCGCGGCTTTCACGGCACCATGCGGCGCGCTGGCGCTCGGGCGAACTCGCGGCCGTTTACGACGCGGCGATGCCGGATCGCCCCGCGCGCCCGCCGCGCCCGGACCTGCTGCCGCCCTCGCGAATGCCGAAGCGAGGCCGGGCAGGCTCGGAGCGCAGCCGGATCGCCTTGCTGCACGCGCTCGCCCACATCGAATTCAATGCCATCGACCTCGCGTGGGACGCCGCGGGCCGCTTCGGTGCCGCCATGCCGCGCGCCTTCACCGACGACTGGGTGGTGGTGGCGGACGATGAGGCGCGGCACTTCGGATTGCTCTCCGATCGGCTCTCGGACCTCGGTGCTACCTACGGCGATCTCCCCGCGCACGACGGCCTGTGGGAGGCCGCGATGGCGACTGCCGACGACCTGCTCGCTCGGCTCGCCGTGGTCCCGCAGGTGCTCGAGGCGCGCGGTCTCGACGTGACGCCGGCCACCGAATCTCGCCTGCGCGCAGCAGGCGACACGTTAAGCGCCGACATTCTTAATGTGATATACCGCGATGAAATTGTTCATGTTTCGGTAGGGAATCGCTGGTTCCGTCACCTTTGCGACGAACTGCGAATCGAACCGGTCCAAACGTTCCAACATCTCGTCGGTTCCCGATTCAAAGGTACGCTCAAACGCCCCTTCAACGACTCGGCGCGAATCGAGGCCGGTCTGACGCCGGCATTTTATGATTCACTTGCAAGCGCTTAGGCGGCTTGTCACCTAACGCTCCGGGCTCGGAGGGCATGGGGTCCAAAAACACGAGTTAGACGAATCTATTGCGCGAACATCGCGTTTGCGCAGTGCGGGGGTCTTATTTGGTGCTGGATATAAAGAAGGTCGCATCCGGGTTTCGGGACAAGGTCGCAAAGCGGCTGCCCGAGCGGGAATTTCTTCACTACAAGCGCGATGTCGGTATGCAGGTGTACCGCCTGACGACGCGCGCGCAGGTCATCGGCCTCAGCGGCCTTGCCGCGCTGCTCACCTACACGGCAGTGGCGACGAGCGCGATGATCGGCAGCAGCACGATTGAAGCGTCGGCGGAGAACGAAGTCACCGCCATGCGCGCCGAACTCGCGGCGCTGCGCCAGGGTGTCGCGAAGACGACGGCGCGCGTCGAGCAGCGCCAGCAGTTTCTCGCTCAACTCGTTTCCGGCAAGGCGGATCCGGCGCAGCTTGGCGCGCTGATGCCCGCACTTGCCCCAGCAGCGGTCGTGGCCGGCTCAGCGGTTCTGAAACCGCTCGCCGAACTGGACCGCGCACAGCTTGCGTTGGCAGATCATGCCCGCACGGCGGCAGACGCCCGCTTCGAGAAATCGAGCGCGCTCATTCGTCGTCTGGGACTTCAGCCGGCGCGTTTTCTCAAGCAGTCGACGTTCGGCATGGGTGGCCCCGAAGAGAAGGCGGACTCGCCGCTCGCGGGTGCCGAGCCGCAGTTCAAGGCGCTGTTCGTCAGCTGGCAGAAGCTCGATCTGCTCGAAAAGGGCATGAGCGCCATTCCGTCGCTGAAGCCGGTGAAGTCTTACACCTACACCTCGGGTTACGGCGTTCGCTATGATCCGTTCACGGGCGACACCGCGATGCACAAGGGCGTCGATCTGGCAGGCCCGGTCGGCGAGCCGATCCATGCGGCTGCGGACGGCGTTGTCGTCGATGCGCGCTATCATCCGGGCGGTTACGGCAAATATGTCGAGATCGATCACGGTGCCGGCATCGTCACGCGCTATGGCCACATGTCGCGTCTCGACGTGAAAAAGGGCGACCGTATCGCCCGCGGCGAACTGATCGGCGGCATGGGTTCCACGGGCCGTTCCACGGGCAGTCACCTTCACTACGAAGTGCTGATCGATGGGCACCAAGTGAACCCGATGCCGTTCCTCGAAGCCGGCGACCGGGTGCTCGCCGCGCAGCAGAGCGCCGGCGCCATCGCAGTCGGCGGTCCGGCGGAGCCGACCGGGAACTGATCGTTCTTATCATCTGCGGTGCGCGTCATTGAACTGCTCGCTGCAAACCCCTATCTCTGCGGCATGAGCGCACCTCACCTCACCGAAGCCGCTGCGGCGCGTGTTGCCGCCATTGCCACCCGGCAGGGCGGCGTGCCCGCGATCCTGCGGCTTTCCGTCGAAGGTGGCGGCTGCGCGGGCTTTCAGTATCGCTTCGGCCTTGAAACCGCGATCGCGGCGGATGACCTGACGACCGAAACCGCGGGCGTGAAGCTCGTCGTCGATCCGGTAAGCCTCGATCTTCTGGAAGGTTCCGAGGTGGATTTCGTCGAAAGCCTCGGCGGCGCTTCCTTTCAGGTGCGCAATCCGAACGCCGCATCGGGCTGCGGCTGCGGTACGTCCTTCTCGGTTTGACCGCACGCCTGCGGGGCGTTAGCCCTGCGCCATGCGCATCGCCACCTTCAACGTCAACGGAATCGCCGCGCGCCTGCCGCGCTTCCTCGAATGGCTGGAAAGCCGAAAGCCGGATGTCGCCTGCCTGCAGGAAGTGAAGTGCATCGACGAGCGCTTCCCGGCGGCGGAGATCGAGGCGCTTGGCTATCATGTCCTCGTCCACGGCCAGAAGGGCTTCAACGGCGTCGGCATCCTCAGCCGCGAGCCCGCAGCCGAAGTTCAGCGTGGGCTGCCCGGCGACGACGCCGATGAGCAGGCGCGTTATCTCGAAGCCGATGTGAACGGTGTTCGCATCGCTTCGATCTATCTGCCGAACGGCAATCCGCAGCCGGGGCCCAAGTTCGACTATAAACTCGCGTGGATGAAGCGGCTGGAGGCGCGCGCGGCGACGCTGCTCGCCTCTGAAACGCCTACGGTGCTCGCAGGCGACTACAACGTGGCGCCGGAAGACCGCGACGTGTTCAGTATGCAGGCGATGGCGAACGACGCGCTCGTGCAGCCCGAATCCCGCGCCGCGCTGCGCCGCATCGTTCATCAGGGCTGGACGGAGGCGCTGCGCGCCGTGCATCCGGCGGACGATCATCTCTATACGTTCTGGGACTATCAGGCGGGCTGCTGGCCGCGAAACGCGGGCCTGCGCATCGACCACTTCCTGCTTTGCCCGCGCGTGGCCGACCGGCTGACGAACGCGACCGTGGACCGCGAGACGCGCGGTATGGAGAAGGCCTCCGACCACGCTCCGGTCTGGATCGATATCGTCTAGAGCACCTTTTCGTAGACCCGGTACGTCTTCGTGATCTTCGATTCGATGATCTCGGCGATCGACTTCATCGGGCCGTTGTCGTCGAGCACCCAACCGAGTTCGCCCTGCGTGGCGCCGTATTCGCTGACGGCGACGCGGCGGATGTGCTCCACCATCATCAGCGCCATGAAGCTGGCGAGGCGGCTTCCCTGCATCGATTTGCGCACCCCCATCAGCGGCACGCGCATACGGCGGACCTTCGGCGCGCGCAGCCGCCACAGCAGCTTCGCCCAGCCGAACGGCAGCAGCCTGCCGTCGAGGTCGGCGGTCATCTCGTTGACGTCGGGCAGCGTGATCATGAACGCGACCGGCTCGCCGTCCACCTCGCAGATGCGGATCAGGTCTTCAAAGACGATCGGCTTCAGCTTCTTGCCGACATACGCCACTTCCGAAGGGGTGAGCGGGATGAAGCCCCAATTGTCGGACCAGGCATCGTTCAGGATGTCGAGGATCAGCGCGGCTTCGGAATCGAAGCGCGACTTGTCGACATTGCGCATACGGATGCGGCTGGACTTCTCGGCGGCTGCAACGATCCGGTTGAACGCGGGCGGGAAGCCGGTCGCAATCGGCAGTTCGTAGGTGTGCAGGTCCTTGACGCCGGCATAGCCGCGGCCTTCGATCAGCGCTTCGTAATAGGGCAGGTGGTGCCCCATCATGACCGTCGGCGGCAGTTCGAAGCCGCTGACGAGCAGGCCGGGCTCGTCCCAGATCGAAAGGCTGAACGGGCCGAGCGACCGTGCCATGCCCTTTTCCCGCAGCCAGCTTTCCGCCGTCTCCAGCAGCGCCGTGGCAACCGCCGGATCGTCGACGCACTCGAACATGCCGAACTGGCCGGTGCCTGCGCCCATGTGCTGAAGCACCAGCTGGTCGACCTGCGCGGAGATGCGGCCGACGGGCTTTCCGTCCCGCCATGCCACCCAGAGAGCGGCCTCGGCGTGTTCGAACCACGGATTGCTCTTCGCGCCGCCGATCAGCCCGGCGACCTCCGATTTCAACGGCGGCACCCAGGCCGGATCGTGGGCGTAGAGCGCCCACGGCAGGTTTATGAACGTCTTGCGGTCGGCCGCGCCCGCGACCGGCCGGATCTCGATGCCGCCCCCCATGCCGAGAATCAGGCCGCTTTTTTCATGCGCTGACGGGGATGGCCTTCAGCGACGCCGCCGGACATGGAAGCGACCCACGGCCATTTCTCGGCGGCTTCTGGCGTGTAGCCAAGGTTGAACACCGTCTCGCTCTTCTCCGGGCGTTCGGCGCGCTGGTAGTAGGTGCGGAGCAGCTTGTCCCACATGAAGCTGGTGATGCCGAAGTTACCGTCCTCGTCATGGAAGTGGTGTTCCATGTGGCGTGTCTTCATCTCGACCAGCCACGGCGAGCGCGGCTTGTAGGAGAGATGCTGGATGCAGTGGCAGAATTCGTAGAAGCAGGTGGTGAGCAAGCCCGCGCCGAAGCCCCACGCCGCGCCGCCGATGCCGCCGATCGCGTAGCCGACGGGAATCGTGACGATCGCGATGGTCGGCAGCGTCGTGTAGAGCGCGCCGAACAGCACCTCGAGGTGGTTGGGATCCTGATGGTGATCGTAGTGGATGCGCTTCCACGTCCGCGCCGTCAGCGGTGACTTGAACATCCAGCGGCTGTGGAGGACGTAGCGGTGCAGCAGGAACCACGCCAGCGGATAGGCCGCGACGGCGATTGCGGCGGAGGCCGCGCCGCGCAGCAACGTCGTCGGATAGGCAACGGCGACATAGGCGCAAGCCACTGTCAGCAGCAGATACGCCTGGATCGCGTAGTACTGGAAATAGGCGACGACGAGCTCGCGGAACGTCATCTTCGACAGGTTGTGGCTCTTGCTCCACATGCCGAGCCGATAGCCCTTGAGCATCTGCATGGTACGGACCTCTGAGATTCACACGGCATTGCCGCAAACTACGGGGGTCTTAATCCCGCCCCAATGCGGCAACTTTACGACGACGGCGTGGCGGGAGCCAGACCGATGCGCGCGCCAAGGCTGCCGAGCGCGCCGCGATCGGAGCGCGCGAGCCCGAAACGCAGGCCGAGCCAGATGACGCCCAGCATCAGCGCGAACATCGCGGGCAGCTCGATATAGAAGCGGGCGTGGGCGAGTCCCAGATCGGCGACCATGAGGATCGCCGCGCCCGCAAGCCCGAGGCCGACGCAGAGCAGGAAACGCCAGCCGAACGGCCGGAAACCGTGCGCGATGGTAAGCTCGGCGAGCGGAAGAAAGGCGTTGGAAACGCTTGCCGCCGCGACCGCCCACGCCATGCCGACGGCGCCGTCGATGGGTACGCGCCACCACGTAACTGCGGCCCAAACGCCGATGGTAAGAACGCCGTTCAGCGTCGGCAGCAGGCGGTGGCCAATCATCTCGATCACCGGACGGGCCGGGCCGATCGCCGTTTCGATGGCGCGCCCCAGAACGAGCACGACGAGCACAGGGAGCGCCGCGACAGCGTCTGGCGTGAACAGCCACAGGATGCGGTCCCCGATCAGGCAGAGGAACGCGGCCATCGGCAGCACGACCACGGTCGAAAGCCGCGTCGCGAAGGCGTAGAGAGGCTCGATGGCGAGGCGGTTGACGGCGGCCTGCGCGGCGGTGAGCGGGGCCAGCACATACTGGAACACCTGCTGCAAAAGCTGCGGAATCGTCGCCACCTTGCGCGCGATGCCGTAAAGGCCCGAGGCGACGGCGCCCGCGTTTCCCGGAATGAGGGCGTTGATGACGAGCGGTGGCAGGTCGATCAGCACGCGGTAGACGACGTTGATCGGCAGCAAGCTGATGCCGGTGACGAAGACATGCCACGAAATCCGCCCGTCGAACGGCGTGTGCCACATGGCGCGGACATCGTAGTAGCGGGCGAGCAGGCGCACGGCGAGGATCGCAGTGACGAACAGCGACGCCGTGTGCGCGGTGACGAGCGCGAGCGTGTCCCAACCCGCGAGGAACAGGCCGAACGCCAGCACCAGCCGTACGCACTGCTCCCAGAAGAGCCGTAGCCGCACTTCGGGGCCGAACGCGCGCCGCGCGCGGGCCGCCGCCGTCACCAGCTCGATGAACGACCACAAAGGCAGGCCGGGCGCGAAGATGAGGATAGCGAGGCGCATGTCCGCCGCTTCGCGTGGGCCGGCGTTGACGAGGCCCGCCAGATCGCCCGCGAAGACCATCGCGAGCGCGGCGACGACGATGCTGGGCACGACGCCGAGCAGAAGTGCCGCCTTCAGCGCGGCGAGCACCTCGCGCTCGCTCCGCGACTGCGGGATCACCCGCTGCAGCGCGCGCGTGATTGCAAGGTCTGCGACGTTGGAGATCGTGTTCACCGCCGCCCAGAGCACGGTGTAGACGCCGTAAACCGCGATGCCGAACATCCAGACGTAGGCGGGCTGCGACACCACCTCGACAAGCGCGCCGAGACGGGACAGCGCGACGACGCCCGCGCCCTTGGCGACGTCAGACTTTCCAACGGGGGTGTTCATTCCTCGGTCCGGAACAGCACTGCTTCGCCGACGAGGAAGAACAGCAGGAACGGCGCCCAGCCCGCCGCCAAGGGCGGAACGGAGCCGAACTCACCCATCGCCACCATGAAATTGTCGGCGACGAAATAGGCAAAGCCGAGCACCATGCCGACGACAGCGCGTGCGAACAGCCTGCCTGAGCGGGCGAGCCCGAAGGCGGTCACCGCGCCGAGCAGCGGCATCAGCACGGCGGACAGCGGCAGCGAGACCTTGTGGTAGAGCGCGACGCGCAGCGAATCCGTGCCGCGCCCGACGGATTCGAGCAGGCGCGTCTGTTTCCAGAGGTCGACGATATTCGTGCGGTCGGGGTCGGGCGCACGCATCGTGAAGCGGTCGGGCTCGATACCCGCACCGAGCCGCATCTGCGGCGCGTGCGAAAGCGCGCCCGTGCGCACGGTAAAGATGCGGACGTTCTTGAGCTGCCAGGCGTTGCCGTCCGGGCGCGCGCTTGCGGCGTTGATGATCTGGCGCAGGCGGCTGCCGTCGCGGCGGTCGACGCGCACGCCGTGAAGCACGGTTGCCGCGCCGCTTCCGGTCACGCTGTCGGCATGGATGATCTCGCGCCCCTCGCGCACCCACACGTCGGTCAGCGGATTCGTGTCGATTTCCGCATCGCGCCGGTATTCGGCCTTTTCCCACGCGATGAGTTCGGCATTCGTGCGCACCAGCACCATCTCGTTGAACGCGAAGTGAAACAGCGAGACGCCGAGCGCCGCTGCCATCATCGGGTAGAGAATCTGGTGCGCGGAAAGCCCGGCGGCGCGGAAGATCGTCACCTCGCTGTTCTGGCTCAGCGTCGCCATTGTCACGAGTGCGCCGAGCAGCACGGAGAAGGGCAGGAACTGCGAGATGAGCTGCGGAACGCGAAGCTGCACATAGCGCAGCAGTTCGGCGTTGCCGTTGCCGTCGATGGCAAGGATCTTGTTCGATTCCGTGAGCAGGTCGAGCGTCTGCAATATGGCGACGAGGCCGATCGCGAAGGCGAGCGTCCGCAGCATGAACATGCGCGCGGTGTAAGTCGCGATGGTGGGAGAGGGCCAGAATGTCAGCGCGCTGCTCATGCTGTGCGCACCCTTCCCAAGCGGCGCCGGATCAGGCGCCACAGGCTGACGATCCACTTGGTGACGATGCCCGCGCCGCGCTCGATCATCGCGATCGGCTGGCCCCCCGGTACGTTCGCGAGGACATGGAAGAACCACGCGCAGAGCAGGCTGAACGCGATGAAGCTGCCCCACTGGCTGAGCACGATGTCGGCCTTACCCGCAGCGCCGGAGCGCTCGGCGGCCTCTGAAATCTCGTTGTAGACGATAAGGGTGGTGAGCGCGGCGAACACGCCGACCGCCGAGGTCGAGCGCTTGGGCGGCACCGCGAGCGCCACCGCAAGCAGCGGGATCACCAGCACGGCGAACACCTGCACGAGCCGCCGGTGCAGGTTCGCGCGCACGGCGTGCCGGTTTTCCTCGGTGGTGGTGCCCTGACCGAGATAGCCGACGCGGTAGAGTTCGGGGAGGGTCAGTTCATTGTCGTCGGCTTCGGCGCCCCGAATGCGGAACAGTTCGATCTGCGGCAGATCGATCGGCAGGTCATGCATCCGGAAGCTCAGCACGCGCGGCTGCCTGTAGCCAGGCGCGTCGTGCACGAGCGTGCCGTCGGTGAGCCGCAGCAGGATCACGTCGGGATCGTCGGTGGCAAGGAAGGTGCCCCGCGCGGCGGTGACGGAGACGGTCTTGCCGTCCGCGCTCTGGCCGCTGACAAAGATGCCGCGCAGGTCGCGGCCATGATTGCGGCTTTCCTCGACGCGGAGCGTGGTGTTGCGCGCCACCTGCACGAACTCGCCCACGTCGATCGTCGCGCCGAGCGCGCCCGAGCGCAGCTCGAACTCCAGGCCTTCATAGGCATAGCGGCTGATCGGCTGGATGAAGCCGACGATGAGCAGCGTGAGAAGGCCGAGGAGCAGCGCATACATGTAGGGGACGCGCAGCATCCGCATGTAGCTGATTCCCACGGCGCGCATCGCGTCGAGTTCGCTCGAAAGCGCCAGATTCCGGAAAGCGAGCAATATGCCAAGAAGAAGGCCAACGGGGATTCCAAGGCCGAGATACTGCGGAATGAGGTTCCCGAGCATACGCCAGACGACCGATGCAGGTCCGCCTTCGTTCACCACGAAGTCGAACAATTTCAGCATCTTCTCCAGCAATAGCAGCATGGCCGCGATCATCAGTGTCGCGAACAACGGCACCGCGATCAGCCGCGCCATGTACCTGTCGAACCGGGCCAGCATCTCTTGGTTTTGTCGATCCTTGGTCAAATTTTGGCCGCAAGCGGACCCGATACCACGGGAGAGCAGCGATGCATCAACTATTTGGTGATTCGAAAAAGGGGAAGGTCGAGGAGGTTCATGGTGCTGAAACGGTCCAATGCGTCTTTCCGGGGGCTTGTCCGTTCGCTGATCGCGGCGACGGCGGTTCTTGGCGCATTTTCAGCGCCCGCGGCCGCCCAGACGATCATCGGCCCCGAGGCTGCGGCCTGCGCGCCGGGTGCGCGCGGTCCGGCCGCGCTTGTGCGCGTGTATGGCTTCAAGGACCGCATCGGGAACCTCCGCGTCCAGCTCTACAGCGACAATCCCGACGAGTTTCTCGAAAAGGGCAAGAAGCTGAAGCGCATCGAGCTGCCGATGACGGCGTCTGGCGACATGAATATCTGCATGGCGCTGCCCCGCCACGGCGAGTTTTCGATGGCGGTGCTTCACGACAGCGACATGAACGGCAAACTCTCCGTCTCGAAGGACGGCGTCGGCTTTTCGGGCAATCCCAAGCTCGGCCTGTCGAAACCCGATTATGAAGACGCGATGTTCGTCGCGCGCGGCGGCGTCACCGTCGTCGATGTGATCCTGAACTACAGGCAGGGGCTGTTTTCCGTGAAGCCCCTTGTAGCAAGGCGCGACTGACATGGCCTGCGTCGCGCTCCTCTCCAATCCGCGCTCGACCGGCAACAAGGCCGCGTTGCCGCGCATCCGGGAGTTCGTGGCGCAGCACCCGAACATCTTCCACTACGAAGTGGGCGATATCTCCGAAGTGCCCGACGCGCTCGCCATGATCGCGCGCGTGAAGCCCGCCGTGCTCGTCATCAACGGCGGCGACGGCACCGTGCAGGCCGCGCTCACCGAGATTTACAACGGCCACCACTTCAAGGGCGCCGTGCCGCCCCTTGCGGTGCTGCCGAACGGCAAGACCAATCTGATCGCGCTCGATCTGGGTGCGGGCGCCAACCCGGTGGAGGCGCTCGCCAATATTCTGAAGATCGTCGAGACGGGCGTTGATCCGCACGTCGTCGCGCGGCAGCTGATTGCGCTCAGCGACGGCATTGCGGCGCGTCCGGTATTCGGCATGTTCCTCGGCGGCGCTGGCCTTGCGGAGGCGATCCTGTTCTGCCGCAACAAGATTTACCCGCTCGGCCTGCCGAACTGGGTGAGCCATCTGATGGCGATCTTCGTGGTACTCGCAAGCGTGCTCGTCGGCGTGGGCGCGCGCTGGAATCCCGTCAAACCGAGCCCGATGCGCGTCTCGCTGCACCGTGGCGGCAAGCCTGTCGAGGGCAGCTTCTTCGTGCTGATGGTGACGACGCTCGAACGGCTGCTGCTCAATTTCGCGACGCCGTTCAACGATCACGGCGGATCGCTGAAGCTGATGGCGATCGAGCAGCGCCGGGGCACGATCTTCAAGGCGCTGCTTTCGGCGCTCGCCGGGCGGCTGGGCAGCGCGCGCTTCAACGGCCTTCACCTGCGCCGCGGCGACGAGATCCGCATTGAGGGCAAGCGCGCCAGCGTCATCCTCGATGGCGAGCTTTACGAAGCGGGCGAGGGGCATTCGATCGTGCTGACGCCCACCGCGCCGGTGTCCTTCCTCAGCCTCGCGGCATGACGGCACTCGTGCCGCTCGTTGCGGCCGAGCTGGAAACGCCCGCCGCGCCCGAAGTCGCCGATTTCGCCAAGGCGATCGCCGGTCGCTGTGGCGGTGCCGCGCAGGCGGTGCTGTTCTACGGTTCGTGTCTCCGAAGCGAAGACCTCGGCGATTCGCTTCTTGATTTCTACCTGCTCGTTGATTCCTATGATCGCGCCTACACGCGCCGGTGGATGGCGACGGCGAACCGGCTGATCCCGCCCAACGTCTTTTACGCGGAGCATGAAGGTCTGCGCGCCAAGTTCGCGGTGATGTCGTTGGAAGATTTTGCGCACGCTTGCTCGCCGGATTGCGACAACGTTTCGGTCTGGGCGCGGTTCGCGCAGCCTTCGCGGCTCGTCTGGGTGCGCGGCGATGCGGCGCGTGCGCGCGTGATCCGTGCGGTTGCGACGGCCGCGCCGACATTGCTCAAGACCGCGCGGCCGATGCTTGACGATGATCTCAGCATCGAAGCGCTGTGGACCGGCGCCTTCGCGCTCACCTACGCTTCCGAACTCAGGTCGGAACGTGCGGGGCGCGGCCAGTCGATCTTCGAAACCGATCCCGCGCGCTATACCGCCTTCACCGCACCCGCCATCGCGGACAGCGATCTCGCGGCGGAAGTGCGCGGCGGCATTGTGCATTTCCGCGCGGATACCGATCGCAAATCCGGCGAACGCGCGTGGGCGAAGCTGCGCCGCCGGGGCAAGCTGCTTTCGGTGCTGCGGCTCGCGAAGGCGAGTTTTACCTTCAAGGGCGGCGTCGATTATATCGCGTGGAAGGTGAACCGCCACGCGGGCGCGGGCATCGTCGTGAAGCCGTGGCACCGCCGCTTCCCGATCCTCGCCGGCCTCGTGCTGCTGCCGAGGCTGATCCGCAAGGGCGCGATACGGTAATCGCGATCGAAAATCTCGCAGCGGCAATCCGAAGCTCGACTTCCGTGACGGCTTCGTCAAAAAGACGGAAACATCCGTTCGGGTGATCTTTCGAGGGGAGGACCGTATCCAAACGCGAACCACCGAGATCGCTCCGGGCATCCACCGCCTGTCGACACATGTCACCGATATTGCGCCGCCCGCGGGTTTCACATTCAATCAGTTCCTGATCGTTGCCGATGAACCCCTGCTTTTTCATTGCGGGCCCCGGTCGCTCTTCCCATCGGTCTCGTCAGCTGTCGCGGCCATCCTGCCGCTTGATCGCCTGCGCTGGATCAGTTTCGGGCATATCGAGGCCGATGAATGCGGTGCGATGAACCTCTGGCTTGAAGCTGCGCCCCAAGCGCAGGTCGTCTACAGCCCGCTTGGATGCAATATCTCGGTCAACGATCTCGCGGACCGTGCGCCTCGGGCTCTTGGCGAGGACGAGGTGATGGATCTTGGCGGCAAGAGCGTTCGGCTTGTTCCCACGCCGCATGTTCCCCACGGCTGGGAAGCGCAGATGCTCTACGAGGAAACCACCGCCACACTCTTTTGCGGGGATGTGTTCACGCAGGTCGGGGACGGCGAGGCCGTGACAGCAAGCGACATTGTTCCGGCAGCGATGGCCGCAGAAGACATGTTCGGGGCGACCAGCCTCACGCCCGATACCGCGCCGACGCTGCGCCGACTGGCGGATCTGGCGCCCAGCCTGCTCGCCGTCATGCACGGCTCATCCTTCCGCGGAGACGGGGCGGAGGCGCTTCGCAGGCTGGCCGACGAATACGAGCGACGCCTGAACGTCGCGGCTATGCGTTAAGCGGAATCCCCGCGATCGCCGCCGCCTGCACGAAGCGATCGATGATGATGTCCACCTGGTCCGCCGTGTGCTCCGCGCAAAGCGAGCAGCGCAGCAGGAACATGCCCGCAGGTGTCGCAGGCGGGCGCGCCATGTTGACGTAGACGCCAAGCTCGATGAGCGCGCTCCACATGCGGGCGCAGGCTTCCTGCCCCGGCATCAGCACCGCGATGATCGCGCTTTCCGCCGTCTCGGTGGCGATCGTGAAGCCCTTGGCTTTCAGGCCGCCATGCAATTTGCGGCTGTTTTCCCACAGATGCTGGCGCTTGTTGTGCGCGTGCTTCAGCTTGCGGATCGATGTTGCCGCTGTGGCGACGACGCTCGGCGGCAGCGAGGCGGTGAACACGTAAGGCCGGCAGACGAGGCGCAGCACCTCGAACTTCGGGTGGTTGGAAACGACGAAGCCGCCCACCGTGCCCACCGATTTCGAGAAGGTGCCGACGACGAAATCGACGTCCGCCTCAACCCCTGCGGCCTCGTAAACGCCCCGTCCGTTCGGGCCGAAGAAGCCCATGCCGTGAGCCTCGTCGACGACGATCATCGCGCCGTGTTTCTTGGCGACCGCGACCATTTCCTTCAGCGGCGCGATGTCGCCCAGCATCGAATAGACGCCTTCGAGGACGACGAGCTTGCCCGCTTCCGGCGGGAGGCGACCGAGACGCTTGTCCAGGTCTTCCACGCTGTTGTGGCGGAAGCGCACGATGTCGGCGTTGCCCATCGCGCAGCCATCGTAGATGGAGGCGTGGCTATCGGCATCGAGGATGATGTATTCCCCGCGCGCCGCCATCGTCGCCATCAGGCCGAGGTTCGCCTGGTAGCCGGTGGAAAACACCATCGCGTGGCTGGTGCCGTAGAAATCCTTGAGCGCTTCCTCGACCTCGCGGTGGCCCTGATAGGTGCCGTTTAGCACGCGGCTGCCGGTGGTCCCTGCGCCGAATTCGTCGAGCGCCTGCTTGCCCGCCGCGATCACGTCGGGGTCGAAGGTCATGCCCATGTAATTGTAGGTGCCGACGAGGATGGTCTCGCGCCCGTTCACCGTGGCCTCGGTCGGCGAGTGCACCTTCTCCATCACGAGGTTGAACGGGTCGTTGACGCCCGTCGCCAGCAGCGCGGCCTTTTCAGCGATGATCGGGTCGAATTTATCGAAAAGATCGCCCATCGTCTCGCCTCAGCCGTTCACGATCTTGGCGACGGCGTCGGCAAGCTGGCCGATCGTCTCCAACTCGGGGAGCAGGTTCATCGGCAGGATGATGTCGTACTCGTCCTCGATGTTGGCGACGAGGTCCATCACGGTGAGCGAGTCCAGCTCGAGGTCGCTCGCGAAGCTCGTATCGGGTGTGAGCGCGATCGCCTTGCGGTTCAAAGGCTCGATCAGTTCCATCAGCTTGGGAAGGATGGTGTCGCGTGTGTGCGCCATGCGTGTGTCCTGAAATGTCGTTGCGGTTCGATGCCAACAGATTGTGGCAGGGAATAGGCAGGCAGGCGGTCTAAATCCAGCCTGCATTCCTGTACCATGCCGCCGTTCGCGCGATGCCCTCCGCTGCGGGAACCTCAGGCGCCCAGATCCCGAGCGCGCGTAAGGGCGCGCTGTCCGCCACCCAGTCCGGATGCGCAAGGTAGCGCGCGCGGTCGAAGCTGAGCGCGGGGAGGCGCCCGGCAAACTTCGCGCCGAGCGTGTCAATCGCGGCGCCGAGTTGCAGCGCCGCTGGGGGCAACGGAACATAAGTCGGGGTCTTGCCGAGCGCGGCGGCGATGTGCGCGGCCATTTCGCGGTGGCTGAGCCCGCCCGGCGTTCCATCGTCGATTTCGAAGATGCCGTGCGGTGCAGGGGTCTCGGCGAGCGCCAGCAATGCACGCGTGAGATCGGACACCTCGACGATGGAAAAGCGTCCGCCGCCCGGCAGCAGCGCCCAGCCGCGCGCGACGAGCTTGTAGACGTTCGCCGTCTCGCGGTCGCCGGGGCCGTAGACGGCGGGCGGACGCACAATCGCTGCATCGGGGCGGGCGGTTTCGACGAGGGCGTCGGCGGCCGCCTTGGTGTTGCCGTAGATGGAACGCGCCGGTTCGCGCGCCGCGAGCGAGGAGACATGCACGAAGCGCGGCACCTCGCGGCTCGCCTCCAGCATCGCGCGCGTGCCCTCGATGTTTCCGGCTGCGAATTCCAGCGGCGTGCGGGCGTTGATGATGCCCGCGACATGGATCACCGCATCCGCGCCCTCTGTCAGGCGGGAGAGCGCATCGCGATTGCCGAGATCGCCCAAAACCCATTCGACGCCAGGCCGTTCCGCTTGCGTGCGTCGCGCAAGCGCTCGCACCGCGTGGCCCTTCTCGAGCGCAAGATCGATCAGCTTCGACCCGACGAAGCCGGTTCCGCCGGTGATGGCGAGTGTCGTCATGCGCGGGGCGGCGTCAGGCCGCGATGTCGAGCGGCTGGATCTGGCCGGAGAGGTAGAGGGCGCGGGCCTTGGAGCGGCTGAGCTTGCCCGAGCTGGTGCGCGGCAGCGTGCGCGGCGGGACCAGTTCGACGATACAGTTCATGCCGGTGATGGCGCGCACCTTGGTCTTGATCGTTTCGCGAAGATCGGCGCGCTCGGCGGCATCGCTGGTGCGGCACTGCACGAGCACGGCGGGCGCTTCCTCGCCGCCCTCCGTCGTGATCGAGAAGGCGGCGATGTCGCCCGCCTTGAAGCCCGGAAGCTGCTCGATCGCCCACTCGATGTCCTGCGGCCAGTGGTTCTTGCCGTTGATGATGATCATGTCCTTGGCGCGGCCGACGATGTAGAGCGCGCCTTCCAGCATGTAGCCCATGTCGCCGGTATCGAGCCATTGGCCCTGCAGCGCGGCGCGCGTCGAAATTTCGTCGCGGAAATAGCCGGTCATGATGCTGGGGCCGGCCACGAACACCTTGCCGATCTGGCGGTCGCCGAGGCGGCGTCCGGCCTCGTCGCGGATTTCGATTTCCATGCCCGGCAGCGCGACGCCGCAGTTCACGATCGCGCGCATCCGGCCCGTACCCGCGCCCGTATCCTCGCGCTCGCCCGAAAGCAGACGCTCGTCGACGAGATCGGTGACGATGCCGGTGCCTACCGGAGAAATGGTAACGGCAAGCGTCGCTTCGGCGAGGCCATAGCTCGGCAGGAACGCGCCGCCCGAAAACCCTGCGGGCGCGAACGCTTCGACGAAGGCGTTCATCACGTCCGGGCGGATCATGTCGGCACCGTTGCCTGCCACGCGCCAGCGCGACAGGTCGAAGCGCTCGGCAACATCGGTCTGGCTGGAAACGCGGCGCGCGCAGATGTCGTAGCCGAAGGTCGGCGAGTAAGAGAGGCTGTGGCCCTCGTTGCGCGTGATGAGCGCGAGCCACGAGAGCGGACGGCGCGCGAAATCCTCGGTGGCGAGGTAGTCCGCGGAAACCTGGTTCGCGATCGGCGCCATCAGGCAGCCGACGAGGCCCATGTCGTGATAGTAAGGCAGCCACGAAATGACACGGTCGTCGCGCTGCAGTTTCACGCCCACGGCATGGCCGTTGAGGTTCGCGAGCAGCGCCTCGTGCGTGATTTCCACGCCGTGCGGGAAGCGCGTCGAGCCGCTGGAGTACTGAAGATAGGCGATGTCGGCCTTGCGCGCCGAAGGCAGCGCGGCGGGTTTTGCGTCGCGCGCCATGAAGTCCAGCCAGTCATGCGCGGTGCGGCAGCGCAGGCCGTGTGCGGCTTCCGCCACGATCGCGGCAAGGCCGGACGGCGCGAATGCGATCTCGGGATCGCACGACGTCAGCTGGCTGCGAATCTGCTCCACATAGCCTTCGCGTCCGCCGAACGAGGTCGGCAGCGGCAGCGGCACGGGCAGCGCACCAGCGTATATGGCGCCGAAGAACAGGCTTACGAAATCCGCGCTTGTCTCAGCGATCAGCGCCACGCGGTCGCCCGGCTTGATGCCGGCGGCGATCAGCCTGTAGGCGTTGGCGGTCGCATCGACCTTGAGGTCCGAGAACGTCAGGACGCGCGCGAGCCGTGCCCGCGCGTCGAAAAAGTTGAGGCCGCGCTTGCCCTGCGCCGCATAGTCCAATGCTTCGCCAAGCGTGTTGAAGTCCGCCAGACGGCGCGGCAAATCGTCGAGCGTCGGCGTTGGCGCCAGCGCCGTTTCATCGGCGCCGGACAGCGCAAGCGCGCTCGAATCCGAAGTGCGATTCAGCAAGTCCCCGAACCTCCTCAGCTCTTCTCGGCGCAGCGGCGGCTTTTCCTGCCGCTCATAAACTTCGCCAAATACACGACTCCTTGGCCACTTGCAAAACAGGCCAGCGTCAGCCTTTGCCGGAATGTGACGTTCAAAATTGGGTCCGACTATGGCAGGAACATGGCGTGCGTACTGAAAAAAGCCGAAAACCGCCCCCGCCGCTCGATGAAGAAGCGCTTCGCGCGCTCGCGCTTCGCTATGTGGAGCGCTACGCGACCTCTGAAGGCAAGCTGGCGCTCTACCTTACCCGGAAGCTGCGCGAGCGCGGCTGGGCCGGGGAACGCCCCGCCGACGTGGACGCCATCGTCACGCATTTCGCGGACCTGCGCTACGTGGACGATCGCACGTTCGGGGAGGCGCGGGCGCGGGGGCTCGAGCGGCGCGGCTACGGCGCGCGGCGAATCGGGCAGGATCTGCGCGCGGCGGGCCTTGCCGAAGACCTGCGCGGCGAGATCACGGGCGCGGTCGATGCGCGCGGGGCCGCAATGGCCTATGCGCGCCGCAAGCGCTTCGGCCCGTTCGCGCGGGAAGTGCCAGACCGGGCGGTGCGGCAGAAGCAGTTCGCGGCGATGCTGCGTGCGGGCCACGATCCGCGCGTGGTCGCCGAGATTCTTGATATGCGGGACGTGGACCCCGATTACGTGTAGCGCGCCCTCGCCGCCGCGAGGGCTTCGGGCGTATCGACATCCATGAAGATCGCGTCGCTCTCCACCGGCACTTCCACGATATCGTCCGCGAACTCGGCGAGCAGTGCCTTGCCGCCCACGTCGCCTTCAAGACCGCGCAGCCGCGCGAAATAGCGCCGCCCCCATGCTACCGGGTTGCCGCGCTTGCCGTTGTGCACAGGCACCGCGATGCGGTTCGCGTCTGCGGCCGCGGCGAGGCTTCGGATGTGTTCTGCAGTCACGCCCGGCATGTCGCCCAGCAGCACCAGCGCTGCCGACCAGTCGGGCACGGCTGCAATGCCCGCTGCGAGCGACTGGCTCAGCCCCTCGGCGTAGCGCGCGGCGTGGACGCTCGGAAAGCCGAAGCGCCCCGCCAACGCCGCGATCTCGGCTTCCGCGTTGCCGGTAACGACGATCCCCGGAAACCCGGCATCCCGCACCGCATCCAGAACATGCGCAAGTACCGGCCTGCCGCTGAGGTCCGCGAGCAGCTTGTTCGCGCCCATGCGCGCCGAACGTCCGGCCGCGAGCACCACGGCGCCGACTCTGCCGCCCACCGCCGGTTTCGGGCGTGGTTCGGGGCGGGGGACGTCCGCCAGAAGCCCGCCGCCGCCCATGCGCGCGATATCGTCGCCGCTGACGTCGAGGCCCGCCCAGAGCCGTTCGAGAACCCAGTCAAAGCCGTTGCGGCGAGGGCTTCGGGCACAGCCGGGGAGGCCGATCACGGGTCGCGTTCCGATGCGGGCGAGGCAAAGCAGATTGCCGGGATCGACCGGCATCCCGAGCCGCAGCACCGCACCGCCGGCCTGTTCGATCGCGGCCGGGATCACGTCGCGCCGGTCGCTGATCGCAGAGGCGCCGCTGATGAGGACGATATCGGCGTCCGCCGTCTCCGCAAACGCTGCGGTCAGCGCCTCTTCCGTGTGCGCGCAGCGCATTTCGCGCCATGCGGCGAGGCCCAGCGCGGTGCAGCGGGCTTCCGTCACCTCGGCAGTTTTTGCGAGCAACTTCGCCGAGGTGCCGGGAAGCGTCGTCTGGATGAAGGCGACGCGCAGCGTTCCGAACGGCGCCAGCCGCAGGACGCCTTTCGCGCTGGCTGACGCGCTTCGGACCAAGGCTTCGGGCACGGCGAAGGGAATGATCTTCACGGTCGCGACGATCTCGCCCTTGGCGGCGGGCGCGAACGGGGCGAGCGTGCCGAGCGTCACGGCCTCGTCATGAGCGTTCACGGCATCGATCGCGGCCGTTTCCACGAGCAGCAATCCGGCGGCGTCGGCCACGATGTTGGCTCGGCCGTGCGCGGGTGGATGGGCGGAGAGGCCGGCCCCTGCTGCAGCGGACGCGAGCAGGGCGGCGGCTGCGTCTTCGTGCAGATCACCGCCTTCGAGCGCGGCCACAACGAGTTCGTCGAGCCCCGCCGCGCGGGCGTCGGCGATGTCCGCTGCATCGAGGCGTTTGCCCTTGGGGATCCGCCGCGTGCCGACATGCACGGCGTGCGCGAGATACGCGCCTTCCGCGCGGTCCAGAGAGACAGGGCCGAACTTCACGCGCTGCGCCGTACCGCGATCATCTGGGCGGCAATCGACAGCGCGATCTCGGCGGGGTTCGCCGCGCCGATGGCAAGGCCCGCGGGGCCGTGGACGCGCGCCAGCGCAGCGTCGTCGAAGCCCGCGGCGGCGAGCCGTTCACGGCGGATCGCCTGGTTCTTCCGCGACCCAAGCGCGGCGATGTAGAAGGCGGGCGAGTTGAGCGCTGCGATCAATGCCGGGTCGTCGAGCTTGGGGTCGTGCGTCAGCGCCACTATCGCGCTTGCGCTGTCGGGCTTCCAGTCGGCGAGCGCCTCATCGGGCCAGCGTGGATCGACCGCAATATGCTGGAAGCGCTCAGCGGCGGCGAAGCTGCCGCGTGGATCGACGACGAGCGGCACATAGCCGAGCAGTTCTGCCATCGGCACGAGCGCCTGCGCGATATGAACCGCGCCGACGATCATCAGTCGCCCTGCGGGCTCATAAAGGCGCGCAAATCCCTCACCTTCGCCCTCGCGGGAGACGCCATCGGCATCGGTGGTGACGCGAACGCTTTCGCCGTTTGCGAGCGCTTTGCCAAGGCGGTCGGCGAGGGCAGGGGCGAAGCCCGCGTCGGACACCGGCTGCACCAGAACCGCGATCCGGCCGCCGCAGGCAAGGCCGACTTCCCAGGCGCGAGCATCGGCAACGCCGTATTCGAGGCGTCTCGGCGCGTTGTCGGCGATCACGTCCGCCGCCGCCGCGATCACGTCACCCTCGACGCAGCCGCCGCTCACCGAGCCTTCGAACAGCCCGTCGTCGCGAATTATAAGGTGTGCGCCAATGCGGCGCGGCGCGGAGCCCCATGTCTCGATCACCGTGGCGATCGCGGCCTCGTGCCCGGCGGCGCTCCAGCCGCGGAGCGTCGCGATCAGCGCGGCGGTGTCGTCTCCGTTCACAGCACCAGCCAGAGCACCAGCGCGGCGACGAGCGCGATCACGATGCTGCCCCACACGGTTGGGGAAAGCCCGGGCATCTCCTCAGTGCCCTCGGAGAGATCGGTTTCGGGAAGCACTACGGGTAGGCTCTGCCGCGCCATCACTTTCCACGCGCGCCTTGAAGGCTGCGAAGAAGGACTCGGCATAAGCCTTTGCGGTGCCTTCGATCAGCCGCGCGCCAAGCTGTGCGAGCTTGCCGCCGACGGTGGAACTCGCCTGCCAAGCGAGTCGCGTGCCGCCCGGGGCGTCTTCAAGCTTCACTGAGGCCTTGCCCTTCGCAAAACCCGCGACGCCGCCCTTGCCCTCGCCGGAGATCACATAGGCGTTCGGCGCATCGATTTCGGAGAGCTCGACGGCGCCTGTGAACTTCGCACGCACCGGCCCGACCTTGGCGTTCATCGTACCTTCGAAGCGGTTTTCCCCTGCACGCTCAAGCCGTTCCACGCCATCGATGCACGCGGCCAAAACTTCGGGGTCGTTGAGCGCCGCCCAGACCCGTTCGCGCGGTGCCGCGATCAGGGTCTCACCGTTCAGTTCCATCGGCGCGAATCCTTTGTCTTGTCGCTTTGAAAATTAACTATATAGTTCGTTGTTACGGGGTTTTGTGGTAGCGTTCTTTCTCGGAAAATTAAATGTGCGTCGGAGGGGGTAATGGCCGAGCACGCGTTGCTGCCAGAGGGTGAGCACGTGTCCGACCTTGCCGAAGTCGCCGAAGAATGCCGCGTCGATGGCACGGTAAAGTGGTTCGATGCGGTACGGGGATATGGCTTCATCGTTCCCAGTGATGGGAGCGGGGATGTGTTGGTACACTTTTCCACGTTGCGCGAGGTTGGTCGCCGCACGCTGCCTGAAGGCGCGACAGTCGTCTGCATGGCGGTTGCGCGGGAACGCGGTCGGCAGGCGCGGCGTATCATTGAACTTGATTTGACAACGGCGATTGGGCCTGATCCCGAACTCGTCGTGCAACGTGCTGCTGCGCGCGTCGATCCGATGCAGCTCATCGACGATGCGGGCGATTACGAGCGGCTGGAAGTCAAGTGGTTCAACCGCCTGAAAGGCTATGGTTTTCTCACGCGCGGCGAAGGTTCGCATGACATCTTCGTGCACATGGAAACCGTGCGCCGTGCCGGGCTCATCGAACTGATACCCGGCCAGTACGTGATGGCGCGCATCGCGGAGGGCGACAAAGGCCCGCTCGCCGTTGCCATCACGGTTGGAGAGGCATAGAGCCTTTTTCATGATTTCCGTTCGTCATCGGCCGCTTCTTGCGGCCTTCCTGCTCGCGGCCGTCGTTTCGGGCTGTGGCAGCAAACCGTCCGCCGCCACGCAGGAACCCGCGGCCGAAACCGCTGGAGAGCCTGCGGTCCAGCGGCTTCGCACCGTCCCGCTCACCATCGTCACGAACGATGGCAAGCGGCATGTCTACACGGTCGAGGTCGCGCGCACGTCGGACGAGCAGGCGCAGGGGCTGATGTATCGCCGCGCGATGCCGAAGGATGCGGGCATGATCTTCCCGTTCCCGGCACCGCGCCCCGCGACGTTCTGGATGCGCAACACCTACATATCGCTCGATATGGTGTTCCTGCTTGCTGACGGGCGCATCGAGAGCATCCTTGCCGACGTTCCGCCGCTGAATGAGGCGCAGCGCAGCTCGCTCGGCCCCGTCGCCGCCGTGCTCGAACTGAATGCCGGAGAGGCCGCGCGGATCGGCGCGACGCCCGGCGATCTCGTCGAATACGACCTTCGGGACTTGCAAGGCGGCACGGAATAAGGCTCTAAGGCGCCAACTGAGGTCAGCGGAGCCGGCAATGGGTCTGTTCAAGTCGATTTTCACCTGGTGGGACGGTCCGACGTGGGGCACGCGCTACATGACGCGTTTCCACGGCGAGGAGGTTGGCCAGGACGCGGAGGGTAACCGCTATTTCCGCAAGCCCGGCAAGCGCGAGCGCCGCTGGGTGATCTATAACGGCCTCAACGAGGCGAGCCGAGTGCCTCCCGAGTGGCACGGCTGGCTACACAAATCCACCGACGTGCTGCCGGGCGACTCGAAGCTGCCGCGCAAGGTGTGGGAAAAGCCGCACCATGCGAACCTCACCGGCACTGCCGCGGCATGGCAGCGTCCCGGTACGCTCGCGAGCGAGGCGCCGCGCGCCCGCGCGACCGGCGACTATGAAGCGTGGAGCCCCGAAGAGGCATGACCGCGCTGTTCCGGCAGAACCTGATCGAGGCGCTCGTCGGCGCGCTTGTCGTGGGCATCGCTGTCGCGTTCGTGCTGTTCTCGTATCAGCGGACGTCAGGCAATGTTGGCGCGGATCGTTACCGCGTCTCGGCGCTGTTCCCGAACGCCACGGGCGTCGCGGTGGGCACGGACGTGCGCGTCTCGGGCATCAAGGTGGGGTCGGTCGTCGATCAGTCGCTTGACCCGGATACGTTCCAGGCGCGGCTCGGCCTTTCGATCGACCAGCGAATCAAGCTGCCGCTCGATAGCAGCGCTGCGATCACGTCCGAAGGTATCCTCGGCGGCAGCTACATCTCGCTGACGCCGGGCGGTGACCCCGAGACGATGCGCGAGGGCGACGAGATCATCGATACGCAGGGCTCGGTCGATCTGATGACGCTGATCGGCGGCTTCATCAACCAGAGCGGCCAGTCCGACAAGGCCGGCGAGTCTGCACCTGCGGAGTCCGCCGCGCCGTGATCCGCTCGGCGGCCCGCGCCGCGCTCGGCATGGTGCTGCTTGCCGCGCCGGCGGCTGCGCAGCCCGCGCCTGCAGCCGAACCGGCGCCGGCTCCAACGCCTGCGGCACCCAAAGCTGCGCCTGCGAAGCTCCCCACACCGAACGCGGAGCGCGTGCTCGTGATCGGCGTGCTCGACAAGGTGAGCAGCGAAACGCGCGACCTCACGTTGAAGCCGGGCGAGACCGTGCGCTTCGGCAAGCTGCGCATCGCGGCACGCACCTGCGAGGCGTCGCCGCCGTGGCAGCGTCCTCACACAGGCGCCTTTCTTCAGATCGACGGGCCGGTGCGCGACAACACAATGAAACGCCTGTTTTCAGGCTGGCTCTTCGCCGAAAGTCCGTCGCTCAACAGCTTCGATAATGAGCGCTACGACGTCTGGGTCAGAAGCTGCGCGATGCGCTTCCCGGAAACCGGCCCGCGCACGATCGTGGTCGGCAAATCATCAGGCAGCGCATCGAGCGCGCCGAAATCCGCATCCGAAACCCCGGTCGCGCCGCCGAGCAACTGAAGATAGGCTTCGCGCTTGATCTCCACTGCGCCGAGGCTGGCGAGGTGACCGGTCATGAATTGGCAATCGAGTAGCCGAAATCCGCCGACGCGCAACCGCGCAACGAGATGCGCGAGCGCGGCTTTCGAGGCGTCCGTGCGGCGGCTGAACATGCTTTCGCCGAAGAACGCCCCGCCGATCCTGACCCCGTAGAGACCACCCACGAGCGCATCGCCTTCCCAGCATTCTACGCTGTGCGCGTGGCCGATGCGGTGCAGGAATGTGTAGGCTTCGCGGATCTGGCGGTTGATCCATGTGTCGGCGCGGTCCGGTGCGGGCTCGGCGCAGGCGTCGATCACCGCGTCGAAGGCGCGGTCCACACTGTGCGCGAAGCGCTCCTGCTTCAGCGTTTTGGCGAGGCTGCGCGAGAGGTGGAAGCTTTCGAGCGGCAGGATGGCGCGCTCGCGCGGCTCCACCCAGAACACGTCCTCCGCATCCCGGCTTTCGGCCATCGGGAAGATCCCGATCGAATAGGCGCGGAGCAGCAGCTCCGGGTCGAGCGCGGCGCCGCGCTGCTGCCGCGAGCTCATGCGAGCGCGACGCGCCCGCCCGCGTGACGCACCAGCCGGCCGGCGAGTTCGAGTTCGAGAAGCACGGTCTGCACCACTGCGGGCGGTTCGCCCGACAGGCGGACGAGTTCATCGACGGCGACGGGCGTGAGGCTGAGCAGCGCGGTCACGGCATCGCGGGCGCTGTCGTCGGCGTCAGTGGGGGGAGGGGCCGAGAAGCGGCTGCTGCCTGCGGCGAGTCGCGCGGCCCCGAAAGGCGCGATCGTCTCGGCGATGTCGGCGGCGGACTGCACGAGCGTTGCACCGTCGCGGATCAGCTGGTTGCAGCCCTGCGCGCGCGGATCGAGCGGGAAGCCCGGCACCGCCATCACCTCGCGGCCCTGCTCGCCCGCGAACCGCGCGGTGATGAGCGAGCCCGAACGCGGCGCGGCCTCGACGACCACGATGCCTGCGGAAAGCCCCGAGATCAGCCGGTTGCGGCGCGGGAAGTGCCGCGCCTGCGGCTCGGTGCCGAAGGGCTGCTCGGCGATCACGAGGCCGCGTTCGTAGAGCGCGCGGTAAAGCTCGGCATTCTCGGGCGGATAGATATTGTCGATGCCGCCCGCGATCACGCCGATCGTGCCGCCCGAAAGCGCGCCTGCGTGCGCCGCAGCGTCGATACCGCGCGCGAGCCCGGAGACGACAACGATGTCTGCGGACGCGAGATCGGAAGCAAGCCCGCGCGCAAAACGGATCGCCGCGGCCGATGCATTGCGCGCACCGACGATGCCGATCGTACGGCGATGCGCGAGCGCAATGTCGCCCCGCACCGCAAGTGCTGGGGGCGCATCCTCGATCTCGGCAAGCAGTGGCGGATAATTGGCCTCGCCGAAAAACACGAAACGCGCGCCGGCGGCCTCCACCGCTTCCATCTCGCGCTGGACAGCCGCGAGGTTCGCAATCCGGAAGTTGCGGCGTCCCCCGCGCTCTGCCAGCTCGGGAAGCGCTTCAAGCGCTGCCGATGCGCTGCCGAAGCGTGCCGTGAGATGCCGGTAGCTTATCGGCCCCACGTTTTCGCTGCGAATCAGCCGCAGCTTTGCGATGCGTTCGATGTCGCTGCCCGGACGGTCAGCCATTCGGATCGGGCGCGCCGCCGCGCCCACCGATCTTGCCTTCGGTGCCCGCGCGCAGCCGCGCAATGTTCTCGTCGTGCTTCGCGATCACGAGCACGGCCATGCCCGCGAACAGCAGCGCGGCATCCCAGCGTCCGGCGAGCGCGGGCGCGAGCGGGGTGAGCGTCACCGCCATCAGCCCGGCAAGCGAGGAATAGCGCGTTACGCCCGCGACCAGCAGCCAGACCGCCGCGAAGACGAGGCCCGCGGGCGGATGGATGGCGAGCGCGATGCCGAGCATCGTGGCAACGCCCTTGCCGCCGCGAAACAGCAGCCATACCGGAAACAGATGGCCTACGAACGCGCCCATGCCGCCGAGGATGTCGCCGCCGTGTGCGAAGGTCTGCCCCAGCCAGACGGCAAGCGCGCCCTTGCCCGCATCGAGCAGCAGGGTGAGCGCGGCAAGGCTCTTACCGCCGGTGCGCAGTACGTTGGTCGTGCCGATATTGCCCGATCCCAGGCGGCGGATATCGCCCATCCCGGCGAGGCGGGTGACGATAAGGCCGAAGGGAATCGCGCCCAGCAGATAGCCTACGACGAACCAGGTCCATGGGTTGGCCAGAAGGGGCGTGTCGGTGAACATCGGCGCGGAACCTAAACGGAAGCCGCGGCGTTCGAAAGCCCCCTTCGCGCGGTGGCGCGAAGGCATCGCCAAAGCCGTTTCGACAGCCTAGAAGACCCCGCATGACTGATCGTCTCCAGATCGCGTTCGCGCAGCTCAACCAGACCATGGGCGACCTTCGCGGCAACGCCGACGCCATGCTCACGGCGCGCGCGAAACAGCCGCAAGCGGACCTCATCGTCACCTGCGAACTCTCGCTCATCGGCTATCCACCCGAAGACCTCGTGCTGAAACCCTCGCTCGTGCGCGCGGCGGAGGCTGAGCTTCAGCGCATGGCACAGGCCACGGCGGACGGCGGCCCGGCCATGCTCGTCGGCAGCGTGCTCCTTGAAGACGGCAAGCTCTACAATGCCATGGCGCTGCTCGACAGCGGCGAGATCGCGGCGTGGACGCGCAAGCACGAACTCCCCAACTACGGCGTCTTCGATGAGAAGCGCGTGTTTGCGGCCGGCCCGTTGCCGGGTCCGCTTCCCTTCCGCGGCGTCCGTCTCGGCGTGCCGATCTGCGAGGACATCTGGTTCCCGGACGTCTGCGAATGCCTCGCCGAAACCGGCGCCGAGATCCTGATCGTGCCGAACGGCAGTCCCTATGAGCTGGACAAGGACGACAAGCGCCTGTCGCTCGCCGCGATGCGCGTCGCCGAAACTGGCCTGCCGCTGGCGTACCTCAACCGTGTCGGTGGGCAGGACGAGATCGTGTTCGACGGCGCCAGCTTCGTGATGAACGCGGACCGGCGCATCGCCGTGCAGTTCCCGGACTGGGAGGAGCGGACCACGCTCACCACCTGGTTCCGATCGTCGAAGGGCTGGGTTTGCGAGGAAGGTCACAAGCACCGCCTCGATCCGTACCCGGAGGATATCTATCACGCGATGCAGATCGGCCTTGCCGATTATGTGAACCGCAACCGCTTCCCCGGCGTCGTGCTCGGCCTGTCGGGCGGCATCGATTCGGCGCTGTCGGCGGCGGTCGCGGTGGATGCGCTTGGCGCGGACCGTGTGTGGTGCGTGATGATGCCGTCGCGCTTCACGTCGCAGGACAGTCTGGACGATGCGGCGGAGTGCGCGCGTATGCTCGGCTGCCGCCTCGACACAATCCCCATCGCGCCTGCCATGGAAGCGTTCGACGCGATGCTCGCGCCCGTGTTCGAAGGCAAGGCGCGCGACATTACGGAGGAGAACATCCAGTCGCGCATCCGCGGGATGACCTTGATGGCGCTCTCCAACAAGTTCGGCCACATGCTGCTCACCACCGGCAACAAGTCCGAGATGTCGGTCGGTTACGCCACGATCTACGGCGACATGGCAGGCGGCTATTCGGTGCTGAAGGATGCCTACAAGACCACAGTGTTCGCGCTCTCGCGCTGGCGGAATGCGAACCGGCCGAAGCTCGCGCTCGGCCCCGATGGCCCCGTGATGCCCGAGCGTGTCATCACCAAGCCGCCCACGGCCGAACTGCGTGAGAACCAGAAGGATCAGGATTCGCTGCCGCCCTACGAAATCCTCGATCCGATCCTGCACAGCCTTGTCGAGGAGGAGCTTTCGGTTGCCGATATCGTCGCACGCGGCTTCGACCGCGACACCGTGATCCGTATCGAGCGTCTGCTCTACGTCGCCGAATACAAGCGCCGCCAGTCGCCGCCGGGCGTCAAGATCGGCGTCCGAAACTTCGGGCGCGACCGCCGCTATCCGATCACCAACGCCTTCCGGACCTCATGACCGTAACCACCCGCTTCGCCCCGTCTCCGACGGGCTATCTGCACGTCGGCAATGTCCGCACCGCGCTTCACAACTGGCTGTTCGCGAAGAAGCACGGCGGCCGCTTCCTGCTGCGCCTCGACGACACCGACGTCGAACGCTCCCGCGCGGAATATGCGGACGCCATTCGCGCCGATCTCGCATGGCTCGGCCTCGTGCCTGACGCCGAATATCGTCAGTCGGACCGGCTCGCCCGCTACGACGAGCAGTTCGAAACGCTGGTCGCGGCCGGGCGCATCTACCCCTGCTTCGAGACTGCCGAGGAGCTGGACGTCCGCCGCAAGATCCAGCTCGCGCGCGGTCTGCCGCCTGTCTACGACCGCGCGGCGCTGAAGCTCACGCCGCAAGAGATCGCCGCGAAGCAGGCAGCAGGCGAACGTCCCCACTGGCGTTTCCGCCTCGATACGACCGCGCACGTTCACTGGAAGGATTTGATCCGCGGCGATTCCCACATCGATCCCGCTTCGCTCAGCGATCCGGTCGTGCGCCGTGCCGATGGCTCCTACCTCTACATGCTGCCGTCGGTGATCGACGACATCGACATGGCTGTTACCCACGTCATCCGGGGCGAAGATCACGTCACCAATTCGGGCGTGCAGATCCAGATGTTCGAAGCGCTGGGCGCCAAGCCGCCCGCCTTCGCGCACGAGGCGCTGATCACCGGCACCGAAGGCGCGCTCTCGAAGCGGCTCGGCTCGGCGGGCATGGCGCATTTTCGGGAAGCGGGCATCGAGCCCGTTGCCATCGCGGCACTGCTCGCACGTCTCGGCACGTCCGATTCAGTGGAGCCGGTGACGAGCATCGACCCGCTCGTCGAGCATTTCGATTTCGCACACTTCGGCCGCTCGGCCGCGCGCTTCGACGAAGCGGAGCTGCGCCAGCTCAATGCGCGAATCCTGCATCAGCTCGATTACGATGCCGTCGCGGACCGTCTGCCGCCGGGCATGGATGAAGCGGCGTGGACGGTGCTGCGCCCCAACCTCGAAACCCTCGCGGATGCCGCGGACTGGTGGCAGGTGGTCGAAGGCCCGGTCGAGCCGCTCGCTGGTGAGGAAGACTACCTCGCGCTTGCCGCCGACACGCTCGAATCGCTGCCGTGGGAGCCCGGCGTCTGGTCGGCGCTCACCGGCGCGCTCAAGGCGGCCACCGGCCGGAAGGGCAAGGATTTGTTCCTCCCGCTCCGCCGCGCGCTCACGGGCCGCGATCACGGGCCGGAAATGGCGGGGCTGCTGCTGCTGATCGGTCGAGACCGCGCCCTCGAACGGTTACGCCGCCGTACCAACTGAGCGCGGCCCGAATGATCTGCTCGGCAGAGGTGGGGGTGTTATAGTATAACACGCGGGCCGGCATGTTGCCGGTGGTGGAGCGGCGCTGCCGTTCGGCAACGCATGGGGCGCCCTCCCTTGGGATGGAGTCGTTCGATGAAGTCAGCGTTCCCGACCCCCCGTGCCCTGCGAGACAGCAGCGGCGTTCTCATCACTGCAGCTGTTCATCTCGTCCTCGGCTATGTGGCGCTCACCGCCACGGGTATCGTCAAGGTTCCGAACATCATCCGTCCGCAGGCGCCGGTCTGGATCGAGGAAGTCGAGCCAGCCAGACCCGAAACACCGCCGCCGCCCGCCATGAAAGATGACGTGGACATCACGGTCGTCGAGCCCGTCCTCGTTGTGGATACGCCGCAGCAGGCGCCGATCGTCCGCGATGAACAGACGCCGATTCTGCCGCGTGTTCCTGATGTCACCGGGCCGGTGGGGCCAGCGCAGGTCTCGGAGCCTGTCCTCGTCGCGCCAAGCCTCGATCCGCGCTACCGTGATCGCTTCCAGCCCGCCTATCCGCCGGCATCGCGCCGTGCGGGCGAGGCGGGGAGCGTCGTGGTCAGCGTGCTCGTGGATGTGGGTGGGCGCGTCGCCGATGCCGAAGTGGCGCGGTCCAGCGGCTATGAACGGCTCGATAGCACGGCGATCCGGCAGGCCCTTTCGGCCTGGCGCTTCCGGCCCGCCATGCGCGACGGTGTCGCGGTGCAGAGCCGTCACCAGATTACGGTGACATTCGTGCTGAACCCGTAAAGGCATAACGCAGGCACTGGCGCGGGTGCGTTCGAAACCCTATCTGTGGCCCCGCATGAGCACCGCCACAATTTTCGGACGCATCCGCGCCCGCATCGCCGCTGTCGAACGGCGTCAGTGGGTCATCGGCAGCCTTTCGGTGCTGATGACCTTCATCATCATGTTCACGTTCCTGATCGAGAACCGCTTCGGCTACCTCCCGCCCGATCCGATCATCGCCTACTTCAAGAACTGGGAAGATGGCCGCTCGCGCGCTGATGCGCTCGCCGAGCAGGAGGAAGAGGAGCGGCTGATGCAGGAACAGGCGGACGCGATCGCCGCGGAGCTCGATATCAATGCGGAGAAGGCGGCAGCTGCACCTGCCGCCCCGCCCGAAACCAAAGAGCCCGCAAGCGAATGAGCGAGGCGGCGCGGCTGATGGAGGCCGCCATCCGCCTGTCGCTCCGCGGTCTCGGCCGCACCGCGCCCAATCCCAATGTCGGCTGCCTTGTCGTGAAGAACGGCGTGGTGATCGCGCGCGGCTGGACGCAGCCGGGCGGGCGGCCCCATGCCGAAGCCGTGGCGCTGGAAGCTGCGGGCGCGGCGGCCCAGGGCGGCGAACTCTATGTCAGCCTCGAACCTTGCGCGCATGTCAGCGCGCGGGGTCCGGCCTGTGCCGACCTCGTTGCCGCGTCGGGTGTTGCCAGCGTTCACATCGCCGTGCTCGATCCCGATCCGCGCACGGCCGGGCAGGGGGCCGCGCGTCTCAAAGCTGCGGGAATTTCCGTCACGGTCGGCGCCGGCGAGGCGGCGGCGCGCGCGGCGATGGCGGGATTCATCTCGCGCATGGAGCGCGGCCGTCCGCGCATCACACTCAAACTCGCCATGTCGATCGACGGCCGCGTGTCGATGCCCGGGGGCGAAAGCCAGTGGATCACAGGCCCTGAAGCCCGCGCGCATGTTCATCTCGAGCGCGCGCTTGCCGATGTGATCGTTGTCGGGCGCGGTACGCTCGAAGCCGACGATCCTTCGCTCGACGTGCGCTTGCCGGGGCTGGAGGATCGCAGCCCGCGCCCTGCGGTGCTGAGCGCGACGCTCGATGCCATTCCGGCGTCGGCAAGGCTCGCGGCGCGCGACCCGCTGCTGCTGGCGTCGACCGACGATCTTTGCGGGCTCGCCGTCAACGACGTGTTCGTGGAGGGCGGCCCGGCAACCGCAAGCACGCTGCTCGCCGCCCATCTCGTCGACCGGATGCTCGTCTACCGCGCGCCCATCGTGATCGGTGACGGCGCGCCCGGCGCGGGGCGAATCGCGCTCGAAAGGCTGGCCGATGCGCACGGCCGCTGGCGGCTCGCCGAAACGCGCACGTTCGGCAACGACCGACTCGAAGTCTACGCGCGGACGCGCTAAAGGGGCGCCATGTTCACCGGCATCATCACCGACATCGGCACCGTCACACGCGTTGAAGCGCGCGGCGACACGCGGCTTACGATTGCTTGCGGCTACGACATGGCGGGCGTCGACATGGGCGCCTCCATCGCCTGCGCGGGCGTCTGCCTTACCGTGGTGGACAAGGGTGCGGACTGGTTCGCGGTCGATGTGTCTGCCGAAACCCTCTCGAAAACCGCCGCGTCGCGCTGGCAGCAGGGCGCTAGGCTCAACCTTGAGCGTGCGCTGAAGGTCGGCGATGAGCTCGGCGGCCACATCGTCACCGGCCATGTTGATGCGGTCGGCCGTGTCGAATCGGTGCAGGCGGTGGGCGACAGCCACGCGTTCCGCATCGCAGCGCCGAAAAGCGTCGCCGCGTTCATCGCGCCGAAGGGCTCGGTGGCGCTCGACGGCGTTTCGCTCACCGTGAACACGGTGGAAGACACTGCCGACGGGATCATCCTGTCGTTCAACCTCATACCGCACAGCGCGGCGCACACGACGTTCGGCGGTGCCGGCGCGGGGGACGCGGTGAACATCGAGATCGATGTGCTCGCCCGCTACATCGGCCGAATGCGTGACGTCGCGGCCTGACACGACCCTGTGATAAATATGGATTGCGATCACATCACAGTGTGATACGCAATCGTCCCATGAGCCAGATACTGATTGAAACGATTCGCGGCCTCGTCTCCAAGGGCGACGTGTCCCGCTCCGGCCTCGCCCGCGCGGCGGGGCTTCACGCCAACACGCTCCGCGACATCGATTCGCCCGAGTGGAACCCCACCGCTGAAACGCTCCGCAAGCTGGAGCTGTACATGGCGTCGAACAGCGACCGCCCGGCGCTCGTTCCGATCGAGGAGATCATCGAGGAAGCGCGCAACGGCCGCATGTTCATCCTCGTCGACGACGAGGATCGCGAGAACGAGGGCGACCTCATCATCCCCGCGCAGATGGCGACGCCCGACGCGATCAACTTCATGGCCACCCACGGCCGCGGCCTCATCTGCCTTGCGATGACGAAGGCGCGCGTCGACCAACTCGGCCTCGGCCTGATGAGCCGCCAGAACGGCACGCGCCATGAAACCGCCTTCACCGTCTCGATCGAGGCGCGGCAGGGCGTCACCACCGGGATTTCGGCCGCCGATCGCGCGCGAACGGTCGCGGTCGCCATCGATTCCGCGCGCGGTCCCGACGATATCGTGACGCCGGGCCACGTCTTTCCGCTCGTCGCGCGCGACGGCGGCGTGCTCGTGCGCACCGGCCATACCGAAGCGGCGGTAGATGTCGCCCGCCTCGCCGGGCTCAACCCCTCGGGCGTGATTTGCGAGATCATGAAAGACGATGGCACGATGGCGCGCATGGACGATCTCGTCCCCTTCGCGCGCCTGCACGGCCTCAAGATGGGCACGATCCGCGACCTCATCGCCTATCGCCGGCGCCACGATCATCTCGTCGAGTGCGTCGCGCAGGCGCCGTTCACCTCGGATTACGGCGGGGACTGGCGGGTGCTTTCCTATCGCAACAAGATCGACGGGTCGGTCAACGTGGTCCTCCAGAAGGGCAAGGTCAGCGCCGACGAGGCGACCCTCGTGCGTATGCACGGGCTTTCCATCTTTTCGGACGTGCTCGGTCAGCCCGGCCCGCGCAAGCGGATCCTGCAACGCTCGATGGAAGAGATCGGCAAGGTCGGCTCCGGCGTTATCGTGTTGCTCACCGGCTCCGGCACGGACGGCCTGACGCGCGAGATCGCGGGTGAACACAGCGGCGACATGGATTTGCGTTCCTACGGCATCGGTGCGCAGATCCTTGCCGATCTCGGCATCCACGACATGATCCTGCTCACCAACGCCCATCGCAACATCGTCGCGATCGAAGGTTACGGTATCAACGTCGTCGGCGAACGGCCCATTCCCACCCACTGAGATTACGGAAAGGCCGTTCATGGCACGCGTCCTCATCGTCGAAGCCCGTTTCTATGCGCACCTCAACGACATGCTGCTCGCCGGCACGCGCGCCGCGCTCGAGGATGCGGGGCACAACCACGAAACGATCACCGTCCCCGGCGCGCTCGAGATCCCCGGCGCCATCGCGCTCGCGGCGGAATCCGGCCGCTATGACGCGTTCGTCGGCATCGGCGTCGTCATTCGCGGCGAGACCTATCATTTCGAGATCGTCGCGGGCGAGAGCGCGCGCGGGCTGATGGCGCTGACGATGGATGGGCTTGCGGTCGGCAACGGCATCCTCACGGTGGAAGATGAAGCACAGGCGCTCGTGCGCGCCGATCCGAAGCAAAAGGACAAGGGCGGCGAAGCGGCGAAGGCGGCGCTTGCTCTCCTCGATCTCAAGAGCCGTTTCGCCTGACACGTCTTTGGTGCTTGGGTTTCGAGGGCGGCGGCTCTACATAGCCGCCATGTCCTCCAAGACCTCATCCCCCAAGACGAAAACACAAAGACCATCGCGCGCGACTGCGCGTCTCGCCGCCGTTCAGGCGCTGTATCAGCGCGAGATGTCGGGCGATCCGATCCCGAAGCTGCTGCGCGAATTCCATGAACACCGCCTCGGCCGCACAATCGAGGATACGGCCTTCGCGCCTGCGGACGCGGACTTCTTCGACGATCTCGTTTCCGGCGTCGCCGCGCGCGAGGCGGAGATCGACGAACGCATCGCCGGCGCGCTTGCCGAAGGCTGGACGCTCGATCGCCTCGATCGGCCGATGCGGCAGATCCTGCGCTGCGGCGTCTATGAACTCGTCGCCCGTCTCGACGTGCCGCGCGCGGCGGCGATCAGCGAATATGTCGATGTCGCGAAGGCGTTTTACGAAGCGCGCGAGGCAGGCTTCGTGAACGGCCTGCTCGATCGCATCGCGAAGGACGTGCGCGAATAGCGCGGCCGCGCTACCAAGGCGAAATGCGCGAAGGCGAGATCATCGAGCGGCTGCTGCGTCCGATCGCGACGCACCCCGCCGCACGCGGCCTTGCGGACGACGCGGCGGTCTGGTCGCCGCCGATGGGGCGCGAACTCGTGCTCACGCACGATGTGATCGCCGAAGGCGTCCACTATCTCGGCACCGACGACCCTTCCGACATCGCCTGGAAGCTCGTTGCCGTGAACCTCTCCGATCTCGCCGCGAAAGGCGCCGAGCCTGCGGGTGTGCTCATCGGCCTCGGCCTTGCGCGGCCTGACGATGCCTGGCTCGAACGCTTCGCATCGGGCCTCGCCCGTGTGCTTGCCGAACACGGCACCGCGCTCTTCGGCGGCGACACGACGACCGGCGCGGCGTCCGCGGTTCTCGGCTGCACGGCGATCGGGCATGTGCCGCGCGGTCAATCACTCTCGCGCACGGGCGCGAAGCCGGGCGACGATCTCTACGTCACGGGTACGATCGGCGACGCTGGGCTTGGCCTTGCCATCGCGCGCAGTGAAGCGCCTGCCGAGCCCACGCTGCTGCGCCGCTACCGTCTGCCCATCCCGCGTCTGGCGATGGGGCAGGGGCTCGCGGGTGCGGGCGCGCGCGCGGCGATGGACGTGTCGGACGGGCTCCTCATCGATGCGTCGCGCATGGCGAAGGCATCGAGCGTGCGTATCGAGATCACGCTCGCAGACGTCCCGCTCTCGGAAGCCGCTACAGCGCGCCTCGCGCCCGGCGATGAGGGGCGCCTCGCTGCCGCGACCGCGGGTGACGACTACGAACTCCTGATCGCCGCGCCGCCCGAAAGCCGCGCCGCGCTCTTAACGCTTTCAGAAGCCGCACGGCTTAGGCTCACGCGCGTCGGCCGCGTGGAGGCCGGCGAGGGGTTTTCGGTGATCGGCGAGGGCGGCGCGCCCGTATCGTTGCTGCGTCTGGGGTATGAGCATGGGGCATGAAGCGCGGCAGGGAAGGCGGACGCTGCTTGCGGGTCTCGCCGGTGCGCTGCTCGGCGTGCTCGTCACCGCGAGCGTGCTCGGCGGTGAGACCTTTCGCCGACAAACGGCGAGCGCATCCGATATCGTCTATGTCCCCGTCGAGCGCATGACGCTGCCGGTGATGGGCGCGTCCGGCCCGCAGGGCTACGTCGTTGTTGCGTTCACGCTGGAGGTGCCGCGCACCCGCCGCGCGTGGGTTCGCGAGCGGGTGCCGGCGGTGCGCCATGCGGTGAATGTGGCGGCGTGGCAGTCCGGTCTCGTCGCCGAAAGTGCCGACCGGCTCGACATCGAAGCGATGCGCGCGGCGCTGCTTGTTGCGGCACGCTCAGCGCTCGGCCCGTCAAACGTCCGGCAGGTCCGCATTCTGACGGCGGTTCCTGTCTGAAATCCGTAGCTTGCCTGTTGCCATTCCATTTGCAATGCTCCGCCCCGACATAAAGTCAAACTTGGGGAAACGCGCCTGCCTGCCTGGCAAGGGCGGGTAAGGCGAGCAGCAGGGGTTCGTTCATGGACATTGTTGTCGTCGCCATTTTGTGCGGCCTTGCGGCCGTGCTCTATGGCATTGTCACCACGAAGAGCGTCACAAGCGCCTCACCGGGCAATGCCAAAATGCAAGAGATCGCCGGCGCCATCCAGGAAGGCGCTGCCGCCTATCTTGGCCGCCAATATCGCACCATCGCCGTCGTCGGCGTCGTCGTTGCCGCGCTCGTGGGCTATTTCCTCGGGCTGACCTCCGCCATCGCCTTCGTGATCGGCGCGGTGCTTTCCGGTCTCACCGGCTTCATCGGCATGAACATTTCGGTCCGCGCCAACGTCCGCACGGCGGAAGCGGCGCGCGCCGGGCTCCAGCAGGGCCTCACCATGGCGTTCCGCGCGGGTGCCGTCACGGGTCTGCTCGTTGCGGGCCTTGCGCTTCTGGCCATCGCGGGCTTCTTCTATTACCTCGTCAACATCGCCGGTAACGCGGCGGACAGCCGCCTCGTCATCGATGCGCTCGTCGCGCTGGCCTTCGGCGCCTCGCTCATCTCGATCTTCGCGCGTCTCGGCGGCGGCATCTTCACCAAGGCGGCGGACGTCGGCGCCGATCTCGTCGGCAAGGTCGAAGCCGGCATTCCGGAGGATGATCCCCGCAACCCGGCCGTGATCGCGGACAACGTCGGCGACAACGTCGGCGACTGCGCCGGCATGGCCGCCGATCTTTTCGAAACCTACGTCGTCACCGTCGGCGCCACCATGGTGCTGACGGCGCTGCTCGTCACGGGCATCACCGCGCCGCAGCTCTATGCGCTGATGGGCCTGCCGCTCATCATCGGCGGCGTCTGCATCCTCACCTCGATCATCGGCACCTTCTTCGTCCGCCTCGGTAAATCGCAGAACATCATGGGCGCGATGTACAAGGGCTTCGCGGTGTCGGCGCTGCTCGCCATTCCGGCGCTGTGGCTCGTCACCGATTATGCGCTCGGCGGCATGGAAACCGCTGTCGGCGGCTACACCGGCCGCGCCTTGTTCTACTGCATGCTGATCGGCCTTGCCGTCACCGGCTTCATCGTCTGGATCACCGAGTATTACACGGGCACCAACTACCGCCCGGTGCGCTCGATCGCCAAGGCGTCGGAAACCGGCCACGGCACCAACGTCATCCAGGGCCTCGCCATCAGCCTTGAGGCGACGGCACTGCCGACGCTGGTCATCTGCGCCGGCATCATCATCAGCTACATGCTCGCCGGTCTCATCGGCATCGCCTTCGCGGCGACCGCGATGCTGGCGCTCGCCGGCATGGTCGTTGCGCTCGACGCTTACGGCCCGGTCACGGACAACGCCGGCGGCATCGCCGAGATGGCCGGCCTCGACAAGGACGTGCGCACCCGCACGGACGCGCTCGATGCGGTGGGCAACACCACCAAGGCTGTCACCAAGGGCTACGCCATCGGTTCGGCCGGCCTTGCCGCGCTGGTGCTGTTCGGCGCCTACACGACCGACCTCAAGACCTTCTTCCCGGACCTCGCCGTGAACTTCGGTCTTGAAAACCCGTATGTCATCGTCGGCCTGCTGCTCGGCGCGCTGCTCCCGTACCTGTTCGGTGCGATGGGCATGACGGCGGTTGGCCGCGCGGCGGGCGACGTGGTGAAGGACGTGCGCGAGCAGTTCGCCACCAACAAGGGCATCATGGAGGGCACCAGCCGTCCGGATTATGCCCGCACGGTGGATCTCGTCACCAAGGCGGCGATCAAGGAGATGATCATCCCCTCGCTGCTGCCGGTGCTGGCGCCGATCGTCGTTTATTTCGTGATCACCGCCATCGCGGGTCAGGCGCAGGGCTTCGCCGCGCTCGGCGCGCTGCTCCTCGGCGTCATTGTGTCGGGCCTGTTCGTGGCGCTCTCGATGACCTCGGGCGGCGGCGCGTGGGACAACGCCAAGAAGTACATTGAAGACGGCCACCATGGCGGCAAGGGCTCCGAAGCCCACAAGGCCGCGGTCACCGGCGACACCGTGGGCGATCCGTACAAGGATACGGCGGGCCCGGCGGTGAACCCGATGATCAAGATCACCAACATCGTGGCGCTGCTCCTCCTCGCGAGCCTCGCCGCGCACTGATCCGCGCATCTGCGCGAACAAAAAAACCCCGCCGGAGCGATCCGGCGGGGTTCTTTTTAGCGCCCTTGGACGGGAAGAGTGGCTTACTGATCCCGGCTCGGGCCGGGGGCCACGGCGCCGACGGCGCCGATGTTGCCGAAAATGTCCTCGAAGAAGCCCGAGTCGCGGCCGTAAACCGGCGTCTTGTCGCCCGAGGGCATCACCTGAACAATCTGGTCGAGCGTCTGGTCGCGATTGACGGCGGTCACATTGCCTGCGCTGTCGAAGGTGATCTTCAGCATGTCCTGTGATGCCGGCTTCGATGGCAGGAAGGCGAGCTGGCTCGTCGTGCGGGCGAGATAGTACCAGCTGTTTTCGTCCCACTTGGAAACGAAGGTCGGGCGGCCCAGCGTCTTTTCAACGGAGGCGCGGTTGTCCACGCCCGGCGAGATCGCGGCGATCAACTCCTGATCGGCGAGGAAACCCTGCCGGTCGGTGATCCGCGTGCACGCGCCCAGCGCGACAACGATCGCAAGCGTTCCGACAACCCGTTTCACCGACATGGACACTCCTGACCCTGGCCTGATCCTGGCGCGCGCGCCGCGCATTGACCTCGCGGCCTCGCCACTCAATATGCATGTTGCCGCGGCCCCGCAAGCTGGAGCCGCGCCTCTTTCGCTAGCGCGCACGGGATGAAACGGAACTGAACCATGTTGAAATGGCTGCAAAGGCGAAATGCCGGGACCGATGGAGAGGCGCGCGCAGCAGCGCTCTATGACGAGATCGTCGCGGTTGCGCGCCGGCCGGACTGGTACGTCGAGGGTGGCGTGCCCGACAGCATCGACGGCCGCTTCGATATGGTCGTGCTGGCGCTGTCGCTGCTGCTCGTGCGTCTCGAACGCGATGCGGACGATGCGCGTGCACGCGCGCTTTCCAGCCTGCTCGTCGAGCGTTTCGCGGCGGACATGGACGGCAGCTTCCGCGAAATCGGCATCGGTGACATGGTGATCGGCAAGCACATGGGCCGCGCGATGCAGGCGCTCGGCGGCCGGCTCGGCACCTACCGCGAGGCGCTCGCCGAGGATGCCGATCCGGCGCTGCTGAACGCGGCGCTCGCCCGCAATGTGCTGCGCGGTGAGGAGGCTGCGCCGGACTGGCTGGGCGCGCGCGTGCGCGAGGAATGGGCGCGCTGCACCGCGCGGCCGCTTTCGGAGATTCTGGGATGAGCGAATTTGCGAGGCTGCTCGCGCTCGACGAGGTCGGCGCGGGTGTTGAGCGCAGGATTTCGGCAAACGCGGAAGAGCGTGCGGCACTTGCCGCGCGGTTCGACCTTCGCGCGCTGGATCGGCTGGAAGCGGCGCTGACCGCGACGCCCGCACCGGGCGGCGTGCGCGTGACGGGCCGGGTCGAGGGCGATGTCGTGCAGGCCTGCGTCACTTCGGGGGAGGATGTTCCGGGGCGGATCGACGAGCCTGTCGATCTCCTGTTTCTGCACCATCTCGGAGAGGCGGGTGAAGAAGTGGAACTTCACGAAGTAGACTGCGACGTGCTACCGATTGAGGGGCGAAATATCGACCTTGGCGAGGTTGCGGCGCAGAGCCTCGGCCTCGCGCTTGATCCCTATCCGCGTTCGGATGCTGAGACGCTTGCCGCCGCGCGGCGGCGGCTTATCAGCGAAGAGGAAGCCGCCGAGCGGGAAGCTGCGGAAAAGGCAAACGCGAACCCGTTCGCTGTGTTGAAGCGCGGCAGCTGAAAAAGGAGTGCAAGGCCGGGAAGTTTTGGCTCCCCGGCCTTGCTTGAGATCAGAGACTGGGAACTCTGTTTGTGGGCGAGAGCCGTTGCCCACGCTGGGTCTTGTGCAAGCCGCGTGCCAGCCGCGCTTGCTGATGCTGTTCGTGAACGGCGCCAAGCCCTTGGATAGTTAACAAAAAGGGCGCCCGAACGGACGCCCTTTCAAACTGTAAACGGCTCCGACAGCCGAGCGATCAGAACGGCACGTCGTCGTCGAGATCGTCGTCGAAGCTCGGCCGGCTGCCCTGGCGCGATCCGCCGCCACCGCCACCGCCGCTTCCTCCACCGAAGCCGCTGCCTGATCCGCCACCGGACCCGCCGCCGCCGTAGTTGCCACCACCGCCGCCACCGCCGCCTTCGCCGCGGCCGTCGAGCAGCGTCAGTTCACCGCGGAAACGCTGGAGCACAACTTCGGTGCTGTAGCGGTCAGCACCCGACTGGTCCTGCCACTTGCGCGTCTGGAGCTGGCCCTCGATGTAAACCTTGCTGCCCTTGCGCAGATATTGTTCGGCAATGCGCGCCAGGTTCTCGTTGAAGATCACGACGGTGTGCCACTCGGTCTTCTCACGCCGCTCGCCGCTCGCCTTGTCCGTCCAGTTCTCGGAAGTGGCGATGCGCATGTTCACGACCTTGCCGCCGCTGCCCATCGTGCGCGTTTCGGGGTCCGCGCCCAGATTGCCGATCAGAATGACCTTGTTGACGCTGCCCGCCATGCTTTTCCCTTGTCGTGGGAATCAGCCGATGAGTGCCCGGCTGATCCAGTAAGTGAGTCCGGCCATGACATAGGCAAGAGCGAACAGGTACGCAAACATGAACAGCGGCCACTTCCACCCGTTCGTCTCGCGCTTCACTACGGCGAGCGTCGAGATGCACTGCGGGGCGAAGACAACCCACGCGAGGAAGGCAAGCGCGGTGGGCAGCGGCCATGCCGTGCGCAGCCGTTCAACGAGCGAGGTCTGCAGCGCTTCCTCGTCATCTGCCTGCAGGCTGTAGATCGTGCCGAGCGCCGCCACGGAGACTTCGCGCGCGGCGAGCGTCGGCAGCATTGTCATGCTGATTTCGTGGTTGAAGCCGATCGGCGCGAACACCACCTCGAGCGCGCTGCCGATGCGCCCCGCGATTGAATATTCGATCGCTGATTCGTCTGAGCCTTCCGGCGGCACCGGATAGCTCGCGAACGCCCACAGCAGCACGGTGGAAGCGAGGATGATTCCGCCCGCACGCTTCATAAACACAAGGCCCCGTTGCCACAGGCCGATGATGAGATCGCGCAGCACAGGCCACTGATACTTCGGCATTTCCATCATGAAGCCGCTGGCGGCGCCGCGCGCAACCGTACGCCGCAGCACCAGCGCGGCAACCATCGCGCCGACGATACCGAAGACATAGAGCCCGAAGAGCACAAGGCCCTGCAGATTGGCGAAGCCGACCGTCTCGTCCGGGATGAAGGCGGCGATCATAACGGCATAGACCGGAAGCCGCGCCGAGCATGTCATCAGCGGCGCGATGAGGATGGTCGTCAGCCGGTCCTTCGGGTCATCGATGCTGCGCGTCGCCATGATGCCGGGAATCGCGCAGGCGAAGGAGGAGAGGAGGGGGATGAACGCGCGCCCGTTGAGGCCCACATAGGCCATCAGCCGGTCCATCAGGAACGCCGCGCGCGTCATGTAGCCAGATTGTTCGAGCACCAGGATGAATGCGAACAGGATCAGGATTTGCGGCAGGAACACCACTACGCCGCCGACGCCCGCGAGCACGCCGTCCACGATCATCGATTGCACCCAGCCTTCGGGAATCACGCTGGCCGCGATGGTCTGAAGCGCGGCGATGCCTTCCTCGATCCACGCCATCGGCGCTTCGGCCCACGCGAATACCGCCTGGAACATGATGAACAGCAGCGCGGCCAGGATCACGGGTCCGAACACGGGATGGAGAGCGACATTGTCGATGCGGCGCGTCGCGGCTCCCGCGCCGCCGGAAAGCGTCATCACACTGTCCGCGATGCGCTGCGCTTCGTGCTGCAGAGCGCGGATATCCGCGCCCGGCCCCGCCGGCACCGCCTCGCGCATCAGCATGGCCGCCGTTTCCTGCCCCAGATCGGCAAGCCCGCGCCGCCGCACGGCAACGGTCGGCACGACGGGAAGCCCAAGAAGCTTGGAGAGCCTCGCCGTGTCGATCTTGGTGCCGTCGCGGTCGGCAAGGTCGATCATGTTGAGCGCGACGACCATCGGCCGCCCGAGCCGCGCGAGTTCGAGCACGAATCGCAGGTGGTTGCGCAGGTTGGTGGCATCCACCACGCAGATGATGGCGTCCGGCGCCCGCTCGATGCCGTGCTCGCCCATCAGAACGTCGCGCGTCACCTGCTCATCGGGCGAATGCGGGCTGAGGCTGTAGGTGCCGGGCAGGTCGACGATCTCGACGTTCGAACCGTCGGGCAGCTGCATGGCGCCGACCTTGCGCTCCACGGTGACGCCCGGATAATTGCCGACCTTCTGCCGTGCGCCGGTCAGCGCGTTGAACAAGGATGTCTTGCCGGCATTGGGGTTGCCGACCAACGCCACCATCGGCGCGGCGGTCACGGCATTCATTCGGCGGCCTCGGCCTGTACCCCGGCAGGTATAACGCTGACCTCGATCAGCCGCGATGCGGCCTTGCGCAATGCGATGACATTGCTGCCCACGCGCAGCGCGATCGGGCAGCCGCCGATAAGGCCGCGGTGCAGCAGCTCGATCTCGATGCCCTCGTCGAAGCCCATTTCCCGCAAGCGCAACGCCTCGGCGGCGTGCGTACCGGTTTCCCTGATCTTCACGACGCTGGCGGTTTGCCCGACCTTGAGATCCTCGATCTGCATGAACACTCTGATCTGCCCGTACTGTTGCGAGCGATTATCATGTTCAATGAGGCTTGACTAGGGCAGGCGCGACCTACGCGGCAGGATAACGCAGGCGGCCGAGGAAGCGGGACAGGCGCGGGCGGTTGCCCGCCTGTTCGCGGAACCGCATCTTGGCCTTTTCCACCTGCATGATCGTGTCGATGCGGCGGCCGAGGAACGCGAACGTGTCCGCGTCGTCCTCGCTTTCGTCCTGCAGCCAATAGAGCAGTGTCGCGGCGTAGACGCCTCCAAGCGACAGGCGCTTGGTATAATGGTTGAAGTCGGTCGCCGTGTCGCCCGCGGCGCGCCACATGGCATCGGCGCTGCGCCACAGCGTGCGTGCCGAAAGCGCGGCGTTCTGGGGCTGCGCGAGCACGGCGAACGCGCGACGCACGGCCTCCTTGTGCGGCCGCGCCTGTTCAATGCGGATGCGGATCGCTGTGGTGATGCGTTCGCGAATCTTCATCGCGCCCGTGCCGCACCGCTCCATTTCGGCGGTCATGTCGCGATCTGCTTTCAGAATCCAGGCGTCGATCATCTCGGCCGCGCCGCCGGGGAACACCAGCCGCGCCCGGTCCGCCGGGATGCCGACGGCCGCTGCGGCCGCATCGAGCGCCGCCGCGCTCCAGCCGTCGAACGCCACATTGGGCAGCAGCGCCTCGATCAGGATCGGACGAAGCTCGTCGAGCGTCATGTCTGCGGGCGTGATGGCGTCGGTCATGGCCATGTGATACACGAGGCGCGTCGGTGCGTCAGCCCTTGCTGCACGCACGCGAATCTGCTAGATCGCGCCCTCTTTCCGCCGAGGCTTGCCTCCGGCGGCTCATTTTATTGTGCCGGACAAACGGCAAAACTGGATTGGAGTAGACGGCCGCAATGCAAATCATCGTTCGCGACAACAACGTCGATCAGGCCCTCCGTGCGCTCAAGAAGAAGCTGCAGCGTGAAGGCGTCTACCGCGAGATGAAGCTGCGCCGTCACTACGAGAAGCCCTCTGAAAAGCGTGCCCGCGAGAAGGCTGCCGCCGTCCGCCGCGCCCGCAAGCTGGAACGCAAGCGCGCCGAGCGCGACGGCGTTCGTTAAGCCGGTCTCCGGCTCGAAACGGGCCGGATCTCGTTCAGGTTTCAGGTCTGGAGTGTGCGCTGATGGCGACTGTTGCGACGCGCGGTAGCGGCCTTGGCCGTTGGGTTCTGCTCATCGCGGTTCTTCTCGTCGGCATGGGCGCACTCGCATGGGCCGGAACACAGAAATTCGCGGTGCCCAGCAATATGCAGACGACAGCCTCAGGCCTGATGTACGAAGTGGTCCGCGAGGCCGCTGGCCAGAAGCCGACCGCCGAGGACGTGGTGCTCGTCCATTATGAAGGGCGCCTGCTCGACGGCACCAAGTTCGATTCGAGCTACGATCGCGGCCAGCCCGCTGCCTTCCCGGTGAACGCCGTGATTCCCGGCTGGCAGGAAGGCATCCAGCTGATGTCGAAGGGCTCCAAATACCGCTTCCGCATCCCGCCGCAGCTCGCCTACGGCGCGGAAGGCGCAGGCGGCGTCATCCCGCCGAACGCGACACTGGAGTTCGACGTCGAACTGCTCGAGATCGCACCGCGCGAGGCGCTTCAGCAGGGTATGCCGCCGCAGTAAAACCCCCTCTCCCTTGATGGGAGAGGATACGAGACTTGCCGGTGAAACCGGCTAGTCGCAGTCGGTGAGGGTGGCCGCAGCGCCGATCGTGTCGATCACCCCATCCAGATTCTCCACGATTTCCGCGTTCCAGAACCGCAGCACGCGATAACCCTCGCCCTCCAGAAATCGCGTACGCACAGCATCCGCTTCGGTCCGGAACGCATGTCCCTCGCCATCGAGCTCGATAATCAGCCGCGCCCGATGACTCGCGAAATCGGCGATGTACGGCCCCAATGGCACCTGCCTGCGAAACTTCAATCCCGGCAGCCGTTCCCGAAGTGCAGCCCAAAGCACCCGCTCGAACACGGTCGCCTCACGCCGCAATCGCCGTGCGCGCGGAACCGCTCCTGCCATTGGATAGCTTTTCATCCGGCCACCCTCACCAACTCCGCCTAGCCAGCAGGCTGGCAAGGCTTCGTATCCTCTCCCATCAAGGGAGAGGTCTATATATCCCCTCTCCCTTGATGGGAGAGGGAGGGGCCCGCCGCAAAGCGGTGGGAGGGTGAGGGTGGCCTGCGCCGCCGCTACTCTTCCCCGTCCCGCAATGACACCCACGCCCGGTCCCCGCGCAGCGCGGTAAACCAGCTCACGGGGTTCCAGAATCGCTGGCTGCCGTCGAGCGAGAAGGTCGTGAACTCGGCGCGGCCGATCACATTCTCGATCGGCAGCAGGCCGAGCCCGCCCTCTTCGGGTGAGAAGCGGCTATCGGCGGAGCGGTCGCGGTTGTCTCCCATCAGGAACACGTGGCCCTGCGGCACGAGCACCGGCGGCGTGTCGTCGGCGTAGCTGAACAGCAGGTCGAGCACGGCATAGCTGCGCCCGCCGGGCAGCGTTTCGATGAAGCGCGGATAGCGGCAGAAGCGTGTTCCATCGGCCTCGACGACGCGGAACTCCGGCCGTGCGCAGGGCATGTTCTCGGTTTCCGGGATCATCGTGGGCGATGCCGCCCGCTTCGGCACGGCGGTGTTGTTGAGGAAGAGCACGCCGCCCTGCATCTGCACCGTGTCGCCGGGCAGGCCGATCACGCGCTTGATCCAGTCCTTGTGGTCGCTCGGCGATTTCACCACCACGATGTCGCCGCGCTCGGGGAGCTTGCCGAAGGCGCGGCCCTCCATCTTCGGCAGCACGGGCAGGAAGGGCGAGAGGTAGGAAAAGCCGTAGGGATATTTGCTGACGACGAGACGGTCGCCCACCAACAGCGTCGGCACCATCGATTCCGAAGGGATGAAGAAGGGCTTGGCGACGAACGACCAGATGCCCATCACCGCAATGCCGAGCAGCGCCGCGTAGCGCAGCTCCTTTTTCCAGTCGATGCCCGGTTTCCTGCCGCTCACAGCGCCCGCGCCGTGATGAGGACCATCGCCTGCGCCCACGGGTGGTCGTCGGTGAGTGTCAGGTGGATGTCGAGCGCGTGGCCATCGGGTGTAATCTCGGCGAGCCGCAGCGCCGCGCCGCCCGTCAGCGCCAACGTCGGCTGGCCCGAGGGGAGGTTGATGACGCCCATGTCGCGCATGAACACGCCCCGCCGGAAGCCGGTGCCGAGCGCCTTCGAGCAGGCCTCCTTCGCCGCGAAGCGCTTGGCGTAGGAGGCGGCGCGCGTCAGCACGCGGCGTTCGGATCGGGCGATCTCGATCTCGGTGAACACGCGGTTGATGAAGCGCGCGCCGAACCGGTCGAGGCTCGACTGGATTCGCTCGATGTTGCAGAGGTCAGAGCCGAGGCCGACGACGTGTGGCAGGATCAGGCTCCCGCGGCGGTGGGCGCGGCGCGCGCTTCGTCCATCAGCCGCCGCATCTCGCGGATCGCAGCGTCGAGACCGATGAACACAGCCTCGCCGACAAGGAAATGCCCGATATTGAGCTCGACGACTTCGGGAATCGCTGCGATCGGGGCCACATTGTCGAAGCGCAGGCCGTGCCCGGCGTGGACTTCCAGGCCGCGCTTCGTTGCGAGCGCGGCGCCTGCGATCAGGCGCTCCAGCTCTTCGTCGCGCGACATGCCTTCGGTCAGCGCATAGCGGCCGGTATGCAGTTCCACGACCGCAGCCCCGATCGCGGCCGACGCCTCGATCTGCTCGGGGCCCGGCTCGATGAACAGGCTCACGCGGCAGCCGCGCCCGGAGAGGCGCTCTACGAAGGTGCGCAGGTTGGGCTGGTTGCCGACAACGTCGAGCCCGCCCTCGGTCGTGCGCTCCTCGCGCCGCTCGGGCACGATGCAGACGGCGTGCGGCGCGTGGCGGAGCGCGATGTCCAGCATCTCTTCGGTGGCTGCCATTTCAAGGTTGAGCGGCAGGTCGATCTCGGCGGCGAGGCGGGCGATATCGTCGTCGCTGATGTGTCGGCGGTCTTCGCGCAGGTGCGCGGTGATGCCGTCCGCACCCGCAGCGGCCGCGATCGTCGCGGCCTTTACGGGATCAGGATGCACGCCGCCGCGCGCGTTGCGGATCGTGGCGACGTGATCGATGTTGACGCCAAGGCGCAGCGGGCTCACGCGGCCGCCCTCGACCCGGGCTTCACCGCAGGCAGCGCGGCGAGGTCCTGCGGCAGCCGGTCGGCGGCGTATGTCGGGACATCAAGCCGGATCAGCGAATAGAGCGGCACGCCGATGTCGGCGGCGCCGTTCGAGCGGTCGACGAGGCAGCCGCCCGCGATCACCTTGCCGCCCGCCGCTTCGATGGCCGCGATCGCCTCGCGCGAGGAGAGGCCGGTCGTCACCACGTCTTCCATCATCAGCACCTTCGTACCCGGTTCCAGCCGGAAACCGCGCCTCAGCTCGAATGTTCCCTGGGGCCGCTCGACGAACATCGAATCGACGCCGAGCGCGCGGGCCACCTCGTAACCGACGATGAGCCCGCCCATCGCGGGGGCCACCACCGCTTCGATCTGCCCGCGCAGGTCCGCCGGAATCTTCGCCGCGAGCGCCTTCGCCAGCCGCTCGGCCCGCGCCGGGTCCATCAGCACGCGCGCGCACTGCAAGTACTTCGGCGAGCGCAGGCCCGAAGACAGAATGAAATGCCCCTCAAGCAGCGCTTCGGCGGCGCGGAATTCCCCAAGAACCTCTTCGTCTGTCATGCCTTCATGCGCTCCACGGATGTCACGGCGTCGGTCGCCCTTAACGCACCGATGATATTCGTGAGATGCGCCAGATTGTCCACCTCGACATCGACCACGAACGTGTGGAAATCGCGGTCGCGGTGGTGCGTGCGCATGTTCACGATGTTGGCGCCTTGCTTGGCGAGCACGCCCGTCATCGTGGCGAGGCTGCCCGTCTCGTTGCGGAGGACAGCGGAAAGCCGCACGACCGCGCCGTCATTGTCGTCGCCCCAGCCGAGGTCGAGCCATTCTCGGCCGTCCGCGTCGGCAAGCGTCGAGCAGTCGATTGTGTGCACGTCGATGCTGCCGCTCTGGCGACGGATGCCGATGATGCGGTCGCCCGGGATCGGACTGCAGCACTGCGCGAGATGCACGGAGACGCCCGGCGTCAGCCCCTTGATCGAAAGTTTCGCCTTCGGGTTGCGCTTCGCCCGCCGTTTGGCGCGCGCGTTCAGGATTCGCCCGGGCAGCAGCGCGTCGATCACCGCGTCGTCCTCGATCCGGTGCGCGGCAAGCGCCATCACCAGATCGTCGCGGTCCTGCAGGCCGAGGCGGCCGAGCGCATCCTTGATCGCGGTGTCGTTCAGCTTCACGTCGAGCCGCTTGATGATGTCCGCGAGCAGGCGTTCACCGAGCGCCGCCTGTTCCTCATGCTCCTTGTGCCGAATGAAGCGGCGGATCGCGGCGCGCGCCTTCGCCGTCACCACGAAGCTCTCCCACGTCGCATCGGGCTGCTGGCGGGCGGAGCGCAGGATTTCCACCTGGTCGCCGTTCGCAAGCGTGATGCGCAGCGGCACGACACGCCCGTTCACCTTGGCGCCCACGGTCGTTTCGCCGATCTTGGAATGCACGGCATAGGCGAAGTCCACCGGCGTCGCGCCGCGCGGCAGCTGGATCAGTTCGCCCTTGGGGGTGAAGCAGAACACCTGGTCCTGATAGAGGCCGAGCTTGGCGTTCTCCATCAGCTCCTCGGGGCTCCCCGCCTGATCGAGGATTTCGAGGAGGTCGGAAAGCCAAGGATAGCGTTCGGAGGCGCGGGCGTTCTCGTCCTGCTTGTAGGCCCAGTGCGCGGCGAGGCCCATCTCGGCCTGCTCGTGCATCCCGCGCGTGCGGATCTGGATCTCCACACGCATCTGCTCGCCGTGGATGATCGTCGTGTGCAGCGAACGGTATCCGTTGCGCTTGGGCGTGGAGATGAAATCCTTGAAGCGCCCCGGCACCATCGGCCAGCGCTGGTGGATGACGCCGAGCGCGCGGTAGCAGTCGTCGGGCTTGTCCACGATCACGCGGAACGCGATCACGTCGGAAAGCTGCTCGAACGGAATGTGCCGCTCCTGCATTTTCCGCCAGATCGAAAACGGCCGCTTCTCGCGCCCCGCCACGTCGGCATCGACACCGTGGCTGCCGAGTACGTCGGTGATCTCCGTGCTGATCCGGTTGAGCTGGTCGCCGCCCGCCGCGCGCAGCCGCTCCAGCCGCGTGGTGATCGATTGGTAGGCCTCGGGCTCCAGCTCGCGGAACGACACCTGCTTCATCTCGTCCATGAACTCGTACATGCCGATCCGCTCGGCAAGCGGCGCGTAGATGTCCATGGTTTCGCGCGCGATGCGCTTGCGCTTCTCGGGATCCTTGATGAAGTGCAGCGTGCGCATGTTGTGCAGCCGGTCGGCGAGCTTCACGAGCAGCACGCGGATATCGTCCGACATCGCCAGCAGGAACTTGCGGAAATTCTCGGCGGCGCGCTCGCTCTCGGTCTGCGCCTCGATGCGCGACAGCTTGGTGACGCCGTCCACGAGCCGCGCGACGTTCTTCCCGAACAGCGCCTCGATCTCTTCGGGCGTCGCGACCGTATCCTCCAGCGTGTCGTGCAGGATGGCGGTGGCGATCGTCTCGTCGTCGAGCTTCAGGTCGGTCAGGATGCCGGCCACCTCGATCGGGTGCGAGAAATACGGGTCGCCGCTGGCGCGCAGCTGGCTGCCGTGAGCCTTCACCGAAAACACATAGGCGCGGTTCAGCAAATCCTCGTCCGCGCTGGGATCGTAGGCCTTTACCTTCTCGACAAGTTCGAACTGCCTGAGCACACGTGCCTTTCTTTCATCCTCCCGTCACTATTTGGGGGCATGGGGCGGTGCGGGGCAAGGGGAGAGTTCGGTTCTGCTCTTGCAAAACGAAAACGGCGGGGAAGGCCCCGCCGTTTCAGTTCATTGCTTCGTCCCGATCAGTCGTAGTCGGGAACGATCGGCGTCGGCTTGGGCGGCGCGGCGGCGGTGAGGCGGAGCGCTTCGGCGCTCTCGGCGAGGCTGCCGATCTCGTCCACCGTGTCTTCGTCGTCCATGATCACGCGCTGCATACCCGAAACCAGCGCCTCGTTCAGCTGCACCGGCTTCACGGTTTCCTCGGCGATCTCGCGCAGTGCGACGACCGGATTCTTGTCGCGATCACGATCGATGGTCAGCTCGGCGCCGCTTGAAATCTGGCGCGCGCGCTGGCCTGCGAGCAGCACGAGTTCGAAACGGTTGGGAACCTTATCTACGCAATCTTCGACGGTGACGCGCGCCATCGGGCAAACTCCAGCAAAAATCGGGAAATTCGTAAGGGCCGCGATGTAGGCGCGCGCGCAACAGGAGTCAAGGAAAAGCCCCGATCCCGATGTTTCGGCGCATTGCACGGCCCGCCCCGGATGCTATGCGAAAGGCGGATGTCCGCCCTCGAAATCATCGCTGCCCTGCTCGGCCTTGCCAATGTCGCGCTCGTCGTCCGGCGCAGCGTGTGGAACTATCCGTTCGGCATCGCGATGGTCAGCCTCTACGCGGTCGTGTTCTACGAGGCGCAGCTCTACAGCGACGCGCTGCTGCAGATTTTCTTCCTTGTTCTCAATGTCTACGGCTGGGTCAGCTGGCGGCGCGTGCAGCAGCGCGATACTGTTCCCGTGCGCTGGATGGGGCTTCGCGGCAACGCCGTGGTGATTGCCGTCACGGCGGTGCTCTGGTTCCTGTGGTCGAGCGTGATGCACCGCTTTACGGATGCCGCGGCGCCCTATGTGGACGGCGCCGTCGCCTGTCTCAGCGTGGCCGGACAGATACTCATGGTGCGGCGCTTCGTCGAGAACTGGATTTACTGGATCGTCGTCAACATGCTCGCCATCGGGCTGTTCTGGTGGCGCGATCTTCCGGTCACGTCGGCGCTCTACACCGTGTTCCTCGGCCTCGCTTTCGCCGGGCTCTTCCAGTGGCGCCGCGCCGCGGCGGCGGCGGCATGAAGCGGCCTGCGAACGTCGTTCTGCACGGCCCCGAAAGCACGGGGAAGTCGACGCTCGGTGCCCGGCTCGCGGCGCACTACGACACGCGGCTGGTGCCCGAATACGGGCGTCTTTACTGCGAGGTGCGCGGCAGCGAGACCGATGCCGACGATCTCGTCTCCATCATGCACGGCCACGTCGCGCTGACGGAGGCGGCGCGGGAGCAGGCGGCAGTGCGCGGCGCGCGCCTCATCATCTCCGATACCGATCCGCTGATGACTGCGGCGTGGGCGCTGATGGGCCTCGGGCAGCGGCTTCCCGCGCTCGATGCCTTCACCGATGTCGGCGATCTCTATTTGCTGATGGCGGACGATATCCCGTGGGCGGACGACAGCATCCGCCTGCACCGTACGCCGGAGGCGCGCGCGCGTTTCATGGCACTGTCGCGGGCAGAGCTGGAGCGCCGCGCGGTGCCGTGGGTGCTCATCGCGGGCGATGCGGAGCAGCGGTTCAATGCCGCCGTCGCGGCGATCGCCTCCGCCGGGCTCGCATGACGGCGCTGCCCGTCCTCCATATCGATGCGCACATGCTGGTGATCGACAAGCCGGCCGGGCTTGCCGTGCATCCGGGGCCGAAGACGCCGCACAGTCTGGAAGAACGCCTCGGCGAACTCGCCTTCGGGTTCCATCGCCTGCCGCAGCCCGCGCACCGGCTTGACCGCGACACCTCGGGCTGTCTCGTGCTCGCCCGGCACCCGAAGGCTGCGAAGCGCCTCGGCCAGCTGTTCGCGGACGGGCGCATCGCCAAGACCTACCTCGCGCTTCTGGATGGCGTGCCGGAGGGTGAAGGCCGCATCGACGCGCCGCTCGCCAAGGTTTCGAGCGCGGAGGCCGGGTGGCGCATGGTTGTCGATCCCGCCGGCAAGCCCGCCGCCACGCGCTGGCGCCTGCTCGCCGCGCACGAAGGGCAGGCGCTTGTCGCCTTCTTCCCCGAAACCGGCCGCACGCACCAGATCCGGGTCCACGCCGCCCACGCGCTCGCGCCGATCGCGGGTGATCCGGTCTATGGAGATGGCGATGGCCCGATGCGGTTGCATTCCGCGGGCCTCGTCATTTCCTACCGCGACGAAGCGCCCGTTTCGGTGGAGGCGCCATTCCCAACGGACTGGCCGCTCTGGGCGCGCGAGGCCGCAAATGAGAAGGGGCCGCCCTTTCGGGCGACCCCTTCCGCGTGACGAGACTGTAAGTCTTAGGCCTTGCGGCGACGACGGGCTGCCCCCAGCCCGAGGACACCGAGACCGAACAGCGCCAGCGCAGCCGGTTCCGGCACTTCGCCGATCGGCGGCAGGTCGAGACCGGTGAAGCCGTAGCCGTAAGTGGCGGCGCCGCTGTCGTCGAACGTGTAGGAGTAAGCCTCCACGCCGACGCCGACGAATGCCGAGAGCAGTGCTGCGGTCGTGCGGGCTGCACCGATGTAAGTCGTGAACTCAACCGATTCGCCCATCGCGAGATCGCCAAACCCGAAGATGAAGTAGCCGCCGAGGTCGCCCGGAGCGTTCGTCACATTGGTGTCGGCGTTGGCAAAGCGCGTCACCATCGGGTCCGGAGCCGCGAACGGATCGGTCGACGTGTGAAGAACCTTGCCGCCGGGGCCGCCGGGCGTGCCGCCGTAGATCGTCGTGGAGTCGTCACCGAAGTGGCCCGGGGGAACGTCCCAGTCGAGCGTGCGGGCATAACGGATATCCGTTGCATCCGCGCCGGTGTCGTTGGTGATCTTGATGTCGATGCGGAACAGCGTGTCGCCCGCAACCGGCGAATACGTGTGAGTGATCGTCAGGCCGCCGGAAGTGGTCACCGTCGACTTGGCGCCGGAAGCTGAAACGTCGGAGAGCGCGCCTGAAGCGAACGTCGTGCCGCCGTTGCCGTATGTATAATCGCCGCTGCCATTGGCCGCGACACCCCAGCCTTCGCAGAGGCAGCCCGGCATGATGGCGTCATTATCGCCAGCCGGCAAACCAGAGAACGTCAGACCGACGCCGTTACCGCCAAGCCCGCCGTAATCGTTGAGACCGACACTCACGTTGCCGTTTGTGATCGTCGCGGCAGCATTTGCACCCGTCGCAATCGCGAGCGTGGCGCAGGCCGCCAGAATTGAGGTTGTGTAACGCATGATCTTATCCCCTCTGTGTTTCTACGCTCGTTGGCGGAACACTGCCTAACGGACACAATCGTCAAATCAGGGGGAAAGCATAACGCGTGCCAAATCGGCGCGTGCGCGTACAAGTCACGGATTTGGGCCCCGTTTTTCCATTTCGAAAGCGACACGATCGTTTTGCGTACCTCAGCTGTGTAAAAAACGTCGACAGTGCGCGGCGCCGCGCTTGCCGAAAACCCCGCGCGCCCGTAATTGCCCTCTCCCATGACCGATCTCGCGCACATCCGTAATTTCTCGATCATCGCCCACATCGACCACGGCAAGTCGACGCTGGCCGATCGCCTCATCCAGCGCACCGGAGGGCTCACCGACCGCGAGATGTCGGAGCAGGTGCTCGACAACATGGATATCGAGCGCGAGCGCGGCATCACCATCAAAGCGCAGACCGTGCGCCTCAAATACACCGCGAAGAACGGCGAGACCTACGCGCTCAATCTGATGGACACGCCGGGCCACGTCGATTTCGCCTACGAAGTCTCGCGCAGTCTCGCTGCGTGCGAAGGCGCGCTCCTCGTCGTCGATGCCGCGCAGGGTGTCGAGGCGCAGACGCTCGCGAACGTCTACCAGTCGATCGAGCACGATCACGAGATCATCCCCGTCATCAACAAGATCGATCTGCCCGCCGCCGATCCCGAGAAGGTGAAGGCGGAGATCGAGGACATCATCGGCCTCGATGCGTCCGAAGCCGTGCTCGCCAGCGCCAAGTCCGGCATCGGCATCGACGATGTGCTCGAAGCCATCGTCAAGAAGATTCCGCCCCCCAAGGGCGACCGCGACGCCCCGCTCGAAGCGATGCTCGTCGATAGCTGGTACGATCCGTACCTCGGCGTCGTCATCCTCGTGCGCGTCGTGAACGGCGTCATCCGCAAGGGGCTGAACATCAAGTTCATGGCCGGCGGCACCGAGCATCTGATCGACCGCGTCGGCTGCATGCGCCCGAAGATCGAAACGCTGGACGAGATCGCGGCGGGGGAAATCGGCTTCATCACCGCGCAGATCAAGGACATCTCCGAAACCCGCGTCGGCGACACGATCACCACCGTGAAGAACCCCGCGAAGACGGCGCTCCCCGGCTTCAAGGAAGTGCAGCCCGTGGTGTTCTGCGGCCTGTTCCCGGTCGATGCGGCGGATTTCGAAAAGCTGCGCGACAGCATTTCGAAGCTGCGTCTCAACGACGCCTCGTTCAGCTTCGAGATGGAAACCTCCGCCGCGCTCGGCTTCGGCTTCCGCTGCGGCTTCCTCGGCCTCCTGCACCTGGAGATCATTCAGGAGCGGCTGACGCGCGAATATGATCTCGATCTCATCACCACTGCGCCTTCGGTCGTCTACCGGATGCATATGACGGACGGGACGACGCAGGAACTGCACAACCCCGCCGATTACCCGGACGTCGTGAAGATCGATTTCGTCGAGGAGCCGTGGATCGAAGCGGTGATTTATGTGCCCGACGAGTATCTCGGCTCGCTCCTGAAGCTCTGTCAGGATCGGCGCGGCATCCAGAAGAACCTCACCTATGTGGGCGGCCGCGCGCAGATCACCTACGAGCTGCCCTTGAACGAGGTGGTGTTCGATTTCTACGACCGGCTGAAGTCGATCAGCCGCGGCTACGCGAGCTTCGATTATCACCAGATCGGCTACCGCGAGGGCGACCTCGTCAAGATGTCGATCCTCGTCAACAACGAGCCTGTCGACGCGCTCAGCATGATCGTCCACCGCGTCGCCGCCGAGGCGCGCGGCCGCCATATGTGCGAGCGGCTGAAGGACTTGATCCCCCGCCACCTGTTCAAGATCCCGATCCAGGCGGCGATCGGCGGCAAGGTGATTGCGCGCGAGACGATCGCGGCGCTCCGCAAGGACGTAACCGCCAAGTGCTACGGCGGCGACATCAGCCGCAAGCGCAAGCTCCTCGACAAGCAGAAGGAAGGCAAGAAGCGGATGCGCGAGTACGGCTCGGTCAGCATCCCGCAGGAAGCCTTCATCGCCGCGCTGCGCATGGGCGACGAGGGGTAGGGCTCCAAATTTAGGACGATTGACAAGTTTCTCTTCCGGGGCAGAGTATCCCTCTCTTTGGAGGTCGCCCACGATGTGGAGAAACCGTTCGCGTCTTCTAGCGCTCGTGCTCGCGGCGCTCTCGTCCCCCGTCGTCGCGATGCCGCATCAATCGCAGCAGACGCTGACCCCGCAAATCTACCGCCAACGCTGCCTGTTCTGCCACAAGAGCGCCGCCCCCGAAGGCGTCGCCCCCGAAATCCTCATCGGCCTCAATCCCCCGCCCGGCGTGAAACCGGCTGACGTGATGCCCAACATCAAATGTTGGCGCCGCTGCGAGAAGTGCTGGCCGCAGCGGAAATAGCGCCCCGTTTCGGGACAGGGCGTTCAGCCGAGCAGCAGCGCCGACAGCACCAGCACCACCCCCGCCAGCGAGGCGAGCCACACCAGCGTCCGCAGCTTGGGGATGCCTGCGGCATAGAGCGGTAGGTAGATCAGGCGCGCCCAGAAATAGAGGTGCGCGCCAAGCTCCGTCTTCCAGCCGAGCCGGTCCGCCGCGACCGCTGCGAGCAGCACGGCGGCGAACAGCGGGAAGGTCTCGAAGAAGTTCGCCTGCGCCCGCGCCAGCCGTCCGGCGAGCGGTTTCAGCGGCGGCATCTCGCCGTCGCGCGCGCCCATGTTCCACTCAATGCCGTACTGCGCGGTCTTCACGTTCACGGCCCACAGGATGTGGACAAGGCCCAGCACCACGGCAGCGCCCAGCAGATAGAGTTCGATCGGCATGGTTATCTCTCCCCCTTGGAAGGGGCAGACGATCCCTTATTCCGCCCCGCTTCGCAAGCGGGGAGCAGGAACCTAGGCGGCGGCCTGATTGCGGGCGGCGTGATCGACCTCGGTCTTGATGCATTCGGCGAGCAGGAATGCAAGCTCGAGGCTCTGCCCGGCGTTGAGGCGCGGATCGCAGTGCGTGTGGTAGCGGTCAGCGAGCGCCTCGTCGGTGATCGCCATCGCGCCGCCGGTGCATTCGGTGACGTTCTGGCCGGTCATCTCGGCATGGATGCCGCCCGCGTGCGTGCCTTCGGCGCGGTGCACCGCGAAGAAGCCGCGCACCTCGGCGAGGATGCGGTCGAATGGCCGCGTCTTGTAGCCGCTGCCCGACTTGATCGTGTTGCCGTGCATCGGGTCGCACGACCACACGACGTGGCGCCCCTCCTGCTTCACCGCGCGAACGAGCGGCGGCAGGCCGGCTTCCACCTTGTCGTGGCCGAAGCGGCTGATGATGGTGATGCGCCCCGGCACGTTTTCCGGGTTCAGCGTGTCGATCAGGCGGATGAGCGTATCCGGCTGCAGGCTGGGGCCGGCCTTCAAGCCGAGCGGGTTGCCGACGCCGCGCAGGAACTCGATGTGCGCCGAGCCTTCGAAGCGCGTACGGTCGCCCACCCACAGCATGTGCGCGCTGGTGTCGTACCAGCGGCCGGTCAGTGAATCCTGCCGCGTCATCGCCTGCTCGTAGCCGAGCAGCAGCGCCTCGTGGCTCGTGTAGAAGTCGGTGCCCTTCAACTGCGGAACCGTTTCCGGGCTGATACCGCAGGCTTCCATGAAGGCGAGCGCGTCGCCGATCCGGTCCGCGACGTCCTTGTATTTCTCGGCCCACGGCGAGCGGCCCACGAAGTCGAGGTTCCACTTGTGAACCTGATGCAGGTTCGCAAAGCCGCCCTGCGCGAAGGCGCGCAGCAGGTTGAGCGTCGCGGCGGACTGCATGTAGGCGCGCAGCATCCGCTGCGGGTTCGGTTCGCGCGCGGCGCTTTCGAAGTTAATGTCGTTGACGATATCGCCGCGATAGCTCGGCAGCGAGACACCGTTCAGCTCTTCCATGTCTGCCGAGCGGGGCTTGGCGAACTGGCCGGCAAGGCGGCCCACCTTTACCACCGGCATCCGGCTGGCGAAGGTCAGTACCACCGCCATCTGCAGGAGCACGCGGAACGTGTCGCGGATGTGGTTCGGGTGGAACTCGGCGAAGCTTTCGGCGCAGTCGCCGCCCTGCAGCAGGAACGCCTTGCCCGCCGCAACATCGGCAAGCTGGGCTTCAAGCGCGCGCGCCTCACCGGCGAAAACGAGCGGCGGATAGCTCGAAAGCTCGCTTTCCACGGCCGCAAGGGCAGCCGTGTCCGGATAGGTGGGAAGCTGCCGCGCTTCGGAATTGCGCCAGCTGGCCGGGGCCCAGGATCGCTCGGACGTCTTCATCGGGCGCCTTTTGGCGTGTCACTTCCACGAGCGCAAGCAATGCTTTCTTGGGCCACGGAGGCACTCCAAAGCCATGTTTTTTTCGGCATGGTTAATGCTCTTGTAACACTTCGTCGCAAAAAAGGGGGCTAAGGCAATGAATGCACTTGATATTAACTATTGATGCGTACATTGTTCACATGTTCCGGGGAGGCGAGGGGAAACTCCGATGCTGAAACAGTCGCCGGTTTTTGAACGCAAGGCAGCAAGCAGCTACCATCACGGCAACCTTCAGGAGGCGCTGCTGAACGCCGGTCTGGAGCTTCTCGAGCGGCGCGGCTGTGCAGAGCTTGCGCTCCGCGAAGTCGCTCGGGAAGTGGGGGTGAGCCCCGCTGCCGTCTATCGCCATTACGTTTCGAAAGAAGCGCTCCTGACCGCGATGGCCATCGAGGGGTTCAAGCGGCTCACCGCTGTGCAGATCGAGCCGGTCTCGAATGCCGTGGTAACGCCGGTGCGTTTCGCCGAGATGGGCCGCGCCTATGTTCGCTTCGCGGTCCGCAATCCCGCGCTTTTCCGCCTGATGTTCAGCGACCAGATCGATTCCAGCCGCGATGCCGCGTTGATGTTCGCGATCGAGCCGCTCACCGGCAATATCGAGGATGCCGTCGCGCGCCTCGCGGGGCCGCGTTTCTCGTCCGCGATGCGGCGCAAGGCGGCACTACGCGCCTGGTCGCTGGTGCACGGCCTGTCGATGCTGATGATCGACGGCCAGCTGCGCATCGCGCACAGCGAGGTCGACCGCATGATCGAGGCCGTTGTCGACCCCAATCACGCGCTCGCCATTTAGAGCCTGTCCTGTTCAGTTTGAGGCATCGTGACCGACGAGCGACGCCCCCATGCGCCCATTGCCGCCCGCCGCTTCGCGGTTGCGTTTCCGCGCCCGCCGGACGGCGTCGCGCGGCTTGCGCGTAGCCCTGCTACGCGCCGCGCCACGCTCCTTGCCGGACGAACGCGGAAACGCAATCACGATGCCTCAAACTGAACAGGACAGGCTCTAACGCATCAAGACGAGTTCTTCCGCCATCGTCGGGTGAACGGCCACAGTCTCGTCGAGCTGTGCCTTGGTCAGCCCGGCCTTCACGGCAATCGCGAGCGGCTGCATGATCTCGGCCGCCTCCGGCCCGATCATGTGCGCGCCAAGGATGCGGCCCGACGCTTCATCGACGACCAGTTTGTAAAGCGACCGCTCGCTCCGGCCCGCCAGCACGTTCTTCATCGGCCGGAAATCCGAGGCGTAGACGCGCACCGAGCCATAGGCATTGCGCGCCTGCGATTCGGTGAGGCCGACGGCGGCGATCGGCGGATGGCTGAACACGGCGGACGGGATGCAGCTATGATCGACCCGCCACGGCTTGCTGCCGAACACGGTGTCGGCAAACGCGTGGCCCTCTCGGATCGCGACCGGGGTCAGCTGCACGCGGTCGGTCACGTCGCCGACGGCATAGATGTTTTCGACGTTGGTGCGGCTGTCCGCATCGACCTTGATCGCACCGTTTTCCGCCAGTTCGACGCCGACCGCCTCAAGGCCCAGACCGGTACTGTTTGGCGGCCGACCGATCGCGTAGACGAGGAGATCGGTCTCGATCGGCGTGTCCTTCCCGGCATGGACGAGCAGGCTGCCGTCCGCCTGCTTCTCGACCTTGTGGAACGGCGCGTTGAACCGGAAATCGATGCCCTTCGCCGTGCTGATCGCCTGCAGGCGCTCGGCGAGCTGCTGGTCGTATTCGCGCAGCAAGCGGTCGCCGCGCAGCAGCAGCGTCACCTTCACGCCGAGTGCATTGAAAATGCCGGCGAATTCGTTGGCGATATAACCGCCGCCCGCGATCACCACGCGCTTCGGCAGCGTTTCGAGATGGAACACCTCGTTCGAAGTGATGCCGAGCTCAGCACCTTCACAGTCCGGGAGGCCTGGGCGCGCGCCGGTTGCGATCAGGATTTTGTCGGCGGTGACAGTCGCGTCGCCGATCCGCACCGTGTGAGCGTCTTCCAGCACCGCGCGGCCTTGGAGGATCGTCACCTTCTGGCTTTCGAGCGTTGAAATATAGGCTTTATTGAGTCGGTCGACCTCTGAAAGGACATTGTCTCGCAGTGTCGTCCAGTCGAAGCGCTTGCCGTCCACCGTCCAGCCGAAGTTTCGCGCGTCTTCAAGGTCTTCGGCGAAATGTGCGCCGTAGACGAGCAGTTTCTTCGGCACGCAGCCGCGAATCACGCACGTGCCGCCGACTCGGTACTCCTCGGCAATGGCAACGCGCGCGCCGTAGCCAGCGGAAATCCGCGCCGCGCGTACCCCGCCCGAACCGGCGCCGATGACGAAGAGATCGTAGTCGTATGCGTTCATATTTGCGGTCCGGCCCTTTGTCGCAGTAGATTATGGCTGTGTAGCGTTTGGCTAAAGTGTCCGCCAACGTGGGGGAAGGTAAGGTGAGATGACAACGGTCGCAACGGCGCCCCAGGACATACCTGCCCGGCGCAAGGTTCTGCTGGTGGAAGATTCGCCGCTTATTGCCATGTCGCTCGAAACACTGTTCGAGGATATGGACTGGGAAATGCAAGGCCCGGCTACCAGGCTTGAGGAGGCGCTCAAGCTTGCCGAAACGACGGATGCCGATATCGCGCTCCTCGATGTCAACCTCGACGGCGAGATGAGCTGGGCGGTCGCGGACGTGCTCAAGGCGCGCGGCGTGCCGTTCGTGTTCGCAACCGGATACGACGGCGCATCAATGCTGCCGGACGCACACTGCGATGCGCGGCTCGTGAGCAAGCCGTTCCAGATCACGGAGCTTGAAGTCCTGCTTCGCGAGATGGTCGGCGAAGAGCTTTAGCCGAGACGTTCCCGGGCGGCTTCCCAGTTACGGCCGTCGAAGGCTTCGACGGCGAAGGTCAGCGATGCGTAGTCGTCGAGACAGCGCGCGTTGACGCTGTACCCGTCCGGGTGCGAGCGCGGCACGTAGAAGCTCTTGATGCCGCAGGTCTTGCAGAAGAGGTGGCGGGCGATTCTTTCACCAAAGCGATACTCGCCGAGATTGTCGCTGCCGGACAGCAGGCGGAATGCGTTCTGCGCGGCGATCAGATGCAGAAAGCCCGTCGCCGAGCACATCGAGCAGTTGCAGTCGAGCAGCGGGATGACGCCGTCGTCCACGTCCACCTCGAAACGCACCGCCTTGCAATGGCAGCCGCCTGAGAGCGTCTTCATTCGACGGTGACGGATTTTGCGAGGTTGCGCGGCTGGTCGACGTCCGTGCCTTTCGCGACCGCAACGTGGTAGGCGAGGAGCTGCACGGGCACGGCGTAGACGAGCGGCTGGATGAGCGGGTGGCAGTCCGGCATCTCTATCGTCGCGATTGCGCCGTCCCCGGCCTTGGCGATACCCGCCGCGTCGGAGATCAGCACGATGCGGCCGCCGCGCGCGGCAACCTCCTGCATATTGCTCACGGTCTTTTCAAAGAGCGGTCCCGAGGGCGCGATCACGATGACGGGAACGCTGTCGTCGATAAGTGCGATCGGGCCGTGCTTCATCTCGCCTGCCGCATAGCCTTCGGCGTGGATGTAGCTGATTTCCTTGAGTTTCAGCGCGCCCTCGAGTGCCATTGGATAATCCGGGCCGCGGCCCAGGTAGAGCACGTCGCGCGCTGCCGCAACGAGCGGCGCCATCTTCTCGATCTCCTCGTCATGCGCGAGCGCGGCATTGAGCGCGGCGGGCGCTTCGGCGAGGTGCTTCACGATCTCGCGCTCCTCCTCGGCGGTCATCTTGCCCTTGGCACGCGCGAGGTTGGCGGCAAACGCCGCGAGCACGGCAAGCTGGCATGTGAACGCCTTCGTCGAGGCGACGCCGATCTCCGGGCCTGCATTGGTCGGCAGAAGCAGGTCTGCCTCACGGGCCATCGAGCTGGTCGGCACGTTGACGACGACCGCGATCTTCTGGCCTTCCGCGCGGCAGTGGCGCAGCGCGGCGAGCGTATCCGCCGTCTCGCCCGACTGGCTGATGAAGAGCGCGAGCCCGCCCGGGTCCAGCACCGGTTCGCGGTAGCGGAATTCGGATGCGACATCGATGTCCACCGGCACGCGCGCGAACTTTTCGAACCAGTATTTGGCAACGAGGCCCGCGTAGTAGCTGGTGCCGCAGGCGACGATCGTCACGCGCTTCACTTCGGCGAGGTCGAACTCGGGGATGGGGAGGGCCACCTTGCCGTCGAGCGGCTTCAGGTAGGCCTGCAGTGTTTGCGCCACGACCACCGGCTGCTCGAAGATTTCCTTCTGCATGAAGTGGCGGTGGTTGCCCTTGTCGATCATCGCCCCGGAGACGCCCGAAAGCGTCACTTCACGCGTCACGGGATTGTTGTCGCGATCGAAGATCTCGATCTTCTCGCGGCTGAGCACGGCCCAATCGCCCTCTTCGAGGTAGGCGATCTTCTGCGTCATCGGCGCGAGCGCCAGCGCGTCCGACCCCAGATAGTTTTCGCCCTCGCCGATCCCGACGACGAGCGGCGCGCCGAGGCGGGCGCCGACGAGTAGATTGTCCTGGCCCTTGAACATCATCGCGAGCGCGAAGGCGCCGTGGAGGCGCGGCAGCACGGCCTTCACCGCCTCGATCGGCGTCTTGCCATGCTCAAGCTCGCGCGCGACGAGGTGGGCGACGACTTCGGTGTCGGTCTGGCTGGCGAAGGTGCGGCCCTCTGCGGAGAGCTCGTCGCGCAGTTCCTTGAAATTCTCGATGATGCCGTTGTGGACGAGCGTCACGTCGCCGACGATGTGCGGGTGCGCGTTGTCCTCTGTCGGAGCGCCGTGCGTTGCCCAGCGCGTGTGGGCGATGCCGATGTGGCCGGGCAGGGGGTCGAGCGCTAGCTTCTTCGCGAGATTGTCGAGCTTGCCTTCGGCGCGGCGGCGCTCGAAGTGGCCATCCACGATCGTGCAGACACCCGCCGAATCATAACCGCGATATTCGAGCCGCCGGAGGCCCGCGACCAGCTGGTCGGTGACGTCGCCTTTACCGAGAATGCCGATGATGCCGCACATTACTTCGCCGCTTTCTTTTTGGCCGTCATCGCCTCGCGGAATCGCGCGGCCCAGCCGGGTTTGCTGTCCTGAACACCGCGCGCCACTGCGAGCGCGTCGGCCTCCACGTCCTTCGTCATCACCGAGCCCGCGCCGACGATGGCGCCGTCACCGATCTTCACCGGCGCGACGAGCGCGCTGTTAGAGCCGATGAAGGCACCCGCGCCGATCTCCGTCTTGTACTTGAAGAAACCGTCATAGTTGCAGGTGATCGTGCCTGCGCCGATGTTGGCCTTCGTCCCCACGGTCGCGTCGCCGATGTAGGAGAGGTGGTTCGCCTTCGCGCCTTCGGCGAAGACGGCCTTCTTCGTCTCGACGAAGTTGCCGATCTTGACGCCCTTCGCGAGGTCGGTGCCCGGGCGGAGGCGGGCATAGGGCCCGATTTCCGCCTTTTCGCCGATCTTCGCGCCTTCGATGTGCGAGAAGGCGTGGATGCGTGTGCCTGCGCCTACGGAAACGCCGGGGCCGAAGACGACACTCGGCGCGATGCTCACGTCCGCCGCGATTTCGGTGTCGAAGGCAAAGAACACGCTGCCCGGATCGGTGAGGGTCACGCCCTCTTTCATGAAGTGGTTGCGGCGCCCCATCTGGAAGCGCGCTTCGGCGACCGCGAGTTCGGCGCGGCTGTTGATGCCCATCACTTCGGCTTCGGCGGTTTCGACCACACGCGACACGCGCCCGTCCGCCTTCGCAAGCATGATGATGTCGGGAAGATAGTATTCGCCTGCCGCATTGTCGTTGCCGACACGTTCGAGGAGCGGCCAGAGGTCGGCGGAACGAACCGCGAGCAGCCCCGAATTGCAAAGGTCGATGGCGCGCTCTGCAGGTGAGGCATCCTTGAACTCGACCATCTTGCGGATGACCCCGTCGTCGGCGTCGATGCGGCCGTAGGCGCCGGGATCGGCGGCGCGGAAGCCGAGCACGACGGCAGCGGGTGTATCCTTCTCGTTGTTCAGCTTCGAAAGCATCAGCCGCATGGTGGCGCTCTCGATGAAGGGCACGTCGCCGTAGAGCACGAGCACATCGCCGTCGAAGCCCGCGAGCGCCTCTTTTGCCTGAAGTACGGCATGGGCAGTGCCGAGCTGCGGTTCCTGCGTCACGACCACGGCGGCCGTGTGCGCAACCGCTGCTTCCACCTGCTCGCGCCGCGCGCCGACCACAACGACCGTGCGCTCCGGCGCGATCTCGTCAACGCTCGCCATCAGATGCAGCAGCATCGGCCGCCCGCCGATGGGGTGCAGCACTTTGTGCGTTTCGGATTTCATCCGCGTGCCCATTCCGGCGGCGAGGATGATGGCGGCGACAGGCCGGCGGCTCATGAAACTCTCACAGACTCAATCGATTCCCTAGGGCGATTCCTCGCGCCGCTGTGCCATATCGGGATTGCCATTTCCATAACGCCGGGCAAAAGGCTTGCATGAATCCGACACCCCCCTCCATCGTTTTTGACCTCGACGGTACGCTCGTCGATACTGCCCCGGACCTTGCGGCGGCGATGAACCACGTTCTGGCGCATTTCGGACGCCCGGCGGTGGATCCAGAAGCCGTGCGCCACATGGTCGGTCACGGCGCGCGCCGCACGATCGAGCGCGGTCTCACGCTTACCGGAGGCGGCGACGAGTCGATGCTGGATGTGGGCGTGCCGGTGTTTCTTGAATTCTACGGTGCCAACGTCTGCGTCGGCTCGCGGCCGTGGGAGGGTGTCGAGGCGTCGCTTGCCGCGCTTTCAGACGCCGGTGGTCGCCTCGCGATATGCACCAACAAGCCCGAACGGCTTGCTATCGACCTCATCGACGCGCTCGGCTGGGGCGACCTGTTCGATGCGATCCTCGGCGGCGACAGCCTGCCGGTCCGGAAACCCCACCCGGCGCACGTCCTCGAAACCCTGACGCGGATGGGCGGCGATCCGGCGCGCGCCGCGTTCGTGGGCGATTCGCGGCCCGACGTGGAAGCATCGCGCGCGGCAGGCCTTCCTGTGGTGCTCACCAGTTTCGGCTACAGCGACGTGCCGCCGGACACGCTCGGCGCGGACGCGATGATCGACCATTTCGACGCGCTCGTGCCGACGCTCAAACGGGTTGCGCCTGCTCTTTTTGTCTGAGCGCTTTCCGCGCGAGATGCTCAGCCAGCATCAGCGGCGGCATCCGCAGCCAGTGCCCCCGCATGTACAGCAGCCGGTCGCTGAGCTTCGCGCCCTGATGGCCGAAGCGGTCGCGGCCATGAAGCTTGCGGAGCGCGAGCCGATCGACGAGGCCCATGCGGCCGACGAGCGTTTCTGGGACGTCCGTGCCGTAGAGCCGCTGCGCGAGTCGCAGCGCACGTGACAGCGGGACGCGAAGCTGGTGCCGGTCGGCGGCTTCGGTGAGCTGGTCCCAGAAGCCGGTCGTTTGCGCGAAGTCGCTCGCGAGGCAATGGATGTCCCACAGATTGCGGGTGCCGCCCTCGAACTCGCCGTCGTAGGCGACGTGCGCGGCGCTGTGCAGCAGCATCTCCGTGGGGCCGAGCACGAAGAGGCCGTCCGCCACAGCCACGCGGCTTTCGATGAGCGCGTCCGCATCTGGCTTCAGCCGCGCCGTAAGCGGCAGGATCGTGTGGTGCACGTCGATCACGCCGCCGCGCTCCTTGTGCACCATCGGCGGCAGCTCGTGCATCCACGTGCGGTAATAATGGTCGTCGTAGGCGTTTTCCTTCGCCTGAAGCCAGCCATGCGCCAGCAGTGCAGCTTCGACGGCGGGAAGCGCGGCGCGCGGCACGAGAATGTCGAGATCGCCGATTCGCCGACCCTGCGCTGCGGGCAGCCCGGCATGGAGATAAGCGGATCCCTTCATCAGGATGACGGGACAGCCGACATTCCTGAGCGCCAGTGCGGCGCGGTCGATTTCCCACCGGGCGGCGAGGTGATCGCCGCGGGTGATGTCGCGCTCTTCGGTGAGGCACGTCTGTGCGCCCGCGGGAAGCGCATCCCACAGCGGCACGGCGCGCGCTGCGACCGTTCCCAGCAGCCGCTCGGCGCGGCCGACGCGGATAAGGGCGTTCCAGCCGTCCGCCGACAGTTCCCGCATCGATTCGGGCTCGGAAAGCGCGCGGTGCAGGATCGCGGCCGGCGTCATGACGTCACCTTCCGCCACAGCGTTTCGAACAGTTCGAGCGCGTCGTCGCTCGATCCGTACATGATGTCGAAGGCGGGTGCGTGCGCGAGACAGCGCCAGACGGCCTCGAAGCCGGCTTCCCCCATCAGCGCCTGATTGGTGGAGGAGGCGGCGAGACGCACGTAAGTTTCGGTTCGTGTCATCGGCCGCCACGCCGGTGCGGCGTTCTCGCGGAAGTGCGGAGCGACGACGAGCGCGATCTCGGCGGGCGTTTCCATTGCGTCGATTGCGGCGGCTGGCGGCAGCAGGTGCCGGATCGTGCCTTTCACCGTGCCTTCGAGCACCGGTCCGAAGCGGTCGGCGGGCGCGCGGGCTTCCATTGCCGCGATCGACGCATTCTTGAGCGAAATCGGACGGGGGAAAGGGTGCAGTAGGGGCGCGTGGAGATCGAGCAGTGCGAACTCGTCGCCGAGATGGCGCCAACCCTCGCGGTACGCGAGCAAGGCCGACAGCGTGCTCTTGCCCGCGCCCGAATCGCCGATCAGCAGCGCGGCCTTGCCGCCGCTTGCCGATGACGCCGCGTGAACCACGACATGCCGTCGGTAGCCGACCGCCATCTGCAGGTTCATGCCCATTTCGAGGCCGAGCATCCCAAGCTCGACCGGCAGCGGCAGTGTGTCGAACGGTTCGAAATCGCATTCGAGACGCAAGTTCGGCTTCACCCACCTTCGCAGCGGGCTCGAAGGGACGGCACTCACGGCATAATCGTAGATGCTGTCCGCCGTTTCGGCCGGATAGTCGCGGTAGAGCGCATTCACCTCGTCGATGACGCGCCGGAACGGCGAACGCAGATGGAAGGACGCCGGGCCGATCCGCAGCGTCCGGGACGGCCAGCGGTCAGGTATCATGCGATGCGGTCGATAATGTCCATCGCGGCCATTTCATCGAGCCGCGCGGTGACAACGCGGGCGATATCGTCGCCTTCGCCATCGAGATCATGATGCTGTGCAAGCTGTTCGCAAACCTCCCCGATGCCGAGCGTCCGCTCGTGTAGCAGGTCGAGAATGGCGACGACAGCCGGGGAGACGACGTGCGTCATCCCCGAGGGGCGATGGTAGACGAGCGTGAGGTCATCGACGGGCCGCACGACATAGGCTTCCCGCGCCGCGGCGCGGTAGCGCATGTCAGTGCCGCCCGTCAGAGCTTGTGAACGAGCGAGGTGAGGCAGGTGAACCCGCTCTGACCCGGCTTCAGGTTCTTGATATACTTGAGGTGGGCGTCGAACTGCTTCGTCGAATAGATACCGTCAGGCAGTCGGCCGGACTCCTGATAGTCGACCAATTCCTGGCCGTAGTAGTAGCCCTTGGGCGGGGGAGCGTAGCATTTGGTCTTGCCGCCGCCACCACCGCCGTAACCGCCGCCACCATAGGCCACCATGCCTTCGTCATCGGCCGAGTCCATGTCGTAGCCGTAGGCGTCGTAGCCCTTGCCGTCCTTGTCGCAGACCTTGTCGATCGGGATCTGGCACATGGCGAGCGATGTCGTGGCCCCGCCGCCACCGCCGCCACCACCACCGTGGTAGCCGCCGGTCGCCCATGCGGGACGCAGCGTGACAACCGCCGGTGCTGCCACCGCGCCAAGCCGCAGCAGGGCACGCCGCGAGGCCTTGCCTTCCGCCAGCTCCATCTCGTCGCTTTTGCGTTCGTCTGTCATATGCCTGTCCCGAAATCCCTCGAATACACTTTATACGCCGTCTTGCCCTCATGGGAAGCAAGGACCATACCATTGCTGCGTTTCTAATGGGTTGCGACGTAAACGGCAGCCTGAAAAGCGAAAGTTGTAAAACGTGCCGACATCTACGGGCGATGCCCTGGACGCTGACGGCGCCGGCCGGAACCGGTGGATCGCGGTCGCTGCGGCGGTCGTGCTCGCGGCAGCGGCGGGCTATGCGTTTGCATGGCATGAGCTGATCGGTGCGGCTGCGCTCGCGCTGCTTACGGCTGCGGCCGGGGCGTTCGCCGCGCGCCCGCCGCGAACGCCCCCCCGGCCCGCCGAGGAGGGCGCGGCGAGCACGGACGATGCGCAGCCGTCGATCATGCTCGACTCGCTCGAAAACGCTGCCGTGCTCGTCGATCGCAACTTCGGCATCCTCGCCATGAATGCCGAGGCGGTGGACGCCTTCGGTGCCCATGCGCTTGGCGAGGACATCCGAATTGCCATTCGGCATCCCGCCGTGATCGAGACGGTGACGACCGCGATGCGGCAGAACCGCGATTCGATCCGCGAGATCGAGGGGATCGGGCGGCATTCCACGGTGTTTCGCCTACGCGCTGGGCCCGCGGGGGACGCGCGGCTGCTGCTGTCGTTCGCGGACGTTTCGCCCGCGCGGCTCGCCGAGCGGATGCGCGCCGATTTCGTGGCGAACGCCAGCCACGAACTGCGGACGCCGCTTGCGACGCTCGTCGGCTTCATCGAAACCCTGCAGGGGCCGGCCGCGAACGATCCGGCAGCGCGCGCGCGCTTTCTCGACGTGATGGCGAATGAGGCTGCGCGCATGACGCGACTCGTCGACGACCTGATGTCGCTGTCGCGCATCGAACTCGACAAGAACATCCGCCCACGCGAGATCATCGATCTCGCGCCGCTGTTCGAAAACGTCGCGACGACCTCCGCCATGGCGCTGGAGGCGGACAAGCGACAGCTCGTGATGGCCATCGAGCCGGAGCTGCCGCAGGTGATCGCGGACAAGGACCAGGTGCTTCAGGTGCTCCACAACCTGATGACCAACGCGATCAAATACGGACGCACCGGCACACCAATCACCGTCTCCGCCGATCGGGCGAAAGCGCTACAGGGAGAGGTTGTGCGAATTTCCATCGCCGATGTCGGCGACGGCATCGCCGCCGAGCATATCCCGCGCCTTACAGAACGTTTCTACCGCGTGGATACGGGCCGTTCGCGGCGTCTCGGCGGCACCGGGCTCGGTCTCGCCATCGCCAAGCACATTGTCGAAAGGCATCGTGGAACGATGGAAATCACGAGCGAGCAGGGGGTCGGCACCACCGTCAGCTTCACTTTGCCTGCGTCGGTGTCACAAATCTGAAAAGATGACACCACACAAGCGCCCGGAACGTGCAACCGGGCGAATCAATCCGCCGCACCGTCGCGGCAGTGGGCGTATCAACGGGAAAGGATGAAGGCGTGCGTGCCGAACGGTCGGCAATGCGCGCCGTTCGATCATGTCAGCAGCTGCCCTGATCCTTGCCCTGCTCGGTCTGGCCGTCGCGGCGTTTCTCGCTGCCCGCGCCCGTGCCGCCGCGTTCGCGGGGAGACGTACGTTCGCGAACGCCGCGGACCGGATCTCGTCGATCCATTCCCGTCCCGCCTATCACGGCTGGTATGTCGCGCTGTGGGCACTGGTCCCGGCGCTCATCCTCGTGCTGGCGTGGTCGGTCGTTGGCGAAAGCATCATTGCGGACCGCACGATCGCGTCGCTTCCGGCTGAAAGCCAGCCGCAGACGGCGCTCGACCGGCAGGCCTTCCTCACCGAGGTGCGCGGCGTCGTCTCGGGACAGCTCGTGGGCGCTTTCAACCCTGCAGCCGATGCGGCGGTTCCGATTTACCGCTCGATCAAGACGCAATGGTCTCTGGTGATCGCGGGCCTCGCGGCGCTGCTTGCGTTGTCGGGCGGCGGCTTCGCATGGCTGCGCGTGCGGCCGCACTTCCGCGCCCGGCCCCGCGTCGAACGGTTCATCATGGTTGTGCTCGTCCTGTCGTCGCTGGTGTCGATCCTCACCACCTTCGGCATCGTGCTTTCGCTCATCTATGAAAGCGTCGAGTTCTTCCGCCGCGTGTCGCCGATCGAGTTTCTGTTCGGCACCAACTGGAGTCCCCAGACGGCGATTCGCGCCGATCAGGTCGGCTCGTCGGGCGCGTTCGGCGCAGTGCCGCTGTTCTGGGGCACGATTTTCATCGGCGCGATCATCGCGATGATCGTCGCGATCCCGCTCGGGCTTATGTCGGCGATCTACCTGACCCAGTATGCGAAGCCACGCTCGCGCAAGATCATGAAACCGATGCTCGAAGTGCTCGCGGGCGTGCCCACCGTGGTCTACGGCTATTTCGCGGCGCTGACCGTCGCACCCGCCGTGCGCGAGTTCGCGCTCTCGATCGGCATCTCGAACGCCAGCTCCGAAAGCGCGCTCGCGGCAGGCGTGGTCATGGGCATCATGATCATCCCGTTTGTCTCCTCGATGGCGGACGATTCGATCACCGCCGTCCCCGCAGCGATGCGCGACGGCAGCCTCGCGATGGGCGCGACGACCTCGGAGACGATCAAACGCGTGCTCATTCCAGCCGCGCTGCCCGGCATCGTCGGCGGCGTGCTCCTCGCCGTAAGCCGGGCGATCGGTGAAACGATGATCGTGGTGATGGCCGCGGGCCTTGCCGCCAATCTCACGGCGAATCCGTTCCAGTCGGTGACGACCGTCACGGCCCAGATCGTGCAGCTCCTCACCGGCGACCAGGAATTCGATTCGGCGAAGACGCTCTCGGCGTTCGCGCTCGGCCTCGTGCTGTTCGCGGTGACGCTCTGCCTCAACATCTACGCGCTCGCGGTCGTGAAGCGCTATCGGGAAGCGTATGAATAGCCCGCGCATACAGACCGATTGGGCATCGCCCGTCATGCAGGCGCGCGTACGGCAGCGCTATGCGAAGGAGCGCCGCTTCCGTTTCATGGGGTTCGCAGCGCTGGCGCTGGCGGGTGCTTTCCTGCTGTTCCTGCTGGGGACGATCTTCGCGAACGGCTACACGGGTTTCCTGCGGACCGAGGTGAAGCTCGCGGTCGAATACGATCCGTTTGTGCTCGGCATCGACAGCAGCGCGCTTGCGGGGCCGGGTGGCGAAAATGCGCTTAACACGGCGAATTTTCAGGGCGTGATGACTGCGGCCGCCTCTGCGCGCGCTGAGGGTCTCGGCATCGCCGCGAAGGATCTCGTCAGCGACGGCGCGTGGCTTGCGCTGCGCGAGGCTGTGCGCGGCGATCCGGCACTCATCGGCCAGCGTGTGGATGTGTGGGTGCCGACTTCGGGCGATTTCGACCTGCTCGGCAAGGGCCTTATCGAGCGGGACGCGCCCGAAGCGAACCGCCCGGTGTCGGACGCGGAGGTCGCGGCGTTCGACAGGCTGAAATCCGAAGGCGCGGTGCGCACCACGCTCAACACCACCTTCCTGACGATGGCGGATTCGACGAGCCCGGAGCTCGCCGGCATCTGGGGCGCGGCGAAGGGCTCGCTGCTCACGCTTGTCGTCACGCTGCTTCTCTGCTTCCCGATCGGCGTGATGACGGCGATCTACCTTGAAGAGTATGCGCCGAAGAATCGTTTCACCGACATGATCGAGGTCAGCATCAACAACCTCGCCGCGGTGCCTTCGATCATCTTCGGCCTCCTCGGGCTGGCGGTGTTCCTCAATTTCTTCGGGATGCCGCGCTCGGCGCCCATCGTTGGTGGACTTACGCTCGCGCTGATGACGCTGCCGGTGATCGTGATTGCCGGACGCATTGCGATCAAGTCGGTGCCGCCGTCGATCCGTGATGCTGCGCTCGGCGTGGGCGCCTCGCAGATTCAGGTGGTGTTCCACCATGTGTTACCGCTGGCGCTGCCCGGCATCCTCACCGGCACGATCATCGGCATGGCGCGTGCGCTCGGCGAGACGGCGCCGCTGCTGATGATCGGTATGCGCGCCTTCGTCACTGATGTGCCGGGCGGTCTCGCCACCCCTGCGACGGTGCTTCCGGTGCAGATCTTCCTGTGGTCGGACGAGGTCGCGCGCGGTTTTGTCGAGAAAACCTCGGCGGCGATCATGGTGCTCCTCGTTTTCCTGATGCTGATGAACGGCCTCGCGATATACCTCCGCAACAAGTTCGAGAAACGCTGGTGAACGATATGATGGCGACCATGACGGCGAGTGCGGTGGCGGTGACGTCGCCGCCGAAGATGACGGCGCGCGACGTCAAGGTGTTCTACGGCGACAAGCAGGCGTTGAACGGCGTCTCCATCGATGTGCATACCGATCTCGTAACGGCCTTCATCGGCCCGTCGGGCTGCGGCAAGTCCACCTTCCTGCGCTGCCTCAACCGCATGAACGATACGATCGATGCCGCCCGCATCGAAGGTCGCATCGAGCTTGAAGGGCACGATATCTACGCGTCGGACATGGACGTCGTGCAGCTCCGCGCGCGCGTGGGCATGGTCTTCCAGAAGCCGAACCCGTTTCCGAAATCGATCTACGAAAACGTCGCCTACGGGCCCCGAATCCACGGGCTTGCCTCCACCAAGGCGGAACTCGACACCATCGTCGAGCAGAGCCTCGTGCGCGCCAGCCTCTGGAACGAGGTGAAGGATCGGCTGCAGGACAGCGGTACGGCGCTTTCGGGCGGCCAGCAGCAGCGCCTGTGCATCGCGCGCGCCATCGCCGTCGACCCGGAGGTGATCCTGATGGACGAGCCGTGCTCGGCGCTCGATCCCATCGCCACTGCGAAGATCGAAGAGCTGATCGATGATCTGCGCGGCCGCTACGCGATCGTGATCGTAACGCACAACATGCAGCAGGCGGCGCGCGTCAGCCAGCGCACGGCTTTTTTCCATCTGGGCACGCTCGTCGAATACGGCGATACCGCGGAAATCTTCACCAATCCGCGCGAGCAGCGTACCAAGGACTATATCACCGGCCGCTTCGGCTAGAAGGCAGGAACGCCATGAACACCACGCCCACCGCGCACACCGTCAAGTCCTTCGACGAGGATTTGCGGCAGCTGCGCCTGCTCATCGGCGAGATGGGCGGGCTTGCGAAGGATCAGGTCGATCGCTCGGTCGCCGCTATCGTTGCGCGCGATGCGGAGGCTGCGCAGGCGGTTGTCCAGTCCGATCCGCGCATCGACAAGCTGGAAGCGGAGGTCGAGCAGCTCGCCATCGCCACGATCGCGCGCCGCGCGCCGCTTGCTGACGACCTTCGCGAGGTGATCGCTGCGCTCAAGATTTCTGCGGTGATCGAGCGTATCGGCGACTACGCCAAGAACAATGCAAAGCGCGTGAATTCGATCGCGCAGGATTCGCCCATCCGCCCAATGGTGATCGTGCCCGAAATGGCGCGCATCGTCTCGCAGATGGTGGACGACGCGCTTGATGCCTATGCCCGCCGCGATCCCGAACTCGCACGTGACGTGTGGAAGCGCGACAACTCGGTCGATGAATATTACAACAGCCTGTTCCGGGCGCTGCTGACGTTCATGATGGAAAACCCCCATCATATCACGCCCTCCACGCACATGCTGTTCATCGCCAAGAACCTCGAGCGGATCGGCGATCACGCCACAAACATCGCCGAGGTTGTCTACTACACGGCCACGGGTGAGCATCTGACCGATCGGCAGAAGGCCGACGAAACCGTCTATACGGTCAGCGAAGACGTCGAAGGCGAACAGGAGCGATAGCGACATGAAGCCGAAGATTCTGGTGGTCGAGGACGACGCGAACCTCGTCGAGCTGATCCGGTACAACCTGGAGCAGGAAGATTTTGCGGTCGTCAGCACCGAAGACGGCGAGGAAGCGCTGGTGCTCGCGGACGAGGAGAAGCCCGATCTCGTCCTTCTCGACTGGATGATCGTCAACCTCTCCGGCATCGAGGTTTGCCGCCGGATGCGCCGCGAGCCGGCGACCGCCAACCTGCCGATCATCATGCTGACCGCGCGCACTGAAGAGGCGGACCGCATCCGCGGCCTCGAAATCGGCGCTGACGACTATATCACGAAGCCCTTCAGCCCACGCGAACTCGTTGCGCGCATTCGTGCCGTGCTGCGCCGCCTGCGCCCGGCGCTTGCCGGCGGCAACCTCGAATATGCGGGCATCTTCATGGATACGACCGCGCACAAGGTGACGCGCGACGGCCAGCCTGTGGCGCTCGGGCCCACGGAGTTTCGTCTGCTCCGGCACTTCCTCGAACATCCGGGCCGCGTCTTCTCGCGCGAGCAGCTTCTGGATTCGGTCTGGGGCCGCGACGTCTACGTGGAGCAGCGCACCGTCGACGTGCATATCCGCCGTCTCAGGAAGGCGATCAACCTCGATGGTCTGCCGGATGTGATCCGCACGGTGCGCTCGGCGGGCTATTCGCTCGATACGGACGGCCGCCGGGAAGCTGTCGCATAAGACGGGTTTTCGCAAGAGGACCGCTTCGCTAGGCAATCCCCCGATTTCGTTTTCGGGGAGCAGACCATGATCATTGATTTCAAGGACCGCGTTGCGATCGTCACCGGTGCGGGTGGCGGTCTCGGCCGCGAATACGCGCTGGAGCTGGCCGCGCGCGGCGCGAAGGTCGTCGTCAACGATTTCGGCGGTGCGCGCGACGGCAGCGGCGGTTCGGCGACCGCGGCGGAACAGGTCGTTGCGGAGATCGAGGCAAAGGGCGGCACTGCCGTGCCGAACCCCGCGAGCGTTACCGATTTTCCCGCTGTCGAGGCGATGGTCGCGGACACGCTGTCGCGTTGGGGCCGTGTCGACATCCTCATTAACAACGCGGGCGTGCTGCGCGACAAGAGCTTCGCGAAGATGACGCTCGACGATTTCCGCTTCGTGCTCGATGTGCACCTGATGGGCTCGGTGAACTGCACCAAGGGGGTGTGGGACACGATGCGCGACGCCGGCTACGGCCGCATCCTGATGACATCGTCATCGACCGGCCTCTATGGCAACTTCGGGCAGGCGAACTACGGCGCGGCGAAGCTGGGTCTCGTCGGCCTGATGAAGACGCTCGCCATCGAGGGTGCGAAGTCCAACGTTCACGTCAATTCGATCTTCCCGGTCGCGGGCACGCGCATGACCGAGGATGTCATGCCCGAAGAGATGCTGAAGCTTCTCGCGCCGAAGAACGTGGTTCCCGCCGCACTCTACCTCGTCAGCAACGCGGCGCCGACGAGCACGATCCTCGGCGCCGGGGCGGGGGGCTTCCACGCCGCCCACGTCACGCTGACCCACGGCATCATGCTGCCGGAGGCGGAGCGCACGGTGGAAACCGTTGCAGCGCGGATCGCAGAGATCACCGACCGCACCGGCGAGACTGTGCCGACGAACGGTGCACAGCAGGGCGGTCTTGTCATGTCGCGGCTGGGCGAGTTGAAGGCTTAAACTTCCACCAGCTTCAAGAGCTTGCGCTCCAGCGGGGCGAGCAGCGGCGGCAGTTCGTGGCCGCGGCGCAGCACGGCGCCCGCGTCGCCGAGCAGCAGGTACTGGCCCTGCCGCGTACGCAGCTCCGGGCGTTTCACGACGCGGATCTCGGGGCGCTCCGAGGCGCGGCGGAAGGCGGAAAACACCGCCTCGTCCCGGTTCATGTCAACGGCATAGTCGCGCCAGAGGCCCGCAGCGACCATGCGGCCGTAAAGGCTCATGATGTGGTTCAGTTCGTAACGGTCGAAAGTGACCTGGGCGGGGCCACGCCCCCCGAAGAGAGGCGTGATGTTGTTCATGCCTTGCGGGCGGTCGCCCCCGATTTGGTGGGCTTGAGGTCGGCCGGCGTAAGTTCCGCCAGCCGCTTGCGCAGTGTTTCCACCTCGCAGCGCAGGATTTCGAGCTGCTGCGTCTGCGGATCGAACTTTTCGCTGCAGGGCGTGCCGTAGGGCACGAAGTCCTGTGTCTCCGGCTTCACCTCGACAAGCGTCGAGCGTGCCGGGATGCCGACCATCGTCGCGCCTTCCGCCACGTCCTTGGTGACCACCGCGTTCGCACCGATGCGCGCGCCCGCGCCCACCGTGATGGGGCCGAGGATTGCCGCGCCCAGGCTGATGATGACGCCGTCGCCGATCGTTGGGTGCCGCTTGCCGGCGACGCCGTTCGTGGGATTCGTGCCGCCGAGCGTGGAGCCCTGGTACATGGTCACGTCGTCGCCGATCTCGGCGGTTTCGCCGATCACGACGAAGCCGTGATCAATGAACAGCCGCTCGCCGATCTTCGCGCCAGGGTGGATGTCGATGGCCGTCAGCGCGCGCGAAAGGTGGTTCACGAAGCGCGCGAGGAAGTACATCTCGCCGCGATAGAGCCAGTGCGCCACGCGGTGCAGGCCGAGCGCAAGGACGCCCGGATACAGCAGGATTTCCCAACGCGAACGCGGCGAAGGGTCGCGCGCTTTCACCGAATCAAGGTAGGCAACAAAGGTGTCGAACATGATCGTACCGCATCCCCGGATCGGTCCAGCTTAAAGCGAATCTAGGACGCGCGATGGCGAATTGCCAGCCCCTCGTATGAAGGCGCTGAAAGCCCGCTGCGGACGGGGGTTTGACACGGCCAAGAAAAACTCGTTTGTCGGTGCGATTCTATATGCCATCAAAGTAGTAGAGAATAGCCACGGATGGAATCGCTCTCGCCAATGTCGACGGAACTCTTGTCATTTATTGCCGTGGGTTTCGCGGCACAGCTCGTCGATGGCGCTCTTGGCATGGCGTTCGGCGTCATTTCCTCGACGCTGCTCGTCAGTCTCGGTGTTCCGCCTGCGGCGGCGTCGGCGGGCGTTCACACCGTGGAGACTTTCACCACAGCGGTTTCAGGTATCAGCCATGCACTCCACCGCAACATCGACTGGAAGCTTTTCGCGCGCCTTGTCATTCCCGGTGTGATCGGCGGTGTCCTTGGTGCCTACCTGCTCACGCAGGTTCCTGCCGAAGCCGCGCGCCCGATCGTGCTCGCCTATCTCTCGTGCATCGGTGTCCTGCTGATCTGGCGCAGTTGGCGCTATCCGCCAAAGATCAAGAACCCGCGCATTGTCGAACCGCTGGGTCTTGCCGGCGGCTTCCTCGATGCGGCGGGCGGCGGCGGGTGGGGCCCGGTCGTCACCTCGAACCTGCTGATTCAAGGTGCATCGCCCCGCAAGACGATCGGCACGGTCAACACCGCCGAGTTTTTCCTGACCCTCACGGTTTCGGCCACGTTCTTGTTCACGCTTGGCGTCGAGTTCTTCACGAAGGCGATGCTCGGACTGCTCATCGGCGGCGTAATCGCCGCACCATTCGGCGCGTGGCTGGCGAAGAGGATCGAGCCGCGCCCGCTGCTGATGATCGTCGGCGTCGTGCTGACGCTCACCAGCGGTTTCGGTATCTGGCGCGCTTTCTTCTAGGTCTCCAAAACGGATGCGGCCCGCCGGGAGGGGGGGATCCGGCGGGCCGCGGGGGCTTCAGTGACTTGTGTATATCCACTTGGCGCATTATGGAGCTAATGGATAATTCTGGTCAGACTGATCGAAAAAGCCGATGACTTTTCTGCCCACGCTCAAGCAGCTCCAGTATCTGGCGGCGCTTCACGAGCACCAGCACTTCGGTCGCGCCGCAGACGCCTGCTTCGTCACCCAGTCAACGCTTTCTTCAGGCATCCGCGAGCTTGAGACGCTGCTCGACGCCGCGCTTGTCGAGCGCACGCGGCGCGTCGTGCGCTTCACGCCGCTCGGCGAGAAGATCGCGCGCAAGGCGATCCTCGTGCTGCGCGAGGCCGAAGACCTCGCCGCGCTGGCGCAGGCCGAGGCGCGGCCGCTGACGGGCGAAATCCGCATGGGTGTGATCCCCACGATCGCGCCGTTCTTCCTACCGAAGGCGCTGCCGCGCCTGCGCGCCGCCTGGCCTGATCTCAAGCTCTATTTGCGCGAGGAGACGAGCGCCTCGGTGTGCGACGCGCTCGGGCGAGGGCAGGTAGACTGCGTGCTGCTCGCACTGCCGTTTCCGTGCGGCGATGTCGCCAGCGTCAAGCTGTTCCGCGACTATTTCCACATCGCCGCGCACAAGGACGACATCCACAGTGCCGGCAAGGTCATCCACCCCGAGGACATCGACACGGACCGGCTGCTGCTGCTCGAGGACGGGCACTGCCTCAAGGAACATGCGCTCGCCGCTTGTGGGCGCCCGGAATACCGGTCCGAGACCTCGGTTGTCGGCACCTCGCTGCACACGCTGGTGCAGATGGTCGACAACCGCCTCGGCACCACGCTGGTGCCTGACATGGCACTGAAGGCCGGTATCCTGAACGGCACGGACGTCGAGACGCGGCCCATCGATGGCGCGCGTCCATATCGCGAGATCGCGCTCGTCTGGCGCAAGTCGAGCCCGCGCGAGGAGGAGTTCCGCCTGCTCGCTCAGGCTCTCGTGGACGCCGCGAGCGTCTGACGCAGTTCGCGGCCGGGGATCGGCGGCGCGCCCGATTCCGCCATGCGCACCAGTTCAACGAGTTTCGCGTTCACCGGCGCCTTGCGACCCAGCCGTGCGGCCAGCCGCACGACGGCACCGTTCAGGTGATCGACCTCGGTACGCCGTCCGCGCGCAAGATCGTCCGCCATCGATGAACGGGCGTGCCGGTCCACCGTCGTCTTCTGCCGGGCGGCAATGCGACGGTAGAGGAAGTTCGGCAGCGACAGGAGCAGTGGCATCCGCTCGATCGGCAGCGGCAGCACGCTCGCCGGGCGAATCCCCGCCGCCTTCACGAGCCCAAGGCCTTCCCGCATCGAAAGCGCCCACGCGCGGCGGTAATCGCGGTCGGCAAACTCCTGCGCCAGCGTCTTGCCGGAAAGCGCGTTGATCGCGTTGTTGAGGTTCACGAGCAGCTTGCCCCACAGAACGCCTTCCATGTCGGTGCTGCGCACGGGCGGAAGCCCGCCCGCCGCAAGCACATCGGCAAGTCCGTCCAGCGCCGGATCGGCATCGATCTGGATCGGGCTACCCGTCGCCTGATGGAAATGAGCGGGGCCGCGCCCGGCGACGTTGAACGGCACCATGCCCGCAAAGGCGCGCGCTTCCGTCAGCGCGGCTGCGATGGTGGCCACATTGTCCGCGCCGTTCTGGAGCGAAAGCACCGGCGTTCCCGCCGCGAGGTATGGCGCAAGTGCTGCGGCCGCCTCCGCCGTCGCGTCGCTCTTCACTGTAATGAGCACCACATTCGCCCCTGCCGCCGCAGCCGGACTTTCGGTCAACACGACGTCGGAGGCCGGAACGAGTGTGTCGCGCCCGCTGGCGTCGGAGATGCGCAGGCCGTTCTCGCGGATCGCGTCCATATAGGTCGGCCGGCCGATCAGCGTCACCCGCCCGCCGCCCGCCGCAAGCGCCCCGCCGATGTAGCAGCCGATGAGCCCGGCGCCCATCACGGCGACGGTGAGCCTATCTTTGTCGTGCATTGTCCCCACCCTTCATGCGGTTATTGTGCCGAGTGAACGCCGAATGGCAACCTGCGGATCGAGAAAGGGACAGATTATGAAGGCGCTGCTTTGCGTGGAGCACGGGCCACCCGAAAAGCTGGTCGTGCGCGAGGTGCCGACGCCGGAGCCGGGCAAGGGCGAGGTGCGCATCCGCGTTGCCGCGGCGGGCGTCAATTTCCCGGACGTGCTCATCATCCAGAACCTCTACCAGTTCAAACCGCCGCTACCGTTCTCACCGGGCGGCGAGGCGGCGGGCACGGTTGATGCGGTGGGCGAGGGCGTCACGCACCTGAAGCCGGGCGACCGCGTGCTGGCGATGACCGGCACGGGCGGCTTCGCCGAATATCTGATCGCCGATGCCGCAAAGGCCGTGCCGCTGCCTGATTCCATGCCCCTCGACATCGCGGCGGGGTTCACCATGACCTATGCGACCTCGCACCACGCGCTGAAGCAGCGCGCGAACCTTCAGCCGGGCGAAACGCTGCTCGTGCTGGGCGCGGCGGGCGGTGTCGGGCTCGCGGCGGTAGAACTCGGCAAGGTGATGGGCGCGCGGGTCGTGGCCGCCGCCTCCTCCGACGAGAAACTGGCGCTTTGCCGCGAATACGGCGCCGATGAGACGATCAACTATTCCAGCGAAGACCTGCGCGAAGGCATCAAGCGCACCTGCGGCGCCGGGCCGGACGTGATCTACGATCCGGTGGGGGACAAGTTCGCCGAGCCCGCCTTCCGCTCGATCGGCTGGAATGGCCGCTACCTTGTCGTCGGCTTCGCAGGCGGCGAGATCCCCAAGCTTCCGCTCAACCTCGCGCTCATCAAGGGTGCGTCGATCGTCGGCGTCTTCTGGGGGGCGTTCACGATGCGCGAGCCGAAGGTGCACGCCGCGAACATGGCCGAGCTGATCCAGTGGCTCGCCGAGGGCAAGCTGCACCCGCACATCTCCCGGCGCTTCAGCCTCGACGATGGTGCCGAGGCGATCCGCTGGATGATGGACCGCAAGGCGATGGGGAAGGTGCTCGTCGAAGCCTGACGGTCAGCGCACGTAGCTGGCGCCATTGATGTCGAGCGTGGCGCCGGTCATTGCGGCAGGCGCCTTCAGCGACAGATAGATGATCGCGTTCGCCACCTCGCCGGGGTCGGCGACGCGGCCGAGCGGGATGTCGGCGAGAAGCTGCTGGCCGCCGCGGCTCGAAAGATAATCCTCCGCCATCCCGGTCATCGTGAAGCCGGGTGCGACCGCATAGGCGAGAATGCCCTCGTTCGCGTGGGCCCGCGCGATCGTCTTGGTCATTGCGATCATGCCTGCCTTCGCCGCCGCATAATGCCAGTGCGCCGGCGAATCGCCCCGGTGTCCTGCGCGGCTCGCGACATTGACGATACGTCCGCCGCTGCCGCGTTCGCGCCAGTGCAGGATCGCCGCGCGCGAGAGGTCCGCCGCGGCCTTCAGGTTGATGGCGAGGTCGCGTTCCCACTGCGCGTCCCAGTCCGCATCGCTCGCATCGATGGGATTGTCCTCGAACACGCCCGCGTTGTTCACGAGCACATCGATGCGCCCGTCCAGCGCCTCCAGCGCCTTGTCCCACAGTGCCCGGCCCGCGCCGGGCAAGCTGAGATCGGCGCCGATGAGCCCACCGCCATCGGTGGTGGCGTGGCCGACGACGCGGGCGTCTTCCTCGCGAATGAGCGCCATGGTGGCCGCGCCGATGCCGCGCGACGCGCCGGTGATGAAGATGTGGGGACGTGCCATGCGGGGGAGTCTATCCGCCGCGTGCCTGTCCTGTCACCACCCCGACGGGGGAAGCGTCTATGCCGCTATCGCCGCCATGAACTCGCCGACGGCGCTCTGCAGCTGCGTTAGCTGCTCGTCCACCTCGGCGAACACGACGCGCACCGTATCCACCTCGCTCGCGACGCTCTCGGTGGTGAGGCGGATGCTGGCAATGGCGGCGGACATGGCGTCTGCCGAAAGCGCGGTCTCGTCGACGGAGCCGGTGATCATCGTCACCGTCGCCGCCTGGTTGTCCATCGCGCCCTTGATGCGGTCGGCGGACTTGCGCACGCCGTCCACGGTCTCGCGGATCGATCCGTTCGCGGCGACCGTGCTCTGCGTTGCGGCCTGAATGGCGGCGATCTGCTTGGCGATGTCGTCGGTAGCACGCGCCGTCTGCCCGGCGAGCGATTTCACTTCCTGCGCCACCACGGCGAAGCCGCGCCCGGCATCGCCCGCGCGCGCGGCCTCGATCGTGGCGTTGAGCGCGAGAAGGTTGGTCTGCCCCGCAATGTCGCGGATCAGGCTGACGATCGATTCGATCGTCTCGCTGTGCTTGGCGAGCAGCGTTACCGAATCGACCGCATCGCCGGCCTGCGCGGTGGCGCGGTCGGCGACGGTCGCGGCGCCGTCCACCTCTGCGCGGGTTTCCTCGATCGTGCGGATAAGGCCGGCAGCGGTCTCGGCGGCCTGCCGCATCGCCATCGCCGACTGCTCGGCAGCGGCGGCGACCTCGGCGGATTTCGAAAGCATGTCGCGCGCCTTGATCGCGGCGGCCGCGGATTGGGTCCGCACGGCGGCGGAGCGCTGCGAGGTGCGCTCGACGGCGCTTGCGATCAGTGTGCGGAACTTTTCGCTGTAGGCATGGATCTCGTCGGTGCGCTGCTTGTCGCGCAGCACCAGCACGCGCGTCAGCACGAGGTCCACTTCAAGCTCGCAGATCTTGGAAAGCACGCGCAGCATCTTGCCGAGTTTCGAGCGGTCCTCGATCACGTGCGGCAAATGCTCGTAGGCGACGTCGTAGGCACAACTGAAAGCGCCCACCGCCTCGTGGCTCTTGGCGCCCGCCGCGAACACGCCGTTGCCGTGCAGCGCAACGCGCTCCATCCATGCGGCGTCGAGCGGATCGGTAAGGTTCTGCCGCGTGTAGGCGACGCTGTTCTCGATCATGATGCGCTTGTGTTCGGGCGTCAGGTCGTCGCCTGCGCCCGCCGAAGGCCCGAAGACTTCCCAGAACGCCTCGGCCATCTGCGGCGCGATCGGTTCCAGCGCGTGCCATAGCTCGGGCATCAGGCGCTGGTCCTCGTCGGTGATGCGATAAGAGCGGAGCCGCTCCCGCCAGGAGACCGTTTCGTTGTCGATCATGCGTTTGGGTTCTGTTGCCTGCTTTTCGCGGAAATATGTGTGTCGAGTGCGAAACGATGTAACCGATCGGGGTTAACGCCCCGTTAGATCGTGCAGTTGCGGTGCTACGAAGAGGCGCTACCGTGTCCATAATGGAACAGGACAGGACCGATCCGGGGGCAGCGCGCGCACGCCTTGCCCGTGTGCTCGAGCGGGCAGTTTCCGATCATGTCGACGTCGAGGCGGTGATCCCGCTTTCGGGCGGCGCCAATTCGCTGACCTATGCGGTCGATGCCGTTCGCGAGGGGCAGCCGTGGCGGCTCATCCTGCAGGTGACGCCGCCCGGCCAGGCGGCGGACGGCATGTCGCGGGCGGTGCAGGCGGCGCTGCAGACGCGGGCCGGAAACGCGGGCGTCCGCGTTGCCGAGGTGGTCGCTGTGCTGACGCCGCAGGATGGGCTCGGTGAGGGCTTCGTGATGGCATTCGTGGAGGGCGAGACGCTCGCGCCGCGCTGGCTGCGCGACGATGCCTTTGCGGAGGCGCGGGCCGCGATGCTTGCCGATTGCGCGGAATCGCTCGCCCGCATTCATGCAATCGGCGCCCAAGCCGTTGCCGACCTCCGGCTTCCGGTGCTGACACCGCAAGCGCAGCTCCGCGCGCTTCGTGAGGCCTATGATCGCTGCGAGGGTGCCGTGCCCGTGTTCGAGCTGGCGTTTGCCGAGCTGGCCGATCGCTTGCCGGACGATGGCGACCTTGCGCTTGTTCATGGTGATTTTCGTTCGGGCAACTTCATCGTCGGCGATACCGGGCTGGCGGCGGTCGTCGACTGGGAACTTGCGCATATCGGCCATCCGCTGCTCGACATCGGCTGGCTTTCCACCAACACGTGGCGCTTCGGGCAGGCACAGATGCCCGTTGGCGGCTTCGCGGAGCGCGAGGCGTTTTACGCGGCCTATGAAGCGGCTGGGGGCAGGCCGGTGGACCGGGGTCTCGTCCTCGCGTTCGAAATGCTGGGCTCACTGCGCTGGGGCGTGATGTGTATGCAGATGGGCGCCGCGCATCTTTCGGGCGAGGTCGCCTCTGTGGAGCGCGCAGCGATCGCCCGCCGTGTCTCGGAGACCGAGGCCGACATTCTCTACATGCTGAAGCACGGAGCGCTTTGAACGATGCGGTCCAGAATAGAAGCCGCCGACCTTGTCGAGGCCGCCGCCGCCTTCCTGAAGGAGGCGGAAGGCGAACTGTCGGGCCGCATGGCCTTTCACGCCAAGGTCGCTGCTAATGCGCTTGCCATCGCTGCCCGCGAACTGCGCGAACGCCCTGATGAGGTTGAAGCGCAGGCCCTCGGCGCGCTGCTGCCCGATGTCCCGCTCGACGAACGGGTGGCAGCCGCTTGCGCCCGCATCCGCTCAGGCGCGTGGACGGTGGAGACGCCGGGGCTGCTCGATGCGCTGGAGGCGGGTGTCGCAGCGCGCCTCGCCGTTGATAACCCGCGCTTTCCGACACTGCAGCGCCTGAATCGGCATAGTTGAGAATGGTTCGCAAGCATAAGAGTTGCACGACTCGCCGCGCGCCGTAAAAGCACCCGTGAAAAGGGCACTCAACTGGGGATAAAAGCGTGGCATCCGTGAACCGGCCGCTTTCACCGCACCTCGGCATCTGGCGCTGGCGCGTCCACATGCTGGTTTCGATCCTGCACCGCGCAACGGGCGACGGCCTCGCTATCGGCGGCACGCTGCTGTTCCTGTGGTGGCTGGTTGCCGCCGCCACGGGCCCTGAGGCCTACGAGACCTTCCTGTCGATCGCTTCCGGCTGGGTGGGCATCACAATCCTCGTCGCGCTGACATGGGCTGTCTACCAGCACATGATGTCGGGTATCCGCCACCTCGCGATGGACACCGGCTGGGGCTACGACCTCGCCACGTCGAAGCTGACCGCCATCCTCACCATCCTTGCCTCGCTGACGCTGACCGCGATCACCTGGGCGCTCATCCTGTACGTCTGAGGAGCCGACCCATGGGACGTGGAACCGAAATCGGCCGCGTGCGCGGCCTCGGCGCGGCGAAGTCCGGCGTGCATCACTGGTGGCTGCAGCGTGTCACCGCCATCTCGAATCTTGCGCTCGTCGTCTGGTTCATCGTCTCGCTCGTCCGCCTGCCGGACCTCGGCTACCAGACGGTTACGGACTGGATCGGCCAGCCGCTCGTGACGGTGCCGTTGATCTTGTTCGTTGTCAGCGTTTTCTGGCACTTGCGACTGGGTCTTCAGGTTTTGATCGAAGACTATCTGCACGAAGGCACCAAGGTCGCGTCGCTCCTCGCGCTGAATGCCTTCGCGGTCGCCGGCGGCCTCGTCGGCGTCTTCTCCATTCTCAAGATCGCGCTCGGCGCCTGACGGACCTCAGCAATGACCAGCAGCTACCAGATCATCGATCACACCTATGATGCCGTCGTCGTCGGCGCCGGCGGCTCGGGCCTGCGCGCCACGATGGGCATCGCCGAAGCGGGCCTGAAAACGGCCTGCATCACCAAGGTGTTCCCCACGCGCTCGCACACCGTTGCGGCGCAGGGCGGCATCGCGGCGAGCCTTGGCAACATGGGGCCGGACCACTGGACCTGGCACATGTACGACACCGTGAAGGGGTCGGACTGGCTCGGCGATCAGGACGCGATCGAATATCTCTGCCGCGAGGCACCCGCCGCCGTTTACGAACTGGAGCACGCAGGCGTGCCGTTCAGCCGTACCGCCGAGGGCAAGATCTATCAGCGTCCGTTCGGCGGCATGATGCAGAACATGGGCGCCGGCCCGCCCGCGCAGCGCACCTGCGCCGCGGCCGACCGCACCGGCCACGCCATGCTGCACGCGCTCTACCAGCAGTCGCTGCGCTACAGCGCCGACTTCTTCATCGAATATTTCGCGCTCGATCTCATCATGGAAAACGGCGAGTGCCGGGGCGTCATCGCCATGTGCATGGAAGACGGCACCATCCACCGCTTCCGCTCGCACAGCGTCGTGCTGGCGACGGGCGGCTACGGCCGCGCCTATTTCTCCGCCACCTCCGCGCACACCTGCACGGGTGACGGCGGCGGCATGGTGCTGCGCGCAGGGCTTCCGCTGCAGGACATGGAATTCGTCCAGTTCCACCCGACCGGCATCTACGGCGCCGGCGTTCTCATCACCGAGGGCGCGCGCGGCGAGGGCGGCTACCTCACCAACTCCGAGGGCGAGCGCTTCATGGAGCGCTATGCGCCCTCCGCGAAGGACCTCGCCAGCCGCGACGTCGTCTCGCGCTCGATGGCGATGGAAATCCGCGAAGGCCGGGGCGTCGGCAAGGAGAAGGACCACATCTACCTTCACCTCAACCACATCGACGCCAAGATCCTGCACGAGCGCCTGCCCGGCATCACCGAGACGGGCAAGATCTTCGCCGGCGTGGACCTCACGCGTCAGCCGCTCCCCGTGGTGCCCACCGTCCACTACAACATGGGCGGCATCCCCACGAACTATCACGGCGAAGTCGTCACCTTGAAGGACGGTAACCCGGACACGGTCGTCCCCGGCCTGTTCGCGGTGGGCGAGGCGGCGTGCGTCTCCGTCCACGGCGCCAACCGCCTTGGCTCCAACAGCCTCATCGATCTCGTCGTCTTCGGCCGCGCCACCGCGCACCGCGTCGCCGAGACCATCAAGCCCGGCACCGCACACAAGCCGCTTCCGGGCGACTCTACCGACCTCGCGCTCGGCCGGCTCGATCATTTCCGGAATGCCTCGGGCGGTTCGCCCACCGCCGATGTGCGCCTTGAGATGCAGAAGACCATGCAGGCGCACTGCGCGGTGTTCCGCACTGACGAGCTGCTCCAGGAAGGCATCGGCAAGCTCACGAAGACCTACGAGCGCGTGCAGGACATCCGCGTCACCGACAAGGGCCTCGTCTGGAACACCGATCTCCTCGAAACGCTGGAACTCGACAACCTCGTCAGCCAGGCGATGGTGACGATCCACGGCGCCGCGAACCGCAAGGAAAGCCGCGGCGCGCACATGCACGAGGATTATCCGAACCGCGACGACGAGAACTTCATGCGGCACACGGTCTCATGGTTCGACGGCTGGGGCGGCAAGGGCGGCGGCGTCAAGCTCGATTACCGCCCGGTCCACACCTACACGCTCACGGACGAGATCGAATACATCAAGCCGAAGGCGCGCGTTTACTAACGCCCTGCCGCTGTCAGTCGGCTCAGTTGATCCGGCGCTAGCATCAGCGTCGCGGCTGCGATCAGGTCGTCCACCTGTTCCGGCCGGCTCGCGCTCGCGATCGGCGCGGTGATGCCGGGCTGCTCCCTTAGCCATGCAAGCGCGATGGCCGCGAGGCTGGCGCCGGTCTCGGCGGCAACCGCGTCCAGCGCCGCGAGGACGGAGGGTCCTTTGCCTTCCATCCATTTTTTTACGGCACCCGCGCGTGCGCCGGAGAGGTCGGCAGGGGTCCGGTATTTGCCGGAGAGATACCCGCTCGCGAGGCCGTAGTAGGGCACCACGCCGATGGCCTCGTCGATGGCGAGTTGCTGCAACGCGCCTTCATATTCGTCGCGTTTCAAAAGGTTGTATTGGGGCTGCAGCACCGTGAAACGCGCCCAGCCGTTCCGATCGCTGATCACCAGCGCTTCGGCGAGCCGCGTCGGGCTGTAGTTCGAGGCGCCGATCACGCGCACCTTGCCCGCCTTCACCAGCGCATCGAGCGCGGCCAGAGTTTCCTCCAGCGGCGTCTCGGGATCGTCCTTGTGCGCGAAATAAACGTCGATCACATCGGTTTGCAGACACTTCAGGGAGGCTTCGCACGCTGCTGCGATGCGGCTCGCCTTCAGCCCCTTGCCGCCTTCGCCTTCCAGCATCCCGACCTTGGTGGCGATCACCGTCTGGTCACGCTTGCCGCGCGTCTTCAGCCATTTGCCGATGAGTGTTTCGGATTCGCCGCCGCTGTTGCCCGGCACCCAAGCAGAATAGACGTCTGCCGTATCGATGAAATTGCCGCCGCCCTCGGCGAAGGCGTCGAGCACGGCGAAGCTCGTCTTCTCGTCGGCGGTCCAGCCGAAGACGTTGCCACCGAGCATGATGGGCGCGACCGAAAGGCCGCTGGCACCGAGCGCACGCTGTTTCATTCGGGTCTCCTGTCGCAAGGCCGGAAAGCATCCAGCGTTGCGGTGCACGCTGCAAGCCCTTCATATCTGTCCCGATTCGGTACACGCTGGAGGATATGGTATAGAAAAAGCCACACCAGCGACTCATGTCCGAACCATCCGACCATCGCCGTTTGCCGCGGCAGCAGGAGGATCACCATGCCGGCCAGGGAAGTGCGCGACTATCTGCTGCGGCGCGAGAGCGAGTGCCGGGAGATGGCGGCGCGTGCCACGGCCCCGTCTGTCCGCAAAATCCATGAATCACTTGCCGACCGTTTCGCCGCGCGCGCCGAGGCCATGAAGGAAGAGGCGGCCTAAACGATCCGAAAGACCTGCCCACTGCCCGCATCGCGCACCATATCGATGCGCGCACCGTCCCAATGATAATCGAGGTGCCGTCCCTGCACGGGCGATGATGCGCGGTCCGGATAGAACAACCCCACGCAGACGCCGCCGGAGCGCCGCACGCTTGGATAGACAACACCTTCCGATCCCGCTGCCCGCAGCTGCGCGCCCAGTGCCTGACCGGCGCCGTAATCGTTGGGGGAGAGCACCGCGTCCTGCCCGCTGCGAAGATCATGAAGCGGAGCCGAAACGTCGAGCACGATCTCTCGGAACTGCGAGGTCCAGCCCGGCGGCTCTGCCGTTGCCGCCATGAAGCGCGCGTGATGGTGCGCCGTTTCGAACAGCGCCGTTTCAAAGCCGTCGCCGATGTAGAGCACGCCGTAGCGCCCATCGCTGAACCGGCTCGACCGATCGGTGCTGATGTGCGTGAAGGGCGCCATCAGGTAGCTCGCGCCCGGTCCCGAAACCCGGCGCCCCGGCGGCACGAGGTCGAGCGTGCCGATGGTGGCCATCAGGCGCGGGTTGGTCTTCTGCTCCGCCGCAATCAGCAGCGGCCAGTCGGCGGGGTCGGCTATGTCCTCGAACAGGTCGATGGGCGGCCATGCGCTGCGGATGATCCGCACCGCACCCGTCCAATCCACCTGCGTGATCGGAATGTCCGTATCACTCACCAGCCGCCCCGCTCGGCATCGAGATAGCGGCGCACGCGCATCAGATCGGTGAGTTCGCCGCCCAGCATCACATCGAGCGCGCTCTGCCCACCCAACGCGGCATTCGACGCCTTCACCCACGCATAGCTGCGATGCGGCTCGCGGAAGATGATGCGCAGCGCCTTGTGAATGCCCATCAGGTTGGAAAGCCGTGCCTTGCCGTCGCGGCCCATGCGGCCCGGGCCCTCAGCCTTCCAGCGCCGGTAAGTGCGCAGCGGCAGGTCGAGCAGCGTCGCGGCGGCTTCGTCGGTGATCTCCCATGCGCGAAACAGGTTCAGCACTGCACGGAACATCGCGGCGCCCTCCGCATCTGTGATGGGTGCGGGGCGAAACACCTGCGGGGCGGTGTCGACAAGCTGAAGGGAGGGTGTCACGGCATCTCCTTTTGGCATCAAATAATATAGATGATGCCATTTGGCAACCGTAACGGCTCAGAGGTTGCGGCCCGTCACCACCCATGCCGCGCCGTCAATAACGACACCGTCATCGCCGAGCCGGGACTCGAGCGCCGTGCGCACCGCAGCCATGGCCTTCTCGCGCATGTCCGCGGGCTTGTCCGCGAGCAAGCGGGGCACCGGCCCGATCTGCGTCATGTAATCGAGTGCGTCGTCGAGGGCCGCCTCCCGGCTGGCGCCGACGCCGTAGATGAGCGGGGCGTCGAAGGGCCGGATGGCGATATCGGCGAAGCCAGCCTCGGAGAGAATGTCTTTCAGCCGCGCGGGGTCGCCGAACGCATAGGGACCGGGGGCGTTGGGATCGGACTCGGGAATGGGCACGATGCCGCGCAGCGCCGCGATCGGCAGCTTCGCCCAATCATTTTCCGCCGCGCTGCGCCAGCAGATGAAGGCAAGTCGCCCGCGCGGTTTCAGCGCGGTGCGCATGTGGCGGAAGGCGTCCGTGGGGGTGTCGAAGAACATCACGCCAAAGCGTGAGAACAGCAGATCGAAGGCGGCTGCGGGCAGGGCGGCGCGGCTTGCATCCTCCAGCCGGAATTCGACCGGTAGCGCTACGGCGGCGGCGCGCTCGCGGGCCCGCACGATCAGCGGCTCCGAGATGTCGATGCCGACCACGCGGCCGCCCGGTTGCACGCCTGCAGCGAGCGCCAGCGTGGTGCCGCCGGCGCCGCAGCCGATGTCGAGTGCGGCCTCGCCCGGCTTTGCCGCAGCCGCTTCCAGCGCTGCGTCACCGTACGGGGCGAGGATGCGGTCCAGCCGTTCCTGATTGTCCACCCAGCGCGCGCCGGTCGCGCCGTTCCAGTCATCGATTTGGGAAGCATTTTTCATGGTGTGACTCTATATAATTTGCGAATCGTTCGCAATAAAGAATTGCGCAAGCCGTCCGGCCGCCTCCAAGTATTGATAGTGCTCGGAAAATTCGCTTCTGCGATGATGCCCGGACCCCAAACATGGGTCGCCAACTGGGCCGGGCAGTCGTTCGGCCCAATTGTTTGTCTGAGCTTGCGCGTTCGCAGCATCCGGCCGACGCTGGTGACATAGGGGGAAGGGATCATGCGAAAGACCCTGTTTGCGCTTGTCCTCATGGCGGGCGCGTTTCTGCTGTTTCGTCACTTTCAGCCCGAAATCGGCGAACGGCTGTTCGCGCGCGCAGTGGCGGCGAATGTGGGACGAGACGCGCGGGACGCGCTGCCAGGCGGCCTCCATGTCGCGCTCTGCGGGGCGGGATCGCCGCTGCCGGCGCCAGGCCGCGCCGGGCCCTGCACAGCAGTGATCGCAGGACGGCGGCTGTTCATCGTCGATACCGGCGGCGGCTCGGTACGCACGCTCGCCGCGATGGGCCTACCGCTCGGCGACATAGAGGCGGTGCTACTCACCCATTTCCATTCGGACCACATCGACGGCCTTGGCGAGCTGATGACACTGCGCTGGGCGAATGGCGGCAGCGCGGCCCCGCTCCCGGTGTTCGGGCCGCCCGGCGTCGATACGGTCGTTCAGGGTCTCAACGCGGTCTACGCGCTCGATCGCGGCTACCGCGTTGCGCATCATGGGGCCGACATCGTACCGCCGGCCGGACATGGCGCTGCGCCGCGTGCCTTTGCTGCCGATCGTCCCATCGTCATCCTCGAAGACGGTGGGCTTCGTGTGACCGCCTTTCCGGTTCGCCACGATCCCGTGCGTCCCGCGGTCGGCTACCGCTTCGATTATGCCGGGCGTTCTGTGGTGATCAGTGGTGACGCGGCCCCTGGCGCGGCGGTTCCGGCGCAGGCGAAAGGCGCCGACCTCCTCGTGCACGAAGCCCTCAATCCGGCGATGGTCGGCGTGATCGAGCGCGCGCTACGCAGCGGCGACAACGCCCGCGTGGCGAAGATCATGTCCGACATTCCCGGTTATCACACCTCGCCCGAAGATGCGGCGCGGGCCGCGGCTGCGGCGAAGGTGCGGATGCTCGTATTGACCCACATCGTGCCGGCATTGCCGCTCGGCATTCTGGAGCCTTATTTTCTGGGCGGAGCGGGCACGCTCTACGCAGGGCCGATCGTCGTCGGCGCCGACGGTATGCTGTTCAGCCTGCCGCGCGGCACCGACACGATCGAGCGTAGCGACCTTCTCTAGCTGGTTGCGGTTTCCGTTACCGGCACGAGCTTGATCTCGACGCGGCGGTTCTGCGCGCGGCCCGTTTCGCTGTCGTTGCTGGCAATCGGCTGGCCTTCGCCCATGCCCTGCGTCGCGATGCGCGCGCGCAGCACGCCGTTCGAGGACAGATAGGTGGCGACACTATCTGCACGGCGCTGCGAAAGCGTCATGTTGTACGCGTCGGAACCCGTGGAATCGGTGTGGCCGATCACGTCCACGAAAGTCTTCTCGTACTGTGAAAGCACGCGCGCGACCTCATTCAGCGTGGGCTGGAACTGCGGGTTGACGAGTGCCGAGTCGACGTCGAACGTTACCTTCGAAGGCATGTTGAGCACGATCTCATCGCCCTGACGGACGACATCGATGCCCGTGCCCGCCGTTTTCTCGCGCAGTTCCTTTTCCTGCTTGTCCATGTAGGCGCCGACCGCCGCACCCGCGAGCGCGCCGATGCCAGTGCCGACCAGCACTTCGGTGCGGTTGCGTTTGCCGCCGATGATGGCGCCGAGGCCTGCACCCGCACCTGCGCCGAGTGCGGCGCCGATCGCGGTTTTCGAGATTTCCTTCTTGCCGGTTTCCGGGTTGGTCACGCAGGCCGTCGTCAGCAGCAGGCTCGCCGCAGCGGCGCTCGCCACCATTTTCGCTTGGATAGACATAAGCCCCTGATCTCCATTTCTGTTTGCGCCGCAAGTACGCGGGAAGCAGTACGCTTGTTCCAACAGCACTCCAGATTAACGCGCGCTGAGCAGGCCGTTCAGATCAAAAAACCGCCGCATCATCGCCGCCACCTGATCCATCACCTCGAACTGCAGCATATGGCCCGATCCCGTCACCTGCGCGGTGGCGATGCGGCGGTTGAGCTTCGAAAGGTCCGAAAGCCGGTTCATCGTCCGCTCGACGGTGATGACGAGCGTCGGCACCGAAAGCGCGGCGAATGCCGCGGGTCCGTCCCAGCTCCAGATCGCGTCCCAGCCCGCGCGCGCCACATCCGGGTCACTCGCAGCCTGCGTGTCGGCCAGCGCGCGCACCGCTGCAGCATCGGTCGGCGCAATCATCATGCCACCTGAAAAGCGGCGCATCAGTGCCGGGAAGTCGTCCGTCGTGGCGAGGTCCGTCTTCATCCGGTCGCGCCCCGCGAAGGCCGCTTCCATCGGCTGGATCGCTGCCGGGTCGAGCAATACCGCCGCCATCACCCGCTCCGGCGCACGCGCCGCGGCTTCCACCACGATCTGCGCGCCCATCGAATGGCCCACCCAGATCGCGCGCTCGGGCATTGCCGCCAGCACGGCATCCGTCTGCGCGGGGATCGCATAGTCGCCTGTCTTCGGGCTTGCGCCGTGACCCGGCAGGTCCGGCATCACCGCCTTCTGTCCCGGGAACGCCTCCGCGACCGGCTGCATCGCGCGGTGGTCGCAGGTCCAGCCGTGGACGAGCGCGAGCGCTGGTTCCTTGCCCTCGCGCGTAACGACATTCAGCATTGCGGATCCTTTCCCCTGACGTGCGGACTTCAAATGCCCCGTCGCGGCGTATAAGGAAAGGCGATCATGCAGCCGTTTCCCTGGGCCGACCTCGGCATCATCCTCTTGCTGATCGCCGTCAACGGCGTTTTCGCCATGTCGGAGATGTCGGTGGTGTCGTCGCGGCGTGCGCGTCTGCAGGCGATGGTGAATGCGGGGAAGCCCGGCTCGCGCATCGCGCTGTCGCTCCACGACGAGCCGTCGCGCTTCCTCTCGACTGTGCAGATCGGCATCACGCTCGTCGGCATCGTCAACGGTGCCTATTCCGGCGCGACGCTTGGCCAGCCGGTGGCGGAGCAGCTGCAAGCGCTCGGTGTGCCGGAAACGCTGTCCGGCGAGGCGGGGATCGTGCTCGTCGTCACGCTGATCACCTATCTGTCGCTCACCGTCGGCGAGCTTGTGCCCAAGCAGCTGGCGCTGCGCAGCCCGGAACGCATCGCAGTGCTGATTGCGGCGCCGATGTCGGTGCTCTCGCGCGTCACGGCGCCGCTCGTCTGGGTGCTTGAGCACTCGACGAAGACGCTGCTGCGGCTGTTCGGCGCGGCGGCGGAAAACGCCGATCATGTCACCGCAGAGGAACTCCACCTCATCGTCTCGGAAGCGACCAACGCCGGCGTCATAGAGGAGAGTGAGCGCCAGATGATCAGCGGTGTCATGCGCCTCGCCAACCGATCGGTGCGTGCAGTCATGACGCCGCGTACAGAGATCGACTGGCTCGACATCGAGGCGGACGAGGCCGAACTTCGCGCAGAGCTGATCGCGACCCCGCATACCCGCCTGCCGGTGGCGGAGGGCTCGGTCGACCGGATCGTCGGCGTCGTGCAGGCGCGCGATGTCGTGGCTGCGATCCTCGATGGCCGCCCGCTCGACCTCAAGGCGCTGCTCCGGCCCGCCCCCGTCGTTCCCGATGCGATGGATGCCGCCGATGCGCTCGAGATCTTGCGGCGCGCCGACGTGCCGATCGCACTCGTCCACGATGAATACGGCCACTTCGAAGGTATTCTAACCCCGGCCGATTTGCTCGCGGCGATCGCGGGCGCGTTCAAATCCGATCTCGACGAGGGCAGCGAGCCCGACGCCGTGGATCGCGGCGATGGCAGCTGGCTGCTCGCGGGTTCGATGCCCGCCGACGAGATGGCCGAAACGCTCGGCACGCGGCTTCCCGCGGAGCGCGACTACCAGACCGTCGCCGGCTTTGCGCTAAGCGTGCTCACGCACCTGCCCGAGATCGGCGAGACCTTCCGCTACGACGGCTGGCGCTTCGAGATCGTCGACATGGACGGCCGCAAGATCGACCGCCTACTCGCGATGCCCGCGGCGAACCCCGAGCCCTAGCCCCGCGCCTTGAGCGCTGCGACCTCGGCCTCCAACCGGTGCAGCGTCTCGATCACCGCCAGGTCGAGCTTTTCGTGAAGGCGCAGGATTTCGAGTTCGGCGCGCAGGTTCACCTCATAGTCGAGCCGCGCGGCGAGCCTGTCCTTGTCGGCTTGCCGGTTCTGGCTCATCATGATGATCGGCGCCTGCACGGCCGCGAGCGTCGAGAGCATCAGGTTCAAGAAAATGAATGGATAGGGGTCGAACGCCAGCCCCTTCAGGATGCCGCTGTTCAGCAGCATCCACCCGAACAGCACGACGGCGAAGGCAATGATGAAGCCCCACGAGCCGCCAACCTCGGCGACGCGATCGGAGAGCCGGTCGCCCACAGTCGCGCCTTCCTCCGCGAGCAAGCCCGCGTCGCGGCTGATCGGCGTTCGCGCCGAAACATGCTCCAGCACGCGCTTCTCGTGGTGCCCCAGGTCCTCGGGTTCGCTGCCGAGCAGGCGTTTCGAAACTTCCGCAATATCGATGATGGGTCGCATGAACGGGGCCTCTTGATGGTTACGGCCCGATACTAGGGTTGGCGTCCGCTCCGATCTATCCCCGCTCTATGCGGCCAGCGCGCTCCATCGCGTTTCCCAGTCGCTGAGATCCCACGCGTCGGGGTCTTCGGAGGAAACGATGGCATCGCCCTCCGCATTCGTCAGCAGGTTGATGTCCTGCGGCGGAATCGGCGCGCCGTGCGCGATCGAGAAGAATGCGCGCACGATGGGCTTGGTGAGATCGGCGGCGTTGATGTCGAGCACGAAGGCGAGGTGGCCCGATCGCAGCTTCACGAGCGTGCCCACTGGATAGATGCCCACGCTGCGGATGAAGGCCGTGAGGATGTCGGTATCGAAGTGCCCGCGCCAGCTGAACATGGTCTTCAGCGCCTTGTTTGCGCCCCATGCTATCTTGTACGGCCGGTTGGAGGTCAGCGCGTCATAGACGTCGCAGATTGCGCCCATGCGCGAAAACAGCGTGATCTGGCCGCCCTGCAGCCGCTCCGGATAGCCGGTTCCGTTCACGCGCTCATGGTGGTGCAGGCAAACGTCGAGCGCCATGTCCGGCACGTCGCGGCTGCGCCGGAGCAGCGCATGGCCGCGCTCCGGATGTGTCTTCATGATCGAGTATTCCTCGTTGGTGAGATCGCCCGGCTTGCCAAGCAACGCCTCGGGCATCGCCATCTTGCCGACGTCGTGAAGCAGCCCGGCCACGCCCATGTTGCGGAGCATCGCGGCGTCGAAGCCGCCGATTTCGCGCCCGAGGTTGATCATCAGCGCCGACACCGCCACCGAATGCACGTAGGTGTATTCGTCCTTGGATTTGAGGCGGAGGATGCTGGTCAGCGCGGAGCGGTTGCGCGCAAGCGATCCGGCGATGTCCTCGACGAGCGGCACGAGCGTGTCCGCGTTCACGATCCTGCCGAGCCTTGCCTGGTCGTAGAGCTCGGTCATCACGCGCTTGGCATGTGCGGCGACGGTGTTTGCGCGGCCGAACTCCTCGGCCATGCTGCACGGCGCATCCGACGCGAGCGTCGTGATCGTCGGCAATGTCTGCGGATTGAGCGGAACGACGACCTCGGCAGGGGGCGCTTCGGCCGCCGGCCGCCTCGTTGTCGGCTTCGTTTCGTTTTCATCCTTAAAGATGGTCTTTGCGCGGGGCTTTTCCCCCTCGATGTCGAGACCTTTCTCGGTATCGATAAGCACGCCGTCGATTCGGCTGTCCACCAGGGCCGCGACGTCGGCGGGATCGGTAAGAAGGAAGCCAGCTTTCAGAAAAGGATGGGAAAACCACGACCCTTCCATCGACTGAATGAACATGCCGGACTTGATCTGGTCGCGCCGAATTCGCCTGAGCACTCGAAGTTCCTGTTTTTGAAGCGCGATTCGCGCCACACCCCGGCGCATTTTATTGCACGGCAGCGTTGAACGAGGTGCTGACGGTCAAGGTTAATTTCGTGGAAACGCGAAGAAATTCGAGTTGCCTAAAGGGTGCCGGGACCAATGTCGCGTCTTGCAGGAAGCCATTGCTGGCTGGCATTATAGGCGCTTGCATTTGGAGAATATTTGTATGCGTCGTGCTTTTGGTGCCGTGTTGCTCGCCGGAATCGTTGGAATAGCAGGGGCGGAAGCGCGCCCCGTCGTCTTTTCGGATCGGGCGCCAGACGGGGGCGCCGCGATTGTTCTGCCGCTTGCCGCGAAGGAGGATTTGGCGGTCCGGGGCGTGGCGCTCGACACGCCAACCCGGGAGGCTGTCGGCCGGGCGCTCGCATCGGCTGCGTTTGATTATGCAGCGAAATCCACGCTGGTACTGCGCGGCATTGGCGACTGGCAGCAGATCGTCGTGATCGGTGCGAAGGACGGGGCGACGACCGCCGGGCTGCAGGACATCGGTGGGATCGCCGCGCGGGAAACCGCATCGGCGGATGGTCCTGTCGCCCTTCTTGCATCTGGCCTGGCGCCAAATGTGCCGGATGCCGCTGCCAATCTTGCAGTGGGCGCCGAACTCGGCGGCTACAGTTTCGATCGTTACAAGGCACTGCCGCAAAAGCCCCGCGCGGCCGGACGCGATGCGCCCCTCACCGTGGTCGGCGCGCCAGGCGCGGAAAGCTATGCAAGAGAGGGCAGGGCGCTCGTCGAGGGCGTCACGCTCACGCGCGATCTCATCAGCGAGCCCTCGAACGTCAAATACCCTGAAGTGTTCGTGGAGCGCGTGCGCGATGCGTTCAAAGGCGTCGCCAAAGTGCGGATCGAGGCGCTGGGCGTTCCCGAGATGGAAAAGCTCGGCATGGGCGCGATCCTCAGCGTCGGCAGAGGCTCGCCGCGCCCGCCGCGAATGTTGATCGTCGAATATCGCGGGGGTGGCAGCGAGGCGCCCATCGTGCTCGCGGGCAAGGGGATCACTTTCGATTCGGGGGGCGTCTCCCTGAAACCCGGCCTCGGCATGTGGCGGATGCGGACCGACATGGCGGGCGCCGCCGCGGTGGTGGGTACGACGCTTTCACTGGCGAAAAGCGGCGCTGCCGTGAACGTGGTGGCGGTGGCGGCGCTCGCCGAGAATATGCCCGATGGCGGGGCGACACGCCCCGGCGATGTCGTGAAGGCATACAACGGCAAGACGATCGAGGTGACGAACACCGACGCCGAAGGCCGTCTCGTCCTCGCCGACGCCGTGTCCTACGCGGAGGCGCGCTTCAAGCCCGCTGCCATCGTCGACATCGCGACGCTCACCGGCGCCGTCGGCGGCGCACTCGGAGACGATTATGCCGGCCTCTTCAGCCGCCACGATGCGCTCGCCGCGCAGCTTTCGGCTGCGGGCAAGGCTGTCGGGGAACCGCTCTGGCAATTGCCGCTTCATGCCGCCTATGCCGAAACGATGAAGTCGGGTGTCGCCGATCTCCTGAACTCCGCCGAAGGCGGCAGGCCGGGCGCGGGCCTCGGCGCGTACTTCATCGGCGCGTTCGTGAAGCCCGAAACGCCGTGGGCGCATCTCGACGTAGCCTTCACGGTGTGGACCGACACGGGCCAGTCCAAAGCGCCGAAGGGCGCGGTGGGCTATGGCGTGCAGCTCCTCGACAGCTTCGCGCGCAACTGGAAACCGGTGCCGCGCGGCGCCGGCGAGGGCGGGCGCTAACCCGCCTTCATCGCCTTCATCGCCTTCTCCGCCTGTGCCCATGCGAGCTTGGCGAGCGGCACCAGCCGTTCGCTCATCGCGGCGGCGTGGGCGTTGGAGGCGGTGCCGCGAATGTACCGGCCCTTGATGCCGTGGATGATCGCGGCGAGGCGGAACATGTTGAAAGCGACATAGAAATCGAGATTGGGAATGCCGCTGCGCCCGGTGCGGCGGCAATAGGCGTCCACATATTCGGCCTCGCTCGGGATGCCGAGTGCCGCGAGATCCTTGCCCACGAGCCCCGCCGTTTCCTCGGGCGGCATCCGGTACATCATCAGATGATAGGTGAAGTCGGCGAGCGGATGGCCGAGCGTCGAAAGCTCCCAGTCCAGCACCGCGAGCACCCTCGGCTCGGTGGGATGGAAGATCATGTTGTCGGCGCGGTAGTCCCCGTGCACCACACTGGTCTCGTCCCCCGCCGGAATGTTCGCGGGCAGCCACTCGCACAGCCGGTCCATCTCCGCGAAGTGCCCCGCCTGTTCGTCGTCCTTGTATTGCCCCGCCCAGCGCCCGATCTGACGGGCGAAGTAATTGCCGGGTTTCCCGAAGTCGCCGAGGCCGATCGCTTCGGGATCAAAGTTGTGGAGGTCTGCGATGGTCTTGTTCATCGCGTCGAAGTGCGCGGCGCGGCTTGCGGGGGCTTCGCCCGGAAACGACGTGTCCCACACCACGCGCCCGTCCACGCAGTCCATCACATAGAACCACGTGCCGATCACATCCTTGTCGGTGCAGAGGCCGTAAGCGCGCGCAACCGGGAAGCCCTGCGCATAAAGCGCGCTGATGACCTTGTATTCGCGGTCCACCGCGTGCGCGGATTTCAGCAGCTGCCCCGGCGGCTTGCGCCGCATCACGTAGTTCTTCGCGGGTGTCACCAGCTTGTAGGTCGGGTTCGACTGGCCGCCCTTGAACTGCTCGACCATCAGCGGGCCCTTGTAGTCCTCCACATTCCCCTGCATCCAGTCTGCGAGCCTCGCCTCGTCAAAGCGATGCTGGTCGCGAACGGCCTGCGTTCCGGAGAACTGCTCCTGCTTGCTGGTCACGCCGTCTATTCCTTCCGCGCTATGGCTCTCCAACCGATATCTGACCTGTAGAAGCCTTCCGGCCACCTGATCTTTTCGGCAGCCGCATAGGCCCGGTCGCGCGCCTCGCGTACGCTCTTGCCCGTGGCGGTGACATTGAGCACCCGGCCGCCGTTCGCGATCAGTTGGCCCTCGGCATCGCGCGCGGTGCCTGCATGGAAGATCACGACGCCATCACCGGCGGCCGTCTCGGTGCCTTCGATCACTGTGCCCTTCTTCGGCGTGCCCGGATACCCCTCCGCCGCCATCACCAGTGTGAGCGCCGGGGCATCGTGCCACTGGACGCTGACGTGTTCGAGGCCGCCGTCTACCGCGGCGAGCAGTACCGGTACGATATCGGACTTCATACGCAGCATCAGCACCTGGCATTCCGGGTCGCCGAAGCGCGCGTTGTATTCGATGAGCTGCGGGCCGCTGTCCGTCAGCATCAGCCCCGCGTAGAGCACGCCAACATAAGGAATGCCGTCCGCCGCCATCGCGTCGACCGTCGGCTGCACGATCTCGCGCATCACCTGCGCTTCAAGCGCGGGCGTCAGCACCGGCGCCGGCGAATAGGCGCCCATGCCGCCGGTGTTCGGCCCGGTGTCGCCGTCGCCGACGCGCTTGTGGTCCTGCGCGGAGGCGAGGGGGAGGGCGGTCTTGCCGTCGACGAGTGCGAAGAAGCTCGCCTCCTCGCCGGTGAGGAACGCCTCGATCACCACCTCTGCGCCCGCCGCGCCGAAGCTGCCGCTGAACATGTCGTCGATGGCCGCGTCCGCGTCCTCGCGCGTTTCGGCGATGATGACGCCCTTGCCCGCCGCAAGCCCGTCCGCCTTGATAACGATGGGCAGCCCCTGCGCGGCGGCATAGGCCTTCGCCGCGCCGGCTTCGGTGAAGCGTTCGTAGGCGGCGGTGGGGATGCCCGCGCGCTTGCACAGATCTTTGGTGAAGCCCTTGGAGCCTTCGAGCTGCGCGGCCTTCGCGGTCGGCCCGAACGCCTTGATGCCCGCCGCTGTCAGCGCGTCCACCAGACCCTCGACGAGCGGCTGCTCCGGCCCCACGACGACGAGGCCCACGCTGTTTTCGCGGCAAAAGGCGATCACCGCGCCGTGGTCGGCGGTGTTCATCGGCACGCAGGCGCACACCTCGGCGATTCCGGCATTGCCCGGCGTGCACCAGAGCGTGTCGCACAGCGGCGACTGGGTGATTTTCCAGGCGAGCGCATGTTCGCGGCCGCCGCTTCCGATAAGGAGGATGTTCATGGCCGGGCCTTGTAGAGCGTGCGCCGAGCGCTTAGCAACGCCTCATGGACGCTGCCGGCAACGCCCACGAATTCACCGTCTCCGAACTCTCCTCGGCGCTGAAGCGCAGCATCGAGGATCAATTCGGCAATGTCCGCCTGCGCGGCGAGATTTCGGGCTGGAAAGTGCCTGCCTCGGGCCACGCCTATTTCGCGCTGAAGGACGATGCCGCGCTGATTGACGCGGTGATGTGGAAGGGGCAGCGCGCGCGCCTCAATTTCCGCCCAGAGGATGGCATGGAGGTGGTCGCGACGGGCCGCCTCACCACATATCCGGGCCGCTCCAAGTACCAGATCGTCGTAGAATCGCTGGAGCTGGCGGGGGAGGGTGCGCTCCTCGCGATGATCGAGCGGCGCAAGGCGATGCTCGCCGCCGAGGGGCTGTTCGCGCCTGAGCGCAAGCGGCCGATTCCGTGGCTGCCGGAGCTGATCGGCGTCGTCACCTCCCCCACGGGCGCGGTCATCCGCGACATCCTGCACCGGCTGGGAGACCGTTTCCCGCGCGATGTGCTCGTCTGGCCGGTGAAGGTGCAGGGGGAGGGCGCCGCCGAGGACATCGCGGCGGCGATCCGCGGTTTCAACGCCATGCCGCGCCGCCCGGACGTTATCATCGTCGCCCGCGGCGGCGGCTCCATTGAGGATCTGATGGCCTTCAACGAGGAGATCGTCGTGCGCGCTGCCGCCGCGTCCGAAATCCCGCTCATCAGCGCCGTCGGCCACGAGACCGATACCACGCTCATCGATTTCGCCTCGGATCGCCGCGCGCCGACGCCCACCGCCGCCGCCGAGCTTGCCGTTCCCGTCCGCGCCGAGCTGGTCGCAGGCGTTTCGTCCTTCGCCGCCCGCCTCGACCGCTGCATCGCATCTGCGACCGAGACGCGCGCCGAGCGCATCCGGTTATGGTCCGCGCGCTTGCCGACTCCAACCGCGATCCTTGGGATGAAGACGCAGCGCCTCGATGACGTAGGCGAACGCCTGCCCCGCGCCCTACGGGCGGGGCTCCAGAAATGGCAGGGCCGCTATGCCCAGGCCGCCGAGCCGCTGCGTGCGGCCATGCGCAGCCGCATCGCCGACGCACGCCACGATCTCGCGGGCGCTGCGACGCGCCTGCGTCCGACGCTCCTCACAGGTCTTGTCCAGCGCGCCGCCGATCGCGCCGCATCTTCGGGACGTCTGCTCGAATCGCTCAGCCCGCTCGCCATCCTGTCGCGCGGTTACGCCGTGGTCACGCGGCCCGATGGCAGTCTTGTGAAGCGCGCGGACGAAGCGCGCCGCGAGGTTCGCCTTGGCCTGCGCTTCGGCGACAGCCCCGATCCGGTGGAGGTCGTTGTGGGCGGAGGCGGAGGTGGAGCAAAATCCCGAAAATCGGCTCCGCAGGGCGATGCACCCTTGCAGGCGAAGCTCCTGTAGGCGACATTATGTCCGCTATGCTCAAACTCGGTGAAGGCCGCCCGGCGCGGCTCCAGTATCTTTCCGGCTCTTACCGCGTGCTCCAGCAGGGCGACCACGTGACCTGCGCGGTCACCGGCACGCGCGTCCCGCTGCAAAACCTGCGCTACTGGAGCCACGAGCTTCAGGAAGCCTACGTCTCAGGCGAAGCCGCTGCCGCCCGCTATGCCGAAATGCGGGCGCTGGGCCGCCTTTAGGCAAGCGTCGCTCTTCTGATCCGGCGCTATTTCGAATCTTTTCGAAAGACCACGACCTTCCAGCTTGGCAGTTTTCACGCTCGATTGATTTCGATCGCGTTTTTCGTTCGTCCTAGCGAAAACGCTATTGCACAGTAATAAAATTACAATTTTTCTGTCGTTTTCGTTACCTGCTTGCACTGAGTGTGTCCAAGCCGTCACACTGTAAATTCGAAGCGTGCGCGCGCTCCGAGGGCTGCTTTACACTTCAATAATATTCCAAGACAAACGCGGAAGGTCCGTAATGGACTGCATCGGCGTGTGTTTTTGTATCAGAAACGAAAAAAAGAAGCCTGAACAGGCGTGTTTCGTGATGATGCAGAGATGCAACACGTGTCGATGACGAAACTGGGACAATGTTAAAAGGACTGGGATGTGAACAACGCGAAATTTTCGCTTTACCGTCGTGCGCTGTGCACAAGCAGCGTATTGATCGCCGCGTCCGCAATCTGCGCGCCTGCGTTCGCGCAGGAGCAGGCTGGCGAGGACGATGTCGCTGTCGAAGACGTTATCATCGTAACGGGTTCGCGCATCGCGCGTCCGGAGCTCTCGTCGTCCGTGCCGGCTGCGATGGTCAGCCAAGGGCAAATTCTTGAGACAGGCGCAGCCAACATTCAAGACGTTTTGGCGGATCTTCCTTCGGTCGGTCAGAATTTCAGCCGTACGTCGAGCAACTTCTCGACAACCGGCAACGGCCAGGCAACTGTCAATCTGCGCAACCTGGGCGACGAACGTACCCTCGTTCTCGTGAATGGCCGTCGTCACGTTGCGGGTCTTCCCGGTACGTCGATCGTCGATCTCAACAACATCCCGACCGACCTGATCAGTCGGGTTGAAGTCGTGACGGGCGGCGCGTCAGCCGTTTACGGTTCCGAAGCCATCGCCGGCGTCGTCAACTTCGTTCTCGACGACAAGTTCGAGGGCCTTCGCATTCGCGGTCAGGGCACGATTTCGGACGAAGGCGATGCCGGGCGTCAGCTCGTGTCCGTCACGGGCGGTACCTCGTTCGCCGATGGCCGCGGGCACGTCGTGCTGAACGGCTCGTATGATCGCGACCAGGGCCTGCGTTCGCGCAACCGCAGCTTCTCCGAGCGCGACATTCCCAACCGCAGCTCCTTTGCGGCGCAGGGTCTGTTCAGCCCGGACGGCAGCTTCGCTCCTGGCGCGGCCACCTACACCTTCAGCGAGACGAACGTCCTGAAGCCCTACGAGAGTGCGAACATCGATGGTTACAATCGTAACTTCGATCGCTACCTCTCCGTTCCCGTCGAGCGCTATCTCGTTACCGGTCTCGGCAGCTATGAAGTTGCCGATGGTGTGACGGCGTACGTGGAAGGCTCCTTCGCAAAGACGAAGTCGCGTTCCAGCCTCGAGCCGCAGGCTGTCGCCTATACGGACCTCGATTATCTGGATGGCACGTTCTACGAAGGCATTCCGATCGACAATCCGTTCATCCCCACGGAAATTCGCGACGCGATGGTCGCTGAAGGTGTTACGGCGTTGCCGTTCCGCCGACGGTCGAATGATATCTTTGATCGCAGCAACGTAAACGACCGCGAAACATGGCGCGTCGTTGCGGGTCTGCGCGGCGACATCGGCGATCGGTTCAAGTGGGATGTCTATTACACCCATGGCGAAATGAAGGACTACACGGCTTCGGAAACCATCCTCGCGCCAAACTATCGGAACGCGCTTGATGCCGTTGCCGGCGTCGGCGGGACGCCGGTCTGCCGTATCAACGTCGATGCGGATACTACGAACGATGATGCGGCGTGCGTGCCGATCAATATCTTCGGCTTCAACACCGTCAGCCCGGCGGCTGCGAATTACGTGACGAACGGCGGGCAGCTTTCCACGTATGACGCCAAGGTCAAGCAGGACGTGTTTGCTGCAACGGTCTCGGGCGAGGTGTTCGAACTTCCGGGCGGTGCGCTCAGCATTGCCACGGGCTTCGAGTATCGGCGTGAGCGTAGCACCGAGGATTTCGATCAGGCGACAAACGACGGCCTGACGCTCGGCAACATGCTCTCCGACACGCGCGGCAAGTATAACGTCAAGGAAGGCTTCCTTGAGGTTGTGGCGCCGATCCTCTCGGAACGTCCGGGCATCCACTATCTCGGTGTTGAAGGCGCCATCCGTTATGCCGACTATTCGACGGTCGGCGGCGTTTGGAGCTGGAAGGCCGGCGGTGAATACGCACCGACGCCGGATATCCGGTTCCGTGCGATCTACGCGGAAGCCACGCGTGCGCCGAGCATCTCGGAGCTCTTCTCCGCGCAGAACGAAACGTTCCCGGCTATCGTTGATCCGTGCGATCAGCGTGAAGGCAACGGCGACGGCGCTCCCGCGACGCTGCCGCTGTCGGCCGCCTGTCTTGCCATTCCGGGCATTTCCGCAACGGTCGCTGAAGACGGCTTCTTTGGGTATAGCACCGCCCAGATCCAGTCGATCAACGGCTTCACGGGCGGCAACCCCGATCTGACGGAAGAAACCGCAAAGACACTCACCGCCGGTGCGGTGCTTACGCCGCGCTTCCTGCCGGGCTTCAGCCTGACGGTCGATTACTATCGCATCAAGGTTGAGAACGCGATTGGCATCATCGGTCAGCAGACGTCGCTCGACGAGTGTCTGACCGGCAGCGGCCTTGACCTGTTCTGCAACAACATCATCCGCGACGCGAATGGCTTTGTGACGCAGGTCGATGCTCTCAACCTCAACATCGGTTCCTACAAGGTTGAAGGTGTCGACGTTCAGGCGGCGTATCGTACGGATCTGGGTGCGGGTAAACTCGACTTCTCGGTTTATTGGAACCACCTGCTCACGCAGGAACAGACCTCGTTCCCGGGTGGCCCGACGCAGGATGAAGTCGGTCAGCTTGATTGCTACAGCTGCGGACGTCTCGGCACGGGTTTCAAGGACAAGGTGAACGCATCCATCACGTTCTCGCTTGAGAACCTGTCGCTCAACTGGCGGACGAACTACCTGAGCTCCGTTGTTGATACGCTTACCGCGACAGCACCGATCTCGACGGGCGCATACTGGTACCACGATGCGCAGGTGCGCTTCTCGCTCGACGACGAGAAGAAGTATGCCTTCTACTTCGGCGTGAACAATGTGTTCGACAAGAAGCCCCCGATTTTTGGTGACACCAACCAGGTGACCTTCCCGGGTGCTCAGACCTCTGCGAATACCTACGACCTCTACGGTCGGATGCTGTACGCGGGCGTCGACTTCAAGTTCTAGAAACTGTCCGGCCGGAAAGATCGGTAAAGAAATGGAGGGCAAAGGTTCGCCTTTGCCCTCCTCTTTTTTTGTCCGGTTCTCAACCCAGAACGTCGGTCAGAACGCGCTGCCAGTTTCCACCCATGATCCTGTCGATCTCTCTCGCTCGGAATCCGGCGCGGTCCAGCGTTGCATGAATGCGCGGCAAGCGATCGATCGCGTTGAACGCGGGGATCACAACATGCTCGGGTAGTATCTCGAAGCCGGGAATTCCGGAATCGCGCATGGCCTTCCACCACGGCAGGTATTCCTTGACGCCCTCCGCGTTGTCGTTCCCGAGTTTTACGAGGTTGGCTTGTCCGGCCATCGGAAAGTCGTTGGCAATTGCGACCGCGTCAATTCCGCCGACCTTGATGACGTGGCGAATGTGGGCAACGAGATGTTCGGGTGTCGGCGGGTTGTCGCGCGTCAGCCAGAAACTCATCATGAAGATACCGATCACGCCGCCGCCTTCCGCGATTGCACGGATCGCGGAATCCGGAATGCAGCGCGGGTTATCGACAATGGCGCGGCAGGCGCCGTGGGAATACACGATCGGCGTGCGGCTGGCCTTCGCGGCTTCCAGCATCGTGGCCTCGGAGCCGTGCGATACATCGGGCAGAATGCGCAGCCGGTTCATTTGGGCAAGGCCCTCGCGGCCGAGGGTGGTGAGACCGCTTTGGATGCGTTCCAGCGCGCCGCCCGCGAACAAGTTATTGTTGTGGTGCGTGAACTGGAGGACGCGCAGTCCCTTGGCATGAAAGCGGTCGATCCTGCTGAGGTCGCTACCTATAGGCTCGCAGGACTGGAACTGCAGGAAGGTGGCGCAGCCCGCCTTCTTCCCGATGTCGCTGCCGCGCAGGGCAAGATACGCGAAGCGCGTGTTTTCAAGGCGCGCTGCCGCCGCGTCGATGGCCTTGTCGTTGGCCTCGAACGTGCGCAGGTATCGGGGAATATTGTCCTTGTCGCGGATTTCCTCGATTTCGGAAACGTCGCAGATCATGGCCGAGAGGCCCGCATCGGCGATCTCCGATAGATCCTCCGGCAGGAAGCTGAGGCCGTCGATGTATCGCGCGCGCGGCGTTTCCGGGAGCGTGGCGCACGCGGTCGCGGCCAAGGCTCCCGAAGCCGCCAGAAACGCGCGCCGGGAAAGTCGGGTTTCCGGTAAACTCATGTTTCGCTCCACCACTCGAATGGAGCGAAACATAGATCACCCCACTTGAAACGCCAGCGCCCCGTCGCCTTCGTCCACCTTCACTGTCGCACCGTCGCTGATCTCGCCGGACAGGATCTTGTCGGCGAGGGGGTCCTGCAGGTATTTCTGCACCGCGCGTTTCAGCGGCCTTGCGCCGTAGACGGGATCGTAGCCGACCCGCCCCAGCCACGCGCGCGCGGCGTCGGTGAGGTCGATGGTGATCTTCCGGTCGGCGAGCAGCTTCTGCACGCGCGAGACCTGCAGATCGACGATCGGCCCCATGTGCGCCTGCGCCAACCGGTGGAACAGGATGATCTCGTCGAGCCGGTTCAGGAACTCGGGCCGGAAATGCCCGCGCACCACGGTCATCACCTCGTCCTCCACGTCCTTCACCGTCTGGTCATCGCGGAGTGACGAGAGGTACTGCGAACCGAGGTTCGAAGTGAGGATGATGATGGTGTTGGTGAAGTCCACCGTGCGGCCCTGGCTGTCGGTCAGCCGCCCATCGTCAAGCACCTGCAGGAGCACGTTGAAAACGTCGGCGTGCGCCTTCTCCACCTCGTCGAACAGCACGACCTGATAGGGCCGCCGCCGCACGGCTTCGGTGAGCACGCCGCCCTCGTCATAGCCGACATAGCCCGGGGGGGCGCCGATCAGGCGGGAAACGCTGTGCTTCTCCATGAACTCGCTCATGTCGATGCGGACCATCGCCGAGGAATCGTCGAACAGGAATTCGGCGAGCGCCTTCGTCAGTTCGGTCTTGCCGACACCCGTCGGCCCTAGGAACAGGAAGCTCCCCAACGGCCGGTTCGGGTCCTGAAGCCCCGCACGCGCGCGGCGCACTGCGGCGGACACGGCCTTCACCGCGTCTTCCTGCCCGATCACGCGCTTGCCGATCAGCGCTTCCATCTGCAGCAGCTTCTCGCGTTCGCCTTCCAGCATCCGATCGACCGGAATGCCGGTCCAGCGCGAGACGACGCCGGCGATGTCGTCGGCAGTGACTTCCTCGCGCACCATCGCGCCCTTGCTGGCGCCTTCAGCCTCGGCAAGCTGCTTTTCGAGACCGGGGATGACGCCGTAGGAGAGTTCACCGGCGCGTGCGAGGTCGCCCGATCGCTGCGCCTGTTCCAGCTCGCTGCGCGCGGCATCGAGTTGTTCCCTCAGCTTCGTTTCGGACTGCATCTTTTCGCGCTCGGCCTGCCACCGGGCGGTCAGCTCGCGAGACTGTTCTTCCAGATCGGCGAGATCGCGCTCCAGATTGGCCAGCCTGTCCTTGGAGGCTTCGTCCTTCTCCTTCTTCAGCGCTTCGCGCTCGATCTTCAGCTGGATGATGCGGCGGTCGAGGTTCTCGATCTCCTCGGGCTTCGATTCCACCTCCATGCGCAAGCGCGAGGCGGCCTCGTCCATCAGGTCGATGGCCTTGTCCGGCAAGAAGCGGTCGGTGATGTAGCGGTTCGAAAGCGTCGCGGCGGAAACCAGCGCCCCGTCTGTGATGCGCACGCCGTGGTGAAGCTCGTACTTTTCCTTGAGCCCGCGCAGGATCGAGATCGTGTCCTCCACGGTTGGCTCGCCGACGAACACGGGCTGGAAACGCCGCTGCAGGGCAGGGTCTTTCTCCACGTGCTTGCGATATTCGTCGAGCGTCGTCGCGCCGATGCAGTGCAGTTCGCCGCGCGCCAGCGCGGGCTTCAGCAGGTTGGAGGCGTCCATCGCGCCTTCACCCTTGCCCGCGCCGATCAGCGTGTGCATCTCGTCGATGAACAGGATGATGTTGCCCTCGGCGGCCTTCACCTCGTCGAGCACACCCTTCAGGCGCTCCTCGAACTCGCCGCGATACTTCGCGCCCGCGATCAGGCTGCCCATGTCGAGCGCCATCACCGCGCGGTCCTTGATGCCGTCCGGCACGTCGCCGTTGGCGATACGCAGCGCAAGGCCTTCGGCGATCGCGGTCTTGCCCACGCCCGGCTCGCCGATCAGCACGGGGTTGTTCTTGGTACGCCGCGCCAGCACCTGGATCGTGCGGCGGATCTCCTCGTCGCGGCCGATAACCGGGTCGAGCTTTCCGTCACGCGCCGCCTGCGTCAGGTCGCGCGCGAATTTCTTCAGCGCGTCATAACGGTCTTCTGCGCCCGCCGTGTCAGCGGTGCGGCCCTGACGCAGCGCTTCGATGGCGCTGTTGAGGCCCTGCGGCGTCACGCCTGCGGCAGCGAGTGCCTTGCCCGCGGCGGTTTCCTTGGCCAGCGTCAGCGCAAGCAGCAACCGTTCGACGGTGACGAAGCTGTCCCCCGCCTTCTTCGCGACCTCTTCGGCCTGGGTCAGTACGCGTACCGTGTCGTTGTCCCACTGAACGCCCTGTGCACCGCCACCCGAAACCTGCGCGTGCTTGGCGAGCGCCTGATCGACCTCCCGAGTCGCCGCGCGGGCATCGCCGCCTGCCTTCTGGATGAGGCCGGAGGCCATACCCTGATCGTCTTCCAGCAGCGCCTTCAGCAGATGCTCAGGCGCCACACGCTGGTGGTTCATGCGGATCGCGACGGTCTGCGCGGATTGCAGGAAGCCTTTGGCGCGGTCGCTGAATTTCTCGATATTCATGGCGTTTACATCCCCCGTGCGGGCAATCATGGACTGAGCGCGATATGGTGTTGCAGTTTTGCAACGCAAGCGCCCGGCGCAAGTTTTTTACGCCGGGCTTCGCGCCCTTCACATGACTCTGATCAAACAGAGCGGATGGTCAACGGCGGCGGCGGCCCTCGAGTTCCTCGAAGGTCTTGTTGCCGATCGGGTAGTCCCGCCAGCTGCCGAAATCGAAATGCCACCATTCCTCGGGATAGACGTCGAAACCCTCGGCCTCGATCGCGCTCCGCAGCACCTCGCGCAGCCAGCGCTGATGGTCGGTGCCGCCCACGAAGTTGGAGTAGGACCGTGTCGAAAACTCGTCGTAGCGTCCCGTCGTTTCCATCGGCTTGCCCGTGGCAAGCTCGAACATGGTGAGATCGACGGCCGCGCCGCGGTTGTGGCGCGAACCCTGCGACGGGTCGGCGACGAACATGCGGCTGGAAACCGGGCTCGCATCCCAGAACATCTTGGTCACGTACCAGGGGCGATAAGCGTCGTGGATGAGGAGGCCGTAGCCACGCTTCCGAAGCGCCTGGTTGACACGGGCCAGCGCCTCGGCGGTGGGCCGCTGCAGATAGGCGCGGGCGCTTTCATAGATCGGGATACCCATGAAGTTGTTGGTGCCGGCATAGCGCACGTCGAGCCGGATCGTCGGGTCGGCCCTGGTGATCGCATAAAGGTCGCTCGGCTTTGCCGAAGGCGGCTCGTGCGGCGGCGTGGCGGCCAGTGCCGCGGCCCGAAGCCCGGAGAAATTGGCCTGCACACCCTCGCGGACCTTCGCTTCCACCTCCGCGCCGAAATCGCGGCGCGGGAAGCGGATGCCGCTCAGGCTCGCCGCTTTGACCGTGCCTGCCGCGTCGCGCTCGAAAGCGAGCGCTTCGAACGGATAGAGGCCGCGATTGGTAGGGAAGGCGTAGTGGTCGGCTGCCGTTCGCGTCAGCGGTGAATGCTCCGTCCATTCGATCCACACGAACGGCGTCCCGTCACGCTCGTAGACGCGAAGCACGTTGTGTTCCCAGCCGTAGTCGCCGACGAGCGCGGCGAGTTCGGCATTCGGCAGCGGCGGCTCGGGCATCTCGCCGCGCGCGTAGCGGACCCCGTCCACCTCGATCCATGCACCGTCATCGGCGATGGCAAGCTTTTCGAACCGGGTCTGCGCGTCCTCCACGACATACCCGGTTGCGGTACGCCGGATGTCGCCGACAAGTTCGGGCGCGTCGATCACCAGACGGCCAGCGTAGATACGGGTGCTGACGCTCTGCTTCCCGTTGGTGAACCAACCCGAAAGCCGCTTTGCCGCTTCGCCTGTCACAAGCTCGCTTTTCAGGAAGGTGGGGGGCTCCGCGCCCGCTTTCAGTGCCAGCATGGTGCGCAGCGCATAGTCCGCCAGCCGGGCGGTGATGTGGTTCGACGAATCGACGGTGGAGAAGGCGACCACGCCGATGCCGTCATCGGGCAGCACGCGCAGTTCCGTAGCGTGGCCGTAGATCGCGCCGCCGTGGCCGACGACGCGCTTTCCGTCCATGTCGCCGACCACGAAGCCGAGGCCGAAGACGCGGGCGCCCGGGTCCGGATACTGCCGCCGCCACATCTCGTCGAGCGAGGCCGCTTTCAACATGCGGCCGTTCGGAATCGCGCCCTTGTTCAGCAGCGCCTGCGCGAAACGGCCAAGGTCGCCTGTGGTCGTGAACAGGCTTCCGGCCGCAGGCGTGCCGAGTTCGATCGGCGGAGCGGCAATGCGCGGGCCGTCGAACGCGGCCATTTCGCTGTAGGCTATGCGTCCGGCGAAGGGCGCCGCGGTGAGGCCGCTCGACGCCATGCCCAGGGGATCGAGCACGAGGCTGTGCAGGGCCTTCTCGTAGGGAAGACCCGTAACGCGCGCGACGACCTCGCCGACCACCGCAATTCCGGCATTCGAATATTTGGTGATGGTGCCGGGCGCGGCGACAAGCGTGGTGTCATTCAGGCTGAGCACGGCATCGGCCTGCCCCTTTGGCGCCGTGTCAAAGTAATGCCCACGCAGGGGTTCGCGAACGAGGCCGCTGCGATGCGTCATCAACTGGCGCAGCGTGATCTCGCCCCCGAACGGGTTCTTCGGCCGAAACGTCGGCAGATAGGTGCGCACCGGCGCGTCGAGATCGAGCTTGCCCTGCTCGACGAGCTTCATGACAGCGACATCGGTGAACAGCTTGCTGACGGAGCCCGCTCGGTAAACGGTGTCTGGCGACGCCGGCACGTTTCCTTCGGCATCCGCCTTGCCCCACGCGCCTGACCAGCGAACGCCGTCCGGGCCGACGATCGCGATGGCGATCGAGGGGATATGCTTCTCCCGTATTTCCCACTGCGCGGCATCGGCGATCAGCGCGGCTGCGCGGTCGAGCGCAGGATCAGGAGCCTGTGCCAGCGCGGCTGCGGGGGCTATCAGCACGATCACCCATGCGAGCAGTCTTTTCATTGCAAACCCTCCATCCCCGTAAGCCCGGTCCGCCGGCTCAGAAATATGTCCGCACGGATCCGGTCACATGCAATTGGTCATCGACGATATAGAGCAACTTCCATTTGTCGAACGTCGTGCATGGGTGCGAAATGCCGAAGCTGATCAGGTCGCCGGGTTCCAGCGGCGAGTCTGCCGGAACGTCGAGATAGGCGTGCTGATCGTCGAGGCGCGATGCGCGGTGCGTCTCACTGAGCGGCCGCGGCGTCACATCGGGGCCGGGCCGGGCCCACGCGAGTGGGGTGGGGCGGGCAACGTCTTCGCCGATGTCGCGCTTGCCGAGGCCTGCGATCACTCGCGTCGGTTCGGGACGCGAATGGACATAGGCCCAGACTTCAAGCGCGGGGCGGAGGCCTTCGCCGAGGCTCGCGGCGATCGGCGAACGGACTTCGAGCTGGTCGATGAGCTGCTTGTAGAAATGGCTGTCGTGTACGAGATAGCAGCCGCTGCGCAGCAGAACGAAGAAAGGCCGGTCCTTCCGCGCTGCGCCGAATGTCTCCGCGACACGGTCGAACAGCGATGAACCGCCCGCAGAGAGGATCGGCTCGCCGGAAAACAGGCCCTTGTCGTGGCAGTGTTCGGCGAGCCGAACGATCCGCTGCAACAGCGCGTCGACCTTCGAGTCGCGCTCGGCGGCTTCGAGGCCTTGGATGATGCCCTCGAATGCCTCGATACCGCGCAGGCAGACTTGAGATGAAGCCGCGATTCGTTCGGCCGCCGCCAGCGCTTCCGCATCATCGCGGAAGCCCGTGCGTCCGCCCGGGAGACCAAGCTCGATCAACACCTGGAGCTGCCGGCCGTGCGGAGACGCTGCCAGCCCCGCTTCGAGTAGATCGATTGCGCGCATCGAATCGACGAGGCAGTAGAAATCGAAATCGGGATCCGTGCGAAGTTCGCCCGCGACGTAGGCGATGTTCTCGCGGCCCACGAGCTGGTTTGCCATGAAGATCCTGCTGATACCGAATGCGCGATATGCACGCACATGGCCGGCGGTTGCCGCAGTGATCCCCCACGCGCCGTCCGCCATCTGCATGGCGAAAAGCTCCGGGCTCATCGTCGTCTTGCCATGCGGCGCGATTTTCGTACCCGTCAGTTCGGTGAAGCGCTGCATCCATTGGCTGTTGTGCTGAAGCGCCGAGCGGCGCAGCACTGCCGCCGGCAGCATCAGGTCTTCGTTCAGAACCGAAAGCCCGGCGGCCGCGAGATCCGCTTCATTGCCCTGCCACGCAGCGGGCAGGCCCTTGATCCGCCAATCGAGATGGTCCCGCGGCACGTTGATCGCCATTATTCTCTCTTTTTTCTGCTTTTCTGTTGTCGCTATCGCGTCCGCTCGTAACGGATCACCTTGCCTGCCCGGGCGCCGGTCATCTTGCCATCCTCGATCGCAAGCACGCCGTTGACGAACACGTAGTCCATGCCGGTCGAATACTGCGCCGGGTTCTCGAACGTGGCGCGGTCCTGCACCGTCTCGGGATCGAAGATCACGACGTCGGCGGCATAGCCGACGCCGAGCCTGCCGCGATCGAACAGGCCGAGCCGGTTTGCCGACGCGGACGTCATGCGGCGGATGGCCTCTTCGAGCGGAATCACCTTCTCGTCGCGTACGTATTTCGCGAGCACGCGCGGCATCGTGCCGTAGGCGCGCGGGTGCGTGGCGAGGCCATCGACGTCGGGGCTCGCGGGCGAGGTGTCGGTGTTGATCATCACGAACGGGGCTTTCAGCGCGATGCGCTTCTGCTCTTCGTTCATGCTGAGCGGCGCGACGCTGACGCCGCCCTCCGCGATCGTGTCGAACACGAACGTCCACGTGTCCTTGCCGCGTAGTTTGGCTGCTTCGGCGATGCTGAGCCCGACGAGTTCCTTGCCGAGCCTGTCGTCGGTGATCTGGACGTTCGCCCAATCCTGCCCGACGTGGTCGTACCAGTTTTCCCACGACGTGTCGGTTTCCACGACCTTGCGGAGGTCGGCGCGCACCTTGGGGTCGACGAGTGTCTTGTAGAAGGCTTCCGGCCCCTTTGCGTAGGACCATGGCGGCACGAACGAGCCGAGTCCGATGCCGTTGCGCACATAGGGGTAGACGTCGGTGGTGACGTCGAGACCTGCGGTGCGGGCATCGGCGATCTTGTCGACCGCCTTCTGCATCAGCGGCCAGTTCTTCACGCCCGCCGCCTTCAGGTGATAGATTTGCACGGGAATGCCCGCGCCCTTGCCGATCGCGATCGACTCGTCGATGGATTCGAGAAGCTTGTTGCTCTCGTTTCGCATGTGCGTGGAATAGAAGCCGCCGTAAGGCTTCACCATTTTCGCAAGTTCGATCAGTTCCGCAGTGCTCTGATAGTTTCCGGGCGGATAGATGAGCGCCGTGGAGAGACCCGAGGCGCCGTCGCGCATCGCTTCGTCCACCAGTGTCTTCATCGTTTCCATTTCGCGCGGGGTGGGCTTCCGGTCCTCGACGCCCATCACGACACGGCGCACCTGCGCGGCGCCGACGTTGTGGACGACGTTCACCGGCACGCCGAGTGTTTCGAGGATGTCGAAATATTCCTTGTAGGTGCGCCAGCGATACGGCTTGCCCTGGATCATCACGGGATCAGGCTGCGTCGTCTCGTTCTGCGGCGCAGGTGAGCCGCCTTCGCCGCTCAGATGCACCGTAATCCCCTGCGTCAACCGTGACTGCGCCGAAGCTGGATTGGTCACGTAGACGAGCGTGCTCTGCCCCATGAAATCCATGAAGCCGGGAGAAACGACCCGATCCTTCGCATCGATGATCCGCGCAGCACGCATGGTATCGGTCGTCTCATTGCCGATCCACGCGATCTTGCCATCGTCGATGGCAATCGCACCGCGAAACCATGGGCTCCCGCTGCCGTCCACGATACGCGCGTTCGTGATCAGGAAGTCCCACTTGTCGTCGGCCTGCGCAGCCGGGGCAAACGCCGCCAGCAGCAGCGCGCCGAGCGCCGATTGCGTCCGCATCTTCATGTCCAAGGGCCCCGCGCTCAGTTGACGGTGAGGAAGTGGTCGTAGGCGACGCGGGCGATATCGGCGATCACCTTGTCCTGTATGTCCTTGCCCTTGGTGTCGCCTTTGACGAACACGGCAATGGCGAACTGTTTGCCGTTCGGGAGCGTGATGATGCCGACGTCATTCGCTACCGAGTTCAGCGTGCCAGTCTTGTGCGCGATGACCGTATCGGATGGAAGCAGCCCTTTCAGCCGCTTCTCGCCGGTGCGGCAACGCTCCATGATCTCGATCAGCGTTTTGGTGCTCTTTGCACTCATCGCCTTGCCGGAATGGATGCGGAGCAGAAGCTGCAGCATGGCCTCCGGCGTCGAGGCATCACGCGGATCGGCGTTGAACGGGACGTTGGGGCCGCGATTGCGCATCGCGGGATCGGCCTTGATTGCAGCTTCCACATTCTCCTTGAACGTGGGGAGGCTCGGGTTCTCGATCCCCATGGCGCGGTAGATGAGGTGCGCAGTGTCGCCGTCGACGCGCTGCCCCGTGATTCCCTGGCCGCGCAGCCACGCGGTGACAGCGCCGGGCCCGCCCGCAAGCTGGACGAGCACATCGGTCGAGGTGTTGTCGCTTTGCGTGATCATGAACTCGAGCAGATTGTAAACCGAAAGCGCGATGCCCGGATGCGGCGTCTGGATCGCCATGCCGTAGGAGCCGACAAGCAGTTTCGGATCGACCGTCACCATCTGGTCGAGCGTGATCTCACCCTTGTCGATTCTCTCGAAAATCTTGCCGGCAACAGCGATCTTGAACGTGCTCGCCATCGGAAAGGTCGTCCCGGCGTTCAGCGTAGCCATGTCTTTGCCGTCGACCACCTGGACAGCAACACCAACGGTGCCATCGGTCTGCTCGGCGAAGAGCTTGAACGCATCGGAAAGGCGGCTTTGCGAGGTGGCCGCTGCAGGCGCGGCCAGAACCGGTGTTGCTGCGGGGCCGGAGGCCAACAGTGCGGCGGAGACGAAGGCCACGAGAGAAGCGCGTCGCATGGGCAGTCCTTTCATCGATTGTCGTGGGAACGCTGATCCGCCGCGATGACCTGACTGCGGCGATTTTCACATTTGTCAAATTTTGAAAAATCTGGTGTAGCTGATCTCGTTTCGCCGCCATGACAGCAGTGCATTGCTCTGCTAGTTTGTGGCAAGGGGAGAGGATCACAATGTCTACTGCAAACCGCAGTGCCGCGCGCCCGAAAGCGGCAGCTTCGCCTGCGGATATTGATCCGGGTGAGGTTCTGCGCGGTATTCGTACCGAGCGCGGGCTGACGCTCGCAGAGGTCAGCAAGCGGACCGGTATGCCGATTTCCACCTTGTCCAAGGTCGAAACAGGCAAGATTTCGCTGAGCTACGAAAAGCTGATGCGCCTGAGCCGCGGCCTTGATATCGACATTACGCGGCTGTTCGCCGCGCCGAAGCCGGCGGCCGGGGCCGGCAGGTCGCTCGCCACGGGGCGCCGGACGATTACGCGTGCCGGCGATGGGCCGAGGATACGCACCGCAACCTACGATTACGTTTATCCGTCTGCGGACCTTCTCAACAAATCGCTCAATCCGATGATCATCGATGTCCATGTGCGGTCGATCGCCGAATTCGGCGACCTGATGCGACATCCGGGTGAGGAGTATGCGCTGGTTCTGGAAGGCCAGTGCGAATTTCATTGCGACCTTTACGCTCCCTCTCTGATGTCCACGGGGGACTCGGTCTATTTCGACGGCAGCATGGGCCACGCCTATGTCGCGGTGGGAGAGGGGCCCTGCCGTATCCTCTCCATCTGCTCGGCCACCGATGCCGACCTGAAGTCGGCCCTCAACCCTCTCACAAAAGACCCCGCGTAGAGATAGTGCAGGCGGTCCGGCTGGGACTCCGGACCGCCTGTAGCGTTCAGAACTTGAAGCGAACGCCAAGATTATACACGCGGCCGATCATGTCATAGAGACTGCGTGTCGTCGCGTAGCCGTTGTAGGCGGTGATCGGCGGTGCGTTGTCGGTCAGGTTCTGGATCGTGCCGAACAGCGCAACGCGCTGGTTGCCGTCGTCGATCAGCGTGACCTCACCCGAGATGTCGAGATAGAGACGGCCGTTCACGCTTTGCTTGTCGGTCGTGCCGGAGTTTTCCGTTGGCAGGCCGTCATTTTCTTGCGTGATCTTGCCGCCGCCAACATAGCGACCAGTCAGCGCCAGCTTGAACGCATCGGTTGTGTAAGCCGCGCTGGTCGTGAACCGCCAATGCGGCGTGCCGCCCACGCCGTTGATGCTGATCAGTTCGGTGTTGCCTGCGAAATGCGTGGTGTTTGTGCCGTCAACGAGGTCGAGCTTGTCTGTGTAGTTGATGAGGGCACGCAGATCGAGATCGCCGCTGAACAGTGGCATCCCGTAAGAAGCCTCCACGTCGAAGCCGCGCAACTTGATGCTCTGGAAGTTGGCGGGTGCCGAGCGAATGACCGTGATGTTGCTCGTCGGCGTCGGGCGCGTGATGAGCGAACAGAGTGCGGGCGTATCGGTGTAGCAACGCTGAACGATCGCAGCGGTGCTGAGCGAGTTGATCGCACCCTTGAGGTCAATGTCGTAATAGTCGACTGACAGGCGGAAGCGCGGAATGAACGTCGGCGTGAATACGACGCCCATCGTCAGCGTGTCCGCCTCTTCCGGTTTCAGGTCCGGGTTGCCGCCCTGGATGTTCTGGACCGAGTAGTTGGTGCCGAGAACAGGGTCGTTGATACCGAAGATGAACGTATTACCCGATGCGAACATTTCATCGAGGCTGGGCGCACGAATGTCGCGTGACCGGGTGGCGCGGAAACGCAGGGAGTCATTCACGTCATAGGTCGCGCCGATCTTCCACGTCTTCACGGTGCCGGAAGTGCTGTAATCGGTCACGCGGCCCGCGAGGTTGAGATCGATTGCCTTCGCCCAGCTCTGCTCGGCCACGAGCGGAACGAGGGCCTCCACGAAGCCTTCCTTCACATTCACGTCGCCGGACCATGGCTTGGCGTTGCCCACGCGGAAGGCGCCGAGTTCCGAAAGCGGATCGGAGGTCACGTCCACGGATTGCTTGCGGTATTCACCACCGAATGCCACCGAGACTGGGCCCGCCCAGGTCGAGAACGGTGCGCCGCGCACCGCGAACGCGGCGACGCGCTGTTTGATTTTCCAGTCGCGAACCGCGGTGCCGAGAATATAGTTCTTGGCCTCCTGGGTGACGTTGCCCTCACCGAAGAGATTCATTGGGACGCACCCGTTCGTCGGATCGGTGATCGTGGAGCGGCAGACGATCGCACCCGTGTCGGGGTGGAAAACCGCGTCCATGGACCGCTGCCAGTTGGCGGTGATGCGGCTGCCGGTGAACAGGGCAAGGTTATGCGTCTTGCCGAAGCCGTAATAGGCATCCCAGCTCCAGCCATCGCCGAATTTGCCCTCGGCGCCGCCGGTGATCTGCCACGTGTCGGTGGTGACATCGATTCCGCCGCGTCCGTAGTCCTTCAGACTGCGGCCCATCACAAAGCTCGAGATGCTGTTTGCAGCCATCGTCGTGCGGATCGAATCCGGCAGATAGGCATTATCGGCCTGAATCGTGATCTGGTCGTTGCCGAGGATGCTCGGATTGCTGGATTCGGTGCGACCGTATGCGAATTCGGCGAAGATCTTGACGTCATCCGTCACTTCATAAGAAGCCCGCCCGAAGCCGCTGTAGCGCTTCACCGGCGTTTCGAGGATGAGGTCTGCCGTGGACGGCACGCCGTCGCCGCCGTTCATGGTCGTCGCGGTCACCGAGGTGCCGTAGGTGAAGGGAATCGGTGTTCCGTCGGGCGCGAACTGGATGCCGCGCAGGATGCCCGGGCTGTTGATCACGCCGCCGAACGAGGCATTCGATGAGCGTGCATCATCCACGATCAGATACTGTGGCTCGCCGTTTCCGGCGACATAGGCGGGGTTGAAGATCGTGCTCGGGTTGTCGCCCCACGAACGGTCGCTCATCTTGTCGACACCGCTGTTGTGTGCCGCTTCACCGCCGATCAGCAGGTGACCACGGCCGCCTCCGAAATAGGTACCGAAGGCCGCCGAAGCGAGGAAGTTGCGGTGGTCGTTATGATCGGTAATGCCACCCTGCAGCGAACCTTTGACACCTTCCAACGTGGTGTTGAGCCGCAGGTTGACGACACCCGCGACCGCATCGGAGCCGTAGGCGGCCGAAGCGCCACCGGTCACCACGTCCGTACCGGCGATCAGCGCCTGCGGGATCGTGTTGATGTTGAGCCCGCCTGTCGTGGTGGTCGGTACGTAACGCTTGCCGTCGATCAGTGTCAGTGTGCGCAGGAAGCCCATGCCGCGCAGATCGAGGAAGTTGCCGCCGAGTGCGGTGGAGAGGTTGGTGGACGTAGACGGCGTCAGTGATGCGCGCAGTGCAGGAAGCTGGTTCAGCGCATCCGCGATATTCGGCGCGGCGACGCGCTCCAGATCGGCGGACGTGATATTCGTCGTCGGCGTCGGTGCGGTGAAGCCGCTGCGCTGAATGCGTGAACCGGTGACGATGATTTCGCCGGTGTCTTCAACCTGCTTCACATCGCCTGCTGCGGCTTCCTGTGCCTGCAGCGGTGCGCTCCATAGGGCGACCAGGCCCGTCGTTGCGCAAAGCAGCGCCTTGCCTGCGCGTTGGCGATGGGCACGCGATGCGCCAAGTGTGACGAGAACGGATTTGTCGATCATAATTGAAACCCCCCTTCCTCCAGTTTGCAGCAATCCCACGCCCGAACCGCGATACGCAGCTCGGGTTCTCCGTCGCGGGTCGCGAGACGGTTTGGCTGGTGACGGGCAGGTCTTTGCCGCGTCCTCAGCAGTTCGCCATGTCCGGCAGAACGCTCCCCAAAAAACCTCCACGAGGAATTCGTTGAATTCCTCCCTGAAAGGGTGTGTCGGCGAATCGCGACTTTACCCTCCGGAGTCAAAATTGCACTTTTTGAAACGATTCGCAATTATAGAAATTTTCCGCGTGCAGACCATCTTGGAATTGACAAATTTCCATTTAGGATCATTTTGTCCTTATCAGGAGATTTTATGGTGTTGCAGGCATCTGATCGGCATAGGCGGGGGAAGGGCATGATTGATCCTGCTTTCTCATTCCTTGCCGCGCCGCGCGCGTGGTGGAGTCATTCATGAACGCCTTTTCCAATGTTCCTTCGGATGCCGCCGCGCGCCTGCCGTATCCCTATCTTCTGTTCCTCGGCGATGCGGTCGAGCCTGGGTTTGCGAAGACGGCCTTCGGCGTCCGCGATTGGGCGGGCGACAAATGTGTCGGAGAGTTTTCCGTCGGCGCCACCGTTACGACGGGCCTTCCGGTCATGACCCCTGCGGAAGCCCATGCGGCGGGCGCGCGTGCCGTTCTGATCGGTGTGGCGAACCGGGGCGGTGTTATCGGCGCGACCTGGATTGCGCCGCTGGTCCAAGCGATGGAGGCGGGGCTCGACATCATCAGCGGTATGCATATTCGCCTCGCTGCGGTTCCGGAACTTGCGTCTGCAGCCGAACGGCTCGGTCGGCGCCTGATCGACGTGCGCGTGCCGCCCCCGGGGATTCCGGTGGGGACGGGTCGCAAGCGGACCGGCAAGCGCCTGCTTGCCGTTGGTACGGATTGTGCGCTCGGCAAGAAGTACACGGCGCTCGCCCTGTCGCACGCGTTCGCGGAGCGGGGCGTCGACGTCGATTTCCGGGCGACGGGCCAGACCGGGATCATGATCGCGGGCGGCGGTATTCCGATGGACGCGGTGGTTTCGGATTTCGAGGCGGGCGCGGCCGAGGTGCTGAGCCCCGACGCGGCGGCGGACCACTGGGACGTGATTGAAGGGCAGGGCTCGCTGTTTCATCCGGCGTACGCGGCGGTGTCGCTCGGGCTCCTGCATGGCAGCCAGCCGGATGTGATCGTGGTGTGCCACGAGCCGGGACGCGAGACGATGCTGGGGCTTCCCGACTTCAAGGTGCCGTCGATCGAGGAGACGATCGAGCTTAACCTGCTCATGGGCCGCCGCACCAATCCGGCGATTCGCTGCGGAGGCGTCGCGTTCAACACGAGCGCCATGAATGCCGCCGATGCCGAAGCCTTGATGGCGGCGGAGAGCAAGCGTCTGGGTTTGCCGGTCGCCGACCCCATCCGCAGGGGACCGGCGTTTGATGCGCTCGTGGAAAACTGCCTGAAATAGAGGCTGTCCGGGGACAAAATGGGAGAAAAAGGGATGAGCTTCACATCGTTCGGAACGCGTGCCGCGCTGCTTGCAGGCGTGATGGTGCTGTCTGGCACGGCGTCGGCGCAGACGGCGGACTACGATATCGTGATCCGCGGTGGGCGTGTGCTCGACGGTGCGGGCAATCCCTGGGTGAATGCCGATGTCGGCATCAAGGACGGGCGCATTGCCGCCGTCGGAACGATCAAGGCCAAGGGCAAGCGCGAGATCGATGCGCGGGGGCGCTATGTTTCGCCCGGCTTCATCGACATGATGGACCAGTCGGGCCGGGTGCTGCCGGTGAACGGCGCGGCGGAGAACAAGCTGCGTCAAGGCGTCACCACCGTGCTTTCCGGCGAGGGCGGCACGCCGGTCGAGGCTGCCGAGATTCCGGCCTATTTTTCAAAATTGGAAACACAGGGCATCGGGGTCAACTTCGGCAGCTATTATGCGACGTCTCAAGCGCGCATTAAGGTGATGGGCGATGTCGCCGGTGCGCCCACGAAGGCGCAGATGGAGGCGATGAAGGCGGAGGTTGCTGCCGCGATGAAGGCGGGCGTGTTCGGCATAACGAGCGCGCTCATCTATCCGCCGAGCAGCTTCCAGACCACGGCCGACCTCGTTGAACTCGCCAAGGTCGCGGGCCAGTGCAACGGCTTTTACGCGACGCACATGCGCGACGAGAGCGCGAAACTGGTGCCCGCCATCGAGGAGGCCATCGAGATCGGCGAAAAGGGCGGCGTGAAGGTGGAAATCTACCACCTGAAGAACGCCTTCGCGCCGGCGTGGGGCACGGGCATGGCGAAGGCGGTCGCGACCATCGAGGCGGCGCGCAAGCGCGGCGTTGACGTGGCGGCGGACATGTATCCCTATCCGGCGGGCGGCACCGGGGTCGAGATCACCGTGCCCAACTGGGTGTGGGCGGACGGCGAGGAAAAGGGCCTTGAGCGCCTGAAAGACCCCGCGATCCGCAAGAAACTGAAAGAGCAGCTTGCGGCGGGTTCGATGGAGGGTTGGTCGAACCTTGTTGAAGCTTCCGGCGGCTGGGAGCGCGTCGTGCTCGCCAACTCGCACAGCGACAAGTACGCGCAGTTTCACGGCAAGAACTTCGTCGAAATCGGCAAGTCGCTCGGCCTCGATCCCGCCGACGCGGCGTGGGACATCGTGCTGAACGCCTATCCCAAGCGTTCGATGGCGCTGTATTTCATGATCGATGAGAAAGACATCGAGATGGCGCTGCGCCAGCCGTGGACGAGCATCGGCAGCGATGCAGGCGCGGCGCTGAAGCCCGGCGAGATCGATGATCTCGGCCTGCCGCATCCGCGCTCCTACGGCACGTTCCCGCGCGTGATCGCCGAATATGTGAAGCGTAGACAGGTGCTGACGCTGGAAGATGCCGTTCGCAAGATGACCGGCTGGCCGGCGCAGCGCATGGGGCTGAGCGACCGCGGCCTCGTGCGGCAGGGAATGCGCGCGGACGTTGTCGTGTTCGACTACGAAACGCTCGACGACGTGGCCAGCTGGACCAACCCGGTCGATTATCCGAAGGGCATCGACACCGTCATCGTCAACGGCCGTGTCGCGCTCGACAAGGGTAAGCTCGAAGATACGCGTGCGGGCGCCGTGCTGCGGCACAGCTGTAGCTAGTCTCGCCTTGCGGCGCGGGCCTCGGCGCGCGAGAGTGGTTTCATGACCACGACCACGATCGACCCCGCGCAGGCCCGGCTTTTCGACAGCATCGCCCATGAATGGTGGGATGCGGAGGGATCGTCGGGGCCGCTGCACAAGGTGAATCCGGTGCGCCTCGCGTTCATCCGCGAAAAGGCGCTGGCGCACTTCGGGCGCGATTCGCGGGACCGGGTCTGGCTTGCGGGGCTGGATGTGCTGGATATCGGCTGCGGCGGGGGCATTCTGGCCGAACCGCTGGCCCGGCTCGGCGGGCGGGTGACGGCGATCGACGCCGCAGCGGAAGCCATCGCGGTGGCGAAGGCGCACGCCGCCGATGCCGGCCTTGAAATCGACTATGGCCAGTCCTCCGTGGAGGCGCTGGCGGAGGAGGGGCGGCGCTTCGATCTCATCACCTGCATGGAGGTGGTCGAGCATGTCGCGGATGTGCCGGTGTTTCTGCGGGGCATCGCCCGCCTGTTGAAGCCCGCTGGTCTCCTCGTCTTCTCGACCCCGAACCGCACGGCGCTCTCTTATGCCACGCTGATCGTGGGTGCCGAACGGGTGCTGCGCTTCATCCCGCGCGGCACGCACGACTGGAACCAGTTTCTGACGCCCGAGGAACTGACCACCGCGCTGGAGACCGCCGAACTCAAGGTTACGGAAACGCGCGGCATCGGTTTCAGCCTCTCGCGCGGCTTCGAGCTGTCGGACGACCGCCGCATCAACTACATCGGCGCGGCGGTTCACGCCTGACCGGCGGTCTTGCCGAATAGGGATATGTGTGCGGTAACGCACGGATTCCCGGCCGTTCTGCGCCCGGACACCCCCCGAAGTTGATGAAGTTGAGACATGCTCGCGCGTGATCGCGTACGCGGGCGCACATGCGCGCGGCCACATGCGCACGCGATCAGCGGCGTGAACGGTCGTGTGCTTCGGGATTGCTCTCGATTCTCGCATGGGCGGTCTCGGCGAGGCGAACATGGGTCGCGGTTCGCGGAGAGCCTTTCAGGCGAAACCCTATTTGGGAAGACCCGGGATGACGGACCTCCATCATCCCGGGCCGCCGTGTGTTACAGAAACCGCGCCACCACATCCCGGTAGCTGCGGCTGACCTTCACCTCGGCGCCGGAGCCGAGCTTCAGGAAACATTCGCCGTTGGTGTGCGGCTTCACCTGCTTCACCTGATCGAGATTGACGATCGTGGAGCGGTGCACGCGCTTGAAGATGCGCGGGTCGAGGCGCTTTTCGAGATCCTTCATCGTCTCGCGCAGGATCAGCGTGTTGTCGCCGGTGTAGATGCACATGTAGTCGCCTGCCGCGTCGATCCGCTCGATGCTTTCCACATCAACACGGAAAATCTGGCCGCGATCCTTGATATTGATCATGCGCTCGAAACGCGACGCAGCATGAGCTTCCGGGGCTGACTTGATGTCGGCGGCAGCGTTCGGCGCGACCTCCTCCAGAAGCTCCCGCAACCGGTCCTTTTCGGCACCGGCGTTCTTTTCGGTCAGTCGCTGCCGCACGCGTTCCATCGTCGCGGCGAGGCGGGCTTCATCCACCGGCTTCATCAGATAATCGACCGCGTGCGCATCGAAGGCCTTGAGCGCGAACTCATTGTAGGCCGTGACGAACACCACGAGCGGCGGTTCGATGTCGGCGAGGCCGTTCACGACGGAAAAACCGTCGAAACCGGGCATCTGGATGTCGAGAAACACGACATCGGGCTTGTGCGTCTTGATCGCGCGGATGGCTTCGCGCCCGTTGGCGCAGCGTTCGATGATCTCGACATCATCGAAAGCTTCCAGCCGCATCTCAAGACCCTTGATGGCCAAAGGCTCATCGTCGACCAATATGGTCCGGATCGTCATTAAGCGTTCTCCTTGAGCCGAACATTGGCCGACTCGAACGGGATTTCAATGTTGGCGACGACCCCCTGCGGAACGTTAGATATCATTTCGAACCGTTGGTCGTCGCCATAGGTCTGAAACAGTCTATCGCGAATATTGTTCAATCCGACCCCGGCTGACGGGACGAGTACCGATCTTTCTGCGGTGAGTCCCGGGCCGTCGTCGCTGATTGAAATCAGCAAGCGGTCTCCGGAGACGTGCGCCGCAACGACGATTTCCGCGCCCTCTTCCTGGGGCGTGACCGCGTATTTGATGGCGTTTTCGACAAGCGGCTGGAGAAGGAGCGAGGGCAGACGGCCCTGAAGCGCGGCCTCTTCGATATCGAAGCGCGTGCGCAGCCGATCCTCGAAGCGCATCCTTTCGATCTCGAAATAAAGCTTCAGCGCCTCTATCTCCTGCGCCAGGCTCACGGTTTCCATGGGATCGCTGACGAGGCTGTAGCGCAGGAACGAGGACAGGCGCGAGAGCATCGTGTTGGCGCGCTCGGTTTCCTTCAGCAGCACCAGTGTCGAGATGCTGTTCAGCGTGTTGAACAGGAAGTGCGGGTTGAGCTGGTAGCGCAGCATGGCGAGCTGCGCCGCGCTCGCCTGACCCGACAGGACCAGCACGCGTTCCGACTGTTCATCGAGCAGCAGGTAGTAGTTGATGCCGTAGTAAAGCCCCGTCCACGCCGCGAGCACGGAGAGGTCGAGCAGGATCGCGCCGAAGAACTGGATGCCCTGAGGTTCGAACGTGGAGTTGTAGAAGCGCGCGTGCGCCCACACCTCGATCACCGAAAAGACACCGGCGGCGAGCGCGACGAGAACCAGCGTAAGGCTCCACACGAACACCGCACGCATCCGAATGATGCGCCGGCAGGCGGCGGACATCAGCAGCGTGAGCGAAAAGCCTGTCGCTGTCGCGATCAGCGTCGGCACGATGTAGGCGATGCCCATCGAGTTCGCGAGGCCGCCGAGCGCGCGCAGCACCAGATAGGCGGACCAACCGCCGATCTGGAGTATCCAGAAGGCGTGGTTTTTGTCGGCGAAAAAGCCCTGTTTGGGGAGTGGACCGAGTTTCATCACACGAAGATTGCAACAATCGCCCGCAAAACGCGAGCGTGGAACTCAGGCCCCAAAACTCAATCCTCGGGTGCGATGATGACCTTCAGGCCATCGAGCGCGTCGCTCATTTCGATCTGGCAGGAAAGCCGCGAACTGGCCTGCTTGTGATCCGACGAATCGAGGAGATCGTTCTCGTCCTCGCCGGGGCCGCCCACGGTGCCCATCCACGCATCGTCCACGAACACGTGGCACGTCGCGCACGAGCAGCAGCCGCCGCACAGCGCCAGAAGCTCGTCGAAGCCGTTGTCGCGAATGGCTTCCATCACGGAAAGACCGTTTTCGGCTTCCACCGTCTTTTCCGAGCCGTCGCGCGACACGACAATCAGTTTCGGCATCTCTTACCCCGTTCCCTCGACCTTTGGATTCGGGGAGCCTAATAGCGGCAAGACGGGCGTTGTCAAAAGGCATGAGCAGCGGATGGGTCTGAGTGCGGAGCGCTTGCGGGAAGGCATCGACGCGATTGCGGCGCAGGACGCGCACGTGGCGGCTGCGCTGGTGCGTGCCGGCTATCCGGAGCCGCGCATCCGCGCGCGGGGGTATGAAACGCTGCTGCGCACCATCGTGGGCCAGCAGGTGAGCGTCGGCGCGGCGAACAGCATCTGGAACAAGCTTGCGGTTGCGATCGGGGAGATCGCCGACCCGCGCGCGCTGCTCGCGCGGTCCGCCGAGGAGCTGCGCGCGGCGGGACTGTCGCGGCAGAAAATCGGCTACGCCCAAAGCCTTGCGGGGCTTTCGGCTTCGGGCGAGATCGACTTCGCCAACCTGCCTGCCGATGACGAGGAGGCCATCGCGCTGTTGAGCGCGGTAAAAGGCATCGGGCGCTGGTCGGCGGAAATCTACCTGCTGTTCGCGGAAGGGCGCCCCGATATCTGGCCCGCCGGAGACCTTGCCGTGCAGATCGAGGTGGGCCGCATCAAGGGGCTTTCCGAACGGCCGAGCGAGCGAACAACGCGCGAGATCGCCGAACTTTGGCGGCCGCACCGCGGCGCGGCGGCTGTGTTCATGTGGCATCACTACAAGACCGAAGTCCTCTGACGGGACCGTGCTTCAGGCGGCGAGGGGGAAGCGCAGCAAGCGGTCTTTGGTGGGCACCAGCGCGGTCGCCGGGCCACCTGCGGCGCTGAGGATTGCGGGGTGATCGGCGGCAAGCCCGCCGGTGAGCGCACCGAATGCGGGCAGGATCAGCTTGCGTGCTGACATCACGAAACAGCGGCGGCTGACCATGCGGCCGCGGCCGTGCACACGAATCTTCGGGTGGAAATGCCCGCTGATCTCGGGGAGCGCCGATCCGGGCTCTGCCTCGTGACGGAGCATGATGCCGTCTACCTCGATCTCTGCGCGGACTTCACCGATACCGTCCGCCTTCAGATCGTGATTGCCTGTGATCCACACCCAGTCGATGCGGCCTTGCAGCGTATGCAGTAGGTCCCGTGCCCTGCCGCCGAGCCGGCCGGGGCCGTCCGCGTCGTGGAAGCTGTCGCCGAGACACCAGAGCGTCGCGGCACCTGTCGCGGCGACCAGCGCGTCGAGGTCGGATAGCGTCTGCAGGCTGTCGTAGGGCGGCAGCATCTGGCCGAAGCGCGCGAACCAGCTGGCCTTTTCGAAGTGCAGGTCGGCGACGAGAAGCGCGCCGCGCGCGGGCCACCAGAGCGCGCCCGCGGCGAGCGGCACCATCTCGTGGCCTGCGAACGAAAGGGGAACCATGGTTCCGGCTATGCCCCGACGCGCGGGCGGGATCAAGAGGCGCTAACGGGCGCTTGCAAGCTGCGTGGCGTCCTCGCGGCTGCTGTCGCCCGGCACCACGAAGCGCACCCTTTTGGTCGCGAAGTCCACCGCCACCTGATCGAAGGCGCGGAGCGTGTTCATGCCGAGCAGCATCGCCGGGCGCTTGTCGAGCCCGAGCTGGCGGAAAACGGGCAGGTCGGCGAAGGCGATCGGCATAGCGTTGAGCGTGGCGCTGCCGAGGCGCATGTCGTTCACGACGGCGATCTCGGCCGGAACCGTGCCGCCCGCGACGTCGTACAGCGTTGTCGGGATCAGCAGCATCGCCTTGCCGCGCTTCACCGCCGCCTGGCGCATCGCGAGGTTGCCGACGCTGTGTTCGGCGCCGGTATCGATCACCACCGCGATCTTGCGCTGACCGATGGCGGCGTCGGCAAGGATCAGGCGGCCGAGGCGGCTGCGCGCGCGGATGACGATCGTGTCGTCGTCGTCCGCCTTGAGTTTGGGGGTTTCCGCGGCAGGTGTCACCACGATTTTCCGCTGCGCGAAATCGATGAGGATCGCTTTGGATTGCAGGCTGTCGATGCCGAGCAGGCCTTCCGCGCCGAGATTGCCGCGCTTGAGGAGCGGGGCCTGCACGTTGCGGACGGGCGTGCTCGTGACCGAGAGCGACGGCACCGTCACGGTCTGGAAGCGCTGGGCGCCGCTGATGCTGTGCACCTCCGCGCTGCCCGTGCGGCCGAGGCCGAGCGTGTTCGCAAGCTCCTCGGAGAGCACGGTGCGTTCGGCGCCGGTATCAACGACGAAATTGAACGGCCCTTGCCCGCCGATGCTGACCGGCACGGTCATGCGGAAGGACTTGTCGGCGCCGAAATCGACGGCTTCGCTCGCGGCAGGCGGCGGCGATGCCGGTTCGGTGGCTCCAGCGGCTAGCAGAACGGCAATTGCCAAGGCGTTCATGACGCGATCTCCCCGGCGGCGATTCTACGCCATATCGGGGCGTTCAACAACGACGCTCGTCGATGTGCATCGCCTCCTGGGCGAGCGCTTCGGCCTCGATGAGCAAAGCTTCGTCGGCAAGACCCTGCGCGACGCTCTCGCGGCCGATCATCACGAGCACCGGAACGGCGAGCGGTGAGACGCGATCGAGGCGCTTGTGGACGATGCTGCTCGCCGCGCGGTCGAGGAGGTTCGCGAGGCGGGCGACGTCCGTCAGCCGCAGCCGGGCGTCCTCCCACGCGGCGCGCAGCAGCATGTGGTCGGGCTCGTATTTGCGCAGGACGTCGTAGATGAGATCGGTGGAGAAGGTGACCTGACGGCCGGACTTGCGCTTGCCCGGATGCTGGCGCTCGATGAGGCCGCCGATCACCGCCACCTCGCGGAACGCGCGCTTCAGGAGGTGCGAGGTCTGCACCCACTCGGCAAGCTCATCCTCCAGAATGTCGGGCGAGAAGAGCGGGGCGGGGTCTTTGACCTCCTTTAGGCCGTAGACGCCGAGCGCGTAGTCGTTCGCCACGAAGCCCGTGGGCTGAAGGCCGAGCGTCTCCATGCGGCGGGTGAGCAGCATTCCGAGCGACTGGTGCGCGTTCCAGCCTTCGAAGCTGTAGGCGATCATGTGGTGGAGGCCTTCGTGCGGGAAGGTTTCGATCAGCAGCTCGCCCGGCTTCGGCAGCACGGAGCGAATCTGCTGGACCTCCAGCCATTCGGCCACGTCCGCCGGGAAGCGCCGCCACTGTGTGGGATCGGCAAGGAAACCGCGCACGCGGTCGGCAAGGTGCGTGGACAGCGGCAGGCGCGCACCCATGTAGCTCGGGATCATCGCCGCGCGGCGGGTGGCGCTGACGATGAGGTCGGTGTCGACGATGCGCTCCACCTCCAGCGCGAGGCCTGCGAAACGGAACGTGTCGCCGGGGGAGAGGGTGGAGGCGAAATATTCCTCGACGCGGCCGAGTGTGCGCCCGTTGCCGAAGCGCACGTCGAGCATGGGGGCCTCGACGATGATGCCCGCGTTCAGCCGGTGCTGCTTCGCGAGGCTCGGGTGGCTGACGCGCCAGCGACCGTCCGGGTTCTGCGTCAGGCGCTTGTAGCGATCGTAGGCGCGCAGGGCGTAGCCGCCGTCCGCCACGAAGTGCAGCACGCGGTCGAACTCCTCGCGGGTGAGCGCCGCGTAGGGTGCGGCGCCGCGGACTTCTTCGAACATCGCGCCCGCATCGAAGGGCTCGGCGCAGGCGCACGCCATCAGGTGCTGTGCGAGCACGTCGAGCGCGCCGGGGCGCCACGGCTCGGTATCGAGTTCGCCCGCGTCTATGGCGTCGAGCGCGGCGCGGGCTTCGAGATATTCGAAGCGGTTGCCGGGCACGACGATGGCCTCGCTCGCCTCGTCGAGCCGGTGGTTGGCGCGGCCGATGCGCTGGATGAGGCGCGACGAGCCCTTGGGTGCGCCCATCTGGACGACGAGATCGACGTCGCCCCAATCGACGCCGAGGTCGAGGCTGGCGGTGCAGACGAGCGCGCGCAGCCGCCCGTCCGCCATCGCGCCTTCGACCTTCTGCCGCGCTTCCTTCGAGAGTGAGCCGTGGTGGAGTCCGATGGGGAGCGTGGCTTCGTTCACCGCCCAGAGGTCGTTGAAGGTCAGCTCGGCGAGGCTGCGCGTGTTGCAGAAGACGAGCGTCAGCTTGTGCCGCTCGATCTCGCGGTAGACCTGCTCGGCGGCATAGCGGCCGGAATGGCCGGACCACGGCACGCGTCCCTCGGGGGTGAGGATCTCGATCTTCGGCTTGGCGCCCGGTTCGCCAGCGACGAGCGTGACGTTTTCGCCCGGCGCGAGCCAGCGGCGGTAGTCTTCGGGGTCGCCGATGGAGGCGGACAGCGCGACGCGGCGCACGCCCGGCACGATCGCCTGCAGGCGCGACATGGCAAGCGTAAGCAGGTCGCCGCGCTTGCCGCTCGCGAAGGCGTGGACCTCGTCGATCACGATGGTCTTGAGCCCTGCGAATATGCGCGCATTGTCCGGGTAGGAGAGCAGCAGCGACAGCGATTCCGGTGTGGTCAGCAGAACGTGCGGCGGCGCGGCACGCTGGCGGGCCTTCTTGTCGGATGAGGTGTCGCCCGTGCGCGTTTCGACGCGGATCGGCAGGCCCATTTCGGCGATCGGCGCCAGCAGGTTGCGTTCAACGTCCGCCGCGAGCGCCTTCAGCGGGGAGACATAGAGCGTGTGCAGGCCTTCCGATGGGTTCTGCACGAGATCGGCGAGCGTCGGCAGGAAGCCCGCGAGCGTCTTGCCCGCACCGGTTGCCGCAACGAGCAGCGCGTGCTGCCCGGCCTCGGCTGCCGCAACCATCTCCGCCTGATGCCGCCGCACGCGCCAGCCGCGCGCGTCGAACCAGCGGGTGATGACGTCGGGAAGGGCGGGGAGCATCGAGAACCATGATGCAGCGCCAATGTCAGCAGCGCAAATGCAACATTTTATCCGGGTAATATTGACAGGGTATTTTTACCCGGGTAAATCGCGACCATGGAACAGGAAAATTACACGGCATTTCGGGGCGACCATAAGTTCGCGTCGGGGCCGCTTGTCGAAGTGGCATTGGCTTTGAAGCGGGACGGTACGGACAATGTGCTGATCTTCAATGACGGGACCGGCGCTGAAACTGATCTCGATTTGCGCGGAACGGAGGCCGAGGTCGCCGCGCGGTACGCGCCGCCGCCCGCCCCGCCCGGCCGCCCGAAGCTTGGTGTGGTCGCGAAGGAGGTGACGCTGCTGCCGCGCCACTGGGACTGGCTGAAAACGCAGCGGGGTGGGGCGTCGGCTGCGCTGCGTCGGCTGGTCGAGGAGGCCGCGCGGGATAGCCGCAGCGTTGCGAAGGCGGCGGCGGAGGCCGCCTATCGTTTCATGTCCGCGATGGCAGGCAACCGGGAGAACTTCGAGGAGGCGGCGCGCGCGCTGTTCGCGGCGGACGGTGCGCGGTTCGCTATGCTTACGGAAAACTGGCCGGAGGACGTGCGTGCCCACGCGCGGCAGCTCGCCGCTCCGGCCCTTGTCGATTGAACGCGATCAGCGCGCCTGTTCGAGCAGCACTTCCGCGACCTGCACGGCGTTGAGCGCCGCGCCCTTGCGCAGATTGTCGCCGACGACGAACAGCGCGAGGCCGTGCGCCACGGTCGGGTCGCTGCGGACGCGGCCGACGAATACCGGGTCCTTGCCCGTGGCTTCGAGCGGGTTCGGTACGTCGGTCACGACGACGCCGGGCGCCGCTTCGAGGAGCTTCAGTGCGTCGGCGACCGAAAGCGGGCGTTCGAACGCCACGTTCATCGACAGCGCGTGGCCGCTGAACACGGGGACGCGGACGCAGGTGCCGGAGACGGTGAGTTCCGGAAGATTCAGGATCTTGCGGCTTTCGTCGCGGAGCTTCGCTTCCTCTTCGGTGTAGCCGTCTTCGCCGAGCACGTAATTGAGCGGCACGACGTTGAAGGCGATCGGTACGGCCCATTTGCGGGGCTGGCCGAGGTCCACGGCGGCGCCGTCGCGCGCCAGCGCGTCGCTGCCGGATGCGCCCGCGACGATCTGCTCGTGCAGTTCCTCGACGCCCGCCATGCCGCCGCCCGAGACGGCCTGATAGGTGCTGGCGACGAGGCTCTTCAGGCCCGCAGCCGCGTGCAGCGGCTTCAGCACGGGCATTGCGGCCATCGTGGTGCAGTTCGGGTTGGCGACGATGCCCTTCGGGATATCGCGCAGGGCCTCCGGGTTCACCTCGGCAACGACGAGCGGCACGTCGGGGTCGCTGCGCCATGCCGAGCTGTTGTCGATGACGACCGCGCCTGCAGCGGCGGCCTTGGGCGCCAGCGTGCGCGAGGTCGAGCCGCCCGCCGAGAAAAATACGATGTCGAGGCCCGAAAAATCGGCACTTTCGGCATCTTCAACGACCACGTCGTTGCCGCGGAAGGCGATGGTCTTGCCGCTCGACCGCGCGGAGGCGAACAGGCGGAGCGTGCCGATCGGGAAATCACGCTCGGCGAGAATTTCGCGCATCATGCCGCCGACGAGGCCTGTGGCACCGACGATGCCGACATTGGGGCGGGCGGGGAGGGATCTGGTCATGTGAACTGCGTCTCCTGTTGTGTGCGGAGGCGCGGGGTATGTGGCTTTGGAAGGTTCCAGGCCGCCCCGCGCTCGGCGGGGCTCTGTCCTGCTTGCTTGACCGGTTAAGCCGTCAGCACACGCAGAACCGCCCCGCGAGCGCGGACCGGCTTGGTGCTAATCGTTTTAATCGTCATGGACATCGCGGGGGCCGATAGCAGCCTCGAACAGCCTCGTCTAGCTCTGTTCGAGGCCGATCCATTTCTCGACCACGGGCCGTTCCCAAGCCTCCAGCGCATCGATGAGCGCGTCCGCCGTTTCCGCGACGGCGAGCATTCCCCGGTGCTGCGGGCGCACGAATTTTTCGGCGGCCATGTGATCGAGGAAGCCCGCAAGCTGATCGTAGTAGCCCGCGACATTGAGGAGACCGCAGGGCTTTTCGAAGATGCCGAGCTGGCTCCACGTCCAAACCTCGAACAGTTCCTCGAGCGTGCCGACACCGCCGGGAAGCGCCGCGAAGGCATCGGCGCGGCGCGCCATCTCCGCTTTGCGCTCGTGCATCGAGCCGGTGATGACGAGTTCGGTGAGGCCGTGGTGCGCGACCTCGTGATCGACGAGCGCCTGCGGGATGACGCCGACAGCCTCGCCGCCCGCCGCGAGCACGGCGTCGGCGAGCACGCCCATCAGGCCGATCGATGCGCCGCCGTAGACGAGACGGATCCCGCGCGCGGCCATCGCTGTGCCGAGCGCGTGTGCGGCATCCGTATAGTCAGGGCGTAGCCCCCGGCTGGAACCGAGGAACACGCACAGGCTGGAAATCCGCCTCAGGCGAAAATCTCCTCGAGGAACAGCAGCGTTGCCTGCCACGAGCGGCGGTCGGCGATCTCGTTATACTGTGCGCCCTCCGCACGGGCGTTCATGCCCTTGGCGGTGAAGGCGTGGACGGTGTCGCCGTAGGCATTGAGCTGCCACTTGGCGCCCGCGTCGGTCAGTTCCTTGGCGACGGCAATCACGTCCTGCGGCGGGGCGAGGGGGTCTTCCCAGCCGTGGTGGAGCTGCACCTGCGCGTGGATCGGTCCCTGCGGCCCGAGATTCGGCGGCGGATAGACGCCGTGGAACGACACGACACCGGCCACATCCTTCGTGCCGCTGCGGGCCACGTCGAGCGCGCAGAGGCCGCCGAAGCAGAAGCCGATGACGGCAATGCGCGACGGATCGGCCAGGGGATGCGCCTTTGCGAACGCCACCGCAGCCAGCAGCCGGTCGCGGAGCAGTGCGCGATCGGCCATCAGCGGCGCCATCAACGCAGTGTTGTCCGCGCCCACGGTGCCGCGCACGCCCTTGCCGTAGGTGTCGATCGCGATGCCGAGATATCCGGCTTCGGCGAGCAGATCGGCGCGTTCGCATTCGTGCGGGCATTGCCCGGCCCATTGGTGCGCGACGAGGACGACGGGGCGCTTCTCTCCGCCGCCCGTGTGGGCGACATAGGCCTCGAACGTCGTGCCAGCGTGCGAATAGTCTGCGTAACCTGTTTCAACCTTGCTCATCATTTCACCTCGATCGGTAGTCCAAGGGTTTTCAGTTGCGGCTCCACCTGCCGCCGGTCGCCGACGACGACCCACAGCAGCTTGCCCACATCGATATTGGCCTTTGCCGCAGCGGCCAACTGTTCGCGCGACAGGGCGTTCAGCTTCGCGGCGTAGGTCACCTGATAATCGTCCGGCCGCTTCAGGCGGGCGTTGGTCTGCAGCGCATCGAGCACGGCGGACGAGGATTCGTAGGCACCCGGCAGGCGGCCGGTGAGGAACGCGAGAGTCGATTTCATTTCCTCGGGCGTGATGGGCTTGTCGGTGACGTAGGCCGTGATGTCCTTGCGCAGTTCGGTGAGCGCGGCCCCGGTCTTGTCCGCTTGCACGGGGGCGAAGACGTAGAAGGGCATCTGCTCCGAGGTTTGCGAGATGGCGGTGGAGACGCCGTAGGACCAGCCCTTGTCCTCGCGCAGGTTCATGTTGAGCCGCGAGGTGAACACGCCGCCGAGCGGGGTGTTCGCGGTGGTGAGCGCGAGGTTGTCGTCCGTGCCCTTGTGCGCGAGCGGGTAACCCGCGAGGATGAACGACTGCGGTGAGCCGGGGCGGTCGATCAGGATGATCTTGCTCGCGGCGGGCGCGGTTGCGGTGGTGAAGGTTTTCGTGCCCTTCGGCGTGGACGGAGCGGACCATGTGCCGACGGTCTTTTCGAGGAGCGGCACGAGCTGGCCGATGCTGGTCGCACCCGACGCGAAGATCGTGGCGTTGTCGGGGCGCAGCCAGGTCTGGTGGAAGCTGACGAGATCGTCGCGGGTGACGGCCTTCACGCCCTCCACGGTGCCTGAGCCGGTGAGCGGCACGCCGTAAGGGTGCGCCGCGCCGTAGATAAGTGGGGGCAGCAGGCGCAGTGCGAGCGTTTGCGGCTGGCTCTCCTCCTGCGCGATGCCGGCGATCTGGATGCCGCGCACGCGCTCAAGCTCGGCGGGATCGAACTTCGGGTTGCGGATGATGTCCGCCCACAGATCGAGCGAGGGGGCGAGGTTGGTGGAGAGCGCGGAAAGCGACACCTCCGTGGTGTCGTTGCCCGCATCCGCGCCGATATTGGCGCCGAGGCGTTCTTCCTCTTCGGCGATCTGGATGGCGGTGCGCTTCGCCGTGCCTTCATCGAGAAGCGAGAGCATCAGCGACTGCGTGCCGAGCTTGTCGCGCGCATCGGCGGCGTTGCCCGCATCGAACACCATCGAGAGGTTGACGACCGGCACGGTGGCGCGCTTCGCGAACACCACCTCGATGCCGTTCGAGAGTTTCGCGCGTTCAACGGCCGGGAATTCGAGCGCGGGGGCGCCGTCCACCGGCGGCAGCTTCGAGCGGTCGATGCCCTTGCCCGCGACCTGCTGGAGCGCGCCGTAGGGATAGACGGTGAGCTGGTAGTCGCCCTTCGCTATCCAGCGCTTCGCGGCGGCCTGCACGCTTGCGGGGGTGGCGCTTACATAGGCGGAGAGGTCTTTCTTGAACTGCTGCGGATCGCCCGAATACAGCTCGCCCTCGGCGAGCGTCACGGCCTTGCCGCCGAAGCCGCCGACGGCTTCGAGGCCGCGGATCGTGCCGGATACGGCGCGCATCGCGACGCGGCCGACCTCGTCCTTCGACGGCCCCTTGGCGAGGAAATCGGCGAGAAGCTGGTCGAGGCGCGCGTTCACGGTGTCCGGGTTCACGCCCGGCTTTACGTCCACCTCGATCTGCAGCAGGCTGACGGCCTCGAAGGGTTGCATGTAGCCCGACACGCCGATGGCGAGCTGCTTGTCGCGCACGAGATCCTTGTAGAGGCGTGAGCTGTTGCCGCCGCCGAGCGTTGCCGCGGCGATCGAAAGGTTCTGCGCGTCGGCGTCATTGAGGCCGGGCACCGCCCACACGCGGTAGATGCGCGTGTTGGAGACCTGATCCTCCATCGTCTCGCGCACGGTTTCGCTGCGTTCCGGGACCCATGCGCGCAGGCGGCGCTCGACGGCGGGTCCGGCGGGAAGGTCGCCGAAATATTTCTCGACGAGCGGCTTCGCGGTGGACGCGTCTATGTCTCCGGCGAGGACGAGCACGGCGTTGTTGGGGCCGTACCACGTGCGGAACCATGTCTTCACGTCTTCGAGCGAGGCGGCGGAAAGGTCCGCCATCGAGCCGATCGTCGAGTGGCGGTAGGGGTGGCCTTCGGGGAACAGACCTTCAAGGATGCGGTATTCGGTCTTGCCGAAGGGCTGGTTGTCACCCTGCCGCTTCTCGTTCTGCACGACACCGATCTGGTTCGTCAGCTTGGTCTGGTCGATGGCGCCGAGCAGATGCCCCATGCGATCGGATTCAAGGAACAGGATGCGCTCGAGGCCGGGGGTGGGCACGTTCTGGAAATAGTTGGTGCGGTCGAACCACGTCGTGCCGTTGTAACTCGTCGCGCCCATTTCCTGCAGCGCCACGAACCAGTCGTGGTTGTAGTTTTCGGTGCCGTTGAACATCAGGTGCTCGAAGAGGTGCGCGAAGCCGGTCTTGCCCGCGGGCTCGTCTTTCGAGCCGACGTGATACCAGATGCTGGTCGCGATGATCGGCGCCTTGCGGTCGGTATGGACGATGACGCGCAGGCCGTTCGCAAGCGTGAACCGCTCGTAGGGAATATCGACCGCCGAGACGAGTGCGGGGTCGGGGCCTGTGCTTTTCGGGGCGGCGAGGGCTGGTGCGGCGGCGGCGAGCGCAAGCGCTACGGCGGTTCCGAGGAACAGGGATTTCATGATGTGGCGAAGCTCCGGCGTTGCTGCGGCGGTCATGCCGAACGCATACGGCGTCGGGCGCGATGCGGCAAGCCGAGGCGCTTGCACTCGGGCTAGGCGGCTTCTATCAAGGCGCCGCTTTCGTACCGGCCGGTTCCGGCCGGGTTGTTTTCGTGAACGTCAAAGAAGGAACAGGCGCCAGAGCATGGCCCGGATCGTGATGAAATTCGGCGGCACGTCGATGGCGGGTATCGAACGTATCCGCAACGTTGCCCAGCGCGTGAAGCGCGAGGTGGATGCCGGCAACGAGGTCGCCGTCGTGGTGTCCGCCATGGCGGGCGAGACCGACCGGCTTGTCGGCTTCTGCCGTGAGGCCGCGGCGCTGCACGATACGGCGGAGTACGACGTCGTCGTCGCCTCGGGCGAGCAGGTGACGTCGGGGCTTCTCGCCATCACGCTGCAGGCGATCGGCGTGCCCGCGCGCAGCTGGCTCGGCTGGCAGCTTCCCATCCGCACGTCGGACGCGCATTCGACCGCGCGCATCGGCGACATCGACACCACCGCCGTGCTTGCCGACATGGCGACGGGCCGCGTCGCGGTGGTTCCGGGCTTTCAGGGTGTGACTGATGACGGCCGCGTCACGACGCTCGGTCGCGGTGGTTCGGATACCAGCGCGGTCGCGGTGGCGGCGGCGCTGAAAGCCGACCGCTGCGATATCTACACGGATGTGGATGGTGTTTACACCACCGATCCGCGTATCGTGCCCAAGGCGAAGAAGCTTCAGTCCGTTACGTTCGAGGAAATGCTCGAACTCGCAAGCGTCGGCGCGAAAGTGCTGCAGACCCGTTCGGTCGAGCTTGCGATGAAGGAAAAGGTCAAGGTGCAGGTGCTGTCGTCGTTCACCGACGCGCCCGGCACGTTCGTAGTCGACGAGGAAGAAGGCGTGGAACAGGAACTCATCACCGGCATCGCGTACAACCGCAACGAGGCGCAGGTCACGGTGACCCGCGTGCCCGATACGCCGGGCGTCGTCGCGCAAATCTTCGGGCCGCTCTCCGATGCCAACATCAACGTCGACATGATCGTGCAGAACGTGGCGCGCGAAAGCGGCCATACGGACGTGACGTTCACCGTGCCGCGCACCGAGCTTGCCCGTGCGATGGACGAGCTGACAAAGGCGAAGGACGCGATCGGCTATGAAGCGCTCGAGGCCGTGGACAACGTCTGCAAGGTCTCTGTCGTCGGCGTCGGCATGAAGAGTCACGCGGGCGTCGCGCTCACCATGTTCAAGGCGCTCGGCGATCGCGGCATCAACATCAAGGCGATCACCACGTCCGAGATCAAGATCTCGGTGCTGATTGCCGAGGAATACACCGAGCTTGCAGTGCGCGTCCTCCACACCGCCTACGGGCTGGATGATACGTCCGAGCCTGCCGGGGCCGCTGCGTGAGCGGCGGCCGTGATCGTCTCGATGCGCTGATGGCGCGCGGCTGTGCCTTCCTTGGCACACGCTATGCGATCATGGCCGGTGCGATGACCTGGGTTTCGGAGCGGAATCTCGTTTCCGCGATCTCGAACGCCGGCGGCTTCGGCATGATCGCGTGCGGCGCGATGGACCCGGCGCGACTGCGCGAGGAAATCATCGCGACACGCGCGCTGACGGCGAAGCCGTTCGGCGTCAACCTCATCACCATGCACCCCGCGCTCCTCGACCTCATCCAGGTCTGCGCGGAGGAGAAGGTCGGGCATATCGCGCTTGCGGGCGGGATTCCCTCCGGGCCGGCGATTGCGGCAGTGAAAGCGGCGGGCGCCAAGCTCATCTGCTTCGCGCCCGCGCTCGCGTTCGCGAAGAAGCTGGTGCGTTCGGGCGTCGATGCGCTCGTCATCGAAGGCACCGAGGCGGGCGGCCATGTCGGCCCTGTTTCCACGACGGTGCTGGCGCAGGAAATCCTGCCCAACATCACCGACGTGCCCGTGTTCGTCGCGGGCGGCATCGGCCACGGCGAGGCAATCGCGGCGTTCCTTGAAATGGGCGCGGCGGGCGTGCAGCTCGGCACGCGGTTCGTCTGTGCGACCGAAAGCGTGGCGCATCCGAAGTTCAAGCAGGCGTTCATCCGCGCTGCCGCGCGCGACGCCGTGGCGAGCGTGCAGATCGATCCGCGCCTGCCGGTGATTCCCGTCCGCGCGCTCAAGAACGCTGGGACCGAGGCGTTCACCGCCAAGCAGCGCGAGGTCGCAGCGCTTCTCGATACGGGCGCCGTGGATATGGACGCCGCGCAGCTTCAGATCGAACATTACTGGGCGGGCGCGCTGCGCCGCGCTGTGGTAGAGGGCGATGTCGAGAACGGCTCGCTGATGGCGGGCCAGTCGGTCGGCATGGTGAAACGCGAGGAACCGGTGCAGGCGATCATCGACGAACTGGTCAGCGAGGCGGCGGCGGCACTCGCGCGCCGCGGCGCACAGGCTGCATGACCGCCGAGAAAAACGTCTCGGCAACCAGCGCCGCGCGCGAAATCCTGCGGCGCCTTCACGATGTCATGGCGACCAAGGCGGGGGCGCAGGCGAAGCTGAACCGCGTCGTCGATATCGTCGCGGGTGCGCTCTCCTCCGAAGTGTGCTCGGTCTATCTGCTGCGCGACGGTGTGCTCGAACTCTTCGCGACGCGCGGCCTTGCGCAGTCCGCCGTCCACGTCACGCGGCTTGCGGTCGGCGAGGGTCTTGTCGGTACGATCGCGAAGACGCGCGAACCGCTGAACCTCGCCGAAGCGAAGGCGCACCCGGATTTCGCCTACAAGCCCGAAACGGGCGAAGAGAGCTTCCACAGCTTTTCAGGCGTACCGATCATCCGGCAGGAAACCGCGATCGGCGTGCTTGCCGTGCAGCATGTCGATCCGCGCGAATATGCCGATATCGAGATCGAGGCGCTGCAGACGACGGCGATGGTGCTTGCGGAACTGATCGCGTCGGCGGGTCTTGTCGATGACCAGACCGTGCAGCAGGCGCGCGAGCGCGAAAGCCGCCCGGCGCGCATGACAGGGCTCAAGCTCGTCGAAGGCGTTGCCCGGGGGCAGGCGGTGTTCCACCAGCCGCGCGTCATCGTCGAGCACACGGTCGCCGACGACGTCGAGGCGGAACGCGCGCGCGTCTACGCGGCGTTTGTCATGATGCGCGAGCAGATCGACAACATGATGGGCCAGGCGGACTTTGCGGCGCCGGGCGATCATGACGAAATCCTCGAGACCTACAAGATGTTCGCCTACGACGAGGGCTGGTCGCGGCGCATCAACGAGGCGATCGATACCGGCCTTACCGCCGAAGCGGCGATCGAGCGCGTGCAGATGAAGACGCGCACCCGGATGCGCGCAACGAAAGACCCGTTCTTTCAGGAGCGGCTGCACGACCTCGACGACCTTTCGAACCGCCTGCTGCGCATCGTTTCGGGGCAGATGGACACGGCGGCGAAGCGCGGCCTGCAGCAGGACATGATCCTGATCGCCCGCAACCTCGGGCCTGCCGAGCTTCTGGAATACGACAAGCGTTTCCTGCGCGGCGTGGTGCTGGAAGAAGGTTCGCTCACGGCGCACGTCACCATCATCGCGCGGGCGATGGGCATTCCGGTGCTCGGGCGCGTGAAAGACCTGCGCACCACGGTTTTCGAGGGCGATCCGCTGCTGCTCGATGCGCAGCGCGGCGCGCTGTTCGTGCGGCCGAGCGAGCCGGTCGTCCACCAGTTCGAAGAGCAGGTGGCGCTGAAGGCGCGGCGTCAGGCCGAGTATGCGAAAATTCGCGATCTTCCCGCCGTAACCGTGGACGGCGCGCGCATCACGCTGATGATGAACGCGGGCCTGCGTTCGGACATGGAAGCGCTCGACATCACGAATGCGGACGGTATCGGCCTGTTCCGCACCGAGTTCCAGTTTCTCGTCTCGGCAACGCTGCCGCGCCGCGAGCGGCAGACGCAGCTCTACAAGGCCGTGCTCGACGCCGCGGGCGACCGGCCGGTGACGTTCCGCACGGTTGACATCGGCGGCGACAAGGCAGTGCCCTACATGATGGGCGACACCGTGGAGGAGAACCCGGCGCTCGGCTGGCGCGCGCTTCGGCTCGCGCTTGAGCGCGAAGGCCTGATGAAGGTGCAGGCGCGCGCGCTGATCGACGCTGCCGCCGGGCGCACGCTCCGCCTGATGTTTCCGATGGTCTCTGAACCATGGGAGTTCGACGAGGCGCGCGCGCTCGTGGAGGCGCAACTCTCGCGCATGGTTGCGCGCGGCCACCCCGTGCCGAAGAAGATCGAGTTCGGCTGTATGCTCGAAGTGCCTGCGCTGGCGGAGGCGCTCGATCTTTTGTTGCCGCGCATCGATTTCCTGTCGATCGGCACCAACGATCTCACACAGTTCCTGTTCGCGGCCGACCGTGCCAATCCCAAGCTTGCCGATCGCTACGACTGGCTTTCGGTATCGCTGCTGCGCTTCCTGAAGCGCGTGTCGGATCAGGCGCGTGCCGCCCGGCGTCCGGTGACCGTGTGCGGCGAGATGGGCGGGCGCCCGCTCGATGCGCTGGCGCTGCTCGGCATCGGCATCGAGCGCCTTTCGATCACGCCGGCGGGGATCGGCCCGATGAAGGCGATGATCCGGTCGCTTGCGCTTGCGCCGCTCCAGCATGAGATGGAGGGGTGGCTGCGCCGGGGTATCAACATCCGTACGGCGCTGACGGAATACGCATCGAGCCGCGGCATCGCCGTTGGGTGAGGCTGTGCCGCGACGAAGCGCGTTGACACTGGCGAAGCCGCGCGCGAACGTGGCAATTGGGCGAGTTGGCGTCTGTTCGGAGGGTTTTGGTGAGCGACGAGCTGGAAACGCAGGGCGGTATTGATCTCGGCGGCTCGCGCCACGTCGGCGACGTGCTGCGGGCGAGGCGGCTGGAACTTGGCCGGGAATTGGCCGACATTGCCCATCAAACCCGCGTGCCCCTGCGGCACCTGACCGCGATTGAAGAGGGCAAACACGATACGCTGCCGGCGCTGCCCTACACGATCGGCTTCGTGAAGTCTTACGCGCGCATTCTTGCGCTCGATCCAGAGACGACTGCGGAACAATTCCGCCGTGAAACGACGAAGCCCGACCGGGTTGTTCCCACGATGGATCATGAGCCGATCGAGGATGTCCGCGTGCCGACGCGCGCTGCGGCGCTGCTCGGGATCGTGCTGCTCGGCGTTGTCGTCCTTGCCGTCGCCGCGTGGGGCCTCGGCTGGTTCGGCGGCGACGAGACGCCCGTCGTGGCGGAAGCGCCGGCGGGATCGGATGGTGGCGCGACCGTTGCCGTGGATACGCCGCCGGCGCCGCAGCCCGCCGTGGCTGAGGTGCCTGCTGCTGACGCAGCGGCGACCGCGGCCGCGACGCCCGCGCCTGCAGCGCCGACGGCCGGCGGGATCGTCGTCACCGCGCGCGAGGATGCGTGGGTGAAGATTTACGAGGTCGGCTCCGGCCGCTCCGTGTTTCAGGGCGTGATGGCAGCGGGCGACCGCTATGAGGTTCCGGCGGATCGGCAGGATCTGCTGCTCTGGACCGGCCGCGCCGGTGCGCTCGACGTCACGGTTGGCGGCACGGCGATACCGCCGCTCGGCGCCGCGACGCAGACAGTTCGCGACGTGCCGCTGACGGCGACGGGTCTCGCTGCGCGAGCGCAGCCGCGTCCAGAGTGATGCGCTTCAGTTTCGGGCAAGGGACGGGCTGCTAGGCTCGGCCCTGCGTTCCTCAATTGTCGGGAAAGTCATGATGAAATTCAAATCCTTGCTCCTTTTGACCCTGCCGCTGCTGCTCCCCGCGCTGCCCGCCGCCGCGCAGCAGACCGCCCAGCAGGTGGAAGGCCGGGTGAAGAAGCTGGAAAGCGAAATGCGCGCGGTGCAGCGCAAGGTGTTTCCGGGCGGCTCCAAGGAGTATTTCGAGGCGGAAATTCAGGCTCCGGCCGCACCGGTGACGGCACCGGGAGTGCCCGCTTCCAATCCGCTGAGCGACCTTTCGCGCCGCGTCGATTCGCTTGAAAGCCAGCTCACCACGCTGACCGGTCAGATGGAGGAAAACAGCTTCAAGGTGCGCCAGCTCGAAGCCGCGCTCGAGAAGTTCAAGACCGACGCCGAGTTTCGCCTGACGACGCTGGAAGGCGGTGCGCCGCCTGCTGTGCCGGGAGCGGCCGCTGCGCTTCCGGCGCCCGCGACCGCAGCGCCTCAGCCGGCCGTGGCGGCAGCGCTGACGCCCGAGCAGGAATACAACGCCGCATACGGCCTCGTGACCGCGAAGAACTATCCGGCGGCGGAAAAGGCGCTCTCCGCCTTCATCGCCAAGAACCCGAAGCACGCGCGCGCCAGCAATGCGCAATATTGGCTGGGCCGCACGTATTTCGCGCAAAGCCAGCCGGTTCAGGCGGCGCGTACGCTGCTTGAAAACTACCAGAAGCGGCCTGAGGGCGAGCGTGCGCCGGAAAGTCTGCTCTGGCTCGGCAAGTCGCTGATGGCCTTTTCCCCGCCCAGCCCGCAGAAAGCCTGCGAGGCTTATGACCAGCTTGAGCAAAGCTATGGCAAGACGCTCTCGCAGTCGCTCCGCACACAGATCGTGGATGCCCGCTCGGCCGCCCGCTGCGGCTGATCCCCGCCTGACGCCGGAGCGCTTCCGCGCGGCGGTCGAGGCGCTGGCGCCTGATCTTCGTGGCAAGGTCGCGCTCGCTGTCTCCGGCGGGCCGGACAGTCTTGCGCTGCTGCTCCTCGCGTGCCGCGCCGGGTTCGACGCGATCGCGATCACGGTCGATCACGGCCTGAGGCCGGAGGCTGCGGAGGAAGCGCGCCGGGTTGCTGCGATCTCGGCCGAATTGGGTGTGCCACACGAAACGCTCACCGTTGAGGTCGCGCGCGCTGCGAGCGTGCAGGCCGCGGCCCGTGCCGCGCGTTATGCCGCGATGGCTGGCTGGTGCGATGCCCATGGCGTCCGCTGGCTGATGACCGCGCACCATGCCGACGATCAGGCCGAAACGCTGCTGATGCGCCTGTCGCGCGGCAGCGGGCTTGGCGGCATGGCGGGAATCCGCGCCCGGCGGGCTGTGGAAGGGTACGCCGTCACGCTGCTCCGTCCGCTGCTCGGCGCGCGCAAAACGGATCTCGTCGCGCTGGTGGCGGCGGCGCGCATCGCGGCTGTCGATGACCCCAGCAACCGCAGCGACGCCTACGACCGCACCGCGGTGCGGGCGCTGCTCGCGGGCGGCGGGATCGACATCGCGGGCGCAGCCGCCACGGCAGCGCATCTGGCGGAGGCGGAAGCCGCGCTCCAGTGGACGGCGGACGAGGCCTGGGCGGGGCGCGCAAGCGTTTCCGGCGATGCGCTCACGCTTGATACGCGCGGGCTGCCCGCCGAGCTGGTCCGGCGGCTCGTGCTCAGGGCATTTCGCGAGATTCGGGGCGTCGAACCCGATGGCCCGGCGCTCCAGCGCCTGCTCACCGGGGGTGGGGGCACGCTGGGCGGCATTCTGGCGGAAGGCGGGCCGCTCTGGCGCTTCCGGGCCGAACCACCGCGAAAAATGCGCGCATCCGCCGAATAGGCCGCAATAGCAGTTGTCGTTAACGCCTGCGCGCCTATCTTAGAGTGAACACTTTCAGGAACACGGACCCGATGGACGAGAACAAGAAGCGACCGACCGGACCCTGGGGCAAGAGCCTCGCCATGTGGGCGGTCATCCTGCTCGCCGTCGTCGTGCTCGTTTCGGTCTACAACGCCCCGCAGTCGCAAGGCGCGGTGCAGCAGCTCGCCTATTCGGAATTCATCACCAAGGTGAACGAAGGCGCCGTCCGCGAGGTCGATATCCGCGGGCAGGACATCGCGGGTCGCCTGACCAGCGGCGAGACGTTCAGCACCTATTCGCCGGGCGACCCCGGCCTTGTCGAGCGGCTCGAAGCCTCGGGCGTCAAGTTCAAGGCGCAGCCGGAGGAAAGCCGCTCGCTGCTCGCCGCGATCCTCATCAACATCCTGCCGTTCCTGCTGATCCTCGGCATCTGGATATTCGTGATGCAGCGGATGCAGAACGGCGCCGGCAAGGGCGCGATGGGCTTCGGCAAGAGCCGAGCCAAGCTGCTCACCGAAAAGCAGGGCCGCGTGACCTTCGACGATGTCGCGGGCATCGACGAGGCGCGCGAGGAACTTGAGGAAATCGTCGACTTCCTGAAGGATCCGGGCCGCTTCTCACGCCTCGGTGGCAAGATCCCGAAGGGCGCGCTGCTCGTCGGCTCGCCCGGTACCGGCAAGACGCTGCTCGCGCGCGCCATCGCGGGCGAGGCGAACGTGCCGTTCTTCACCATTTCGGGCTCCGACTTCGTCGAGATGTTCGTCGGCGTCGGCGCCAGCCGCGTGCGCGACATGTTCGAGCAGGCGAAGAAATCAGCGCCCTGCATCATCTTCATCGACGAAATCGACGCGGTCGGCCGCCATCGCGGTGCGGGCCTCGGCGGCGGCAACGACGAGCGCGAGCAGACGCTGAACCAGCTGCTCGTCGAGATGGACGGCTTCGACGCGAACGAAGGCATCATCATCATCGCCGCGACGAACCGTCCGGACGTGCTCGACCCCGCGCTGCTGCGCCCGGGCCGTTTCGACCGCCAGGTCGTGGTGCCGCGCCCGGATATCGAAGGCCGCGAGAAGATCCTGCGCGTCCACATGCGCAAGGTGCCGCTGGCGCCGGACGTTGAACCCCGCACCATCGCGCGCGGCACGCCCGGTTTCTCGGGCGCCGATCTTGCGAACCTCGTGAACGAGGCGGCGCTGACGGCGGCGCGCAAATCGAAGCGCCTCGTCGGCATGGCCGAGTTCGAGGAAGCCAAGGACAGGGTCATGATGGGCAGCGAGCGCCGCTCGATGATCATGACCGAAGACGAGAAGAAGATGACCGCCTATCACGAGGCCGGCCACGCCATCGTCGCGATGCACGAGGATGCGTCCGATCCGATCCACAAGGCGACGATCATCCCGCGCGGCCGCGCGCTCGGCATGGTGATGCGCCTGCCGGAGCGGGACCAGTACAGCTATCACCGCGACAAGATGCACGCGAACCTTGCCGTCTCGATGGGCGGCCGTGTCGCCGAGGAAATCATCTTCGGCTACGACAAGGTTTCCTCGGGTGCCTCGTCGGACATCCAGTATGCGACCGACCTTGCGCGCAGCATGGTCACGCAGTGGGGTCTTTCGGACAAGCTCGGCCCGATGAAGCTCGCCGAGAACCAGGAAGAGGTCTTCCTCGGCCACAGCGTGACGAAGACGCAGAACGTCTCCGAGCAGACCGCCCAGCTGATCGATCACGAGATCAAGGCGATCGTCATGCGCGGCTACGAGCGGGCGAAGAGCCTGCTCACCGAGCACAGCGAAGAACTGCACACGCTCGCGCAGGCGCTGCTTGAATACGAGACGCTCTCGGGCGACGAGATCAAGGCACTGCTCGCGGGCGAAGGCGTGGACCGCGACCGCGGCGCCCGCAACCGGCCGACCGCCGCTTCCACCGGCGTCAGTGCGATTCCGAAGACCGGCAAGCGCGGTTTCGGCGGCGAACCGAGTCCGCAGGGAATCTAAACGGCGGCGGCCAAGAAAAACGGACGGGGCGCTTCGGCGCCCCGTTTCCGTTCAAGCTACTTCGCGCACGCCTTCCCCGTCGCTGCCTGCCAGGCTTCGATCCGGCCGCGCAGGGCCTTCAGCGGCAGTCCTCCGCCCGAGAGAACCTGCTGGTGGAAGGCCGGCAGGTTGAAGCACGTGCCGAGCGAGGCTTCCGATTCCGCGCGCAGGGCCGCGATTTCGAGGCCGCCGCTGTCGTATGAGGTGAGCTGGCCGGGAATGACGGCGATCCGGTCGAGCATGTCCGCGGCAGATGCCTCGTCGAAGCGGCCGCTTTCGATGAGATAGGCCATGGCCTTCTCGCGGCTCCAGCCGAACGCATGGATGCCCGGATCGACGACCATGCCGCGCGCCATCCACGCGCGCCGCGTGATGCCCGCGTAGGGCGTTTCATAAACGCCCAGTTCCTCCGCCAGTCGTTCCGAATAGCGCGCCCAGCCTTCGACGTAGGCGCCGACGAGGGGGATACGGAGCAGCGGCACCTTCGCCGCCAGCTCCTGCGTCATGGCGATCTGCAGGTGATGGCCGGGGATCGTCTCGTGCACGACCGTGACTTCCGCGCCGCCCTTCGTCTCGGTCTTCCAATGGTCGAGCGGCAGCATGTAACGTCCGGGCTTCGATGGATCGGGCTCGGGAAGATAGTGCGCGGGAACACCGCTTCCCGCCTCCGTCGCCGGCAGCACCTCGATCGCGGCGGGCTGCTTTGGAAGCTGCGGGAATGCGGCGGCGCTGAGTTTCGTCGTGCGCGCGAGGCTCCGCTTTGAAAAGTCGACCAGGTCTTCGGCCGTCGCGAAATGATTGTCTGGCGCGTCCTTCACCGCGGCGAGGGTGGAGGCAAGATCGGTGGTTCCGAAGCGTTTGCCGCCGATCGCGACGATATCCTTCACGTTCTGCGCGACCGCGGCTTCGCCGACCGCCATCACCTCAGCAGGCGTGTGGTCCAGCGTCGTCGAGGCCCGGAGCAGCGCTTGGTAGCAAGCGGCGCCGTTCGGCAACTCCGAAAGCGCGATGCCTTCGCGCGCTTTCGGCAGATACTCCCCGGCGAGGAAATCGCGGTAGCGTTTCACGGCACCGTGCACACCCTCCGCAACAATCGTTTTGAAGCGCGCCTTGAAGGCGGCATCGCTGTCGGCGCGGGCCGGGGCGTAGAAAGGAGACTGCTCGGCAGGCAGCGCAAGCAGCCGGTCGAGCTGGCCGATAACGCGGGTGACGACGGAGCGCGGAACGGCATAGCCTTCCTTCAGCCCTTCACGCAGGTTGGCGATATCCCGATCGACATAAGCGGGCAGGCTTTCCCAGCGCCGGATCGCATCTTCGCGCGCATCCGACGTACCGGTGGCCTGCGCCTGCGCGAGGCGAGAAAACGTCACCTGCCAGCCGGTCATGTGGCTGATGCTCCACAGGGGCTGCCGGCAGACTCGCTGCCCGCGCACGGCTTCGAGCCCATCGGCCATCAGCGCGTAAGAGGCGCGGCCTGCCTCGTCGAGCTTGGCTTCGTCGACGCCCTGCAGATCCTGCCACAGCCGATCCTCCTCGGCCGCGACAGCATTCAGGCTTTCCGCATCGATGGGCGGCAGTGCCGATTGGCGCGCGCCTTCGATCCCGGAAAGCGGCACAAGCTCGGGGTAGGTGCGGAGCAGGAGCGCGATGTAACGGTCGGAGAGCGAGTCGATCGGGGACTGCGCAGCTGCTGCCTGTGGCAGGGCCGTGGACGCGAGTGCCAGCGCCGCTATCGTGAACCCCGCCAAACGATGCTGCCGTATACGCATCACTACCCTCCCGCTTTTCCTTCGTCCCGCGCTCTCTATGGTGCGGCGAGAGAGGGGGATGCAATCCCGGTAAAGACAAAATTTTCAAAGTAGAGAATTGAGTGGCCGGGATGACCTGGACTCGCGCTCAGCTTGTATTCAGCCTGGTCGTCACATAGTCGAAACGATCGGCTGCGATGGACGGGGAAGGGGGCTCTTATGCTGAAGCGTGCACTGTTTGTGGCTCTTATGCTGAAGCGTGCACTGTTTGTGGCTCTGATGCTGGCACCGGGAGCGGCTGCCGCGCAGACGGATCGGCCCAGCGAAGAGCTCTATGGCCGCTATGCGCCCGGCGGGGACTGTTCGAAACAGCCGCGCATCGAGGTCGGCAAGACGGGCGTGTTCATCGACACTGCGGCAGGGCGGCAGGGGCCGCTTCCGATCAGCGTCTGCTATTCCTGCGCGGGCGGCGCGCAGTACGAAGGCATCCAGCAATGGGTGTACGTGAAATACGGCAAGGACAAGTGGGGCGGGGACAACATGCCCGTCATCATGATGTTCAACGCCGATGAGCAGCGCGGCGCCGTGCAGATTGACCATGACAACACGCTGAAAACGCCGATCGGCGCGCCGATGACGCAGATCGTGCAGGCGCGGAAGCTGAAACTGTGCGGCGGGGTGACCACGCAAAGCGCGTCCGGGAAGCCGGCGACGGCTGCGAAGGGCGCCGTCGCGCCAAAGCCCGCGGCGCCTGCGAAGACGCCTGCGGATGGTTTCGCAGCGGTGCTCGGCGGGCTTCTGAAGCCGGGCGACTATGAGGCGAACAGCTTCTACGACTGGCGGCACATCGAAACCGCGCCGCATGTCACCTGGGCGGCGCTGCCGCCCGAGATGCTCGACAAGCCGATGTCGAACGGCGAGTATTTCCGCCGCACGGGCATCGCCACCGTCGCCGGGCAGCAATTGAAGGTGCTCGCGGGCGGTGCGCGCACGATGGTGATGAACCTCTATTTCAAGAACGAGGGGAAGCCGATCGGCACACCCGCCCTGCTCGCGGCGCTGAAGGGCGCGGGCTATACCGCGACGCTCGCGCGCTGCCCGAAGCTGAAGGGCCTGAACGCGCCGGTGTGGTATCGTCTTTCGGTGCCGGGGAAGCGCCCCGGCTATCTGTGGGTTACGGGTGCGCGGCCCCCGCAGCAGCCGTGGGAAGGGTTCAGCCTGTCGCTCGACGAGGCGCTGAAGCCGCTGACCCCGCGCGAGGCGGCGGTCTATACGGATCGCTGTGCGTAACCCTGACGATTCCGCGCGGATGGTCATGCCGCGCGGGCAGGGTTAAAGTCTCGCTCAAATCCACGCGTTTTGAGGGAGACGCTCCATGGCCACTGCAGCCATTCTGCCGGGCGAGGCAAAATCGATTGAAGCGATGACGGCGCTGCTGGCGCGGCAGCGTGCGGCGTTCATGGCGGAGTTGCCGGTGGGCGCGGCGGTTCGCAAGGATCGCTTGCGCCGCGCGGTCGATCTCGTGCTGACGCATCGAGACCGCTTCGTGAAGGCGCTTTCCGAAGATTTCGGCCACCGGAGCGCCGAGCAGACGCTGGTGACGGACATCATGTCCTCGGTGAAGCCCCTGAAACACGCGATCAAGCACCTTGACGCGTGGATGCGCCCGGAGCGACGCAAGCTCGATTTTCCACTCGGGCTGCTCGGCGCGAAGGCGGAGGTCGTGTATCAGCCCAAGGGCGTTGTCGGCATCATCAGCCCGTGGAATTTCCCGGTGAACCTGACCTTCGGGCCGCTCGCGGGCGTGTTCGCTGCGGGAAACCGCGCGATGGTGAAGCCGTCGGAGTTCACGCCGGTCACCTCGGCGCTGATGGCGGAGCTTGCGGCGCAGGCGTTTGATGAGGCGGAGCTGGGCTTCGTCATCGGCGGGCCGGAGGTCGGCAAGGCATTCGCGGGGCTGGCGTTCGATCACCTGATCTTCACGGGCGCCACGGCTGTCGCGAAGCATATCCTCCACGCCGCAGCCGACAATCTCGTGCCGGTGACGCTGGAGCTTGGCGGCAAGTCGCCCGTCATCGTCTCGCGCAGCGCCGACATCGCGCAGACGACGGAACGTGTTGCGCTCGGCAAGATGATGAACGCGGGGCAGATTTGCCTTGCGCCCGATTATCTGCTCGTGCCCAGCGAGAAGGAGGGCGAGATTGTCGAGGGGCTGAAGACGGCGGCGGCGAAAATGTATCCGTCGCTCCTCGCCAACGACGACTACACGTCGGTGGTGAACGCGCGCCACCGCGAGCGGCTGCAGGGGCTGCTTGATGATGCGACCGCGAAGGGCGCCGAGATCGTTACAGTGAACCCGGCGAACGAGGATTTCACGAACACCAACTCGAACAAGATGCCGCTCAGCATCGTGCGCAACGTCTCGGACGACATGCGCGTGATGCAGGAGGAGATTTTCGGGCCTGTGCTGCCGGTGAAGACCTACCGCGAGACGGACGAGGCGGTGGAGTTCGTGAACGGCCGCGACCGGCCGCTTGGCCTCTATTATTTCGGGACGGACGGTGCGGAGGAGCGCCGCGTGCTCGATCGGACGATCTCTGGCGGTGTTACGGTGAACGACGTGATCTTCCACGTTTCGGCGGAGGATCTGCCGTTCGGCGGCATCGGGCCGTCGGGCATGGGCAGCTATCACGGGGTGGACGGTTTCCGCACGTTCAGCCACGCCAAGAGTGTCTACCGCCAGCCGAAGCTTGACCTCGCGGGCCTCGCGGGCTTGAAACCCCCGTACGGGAAGAAAACCCGCGCAACACTCGCAAGGGAATTGAAGCCATGATCCTCCGCCGCATCGAAGGCCGCCGCCGTGATCTTGGAGGGGGCTTCGTGGTGCGGCGGGTGCTTCCGGCGGCGGGCCAGCGCATGGTCGGGCCGTTCATCTTCTGGGATCATTTCGGGCCGGTGGACTATGCGCCCGGCGAGCGCTTCGACGTGCGCCCGCATCCGCACATCAACCTCGCCACGGTGACGTACTTGTTCGAAGGCGAGATCTTCCACCGCGACAGCCTCGGCAGCGCGCAGGCGATCCGGCCCGGCGCGGTGAACTGGATGACGACAGGGCGGGGCATCGTGCATTCCGAGCGGACCTCTCCGGAGGTGGAGGCCAGCGGCCAGCGCATGGAAGGGATTCAGGCGTGGGTGGCGCTCCCGAAAACGCACGAGGAGGTTGAGCCGAGCTTCGTGCATCACCCGGCGGACACGCTCCCGGTGATCGAGCGCGAGGGCGCGCGGCTCACCATCATTGCGGGCACGGCCTATGGCAGGCAGTCGCCGGTCGGCGTCGTGTGGCCGACCTTCTACGTCGACGTGGATGCGAAGGCGGGTGCCACGATCGACGTCTCCACCGAGCACGAAGAGCGCGCGATCTATGTGGCGAGCGGTCGCATCGCCCTCCCCGGCGGTGAGGTTGCCGAGGAAGCGACGATGCTCGTGCTCGAACCCGGCGCGAAGGTGGAATGGACGGCGGAGACGGACGCGCGCGTCCTGATGCTCGGCGGCAAGGCGATGGACGGCCCGCGCGAGATTTGGTGGAACTTCGTCTCGTCGCGTCCGCAGCGCATCAACCAGGCCATCGATGACTGGGAGGCCGACCGTTTCGGGCATATTCCCGGCGATGACGACGAGCGCATTCCGCTGCCCAGCGATCCTCGTCCGAAGGGGTGAGGGGCGGCGGGATCGTCTGTTTACCAGCGAGGCAGTTCACCAGCGCTGCTGCGGATTAGTTGGTGTCCAGGAACGCCGTGATCATGGCAACGGTTGCCTCGGGCTGTTCTTCCATCAGCCAATGACCGGAATCCGGCACAACGCCCTGCATCACATTGGTGGCAGCTGCCTGCATCACGGACGCCATCGCGGCGCCGAAACTTTTCTCGCCGCCCACGGCCAGCATGGGCATCGTCAGCTTGTTGCCGGCGGCAAGCCATACCCGGTTGTCGATGGCATCCTGATCGAACGCCGCGAACTGGGCAAACCCCGCGTGCATCGCGCCCGGCTTTGCATAGAGCGTGGCGTAATGCTGCCGCGACGCCTCGTCGAAGCGGGCGGGATCGGCGGAGAACTCGTTCCAGAAGCGGTCGAGATAAATGCGTTCACGACCCGCGACCAATCGTTCCATGTCGGGGCCGCCGAAACGGAAATGCCAAAGCAGTGGATTCTTCAAAATCTCTTCCCACGGGCCGACGCCGGGGACGGGGGCATCCATCAGCACGAACTTCGTCACGCGATCGGGCTGCTGCGTGGCAAGCGCAAAGCCGACCATGTTGCCGATGTCGTGCGTGACCAGGGCGAAGCGATCGATCTTCATCCTGGTCAGAATGCCTGCGATGTCGCGCGCCTGCGTCGTCTTGTCGTAACCGCCGGCGGGATGGGACGAGAGGCCCATGCCGCGCAGGTCGGGCACGATGACGGTATGCTTCGCCATCAGCGCGGCGGCGAGCGGGGACCACATATCGCCGGTCTCGCCGTAGCCATGCAGCAGCACGACGGCAGGGCCGTGTCCACCACTCCGAACGAAAATGTCGGTCCCGTTGGTCGTGATGGTTTGCGTTTTAAAACTCGATGGGAACGGCAGGACCTCAGCGAACGCATGCGTTGCCAGCAGCAGGGCGCCGATTGAGGTCAGGGCGAATGAGGTCAGCTTTTTCAACGCCCGCACTCCGCAATCGGGACTCATCTGATACCCGGAGCATGACAGCTTTCCCGAGCTTGTAAACGTGTCGTCCTGAACTGTCGAAAGCCGAAGAGGTCGGCGCCAGCCGCACTGGGCGACCGACGAACGCATCCCGCTGCCGAACGCCCCCCGGGCTCTTGCGACGATGGGATCAGATCGCGCCCGAAGCACGGCTTGTTTTGAACGCTGGGCCGCCCTATCGCTGAGCCGCGTCCGGGTTGCAGCCACCCGGCTTTGCCGGGATTGCTCGCGTGTTCCAGTCGTTCGGCCCTTTCTTGCGTTCCTTGCCTGCGCGGCTTCGCGCGGGGCTCAAGCGCCGCGCCGCGGGCATCCTGTTCGCACTCTTCATCGAAGGGCTGCTGGCGCTCCTGCTGCTCACGCTGGCGCCCTCGATTTCCGAGAAGGTGGTGCCGATGGCGGTGTTCCGGCTCGACATGGTCCGCGATGAAGAACCGGAGGCCGAAGCCGAGGCCCCGGAAGCGCAGAGCGCCGCAGCTCAGCCGCCGGAGCGGAAATCGCCGCCCACGCCTGTCGAGCCGCCGCCGGTGCCGATGGAACTGCCGGTCATTACGCTTTCGCGCGAGGAGATGGCGGCGACCGACATCGCGAACCTGCCGCCGCCGACGGCGCCCGCACCCCGGCCGATGATGGGGCCGCCCGCGCCGACCTATGCCGGCGACAGTCAGCGCGTGGATGGGACGGGTCCGAACGGCGAACCGCTCTATGCGGCGTCGTGGTATCGCGAGCCTTATGACGACGAGCTTGCCGGCTATCTTTCGACGGCGCGCGGGCCTGGGTGGGGCCTCATCGCGTGCCGCACGGTGCAGGATTTCCGCGTCGAGAATTGCGTGGCGCTCGGGGAATATCCGCAGGGATCGAACATCGCGCGCTCGGTGCTTGCCGCGGCGTGGCAGTTCCGCGTGCGCCCGCCGCAGATCGGGGGCCGGGCGATGGTCGGCGAATGGGTGCGCATCCGCATTGATTATGGTCTCGAACGGCGCCCGGCACGACGCTGATCCTAAAAAGAAAACGGCGGCCCTTTCGGACCGCCGTTTCTTTCAGCGTATGAGGCTGGCTTACTTCGCCTTGCGGCGGCGCGCCACGCCGAGGCCGGCGAGGCCGAGGCCGAAGAGCGCCAGCGCGGCGGGTTCGGGCGTGTCGATCGGCGGCGGCGGCGGGATCAGGTCACCGGTGATGAGGACGTTGTCGATCTTCACCCAGTCTTCCTTGTCCTTCCACTCGCGCTTCTTCTTCACGTCCTCGCAGACTTTCTTGTAGTGGCCGCGGACCCACTTCCACTCGCACTCTTCGACCCAGTACCATTCCGAGTAGGAATTGTTGGTCGAGACGAGCTTGAACATCAGGTCGAGCCCGGCGACGTCCTCGACGTCGAGCGAGAGCGAGACGTCAAACCAGTTCCACGCGCTGTCGAGCGAAACCGAGTAGACGAGATCGCCGAAGTAGACTTCGAGCATGTCGCCGGCTTCGGTTTCCCAGGGCTTGTACTGGAACGAGAGAACGATGTTCTCGTAACCCGTGAGGTCGATGTCGTTCTGCGTCGCCGTGACTACGCCAGCGGGATCTTCCTTCAGGCGCAGCACCTGGTCGCCGTAGCTACGGCTGAAGATGTCTACTTCGCCCGTATGGTCTTCAACCCAGCCGTTGCCGACAACGGGGCCGACGCCGCGGTTGAAATTGTCCTGGAAGAGAGTGGTCGCATTCGCCGCGGTGGCGCCGGCCAGCAGGCCGATGGTCAGGACGGAACCGAGCAGGCTCCGGATCATTGTCGGACGCATCAAAATCTCCATAACGCTAAAGTAACAAAATTGACCTTGTTATCGACATGCCAAGCAGGAACCGTGCCACCTAAGCTTTTTCAACGAATTTTATGGTTAACCACGTTTCGGTGTCGTAACTTTGTAATATTTCCCGACACTGTTTCAAATTGATACAAAATCGGACCTCTCAGCCTGCGAATTGGGCCGTCCGATGGCGCGATAGAGCAAATTGATGGCCTGTTTCGATAAGCGGCTGCGCCATGCCGCCTCTATGACAAGGGCATGGACGGAAGAACGCGTGCGCAGGCATACGGAACGCCGGGCAGATGGCCATGGGAGACATTGCGGATGGCGCTGAAGGCAAATTTGATCCGCTGGCACCGCTGGGCCGGACTTGCGGCGGCGACGTTCTGGCTGGTGCAGGCGCTGACCGGCGTGCTGATCGTCTTTCACTGGGAAATCCGGGATGCGTTCATCCCCGGCGCGCATCGGCAGACCGATCTTGCCGCAATCGAACGCACGGTGGCCGACCTGACCGAAGGTTCGGGCGCGCGGCTTGGATCGATCTGGACGGGCGCGGGTGCGCCCGATCGCTATGACGTGAGCATCACGGGCGATACGCCGGAGGCGGACCGCAGCGTCCGCATCGACGGCGTAGGACAGATTCTCGTCGATGGCGATTACACGGGGCCGGCGGCGTGGACGAGAACGCTCGTCCTTATCCACCACAATCTGCTCGCGGGTGACCGGGGAAGCTGGATCGTGGGGATCAGCGGTGTCCTGCTCGTCACCAATATTCTTTCCGGGCTCTATATCGCGTGGCCGAAGCGCGGCCAGTGGGGACGCACTCTTCGCGTGCAACGCAAGGGTCAGGCCGCAGCGCGCCACTACAGCTGGCACCGTGCGCTCGGCTTGATCGTGGGCATTCCGGCGCTCGCGAGCATCACGGCGGGCGTGCTGCTGACCTTCGCGGGCGGCGTTGAAACCGTTGTGCGGCCGACGCCGATCGCTGCACCGGCCGATGCGCCGGCGGGGACGGCGAGCGTGGGCCTTGCCGCGGCGGCGGGAACCGCGCTCGCGGCCTATCCGGGATCGACGCTCGCGGCGGTCTATGCGCCGGACGGCGAGAAACCGGTGTGGCAGATTCGGGTGACGCAGCCGGATGAGGCGCGGCGGGCTTATGGCGCGACACGCGTGTTCGTGAGCGCGGTCGACGGCCGCATCCTCGCGCGCTTCGACGCGCTGGAAGCCGCGCCCGGCCGCGCATTTGTGGACGGACTATTTCCGTTCCACACGGGCGAGATGGGCGGGCTTGCCGGACGCATCGCGGTTGCCGCGATCGGTGTTTGGCTCGTCACGATGATCATCGTCGGCGTGCTGTTGTGGGCGGCGCGGCGGCGGAAGGTACGATGAGCGTTTTCGTTCCGCGCGCGGCGGGTGATGTCGCGGCGCTGATCGCCGCACATCCGCTGGCGTGGATCGTCTCGAACGGGCCAAGCGGTTTCGTTTCGACACCGCTGCCGCTGCTTGCCGAATGCGACGGCGAAGGCCGCGTGACCGCGCTGTTCGGGCATTTCGCGAAGCGAAATCCGCATGTGGCGGCGCTGGAAACCGATCCGCGTGCGGCAATGCTGTTTCAGGGTGAGCAGGGCTATGTTTCGCCGCGCCTGGTCTCCAATCCGACATGGGGGCCGACCTGGAACTATGCCGTGGTGCGCTTCGAGACCGAGGTAACGTTCGTGCCGGAGGAAACACGCAGCGCGGTTGAGCGGCTTGCGGCGCATCTCGAAGGCACCGGACCCGGCGCGTGGACAATCCCTGAGATGGGCGCGCGGGTGGAGCCGATGCTGGAGCAGATCATCGCCTTCCGTGCCCGCGTGCTTTCGGAGCAGGCGACGTTCAAGCTGGGGCAGGACGAGAGCGCGCAGACCTTCGAGGAAATCGTGACGCGGCATCCAAACGGGGCGCTTGCGGACGCCATGCGCGGAGCGGCCCGGAAGGGATGACGCCCGGCCCGATTGCGTGGGCGGGCCTGCGGCGGCGGCGGTAAACTGTCCCATCCTTGGGGGGACTGAAGCCATGGCACGCGCGCCGACCCGATATCTGATCCGCAAGCCGCTCGCCGACGTGCGCAGCGACATCGACCGCCACGGCCTTCACCGTGCGCTCGGGCCCGTGCATCTCGTGCTTATCGGCATCGGCTGCATCATCGGCGCGGGCGTCTATGTGATGACCGGTACGGCGGCGGCGAACTATGCCGGGCCGGCGGTGATGCTGTCGTTCGTGTTCGCGGGGCTCGCGTGCGCGTTCACCGGGCTTTGCTATGCCGAGCTGTCCTCGACGCTGCCGGTTTCGGGCGCCTCCTACAGCTATGCCTATGCCGCGCTTGGCGAGGCGTTCGCATGGGGGCTCGGCTGGATGCTGATGCTCGAACTCGGGCTTGCCGGGTCCGCGCTCGCGGTGGGGGTTTCGGGTTATCTCGTCAGCCTGCTCGGCGATCTCGGCGTACACGTCCCGGCGGTTCTGGCGACACCCTTCATCCGCCCCGCCGCGGGCGAGGCGGGCACCGCATTCGTGACCGGCGGCGGCATCAACCTTGTCGCGACGGCGGCGGTGCTGCTGTTCGCCTTCATCCTCGTGCGCGGCGTCTCGCAGTCGGCGACGATCAACGCGGTGATGGTGACGGTGAAGGTCGGCGTGCTGATCGCCTTCATCATCTTCGGTCTGCCGCATGTCGATCCGGCGAACTGGAAGCCGTTCATTCCCGAAAACGAAGGCGGTTTCACCTACGGCTGGGCGGGCGTGCTGCGCGGCGCTTCGATCCTGTTCTTCGCCTACCTGGGGTTCGAGGCGGTGGCGACCGCTGCGCTCGAGGCGAAGAAGCCGCAGCGCGACATCCCGATCGGCATCCTCGGCGCGCTCGCCATCGCGACGGTCGTCTACATGGCGGTCGCGGCGGTGCTGACCGGCCTCGTCTCCTACAAGATGCTGAACGTGCCCGATCCGGTCGCGGTCGCTGTGTCGGCGATCGGGATGCCGGTGCTCAGCATCGTCATCAAGGTGGGCGCGCTCACCGGGCTGTGCTCGGTGCTGATGGTGAACACCTACGCGCATTCGCGCGTCTGCTATGCGATGTCGACGGACGGGCTGCTGCCGCCGCTGTTCAGCCGCGTGCACGCGCGCTTCCGCACGCCGCATCAGGGCACGTGGTTCGTCGCACTGGCGGCGGGCATTGCCGCCGCGTTCCTGCCGATCTCGATGCTGGGCGATCTCGTCAGCCTCGGCACGGGCTGCGTGTTCATCACCGTGGCGATCAGCGTCATCTGGCTGCGCAGCACGCAGCCGGAGCTGCCGCGTCCGTTCCGCGTGCCCTTCGGCGGCTTCCGTGTCGGCACGCTCTGGCTCGGCGTGGTGCCGATGCTCGCGCTCGTCTTCTGCGTGCTGATGATGGCGCCCGTGGTGCTCGATATCATCCGCAAGGCGATGGTCGGCGAGTGGCTGCCCGCCACCATTCTCGGGCTCTACATCACCTTCGGCATCGCCTTTTACCTCTTTTACGGCGTCGGCCATTCGCGCCTGCGCCGCACACTCTCGGAAGCCTGACCTTATGAACCAGACGACAGCCGGGGTCGCCGACGACCTCGACCCCGACATTCGCCGTTTTCAGCGCGAAGTGGCCGCCGCTTATGGCCGCTATCCCGATTTCGAGCGCCTGCCGCTTCCCGAGCGGCGGCGCATCGCCGAGGAGGTGCGCGCGCCCTGGGCCGCGGGCGGCCCGGCGATGTTCGGTACGGAAACGCTGAGCGTGGGGCCGCTCGGCGTCAGGGTTCGCATCTATCGGCCGGACGGGCGGGCGGTGCTGCCGGTGCTGATCTACGTCCACGGCGGCGGCTGGACGATGTTCAGCCTCGACACGCACGACCGGCTGATGCGCGAATATGCGGCGCGCGCGGGTGTCGCCGTCGTCGGCATCGACTACAGCCTGTCGCCCGAAGCGAAATTCCCGCAAGCGCTGGGCGAGATCGTCTCGGTGGTGCGCTGGCTTCGCGGCGAGGGCGCGGCGCACGGGCTCGATCCGCAGCGGATCGCGATCGGCGGCGATTCGGCGGGGGGCAACCTCTCGGTCGCAGCCAATCTGGCGCTGCTTCGAGACGGCGAGGCCCCGCTTTCCGCCATACTGGTGAACTACGGCGCCTTCGACGGCAGGGCGGACTATCCGAGCTACCGGCTTTACGACGGGCCTGCCTATAACCTCACCGCCGCCGAGATGGCGGTGTTCTGGACGAACTACCTGCGCGCTGAGGACGACTTCGCCGATCCGCTCGCCTGCCCGATGCACGGGAGCTTCGCCGGGCTCCCCCCGACGTTCTTTGCGGTTGCGGCCTGCGATATTCTCGCGGACGAGAACAGGGACATGGCGGCGCGGCTGGCAGCGGCGGGCGTGGCGGTCGATTTCCGCGAATATGCCGGGGCGACCCACAGTTTCCTTGAAGCCGTGTCGATCTCGCCGCTCGCAGACCGGGCGCTTGCGGAAACTTCCGAGTGGTTATCCGTGCAGATTTGCGCTTATAATGATAATGACTCGCAATAATGGCCTGATCGCGATACAGTTAGACCCTGTGCCGAAACGCCCTTCGGGCCCTGTGGGAGTAATCTGGCCGTCATAATCAACATGAGGTTCGAAACTTCATTTCATCAAAGGGGGAATGCAATGACCGTTCATGACCGGACGCTGAAATCGCTGCTGCTTGCCGGGGCGGCACTCACCGGGTGCGCCGCGCTACCCGCGATGGCGCAGGAGGCCACGCCTGCGGGCTCTTCCGTCGAAACCACGCGCACCACGGTGGGCGGGGAAGAGATGATCGTCGTCACCGCGCGCAATTATGTGCCCGAAGGCAGCGCGACGGCGAGCAAGACCGACATTCCGCTCATCGAGACGCCGCAGTCGATCTCCGTCATCACGCGCGACCAGATCGATCTTCTGAACTTCATCGATGCCCAGCAGGCGGTGCGCTATACAGCAGGCGTGTTCGGCGAGAACTACGGCCCCGATCTGCGCTTCGACTTCTTCACCGTGCGCGGCTTCACGCCGAAGCAGTATATCGACGGGCTGGCGGCACCGATCTCCACCTCGATCTATTCGGTCGGTGTCGATCTCTACGCCTTTGAATCGCTCGACCTGCTGAAGGGCCCGGCCTCGGTGCTCTACGGCAACGCCCCTCCCGGCGGTATCTACAACCAGGTCAGCCGCCGCGCGCAGAGCGCCCTTGGCGGCGAGATCAGCGCCAAATACGGCGAGGACGATTACAAGCAGATCGCAGGCACGGTGACGGGGCCGATCGCGGATTCGATCGATGCGCGGATCACCGCGCTCTATCGCGACCGCGATTCGGAACGGGACTTCGTGTCGGCACGCCGCTTCACCGTGGCGCCGACCTTCACGTGGCGAATTGGCGAGCGCACGACGATCACCGGCCTCGGCTATTATCAGTATGACAAGGTGAAGGGCGACACGAACGGCTTCCTGCCGGTTTACGGCACGCTGCTCGACAACCCGATTGGCAAGGTGAAACGCAGCAGGAACCTTGGCGATCCGGCGAACGTTTACGAGCGCAAGCAGTTCGCGCTGGGCTGGGATGCTTCGCATGAATTCTCGGATAGCCTGAAGTTCCGCTCCAATGTGAAGTGGAGCGACTACAAGGAGGATACACCGACGGGCATCTATGGCGGCGGCGGTCTTATCGAGACCACGGATCCGCTCGATCCGGATTATTACCGCACGGTCCAGCAGTATAATTTCAGCTACAAGGAAAAGGTGACGAGCTTCGCCACCGACAACCGGATCGACGCGAATTTCGGAACCGGCGGCGCGGAGCACAAGCTGCTTGTCGGTGTCGATTACCGCAACGTCTACAACAAGGCGGATTTCGGGTTTATCTTCGCCAACACGATCGATCTGTTCGATCCGGTATACGCACCGCAGGCGACGTATGAACCCGGCTATCCGTTCGCGTTCAACAACCAGCGCCTGAAGCAGACCGGCGTCTATGCGCAGGATCAGATCGGCTTCGGCAACTTCTACCTGACGTTCGGCGGACGCTACGACTGGGTGAAGATCGCGAGCGCGCTGACGGCGACGACATCGAAGCAGGACAAGTTCACGTGGCGCGTCGGCGCGAACTACGTGAGCGACAGCGGCTTAGCGCCCTACATCAGCTATGCGACCTCGTTCGAGCCGGTGCTCGGCGTGGACAGCGTGACCGGCGATGATTTCAAGCCTTCGACCGGCAAGCAGATCGAGGCGGGCATCAAGTATGATGCGCGCGGCCTGCCGGACGATGTGAAGCTGTTTGTGACCGCCGCCGTTTTCGACATCAAGCAGAAGAACGTGGTGAGCACGTCGCCATCCGTGACGCCGGTGTTCGGCACGCAGAGCGGCGAGGTCGAGGTGTGGGGCGGCGAGATCGAACTCGTGGCGCGCATCCGCGAGCAGATCTCGATCAACGGCTCCTACAGTTACAACAACAGCGAGGTTAAGGAAGCAAGCTTCGCGGGCGAGATCGGCGCGCCGCTGCCGACGACGCCCAAGCACAAGCTGTCGCTGTTCGTCGATTACACGATCCAGCAGGGTTCGCTCGGCGGTCTCGGCTTCGGCTTCGGCGGTCGTTACAACAGCAAGAGTGCGGGCAGCCTTCCGGGCGCGTTCAATCCGGTCGTCTATTATGGTGAAAGCACGACATTGTTCGATGCGATCATCCACTACGACACGCCGGAATGGCGCTTCGCGCTCAACGGATCGAATATCTTCGACAAGAACTATGTCGCGCGCTGTTCGGGTCCGGCTGGGTGCAACTTCGGCGCCGGTCGTCAGGTGATCGGAACGGTGACGCGCAAGTTCTGATTTGTATGCGTAAGCTTGGGGCGGGGCGGCAAATGGGGGATGACATGATGAAGCGCGGACAGCTCCGCCATGTCGTTCTCGCGCTTGCCGCCGCCGCTCTCTTCGTGTCCCCGGTCGCCGCGAAGAAAAAGGAGGAGGAGCGTCAATCCTCCCCGCTATCTCCGTCCGCGACGGACCCGTGGCCAAGCACGTATCGGCCGCTGCCGCGCGCGGACATGCTGATCACCGGCGCCACGATCCTCGATGGTGCCGGTGGTCGGCACGACATGGCCGACGTGCTGGTGCGGGACGGGCGCGTGGTCGCCGTGGGCCGCAATCTCGATGCGGGCGGTGCGGCGGTCGTCGATGGGCGCGGCAAATGGGTGACGCCGGGCATCATCGACGTGCACAGCCACAACGGCACCTTCGTGGTGCCCTTGACATCGGTCGATGAGCACGGCTCCGACGTTACCGAGATCAGCGATCCCAATGCCGGCGAGACGTGGATCGAGCACGCGGTCAATGCGCAGGATGTCGCCTTCGATCGCGCGCTCGCGGGCGGTGTGACGACGCTGCAGATCCTGCCTGGATCGACGACGATCATCGGCGGGCGCTCCGTGGTTTTGAAGACCGTTCCCGCCGTCACCATGCAGGGCATGAAGTTTCCGGGTGCGCCGCAGGGGCTGAAGATCGCCTGCGGGGAGAATCCCAAACTCTATTACGGCGGGCGCGGCAGCGCGCCGAACAGCCGCCAGGGCGAACTTGCGATGTTCCGCGCCGCGTTTTCCGCCGCGCAGGATTATCTCGAACGGTCACGCGGCGAGAAGCCCGGCAAGGGCGGCGGGCACAAGGGGCCGCGCAACCTCGAACTCGAAACGCTCGCCGGTGTGCTCGCCGGAGACATAAGCGTGCAGGCGCATTGCTACCGCGCCGACGATATGGCGGTGATGCTGGGCCTTGCACGCGAATATAATTTCCGCATTGCGGCCTTTCACCACGCGACCGAAGCCTACAAGATTCCCGCGATGCTGCGCGACGCGGGGACGTGCGCGGCGGTCTGGTCCGACTGGTGGGGCTTCAAGGTGGAAGCGCAGGACGCGATCCGCGAGAATGCGGCGTTCGTGGAGGCGGCGGGCGGCTGCGCGATGATGCATTCGGATTCGCCGCAGGTGGGGCAGCGCCTCACGATCGAGGCCGCGAAGGCTGCAGGTGCGGGGCGCCGCGCGGGCGTTTCCCTGCCGCCGGAAACGATCATCCGCTGGGTGACGAGCAACCCCGCGAAGGCGATGGGTCTGGACGACCGCATCGGCACGCTCGCGCCCGGCTACAACGCCGATCTCGTGCTGTGGTCGGGCGATCCGTTCAGCATTTATAGCCACGCCGATCGCGTCTATATCGACGGTGCACTCGTCTACGACCGCGCGAACCCGGCGTACCGGCCGCGCCGCGATTTCGAGATCGGCCGCACGGAGGCAGCACCGCGATGAAACCCGTGCTCGCCGCCCTCGCGATGCTTGCAGCATTGCCCGCCCATGCCGAAACCTTGGCGATCGTGAAGGCGCGGGCGTGGACGATGATGGCGGAGACGCCGATCGAGAACGCGACGATCGTTGCGCGCGACGGTAAGATTGTCTCGGTCGCGGCTGCGGGCGCGGTTCCCGCCGGTGCGCGCGTGATCGACGCGGCAGGCCGTGTCGTGACGCCGGGCCTCGTCAACGCCGCGACGCAGCTCGGGCTCACCGAGGTTTCGGGCGCGCGCGAGACCAACGACCAGTCGGTGGCGAGCGGTGCGCTCGGCGCGGCGTTCGATGTCCAGTACGCGCTTAACGCCAATTCGGTGCTCGTGGCGCAGGCGCGGGCGGACGGCGTGACCGAGGCGATGGTGTTTCCCGGCGGCTCTGCCTCGGCGCCGTTTCAGGGGCGCGGCGCGCTCGTGCATCTGCAGCCGGACGGCGACATTCTCGACCGCGCGCAGGCGGCGCTATTCGTGCGCGTCGGCAGCGGCACCTCGGACAAGACGGGTGGCTCGCGCGCGGCGCAGTGGCAGCTCATTCGCAATGCGCTCGACGAAGCGCGCGCGCCGCAGGGCATCGACCCGCGCGAACGCCTGCTCGGCCGTCTCGACCGTGCGAGCCTTGCGCCCGTGCTCGATCGGCGCATCCCGCTGGTGATCGCCGCCGAGCGCGAATCGGATATCCGGCAGGCAATTGCGCTCGCCGACGATTATGGCATTCGCATCGTCATCCTCGGCGGCGCGGAGGCGTGGCGGGCGAAGACGGACCTCGCCGCGAAGCGAATTCCGGTTATTCTCGATCCGATGCTCAACCTGCCGCTCAGCTACGACCAGATCGGCGCGCGCCTCGACAATGCGGCGCTGCTCTCGAATGCGGGCGTGCGGATTGCCTTCAACGTGCCCGGCTTCGGCATCCATCTCAGCTACAATGCGGGATCGGCGCTGCGCGAAGGTGCGGGGATCGCCGCCGCGAACGGGCTGCCCTATGCGGCTGCGCTCCGCGCGATCACGCGCAGCGGCGCGGAAATCTGGGGCGCCGATGATCGGCAGGGCAGCATCGCGCCCGGCAAGGCGGCCGATCTCGTGATCTGGGACGGCGATCCGCTGGAGCCGTCCGCTGGCCCCGCGACGGTGTTGATCGGCGGACGCGAGGCGCCGGATACGTCGCGGCAGGCGGCGCTGCGCGATCGTTACCGGCCGAGCGCTGATACCCCGCTGCCGCCTGCCTACCGATGAAGCGGAGCATTGTCCTCGCCGCGCTGCTCGCGTGGCCCGCCGCCGCGCACGAGCCCGGCGAACTCGGGCTGCCGATGCTGGCGCCCACGGTGCAGACCGGAACGCCCGTCGACGCCTCGCCGCGCACGCAGCCGCCGGGGCAGACGCTGCCGATGAAGCCCACGCGGCGCATCGCCTTCGAAACGCGCGAAGCGAGCTGGGCGTCGCTTTCGCTCTCGCCGGACGGCAGGACGATCGCCTTCGATCTGCTCGGCGATCTCTATGTGATGCCGGTGTCGGGCGGGCGAGCAAAACCGATCGCGCGCGGCATGGCGTTCGAAACGCAGCCGGTGTTCTCGCCCGATGGCAAATGGCTCGCGTTCGTCAGCGACCGTTCGGGATCGGAGAACCTGTGGGTGATGCGCCCCGACGGATCGGCCGCGCGGCAGATCAGTTTCCGCGATGAGGTTTCGCCGATCACCTCGCCGGCGTGGAGCGCGGACGGCAGCGCGGTGTACGTCACACGGTTCCGGCCCGAACTCAACGCCTACGAATTGTGGCGGCACGCGCTCTCGGGCGCGGAGGAACTGGTGGTGCCGGTGCGATCGCGCCCGGATCAGGACCGCAGCGGCTTCCGGCATTCGATCGGCGCCAACACCTCGCGCGACGGCCGCTATCTCTATTTCGCCGCGCTCACCGGCAGCATCGATTTCGACCGCGTTCCCGAATGGACGATCCGTCGCCGCGATCTCGCGACGGGCGCGGAAAACGTGATCCTGCCCGAACCGGCGAACCGGCGCGGCGGGCCTGCGGGCGCATTTTTCCGGCCCGTAGTGTCGCCGGATGGCAAGACGCTCGCCTATGCGACGCACCACGACGGCGGCACCGCGCTTCATGTGCGCGACCTTGAAACCGGTGCCGACCGCAGACTGGCATTTCCGGTACAGCGCGATCTCGCCGAAGCCGCGCTGTCGCAGGACCTGTTCCCCGGCTATGCGTTCACGCCCGATGGCAAGGGGCTGATCGTCGGCACCGACGGGCGGATCGAACGCATCGATGTCGCAACGGGTGCGCGGACGAACATTCCCTTCAGCGCGAAGGTCGATGTGGAACTCGGCACCCTGCAGGCGCCCGATATCCGGCAGGAAACCGGCCCGGTTCGCGCGCGGCTGATCCAGACGCCGGTGCTGTCGCCGGACGGGCGCACGCTCGCATTTTCCGCTTTGGGCCGGGTTTATCTGATGCCTGCGGATGGCAGTGCGAAACCGCGCCGCCTGACCCCCGGCGGCGATCCCGAATTCCACCCTGCGTGGTCGCCAGATGGCAAGAGCCTCGCCTATGTCACGTGGACTGCGAAAGGGGCGGGGCATGTCTGGGCGGCGCCGCTTGACGGTGCGCCGCGTCGCCTGAGCGCGGCTGCCGATTATTACACGAACCCGGCGTTCACGCCGGACGGCTCCGCCGTGCTCGCGCTGCGCTCGGCGCAGGCGGCGCGTCTGCTCACCTACATGGAATTCGGCAATCAGCGGCAGGCGACGCTCGTGTCGCTTCCGGTGGCGGGCGGTGCGGCGCGCGATATCCTCTCCGATACGATGGGCGGCAAGCTGCATTTCGCGGCCAGTCCCGGCGAAGTGTATCTGCAATTCGCGGACGGGCTCAACGCAGTCGATCTGGCGAGCGGGAAGCGGCGGTGCGCAGTCTCGATCGTCGGGCCGGGCTATTACTTCATCGAAGGGCCGGTACCGGTCGATGACGTGCGCATCAGCCCGGATGGAACGCACGCCATCGCGATCATCGCGCAGCAATTGCACCTCGTCGACCTGCGCGGGAATTCGGACGGCAAGGTCGATCTTCTGAAGCCCGGCCCGGCGCATCGGCAGCTTTCCGATGTCGGCGCGGATTTTCTGGAATGGGCGGACGGCGGGCGCACGATCACGTGGGCGGTCGGCTCGACGTTCTACCGGATGCCGCGCGATGGCGCGAAACCCACGACGATGGAAATGGTCGTCGAGGTGCCGCGCGATACGCCTTCGGGGCGTCTTCTGCTGAGCGGTGCGCGTGCGATCACGATGAACGGCGACACGGTGATCGAGGACGCCGATATCCTGATCGACGGCGACAGGATCGCCGCCGTGGGCGCGCGCGGGTCGATTTCCGTTCCTGCGGACGCCGTGGTTCGCGACGTGCGCGGCAAGACGATCGTGCCGGGGTTCATCGACACGCACGACCATGTCGCGGATGTGCGCCGCGACGTGCTCGACATGCAGCCGTGGGGGCCTGCGGAGCGGCTCGCCTATGGCATCACGACGGCGTTCGATCCTTCCACGCTGACCATCGACGGGCTGGCCTACGAGGATCTGATTGACGCAGGCCTCGCGGTCGGATCGCGTATGCCTTCAACGGGGACGGCGCTGTTCTCGTTCAACCGCTTCGAGTCCCTCGATGAAGTGCGCGCGGTGCTGCGCCGCTACCGGGATCACTACCGCACATTCAACATCAAGCAGTATCAGGCGGGCAATCGCCGCGTGCGGCAGTGGATCGCGATGGCGGCGCAGGAACTCGGAATGCTGGCGACCACCGAGGGGGCGCTGTCGCTGAAACTCGATCTCGGCCAGATCGCCGACGGCTACGGCGGCAGCGAACATGCCCTGCCGGTGACGCCGCTCGGGCACGACGTGATCGAATTCGTCGCGCGCAGCGGCAGTGCCTATACGACAACGCTGGTGATCACCAACGGCGGCTCGCCTGGGCAGGATTATTTCATCGCGCGCGACAACCAGCACGACGATCCGAAATACCGCCGCTTCACGCCGCACTTTGCTGCCGACACGAAGATGCGTTCGCAGCGCTGGCATATCGATTCAGACTACAGCTTTCCGGCGGTCGCCGCAGGCGCGGCGGCGATCCAGCGCGCGGGCGGCACGGTCGGTATCGGCGCGCACGGCGAATTGCCGGGCATCGGTTTTCACTGGGAGATGGAAGCTCACACGATGGGCGGCATGACTCCGACCGAGGTGCTGCGCGCGGCGACGATCGGCGGCGCGCGAACGATCGGGCGCGGCGCTGAATTCGGCAGCATTGAAGCGGGGAAATATGCCGATCTCGTCATCCTCGATGCCGATCCGCGTACGGATATCCGGAACGCGCGGCGCATCGCGCAAGTGATGAAGAACGGCCGCCTCTACGACGGCGCCACGCTGGACGAAATCTGGCCGCGCGCACGGCCGCACGAGGCGCCGTGGTTCGCTGAAAGGTAAGAGCGGTCAGCCGCCGACGTACTGGCTCGGCGGCACGCCGAACGAGCGGTGGAACATCGCGGTGAACGCGCTCGGGCTTTCGTAGCCCACGTCGTAGGCGACGTTGGTGACGGAGACGCCCGACGCGAGCAGTGACAGCGCCTCCATCAGCCGCACCTGCTGCCGCCACGTGGCGAGGCCCATGCCGGTCTGCTGCTTGAACAGGCGCGTGAAGGTGCGGCGGCCCATGCTCGCAAGGTTTGCCCAGTCGTCGATATCGCGTGGGTCCGCAGGGTCATCGAGAATGGCCTGGCATACTTTGAGCAAGCGGCTGTCCGCCGGCATACGCGCCATTACCGGGATGTTCGGCATGTGCTGGATTTCTTCGAGCAGCAGCCGCACAATCCGCCCCTCGCGGCCTTCTTCGTCATAGGCGGGCTGGAAGCCGAAAACCTCCTGGATGAGCGCGCGCACCAGCGGCGAGACTTCGAAGACGCGGCAGGCGTGCGGCAGATATTCGATGTCAGGATCGATGAATACGGTGTGGATGTTCACAGGGCCGCGGCAGATCGCCTTGTGCCGCACGCCCGCAGGAAGCCAGATCGCGCGCTGGGGCGGCAGCACGAAACTCGTATGATCCGTGACGAACAGCATCACGCCGGAGTTGGCATAGGAAAGCTGCGCGCGATCATGCGAATGGAACGGATCGACGAAGCCGGCCGGATAATCATCCTCGAAGCCCATCACGGGCCTGAGTTCGAGGGGATAATCCGTGCTCCGCTTCATTGGCCTGTTTCCGATAATCAGGCTCATAATATTGCGTTTTGGCCGCGCTCGCAAGGGCGCCTAGTCTGGGAAACCGGAGAGGAAGCGGGCGACGTTGCCGCCGAGGTCGCCGACGGCGTAGCCGCCTTCCATGATGATCGCGGTCGGTAGACCCAACGCCGCAATGCGGGCGCCGATCGTGGCGAAATCCTCGGTTTCGATCGCGAAGTGCGAGATCGGGTCGCCCGAAAACGTGTCCGCGCCGAAAGAGACGACAAGGAAGCGAGCGCCCCACGCCGTGATCCGCGCGATGGCGGTGTCGAGCGCAGCAAGATAGGCGTCGATCCGTGTGCCGCGCGGCATCGGAATGTTCAGCGTCGCGCCCTCGCCATCGCCGGTGCCGGTCTCGTCGGCATGGCCCCAATAGAACGGATAGTCGGTCACCGGGTCGGCGTGGATCGAGGCGAAGAAGATGTCGCCGCGCGCCTCGAAGATATCCTGCGTGCCGTTGCCGTGATGGTAATCGACATCAAGGATGGCGACCGGCCCCGCACCGGCGGCATGTGCGTGCTGCGCGGCGATCGCGGCGTTGTTCAGATAGCAATAGCCGCCGAGATAATCGGCCCCGGCGTGATGTCCGGGCGGGCGACAAAGCGCGAAGGCCGTGCGCGCGCCCGCGAGAACGGCATCGAGCGCGGTGAGCGCGGTCTGCGCCGACCAGTAGGCGCCGTCCCACGTGCCCTCTGCGATCGGTGTCGAGGCGTCGAAACTATATTGGCCGAGCCGCGCATCGATGCGCTCGAGCGACAGCTTGCGGCGACGGACGACGGGCCACGTGTAAGCGATCGCATCATCTTCGCGCAAAGCGGCGCGCCATGCCGCGTGCGCGTCCTTCAGGAAGGCGAGATAATCCGCGTCGTGAACCGCCTCGATCGGCGCCATGCCGAAATCCCGTGCGGGCAATGGTGTGTCGATCGCATCCCGGATATTACGCGCGCGATCGGCGCATTCGGCGTAGGGCGTCCATGCGCCGTTGTGCAGTTCGCGAAGCGGCGCGTGGCGGAGCTGGCGCTCATCGAAGAAAGAAATCATACCGCCGGAGATAGCATTCTATACCGCCGGCCGGAAAGCCCCCGTGACTGCGTTTCGGGTGCGTGTCATGCCTCGCCGCCGCGCGTGCGCGTCGGCCGCACGAAGCCGACGAAATCCTCGTAGAGCGCACTGATCCGCTCCAGCCGCTCCTCGACGTCGCGGCCGCCGCCGTGGCCGACGACGTCGTTCACGAGCAGGTTGACGAGGCCGATCATCGGCACCGAGCTTTGCCAGAACAGCGCGCCGTCGCTGTCTGCCGCGAGCACGTTTGAGGTGAGGCGCGGCGCCCAGTCGCAAAGCGTATCGGTGATGATGACGAGCGGAATGCCCACGTCCGCCGCCCGCTCCGCGAGATGGCGCGAGGTGCTCGAATAGCGGCGGACATCGATGATGACGAGGCACCGGTCGCTCTGATCTTCAAGGAGCACATCGGCGAAATGCCCGGAGGCGCTGTCGATCAATTCCACGCCGGGGCGCACGTACTGGAGATTGTGCGCAAGCATCGCCGCGACGCCCCGCTCGGTCTGGAAGCCGACGATCTGCACCCGCTTGCTGCGCGCGATCAGCGCTACCGTATCCGACCACACCTTGTGCTGGCTGCGCTCGTATACGGCGATAAGCAGCTCGATCTCGCGTTCCAGCGTGCGGCGGCGCTTGTCGCTGTCGGTGAAGTCGGAGAGGAAATCCTGAAACGCCTGCCCGGCGAGCCACGGCAGGTGCGCGGACATGCGCAGGTGCTCCTTGAGCTCGCGGAAGTGCTTGAAGCCAAGCATTCGGCAGAACCGGCCGACTGTTACCGCGCTGACATCGAGCCGCTGCGCGATCGACGCCGCCGTTTCGAAGGGAATCATCTCGCGATTGTTGAGCAGGAACAGCGCGATCTGGCGCTCCGCAGCCGTGTAACCCGCGTTTTCCGCTTCGAGCCGCGTGAACAGGTCGCTCATCTCATTCTCGCTCTGCACCCTCTGTCGGAAATGTTGTCAAAATAACAGTTCCGACAGAGCCATCATCACATTGATAGGCAAGGCGAGGGAAAGGGGAAAGCGCCAACGCAGGGATTTCGCGTTCTACAATCTCACGCAAACACGTCCAGCAGGTGATCGACGATGGGCGCTGGTCCGAACCGCAGCGGATCGCAGGCGGGGAGGCCGAGTTCAGCCTCGGCGGCGCGGATCGCGGCGCGCGCTTCGTCTTCGCCGAGCAGCGAGGTGTTGAGGCTGATGCCGATGCCGCGCGCCTTGGGGTTGGTGAGTCGCGCCGCAGCGACGTGCGCGGCGAGCGCATCGGTGAGTGAAGGGCAGGCATAGTCGCCCTCATAGCCCTGCAGCTCACGCCGACCCGCCTCATGGCAGATGACGAGCGCATCGGGCTGACTGCCGTGGACGAGGCCGAGCGTGACGCCCGCATAGGCGGGGTGGAGGAGCGCGCCCTGTCCCTCGATCACGTGCCAGTGATCGGGCGCCGCATCGGGGGAGAGCCATTCCGCCGCGCCCGAGATGAAGTCGGCGACGACAGAGTCGATCGCGATACCGCGTCCGGTGATCATGATGCCGGTCTGGCCGGTGGGGCAGAAGGTGGAAGGTACGCCGCGCCGCTGAAGCTCGCGATCGATGGCGAGCGCGGTGTATTTCTTGCCCACTGCGCAGTCCGTGCCGACCATCAGAAGGCGGCGGCCGGTGCGCTTCTTCCCCGTGCCGGTCTTGAACGTCTGCTGCGGGCGGCGGAGGTCGTGCAGCGTTCGTCCGTGGGCCTGCGCGGCTTTGGAAATTTCCGGGTGATCGGCGAGGCGCTGGTGCAGACCGGCCGCGACATCGAGACCCGCCGCGAGCGCCGCCGTGATGTGCGGCACCCATTCAGGGGCGATGTAGCCGCCGTCGTTGGCGATGCCGATCACCAGCGTGCGCACGCCCTTCGCGGCGGCCTCGGCGAACTTCATGTCGGGCAGGCCGAGATCGACAGGGCAGCCTTCCATGCGATACTGGCCCGCGCAGTCTCCCGCGCGCCACTCGGCAAGGCCCGAGGCGGTCTTGGCCCAGCCGATATCGGGGGCCGTGCCCAGAAAGAGCAGAAACGGTGGCTGCATGGTTTTCGGTTTCCGGTTGGAGGTTCAGTTGGTCCGGCGGATCGCCTGGCCGGGCCTGGCGCCGGTCGGCTTGCCGGTCTCGACGACGGCGACGCCGTTCACCCACACGGTTCGGATTCCGGCGGGGAGGGCCGTAGGGTTTTCGATCGTGGCGCGGTCGGCGACGGTGGCGGGATCGAACAGCACGAGATCCGCAGCCTGCCCAACGGTGATGCGGCCGCGATCGCCGATGCCCATGTGATCGGCGGCAAGCCCGCTCATCTTGTGGACGACCTCTTCAAGCTTCAGCCGCCCGGTTTCGCGCACCATCCATTCGAGCACGCGCGGGAAGGCGCCTGCGCCGCGTGGGTGTGCATCCTCGATGCCGCCGTCCGAGCAGATGTTGCTGTGCGGCCAGGCAATGAGCGCGGCGACATCGTCATCCGCCATCGAGCGGCCCATCACCCCGTTCGACATTCCCTTCGCTTCCGCCTCGATGATGAGGTCGAGATAGGCGCGCGCCGGGGGCACGCCACGCAGCGCGGCGATTTCGGCGACGGTCCTGCCGACATAGGTCGGGTTCGCGGGATATTCGGTGAGACGCAAATCCTCGGGCCGCGCCATGTGCGCAAGCGCGAATTCGGCCGCGGCGAGATCGGTGAAATCGCGGCCGGGCAACAGCACTTCGAGGTTCGAATGCCAGTAGGTGTAGGGGTAGACGTCTGCCGTCACGTCGATGCCTGCGCGGCGCGCGGCGTCGAGCTTCGCGAGGAGAGGTGCGGTGTCGCCCCAGCGGTCGACGATGGCGATCTTGAAGTGCGAGATCTGCACGGGAAGGCGCGCGGTGCGGCCGATCTCCAGAAGCTCGTCGATCGCGGCGTCGAGACGCGTGTCCTCGCTCCGCATATGGCTGATGTAGCGTCCACCGTGGCGCGCGGTGGCACGGGCGAGGGTCATCACCTCGGACGGATCCGAGTAGATGCCGGGATCGTATTCGAGCCCGGTCGAAAGGCCGAGCGCGCCTGCGCGCATGTTCTCCTCGACGAGCGCCACCATGCGCTCGACCTCGGCGGGCGTCGCCTTGCGCTTGTAGTCCGTGCCCATCACGGCGGCGCGGACGCTATTGTGGCCGATGTACGTCGCGACGTTCACGGCTGCGGGGTGCGCTTCGCGCTTCGCGAACAGGCCCGCGACTGGCAAGGGTCCGCCGCCATCCTGCCCGACGACGATCGTCGTGATGCCCTGCGCTGCCGCCGCGAGCGCATCGAGGTGCGTATCGAGTTTGCGGTCGTGGTGGCTATGCGTATCGATGAAGCCGGGCGCGAGCACGAGACCGCTGCCTTCCACGACGGGAACGCCCTTGCCGCGCGCGCGCTTGCCGACGGCTGCGATGCGGCCGTCCTTGACACGCACATCGGCCTTGCGGCCCGGCGCGCCGGTGCCGTCGACGACGGTGGCGCCAACGATGACGAAGCTCTCCGCGGCGGCCGCCGTCGCCCAAAACGCGATTGCGGGAACGAGTGCGGCACGCAGCACCGATCGAATCATCACTACTCTCCCCTGCAGGCGATGTTTGAAAATCGCCTGAATCTCATCATTGTTATTTTTCTGACATGATGACCAGGATTGTGCAAGCCGCGATTGATGGTCCCGCGATGTTGCGAAGCTGGCGCGCAGTGATTCTTGGCGGCTCGCCGCGGCTCGACGCGCTGATCATGGCAGCCCAGCCACAAAGTCCCCCCGGCGGGGCTCGTCCACCAGCGGCGATAGACTACCCGCGAAGAGGCGCGCAGCGCTCTCTTCGCCTGTATCGAAGCCTATTATAATCGACCGACGCGGGGAAACATCACAATCCGATGTCCTCCGGCAATCGGCTCCGCCAGATCAGTTCGCGCCGAAGGGGATGCGCAGGGTGGCCCCGTAAGTGGCCGGCGGGGCGTAGATCGAAGTCACGCCCAGGATACCGAGGTTGAGCGCATAGGCTCGGTACTGCTTGTCGAACACATTGCGTCCCCAAGCGGTGAGCGAGATTCCCGTGCGATCGTGACGATAGGTCAACGACGCATTGGTGACGTTGTAGCTCTTTTGCAGCGAACCCAGCCCGTTGGTCACTTCAAGGAACTGATCATCATACCAAACGCTATCGATCTGCGCGGCGAGATTGCCAGCTGCCACATCGACATTGTACCGCAGCAGATAATTGAAGCTGTACTTGGGAGCGTTTGGAAATTCCGCATCGCGTATGGCGGTCTGCGGGTAGGTGCAGGTGAATACGTCGCTATTGTTGACGCAATATTGCGAGTCTGGTGCACCCGGGAATATCGCCGGCGCAGACTGCTGTACCGTCCCCGGAATGCTGTCCACCTTCGAGGTCTGCCATGTCGCTCCGAACACAGCATCGAAGTTTTTGGATGGTGACCAGAAGGCTTCCAGTTCACAGAACATGTTGCCAGAGGTGCGGTATGAACCGATGATGCCCTTTGCAAAAAGGGAGCAAAGCTTGCCGCACTCCCTCAATTCGCGCTACCCATCCGACATCCGACTGCTTGCGCAGGGGCGATCTGACCGAAGCCGAATGGCGTATTTGAGGAATTTCTGTTGACTTATCAACGAGTTCTTGGCCGCTAGGGGGCTGGTTCGCCAGTAAACTTCACGCTGGGACCTGCCACTTATCCTACTGGATCAGATCGGCCAATTCGGAGAGGTTTTCGACTTTCTCCAGATTGAACACCATGTCGATGAGGCGGTCGAGCCCGTTGGGCGACAGAGGGTTTTCTGCGTAGCTGAGGCAATCCCGGAACTTCTCGACGAGCGCCTCGTCGGACAGCGGCCGTTTTCCTGAACCCAGGATTTCATCGCAGGGTTGCTCGAATGTGCGTCCATCCTTCAGGCGAATCTCCACATTTGTCGGTAGAAGCTTTCCGCATTTTTCGTCAAGGCGCGTTTCCACTCTGTCCGCGATCGCGAGAACGAGCGGGTCCCCGAGCGCCTCGTCGATGAAATCGGCAATTCTGGGCGTCCTGACGGCGGCGAGTCCTGTGGTGAACTGCAGCGAGAATTTGGCCTGGATGCTCTTCTTGGGCCGGCGCTTTTCGGCGGCGGGTTCGCCAAGCTTTGTGATCGTGAAGGGGTTTGCATCGAGAATGATCGTATCGATCATGTCCGGCGATAGGGCATGTCGCTCCACCAGGGCGTGGATGCCGTCGATATAGCCGTGGGTCGCGCGGCAGCATGGCCAGGGCTTTATCGCGGCTCTCTCGCTCCAGAAATATTGGCCCAGATCATCGAGGATCACCGCCGGATCGTAATCATCGTCATAATAGTTGCGGTAAAGCTGTTCGAGGCCGTCCCGGCACGCCTGCATATCGAGGCCTGCCAGAATTGCTGTCATCACCCCGTCCTGCGCGACGAAGCTGTCGCGGAATGCGCGGATTTCGGATTCTTGCGCCGTAACCGCGCTCATCTGTCCGTGGCAGCGATGCAGGGCGAGACCGAACAGATTGATCCATTGCCCGGCATTCAGGCCAATCACTTTCCCGGCCGCAACCGTTGCGCCCATCGGCCCGAAGGTCGTTATCGGAAACCATTGCCGATCCTCTCTCGCCGCGCATCCGCGCGCCGCGGAAAGCCGAGTCCCGATATCCTGCCCCCACGCGACCGCAGTGATAAGGTCCTTGCCGGTTGCTCCGACCTCCTGCGCCATCGCCAGTGCGGCGGGGAGGGACTGAGCCGTCGCGTGATGACCGACCTCGTCGAACGTGTCGTCGAAATCGAGGGTGTGTGAGCAGAAACCGTTGAGAAAGGCGGCGATCGACGCCGATGTCCGGTGCGGCGATCCAATGACTGAGGCACGCCCTTTGGGCGCGCTCGCCAGCATGTGCCGGGTAACGCGCGCACAATTCTCATCTAGCTTTCGTGGCGGCACGGTGACACCGATCGTGTCGAGAATACGCCGCTTGACGGCCGCCGTCGTTTCCAGCGGCAATTGATCGTATCCGGTTCTCGCGATTGTTTCAGCGACCGATGCCGTAAGCTGCATATTCGTGACCTTGTTTTGCTTTTTTACTTTTTGGGACATTTGATGAGACGAAATATTCTCAAGCGGAAGCGCAATTTCAACGTTCGGCACGTTGTTGCTGTGCAAAAATGTCCCGATCACGAAAACGGCATTCCCGCGCTAGCGCTTATTATCCCGCCGATCTCTACATTGCGTGCAAAGACGTTGCCGCGAGGGCATCGTTTTGAAGCTATGACCCTGTAACAACCCGATTTGGACGGTGGAAATGTCCAGGCGCTGACGAAACAGGAGTAGGGCGGCATGGGAGGCTGCTTGCGATTGAGCACTTCGCGCGATGATGTCCCCACAGGAATCATCGTGGAGCGCTGCATCGAGACACGTACTTTGTCCGCGATACAGGCGACCTTCTTCATCAGGGATGATTGCCGTCACCTGGAAGTCGGGGACGAATGGTTCCTGAGTTTCTCGCTCGGCCGCCGTATCGACAATGTGAAGGCTTCCTACGCGAACGTGTGGCCGGCGGGTTGGTACGGTTTCGTCGGTGATGTGTTGTTCGTCCCGCCAAACCAGTATCTGCTGAGCCAGATTGCGGAGCCGCATCAGCGAGCCCAGCGTACACTGCAGCTCCGCGTCCGGCATGCGCTGACGGAGGAATTAAGGTATTCGTGGGACGCCGATATCCTGCGCCAGACGCTCGACGTGAGGAACGAGCGTGTCACCGAGGCCTGCCTGCGCATCGCAGCGGAGATGGCCAGCCCTGGCCTGGGAGACGTGGCGATGATCGAGGGGCTTGCCGTTGGCGCTATGCTTGAACTCAGCCGCCAGTTCAGCCGCGCGGAGGCGACCATGCCGAAGCGAGGCGGATTGGCACCCTGGCAACAGCGGCGGATCAACGAACGCCTGATGGACGGCGCCGCGTCGCCGAATCTGTCTGAATTGGCCGATCATTGCCGGATCAGTCCACGTCACCTCACGCGTACCTTCAAGGAGCAGAACGGCTGCACGATCGGCGAATATGCAGCGGTGATGCGGACCAGGAAGGCGCAGAAACTGCTCCGGGACGGGGCGTTGACGATTGGCGACGTGGCGCGGCGTCTGGGCTATTCATCCCATGCCTTGTTCTCGACCGCATTTCGAAAGACGACGGGCATGCGGCCGAGCGAATATCGCAGGCTGAAGATCAGCAACCATAGCTGGAGTTGAGCATGGCAAGCGAAGACCTGATGCGACATATGTTCGACAACAAGGCCATTACCGACGGTCTGGGACTCTGGTGCCGCATCGTGGACGGCCAGGTATTGGACCGCATGCCCGAAGTCTTCTCGGGCGACGTGGAGTGGGACTATGGGATGGGCACGTTTGAACACGGTCTCGACAGGGTGGTCGCCAGGATAAAGGCGCATCTAGTCGAGCAGGATCAGTGCGGCGCGACGCAACATCATCTTGCCAATCTGCGGATCGACCTTGATGGCGACGCAGCGGAGAGCGAGGCTTATTTCTTCGCGGCGCATGCGGGCATCGGCCGGTATGCAGGTCAGACCCTGCTGCAATGGGGCAATTATCGCGATCACTGGCGCCGGACGGCCGATGGCTGGCGGATTGTGAAACGAGAATATCGGATCGACATATCCGACGGCCCACTGGAAATCGTGTATGGAAACGACACTGCCGATATGTGGCAGGATGGTGACGAGCGGCGGATAGAGCGCTGAGCATGGTCTTCGCCGAAAGCCTTCATCGTGGCGTGGACCGGTCTGGATGTACCCACGGCAATCGGCCCGGGAAACGATTGGCCGGGTTGTTCGTGCTGCTCGTGGCGGGGGCGCTGGCTGTCCTGGGCGGGTGCGGCAAGCAAGACGCGGGCGCTGCCGCGCAGTTGAACGCGGACTGGCCAGTTTATGGAGGCGCTGCCGATCAGCAGCATTACAGCCCGTTGTCGCAGGTAAATGCTGGTAATGTCCAGCAGCTCGGCCTTGTCTGGTTTTACGACCTTCCCCCCGTTTTCAGCGCATCGCAGCCGATTGCCGTGGGCGGCAAGCTGTTCGTGGTCAACGGGCATGGCGACGTCCGGGCCTTCGCCGGCGCGAGCGGGCAACTGTTATGGGAATGGGAGAGTGGGGCGACCGAGCGTTCGGGCGCGAAGTTGAGGCAGGGTTACGGTGTCAGGGGCCTCGCTTATGAGGACGGGCGGGTCTTCGTCGGTACGCATGACGGCAGGCTCGTTGCACTCGAGGCAGCAACGGGAAAGCCCGCATGGTCCGTCCAGACGGTCGCCGTGGAGGGCAATGCGTTCATCAGTGGCGCCCCGCGTGCGTTCGACGGTCGCGTGATCATCGGCTTCGGGGGTGCCGATGGCGGCGGGGAGCGTGGCTATGTCTCCTGTTATGACACAAAGACCGGAAAGCTGCTGTGGCGCTTCTTCACCGTGCCCGGCAACCCTGCGGTCGATACCGACGAGACCACGCGTATTGCGGCGGCCAGCTGGAATGGCGAGTGGTGGAAGAAGGGCGGCGGCGGTACTGCCTGGAACAGTTTCGCCTATGACCCCGAACTCAAGCTCTTCTATATCGGGACTGGAAACGGCTATCCCTACAATCAGGCGATGCGCAGTCCCGGCGGCGGCGACAATCTGTTTCTTGCGTCGATCGTCGCGGTCAATGCCGAAACCGGCAAATATGTCTGGCACTATCAGGTCAATCCCGGCGAGCAGTGGGATTACAAGGCCACAATGGATATTACGCTCGCAACGGTGCAGATCGGCGGGCAGGACCGCAAGGTTCTGATGCAGGCGCCGACCAACGGCTTCTTCTACGTGATCGATCGCGAGACGGGCGAACTTCTTTCGGCCGAGCCCTTCACCAAGGTGACCTGGGCGGAGCGGATAGACCTGAAGACAGGTCGGCCGATCGAGAATCCCGGCGCGCGCTATCATGGGCGGGGCATATTTGAAATGTGGCCGAGCATCATCGGTGGCCATAGCTGGCCGCCACAATCCTTCAGCCCCAAGACTGGCCTCGTCTATCTGCCTACCATCCGCCAGGGCATGCTGATCGGCGACGAGGGTCTCGACCTGACGAAGGAAGTGCTGCCCACCCGCCCGGCCAACATCAATCAGGGCATGGGGGTGACCGGCGATTTCGCCAAGCAGTTCGGCGGTGAGAGCAGTTCGTTGCAGGCATGGGATCCGGTCGCGCAAAAGGCGCGCTGGTCGGTCGATCTTCCGGGACGGTGGCCCGGCGGCGCGATGGCAAGCGGAGGGAACCTCGTCTTCCAGGGGCGAATGGACAACAGGTTCGATGCGTATGATGCGCTTAGCGGCAGGCGCTTGTGGCACTATGACGTGGGCGCTCCGATTGTGGCGGCGCCGATCAGCTATGCCATCGCTGGGCGCCAATATGTCACGGTCATAACCGGCAACAGTGGGTCAGGCGGCGGATATCATTCGTCGGGACAAAAGCAGTTCGCGATCGATTATCGCGTCCAGCCGAGGCGCGTGCTGACGTTCGCTCTGGGAGGCGCCGAGCGGCTGCCGCCCGCGCCGAAATCGCTGGACCGCGTTCGCCCGGACGATCCCGATTATCGCCCGGACAAGGAACAGGAATTTATGGGAATGATCGGTTATGCGATGGCCTGCGGCACGTGCCACGGCGCGAATGTCGTGGCTGCCGGCACGGCGCCGGACCTGCGCCTTTCGGGCATGTCCGTCGATAATGATCTGTTCCTGTCGGTCGTGCGCGACGGCGCGTTGAAAATGAACGGAATGCCCGATTTCCATGACATGCCGCCCGCGCAGATGGCCGCCATCCGCCAGTATATCCGCGCCGAGTCACACAAGTTGCCGGCGCCCTCAATACCTTGAGACAAGGAGGAACTTCATGACTGAAATGACACCGCGCGAGGTGATCCTGGCATTCTTCGAGGATCTCAATGCGGGGCGGGCTGAAACCGCATTCGCACGGCTCGACCCGGATGTGGAGTACCGCGTCATGGCCGCCGCCCCGCATGGGGGCACGGTCGACGCACAGGGACTTGCCGCCAAGGCGTATGCCGTGTTCGAAAAGCTGTCTGCGCCGCTGCAAACCAAGGTGGGACTGGTCCTTGCCGATGGCGAATACGTCGTGGTGGAAGTTACCGGCAATGGCCAGACCAAGCGGGGTGGCAACTACGACAACCACTACCTGTTTCTCTATCGCGTGGTCGGTGGGATGATCGTGGAGGCGCGCGAATTTCTCGATTCCGCGAAATATGCTGCCCTGATGGAAGATCGCCTTTAAGGGCGGCGCCTCAGGGCAGGATAACGGGCTTCTCGTCCAGCCAATCGGGCTCTCCGACGATCGTCGCCCCGCCATCGACAGGCAGGTTGACCCCGGTGATCAGCGATGCCGCATCGGACGCGAGAAAGGCAATCGCCTCGGCGGTTTCCTCGGGACGTCCCGGCCTCAGAAGCGCCATGCGCCGCCGGGCGCTTTCCACATAGCTGCCCGGCACCTGCGCGAATGCGCCCGTGATCGTGGGACCCGGCAGAACCGCATTCACCCGGATATTCTCGTGTCCATAGTCCATCGCCATCTGGCGGGTCAGCGCAGAGACGCCGCCCTTGGCCGCCTGATAGACGGCAAAGCCGCGGAAGCCCGTGATGGCGTGCATCGAAGAGATGTTGACGATCGCGCCGCCGCCGCCCGCGCGGATATGCGGTATGGCGTACTTGCTGGCGAGAAACACGGATTTCAACGTGACATCCATGCTTCGGTCCCAGTCCTCTTCGGCCAGTTGCTCGACGTTCCCGAGAATCTGGAAGAAGGCATTGTTGACGAGCACATCGAGCCGCCCGAACCGGTCCATCACAGTGTCGATCATGGCCGCGATATCGTCGCGCTTGCCGACGTCCGCTTTGCAGGCGATCGCCTCTCCTCCGGCCTTTATGATGCTCTCTGCGGTGGTCTGCGCGCCTGAAATGTCGATGTCGGCGACCAGCACCTTCGCGCCCCGGCGAGCCATCAGAATCGCACTCTGCGCGCCGATGCCGTTACCTGCGCCGGTGATGACGACTGCCTTGCCCGAAAGGGACAGGCGGTCGAATGCCGCTGTCACGAATTCGCCAGTCGATTGAACGCCGCCCCGACGCCCATCTTCTCGAACACTTTCTGAATATCGAGATCGAGGCTCGCGCACCGCCGCTTGAATTGCCAGCCGTCTTTGGTGCGCTGCAGCACGTCATCATACCAGCCGCTGGCCACGAACTCATTGCGCTGGTTGGCGGGGTCGGAAACGACGGACAGCATCCGCAGCTTTTGCGTCGCCGTGTCGCCATTCAGCTCGATTTCGGGCTCGGCTGTCACATGCACCGTGACCTTGGTCGCCGCTGCGGCCTGCGCGATCTCCTGCCGCCCACGATAGATGCGGTTGCCTGCGATCTCGAATTCCGCATCCTCGGTGAAGTTCGCGGCATAGCCTTCTCCGTCGCCCTGATCGGCAACGCGATTGTAGCGAGCATTGAGCTGGCGAATTTCGGCGATGTCCGATAGCGCTTGCAGATCGTACTTCATGGTCGTTTCCTTCCCACCATTTCAGGATTGGCCGTTCGCGTCAGGTCACGTCGTGCGGTGTCATCATCTGCTCTTGATCGGGGCCGTTAGGCCACTGGCGCGCAATCGCTTCCGATCCCTCGCGATAGCGCTTTTCGACCAGCTCGATGTCCTGCGGATGAGTCCAGATGAAGAACTCCTCATTCTCGATTCCCCGGGCCACGATTTCGCCGACCCGCTCCGGCCGCATTCCGAACGTGGTAAGAGCCTGCTCATTGCGAGCGTCGCCCTTGAAGGTGCCGCCGAGGTCGGCCGGTCGGTTGCGGCCGGCGTCCCAGATGCCCGTGTTGATGATACCGGGGCAGAGCACGCTGAACCCGACGGCATCACCATGTTCGGTGCGAAAGGCGTCGGTGAGACCGAGTACCGCATGCTTGCTGCCGACATAGGCCGCGACGCCCTTCACGGGCGCGCCGATGGCATTGTGCGAGGCAGTGTTGACGACCCATGCCGGGCCACCTTGCGCGAGGAAACGCCGCACGAATTCGCGCATGCCATTGAAGACGCCGCCGGCATTGACCTCGAACTGCCAGCGAAAATCCTCATCGGTGGTGTCGAGCACAGGTCCGGGTGCGCAGACGCCGGCGTTGTTGCAGAGGATGTCGATGCGTCCGAGCTCAGCCCAGGCATGGTCCGCCAGCGCGGCGACCTGATTCGCGTCGCGCACGTCGAGGCTGAAATGGCCGGACCGGGCACCCAATCCCGCCACTTCGTCGGCGGTGGCCTTTGCCTTGCTTTCCTCGATATCGGCGACGACGACGTTGGCACCCGCTCGGGCCAGGGCCAGGGCGATGCCGCGGCCGATGCCGCTCCCGGCACCCGTTACCACGGCGTTCTTGCCAGCGATTTTCATGGTCTTCTCCTAGTGTAAAATGCCGCCGTCGACGGCGAACTCGCTCGCCGTGACGTAGGAAGCGTCGTCGGACAGAAGGAAGGCGATCACCCCGGCGACCTCCTCGGGATTTCCGATGCGGCCCTGCGGAATCATGGCTGCGACCCCGGCGGTGTCGGAGCCGCCGCTGCGCGAGAGCGGGGTGTCGATCACCCCCGGGCACACGGCGTTGATTCGAATGGGCTGATCCGCATAATCGGCCGCGGCCGTCCGCGTCAGTCCGACGACCGCGAACTTGGAGGCCGTATAATGCGCATGGCCGCGCAAAGCATGGTGGGAGAACATCGAGGCCGTGTTTACGATCGCCCCGCCGCCCGCGGCGAGAATTGCGGGTATCTCATATTTGAGGCAGTAGAACACGCCGTTGAGATTGACCCCGATCAGGCGATCCCAGTCAGCGAATTCCTGCTGGGCGACAGGGGCGGGCGGCCCTCCTATCCCGGCATTGTTGACGGCGAGGTGCAGTCCGCCGAACCGATCGAGCGCAAGCTTCACCATCTTTTCGACATCGCCGGGTCGCGAGACATCGGTACGGCAGGCGAGGGCGCTGCCGCCTGCGGCTGTTATCTCATCCACGATCTGCCGGGTGGCGGCTTCATCAATATCAGCGCAAAGGACGCTGGCGCCCTCGCTGGCCAATCGGAGCGCGGTGGCGGCGCCAATACCCTTGCCGGCCCCGGTAACCAGCGCGACCTTACCTGCAAAACGCATATCTGCCCTTTCTGCCTAATCCCGCCCGGCGCGGTATCCGGCACCGGCACTCACAACGGCGAGGGCGATCATCGCGACGACGCTCCATTCGCCCACACCGCTGCGACCGAATAGGAACCCAACCAGCAAGGCGACACTCAATGCGACAAACCATGCCCAGGGCGCCTTTGACGATCGGGCCGGCGTTGCGGCAATCGGTGTGGCGACGACGGTTGTGGCATGGGCGGCCGGAGCCGACGTTGCGCCCTGTTCCGAGACGCCGTCGATGCGGAACTGCTTGGCGAAATTCTCAAAGAACTGGTCTGCCTGTTTCTTGGCGACGCCATTGATCAGCCGTCCTCCGAGCTGAGCCAGCCTGCCGCCGATCTCGGCGCTGACATCATAGCGCAGCAGCGTGCCGCCTTCGGTGTCCGCAAGCGTGACACGCGCGCCGCCTTTCGCGAATCCCGCCGCACCGCCTTCGCCTTTGCCTTCGAGGCGGTAGGAATTGGGTGGATCGAGATCGAGAAGTTCGATCTTGCCGTTGAATACCGACGAGACGGGGCCGACCTTCATTTTTACCGCTGCGATGAGAGTATTCTCACCGTCGCGTTCCATCGATTGGCAACCCTGGATGCAGGCGCACAAGACGGCAGGATCGTTAAGCGCCTGCCAGACCTGCTCGCGCGGGGCAGGCAGAACAAACTCTCCATCCATTGCAAACGCCATTCGAAGATCCCGCTTCTGTCATGCTCGATACATTGGATAGTCGAGGCTCGGGTGGGCATCAACGGCAGTGCCTGTTGCTTGGGACGCGCAAAAAGGGGCGCGGGGCCCAATCCTGCGGTCTGTCGCGAAAAACTGTTGATGAGTAAGTGAACTCGTCCCTAAGGTCATAAGAAGTCGTCTGCCTTGTGCTGCCCCATCCAGCGAAAGTTCTGGCAAAAGAGCAGAAAGGATAACCGCCGGGAGACGGGGTAAATGGTGAAGTTCGGCATCGGCCAGTCTGTCGTGAGAGCCGAGGACGTGCGCTTGCTGCGCGGCAAGGGCCAGTTCACCGACGATATCGTGCCGCCGCGCTCGGTCCATATGTATGTCCTGCGCTCGCCGCATGCCCATGCGCGAATCGGTGCGATCGAAATCGACGAGGCCAAGCGCTGTCCCGGCGTGATTGCGATCCTGACCGGTGTCGATGCGGCGGCCGATGGATTGGGTGGGTTCCCATCGATGATTCCCAGCACCGCGCCCGGCGGAGGGCCAAGCTTCGCGCCCTCGTTTCCAGTAATTGCGCAGGGGACCGCGCGCTATGCAGGCGAACCCGTCGCGATCATCATCGCCGAAAGCGTGAACCAGGCGAAGACGGTCGCCGAAGCGATTCTCGTCGATTATGAGCCGCTTCCAGCCGTTGCCTCGCTTGCTGATGCCGATGCGGACGGCGCCCCTACGATTTGGCCCGAATGTCCGGATAATCTCGATGCGATCGGCCGATTTGGCGACAAGGATGCGGTCGACGCCGCCTTTGCCGCGGCGGCAAGCACGCACGCGGTCGATGTCAGGATCAGCCGCGTGGCCGTCAGTTCGCTAGAGCCGCGCACCGCGCTTGGCCTGTGGAACGAGGCCGAGGATCGTTACGAGCTTACCGCAGGCGTGCAGAGTCCCCACATGACGCGCGGGCTACTGGCGAACACCGTGTTCAAGGTTCCGCCCAGCAAGATTCGCGTTCAGGCGCTCGACGTCGGCGGCGGGTTTGGGCTGAAGGGGGTTCCGCATCCCGAGCTGGCGTTGGTGCTGTGGGCGGCCCGCAAGGTCGGACGTCCGGTGCGCTGGTCGTCGGAGCGATCCGAAGCCTTTCTTTCGGACTGCCACTCGCGCGATCACATGGCGCATTGTGAGCTGGCGCTCGACAAGGATGCCAGGATCACCGCGATGCGCTTTTCGTCCCGCGCCAATCTCGGGGCCTATATCAGCCTCGCGGGCATGCACTGCGCCCAGGGCAATATCGGCCATCTCTCCGGCGTCTACACTATCCCGTCGATCTACGCCGAGGTGAGGTCATATTTCACCAACACGGTGCCGATTGGTCCCTATCGCGGAGCCGGGCGTCCGGAAGCGCTCACCGTCGTGGAACGCGCGGTCGATGCTGCTGCCCATGATCTCGGGATGGACCCTGCCGAGCTGCGCAGGCGAAACCTGATCCAGCCAGATCAGATGCCTTACGAGACCGGTTTTCAGTTCACCTATGACAGCGGTGACTATCCGGTAAGCCAGGCGAGGGCGCAGCAGGCGGCAGACTGGGACGGGTTCGAAGAGCGCCGACGGGATGCGCTGCGCCTGGGCAAGTTGCGCGGCATTGGAATGGGCCATGTCGTTGAGATCGCGGCGGGCATGATGGATGAGATGGGCTCGATAGAGGTCGAGGCCGACGGATCGGTCACCATCGGTTCGGGCTTCCACAATCATGGCCAGGGGCAGGAAACCACCATGCGGCAGCTGGTGTCCGAATTCCTGTCCGTCCCGCTTCAGAATATCCGCGTCAAACCTTGCGACACGGACGTTCAACCCTTTGGGCTGGGCAGCGGTGGATCGCGTGCCGCTGCGGTGGGCGGCGCACTGTTCAAGGCCATCGCGGACGTGATTATCGACAAGGCGAAGGTCATCGCGGCGATCATCCTTGAAACCGGGGCGGAGGAAATTGACTGGCAGGACGGCACTTTCACTGCGCGCAGCACCAACAAGAGCGCGACGCTGGGCGAGGTCGCGGCGCTCGCTCACCGGCCCATGGCCCTGCCGCAAGGCATGGCTGGCGGTCTCGCTCACAAGCAGATATTCCGCCCGCCCGGCCCGACCTTCCCCAATGGCTGCCACATCTGCGAGGTCGAGATCGATCCCGAGACTGGTCAGACAGAGTTCGTCGCCTATTGGGTGTGCGAGGATGTGGGCCGAGCGATCAATCCCATGATCGTGGCGGGCCAGATGCATGGCGGCGTTGTGCAGGGTCTTGGCCAGATCCTCGGCGAATTCATCGCCTTCGATGACGCAGGGCAGCTCCAGACAGGGAGTTTCATGGACTATCAGATGCCCCGTGCGCTCGACATGCCGATGGTGAACACGATCAGCAACAATGTGCCTTCGCCGAACAACCCCCTCGGGATCAAGGGCGCGGGGGAGAGCGGTACGGTGGGTGCCATGCCGGCCGGGCTGAATGCGGTGTGCAATGCGCTCCAGCCGCTCGGCATCCGGCATTTTGACATGCCCGCCACGCCCTGGCGGGTTTGGCAGGCGATCGAGCAGGCGGGGGGATTGGACGCGGTCAGGAAGGCCGCAGCCGAAGCGGCGTAACTGCCCAATTACTATAGAGAACGGTACAGGAACGCGATGCCTACACTCACCATGACCGTCAACGGGGCCGAAGTGACCCGCGATATCGAAGCGAACACGTTGCTGGTCGCTTTCCTGCGCGAAAATTTGCGTCTTACGGGTACGCATGTCGGCTGCGACACGACCCAGTGCGGCGCCTGCGCGGTCCATGTCGACGGATGCGCAATCAAGAGCTGCACTATGCTTGCGCTGTCCTGCGACGGTAGCGAGGTCGTCACCATCGAGGGTATTTCGGAAGAGGGAGATCTTCACCCGATGCAGGAAGCGTTCCGGGCGAACCACGGCCTCCAATGCGGCTATTGCACGCCCGGTTTCGTGATGTCGGCGATCAAGATCGTCGAGCGGCTGGGCAGCGAATTCGACGACCACGCGCTCCGCGAGGAGATGGAAGGCAATATCTGCCGCTGCACCGGCTATCACAATATCGTCAAATCAATACGCCAGGGCGCACAGGCGATGCAGAACGGCGGTTCGGTATGCGATCCGTCCCGTGATAAAGCGACGGGCGCGGCGTAGCTCGGAATCTGGAGACATCCATGTATTCGTTTGAATATCATCGTGCCGATACCGTTGAAAAGTCGCTTACCTTGCGCGGTTCGCTCGAAGAAGCCCGATTTCTCGCCGGCGGCCAATCGCTGCTGCCGATGATGAAGTTGCGCTTCGCGAAAGCCGACAATATTATCGATTTGCGCGACCTCGATGAACTGCGCGGCATCACCGTTGCAGATGACATCGTGACGATCGGCGCTATGACCCGCCATGCCGACGTTGCGGTCTCCCCTGAGGTGCAGGCGACGATCCCTGCGCTCGCGAAGCTTGCCGGGGGTATCGGTGATCCGATGGTCCGCGCGCGTGGCACGCTTGGCGGCTCGATCGCCAATGCAGACCCCGCCGCCTGTTATCCTTCGGCCTGCCTCGCACTCGGGGCCACGATCATGACCACCGGCGGCGATATCGAGGCGGATGATTTCTTCCAGGGCGTGTTCGAAACCGCGTTGGGGGAGGGGGAACTGGTGACCGGCGCGCAATTTCCGGTGCCGGATGCCGCCGCCTATGTGAAGTTCCGCCATCCGGCGTCACGCTTCGCGCTGGCGGGTGTGTTCATTGCCCGCTTTGGCGAACTTGTCCGCGTCGGCGTGACAGGGGCAGGGCAGCAGGGCGCCTATCGCTGGGAAGATGCCGAGGCGGCACTGTCTGCCGCTTTCTCGGTCAATGCCCTTGAAGGCGTGAAGGCTGATCCGGCCGTGATGAACAGCGATATTCATGGCGACAAGATTTACCGCGCCCGTCTGGTCGAGGTCATGACCCGCCGTGCGGTGCTGCAGGTGCTCGATCACCCGGAGGCGTGAGCGCCCGTGAGTCTCAGGGACGCATCAGTTGCCCGCCATCGACCGACCAGGTCTGGCCGGTGACCCACGAGGCTTCGTCGGAGCACAGGAACAGCACGGTATTCACGATATCCTGTGTTTCGCCCAGACGGCGAAGCGGCAGGCCATCGACGATGCCCTGTAGTCGTTCGGCCGGAACCGATGTGCGCGTCGCTTCCGTATCGGTCGGCCCCGGAGCCACGGCGTTGACGCGAATCCTGTCCGGACCGAGCTCCTTGGCGAGCGCAATGGTCAGGCCGTTCACGCCCAGCTTCGCAAGGCCGTAATAATTGCCTGCGTAATAGGCCGCTGTGGACGACTGGTTGACAATGGCGCCGCCACCGCGTGCCTTTAGCACCGGGTAGGCTGCACGGGTCATCAGCAATACGCTCTCGAAATTGACCGCCATGAACTTGCGATAATAGTCGAGTTCGATTTCCATCCAGCTCTTGCGCCGCATCCCCGCGAAGATCGCGGCGTTGTTTAGAAGGACGTCAAGGCCGCCAAAGGCCTTCACGGTTGAGGCAACACATTCGGCGCACGAATCCTCGGATGACACGTCGGTCGCGGTATGGATGGCCTTGCCGCCACTCGCGACGATTTCTTCGGCCACGCGTTTTGCATTATCGGTGTTGATCTCCGCAATGCACACCGCCGCGCCTGCGGCAGCCAATGCCTTGGCGTAATGTTCCCCGATACCTTGGCCGGCTCCGGTTACGATCGCGACCTTGTCCTTGAAACGCATCGTCTATCTGCTCCTCGGAATTGTCCTGTGCTGTCCGCTTCAGCCCATCATGGCGATCAGATCGCCGGCGGACCTCTGTTCTTCGAGACGTTCGGCTGCGGCAAGCACGCGGTTCGTCGCGGTCTCGTCCAGCAGGCCGGTAACGACCTCGCGGAACTTGGTCTTGATATCGGAGATGGTCGGCGGGTTTTTCGGATGACCGCGCGGCGCGGGCTGCAATGCAGTCTCCTCGCTCCCGTCGGCGAAACGGACGGTGACCTTGCCGAACAGCGGATCAGCGCCATCGGGAATGGGGATGGCAATGGGCTTCACCTTGTCGGCGAGCGCGTTGATCGCGGGATCGGATCGTATCCCGGGGCTGGCGAGATCCACGATCGCAACCTGGCCGCGAATGATCCGGAGCGCGCAAGCGAACGCCAGGCTGAACTGAGCGCTCAGCATGTCGTGGGGGTGGAAAATGGCCGCGCCGTGTGGGACGGCCCAGTCGACGATGCCGACCTCGATCTGCGTGATGTCCTCTGCACCGGCGGGCCGCCGATCGAGCACCATGCCAAGCGCGTCGAGCGCCGCATGCGTCGTGCCCACCATCGGATAGAGTTTCACGAATGTGTTCATGATATGCCAGGTGCCGTCCCAGAACGGCTCGACGTCGCCCGGCGTCCCTTCCGCGAACAGGCGGTGGATGCCCCGCAGTCCTTCGAAGATAGTCAGCGGGCCGGTGAGCCCGGCCTTTGCGAGTATGGCGGCCTCCAGCCCCGCGCGTGTCGCCATGCCCGCATGGAAGCGTTTCACCTCGCCGCCCGACTGGTCATATTCCATTGTCCCCGAGGCATCACTGCCGGCGACTGCCAGGGCGTTGGCGGTCTGCAGGAGATCGAGCCCGAGGATCTTGGCGGCGCCGGCAGCGGCGCCGAAGACGCCGCCCACCTTCATGCCATGCCAGCCGATATCGAGTGTGCGGCGGTTTATTGGCCCCATAGACCACACCATTGCCTGATAGCCCGCGACGATCGCGGTCAGGATGGCTTTTCCGTCGCTTCCCTCGCGTTCGGCCAGCGCCAGCACGGCCGGGATCACGCAAACGCCCGGGTGGCCACAACTCCAATGCGCATCATCATATTCGCAGCTATGGCCGAAGGTGCCGTTGGCATAGGCGGCATAGGCCGCTGTCGCCTTGCCTCCACCCACTAGCGAGGCTTGCGGTGCCGTGTCGAGATCGGCCAGCAGCGCACGGACCGGTTCTACCTGCGGCAGCGTCGTCCCGCGCCGCGCGACGCCAAGGAAATCCAGGAGCAACAAACGCGCCCTGTCGCGCACGTCCTCAGGTATGTCTCCGTAGGTCAGTTTGGCGATCCATTTCGCCTGACGCCCGGCCAACGTGTTCTCGATGATGACGGGGGAATGCTCTCCGTGGGCCAAGATCTTTTCTCCATATTCCGAAAGATGCTTTCGGATTGGTATGTCCTCCGGCCGTCATAGATCATTTGATCGTCTGCCGCTTGATGTGTGCGGGCGCTTTATACGCTGTCCATCCATAATCGACCGGCAACCCTCGATAAAGCACAGCTAAGGCCGAGTTTGGTGAGAATTTCGTTGTCCCACCCGATCTTGACCGGCGCAGCCCATAACGCGATCACAGTGTGTGAAAGGACAGATGAAATGGGCGATGCCTACCCGCGAGAAGGCGGCTGCTTCCGCAGATTGATAGATCTGAGGCGCGAAACGGAAACGACGGCCGTCGGCTGGCTGGAGGACGATTTCCATCACTTCGGTGTGACGATCGAACATGACGGGCGGATCATTACCGGCGTTCACGTCGCGAGCGAACGTTTCCCCTTTTCGACCTGCCCAATGGCCGGTTCTAATTTGAAAGGGATGATCGGCCAGGCGTTGTCACCCCGCTGCACAGACATCGGTGCGATGGTCGGGATGCGCGAACAGTGCACGCACATGTTCGATCTGGCCGGGCTCGTCATGGCGCATGCCGCAGCGGGAAGGGCCCATAGGCGCTACGAAGCCGTTGTTCTGGATCGTGAGATCATCGCGTGGGAGGCGAACAACCGCCGCCTGCTCGGGCCGGGCCAGGCTTGGCTCCTGCGCGATGGCGATGAAGTTTTGCGCTGGCATATGGACGCGCGCATGATTGCCGGCCCTGCGAAATGGGCGGGTCAATCGCTGACCGAGGGCTTTCGCGCGTGCATCGAGGGCATCGACATCGAAGAGGCTGAGGGCGCGTCGGTGCTGCGCCGCGCGGTTATGGTCGCGGCCGGGCGCACGCTTGATCCCGACCTGTTTCCGACGGCGCGCGATCGGGGCCAGAGCGGCGTTTGCTATACCTTTCTCGAGGAAAACAGGGATCAGTCCAAACGTGTTTACGGAAGCACGCTGAACTATGAAAAAGGCGCCGAGGGGATGCTCGCGCGGATTGACGACCGGCCATGACGCGCGATAGCTGAACAATCATCATTTCGGTGGCATGGGGGATGCCGCGCAACGGGACAGGAGGCCTCTTTTTGAATCAGCACGGGGCCGATGCCGGAACCTGGGCACCGCTCAGGGAAGGGACGTTCCGGCGGATCTGGTTCGCCAGCCTTGCTTCCAATCTCGGCCAGCAGATGCAGGTCGTCGCGGCGACGTGGACGATGCTGGAGATCACGCGGCGGCCGGATCTCGTCGCCATGGTGCAGACGGCCTCGATGCTACCCATCATGCTCCTCGCGATCGCGGCCGGCGCCATTGCCGACATGTACGACAAGCGGCGGGTCGCACTGGGCGCGCTTGTTGTTGCGCTGGGCGGGGCTGCGCTGCTTGCGGTCTTCGCAGCGGCCGGAGCGGTTACGCCCGCGCTGATCCTGACCAGTGTTTTCATCACGGGCACGGGCATCGCGCTTTATTCGCCCGCGTGGCAAGCATCTGCGGCCGAGATTGTCGGACGCAAGGCTCTTCCGGCGGCCGTAGCGCTCTACTCGGTATCGAACAACGCGGCGCGCAGCGTTGGTCCGGCGATCGGTGGCATCGTGATCGCCGCAGCAGGAATCGTCGCTGCCTTTTCCGTCAATGCGGTGTTCTACTTGCCGATCATCATCGCACTCGCGCTGTGGAAGCGTGATGTCGTCACGCCGCGCCTGCCGCCGGAGCGTCTGGACCGCGCGATGCTGGCAGGCATGCGCTTCGTCCATTATTCCCCGCCGACCCGGCGCGTGATCGTGCGGTCGCTGTTCACCTCGCTGGGCGGCGCGGCGGTCTATTCGATGCTTCCGCTGATCGCGGACGGGCCTCTGCGCGGCGGGCCCGGCACCTATGGCCTGCTGTTGGGCGGTTTCGGGCTGGGCGCGGTCAGCTTCGCGCTGCTCACGACCAGGCTGCGGAACCACTTTTTGCCCGAACTCATCATGGTCATCTGCTCGGTTGTGCTCGCTTCCGCGATTCTCGTGGCGGCTTACAGCACCTCTGCCGTCCTAACGGCGCTGGCGATGATTCCCGCCGGCGGCGCGTGGATGGTTTCCATTTCGACCTGCAATGTCGCGATCCAGCTCAGTTCGCCGCGCTGGGTGAGCGGCCGCACGCTCGCCGCGTTCCAAGCATCTGTCGCAGGCGGGCTGGCCTTGGGCTCGCTCGTGTGGGGTATCGTCGCGGAGAATCTTGGCGTCACGACCGCTGTCACAATAGCGGGGGTCTATGTGATGAGCACGGCGCTGTTTGGGCTCTTTATGGCCATTCCCGACTTGGTGGCGGCAGAGGCCGCGCCGCCGACCAGCAGCGATCCCTTGGTGCAGATGGCTTTGACCGCGCGGAGCGGACCGCTGGTAATTGAGATCGAATATCGTGTCGGCAGCGCTGATGCGCGACTGTTCTATCATGCCATGCGCGACGTCCGGCGCTCGCGTGAACGGAACGGCGCCTTTTCGACATCGCTGGCACGCGATATCTCCGACCCTGAACTGTGGGTCGAGCGCTTCCACTACCCGACGTGGAACGATTACCTGCGCGCGCGTGATCGCACCACCGTCGAGGACAGGATATGGCGCGACAAGGCGTTGGCGTTTCATATCGGCGAGCCGCCGAAGGTCCGGCGTTATCTCGAACGGCCGACGGGCTCGGTGCGCTGGCGGGAAGATACGATCGATCCGGGCGAGACGCTTCCCGTTCCGGTGAACCTTACGACGCTGCTGTCGCCTTGACGGCGAGCGGGACGATCCCCAGCGTTTCGATCAGCGCGATCGTCCCGTCCCACAGTCGCCTGGCGGTTTCGCTGTCCGTCGCGTGCAATTCGTGGCCCCGATAGGGGTGGCTATCCGGCCCGGATATCGGGCAGGGGCCGCATTGTTCGAGCACCAGCCCGCCAACCCGGTCCAGTTCCGGTGCGATCGCCGCCCATACGCTGGTCGCCGCCGCTTCCTCGATCGAGGTGAAGACGGAGTTTGCTTACGCCGGCCAAGCCGATCCGAAGCATGTCCGCCATACGTTCGGGTGTGTGATGGCGCTGCAGGCCCGTCACGACCGAACCTGGAAGGACGCAGTTGGCGAAGATATTGCGGCCATGCCAGCGCCGCGTCGCTTCCACGGCGAGCAATGACAGCGCTGATTTGGATTCTCCATAAGCGACGCGCTGGTCGATGTCCCGGTTCAGCCAGGCGAGGTCGTCGAGGTTGACGGGCCGTCCCTTGTGTCCGGCCGATCCGAGCAGGACGAGCCTGGCCCCGCGCTCCGAAAGCATGGGAAGCAGGGCGTCGATCAGCAGGAAATGGCCCAGATAGTTGGTGGCGAAACGCAGCTCGAGTCCGTTCTCCAACCGATCCTTCGGGGTCTGCGCGACACCCGCGTTGGCGATCAACACATCGACCGTCTCGAATTCCTTCCCCAGCTGGTTTGCGAAGGACCGGATGCTCGCCGGGTCCGATAGGTCCAGCGCATGGAGCGCATGCCGCCCTCTTCCGATCGCGCGAAGCTGCGCGAGGACCTGCTCTCCGGCATCTAGATTTCGTACCGTGATGATGATGTTTGCGCCGGTGGTCGCAAGCGCGCGTGCCGTTTCCATGCCGAGCCCGGACGATGCGCCGGTTATCAGGATCGTCCTGCCGGAGAGATCATGCCCTTTGGCGATCTCGAAAGCCGTCTTCATTGGTTGTTCCTCACACCGGTGAAGCGATGATTTTGCGAGGTTGAGGCGTAGTCCCAGTCACGCTGCACAAGGCTGGAGGGTGCGCCATCGAGCATTTCGTCCAGCATCCGCTCGAAGCCTTCGTTGAAACTGATCCGGCATGGTCCGGTAATGGCCTTGCGCCGGCTTGTGTCGGTCACGGTGCCGCCGCCGAGGCCGGGGGCGGGTCGTAGGGCGATATTCGCCTCGCGGCCGGTTCGTGCGGCCATGCGGGCGATGACCTGCCGGCTGATTGCGATGTCATCCCCGCTCCAGTTCACGGTCAGCGGTGCGCGTCCCGCGGCATCGAGCAACGGCTCGATCTGGGCGATCATATCCTCGCTATGGATCGGATTATGGGCGTTGCTCGCGCTGGGCAGGGCAATCTCGCTGCCGGTCAGAACCGCCTCTAGCATCTTGCCATAGAAGGCGCGGTGCGGGCCGAGCACCGTGTTGAGCCGGGCGATGGTGATCGGCAGATCAAGGCTGCGTGCGGCGAGCCGGGCGACCGACTCCAGCCCGATCTTGCACACTGCGCTCGTGGCCGCCGCGACCGAGGGCCCGGCACCGATTGGGTCGCCCTCCTTATAGCAGTGCATGGGATCGGGATTGCCGAGATAGACCGCGCTGGACGAGACGATCAGCGCCGCCCGGGCGCCGCGATAGCGCTGCAGCAGCAGCCCCGCGCCCTCGACGTTCGCCAGCATGGCGAGTTCGAGTTGATCCGCGGGTGCGCGTGTCCAGGCGAAATGGAGCACATAATCCACCGCGCGCGGCAGATTTTCGAAATCCCCGGCGGCGAAATCGGCGCGGCATGGTCTGATGCCGAGATCAGCGATACGCTTTTCGGTCTGAGCATCGGTGAAGCGGGCCTGCCCGAAGACCTCATTGTCTTTCGCCAGCGAGGCGGCAATCGGGAGCACGGCCTTGCCGGTCACACCGGTGATCAGAAGGGCTTGACCCTTCATGGCGCGTGGAACCGCTGAATATAGGTAGAAAAGCGTTCGATTACCGTCCGTTCGTCGATCCCATAGGGGGCGAGTGCATGTTCGTGGCTGCCGAAACGTCCGCGCGGCTTCTCGCGCATCCGGGTATCGAGATTGGCGCGATACTCCGCCGACATCCGCATGCCGAGCTTATCGTAGAGCGCCGCGATCGTCATCACAGTGTCATCGCCCAGATCGTTCTGCCACACATCGACAAAACGCTCCTCGCCAATCTTTTCGCGCGCGGCCAAACCGCGATCGACGGCGAGAGCCTGGAATTCCAGTTGTTCGGGGCCGATCTCCTGCGGCTCGACCTCTGCGCCCCCCTGCTTTTCCCGAACTTGTGCGCACAGGCTGCAAACCGACGATATCGCTTCCACAGGATCTCGGTGCGCCCAAACGAAGCTTGCATTGGGAAACACCTCCGCGATCGCGTCCAGCGCGAACAGATCGGGCGGTAATTTGAGGCTCCAGCGCCCCGCCGGCTTCGCCCACTGAAGCACCTTGAGCACCCGCGCGAGATATTCGTAGCCCGGCGTCAGGTCCTGCGCGAGCGCCCATCCGCTCCAGCCCGGAATGCGAAAAAGCGTCGGCCACTGCAGATTGAGAAAGGTGAGTGCCATCAGCAGGCCATGTTCGGCCGGGTCATCGGAATTGTTGGGCAGGATCTTCTGCCGCCACGGCATCGCCTTGAAAGCATCCGCAAATTCGGCCCGGATTTCTGCGATGCGCGGGTCTTGCTCGGTGTGGGCGCCGGTCTCGGGCGGCGTGAGCCGCTTGGATTCCCATCGCGGGATGGAGCGCAGTGCAGGATCCTCCGACAGGTGCTGTGCGAGCGCCGTTGTTCCGCTGCGCGGCATGCCTACCAGGAAGATCGCGGGAGCAACCTCTTGTTCAAGCACCTCGGGATGGCGCGCGATGAACGCCTCCAGCCGTAGTCGCTCGGTCAGATGGCCTACAAGCAGCGCTTCAGCCTTGGTGATGCCCTCGGGTGTCAGCCGCGCATCCTCGTCGAGAGATCTGCACAGAAGCGCCAGCGATTGCTGGAAAGGCGCGTCGCCGAAGCGTGTCAGTCCTGTCTCAGCGCGCGCGTGCTGGATCAGCTCTTGTGGATTGAAGCTCATTTACGAAATCCTGTTTGCATTGAACACGCCCGGATAGGTGAGTTCGCCCTGCGCGGACGAACGTGCGAGATCATGGGGCGTGCTGTTTTCATCGGGTACGAAGCCGGGCGCCTGTTCCCATCGGACCTCGCTGATCATCTCGTCGCTGGCGAAGAAGGTCTTGCCTGAATGCTCTTCGGCCAGATCGCTGACGAGGTAGAGCAGGGCCAGCGCCGGCCCATGGAGGGTAAAGCGATCGCGCACCGCCTGGGTTATCGCGCCGGCGGAGGTCATCGCGGCCGCTTCCCAGCCCCGTGTAAGCCCGCGTGGCGACACGCAGACCGCGCGAATGCCGTGCTCGCGCCCTTCCAGCGCGATCGTGTTAGTCAGGCTGATCAGCGCGCCTTTGGCGGCGGCATAATTGGCCTGAAGCTCTTTCCCGCGTAGCGCCGTGCGCGATGTCGTGTTGACGATGACGCCGCCCATTCCTTGTTCGATGAAGCGACGAAAGGCGAGCTGGGCGAGGCGGAAGCTGCCGTGCAGATGCACATCGATCACTGTCGTCCAGTCTTCCCAGCTCAACTCGGCGAAAGGGCGCTCGCGAAAGATGCCGGCATTGTTGACGAGGATGTCGAGCCTGCCAAAGGCGCGTACAGCACAGTCGATCATCTCCCGCACGTCATCTGGATTGCTGACATCGCCGTGGTTGGCTACCGCTATCCCGCCCGCTGCGTGGATTTCCGCGACGACCTTGTCGGCCATATGCTCGCCATCGGCGGCATTATCGCCTTCGGGCGTGACCGAGAGGTCGTTGACCACCACGGCCGCCCCCTCCCGCGCGAAGAGCATCGCGTAGGCCCTGCCGACGCCGCCGCCCGCGCCGGTGATCAGGGCGACCTTGCCTTCAAGAAGTCCCGCCATGTCAGATGCCTTCCACGATGGCGACGTCCGGGCGGCGCGCGCGGATCATGCGCTTCATGCCTTCGCGCCAGTCGACCTCGCAGATGCAGCCGAGCGCGATGCGGCGCGAATGATCGCCGATCCAGCTCGCGGCGCGGGGTCGGTCGTCATATTCGAAGATCGGTTCTCGTCCGACCAGCCTGCCGAGATAACGGACCCATTGTTCCACCTCGACCCCATCATTTCCGCCCCAGTTGACGATGGTCGCTGGCACAGTCGCGTGTTCGAGCAGGATCAGCGCATGGCGGGTAATGTCGTCCTCATGGATCGGCGTCTGGAACCAACGCTGGCCGCGTTGCAGTTTGATCGGTTCCCCGGCAAGCAGCGCGTCGAGCTGGCGGCCCGGAAGACCGCCGTCGAAATAGGGGCCGCCATAAGCGACATTCATGCGCCCGATCACGGTCGGCAGACCGTGAATCTGGCACAGCGACCGCACGACGCCCTCTGCCGCCGTCTTTGACACGCCGTACATCGGGGCGAACCAGGTGGACCCGCCAAGGGGCTCGTCTTCGGTGAAGACGTGCTCGGGATCGGGGTGCGGCGCATAACAGCCGGTGGCGGAGACATGCAGGAAGCCCTTGGCCTCACGGTAGCGGTGCATTAAGAAACCGGTGCCTTCCGCATTGTCGCGCATGCCTTCCTCTATCGTCGCCGGCTTGGTGTTGGCGGCGGCATGAAACACGTAATCGACGCGTTCGGGTGTGTGGTCGAAATCGCGTGTGACGAAATCGCCCTGAACGCAGATGACACCCGCCGCCTCCAGCGCCTCGCGTGACCCGGGCTCGGAAAAGCGGGCAAGAGCGATGATTTCGTTGTCACCCACAAGGCCCCGCGCCACGGCGCCGGCGAGCTGGCCGGTCGCGCCGGTTACAAGAATGGTTTTGCCTTTGATTGCCATAGTATCTCCCGGTGTCGGCTCAGTGTGTCGCCAGCGCGTCGGCCGCCTTTGATCGTGCTGCCATCAGAAAGTGAAACGAGCCCCAGAACAGGAACAGCATCGTCAGCATCAGTGCCCACCGGATCGATTCAGAACCACCGATGGCGTCGCTGACGGCGCCGGTAAAATAGGTGAGGGCGCCGTTCCCGATCAGGATCGACGCGATCTTCGCGATCGACAGTATCGATCCGCGCATGTTGGAACGCGTCATGCTGACGAGCGTGGCGTAGCCCGGACCGGTATTGATCCCCATGAAGAAGGCGAGTGCCGCCATCGATGCGAGGGCTGTCGGCAATGTCGGCATCAAGCACATCAGAATGCCGAAAACAGCCATCGCTGCCGTACCCACCGCCGGCACAAGCGCCAGCCGCGCCGGATCGCCCTTCGCAAAGCGATCCGCCAGGATGCCCGAGCTGATCGACCCCACCATCATCACGGCGCCGATGCCGATTCCGACGGCGATGGCAGCATATTCATGGGCCATCCCGTGGATACGGACGAGGAAGGATATAGTCCAAACGATCACCGCGTAGTTGACGCCCGTCGACAGCATGTTCGCCGTGATCGCGTGCCTCAGCGGCAGCGATGCCATGATGGTCGAAAACGCCTCCCGGTAGCTTACCGGAGCCGCCGCCTCGCCTTCGTCGAACTGCCCGCGCCTGGGCTCCTTGCAGGTGAAAAAGAGCAGGGCGGCGAGGATTAGCCCTGGAACGCCGGCGATCAGGAACAGTGACCGCCAGCCCATGTGAAACAGCAGCCATCCGCCGACGAGGAACACGATCATCTGTGCGGTAGCTGTCCCCGCATAATAGAGGCTGACGGCGGTCGCGCGGCGTTCTTTGGGGAAGAGATCGCCGATCAACGACAGGCTGCCCGGCGAAGCTGGCGCTTCGGTCAGGCCCACGCCCATCCGTGCCAGCACCAGCATGCTGAAATTCTGCGCGGCGGCTCCCGCCATCGTTAGCAGGCTCCAGATGGTTCCCGCAGCAGCCAACAGCGCGCGGCGATCGAACCGGTCGAGCAGCCAGCCGCCCGGCAGCGCCGCCAGCGCGAAGGGGATCGAATAGGCAAAGCCGGTCAGAAAACCGAGCTGCGAATCGGTGAGACCGAACTCCGCCTTCAACGGTTCGACGATGACCGAGGGCACGGCCCGGTCGATCGAGCCGAAGATATAGACCAGCGCGAGCAGCGCCAGCATGTACCAGGAGCTGGTTGCGGCCGCAGGTTCTACGGCTTGAACCTTCATGCCGTTGGGGGCGCTCATATTCGGCAAAAGGCGCCCCCGGTTACCAGGAGGGTCTCCGCCGTCACGAAGGACGCCTCTTCGGAGGCAAGATAGGCTGCTGCCCCGGCGATATCCTCAACCTGTCCGAGCCGCCGAACCAACTGAATTTCGTTGATATATCGTTCACGCCGTTCCTCGGGAAAACGAGCGAACACTTCCTCTGAGCCGATCAGTCCCGGGGCAATCCCGCAAACCCTGATGCCATCGGGAGCGAGTTCCCTTGCGAGCGCGACGGTCAATCCGCGCACAGCCAGCTTGGAGATGCCGTAGGCATTTTCCCCCTTGTAGCCTGCCATCGACGAAATGCTGATGATAACGCCGCCGCCCCGTCGCGCCATCGCCGGGCGGCAGGACCGCGCACCATTCACGATCCCGAGCACATTCACATCGATCATCCGGCGCCATGCATCATTGGAGAGTGCGCACGGTAGCTTGGTATAGCCCTGGAGGTGGAGACCGGCATTGGCAATCAGGATGTCGACACCGCCCAGCTCCGCTTCGGCCCGCTGTACCGTCGTATCCATTGTGTCTTCATTCGCGACATCGCATTCGATCGATATAGCGGTCACACCGGCAGTGCGCAGCTGATCGATGGCCTTAGCGCTTGTCGCCGTGTCGAGATCGGCGATAGCGATGGCCGCGCCTTCTCTGCCCAGCCGCCGGGCGATGGCGAAGCCGATGCCACGCGCACCGCCCGTCACGATCGCAACCCTTCCAGAAAACCGCATCAAGTCCCTCTCCACCTTAGGGATCATGCTGCGCGCCGTAGGGCCGTTTTCCGAAAGCCTGACCTGATCGATTTCAGGAACGAGTCACCTGAGACCACGCAGTGGCACCCTTGTCAGCCGGCCCTTAATGGCTTTATCGCTGATACTTCATCAGTTTTGGAGACGGATGGTAGTGAAATTCCCTGTTTGGTCGCCCGACGTGCGTGGGACAGTCACCGAAGTTCTCGCGCGTGCCGTGGAGAACTTTGGCGACAATGTGTGGCTCGATTTCCAGGGCAAGACCTACACTTATGCCGAGATGGACAAGCTTTCCACACGTCTTGCCCACGGCCTAGCGGCGCGGGGCGTGAAGCGTGGCGACCGGGTTTGCAGTCTGCTCGACTCCAATGTGGATTCGATCAGTCTTTGGATGGCTACAAACAAGCTCGGCGCGATCCATGTGCCGGTCAACACGGCCTACAAAGGGACGTTTCTCAGCTATCAGTTCGACGATGCAGGCGCGCAGATTGTCGTCATGGAGGCTGATTATGCTCTGCGTCTCAACGACATCGAGGAAGATCTGCCGCAGGTCAGCACTGTGCTGGTGCGCGGCGAGGAATCGCTGCCCGTGTACCGGAATTTCAAGGCCGAACACCTGAGCGCAGCCTATGCAGCAAATGACACGCCGATCCCCGATGAAAACAAGCCCGGTGATCTGTGCATGCTCATCTTTACAGGCGGCACGACCGGCCCGTCGAAGGGCTGCATGATCTCGCACAACTATGCCTGCAACCTCGCGCGGCAGATTCTCAAGCGCGAGGCTCGCACCGAGAAGACGGTCAACTGGACGCCGCTGCCCTTCTTCCATATGAACGCACTGGGCGGTTCGATCCTTTCCTCGGCCATGGTTGGCGCGCGTGTCGCGGTCTTTCCACGCTTTTCGGTATCAAAGTTCTGGGAAGATATTGAACGTTCGGGTGCGACCGTCGTCAACTTGCTCGGCTCGATGCTCACTTTCATCGCCAACGCGCCCGACAGCGAAGCTGCCAGGCGGTGTTTCGGTCAGGTATTTGCCGTGCGCGGGTCGCCGTTCCCGCCCGACATCCAGCGGAAATGGAAAGAGCGTTTCGGCGTTACCATCACGGGTTCGCACAATTACGGCCTGACCGAAGCGGCGCGTGTCACGACGCTTTCGGATGACGAGGAGGGGCCGCTCGGCAATGCGGGGAGGATCAACGAGGATTTTGATGTCCGGATCGTCGACGACGAGGACAATGAGGTGCCCATGGGTCAGCCGGGTGAGATCATCATCCGCCCGCGTCACCCCGATATCATGTTTTCGGGCTATTGGAACCGGCCCGAAGAGACGCTGAAGATCATGCGCAATCTCTGGCTTCATTCTGGCGATATTGGTCGCATGGACGAAAACGGTTTCATGTTTTTCGTCGATCGGAAGAAGGATTATCTCCGCCGGCGAGGCGAGAACATCTCCAGCCAGGAGCTTGAAGCGACCTTCAAAAAGCATGATGCGGTCAAGGATGTTGCCGTGCATGCCGTGCTCGCCGAGACCGAGGACGAGGTGAAGGTCACGATCACGCTGCGGGATGGCGTGGTCATCACCGAAGAGGAGCTTTGCACCTGGTGCGTGGACAAGGTGCCTTATTTCGCGGTGCCGCGTTTCTTTGAGTTCCGCGAAGACCTCCCGCGCAACCCTGTCGGCCGCGTGCTGAAGTATCAGTTGCGCGACGAAGGCTGCACCGAAAACACCTGGGATCGGGAAAAGGAAGGTTTCGAAATCAGCAAGCGGTAAGTAGAGAGCCGTGGCCGCCGGCTTCTAGCTGATTTTGTCCGGCAGCGGCCCCATCTCGGGTATCTGGCCGTCGGGGAGCGGTTCCATGAACGGCGCGCCGCCACTCAGCGCGCTCGCCACGAGAAATGCTGCGGTTTCAACCGAACGCGGGCGGGTCGCCTTGTGCGCTGAAGGCAAGCGGATGGTCTGCGCCGTGCGCTCCAGCAGGGCGAGGATTACCGAAGCTGTCGAGGGCGGATGGAGACGGCGGCCTTCGGGAAGTTCGGACTGCAACTCCCGGATCTTTTCTTGCAGCAGTAGATGGACCGGCTCGATCGAGCGGCGACGGGCGTCGAGAAAGCGCTTGTCGCCTTCGTCCGCGACAAAATTGCGGACGCGGAGCAGGGCGTGGTTCTCATCCCAGATGACAAAATAATAGTTCACCAGCCGCCGCGCATTCTCCAGAAGATTCTGGCGGGTCCATTGGCTCTGGAGCAGTTGCAGGATCTTCGGACTGGCTTGGGCGACGCGTTCGATCGCGGCCAGCGCCGCGTCGCTTACCGTCTCGAAATAAAGGTAGAAGGTGGAGGTCGAGACACCGGCTGCTTGGCCGATCTCCGCTACCTTGATATCCCGAAGCGGGCGGCGGACGAGGAGGTCGGCCGTCGCCGAAATGATCTTCTCTCGTGTAAGGAATCCCTTGCTTCCCATTTCCTGGCCATAAAGATTCTGTTTTGGACGCGCCATGGGCAAGGAAACCTAGATGAGAACGATCAAAGCTTTGCGGATGAACTGACAGTCCGTCAAGTTCGGCTGCGCAACTTAGGATGAAATTGCCGTGGAAGCCACGAAGAAGTTGGTCCTTACCGACAAGGTCGCCGTGGTCACCGGCGGCGGCGGGGGGATCGGCCGCGCCTGCGCCCTGCGCATGGCCGAACTCGGTGCGGACATTGTCGTCTTGGATATCGTGCCCGAACGCTGCGAAGAAGTGACTGCCCGCATCCAGGAACTTGGTCGCAAGGCATTGGCAGTTTCGGGGGATGTGATGGACACGGGTTGCATCCGCGCCGTCATCGCGGCTGCGGACGAACGTTTCGGACGGCTCGACATCCTCGTCAACAATGCGGGCGGCGTCGCCTACAAGCCTTTTCTCGAACAGAGCGAACGTGGCTGGCGACGGCATATCGACATTAATTTCGTAAGCATGCTCGCCGCTACCCATGCCGCGGCGCCCATTATCGCGCGGGGCGGGGTGGGCGGTTCGATTGTCAACGTCGCTTCAATCGAGGGGATGCGCGCGGGGCCGAATGTTGCGGTTTATGCAGCGTGCAAGGCGGCCATGATCAACTTCACCAAATCGATGGCACTTGAGCTCTCCGGCGACAATATAAGGGTCAACTGCATAGCGCCGGACCACACGGTCACACCGGGCGGACGCGGCAATCGTACAGGCCCGGTGGACGAATCGAGATGGCGCGTGCCGACCCCGGAGCAGGACGATCGCATGCGGCGCGTCATCCCGCTGCTGCGCGAGGGAGACGCGGAGGAATGCGGTGATCTCGTCGCGTTCCTGAGTTCGGACATGGCCTCCTACATCAGCGGTGTGGTCATCCCAATAGATGGCGGCACGTCAGCTGCGATGGGGTGGGTTCGGGGGAGCCAGGGCCAGTGGACGCAGATGGAAGGGCAAAGGCCGGACCGATGAACGACGAAGGCGGTGCCATTGTCGATCTCACCGGCAAGGTCATCCTCGTTACCGGAGGTGGCAGCGGGCTTGGGGCGGGCATGGCTGGACTGTTCGCGCGCCTTGGTGCTCGCGTCCTCCTCGCCGATATCGACGCGGGCCGCGTGAAGGCAACCGCAGAGCATATCGGCGGACACACCGTGGGCATCGCCTGCGATATTGCGGACGAAGACGATGTCGCTCGCCTCGGGAAGCTGGCAGAGAGCCGCTTCGGCCGGGTTGACGCGCTCATCAACAATGCTGCCCATATCGATACCAGCGCGGATCTCGATCTGCTTTCCACGGATCTTGCGGTGTGGGATCGGACGATGGCGATCAATCTGCGCGGCACCATGCTGGTATCCCGTGCGATCGTGCCGCTCATCATAGGAAATGGTGGCGGCAGTGTCGTGACCCTCGTCTCGCGTCAGGGCATTGCCCCTCCGCTGTCGGGCAAGCGCCTGTGTTACGGAACCAGCAAAGCAGGGTTGATTATGTTCGCCCGGCATCTGGCTGTCGCCTATGGCAAGCAGGGCATTCGCAGCAACGCCGTGGCGCCCGGCACGATCGAGACCGAGCGCATGCTGGCCACGCTGAGCGAGGAACGACTGGACCAGTCGCGCGCGAACGTACTGACCCCTTATCTGGGCACGCCGTCCGATGTTTCGAATTGCGTTGCCTATCTGATCAGCGATGCCGGACGCTACATCACCGGGCAGACCATCCAGATCGATGGCGGCGTGCTGACGGGACTTCACGAATGACCGGAACGCGTTTTGATCTGAGTGGCCGGGTCGCGATTGTGACGGGCGCAAGCGAGGGCATGGGCAGGGCTTGCGCGGAGCTGTTTGCCGGCAGCGGCGCGCGTCTGGTCATCGCATCCCGAACGCCCGCCAAGATCGTATCCGTTGCCTCCGATCTCAATACGCGCTTTGGCGATGGCGCAACGGTTGCCGTGCCGGTAGCAGGCGATATCGGCGACAAGGCGCATTTGAAAGCACTGGTTGAAACCGCCGTCGCGAAGTTTGGAAAGGTCACCACGTTGCTCTGTGCGCCGACGATCCAGCCATGGCTCGGATCGTCGATTGATACCCCGGATGCAGTATTTGACGAGCAGATTCTCTACGTCATAAAGAGCCGCTTCTGGCTTTCGGCCCTGACCATTCCGCACATGATCGCCGCAGGCGGCGGATCACTGATCTACATCGGATCGGGATCGGTGTTCGAGGCGACGACCGAACGCTCGGCCAATGCTATCGCTCGGGCCGGTGAATGGCAGATGATGAAGAATTTCGCAGCCGAGTTCGGACCGTGCAACGTTCGTGCGAATATTCTCGCACCCGGCATGATCCGGTCGAGCGGCAGCACGGCCCTGTTTGAAAGCGAAGAGGGGGCAAGGCGTATTGCATCGCTTCCGCTGAAACGTGGCGGACATGTCGATGAAATCGCGCGTGCCGCCGCCTTCCTCGCCAGCGACGCGAGTTCCTTCACGACCGGCACAGTGCTCCCAGTGGATGGTGGGCGGCTGCTTCATGTGGTGGACGGGATGCTGAGCAGGGCCTATTCGGAAAAGCCGTCGTGAGCGACCGGCTTTCAGGGGGGACGCACGTGAAAGGCGCACTGGCGTGAGGCATCCCGCAGCAGAAAGCGGGAGCAGTCCTTTCAACTGGTGGCTGATCCTGCCTCTGTTGCTGGTGACGATCCTGAACCCACTCAATTCGTCGATGCTGTCGACGGCACTGATGCCGATCGGGCAGGCCTTTCCCGGTCAGGACAAGGCTGGCGGCTGGCTCGTCGCTTCGCTCTACCTGACCGCTGCGGTGTCGCAGCCGGTGCTCGGCAGTTTCGCCGATCGGTTCGGGGCGAGGCGGACGTTGGTCGGCGCCACCATAGTGCTCGCTATCGGAGGGCTCGTCGGCATGCTCGCGCAGGACCTGCTGACGCTAATCGTATCGCGCATCCTGATCGGTGTCGGTACGTCGGGGGCCTATCCATGCGCCGTAGCGATCATAAGGCACCGCGCGAATGATGCCGGGATTGAACCTCCTGCGCGCATCCTCGGGTTCCTCGCGGCGGCAAGCGCGGTGGCGGTCGGCATTGGGCCGCCACTGGGTGGGCTGGTTACCGAATGGTTGGGCTGGCGGGGGGTTTTCGCCATCAACCTGCCGCTTGCCGTTATCGCCTTCGTTCTGATCTACGCCGCGGTGCCGGTGCGTCACCCGTCCAAGCACGGCAGGGGGCGCGTGGACTGGATCGGGATCGCTCTGTTCAGCGTTTTCATGACGGCATTTATGTTCTTTCTCATGCATCTTGAGAGCGGGCTGGATATGGTGGCGCTGATCCTGGCGCTAGTCGGCGGCGCTCTGTTTGTCCTTGCGGAGAAGCGGCAGACGCGGCCGTTCATCGATCTCGGCCTTCTGCGGGCCAATCGCGCGCTGACGCTGACCTATGGTAACCACGTCGCCTTCAACTTCGTCAACTACTGCTATTTCTACGCGATGCCGCAATGGTCACAGACCACGCTCGACATACCTCTTGCGACCTCGGGTTTATTGCTCATGCCCGTGGCGATTGCGTCGTTCGTCGGCGCGCTTCTGCCTACGCGCAAGCGCATAGGCTGCATCGTCGAGCTTGCTGGCGCCGCTTCGCTCTTCCTGGCCTGCGCAGCGTTGTTGTTCGCCGATGCAGGCACGTCGATACCGATGATCCTCGCATTGTCTTTCGGATTTGGTTTTGGTTTCGGTGTCCTGAACATGAGCAATCAGCAGCGCCTGCTGGATTACGCCCCGCTCGAACAAAGCGGCTCCGCAGCGGGCTTGCTGCGCACGGCCGGCTATCTGGGCGCGATGCTCTCCGCACCGCTCGTTTCGTACCTGATGATCAGGAATGCCGGTCATGGCTCGCTGGCGACATTTACGGTGGCCGCACTGCCGATCGCCTTGATACCGATCGTCACCGTCATCGCCGACATCCGCCGCGGTCGGCACCTGCTGTCGAGAACGGTCGCCGCCGCCGCCCCTATGGAGCGATGATGAGGCTGAGCACACTACTCGATCACTTTCGACCCGGCCGAACAATCTATGTGCCCGGTGCGACGGGCGAGATCCGGGCGTTGTGCGACCTGCTGACCGCCGATCCCGAACGCATGTCTGATGTCGATATCGTGAGTTGCCTGCTCCCGGGCATGAACAGCTTCGACTATGCAGGGCTGCACGAACGTGCTCGGCTGCGGACATTCCTGTTCCCGCCGGCGTCGCGCCAGAGTTTCGCCGCCGGGCGCGTAAGCCTGTACCCGCTCTCTTACTCCAGCATCGCACGCTACCTGCAACATGACGCCGGCCTTGATGTCGCGGTCGTGCATGTCGCGCCGCCGCTTCCGGGAGAGGGCCGAAAGGCGTCGGTGGGAATAGCGGCCGATTTCACCGCAATCGCTTGGCGGGCAGCACGAACCCGTATCGCACTCGTCAACCCGCTGATGCCCGCAATGCCCCGTGGTCCGCGGATCGATCTGGACGATGCGGATATCGTAGCGGAGAGCGAAAGCCCCCTCATCGAAATGCCAGCGGTGACAGTGGACGCGGTGGGGCAGGCGATCGCTGGGCATGCGGCAGGGCTGATCCCCGATGGGGCGGCGTTGCAGGTGGGGATCGGATCGGCTCCGTCCGCGCTGTGGCGTGCGCTCGCCTCACATCGGCAACTGCGCCTGCGCTCGGGCATGGCGAGCGGTGACCTGCTTCATCTCGCGGACAAGGGCGCCTTGGCGAATGGCGACCATGTGGCGGGCATATGCGTAGGTACGCGAGACTTCTACCATGCCATGGCGGATCGCAATCTGGTGCGATTATCCGATACACTGGAAACCCACGATGTACAGACGATCGGGAAGGAGCCGAACTTCTTCGCTGCCAATTCAGCGCTCGCGGTAGACCTGTTCGGTCAGATCAATCTGGAATGGCAGGGCGGTGGCCTTCAGAGCGGCGTGGGCGGCGCGCCCGATTTCGCTGCGGCGGCTCTCGCTTCGCCCGGCGGCGGTGCAATTACAATGCTACCATCAACCGCGCGCAAGGGATCGATCAGCCGCATTGTCGCACGGCTTGATACGCCAACCATCTCACTTCCACGCAATATGGCGGACGCGATCGTCACCGAACATGGCGTGGCGCAGCTGCGGAACAAGTCGCTTGACGAACGCGCAGAGGCGCTGATTGCCGTTGCCAACCCGGCATTTCGTGGAGACCTGGAACAGCAGTGGCGCGATATGCGCGGCGAGATGAGCCGCCAGCTGCCGATCAGAAGCTTTTCGGCAGGTTGAGGGCGTGAGTGGCGACATGGCTCAGGATCAGGTTCGTGCTGATCGGCGCCACCTGGTAAAGTCGTGTCTCGCGGAACTTGCGCTCTACATCATATTCCTCGGCGAAACCGAATCCGCCATGTGTCTGGATGCACATGTCTGCGGCATACCAACTCGCTTCGGAGGCGAGCATCTTGGCCATGTTCGCCTCGGTTCCGGCCGTCTGTCCTTCGTCGAACATGCGGGCGGCCTTGTCGACCATTTCTGCGGCGGCGGAGAGCTGGACATAGGCGCGTGCGATCGGAAACTGGACACCCTGATTCTCACCGATCGGCCGACCAAATACGCTGCGCTCGCGTGCATAATTTGCAGCCCGGTCTATGAAGAACCGGCCGTCACCGATGCATTCGCTCGCAATCAGGATGCGTTCGGCATTCATGCCGGAGAGGATGTATTTGAAGCCTTTGCCTTCGTCCCCGATCAGGTTCTCGACCGGAACCTTGAGATCATCGAAGAACAGTTCGGTTGTCGCATGGTTGAGCATGGTGCGGATCGGCCGGATGGTCAGGCCATTGCCAACTGCCTCGCGCATGTCCACCAGCAGTACGCTCATGCCATCGGATGGTTTCGTGCAGTCCTCGCGCGGCGAGGTGCGACACAGCAGCACCATCAGGTCCGAATGTTCAGCCCGGCTGATCCATATCTTCTGGCCGTTGACGACGTAATGATCGCCCTGCCGTTTGGCAAAGGTACGGATACGGGTGGTGTCGGTGCCGGCCGCCGGTTCGGTCACGCCGAAAGCCTGCAGGCGCAGTTCGCCCGAGGCCACTTTTGGCAGATATTTCTGTTTCTGCTCCTCCGACCCATGCTTCAGGACCGTGCCCATGGTGTACATCTGCGCATGGCAGGCGCCGCCGTTGCATCCGGAGCGATGGACCTCCTCCAGAACGGCTGTCGCAGCCTGCAGGCCCAGCCCGGAGCCGCCATATTCCTCGGGGATCAGAACCGACAGGAAGCCCGCCTGAGTCAGTGCCTGTACGAATTCGGTGGGGTAGGCACGCTCCCGATCCAGCTTCTGCCAGTATTCGCCAGGAAAATTGGCGCACAAACGCTGAACGGCTTCACGGATCTCGGGAAACGACTCGCTCACTTAGCCCACTCCAGAACGGTATACTGTCGGTGGCAGGTAACACCTGCCTGGCGGCAGGCCCAATCGGATTTGTGTGCCATTCAGGACGTTTGATCCGACCTGCCGCACTGATTTCCGGCTGGTCTGAGCCCAAAGAAGTCAGACCGGATCCCAGGCAAAGACATCGGTCGAAACCTGAAGGGGAGAGAGGCTGGGCCTGATCGCAGGCAGAAGTTCGCGTGCGATTGTTTCGCTCGTCCAGCCTTCGGAGCGGTGAAGCGATCTTACCGGACGCGAGGGATGGAAAAGAAATACTTCATTCTTGCGTACGCAAAGGACCTGACCGGTTACTTCGCTAGCTGCATCGGAGCACAGGAACGCAACCATCGGCGCAACCTTGTCGGCGGTCATTGTTTTAAGCCGCTCAACGCGTTCCACGGCTTCGGGGGTGTCAGCCCGAATGCTCTCGGTCATCCGGCTCCAGGCAAAGGGCGCTACACAGTTTGAGCGCACACCATAGCGCTGCATGTCGAGCGCGATTGAATTTGACAGGCCTATCAGCGCCATCTTTGCAGCGGAGTAGTTGGCTTGCCCGACATTGCCGATCAGGCCCGAAGTCGAGGTCATGAAGACGAAGGCGCCACCTTCCTGTTCACGGAAATAGGGCGCTGCGGCGCGTGAAAGGTAGAAGGAGCCGTTCAGATGAACGTCGATCACCGCCTGCCAGTTCTCGACGCTCATCTTGTGGAACATCCCGTCGCGCGAAACCCCGGCATTGTTGACGACCCCGTCGATCCGACCGAACGCCGTCACTGCATCCGCGACGATGCTCTCGGCGCCTCGCGGATCAGCGACGCTGGCAAGATTGGCAACGGCCTTGCCGCCTGCCGCGATGATTTCCGCGACGACCGATTGCGCCGGTCCCTTGTCGGCACCTTCGCCGGAAAGCGACCCTCCGAAGTCGTTGACCACCACGCTCGCGCCCTGAGCGGCGCATTCGAGCGCGATCCCGCGCCCGATCCCGCGTCCGGCACCGGTGACCGCCACGACTTTCCCGTCAAGCAAACCCATGAGCTTTTGCCCTCTGCCCTACAGCTGCGATTTGGGCAGGATCACCTGCAGCCCGTCGAGTTCCGGTCCGATCTTGATCTGGCAGGACAGACGGCTGCGCTCGTCCGGATCGACCGCCATTTCGAGCATGGCCTGTTCTTCGTCATGAGGATCGCCAACACGCTCGCGCCATTCGTCGGCGATGTAGACATGACAGGTGGCACAGGAAAGCGCGCCGCCACAGTCAGCAAGAATTTCGCCGATATCATTGGCGAGCGCGACTTCCATCAAGCTGACACCACTGTCACCTTCGACCGCGCGATCGTCTTTGCCGTCCTTCTTGAAGACAATTTTTACCATGTCGCTACGCAAGCTCCTCTTTACCCGCGATTTCCGGGGCAAGCCTCTATTTTCGCGCATATTGCACAGTTCGATGTCGTACCATTACGCTAACAGGCGGACTATCGTGAAACCTGCCTTAGAAGCGATATGGGATACGGACTGAGCGGTGCCCTCAGGGGCGCTCGAAGATCGCTGCGATGCCCTGGCCGCCGCCGATACACATCGTCTCGAGCCCGCGTTTCGCACCCTGGCGTTCCATTTCATGGAGCAGGGTCGTCATGATCCGAACCCCGGTGGCGCCGATCGGGTGGCCCAGCGAGATGCCAGATCCGTTGACGTTGATCTTGTCTTCCCACGGGCCCGTGAGATCAAGGCCCCACTGCTTCAGGCAGGCGAGCACCTGAACCGCGAAGGCTTCATTGATCTCGAGCAGATCGATGTCGCCCCAATCGAGCCTTTGCCTGGCAAACAGGCGCGCCACGGCGCCGACCGGTCCGATGCCCATCCGGGATGGCTCGCAGCCATGTGCTGCCCAGCCGGTGAAGAAAGCGATCGGCTCAAGGCCAAGTTCGGTCAGCTTGTCCTCGGCGACGACAAGGCATGCGGCAGCGGCATCGTTCTGCTGGCTGGCGTTGCCCGCGGTGACGGTTCCGCCCTTTTCAATCGGGCGCAATTGCCCCAGTGATTCGATGGTTGTGTCCGCCCTGATTCCCTCGTCGTGATCGAACAGGATCGGATCACCTTTGCGCTGCGGCACCGGAACGGGAGCGACTTCGGCGTCGAAACGCCCAGTCCTCCACGCGGTTGCCGCCCGCTGCTGACTGCGTGCCGCGAAGGCATCGGCTTCCTGGCGGGAGATGCTGTAGTCCCGTGCCAGATTTTCCGCTGTTTCGATCATGCCTGAAATCACGCCGAAACGTTCGACGGGTTGCGAACGTTCGCGGCCGCGATCCAGCCTGTCATAAAACTGTACGTTTCCGGCCCTTGCTCCGCCGCGCATGTGGGTCGTGTAATATTCGATGTTGCTCATGCTCTCGACGCCGCCCGCAAGGACGACATCGCAGGCGCTAGACTGCACCATCATCGCCGCCATGGCGATCGATTGCAGCCCGCCGCCGCAGCGCCGGTCAAGCTGCATACCCGGCACACCGACCGGCAAGCCCGCCGCGAGCGCGGCCCAGCGACCGATGCAGGGGGCTTCGCTGTTGGCATAGCTTTGCGCGAACACCACGTCCTCGATCCGATCGGGATCGATTCCCGACCGTTCCACCACTGCGTGGATGATGTGCGCCGCCAGTGCCTCAGCAGGCATGGGGGCCAGCGTTCCAAGGAAGCGCCCGATCGGCGTCCGCGAAGGCGAAATGATTGCAGCTCTTCGGTTCAAACTGATGCTCCCGGCCAAAAGGCGCTAAAAGTCCGTCCCGCCATCGATGTTGGCGATCAGGCCGTTGATGTAGCCGCCGCGCGCCGAGAGGAGAAAGACGATAAGCTCCGCGACTTCCGAGGGATCTCCTATACGCTCCAGTGCGACCTTCATGTCGAGCTGCTCGAGCATGATCGCTTCGGCCTCCTGCGTGGTGATGTCCGACGCCTCGCGGTGCAACTGCGTGAGCCTCTCGTCATAACGTCCGGTGCGGATCGCACCGGGGGCGACCGCGTTCACGCGCACACCGCTGGGGCCGTAGGCCTTCATCAGCGATTTGACGAGATTGTTCAGCGCTGCCTTGAACGCTGCATAGGCCGGAATGTAGGGCTTTGGTGCGCGCGATGAAAAGGCGCTGGTCAGAACAAGGTTGCCACCGCCATTCTCCGCCATGTGGGGCAGCACTGCGCGAGCGGTGCGGACGGCGCCCATCAGGCTGTGCTGGAAATAGTCGTGCCACTCGGCGTCCTCGACCGCCTCGAACGCGCGGGATTGACCCATCCAGTGATTGGTGACCGCGCATCCATGCAACCTGCCAAAATGACGAATGGCTGAGCCGATCGCGGCTTCGACCTCTCCGGAATGGGACGCGTCGGCAAGCAAGCCGAGGATCTCCACGCCATGTTCCGCAGCCAAGCGCTCGAAATCGGGCTGTGCGGAGCCGGGATTTCGGCTGATGACAGCGACATTGGCGCCTTCCTCCGCGAGAAGGCGAACGGTTTCGCGCCCCATGCCGCGCGTTCCGCCCAGCACAACATAGGCGTTCCCAGCCAAGCCGAGGTCCAACGTCCTTACCTCACGTGCGCGCGCGCGATCAAGCTGCCTGCTTGAGCGCGAGCGACCGTTCAGCCAATTCCCACATGAGCCGCTGCGATGGCGTGTGCCGGTTGCTCAACCGCACCAGATATTTGCGGCAGGGCGGCAGAAAGCTTGCCGGCCTCTGAACGAAGCTTTCATTGTTGTAGCGCTCGGCCGCATAACGGGTGCAGACGACGGGCATCAGCCGATCGCGCGCATAGGATGCCGCGTTTTGGAATTCGGGGATCGATTCTACGCTGGCACCGGCCTCCGCCAGCGGGCGATAGTAGAGATCGAACGCTGCCGGGTGATAGTGCGGCGCGGGGACGATCAACTGCATGCCGCTGATATCGGTCTTCTCGATTCGCTGCTTCGTTGCCAGGATGTGGTTCTTGGGGATGAGGAAGCAGAACTCGTTTTCGCGCATTAGCAGCATGTCGAGGTCTTTTTCATCGAACGGTGCGCTCACGAACGCCAGGTCGATCTTGCCGAGCCGGAGCTGGTCGAGCAGTGTGGGTGTGGGCCCGCTGACGACCCGCAGCCGGATATTGGCATGACGCTTGATGAAGTCGTCCATCAGCCGCGTGCGCTGCGGATCGGGGAAGCTGAAGGGCAGGCAACCGACGCGCAGGACGCCTTTCATCGATTCATACAGCGCCTCGGTGACTGCGCGGGTTTCGTTCACTATCGTCGAAAGGCGATGGACGGGCTCGATTAGAACCCGGCCCGCAGGCGTCAGTTCGACATGTCGGGTGTTGCGGATGAACAGGGTTATGCCCAACATCTCCTCGAACTGGCGGATTTTGTGCGAAAGCCAGGATTGATCGATGTTGAGCTCGCGGGCTGCTTTCGTAAAGCTCAAGTTATCGGCCACTGCGCGGAAGAACAGGAGATACTCAACGCTGAATTGTGGCGCCCCATCCTTGATCACGGCCTCAGCCTGATCTTTTCTGGTGCCCTGGCGTCCATCCGCCATGTTCGTCACCGTATTCTCTGTCATGGTACTGGCCTCCCCATTATCTAGAAATTACACCATATTTTCGGCGTTATGTTTTCTCGATACTATGCTGACTGCCGCATTCTCGCGCCCCTTTGTGCCATTTCCTGCTCCGGTGCCGGGAGCACCACCGGTCCCTGATCGCGGCTTGGCAGGATCACGGTTGCGGTTCCGGGTGCCGTATCCTCTCCGCGTTGATTGACCGACGCGAGCTCGAGATCGACCACGCGGTGGATTCCCTCTTCGCGCTTGGCCACCACCTTGCCGGAGCAGATCGTGGTGTCGCCCATGAAATTGAAGGCGCGCGACTGGCACGAGAGCTTCCATAGCCAGCCATCGTCACCCATCCAGTTGGTGACGAGATGAATCAGCCAACTGGTCCGCATCTGTCCGTAGTCGTAAGACGTCGGTAAACCCAGCTCCTGCGCCCGTTCGTGATCCCAGTGCACGCGCTGCACGACATCGGGTACGCCGAATCTATCGGTGGCATAGAAGGCGGGCATCTTCTTGCGCTGCTTGTAGGCGAGACCGAGCGGCCCGATCCCACTTGAAGACAGGCCCAGCCCCATATGCATGGAGATGATGTCGACCATCGTCAGCGGACCCTTGGCGACGGGTGTGAGTTTCTCGCCCACCTCGATATCTTCCCAGAAGCGCTTTTCAGCACCCCGTCGAATTTCGGCGGCATAGACCTCGTCGATTCTGGCAATGTCTTCAGCGGTATAGCTATGCCGGCTTATGTCGGCATATTTGCCGCTTTTCTTGGTGCCGTCGCGTTCCGCAGAGAGGTAGTGCTCTTCGCGCCGGCCGACCGGGACGCCGCCGAAATCGACATAAAGGTCGGAATAGGTCTCCGTGACGGTGCGGCCGCCGCTGAACGACGAGGATTCCTTCACCGCGATGTTCGACGTCACCCGTTCGACGAACACCTGCTGGTCGGGATAGAGCGGCTGCCACCATGTCCAGTCGACGCCAGTATAATATTTGCCGACGCCACGGAAAAGCCCCTTGAACAGTTCCTTGAGCTCGCCCCCCGGCCTCGGCGTGAGGTTCGTGCCGGTGCTGTGCAGGAAAAGCGGGAAGGCGATCTGATCGCCCCAGCGTGTCGATCGGCCATAGGCGCGATCGTTGAACAGGGGATTGTCGTCGCCGCAGGCGAAGGCAAAATGGCGCATGGTGTCGGGCGAGGCATAGATGTTGTATGGCTTGTTGTATGCGAACTTCGGCATGCCGATCTGACGGCGTGCGCGCTCGATATCCTCATCAGTTATCCGCCCGACGGATGGGTCTGCTTCAGCCATTGCCTCTCCGATACCCCGGTCGCCGCCATGCCAAGTGCGAATGCGCGATGCGGTTGTTCGCATGTTCGGACGACCTCTATGATTCTGCCAAAAACTGAAGGAATGTCAACTATGAGTCGGGCTGGTTTATTTTCGGATCGGGAACGATCCTGAGTGTGATGGACAATCATGAAACGTCAATAAGGTGCTGCTGTATATCGTTTTTGTATGTTTTCGATTTTCGCTTTCAGGCCACCAAGTTGTACTGGATCGACGAACACTTGAAAACTGGCGAACCATCAGTAACGTGTCGATGCCGTTGATCCGATTGTCCGACTCGGGAAGGACGTGGTGGCTCCATGGCGGCTTTGGGAGAGGTTTCGATGAGTGCCCCGATGACACATGATGATCCGCAGCGGTCTGGCAACTGGAATGTGCCGGACCACGTGCCCGCCGAACTGATTCGTTTCCTTGATTTCCGAACCGGTCTCGGCCCGTGCCCGCATGCGCAGATCGCCGAATTTCATAAGGGTCCCAGCGTGTTCTTTTCACCGCTTAGCCATCAGGATCGGGGCGGCGATGGTAAGGGCGCCTGGGTGCTGACACGCGCGGAAGATATCCGGAAGATGCTGCAGCAGACCGATCTGTTCAGCTCGGCCGAACCGCGCAGCTATGCGATGGGTGAAAGCTGGAAGCTGATCCCCCTCGAAGTCGATCCGCCCGAACATTCCCAGTTTCGTGCACCGCTTAACCCCTTGCTTTCGCCCAGCCGGATCAATGTTCTGGAGCCCCGTATGAGGGAGATGGCAGCGGAACTGATCGACGGGTTCAAGGGCAAAGGTGAGTGCGAGTTCATCCGGGCATTCGGTGAGCAGATGCCGGTGCGCATCTTCCTTGAGCTGATGGGCATGGCGGATGATGAACTCGACAAATTCCGCGCCTGGGCAGACATGATCGTGCATGATCGTCAGATGCGCGGCAAGGCAATGGCCGAGGTGAAGGAGTTCCTCGTTCAGGAAATCGCCGTGCATCGCGAAAATCCGAAGCCCGGTACGCTGGTCACGGAAGTCTTGGGCTTTAAAGTGGGCGACCGGCCTTTCACGGATGACGAGGTGATGGGCACCGTTTTTCTTCTGTTCATCGGCGGTCTCGATACGGTCGTCAGTTCATTGTCCTACCATTTCCGATACCTCGCGGAAAATCCGCATGAGCAGAAACGCTTGCGGGAGGATCCCTCGATGATCCCCGATGCGGTCGAGGAGCTGTTCCGTGCGTTTCCGGTGGTCACGACTGGCAGGATCGTGACCGAGGACACGACGATGTTCGGGGTGCCCATGAAGAAGGGTGACATGGTTGCCGGATCGACCCTGCTTTCGACCAGCGACCCTGAAGAGTTCGAGAATCCGGAAGTTATCGACCTGACTCGCAGTCCAAACCGCCACAATGCGTTCTCGTTCGGGCCGCATCGCTGTCTCGGCTCTCACCTTGCCCGCCGCGAAGTTCAGGTGGCAATCGATGAATGGTTGAAGCGCATTCCAGAATTCGCCGTCAAGCCGGGTACCAGGTTTGAGACGCTCGGCGGCGGCGTGATGGGTATGAAAGAACTGCCGCTCGTCTGGTAGCAGCCATGCCGTCCAGACATGCGGCTGAATTCGATGTGACCGAGGCGGCCGGCCTGGGTCAGCCCGCCCGGATTTCGGCCACGCTCTTCCTGCCCGAGGCGCCGGTAAGCGGGGATCGGCTGGTGTTGCTCGTGCCCGGCGGCGGTTTCACCCGGCGCTACTACGACCTCGAACTCGACGGGTACCGTGACTACAGCTCTGCGATGAGCCTTGCCGGGCGAGGCCTCATCCCGATCACCATCGATAATCTCGGCACCGGCGAAAGCACGATCCCGGAAGACGGGCATGCGGTGACGCTTGACCGGTCGGCCAGTGCATTGGCCGAAGTCGTGCGGCAATTGCGCGAACGGGCCCGAACCGGCGCTCTGCACCCTTCATTGGCAGCGGTCGAGGCGGTCATCGTGGGGATCGGCCATTCGCTTGGCGGCTGTATCATGACCTTGGCGCAGGGCGAGCATCGCTGCTGCGATGCTATCGGCATATTGGGCTATTCATGCCGCTATATCGTTGGCGCGGTCGATCCCGAAACCGGCGTGCGGCTGCGTGCGCGGGAATATGCTGGCAATGGATATAACCAGACGAGCCCATTGGCACAGCGCACACGCTTCTATTCCGACGATGTGCCGATCGCCGTCATCGAGGCGGAGGAAACCGGCCGCGTGCCCATGCCGAATGGCGTGGCGGAAGCGCTGATCCCAGGGCGCACTGTTGTGGCTGCAGCAAAGATAGAGGTCCCGGTTCTTCTGCTTTTCGGGGAGACGGACGTGTCGCCGGAACCCCACGCCGAACCTTCCTTCTATCACCGCAGCAAGGATGTAACGCTGCTTATGATCGAAGGCGCGAGGCACGCGCACAACAGCGCATCCTGTCGGGTCGCCCTTTGGAACCGGATCGTGCGATGGATCGATAGCGTTGTACCTGTCGCCGGGTAGCACGCGAGACGTTTGGCAATTGAGGGTGATAAACCTGCAATCGGTGCGATGCTGTCAGTGGCGGCATCTCCTCCAGATGATAATTTTCAAAGGCTCACCGAAGTAGCAACGCGTGGGTTGGCCCGAGGTACAGGAATACCGGGGTGTCATGGGAGACAGGTTAGAGGAGATGTAGCGCGTGCGACGGCGGCCAATCGATGCCTTGGGCGTCAAAGCAGGCAGAACCGAGGATGACCTGCCTCATCGGCAGTTGTCCCTCTTGGATTTCCGTTCCGAAACCGTCGTAGCTGGATGCTGATGCGGGGAAGTCGCAACCCCGATCTGTCCCAACGAATCTTGCGATCGTTGGCATCGCGGCGGGGCTTGGCGTTGAAGACCGTCAGCGAGGACCTCGATTGGACGGGCCTTGCACAACGCATCGATCGGGTCGAGCAGGGCTTGTCGGCTGCGGGGATCGGGAATGGCGCTACCGTGGCGGTTCTCGGACGGAACGATATTGCCTCGGCGGTCGCTGTGCTGGCGGTATTGGCAACCGGTCGCTGTGCTGCGATCGTTAACCCATTCCGTCCTGCTCCGGCGGTGCTCGACGCTGCCATCAAGCTGTCACCGCATGCGATCCTCATACCCGAAGGCGATCCAGTTGCGGCTGCCGCGACAGCGTCGGATCCCGTCTTCGTGATGTCGGCGGAGGGCGCCCTTGCGGCCAAAGGGGGTAGGGGGCGCAGGCTGGAAGGCGGCAATCCACGATCGGGAATCGTCATTTCCACGAGCGGTACTACAGGGGAGCCGAAACCCTTCCATCTGTCTTTGCCTGTGCTCTCGCGAGCCATGCCCGAAATTGAGATGATCAATGCAGGCTTTGGCGATCGCCGGTTGGCGAATGGTGCCTGGCCGCCCCTCATACAATATTCACCGCTTGCGCATATCGGTGGTGCCCTGACCCTGCTGCGGGCGGCGTGGCAGGCCCGGCCATCCATCATGCTGGGCAAGTTCGATGCGGAGACATGGGCGCAAACTGTCGAACAATACCGCCCGTTCACGACCGGCCTGCCACCCAGCATGATGCGGATGGTCATGAAAGCCGGCGTCGCTCGGTCGCGCCTGTCGTCGCTGGTCAGCGTATGGTCCGGGACGGCGCCTTTGCGACCGGAGGATCGGGCAGCGTTCACCGGCGAATATGGCTTGCCTGTATTGGGTAACTATGGTGCCACGGAATTTTGTGGCGCCATCGCCGCCTGGTCGCTCGACGATTATCGAGTCCATTTTGCCAGCCGGTCTGGTGCTGTCGGACGGCTCGATCCGAACATGGTGCAGGTTCGGGTCCGCTCCTCCGCAGGCGGACTGCTCTCCGGCGAGAGCGCGGTTGGCGTTCTCGAGTTCAAGCTGCGCAGGATCGGTGATCGTTGGATCGAAACCAGCGATCTCGGCTCGGTCGACAGTGACGGCTTTCTCACCCTGCATGGCCGCAAGGACGATCACATCGTCCGCGGTGGATTCAAGCTGTCTCCCAAGATGATCGCTGACGTCTTGCGCCAGCATCCCGCGGTTCGCGATGCGGCGGTCGTAGGCATTGCTGACGAGCGCGTGGGCCAGGTACCGGTCGCTGCGGTCGAGCTGGAGGACAATGCGTCCGTTGAGCCCCCTGATCTGCAGAACTTTGTTCGCGATCGCCTGCCTGCCTACTTCGTACCGGCGGAGGTGCGGACCATCGATCACCTGCCGCGCAACGCGGCGATGAAGCTCGATCGCCGGGCGATCGGCGATCTTTTCAAGGATTAGGCGGCGATCTGTTTCGGCCCGCATCTCACCTTCGCGTGGCTGGCGAGGGGCATTGAACCTGAAAGGGGGCGAACTCGGCATGGAAAGGCGCCATGTCGGTCGGGTAGTTCGGTAACATAATGGTATCGGCCCGGTGCGGCTTTGCCTGCTGCCCGAGCCGCCTCGAAGCGGAGAGTGCGCATCATCTGGGATATCCTGCATCTTGCCGCAGCCTTGTTCGTGGCAGCACCGACCGAACCGTCACCCTGCTTGCCGGAGGCTGGCCTTGAGCGCGTCTGCGGCGTGCCCGTTCCCGAAGATATGGTGCGGATACCGGGCTCTCCGTGGGTGATCGCGAGCAGCATGCCGCGTGATGGTACTCCCGGCGGACTTTTCCTGATCGACACTCGCCATCGGCGTGCCGAACCGGTGCCTCTCATTGCTGACGGATCGGCCTTCGCATCGTCGGCCGCCGAAGCGGCCGTGGTCGGGAAATGTGCGCCGCCTGATCCTGCGAAGCTGATCACGCATGGCCTGTCGATCGGTAGGGGTGTGAACGGCATGCATAGACTTTATGTGGTCGGCCATGGTGGGCGTGAGGCCATCGAACTGTTCAACGTCGATAATCGCGGTGACCGGCCGGTCATCCGCTGGGCCGGCTGCGTTCCGATGCCGGAGGGTCTTGAGGCGAATTCCGTCGTCGGCCTGCCGGACGAGGGGCTGATGTTCAGCAGCCTTTACGATCGCGGCGACACCGACTGGAGCAGCCGGATGGGCAAGCTCGCCTCCGCCGAGCGGGCGGGCGGCGTTTATGAATGGCATGCGCGTAGCGGGCTGCGACAGATCAACATCCCGCCAGTATCGGGGCCTAACGGCCTCGCCGTTTCGGAAGATGGTAAGATGCTGTTCGTTGCCGGCTGGGGCGATCGTGTGGTGCGGCGCTTGGATCGGAGGGGCAGGGAGACCGCATCCGCGATCCGGCTTAATTTCCTGCCCGACAATCTGCACTGGGCGCCTGACGGCACGTTGCTTGCAGCGGGACAGAAGATCACGGTCGCGGACCTTTTCGCGTGCGTATCGGCCAGTAAGGGTCCGGCCTATTGCGCGAAATCATGGTCGGTGGCCCGGCTCGATCCCAGTGATATGAAGCTGCTCGACAACTGGTATCGACCCAGCGATGTCTTTGGCGATGCAACAACGGCGATCATGATCGATGATCGTTTGTGGCTGGGTGCGATCAGCGGCGATTGCATCGCGGTCCTCAATCCTGACGGTGATGACAAACCACAGAAATGATCCGGCGCCTGCCGGCTGAGTCATTCGTGAAGGAGGCGGTTGAATGACCTATTCGATGGAAGAAGTCGCGGATCGCATGGCGATCCAGGACATCATCGTCCGGTACGTCCATGCGCTCGACGACCAGCAGTTCGATGAGCTCGACAGGGTTTTCCTGCCTGAATGCATTTTCGACCTGACGTCGGCCGGCGCAATGAAAGCGCCGTGGACAGAGGTGAAGACGTTTTTCGCCAAGCTGCACACGACCTGCACGCGCGACATGCACTTTTTCGGCATGTCTAAGATCATCTTCCGTGATCAAACCCGTGAAGTTGCGGACGTCCGATCGAAGGTCATCAATCCGATGGGAGCGATGGACGACGGCGGGAAGGAGCATTTTTTTCAGATCCACGGGACCTATGACGATGTGTTCGTGAAGACGGATGCGGGCTGGCGTATACGCCAGCGCACCTGGAACATGGGCTGGATCAGCGGCGATTGTCCCTACAATGGGAATACGGGTTCGGCCCGCATGGAATTGGCCGGGATCGAGGCCTAGCCCGACTCGGCTCGCAAAGGGTGGATGCGCGGAAAACTGACGTTTCGTTCTCTAGGTGTGGTCCGTTCGTCGCATCGGCGGCATTATCTTGAGACTTATGACCATGTGGGCGGTCGAGACTTGCTATAAAACTGACGAATCGTTATTTTGTGTGTAACAGGTCGGGTGTTTCGCGCGGTCCGCGTCCGCCCCGGTGAATTGGCACGGAGAGGTAATCGGCCATGAATATGGAAGACATGATCATCGCGAGCGTGGACGACCACGTGATCGAGCCGCCGACGATGTTCGACCAGCATCTTTCGAAGGAGCATCGCGCGCTCGCCCCACAATATGTGACCGATGAACTCGGCAATGCCTCCTGGTATTGGGCGCACGAGGACAAGCGCACCTTTGCCGTAGGACTGAATGCGGTCGTCGGCCGTCCCAAGGAAGAATATGGGATGGAACCGATGAACATCGATCAGATGCGCAAGGGCGTCTGGGACCGCGAAGCACACATCGACGACATGAACGCGATGGGCCAGATGACGGCATTGATGTTTCCCACCTTCGCCGGTTTCGATGGCGGATGGTTCTGGGACGCCAAAGACAAGGAAAACACTAAGCGCGTGATGCGTGCTTATAATGACTGGCACATCGATGAATGGTGCGGGCCATACAAGGGCCGATACTTTCGCGGCGCGATTCTTCCACTGTGGGATATGCCGGCGGCTATTGAGGAAGCCAAGCGAGTCATCAGAAAGGGTGTCGAAACCTTCTTCTTTCCCGCCAACCCGGCGGCTCGCAACCGTCTCGTGTCCGTCCACGACTCCTATTGGGAACCGCTCTGGAAATTGTGCAACGAGGAAGGCATCCCGCTGAGTTGTCACATCGGTACAGGCCAGGCGCCGGAGGCCAATTCCGACCAGTCGCCAATCTCGGCCTGGATCACGTCCATGCCGATCGCCATTGCCACTGACGCATCCGATCTGCTTCACCTCAACGCGCTGCAGCGGTACCCGAATCTTAAGTTCGCGCTTTCGGAAGGGGGGATTGGGTGGGTGCCCTATCTGCTCGAACGTGCGGATTTCACGCACAGGCACCACGGTCCTTGGGTACGCATGGACTTTGGCGGAAAACGTCCGTCTGAAATCTTCCGGGAGCATTTCCTGACCTGCTTCATTGATGACAAGTTCGGCTGTCTGAACTACAAGGAAGTGGGCGAGGACATCATTGCCTATGAGTGTGACTATCCACACTCGGATTGTACATGGCCGTTCGTGCCGGAAGATCTGTGGGATAACGTCAAGGACATGCCGGACAACGTGATCGACAAGGTCACACACCAGAACGCCTATCGTTTCTACAATCTAGATCCGGTTTCTGAGTTCGGGCGCACGAACTGTACCGTCGGCACCCTTCGGGCCAAGGCCAAACATGTCGATCTCGGAGCGAAATCACTTGGCGGCAAGGATGCTCGCGATCATGGCGAGGATGGCAAGGCCATCACCTCCGGTCAGGTCGCCAAGACCTTCGTGCCCCGCACAGCAGGTGAGGTCGCGGAATCCCGGCGAAAGCGAAAGGGCCTTGCCTGAACCGGAGGCTTACTGCGTTCGCAGAAATGAAAAACCCCCGGCAATCGCCGGGGGCTTTCTTTTTTGGAGCGATGTTGCTGACGTTTACCAGACCAGCGGCAAATAGGTGACCGAGTTCGCCCGTCCCGATTGAACCTTCACCTCCTCGCCGGGCGCGACCGAGAATTCAGGAATTCTCTTGAGCCATTCTTCCAGGAGGATCCTGAGCTGCGCCCGTGCGATGTTTGAACCCAAACAGCGGTGAATGCCGACGCCGAAGGTCAGATGTGGACCATCCTTGCGATCGAAATCCACGCGAAGCGGATCAGGAAATTTGCGATCGTCGAGGTTATGGAAAGCGCTGGGAAGGAGGATGAGGTCGTTTTTGCGAAGCTTGAACCCTTTGAATTCGCAGTTTTCCTTCACAAGCCGTCCGGTGTTGAAAATGCCGTGCCGGCGCAGCAGTTCCTCGATCGCCTCAGGGATCAATTCCGGGTTTTGGACGAGTTGACGGCGATGGCTTGGGTTGCGGGCTAGGAAGTTGAAGAAGAAGCCCATCGAGCCGGTTACCGTGTCGAGACCGCCCAGCATCACGTTGAGGATCGTGACCCGTGCTTCTTCCCGGCTGATCGGACGTCCGTCAATCTCCGCGGAAAGCAGCCGGCTGATGAAATCGTCGACGGGCTTTGCAAGCCGCTCTTCGATGCGGGCGTCGACATAACTATGCAGTTCCGTCAGCGCGGCGGCGAACACCTCCATATTATGCTCGCGCGCGATAATACCCGCAGGCGGTAGCAGTACGTCCGCATCGGCAAGCGGAAGGCTCATGAAGCTGAGGAAGTTATAGATCGGCATACGATCGGAAATTGCTACGCGGAATTCGCAGCGTCCCTGGGCGGCGATACCTTCGATCAGATCGACGCAGAGTTGCCGAGAACTTTCTTCAAATTCCCGCACGCGTCGAGGAGACGTTTCTGGATTGAGAACCCTACGGAACTCGGTGTGCACGGGGGGGTCAATCTCGCCGGGAATGAAGCGGACACCCTCTCGTTCGCGCAGGAGAGCGACTCCATGGTTGGAGAAGCGCTCATTGTCGCGCATGATATCGTAGATGTCGTCGGCACGGGTGGCGACCCAGTATCCGCCGTGAAGCGGTGTATAGAAGATGTCCGGCCCTTGATGCCACTGGTGCCAGCCGGCGTGCAGGTCGCCGTCGACCGCCTTCACATCGAACATGTCGAACGCGATGATGAGATCGTCATCGATCTCTGGGAGAGGCCAGGCGCTGCCTGCCATCTGTTGCAATTCCTGTCCCACGGCCTTTTCCGCTTCCACTTGCGAAAGATCTCGTCTCATGCGTTCAGCCAGGAGGGCGAGATCGTTGCTTGAACTTTCATGATCGTACGTTGGAAGTCCAGGCGACGATTGACATCGCCGCCTGGAGCCAGTTTTTGGATCAGAACTTGTACTTCGCACCAAGCCCGAAATAGGCTGCGGCGTTGCGTGGCGCACGAACGACCCTGCGACCCAGAGCGCCGAAGGCTTCGAAGGCATCCTCGACATAGACCTTGTCGAGGACGTTCTTGCCGAAGACGAAGACTTCGTACCGCTCGTCCTTGTCCCGGATGCCAAGCGTCAGATCCAGGAGACCGTATGCCTTCTGCCGCGCGAGGTCGTCCTGATTGAGCGTGAACTGGACATCATCCTTCCATGAATAGTTGACGAGGCCATAGACGTCCACAGGCATGCTCTCCAGCGGGAAGGTGAAGGAGGCATAGGCATTGAAAGCGAGCTTGGGTGTATTGGTCGCCCGCTTGCCGGAAACGTCCTGCGTCTCCGGTGTTCCGTCGTTGTTGGTGTCGATCGTGCAGCCAGGGACGGTGCCCGAAGTGCGTTGATCGATAAAGCAACTCTGCAGCAAGTCCTGAATCTTCGCATCAAGATAGACAAGGCTACCGCCCAAAGTAATATTACGTGTCACAGCGGCGGTAAGGTCCGCTTCGATGCCCTTTATGTCCAGATCACCCGCGTTGAGCGTCGTGGTGTTGACCGTACCCGGGATCAGTGCCGAGGCCTGAAGATCCTTAACCTTGATGATGAAGCCTGCGGTGTTGAAACGAACACGCCGGTCGAACAGTTCCGATTTGAAACCGATCTCGTAGTTGTCCGCCACTGTCGGCGCGAGGAAGCTCAGGTTGTCCGTGTAGCTGATCGGTGCAGCAGGTCCGACCTGGCCGCGGCTGACCGAGCCGTAGACGGAAATGTCCGGGCTAAACTTGTAGGACGCACCGACGCGGTATGACACAAATTCCTCGCTCGCCTTGGCGCTTCCAACCACCCGCGGGATCGTTGGAAGGTCATCCGTGAAAAGGATACGAGTACTGGAGTCGAACCGTGCGCCGATGTCAGGAATGCTGAGAACACTGAAATACATGGCGTTGTCGAGAACTTTCGAGATGTTCTCCTTTGTCCAACGCAGTCCGCCGAAAACATCCAGTTTGTCGGTGACATGGAACGTTACGTCACCGAACGCGGCATAGGTTTTGACTCCGTAAGAGTTGTCCTGGGTGTTACCCGACAGGATATACTCGTCGTTCGGGGTGGGTGTGCCGCCGACCAACTCGCCACCCACGCCGAAGGCCGCGGGGTTGAAGCTGTCAATGATCAACAGCGGTGTGGTGTTCCGCAATTTCTCATTGAAATCCTGATAAAATAGGCCGGCTGTCCAGTCGAGGAGGTCGTGGGTGCCCTCCAAACGCAGTTCCTGGACGAAATAGTCGGATTCGACCTTGCGTGCCTGCGTGTAGCGACCGCCATTCCGTTTGACCGTCTCTCCGCTCGATAGGACGACACTCACGATCGGCATGACAAGATTGTCGCCATCGGCCGGCGTACCGTCGACGTCGGGGTTATTATCGTCCGTGAAGCTGCGATATGCTGTGATCGATTTGAAACGAACCGAGTCCGTGATTTGAAGCGTACTGTCCAGCGAAAGGCCCCAAGCGACATTCCTGTTGTCGTCACCCCGCGAGCTGATCGCAGTCTTGAGAGGGTCATCCAGGATTTTCTGGCCGAGTGCAGCGTCACCGCCGCCGAGGGCAAGGGCTCTGGCGCCGCCGGTTACGTCGATATCAGTGCCGCCTGGACCGATTCCGCGAAGAACCTCTCCAATCGCTGCTACTTGTGGACTGAATCCGTGGACACGATTGCTGTAATCGCCACTAATTAGGAAGTTTAGGTTTTCGGATGCATCAATGTCGAGCTTACCCTGGAAGGCGTAGGTCTCGATACCGCCAAGATCACCACCGCCATAGGATGGGCCATAATTTTTGATATGGCCTTTGCGGTCGAGATAAACTGCGCCAACGCGTGCGCGGATATTCTCCGTCAAGGGACCGCTTAGAACGCCGCGGATCATATATTCTTCGTCGGTGGTGACACTGCCCTCAATTTCACCTTCGAAGTAGTCGGTCGGTCGGTTGCGGGTGATATTGATTGCGCCGCCCGTCGAGTTGCGGCCGAACAGCGTTCCCTGGGGTCCGCGCAAGATTTCGATGCGCTCGATGTCCGCAAGGTCCATGACGAATTCGCCGGCACGCGCATAGGGCACGCCATCGATGACGAGCGAGACGCTGGGTTGGATGCCACCGGTGAAGGCGTAAGAGCCCACGCCGCGGATGTTGAAGTTGGTCGCGCTGGGAGCGAAGCCGCTCTGGAAATTCACCGAAGGCGTGATCGTGCCAAGCGTACGAATGTCGCTGAACTGATGGCGCGAGAGCGTTTCCTGGCCGATCGTGCTGATGGAGATCGGCACGTCCTGTGCGTTCTGTTCACGCTTTTGCGCCGTCACAATGATTTCTTCGAGCTGGCCGGTCGCATCGGCCGTCTGCGTGTTCGTGCTCTGGCCAAATGCTGCCGAGGGGGCCAAGGCAACGCCTGACAGGCAAGATGCAATGGCAGTGGTTCTGAGTAATGATTTCGATGTGAAGCGCATGAAAGATCCTCCCTCTATCTTTTATTCTTCCCGGCTTGGGCAACCCTGCTCGAACGAACTCAATAGAAGGCGCCTAAGAACGTCCCTGCGATGTGCCAAGGCTCGCTCGAGCATTCCTGATCACATTCGGCCGGGCGTGCAATTTCCGACTATCTCATTTTCAGGGGGCGGTCCCCTTAATCGAAAATCGCCCTTGTTTCTTGCGTTTTTGCCTCCCTGGAAAGCCGTCCGCTTTGTTGCAGTCGACTATGGTAATTTTTACCGTCTGAGCCCCCAACTGGTCTGAGCTGAAACAGGCCTTCCGCGTTGCGCAAGTCTGGCGCCTTAAGCAGAGTGCGGGGAGTGCGCGCCATACGGATATGCGCGCCAGAGGGCGGAACGGTGACACTGGCGGAATTGAAAGCACGGTTGAAGCTGCCTGTCGTGTGCGCTCCGATGTTTCTCGTATCCGGTCCGGAGCTGCTGATCGCCGCATCGCTGGCAGGCGTCCTCGGCAGCTTGCCGGCATCGAATGCGCGCACGGCTGAGGAACTTCGACACTGGCTCGAACGCATAGCCGCCGCGCTGAATGATGGACGGACGGTTCGTCCCTACGCCATCAATCTCATCGTCCGGAGCGCTGATTCGCCTCGGTTTTCCGCCGATCTTGAATTGGTCGAACATTTTCGTCCGCCGGTGGTCATTACCAGCGTTGGCAAGCCGGGAGAGGTGGTGGCGCGCGTTCATGGTTACGGCGGCCTGGTCTTTCACGACGTCGCCACCATGCGTCACGCGCAGACGGCCATCGAGAGCGGCGTCGATGGTCTGATCCTGCTGACTGCCGGCGCGGGCGGTCACACCGGGACGGCCAATCCCTTCGCCTTCGTTCCTCAAGTTCGTCGTATATGGGGCGGCGCGATCCTGCTTGCCGGCGCAATAAGCGACGGGGCCGGGGTGCTGGCCGCCAAAAGCCTGGGCGCGGATTTCGCCTACATGGGAACCCGCTTCGCGGCGACACATGAATCCCGGGCTTCGGATGCGTACAAGCAGCTTCTGCTCTCGCAAAGCATGGCCGACATCCTTGTGACCGACAGGATCTCGGGTCTGACGGCAACATTCATGCGCGGGTCCATTGTCGAGGCGGGCCTGGACCCTGACGATCTCCCGCCTCGACTTGGGGTGCTCAAACCGGATTTGCCGGAGAGCATAAAGGCCTGGCGCGATGTGTGGAGCGCCGGTCATGGCGTTGGTCTTATCGACGATGTGCCGTCCACCACGGACCTTGTCGACAGGCTGGAACGGGAATATCGCGCTGCGCTTGATAGGCGAGAATTGTGACCGATTGGGCGAATGATGATCGATAACGCTTCACTCGAACGCCATATCGGACGCGAGCAGCAATCGGAGGACAGTGCCGATCCCGAGCGCTTTCGTCGTCTTTCGGCAGTTCTGGATCGCAAATGGTCTCCGGCGGACGGCATGCCACCGCTTGGTCATTTTCTGCTGTTCCAGCCCGACGAGATACAATCGCGCATCGGAGCGGACGGCCATCCGCTGCGCGATCAGAATGGAATGCTCCCCGCGATATCGCTCCCGCGGCGGATGTGGGCAGGCAGCCGCATACAGTTCGAGGGGCTCGTTGAGCCTGGCGCTCGGCTGGTGCGCCGATCGCGCCTCGTCTCCGCGGTGGCCAAAAGCGGCAAGTCGGGTCACATGGTCTTTTGCACCATCGCGCACGAGATTCGAGCGACTTCGGGTGGGCCTGTCCTCATCTCGGAGCAGCAGGATATCGTCTATCGCGAAGCGCATCAGGGCCCTGGCCTTGCGCCGCGCCCCGCTATGCAACCGGAATTTCAGGCCGAGCATTTCAGCGGTCGCACGGTCGGCCCGGTCGAACTTTTCCGTTACAGCGCGCTGACATTCAATGCGCACCGCATTCACTATGACCGCGAATATGCGCGTGATGAAGAGGGATATAGGGGGCTTGTCGTCCAGGGCCCCTTCCTGGCGACCATGATGTTCGACCATCTGCTGCAGGTTGCGGGTGGCCGGCGCGTACTTGAGTTCTCGTTCCGTGCGGTTTCGCCAAGCTTCGATGGTGAAGGCCTGCGCTTTGGGGCCACTATCGAGGGAGAGAAAGTTCGTCTCTTCGTCACCAACCCCGTCGGTTTGGCCATGACGGGGCAGGCCAGGCTGGCGGGTTCATAAGATTGGGAAGTTGCGGTTCAAGATTGCCGCGCCTTGGGTGATCATGCCTCAATCGCTGCAATGCGGTAATTGCCTCTCGTCGGCTCTTTATCGCAGTGGAGGGCCGTCAGGATGGAGGTATGCAGATGACCAGGGAGGGCGGACCGCGGATCGAACCTGGCAGCGTCGCATTCGTAACCGGCGCTAGCCAGGGGTTGGGCGAAGCGATCAGCAAGCGGTTGGCCTGGGATGGCTGGCATGTCGTCCTCGCCGCTCGCCGGAAGGAAAAGCTCGACGCGGTCGTTGCCGCGATCGAGGATGAGGGGGGCTCGGCCGAGGCGGTGGTCCTCGATGTGCGCGACCCCGATGCGATCACAGGGGTCATTGGCAATGCGGGCAAGAAGCATGGACGGATCGATGGGCTGGTGAACAATGCCGGTCGGTTTTCGGGGCGAGGTGTTCTCGACACTTCGCTGGAGGAGTTCCGCCTCAATTTCACGATGAATCTGGAAGCGCCCTTTCTCGCCATGAAAGCGGCGCTGCCGTTCATGATTGAGCAAGGCGGCGGCGCAATCGTCAACATCGGTTCCGTGTCAGGCCTGCGCGCCTCCGAAAATACCGGTGGTTACGGGGCGTCCAAGGCCGCGCTCTTCCATCTCGGCGCGATCGTCGCGATGGAGGTCGGCAAGCATGACATCCGGGTCAATACCGTGACGCCGGGCAGCACCTGGTCGCCGATGTTCGCCCGGTCGGTCGAAGGGAAGACGGAGGAGGAGGTCGAAGCGATGCAGAAGGGAGGCACGATCCTGGGGCGGTTTGGGCAACCCGGGGAAATCGCGGATGCGGTCGCGTTTCTGCTTTCCGACGAGGCCCGCTTCATAACCGGCGTGAATCTTCCCGTCGATGGCGGCGCCTACTGGTTCCGCGGCGGGAACAGGATGATCGGCAAGCGAAACTAGGGAAGTCATGATGCCCGGCATATTCGAAGACGAACTGGCAATCCGCGCGCTCGTATCTGCTTATGCGGATGCCGTGAACCGGCGTGATCCCGAAGGCATGGCGGCCGTCATGGCGTCAGATGGCGTGATCGAGAAGCCTGGTTATGGCGAGCCGGTTCGTGGGCGTGAACTCATCCTCAAGCGCTATCGCCGCCTGCAGCGGGAACGCGAGTTCCTGTGCCAGATGATTCACAGCGGCGTGGTCCATGTCGAAGGCGATAAAGCCACGGCCCGCTGGTGGTTTTCTGAGACCAAGCTCCCGGCCGGTGGCGGGGACTGGCTCTCCATGATCGGCGTCTATCAGGACGAAGCGGTCCGTCTTGAGGAGGGGTGGCGTTTTTCAAGGCGCGTGCAAACCACGATCGTGGAACGGCGCTTGCCCAACGATGCGTGCGTAACCGCCCATGCCGCACCGGAGTTTTTTGATATTGCCGGACTGCCGACCCTGTGAGTGACACACCCGGATCACAAATTGCCCCGCAGTGGTTCATCAGTGCCATGGCTCGGAAGCCGGAGATCGATTGGGTCACGGTCGATGGCGCGAAGATCGAGTGGGCGGTGTGGGGTGAGCGCGGCCGGCCGGGACTGCTGCTGCTGATCGGCAATGGCGCTCATATCGGCTGGTGGCGGCCGATTGCGCCCATCCTCGCGCAGGACTATCGGGTCGTAACGTTCAATTGGTCGGGCATGGGGCGTTCCGATTGGCGCGATGTCTACCCGGTCGCAACGCTCATCGCGGAAGCGATGGCTGTGGGCGAGGCCGCCGGCCTTTTCGAAGGCGGCGGTGCGCCGTTTCTGGGCGCGCATTCGTTTGGCGGGTTCATCGGACTGCGCCTGCTGATCGAACATGGCGCGCGCTTCGCAGGTGGGCTCCTCATCGATTCGCGTTTGCGGGTAAGGCAGCAATGGGGTGGTGACGCTGTCACGGTTTCGCCCTTCCACGTGCACGACACCAAGGAACAGGCCATTGCCCGCTTTCGTCTCAAGCCTGATCAGCCCGAGTGCAATCCTTTCATTCTCAACATGCTTGCCGAGGAATCGCTTGAGCGGATAGCGGAGGGCTGGCGATACCGGCAGGACCCGAACATGCGCCGGAAGACACCGCTCGATCTCGATATGATCCCGATGATTGTCAAAGCAAAATGCCCCCTGGCCTTTATTCGGGGCGCTCATTCCGCCAGCGTGGTGGACGAAATATGGGTTGCCCAGAAAGCTGCCTCGCCCCCCGGCACGCCTTTTATTGAAGTGCCCGATGCCTATCATCACCTGATGATCGACCGGCCGATCGCGCTTGTGACGGCGATGCGCGCGCTGTTGAAGACCTTTCCACACAGCAGGGCTTAGCGCCGTGTCCGGCGATCTAGGTCGGATGGACTGTTATTGCAGCGCTTCGCGATTGGACGCGTAGTGCTTCGCTCGTCCAAGAAAGCGGACATGACCGATCAGAAACAAGAAACGCTGGCGCAGCGGCTTGATGCCGTTCTTGCGCTCGATCCGGCCGCAGCGGCGATCGAATATCAGGGCCAGACGATCAGTTGGGCTGAACTTGCGAAAGCCGCCGAGAATGTCGAGCGCCTGTTGGTGGAGGCGGGTGTGGCGCACGATGCGCCGATCGGCTGGGCCGCGCGCAACCAGCCATCTGCGGTCGCTTCATTCATCGCGCTGATCAGGGGCGGGCGCATGGTCGTGCCGCTTCGTCCTGCCTACAACGTATCGAATTTCCGCGACGATATCGCGGCGCAGAAACTCCAGGCCGTTATCGGCGACCCGGGCGACTGGGCGGCAGAGGGCGTGATCGCCGCTGCGCGTGAAGCGGGCAGTGTTGGTATCGAAGTCTCGCAGTATCCCTTTTCGGTGCGGCTGCTTCCGGGGCTGGAGAGGCCTGGGCCGGGCCCGCACCGCGATCCGATGCCAGGTTATGTGCTGGAACGGCTGACCAGCGGCACAACCGGCGCCCCCAAGCGTATCCCTGTGCGGCAGGAAATTCTGATGCCTTCGCTAAATGCGGGTGAGGATCAGCGTGGTGCCGAACGGGTGAAGCTCACGCTCAAAAGTTCTCCTGCCTTGCTATTCAAGCCATTCAGTCATGCGGGTGGTCTGTTTGGTTTGCTCCTCTCGCTCTATCAAGCTCGCCCGATTGTTCTGTTTGAGAAGTTCAATGTACCGGAATGGGTCGACGCGGTTGCCAAGTACCAGCCGAAGGTCGCAAGCCTTGTGCCTGCGATGATTCGTATGGTGCTCGAAGCTGACGTCGAACCGCGGAAACTGGCAAGTTTGATCGCTGTCCGCTCTGGCACCGCGCCGCTGGAGACCGAAATTCAGGAGGCGTTCGAGCAGAAGTTCGATTGCGCTGTGCTCGTGGATTATGGCGCAGCGGAATTCATCGGCGGCCTCGCGGGATGGACGCTCAAGGATCACAAAGGGTTTTCCAGAGAGAAGCGCGGCAGCGTCGGCCGCGCCAAGAGCGACGTGCAGATACGTGTCGTCGATCAAAGCAGTTTTGCAGCGCTGCCGCAGGATGAGATCGGGATCGTCGAGGTCAAGTCGGATCGGTATGGCCCTGATTGGATACGCACCAACGATCTGGCGCTTATCGATGGCGATGGTTTCATTTTCCTCAAGGGCCGGGCGGACGATGCGATCAACCGTGGTGGCTTCAAGATATTGCCGGACGAAGTCGCGGCGGTGCTGCGCAGGCATCCGAAGGTCGGCGACGCGGCCGTGGTCGGCAGGAAGGATGAGCGGCTCGGGGAGGTTCCCATCGCGGCAATCGAACTGCCCGAGGGCAGCGTGGAGAAGCCGGACAAGGAGGAACTTGATAGTTTTCTCAAGCAAACGCTTCCGGCCTATATGGTCCCGGTCGAATATCGGATCGTCGATGCGCTTCCCCGGACGATTTCCATGAAGGTCAGCCGGCCTGAACTGAAATCCTTGCTCGGCGTTTGAGCCGTAATGCTGCGACAGCCGCGAGGGGGTGTGCGAGAGACTCCGGGTGACGCAGCAGCGGAGCAGGACGAGACCGGCTTCTTTTCGCGCAACCGCTTGATTCCGATGGTGATCGCCAGCGCGCTGTTCATGGATCTCATGGATTCCGCGTCCCTGGCGCTCGCCCTGCCGACGATTGCGCGGGATTTCGGGATATCGATCACCGACCTGCGACTTGCTCTCACGAGCTACGCTGTCACCATCGCTGTGCTTGTGCCCGCTTCAGCCTGGATCGCGGGGCGTTTCGGTGCGCGCCGGGTCTTCATTTGGGCGATGGTCGTTTTCGTCCTCGGGTCGGTTTCCTGCGGCTTGTCGGACAATCTTGCGCAGCTTGTGTTTTCACGCGTCCTGCAGGGCATGGGCGGTGCGATGATGACCCCTGTGGGCCGGGCCATCATGGTGGGGTCGGTCGATCGCGGATCGATGGTGCGGGCGATGGCCTGGTTCACGCTTCCCGCCATTCTCGCGCCACTGATGGGGCCGCCGGTGGCGGGCGTGCTTATCGAAGTTGTCAGCTGGCACTGGATATTCTTCATCAATGTTCCGGTGGGCATATTGGGGATCGTCGCCGTCATGCGGTTCGTTCCCAAGATCGATCCGGAACCGCGCCGCACCTTCGACACGGTGGGCTTCATCCTGTGTGGTGCGAGCATATTGGCTCTGCTTGGGCTGGTCGAAACCGGTGCGCTCAGCGGGCAGCCATGGCTCGTTCGCGTCCTTGCCGTGGCGGGGGCGATTGCGCTCGCCATCGGCTATTGGCGACAGGCCGTCCGTTCCCCACACCCCCTGATCGATCTTGGCGTGCTGCGGCACAGGGCTCTGGCCCTCAGCCTTTCAGCCTGCGGCCTGCAACGCATCGCGATCGGCGCGATCACCATCATGTTGCCGATGCAGTTGCAGGTCGCCCTCGGCCTTACGCCGCTTGCCGCGAGTCAAGTCCCGGCGGTCGGAGCGCTCGGGTCGATCCTCTCGCGTTTCGTCTGTCCCCTCGGGCTTCGCCTTGCCGGGTTTCGGACGGTGATGGTCGGCAGCGCGCTCGTCCTGTCGGTCGCTACGATCGTGCCGATATCGTTCGAACCCGGCACTGCGCTCCTGTGGATGTCGATCTTCATGGCCTTCTACGCACTCGTTCGCGCGACGTTCTTCATGTCGGGCAACGCACTTGCCTACGCAGATGTCGAGGGGCCGGAAATCGGACATGCTTCTGTGCTGTTCGCCATTTCGCAGCAGTTGACGCTGGGTCTCGGCTACATGCTTGGCGGGGGGATGATCGCGGGCGCGGGCGGGGCGGGCACTGCTGACGCCTATGTGCTCGGCTATTCGGTTGTCGCCTTGTTCCCGCTTGTCGCGGCGTTCATCATCGCGCGCCTGCCGCGGGATGTTGGCGAGGCGTTGCGACACAAAGCGGCGCCGTGAAGTTCGAAAACTTTCTAAGACTGCAAAGGACACACAGATGACCCAGGTGATAAAGCTGGAGAAGGAGGGGGCCGTTGCCATCCTTACCCTCGACCGTCCCGACGCTATGAACGCGCTCGGCGAGGAAGGGGACGGCGAAGCGGTCGCCGCCGCCTGCGCGGAACTGGCTGCCGACAAGACGATCCGGGCCGCGATCCTGACCGGTGAGGGCCGGGCTTTCTCGGCCGGAGGCAACGTCAAGGCGATGCTCGCCGGCGAGGGCAATTTCGCGGGCAATCCCGCCATGGTGCGCGAAGGTTATCGGGGTAATATCCACAAGGCCCTGCGCGCGCTGCACATGCTCGACGTGCCGCTGATCGCCGCGATCAACGGGCCGGCTATCGGTCTGGGCTGCGATCTCGCCTGCCTTGCCGATATCCGCCTCGCGTCGAGTAAGGCAGTCTTCGGTGTGACCTTCCTCAAGGTGGGCATCGTACCCGGCGATGGCGGCACCTGGATTCTGCCCCGGATCATCGGCATGAGCAGGGCGGCCGAGCTATTCTACACGGGCCGTGTCATCAAGGCCGAACAGGCCGCAGAATGGGGTCTCGTCTCGCGCGTGGTCGAGCCCGATGCGCTGATGGACGAGGCGCTTTCGCTAGCCCGGGAAATCGCCGAGCAGCCACCCTATCAACTCCGCGCGACCAAGGCGATGCTGCGGCAGGGGCAGGCGATCAGCTACGATACCGCGCTTGAGCTAGCCGCCGCGACGCAAGGCCTCATGCATCACACCGAAGACCACAAGGAAGGCGCGCGCTCCATCCTCGAAAAGCGAAAGGCGAATTTCACCGGGGCCTGAAGCTAGACCGGCGGTATCATTTTGTAGCCGCCGGTCGCCTCGATCCATTGGCCTGTGATCCATTCGGCCTCGTCCGACGCTAGAAAGCAGACAACAGAGGCGATATCCTCCGGCCTGCCGAGGCGCTTCATGGCCGTGACGCTTTTCACCCGTTCGGCGAATTCCGGCACGGAAAGCATGTGCGCGGTGATGTCGGTATGGGTGTAGCCGGGCGACACGACATTGGCGGTGATACCGTGCTGGCCAAGTTCGACGGCGAGTGACCGTGTCATCGCAAGCAACGCTCCCTTGGACATGCCATAGGCTCCGTTGAGGACGCCCGGCTGCTTTGCTGCGCCCGAACCGATGGTCACAATCCTCCCGCCCTGTCGCATGCGCTTGGCGCCGGCCGCACTCATGAAGAGGGGCGCCTTGGTGTTGACGGCCAGGATGCGATCGACCGCGTGTTCGAAGATTTCCGTCAGCGGAGCTGCGGACGTGATGCCGGCATTGTTGACCAGAACATCGAGCCGATTGTCTCCGGCAAGTTTCGTGCTGGTTTCGTCCCAGGCATCCCACAGCGCGTCGATCTCAGCAGTCTTTTCAAGGTCGGCTTGGATCGTGAAGGCGCGGCCGCCCGCAGCGACAATTTCTGTTGCGACCGCCTCTGCCTCATGGCTGCGCGTACGGAAGTTGATCGCGACCAGCGCGCCCTCGGTACCAAGCCGGCGGGCGATTGCTGCACCGATGCCGCGGCTGCCGCCTGTGACGAGTGCGCGCTTGTCCTTGAAGCGGTTTTGCCAGATCGTCGGATTCATAGTGATACCCCGTTAGAGTCTGCCACCGTCCACGCGCAGGTTCGCGCCGGTAGTGAAGCCGGAATAGTCGCTGGCGTAATAGAGCGCGGCGGTGACGATTTCACGCGGGTCCCCCACGCGTTCGAGCGCGGCCCGCATGCGTACGGTCTCAGGATCTGACCAGCTGCGCGAGATGTCGGTTGCGAACGCGCCGGGTGCGATCACATTCACGCGTACGCCGCGCGAGGCATATTCCATCGCGATCCCCACACTCGCCGCATTCAGCGCCGCCTTCGCGCCCGCATAGGGCGAGACGGCGGGCTGCGGCCGGATGGCGGAAAGGCTGGAGATGTTGATGATGCTCCCCCGGCCAGCCTCCGCCATGCGCGCTGCGACCAGCGCAGTGAGGCGGAACGGCCCCTTGAAGTTCACATCGACGACCTTGTCGAACAACGCTTCATCGACCTGTGCCGATGAGGGCGAAGCCGGGGACATACCGGCATTGTTGATCAGCACATCGATCTTGCCGAATTCGGCATAAGAAGCTTCGACCAGCCGGTCGATGTCGGCCCACTTGCCGACGTGACAGGCCACCGCCAACGCGCGGCGACCCATGGCCCGGATCCGTTCCGCCACCTCCTCGCAAGTCTCGATCTTGCGACTCGCGACGATAACGTCCGCCCCCGCCTTGGCGAAGGCGAGACTCATGGCGCGACCCATACCACGGCTGCCACCGGTAACGAGCACGACCTTGCCCGTCATGTCGAACAGCTCGGCGGGGGAGGGCAGGGTGTCGTCCGGCAGGCCTTTGAAGGCATTGGCCCCGGTGTTTACGTTCGGGTTCATGCCAGCTCTTCCTCGCGCAATTGCACATAGGGCGCGAGCTTCTTGAGCGCTGCCTCCTTGCGTGTAGGGATGTGCTCTGTGGGGAAGAGGCCTTCGGCGGGTTTCACGCCGCGCAGCAGCCGCTTGGCCAGGGTGATCTCGTGAATTTCGGTCGGCCCGTCGACGAGGCCCTGCGCTGCGGCCTTGATCCAGTACTGGCCGAGCGGAAGCTCGTTCGAGACGCCGAGCGAACCGTGCAACTGTATGGCGCGGCCGATGATGTCCTTCAGGATGCGCGGGCTCATGATCTTCGCTGCGCCGATGCCGATCCGGCCGCCTTCCTTGTCGCCCTGATCGATGGTCCAGGCCGCGTGCAAAACTAGCAGGCGGAACTGCAAAAGCTCTACATAGCTGTCGGCGATATATTGCAGCGTACTCTGCTTGCGCGACAATTCGGAGCCCTGCGTGTAGCGGCTGACCGCGCGCTCCTTCATCATTTCATAGGCCTTGGTCGCTGCGCCCAGCGTGCGCATGGCATGGTGGATACGCCCACCGCCCAGGCGAACCTGCGACACTTCGAATGCCTTGCCCTCGCTGCCCAGCATGGCATCGGCAGGCAGGCGCACATTATCGTAATGAATATAGGCGTGCGCGCCCTCTTCCTCGCTCTCGCCGAGAAGACCGGAATTGCGGATGATGTTCACGCCCGGCGTGCCTTGCGGAACAAGGAACATCGAGAAGCGGCCGGCAACCGGCGCATCCGGGTCCGTCACCGCCATGACGATGATGCAGGCTGCCCAGCGTGCCTGGGAGGAGAACCATTTATACCCGTTGATCACCCATTCGTCGCCATCCCTGACGGCACGGGTTTCGAACATGCGCGGGTCAGACCCGCCTTGCGGTTCAGTCATGGAATAGCAGGAGACGATCTCGCCCGCGAGCAGCGGTTCAAGGTAGGTTTTCTTCTGCTCAGCCGTACCGAAATGGGCTAGAATCTCGGCATTGCCGCTGTCCGGCGCCTGGCAACCGAAGACGCGCGGCCCCCACTTCGTTGCGCCCAGAATCTCGTTCATCAGTGCGAGTTGAACCTGTCCATATCCCTGGCCGCCCAGTTCGGGTTTTAGATGGCATGCCCACAGGCTCTGCCGCCGGACCTCCTCCTGCAGCGGCCGGATCGCCGCCAGCGCGCGCTTGTCGGTGACATCGAAATTGTGGCCGGGCCGGTCGAACACCAGATCGAGCGGCTCTATCTCGTCTCGAACGAAGGCCTTCATCCAGTCCAGTTTCTTCTGGAACTCGGGTTCTGTCGAAAAATCCCACATCTATTATGTCCTCAATCGTCAGTGATGTTCGGTTACGCGTACAGCCTGCAAAAGCAGGTCGGGTATGCGTGTCTCGAAAGCGGCATGGCGGGGGTTGTCGGATTTTCCCCGGACGAAGCGGGCGTAACTGCCCTCTAGCAGAATCGCGAGACGGAAGAGCGCGAGCACCATGTAATAGGGCAGCGCCTCGACCGACCGGCTGCTCGCGGCGGCATAGCGGTCGGCGGCGCGGGCGCGGGTGCCTAGGCCGTTCTTCCAGTCGATATAATAGGCCCAGGTCGGCCCGCTCTGTTCATCTTCCCAGCTCGACAGCAGATGCCCCAGATCGAGCAGCGGATCGCCGATTGTGGAAAGCTCCCAGTCGATCACCGCAGCGACACGGGTGGGCAGGTTGGGTGCGATCATGACGTTGGCGAAGCTGTAGTCCCCGTGCATCAGGCCGGCGCGAGACCCACTGGGCCGGTTATCGCGCAGCCACCTTACGAGCGCATCAAGGTGAGCAAGCTCGCGCACCTGGTTGCGTTCGAACTGGGCAAGCCAGCGTTCAACTTGCCGATCCAGGAAGCCCTCGGGCTTGCCGAAGTCGCCAAGTCCGAGCGAATGCCAATCGACCCGCGCGATCGCCGCGAGCGCGTCGATCACGGCCTCGCCCAATGCGCGGCGATTGTCGGGAGAGCTGGTGAAGGGGTCCGGCATGGGATCGCGCGGCGTGAAGCCGTCGACCCATTCCATCGCCAGGAACGGGCCACCAATCCATTGCGGGTCGGTGGTTCCTTCGACCAAACGGGCGTGCGGCACATCGGTCTGCTTCAGCGCGCGCGCCAGCCGCAGCTCGCGTTCGATATTGTGCGATGTCTTGTCGTTCGCGACCGCCGGGGGACGCCGCAGCGCGTAAAACCCGTCACCGCGCTGGACCCGTAGCAGACTGTTGCTGGCGCCGCCGGATACTTTTGTCAGCGACAGGGGTGTGGATTTGCCGCCAAGCTGCTCGTCAAACCAGGATTGCAGGGGCGATGGATCGGCGACAAGCGCGCTGTCATCGATCCATGGCACGCTATGTGTGGCCGGCACCCCAATCATCCGGCGTGGAACGAGATTGCGTTGGCGTTGGTGAATTCGAGCAAGCCCTCGGTCCCATTTTCGCGACCGAAGCCCGAACGCAGGTTACCGCCGAAGGGCTCATCCGAAAGCTGCGTACCAGCGCCGCCGTTGATCGCGCAGCGGCCGCTGTGAATCTGCTGCGCGATCTCGTAAGACGCGCCGACGTCCGTCGACCACACATAGCAGGCGAGCGCGAATTCGCTGTCGTTGGCGAGGCGGATGGCCTCCTCATCGGTGTCGTATCCGATAACGCAGGCGATAGGGCCGAATATCTCCTCCTGCGCGATGCGCGCGCTGTTATCGACGTCATCGAAGAAGGTCGGCTCGAAGAAGAAACCCTTTTCGAACCCTGCAGGACGCTTGCCGCCAGCCATCAGCTTCGCCCCGGACTCGAGCCCGAGCGCGATATACTTCTCGGTCCGCTCGACTGCTGCTCTTCGGATCAGCGGCCCCATCTCGACAGCCGGATCGGCAGGGTTGCCGATATGTACCTTGGCTGCTGCCTCCTTCAGGCGTGCGACATAGTCCGTGCGGATGGAATTGTGCACCAGATGCCGCGTGTTGAGCGCGCAGCCTTGTCCCGCATGCGATGTGAAACCGCGCAGGCCAGCGTTGACCGCAAGATTCATATCGGCGTCGGGGCGCACGATCATCGCGGACTTACCGCCGAGTTCAAGGACCAGCCGCTTCAGCGTCGGCGCGGCCTGCGCCATGATTGCGGCGCCCACTGTGTCCGAGCCTGTGAAGGTGACAAGCCGGATGCGCTTGTCGCTGGTGAGAAACTGGCTGACATCGATACCGCCGGTCATCACGTTGAACACGCCCTTGGGCAGACCGGCTTCTCGCGCAATGTCGCCGAAGAGCGTCGCCGCGAATGGCGTGTACGGCGAGGGCTTCAGGATCACGGTATTGCCCATCAGCAGCGCCGGCACCGACTTCACGAGATTGAGCATGAAAGGGTAGTTGTAAGGAGTGATAACGCTGACAACGCCGACCGGATCGTAGCGGATGACGCTGGTCCCGAGTACCTTGCCGGTGACCTCGGCGCGGCTCATCTTGGTGAAGTCTTCGGCCGCGCGTTCCATATAGTAGCGAAAATGCTTCATGCCGGTCGCCCATTGGGCTCCGTTCGCCAGCGGCACGGTGGCGCCCGCCTCGGCGATCAGTATCTCGACGATCTCGTCCTTGTGATTTTCAAGCGCGGCATAGAACTTGCGCATGTACGCAATGCGTTCGTAGCGGCTCATGCGTGGCCAGCGGCCCTTGGTGAATGCGTCATGGGCGGCACTCACTGCAGCTTCGGCATCGGCCATGGAGCCGACGGGAGCAAGGCCGATAACCTCCTCGGTTGCTGGGTTGATAATCTCTTCAACGCCGGAGCCGCCAGCTATGAACTCGCCGCCGATGAATAGTTTATCTTGTAATTTCAGTGGCATTAATTGTCCCTTGTGCTTCGGATGTTAAAGGGCGTCAGGGCGGCTCAAACCTTCGATGGGTCTGCTGCCATACGCGCCGCGATGGTTTTCGAGTTGGGTTGGGCGCCGCGCAGTTCAATGAGGTCGATCTGGGCTTCGCGGGGAAGGGTCACGATGTTGAGGATCATCTCGGCCGGGATTTCCGGTTCGATTTGCGCGCCGGACTGGGCGTAGAACCCCGCGTCGCGGGCGGCGGCCCGGGCCCGCGTGCGCGCTTCGTCGGACCAGTTACGGCTGAAGGTGCCGCGCACATTGCCTGATCGGTAGGTCACGACGCGAATATGCTCGTCTGCCAACTCTTGCCGGAGCACGACGGAGAGTGTTTCGAGGGCAGCCTTGGTGGCTGCGTAGAGTCCGAGATGCGGATAGGGGTGATTGACCGATTCCGAGCTTATGTTGACGATATCGCCGCCGCCCCGCGCGCGCATCAGGGGGATCGCCTCGCGGCTGCAGTAAAGTGGCCCCAGTATGTTGACCGCCACCTCGTTCTGCACGTCCTGATCCCGTGCCTCGGCGATCGGATTGGGGGTGGCGAGCGCCGCATTGTTGATAAGGATATCAAGCCCGCCATATCGCAAGGCGACTTCGCCGAAAATGCGCCGCAACGCGCCCGGATCGCTGATGTCGCAAGGGAAGGCGGCGGCGTGCTCGCCGATCGTGGCGGCTGCCCTTGCAAGTTCCTCGGCCCCGCGCGCCAGCATGGCAACCTGGGCGCCCTCAGCCGCGAAGCGCTGCGCGATGGCCATTCCCATGCCGCGCGAGGCGCCGGTCACCATCGCGATTTTGCCCGACAGTCTCATGCGTTCACCCTTGCCGCTGCACCGGCGTTCAGAACGCCCGCGCGTTCCAGCCGTTCGATCTCGTTCGCGCCGAAGCCCAACTCTGCCAGGATTTCGTCGCGATGCTGGTCGAGCACAGGTGGGGCTCTGCGCGGCGAGGCTGGACTGTCGCCCATATCCCAGAAGGCGCCGGGATGCCGCAATTCACCATAGATCGGGTGTCGATAGCGGGCGACGAGACCAAGGCGCTCGTTTGAGGGATCGTCCAGAAATGCGCGTCCGCCGCCAGTGGGAATCTGCACGGCCTGGAAGCCCTCAACCCAGAGCCTGGTGAGCGCTTCATGGCAGGAAATGAGGGCAAGCGCTTTCACATCCGGGGCTTTTGCGTCGGGGCCATCGAAGGCGATCCATCCGTCAAGGCATTGCGCCAACCGCCGCCCGGGCGATGTTCCTGTCTGGTCGCTGTCCAATCCGCCTTGCCATCCGGCCAGCGAGCCATCGGGCTTCATCGCGACCTCGGACATGGTGAGAATGCTCGCACCCAGCAGCGAGGCGGCAACCTGGCTTCCTTCCCCGGTCCGCATCCGCCTGAAAAAGGCAGCAAGCATGCCAAGGGCCAGTGAGCACGCGCAGATGTGGTCCATCATGCCGAAACGCAGCCAGGCCGGTCGATTGCCCGCACCGGCATGGGCCAGCTCCCAGCCGGTCGCGGCCTGGAACAGCTGATCATATCCCGGCCAGTAGCGACGCTCGCCGGCGGGCCCGTAGGCGCTGACATGGCCGAAGACGATCTGCGGATTGATCGCGCGCAGATCCTCCCAAGCAAGGCCGAGCTTCCGTGCAGTGGGCAGGCGGATGTTGTGGTGGACGATATCCGCCGTCTGCACCAGTCGTGCGATTACCGTGCGGGATTCGGGATTGCGCAGATCCAGCGCGATGCTCCGCTTGCCACGCTGGCAGCCAAGGAAGGCGGATTCGTTGGCGCGCATCGGATCGCCTTGCGGCGGCTCGATCTTGATGACCTCGGCGCCGAGGTCTGCCAGCAGCATCGTCGAGAGCGGTCCGGCAAGATAATTGCCGAAATCGATCACGCGGACGCCTTGCAGCAGCGGCGTTCCGGGGGGTTGCGAAGGCGCGGGAAAGCGAGCGGCCTGGCGCGGTGCAAGCGCCATGGCACGGTCTGCGTCAGGAGCAGATATCGCTATGCCGGTTCTCGCGGGCGGTTCGATCGTGATCGGGGCACCCGGCACGCGGATCGTACCCATATCTGCATCGTCGATGTCGATGACGTAGCGGTTCATTTCGGCCTGCGCGTCTTGATAGAGTTCGCCCAGCACCCGCGCGGGTTGCACCGGGATGTCCGATTCCCACAGGTCGGCCAGCCATTCCGCACTGGGCCGGCTCTTGAAGGCGCACACGTTCGCGCCCCAGTTCGCATAGCGGAAATGCTTGGGCCACTTCGCATTCTCGGCCGCGACCGTTTGCGGTCCCATTTCTTCGAGAAGCCGCCGCATGAGCGGCGTATCGTCGGCATTCTGCATGATGTGCAGCCAGATGCCGTCGGCGCATTCAAAGAGGGAAGGCAGGACACGCTTGTCGATGCGACCCTCTAGGCTCGGTGTCGGGGTTTCTGCATCGCGCCACAGCATCATCGAAGGCAGCAGCGTCCCCTGAAGAATACTGGTGTCGGCCCTCCCCGACGAGGCGCCGCGCATCCGTGCGACCAAGCGCGTGGCAACGCCGATAGCGGCGAGCCATGCCGTACAGTAGCTGCCGAAGGGTAATTGCACGAAGGCCGGGCCATCGCGATTCGTCGCGGGCTGTTCGTTCAGAAGCCCGACCGCCGCCATCACCAGGAAATCATCCGCGGGCAGGGCCTTCCCGCCAAAGCCGGGCGGTTCAGGTGCGATGCAGCTTGTGATGAGATGGGGAGCGCCCGCCATCAGTGCGTCGGGGAAGCCCGGCTCGTGGATCAGGACATCGGCCCCGGCAAGCAGGCTGGCCATGTCCTGCCGGTCCTGCGGGGGATCGAGCGTTATACTGCGTTTACCCTGGTTCCACGCCGCAAACGCAGGGCTGCCACGGCGCGGATCGCCTCCGCTCGGCTCCACCTTGATTATGTCCGCGCCGAGTTGCCCGAGCATCATTGATGCGATGGACCCCGCAAGTCCGGTTGCGCAGTCGATCACGCGTAGGCCCTCGAACGGCAGTCCAGTCATTGGACGATCCACGTCGGCGAGCGTTTCTCGGCGAAGGCCCGCGCACCTTCCTGGCCTTCATCGGTCGCCCGCCAGCGCTGCATGGCCGGCAGTGCCTCCTGGTTCCTGATCGCGGCTTCGAGCGAAGGCTGATCCAGCGTCGTGTCCACAAGCTGCTTCGCCGCTGCGAGGGCGGCTGGCCCGCATTGCGTCAACGACAGCGCCAGCGTGCGGCAGGTCTCCATCAAGTCAGACGCCGTGACGACGCGATTGACCATACCCATCGTAAGTGCCTCGCCGGCCTCGATGTGGCGGCCGGTGAGGGCGATGTCCATCGCCCGCTTTGCGCCGACCGCGCGAACCAGCCGGTGCGGGCCGCCGCCTATCGCCACCATGCCGTACCGAGGTTCCGGGAGGGCAAAGCGCGCGCCTTCAGACGCGACGATGACATCGCAAGCAAGTGCCAGTTCGAAACCGCCCCCGAATGCGTCTCCGTTCACGGCCGCGATCACCGGCTTGTCGAGGTCGAAGCGTTGCGCGAGGCCGCCATAGCCTCTGGCCGGCATGGCCAGCGGCCCTTCGCCGCGCATGCGCCGATCGGCCGCGGCCTTGAGGTCGGAGCCGACGCAGAAGGCGCGGCCCGCAGCGGCGAGAATCGCCACGCGCAACGCGGGATCGGCGGCAAAGCGATCGAACGCGGCCTGCAATCCGAAGTGCATGTCTGGGGTAAGAGCATTGAGCTTTTCAGGGCGATTGAGGCGCACCAATAGAACCGGCCCGTCGACCGCCAAGACGATGTTCTCGCCGATCGTGGGAGCCGCCGAAGTGTTCACTTGCCCCGCCATTGTGGTTTCCGCTTTTCGGCAAAGGCACGCGGGCCTTCCCTGAAGTCTTCGGACGCGCGCAACGCATCGCGGCCAGGAAAGGAATGGTCGATTACCTCATTGAGCGGGCGGGAAAGGCCGCACATCGCGGTTTCCTTAGTCGCGCGCACCGCCAGTGGTGAATTGGCGACAATCGTGTCCGCCCAGCGCCGCGCCGTTTCCATCAGTTTTGCGTGAGGGACCACCTCGTTTACGAACCCCCATTCGGCTGCGGTTTTGGCATCGATGTCGTGTCCGGTAAGCAGCATGCCCATCGCCCGCTGCCAAGGCAGGGCGCGCGGGAGACGATGGGCGCCGCCCGCTCCGGCAAGCTGCCCGAATTTGACCTCGGGAAGACCGAAGCGCGCGTGATCGGCCGCGATCACGATGTCGCAGGCCAGTACGATCTCGAATCCACCGCCAAGCGCAGAGCCGTTGACCGCGCAGACCACAGGCTTGAAGAGATCGTGACGTGTGGTGAGCCCGCCGAATCCGCCTGACCACTTTTCCTTGGTCAATTGTTCGCCGCGCGCGCGTGCTTTCATGTCATTACCGGCGCAGAAGGCCTGGTCGCCTTCGGCCGTAACGATCGCAACCCATGCGCCATCATCTGCGGCGAACGCGTCGAATGCCTGGCCGAGCTCAATATTGGCCTTGTTATTCAGCGCATTCCGGACCTCGGGGCGCCGGATCGCAACTGTGACGATCGGTCCATCCTTGGCGTAGGTGATGCATTCAGGGCTGTTCACGCTTCCTGTCTCCCGGCAGCTGCCACCCTATTAAAAACTGACGAACCGTCAATAGTTGGGCTGATCTGCGGAGGTGGTCCTACAGGAGAAAACGCACGAGTTTCTGCTGTTTGCGCGCCATGTCAGGGCTCTGCTTACTTAGTGCACAAAAACTCACATGAATATGGAGACCGGACCATTGGTAGGTTTGCCCATCGAGTCAGGAAGGCGAAGCAGCCATGCGGAACAGAACCGTGCGGACAGACACGGTGCGCGAACTTGGCGCCTACGCGATCGTCGATGCACCGCTGCCCGAACCTGGCCCTGGCGAAGTCCGGCTGCGCGTGAAGGCGTGCGGTGTGGGCTATGTAGATGCACTCCACGCCACAGGCCGATATCAAAGCGCGGCCACAGTGCCATTCACCCCCGGCGTCGAGGTCGCGGGGATCGTCGACAGCGTGGGCGAGAGGGTTGAAGGCATCGGCGAGGGTGACAGGGTGCTCGCGCTGGTGTCCGTAAAGGGCGGGTTTGCCGACTATACGTTGGCGCCCGCACGCCACCTCGCCCGCTTGCCAGAAGCGATGGACTTTGCCGAGGCGGCCAGTATCCGCGTCAACGCGCTGACGGCGCTGTACGCGCTGGGGCATCGCGGCAAGGTGCAGGGAGGGGAGACTGTGCTGGTGTTCGGCGCGGCCGGAGGAGTCGGCAGCGCTGCCGTGACTGTCGCGCGGATCCTGGGAGCCCGCGTTGTGGCGGCGGCATCGACGCCGAAAAAGCGGGACTATGCCTTGAAGCTGGGAGCCGCTGCGGCCATCGACACCGATCCAGATGGGTGGCGCGACCGTCTGAAAGACGCGTGCAACGGAGTCGGGCCTGATATCATCTTTGATCCGGTGTGCGGCCCCCTGTTCGAACCTGCCTTCCGCAGCATAAACTGGAATGGCAGGCATCTCGTGATCGGTTTTGTCGGCGGGGATATTCCCAAAATCCCGGTCAACCTCGCCCTGCTCAAGGGGGCATCACTGGTTGGTGTGGACATCCGCAATTTCAACTTGCGGGAACCGGACAGGGCCGAGGCCAATCGCGACAGGCTACGCCAGTGGATTGCGGGCGGAACCTTCCCGCCGCCGCCGGTAGTTACCTTTCCGCTGGAGCGCTTCCGCGACGCGCTGGAGCACGCCGCCTCCGGCAAGGGGCTCGGCAAGACCGTCCTGTTGATGGGCTGAAGTGGCTCAGTCCCGGCGAAGCAGGATGGACCCGGCGAGCGGCCCCCCGCCTGCGGCCGCCACGCCGACGTTGACGTCGCCCGGCACCTGCCGCGCATCGCCTTCACCCCACATCTGGATGCACGTCTCCCACAGCAGGCCGTAGCCGTGCATCCGACCGGCGGAGAGCTGGCCGCCGCCGGTATTGAGCGGGATCTCTCCATCGAGCGCTATCCGGTGCCCGCCCTCCACGAACGGGCCGCTCTCGCCATGTCCGCAGAAGCCGAGCGCCTCTAGCCAGACCAGGGTCTGCGGGCTGAAGCCGTCGTACAGGTTGGCGACCCGGACATCCTTGGGGCGAAGATCGGTGGAGGTCCACAGATGGGGGCCGTTTTCCAGCGCCATCATCCCCCATTTTGGTTCGAACTGATCCCAGCTGTAACGCCCGCCGATCCGCCCGGAGAAGGATTCGATGATCAGCGGCTTCTTGCGTAAATCCCTCGCCGCGTCGAGCCGCGAGACGATGATCACCGTGGAAGCGTCGAGCAGTGCGTCGCAATCATAGAGGCCGAGCGGATCGGAGACCGTCCGAGCGTTCATGTAATCGTCCATCGTCATCGCATCGCGATAGACGGCGCGCGGGTTCTTCTGCGCGTTCCTGCGCGAGTTAAGCACGAGGTGGGCAAGCTGCTCCTTGGTCGTGCCGAACTCGTGCATGTGACGGCGAAACATCATCGCGGTACAGGTCACGGGAGAGAGCACGTCGAACGGACGATGATACATCCACTTGCCCGAAACCCGCTCATATCCGTCGGACGGCGCGCGCGGCTTCGCGCGGTCCTGAAGCTGCTGCGTATATTGGGCGAGCGTTCGGTAACACAGCACATGTCGCGCCTGACCTGAAAGGATCGCGCCGACCGCGTCGAAGATCGACGTGAACTGTGCCGGCCCTTCGACCCCGCCCGAAAAATGGGTCACGTCGATACCGAGCGTTTCGCGCAGCTCCGTGACATCGATCGGCGAATCGTTCTTGTAGGAAGCGCGCAAGGGGAAGGTGGCGATCCCGTCGATATCGGCAAGCGTCAACCCGGCGTCCTCAAGTGCCTCATCGACGGCATCCAGCATGATGTCCCAGATCGGGCGGACATTGTCGCGGCCGGGGGCGCACATGCCCACGCCGGTAATAGCGGCCTCAACCGATCCGTTTCTGACTGGCATTCTCGCTATCCTGCTTCCGGCTTGTCATGCAGCCCATTCTCTCCTTCCAGATACCAGCCCGTTATGGCCATATGTAATGGATGCGATATCGGTGCTTCTCTCCATGTGCCTGTCGAAAACGGGCGTTTCCCTGTGATCGCCGCGCGAATGCGGCGGTCCGCGAAAGGTTGCGCCAGCGCGTGGCATCGCGCAAGCCAATGTCCGGAAACGTAGGAATTGCCACGCCATGAGTGACTTGAAGAACGCACCGCCGCGTCGATACCTCCCCGTCATAGAGAATGGGCCCGCCGGGGAGTTCTGGCGCAGCGGTGCAGACGGTGTGCTGCGTATCACCCGTTGCCGTGATTGCGGCCATTATATCCATCCCCACCGGGATGCCTGCCCCACATGCCGGTCGCGCAACGTCGCGCCGGAAGCGGTGTCGGGCAAGGCAACGCTGGAAACATGGACGATCAACCGCCAGAAGTGGTTCCGTGGCCTTGAAGAACCCTATGTCGTCGCTCTGGTCACGCTGGTCGAGCAGGCGGGGCTTAACCTCACCACCAATATCGTGAACTGTGATTTCGACGATCTGCACTTCGGCATGCCGGTCCGGGTGATCTTTGAGAATATCGAAGATAGCTGGCTGGCCCTGTTCGAGCCCGATACGGACACCCCCTCTACTCCCTGAATACGAAGAATTGCATAAGGGGCGATCGGTCCACGCACTGATAAGGCGTCATGCATGTTAGACCAGAAAGACTATCGTGCGATCCTCGTCGAGCTGAACGGTCATGTTCTGACCGTCACGCTGAATCGGCCTGAGAAAGCCAACAGCTTCAATAGCGAGATGATCCGGGACTTCGAGCGCCTGTGGAGCGAAGCGCGGCATAATGAGGCCGTGCGCTGCATCGTGCTGCGGGCCGCGGCGGGCAAGGCTTTCTGCACGGGGGTCGATATGCGCACCGGCTGGCGGCCGAAGGGCAAGGGCGATCCGGCTCCGTTCGATTACGATGATCCGGGCGACTGGCTTGGGCCGAAGAGCAATCGCGTGTGGAAGCCCTTCATCGTCGCGGTCCACGGCATGGCGGCGGGCGGCGCCTTCTACTGGTTGAATGAAGCTGATATCGCGATCTGTTCGGACGACGCCACTTTCTTCGATCCGCATTTGAAGTTTGGTAAGTTGTCTTCGGTGGAACCAATCGGCATGCTGGGGCGCATCCCCTATCAGGAGATTTCGCGCATGGTTCTGATGGCCGACGAGGAACGCATCAGCGCAAAGACGGCGCTGCGTCTTAGTCTCGTGACCGAGGTCGTGGCGCAGGAAGATCTGTGGTCGCGTGCCGATGAGATCGCGAAGAGTATCGCCGCACGCGAGCCCGTGCCAACCCAGGGCAGTGTCAAGGCGCTGTGGGAAGCGCAGAGCATCCCGCGCCAACAGGCCATCGCCCGTGCTGTTCAATACGTCCAGCTCAGCAAGACGACGGCCGGTGTGGAGCCGACGCCGGACACATTCAAGGCCCGGCCATGGACCTTACGCTGAAGGCCCGGCGATGAGCGGAATCGAAGCAGAGCTGCTGGTGCGGGACGAGGGGCGTCTACGGATCATCACGCTGAACCGTCCAGAGCGGATGAATGCACTCACGCCCGATCTCCATCATCTGTTGCAGGACGCAGTGGAGTCGGCGGCGCAGGATGCGGATGTCGGTGCAATAGTCTTGACCGGCGCGGGGAAGGCATTCTGTTCGGGCGGGGACGTGCGCAAAAGCTCGGACGATGCCGCCAAGGCAGCACGTCCCGAGACCGTGGAAGAGCGCGCAGACTCAGTCATGCGCCATGGCCGGACATCGGTGATGCTGCACCGGATGGGCAAGCCGACCATTGCGCTGATCAACGGCGCGGCGGCGGGTTCGGGCATGGCGCTGGCGCTTGCCTGTGACTTGCGGATCATGTCGGCGTGCGCGGTGATGCGGACGGCCTATGCCGGAATCGGGCTTAGCGGGGATCTTGGGCTCACCTATTTCCTCGATCGCCTTGCCGGCCCCGCGAAAGCGGCGGAATTCCTGTTCCTGAACGACAAGCTCGACGCCGAGACCTGCGAGCGCTTCGGGCTGGTCAATCGCGTCATCGCGGCGGACGATTTCACGGACGAGGCGCTGGCGCTGGCGCGGAAGGTTGCGGCCGGCCCTACGATCGCCTTCCGTTGCATGAAGCAAAACCTGCGCACGGCCGCAAACGCCCCGCTGGAGCATGTGATCGAACGCGAGGCGTACAACACTGCGCGGTGTGTGCGGACGCAGGACGTGAAGGAGGCATCCGCGGCCTTCCGCGAGAAACGGCCGCCTGTTTTCAAGGGTTATTGAGCGGTAGCAGCGGTGAGACCCTGGGCACCATTCCAGAAATGATTGAGGGTCGTGCGGTCCTCGCGCGGTAGTCTTGCCAGGACAAACTCGATCGGTCGGCTACCTGTCACGCACTTTCGCACGAAACCCGCGGGGGCCGCTGCCGCTATGTCGCGCAGGCTGATCATGGCCAGTCGGTCCGTCGTGGCATGAAAGACCACCGCAGCAGCCCCCTCGCTGACGATGATCTGCTTCGCGCCGCCTCTGAAAAACCAGCCAAAGACATTTTCAAAATCCTCCCGGTCCCGTCCGGGCCTGAAAATCGCGATCTTCAGACCGGTAAAATCGGCCGGATCAAGGGTGGAGAGTGCGGCTGCGGGATGTTCTTCCGGCAAGACGACATGGGGCTCCACCTGCATGACCGGCAAGGTCTGGAAAGCCGGGGAGGCCGCATCCTTCAGCACGAGCGCCGCATCGAGGGTGCGGGCGCGCAGGCGGGCGAGAAGGCGTGCGCTCATTCCGCTCACCGTTTCCACGCTCGCATCGCACCGTCTGCCAGCGAAGACATCCAGAACGGCGTGCACCTGCGGCGACCAGTATACGAACGGGTGCATGCCGAAGCGGAGCCGCGCGTCGTTGTCGCTTGCCACGCGCTCGATCTCCCGCTGCGTGGCAGCGAGTGACCGCGCAAGGTCGCGCGCCGCAGGCAGGATCGCCGCACCCTGCGGTGTGAGTTCGACCTTGCGGGTGGTCCGGCGGAAGAGATTGAAGCCGAGTTCCTGCTCCAGCTGGCGCACCTGACGGGAGAGTGTCGCCTGATCGATCCTCAGGCTCTTCGATGCCTCGCTGAACGACAGGTGGTCCGCAACGCTGGCAAAGCGGACGAGCTGGAGTGGATTGGCCATTGATGGCAATCTATACTAATGACAATTAGTCATCAATGGCGAAGAGAATGGCCTTTGTGCGGGCGAAGATCGGACGGTACTCTGATCCGCATCTGACACGTTGGGAGGGTCGAAATGGCAATGCGTGCTCTACACCCGGAAATCGCGACGGAGGATTTCCAGATCACGCGTTTAGGTGGTCATATCGGTGCGGAAATAACCGGCATCGATTGCGCGCAGCCGCAACCCGACGCCATTTTCGCTCACATCCGGACTGCACTCGCCGAGCACGGTGTGCTGGTGTTTCGGGACCAGCAGAAGCTGACGATCGAACAATATGTGCGGCTGGGCGAGCAGTTCGGTGAGCTCGAGAACAACGAGACCCTCGCGCACGCGGATGGGTTCCCTCAGGTAGGGGATCTCATCAAGGAGGCGGGCCACATCACCAGCATCGGCGACATGTGGCACAGCGACCACACCTATCTTGCCAAGCCGACCGGCTTCACGATGCTGCGCGCGCTGGAGTTGCCCTCTTATGGGGGCGATACGCTGTTCCTCAGCGCCAAGGCAGCGTTCGCGTCGCTTCCCGGCGAGGTGAAGGAGACTCTTCGCGGTCTGAAGGCGCTCCATTCGCGCTCCCATCTGATCAAGGATGGAAAATATGCCGCGCAGTTTTTCAAGGAGCGTCCGGCGCGCGACGGTGGCAAGTCGAACAACCAGATGTCGGTGCATCCGGTCGTCGCCACCCTTCCCGAAACCGGGGAGGAGGTGCTATTCGTCAACCCGGGTTATGTGGTTAAGTTCGATGGCTGGACGGCAAAGCTATCGGCTGGCCTGCTCGACGCGCTTTACGAACATTGCCTCGTTCCCGAGTACCAGTTCCGGTTGCGGTGGGAGCCGGGCACCATCGTGATCTGGGACAATCGCCAGACGTGGCATTTCGCGGTGAACGACTATCAGGGGCAGCGCCGTGCCATGCAGCGGCTCGTGATCGCCTGAAGCGTACCTTTTTAAGGGAACGGCACGCTGCGCCGCGCCCCTTGATCTCGGCGGCACCGATTCAGCGCCCATTAAACGGCTGCGGCTCGTTCTTTCCGCATCCATTGATGAGAAAACATCCCGAAGGCGGTTAAGCGCAGCTTTTGCCTGACTTGAACGCGCGTTAGCATAGTGTGGGACGAGTAATGGACTGTCAGCCAAGGGCGAAATGAATGCCGGCTGCCACTTTGCCGAGAGCGGAATGATGATCGAAGACACCACGCGCGAAGTTCCGGTTGAAGATCCGCAGTTCTATCTGAATGACCCTTGGCCGACTTTCGATTGGATGCAGCGCGAGGCGCCTTTCTATCACTACGAGTCGCTCGATACGTTCATCATCACGCGGCACAAGGATATCATGGCGATCGCGCCGCGCGCGGACGTTTTCAGCAATACGCGCGGTATATTCCTCAACGAGATCAAGTATCGCGAAGCGGCGGGAGGCACCAACTTTTCGGAAGGGTTCTGGCCCAAGGGCGGGGAGCAAATCGGCAATACCGATCCGCCGCGCCATCAGGAACTGCGCCGGGTGAGCCAGGGCGCATTCACCATCCCCGCCATGGAGGCCATGCACACCAAGCTGAACGATCATGTCGGTCACCTACTTGATGAGATGGCTGATCGCGGTGATGTCGATTTCTGGGATTTCGCCGCCGCCGTGCCGATCGAGGCGGCGTGCCATTCGATCGGCCTGCCTTCGACCGACCGCGCGCGTGTGCAGTTCTGGAGTGACGAACTGGAAAAGCTGGGCGCTGATATCTCGTTTGAGGAACTGCAGGCAGCCGTTTCCGAGTTCGACAGCCTCAAGGACTATATCTCCGAGAATGTAGCGATCCGGAAGGCCGAGCGCGCCGCCGGTACGAAGCAGGGGCTCGACCTTATTTCTGTACTTCTCGATGCCGAACTGGATGGACAAAAGGGCGTCGAGCTGCCCAACGTCATCACCTTCGCAATGACGGCGATGGCGGCGGGCGCGGACACCACTCGCGCACTGCTGCTCGGATTGCCCTATTATTTCGCGAAAAATCCGGATCAGTGGCAGATCCTGAAAGAGGATCGCTCTTTGGTGCGGAACACGATCGAGGAAACCCTGAGGATGGTGACCCCGGCGCGTGCTTTCCTGCGCTATGTGAGCAAGGATACCGAAGTGAACGGCCAGCCCATGAAGGAAGGGCAGCACGTCTACCTGATGTACATGGCGGCAAATCGCGATCCCGAGGCTTTCGAGGATCCGCAGCGCTTCGATATCAGGCGCGCGAACGCGACACGTCATCTTGCATTCGGGGCTGGACCGCACCTTTGCCTTGGTCAGCGTCTGGCGCGTATGGAAGGCGCGCTGGTGCTCAATGCCATGCTCGACCGGTTCCAGAAGATCGAACTGACCGGCGAGCCGAAGCCGGTGGTGCACATCATCCGCAACAGCTGGGAAAACATGCCGGTCCGCCTTGTGCGCTAAACCGCGATCGCTTCAGGCTTAATCAGCCTGAAGCGTGAATCGCTGTCTCAGCCTCCAAGCGCGATCATACCCTTTCCAGGATATGCACAGCGCAGGCGCTGCCGAGGCCAACCACGTGGGTCAAGCCGATCCTTGCGCCTTCGACCTGACGCGCCCCGGCCTCACCACGGAGGTGCCGCGTGATCTCGTAGATGTTCGCGATGCCCGTCGCGCCGAGCGGATGGCCCTTTGACAGGAGACCGCCTGACAGGTTGACCGGCACCTTGCCACCCATCGTCGTCGCGCCGCTGTCCAGAAAAGCGCCACCTTCGCCCTCAGGGCACAGGGCCAGATTTTCGTAGTGCGGTATTTCGGCCGTCGCGAAGCAATCATGCAGTTCGACGAGGTTTATATCCTCAGGGCCGACGCCCGCCATCTCGTAGGCGGATTTTGCCGCGAGCCGGGTTACGGTGTTCACGTCTTGCATGACTAGGTTGCGTTCGCTGAACGGATCGCTCGCCAGCGCGGAGCCGCGCACGCGCACGGCTCTGCCCATCAGCCCGGATTTCCTGGCCTTTTCTTCGCTCATCAATATCGCGGCCGCGGAGCCGTCGACATTGACCGAGCACATCAGCTTCGTGAGGGGGTAGGCGATCATCTCCGCCTCCATCACCATCCTGAGCGGCGTTTCCGTCTGATACATCGCCTTGGGATTGAGTGTGGAATGCTTGTGATTCTTTTCCGACACGCGGGCAAACTGCTCGAATGTCGTACCGTATTTGCGGCTGTGTTCCATGCCCATTTGGGCAAAAACGGCGGGCATGACGCCCGATCCCAAAAGTCCTTCCGTTGGAATCGGCGTGCCGCCGCTGTTCTTGGGCACCAGCATACCCTTCGCCATCTTCTCCGCGCCGACGGCGAGGCAGGTATCGAACATGCCGGCCTTGATCGCGATAAACGCCTCGCGGAACGCGGTGGCGCCCGTAGCACAGGCATTGGTGACGTTGACGATGGGAACGCCGGTCTGACCGATGTAATGCATCATGCGCTGGCCCATCATCGCGCCATTGCAGGTGCCGGCATAGATCGCCTGCACGGCCTTGATCGTCAGGCCGCAATCGTCGAGCGCCATCAGCGCCGCTTGCGCGGCGAGGGTTTCGGGCTTGGCATCGTCGAACCGGCCGAAGCGGATCATATCGATGCCGACGATGTAAACGTCATTGCTCATTGGGTGGCTCCTTCGGCGGGTACGAAGAAGTGGGCGATATAACCGGCGCCATTTTCGACCGCGGTCGCGGCGCTGCGGAACACGACTTTTACCGGCATCCCGAATTGCACTTTGGTGGGATCGGGTTCGATCTCGATCAGATTGCCGCGCACCGTGCCCCCGCCGTCGAGGTCCACCGTGGCGGATATGAAAGGCACGCTCACGCCGGGCAGGCTACGATAGATGATTGTGTAATTATACAGCGTTCCATGGTCGGCCAGCCTCACTTCGCGCGTTTCTCCGCGTGCCGCACATTTGGGGCAGTTTTCATAGTATCCAAGATGTGTGGCGCCGCAGGCGCCGCAGCGGCTGCCGACGAGGTAGGGAATGCCGGTCTCGTCGATAGCGGTGTAGGGCACTAGGGGTTGGGCATCGGTTTTCACTTCCGACATCTAGGCTTACCTTCTGGTTCGATTCTTCATGGAGCCGCCTCGTCGAGCGCGGATCGGGTGAAGGTTCCGGTGGTTGGGTACCACGCTGCGATCCGGCGCACGATACCGCATATTTAGGCCATGCGGCAGACGCAATTGCCTATAATTAGGAGCGGTTGTGTTTCCCTTTGAGATCAAGGGAATACTGAATTCCAGTCGTATCGACTTCTGCGCGGCCTTCGTAGCGATTGACTAGATTCCGTGGCGGTCTAAGAAGGCGCGATGAATTTGCGCTGGATCACCCTGTTTGCAACGATTGCGGAGGAAGGGTCGTTCACGCGCGCGGCGACCCGTCTCAATATCGCTCAGCCATGGCTGTCCGCGCAGCTTCGCAAGCTCGAATATGAACTGGGCGTGCAGTTACTGATCCGCGAGAATGTCGGCGTGAAGGTGACGGAAGCCGGAAAGCGGCTGCTTCCCCATGCCAACCAACTGGCGGAATCCGCGCGGCTGTTCCGCGAAACCGCCCGTAGCCTCAGCGACACGCGCAGCCGGGTGGTGAAGCTCGGGTGCCACATCCCGATAATCGATATGCCGGCATTGAAGGCGATCTCGCTGAATTTTACCCAAAAATATGCGAACTACGAGCTGAACACGATCACCGAGGAACCGGCGGATTTGGTGAAGGCACTCGATGAGTCCCGGATCGATCTGGCGCTCCTCCCTGCGGAATCGGTCTTGGAAGAGGCCGGACTGGAATATGTCTCGCTCGGGCTGTCGCAGGTCTATTTGCTTAGCTCCAAGAAGCGGAAAATCGATCGAATTGAGGCGCTGAAGGGCGAGACGGTCGGCATTCCGCCACGCGAGTGGGCGCCGGATATTCATGGCAGGCTGTGCGAGCTGTTCGAGCGTGCGGGCCTGATCCCGGCACATGTGCCGGAATACGACCGGCGCGCCATAGAGCACGGCGTGGTCACCCGCTCCGAACTGGCGGTCCTTGCGCTCAATGAGAGTGATGTCGTGTCGTTCGACCCGAAGATCCATGCCCTGCGGCTGGATGGGCTGACGGTCGAGCATCGTCTGTGCAGGCTTGCCGACCGCGATCTGGGCCGGGCGGCGGAGCGGTTCTGGGCGTTGAGCAAACGGTCCGCCGCAGCGTAGCCTTCTTGCGAGCCTGGAACGGCTTACCCCTAAATTGCGACAATCACGTTGTGGGATGGTTCTGAGTGGAGCGCTAGACCCCGATCAGGCCAAACACAGGGCGATCAGGATCAATGGACCTGCACTTTACGGCGGACGATCAGCGTTTTCGCGAACAAGCGCGCGAATGGTTGAACGCGAACATTTTCAAGGATCGCCGCCCACATGGTGGCGAGGAAATGCGCCGGTACGACCTTGCCTGGCAAAGGTGTCAGTACGACGGCGGCTGGGCTGGCGTCTCCTGGCCCAAGGAATATGGCGGCATGGGGCTGAACCTCACGCGGCAACTGATCTGGTATGAGGAATATGCGCGCGCCAATGCGCCTGACAATCACCTCTGCTTCGTCGGTTTGAATCACGGCGGGCCGACCATCATCGCGCGGGGTGACGAGGATCAGAAGAAAGAACATCTTCGCCCGATCCTCTCAGGAGAGAAGATATGGTGCCAGGGATTTTCTGAACCCAATGCCGGATCCGATCTCGCCGCGTTGAAAACGCGCGCCTATGTCGATGGGGACGAGCTCGTCGTGACTGGTTCGAAGATCTGGACAAGCCACGGTCACCTGTCCGACATGCAGGAATTGCTCGTGCGGACCGATCCGAATGCCACCAAGCACAAAGGTATTAGCTGGGTCATCTTTGACATGAATACGCCCGGCCTTGAACTGCGGCCGATCGAAATCATGACCGCGCCCAATCATCAGCATTTCGTTCAATGCTTCTATGACGAAGCGCGTGTCCCGCTGAAGAATGTCGTCGGCGGCCTCGACAATGGCTGGTCGGTGGCAATGTCGACCTTGGGCTTCGAGCGCGGCACGGCACAGATCAAGGACCAGATTCGCTACGCGTTCCTTGTCGAGGAGATGATTCAGCGAGCGCGTAGTCGCTACGGCGATGCCTTCATCAGCCATGACGAGTTCGGGGCCCGCCTGGCACAGCTACGTGCCGACATGGCGGCGGCGCGGGCAATGACCTACATGGTCGTCAGCCGGGCGCAGCGCGACGTCGGCACAGCCATGGCATCCTTGATGCGTGCGATGGTCGGCGAGGTTCAGCAACAGGTCCGCCGGCTCGCATTCGACATCATCGGCACCGATGCCCTTGAAAACCCCGAAGAGGACGACTGGGTCTATTTCTACCTGCGGTCTTATTCGACCACGATCGCCGCCGGAACCGCCCAGATCCAGCGCAATATCATTGGCGAGCGTGTGCTCGGCCTTCCCCGCGACCGCTAGTTCGGAGGAGCGACAATCATGGATCTGCTTCCTTCCGACGATCAGCAGCAGATCGTCGATACTCTCAAGAATTTCCTTATCAACGAAGCGCCGGTCGATCGCCTGCGTGCGTTCGGCGCGATTGGCAACCCGGACTCCCGGCTTTGGCCTAAAATCGGCGAATTGGGTTTCTTCAGTCTCGGCCTGCCCGAGGACAAGGGCGGCGTTGGGCTGAGTGCGGCAGAAGAGATGCTCGCGTTCCAGCAGTTCGGCTATCATCTCCTTTCGATCGAGGTTTTCGGTATGGTGTTGGGTGCGCGGGTTGCGGCCTTTGCGCAAGACGTGGCCTTACGGGATGAACTGCTCTCTGGTTCGCTGCGCGTGGGGATTGCCAACCATCGCGGTGCTGCGGGTGGCGCGCGTGATTATCATCTCTTCGAAGCCGACAAGGCAGACCTCGTGTTGGTTCTCGAAGAAGACCGCGCCGCGCTTTACCCGCTGAGCGCCTTTACCGGTGTCGAACGCGTCAACTCCACGGATGCTGTCCTCATTCTGGAACGAGCGACCCTGGGCGACGCGGAACCGCGCGCCCAGGTCGATAAGCAGATCGACAATGTTCACAGCCGTGCGCTGATGCTGCTGGGTGCCTATGCGGTGGGTGTCGGCGAAGGGGCGCGCGACATGGCTGTCGATTATGCGCAGGTACGCCAGCAGTTCGACAAGCCGATCGGCGCGTTCCAGTCGATCAAGCATATCTGCGCGGATATGGCGATCCGGTCCGAGGCATCGCTGTGCCAGGCTGCCTTTGCCGCGCTGGTCCTCGCCGACAATCTGCCCGATACTGATTTCCACGTGGTTGCAAGCAAGATTGTCGCGACCCGGGCGGCTGTCGCCAATGCGGCTGCCAACATCCAGGTCCACGGAGCGTTCGGTTTCACCTCGGAAGCCAATGCACATCACTACCTGAAGCGCGCGCACACAACCGACATGCTTTGGGGTTCGCTGCGCGAGCAGCGTGCACGCATCCTGACCTTTCCAACACCAGCGTGAGCGAGGGTTGCCCATTGAATTACGACACGATCGTTCTGAACGTGACAGGCGGGGCCTATCGCCTCACATTCAACCGGCCTGACAAGCTCAATTCCTTCAACGCGCGCATGCATGAAGAGGTTCGCCACGCGCTTTCTCGGATAGAAAGTGATCCCGCCGCGCGCGTGCTGCTCATCACCGGTGCGGGGCGTGGTTTTTGTGCTGGTCAGGATTTGGGCGATCGCGACGTCAATGCGGGTCCGCTCGATCTCTCGCAGGGACCTGAAAAGGACTATAATCCGCTCGTGCGCAGGCTCGTCGCACTGCCGCATCCGGTGGTCTGCGCCGTAAACGGCGTGGCTGCGGGGGCGGGCGTCAATATCGCCGCCGCTTGTGATATAGTGGTTGCGAAGAAGTCTGCCAAATTCGCTCAGTCATTCTCGGCGATCGGCCTCGTTCCTGATTCCGGTGGAACCTGGACGCTCCCGCGTCTCATGGGGCAGGCGAGGGCGCTGGGCTTTACCCTGCTCAACGAAAAGCTGAGCGCGGATGAAGCCCAAGCGGCCGGCTTGATCTGGAAAGCGATCGATGACGACGGCTTTGACGAGGCCGTGGATGCGATTGTCGCGAAGCTAGCCAAGGCGCCAACATTCGGGCTGGCCTCTGCCAAGCGGGCCGTTCGTGCAAGCTGGAGCTCGAGTTTTGACGAAGCACTCGACCGTGAGCGCGACATGCAGAAGCAATGCGGGCTGTCCACGGATTACCGGGAGGGCGTGAACGCCTTCAAGGAAAAGCGCATGCCCGATTTCACCGGCGCGGCGCCAGAGTCATGAGCCGACTGAAGACCCGCTTTACCGAGGCATTCGGGGTTCAACATCCGATCGCCCAGGGGGGTATGCAATGGGTTGGGCGTGCGGAGCTTGTCGCGGCGGTGGCGAATGCAGGCGCGTTGGGGTTCGTGACCGCGCTGACCCAGCCTACAGCCGACGATTTGTTGAAGGAGATCGAGCGCTGCCGCGGCATGACGGACAGGCCTTTTGGCGTAAATCTCACCATCCTCCCGTCGATCAATCCTCCGCCCTATGCCGAATATCGGCAGGCGATCATCGAAGGTGGCGTCAAGATCGTCGAGACCGCGGGCTACAAGCCGCAAGAGCACATCGACGAATTCAAGAAGAATGGTGTCAAGATCATCCACAAATGCACGGCCGTGCGCCATGCGCTCTCGGCCGAACGGATGGGTGTCAATGCTATCTCGATTGATGGCTTTGAATGTGCTGGCCACCCCGGCGAGGATGATATTCCGGGCCTTGTCCTGATCCCGGCTGCTGCGAACCTGGTCGGATTGCCGCTGCTTGCAAGCGGCGGCTTCGGCGACGGGCGCGGTCTGGTGGCGGCGCTGGCGCTGGGCGCGGACGGCATCAACATGGGCACGCGCTTCTGCGCCACCCGAGAAGCGCCTATCCACGAGAATTTCAAGCGCGCGCTCGTCGAGGGCGACGAGCGCGCCACCAATCTCATCTTCCGCACCTATCGCAACACCGCGCGCGTGGCGAAGAACGCGATCAGCGACATGGTCATTGCCATTGAGGCTGAAGGCAAGCCATTCGGGGAAGTTGCGCAACTTGTAAAAGGTGCGAAGGGACGCGAGGGCCTTGAAAGCGGCAATACCGAATATGGGATCTGGACAGCTGGAATGGTGCAGGGGATCATCAATGATATCCCGAGCGTCCGGGAACTGATCGAGCGTATCGTCGGCGAAGCGGTAGAGATCATTGGGGGACGTCTGGCGCAGGCCGTTGCCCGGGAGGGAGAGCACGTATGACTGTGAAGATCAGGGTCAGGGTCGAAGGCTGTGTCGGACATGCGCGCTGTGCCGCGGTCGCGCCAGATGTTTACGAATTGGACGATAACGGCTTTAACACGACGGCCTACAAGGAGGTCGATGAGACATTGCGGCCTCAGGCGATCCGCGGCATGCGCGCCTGTCCGGAAAAGGTTATCATGATCGAGGAGGCGTAAGCGTCTGACGCGGGACCGTCCGGTCCGGGACGTGGGGTACGCTGAGCGGCGCGGCAGCTTGGAATTGGGGCAGCGGTGAATTTCGATTTTTCCGAAGAACAGGAAATGCTCCGCAGCGAGGCACGCAAGTTCCTCGAGGCCCGCTGTCCACCGGCGAAAGTCCGCGGCGTGCTCGATGATGATGCACGAGGCCATGACGACGTTCTGTGGCGGGAAATGGTCGCGCAGGGCTGGACCGCGCTGATCCTGCCGGAGGAGTATGGCGGGCTTGGCATGTCGCGGACGGATCTGTGCGTGCTGGCCGAAGAACTGGGGCGTGTCCTTGCCCCGGTTCCCTTCGCTTCCACGGTCTATATTCTTGCGGAAGCCTTGCTGATCGCCGGTACGCAGGCGCAGCGGGCAAAGCTCGCCGATATCGCGGCTGGCTCATGCATCGGCTGCCTGGCGATCTCAGAAGGTCCGGGGGAACCCAGTTTCGACGCTGTTTCAGCGTCGGTGTCGAATGGTAGACTGCATGGCACCAAGCAGCCCGTGATCGACGGGCTGGCCGCCACGGACGCCCTCGTTTTGGCAAAAGACGAATCCGGCACCGCGCAACTGTTCCTCGTCTCGCTTGAGGGCGAAAGTGTCGCTCGAGAAACCCTCAAGACGGTCGATCCTTCGCGAGAGGCCGCGCGGATCACATTCAGCGGTACGCCGGCAGCAGCGATTGGCGGGCCGGACCTCCTAGACCGTCTGCTCGACGGCGCGGCCGTTCTGCTGGCGTTCGAACAGGTGGGGGCGGCCGACCGGGCGCTTGAGCAGGCCGTCGATTACGCGAACGAGCGGTACGCCTTCGGCCGCCCCATAGGCAGCTATCAGGCGATCAAGCACAAGCTTGCCGATGCCTATGTCAATAATCAGATCGCCCGTTCGAACGCCTATTATGGCATCTGGGCGCTCGATGCAGGCAGCGATGAGTTGCCGCAGGCCGCCGCCGCCGCCCGCGTCGCGGCGTCCGCTGCCATGTGGTATGCGTCGCGGGAATCGATTCAGACGCATGGTGGGATCGGCTTCACGTGGGAGGCCGATCAGCACCTGTTCTACCGCCGCGCCCTCTTTCTCGACATGGCCATCGGATCACCCCGTCTATGGCGAGACCGACTTTTCACCGCCGTTGAAGCGCAGGCGGAAGGGGCGGCGTGATGGACTTTTCCGATACACCCCAGGAGGCCGAATATCGCACGAAAGCCAGGGCTTTCCTCGATGCGCATCGCGACGATCTGCCTTCGCTTTCGGGAGAGGAGACGGCGCGGCTGAAAAGACAGCGCGACTGGCAATCCATCAAGGCAGAGAACGGCTTCGCCTGCATCACCTGGCCAAAGGAATGGGGCGGGGCGGGCGGCACCGCGATGGAGCGCGTGATTTTCCGCGAGGAAGAAGCGAAGCGCGGCGTGCCGGATGCATTCTTCGGCATCGGCCTCGGCCTGTGCATTCCCACGATCATCAAATATGCCTCGGAAGTGCAGAAGCAGGCGATCGTCCGCCCCGCAGTGCGTGGCGAGCAGATCTGGTGCCAGCTTTTCTCTGAGCCTGCTGCGGGTTCCGATCTGGCCGGGGTGCGCGCCAAGGCCGTGAAGGATGGCGAAAGCTGGATCTTAAACGGTCAGAAGGTCTGGACGAGCGGCGCGCACTATTCGGACTATGGTCTCGTCATCACCCGCACCGATACCGATGCCCCAAAGCACAAGGGGCTGACGGTATTCTTTGTGCGTATGGACGCGCCGGGCATCGATATCAGGCCTATCCACCAGATGTCGGGCGGCGCCGAGTTCAACGAAGTCTTCTTCAATGATGTCCGCGTTCCTGACGCGCAGCGGCTTGGTGAGGTGGGTGAGGGTTGGCAAGTCGCGATCTACGCGCTGATGAACGAACGCGTACAGGGCGGCAAGGAACGCGGCATCCCGCCTGGGGAGATCATCGCGCTGGCCCGCAAGACACCGGTCGGAAGCCGGACTCTGGCCGACGACGGTGCCTTTCGTGCCGCCTTTGCAGACTGGTACGTTCGGACGCGCGGTGTGCAACTCACCCGGTATCGCACGCTCACCGCCATGTCGCGCGGGCAGACGCCTGGTCCCGAAGCTTCGATCGGCAAGCTGGTCACGGCATTCGAACTGCAGGAGATGTCGCGCGCGCTGGTGGAAGCGCAGGGCCCATTCGGCCTGATCGAAGACGAGGCATTGTCGATGGCAGCAGGCAGTGTGCACCATGATCTGCTGCACGCACCGGGCATCCGTATCGCCGGCGGCACCGATGAAATTCTGCGCAACATCATCGCCGAACGCGTGCTTGGCTTGCCCAAGGAACCCCAGCCCGACAAGGATATCCCGTTCTCGGAAACGCGCTGAGTCTTCAGGCGCGATCGACCGTGACCCATTCCTGAGACAGCGCCGCGCGGCGCGCGGCATCGAGCACGGCTTCGACATGGAATGCGTCCTCGAAGCTGGGGAGGGGCATGCCGCCATCACGGATCACACGCACCATGTCCTTGACCGCGCCGGCGATGTCATGGGCCTGCGGGACGGGGGGCGGTACATCGAAATGAACACCGTCGAGGCGTTCGAAATCGGAAGGGATTGTCACCGGTTCGAGCGATCGGCCGGCCATGCCCTTGCTGAGTTTCAATCGCGGTCCACAGGGAAATCCGTTCGTGTCCGCAGTCACGACGGTCATCTTTTCACCCGTCAATTCCATATACCATCCCGTCTTTGCGGGTGATGACCAGCCGAGCGTCAAGACGCCCATGGTGCCGCTGGCGAAACGCAGCATGATTTGCGCGGTATCTTCGACTTCGGGGCGCTGGACGCTGCCGTCCGGAAAGCGCCATTCGTCCTTGGCGATCGTCATCTGCGCAGTCACGGCTTCCACCGGCCCGAGCAACCATGTCATCAGGATCAGCGAGTGGGTGCCCAGATTTCGCATTGCCGAAGCGCCGTGCTTGCGGACGCCAAACCATTTCCAGTCTTGCCCGCCCGCGTCGGGAGCCGCGAAGTGGCTGATGAAAAGCCGCGCATGGACAGCGATTGGCCGGCCCATCTCACCACGTTCGAGCATGTGCTTGATCTGGCGATGGGCGGGTTGCCACGGAAACACCGAATCCAGTGCGCAGACCGTTCCCGCTTCGCGCGCGGCATCGCGCATTGTGCGGGCCGTCGCCAGATCGGGCGCGAAGTTGGCGCTCGCGAAGACATGCTTGCGGTTGGCGAGCGCGGCCAGCACCATCGGTGCGCGCAGGTCCGGCCGCGTGCCGACGTCGATGATGTCCAGTGCCGGGTCGGCGCACATAGCCAGCGCATCCCAATAGGCTGTGGCTACACCATATTCCCGGGCAGCCGCTTCGGCTGTTTCTCGGCGGGATGTGCAGACGGCCTGAACGTGCGCATCGCCGGTCGCGTGCCAGGCGGGGCGGTGGGCACGCATTCCCCAATTCGCGCTGATCACGCCGACACGAAGCTTCCGGGTCACGCTCAACCCCTTCCGATCAAGGGCATCCCTGCCGCCATGATCGTCATGAACTGCACGTTGGATTCGAGCGGCAGCCCGGCCATGAAGACCACCGCGTCGCTCACGCTCTTCAGTGGCATGACAGGTTCGGGGACGATGCGTCCGTCCGCCTGCTCGACGCCCGAGACAAGGGCTGAGGCAATGTCGGTGTCCGCATTGCCGATGTCGATTTGCCCGCAGGCAATGGCGTGAGGGCGACCGTCGAGCGCGATTTGTTTGGTCAGTCCGGTGATCGCATGCTTGCTGACGGTATAGGCTGCCCCGCCGGGGCGGGGCGCCTGCGCCGAAACCGAGCCGTTGTTGATGATGCGGCCGCCGGCAGGGTCCTGCGCCCGCATCTGCCGGAACGCGGCCCGCGCGCAGAGGAAAGCGCCGGTAACGTTGGTCGCGAGTACGCGTTCGAAATGGCGCCGTTCTACGTCTCCGAAGGAGACCTTTGGAGAGGATGTACCCGCATTGTTGAATAGCACGTCCAGCCGACCGAAATGATCGGCCACGCGTGCGAACGCGGCTTCAACAGCCTCTTCGCTGGTCACGTCAGCGGGAAAAAGCAATGGTTCGCGCCCGGTGAGGGTGATCCCCGCCGCAGTTTCTTCCAGCCGCTCGGCCTTGCGACCGACGAGTGCGAGGTCGAACCCCGCCCCGGCAAGCGCGACCGCGCAGGCGCGACCGATGCCGCTGCCCGCTCCGGTGACGAGGGCGACCCGTCGCAAGGGATTGTGGCTGGCCATCGTCTGAACCTCCCCGATCGTTTAGCGGAGCATGGCGAGCCCGTTCCGGATCACCGTGACGTTACGGTCCGGAACGTCGACTTCGAACGAGACTACCTTGTCATCCCGCCAAAGCCGGACCCGGAGTCTGTCACCGGGAAACACGGGAGAGGAAAAACGCGCCTCGTGGCTCGCGATCCGGTCGGGATCGAAATCGCAGAACGCTTCCAGCACCGCCCGGCAGGTGAAACCGTAGGTACACAGGCCATGCAGGATCGGCCCAGGAAAACCCGCAGCTTTTCCGCGCTCGGGGTCGATGTGCAATGGATTGCGGTCGCCGCAGAGGCGATAGATCGCCGCCTGATTTCCCGCGGTCTGGTATTCGATCACTCTGTCCGGTTCGCGCTCCGGCACCGGGTGCGGAACCGGCGTTGCCTCGGTGGACCCACCGGTGCCACCATCACCGCGCGCCAGTATCGTCCGCACAAGGGTGGCCACCGGTTCACCGTCGCGCTCGTCGCGGAGGACGGTCTGGCGCACGATCAGAGCACCCTTGTCCTTGCCCTTGTCATAGACTTCGACGACGCCGCTGTCTGCGATCAGTGTTCCCGCCGCCGGCATCGGTCGGTGGAAAATGGTCTTCTCCTCGCCGTGTAGCACGAGCTTGTAGTTGACCCCGAGCTGGGTGGTGGCGACGCCGGCGCCCCATGCAACGACGGTTGCCAGCGTCGGCACCGCACGAAGATCCTGTTCATAGACGAAGGGCAACTCCTTCACGTTCATCGGATCGGTGCCGAGGCCCACGCCGAGCGCATAGAGCATCGTCTCGCGATCGGTGTAGGTATATTTGCGGCCCGTTTCCTTGAGATCGAGGATGGCGGGGTAGTCGATCGGCATGCCTGTCGGTCCTTCGGTTATGGCGTTCCTGTCATGCGTCCTGTGGGCCGTAAGCGGTCACCCATTTGTCCGGGCGGTCCGGGAAGAAGATCTTGCCGTCGTCGGCGGCCTTGGCGATCTCCTGCGGCGTGATGTTTTCCCCGGGAACGTAGCCTTCATGCACTTCGAACCGGCATTCCCCGACCCAACCGCCGCCGGCCAGGAGGGTCTTTCCGGTCCGGTCTCCAGACAGGTCGCTGACCATGTAGAGCAGGGTGGGGACCACGCGATCGATGTGGAACTGGCGCTGATACGCCTCAGGCATGTGTGCGGTCAGCGCCGTGGCCGCCGCTGGACCGATGTTCCAGACGCGAATACCGTATTTTCGACCTTCGATGGCGAGCGACGTTGAAAATCCGATCACCCCGCATTTCGCCGTGCCGTAGTTTGTCTGGCTGAAATTTCCGCGAATGCCGGCCGTGGACGTGGTGTTGACGATCACGCCCCCCGCGCCGTTGTCCTTCATCCATGAAAAGACCGGCTTGGTGGCGGCGTAGAGCGCTTTCAGGTGCACGTGCATGATCGCGTCCCACTGAGCTTCCTCCATCTTCGCGAAGGATGCATCACGCAGAATGCCTGCGTTGTTGACGAGGATGTCTACTCTTCCGAACTGATCGAGCGCTGTCTTGAGCAGGCTTTCGCCGCCAGCGAGTTCCCCCACGTCTCCGACGTTCACTGCAGCCGCGCCGCCATCATCCACGATTTGTCGGACGGTTGCCTCGGCTGCTGCGGCTGAGAAGTCGTTGACCACCACCGATGCGCCCTCGCGGGCCAATGCCTGCGCGTAAGACCGCCCAAGCCCGGCGCCTGCGCCGGTGACGATCGCAACCTTGCCTTCGATCAGACCCATGCGCCCTGTCTCCTTTGGTGCCAGATAGCCAACCGCGTCGCGCGATGTCGAAGTTGGGTTGGCCATAGCTTAGGACATGTTCCCATAAGCCGCGACGGCGATATCGGCTGCCAGACAGGCGCCGGACAGTGGGAACTGGGGTTCAGGCGCCGATGTTGATCTGCACGCTCTTGATCGTGGAAAATTCGTAGATCGCATCCTGGCCGCTCTGCCGGCCGAAGCCGCTATCGCCGCGCCCGCCGAACGGGAACGCTGCCTCGCCCTTGCGATACTGGTTGATCCAGATGGTGCCCGCCCTGACTGCGGCCGCCACCCGGTGCGCACGCCCCAGATCCTTTGACCAGACACCCGCCGCCAGCCCGTAGACGGAATTGTTGGCGATACGGATCGCCTCGGCCTCGTCCCGGAACTTGATGACTGAAAGCACGGGGCCGAACACCTCCTGCTGCGCGATCGTCATATTCTCGGTCACATCGGCGAAAATGGTGGGCTTGAAGAACCAGCCGGCGAGATCGGCAGGTTGCTCGCCGCCCGCAACCAGGCGTGCGCCTTCCGATTTCGCGGTGTTCACAAGACCCTTGACCTTGTCGAGCTGCGCGGCCGTGCAGAACGGACCCATCTGGGTTTCCGGATCGGTCGGATCGCCGAGTTTCACGCCGCTTGCCATGGATGCGAGTTTCGCGACCACCTCGTCATAGATGCTTTCCTGCACGAGTGCGCGGGAACCGCAAACGCAGCTCTGCCCCGACGATGCGGTGAACCCGGCGAAGACGCCTGCGACCGCTTTATCGAGATCGGTATCCTCGAAGATCATGTTTGCGGATTTTCCACCCAGTTCCATGACCGTCGGAATCAGCAGGCGCGCAGCCTGCTCGCCGACCATCCTGCCTGCCTCGGGCGAGCCCGTGAAAGCGATTTTGTCGACGTTACGGCTGTTGCAAAGCGCGGCACCGACGACCGGCCCCATGCCGGTCACGACATTGAGCACGCCTGGGGGAAAGCCTGCCCGATGCGCGAGCTTTGCCATCTCCATGGTCTCACAGGACGCAAATTCCGAAGGCTTGAGCACGATGGTATTGCCGGCCGCCAACGCCGGCGCTCCGCCCTGAGCGAAGATCACCAGCGGAGAATTCCAAGGCGTCTGGAAGGCAACGACGCCATAAGGTTCGCGCAGGGTGTAGCTGAAGACATTCGGGTCGGCGCCGCGGATGACTTTCCCGAAGATGTGATCGGCAATCTCGCTGAAGTAGCGAAAGAAACCGGGGAGGATCGTTGCCATGCCCGTCATCTCGCGGACGAGCTTGCCGTTGTCGCGGGACCCGATCTTGCCGATATGTTCTTTGTTCTCTTCGAGCAGGTCGGCGAACTTGCGCATTACCGCGGCGCGGCGCTGTGGTTCATGACGCCACCAGCTGTTGTCGAATGCATCGCGTGCGGCGGTGATTGCTGCCTCTACGTCGCTGTGCTGCGCCTCGGCAAGCTCGGCCCAGTCCTCGCCCGTGAATGGGTTGGCGGACCGGAACGTCTTGCCGCCCTCCGCATCGCGAAATTCGCCGTTGATATAAAGCTGATAGCGTTGAAGTTCCGAAGCCACGGATATCCATCCCAAACAGAGAGTATCGGCAAGCGGGCCGATGTAAAGCGATCAGTGCGCGCGAAGGAAGCGCGTCGGCAGTGCGGCATACCCATTGCCCAGCAGGGTGTTCGGTCGCACGGCTGGACCCGATAGCTCGAAGCCTGTGAAGCGCGGTATCAACTCTTCGAGCAAAATCCGCATTTCAAGCCGCGCGAGCGCCATGCCGATGCAAATGTGCGGCCCACGCCCGAAGGCGAGGTGGGTCTTGTTCGTTTTGGTGAAGCGGGCGATGTCGAACTTTTCAGGATCGTCGAAGACGTCGGGATCACGGTTTGCAGCGCCATAGAGCATGTAGATATGCTCACCCTTAGCGATCTTCTGGCCGCGAATCTCCGTATCCTGCATTGCTGTGCGCACAAAGCCGGTTACCGGGCTGTGATATCGAAGTATTTCCTCGACCGCGCTGGATGCCAGCTCGGGCTGCTCGCGCAGAAGATCATATTGCTCGGGATGGTCGGCCAACATCTTGATCGACGCGGTGAAGCCATTGCGGGTTGTTTCGTTACCCGCGACCATGACGGTCTGAAGATAGCTTTCCACCATCAGACTGGAGAGCTTTTTGTCATCAAGCTCAGTTTCGATCAGATGGCCGATGAAATCATCCTTGGGGTCAAGCCGGCGCTTCTCCACCTTGTCGAGGAAATAGGCGAACATCGGTTTGATCCGTTCGACCGTTTCCAGAATCTCTTCCATCGTGAGGTCGCTGCCCATGCGAAAGACATCGTCGCTCCATTGCAGCACCTGCTCGGTCTTCATGTCGTCGCAATCGATGAAGGCCTTCACGACATCGGCAGTGACGGGCACGGAAAGCTCGTGGACAACCTCTCCCTCACCGGCCTCCGCGAACCGGTCGAGGCATTTGCCGATCAGGCGGCGGATAGTGGGCTCGAAGGCTTCGATCCGCGAACGTGTGAAGGCGAAGTTCATCAGCTTGCGGATCTGCGTGTGCCGAGGAGGATCGGCGGTCGAAACATTCTCCGAACCCTCCGGATACATTTGCGACAGGAAATCGTGCTCTTTCAGGATGTCGGTCAGCAACACGCCCGATCCCACCGAAAAAGTCGCCGCATCCTTCGAGGCGGTTTCGATATCGGCATATTTGGTGAGGACCCAGCAACGCGCGGTTTCGTGCCAGTAGACCGGCGATTGCGCGCGCAGGATCTGGTAGGTCGCGTGCGGATCATCGAAATAGAATGACTGATCCGTTATGCGCACCTGAGTATCGGTGAGCGCCATGCTTCGCCTCCAACTAAGAGCCTTTTGCGCATTGTAGGCTGCTTTCGCGGGGCGGGAACGTTCAAAAGGGCGTGAATTATGCACTGGTCTCTACAATAGCGGGCGGGCCCTGAAGCGCTCCCGTCCTGGAACACATACGACCGCCGGGTCCGCTCTAAGGGGAAAGCGGCTTGAACCCGCCTTTTGTCGCCTTTGCCGTTCGCCGTCCAAAGATGAACTCTCGGTGGCACGCTGTCCACAGCGCTGAACCCAGGATCAAAGGAGAGAGGCAGGATGAGCGAATTTTCCGGTAAAGTGGCGCTTGTGATGGGGGCATCGACGCCCGGCGGTATGGGTGAAGCCGTGGCCCGCAAGCTCGCGGGCGAAGGTGCGAAGGTCGTGGTGTCGGGGCTGGGCGCCGAGCATCTCGAAAGCTTGGCACGTGAAATCGGGGGTGCCGCTCGCGAGGCTGACGTAACTGATCGCCAGGCGATGCGCGACCTCGTGGACTATGCCGTATCGACCTTTGGCGGGCTGCACGTGGCGGCCAATCTCGCGGGCCTTTCCGATCGATGCCCGATCGCCGACATCGATGAAGCGCATCTGCTCAAGATGACCAGGGTCAACTATTTCGGCACGGTCTGGTTCGTCCAGGCCGTCGCGGAACGGATCGTCGAAGGCGGCGCGATCGTCGCGATCTCTTCTCTGGCAGCGTATGATACGCTGTCGGGCATCACCGCTTATGCTGCGGCCAAACGTGCGGCGGACCGCTTTGTTCAAGCGGCGGCGGTCGAGTATCGGCACAAGCGCCTGCGCATCAACACGATCATTCCCTCGACCAACGACACGACGATGCTGCGCAAGGGGCTGGAGGAATATGGCGCCGATTATGATCAGTTCGTCGGTGCTTTCGTCGAGCTGACTCCGCTTGGCCGTATCAGCAAGCCGCAGGATATCGCCAATGCGGTGACGATGATGATGCGCGACGAATTCTTTGAAACCGGCCAGTGCTGGCCCTGGACAGGTGGAAACTGGCTGCTGGGCCATCCCCGTATGCTCGCGTGAAAGATGAGAAGGGTGAATTGCGCCTCTACGGTAGAAAGGCACTGGTCACGGGTGCCGGCCGGGGGATCGGCCGGGCGATTGCGCTACGGCTTGCCAGCGAAGGCGCGGTCGTCGCCGTCGTCACGCGTGGGGAAGAGGCGGGGCGCGCCACTGTAAAAGAGATTGGCGCAGCAGGCGGAAAGGCGGATCTGTTCGTCGCCGATCTTGGTAGCAGGGCTGCCGTTGACAAGGCCATGGCAGAGGTCGTTGCGAAATATGGCGGGCTCGATATTGCCGTTCACAACGCGGGTGTGGCGGAGGCCGCTCCATTGGGTGAGACTGGTGGCGATTTTCTCGATCGTGTGACGGATCTCAACTTCAAGGCGGCTTTCTGGCTCGCCGAAGCCGTGCTGCCGGCGTTGCGGGAGAGTGCCGTCGCGCGCCTGCTGTACGTGTCTTCGATCACCGGCGTTCGCAATGCACAGATTCCGTTTGCTGCCTATGGGGCCAGCAAGGCGGGGCTGAACGGCTTCATTCGCATGGCTGGGGCGGAACTGGGACCGCTTGGAATCAGGGTCAACGGCGTCGAACCCGGCGCCACTCTCACTGAGGCGTTTCAATCCTATATGGGTGATGCGGGCGCATCCGCGTTCGCTAGCCGCTTGCCTTTGCGTAGCGTGACGCGCCCGGAAGATGTCGCCGCAGCGATAGCATTCCTCGCCTCCGATGATGCGTCGGCCATCACTGGCCAGACGATAGTGGTGGATGCTGGTCAGTCGCTCGGCGCCGCGCATATCGCTCCCTGAGGCAGAACTCAGGGCACGCTCGGTTGCTTTTCGCTCTGCTCGAACTCCAGAACGGCGGTCCTGAGTGCATTGCGTGTGAAAAGAAGCAGGGCGATCGTCAGCAAAAGGTTGACCGCAATGACGACCGAAAGCGAATGTCCGATCGCCAGCGGATTCTGGAAGCCGTATTGGGCGATGGCGGGAACGAGCGCGGGGGCGAGTACGAGTCCGAACACACCCGCGGACATTGTCTGGAGCCCCAATACCCGCGCGCGGAATTGAGGCGGTGTTGAAAGTTGCATCGCCGACGTCATGCCGCCGCATCCGAAGAGGAGCGCGGACGTCACCAGATAGAACGCAAAGAACATGGCGGGGCCGGCGAAACTGAACGAGACGATCGCAAGCGGAATGCAGAGCGCGCAGATGGCGGAATACAGGATATAGGGCGCGTCACGTCGGCCCGATCGCAGGAGTCGGTCGCTCAATGTGCCCCAGAGGACGCTTGCCAGCGCCCCGGCGCCCGAGCCGACCGCAAGCGTCAAGCCGACCCGCCCCGGGTTCCACTCGAAATTCCGTTCGAGATAGGCGGGTGACCAGAGCATGACTGCGATGCAGGCGGACGACAACGTGCCGAATGCAATGCTGTGGCACAGGATCAGCCGGGAGCGTTTTTTGAAGTAAGCGGCATAGCTGTTGGTGTTGTCGGGCGAACCATCACCTACGATCATTGCGGGCCTGGGTCGCGATTGCGATGCCCTGGCGTTGATGGCCAGCGCCAGGAACGCCAGCGCCAACCCTGGGAAGGCAGTGAGCACGAAGGTTGCCCGCCAAGGCGGTAAATGGCCGAGGAACGGAAGCGCGATGCCTCCTTGCTGGTTAAGCCAGTGGATGACCAGCCCTCCCAGCGAGAGAGCGACCATCACGCCGATGTTGGCTCCCGCGAAGAAAATGCTGGTTGCCATCGCGACGCGGTGACGCGGGAACACCGCCGCGATCAGCGCGAGCCCGGCCGGGGGCAGAAAGCCCTCACCTATTCCCACGATCGCGCGCGCCAGGATGAGTTGCTCATAGGTGGTGGCGATCCCCGTCGCCATCGCCGCAACCGACCAACCGAATACCGCGATCAGCAGGATCAGTCGCTTGGAATAACGGTCGAGCAGCCAGCCGGAGGCAAGAACCGTTATCGTATAGGGAATTCCGAAGGCGCCACCGGCTAACAAGCCGAGTTCACTGTCCTCAAGGTTCAGCGACTGGCCCATCGGAACGATGGCCAGCGCCACCATCTGCTTGTCGACCGAGGAGATCAGATAGAAGATGAGGAGAACAGCAAGCGTTACCCACGCCGTTATCGACGTGGCCTCGATATCGGGCGTTTTTCTTGCCTGATACGGGGCCGTCGCTTCCGTCTCCGCTATCTGCCGCATCAGCTAGTCGATGCCGTTGTCGGTCAAACCCGATCGGGCAAGATCGGGTAGACTGACCGTGACCAGGGCATCCAGCGTTGGTGTCGCGACCTGGCCGGATCTGGCCAATCCATGCGCGAGTTTCATGTCCTTCGTTGCCATCGCGACCATGCCGCGCCGCCCGGTCGTGTAGGTTGCTTCCTGCTGTTTGATGCGCGACCAGTTTTGCGAGCACCAACTCGCGCCGGCCGCGATGTTGCCGAAGTTGACGATCTCCAGCATCTGATCTTCCGCGATGCCCGCGCTGTTTGCAAGTCGCAGCGCTTCCCGCAGCAGGATCGTGTTTGATACGCCGAGGAAGTTGTTCACGATCTTGGCGGCCTGCCCCGCGCCGAGGGGGCCGACGTGAAACACCGTCGCCGCCATGGCATCCAGTACCGGTCGCGCGCGCTCCACATCTTCGGTCTCGCCGCCGACCATGAAGATCAAGGCTCCAGCCTCTGCAGCGATTCCGCCGCCGCCTGTCATGGGCGCATCGATGACCGCGATATCCTTCTTCGCGGCGGCGGCGGCCACCTTGGCGACGACCGAGGGCTCGGTCGTGGGATGGAGGATGATGAGCCCTCCGTCAGGCATGGCGCCGAGCGCCCCTGAATCGGTTTCGGAACCGAAAATCACCTGCTCGATCTGCTTGTCGTCAAACACTGCGACGCACAGTATGTCGCTGCGGCTGCCGACTTCGGCGCAGGTCGAAACGACTGCCGCACCCTCGCTTCGTAGCCTGGCGAGCGGTTCTTCACGTACATCGAATACCGTGAGCGCGAAGCCCTTGACGGCAAGATTGTGCGCCATGCCTTCGCCCATGTTTCCTAGGCCGATAAATCCTACTTTGATGTGACTCACGATCCTGATCTCCTGGCAAGACGAATGGAAAGAGTTGGCAAGTGAGCTGAAGGCATTGACCCTAAAGCTGCATTTGGCCGGGGGGTAAGTTTCAGATCGAGCGATTGGAGAAGCAGGGCCATCAATCGCCATATGTGCTGGTGTCGGGAACGCTTGGTTACGATACTCCGTCCGACATCAGCCTCTGCAGCAGCGGCACGGCGTCCCTCAATGTTGCGATCTCGGCGGCGGATAAACGGGCCAGATGCAAGGCCAAGGCATCGTTCCGTGCTGCGCGGCTTCGCCTAAGCTCGGCTTTGAACTGATCGCTGAGACTGATCCATTGCGCGCGCCGGTCATCCTTTCGCACGTTGCGGACCACGAGACCCGCGCTTTCGAGGCGCGTGATGATCCGACTCACGACGGGGAGCGACAGCTTCTCCGCCGTGGCCAGATCGCCCATCGTCACCGGTTGGAGCCGGTCAATCGTGCCGATGATGGAGGACTGGGTCGGCGTGAAATCGCCTTGGCGAAGCTGTCTGGCAAACGGGATCACCGTTGTCCGGATAAGGCCTGCCAGTCGTCGGAGGTCGAGATCGCTCTCCGACAATTCCGGTTCGGCGTCGGATTCCTGTGCGTCCACCTTTTCGAACCTGACCTGCATCTGTCCTTGCGAACGGCCGACCATCTTGCCTCCTGACGATAGCATTGCCGATCCAGGTTGCAACCGAGACCGTATCGGCAAAAGTGACGGCATCAATGCAAAACAAGGGCTTGCATCAGCGGGGAAATGTCCTTCGCATCTTGCAGTTGCATAACTTCCCGTTCAATCCGATCAGCGACATTCTTCCCCGCAATCGGCTCCACCATTGCGCGGAATTTGTGGATGATCTCTGCCTCAGTCATCGGATTGCCGACGTGGCCTCGCGGATATTCAACCAGCTTGCGCAGCTTTTCGCCTGATTTGAGAGTGATCTCGCTGACACCGGCGGCGCCGAAGCGATCCAGTTCGGCATCCGGCTCCAGCGTTACTCTCTTCATAAGTGCGCGGATGCCGGGGTCGAACAGTACGTCGGATGTGTATTGCGCCGGCCCCAGCGCCCTGTGTGTGATGATTGCCGCAGTCGTGTAATACACGCTGTGATCGGCAAGCTCCTTGGTCGTCGGATTTTCCTTTTCCGGTCCGCCGCAGTGGACGGCGCAGCGCCGGGTGCAGCGGATGGAAACCGATTCCACGTCCTCGGGTCGGATGTCGTGCTGGGTGACGAGCTGATAGGTCGCGCTCAGGTGGCCGAGCTGCGTGCCGTCGGCGCTGAACTGCTTGATAAAGGTCCGGTCGATCGCATAGCCGACCTCGGCCGCATCCAGTTTCAGTCGATCCAGATTGAAATCATCACCCATGATGACTTCGCGCCATCCGTAATGGCCTTCGATGACGCGCCGCGTTCCGGTGAAGCCGCGCTTCGCCTGATAAGCGGCCATGATGCCCTGCTGGGCGGTTCGCGCGAAGCGGATGTTCTTGGTCATGCCATACTCCTCGCCATCGGTGTCGAGAATGCCCAGCACCATCCCGTGGGTTCCCGAGATGCCGACAGCCTGCTCAAGCTGGTCGATGGTCAGACCCAGAAGTCTTCCGGCCACGAGAGGGGTGAAGAGGGGGCATTTCGTCTCAATCGACCAGCCGTGCGTCGCGAGCGGCGCCTGCTCGCATTCCCCCAGCCGCCCGTACAGCTGATAGGCGAGAATGATCGTCGCAAGCAGATCAAGCCCACTCGTGCTCTGACGCTCCGCAAGCGCCAGGATCATCGGAATCACGTCGCTCGGGTGCCCGCCCGTAACCCCTTTCGGCGTGATGACCATATAGCCGTCATTGCAGTCGAGATAGCGAACCAGCGCGCAGTTGACGGCGGTCGCGTTGAGCACGCTCGTCTTTTGCCCGCTGCCGATGACCGTTGCTTCGGCGTTGCCGCCGAGATCGGCGATGGTCTCTTCCAGGATACGCGCGGCATCACAGCCCAGTCCGCCGATCGCACAGCCCAGGGTGTCGAGCAAGATGAGGCGTGCCTGCTTTAGCGTGGGGTCTGGCAGGTCTGCTGCGGAAAACTGTGCCGTATAGGTGGCAAGCATTCGCGCGACGGTCTCGGTATTCATTCCGTTATCCATCGATGATCCTCTCGTGCGTGCAAGTCTCGCGTCTGGTCAGCCCTATGCGCCCGCATAGCTGCCCTTCAAAATATAGTTGTTATTGCTAACTATATGCCACGCGCGATGGTCTGCAAGCACACCCTTGCTGCCGTGACGAATAAGCCGCACGTCATTCGTGAAAGCAGCCACGTTCGCCTTACAAATTGTTTTTAATAGGAATTTTCTGACGGAGATGGCGCGCGTGCTATCGCGCAGCTTGCCACTGCGAAGGAATTCTCTTGATCGCTGCAGATTACATCTTGCCGAAAAATAACCACCCTGCACCGATGTCTGTTGAACACGTTATGCGGCCCGAAGACGCACAACACGAACCGACCCCGGACATGGAGCCCGGGCTTCGCGGGGCGCCACGCACTTCAGGTTCCGCGCGGCCTATGTGAAAGCAGCGCTACTCACGGCACTACCGCATCACCGCGGAAGAGTTGGCTTGGATCGGTGGTCATGTTGAAGTGCTACGCGGCCTCACCGCAGAACTCTGCCTGAAGCGGCTCGACGCGCTCAAAGCGGCTGCCTAAACCGCTCAGGGCCGATCGGGCGCAGGGTCCGGCGCTACTCATGTCAGGAAAAGGAGTGGCTCCCCGGGCCTGATTCGAACAGGCGGCCGTCCGATTAACAGTCGGATGCTCTACCGCTGAGCTACCGGGGAACGGTGTCAGGCGGCGGCGTATATCAGCGGAAATTTCGGCTGCCAAGCCCGGAATGCACAGCGGGGGCCGCGCCCCGGTCGCGCTCAGGTGAGGAACTGTTCCATCGTGATGCGGTCGTCGAGCGCATATTCGGGATCGAACAGCAACTCCAGCGTGATCGAGCGGTCGGTGCTGATGCGCACGACGTCCACATCGCGCACCTCGAGCTGGTCGGCGACCGCGCTAACGGGGCGCTTTCCGGCCTCCAGCATCCTGAATTCCACCACCGATGCGTCGGGGATCAGCGCGCCGCGCCAGCGGCGGGGGCGGAAGGGGCTGATCGGCGTCAGCGCGAGGAGGTCGGACTGGAGCGGCAGGATCGGGCCGTTCGCCGAAAGGTTATAGGCGGTCGAGCCCGCGGGCGTCGCCACCAGCACGCCGTCGCAGGTGAGCTCGGACATGCGCACGCGCCCGTCGATGGTGATCTCGATCTTCGCGGCCTGTCGCGTCTCTCTCAGCAGCGAGACTTCGTTGATCGCGGGGGAAACGATGCGGTCGCCGCTGATCGTGCGCGCGTCCATCTGCAGCGGGTGCAGCTTGAACGCACGCGCGTTGGCGATGCGTTCGGCGATGCCGTCCGGGCTGTATTCGTTCATCAGGAAACCGACCGTGCCGCGGTTCATGCCGAAGACGCTTGCGGGCCGCCGCCGATGGAGCACGGCGTGCAGCGTCTGCAGCATGAAGCCGTCGCCGCCGAGCGCGAGGATGATGTCGGCCTCCGCTTCGCTCGCCCAGTCGTAGAGCGGCAGGATCGCGGCCGCAGCCTCGCGGGCGGCGGGGGTGGGCGAGATGGCGAGCGCCACCTTGCCGGGCAGCTTGTCGTTCATCCGCCGGTCACGCTCATGTGGCGGGGGACGGCGGCGCGGGGGCCGCCGCGTCCGATGACGAAATCGTGGCCCTTGGGCTTGCGTGTGATCGCCTCGGCGATCGCGGCGTCAAGGTCCGCGTCGCAGGGCGAGCGGCGCACGGCGGCGCGGAGGTCGGCGCTGTCCTCCTGCCCTAGGCACATGTAGAGGCGTCCTGTTGCGGTCAGCCGCACGCGGTTGCAGCTTTCGCAGAAATTGTGGGTGAGGGGGGTGATGAAGCCGATCCTGCGGCCCGTCTCTGCGACCTCCACGTAGCGCGCGGGGCCGCCCGTCACATAATCGGTGGGCCGGAACGTGAAGCGCTTCGCAAGCTCTGCGCGCACGAGCGAAAGCGGCAGGTAGTGGTCGGTGCGGTCTTCGTCGATCTCGCCCATGGGCATCGTCTCGATGAAGGTGAGGTCGTGGCCTTCGCGTCCGCACCACGCCGCCATGTCGCCGAGTTCGTCCTCGTTGATGCCGCGCAGCGCCACGGTGTTGATCTTGATCGCGAGCCCGGCGGCCTTTGCGGCGGCGATGCCGTCCAGCACGCGCGGCAGCTCGCCCCAGCGCGTGATGCGGCGGAAGCGGTCAGCGTCGAGCGTGTCGAGGCTCACGTTCACGCGGCGCACGCCTGCGGCTGCGAGCGCTTCGGCGTGCTTGGCAAGCTGGTTGCCGTTGGTGGTGAGCGTCAGTTCCTCGAGACCCCGCCCCAGATGCCGCGCGAGCGAGTCGACAAGGCTCGCGATGCCGCGTCGCACCAGCGGTTCGCCGCCTGTCAGCCGCACCTTGCGCACGCCGCGCCGGATGAAGGCGGACGCGATGCGGTCGATCTCTTCCAGGCTCAGCACTTCGGACTTCGGCAGGAACTGCATGGTTTCCGCCATGCAGTAGGTGCAGCGAAAATCGCAGCGATCGGTCACGGAGACGCGCAGGTACGTCACCGCTCGCCCGAAGGGGTCGATCAGCGGGTTTTGCCCGGCCGTCTCTACGCTTTCGTCCTGCATCGTCCTCCAGAGTTAGTCGTGCCGGGGGCGGGCGGCAAGGTTTGCCGTGATGGTGCGCGGCGCTGGCCTTTGCAGGGCGTCGTGATAGTGTTACAGGCGCTGCTGTTTCCACACGAGGTGAAATGCACGGCTCATCGCTTTCCGCGCCCGTCTTTCTCGCCTCATTCCGCTACCGGCGCGAAGCGCAGGATGCCATTGAGGCGACAGGACGCCCGGTTATCGTCAGCCTCCGGCCCGACGATGCCGCCCGTCGCTATGCCGCGTCGGAAGCGCTCATTGCCATCGTCGACGCGCGCGGCGCGCTGCAGCGGGGCCTCCAGCAGGTCGAGCAGCTTGCGCAGGCGGTGCAGGAGCGGCGGGGCGGCCTTCTGGTGCTCTTGTCGCGCAGCGACGCAGCCGCGCTTGGCGATGTCTATACGGCGGGCGCCACGCACTATCTGATCAGCCCGTTCGGCGCGTCCGAACTCGGTCAGTCGCTGCGTTTCGTCGAGCGCTCGATCCGGCGGATGCAGAAGACGAGCGCCGAGGCGGCCGTGGCCTCCGCGCAGGCCTCGATCGGCGGCACGGCGCGCTGGGAATGGAGCGTGGGCGACGATTTCGTCCGCATCGGCCCGCCGCTCGCGCTGCTCATCGGCGATCCGCCGCACACCGACCGGCTTTCGCTCGACGATGCCTTCCTGCGGCTCGATCGGCGTGCGCGGGCGCAGGCACGCCGCGCCGTCCGCCGCATCTGGCAGGCGGGCATCCCCGGCGAGGTCGAGCACCGCCTCGTTCTCGATGGGCGGCCGCACACCTATGTTCACCACATACGGCCGACGCGCGATGCCGCCGGCAGTGTGATCGGGCTCACCGCCACGGTCGAGGATCTTGATTCCACGCTGATCGAACGTCGCCTTTCCGCGCATTTCGACACGCTGACCGGCCTTGCGAACCTCCGCCACGCCCGCGTGTGGGTGGATGAAAAGCTGAACACGCGCGCCGGGCACAACCCCGCGTGCATCGTCGTGATGTTCGCGATCAGCCGCTTCGATCAGGTGAACGCCGCCTATGGCCGCGCGGTTGCGGATTCGCTGCTGCAGGCCGTGGGCCGCCGCTTGCGCCGTCTTCTGAACGATCAGACCGCCGAAAGCGAACTTCCCGCGCGTCTGGGCGGCGCCGAGTTCGCCGTCGCCTTTGCGGGACCGATCACGCTCAATCAGGCTGTGTTCTTCAGCCAGCGCATCGGCAAGGGCTTCGAGAAGCCGTTCATCGTCGGCGGGCGCGTCATCCACCTGTCGTGCCGTCTCGGCATCGCCGCGAGCGACGAGGAGGTAACGACTGCGGACGAGCTGTTCCAGCGCGCGAGCGCCGCGCTCTCCAGTGCGAAGGAGCTCGACCCGAACAGCTTCCAGGTCTTCCTCTCCGACGAGCACGGCAACCCGGCGCGCTTCGCCAGTCTGGAGGCGGACCTGCGCGCCGCGGCCGAACGGCGCGGCCTCAGCCTGCTCTATCAGCCGCAGGTCGATATCGTCACCAACCGCATCGTGGGCGTCGAAGCGCTGGTACGCTGGGAGCATCCGCTCTACGGCGTGCTGCCCGCCGAAACGCTGTTCGCAATCGCCGAGCGCGCCGAGTTCGGCACGCGGCTCGGCGAGCAGATCATGCGTCAGGCGTGCAGCGAAGCGGCGGCGTGGCCCGAGCATTTGCGCGATCTCAGGCTCTCGATCAACGTCACGGCGGCGGACATGCGCGCGGCCGATTTCGAGCGTATCGTCGTGGAATCGCTCGCCGACAGCCACTTCCCGGCCGCGCGGCTGACGCTTGAGGTCACCGAGGGCGGTCTCGTCGAGGATCTGGAGCACGCGTCCGAAATCCTCTCCAAGCTCCGCCAGCGCGGCATCAGTGTTGCCATCGACGATTTCGGCACCGGCTACTCGTCGCTCGCCTACCTGAAGTCACTGCCGCTCGATATCCTCAAGGTCGACAAGAAGCTCGTCACCGATCTCTCGGGCTCGACGCGCGACCGCGTGATCGTGCGCGGGGTCGTCGATATGGCGCGTTCGCTCGGCATGGTCGTCGTCGCGGAGGGGGTGGAAACCGAGAGCCAGCTCGAAACGCTCGTGCGCGAAGGTTGCAACTGGTATCAGGGCTATCTGTGCAGCCCGCCGCTCGCGCTCGGCGACCTTCCGGGGTTCGTGGAAAACTGGCAGCGCGCCCGCGCCGCTTGACCAATCCTTAACTGCCGTCCCTTAGAAAGCTCTGTGTTAACGCTCTAACAGGGGGCAGGCTGGTTCGTGCAGGCCAATCGCGTACTCGTTGTCGGCAAGGATGAAGCGCACGCGAAAGCGGGCGTCGCGAAGATCGCGGCCGACAAGTTCACCCAGGTGCAGGCCGCCTCGTGGGTGGAAGCGATCCCGCTCGCGTCGAGCGGGCGCTACCAGCTTGTCATCGTGCTCGCGGGCGCAGAAATCGGCATCGCCGCCGTCACCACCTTCGCGCGCAGCGCCGAGCGGTGGACCCAGCGCGAGGGCATGATGCTCGTCGCGCTCACCGAAGATGGCACCGCCGCGCTTCACCGCGATCTCCAGCACGCAGGTTTCGACGATATCATTCACCGGCCGATGCATCCGACACAGGTCGCGAGCCGCGTCGCCATTCTGCTGCGCCTCTCCACGATGCGCCGCGAGCTTGTCCGCCGCCAGGCGACCGCGCGCGGCTTCACGAGCGGCGACGGGCTTTTCCTCGCCCCCGCCGAGCCCGTGATCGCAAGCCGCCGGGCGTCGGTCCTGCTCGTGCAGTTCGATCAGAGCGCCCACTGCGCCGAACAGTTCAATCGCGCCGTCCGGTCCTGCACCGAGGCGACGATCTGCGATGATCCGGAGGCGGCGCGCGCGCTCCTCTATCGCGGTGGGCTCGATGCCGTTCTGCTCTGCTCGGCGGTCGACCCCAGGAGCGCGATCGATTTCGCGGACCGGATGCGCCGCGTTCCCGCGCTTTACAATCTCCCCGTGCTGCTCGCGACGCCGGACGTCGGGAAGCTCGATCTCGATATGGTGTTCAACGCCGGCGTCACCGATGTCGCGCCCACCTGCCTGTCGAGCGAGCAGCTCTCTGTGCACCTCACCTCGTTCAAGCGGCTTGAGGCGCTGCGCGCGGCGCTTGCCGTGCGCTACACGCAGCATGTCGAGATGGTCATCCGCGATGGCCTCACCGGCTTTGCGGGGCACGGTTTCGGCATGGCGCATCTGCAGGCGACGTTGCAGGACTGCGCCGAACTCTCGCTTCCGGTCGCCGTGGCGGGGCTCACAATCGAGAACCTCGACGAGATCAATGCCGTGCACGGCTATCTCGCGGGCGACATCGTGATGCGCCGCGTCGGCGACATGGTCCGCCGCTGCATCCGCGGGGAGGACATGGCGACGCGCCTCTCCGGCAGCCGCATCCTCGTGCAGTTCCCAGATACGCGCTATGCCAGTGCGAACGTCGCGATCCGCCGCCTTGCGAACGTCCTTCGCCTCCAGAAAGTCGATCTGCCGGGCGGTGCTTCCATCGCGCTCAGGATCGGCTACAATCTCGCCTGCTGGGATGGCGATGCCGATGCGCGGGCCCTCGTTGCGTCGCTGAAGGCGCGGAAGGTCGCAGTCGCCGCCTGATCCGGCTCCCGTGCGGGAGGCTTTTCATGGCGATCACTATCGATGTCGTTTCGGATTTCGTCTGCCCGTGGTGCTGGATCGGCAAGCGCCATCTCGATTCCTTCGCGGGCGAGGCGGAGATCGAACGCCGCTGGCACCCCTATCTGCTCCACCCGGACATGCCCGAAGGCGGTGTCGAGCGCGCGGCGTTCGTCCGCCAGAAGTTCGGCAGCGACGCGCGTGCGCGGGAACTCGGCGCGGGTGTCACCGCAGCTGCGAAGGGCGTCGGCCTCGATATCGATTACAGCCGCGTGGAGCGTATCCCCGATACGCGCGACGCACACCGTCTCGTGCGCTGGGCGGGCGGCCAGGGGCGTGCGGACACCGTCGCCGAAGGTCTGTTCCGCGCCTATTTCAGCGAAGGCCGCGATATCGGGGATGCCGCTGTCCTCGCCGATATAGGCGCTGCAGCAGGCATGGACCGCGCCATTCTGGAAGGGCTTCTCGCCGGCGATGCCGACAGGGACATCATCGATGCGCAGGCGGACCGGGCCCGTTCCATGGGCGTCAGCGGCGTCCCCACGCATATTTTCGCAAACAAGGTCGCCGTGGTCGGCGCGCAGCCGATCGAGGCGCTGAGGCAGGCGGCGGAGCTTTCCGCCGCCTGATACCGGGGCGTGCCCGGAAGCCGGGCACGCCGTTTTCGTCAGCCCAGCCGGTGCATCACGCAGAGCTTGTTGCCGGCGGGGTCACGCAGATAGGCGAGATAGAGTTTGCCGAAGCTGCCTTCCCGAACGCCGGGCGGATCTTCACAGGTCGTGCCGCCGCTCGCCACGCCGGCGGCGTGCCAGGCATCGGCTTCTGCGGGCGATTTTGCGGCAAAGCCGATCGTCCCGCCATTGGCGCAGCTCGCGGGCGCGCCGTTGATCGGCTGCGTCACGGCGAAGATGCCGGTCTGCGTCATGTAGAAAATGCGGCCCTTGTCATCCATTGTGCCCGGCGGAATACCGAGCGCACCGAGCGTCGCGTCGTAGAATTTTTTGGCGGCGGCTGTATCGTCCGCGCCGACCATGATGTGACTGAACACCTGTTCTCTCCTCCACGAATGCCGCAGGGGGGTGCGGCTTCGCGCGAACTGATCGCATGGGGTCTGAAACGCGGCAAGATATCACTAGCGGCAGTCGTCATTAACCCGCCAGCTTCCCCATCGCCCGCGCCACGTTGAGCCCGCCTTGCAACCGTGCTGCCGGGCTCGGCCAGTCGCGACCGATGAAGAGCTTGTGGTCGGGGCGTAGCCTCGCCACCTGCGCATTCTTCTGCACGAACTCGATCAGCTTTCCGGGTTTGGGGAAGCTGCCGGCGTGGAAGGCGATCAGCGCGCCCTTCGGCCCGGCTTCCAGCTTCTCGATGTTTGCCGCCTTGCAGTGCAGTTTGATTTCAATGACTTTCAGGAGGTTGCTGACCTCATTCGGCAACTTGCCGAAGCGGTCGATCATCTCGGCTGCGAACGGCTCCACGCCCGCCACCTCGTCGATGTCGTTGAGCCGCCGATAGAGCGCCATGCGAAGGTTGAGGTCGGCCACGTAGCTCTCGGGGATGAGGATCGGCGCGTCCACCGCGATCTGCGGGCTGAACGCCTCGCGCGGCCGGTCGAGGCCCGCCGCGTCGGCGCGCGCCGCCAGCATCGCCTCTTCCAGCATGTCCTGATACAGCTCGAAGCCGATCTCGCGGATATGCCCGGATTGCTCGTCGCCGAGCAGGTTGCCCGCGCCCCTGAATGTCCAGATCCTGCGCGGCAAGCTGGAAGCCCGCGCCGAGTGTATCGAGGTTCGAAAGAACCTGCAGCCGCTTCGTCGCCGTCTCGGTGATCATGTGGTTCGCGGGCGTTGTCAGGTACGCATAGGCGCGCGTCTTCGATCGGCCCACGCGCCCCCGGATCTGGTAAAGCTGGGCGAGCCCGAACATATCGGCGCGGTGCACCACCAGCGTATTGGCGCTCGGAATGTCGAGCCCGGATTCGATGATCGTCGTCGAAACGAGCACGTCATACCGCTTGTCGTAGAAGGCGGACATGCGCTCCTCGACCTCGGTCGCCCCCATCTGCCCGTGCGCGACGATGAACTTCACCTCGGGAACGTGGCTGCGCAGGAACTCCTCGATCTCGGGGATATCGGCGATGCGCGGCGTCACGAAGAAGCTCTGGCCGCCGCGATAATGCTCGCGCAGCAGCGCTTCGCGCACCACCACTTCGTCCCACGGCATCACATAGGTCCGCACCGCCAGCCGGTCGACCGGCGGCGTTGCGATGATCGACATGTCGCGCAGCCCCGACATCGCCATCTGCAGCGTGCGCGGGATCGGCGTCGCGGTCAGCGTCAGCACGTGCACGTCGGATTTCAGCTGTTTGAGCCGTTCCTTGTGGATCACACCGAAGCGCTGTTCTTCATCCACGATGACAAGGCCGAGCCGCTTGAAATTGATGTTCTTCGATAAAAGCGCGTGAGTGCCCACAACGATATCGACGCTGCCATCGGCGAGTCCCGCGCGCGTCTGCGCGGCCTCGCCGGCCGGAACCAGCCGCGAAAGATGCCCAATCTTCACTGGTAGCCCATCGAAACGCTCGCGGAAGTTCTGCGCGTGCTGCCGCGCAAGCAGCGTCGTCGGACACACCACCGCGACCTGGTTCCCCGCCATCGCGCCCACGAACGCCGCGCGCAGCGCCACCTCGGTCTTGCCGAAGCCGACATCGCCCACGATCAGCCTGTCCATCGGCTTGCCCGCCGCAAGGTCCGCGACCACGTCGTCCACCGCGCGCAGCTGATCGTCGGTCTCGGCGTAAGGGAAACGGTCCACGAACGCCCCGAAAGTAGACGCCTCCGTCTCGAAAACCTTCCCCGGCCGAGTCGCTCTCTCCGCGGCTACTTTGAGAAGTTCGTTCGCAATCTCGCGAATCCGCTCCTTCATCCTGGCTTTTCGCGCCTGCCAGCTCGCGCCGCCAAGCTTGTCGAGCGCCACGCCCTCGGAGTCCGATCCGTAGCGCGAGAGAACATCCATGTTCTCCACCGGCACATACAGCTTGTCGCCGCCCGCGTAGGAGAGGTGGACGCAGTCGTGCGGGCTCCGGCCCACCTCGATCGTGGTCAGCCCCTCGTAGCGTCCGATACCGTGGTCCGCGTGAACCACGAGGTCGCCGGGCGTCATCATGGAAATCTGGTCCATGAAGGCATCGGCCTTGCGCGCCCGCTTGACGCGCCGCACCATCCGGTCGCCGAACATGTCCTGCTCGGAAACGAGCGCGACGTCGCCGGTCGTGAAGCCGTGGTCGATCGGCAGCACCGCCATCGCAGCGCCGCCGCCCTTGGCGGCACCCAGCGCCTCCTGCCAGTTCTCCACGATGTGCAGCGGCCCGAAGCCGTGATCGCCGAGCAGCGTGTGCAGCCGGTCGCGCGAACCTTCGGTGTAGCTCGCCAGCACCACGCGGTGGCCGCTCTTGTGCAGCGCCGCGACATGCGTACCGACCGCCTCGTAGATGTTCGCCTGCGCCGCGCGCTCGGGCGCGAAGTCCCGCGCCGCCGTCACGCCGAGATCGAGCACGGCATCCTCGTCGGGCCGCGCGAAGTGCGTGGCGAGATGCACGCGCCGCGCGGTCTGCACGCCGTCCCACTCAGCCTTGGTCAGGTACAGCGCCTCTGGCGGCAGCGGGCGGTAACTGCCCGGCTCGCGCGTCATCGCGGAAACGCGGTTGCCGTGATAATCGTCGATGGCGGCGAAGCGCTGTTCGGCGGCAAGGCTGGTGCCTTCGTCGCGCACGATGATGTCGGCCGCGCCCAGATAGTCGAACACCGTGCCGAGCCCGTCCTCGAACAGCGGCAGCCAGTTCTCCATGCCCGCGAGCCGCCGCCCGTCGCTCACCGCCTGATACAGGGGATCGCCGGTCGCGGTCGCGCCGAAGCGGTCGACATAGCCGCGCCGGAAACGCTGGATGCTGTCCGCCGAAAGCAGCGCCTCGGAAACCGGCAGCAGGTCGAAGCCCGCGCTGGTGCCGCTCGTCATCTGGCTCGCCGGGTCGAACAGCCGCAGCGTCTCGATCTCGTCGCCGAAGAAGTCGAGCCGAAGCGCATGTTCGCCGCCCGCCGGGAACAGGTCGAGAATGCCGCCGCGCACCGCGAATTCGCCCGCATCCATCACCGTGTCGGTGCGCACGTAGCCTTGTCCCACCAGCATCTCGGCAAGCGCGTCGCGGTCGATGCGCTCGCCAGGCGCGATCCGCGCACTCAGCCTTCCGAGCCGCTCTGGCATCAAAGTGCGCTGAATGAGCGCGTTCACCGTCGTCGCGACAAGCTGCGGCGTCCTCACGGGCCGCATCAGCCCCGCAAGCCCCGCCACCCGCTCCGCCGCCACGCGCAGAGACGGCGAGGCGCGGTCGTAGGGCAGCGAGTCCCACGCCGGAACGTACAATGTCTCAACCTCTGGCGCGAAGAAGTGCGCGGCGTCGAGTAACTGGTGCGCAGCAAGATCGTCGGGCGCGACGAACACCGCGCGTGCGCCTTTCGCGAACGCGGCACGCGCTAGGTCCGCAAGCAGCCACGGCTGGAACCCCGCCGGCGCGCTTGCCAGCGTCAGCGCCGTCCCCGCCTTCGCGATCGTCTCGACGTAGTTCTTCACTCCGGCGCCACCATGAAATCGAGCCGCGTCAAAGCGTCGAGCAGCGGCCCATGCCAGCGTTCCGGCGCCTCGGTCGTCCCGATGGCCCACGCCATGATCTCCACGTCGTCCTCTTCCAGGAACGCTTCCATCCACGCGATTTCGGCTTCGCCCCAGCCCGCGAGGTAGCGGGCGGTGAAGCTGCCGATCATGATGTCGGCTTCCTTGGTGCCGCGGTGCCAGGCGCGGAAGTGGAGCCGCCGCCGGCGCGCGTCGAGGGGATCGGTCATCTGCGCTTTCGCCAATAGCAATGAGACGGAAAGCGCATTTGCGCCTCCCGCTGCATGGGGTTAGTCAGTTCGCGAAGCGAGATACCATGCGGCCCGATATCCTCAACCCCCTGTTCGCGGAAATCGCGGCGCTGAAAGGCGTAGGCCCGGCCTTGCAGCGGCAGCTCGAACGGCTTGAGATAGCGCGCGTCATCGATCTCTTGTTTCACCTGCCGACCGGCGAGATCGAGCGCCTGCGCGTCGATGCCGTGCACGGCGGCCTTGAAGGGAAGGTCGTCACGCTCGCGGTCGATGTCGTGGGTCACGAGACGCGCGGGCCGAAGTCGCCGCTGCGCGTCCGCGTACTCGATGCGGACGGAAACCCGCTCGACATCGTGTTCTTCACCGATCGCGGCGGCTATGCGCGGCAGCTGCTCCCCATCGGCGAACGCCGCGTCGTCAGCGGCCGCCTCGACCGCTTCGGGCAGAACCTCCAGATCGTCCATCCCGATCATGTCGTCGTGCCGGAAAAGGTAGGCGACATACCCGAGCGCGAAGCCGTCTACGGCCTCACCGAAGGCCTCACCAATCGCCGCCTCCGCACGCTCGTCGAGCACGCGCTGGAGCGTGTGCCGGCGCTTCCGGAGTGGGCCGGCGCCTCGCTCATCCGGCAACGCGGCTGGCCCCGCTGGCACGAAGCGCTTGCCGCCGCCCATGCCAACGACCGCGCCGTGCGCGACCGGCTCGCCTACGACGAACTCTTCGCGAACCAGCTCGCACTCCTCCTGATGCGGCAGGACTCGCGCCGCCGCGGCGCGCTACCGCTCCGGGGAGACGGGCACCTTATCGACGCCATGCTCCGCGCGCTGCCGTATCGCCCCACCGGTGCCCAGCAGCGCGCGATTGCCGAAATCACCGGCGATCTCGCGCAGGCCGCGCCGATGCTGCGGCTTCTGCAGGGCGATGTCGGCTCGGGCAAGACGCTGGTCGCGCTCGCCGCGATGCTCGGCGCGGTGGAGGCGGGCGCGCAGGCGGCGATGCTCGCCCCCACGGAAATCCTTGCCCGCCAGCACATGGCGAACATCGCCGCACTGCTCGACGGCATCGGCGTCCGCGCCGAAATCCTTACAGGCCGTGAAAAGGGCGCGCAGAGGAAGGCTATCCTCGCCGACCTCGCCGCCGGCGACATTCACATCCTCGTCGGCACCCACGCGATCTTTCAGGAGGCCGTGGACTACCGCAACCTCGGCCTCGTCGTCGTGGACGAGCAGCACCGCTTCGGCGTCGCCCAGCGCCTGATGCTGGCCGACAAGGCCGAAAAGACGGCGCACATGCTGGTGATGACCGCAACGCCGATCCCGCGCACGCTCACGCTGACGCAGTACGGCGAGATGGACATTTCGAAGCTCGACGAGATGCCCCCCGGGCGTACCCCCGTCGAAACCCGCGTCATCAGTCAGGAACGGCTGGAGGAAGTCGTCGAGGGCGTAGGCCGTCTGCTCGCCGATGGCGGCCGCGCCTACTGGGTCTGCCCGCTCGTCGAAGAAAGCGAAACCGGCGCCGATCTCGCTGCCGCCGATGCGCGCCATGCCATGCTGAAGGAACGCTTCGGGCCGATCGTGGGCCTCGTCCACGGTCGCATGAAGGGGCCCGACAAGGATGCCGTGATGGCGGATTTTCAGGCGGGCCGCATCCAGCTTCTCGTCGCCACAACCGTCGTCGAGGTCGGCGTCGACGTGCCCGAGGCGAGCCTGATGGTGATCGAGCAGGCCGAACGCTTCGGCCTTGCCCAGCTCCATCAGCTTCGCGGCCGCGTCGGGCGCGGCGCCGCGCGCTCGGTGTGCCTGCTCGTCCGCGCGCCCAACATTTCGGAAACCGCCCGCAGCCGCCTCGCGCTCATCCGCCGCTCGAACGACGGCTTCGAAATCGCCGAGGAAGACCTGAAGCTGCGCGGCGGCGGCGAGCTCCTCGGTGTCCGCCAGTCCGGCGACCCGGAATTCCGCATCGCGACCCCCGAACAGGTCGGCACACTCGTCGAGGCCGCGCGCGATGACGCCCGCCTCCTTGTCGAGCACGAAGGCGGACTTTCGGGCCCGCGCGGCGAGGCGGCCCGCATTCTGCTCTACCTCTTCGGGCGCGACGCCGCAGTCGGCCTCTTGCGTTCCGGCTAGCCGTTTGCGACAGCCGCGAAACGATGAAGACACCGCTTGCAATCGCACTGCTGCTCGCACTCGCCGTGCCGTCCTTCGCCGGGGCGAGCGATTGGGCGTCGGCGCGGCTTGAAAGTGCGATGTCGGCCTATCACGCGGGCGACTACCGCGCGGCGCGGCGCGGCTTTCAGCGCCTTGCCGAGCATGGCTCCGCGATTGCCGAAACGATGCTCGGCGTGATGTACGCCAAGGGGCACGGCGTTCGGGTGAGCCCGGCCGTCGCTGCAGGATGGTTTCACCGTGCGGCCAGCCGTGGCTACGGCCCGGCGCAGATCGCGCTCTCGGATGCCTTTGCGCACGGAAACGGTGTCAGCCGCGACATCGGCGACGCCTATTTCTGGGCGCTCGCCGCCACGGCCGGCGGAGATCGCAGCGCCGAAGCCCCCGGCCGTATGCGGGTCAAGACGCTCGGCAAATCTCTCAGTCTGGAAACCCGCGCAGAAATCGACGAGGACGTCCACAACTGGCGCCCGAGGGCACAGCGGCAGCGGTAGATCGGAGGCTTTCGAAGGTGCACACGGGGTCTTGCCTGTGTGGAGCGGTGAGCTTCACGGTGGAGGGCGATCTGCCCGGGCCGGATGGCTGTCATTGCATCCAATGCCGGAAACAATCAGGCCATTATTTGGTATCGACCGATGTGCCGAGGTCCGCGCTCACTATCCAAGGACAGGAAAACGTCCGCTGGTTTCAATCTTCCGAAAAGGCGCGCCGGGGCTTCTGCGGGGTTTGCGGCTCATCGCTCTTCTGGGATCCGATCGGCCGCGATTGGACCGGCATCGCGATGGGTGCCTTCGACACGCCCACGGACACGCGCCTCGCCGTGCATGTCCACACCGCCGAAAAGGGCGACTACTACGACATCGCCGACGATGTGCCTCAGTTCAGCACAGTGCCGCCCCGGCCGCACTGAACGGCGATCTTACCCGAAGTTCACCACGCCGTGCCGCTTCTTCCCCGCTGACACGCGCACCGCGCCGGCGCCTGAAACCATCGCGGCTGCGTCCGTCACCGCTTCGCCGTTTACGCGCGCGCCGCCCTGCGTGATCAGGCGCCGCGCTTCGCCCTTGGAGGCGGAGAGGCCGAGGTCGACGAGCGCGTCGACGAGCGGGATAGAGCCGGTCGCGGCGATGTGCGGCAAATCCTCGCCCGCGCCGCCTTCGGCAAATGTCGCGCGCGCGGTTTCGGCTGCCCCCGTGGCTGCATCTTCACCCCGGCACATCGTCGTCGCGGCATTCGCAAGCGCTTCCTTGGCGGCGTTGATCTCCGCGCCTTCCAGCGCTTCCAGCCGCGCGATTTCATCGAGCGGTATGTCGGTGAACAGCTTCAGGAAGCGGCCCACATCGGCATCATGCGTGTTCCGCCAGAACTGCCAGTAGTCGTAGGCGGGAAGCGACTCTTCGTTCAGCCACACGGCGCCCGCCATCGTCTTGCCCATCTTGCCGCCATCCGCGGTGGTGATGAGCGGCGTCGTCACGCCGAACACCTCCGCGCCGTCCACGCGGCGGGCGAGTTCGACGCCGTTCACGATGTTGCCCCACTGATCCGATCCGCCCATCTGCAGGCGGCAGTCTGCGCGGCGCGAGAGTTCGAGGAAGTCGTAGGCCTGCAGGATCATGTAGTTGAACTCGAGGAAGCTCAGCGACTGCTCGCGCTCAAGGCGCAGCTTCACCGAATCGAAGCTCAGCATCCGGTTCACCGAAAAGTGCTGGCCGATGTCGCGCAGGAACGGGATGTATTCGAGGCGGTCGAGCCACTCGGCATTGTCGACCATGATCGCGTCGGTCGGCCCGTCGCCGAAAACGAGGAAGCGTTCGAAGATGCGCTTGATCGAGGCGACGTTGCTCGCGATCGTCTCGGTCGTCATCAGCCGCCGCGCCTCGTCCTTGAAGCTCGGGTCGCCGATCTTGCCCGTCCCGCCGCCCATCAGCACGATCGGCTTGTGGCCTGTTTGCTGGAGCCGCCGCAGCAGCATGATCTGCACGAGGCTGCCGACATGCAGCGAGGGCGCCGTCGGATCGAAGCCGATATAGCCGGGCACGACCTGCTTCTGCGCCAGCGCGTCGAGCGCGGCCGCATCGGTCTGCTGATGGATATAGCCGCGTGCGTCGAGCAGGCGTAGGAGGTCGGACTTGAATTCTGTCATAGCGGGCGGGCGATAGCATGGGGGAAAGCGTATGAGTAGCGGGCTTTATCGCGCCGTCGGCCTGATGTCGGGCACCTCGATGGACGGGATCGACGCCGCGCTCATCGAAACCGATGGCGAAGCGCACGTCCGCCCCCTCGGTTTCCTCAGCGTTCCCTATGCCGAGGAAACCCGCGAAAAGCTCCGCGCGTCGATCGAGCGCGCGCTCGCGATGGAAGCGCCGGGCGAAGACCCGGTGATCGGTGCCGCAGCAGCGGAGATCACCGCGCTTCACGCCGATGCGGTGCGCGCGCTGCTGGAGGACGCCTCCGCCGACATCGTCGGCTTCCACGGCCAGACCATCGCGCACCGCCCCGAGCGCGGCTGGACCTGGCAGATCGGCGACGGCTCCGGCCTCGCGCAGGCGCTCGGCATTCCTGTGGTTGCGGACCTCCGCTCGGCCGATGTCGCGGCAGGCGGTCAGGGCGCGCCGCTGCTTCCCGTCTATCACCGTGCGCTCGCCTCCGGGCTTGGCGGGCCGGTCGCGGTGCTCAATCTCGGCGGCGTCGGCAATCTCACCTTCCTCGGCGCCGACGATCAGATGATCGCGTTCGATACCGGCCCTGCCAACGCCCTTATCGACGACTGGGTGCTCGCCGCACGGGGGCTCAGCCATGACGCGGGCGGTGGCATCGCGGCGTCGGGCGTTGTCCACGAGGAGGTGCTGGCGCGCATGTCGAACCTCGACTGGTTCGCCGTCCCGCCGCCCAAGTCGCTCGATCGCCACGATTTCTCGCTGAACGCCGTCAGCGGCCTGTCGGTCGAGGATGGCGCGGCGACGCTCACGGCTTTCACGGCCGAGACCGTCAGGCTCGCGCTTGTGCATCTTCCCGTGCTTCCCGCACGACTGCTCGTCACCGGCGGCGGAAGGCACAACGCGACGCTTATGCGGATGCTCGCCGCGCGGACAGGCGTTCCCGCCGATCCGGTCGAAGCCGTCGGCTGGCGCGGCGATGCGATGGAGGCGGAAGGCTTCGCCTATATGGCGGTGCGGCGTCTCCGCGATCTGCCGATCAGTTTCCCCGGCACAACGGGCGTACCGTCGCCCGCCGTGGGCGGTGTCATTTTCCGGCCCTGACATTCCTGTATGGCGGATGGCTTGCCAAAGGCCTGCGCAATTTTCTAACAAAGCGCGCGAGTCGTCGCTGGGACCGCGGCCCGAACGAGTTTTAAGGAGAGAATGATGACATCCGGTCTAGAATTCCGCGTCACCCCCGCGACGCCGGTCCCCGCTGCGGAGCGTGCGAAACTGATTGAAAACCCCGGATTCGGAAAGCTCTTCACCGATCACATGGTGACGATCGAATGGACCGAAGGGAAAGGCTGGCACAACGCCGAGGTGCGCCCGCGCGCGCCGTTCTCGCTCGATCCGGCGGCGGCCGTGCTGCACTACGCGCAGGAAATCTTCGAAGGCATGAAGGCTTATCGCGGGCGCGGCGGCGAGATCACGATGTTCCGCCCCGAAGAGAACGCGCGCCGCTTCAACGAGTCGGCGGACCGCATGGCGATGCCGCGGATTCCCGAAGAGCTGTTCGTCGAGGCAGTCGAAAAGCTCGTCGCCCTCGATCGTGACTGGATTCCGGACGGCGAAGGGAGCCTCTACCTCCGCCCGTTCATGTTCTCGGACGAGGTATTTCTCGGCGTCAGGCCCGCCGCGCACTACATCTTCTGCGTCATCGCGAGCCCCGTCGGTCCCTATTTCAAGGGCGGCGGCAAGCCGGTCACGATCTGGGTGTCGGACAACTACACCCGCGCTGCGCCCGGCGGCACCGGCGCGGCGAAGTGCGGGGGCAACTATGCGGGCAGCCTCATCGCGCAGGCGGAGGCGATCCGCGAAGGCTGCGATCAGGTCGTGTTCCTCGATGCGGCCGAGCGCCGCTGGGTCGAGGAGCTCGGCGGCATGAACGTCTTCTTTGTGATGGACGACGGCAGCATCATCACGCCGCCGCTCGGCACGATCCTCCCCGGCATCACCCGCGCCTCGCTCATCGAGCTGGCGCGCGCCGATGGCGTCAAAGTGGAGGAAAAGCCTTACAGCTTCGATGAGTGGAAGGCCGATGCGGAAAGCGGCCGTCTGCGCGAAGTGTTCGCGTGCGGCACCGCGGCTGTCGTCGCTGCCATCGGCACGGTGCGCTATCGCGGCGGCGAATTCACCATCGGTGATGGCACGACGACCGGCCCGGTCACGCAGAAGCTGCGCGAGGCGCTCGTGGGCATCCAGCGCGGCGAATCAAACGACGAGCGCGGCTGGATCCGCAAGATCGCCTGAACGTATGCGGCGCGGCCGACCTTAACGGTCGGTCGCGAGCCGCATGTCGAGGTACGTGTCGATCACGCTCATCAGATCTTTCATCTCGTTCGCGAAAAAGTGGTTCGCGCCGGGAACGGTCTCGTATGTGATCGTGATGTGCTTCTGCGTCTTCAGCTTGTCGACGAGCTTCTGAACCGCGCCGTGCGCCACCACCTCGTCGGCGAGGCCCTGCACGATCAGGCCCGACGAGGGGCAGGGGGCGAGGAAGCCGAAGTCATACATGTTCGCCGGCGGCGCCACCGAGATGAAGCCCTTGATCTCCGGGCGGCGCATCAGCAGCTGCATCCCGATCCACGCGCCGAAGCTGAACCCGCCCACCCAGGTGACGGGCGCTTCGGGGTTGAACTGCTGCAGCCAGTCGAGCGCGCTCGCCGCGTCCGACAGCTCGCCGACGCCCTGGTCGAACGTCCCCTGGCTGCGGCCCACGCCGCGGAAGTTGAAGCGCAGCGTCGCGAAGCCGCGCCGCACGAACGACTGGTACATCGCCTGCACGATGGCGTTGTTCATCGTGCCGCCGCCCTGCGGGTGCGGGTGGAGCAGAATGGCGACGGGCGAGCGCGGCTTGTTGCCGGGCTGATAGCGTCCCTCGAGCCGGCCTTCCGGTCCGGGGAAAATCACTTCGGGCATCGATGGTCCTGATACTGTGCGCGGGAAAGCTCGTGCCTATATAGGAAAGACCCTTCCGGACTCAATGAATGAGTCGCGTTCAGCAAGGCAGTGAATTGAAGGCACGAATCTATCTCGACTGGAATGCGACCGCGCCGATGGCTGTTCCCGCCGTGGAGGCAATGGCGGAAGCCGCGCGCGCGTGGGCGAATCCGTCCTCCGTTCACGCCGAGGGGCGCCGCGCGAAGGCGCTTCTGGAGGACTGCCGCGAGCGCATCGCCGCTGCGCTGGGCGCCTTTCCTCAGCAGGTGGTCTTCACGAGCGGCGGCACCGAGGCGCTCGCGCTCGCGCTGAACGGTGCGAAGGCGAGCCGCCGCCTCGTCCTGGCGACCGAACACGCCGCCGTCCTCGCCGCCGCGCCGGATGCCGTGATCGTCCCCGTCGATGCGAACGGCCTCGCGCGGCTTCCCGCGCTTGCGGCCGATGATCTTCTCGCCGTCAGCCACGCCAACAACGAAACCGGTGTCATCCAGCCGCTCGCGCAGATCGTCGAAACTGCTCATTCGGCAGGCGCGCGCGTTGTGTGCGACGCCGTGCAGACCGCCGGAAAACTCCCGCTCCCGCCTGCCGATTTCGTCGCCGTCTCCGCGCACAAGCTCGGCGGCCCGCCCGGCGTGGGCGCGCTCATTGTACGCTGCGCCGACGATTTCGCCGCGATCCAGAAAGGTGGCGGGCAGGAGCGGGGACTTCGCGGCGGCACCGAGAATCTTGTCGGCATCGCCGGCTTCGCCGCCGCGCTCGAAGCGCGCCGCGCGGACACCGACTGGCCCGCCCGTGCTGGCACCCTGCGCGATCGCATGGAGGCCCGCCTCACCGCGCTCGGTGCGGAAGTCGTCGCCGCGTCCGCGCCCCGCCTGCCGACGACGAGCATGATCCGCATGGCGGGCGTCCCCGCCGCCACGCAGCTCATCCGTTTCGACATGGCGGGCATCGCCGTTTCCAGCGGCTCGGCTTGCTCCTCGGGCAAGGTGGGCGCCAGCCACGTGCTTGCCGCGATGGGGATCGGGTCTGCCGACGTGATCCGCGTCAGCCTCGGCTGGACGACGACTGAGGCCGACATCGACGCCTTCTGCGCCGCATGGGAAACGCTCGCGGCGGCAAGGCAGGCGGCATGAACATCTACCTCGATTATCAGGCGACGACGCCCGCCGATCCCGCCGCCGTTGCGGCGATGGAGCTGTTTTGGACTGCGAAGTTCGGCAACCCGCACAGCAATCATCGATACGGTTGGGAGGCTGAGGCCGCCGTCGATATCGCCCGTGCCCACATCGCGCGCTTTCTCAATATCCGGCCAGAATCCGTTGTTTTTACAAGCGGCGCCACCGAAGCGAACAACCTTGCGCTGAAGGGCGTCATGGCCCGCGCCGGGCGTCGCCGCCTCGTCACCGTCGCCACGGAGCACAGCTGCGTCCTCGAAACCGCGCGCTACCTCGAAACGCGCGGTTTCGATCTCACCGTGCTCGGCGTGGGTGCGGACGGCCTCATCGATCTCGCAGCCCTTGAAGCTGCGCTCGGCCCCGATGTCGCGCTGGTCTCCGTCATGGCGGTCAACAACGAGATCGGCGTCATCCAGCCGATTGCCGAGATCGCCGCCGCCGCGCACGCCGCCGGAGCCTTGTTCCACTGCGACGCCGCGCAGGGCTTCGGCAAGATTCCGCTTGATATGCCCGCGCTCGGCATCGATCTCATGAGCCTGTCGGCGCACAAGGTCTACGGCCCCAAAGGTATCGGCGCGCTCATTCTCCGTCCCGGCCTCGATCTCGAACCGCAGATGCACGGCGGCGGTCAGGAAGGCGGCGGCTTGCGGTCCGGCACGCTTGCCGCGCCGCTCGCGGTGGGCTTCGGCAAGGCCGCCGAGATCGCCGCCGCGCGCATGGGCGAGGATGCCGCCCGTGCCGAAGCGCTGTGGAATGCCTTCCTCGCCGCGCTGCACGTGCCCCACGCCATCAACGGCAGCACCGCGCACCGCTGGCACGGCAACATCAACCTGCGCTTCGAAGCGCTGGATGGCGACCGCCTGATTGCGGACCTGCGCGGCCTTTCCATCTCCTCGGGCGCTGCGTGCGCCAGCGCGAAGGGGCGCCACAGCCATGTTCTTGAAGCGCTGGGGCTCAGCCGTACGCAGGCAAAGGCCAGTCTTCGCATTGGCTGGGGTCGTTTCAGCACGGAAGAGGAAGTGCGCGCCGCTGCCGCGATGATAGGCGACGCCGTATTGATGCAGCGAAGGACGGCGGCATGACACTGGTGCGCTTCATATCGGCCGATGGCGCCCGCATCGTCGAGGTGGGGGCGAAGCCAGGCGAGCGCCTGCTGGAGATCGCGCAACTGCACGATCAGCCGCTGGAAGGCGTCTGCGAAGGCCACATGGCCTGCTCGACCTGCCACGTCATCGTCGCGGAGCGGCACGCCGCGCTGCTGCCGCGCCCGAGCGTGGAGGAGGAGGACATGCTGGATTTCGCCTACGGCGTCACGCGCAACTCCCGGCTCGCCTGCCAGCTTTACACGGCCGAAGACCTGCCGGAGCTTGAGGTGCGGATGCCTGCGGGCGCAGTGAACATGCAAAGTCGCTAGATTCTGTCTTTCTTTCGGCGTCTGGAAAGGTTCGAAGAAAAATTCTGCCAATCGATGAAAGGTTTCGGGTAAAATCTGCTCATAATGTGGAGTTTGGCGCCTATATCGGCCAAAAATCCGACATTGAGACGTTGTAATAATCTTGCGCGAAAAGGGATAAGGCAGTATAACTGACCTATTGAGGGAGAATCGACACATGGCCACCAAGCCCGCCATCACGCTCAGCGACAAATATCTGCTCGAAGACGGGCGGGTGTTCATGAGCGGCGTTCAGTCGCTGGTCCGGCTTCCCCTCATCCAGAAGGCGCGCGATCGCGCCGCCGGCATCAACACGGCCGGCTTCATCTCCGGCTATCGCGGCTCCCCGCTCGGCAGCTACGATCAGGAGCTGTGGCGCGCCAAGAAGCTCCTCGAAGCGCAGGACGTCCGCTTCGTCCCCGGCGTCAATGAAGAGCTTGGCGCCACCGCCGTCTGGGGTACGCAGCACGTCGGGCTCAATCCGCACCGCAAGTTCGATGGCGTGTTCGGCATCTGGTACGGCAAGGGGCCGGGCCTCGACCGCGCGATGGATGTGCTGAAGCACGCGAACGCGGCGGGCACCTCGCAGCACGGCGGCGTCCTCGCCATCGTCGGCGACGATCACGGCGCCAAATCCTCCACGCTGCCGCACCAGTCGGATCACAACTTCCTCGCCGCCTTCGTGCCGTTTCTCTACCCGGCAAGCGTCGACGAATATGTCGAATACGGTCTGCTCGGCATCGCCATGTCGCGCTTCGCCAGCACGTGGGTCGGCTTCAAGGCGACCGCCGACACGGTGGAAACCTCCGCGACGATCGACCTTGCGAAGGAACAGCGCCGCATCATCATGCCGGGTGATTTCGAAATGCCCGAAGGCGGCCTCGGCATCCGCGAGGGCGACATCTGGCGCGAGGAAGACACCCGCCTTCAGCGCTACAAGGGCTTCGCCGCGATGGCGTTCGCCAAGGCGAACGGCATCGATCGCATGGTGTGGGACACGCCGCGGCCTCGGTTCGGTATCATCACCACCGGCAAGGCCTATGCCGATACGATGGAAGCGTTCGACGCGCTCGGCATTGACGAACACGTGGCGCGCGATATCGGCCTTCGCATTTACAAGGTCGGTATGCCCTGGCCGCTGGAGCCGGACGGCATCCGCCAGTTCTGTGAAGGTCTCGAGGAAATCCTCATCATCGAGGAAAAGCGCGAGTTCATCGAGCATCAGGTCCGCTGGCAGCTCTACAACTGGCGCGAGGACGTGCGCCCGCGCATCGTCGGCAAACAGGACGAGAGCGGCGAATGGCTGCTCAGCCCCGATAACGAACTGACCCCCGGCATGATCGCGCACGTGATCGCCAGCCGTATCCAGAAATATCACGATACCGATCGCATACGCGCCAGCCTCGCCTTCTTCGAAGAGCGCGCGAAGACGTCGGAAAACTATACGCCGCCCACCAAGCGCGCGCCCTATTTCTGTTCGGGCTGCCCGCACAACAGCTCGACGAAGGTGCCCGAAGGCAGCCGCGCGATGGCCGGCATCGGCTGTCACATCATGTCGATGTGGATGGACCGCGAAACCGGCAATTTCACACAGATGGGCGGGGAGGGCGTGCCGTGGATCGGCGAGGCGCCGTTCGTCGACGAACCGCACATCTTCGCGAACCTCGGCGACGGTACTTATTTCCATTCCGGCAGTCTCGCCGTGCGCCAGTCGATCGCGGCGGGCGTCAACATCACCTACAAGATCCTCTACAACGATGCCGTCGCCATGACCGGCGGCCAGCAGCACGACGGCGAGATTTCGGTCGGCCAGATCGCCGCGCAGATGCTTGCCGAAGGCGCGAAGAAGGTCGTCGTCCTTACCGAGGATATGTCGCGCTACGATGGGGATACCGTGTCAGGCGTACCCGTGAAGGACCGCGACTATCTGCCCGCGATCCAGAACGAGTTCCGCGAGACCAAGGGCACCACGGTCATCATCTACGACCAGACCTGCGCTGCGGAAAAGCGCCGCCGCCGGAAAAAGGGCAAGTTCCCCGATCCCGATCGCCGCGTGTTCATCAACACGGCCGTCTGCGAAGGCTGCGGCGATTGCTCGGTGCAGTCGAACTGCGTGTCGGTCGAGCCGGTCGAGACCGAATTCGGCCGCAAGCGCCGCATCAACCAGTCGAGCTGCAACAAGGATTTCTCCTGCCTCAAGGGTTTCTGCCCCAGCTTCGTCACGGTTGAAGGCGCGCAGATCAAAAAGGCGAAGTCGGCAGATGTCGATCTGTCGGACGTGCCGCAGCCGGTGCTGAATGCGCCCGGCCACGGTTACAACATCTTCGTCACCGGCATCGGCGGCACCGGCGTGCTCACCATCTCGGCGCTGCTCGGCATGGCCGCGCACCTCGAAGGCAAGGCATCGACGACAGCCGACATGGCCGGTCTCGCGCAGAAGGGCGGGGCGGTCTACAGCCACGTCCGCCTCGCGGATCGCAATGATCAGCTCCTCAGCCCGCGCATCATCGCGGGGTCGGCCGATCTCGTGCTCGCCTTCGATGCCGTCGTGGCAGTCGATAAGGCCGCGCAGAACCTGATGCTGCCGAACCGTACGGCGGTGGTCGCGAACGCGAACATCTCGCCGGTCAGCGATTTCGTGCGCGACCGCGATCTCGATTTCCAGCACGCCGCCATCGAGCGGGCGATCCGCAAGGCCGCGAACCCGAACGCCACCACCTTCGTGAAGGCGGACGAGATCGCCACCGCGCTGCTCGGCGACGCCATCGGCACCAACATGCTGATGCTCGGCTACGCATGGCAGCAGGGGCTTGTCCCGCTCGCGCTCGCCAGCATCGATGCGGCGATCGATCTCAACGGCGTCGCCATTCCGTTCAACAAGCGCGCCTTCGCGCTCGGACGGATGCTCGCGCACCGGCCGGACAAGGTAATGGCGATGGTCGAAGAGGCGAAAGGCCCCGCGCCGGAGCCGCTTTCGGAAACGCTGGACGATCTCATCGCCCGCCGCGTGAAAGATCTCACCGCGTATCAGGATGCGGCCTACGGCGAGCGCTATGCGCAGCGGATCGCGGCTGTCCGCGCGGCCGAGCAGGCGGCGAACCCCGCTTCGGAGTGTCTGACGCAGGCGGCGGCGCGGTCGCTCTACAAGCTGATGGCCTACAAGGACGAGTACGAGGTCGGGCGCCTCTACACCGACGGGCGCTTCGCCGCCGCGATCCAGCAGCAGTTCGGCGGCGATTACAAGATGAAGGTGCAGCTCTCGCCGCCGCTCTTCGCGCGCCCCGATCCGCGCACCGGTCGCCCCAAGAAGTACGAGTTCGGCGCGTGGATCATGCCGGCATTCAAGGTACTGGCTAAGCTGAAGGGCCTGCGCGGCACGCCGTTCGACATTTTCGGCTATTCGCAGGAACGCAAGGACGAGCGCGCGGCGATTCCCGCGTTCGAGGCTGATCTCGATCGCCTGATCGTCGGTCTCCGCGCCGACAATATCGGGCTTGCCACGTCGATCGCATCACTGCAGCTCGATGTGCGCGGCTATGGGCCGGTCAAGGAAGAGGCGGCGAAGAAGGTTGTGGCGCGGGCTGCGGCGCTTTGGGCGAAGTGGCCGGGCGAGGCGCTTCGGCAGGCGGCCTGAATAAAAAAGCCCGGCACGCAGGCGCACCGGGCTTTTTCGTGAGTGAGACCGCGGCTTACTGGTCGGCGGCGTCGCGGACGGCGTCGGCCTTGTCTTCCATGGCATCGGCCTTAGCTTCGCCCGTTTCGCGGACGGCTTCGGCCTTATTTTCCATCGACTGTTCAGTGGACGAATCGACCCCATCCAGCGTCGGGTCCATGGTGTCGGCGGCATCTTCCATCTGATCTGCCTGGGCGTCCGCGCTGTCGCGCATCGTGTCGGCCTGATTCTCGATGGCGTCCGCGCGGTCTTCCGCCTTCTCCTCAGTCGGGCTGTTGCATGCGGCGAGCCCGCTTAGCGCTGTCAGTGCCACAGCCGCAGTGGCGACTCGAAAAACCCTCGATTGCATAGCGATCTCCTTATCCTCGGTCCCGCAACAACAACGCGCTGCCCCGTTGGTTCCGAAAGTCGCGATTGCGGTCGTGGTCCGGCCCGGTTATGGAGCGCATCGACTATGCAGAACGAGAACAAAATTCGAACGCTGTGGCTGATCGGCTGCGGCAACATGGGGAGCGCGCTGCTGGCGCGTTGGGTCGGTGCTGCCGAAACGATCGTAGTCGTCGATCCGGGTTCGCCTCAGTTGCCGGAGGGTGTCGAGCATCTTCCGGCTCTGCCCGCTGGTGTGCTGCCGCGTCCCGATGTGGTGGTGCTCGCGGTGAAGCCGCAGGTTGCACCGGTCGCGCTTGCAGGGCTCCCGGCGCTTGTCGGGCCCGAAACGGTCGTTGTCTCGATCATGGCGGGCACGATGCTCACCGATCTCGCCGCCTTTGCGGGCGAAGCGGTGCCCGTTCGCGCCATGCCCAACACGCCGGCATCCGTCGGCAAGGGCGTCACCGCGCTCTACGCCAATGGCCTTTCCGAAGACGTACGCGTTTCGGTCGAGCGTCTCTTCGAACTCACCGGCTCAGTCGTCTGGCTTGAAGCGGAAAACCAGTTCGACGCTGTCACCGCCGTCTCCGGCTCCGGCCCGGCCTACGTCTTCCGTTTCATCGAAGCCCTCGCTGCCGCCGGCGAGGCTGCGGGTCTGCCGTCTGAACTCGCCGAGAAGCTCGCCCGCGCAACGGTCGTCGGCGCAGCCGCGCTCGCCGAAGCCGATCCGCGCAGCCCCCGTGATCTCCGCGCCGCGGTCACCTCGCCGGGCGGCACGACGCAAGCCGGTCTCGAAGCGCTCGATGCTGATCCCGGCCTCCCGGCCCTGGTCCGCGCCGCCGTCCGCGCCGCCGCCGGCCGTTCGAAGGAACTTGCGGAAGGGCGCTAATCGCCCTGCTGCAGCTCGGCTACCGCTTCGCGCAGATCAGGCGGCAGCAGCCCGCGCAGAACCGACCAGAAGCCGCCCACCGCCTGCTGCCCGGCTTCTGCGTAAGCCTCTGCCATGCGCCTGCGAAGAAGATCGAAGAGTTCATGCTCGAACGCCTTGCCCGCTTCGGTCAGGAAAAGCCGGCGCTGTCTCCGGTCCCGTTCGCCGACCTTCTGCTCAACAAGTCCGCCTTCCTGAAGATCGGTCAGCACCCGCCCAAGCGATTGCTTGGTAATGTCGAGCAGTCGCAAGAGCCCCGAGACAGTCAGCCCCGGCTGGCGAGCCACGAAATACAGCGCGCGGTGATGCGCGCGGCCATAGGGCGTACCCGCGAGCTTGTCGTCGGCGCGCTTGATCAGGCTGGAATAGCCGAAATACAGAAGCTCGATGCCGCGGCGAACCTCGGCTTCGCGCAGGAAGAGCGGTGACGGCGGCAAAAAAGAGTCAGCCATATTGACGCATCTTGCACGGATCGCGCCCCGGGAGAAGGTGCGAAAACTCAGTACGCACCTGTCATGATCCTGATGCTAACAACCAAGGGGCGTGTGAACCGAGTCACACTTCAGCTTTAAAACTGAACACCCAGCCGAAATGATTGTTTAACGACTTGATTTCGAAATACTTGCGCTTTAGTTCGACCCTCGGTTGGGGAATGAAATTCGATAGATAGAGAGACCGGGATTATATCTCGGCCCCAAGCGCAGGCATATAGTATGAAATTGCGTGTTCAGGCTCTGACGGCACTCATTATTTCTGCCGCCTTCATCATTACCCCATCTCCCGTGTCGCAAGGTCAGGCGAGCAGTGCTTCTCAGCGCTATCACGCCGACAAGGGCCTTTATAGTTCGGGCCGTCATGAAGCGGGCTTGGAGCGCATTGACAACGAGGCGTTGAAGGCCGTCGAAACCCTTCTTTCGGATTAAGCCCGCCCCGCGCTGCCGCCTGTCTCGATATGGGACCAGCGCGAGTTGACGGGCATTTCTCGCCTATCTATCAGGCATGATAACCACTTTGATCGGGAGAGGGCTGGGCATGGCAATCGTGCGCGCGGCGTCGAGTGCAATACATGCTTTGGCGGTGGGAGCGGTGCGGCGATCCTTGCCCGCGGCCCTGCTCCTCGGGCTCGCGTTTCCTGCCGCGGCACAGGTCGATCCGCGTGTTATCGAGCAGTTGCAGGGGCGGCTGCAGGGCACGCAGGATGCCGGTGCGCAGGTCGATCAGGCGCGCGAACAGAGCGGCCGCATCACATTGCCGTCGAACACGGACCAGACGAGCGAAGAGCGCGAACTCCGCCGCCAGCAATCGCGGATTCAGCTGAATTCCCTCTACCTGCCGTCGCCGGTCGAGCGGCAGTATCGGGAACGGCTTGGCGACCCGTCGCTTCGGCAGTTCGGCTACGATCTGTTCCGCGTTTCCGAAGGCGGTTCCGGCCCTGTCACCGGCGAGGTTTCCGATGGCTACGTGCTCGGCCCCGGTGATGAACTCGTCGTCACGTTTCAGGGTGCCACCAATGCGAGCCAGAGCGCGCGCGTGGCCCGCGATGGCCGGCTGATCGTCGGCAGCCTGCCGCCCATACGCGCCGCGGGCCGAACACTGGGTTCGGTGCGCACATCGCTCTCCGAAGCGACGCGTCAGAATCTGCTTGGCACCGACGTGTTCGTGTCGCTGGGGGGCGTGCGGTCTGCGACCGTGCTCATAGGCGGCGAGGTCGAGCGGCCCGGCCAGTATCAGGTCACGGCAATGTCGGATGTCGCGAACGCGATTGCGCTCGCGGGCGGCATCCGCAAGGCAGGCAGCCTTCGCAACATCCGTCTCGTCCGGGGCGGCGTGACGCGTAGCGTCGATCTCTATGGCCTCCTCGGGATCGGCACCGCACCGCGCATCCGCGTGCAGGATGGCGACCGCATTGTGGTGCCCGTGGTCGGCAACACGGTTGCCGTCACGGGTTCCGTTGCGCGGCCGGGGATTTACGAGCTTCATGGGTCGGCGAGCGTCGGTGATGTCCTCGCTTATGCTGGCGGCGCGCTTTATCCCCGCGGATACCAGATTTCGATCAGCCGCATCGGAGAGGACGGGCGCGAGGTTTTCGTGCGTCCGCAGGGAATGGCAGCTGCGATCTGGTCGGGTGACGGCGTGCAGGTGCTCTCGGGCAGCGCCGGCGCGGCGTTCGACCGGGTCGTGCTGGCAGGCCATGTCCGCAACCCCGGCCCGCGCGCACTCGCCGCTGTCCCGACGCTTGGAGATTTGATCGGGCGGCCTGAGGATTTGCCGCTCGGCACCTATATGCCGATGGCTATCATCGTGCGCCGGAATCCGCTTACCGGTATGCGCAGCTATGAGGCGGCGGACCTTCGTGCAGCGCTCGATCGAAGCCGGCCTGTCGCCCTTCGTGGCGACGACCGGGTGTATGTGTTCAGCGCCGACGACATTGCCTTTCTGAATTCCAGTGCGACGCGCCAGATCATTCTGGGTCAGGAAAACCCGAAACCGCAATGCTTCGCGCTGGAAAAGCTCGAGAGTCTTGTGGCGGATACGCAGTCGCCCCGTTTTAACGTGATTACGCGCGGCACGATCACTGTGGAACGCGAAGGGCGCGACGTTGCCGCAAGCGCCGGACGCGCACTCACGGGTGCCGGCACGAGCGGGTCAAATGAATCTCTGGAGGTTATCCGTGCCCAGCCCATGCAGGGGGTGGAGAGGCTAGACCGCACGGCGCGTGACGAGAACGATCCAAACCAGCGAAACGATCGGTACCAAAGCAACGATCGGAACCAAAGCATTGAGTCGGATTACGACAAGCTCTCGCGCAGGAATCAGGAGTGCCCGCCGATCTTCGAAGAGGTGCCCGAGCTCCTTCCCGTCCTGATCGAGCACAGTGTCAGCGTGGGCGGGGCCGTTCGTCGGCCAGGCGCCTATCCCGTGGCGGAGTCCATCTCCGCCGATGCGCTCGTCTCCGCTTCCGACGGCGTTATGGCGAACGTGCGTGACCCCATGCTCGATATCACGCCGGCGAGCGGGCCGTTCGCGCGTTATGAAATGGTGCGGGGCCAGGAGGAGCGGCTTGCCAACGTTCTCGTAAGCGCCGGCGACGATATTCGCGTGACGGCGAACAATTCGGCTTACGAAGCCGGCGCAGTGCTGTTGACCGGCGAGTTCAACAGCCCTGGTCTTTACACGATCCGAAAGGGCGAGCGGCTTTCCGAGCTGATGGCCCGCGCCGGCGGTCTCACCGAGCAGGCTTATCCGTACGGCGGTGTCTTCACGCGCAGAAGCGTGCGCGAGCAGCAACAGGAGGGCTTCCAGCGCACCGCACGGGAGCTCAACACCTCGCTCCTTGCGCTGGCGGCGCAGGAGAATGTGAACGGGCAATCGATCATCGCTGCGGGGGATCTAATCAAGACCCTGTCGGAGACAGAGGCCGTCGGGCGCATGGTCGTCGAGGCCGATCCGCGCGTGCTTGCCCAACGCCAGGACCTAGACCCCATTCTCGATGGCGGCGATACACTGCATATCCCGAAGAAGCCGACCTATGTGCTTGCGCTCGGCGACGTCTCCAATCCGGGTGCGGTTCAGTTTCAGCCTGGGAAGTCCGTTTCGGAATATGTTGCCGAAGCCGGCGGAACGCAGTCCACAGCGGACGATGGCCGTGTGTTCCTCGTCCTGCCGAATGGCAGCGCGCAGCCGGTCCGGTCCAGCTTCTGGCGGCGGTCCAACGCCGTCGTGCCGCCGGGCAGCACGATCATCGTGCCGAAAAACCTGCAACCGCTGAGGACTCTCGGCATCGTTCGCGATGTTGCAACCATTTTCGGGCAATTGGCGACGGCCGTCGCCTCCGTCGCGATTCTGGCGGACCGGAACTAACCAGCCGCAGCGGGCGCGTTGCCCGCCGCCGAACCTGTGGGAATGAATGCATGAGCCTTGATGCTGCAACGAAGGTGGTCGTCGTCGGCCTCGGCTATGTCGGTTTGCCGCTCGCGGTGGCGCTGGCGCGCCATTTCGACACGACGGGTGTCGACATCAACGCCGCCCGCATCGCCGCGCTGAAGCAGGGGCATGATGCCACACGCGAGATCGACAGCGCCACGCTGAAGGCCAGCAGCCTCAAATATGCTTCCGACATGTCCGCCTGCGCGGACGCGGCCTTCATCATCGTGACGGTCCCGACGCCGGTCGACGGCGCCAACCAGCCCGATCTCAGCCCCGTCGAAGGCGCGACGCGCGCGCTCGCGGCGGCCATCACGTCAGCCGCGAAGTCCGTGATCGTCTATGAAAGCACGGTCTATCCCGGGGTCACCGAAGAGATCTGCGGCCCGCTCATCGAGAAGGTGTCGGGCCTCAAGCAGGGCACGGACTTCTTCCTCGGCTACTCGCCGGAACGCATCAATCCGGGCGACCGCGAACACACGGTCGACAAGATCATCAAGGTGGTTTCGGGCGAAAGCCCCGAGGTGCTCGACAAGGTGGCGGCGCTCTACAACAAGGTCACGACCGGCGGCGTGTTCCGCGCCGCCTCGATCAAGGCGGCCGAGGCGGCAAAGGTCATCGAAAACGCGCAGCGCGACATCAACATCGCCTTCGTCAACGAGATCACGCAAATCTTCCAAAAGATCGATCTTTCGGTGTACGACGTGCTCGATGCGGCCGGCACCAAGTGGAACTTCCTGCCGTTCCGTCCCGGCCTCGTCGGCGGCCACTGCATCGGTGTCGATCCCTACTACCTCAGCTACAAGGCGCAGCAGCTCGGCCACTTGCCGCGCGTGATCCTTGCCGGACGTTCGATCAACGACAGCATGGGCGCGTATGTCGCCGACCGCGTGCACGATCGGCTGCGCAAGGCCGGTGATGTTCTCGTGCTGGGGCTCACCTTCAAGGAAGACGTCCCCGATCTTCGCAATTCCAAGGTGGTCGACGTCATCGAACGCCTGAAGTGGCTCGGCCACAACGTCACGGTGCACGATCCGCTCGCGGACCCTGCGGAAGCCGTGCACGAATATCACCTGACGCTCGATCCCGATGCGCTCTCGCGCCGCTACAATGCGGTGGTGCTCGCGGTTCCGCACGCCGAGTATCTGGCGCTGGACCCGGCGGCGATCGGCGGTCTTGTGAAGGACGGCGGGCTTGTCGCCGACATCAAGGGCGCGCTGCGCGGCAAGGCCTTGCCCGCCGGCGTTGCCCGCTGGCAGCTATAGGCGCCCGCTCAGCCGATACCACGCGAGGCCCGCGTATTCGTGGAGCGCAAGGTCTGCGTGCTCGACATTTTCGATGAACGTAGGCGAGAATTCGCGGTCGCTTGTCTGCCGGTCCACGGCGTAAGCAACCGCATCGACGCCCACGGCTTTCATGCACGCCATCGCGCGCGGCATATGGAAGCCTGACGTGACGAGCAGTACACGATTGCCGGGAAGGGCCGCGGCAATCCCGCGCGCATTGGCGCAGGTGTCGAGCGTTCCCGTGATCTTGCCGATGCGCCCCTGCGGCAGACCCGCCCGGCGCCAGTAGTCGGCCGTCCAGTCGACATCGCTGCTGCCATCGCTGGTCACGCCGCCGACAATCCAGATCTTCGCTTGCGGATAGGCCTGCGCGAGCGCGAGCGCCTCGCTCACCCTTTCGCCGTGCGGGCCGAATTCCAGCGAGCCTGACAGCGCCGAAGCGCGCAGCTTTTCTGCGCCGGCGAGCACCACAACGGCGTCGATCCGGTCGGGCAAGGCAGCCGAGCGCGGATAGGCTGCCTCCAGCCGGCTCATCAGCCAGTTCCCCGTCGGCAGGATCGCGAGCAGGATGGTCCAGAGCGCCAGAAGCGCAATCGCGCCGCGCGCGGGCCGCAGAGCGCCGCAAAGCAGGAAGATCGCGGTGAGCAGTGTCAGCCAGACAAACCAGGCTGCGGGGCCGAAAAGCGCCCAGAGCAGGTAGTTCAGCGACACGCCCGTCAGACGCCGTGATACGTACGGAACCAGTCGACGAAGCGGGGTATGCCCTCCTCGATCGACGTGGTCGGGTGGAAGCCGAGATCGCGCTCGATCGCGGAAATATCGGCGAACGTGTCCTTCACGTCGCCCGGCTGCATCGGCTCGAACTGCTTGATCGCGCTCTTGCCGACAGCCTTTTCGAGCACAGCGATCATGTGCATCAGCTCTTCGGAGCGGTGGTTGCCGATGTTGTAGACGCGGTGCGGGTTCACCGATCCACCGGCCTTTACGTTGCCGTCGTCGGGCGGCGGGTTGTCGAGGCAGGCGACGATGCCCGAGACGATGTCGTCGACGTAAGTGAAATCGCGGCGCATGTCGCCGCCATTGAACACCTGAATCGGCTCACCTTTCAGGATGGCGTCAGTGAACAGCCACATCGCCATGTCCGGCCGGCCCCACGGGCCATACACGGTGAAGAAGCGGAGGCCTGTCTGCGGCAGGCGGTAAAGGTGGCTGTAGGTTTCGCTCATCAACTCGTCGGCCTTTTTCGTCGCGGCATAGAGCGAGATCGGCTGGTCGACGCGGTCCTCCACAGAGAACGGCAGCTTCTCGTTCTTGCCGTAAACCGATGATGACGAGGCATAGACGAGGTGCTCGACACTGTCCGAATGCCGCGCATATTCCATCAGGTTAAGGTGCCCGACGAGGTTGGAGTGCACATAGGCGTGCGGGTTCGTCAGCGAGTATCGGACGCCCGCCTGCGCGCCGAGATGCGCGATCCGCTCGAACCGGTGCGGTGCAAGCGCGGTTTTCAGCCCTTCGAAGTCCGCGAAATCCTGCTCGATGAAGGTGAAGCCGTTGTGTCGCCGCGCGAGCTCGGCGATCCGGTCGCGCTTCAGCGTCGTGCTGTAATAGTCATTGACGTTGTCGATCCCGATGACCCGCTCGCCGCGCGAAAGCAGCCGTTCCGAAAGGTGGTAGCCGATGAAACCTGCGGCTCCGGTCACAAGAAAAGTCATTGATTCATCCTGCATAAAGGCGAGCCGTTGCACTTCGGCGCTGCATTGAGGGGAGTTAGCGTAGCGCTGGCCGGGCCGCAACGGTAAGGTCGGCCGACGCTGATGGAAAAGGGGTCGGTGCACGGCGATGACTGCGATGAGTCTGAATATGCTCTGCGCTGCCTTGGGCGTCGTGATCGCGCTTTTCGTGGGGCAGAACGCGAGCCGTATCGGCGGCCTGCTGGGGCTCCTCGATTATCCCGATCCGTTTGGCGGCCGCAAGCGCCATGCCCGCGTCACGCCGCTCGTTGGCGGCCTTGCCGTGGTGCTGGCGTTCGAAGCCTCGGCGCTGCTGCTCTATCACCTTCTCGCCAAAGATTCCGCGCTGCTCGACTGGCAGGTCCTGTGGTTCGGCTTTGCGGTCGGAGCGATGGCGCTGGTCGGCCTCGCTGACGACCGCATGGGGCTGTCTCCCATCGTCAGATTGGCGCTGACGTCGTTCGTTCTCGTCCTGACGATCCTTGAAGTGCCTGACCTTCGCGTGGATTTCCTGCGCTTTTCCGGGGTCGATCAGCTCATCCTGCTGCCCGCGTGGGCGTCGGTGCTGTTTACGCTCGTCTGCCTCATCGGGCTTCTGAACGCGGTCAACATGGCGGACGGCAAGAACGGCATCGTGCTCACGCTGTCGCTGATCTGGACGGCGGTGCTCTTCGCCCGCAATCCACAGCCCTTCGATCCGCTGCTGTTCGGCATCGCCGGCAGCCTCGTCGTCATGCTCTGGTTCAACATGAAGGGCGCGCTTTTCCTTGGCGATGGCGGCAGCTACGGCATTTCGGCGATTTTCGGCCTGCTCGCCATCTATGCCTATAACCACAGCTTCGCGACCTTTGATGCGGGGCAGGTGGCGTTGCTGTTCCTGGTTCCGGTGCTTGATACGGTCCGGCTGATGGCATGGCGTATCGCGCAGGGCCGCAGTCCGTTCTCAGGCGATCGCAACCATCTGCATCACTATCTGCACGCGCGTTGGGGCTGGCCGGCGGGTCTTGGCATCTATGCGGCGCTGGCGGCGCTGCCGAATTTCCTGGGCGTGCTGTTCCCGGACTACAGTCTTGCGCTGCTTGGCCTCGGCGCTGTTATGTATGTGGCGACACTCTTCGTGTCGACACGCGGCAGCACGGTTCGCCGCGGCGTCAGGGCCTGAAACAAAGCCTCGGGCACCTCTTTCCAAAGCCGAAGCAGCGGCTATAAGAGCGGCCACAAACACGGCATCCGCCGTTTCAAGCAGCGCATTGGGGCGTAGCCAAGCGGTAAGGCAGCGGTTTTTGGTACCGCCATGCGGAGGTTCGAATCCTCCCGCCCCAGCCAAGCGTTTTCAGCACTTTTGCTGGCGCTATCCTGGCAGTCTTCGGAAGAGTCCGCAGCGCGGCTGAAAGGTTTCGGCGGCAATGGTCTCGCGCTCTGCCCCTTTCCGATCCCCTCCCTCCCGGACCTATCCGTCCGGATAGGCGGGAACCCGTGTCATTTGTTTCCAAAAGATAGGATGAGCCTCGCCCCGCCCTCGGGCTAGAACCAAAGTCGCCGAAGAGAGGACGCTGAACAGTCCAAGCGATCGGGAGGATTGCCGGCGGATGCGGAGGGGAAGTGGGATGCGGAGCCAATCTAGCCTGAATTATACGTGCGCCTGCCTTTTGGCTGGCGTTGCGACCATCGTCGCCATACCGGCGTGGGCGCAGGAAGCAAGCAGCGCAACCGCTGCGCATAGCGGAGAGGTCGAACAGATCGTCGTCACGGCGCGCAAGCGCGAGGAGCGCGTGCAGGACGTGCCCGATTCGATCAGCGTCTTTACGGCGGCGGCGCTCGAAGCGACGCGCGTCGACAATGTGAAGGACGTGGCGCTTCGCGTGCCCAACCTCTCCATCGTCGAGGCGCAGCAGCCGGGTGTCGCGCTGCTCACGATCCGCGGTGTCGGGCAGGCGCGCAACGGCGAGCCGCCCATCGCCGTCGTCGTTGATGGCGTGCAGCTCAGCAACGCCTACCAGATTACGCAGGATCTGTTCGATATCGAGCGTATCGAGGTTCTGAAAGGCCCGCAGGGCGCGGTTTACGGCCGCAACGCCATCGGCGGGGCGATCAATATCACCACCAAGCAGCCGACGAACGATTTCGAAGGCTTCGTTCAGGGCAGCTACGGCACGGGGCAGGACTGGCGCCTGTCCGCCGCCATCAGTGGCCCCATTGTTCCCGACAAGCTGCTGTTCCGCCTTGCCGGATCGCTGCGCGATTTCGACGGCGATATCGAAAGCGTCAACGCGCCGCGCTCGAAGGAAGCGAACTGGGCGAAAGACAAGAACATTCGCGGCAGCCTGCTGTTCACGCCGTCGGACGTCGTCAGCGTCGATCTGCGCTATTCGCGGCTTGAAACCGAAGCAGGCGCGGCGTGGTACGCCTCCGTGCCGCCCGGCGGCGACATTAATGAGCCGCGGCCTTTTATCGGCGATTACCCGTCGTGGGCGGAGCGTATCCTGAACGATGCCTCCGCGAAGGTGGATGTCGATCTTGGCGCCGCGATGCTCACGTCGGTCACGGCCTATTCGAAGGTCTCCTCGTTCATCGACGAGGAGCTGGACCTCAGCCCGCTCGACGGCATCATCGCGCAGCAGGCGTTGAAGACGCGCAATTTCAGCCAGGAACTGCGGCTCGCCTCCACGGGCAACACGCGCTTCAAGTGGCTGGCGGGTCTCTACTATCTGAAAACCCGCCAGAAGCTCGATACCGAGATTTTCCTCGGCGCGGATTTCCTGCCGCTGTTCGGCCTGCCGCCGGAGCTTGCGCCGCTCCTGTTCGCGCAGAGCCGTTCGACGGATCGCAACAAGGCCTATGCCGCGTTCGGCCAGGTCTCCTACCGCTTCGATTCCGGCATCGAGCTGACCGGCGCACTGCGCTACGACGTGGACGACCGGCACCAGACCGATCGCGCCGCACCGGGACTTCCGGAGTACGACCGGACCTTCAAGTCGCTGCAGCCGAAGGTTTCCGCGACGTGGTTCTGGAACGACACATCGATGGTGTATGCGACCGTCGCCAAGGGCTTCCGCAGCGGCGGCTTCAACCCGCTCGACATCATCACCCGCTCCTACAACAAGGAAGAGAACTGGAACTACGAGGTCGGGCTCAAGGCGAGCGCATTCGACCGCAAGCTGACGCTCACCAGCGCCGTCTTCTACACGCGCATCAAGGATCGTCAGGTCTACACGCTCGATGTCAACAACTCGGCGCAGACGCTCACGAACCCCATTCCGAAGTCGGAAGTGTACGGGTTCGAGGCAGAGATCATCGCGCGCCCGGCGCCCGGCTTCGATCTCTCGGCGTCGATCGGCTACACGGATTCGAAGATCATCAGCTACGACACATCGGTATTCGCGGGCCTTCCCGCGGCGGGCGACTACACCGGCAACAAGCTGCCGCAGATGGCGAAGCTCTCTTATGCCTTGGGCGCGCAGTACGAGCACGAACTTGGCGACGACATGTCGATCACGCCGCGTGTCGAGCTCAACGGTTCGAGCGGCGCCTATTATTGGGAAGTCGATAATACGGACAAGCGCAGCGGCGTTAGCCTCGTGAATGCGCGCCTCACGCTGCGCAAGGGCGGCCTGTCGCTCGCGGGCTTTGTCGAGAATCTGTTCGATGAGGACTATATCATCGAATTCGTGCCGGTCGAATGGAGCGGTGCGGGCGCGGGTGATCTTTCCGCCGCAGCGCCGGGTCGGCGCTGGGGTGTGCAGGCGAAGCTGCGTTTCTAGGGGAGTTTGGAATATGGGCAAGGCGCAGGTCGTCCGCCGGTTCAACGCACCGGCGGAGACGCTCTGGAGCTATCTTTCGTGGCGCGGCATGGAAAAGCTCGCGGGCGGCGGCTTCTTCAAGCGGGTCGTGTTCGAAGGGGAGGGCGCAGAGGTCGGCGCCACGAAGCGGATCCATCTTGCGGAAGGCCCGCCGATCCGCGAGCGCCTCGAATGGATTGACCCCGCAGGCTATGCCTACGGCTACCGCGTCGTCGATAGCGGCCCGCTCCCGATCACGGACTATGCCGGCGAGGTGCGCATCACGCCGTGCGGGCCGGGGGCCTGCGACGTGATGATCCGCAACAGCTTCGTCGGCGTCACCACCGACGACGGCTGGGGCAAAGAGTGGGAAGCGATCGAGAACAGCCTGCTCGACGAGATCGAAGCCTTCGTCGGCGGCGCGCCTGCGCCTGCGCCCGCGCCGGAAGACGTTGCGGCGGCGATCCGCGCGGCGAGCGACCAGTTCGAGGCGGACTTCCGAAGCGGCGATCCCGAACGCCTCGTCGCGAACTATTATATCGAAGACCCGCGCATCGCCGTGCCCGACACGCCGCTGCAAAAGGGCCGCGAGGCTGCGATCGCGGTTTTCCGCGGCCTGATGGATGGCTTCTCGGCGTGCGACCTGCGGCAGGTCGAGGTCAGCCACGGCGGCGGCGACCTCGCGTTCGAGCTCGGCGAATCCACCGTGCATCCGAAGGCGCCGGGCGAGGCGCCAACGCTCGTGCGCTACACGATCCTTTGGCGCCGCACGGCCATGGGATGGCGCGTGGATACGGACTTCTTCGCATGGGGCGCGCTTTCGTGATAGCCTCCCCGGCTTGATGTGAAGGGGCTGGGAGGGAGCGATGCCGGTCGATCACAGCCTTGAAGCCGATACGGCCGCACTGCCGCACCGCTTCGGCCCCGTGCGCGGCGACGTGCCCCTTGTCCGGCGTCAGCTTTTGCTCCGCGAGTTGACCGAAGCGAGCCTGCTGCGCCAGCTCACCATCGTTCGCGGCCCCGCAGGCTCCGGCAAGACCGTGCTGCTTACGCAGTGGGCCGAGCTGCTGCGCCAGATGGAGCGCCCGGCCGCCTGGCTCACGCTCGATGCGTCGGACCGCGCCCCCGCGCTTCTCATCGCGGGCATCGCCGAAGCGCTGGCCCATGCGGGGTACGACGATCTTGCCGAGGCCTTCGCCGCAATCGCGTCCGCCTTCTCTCCGCAAGCGCCGGAGGTCGCGGCCCGCCGCCTTGCGGCCGCCGTCAATCGCGCCGCGCGCAAGCCCATCCTGATCCTCGACGGCTGCGAGGCGATCGACGCGCCCGAAGCCTTCGCGTTCCTTGCGAGCCTGCTCCTACATTCCCCGGCGCTGCGCTTGGTGCTGTCGTCGCGCCGACGTCCGCAGCTTCCGCTCGGCGCACTTCGCGCGCGGAACCAGTTGCTTGAGATCGGCCCCGGCGATCTTGCGTTCACGCCCGCGGAAATCCACGCGCTGCTCTCGAACCAGGTGCCGGAGCTTTACACGCGCCGCCTTCACGCCAGCACGAGCGGTTCGGCGGTCGCGGTCGCCTTCGCGCGCCGTTCGCTGGATCACACGCCGCGCCCCGGCCACGATTGCGGCACGTGGCAGGACTGGCTCGGCGATTATTTCCGCGACGAGGTGCTGAGCACGCTAGATCCGGACCTCCGCGCCGCGATGAGCCGCCTCGTCGTCGTCGAACGCTTCGACCTGTCGCTCGCCGAGGCGCTGGTCGGGAATGTGGCGCTGTCGCTCGTCGAGAAGCTCTATCACGACGAGGGCTTGCTGCTTCGCGATCTCTACACGCAGGAATTCCATTTCCCCGAAATGCTGCGCCGATTCCTCGACGATCGGCTCGCGCTCATGGATGCGAAGGAGCGTGCGGCGCTCCACGCCCGCGCCGCCGAATGGTTCGCGGATCGGGGATTGTTTCAGGAAGCGCTTCGCCACGCGATCGAAGCGGGCGAACGCGAGCGCGCGCTCGCGCTCATCGAGCAGGTCGGCGCGACCACCGTCGTTACGCGGCAAGGCATTGCGGCGGCGCGGCTGATGCTCGATTCGATCGGCATCGCCGCCGATCCGCGCTGCCCGAGCGCACAGCTTTCACTGGCCGTCGTCAGCGCCCACGAAGGCCGCATTGTCGATGCGGTTGAGCGTCTCCAATCGGTGCGGCTCCAGCTTGAAAACGCGGAGGCGGGAACCGATACCGCGCTGATCGAACGCCAGTTCCTCATCGCCGAAGGCTTCGTCAACGGCTTCCTCGATCAGCGGGCGAGCGCCGAGGATGAAGCCGCGCTCGAACGCTACATCGCCGAAGCCCCGCCGGGCGATCATCATGGCCGCGCGCAGGTCCATATCCTCCGCTCGTGGAATAGCTATTGCGGCGGCGATCTCGTGAAGGCGGAGCGCGCAGCCGTCGAAGCCGCGATCGATTATGCGGGCACGGAGAGCATTTTCGGCGCGCTGTTCATGCATGTGCACCGGATGCTCGCGCAATTCTGGCGTAATGATCTCGAAGGTGCCCTTGCCGAATCCGCGCTCGGCGAGAAGATGGTGCGGCTGTTCTTCCCCGAAGACCAGCGGCTGCGCGTGCTCACGGAGATGCTGCGCACCAGCATCCAGTTCGAGCTCGGCAAGCCCGATCTCCATGCCAATCCGCTCGATCTCGCCGCGATGGTCGGCGCGGTTGAGGCGTGGGTGGAGGTACAGCTCTGGGCGCATCGCTATGCCGCGCGCGCCGCTGCTGCGGCGAACAGGCTCGATGAAGCACGGGCGATCCTTGCGAACGGTGTCGAAGCCAGCGACCGGCTGCAGACGCCGCGTCTTGCGTGGAATATGGGCCTCACCGGCGCTCTCATCGAGGCGCGCAGCGGCGCCGTTGACAAGGCATGGCGCGATGTCGAGGCGCTTGGTCTGCCGGGTGGCGCCTTCCTCAGCGGAGCAGGCGTTCCCCTGACATGGCAAGAGCGCATCGGGGGCCTGCTCGCGCTCGCCGAGCTTCAAACCTCGGCGCGCAGTCTCGATGAGGCCGCGCATTGGCTCCGGGTTGCCGAGGAGGAGGTCGGGCGAACCTCGGCGCTGCGCTATGCGACCGCGATCGACATCGCGTGGGCGCGTATCCATCATGCCGAAGCTAAGCCCGCGCTGGTGCGTGCGAAGCTGCAGGCGGCGTGCGGGCACTGTCAGGGGCTGCTACCCGCGCGGCTGTTCGTCGAGGCGGGCGCGGATCTCCAGCCCTATCTCGCCGAGCTGCCGGGTTGGTCGACGCCTGATCCGCAGCGTGGCGACGTTCCGCTCGCGGGCAACGATCCGGCGCTGGCGTCCAGCGATCCGCTCACAGCGCGCGAGCGGCAGATCCTGCATTTCATGGGGGAGGGTCACCCGAATAAGGTCACCGCGCATCGTCTCGGTCTCAGCGAGGCGACGATCAAGTTCCATCTGCGCAATATCTACAGGAAACTGAGCGCGCAGAACCGCACGCAGGCGCTGGCGCGCTACCGCGCGCTCGTCGGCGCCACGCCCGTCGGTTGATAGCAACGCAATCGGGGGCGGCAGCGCCGCCCCCGGACCGGTTTCAGGCAGCCGCAGCCGCGGCCTTCCGTTCGAGATGATCGATAATCTGCTTCGCCAGCGGTTCGGCGGAGGCCGGGTTCTGACCCGTGAAGAAGGGCGGGTCGCACACGACATGCGCGCCGAACGGTTGCGCGGCCGAATAGATCGCGCGCAGCTTGCGAAGCATGTCTTCGGGAAGCACGGGCACGATCTTGTCGACGCCCATCATCACGTCTTCGGCGTTGCTGATCGATGTGAGCTTGCGGTTCTTCACCAGCGGTTCGCCGTTGGGATCGACCGCCTGCACCAGTCCGATGACGCCGTGACAGATGCCCGCGACGACATCGCTGCGCGCGAACAGCGTCTCGGCGAGCCGCTTGATCACGGGGTTGTGCGGGAAGTCCCACGTCGTTGCCGTGCCGCCGACGAGGAAGATGCCGTCCAGCCCCTCGTCGCCGATGCTTTCGAGCGGCTGCGTGGCGTTCATCTTCGCCGTTGCCCCTGCATCTGCCAGAAAGCGCCGTCCGCTGTCGCTGATCCACGCGTCCTCAAGGCTCATTGGGTCGATCGGCGCCTTGCCGCCTTTCGGCGATGCGATCGCGACGTCTAAGCCGGCGTCCACGAACTGCCAATAGGGTGTCGCCAGCTCTTCGAGCCAGCTGCCGCTGGCGTTTCCGCTCGATCCGAGCTCGCCGTGCGAGGTGACGATAAACAGGATTTTCTTGGCCATGTCGGGCTCCGCTTGCTCCCTTATTGGAATGGGGAGACCATAAGCGGCGCAAGGACAAGCACACACACGTCCGATCGGCGAGCATTGCCCGTCCGTTAGGATAGGGCCGCGCACCGCCGCATTGGCCATACGTGGGGCTATGCGCCGCGCACGGCTTGACCGATGCTCCAACCTCATGTTCCGTTCCAGTGGACCAGGAGGGAGGTCTCGCGTGTCGCTTGATGATGTCAGTAAGCCGCGCCGTCTCGATCAGCCGGTAAAGCGGCCTTTGAGCCAGCCCGTACCGTTCGAAGGTGAAGACGGGCTCTTCACACAGTCGTGGTATCCGATCTGCCTGTCGAGCGCGGCGACCTCGTCGTTCGTGCGCGGCTTCGATTTCCTCGACGGGCGCGTCATCGTGTTCCGCGACAACGAAGGCAAGGCGCACGTGATGAGCGCCTACTGCCCGCATCTCGGCGCGGATCTCTCGGTCGGCGACATGGTGGATGGGCAGGTGCGCTGCGTGTTCCATCATTGGCGTTACGGCGCGGACGGTCGCTGCTCGGGAATGCCGAGCAACGATCCGATTCCGCCGACCGCACGCCTGTTCGAATTCCCCACCTGCGAGAAATACGGCCTCGTCTGGGCCTACAATGGCACCGATCCGCACTATCAGCTGCCCGATTTCCCGTATCCGGACGACGAACTGGTCTACAAGATCAAGACATTCGGTGAGGAAATCCCCACCGATCCCTGGATTCTCTGCGCCAACACGCCGGACATGCAGCACATCCGCTACCTGCACGGCATCGTCATCAACGGCGACAATCCCCACGATGCCGTCGAGTGGACCGATCATTCGATGTACTACGAGTTCGAAGGCACGCACGTCACCGGTGATCCGGTCAAACACCGCATCGGCATCGTCGGCACGAGCATGTATTTCCAGAGCACCGATTTCGCGGGGCGTTGGTTCGGCTTCGTGTCGCCGTTCAGCCTCAACCGGCCCGGCCGCTCCACCGTCTTCATCGTCGTCTGCGCACGCAAGGACATGGGCACGCCCGAGGAGATCGACGAATATCTCGAATTTGTGGCGGAGCTGGAAACGCGTGTCGTTCTGGATGATCTTGTCAACATGCAGACGATTCATTTCAAACCCGGCACGCTGACGCGCAGCGACACGACGCTCGGGCGTTTCTTCAACTACATGCGTGATTTTCCGCGGGCGCACCCGTCGGCCGAGTTCATCCGCTGATCGGCTGCGCGTGACGAGGGAAAGCGGAGGCTATGCGGCGCCGAACGATCTGGGGGCGCTGCGCGCGTTCCTCGATGCGAATCCCGGCGCCGCAATCCTTGCCGGGGGGCAAAGCCTGCTGCCGAGCTTGCGCGGCAAGGCGCCCCCGCAGTTCGTCGACATCGGCCGCATCGCGGCGCTGAAGACGATCGAGGTCGAAGGAAGCCGTGTGCGGGTCGGTGCGGGCGTCACGCTCGCTGCGCTCGCACGGCATCCCGCCGCCGCCGGCGGCTTTGCCGAGGCGATCGGTTTCGTCGGCAACGTCACCATCCGCAACCGCGCCACGGTCGGCGGCAGCCTCGCGTGGGCCGACCCGCGCGGCGAGTTGCCGCTCATTCTGCTTGCGCTCGGCGGAACTGTCGTCACGGACAGGCGGGAGGTCGCAATGGAAGATTTCATCGCAGGCCCGTTTCTGACCGCCCTCGAACCCGGTGAAGTGATCGTGGCCGCGACGTTCGAAGCCGGGCGGAACGTTGCCTTCGAAGAATTGCTGGTGCGGAATTCGACCGGACGCGCCGTGGTGGCAGTGGCCTGCGAACGGGTGGGGGAGGCGATGCGCTACACGGTTTCCGGTCTCGTCGACCGGCCGGTCAGGAGCGGGCCGATCCCGGACGATCCCGGTCCGTGGCTCGATGATCTCTTGGTCCGGTTCCCGACGCTTGCCGATGCGAGCAGCCCGGCCTATCGGCGGCGCGTTCTTCATGCGTTTGCCCTTCGCGCGCGGGACCGCGCATGACCGGCGTACCCGTCCACCTCCGCATCAATGGGGCGGCCGTCGTGGCGCATGTCGCGCCGGACCTGACGCTCGCGGATTTCCTGCGCGCCGATCAGGGTCTCAAGGGAACGCACATCGGCTGCGAGGAGGGTGTTTGCGGAAGCTGCACGGTGCTTGCAGGCGGCGAGACGCTGCGGTCCTGCCTCACGCTCGCCGCGCAGATGGATGGCGCCGACATCACCACCGTTGAAGGTTTCGATGATCCGGCGGGGGATAGGCTCCGCAAGGCATTCGCGAAGAATTTCGCGGCCCAGTGCGGTTTCTGCACCTCGGGCATGATGGCTGTGGCGCGCGAATTCCTCGCCGATACGTCGGTCCCCGATCATCGCGACGAGACGGCGATCCGTTCGCGCCTAGATGCGGTCGTCTGCCGCTGCACGGGCTATCGGGCCATCGTGGCTGCCGTGCGCGCAGCGGCGGGTGCGGAATGAGCGTGATCGGCCAATCGGTGCGCCGCGCTGCGCTCGATCGCTTCGTCGCAGGTCGTGGCCGCTACGTGGGCGACATCGATCTGCCGGGCATGGCGACGGTCGCCTTCGCGCGCAGTCCCGTCGCGCACGCCGAACTCCTCGGTGTCGATGTCGCCGCCGCGCGGTCCATCCCCGGCGTTCTTGCTGTCATCACGGGCGATGACATCGCGGGTTTCGCGCCGCAGCCGTCGCTCTGGAACCTGCCGGGCCAGAACCATTCCGGGCTGAAGGCGCTGGCAACCGATCGGCTGCGCTACGTGGGCCAGCCGTTCGCCGCCGTGGTCGCCCTCGATCGCCGCACCGCCGAAGCGGCAGTCCGCGCTATCGTCCCCAAGTACCGCGCGCTCCCCGTCATCGCCGACATCGACGCCGCCCTCCGCGCCGATGCGCCGCGGCTATACGATCATTGGTCCGACAACATCGTCGCCCGTCCCCGCTGGCAGGCAGGCGATATCGCCGCCGCGTTCGACGGTGCCGGACTCGTCGTCAGCGACCGCTTCACGACCCAGCGCGTGCATCCCTGCTCGCTCGAACCCCGCGGTGTCGTCGTCGCTCCCGATCTCGACGGGGAAAGCGTCACGGTGTGGCTGTCCACCCAGTCGATCCACCAGATCCGCGCCGGCATCTCCGAATGTCTCGGCCTCCCCGAGCACCGCATCCGCGTCATCGCGCCGGACGTAGGTGGATCGTTCGGCATGAAGGCCTGCCTCTACGGCGAGGAGGTGATCCTCGCCTTCCTCACGCACCGTATCGGTCGTCCGCTTCGCTGGATCGAAACCCGCGCCGAAGCCTTCGTCGCCTCCACCCACGGCCGCGACGAACGCGTCGACCTCGCGCTCGCCTTCGATGCGGACGGCCGCATCCGCGCCCTCCGCTCCACTATCGTCCTCGACAAGGGCGCCGACCCCTACGCAACCTCGATGGGCACCGCCTGGATCACCGGCGCGGTGATGACGGGGCCCTACAGGATCGACACGATCGACATCGAAGCCCTCGCCGTCGTCACCAACAAGACCCCGACCGGCGCCTACCGCGGCTTCGGGCAACCGGAGGCGAACTTCGCGCTCGAACGCGCGCTCGACATGGCCGCACCCCGCCTCGGCCTCGATCCCGCGGAGCTTCGCCGCCGCAACCTCGTGGCGCCTTCGGAAATGCCGTACCCCACGCCGACCGGGATCGTCCTCGATAGCGGGCGCTACGCCGACCTTCTCGATGCGACCCTCGAAAGGTTCGGCTATAACGATGCTCAGCCGTCGTCGCGCCGCCGCACAGGCGTCGGCATCGCGTGCTACGCCGAAACCACGAACTTCGGCCCGTCGCCGCTCTGCAAGCTGATCGGCGTCGACAGCGGCGGGTTCGATATCACGGCGATCCGCATGGAGCCGAGCGGCCACGTGCGCGTCTTCGTTGGCCAGACGCCGATGGGACAGGGCATCGAAACCGCGCTGATGCAGGTCGCCGCCGACGAACTCGGGCTCCCGGTCGAGGACATCTCCATCGTCCACGGCGACACGGTCTCGTCCGCCTACACCGCCTATGCGAGCGGCGGCAGCCGCGGCGCTGGCGTGGCGGGCGGCTCGACCGCGCTTGCCGCACGGCGACTGCGGGAACGCATCCTGCGCTGGGGCGCACATCTTCTGGACGCGCCGCCCGAAAGTGTCCGCTTCGTGCAGGGCGGCGTTGAGGTGATCGACGTGCCGACGCGCCGCATCGGTGTCGCGGAGATCGCAGCGGCGGCGTACAAGGCGTTCTCGGTGCCCGAAGGTTTGGAGCCCGGCCTTGAGGACAGGGCGGCTTACGATCCGCCCGCGCTCGCCATCGCATACGGCTGCGTCGTGGCAGAGGTCGCCGTCGATATCGATACGGGCAAGATCACCGTTGAGCGTATCGTCTTCGGGCACGATTGCGGCGTGCAGATCAACCCCGCGATCGTGGAGGGGCAGGTGATCGGCGGGCTCGCGCAGGCGCTCGGCGCGACCCTGTTCGAAGAGGTGCGCTACGATGCCGATGCGCGGCCGCTCACCCTGTCGCTACAGGATTATCTGCTGCCGCTGGCGTCGGACGTGCCGCACGTCGAACTCGTGCATTTCGAAACGCCGACTCCGTTCTCGCCGATCGGCGCAAAGGGGGTCGGCGAAAGCGGCACGATCGGTGTGCCCGCCGCCATCGCCAATGCGGTGCAGAATGCGCTTGGGGCGGCATCGCCGCTCGTGACCCTGCCACTCACCGGCGAGCGCGTTTTGGCCGCGCTGTCATGCGGCGACACGCCCTCGCGCTCTTCCGGTTGACATATCCCGCTTGGAAAATGATGATCCTGATCAGGATTGTTTCCGGGAATGGGTCAGGAAGGCGCGCAATGAAGGCAGCACTGGTTTTGGGCGTGGCGCTTGCCGCCGGTTTCGCGCAGGTCGCCGCTGCGGAGGCGCCGACCGATGCCAGCAAGGTCGAGATGCGCTGGGGCGAGCGGATTCCGCTGCGCGACGGCGTCAAGCTCAGCGCCACCGTCTACCTGCCTAAGGGACAAGCTGCGCCCGCGGCCTGTATCTTCACGCTGACGCCCTACATCGCCCAGAGCTACCACGACCGCGGCGTTTATTTCGCGGCGCACGGCCTGCCGTTCCTCACCGTCGACGTGCGCGGACGCGGCAACTCGGAAGGCGAATTCCGCCCGCTCATCCAGGAGGCGAAGGACGGCCACGACGTCGTCGAATGGCTCGCGAAGCAGCCCTATTGCAACGGCAAGGTCTCGATGTGGGGCGGATCTTACGCCGGGTACAACCAGTGGGCGACGGCGAAGGAAGCGCCGCCGCACCTCGCAACGATCGTGCCCGTCGCCTCGCCCTATCCGGGCGCCGATTTCCCGTCGCGCAACAACATCGCCTACCCCTATCTGATGCAGTGGCTGACGTTCACGGATGGCAAGGCCTCGCAGGGCAACATCTTCGGCGATTCCGCCTTCTGGGCATCGATCGCCCGTGAACGCTTCGAAAAGGGCGAGGCGTTCAGCACGCTGCCCCGCATCTTTGGCGGCGAGCAGAAAACGCTCGTGGAATGGATTTCGCACCCCGCCGTCGATGCATGGTACGACAGCTATGCGCCGACGCCCGAGCAGTTCCGCGCGCTCGACATGCCGATCCTCACCATCACCGGCAGCTACGATGGCGACCAGCCCGGCGCGTTCGAATTCTACAAGACGCACATGAAGCTGGGCTCAGAGAAGGCCCGCGCGAACCACTATCTGATCGTCGGACCGTGGGACCACGCGGGCACGCGCACGCCGCAGGCGAGTGTCGGCGGGCTGACCTTCGGCCCGGCGAGCCTCGTCGATCTGCCGAAGCTGCATGTCGAGTGGTACAACTGGGCCATGGCGGGCGGCGCGAAGCCGGACTTCCTGAAGAAGCGCGTCGCATACTATGTGATGGGCGCCGAACGCTGGCGCTATGCGGACACGCTGGAAGGCGTCACGGCCGAGGAAAAGCCGTTCTTCCTCGATTCCACCGCCAACGCCAACCGCGTGATGGCGTCGGGATCGCTCTCGCCGGCATCAACGGGCAAGGGCAGCGCCGACAGCTATGTCTATGACCCGCGCGACGTATCGGGTGCTGCGCTCGAAGCCGGGCTCGATCCAAGCCTCCTTACCGATCAGACACTTGTGCTCGCGGCCGACGGCAAACAGCTCGTCTATCACAGCGCGGCCTTCGACAAGCCGACCGAAGTCTCCGGCTTCTTCCGCCTGTCCGCGTGGATCTCGATCGATCAGCCGGACACGGACTTTCAGGCTTCGGTGTACGAGATCACGCCCGACGGTGGCAGCATCCTGCTGACGAACGACATCCTCCGCGCGCGCTACCGGGAATCGTTGCGCGAAGCGAAGCTCGTCACCTCAAAGGCGCCGCTCCGCTATGATTTCAACCGCTTCACTTTCGTGTCGCGGCAGATCGCGAAGGGCAGCCGCCTTCGCCTCGTCGTCGGTCCGATCAACTCGATCAACACGCAGAAGAACTACAACTCCGGCAGCGTGGTCGCGGACGAAACCATGGCGGATGCACGGCCGGTGACAGTGAAGCTGCTCCACGACAAGGCGCACCCGAGCGCGCTCTACATCCCCTTCGGTCAGCCGTAAGGGATCAGCGCGCGTTCTGCTTTGCGAACCACGGTTCGAGGAGCGTGATGGCGCGCTCCACCCGGTCCGTCGAGACGGCGAAGCTGATGCGCATGAAGTGGTGGCCTTCCATCGGATCGAAATCGATGCCCGGCGCCGTCGCGATGCCGGTGTCTTCAAGGATGCGCATACAGAAGGCCATGGCGTCGTCGGTCAGGTGGCTGATATCGGCGTAGATGTAGAAGGCCCCGTCCGGCGGGGCGATGCGGCGCAGGCCCATTTTCGGTAGCGCCTCCAGCAACAGGTCGCGGTTCCGCGTGTAGGTCGCGATATGGCCTTCCAGCTCGTCGCGGCATTCGAAGGCGGTGAGCCCTGCGTGCTGCGCGAGCGAGGGCGGGGTGAGGAACAGGTTCCCCATGCGCGCGCGCGCCGCGCCGATCAGGTCCGGCGGCACCACCAGCCAGCCGAGCCGCCAGCCTGCCATGCTGAAGTATTTGGAGAAGCTGTTGACGACGAGCGTGCGGTCCGAAAACTCCAGCATCGAATGCGTCGGACCGACGTAGCTAAGGCCGTGATAGATCTCGTCGGAGATGATGCGGATGCCGCGGCGGCGGCACACCTCGGTGATGGCGGCGAGTTCGTCCTTCGGGATGATCGTGCCGGTGGGGTTCGCGGGGCTCGCGACGATGAGGCCTTCGGGCGCGGGTTCCAGCGCCTCGATCGCCGCGGCGGTGATCTGGTAGCGTTCCGCCTCGCCGCAGGCCAGCTCCACCGGCACCATGTGCAGCGCTTTCAGCGTGTTGCGGTAGGCGACATAGCCGGGCCGCGCGAGCGCGACGCGCGCGCCGGGGGCGAATAGGCAGGAAAGCGCCATAACGAACGCGGGCGATGCGCCGTTCGTCAGGATGATCTGCTCGGGGTCGAGCGCGATTCCGTAGGTTTCCTGATAGTGGCGGGCGATGCGTGTCTTGAGCGGAATACTCTCCCAATAGCCCATGCCGTCCGTATCGAGGATGCGGTGCGCCTCGGCGATGGCTTTGGCCGGCGCGCCCGTCGAAGGCTGGCCGAACTCCATATGGATGACCTCGCGCCCCTCCGCCGAAAGGCGGTGGGCGAGGCGGCTGATGGCAAGGGCGTGAAAGGGATCGATTTCAGCAGTCATGGCTGCGGGTTAGAGAGGCGCGGGGTCACGCGCAAGGGGGAGGGTGTCGTGCGTCCTTCTCTCCGGCTAAGGTGTTGTTGAGCAATGTACGCCATGAGCCCGGGCGGTTATGGCGGAGACAGGAATCGGTGTTGGAAGATCGAATGGCGCGAACCAGCGGTATCGGCGGGGGCAATCCGTGAAGCAGGCACTGCTCGGCTCCATCCGCGCGCTTGGCGGTTTTGCGGCGGCGCGTGCGCTGACGGCGGGGAAGCTGCGCATTCTCTGCTACCACGGCCTCTGGACGCTGGACGCCGCGCCGTTCGGGAACCGCCTGTTCATGCCGCATCGGCAGTTCGCCGATCGGATGAAATGGCTTGCAGCCTCGCCGTATCCCGTGCTGCCGCTCGGCGAAGCGGTCGACATGCTCGCGGAGGACAGATTGCCGAAGGGCGCCACCGTCATCACCATCGACGACGGCTGGTCCTCCACCTACACACATATGCTCCCCGCGCTTGAAGCCTGCGGCCTTCCGGCAACCGTCTATGTCTCGACTTACTATGTCGAAAACGACGGCCCGGTCGCGAACGTCGTCGCGAACTATCTCGCCGAGCGCGCGCCTGCGGGCAGCTATGACCTTTCTGGCGTCCTTCCCGGCCTTGAAGCGCCGCTCGTGCTCGGCGATGCCGCGAGCCGCGACTGGGCAGGGGATCGGCTGCGCACGGCTGTGGACGAGGTGGGTTTCCAGCCCCGCATGGTCGGCCTCGCCGAAGTGGCGAAGCGGCTCGGCATGGGTACGGAGCCGTGGTGGTCGGGGCGTCAGTTCCACCTGATGCGCCCTGAAGAGGTGGCGGATGCCGCCCGCCGGGACCTCGATATCCAGCTCCACACGCACCGCCACAAGGGCCTGCACCGATACATCGACGCCCTCCCGCAGGAACTCGCCGACAACCGCGCCGCGCTCGGCGCCATGCTCGGCGGCGCGCATCAGGACCATTTCTGCTACCCGAGCGGCGGTTTCGATCCGCGCGGGGAGGCGATGCTCGCCGAAGCCGGCATTAAATCCGCGACGCTCGTCACCGAAGGCTTGAACGCGCCGGGCACGAACCCATATCGCTTGCGGCGGTTCCTGGACGGCCGGACGGTAAGCGAAGCGAGCATCGACGCGTACCTCTCCGGCATCCTCGACATCGCCGAGCGGCTGCGCTAGACGCGCCGCAAATCCGAAAGATCTCGTGAGAAGGCGGCGGCGGCATGGCGTCCTACCAGTATAGTTTTGTGATGAAGGGTCTCACCAAGACCTTCCCCGGCGCGCCGAAGCCGGTTCTGAAAGATATCCACCTGCAGTTCCTGCCCGGCACGAAGATCGCCATCATCGGCGTGAACGGCGCCGGCAAGTCGACGCTGATGAAGATCATGGCCGGCTACGACAAGGACTATCAGGGCGAGGCGTGGGCCGCCGACGGCGTTCGCGTCGGCTATCTTTCTCAGGAGCCGCAGCTCGATCCCACGAAGACCGTGAAGGAAAACGTCATGGACGGCGTCCGCCCGGTCGCCGACATGATGGACCGCTTCAACGAAATCTCGACGATCATGGCCGATCCGCCCGAGGACGCCGATTTCGATGCGCTGATGACCGAAATGGGCGAGCTTCAGGAAAAGATCGACGCGGTCGACGGCTGGACGCTCGACAACCAGCTTGAAATCGCGATGGACGCGCTGCGCTGCCCGCCGGGCGACGCGAGCGTCGAGAACCTCTCGGGCGGTGAGAAGCGCCGCGTGGCGCTCTGCCGCTTGCTCCTGGAAAAGCCCGAAGTCCTGCTGCTCGACGAGCCGACCAACCACCTCGACGCTGAAAGCGTCCAGTGGCTGGAACGGCATCTGATCGACTACGCGGGCAACGTCATCCTCGTCACCCACGATCGCTACTTCCTCGACAATGTCGTCGGCTGGGTGCTGGAGTTGGATCGCGGTCGCGGCCTGCCGTTCGAGGGTAACTACTCCAAATGGCTTGAAGCGAAAGCCAAGCGCATGGAGCAGGAAGACCGCGAGGACGAGGGCCGCCAGAAAGCGATCAAGGAAGAGCTGGACTGGATCCGTCAGTCGCCCAAGGCGCGCCAGACGAAGTCCAAGGCGCGTATCAAGGCGTTCGACGAACTCGTCGAAAAGCAGAACGATCGTCGCCCCGGCGCCGCGCAGATCCTCATTCAGGTGCCGGAGCGCCTCGGCAGCACGGTGATCGAGGCGAAGGGCCTCACCAAGGCTTACGGCGACAAATTGCTGTTCGAAAACCTCGAATTCACGCTGCCGCCGGGCGGTATCGTCGGCGTCATCGGCCCGAACGGCGCCGGCAAGTCGACACTGTTCAAGCTCATCACCGGGCAGGAAACGCCCGACAGCGGCTCGATCAAGATCGGCGACACGGTGAAGCTCGGCTATGTCGACCAGAGCCGCGACCATCTCGATGCGAACAAGAACGTTTGGGAAGAGGTCTCGGGCGGCAACGAACGCTTCTACTTCGGCAAGCACGACATCTCGACGCGCGCCTACGTGGGCGCCTTCAACTTCAAGGGCGTCGACCAGCAGAAGAAGGTCGGCCAGCTTTCAGGCGGTGAGCGCAACCGCGTTCATATGGCGAAGATGCTGCAGAAGGGCGGCAACGTGCTGCTGCTCGACGAGCCCACCAACGACCTCGACGTCGAAACGCTACGCGCGCTCGAAGAGGCGCTGGAGAATTTCGCCGGCTGCGCCGTGGTCATCAGCCACGACCGCTTCTTCCTCGATCGCCTCGCGACGCACATCCTCGCGTTCGAAGGCGACAGCCACGTCGAATGGTTCGAAGGAAACTTCGAAAGCTACGAGGAAGACAAGCGCCGCCGCCTCGGCGACGAAGCCGACCGCCCGCACCGCATGAGCTACAAGAAGCTCACGCGCTAAGAGCCGTCGTCAGTCGCAGAGCCTGCGGTCTCCGTCGGAGAGGCCGGTCGTGTTGGTGATGTTCCTGAGCGTCAGTTCGCGCGCGATGAACGCCGACGTATACGTGATGTCGCGTTCCGTGAAGATCGGCGCGATGCTGCTCAATATGCTGCTTCTCACCGGGAAGAACCACGGCGTGTAGCGATAGGTCACTTCGGCGACGAGCACGTTGTTCGGGTCCGTTACGATCATGCCGTTCACTTCGTCGATCGTATCGTCGTCCTCACCATCGCCTTCGTCGCCGATTTCGCTCGCCCGGGCGAGGTCGCCTTCGCAGCGCTGCCAGCGGATCCAATGCCCGTCGTCGTCGGCATTGCGCGTCACGGAACTGAGGACGATGCGGCCGTTCGTGTCGAAATCGTCGAACGATGCTGACATCTGCGAACCCATGAACAGCGTGTTGACGTCCACTTCGTCGATGCTTGCCCGATATCGTGCGGCAAGATCGGCGGTCGAGGTCGCGATGCGCGAAAGCTGCTGATGCGTCAGCGCGAGATGGACAAGCTCGAGCCCGCCGAGCAGCGCAACCATCAGGAATGGCAGCGCAAACGCGAACTCCATGAACGCGACGCCGGACTCGTTCTTACGGAGCGATGTCCGAACCTTTTGGAGGCGAACCCGTTTCGTCGTCATGAAGGAATGCACTCCTCCTCGGGGTCGGGCACCGCGATATTGCTGAACGGCTCGTTCTTGATCACGGCGTTGGCCTCGATCGTCATATCGTTATCGCCGCCGTTGATGACGCTTGAGGTCAGCTTGAAGATCATCGGATAGGTAACCGTCACGCCGTAATAGAGAATGTCTTCGGCATCGCCGAGATCGTCGCTGCCGCGATCCGCGTCCCACTGCTCGTTCCCGTTGATGTCGAGGTAACAGTCGCCGGGCCCCGGTTCGCCGCCCACCGGCGCGACATCGGACGTAAGCGGTTCCGGTTGGCCTACGGCTCCGAAGCTGGAGTAGCTCCTGCGATCGATCTCTGCGTGCGCGCCTTTGATCTGCCCGATTTTCGCGTCGAGGATCGCGTCGAGTTCCTCGGGGGTCGAGCCGCCGGTCGCGGCGAGCCGCGAGACTTCACGCAGCGCGCCTTCGACGTTCGATTTCGCGTAGGCAAGATAGCCGAGCTCGATCCCGCCCATCAGCAGCGTCATCATCGGCAGGCTCAGCAAGGCGAACTCGATGATATAGCTGCCGCGTTCGTCCCGGCGGAGACGGCGTAGCGGATTGCGGAGGGGTTTCATGGCGGCGCCTATTTCGACACGCGCAGATAGCCGATGTTCTGCGCGATCTTCTGGAAGGCCTCGTTCAGATCTTCTGCGGTCTCCGCGACATAGTAATCGTCTTCCGAACTTGCGCAGTCCTGGATCGCGTTCTTGTCCGTCGTGCCGATCGAGGTGGAGAAGGCCACCGTCGAAACCTTGATGCCTTGTATCTTGGCCGCTTCGCAGATCATGCGAAAACGCGCGCGATGTTCGGGCTTGGGCTCGGTGGTGTTAGATCGCGTTCTGTGATCCCACAGATACTGGCCATAAGCCGAATAGCTGATGCCTGGATCGATTTCGCCATCGGACATGAAGACGAGATAGCGGTTGACACCGCGTTCCTCGCCCGTGTGTCCGGGGGCAAGGTAAGTGCTGTCGTTGGGGAACGGAGCGCCGGGGCTTATAAGGGCTAGGCCCCAGTACATGCCGAGGTCGTGATAGGTGCCGCCCGTAGGTTCGAGGGCATCTATATAGCTTCCCAGCGTCGTCACGCCGTCCGCATCGATTTGCGTCAGCAGCTTTGCCTCGTTCGGGCAGTTCTTGTTGGGCCCGGTCGTGGCCACGCCGTTCTTGTAGTGGCTGCTCGCTGTCAGGCTCGAGTAGCTCGTATCATAGCGAACAGCCTTGCTCGAGTACGTGGTGCTGTCATTCTGCATCCGCCAGTTAAGGTTGGCCCAGGGTTGCTTCGTAATGTCCATGTACGTTGCGTTTGGCCGATACTTGTTGCCGGTCACAGTGACGCCGCCGACCGATGAACTCGACCAGGGCGATGCGAAATAAGGCCGCCACTTCGGCGCAATCTGTCCATCGATCTCAGCGCCAGGCGCAGCATCGATAACGTCCCACGCGCCCTCCGGGATGGTCATGTACGGATCGCTCGATGCGTTGATGGTCGTGACGGTGCTCCGGGCCTCCACGCAACCTTTCCAAGCATAGGGGTTGGCAGGTGTCGTTTCCGCGAGCCCGAGGGAAACGAACTGGTCGAGGCTCAGATTTTCATCGTCGTAAGAGCCCGTCACGGCATAATTCTTCCAGGCGTATTTTCCGCTCACGGTCGCCATGTACGGCTCACCGATATTCGTTGAATACGGCTCCCCCGAGTAATCGATGTAGTCGGGGTTTTCGGCGTAGAGCAGCTTGCCGACGTTGACGCCCTGCGAATAGGGAACGATACCCACGCGCACACGCAGTCCGCTGCTGCTCAGCTGATCCTGAAGCTCTTTGAGGATGTCGAGAAATCCCTTGGAGGCGCCCTGCAGCGCGATCATGCGCTCGTTGTCGCTTCCGCTATTCTTGTCGACGTCCCATGCCATCGATCCGGTCACGTCAACGACGAGAACGACATCGACATTCACGCCGGAGCGGCGCGCCGAGCACTCGGCGTTGATGTCCATCGACTGGATGCCCGCGATACGCAGCAACTGTGTCGAGATCGTCGTAGCGAGCGTGATCGTAAGCTCGCCATCCTCGTCGACCTGCGCGGTGCGTGTGATCTCGCCCGTGTCGAACTTGCCTTCGGGGAAGTTGTAATCGAGGAACTTCTGGATTTCCTGATCGGCGGTCGAATTGTCGATCACGGAGCCGCCGCTGTCGGTGTCGTCCTTCGTCATCACCTTGCGTCCCGCAAGCGCGGCTGCGTCGCAGGCCTGTGCCAGTCGGGCTTCCGCCATGTAGGCGCGGGTGAGATCGACGCCGCCGCCGATGGCGCCGACGAGGGGGATGACGGACGCGGCCACCATGGCGAGTGCGTTGCCTTTCTGGTCGCGTCTCAGGCGCGAAAGAAAGGTCGACGACTGCATGGCTTTCATGCGATTGCCCGGCGTATTGCTGCCCAGCGACATAGTGTTCACCCCCGTGCACCGCCTGCGAACAGGCGCATGATCAAGGATGCATAACGGGAAATGCCTAAGAAGCTGTTGAGGTGACTGGTTAATGAGAGACGGGATCGGCGGAATTCCGGGCGTTGCCGAAATGATTTCCGAAGTGGAAGCAATTGTGCGGGCCGAAGACCGTGACCGCTACGTCGCGACGCTGTTCGCGCCGGCCGCTGCAAGGCCGCAGCTTTTCGCGCTCCACGCCTTCGATCTTGCGCTTGCCGATGTGGTCCGCACCACCACCGAGCCGCAGATCGGCATGATCCGTCTCGCCTGGTGGCGCGATAGCGTTGAAGATGCGCGCACAAGTGAACCCGTCCTTGCCGCCGTTGCTGCTGCGGCGCTGGATACGGGGGAGCTCGCGGCGCTCGCGGAAGCGCACATGGATGTGCTCGACGGTGCCGAAATCGGCGAGAGCGGAGCGCAGCTTTTCCGGTGCGCCGCCGCCCTGCTCGGGGCGGAAAGCAGTGCCGAACTCGCTGAAGCCGGCCGCTTCTGGGCACAGGCGAACGCGCGCCGCCGGGGCGCGGACGTTGCCGTTTCGATGCCTGACAAGATGCGTTTCGCGCCCGCTGTCAGGCCCGTCACCGCGCTTACCGCCGTCGCCCGGCGCGACGCTGCCGGCAAGCGGGAGCCGCGCGGCGCGGCGGGCCGGCAGTTCGCGATCCTGCGGCACGTGCTGACAGGGAAAGCGTGACAGCCCCGAAACGAACCCGTTAGGCTCTATCCCGCGAGTCGCATCGAAAGGGCAGGGATGACAATGGTTTGGCGCTGGGCGGTCGGCGGGATTGCGGTAACATTGCTCGTCGCGGCCGCGGTCGTCGTGAGCGTGGATGACGAGCCGGCAACCGCGCCGCTTCCGGAGCCGCCGCCCGTCGCTGCTCCCGCCGCGCTGCCCGAGCCGCCGCAGGCAAGCGAGGCGACGCGCGAGGAAAAGCGCTTCCGCCGCTACGACCGCGATCGCAACGCCAGCGTCAGCCGCGAAGAATATCTGCGCGCGCGTCGACAATCGTTCGACCGGTTCGATACGGACGGCAACGGCGTGCTCAGCTTCGCGGAATACGCCGTGAAGCAGAACGCGCGCTTCGATGATGCCGATGCCGACAGGTCCGGCGAACTCGTGGCCGCGGAGTTCGAAAAGACGCGGACGGTACGGGCCGCCACGAAGCCGAAAGCCGATTGCAGCTGCGCTGACTAACCTGCCTTGGCGGCGATCCAGCCATCCAGATCGGCAAGGGCCCGCTCCGCATAGGCCGCTTTCCGCGACTTCTTGGGAACGCGTGCGTCAAACGGCGGGAACAGGCCGAAGTTCACGTTCATCGGCTGATAGGTCTCCGCCACCGCCTCGCCCGTGATGTGCGCGAGAAGCGCGCCGAGCGCCGTCGTGCGCGGCGGCAGGTCCGGCGCGGCGCCCAGCGCGTCGGCAGCGGCAAAACGGCCCGCCAGCAAGCCTATGGAAGCGCTTTCGATATAGCCCTCGCAGCCCGTGATCTGCCCGGCGAAGCGGATGCGCGGGTCGGATTTCAGGCGCAGGCTGCCGTCGAGCAGCACCGGCGATTTGATGAACGTATTGCGATGCAGCCCGCCCAGCCGCGCGAACTCGGCGTTCTCAAGGCCTGGAATGCTGCGGAAGATGCGCACCTGCTCGGCGTGGCGCAGCTTCGTCTGGAAGCCGACCATGTTCCACAGCGTGGCCGAGGCATTGTCCTGCCGGAGCTGGACGACCGCGTAGGCCTTCTTCCCCGTGCGCGGGTTGGTGAGGCCGACCGGCTTCATCGGCCCGAACCGCAAGGTCTGCGCCCCGCGCTCCGCCATCACCTCGATCGGCATACAGCCTTCGAAATAGGGGGTGTTCGCCTCCCATTCCTTGAACACGGTCTTCTCGCCGGTCATCAGCGCATCGATGAACGCGCCGTACTGCGCCTCGTCCATCGGGCAGTTGATGTAGTCCTTGCCGTCGCCCTTGTCGTAGCGGGACTGGAACCACGCGGTTTCCATGTCGATGCTCTCGCGGTGCACGATCGGCGCGATCGCGTCGAAAAAGGCGAGGGCGTCCTCGCCCGTCTGCGCGCGGATCGCTTCGGCAAGCGGCGCGGCGGTCAGCGGGCCGGTGGCGATGATCGTCTGGCCCCATTCGGGCGGCGGCAGGCCGTCCACGCGCTCTCGGCGGATTTCGATCAGCGGTTCGGCCTCGATGGCGGCGGTAACGCGCGCCGAGAAGTCGTCGCGGTCCACGGCAAGTGCCGAGCCCGCAGGCACCCGCGCGGCATCGCCGCAGGTGAGGATCAGCGAGCCGAGCCGCCGCATCTCCTCGTGCAGCACGCCCACCGCGCTCGCATTGGGATCATCCGACCGGAAGCTGTTCGAGCAGACGAGTTCGGCAAGCCCGTCCGTGTGGTGCGCGTCCGTCCCCTGCACGGGTCGCATCTCGTGCAAAACGACAGGAACGCCTGCGCGTGCGAGCTGCCATGCGGCTTCCGAACCGGCGAGGCCGCCGCCGATGACGTGAACGGGTGTCTTCATGCGCGCGGAGATATGGGGAAGGGGTGCCCGCGTCCAGTGTTGCATGGTGGCGCGCTCTTTGCGATGAGCCTTGCCGAATGTCGCGCCGCATCCTGATTGTCACGGGGCTGTACCCGCCGAACGCCCCCACGGCGACCGTGCGCGCGCCCAAGTTCGCGCGCTTCCTGCTGGATCGCGGCCACGACGTTCGCGTGCTTTCGGGGCAGAATCTGCAGTTCCCCGCCGCTGTCGACCCCGAGATTCCCGCCGAGCGCATCACCGCCGTGCCCTATGTACGGCGCGGGCGGGCGGCGCCGATGACCGAGGCCGACCAGCCGAAGCCGGGCGCGAAGGCGAGCGTGGAAACCGCCGCGCAGCCGGGCGGGCTCAGGCGCCTGATCTGGCAGCTCTCTTACCTCCCCGATCCGCACATCACCTGGATCGACCCTGCGGTCGAGGCGGCGCTGGCGTGGGACTGGAAGCCCGACGCGATCTTTTCGACCGGCCCGCCGCATTCGAGCCACATGGCAGCGGCGAAGCTGTCCCGCGCGTGGGGTGTGCCGTTCGTCGCGGAACTGCGCGACCTCTGGGCGGACAATATCTACCAGAACGAAAGCCTCATCGCGAATGGCGTCAACCGCTGGATGGAGCGGCGCGCGCTCTCGAAGGCGTCGGCGCTGGTGGCGGTGACGGAAGGCAGCGCCGAAATCCTCGCGCGGCGCTACGGAAAGCCGGTCGTTTGTGCGGCGAACGGCTATGATCCGGCTGATTTCGTCGGTCTGGAAGACGTTCCGGCGCTCGATGCCGAACGGCTCAGCATCGTGCACGCGGGGTCCACCTACAACGGCGGCCGCTCGCCCGAGCCGCTGCTCGCGGCGCTCGCGCTCCTGAAGCCCGACCCCGCGAAGCTCGTCGTGCATTTCTGGGGCGAGGACAGCCACGTGCCGATGGCAATGGCCGAGCGCGCGGGCGTATCGCATCTGGTGCAGGCGCACCCGCCCATCGGACGCGGCGAGGTGCTGCGCATCGAGCGCGCGGCGGATATCCTGCTGCTGCTGCGTTTTTCCACTGAGGGCGAAAAGCACGTCGTTGCCGGCAAGCTCTACGAATATGTCGGCGCCCGGCGCCCGGTGTTGTGCCATGGCCAGCAGGAAGGCGAGGCGGCGGACATCATCCGGCGCACGGGCATCGGCCTCGTCAGCAACGACCCCGCGACGATCGTGGATTGGCTCTCGCAAAAGCTCGCCGAGCGCGCGAACGGTCGCCTCCCTGACCTTCCCGCAGGCGCGGCGGACGGGCTGACACGTGCGGCGCAGTTCGAAAAGGTCGAGGCGGTGCTCAACGGACTCTTGCCCCATTGATATTTGCGGCCATCACCGTTATAACATGCGTATGAACGCATCGCTCAAACTCGTGAAGATCGGCAATTCGACAGGCGTTATCCTGCCGAAGGAGCTGCTTGCACGGCTGCGTGTCGAGCTGGGCGATACGCTTTACGCATCGGAATCGCCCGACGGCGTGCGCCTCACGGCGTCCAATCCCGATTTCGAGGCGAAGATGAAGCTCGCCGAGAAGATCATGCGTGAGGATCGCGATATTCTGCGCGTTCTGGCGCAATGACCCCCGATCAGCGGATCGAGCCCACGTGGCTCGATCGGGCGGATGCCATCGCGGTTCATGATCGGCAGCTTTCCGAACACGGCGGAGGGGCCGGGGTTCGCGATTCCGGGCTTCTGGAGTCCGCGCTGGCACGGCCCGTCAATCGCTGGACGTATGGCGAAGACGATTCCGCCGCGCTTGCCGCCGCCTATGCGTTTGGCATTGCCCGCAATCACCCGTTCATTGACGGCAACAAGCGCACCGCGTGGGTGATCGCGCGCCTGTTCCTTGCGCTGAACGGTCATGAACTGCGGTTCAGCGCCGCAGATGCGATCGCCATGATGCTCGATCTAGCGGCGGGGACGCTCCCCGAGGATGCGGCCGCCCAATGGTTCCGTTCGAGGCTCACCGTCACCCAATCGTAACGCTGGCCTTCACGCGCGCGCGCATGTAGAGACAGCGGTCAAAGCCGACCATAATCCCCAGAGCGTACAGGAAACCGAGTGGACGCCCCAGAGACCAGCGGCGCCGAGCCGTCCGATATCCGCCCCATCTCCATCGTCGAGGAGATGAAGACGAGCTATCTCGATTACGCGATGAGCGTGATCGTGTCGCGTGCGCTGCCTGACGTTCGCGATGGTTTGAAGCCTGTCCACCGCCGCATCCTCTACACGGCCTACGAAAACGGCTTCACCCACAACAAGGCGTATCGCAAGTCGGCCCGCATCGTCGGTGACGTGATGGGTAAATATCACCCGCACGGCGACAGCGCGATCTATGATGCCTTGGTCCGCATGGCGCAGGATTGGTCGATGCGCGTGCCGCTCATCGACGGTCAGGGCAACTTCGGCTCGATGGACCCGGATGCCGCCGCGGCGATGCGCTACACCGAATCGCGCCTCGCCAAGGTGACCGACGAACTGCTGACCGATCTCGACAAGGATACGGTCGATTTCGTGCCGAACTACGACGGCTCCGAGAGCGAGCCGTCCGTGCTTCCGGCGCGCTTCCCGAACCTGCTGGTGAACGGCGCGGGCGGCATCGCGGTCGGCATGGCGACGAACATTCCACCGCACAACCTCGGCGAGGTCGTGGCGGCGGCGGTGGCGTTCATCGACAATCCGGCGATCACGGTCGAGGAACTCATGGAGTTCGTGCCCGCGCCGGACTTCCCGACGGGCGCGATGGTGATGGGCAAGGGCGGGCTCCTCAGCGCCTACACCACCGGGCGCGGCTCGGTCATCATGCGTGCGCGCAGCATCATCGAGGATCGGCGCGGCGATCGTCGCCAGATCGTGCTCACCGAAATTCCGTTCCAGGTCGGCAAGGCGGGCCTCGTCGAGAAGATCGCCGAGGCGGTGAAGGACAAACGCATCGAGGGCGTGTCCGACATCCGCGACGAATCGAACCGCGAAGGCGTGCGCGTCGTCATCGAGCTGAAGCGCGACGCGACGCCCGAGGTGGTGCTGAACCAAGTCTACCGCTTCACCCCCGCGCAGACGAGCTTTGCGTTCAACATGCTGGCGATCCGCGGCGGCCGCCCGGAACTCCTGAACCTCCGCGACATCATCGCGGCGTTCATCACCTTCCGCGAGGAAGTGATCACCCGCCGCGCCAAGTTCGAGCTGAACAAGGCGCGCGACCGCGCCCATATCCTGCTCGGCCTCGTCGTCGCCGTGTCGAACCTCGATGAGGTGGTGCGCATCATTCGCGGCAGCTCCAACCCCGCCGAAGCGCGCGAAACGCTGATGGCGCGCGAATGGGCGATGGGCGAAATCCGCCCCTATCTCGAACTCGTCGAGGCCGTGGAAGGCGCCGTCTACGGCGACACGTACAAGATGAGCGAGACGCAGGTCCGCGCCATCCTCGACCTCCGCCTGCACCGCCTCACCCAGCTCGGCCGCGAAGAGATCGGCGCCGAACTCAAGGAACTCGCGATTTCGATCGCCGAGCTTCTCGCCATCCTCGGCGACCGCGCGAAGCTCTATGCGGTGATGCGCGAAGAACTCGTCGCCGTCTCGGAAAGCTATGCGACGCCCCGGCGCACGGAAATCGTGCCCTATCTCGACGATATCGATGACGAAGACCTCATCGAGCGCGAGGAGATGGTCGTCACCGTCACGATGGGCGGCTACATCAAGCGCACGCCGCTCGACAGCTTCCGCGCGCAGCGCCGCGGCGGCAAGGGCCGCTCGGGCATGAACACGAAGGACGAGGATGCGATCACGAACCTGTTCGTGACGCTGACGCACACGCCCGTGCTGTTCTTCTCCACGGCGGGCAAGGTCTACCGCATGAAGGTGTGGAAGCTGCCCGAAGGTGCGCCGCAGGCGCGCGGCCGGGCGATGGCGAACCTGCTGCCGCTGGCCGATGGCGAGGTCATTTCCACCGTGCTGCCGCTTCCCGAGGACGAGGCGGAGTGGGGCAAGCTCCACGTGATGTTCGCGACCGCCAAGGGCACCGTGCGCCGCAATTCGATGGATGCGTTCACCAACGTACCCTCGAACGGCAAGATCGCGATGCGTTTCGACGAGGGCTCGGACGACCGCCTGATCGGCGTCGCGCTGCTCACCGAGGACGACGACGTGCTGCTCGCCACGCGGCAGGGCAAGGCGATCCGCTTCGAATCGACCGCGGTGCGCGAATTCCAGAGCCGCACCTCGACCGGCGTGCGCGGCATGACACTGAAGGGCGATGACGAGGTGATCTCGCTCTCCATCCTGCGCGGCTTCGCGGCAACGCCCGATGAGCGCGAGGCGTACCTCCGCGCTGCGCCGTGGAAGGACAACGAGAACGAACCGACGCTGTCGCCCGAGCGCATGGCCGAGTTCGCGGCCGCCGAGGAGTTCATCCTCACCGTCTGCGCGAACGGCTACGGCAAGCGCACCTCCGCCTACGAATACCGCCGCACGAACCGGGGCGGGCAGGGCATCGGCAACATCGACAACATCGCCCGCAACGGACCCGTCGTGGCGAGCTTCCCGGCGCATGACGGCGAGCAGCTTATGCTCGTCACCGATCAGGCGAAGATGATCCGTCTCGGGCTGGACACGCTCCGCGTCATCGGCCGCAACAGCGCTGGCGTGCGCCTGTTCAATGTCGCCGACAACGAACACGTCGTCTCCGCCGCCAAGATCGAAACCGACGGCGAGGAAGAGGTCGAGGAAGCCGAAGCCGCACCCGCCACGGAATGAGCCGAACCGCCCACAAGATCCTCACGCGCGGCGAGTGGGAAAGCCTGAACGCCGAAGGCACGTTCGCCGGCGCGCCCGTTGATCTGGCGGACGGCTACATCCACCTCTCCGCGCCCGACCAGGTCGCGGAAACCGCGGCAAAGCACTTCGCGGGGCGAGACGATCTGGTGCTCGTCGAAGTCGATCTTGCGAAGCTGCAAGGCGTAAAGTGGGAACCCTCACGCGGCGGGCAACTGTTTCCCCACGTCTACGGCCCGCTGCCCCTCGCCGCCGTGGTGCGAGCAGAACCGCTGCAGGTGGGCGCCGATGGCGATATGCTTACCGCCCCTCCGGCCCCAGTCGCTGCCGAACCCCCACGAAAATGAGAATCTGCCCCGCCGTATAGAGCGGCCAGATGAAGAGCGCTGCTTGCTCGGGGTCCATGCGGCCGCCGAGGCGCGCGAAGATGAAGGCGTCGGAGGCGAGGAAGAGGATCGCGCCGATCCCCGTCCGGTAGCGGGAGAAGCGGCTCGTCCACGCTGCGGCGGCCATCGCGCTCAGCAGGAAACTGTAGAATGCGATCCCGGCGTTCGCGGCCGGCCCCGCGATCAGGTAGAGGAGCGGCGCGCAGAGCAGAAGCGCAAGCGCTGCCCCGCGCTGGCTGATGGGCATCGGCCCTGCGCGCCGGTTGCGGAGGTAGAGCCAGATCGCGACGACATGGCCGACAGCAAAAGCGGCCGCGCCCACCATCAGGTCGAATTCGAGCAGCATGTCGCCGAGCGCGCCGAAGGCCATGACGCCCGCAAGCAGCCACCCGTCGGTGCGGCGCGCGGCCATCGCGGCGGCGATGGCGAGGATCGTGACGCAGGCGCCTTTCAGCGCGACATGGAGAGCGAAGGGCAGCCCCGCGTTCATCGCGAGGAAGTAGGCAATCGCCGCGATTGCGGCGAGGCTTGCGGGAAGCGCGATGCGTTGAGCCATGGCAGGATCACCCCCGGGATCGAGTCGTGCTATGGATTTAGCAGATTATCGCGCGCTTACACGCCTGAACGAGGTTCAAGCGCGGTTCACCATGGCTGTGCCATCCATGCATCGCATCAAGGCTTGACGCAGGCCGTCACGGACGCGACATGCTGCGGCGGCATATTCGGCTTTTCCCGGCGATTTACGGGAACTTGCACTGGGGAGACTGGACGAATGAAGATGGTTTCACGCACGGCGCTCGGCTTCGCGCTGGCTCTCGGCATCGCGAGCGGTGCCATGGTTGCACCCGCGATCGCCAAGGAGAAGGACAAGAAGGAAGCTGCGCCCGAGCAGCGCAAGTTCAAGTTCTCCAAGAAGGCACAGAAGGCGCTCGGCGAGGCGCAGACCGCGCAGCAGGCCGGCGACAACGACACCGCGCTCGTCAAGATCCGCGAAGCTGAAGCGCTCGCGGAAACGCCTGACGACAAGTACATGGCCAACGCGCTCAAGATCAACGTGGCGCTCGCCAAGCAGGACAACGCGATGCTTGCCGAGGGGCTGCAGGGCTCGATCGACAGCGGCAGCACCACGCCCGAGGAAAAGCTGAAGTTCCAGCGCAGCCTCGCCGCGCTCGCGGTGCAGAAGAACGACGTGCCGGGTGCCATCAAGGTCTATGAGGCGATGGCGGCCGAGCATCCGGGCGACTCCGACATCATCGTCGGCCTCGGCGAGATGTATAACCGCGCCGGCCGCACGCCCGAAGCTGTCGCCACGATCGACAAGGCGATCAAGGCGAAGCAGGCGGCGGGCCAGCCTGTTGAGGAAGCCTGGTACAAGCGCGCGCTCGCGCTCGCTTACGACGGCAAGCTCGCGAACCAGGTGCTTCCGGCGTCGCTCGCGCTCGTGCAGGCCTATCCGACGACCACGAACTGGCGCGATGTGCTCGTGATCTTCCGCGAAACGTCGGGCCTCGACGATCAGGGCAACCTCGATGTCATGCGCCTGATGCACGATACCAACGCGCTCACCGGCGAACGCGACTATTTCGAGTACGCCGAAACTGCCGACAAGCGCGGTCTCGCGGGCGAAGCCAAGAGCGTCATCGACGCGGGCATGGCCAAGGGTACGCTCTCCACGAGCAAGGCCTACGTGAAGGAACTCGTGACCATCGTCACGCCGAAGGTGAAGAGCGACCGTGCCTCGCTGCCGGCTCTCGAGAAGGAATCGCGCGCCGACAAGACCGGCCGTCTGGCGAAGGCCACGGGCGACGGCTACCTCGGCTACGGTGAGAACGCCAAGGCGGTGGAGATGTACAAGCTCGCGCTGCAGAAGGGCGGCGTCGACGCGCCTGAAGTCAACACCCGCATCGGCATCGCGCTCGCCCGCAGCGGCGACAAGGCCGGCGCTGAAGCCGCCTTCAATACGGTGCAGGGCGGCAAGCGCGCGGACATCGCGAAGTTCTGGCTCGCCCACCTCAGCAGCAAGGGCGGCACGCAGACGGCAGCGACCGTGAACTGATCCGCCTGCGGAGAGCTTCGAAAGGGCGGTGCCTCGGCGCCGCCCTTTTTGTTTGCGGCAGCGGTCAGCGCTATATAAGTCAGAATACAGCAAAAATGATCCACGCCGCCCGCACCGTCTTCCTCGTCTTGCTCGCCCTGCTCGGCGCCCTCCCGGCGCGCGCGCAAAGCGCAGCCCCCGTCGTCCTCGCGGCAGCCTCGCTTCAGGAAGCGCTCGGCGAAGCGGCGGATGCCTGGGCGCGGCAGCGCCATCCGCGCCCCGTGCTCTCGTTCGCCGGATCCTCGGCCCTCGCGCGGCAGATCGAGGCAGGCGCCCCCGCCGATCTCTTCATCTCGGCCGACGAGGCATGGATGGACCGTCTTGAGCAGCGCAGCCTCCTGGCGCCCGGCAGCCGCCGTGTCATCGCAGGCAACCGGCTGGTGCTGATCGCGCCTTCGGATTCGCCCGTGAAGCTCAGAATCGCGAAGGGCTTCCCGCTTGCCCGCGCGCTCGGTTCCGGGAGGCTGGCGATGGCCGATCCCGCCGCCGTTCCCGCCGGACGCTACGCTCGCGCCGCGCTCGAAGCGCTCGGCGTCTGGGCGGCGGTCGAGCCGCGCGTGGTGCGATCCGAGAACGTGCGCGCCGCGCTCGCGCTCGTCGAGCGCGGCGAGGCGCCGCTCGGCATCGTCTACGCCACGGATGCCGTCGCCTCGCGCAAGGTCCGCGTGGTCGGCGTGTTCCCGGCATCGAGTCATCCGCCGATCCGCTACCCCGCCGCGCGGCTGAAGACGGCGAAGGCGAAGGATGCTCCGGCGTTCCTCGCGTTCCTTGGCTCGCGTCAGGCCCGGGTCATTTTCGCCCGGCATGGCTTTTCAGCGCCCTGATGCTTTCGCCCGTCGAGCTCGAAATCCTGCTGCTGACGCTCAAGGTCGGCATCACGGCCGTGCTGGTCACGCTGCCCATTGCCTTCGCGTTCGCATGGCTGCTCGCCCGCGCGACCTTCCCGGGCAAGGTGCTGCTCGATGGCCTTGTGCACCTGCCGCTCGTGCTGCCCCCCGTCGTCACCGGCTGGCTGTTGCTCCTCGCGTTCGGACGCAACGGCCCCGTCGGCGCGTGGCTGGAGGGCTGGTTCGGGATGACGGTGATGTTCCGCTGGACCGGCGCGGCCATCGCTGCCGCAGTCATGGCGCTGCCGCTGATGGTGCGGGCGCTGCGGCTTTCCATCGAAAACGTCGATCGCGGCCTCGAAAGCGCTGCGCGCACGCTCGGCGCGAGCCGGCCCCGCGTATTCTTATCGGTCACGCTGCCGCTGTCCCTCCCGGGCGTCCTTGTCGCCTCGGTGCTCGGCTTTGCGCGCTCGATCGGGGAGTTCGGCGCCACGATCACCTTCGTGTCGAACGTGCCCGGCCAGACGCAAACCCTACCGCTCGCGATCTACAGCGCGCTCCAGCTTCCCGGCGGGGAGGGGCAGGTGCTGCGCCTTGCCGCCATCGCCATCGCATTGTCGCTCGCGGCGCTCGTCATCTCCGAAATCCTGGCGCGCCGTGCCGCACGGGGGCGCCATGTCCTTTGATGTCGATGTCACACGCCGCGTCGGCGAGACGCAGGTGTCCGCCTGCTTTTCGGGAAGCGGGCTCGTCGTACTCTTCGGCCCGTCGGGCGCGGGCAAGACATCGGTGCTCCACATGGTGGCCGGCCTGCTGACGCCCGAGCGGGGCCATGTCCGCATCGGTGCAGAGACGCTGTTCGACGCCGCGGCCATCAATGTCCCGCCGGAGCGCCGCCGGCTGGGCTATGTGTTTCAGGAGTCCCGGCTTTTCCCGCACCTCCGGGTTCGCGAGAACCTGCTCTATGGCCATCGCCTCGCACGGCCGGAAGACCGCTGGATGGACTACGACGATACGGTTCGGTTGCTCGACATCGCGCATCTGCTCGACCGGTGGCCCAAGGGGCTTTCGGGCGGCGAAGCCCGCCGCGTCGCCATCGGCCGCGCCCTGCTTTCGGGGCCGCGTGCGCTGTTGCTGGACGAACCGCTGTCGTTCCTCGATCGCGCCCGCCGCGAGGAGGTGCTCCACGTCGTCGAACGCATCCGCGACACGCTGAAGCTGCCTATACTATACGTCACGCACGATGAGCGCGAGGTAGAGCGGCTGGCGACGCAAATCATAGAGATCGGCTGACGCCGTTAAGAAGTTCTTTCCGATATGAAAGTATCGTGCGGCTGATTTTCAGGGGGAATTGGCCGTGGCATTCAGACTGACGCTCGATCCGGGCGAAAAATTCGCCATCAACGGCGCCGTCATCGTCAATGGCGATCGGCACGCCGTGCTGACGGTGGATAATCAGGCTGGGGTGCTTCGCGACAGCGATGTCATCCGCGAAGACGAGGCACGCACACCGGCAACCCGCGTGTATTTCGTCTGTATGCTCTCCTATCTGGATGCGGACGCGGCGGACAGCCACTATCCGCGTTTCAGCGAGCACATGGATGCGTTCATGGAGGTGGTGGAAAACCCGCGCGTGCGCCTCATCTGCGCACAGATCAGCCTCGCGATGATGAACCGCGAATATTATCGCGCGCTCACGGGATGCCGCGAACTCATCGCGTATGAAACGCTGATCCTCGGCGACATCGACGCCGAGCAGCGGCTGCAAAGCCGGGCGTAACACGCCGGCGTCCGTCGACGCCCATCATGCGATCATGGAAAGCGTACCGGCGAAGGCTTGGCAGGCAGGGACGCGGCCTCTAGCGTCGCAGCCATGTCCATATCCCGATTTTCCTTTCCGATTCCGGCCCTTCTCTTGCTCGCAGCGTGCGCGACCGGCGCACGCGATGCGCCCGTCGTTACGCCCGAAGGCATAGCCGCGCACGTCACGGAACTTGCGTCAGACGCCTATGAAGGCCGCGCGCCTGGAACGGCGGGCGAGGTGAAGACGCTCGCTTATATCGAAACGGCGTTTCGTGGTGCCGGGTTGCAGCCGGTTTCGAAGCAGAGCTATCGTTCCCCCGTGCCCTTGCTGAAATCCGAGGCGACTGCCGGGCGTATCTCGGTGGGCTCCGTGATCGTGGAAAACGGCGAAACGGCGGTGGTCCGCGCGCCGGTGACGCAGCCGCGTGCCGCTGCGAAGGGCGACATCGTGCTCGCCGGTTATGGCATCGTGCTTCCTGACGAGCGACGCGACGACTTCGCGGGGCTCGACCTCAACGGCAAGATCGCGCTGATCTTCGCGGGCCTCCCCGATGGAACCGTCGAACCGTCGGAAGCCATGCGCCTGCAATCTGCGCGCGCCGCAAAGCTGGAGAACGCCGCGCGTGCCGGCGCGGCCGGAGCCATTCTCGTTTATGATGCACCGCCCGAGGACGAAACCTGGCGGCACGCGCGCATCGCTGCGGGTCGGGCCGAGATGCAGATCGACGCTCCGGCTGAGGCGCAGGGGCCACTTTATGCCGTCGTTGGCCGTGAAGCCGGAAGCGCGTTGGCGCGGGGCCTCGGAACGGACCTCGCGGCGCTGAAAGCCGAAGCCGCAGGGATGAACTTCAAGCCGAGAACGCTCGGCTCCGGCGTGCTTTCCGCCGAAAACCGAGTCACGCGCTTCACGTCCTACAATCTGTCCGGCGTGCTCCGTGGCCGCAAGCACCCGAATGAATACATCGTCTACCTCGCCCACTGGGATCACCTCGGTCACTGCGGAACCGGCGCTGACACGATCTGCAACGGCGCGGTCGACAATGCGAGCGGCGTCGGCGGTCTCATCGAACTTGCAGAAGCGTTTGCCAAGGGCAGGCGCCCCGAGCGTTCCGTGCTGTTCCTCGCCACGACGGCCGAGGAAAGCGGCCTGCTCGGCGGTAAGCACTTCGCCGCGTCAGGGCCCATCGACGCAGCGCGTATGGTCGCCGTGTTCGGCCTCGATACCATCGCCGCGAACGGCCCCTCGGACGATGTTATCGTGCTGGGGCAAGGGCTCACCAGCCTCGACGCGCGGCTGGCCGATGCCGCGAAAGCGCACGGCCGCCGGATCATGGCGATTCCCGACGTTCAGAGCTTCTATGCGCGCTCCGACCATTTCGCCTTCGCGGAGGTGGGCGTGCCCGCGGTTATCGCGACGGGCGTTTTCGCGGGCAAGGCGTTCGGCGACTACATGGGCAACCACTATCACCAGCCCACGGACGCGGTGACGCTGCCCATCGATTATCGTGGCGCGGCGGCCGACATGAACCTCCTGCTCGGCGTCGGTCAGGGACTTGCGAACAGCCGCGAATGGCCCACATGGACGAAATCGTCGCCATATCAGCGGCGACCGTAGCAATTCCCGGGAACCGGTGGCATAAGCCCGCCACCTCGAAAATCGGCAACAAGGAAAACGGCATGGACATCCGGCTCGGACTCACTTTCGATGATGTCCTGCTGGTGCCCGGCGAGTCCGAAGTCCTGCCGAGCGAAACCGATCTCTCGACGCGCGTGACGCGCGAAATTTCCTTGAATATTCCGATACTTTCCTCGGCCATGGATACGGTGACCGAGGCCGACATGGCGATCGTGATGGCGCAGGTCGGCGGACTTGGCGTGCTTCATCGCAACCTCACGATCGAGGAGCAGGCGCAGGCCGTGCGTCAGGTGAAGCGCTTCGAATCGGGCATGGTGGTGAACCCGGTCACGATGCACGCGGACGAGACGCTCGGCGAGGCGCTCGACCTGATGAAGCGTCACCGCATCAGCGGCATCCCGGTTGTCGAGCGCAGCCCGAGCGGCCAGCCCGGCAAGCTCATCGGTATCGTTACCAACCGCGACGTGCGCTTCGCCGAGCATCCCGAGCAGCCGATCAGCGAACTGATGACGAAGGACAACCTCGCCACGGTGCGCCCCGGCGTGACGCACGAAGAGGCGCGGCGGCTCCTTCATCAGCGCCGCATCGAGAAGCTGCTCGTGGTGGACGACGCCTATCGCTGCATCGGTCTTATCACCGTGAAGGACATCGAGAAGGCCGTGACCTTCCCGACAGCCACCAAAGACGCCGCGGGCCGCCTTCGTGTCGCGGCGGCGACAACCACAGGCGATGCCGGTTTCGAGCGCACCGAGGCACTGATCGATGCCGAGTGCGACCTTATCGTCGTCGATACGGCGCACGGCCACTCGGTCCGCGTCGCCGAGGCGGTGAGCCGTATCCGCAAGCTTTCGAACACCGTCCAGATCATCGCGGGCAACGTCGCGACGGCGGAAGCCACGCGCGCGCTCATCGATGCGGGCGCGGACGGCATCAAGGTCGGCATCGGGCCGGGCTCGATCTGCACCACGCGCGTCGTCGCGGGCGTCGGCGTGCCGCAGTTCACGGCGATTCAAGACGCTGCCGAGGAAGCCATGAAGTCGGGCGTTCCGGTGATCGCGGACGGCGGCCTGCGCACCTCAGGTGATATCGCCAAGGCGATCGCGGGCGGCGCCTCCGCCGTCATGGTCGGCTCGCTGCTGGCCGGCACGCAGGAAGCGCCGGGCGAGACGTTCCTCTACCAGGGCCGCAGCTACAAGGCGTATCGCGGCATGGGCTCGGTTGCCGCGATGGCGCGGGGTTCGGCGGACCGCTATTTCCAGCAGGACATCAAGGACCAGATGAAGCTGGTGCCCGAGGGCATCGAGGGGCAGGTGCCATACAAGGGCCCGGCGAAGGACATCATCCACCAGCTCGCGGGCGGTCTCAAGGCGGCGATGGGCTACACCGGCGCGCGCACGATCGCGGACCTGCAGAAGCGCGCGCAGTTCGTGCGGATCACCAACGCCGGCCTGCGCGAAAGCCACGTCCACGACGTCACGATCACGCGCGAGGCGCCCAATTATCCGACGCGCTAGGGCAAGCCTGTGACGCCCGCCGCGCGCGTCGAGGCGGCGATCGTGCTGCTCGATGAGATCATCGATGCTGCTGCCGGGGGTGGCGCTGCGGCGGACACGCTCATTCAGCGCTATTTCAAGACACGGCGCTACGCGGGCTCGAAAGACCGCCGCGCCGTCCGCGATCTCGTCTATCGCGTCATCCGCGCGCTCGGCGAACGCCCGGAAAGCGGCCGCGCCGCGCTGGTCGGCTATGCCCGCGCCGAAGCCCCGGAGCTGCTTTCGCATTTCGGCACCGACCCGCACGGTCCCGCAGCTCTCGCCCAAGATGAGCCCACCGCAGCGCCGGGTTTGGCTCCCGAATGGCTCACCGCGAAGTTCGCTGCGGAATATGCCGATGCCGAAAGTCTGCTGCGTGCGCTCGCCGAGCGCGCACCGCTCGACCTGCGGGTCAACCGTCTGAAAACAACGCGCGGCGCGGTGTTGCCGCTCATTCCGGGCGCCGTGCCGACGGCGCGCGCGCAAGATGGCCTCCGCCTCGTGGATGCGCTCAATGTCGAGGATCTGCCTGCCTACAACGACGGCCGCGTCGAGGTGCAGGATGAAGGCAGCCAGCTTATCGCCGCCGCCTGCCGCGCGCAGCCGGGCATGACAGTCGTCGATCTTTGCGCGGGCGCGGGCGGCAAGACGCTCGCGCTGGCGGCGGACATGGAAAACCGGGGCCGCCTTATCGCCTGCGACACCGATCGTTCGCGGCTTTCGCGCCTTGGCCCCCGCGCGGCGCGCGCAGGCGCCGCGAACATCGAAATGCGCCTTCTCGATCCGGGCCGCGAAGCCGAAGCGCTCGCCGATCTCCTGGGCGCCGCCGACGTGGTGCTCATCGATGCCCCGTGCAGCGGCACGGGCACGTGGCGCCGCAATCCGGAAGCGCGCTGGCGTCTCACCCCGCAGCGGCTCGCGCGGCTCACGGCGCTGCAGGCCCATCTCGCCGATCTTGGCGCGCGCCTGCTGAAGCCGGGCGGCAGGCTGGTCTATGCCGTGTGTTCGCTGCTTCCCGAGGAAGGGCGGCTCCAGGTAGAGGCCTTGGGCACAAGGCATCCTGACCTGGCGCTCGATGTTGGCGGCGCGCAAATTCTGCGTCCTGACCGTGACGAAACCGATGGTTTCTTCATCGCAGGTTATGAAAAGTCATGCTAAAGCGGGCCTCTGGGGGAGTGACGTTGAGGGAAGTGTTCATGCAGTCCAGGATCATGCTCGCCGGAATCGCTGTCGCCATCGCCACGGCGTCGAGCGTTGCCTATTGCAAGACGGCGGAGCCGAGCATCGCGCCGCTTTCGATGCAGCTGACACGCAGCGGTGAAACGCTGCTCAATGGGCACAAGGCGCAGGCCGCGATCGATCAGTTCGAAACCGCGCTCGCTGTCGATCCCCGCAATACGCGCGCCTACATCGGTATCGCGCGCTCGTACGAGATACTCGGACTTCCGGGTCGCGCCGTGAAATTCTACCGTGAAGCGCTCGCTATCGATCCCAACGACCTCACCGCGCTCTCGGAGCAGGGGGAGGCCTATATGGCGCGCGGTGCGGTTGCGCTCGCGAAGGACAATCTGGAGCGCATCCGCAAGCTCTGCCAGAGCGAATGCCAGAACGCGGTGACGCTCGCGGCGGCTATCGAAAAGGGTCCTCCGGCGACGGTAACGGCGGCCGCCGAGAAGCCTGCGCCGAAGATCAACTGAGCGTAGTCCAGCAGCGCGCGAGCGCGACGAATTCACCGACAGTCAAGGTTTCCGCGCGCCGCGCGCCGTCGATTCCGCTTGCGGCAAGCGCATCGAGCCCGCCCGGTAGCGCCTTCAGGCTTGCGCGCAGCATCTTACGGCGTTGACCGAACGCCGCCGCCGTCACCCGCTCCACGGCCTTCACCGGCACGCCCTCCGGCGCCTCGGACGGCACGATGTGCACCACTGCGGAATCCACTTTCGGCGGCGGGATGAACGCGCGCGGCGGCAGCGACAGCGCGATGCGCGGCCGCGAACGCCACTGCGCGAGGACCGAAAGGCGCCCGTAGGCGTCCGTATCCGGCGCCGCGACGATGCGTTCGGCGACCTCCTTCTGGAACATCAGGCTGAGGCTCAGCCACCACGGCGGCCACGGATCGGCGGTAAGCCAGCGGATGAGAAGCGCAGTGCCGACGTTGTAGGGCAGGTTCGCGACGATATGGGCCGGGCCGCCGAGCACGTCCGGCTCGTCGATCCGCATGGCGTCGTTTTCGATTACGCTGAGACGGCCCGCTGCGGCCTCGCCGAGTTCGGCAAGCGCGGGAAGGCAGCGGCTGTCCATCTCCACGGCTGTCACCTCGGCACCCGCGCGGAGCAGCGCTCGTGTCAGACCGCCGGGTCCGGGCCCAACCTCATAAACGCGCGCACCCGAGAGCGGCCCCGGAACACGCGCGATCTTGTCGAGAAGATTGGAGTCGAACAAAAAATTTTGCCCGAACGCCTTTTTGGCCGAGAGGCCGTGCCGCGCGATGACTTCGCGCAGCGGCGGCAGCGCGGCGAGGCCGGGCGGCAGCGTGTCAGTCAATCGCGCGGTGCACGGCGCAGGCGTGCGCGGTTTTAATCGCCGCCGCCATCGCGCGGTGGCTTGCGATTCCCTTGCCGGCGATGTCGAAGGCGGTGCCGTGGTCGGGCGCGGTGCGAACGATCGGCAGGCCGAGCGTCAGGTTCACGCCCTCGTCGAAATGGAGCGTCTTGAGCGGCACGAGCGCCTGGTCGTGATACATGCAGAGTGCGGCGTCATAGGTCTTGCGGGCGTGTTCGTGGAACATTGCGTCAGCCGAAAGCGGCCCGAACGCATCGATGCCCTCCGCTTGCAATTCTGCGATTGCGGGGGCGATCACGTCGATCTCCTCGCGTCCCAAAAGCCCGCTTTCGCCCGCATGAGGATTGAGGCCTGCAACCGCGATGCGCGGGTTCTGGATGCCGAAATTCCGGGTCAATCCTTTCGCGGCTGCGCGTCCGCGGCTGACGATAAGGTCAGTGGTGAGTCGCAGCGGCACGTCGGCGAGCGCAACGTGGATGGTGACGGGCACGGTGCGCAGCGTCGGGCCGACGAGCATCATTGCAAGATTGGCCGCGAACACGCCGCAGCGCTCACCCACGAATTCGGTTTGCCCGGGATGCGTAAAGCCGATCGCCTGAAGCTGCGCCTTGGAAACCGGCCCCGTCGCCAGCGCGCCCGCCGCGCCGCTGCGGGTGAGGCCGGTGGCGATCTCGAGCGCATCGAGTGCGCAGCGCGCACCGATCAGCGTCGGCTTGCCGGGTTCCACCACCTCGCTGTCGGCCACCTCGATAAGCGGCAGCGCGTCGCAGCAGGTGCCGACGTCGTCGGGGTGCTCGATCTGGCAGACTGGGCCTTTCCACACGCAGGCCAGCGAATCGCGGTTGCCCACGCCGAAGAAGGGCGGAAGCCCGAGCGCTTCGCGTTGTTCCCAGCACCGCCCGATGATTTCCGGGCCGATCCCGGCAGGGTCGCCAAGCGTAACGGCGATCGGTGGAATCATCGCGCCCTGATCACCGGTAGTCGATAACGGCGTCGCGGCGAAGGTCGCGCAGGTAGCGGCGGGCCGCCATGGCGACCTTGCTCTCTTCCATCTGTGCGTAGAGCTGGTCGAACGACGGCGCGCCGGCGGCAGGCGGGTCTTCGCGGCCGCAGAGCACGAGCACGCGGATGCCGTCCTCGCGGGTGCCGAAGGGCGGCGTGCTCTGGCCGATCTGCATCGGCTCCATGATCTGCTGAAGCTGCGGCGGCAGATCGCCGAGCCGGACCTGATCGTTGGCGACGACGTTGCCGCCGAAGCTCTCGGCCAAGGCCTCGGCGCCGCCGCAGCCGCCCATGCCCTGCGTGCCCGCCTGCAGCCGCTGCACGAGTCCCGCCGCCTGCTGCTGCGTCGCATCGGCCGCGAGCGGCACCGTGATCTGCTTGACCGCGAGCACCGCGTCCTTGGGATCGGCCGCGAGCACCTGCCGCTTGTCGACAAGCGCGATTATCGCGAAGCCGCCGGGGATCTGGATGGGGTTGGAGACGTCGCCGCGCGGCAGGCTCTCGACCACCGGTGCGAGTTCGGGCGAAAGCTGCGCCGGACGCACCCAGCCGAGATCGCCGCCGACGGCCGCGGTCGAGGCTTCGGAGAACTGCCGGGCATAAGCGATGAACGAACCGCCCTGCCGCACCTGATCGACGATGCGCTGCGCGTTCTCGCGCACCTGTTCCGCGTTTTCGGTGGTGGCGGTCAGGAAGATTTCGGCGATGCGAAATTCCTCGGTGCCCTTGGCGGCGTTCAGCCGGTCGATCAGCGCCTGCACTTCGTCGTCGCCGACGTTCACGAACGGTTCGACTTTGCGCCGCAGCAGGCGGCTCCACGCGAGTTCGGCGTGAATCTGCTGCTTCAGCGAGTTCTGCGAGGTGCCGCGCGTCTTCAGGAACTCGTCGAACTGGTCGCTGCTCATGCGGAAGTTGGAGGCGACGCGCGTGAAGGCCTGACTGATTTCCTCCTGCGCGATCGTCACTTCCTGTGCGGTCGCTTCCTGAATCTGGAGCTTTTCATCGATCAGGTTGCGCACCACCTGAAGCCGCAGGCGCGTGCGCTCGTCTTCGGAAATCTGCCCCTGGTTCGCGGCAAGCACCAGATTGAGGCGCTGGTCGATGTCGGTATCGGTGATGACGTCGCCGTTGACGATTGCGGTCGCCTTTCGGATCGTCGGATCGACAGGCTGGCCGAGGATCTCGATATCGGGATCGGAGAGGCCGGCGAGCGGGGAATTCTGGGCCAACGTTGACCCTGCAGCAAGAACTGCGACACTGGCAGCAAGCCAGCGCAGCGTCGAAAACCTCATCAATCTCTCCCCCGTCCCGGCGGCGCCGAAGCGGTCTTTTGGCCTCTCAGGTCATGCCGCCTAGCACGCGCGAACATGAATGTCAGCGTATCGTTTACGCTTGGCCGCTGGGCTAGCCCCTCGCGGCTGAACCGCGGATTAGCGGCCAAGGTTCTTGAGACTGATCGAGAACAGGAAGGCGTTGCCGCGCCGGAAGTCGCGATCTTCCACATAGTCGCGTCGCCACGTGACGCCGAACTCGAAGCACTCGTCCTGATAGGCGATCCCGAGCCGGTGGCGAACCATCTCGAACCCGTCCGAGGTGTTCAGCGGATCCTCCGCGCGCGAAGTCAGATCGACGATCACCGAACCGATCACCGACCAGTAGCGCGCAAAGCTGATACGGCCGCCGGCGCGCAGCTCCTCGCGGTCTTCCAGATCCTCGATATTGATGTCGCGGTCGAGTTTCACGTAGCCGACCGTCGCATAGGTGCGCTTGTTGCCCACCGTCACGTCGATCTCGTTGCGGCGCAGCTTCAGGCTGGTCTTGTCGAGGCGGAAGCGGTGCGTCACGTCGAAGCCGCTGCCGATGCGCACCGTGTTGCGGCCGACGAAGTCGGAGAAGTTGCCGGAAAGGCCTGTGCCTTGCGGAAATGCACCGGGTGCGTTGTCGAAGCGGTAGCTCTGGCCGAACTCGCTCTCGATCTGCCAGCGCGGGCGGTCGAGCCGCCACGTCGCGCCGTACGTCACGCGCTGTCCGCCCTCCCAGCGGTCCGCGCCGGGAAAGCGGTTCAAATCGAAGAGGTTGGTGTCGTCGAGGTCGACGGCGCGCGAATCCTCGTTCGGGATGTCGTCGTTCACGTCGCTCGGCGAGATCGAAAACTGCACGCGCGGTGTCAGCGTCTGCGTGCCGCCGAAGGCGGGGCCGGCGAGCGGCCATTCGATGTCGAGCGCGGCGGCGGGCAGGATGCGTCCTTCCCAGCCGTCGCGCCCGGCGTAGATCGGAAGCTCGGCGAAGGCGCTGTCGGTCGCGTGATACATGTCGCCGCGGAGAAGGCCGGTCGCCGTCACGCGCTGGCCCCACGGCGTGATCAGGCTGCGTTTCCACTCGGCAGAGGCGGAGGCGCGCTGTGTATCCATGCCGTCGGTGCGCGTGATTGCCGCGGTATCGGCCGCCAGCTTCAGCCGGCCGCCGGCGACGGTGTCACTTGGCGACCACATGTAGTTGATGAGCGGCAGCGCGATCGGGGTCAGCCCCGCGACGTCCGCCTGCCGCAGGCCCTGGAAGGCCCAGCCTTCGATCGCGAAGTAGCTCTCCACGCCGAAGCGCTCGAGCTGGTAGAAGTTCCGCAGCGTGTCGTCGCGCGAGATGTCGTAGCGGCGCAGGAACGTGTCGTCGGTGGCGAGGCGAAGGCCGAACGTCGAACGCCAGTTGCGGCCGTGCTGGAGGCGGCCGTTACCGAAGACATAGCCGCGGAACTGTTTGTTCGGAATGCCGGTCCCTGCGGGGTCGGGGAAGTCGAGCTCCGACGAATAGGTGCCGATACCACCGAAACGCAGCGGCCCCGATGCGGTCTGGTGCCGGTACTCGACCGAAAGCGCCGGATTGACCTCCGTGTAGACGATCGGCGCGATGGTGAGGTCGTTATGGTCGGAAAAGCTCAGAAAATAGGGCAGTTCGAGCGAGACGCCCAGCGACCGGTCGATGGTGACGGACGGGACGAGGATGCCCGTCGCGTTGCGGCCAGGCCCGTCCGGGTGCGACAGACTCGGCGTGTAGAAGATCGGGATGCCAAGGAATTCGAGGCTCGCATCCTTGTAGTAGACACGTTTCCGATCGGGGTCGTGGCGCACGCGCAGCGCCTTCACCTGCCACAGCGGCTCCTTGGGACAGCCGTCCACGCCGATGATGTCGCAAGGTGAATACACCGCGCGATTCACCGTGGTGCGCCCCGCCTCCCGCCGGCCATCGTGGGCGGCAAGCCGCCCCCCATCCCGAAGCACGAGCAGGATGTTCTCAACCGCACCGTCGCGGAGTGATTCGTCTAGTTCGACCCGCTCGCCGAAGGCCTCGTTGCCCTCGGGATCGATCACCTTCACCGCACCGCGGGCCTCGACCTTTCCGGTCTTGCGGTCGTATTCCACCTCGTTCGCGGTGAGGCGGTATCCGTCGCGCGTCACGACGACGTTGCCGCGCGCCGTCACCAGCTGCGTGTCGTCATCATATTGCATCGTGTCCGCGGCGAACTCGATCGCATCGCCAGGTTTCAGCACCGGGCCGGCAGCCACGGCGGCGGCGCCTTCCGTCTGCGCCAGCGCAGGCGCGGCGAATCCCGCGAGCGCGGTGGAGAGCAGAAAGGCGGCAAGGCAACGGGACAAGAAAGCGCTCCCCGGACAGGCGGATAGCGCCTCTTACCCGCGGCGTACCCGCGGCGGCAAGGCGCGCGCTTCGATACGCCGTGAATTGCGGTCCGCCTGCCGGGCGGCTAGAACGCCCTCGATCGTTTTTTCTTCCAGGAGAGTTCGTCCGATGCGCATCGAGTTCGGGGTTACGTCGCACACGCCGGGCACTGCCCTTGTGGTTTTCGCGGCGAAGGACGCGGTGCTTTCGGGGGCGGCGCAGGCGCTGGACGCGGCGCTTGGCGGCGCGGTCGCCAATGCTGTGAAGACGGCGCGGTTCGAAGGCGACGCCGCGCAGATCGTGGAGCTGCTCGCACCCTCGGGCACCGATGCCTCGCGCGTGCTCGTGGTCGGCACGGGCAAGCCTGGCCATGCCGATGCTGCCGTGTTCGAGCGGATCGGCGGCGCGCTCGCCGCGCGGCTGCTGACCTCGGGCGAAACGAAGGCCACGGTCGATTTCGGCGGACTCGGCGATCTCGCGCTCGATACGCCCAAGGCTGCCGCGCATCTCGCGCTCGGCGCGTCACTCCGCGCGTGGCGGTTCGACAAGTACCGCACCAAGCTGCCCGAAAAGCAGAAGCCGACGCTCGCCGAAATCGCCATCGCCAACGCCGGCAGTGCAGGGCAGGAATGGGCGCGGCTCGAACCGCTCGTCGAGGCCGTCGGCTTCACGCGCAGCCTCGTCGCCGAGCCGGGCAACGTCATCTACCCGGAGAGCTTCGTCGAACGCTGCCGTCCGCTCGCCGACCTCGGCATCAAGATCGAGGTGCTGGACGAAAGCGAGATGCGCGCCGCGGGCATGGGCGCGCTGCTCGGCGTCGCGCAGGGCTCGGCGAAGCCGCCGCGCCTGCTCGTGATGGAATGGGACGGCACCGGCGGCAAGGCCAAGACCTCCACGGTTTTCGTGGGCAAGGGCGTCACCTTCGACACCGGCGGCATCTCCATAAAGCCCGCTGCGGGCATGGAAGACATGAAGTGGGACATGGGCGGCGCGGGCGCCGTTGCAGGCGCGATGAAGGTGCTTGCGCTTCGCCGCGCCAAGGCGCGCGTCGTTGGCATCTGCGGCCTTGTCGAGAACATGCCCGATGGCAACGCCCAGCGCCCCGGCGACGTGGTGACGACAATGTCGGGCCAGACGGTCGAGGTCATCAACACCGATGCCGAGGGGCGTTTGGTGCTCTGTGATGCGATCACGTGGGCGCAGAAACGCTTCAACCCGGAGGTCATCGTCGATCTCGCGACGCTGACCGGCGCGATCATCATCAGCCTCGGCCACGAATATGCCGGCATCTTCTCGAACAGCGACGAGCTTGCGAAGCAACTCGTCAGCGCGGGCATCGCGACGGGGGACAAATTGTGGCGCTTCCCGCTCGGCAGCGCCTACGACAAGATGATCGACTCGCCGATCGCCGACATGAAGAACGTCGGTTCGCGTGATGCCGGGTCGATCACGGCGGCACAGTTCATCGGCCGCTTCGTGAACGACGGCGTGAAATGGGCGCACCTCGATATTGCGGGCATGGCGTGGTCCGCGAAGGCCGGCACAACATGGGAGAAGGGCGCGACCGGTTATGGCGTGCGCCTGCTCGACCGCTTTGTCGAGGATACGCTGGAAGCGTGAGCGACGCGCTCACACCGGTCGGCTTCTATCACTGCACGCGGTCGCGGCCGTTCGACGTCGTGCCCGTCCTTGCGGGCAAAGCGATCGAGGCTGGGCACCGCGTCCTCGTTCATTCGGCGGACGGCGGCGAGCTCGATGCGCTGGACAGCCACCTGTGGACCTACGACCCGGGCAGCTTCCTTCCGCACGGACGTGACAATCCCGCCGCGCAGCCCGTGCTGCTGTCGGATGATTTCGCGCCTGCCAACGGCGCCGACCTTCTGATTTCGGTGGGCGGCAAGCTGCCCGGCGATCCGGCGGCGTTCGCGCGCGTCCTCTACCTCTTCGACGGCAATGACGAGGATTCGCTCGCCGCCGCCCGCGCGCACTGGCGTGCGCTCAGGGCGCGCGAGGGTGTTCAGCCGGTTTACTGGACGCAGGGCGAGAAGGGCGGCTGGCAGAAGGCGGGGTAGCGCGACCAGTAAATGTCATTGCTTTTCAGAAACACATGAACCCCCTGCCATAGTTCTGAAGCTTTTCTCGTTCGATACTTGCGATAATGTGCCCACGAGTCGAAAAGGGTGGGGGCAAGAATGCGCAAGCGTTTCAAAGGCATTGCCCTTCCGGGCGTTTTCATTGCCTTTATGGCAGGAACGTCCGTTGCGGACGAGGCCTCGCTGGTCGAGCGCCTGCAGTTCGCGACTGACAGAGCCGAGCAAGAGAACTGCAAATCGAGCCTTGCCGTGCTGAACGATGTCGTGAGCGAGAAGGCGTTCGCTGCACTCCCGGAAGAAAAGCGGTTAAGCGTGTTCGAATTGGCGAACTGGTGCGCGGCGGAAGCGAACGATATCGGGGCCAAGTATCGCTATGCGCTGGAAGGAACGCGGCTTTCCGGTGCCAGCGAATACATATGGCACACTCGTTTCGCATTAGAAATGAACGACAAGCGCTATGCTGCAGTCGCGGAGACGCTTGAAGCCATGGCGCGGGCGAACCGCGCAGCGCTCAATGCGCTGAAAATCGAATGGCTTGCCCGGTTGAATCGGAAGCTACGGGATAACGGAGATACATTGCTTCGGGCACGCGTTCTCCAGGTGCTCACTGACAACGATTATCGGCCTGCTGATTTCTTGCTGACTGGTGACAGCTTCAAGTTGAGCTATGCCGAAATATTGGCGGAACAAGGCAAGACGGCGGAGGCCACTGCGCTTTTGGAGCGGGTCGTGGAGCCGCAGCCGCTGATCGGTGCAAGCGTCAATAGGCGGCTGCGAGCGCTGGTCAAGCCCGATTTCGATGCCCGCGCCATAGTGGAAGCGCGATTGGCACAGATGCGTGATATTGCCGTCGCTCATCCTGGTTCGATGGCGGCGGTGCTGGAGATGGCCGACTATCTGCGTCAATTGGGACGTCCGGAAGAGACGCTTGCGACGCTTGAAGCCGCACACCCGGATCGTGTCTATGCCGTGACATTCAGCGACCTCGACGACAATCGGAACTGGTGGTGGGACAGCCTTTCCAAGACCTACGCCATGCTCGGGCGTGATGATGAGGCCGTGTCGGCAATGGGCAAGGCCGGCGCGATTTCAGAGCGTGGTGAGTTGAATGTGAGCCAGGCGCTCAATCTTGGCCACCTTCAGCTCGAATTGGGAAAGCCGGCGGAAGCACTGGAGACGGTCTCGGTGTTTGACGACGGTAAGCGCACGATGTCACCTTATGGCGAAATGGTGCTTCGGCTTGTGCGCGGCTGCGCACTGCTGGCGCTGGGACGGGCCGAGGCCGCCAAGCCCGATCTCGCCTATGCGGCTTCGCACGAGAAGGATCATCCTTCTGCGGCCATGACCCTACCGCTCTGCGCAGGCGACATGGATGCTGCGGCTGCGGTTCTGATACGTCGCCTCGACAGCCCCGATCAGCATGTCGATGCCTTGCTGCAGTTCAGCGACTACGATCCGCCGCCGGTCGGTCCGCCGTTCAGAAGGCTTTATGCGAGGCTGCCCGAATTGAAGGCGCGGGCCGATGTTCAGGCGGCCATTGCCCGCGCCGGAGGCGTAAGGCGTTTTCGTTTGCAATATCAGTGAAGCTGGGGCGGCGTGTCTGCGCGCGGTGACCAAAGATGAGGGGGCAGGGCGTGTTGCGATGGCTCACGACGTTCGCGGTGATTCTCGGCACGGGGAGCGCCCTTGCGGCTCCTGAGGCGCCGCACGTGAACTATGCGCCGCCCGGCAAATGGGTGCTGGCCCCGCCGCTCCCCGCTGACGGCACTTTGCCGCCGGAGGCGCCCATCCGGGTGGATTTCATGGATCACCAGCTGCGGATCGGTCCTGCGGGGCAGGAGACGTACTTCGCTTACCGGATGAAACTTCTGACGCCGGAGGCGCTGCCAGCAGGGAATGTCTCCGTTGTCTGGGCGCCGTCGAGTGGAAAGGCGACGGTGCATCACCTCCGCATCGTTCGTGACGGTCAGGTGACCGATCTGCTCAAGGATCAGAAATTTCAGGTCATTCAGCGCGAGGGTGGGCTCGAGCAGTCGATGCTCAATGGCTATCTGACCGCCATGCTTCAGGTGCCCGGCTTGCGCGTGGGGGATACGCTCGAGTTTGCATCGACCATCCTTCGCCGCGATCCGACGCTCGGCGAGCGTGTTTTCGGCGCCGTCCAGCTTCCGGTGCAAGGGACACCGGGGGCGTTCCGCCTTCGGCTGAGCTGGCCGGAGGGGCAGGCACTTTCATGGCGTGCCACACGTGACCTGCCGCAGACCTTGCCGACCAAGGCGGATGGACAGAGCGTCATCACGTATGAACTGCGCAGCCCAACCAGTTCGATCATCAACGAGGGCGCCCCCGTGCGCTACAACGTCCGGCGCGTGCTCGAATATACGAGTTTCGGGAACTGGGAGGACGTGTCGCGGCACTTTTTCCCATTGTATGAAAGCACTGCAGCGCTGTCCGACACGTCGGCGCTGCACGCGGAGGCGGCGAAAATCGCCGGCAGCTCGAAAACCGCGACCGAACGTGCCGAAGCCGCGCTGCGGCTGGTGCAGGACCACGTCCGGTACGTTTACGTCGGGCTTGATGGCGGCAACTTTCGTCCCGCGTCGGCGGACGAGACGTGGCAGCGCCGTTTCGGCGACTGCAAGGCGAAGACCGCGATGCTGCTCGCGCTGTTGCGCGAACTGAAGATTGAAGCCGAACCGGTGCTCGTTGATATAAACGGCGGCGATGGGTCCGAGTTATGGTTGCCGAGGCCCGATGTGTTCAACCATGTCGTCGTTCGCGCGAAGATCGACGGCGAAACTTACTGGCTCGACGGTACGCGGCTTGGGGACCGCTATCTTGACACGCTTCCCTCACCGATTTTCCGCTGGGCGCTCCCGGTCAGAGCGAGCGGCAGCGCGCTCGAAGCCGTGGCCCCAAAAGCGTTCGCACGACCGCAGGCGATCAGCGTCTTGGATATCGATGCGAGCAAAGGGTTTGCGAGCCCTGCAAGTGTGCGCGGCCAGCATGTGATGCGCCAGGACGAGGCGTTCGCCATACGCGCGCGGCTCGCCGCGCTGTCAGCCGAAGACGCGAACAACGCTGTCCGCAACTATTGGCGACAGCAGGTCCGATGGGTCGAGCCGAGCGCGGTTTCGTGGCGCTATGATGAAAGGCAAGCAATGCTTGTGCTCACGCTGCAGGGCGAGGGGAAGCCGGAATGGGAGGGTGACGACATGCAGGGCCGCAACCTCGATATCCCGGGCGCGGGTTTCTATGCGCCGGAGGTGCGACGGCGTCCGCGTGAGCAGGACCAGAGCGCGCCTTGGCTCACCAACTTTCCGCGCTATCAATGCTATGCGACAAGCATCCGTCTACCGGCGTCAGGCCCGAAATGGCGCTGGGCCTACAATGCCGATCCGATGAACCTCTATCTCGGTGGTACGCGCTATTGGCGGGTATCGGGATTGGCGAACAACGTGGTTCGCACGGTCATGAGCAGTCACATTGATGTTCCCGAGATCAGTGCTGCCGATGCCAAAGCGGCGACCGACGCGATTCCCACGTTCGACAACAACGTCTCGCGCGTGTATCAGGACGCTGTTTCGCGGCAGCGCAGCGCGAAGCCGCCTTCGTCGATGATGCCATTTGAAGACGGGGCGGACTGGACCGGCGACGCACCCGCCTGCAGCGCTCCGAAACGGAACTGACGTCGAAAGCGATCGCCGAGCTCTGATGCGCCGGGCGGTGGCGAGGACCTCAGGCAGCTTGCAATCGAACCCGCGTCCGGATATTGGGCGCGCGACTTCCTGAAACTCTACACCACGCCCTATCTGGAGACCCTTCATGGCGCTGCAGCGTACCTTTTCGATCATCAAGCCCGACGCGACGCGTCGCAACCTAACGGGCGCCGTCACCAAGATGCTTGAGGAAGCCGGCCTCCGCGTCGTCGCTTCGAAGCGCATCCACATGACGAAGGAACAGGCCGAGGGCTTCTACGGCGTGCACCGCGAGCGTCCGTTCTTCGGTGATCTCGTTGCGTTCATGACCTCGGGGCCTGTCGTCGTGCAGGTTCTTGAAGGCGAAGACGCCGTGGCGAAGAACCGCGAAGTGATGGGTGCCACCAACCCGGCGAATGCCGACGAGGGCACCATCCGCAAGGCGCTCGCGGAATCGATCGAGGCGAACACGGTGCACGGCTCCGACAGCCTTGAAAACGCGAAGATCGAAATCGACTTCTTCTTTAAGCCCGAAGAAATTGTCGGTTAAGCTCTACGGTTTCCAAAGCTGATCAAGGCGGGCGGCGGCATCGTCGCCCGTTGCGCTTTCGCGGCGTACCAGCCCGCGAAGCTTGACCGTGCGGCCCAGAATGACGCGCGGCTCGATGTGGTACACGATGTCGTAAATCGCGGTTTCGGTGCGCGGGCCGTCGGCCGCTTCGCACCGGCTCGCGATCACGACCGGCAGACGCCCGTCGCGCGCGTCCTTGTCCACCGCTTTCAAGAGCGCGCTTTCGAACCAGTCCGCTTCGATGCGGTGTTCGAGCACGGTACTTTCCGGCTCCACGCCAAGGGCTGTGGGAAAGCGGATGTCCGTACTTTGCAGCGCGCAGTCCGCCGCCTTGAAGGCAAGCCCGGCACCGCCCGCGTCAGTCGCGATCAGCCCGATTGATTTCGGCCGCACCGTGGACTTTTCCGCGCGCCGTTCCGCCTCCTCTGATTTGCGGGCGTCGTAGGTGTTCCAAAGCGTCAGCGCCGAGATCAGCACGGCGATCACCGCCACGGTTTCGCCGAGCGAGAGCCAGCGCCGCCGGATGCGTGCGGTTTCGGCGGCTTTCTCGGCGTGCGATTCCGGGATTTCCGGCACGTCAGAAGACATCGGCGAGCTTCCTCGGCGCGGACATACGCCAGCTTTTCACGAGCCAGTCGTTTACATGCTCCCAGTCCGGCTCGCCTTGGTCGAGGCGAATGCCGATCCAGCCGTAGGGACCGAGATAGGGCGGGCGGTAATAGAGGTCGGGGTCTACCTCGATCAGCATGGCCTGTTCTTCAATCCCGCTCGTCTTCACCAGCAGCGCGGTGATGCCGCAGCCGTGGTGGTCGTCGCTGAAATAGGCGAAGAACTTGCCCTTTTCGACGTAGAAGCCGGGCGCGCCGTGCGAGAGCTTTTCGGCGGCTGCGGGCAAGGCGAGCGCCCGCGCGCGGACGTTTTCAAGCAGGGCTTCGGGATTGGAGGACATCGGCGGCACACTTCGCAAGCGCTGCGGGATACAGGCGATGTTCCTCTTTCAGCACGCGCTCTGCAAGTGTTTCCGGCGTGTCGCCGGGCAGGATCGGCACGCGCGCCTGTGCCACCACGGGCCCGTCGTCCAGTTCCGGCGTCACGACGTGCACGGAGCAGCCGGCCTCGGCGTCCCCCGCCTCGATCGCCCGCGCGTGGGTGTCGAGCCCCTTGTACTTCGGCAGCAGCGAGGGGTGGATGTTGAGAATGCGGCCCTTCCAGCCATCGACGAATTCGGGCGAAAGCAGGCGCATATAGCCCGCGAGCGCGATCATCTCGACGTTCGCCCCGCGCAGCGCCGCATCGATCAGCCTGTCGAACTCGGTGCGCTTCATGCCGCGATGATCGTGCGCCCAAACCGCCACGCCGCGCGCGTCGGCGAAGGCGAGGCCTGCCGCTTCGGGGTTGTTGGACGCCACGAGAACCACCTCGTAGGGGCAGTCCTGCGCCTCCGCAGCGGCAAGGATGGAGGCCATGTTGCTGCCGCGGCCGGAGATCATCACCCCGACACGCAGCTTAGGCAACATGTATAGCTTCCCACGCCTCGCGGCTGCCCCAAGTTTCCGCGTCGCCGACGACCGTGCAGCCGGTGTCGCCCGCATCAATCGCGCCGATGACGTAGGCGGTTTCCCCTGCGGCGGCGAGCGCGGCGAGCGTGGCGTCGACGTCATGCGCCGCGACCACCGCGACCATGCCGATGCCGCAGTTGAACGTGCGCGCCATCTCTCCGGCGGCGATATTGCCTTCATGCTGAAGCCACGCAAACGCGGGCGGGAGCATCCAGGCGCCCGTATCGATGCGGGCGTGCGCGCCCTTGGGCAGCACGCGCGGCACGTTTTCCAGAAGCCCGCCGCCGGTGATGTGCGCGAGCGCCTTGATGCGGCCTGCACGGATTTCGGGAAGCAGAGGCTTCACGTAGATGCGCGTCGGCGCAAGCAGCGCCTGTCCAAGCGTCTGCGATGCGTCGAACGGGGCAGGGGCGCCCAGCCCATGGCCCTTGTCGGCAACGATGCGGCGCACAAGCGAATAGCCGTTCGAATGGAAGCCCGAGGAGGCGACCCCCAGCAGCACGTCGCCCTGCGCGACACGCTCGCCGGTCAGCTGCTCGCCGCGCTCGACGGCGCCGACCGAAAAGCCCGCAAGGTCATAGTCGCCCGCGCCGTACATGCCCGGCATCTCGGCGGTCTCGCCGCCGACAAGCGCGCAGCCCGCGATACGGCAACCTTCGGCGATCCCTGCAACGACGGCGGAGGCAACGCCCTGCTCGAGCTTGCCGGTCGCGAAATAATCGAGGAAAAACAGCGGCTCTGCGCCCTGAACGACCAGATCGTTCACGCACATGGCAACAAGATCGATGCCCACCGTATCGTGTGTGCCGGTATCGATGGCGAGCTTCAGCTTGGTGCCGACGCCGTCTGTCGCCGCAACCAGCAGCGGATCCTTGAACCCTGCCGCCTTCGGATCGAAGAACGCGCCGAAGCCGCCGATCTCGGCGTCCGCGCCGGGGCGGGCCGTCGCCTTCACCAGCGAGGAGATCGCCTTCACGAAGGTGTTTCCGGCGGCGATGGAGACGCCTGCGTCGGCGTAGCTGTACGATTTGCCCGTGGTCATCGCGCGGCCATAGCGCCGAAGAGAGAAATATTCGACTCCCAATTCGCGCCGCGTTTGGCATAGAGGCGCCGTGACCTTCAAACGCAAGCTCAACGGATGGATGGCGGCGGCGCTTGCCGCGCTCGCTGCGGCTGTCGCCATGCCGCTGCTGGCGCAGGATGCCGATCGCCCGGAAGCGCCCGCTGAGGCCCCCGCAGCCGGAGGCAGCGCATTCCTCGTCAGCGACATCGATGTGGATGTGGTGGCCGGTTCCGCCGAAGCCGCGCGCGTCGCTGCGTTCCGCGAGGCGGCGCGGCAGGCGTGGCCCCAACTCTATGCACGGATGACCGGCGTCGCCGCCTCAGGCGCACCGAAGCTCCCCGATAGCGCGATCGAGGGGATGGTGAGCGGCATTGAGGTGCAGTCCGAACATTTTTCGGACAAACGCTATGTCGGCAAGCTTGGCGTCGTGTTCGACCGCGTTCGCGCCGGGGAGCGGCTTCCCGCGAACGCGCGCGTCCTGCAATCCGCGCCGATGCTGCTGCTGCCCGTGCTCGCGGACGGCGGCGTGACCTCGGTTTACGAGGGGCGCTCGCCGTGGCTGCAGGCATGGTCGCGCTTCGGCACGGATTCGAGCCCGATTTCCTATGTGCGCGCGGGTGGCAGCGCATCCGATGCGCTACTGCTCACCGGCTGGCAGGCGCGGCGCGACAACCGCGGCCTCTGGCGCTCGATCCTGTCGCGGTATGGCGCGGAGAACGTGCTCGTGGCGGAAGCCTGGCTCGACCGCACCTATCCGGGCGGGCCGATCGTCGGCACCTTCCTCGCCCGGCATGGGCCGGACTCGGCGGTGCTCACGCGGTTCCGCCTGCGTGCCGGGGCGGCGGGCGAGCTTGATGCGATGCTCGACACGGCGGTGCGGCGGATCGATTCCGCTTACGCGCGCGCGCTCCAGTCCGGCGTGCTGCGTGCCGATCCGACACTGACGCTGGCGTTGGAGCCGGTTTCGGTATCGCCGATGCTCGATCAGGCTGAATCGCTGGGATCGATGGGGGTGACAGTGAGCGTCGCGACGCCCGATGCGGTGAGCTGGAACGCGATCGAGGCGGCGCTCGGCGCTGTGCCGGAGGTGGATAGCGTTACGCTGCTTGGGCTTTCGATCGGCGGCATGTCGCAGGTGCGCATCAATCATACCGTCGATTATGCGATGCTCCGCTACGCGCTTGATCAGCGCGGCTGGCGCCTTGATGGCGGCCAGCTTCGCCGCCGCGCGGAGGGTGAGGCGCCGCTGCCGCGCCCGGTGGTCACGCTGCCCTCGCTGCCGATCGCTGACGACGCCGTCACCGAAAGCGGCGGGCCGCGCGATCTGATGCCCTCGGAGAACGAACGGTGAGCGAGGGTGCCGTCCTCGGCGGCCGGCGGCGAATCCCGATCCGCTGGATTCTTGTCGCCGCGATCATCCTGTGGTTCGCCTATGCGACGCGCGGCGTGCTCGGACCGTTCGTTGCCGGGCTCATTATCGCCTATCTGCTCGATCCCGTGGCGGGCAGGTTGGAGCGTCGCGGCATACCGCGCTGGGTGGCGGCGATGCTGATCCTTGTCGGCTTTTTCGGCGTGTTTGCGCTGCTGATCCTCGCGATGGCGCCGCTCGTCGCCGCGCAGTTTCAGCAACTTGTGCAGAACCTGCCACAACTCGTTCAATCGCTGGAGCCTTTGATTGAGAAGCTTTCGGAGGCTGCCGGGGACGTCGTGGGGCTCGAAACGCTCAGCAACGACCTGATGCACCGCGTCGCGGCGTGGCTCAGCACGCTTGCGAGCGGCATCCTCAGCGGCGGTCTCGCGGTCTTCAATCTGCTCGCGCTGTTCGTGATGATGCCCGTTGTCGCCTTCTATGCCCTGCGCGACTACGATGGGCTGACGACGCGCATCAATGCGTGGTGGCCGACGCGCTATGCGGAGACGATCCGGCGTTTGCTCGGCGAATCGGATGCGGCGCTCGCGGGGTTCGTGCGGGGGCAGTCTCTGGTTTGCCTGTCGCTCGCGATTTTCTATTCGGTGGGCTGGAGCATGATCGGCCTCAACTACGCGCTTGTGCTCGGCACGCTCGCGGGCGTGCTCGGCTTCGTGCCGTATCTTGGTGTCGTCGTCTCGGTCGGGCTCGGGCTTCTCGTCGGTCTCGGCCAGTGGGGGCCGGACGTGCTGCACCTCGGCCTCATCGTCGGCATCTTCTTCGTGGGGCAGATCCTCGAAAGCATGGTGTTGACGCCGAACCTCATCGGCAATCGCATCGGCCTGCATCCGCTCTGGGTGCTGTTTGCCGTGTTCGCGGGCGGCGAACTGCTCGGCATCCTCGGCGTGTTCCTCGCCGTGCCGGTCGCTGCCGTGCTCGGCGTCGTCATGCGCTGGCTTCTCGGCGAATATCTGAAGAGTCCGCTCTTTCACGACGACGAGCCGCCGCCAGAGGACGTGACCGTCTCCGCATGAGCCAGTTCGCGCTGCCGCTCGAATACCGGTCGGCCGACGGGGAAGCGGATTTCTACATCTCGGAGGCAAATGCCGAAGCGGTCGCGATGCTCGACCGCTGGCCGGACTGGCCGTCGCACACGCTCATCGTCGTCGGCCCCGAAGACTCGGGCAAGAGCCACCTGCTGCGGCTGTTCGCGGGGCGGCATCCCGGCGCGGTGCGCGTTTTCGACGATGCCGACGCGTCCGGACATGATGAAACCGCCATGTTCCATGCCTGGAATGCGGCGCAAGCGGGAGGCCCGGCGCTGCTCGTTGCAGCGCGGACACCGCCCGGCGAATGGAATGTGCGGCTGCCCGACCTTTCCTCTCGCCTCGGCGCGGCGGGGATCATCCATATCGATGCTCCCGACGACGCGTTGCTTGCGGAAATCGTTGCAAAATCTTTTCGCGAACGTGGCCTGCGTGTTTCACCAATTGTCATAGAGTATATGGTACAACGGATCGAACGCAGCTTTGCCGCCGCCGCATCCGCTGTCGCCGCGATCGACGCCGCCGCTCTTGCGGGGCAGCGCGCTGTGACCGTGCCGCTGGTGCGCGAGGCGCTGCGATTGGGTGATACGGCGGACGGACAAGAGCGTGGCGAGACGGAATAGCTTCAAGAATATCGGAAACACCAACGCGCGTTATTTCAACCGCGAGCTGTCGTGGCTGGCCTTCAACGCCCGCGTGCTTGAAGAGGCGGAAAACGTCCACCATCCGCTGCTAGAGCGCCTGCGCTTCCTGTCCATCTCTGGCGCGAATCTCGACGAGTTCTACATGGTTCGCGTGGCGGGCCTGCACGGGCAGGTGGAGGAGGGGGTCGAGCTTCGTAGCCCCGACGGCGTGACGCCCGCGCAGCAGCTTGTCGCTGTCACGGAGCGTGCGGACGCCCTTATGCGGCAGCAGCAGAACGTGTGGCGCGCGCTTTCCATCGAGCTAGCCGCCGTCGGTTTCCACGTTCTAAAAGGCCCTGAACTCTCCCCCGAGGACGAGCGCTGGCTCGAAACCTATTTCCGCGAGCAGATATTCCCGGTGCTGACGCCGCAGGCGATCGACCCGGCGCACCCGTTTCCGTTCATCCCGAACCGTGGCCTCGCGCTCACGATGGAGCTGAAGCGCGAATCGGATAGCGAGGAGCTGCTCGCGCTGGTGATGATACCCGCGCCGCTCGCGCGCTTCGTGCGTCTGCCGGGGCCGCAGGCGCGCTACATTGCGCTCGAGAACGTCGTTCGCATCTTCGCGGACGACCTGTTCCCGAACTTCAAGATCATGGGCGACGGCGTCTTCCGCGTGATCCGCGACAGCGACATCGAGGTGGAGGAAGAGGCCGAAGACCTCGTCCGCTTCTTCCAGACCGCGATCAAGCGCCGCCGCCGGGGCCGCGTCATCCGTCTGAAGATCGAGGAGGGGACACCGCCGCGTCTCCACCAGATGGTGCAGCAGGCGCTCCACATCGACAACAGGGACGTGACGCCGGTGACCGGCATCATCGGCATCGCGGACCTCGCCCAGCTGGTCGAGGAAGACCGGCCGGATCTGAAGTTCGAGCCCTACACGCCGCGCTTCCCGGAGCGCATTCGCGAGTACGGCGGCGATTGCTTCGCCGCGATCCGCGCCAAGGACATCGTCGTCCATCACCCCTACGAGAGCTTCGACGTCGTGCTCGCCTTCCTGCGGCAGGCGGCGGCGGACCCCGATGTCGTCGCGATCAAGCAGACGCTCTACCGCGCGGGCAAGCAGTCCGCCGTGGTGCGCGCGCTCGTCGATGCGGCGGAGGCGGGCAAGTCCGTCACGGCGGTCGTCGAGCTCAAGGCGCGTTTCGACGAGGAGCAGAACCTCGTCTGGGCCGCGGCGCTGGAGCGCGCGGGCGTGCAGGTCGTCTACGGCTTCATCGATTGGAAGACGCACGCCAAGATCTCGCTCGTCGTGCGGCGCGAGAATGGCTCCTTGCGCACCTACTGCCACCTCGGCACCGGCAATTATCACCCGGTGACGGCGCGCATCTACACCGATCTCAGCTTCTTCACCGCCGATCCCAAGCTCGGCCGCGATGCCGCGCAGATCTTCAACTATGTGACGAGCTATGTGGAGCCGCGCGGGCTGGAGGCGATGACGATCTCGCCCTCGGGGATGCGTCAGAAGCTCACCGCGCTCATCGATGCGGAGATCGCGAATGCCGAGGCGGGCCAGCCGAGCGGCATCTGGGCGAAGATGAACTCGCTCGTCGACCCCGCGATCATCGACAAGCTCTACGAGGCGAGCGGGGCAGGCGTGCCCATCGAACTCGTGATCCGCGGCATCTGCTGTCTGCGCCCCGGCGTGCGCGGGCTTTCGGAGAATATCCGCGTCCGCTCCATCATCGGCCGCTTCCTCGAACACAGCCGTATCGTCGCGTTCGCGAACGGAAGTCCGCTCCCGTCGCGCAAGGCCAAGCTGTTCACCTCGTCGGCGGACTGGATGCCGCGTAACTTCGATCGCCGTGTCGAGTTGCTCGTGCCGATCGAGAACGCCACGGTCCACGCGCAGATTCTCGATCAGGTGATGCTGGCGAACCTGAAGGATACCGAGCAAACGTGGGAACTTCATCCCGATGGGACATATGAACGCATCTCGTCCCCCGGCGAATCGTTCAACCTGCACCGTTATTTCATGACGAATCCGTCGCTTTCGGGCCGCGGCGCCGCCATCAAGGCGGCGGCGCCCGTGCCTCGGCTTTATCTTACGGATCCCGACACGGGGCTTCCGGCCGCTGCTGCTGAATAGACTCGTGTGAAGCCAGCCGTTATTGCCGGGCGCATGGCGGCGACAAGGGCATGCGAATGGCGCTGAGCGCGACAAATGACCGCCGCCGGGCTGGCGATATTCCGGTCAGCGCCGTCATCGATATCGGTTCGAACTCGATTCGTCTGGTCGCCTTTCGCGGGGACCGGCGCACCCCGCTGGTGCTCTTCAACGAAAAGGTCATGGCGGGGCTCGGCCGGGGCGTTGCGGACACCGGCATGATCACCCCTGAAGGGCTTGAGACGGCACGGGCGGCGCTGACTCGCTTCCGCCTGCTGTGCGACGATATGAACGTCGTGCGGATGTACGCCTTCGCGACGGCGGCGGTGCGTGACGCCGGCAATCGCGATGCCTTCCTCGATATGGCGAAGAAGCGCTGTGCGCTCGACGTGCGCGTGCTGAGCGGTGCGGACGAAGCGCGGCTTGCTGCCTACGGGGTCATAGCGGGCATTCCGGACGCGGACGGCGTGGTCGGCGATCTCGGCGGTGGCAGCCTGGAACTCGTCCGCGTGAAGAAAGGCAAGCCGCACAGCCATCTGTCGCTGCCCATCGGCGCACTCAAGCTCGATGCCGCGCGCAAGGTCGGCGGGCGGTCGCTGACCGGACTGGTGAAGAAAGCGCTCGCCGAGTTGAAGTGGGCGGGCCAGGGGAAGGGGCTTCCCTTCTATATGGTGGGCGGTTCATGGCGCGCGCTGGCGCAGCTTCACATGCATCTCACCGACTATCCGCTGCCGGTTGTCCACCAGTATGCGATGGATGTTGCCGCGATCGATCACATGGCGCGCGCGCTGCCGAACCTCAGCCCCAAGCGCCTGCGCGCGATCCCGCGCCTGTCGTCGGCGCGTATCCCGCAGCTTCCCGGCGCCGCGCTGTTGCTGCGCGCGGTCGTGAAGCGACTGGGCAGCAGCGGCGTCATCGCCTCGTCCTATGGCATTCGCGAAGGCATACTCTATGCGGATCTCCCGAAGGAGGTTCAGCGCGAAGACCCGCTTGTTTCCGCGGCGCGACAGGAAGGCGCGATCCAGGGCCGATTCCCGCTTCATGCCGAGGCGCTGATGGAGTGGATGAACGGCATGTTCGCGCCGGAAATGCCCGATCATACGCGGCTGCGGCTCGTCGCCTGCGTACTGGCCGACACGGCGTGGCGCGCACACCCGGATTTCCGCGCCGAACGCGGGCTTGAGCTTGCGCTCCACGGCAACTGGGTCGGGATCGACGGGCGTGAACGCGCGCTGCTCGGCGCGGCGCTGTTCGCGGCGTACGGCGGTTCCGCGAACGATCCCGCGATCGCGGACCTCCCCCGGCTCGCGCCGCGCGACGAGTTGGCCCGCGCCTTCAAGTGGGGTCTTGCGCTGCGCCTTGGCCAGCGCCTGACGGCGGGGACGGCAAGACCTCTCGAAAAGAGCCGCATATACCGCGAGAACGGCCGCCTCGTTCTTACCCTAACGCCGCGTTATCAGCCGCTCTACGCCGAGGCCGTAGCCCGGCGTCACGAGGCGCTGGCAGCGGCGATGGGGTTGGCACCTGTCTTCGCGGTGGAGAAGGCATAGCGGATCGCGTCATCCTGCTTTCCGAATAGGAACCGATGTGCGAGTGCTTGCAAAGCTCTTTGAAAGGGTTGTTTGCACGGCCCGCGTGGACGCAAATCCGGTTCGTGCGCTGCGGCGCACGCGGAAAGTCTCAGTGTAAGAAAATCGCCTTTCGAACACACTTCGTGACTTTTCGCGGGATCCGCGCGGCGGTCAGTCGATTTCGGTCATTCGCAGCTTGCCGTTCTGCACGGCGAAGCTGAGTCGCCCTTCCACGAGCGCGAGCGCATCGCGGCCGAAGACTTCGTAGCGCCAGCCGTTCAGGAGCGGCAGCCCGTCGCGGACGCCTGCGGCAAGCGCTTCGAGATGGTCCGCCTTGCCGATAAGTTTCGGCGCTACATCAGCTTCTTTGCAACGAATCTTCAGAAGTAGTTTCAAAAGATCGGCGACGAGAACCGAATCGGATCCAAGCCTGGGTTTGCCCGCATCGCGCTCGGGCATTTCGCTTTCGGGAAGCGGCACGGCGCTGGCGAGCGCCTCCATCAGCCGGGCACCCATGTCATTGTTGACCCACGTTTTGGAAAGCCCGCGAACGCGGCCGAGCGCCTCCTGATCCCCGGGCGGATGCGCGGCGAGGTCGGCGAGCGTTTCGTCCTTCACGATGCGCCCGCGCGGCAGGTCGCGGCGCTGCGCTTCCAGCTCGCGCCACGCGGCGAGCGCCTTCAGCCGGCCGAGCGCGTCGGCTTTCCGGCTCGGCAGGCGGATGCGCTGCCATGCAGTCCACGGATCGTTGACGTAGTTCTCCGGCGTCGTCAGCCGCGCCATCTCCTCGTCCAGCCAATCGCCGCGCCCGGTTTTCTTCAGGCGGCCGAGCAGCTTGGGAAACAGCTCGATGAGGTGCGTGACGTCCCCGATCGCATAGTCGAGCTGGCGCTTGTCGAGCGGCCGGCGCGCCCAGTCCGTGAAGCGGGCCCCCTTGTCGAGATTGGCGCCGGTGAACGAGGCGACGAGGTTGATGTAGCTGACCTGTTCGCCCATGCCGAGCGCCATCGCCGCCACCTGCGTGTCGAACACGGGCGAGGGGGTCTTGCCGGTCATGTTATGGATGATCTCGATGTCCTGCCCGCCGGCGTGGAAAATCTTGAGCACCTCGGCCTCGACGAGCAGCGCCAGCATTGGCGCGAGATCGAGCCCGCTGGCCTTGGGGTCGACAGCGGCGGCCTCGTCGGGCGAGGCCAGCTGGATCAGGCAGAGGTCGGCCCAGTACGTGTTCTCGCGCATGAACTCGGTGTCGACAGCGACATAGTCAGCGGCGGCGAGGCGGGCACAGAAGGCAGCGAGCGTTTCGGTATCGGTAATCAGCGGATGGATTTTCATGGACGGTTCTATTAGGGCGGTCGGCGCTTCCATGCCAGCGCCTTGACAAACAAGTGTGCGGGCATGTGTCTGACCCGCCACAAACACCGGAATCGAGTAAGAATGCACGTCTATCGCACGCACCATTGCAGCGCCCTCCGCAAGTCGGATGTGGGAAGCACCGCCCGCATCTCCGGCTGGGTCCACCGCAAGCGGGACCATGGCGGGCTGCTCTTTGTCGATCTTCGCGACCATTACGGGCTCACGCAGGTGGTCTGCGACACGGACTCGCCTGCGTTTTCGGTGCTCGACGGCGCGCGCGCCGAAAGCGTGCTTACGGTGACGGGCAAGGTCGTGGCGCGTTCCGATGCGACGGTGAACCCCAACCTGCCGACCGGCGAGATCGAGCTGTGGGCAGCGGATGTGACTGTGCAGTCCGCCGCGTCCGAGCTGCCGATGCCGGTTGCGGGCGATACCGAGTATCCGGAGGATATCCGCCTCAAGTACCGCTATCTTGATCTGCGCCGCGATCGTTTGCACCGAAACATCGTGCTGCGCTCCAACGTCATCGCGTCGCTGCGCCGCCGCATGAACGATCAGGGCTTCACCGAGTTCCAGACGCCCATCCTGACCGCGTCGTCACCCGAAGGCGCGCGGGACTTCCTGGTGCCGAGCCGGATGCACCCGGGCAAATTCTACGCGCTGCCGCAGGCACCGCAGATGTTCAAGCAGCTGCTGATGGTCGCTGGCTTCGATCGCTATTTCCAGATCGCACCCTGCTTCCGCGACGAGGACGCCCGCGCCGACCGGAGCCCGGGCGAGTTCTATCAGCTCGACTTCGAGATGAGCTTCGTGACGCAGGACGACGTGTTCAACGCGATCGAGCCCGTGCTTGCGGGCGTGTTCGAGGAGTTCGCGAACGGCAAGTCGGTGACGCCGGCCGGTTCGTTCCCGCGCATTCCGTACCGCGAGTCGATGCTGAAGTACGGCAACGACAAGCCGGATCTTCGGAACCCCATCGAAATAGTCGATGTAACCGAGCACTTCAGGGGTTCGGGGTTCGGGATCTTCGCTAAGATGGTGGAAGGCGGCAACTTCGTGCGCGCCATTCCTGCGCCGAAGGCAGGCGAGCGTAGCCGGAAGTTCTTCGACGACATGAACGACTGGGCGCGGAGCGAAGGCTTTGCGGGGCTCGGCTACATCAACATCAAGGACGGCGTACCCGCCGGTCCCATCGCCAAGAACCACGGCGAGGAAGCGACCGCCAAGCTGATCGCGGCGCTGGGCCTTGGGCCGGACGACGGCGTGTTCTTCGCCGCCGGCAAGGAAGCCGATGCGGCGCGCCTCGCGGGCCGGGCCCGCACCAAGGTGGGCGAAGACCTCGGCCTTATCGAAGCGGGCGCTTTCAAGTTCTGCTGGATCGTCGATTTTCCGATGTTCGAGTACGACGAGGACGCCAAGCAGGTCATCTTCTCGCACAACCCGTTCTCTATGCCGCAGGGCGAGCTTGAAGCGCTGGAGACGAAGAACCCGCTCGAAATCCTCGCGTGGCAGTACGATATCGTCTGCAACGGCATCGAACTGTCGTCGGGCGCGATCCGGAACCACAAGCCGGAAATCATGTACAAGGCGTTCGAGATCGCCGGCTACAGCCAGGAACAGGTCGATACGAACTTCTCGGGCATGATCAACGCCTTCAAATTCGGCGCGCCGCCGCACGGCGGCTCCGCGCCGGGCGTGGACCGCATCGTCATGCTGCTGGCGGATGAGCCGAATCTGCGCGAGGTGGTGCTGTTCCCGATGAACCAGAAGGCCGAGGACCTGATGATGAACGCGCCAGCCAGCGTCTCCGACCGGCAGCTGAAGGAGCTTTCGATCAAGCTCGACCTGCCGAAACCGAAGGCGGGGTAAGCCGATGAAGGCGCCGTCGCTGCACCGCCTGCCGAAGTTCGAAAAAGTCTCGAACGGGGACTATGAGGCGGCGCTGAAGACGGTTCAGGAGCGGCTCGCGGCGGTGCAGGCGAGCTGCATCGGCCGCAGCCGCCGCGCTATCATCGCCGTCGAGGGCCTCGACGCGGCGGGCAAGGGCGGCTTCATCCAGCGTCTGACCGCGCCGTGGGACCCGCGCTTTTTCGATGTGCAGCCGATCAAGGCGCCGGACGCCGAAGAAAAGGCGCACCACTATCTCTGGCGCTTCTGGCAGAAGTTGCCCGCCCAGGGTGAGGTGAACATCTTCGATCGCACCTGGTACGGGCGCGTACTCGTGGAACGTGTCGAAGGTTTCGCAACCGAAGCCGAATGGCGCCGTGCCTACGACGAGATCAACGCCTTCGAAAAAATGCTGGTCGATGACGGGGCCGTGCTCATCAAGCTGTTCTTCACGGTGAGCCAGAAAGAGCAGGACGAGCGGCTGGTCGAGCGGCTGGAAATACCCGCGAAGCGCTGGAAGGTTTCGCCCGAGGACTTCCGCAACCGGCTGAAACGCGATGCCTATGTCGACGCTGCAGAAGACATGTTCGCCCGCACGCACACGGCCCATGCGCCGTGGACGATCATCGACGGCGAGCACAAGAAGACCGCGCGCATCACGGCGCTGAACCTTGTTGCGGATCGGCTTGCGGACGGGCTCGACCTGTCACCGCCCGCGCTTTCGCCCGATATCGTGACGCTGGCGAAGGCCGCGTTCGGCAAGAAGCTGAACCTCGGGTAACGCCGGCCTTCAGCAGCGGTTCAACGAGCGAGTCGCAATCTCCATGACACTTGGATCAGGAGTGCTCGAAATGCGCGTTCATAAGGCAGGTTTGATGGCGGGTACGCTGGTTGCAGCGATCCTCGCCGGTCCGGCAATGGCGCAGGATCGCGACCGCGACGGGCCTCGCCCGCAGCGCGAACGCGGAATGCAGGTCAATCGCGAGGCGCCGCGAGCGCCCGAGGCAAGGCCGCAGCGGGTCGCCCCGCCGGAACGCGGCCAGGTCCGCCGGATCGAGACGCCGGAACCTCGTCAACCGCGTGTGGAAACGCCGCGGCAGGCGGAGGCCGTGCAGCAGCGCATGAACGGCGTGATCGGCCGCGAGCGCTCTGGCGACAACAACCGCGATAGCAACCGCAACCAGGGCCGCGACTGGAACAACCGCGATCGGGACGGCCGAGATGGTGACCGCCGCGATTGGGACAAGAACCGCGACCGGAACGACAACCGCAACTGGGATCGCAACCGCGAGCGGGATCGCAAAGAGGATTGGCGCGACCGCGACAAGGATCGGGACCGTGATCGCGATCGTTGGCGGGACAACGACCGCAATCGCGACAGGGATCGCGACCGCTGGCGCGACCACAATCGACGCCCCATCGTGATCGTGCGCCCCAGCCCCAGCTACCACTATCGTCCGCACTGGTGGGGTTCGAGCTACTTCTCGTTCGATAACCGCTACCACGGCCAATATGACTATGGCTCGTGGTATCGCCCCGGCTACGGCTTCTACGGTTCGCAGTACGGCAGCGGCTGGGCGGTGCTCGATGCGTGGCTCCGGCAAGACCCGGCGGCGAAGCACTGGGTGATGTGGAACTTCGATCGCAACCGCAACGGCCAGCTTTCGAAGGACGAGGCCCGGCGTGCCAACCGCGAGTTCGCCCGGCTGGCGGATCGCAACCGCGACGGCTACCTGAACGATGGAGAAATCCGCTTCGGCGTTGAAGAACTGCGGGACGAGTACCGCTACAGCTTCAACTACTAGGACGGATCGACATTCGGCCCTGACGGCCTGCAAATGGCGGATTTCCGCGCTTCCGGTGCTCACGTGCCTTTAGTACGCTCCGCTCCGGGTCACGGAAATCCGCCATTTTCGGCACGTCATCTTCTGAATGTCGATCCGCCCTAAGGATAGGCGATCGAGACGACCTCCAGCTCCTGCACGCCCCCCGGCAGGCGGACGCTTCTCAGGTCTCCGATCGCCGCGCCCTTCAGCGCGGTGGCGAGCGGCGCGCGCCATGAAATATGGCCGCGCGGCGTGTCCGTCTCATCCTCGCCCACAATCGTGATCGTGCGCTGCCGGTCGTCTTCATCGGCGATGGTGACGGTGGCGCCGAAGAACACACGCGACTTGTCTGGCTGTTTCGCCGGATCGACGACGCGGGCATTTTTCAGCCGCTTCGAAATGCGGGTCAACTCACGGTCGATCTCGCGGAGGCGCTTGCGGCCATAGATATAGTCGCCGTTTTCCGAGCGGTCGCCGTTCCCCGCCGCCCACGAGACGATCTCGACGATCTTCGGCCGCTCAACCTCGAAGAGCGCGCGGTGCGCCTCGATGAGCGCCTTCATGCCTGCGGGCGTGATGTAGTTGGGAGTCTCCGCCATCGTCTCAACCGGGGCGGTTCTTGCCCATCCACGCCGAGAGCGTGTTGGTGGAGGGCTGGCCCGCGCGTGTCGGATTGAGGCGGTCGTAAACCACGGCGTTTTCCAGCACGGCGCGCACGTAGCCGCGCGTCTCCATGAACGGAATTTCCTCCACCCAGCGCACGGCGTCGACGCTCGGCAGCCGGGGATCGCCGTTCGCGGCGATCCATTTGCGCACGTTGCCCGCACCGGCGTTGTAGGAGGCGATCGCGAGCATGTGGTTGCCGCCCCACTGGTCGACGAGGTTGAGGTAGTATGTCGATCCGAGCTGGACGTTGTAGTTCGGATCGCCGGTCAGTGCCTCCGGGCGATAGGTCGTCCCCATCTTGCCTGCCGTTTCGCGCGCCGTGCCCGGCATCAGCTGCATCAGCCCGCGTGCGCCGGCGCGGCTGACGGCAGTGGGATCGAAGCGGCTTTCCTGGCGGGTGATCGCGTGGATCATCGTCCAGTTGCTCGTCAGCACACCGCCGACGGGGAGCTGCGGGTAGGCGAAACGCAGGATCGCGGGAGGCCCGTCCACCATCTCGCCGCGGCTCGCGATCAGCGCATAATCGGCACGGCCGAGTTGCTGCGCGAGTTCGCTGACGAGAAATTCGCGCGCGGAAGTCTTCGCCCCGTCAGCGAGCGTTTTCAGAAACAGCGTCTGCTTCGCCCGGTCACCGGCCATGCCGAGAAGGCGCGCAGCCTCGACGCGATCGTCCGCTGCGAACGCCTGACGCTCGGGTGTCGGCACGGCAGGGTCGGCGGTCGCGGGAATCGAGAGGGGCCGGTTCAGCCGCTCAGCGGCGAGCTGGCCATAGAAGGTGAGGGGGAGGCGCGCCGCGGTTTCGAGATTGCGGTTGGCGTCGATGGTGAGTCCGGCAGCCTCAGCCGCGCGGCCCGCCCAATAGTGCCCGCGCGAGCGCGTGCCCGCGAACGCCGCAGCGGCGGCGAAATTCTCGAAGTGGCGGACGGCTTCGCGCGCGCGGTTCAGCTTGTGGAGCGCCGTCCATCCCGCCAGCCATTCGAGGCTGGTGAAGGTGTCGCGCTCGGCCGCGCTGTAGCTGGTCAGCGCGCGGTCAAAGGCGAAGCCGCCGTGATTGTGGGAGATCTCGAACGCGAGGCTGTTCTGGTTGTCGTTCACCGCACCGCGCGCCGCCGCCAGCACCTCGGTCATCCAGGCGTTGCGGTCTCCCGCGCTGCCGGGCGCGATCTCGGCGCGCGCGAGAAGCTGGCGCGCGGCGAGGCTGTTGCCGCTGGCGCGCAGGAAGGCGCTGCGGTCGGCGATGAGGCCGGGGTTGTTTTCGAAGCCGGTGCCGAGCTTGCCGATCGCGAGGTTGGCATCCACCGCGGCAGGCGCCGAGGCTGCGCCCTTCGCAGCCGCCGCCCGCTGGAGCGCAATGCGCGCTTCTGCAAGCGTGCGATCGCTGCCCGACAGGAAGGTCAGCATCCGCGTTGCGGTGGCGAGATCGCGCTGCCAGAGCAGCCGATCCATGCGGAACACGTGATCGTCGCGGCTGAGGATGCCGCCGAACGCCGCGAGGAACTGGTTTTCAAGCGCGGGGCCGATGCCGCCCATGCGCCAGGCCTGCTTCGCCTCCGTATTGGCGGCGTTGGTCATGCCCGCAGCCATCAGGGCTTCAGCGTGGCGAAAGCGGCCGATCCCGGAAAGCGGCGGCAGCGCGCGGAAGAAGGAGAGCCGCGCGGCCATCGGGGTCGTGTCGGTGATCGTGCCCTCGGCGCGGCGGCGCAGATCGTCCGCGCCGGGCCAGTCCGCGTTGGTGCGCAGGAACTCCGAGAATTCCGAGAACGTGGCCGTGTATTCGGGGCGCCGCAGCCGATCCCACAGCAGCAGCTTCTGCGCGGTCGGCGAACCGCTGACACCCATTGCGGAGACGGGGCGGAACTCGCGGCGGGCCTGCGCTTCCAGCCCCGCCTTCAACGCATCCGCGTCGGCGCGAGACTGGGCGGCAGCAGGCGGCGCGGCAAGCGCAGCCGCCGAAAGCAGGGCAAATCGCAGAAGAACGCTGGTAACACTGGACACAGACTTTCCGAGCCTCCTATGACGCCACAAACAGGCCGACTGCGGCCGACGCGTGCAAGGGTGCAGCAGCGGCGCGCGAGGAGGCAACGGGCGAGAGTAGCATGACAGCGAGATTTTACGGTTCCATTCCGGCACTTGTCACCCCGTTCCGCGACGGGTCGGTGGATTTTGCCACCTTCGAGGCGTTTGTGGACTGGCAGATCGCCGAAGGAAGCACAGGCCTCGTGCCTTGCGGCACCACCGGCGAATCGGCCACGATGACGATCGACGAGCATAATGCCGTGATCGCCGCCTGCATCAAGGCGGCTGCCGGCCGGGTGCCGGTGATCGCGGGTTGCGGCTCCAACGATACGGCGTGCGCGGTTTCGCACGTCCGCCACGCCGAGAAGGCGGGGGCGGATGGAGCGCTTGTCGTCAGCCCCTATTACAACAGGCCCAATCAGGAAGGCCTCTATCAGCACTTCAAGGCGGTCGCCGAGGCGACCAGCCTGCCGATTATCGTCTACAACATCCCGGGACGCAGCGTCGTCGACATCGCGCCCGCAACGATGAAGCGGCTTTCCGAAATCCCGAACATCGCCGGTGTGAAGGACGCGACCGGCGTGCTTCAGCGCATTTCGGAACAGCGCCTTTCCTGCGGCACGGACTTCATCCAGCTTTCGGGCAACGACGACATGACGCTCGGCATCATGGCTTCGGGCGGGCAGGGCTGCATCTCGGTGACCGCGAACGTCGCCCCGCGCCTCTGTGCCGAGTTCCAGACGGCTTGCCGCGAAAAGCGCTGGGACGATGCGCTTGCGCTTCAGGACCGGCTTTTTCCGTTGCACGCCGGCCTCTTCTCCGACGCAAGCCCCGGCCCCGCGAAGTATGCGCTTTCGAAGCTCGGCAAGCTGCGCGAAGATCTGCGTTTGCCGATGGTTCCGGCCGGAGAGGCCGCGCGGCGCATTGTGGATGCTGCGATGGCCCATGCCGGGATCGCCTGATGGTGCGCCCGCAACGGGCAGGCAGTTTCAGCAAGGTCAAGACCGTCGCTGAAAACCGCAAGGCCCGATACGAGTATGCGATAGAAGACGTCTTCGAGGCCGGTATCGCGCTGACAGGCACCGAGGTGAAGTCGCTGCGCTTCGGCGAGGGCACGATCGCGGAGTCCTACGCCGAGGTGAACGGCGAGGAAGTGTGGCTGATCAACGCCAACATCCCCGAGTTCAGCCACGGCAACCGCTTCAATCACGAGCCGAGGCGCCCCCGCAAGCTGCTGCTGCACAGCCGCGAAATCGCCAAGCTGCACGGCGCCGTCGCTCGCCAAGGGATGACATTGGTGCCGCTCTCCATATATTTCAACGAACGGGGTCGTGCGAAGGTCGAACTGGCGCTCGCCAAAGGCAAGAAGCTGCACGACAAGCGGGCGACAGAGCGCGACCGGGACTGGAAGCGCGATCAGGCGCGCATCCTCAGGGATCGCGGTTAGGGTTTTCGATGAAGCTCATAACGTGGCTGAAGGAAAAGCGCCCCTCGCGCGAGGCGATGCTGGAAAACCGCTGGATGCGGCCGTTCGCCAATACCATCGGCAACCCGGTCATCTGGCATTTCAACCGCAAGTCGGTGGCGCGCGGCGTCGCGCTCGGCATGTTCTTCGGGCTCTCGATTCCCTTCGCGCAGGCGCCTGCCGCTGCGCTGTTCGCCGTGCCGTGCCGCGCGAACCTGCCGGTGGCGGCGTTCGTCACCTTCATCTCGAACCCGCTTACGACGCCCTTCATCTATCTCGGCGCCTACGAGATCGGCCGCTGGATGCTGCGGATTCAGGATGGCGGCCTTGCCAACATGAATGCCGATCACTGGTTCGAGGAATTGAGCGTGGTGCTCACGAATGCGCCGCTGCCCACCGCGCTCGGCCTGTTCACGATCGCGACGCTGGGGGCGGTGATCGGCTACCTCGGCCTTCATGGGATATGGCGGCTGTGGATCCACCAGCGGCTGGAAGCGCGGCGGAAGCGGGAAGCGCGGCGGACGGGAGACGGTGATGGACGGGTTCCGGGAAAAGCTGGTTGAAACCAAGAAGGCCTGGGCGCGCGCCGGACGCCTGCTGACGGGCAAGACCGCCGAACACGGCATCGATCGCCTGCCGCCGGGGCAGCGGCTCGTGGAAAACTGGCCGGTGCTTGATCTCGGCATCCAGCCCGATGTGCCGAAAACGGACTGGCAGCTTGTTATCGATGGCGCGGTCGAGAATCCGGTGACATGGGATTGGGAGGCGTTCCTCGCGCAGCCGCAGGTCGAGGACGTGTCCGACATCCACTGTGTCACGCAGTGGTCGCGCTACGACAATCGCTGGAACGGTGTTTCGACGCGCCACATCGCCGATGCCGTGAAGCCGCAGGCGGATGTGAAGCACGTGCTCTTCACCAGCTACGACGGCTACACGACGAATATCGAATTCGCACACTTCCTCGAAGAGGACTGCCTCGTCGCGCACACGCATGACGGTCAGCCGATCAGCCGCGAACACGGCGGCCCCGCACGGCTCGTGGTCCCGCGCTACTACTTCTGGAAGAGCCCGAAGTGGGTGAAGCGCATCACCTTCACGACCGAGGACAAGCCGGGCTTCTGGGAAGTGCGCGGCTATCACAATGTCGGCGATCCGTGGCTGGAGCAACGCTACAGTTAAACGTTCGTATAACGGAGTCGGCAGTTCATCGAATCCGCCGGTTTCCCGCGCGCGCGGGGAGGGTAGGTTTCCGGCATGATCATCCGTTGCAGGGACTGCCAATCATGAAGACCATTTTTCTTTGCGCTGTCGCGACGACGGCGCTGCTTGCCGCGCCTGCTCTGGCCGCTGACAAGCCTGAAATCGCCCCTTGGGGCTTCGATGCGGCGGGTATGGACCGCAGCATCGCGCCGGGTGACGACTTCCTCGGCTATGGTGGTGGCACCTATCTGCGCCAGCTTGAGATCCCCGCGGATCGCTCGAACTACGGCATGTTCACCAGGCTGCGCGACCTCAGCCAGGAACGCACGCGCGAGATCATTCAGGCTGCAGCGAGCGGCCATGCGGGCAAGGGTTCGGCCGGTCAGAAGGTCGGCGACTATTATGCAAGCTATCTCGACGAGGCCGCGATCGAGGCGAAAGGGCTGAATCCGATCAAGGCCGATCTCGACGCCGTCGCAGCGCTCGGGTCGAAGTCGGCGTTTGCCGCTGCGCTCGGTGCCGCGCTCCGCAGCTATGGCCCGTCGCCGTTCCTCTACTACATCAATCAGGACGAAAAGGCGCCGGATCACTACATCCCCGTTTTCTACCAGGGCGGCATCGGCCTTCCCGACCGCGACTATTACCTCGTCGACAATCCGACCTATGTCGACGCGCGGGACAAGTACAAGGCGCACATCGCGCGGATGTTCTCGCTTGCGGGCGTGCCTGCGGCGGAGGCGTCAAAGAAAGCGGCCGCAATCTACGACCTCGAGCACAAGTTCGCGGAAGTCCACTGGACGGTCGTCGACAGCCGTGATTCCGACAAGGCGTACAACAAATGGACGAAGGCGGATTTCATCGCGAAAGCACCGGGCCTCGACTGGAGCACCTTCTTTGCGGCCGCGGGGCTGGGAAACCAGAACGAATTCATCGTCAGCCAGCCCAGCAGCTTCACGGGCATGGCGAAGGTCATCGCGGACGCCAACATCGCGACGCTTCGGGACTGGCTTGCGTTCAAGACGCTGAAGGACGCCGCGCCGCTGCTGCCCAAGGCCTTCGTCGATGAGAACTTCGCATTCGAAGGTACGACGCTCTCGGGCACGCCGCAGATTCAGCCGCGCTGGAAGCGAGGCGTCGACTCGGTGAACAGTGCGCTCGGCGAGGCGGTCGGTGAACTCTACGTCGCCAAATACTTCACGCCGGAGGCAAAGGCGCAGGCGGACGCGCTTGTTCGCAACCTCATCGCCGCCATGGATGTGCGCATCGCGAACCTCGCGTGGATGACGCCCGAGACGAAGGTGAAGGCGCGCGCCAAGCTCGCGTCTTTCAAGCCGAAGATCGGCTACCCCGTGAAATGGATCGACTATTCGGCGCTCGAGATCGTGCCGGGCGACGCCTTCGGCAACGCGAGGCGTGCGGCGGCATTCGAATACGACCGCAATCTCGCCAAGCTTGGGAAGCCGATTGATCGCGACGAATGGCTCATGACGCCGCAGACGGTGAACGCCTACGCGAACCCGACGATGAACGAGGTCGTGTTCCCCGCCGCCATCCTGCAGCCGCCGTTCTTCGATCCGAATGCCGATCCGGCGATCAACTATGGCGGCATCGGCGCGGTGATCGGCCACGAGATCACGCATCACTTCGACGATCAGGGCCGCAAGTACGACCCCACCGGCAAGCTCGCCGACTGGTGGACGCCCGAAGACGTGAAGCGCTTCAAGGTCTACACCGATCAGGTGGTCGCGCAGTACGGCGCCTACGAACCGCTCCCCGGCGCGCGCGTGAACGGCGAGCTGACGCTGGGCGAGAACATCGCGGACATCGCGGGCCTCACCGTTGCCTATGATGCCTACAGGAAATCACTCGGCGGCAAGCCCGCGCCGGTGCTCGACGGCTTCACCGGCGACCAGCGCTTTTTCCTCGGCTACTCTCAGATCTGGCGCCAAAAATATCGCGACGCCCAGCTCCAGCAGCAACTCGCGACGGATCCGCACACGCCCGGCAACTGGCGCCCAACCGCCGTGCGCAACCTTGATGCGTGGTATCCGGCCTTCGACGTGAAGCCGGGGCAGAAGCTCTACCTCCCCGAGGATCAGCGCATCCACATCTGGTAAATCCTTGACGCGCGGGAGCCGGCCCGTCATGGACGGCTCCTTCGCGTCGGGGAGTAGCGCAGCCTGGTAGCGCATCTGCTTTGGGAGCAGAGGGTCGCAGGTTCGAATCCTGTCTCCCCGACCAACTCATTTTATTGTTTATTTTCAGAGCGTTAAGCGGTGGTGCCCAAAATTTCTTGGGCACCTTTTTTGGGCACTTTTCCCCTGCATCAATGATGGACGGGGCAGCGGCACGCTGCGTTTCGGGCCTGCTTCGGAAACACCCTCAAAAAGCGCCGAGAACACGCGAGGAGCCCTCGGGGTAGGTAGGACCACCTGAGGAGCCGTTTCGTGCGTCCTTAGCGCGATTTGCAGGGGTTTCACCGGCGAAATGGACCGTCTGGTGGGAACGTCGGAACGGCAAAAAGTCGCTGCCGCGATTTATTCCCTGACGGAGACCGCCAAGCTCAAATGTGAACCCGCAGGCCGCGATTAGAACAATTGCTTCATGCGCTCACGATCATAGTCGAGGAGCCAGTCCGCGAAAATCGAGTGAAGCTCTCTGAGTTTGGCTGGATCGTCAGCCATGATGTCCATCCCTCGGTCATCGTAGGCATGCAGCATTATAGAAGTTACGGGATTTATCAGGAAAGCTATAACCCGGGCGCTGGGATAGATGGGCATTTCGGCAGCTATCGAATGCCAAAGAATAGTATCGCGAGCCACCTTGTTATTCGCGATGTCATACGCGCGAATAGTAGAGAAACCTGTCTTAAAGTCATCGTCATCGGGATACAGGTCGGCATGCCACTCGCTGATCTGTGGCGCTTCAAACCCGGTAGATCGCAACGCTTCGAAGCCGTCCTTCACCTTCGGCAGCCCCAAAAGAGTCGGTCGCCGACCATTCCAGCCATTCCAGGCTACCACCGCCACGCAGTTCTCTCGAAACAACGTATTGGCTACAATCGACGCTCGATGATGAGCTTGAAGAAAGCGAGGAATTTGCTGCGTCGTGTTATCGAATTCTTCGCCACCGAGTTCAAAACGTAGTCGTACATCATTAACGCCAAAGCGAGATGTCCAGAGGCTGGACCACAGTTGATCGATGTGCGGATGGGCCATAGATTTTTTTATCAGGATTAAGCGACAGTGGGCAACTTTGGCATTTTAAGCCGTTTCTCAGAAGCCTTCCCTTGTTGAGTCTTCCTGCTTGTAGCGCTCTACAGTGAGGGAGGACGTTTAAACACGCCGCGCCTTCTAAATAGGCAACCGGAGTTGGTTTCGGTCCACCTCGGGTGCACCTTCGAGCCGCCGCACGACGTTTTCGGCTAGCGCCTTCGCGGCATCCTTCCGGGCGGCTTCACTGTGCGTTGCGAGACCGATGCGGGCACCGAGGGGCGAGGTTAGGAGCAGCGAGGCGAGTTCGGCGGGATCGATTCGGGGCATGGTGTAAAGAGAACATAAGAGGAACATTCTTGCAACGGCGCTCTATCGGCAGCGCGACGGGCGGAGTACGTGGAGGCCCTGAAGGTCCACCGATAGCCCCCGAAAGTTCCGCCGTGTTCGCCGCTGCCCTCATCCCCTCTTGCATCGCGCCTTCGGTCCACGACGGAGACAGCCTGCGGTGCCAAGGTGAACGGGTCCGGCTGGTGGGCATTGATGCGCCTGAGATGGCCGACAGTCCACGTTGCAAGGACGGCCGAAGGGCGCGCTCGGATTGCCATGAGGGCCGTGCGGTGTCGTCGAGATGGCGGCTATTCGCGGCTGGAGCCTCTGCCTTCCTGACATTGCAATGTTGCATTACACTTTGCCGCTATGGATTCGAAATCACCGATTGTTCAACGGCTTGATGAAGTGCAGAAGCGTTTAGCTACGCTGTTGAAGCCGCTTGGTTTCACCCGCAAGGGGCGAACATTTAGACGCCCGACCGAGCCCGGTATGTTTCAGATTGTAGCATTGCAAACCGGTGCATTTGAAATCGGTCCACCGCCGCCAGAGCCGTTCAAGCACTTCCGTGAAGACCATTACGGCAAGTTTACTGTGAATGTCGGTGTCTTTGTCGAAGAGATTTTCGAGAGAAGTAATTCGCCGATTAGCCCTAAACGCGTGATTGCCGACGGTCATTGCAGCATCCGAACTCGCCTCAGTCACATTACCGCCGGTCAAGACCTCTGGTGGTCATTGATAGATGATCGCGACGAATTGGCAGATGATATTGGCGCGCTTCTTCTGCACGTGGGCATACCTTTCCTTGATAGATTTCGAACTCGCGATCAGATCGTTCGCGATTGGATACGCTTCAATGAAACTGAGTTTGCGATAACAGCGGTTGCCCGTCTGGATGTTGCTATGGTGTTGTTACGGAAGGGTGATTTCCAAGGCGCGAAGCGGTTGTTTCAGGAGCATTTGGGAACGTGCGGGCCGAAGCAAATGCACCATGCGTCTTACGTCAGGGAGCTTGGAGTGGGATTGGGTTTTGGAAACCTGGAGTAGCGCAAAATGCCGCTTCTCCTCCTAAGGTTGCTTGTTAACCGGCCCGAGTATCTCTCAGCACCCCTCCGCTGCCATGTGCCTCCGTCCTTCCACATATCTCCATCGCGCGATTGGTCCTTGCGGCTGGATTGCACCATCGTGGGAGTGAAGCAGCCTCGGCTACAGCGCTGACGGGTGCTGTTTCGCCGCTACCCCTTGGCGGGGTGCTGCTCGCGCTTGTGCGGGCGGCGCTGGGCCTCGCTCGCGCCACGCTACCAGCCACGCCGGGTGAGCGCGTCCGTCACCGCACCTTTTCCCATATCCGGTCCCGGCGCCACCACAGGCCCCAAACCCCCTGATCATGCCAACGGCGGATGCAGTTCGAACCCCGTTCGGTTTCGCATTTTCTTCTTTTTTCTTCCATTTTTTCAATTATTGAAAATAGGGGCAAATTGGGAGAAGGTGAGGGCGGGCGATGGGGTTCATGTTCATGCGCGGGTTGTGGTGTGCACTCGCTTTTCTTTGCGTCGCGGTCCCTGCGCAGGCTGACCGGTTCGATCCGGTTCGTGCGGCGATCCGGGAGCAACTGGTTGAGAACGGTGTGCCCTCCATCGCGGTCGCCGTCATGCAGGATGGCAAGATCGTCTGGGAGGAGGGCTTCGGCTGGGCCGACCGTGAGAAGCGCATCGCGGCGGACGCGCATACGATGTATTCGCTCGCTTCCATTTCCAAGCCCATCACGGCCACCGGGCTGATGACGCTGGTGCAGAGCGGCAAGATCGATCTCGACCGGCCGATCGATGATTATCTCGGCAGCGCAAAGCTTACCGCGCGCGTGGGCGACGCGCGCGGGGCGACGGTTCGGCGCGTTGCGGCGCACACGGCCGGACTGCCGCTGCACTATCAGTTCTTTTACGAAGACGAGCCTGTTGCCCGGCCTGCGATGGGGGAGACCATTCAGCGCTATGCAAACCTCGTGAGCGCGCCCGGCGAGCGGTTTCAATATTCCAATCTCGGCTTCGGTATTCTCGACGAGATCATCAGTCGCACGTCTGGGCTCAGCTATGCGGACTTTATGCGGCGCGAGGTTTTTCTCCCGCTTGGGCTTACGCATACGTCTGTCGATATTGGCCCCGGCCTCGAAGCGTTCGCAGCCACGCGCTATGGCCGGAATGGAGAGCGGGTCTCATTCTACACGTTCGATCACCCGGGCGCGTCCGCGGTCTTTTCCAGCGCGCACGACCTCGTCCGTTTCGCCGGTTTCCACCTCAAGAACCGGCTTCCGGGCCAAAAGCCGATCCTGACTGCGGCGATGATCGACGAGATGCATCGCCCGGTCGATCCGCAGGCTGCGCGCGATGAGGGTAGTGGCTATGGCATCGGCTTCAACGTGCGAACGAAGGACGGTTACCGCGTCGTTTCGCATTCGGGGGGTATGGCAGGTGTCGCCACGATCATGCAGTTGTTCCCCGATCGCAATATCGCCCTCGTCGTGCTCACCAATTCCAGCAGCCCGGCGCCGCGGATCATTGCCGACAAAATCGCTGCGATCATGCTGCCGGGCTGGAAGCCGTCGCCCGCGCCGTCGGAACCGCCACTTCCGCCATTCGCACCGACGCCTGAACTTGCTGGAACGTGGAAGGGAACGCTGTCGACCCCTGAGACGGAGATGCCTGTCGAACTCGTCTTTCAAAACGACGGGTTGATCCGCGCGACTTTCGGTGACCAGTTGCCGACGCTCGTTTCAAAGGCGCGGTTCGACAAGGGCCTCTTCGACGGTGACCTCAACGCGCGTATTCCGAACGCCGATGCGCGGCGCTACAGCTATTTCGTGCATCTCGCGCTCACGCTGGACGGTACGACGCTGCGCGGGGCCGCCACGGCGGTCGGGGACGCCGACAATGCCCGCGTGCGGAACGCGCTCTCCCATTGGCTGTCGCTGACGAAGCAGCCCTGAACCTGCCCGGTCAATTCGCGATTTCCTTGCGCGCTTCCGGCTGATATCAGCGCCGCTGGTCAGGTTCGGAAATATGAGGGGCGAAAACAGCGCTCCGCGTCGTGTTATGGGAAGCGTATGGCCGAAACCTTTTCCGTGGCGGGACCAGCGCGTATCCAGTTGGCGCTGCCGCCGGCGCTGGAGACAGCGCTCCGCACGACCCTCGATGCCGCCGGTATCGGCCACGCGCGGATCGATACCGCGGCGCTCTTCGCGGAACCGCCTGCACCGCTGGCAAAGCTGCCGCTGGTCGTGGCAGCACAAGGCGGCCTCGTTGTCGGCACGAAGCGGCCTTTGGCCGATATCGGAATTCTGTCCGAAACCGCACCAATTATAGTCATTCTGGACGACGATGCATTGGACGAGGCGATATCCATTATGGATATTGAAGGTGTCGAACTGGCCATATGGCCGCTGGGGGCCGAGGACATCTTGAGCATTCTCGAACGCATCGACATCGGGCAGGGTTACGCGGCGGGCGTCCGTGACAGAGGGCCGGACGCCTTTGTTCAGATCGGTATGCTGAGCGATGAGGTGAGCCGCATCGCCGATCAGCTCGCGCGCCTTGCGAGCATGAAGGATGGGCCCGTGCTGCCCGCGGCTGTGACGGACCGCAGCGCCACGGAAACCGCGCGGAGTATCCGGGAGATCATCCGCAAGCGGCAGGTGCGCAAGCAGTTCTTTCCGGCCGAACTCTTCGCCGATCCGGCCTGGGACATCATGCTCGATCTTGCCGCCGCCCGGCTGGAAGGCAAGCAGGTGAGCGTTTCCAGCCTGTGCATCGCCGCCGATGTGCCGACGACGACGGCGCTGCGCTGGATCAAGGGCATGACCGACGCCGGGATGCTGGCGCGGCGCAGCGATCCCGAGGACGGACGCCGGAGCTTCATCGACCTGTCCGACGAGGCGGCCGAGGCGATGGACCGCTACATCGCGCTCGTCGACAGCGGCGCGATCTGAAATGCACCGAAGCTAGAAGGGCAGAAAGCTCTTCTTCTTGGAAAAGCGCAGGTAGCCGGCGTTGACGCCAAGCCGCCAGCCGACGCCGAGCTTGATCGGCACGATCACGACGTCGCCGCGCTGCACATACTGGGCGGAAAGGCCGCCGATTATGTAGGCCTTGCCCTCGGCCGCCGGATACGCGCGGAACAGCTCCTGCGTGTCGTAGAGCCTGTAGATGAGAATGAACGTCTTGCTGCCGTCGGCGCCGACATCGAAGCCGATGGACGGCCCCCGCCAATAGATCGGCATTTCGCCCTCCACCTTGTGGTAGAGCTTGCCCTCGCCGTAGCGGACGCCGACGCCGATGGCGCCGCCACCTTCACGGCCCGCGACATAGGCATTGGGCTGGCCGAGATCCTTGAAGACCGTTTCGATCATGCGCGCGAGGCCTTCGGCGCCGCGCCCGAAGACGTTCTCGGCGGCGGTCAGCACTTCGCTCTGGCTGAACACAGGCTGCAGATCGCCATCGCCGACCGCACCGGGCGCGGCAGTGGTGGCGGGGGCTGCGGGAACGCCACTTTGCGCGGAGGGCTCTGACGGGGGCGGAGGCGGTGGTGCCGCCGGCGTTTGGGCCACGGGTGCGGTCGACGGCGGCACCTCGGCCGACATCGTGCCGTAGGCAGCTTCGCTGCCCGGAACCGGTGCCAGATCGGCATTGGCATCCTGCGCGCGCGCCGTCGCCGCCAGGAGCATCATCGAGAACACTGCCAATCCGGCCCTGCCCATGCGAAACATCAACGTGTGTCTCCCGCTTCATTGTCGGTTTCGGGCAGACCATGCGACGGGGAGTCCCCGAAATCAATGGCGCCTGCCGCAGCGTTACTTGAAAGCCGCACGGCTGAACCCGGCTTGAACCGCAGATACTTAGAATGCGTCACACTCTTGTCACCCGGTCCGTGGCATGTTGAAATATGCCTCAAATGAGTCCGACTCGGCAGCGGACGACCATACTGGGGAGAGAAACGTGACGTTGCAGGATGATATTGCACGCGTTTCGGTGCGCACCATGAGTGACATCCGTCCCGCTTCGGAAGCGTTGCGTGACATGGTGGAACGCAACGCGCCCAGCTTCCGGATCGCGATTACCGACAATATCTGCTCGAAACGGCCGATGGTGGACGATGCGGGCCACACACTCTCTTCGGAAGTGTTCGGCTTCGTGAGTGACGAGGAGCAGCAGTGGAGCGAGCATCGCGTCGCACTCAGCTCTCCGCTGCTGCGCGCCTGCCGCTATGAAAGCGAGCCGTTCTGGGCGAACGAGGAAGGCTTCCGCACACAGCAGCCGAACCCGTACCTCGACGGTATCGACCTTTCGAACTTCGACAAAAGGGCGATGTGCCACGCTGCCGTGGTGATCCCGGTGCACCTGCCATTCGGCCAGATCGGCGTCGCGGTGATCGGATCGGCGCGAAATCTGAGCGACCTTTCAGAGGTTTATGAGAATTTCGCTGATGAATGGGCCGTATGGGTCCACCGTTTCCTCGCGGGTTACGTGAAATTGATGCGGACGCGGAAGTGGCTGCCGATGGACTGCCAGCTCACCAAGCGCGAGGTCGAGTGCCTGCGCTGGGCGGCGGTGGGCAAGACCGACAAGGAAATCAGCCTGATCCTCGCGCGGAGCCACGCCACGGTGCGCTTTCATATCCAGAACGCGGGCGAGAAGCTGGACGCGGTGAACCGCAGCCAGACGATCTTCAAGGCCGCGCAACTGGGGTACCTCGGCCTGGCGGCCTAGGCACGGAGGGCGCTACACGCGCCCGAAGCCGCCGCCGCCGGGGGTTTCGATTTCGACGGCATCGCCTGATTGAACCTCTGCGCGCGCGGTGGCGGCGAGGGGGTCGATCGCCCCGTTTGCGCGGATGACGCGGCCGGCGCCGGGCTTCGCGTTTGCGCCGCCGGAGAGGCCGAAGGGGGCGACGCGGCGGCGGTTGGCGAGGAGGCTGACGGTCATCGGTTCGAGGAATGTGAGGCGCCGGATGACGCCGTTGCCGCCCTTGTGCCGGCCCGCGCCGCCGGAATCACGCCGGACAGCGAAGTTTTCAACGCGGACCGGGAAACGCAGCTCGAGCACTTCGGGGTCGGTGAGGCGGCTGTTGGTCATGTGGGTTTGCACCGCGTCGGCGCCGTCGAAATCCGGCCCGGCGCCCGAGCCGCCCGCGATCGTTTCGTAATATTGATGCCGGGCATTGCCGAAGGTGAGGTTGTTCATCGTGCCCTGCGCGGCGGCCATGACACCGAGCGCGCCGTAGAGCGCATCGCAGATGACCTGGCTGGTTTCCACGTTGCCCGCGACGACGGCGGCACCTGCGCCGGGATTGAGCATTGAGCCTTCGGGAACGATGAGCGTGATCGGGCGCAGGCAGCCCTCGTTCATCGGAATGTCGTCGTCGACGAGCGTGCGGAACACGTAGAGCACGGCGGCGCGGCAGACCGAGAGCGGCGCGTTGAAATTGTCGGGGAGCTGCGCGCTGGTGCCGGTGAAATCGACCGCGGCCGCGCGGCGCTCATGATCGATGGTGACGCGGACTTCGACAGCCGCGCCATTATCCATTTCGTAGCGGAAGTGGCCGTTTGCCAGCGCGCCGATCGCCTGGCGCACGGCGGCCTCGGCATTGTCCTGCACGTGGCGCGTATAGGCTTCGACCGTATCGAGGCCGAATTCGGCGATCATGGCGCGCAGCGCGTCGCCGCCGCGCGTGCAGGCGGCGACCTGCGCCTTCAGATCGGCGATGTTCTGGGCAGGGTTTCGCGACGGATAGGGGCCGGATGCGAGCGTTTTCTGCGTCTCGGTTTCGCAAAACGCGCCGGCTGAGACGAGAAGTTCACTGTCGAAGAGGACGCCTTCATCGGCGAGCGTTTTCGAATCGGGCGGCATCGAACCGGGGGTGAGGCCGCCGATGTCGGCCTGATGGCCGCGCGCTGCCGTGTAGAACAATATATCGCCGCCGTCCGCGCGGGCGAAGACCGGCGCGACGACGGTGACGTCGGGCAAATGCGTGCCGCCGTTCATGGGATTGTTGAGCGCGAAGGCGTCTCCCGGGCGCATCCGGCCGCCGTGCGCGCGGATGACGGCGCGGACGCTGTCGCCCATCGAGCCGAGATGCACGGGCATGTGCGGCGCGTTGGCGATGAGACCGCCTTCGAGGTCGAACAGCGCGCAGGAGAAATCCAGCCGTTCCTTGATGTTCACCGAATGCGCCGTGGTCTGGAGCGCGATGCCCATTTCCTCGGCGATCGCCATGAAGCGGTTGTTGAAGATTTCGACCATCACCGGATCGGCATCGGTGCCGAGCGCGCGCTGCGCGGGGAGGGGGATGACGCGGCGGAGGATGAGGTCGCCGCCGGGCGAGACCTCGCCGCGCCAGCCAGCATCGATGACGGTGGTGGCGCCGTCTTCGAGGATGACGGCGGGGCCGCTAACCGCCTCGCCGGGCACGACGGCGCCGCGCGCGAGGACGGGGGCTTCAATGGCGCCGCCGTCCACGATCATTGTGCAGGAGGAGGTAGCGTGTGCTGCGCTTTCCACGCGGATCGGCGGCGCGGGCCAATCACCGACCGCTTCCACGCTCACCGCCTCGATCACCAGCGCGGCGCCGGGCATCACGTAGCCGAAGCGAGCGCGGTGCTCGGCCTCGAAGGCGGCGCGCATGTCTTCGGGCGGGGCGAGGGGAAGCGAGAGGCCGCTGTCGGCTCCGGCGTAGCGAAGCTCCGCGTGGCGGGAGACGGAGATACCCGCAAGGTCGCTTGCCTGCGCGGCGAGCGCGGCGCGGGCATCGGCTTCGAGCGTGTCGGCGAGGGCTTCGGCGGCGTCGATGCCTTCATCAAGCGGCGCGCCGATCGTGCGTTCGCGTAAGGCCGTGAGATCGGCAAGGCCCATGCCGAGCGCGGAGAGCAGCCCGGCGAGCGGGTGCACGTAAACCTCGCCGATGCCGAGCGCGTCGGCCACCTTGCAGGCGTGCTGGCCGCCCGCGCCGCCGAAGCTGGAGAGCGTGCAGGTGGTGACGTTGTGGCCGCGCTGGATGGAGATCTGGCGCACGGCTTTGGCCATGTCGTCCACCGCGATGGCGATGAAGCCTTCGGCGAGCGCCGCGCCGGTTATGGAGTGCCCGGTGGCGGTGGAGACTTCGGCTGCGAGGGCGTCCACGTGGCGGACGACGACGTCGCGATCGAGCGGCTGGTCGCCCGCAGGGCCGAAGATCGCCGGGAAGTGCGCGGGCTGGATGCGGCCGAGATAGATGTTGCAGTCTGTGATGGTGAGCGGCCCGCCGCGCCGGTAGCTCATCGGGCCGGGGTTCGCGCCCGCCGATTCCGGGCCGACGCGCAGCCGCGTGCCGTCGAACCGGCAGATCGATCCGCCGCCCGCCGCGACGGTGTGGATGGCGAGCATCGGCGCGCGGATGCGTGTGCCCGCGACGACGGTTTCGTGCGTGCGCTCGAAGCTGCCGGTGTAGAGCGAGACATCCGTGGAGGTGCCGCCCATGTCGAAGCCGACGACGCGGGTTATGCCTGCGGCCCCGGCCGTTTTCGCCATGCCCACGATGCCGCCCGCCGGGCCGGAGAGGATGGCGTTCGCGCCGGTGAATGCGCCTTCGCCCGCAAGCCCGCCGCTCGACTGCATGAACATCAGGCGTGTCGCGGGATCGAGCTTGCTGGTCACTTGCCGGACGTAGCGGCGCAGCGCGGGGGAGAGGTAGGCATCGGCCACGGTGGTATCGCCGCGCCCGACGAGCTTGATGAGCGGGGCGATGTCGTGGCTGACGGAAATCTGCGTGAAACCAGCGGCTTCAGCAAGCTTCCTTAGACGTCGCTCATGGTTCGGGAAGCGGTAGCCGTGCATCAGGACAATGGCGACGGCGTTGATACCGCGCGCGCGGGCGGCGGCGAAACCTGCGGCGGCTTGTGTTTCGTCGAGGGGTTCGACGATCTCGCCGTCCGCGCTTACGCGCTCGTCCACCTCCAGCACTTCGGCATAGAGCGGCGCGGGTTTGGTGATGGCGCGGGTGAAGAGCTTCGGGCGGGCCTGATAGCCGATGGCGAGCGCATCGGCGAAACCGCGTGTGATCGCGAGCAGCGTCGGCTCGCCCTTGCGTTCGAGGAGCGCGTTGGTGGCGACGGTGGTGCCCATCTTCACCGACGCGACGCTTGCATCGGGCGCATGACCGAGCAGGCGGGTGATGCCTTCGATCGCCGCGTCGGCGTATTGCTCCGGGTTTTCGGAAAGCAGCTTGGCGGTTTTCAGCGTGCCTTCAGGCGCGCGCGCGACGATATCGGTGAACGTGCCGCCGCGATCGATCCAGAATTGCCAGCCCTGCGCCATGCAGCCGGGTTACAGGATGCCGCCGCCGATCGAAAGACGGACCGCGGCGAGAATCAGCACGAAGATGTTGAGGTTTCGGCCGCCGTTGCTGTCCGACAGGACGCCGATGCCCGCGCCGAGCGCCGCGATCGGCAAGGCCAGCCAGTTGATGATGCCGATGAACGGAAACAGCCCGACGATGCCGACGATCAGCGCGACAAGGCCGATCAGGATGGAGATGAGGTTCAGCATTGCGGGTTCCAGTGTATCGTTTGACTATAACACCAATTTAGGTTGTCGTGGCGACTTGGCAAGATGCGCAGCAGACATGATCGACCCGATGGACCTCCGCGAGCTTCTGCTTGCCCATGCCCGCGCGCGGGAGAGCGTGACCTATTCAGAGATGCTGGCGGCGTTCGGCTACAGCTTTTCGCGGCCCAAGATGCGCGCGCTATGCGTGATCCTGGGCGATGTGGACGCGCATGCGCGCGGACGGGGCGAACCGGAGATGGCGGTGCTCGTCGTGCGCCAGTCCGACAGGTTGCCGGGGCAGGGCTGGTGGGTGGCGGGCGGCGCCGAAGGCTACAAGGGCCTATGGGAAGGCCCGGACGCGCGGCGGCATGTGGCGAAGCTGCAGAAGCGCGTGTTTGATTACTGGGCGGGGCGGTAGCTTAGAGTTTTCGCGCCGAGAACGTGTCGCACTGGTTCGGGTCGCCGGTGTCGTAGCCGCGCTTGAACCAACTCATGCGCTGCGCCGACGTGCCGTGCGTGAAGCTGTCGGGGACCACGTAGCCCTGCGACTGCTTTTGCAGGCGGTCGTCGCCGATGGCGTTCGCGGCGGTGAGCGCTTCTTCGATGTCGCCGGGTTCGAGCTGCTGCTGGACGGTGCGTGCCCACAGGCCGGCGTAGCAATCCGCCTGCAGCTCCATCTTCACCTGAAGCGCGTTGCCTTCCGCCTTGCTGACGCGCGCCTGCTGCTGGCGGAGATCGTTCGAGAGGCCGGTGATCGTTTGGACGTGGTGACCGACTTCGTGCGCGATCACGTAGGCCTGCGCGAAGTCGCCGCCTGCGCCGAGCTGCTTTTCGAGCTGATCGAAGAAGCTGGTGTCGATGTAGATTTTCCGGTCGGCGGGGCAATAGAATGGCCCGGTCGCCGATTGCGCTGCCCCGCAGCCGGACTGGCCCTGGCCTGCGTAGAAGACGAGCGTCGGTCCCGGGTAATCCTGGCCCGACTGCTGGAAAATGCGGTTCCACGTGTCTTCGGTGTCTGCAAGGACGGTACAGGAGAAGCGGTGGAGATCGGTGCGTTCGCAGCCCTGGCCCTCGCCGGGCGTGGCGGGGGCTTGCTGCTGCGTGGGAACGCCGCCCTGCTGCGACAGGCCGCCGAGCAGTTGCATCGGATCGACGCCGAACACGAGCGCCAGCACGATGACGATGACAAGGCCGCCGCAGCCCATGCCGCCCTTGCCGCCGATGGGGAGCCTGCCGCCGCCCATCGGGAAGCCCATGCCGCCGCGCCCGGTCTGGTCTTCGACGTTGTCGCTCATTCTGCGGCCGCGCCAGCGCATGGATCGTCTCCCCGGTTGTTCGCGGGCGAAGGTATCCGCTTGCCGCGCGGGCGTAAACTACTCGGCGATGGCCTCTTCGATCACGGCGTAGATGCGGCTGAGGTCCGTGTCGTCCGTGCAATAGGGCGGCATCAGGTAGACGGTGTTGCCGAGCGGACGGAGCAGCACGTCGCGCTCGCGGAACGCCGCGAGGAGGCGTGGCCCGAGCGGAGAGAGATAATTGCCGGCCGTGTCCTCCACCTCGACCGCGGTGATCGTGCCGATCTGGCGGGCGTTCTTAATGCGGGGGTGAGCGGCGAGGTTCGCGAGGTGGGCGCTCTGGCGGCGGGCGAGATCGGCGATGCGTTCGAGCACCGGCTCTTCACGCCAGATCGCGACGTTGGCGACGGCGGCGGCGCAGGGCAGTGGGTTCGCGGTGAAGCTGGACGAATGGTAGAACAGTTTGGCACGGTCCTTTGAGAGGTGCGCCTCGAAGATTGGCGGCGTCGCGAGCGTGACGGCGAGCGGGACCGCGCCGCCCGTGAGGCCCTTGGCGAGGCAGAGGATATCGGGGACGACACCGGCCTGCTCGCAGGCGAGCAGTGTGCCGGTGCGGCCCCAGCCGGTCATCACCTCGTCGGCGATGAAGAGCACGCCGTGGCGGCGGCAGATCGCGTGCATCTCCGCGAGCGTGTCGGGGCCGTAGATCATCATGCCGCCCGCGCCGAGGACGAGCGGCTCGACGATGAAGGCGGCGGGGCTCTCAGTGCGGCAGAGGTGTTCGAGTGCGTCGAGCGTTTCCTGCTCCCGACCGGCAGCGGGGAAGGGGACGGTGCCGACATCGAAGAGCAGCGGCGCATAGGCGGCGTTGTAGACGCCGCGCTCGCCCACCGACATCGTGCCGATGGTGTCGCCGTGGTAGCTGTGCTCCATCACGAGGATGCGGTGGCGGCCGCCGCGATCCCGCCAGTAGCCGAGCGCCATCTTGAGCGCGACCTCGACGGCCGTGGAGCCGCTATCCGAGAAGAAGACATGCGCGAGCGGGGCGGGGAGCATCTCCACGAGCGCAGCGGCGAGGGTTTCGGCGGGCGCGTGCGTCCAGCCCGCGAAGATCATCTGGTCGAGCTTGCCCGCCTGATCGGCGATGGCGGCCATGATGCGCGGGTGGCAGTGGCCGTGCGTCGTCACCCACCACGACGAGATCGCGTCAATGATGCGGCGGCCGTCGTCGGTGTAGAGCGCGCAGCCTTCGGCGCGGACGATGCGCGGGATCGGCTCGCCGAGGCCGTGCTGCGTGAACGGGTGCCAGACGGGCGAGGTCATTGGAAATCCTCCAGCCGGAAGGCGGTCGCGAAGGCGGACGACAGGGACGGCGCGGTGAGGGGCACGTGCGGGAGGCGGCCGAGACGCTTGACCTTGCCGATGGCGCAGATTGTGGCTTCGCTGTCTTCGTTGGCGTCGCCTGAGAAGGCGATGCCGAGGATGGGGACGCCGCGCGATCGCAGGGCTTCGAGCGTGAGCAGGCTGTGATTGATCGTGCCGAGCTCGGTGCGGGCGACGATGACGACCGGGAGGCCCCAGCGGGCGAACATGTCGGCGTAGAGGATCTGGCGGGTGACGGGCACGAGCGCGCCGCCTGCGCCTTCGACGACGAGCGGATCGTGCGCGGGGAGCGCGAGGCACGCGGGATCGATCTCGATGCCGTCGAGCTCGGCGGCGCGGTGCGGCGAGCAGGGCGTCGTGAGGCGGTAGGCTTCGGGGAGGATGTGATCCGCCGGAAGGCCCGAGAGCGTGGCGACGCTTTCGGCATCGCTGCCGTCTTCAAGCCCCGCCTGCACGGGTTTCCAGTAGTGCGCGCGAAGCGCCCCGGCGAGCGCGGCGGCGAACACCGTCTTGCCGACCCCGGTGTCGGTGCCGGTGACGGCGATGCGGCTCATGCAAGCACGTCCTGAAGAACGGCGGCGAGCGCCGACACGTCGTCTTCAGTGGCGTTCAGCGTGAGCGTGATGCGCAGGCGCGATGTGCCCGCGGGCACTGTGGGCGGGCGGATGCCGCGCACGTCAAACCCGGCGGCCTGCACGGCCTCGGCGGCGCGCATGGTGCGCGCGTCGTCGCCGAGAATGACGGGCATGATCTGCGAGCCGGAGAGGAGCGCGCCGTGCGGTCCGAGCACGCGCTCGGCATGGGCGATGAGCGCGGCGAGCTTTGCGCGGCGGTCGTCGGCGGTTTCGATGATGCGCAGCGCCGCGCGTACCGCCGCCGCCATCAGCGGCGAGGGCGCGGTCGAGAAAATGAACCCGCGGCCGCGATTGACGAGGAAGTCGTTGACGACGGCGGGCGCGCAGACGAGTGCGCCTTCGCAGCCGAGCGCCTTGCCGCAGGTGTGCAGCGTGATGACGTTTTCACGGCCTTCGAGCGCCGCGGCAAGCCCGCGCCCGCCCGCACCGAAGACGCCGGTCGCGTGCGCTTCGTCGATGACGAGAACGGCGTCGTTCGCATCGGCGAGCGCCGCGAGTTCGGCGAGTGAGGCGCGGTCACCGTCCATGCTGTAGAGGCTTTCCACCGCGATCCAGATACGGCCCGCGCCGCCGCGTGCGCGCCAGGCGGCAATCGCATCGGCAAAGGCATCGACGTCGTTGTGGGGCACGGCGACGGCTTCGGCACGCGTCAGCCGCAGGCCCTCGTGGACGCTGGCGTGGATGAGTTCATCGTAGACGACGAGGTCGCCGCGCTGGGGCAGCGTCGAGACGATCGCCGAGTTCGCCGTGTAGCCGGTCGCGAACCAGAGCGCGCTTTCGGACCCGAAGAAACGCGCGGCTTCGGTTTCGAGCGCTTCGTGTTCGGGATGATTGCCCCTGAGCAGGCGCGATCCGCCGGACCCGGCGGGCACGCCGCGCGCGACAGCCTCCGCAACGGCGGCGGCAAGCGCGGGATCGCCCGCGAGCGCAAGATAATCGTTTGAGGAAAAGTCGGTGCCCGTGCGCCGCATCAGCCGCCTGCGACGGGAGGCGGCATCGAGCCGCTGAAGATCGCTGGCGAGGGTCTCGAAAACCGACATGGCGCGCTGCCTAGACCAAGATGCGCCGAAGGAACACGCCTTTTTGAGGCTTGCAGGATCGCGTTTTTGTCACCATCTTTCGAATCGAGTTCAACAAGCGCGAAAGGAGGTGACCGATGTCTCATGGTTCAGCGATGGGGTCGGTTCAGCTCGTTCGGGGATGTCGCGCCTGAGGCTTAGGCCAAGGGACTAGACGGGTTCCCGGGCCGGAGTGCCGGCCGCTGACCCATGTTGAAAGGCCGTGTCGGAGCAATCCGGCGCGGCCTTTCTCCGTTTTGCTGCAATGCAACCGTTCGGGATGAGTCGAGCCATCCCCGGGACGGGCGGCTTCCCGTAATCATTTCCGCCGGAACCTTCGCGCTATGCTGCGGTTGCTAGATCGAGGGCACTAATCCGCCCGATCACTGGAGAGGGAAAAGAATGAAGACTTCCATGTTTCTGAAGGCCGCGGCTGTTTCGGTTCTTTTTGCCGCGCCGGTTACCGCGCAGGTTGCCGACCCGGCTGCCACACCCGCGCCCGCTGCACCGGCAGACGCCGCCGCGCCCGCACCTGCCGTATCCGTGGCGACGGCTGTCGCGGTCGATCCGAGCTCGGTCGTGGGCAACGTGCTCGCCACGCCGGAACTGAGCACGCTCGCGCAGGCCGTGAAGGCCGCCGAGCTGGTCGACGATCTTTCGCAGCCGGGGCCGTTCACGGTTTTCGCGCCCAACAACGATGCGTTCGCACGGCTCGGCGCGGGCACGATGCAGCAGCTGATGCAGCCGGCCGCGAAGGATCAGCTTTCCGGCCTGATCAACTATCTCGTGATCCCCGGCAAGATGACGCAGGCCGACGTGATGGCCGCGATCGAGGCGGGCGGCGGCAAGGCCGAGGTGAAAACCGTGCAGGGCGGCACGCTGACAGCGACGCTGGACGCCGGCATCGTCAAGCTGACCGACAGCCAGGGCAATGCGACCTACATCACCAAGCCGGACGTAAAGGCCTCGAACGGTGTCGTTCACGTCGTCAACGGAGTCGTCGTTCCCGCGCAGGGGTAAATCACCCCCCCGGTCAGCGATTGCAATCCGTTCAAGGCTTTACAGGAACGCCCTGCGCCCCTATGCGGCGTGGGGCGTTTCCATTTTGGGCGAATCTGCCCCTTTATCCCCGATATCCCCGTTATCCACAGGCTGGCGAGGTCATTTTTCGCTTTGGCGACTCACGGATTCGTGAGACCTTCAATCCGTGGTCAGAAGGCGGCGGAAGCCCGGAAACGGGCGGAAACTCCCGGAAAACCACCAGGGTCACGGTTCCATTCCCTGTATGCGGCGCGAGAGCGAAGCCCACAGGAAATACCGATGGTCCTCGATACCGGAAACCCCGGCCCGAAAGCCCGCAGGTGCGAAGCACAGGCGACGCGGATGGACCCCGGCGCACGGCATCGAAATGCGAAACCGGACGATCCCCCCGGGACCGCCGGAGACGCAAGCCCCGAAGCCTGAACATGGGTCAGATGGCCGATGATTAGGGACCAACGGAGCGAGTGGGGGCTGGCCGAAAGGTCAGCCCCCGTTTGCTTTGGACGGTGATTTCGCCCAGGCCGGGCTGCAAAGGGCGGCTTTCTGCGCTTCCGGTGCTCACGTACTGATGTACGCTGCGCGCCGGTTCTCGAAATCCATCATTTTCGCCTCGGCCTGAACGGCTTTGCGACCCGTTTCGCGGTGCTTCGCGGTCATTCCACTTCGCGTTTGAGCACTTCCTGACGGACGCGGACGGAGCGGGTGGCGATGCCGGTTTCGATGAGGAAGAGGACGAGTCCGGCCACGATGAGGGCCATCGCGGTGATGAAGAGGACGGCGACGATCGTGCCCACCGCCGCGTCGGCAAGATCGCCCACGAACAGCACCCCGATGACGAGACAGATCGCAAGCGCGCTCGCGACGCACGCATAGATCGCCCAGTGAACGAGCACCATGCGGCGATCGAGCACGACAAGCTCTGCCATCGCCCGGGCGCGCATTGTTTCATCGTAGCCGGTGATATCCCGTTCGAGCGCACGGGCGCGGTCCACGACGCGCCCCAATCGGTTCGCCATCACGTTGAGCAGCGCGCCGATGCCCGCGATCAGGAACACGGGCGCGATCGCGAGCTGAACGGCGTGGCCGATGTCGGCGATCTGCACGCCGCTGAAGGGGGAGGGGTTCATGGCGCGCACCCTCGCCGGGCGCGGGCTGTCAGTCAATCGGCCCTGGTCATCAACCCAGATCGGGCGGCGTATCGTAGAAATCGACGCGCATCTTCATCGGCCCGAGCGGTTCGACGAAATGATCCTGCTCCGGCAGCAGGAGCCCGGATCCGCCCTGTTCCAGCACCACGTCTGATGGCGGGTCGAGCCAGGTCAGCTTGAGGCGGCCTTCCAGCACGCGAACGACGCCCCAGACGCCCGCCTTCGTATTGTGGCGCCTGCGCAGCGCATCGGGCAGCGTGCGCTCGTCGAACACCGGCGTAGAGCGATAGGGGGCGGGCATGTTCAGGCGACCTGCCGCACGGCTGCACCGGGCCGGTGGAACAGCGAGTACTGAAGGCTTTCGCTGATGCGCTGCGCCTTCTCCTGCAGTGCGGCTGCGGCGGCGGGCGACATGACATCGCGCGTCGTTCGTGCCCAGAGCGCGAGCCAGCGATCGAACAGCGCGGGGGTGATGCGGCGGACGTGCTTCAGATGCGCCATCATCGGATTGCCCTTGTAGCGCCCGCTCGTAAGCATCACCGAGGACCAGAAAGCCGTCAGCTTTTCAAGATGTTCCGGCCAGTCTCCTATAGCGTCGTTGAAGATGGGCCCAAGCTCCGCGTCTGCGCGCACGCGCGCGTAGAACAGATCGACCAGAGTCTTCAGTTCATCCTCGTTGATGTCGTTGTCCATTCGGAGGCTCCGACTCGTTTTTCGCACAACGGCGATCATGGGCTTTGAAAGATGTATTTGAAATACATATAATAGCCCTGCGACGAAATGGCAGGGGAAGGTGGCAATGCGGCTGACGCGATATACGGACTATGCGGTGCGGGTTCTGATGCACCTTGCCGTGCATCCGGATCGGCTGTGCTCGATCGGCGAAATTGCCGGTGCCTACGCCATTTCGCGCCATCACCTGATGAAGATCGTGAACGACCTCGCGAACGCCGGCTACGTCGCGAGCGAGCGCGGACGCTCTGGCGGGATACGGCTGGCGCGGCCCGCAGCGGAGATCGGCATCGGCGATCTCGTGCGCCATACGGAGGGCGAGGACGAACTTGCCGACTGCGAAGGCTGCGTCGTCGCGCCCGCGTGCGGCCTCTCGGGCGCGCTCGGCGAGGCGCTCGGCGCGTTCATGGCAGTGCTGGACGGCTATTCGCTTGCGGACATCACGCGAAGGCGCACTGCACTCGGCGCGCTGCTCGGTGCCGCAGCCTGACCGCTATTCGGCGGCTTCGCCCTCCAGCGCCAGTTCCGCCGCTTTGGATTTTCGCTTCGCCTTGGGCTTCGGCATCTGCATCGGGGCCGCGAGGGGTTTCTTTTCGAGCAGCGGCTTCAGGTAGCGGGCGGTGTAGCTCGCGGCGACTTTTGCCACGGTTTCGGGTGTGCCTTCGGCAACCACGTTGCCGCCCGCGTTGCCGCCTTCGGGGCCGAGGTCGATGATCCAGTCGGCGGTCTTGATGACCTCCAGATTGTGCTCGATGACGACGATGCTGTTGCCCTGCTCGACGAGCGCGTGGAGAACCTCGAGGAGCTTGCGCACGTCCTCGAAGTGAAGCCCGGTGGTGGGCTCGTCGAGGATGTAGAGCGTCTTGCCGGTGGCGCGGCGGGAGAGTTCCTTGGCGAGCTTGACGCGCTGCGCTTCGCCGCCCGAAAGCGTCGTCGCCTGCTGGCCGACGTGGATGTACCCCAAACCGACCTCGACGAGCATACTCATCTTGTCGCGGATGGCGGGGACAGCCTTGAAGAATTCGGCGGCGTCTTCCACTGTCATATCAAGCACATCGGCGATCGACTTGCCTTTGAACTTCACCTCCAGCGTTTCGCGGTTGTAGCGCTTGCCCTTGCAGACATCGCAGGTGACGTAGACGTCCGGCAGGAAGTGCATCTCGATCTTGAGCATCCCGTCGCCCTTGCACGCCTCGCAGCGGCCGCCCTTGACGTTGAAGCTGAAACGGCCGGGCTTGTAGCCGCGCGCCTTGGATTCCGGCAGCTCCGCGAACCAATCGCGGATGTTGGTGAAGGCGCCGGTGTATGTGGCGGGGTTGGAACGCGGCGTGCGGCCGATCGGCGACTGGTCGATGTCGATGACCTTGTCGAGATGTTCGAGGCCCTTCACATCGTCGACCTGCGCCGAGACGACGCGCGCGCCATTGAGCGCCCGCGCCGCGGCGGCGTAGAGCGTGTCGATCGTGAAGGTGGACTTGCCCGAGCCCGAGACGCCCGTGATGCAGGTGAACGTGCCGAGCGGAATCGAGACGCTGATGTCTTTGAGATTGTTCGCGCGCGCGCCCTTCACGGTGATCTTCTTGCCGTTCCCCTTGCGGCGCACCTCCGGCACCGGCACGGCGCGGCGGCCGGAAAGATAATCGCCCGTCAGGCTGTTCGGGTTCGCGAGGATGTCGGCGAGCGTGCCTTGCGCGACGACATGACCGCCGTGCGCGCCCGCGCCGGGGCCCATATCGATGACATGGTCGGCGGTGCGGATGGCGTCTTCATCATGCTCCACAACGAGGACGGTGTTGCCGAGATCGCGCAGGCGCTTCAGCGTTTCGAGCAGGCGGTCGTTGTCGCGCTGGTGGAGGCCGATCGAGGGTTCGTCGAGGACGTAGAGCACGCCGGAAAGGCCGCTGCCGATCTGGCTGGCGAGGCGGATGCGCTGCGATTCGCCGCCCGAGAGCGTTCCGGATTTGCGATCGAGATTCAGATATTCGAGGCCGACGTTGTCGAGGAAGCCGAGGCGCTCGACGATCTCTTTCAGGATGCGCTCGGCGATCTGGTTCTGCTGGTCGCCAAGTTTGGCGGGGAGAGCCTTCGCCCAGCGGAAGGCGTCGCCGACCGGGCGGCGGACGGCGTCGGCGATGGTCTCGCCGGCGATCTTTACGGCGAGCGCTTCGGGTTTCAGGCGGGCGCCATTGCAGGTTTCGCAGGGCGCGGCGGACTGGAAGCGCGAAAGCTCGTCGCGCATCCACTGGCTGTCGGTGTCGCGCCAGCGGCGATCGAGATTGTTGATGACGCCCTCGAAGGGCTTCTTCACCTCGTAACTCTTGCGGCCGTCCTCGAAGCGCAGCGTGATCGGGATGCCGCCGGTGCCGGTGAGCACGACGTCCTGAATTTCCTGCGGCAGCTCATTCCACGGCGTGCGCAGCGAGAAGTCGTAGGCGCGCGCGACCGATCGTAGCACCTGCATGTAATAAGGCGAGGGCGGGTTGGACTTCGCCCACGGCACGACGGCGCCCTTTTCGATGCTGAGGTTCTGGTTCGGCACGACGAGTTCGGGATCGAAATAAAGCTTCTCCCCCAGGCCGTCGCAGGCGGGGCAGGCGCCGTGCGGGGAGTTGAACGAGAACAGGCGCGGTTCGATTTCGGGGATCGTGAAGCCGGAAACGGGGCAGGCGAACTTCTGCGAGAACAGGATTCGCTCGCCGCCATCCACCATCTCGATGACCGCAAGTCCATCGGCGAGGCCGAGCGCGGTTTCGAAGCTGTCGGCGAGGCGGGTTTCGAGGCCTTCCTTCACGACCAAGCGGTCCACGACCACGTCGATGTCGTGCTTGTACTTCTTGTCGAGCGCGGGCGCCTCTTCGATCGGGTAGACGGTGCCGTCGATCTTCACGCGCTGGAAGCCGGTGCGCCGCCACTCGGCGATCTCCTTGCGGTACTCGCCCTTGCGGCCGCGCACGACGGGCGCGAGCAGCATGAGTCGCGCGCCTTCGGGCATCGCCATGACGCGGTCCACCATCTGGCTGACCTGCTGCGCGGCGATGGGCTCCCCGGTGGCGGGCGAATAGGGGATGCCGACACGCGCCCACAGGAGGCGCATGTAGTCGTAAATCTCGGTGACGGTCGCCACGGTCGAGCGCGGGTTCTTCGAGGTGGTCTTCTGCTCGATGGAGATGGCGGGGGAGAGGCCGTCGATATGATCGATATCGGGCTTCTGCATCAGCTCCAGGAACTGCCGCGCATAGGCGGAGAGCGACTCGACGTAGCGGCGCTGGCCTTCGGCATAGATGGTATCGAAGGCGAGGCTCGACTTGCCGGAACCCGACAGGCCCGTCACCACCGTCAGCGTCTCGCGCGGGATATCGAGGCTGATGTTCTTGAGGTTATGCTCGCGCGCGCCGCGGATCGAAATGTGGGTCAACATACGGAGGGCTGTCGTTTCCTGTTTGTTCCGGTCGGACACTAGCCGCAAAACGGCGCCGGGGGAAGACAGCAGATGGGGACAGCAGGCGTGCTTGGCAAGGACGGGAAACGGCGGACCGGGCGTGCGCTCCGATCCGCCGTTTGCGCAGAGAGGTCAGGCGCGCTTGCGGCGGCGCAGGCCGATCGCGGCGGCGCCGAGGCCGAAGAGTGCCAGCGTGGCGGGCTCGGGAACCTCGGTGCCGTAGGGCTCAACGGTCACGCTGTCGAAGTTGAAGTTGAAGCTGACGGCGCCTGCGGGCGGCGCGCCGGTCCCGCGATTGACGAACAGCGAGAAGTTCTTCTGGCCGGTGAAGATCGCCGGATCGAACACGCCGGGGAGGTCCGAGGTCGAGAGCGCGGAGGAGGGGCCGGACATGCCGATCGTCACCTGGAACCGGACTGTACCCGCGGGCTCGCCCGTTGTCTGCGCGGGCGTGAGGAAGATGTTGTTGAACGACACGCGATCCTGCCCGACGGTGAACTGGTCGGAGACCTGCATCGAACCGAGATCGCCGCTTGCGGTGCCGCCGATGCCGCTGCCGAGATCGAAGCCGATCTCCTTGATGGCGCCCGCGTAATTGTATGCCGAGCGGCTGGCGTTGACGACGAAGGGGGTGCCGGCGGTCTCGTCGTCGTAGATCACATAGCCGGTGATCGTGGGCACGGCGGTGCCGAACACGTTGGGCGCGGCGGGGCTGGAATTGGTGCCCGTGAAGCTGACCTTGACGAGACCGGCCTGCGCGCCGGTGGAAACGAGCATCGCCAGCGCGGCGACGGAAAGGAAATGACGCATCGCAAATGTCCCTGTTGCGGCCGACACGCGCGATGGCGGTCGGCGGTTGCCGATGGGTCTTCGTTAACCATTGGCTGCGTCGGTGGGATGACGGGGTGGTAACGATTGGGTGACGGCGGCCCCGGCAAGCGGATACTTCCGCTTCCAAGATTGGCCGGACTGCCCATGTGCGGTGATTATTGGCCGAAGGGCCCGCACAGGCAGTATCTGCCATGCTCCGTAAGACCGGAGCACCGAATCGCCGGCATGACTTGTTGAATCACAGGCGTAGGAGGCCGGCAGCGAAGTTCAATTGGCCGTACACGCCAAACTTCTGCTTGTTATGATTATGCCCCTGGTTTTCCTGAATATTATGCAAAATCACAAGAGAATGCTCTCTGGATTTTGCGGCCGATTGGGAGCAAATCTGGCGGAATTTCCGATTTTGTGATAATAATCAGAAGTAAATTTTTGTTTGGCCAAAATATTTATAGCCTTTTTTCGCGTTGGTGCGTTGCGTCTTAGGCTGTGAGTTGCGATGTATATCGTCCGGCCTCAGTCCAGGAGGGCACCGGTGCTGAAGATTCTCATTGCCGAAGACAATCTGATGATCGCGGATATGGCGCAGGATTTTCTCGCCGGGAGCGGATATGAGGTTTGCGGCATTGCCCGTACCGTCGCCGAGGCGGTGACGCTTGCGCGTGATCATCACCCCGATCTCGCGCTGATCGACCTGCGGCTTGCCGATGGCGGCCTGGGCACCGAGATCGCGGCGCAGCTCAGCCCTTTCGTGGACCTCGGCATTCTCTATGCCACCGGCAACATCTCGCAGGTGCGCCTCACCACGGACGACGGCCACGCGTGCCTGATCAAACCTTACAGCGCCTCCGATCTTATTCGCGGACTGGAGCTCGTCTCAGGCATCGTTGCCAACGGCACGGCGATGGCTCCGTTTCCGCGGGGCTTCCATGTCCTGCCTTCCCCCGCTGCCGGCTTTATGGGGGCAACGCCGTGACTGACGACGCCGCCAAAGTTCGCAAACTCCTGCGCCAACAGGCGGCGATTGCGCGCTTCGGCAGCTTCGCGCTTCGGCAAAGCGACCTGATGGCGGTGCTTACCGAGGCGGCACGGGTTTGCGCCGATGGGCTCAGCGTGCCTTTTTGCAAGGTCTGCCGATACCGTCCCGAAGAAAACGATCTGCTCGTCGAAGCGGGCTATGGCTGGCGCGAGGGGGTGGTCGGTCATGTCGTCTCATCCGCGGACGATACCTCGCCGCAGGGGCGCGCTTTCGTGACCGGCGAACCTTCCATCTGCGATGATCTGCGCAAGGACAGGGAGTTCGAACTGCCTGCCTTTTATGACGAACACGGCATCGTTTCGACCATCGACGTCGTCATCAAGGGCAGCACCGAACAGCCCTACGGCATCCTCGAAATCGATAACGACCAGCAGCACGACTACGACCAGCACGACATCGACTTCCTCACGGGCTTCGCCAATGTGCTCGCGGAAGCCGTGGCGACGTCGGAACGCACCAGTCTTCTGAAGACCACGATCGCGCGGATGAAGGGGCTGGTCGAGGAAAAGGACCGCCTGCTGGACCAGAAGAAGGTCCTTGCCGAAGAACTACAGCACCGGGTGCGCAACAATCTGCAACTCGTCTACGGGATGCTGAGCCGGCAACTCGACGAGACGGTCGATAGCAGCGGACAGCGGGGCATCCGCGGGATTGCGCGCCGTGTCTCGACGCTGGCGCAGGTCTACGATCAGCTGCTCGGCGCGGAAATGACGCGAACGATGGATTTCGGCAGCTATGTCAGCTCGCTTTGCCTCAATCTGGCGGACATTCAAAACACAGCCGAAGGAGGGATATCGCTATCCTGCGAATGTGAGGCAGTCCTGATCGACCTCGACACGGTGACGGCGCTCGGCATCATCGTCGCGGAGCTTGTCACCAACAGCTATGATCATGCCTTTCCGGGCGACACGGGCACGATCCTCGTGACGTTGCGCCGCGAAGACGGGAACGAAGGCCGTGCAACACTGACGATCAGCGACGATGGGCCGGGCTTCACGCCCAACCCCGAAAGCAAGCGTCACGGCCTCGGGCTGGTGCGGCGCCTTGTCGAGCAGGTCTCCGGAACCGTCTCCATCGACTCGATGCCGGGCACGACGTGGACCATCGATTTTCCCACCACGACTGCTCATGCTCAATAGCCCCGAGGGATACGACAGGGCTGCCCATGTTCAGGCGATCATTGATGTGATCCCCAGCCCGATCTTCGTAAAGAACAAGGCGCACCGGATCGTCATGCTGAACTCCAGCGCCTGCGAATTCTTCGGCCACTCCCGCGAGAGCCTGCTCAATTATCCCGACGACACCCTGTTCCCCGCCGAAGAGGTGCGGCTTTTTCACGAAGCCGACGACCGCGTCTTCCTGGGCGGGGAAGACGACGAAAGCGAGGAGCAGATCACCGATGCTGCCGGGTGCTTACGCAGCGTGATCACGCGCAAGCGCCTCGTGCATCTGGGCAACACCGACTATCTCGTCGGCATCGTTACCGACATTACAGCCTACCGCGCATCCCAGGCGCACAGCCACTATCTTGCCTTCCACGACACGCTGACCGGGCTGGCCAACCGCGCGCTCCTCGCCGAGCGCATCGATCAGGCGCTGCTGCGCAGCGTGCACCATTACGCGCTGCTTTATATCGACCTCGACCGCTTCAAGATGGTCAACGACATTCACGGACACCAGGCCGGCGACGAACTGATCCGGATGTTCGGCGCGCGGCTTTCGGGCATCGTCCGCGCCTGCGATACCGTGGCGCGCCTCGGCGGCGACGAATTCGCGATTCTTCTCGCCAACGCGGCCGACAAGCCGAACGCGGCCGAGGTTTGCCGGCGCGTTCTTACCGCCGCATCGGACGTGTTCGAACTCCCCGGCGGGCAGGTGACGGTGAGCGCATCGATCGGCGTCGTCTTCGCCCGGACGGAGGATATCGGCGAGATCGAGCTGCAACGGCGGGCCGATATCGCGCTTTACCGTGCCAAAGGCGATGGCAGAGGCTGTGCGCGCATCTTCACCGATGCGCTCGATCAAGCCGTCCGGCACAGCCAGGTGTTCGAGGCCGAACTGCGCGAGGCGCTCGCGACGGTGGGGCTCGAGCTTCATTATCAGCCGCTGGTCAGCCTTGTGACCGGCCAGGTGGAAGGCTTCGAGGCGCTCATCCGCTGGCAGCATCCGACGCGCGGCCTCGTCATGCCGAACGATTTCATCCCGATGGCCGAAGCCAGCGGGCTCATCGTCCCGCTCGGTGAATGGGTGCTGGCGCGGGCGTGCGCCGATGCCGCGTCATGGATTCCGCCGCTGCACCTTTCCGTCAACGTGTCGCCGCTCCAGTTCGCGCACGGCGACCTTGCCGCGATGGTGGAACGGGTGGTCGGGGAGAGCGGCATGGATCCCTCCCGGCTCGAGCTGGAGATCACTGAAGGCGTGCTCGTGCGCGATGCCGAGCGCGGCGTGGCGCTGCTCAACCGCATTCGCGCGCTGGGTGTGCGGATCGTGCTCGACGATTTCGGCACGGGCTATTCGAGCCTCAGCTATTTCCGGCAGTTCCCCTTCGACAAGGTGAAGATCGACCGCTCGTTTGTTGCCGATATGCTGACCAACAGCCACGCCAGATCGATCGTCGAAGCGGTGATTTCGCTCGGGCGCGGGCTCGATCTGCAGGTCGTCGCCGAGGGTGTGGAGACCATGGACCAGCTCGCGCTGCTTCAGGAGCAGGGCTGCGCGCAGGCGCAAGGCTATCTGATCAGCCGCCCCATGCCGATCAGCTTCTTCGTTGGATCGGCACTGCGTGCGCGGTGAGCGGGAAGCCTACACCGCCCCGTAGCTCGCGTAGTGCGACCAGAAGTCGTTATCCCTCGCGAAGTTCGTGAAGCTCATGCCGATCGTGACGTCCAGCCCTTCGACATAGTGCCACCAGCCGACGGGGAGGAATAGCGCCTCGCCGGGGCCGATCTCGGCGATCATGACGGGTGGACGGGTTCCGTCGCCGGGGCCGGGTTCGAGGGGCTGAGTGCCCCAGTCGCTGAAGCAGTGGCGGCTGTTGCGCATCTGCGCGCTGTGGTGGCTGGAGACGAGGCGGACGCGCTTGCGGCCGGAAATCTGCAAGAGAAGATTGTTGGTGAGATCGTGGTGCCACGGGGTGATCGTCCCCTTGGGGCCGATCCAGAGGAAACCGCCGGGGCCGCCGGGTTCGGCGAGATAGCCGGGGATGGGGCCGGTGTCGCCGTAAAGGGGCGCGAGGGCATCGCGGTTGTGCGTGTGGTTGTTCGCGGTGACGTAGAAATCGTTCGTCGGTGCGGTTTCGCTGGCGCGCAGGCGGGCGATGATTTCGCGAAACGGGCGGACGGCGCCGTGCGCGTCTGAATTGCGCTCGTAGTCCTGATCGGAGTCGCGCGACCATTGCACGCGAACTTGCGCATCGCCGACGCGGGCTTCGAAATCATCGAGCGACCAGCGCTTCATCGCGGGCCAGTGATCGACGAGGCCGGTGAGGACGACCGGGCGGTGCGCGGCATAATGATCCGCATAAAAGCTTTCCGCAGGCATCGCGTGGACGCGCGGCACTTCGCCCGAGGCGGGCGGGGCGAGCTTCGCATAATTGGCGAGGAACCAGTCGCGCTTCTGGAGCCGGGCGCGTAGCCGCTCCCCGGCGGCGAGATAGGGACTCTTCCGCGCGCGCTCGATTTCCGACACGGCGAGCGCATGGCCGATGCCCCGGCTCGCAATCCGCTGCGCGAGACGCGCGGGGTCATCGCCGCCGAGTAGCGCCTCGGCGATCTCGCGGCGGAGATCATCATTCACTGCGGTTACCGCGCCGCCAGCTTTCTTCGCCTTGCTCATGCCTGCCCGATCATCGTGTTCGTGTGCCGTCTATGGGCGGTCGATGTTTCACCGATTTGACACATAGTCGTTTTCATCAGGCGCTGTCAGCCGTTCGTCGACAGCAATGAACGTTCGTCGAGCGGGCTTCGCGGGCAATCGAAGCGGTGCGGCGGCGACAAACGAAGCGCGGTAACAACAGGATGCGGATCGGGAGCGACGGACCCCACAGTCCCAGCAAAGTCCGGACGTTCCCGGTCCGCAGCCAGAAATTCTCCGCCTCCCACAGGCGAAACAGGAAGGACCGTTGTGATGACCCTCGTGAAGATCAGCGCGATTGCGTTCGCCGCCGCAATGACGACCGCCGCTTTCGTTCCCGCCGCCTATGCCATGGATGAAACCATCGTCGAAGCGAACACGGTGCGCACGGTTGCCCATGTGCAATACGGCGATCTGAACCTTGCCAGCGATGATGGCGTGAAGACGCTGCACAGCCGCGTGCGCCGCGCCGCCCACACGATGTGCTTCGAAGGCGGACGTCAGGATCTGCGCCGCGACTTGCTGTCGATGGAATGCCGCAACGCCGCGATCGCAAGCGCCAAGCCGCAGATCACTGCCGCGATCAACAACGCCGGTACGCAGGTCGCTGCGAACGGCGGCGCGACGATCACGATCGCGATGCCATAACCGGCGGCAATCCCAGATGCCGCCGACAGGGCGGGCACCACGTCCCAGGGGTGCCCGCTCTTTTCTGTTTGGGAACGTGATTATTTGGCCGTGATGCGCTTCACGTCGGAGAGATAGGTGCGGCCGATGCGGTGATCGCCGCCGTCGCCAAGATCGACCGACCAGACGCCGTAGCCGAGATGGACGAGGCCCTTGATGCGGTCGCGCCGGATGATCTTCGAACGGTGGATGCGGATGAAGAGATCCGGGTCCAGCCGCCGCTCCAGCTCCTTGATCGTCTGGTGGAGCAGGAACGAACGGTCGGCGGTGTGCAGCCGCATATAGTCCCGCTCGGCTTCGACCATATCGATCGCATCGACATCGACGCGGATGATTTCCGAGCGATGCGGAACCCAGAATTCCTTGACGTAGCCGTCATCCTCCGCAGGCGCTGCGGGGGCGTTCATGCGCAGTTCGCGCACACGCGCCAGCGCCTTGCCGAGGCGTGCCGGATCGACCGGCTTCAACAGATAATCGGCGGCGGCGACATCGAACGCGGTGACGGCATATTGATCGAACGCCGTGACGAACACCACGGCGGGACGCTGCGGCAGACGCTGGACCGCCTGCGCGACGCCGATGCCGTCGAGCCCCGGCATCGAGATGTCGAGCAGCAGGAGATCGGGAGAGAGCGCCTCGATCAGGCGCAGCGCCTGGCCGCCCGTGCTGGCGGTTCCAACGAGATTGACGTCATCGAAACGCGCAAGCAGAACCTGCATACGCTCGATCGCCATGGCTTCATCGTCGACGACCAACGTGCGGAGTGGACTATCAGGCATTGGACACCGGTCGCTTCACGGGGATGGCAATGTCTACGCGGAAGCCGCCGCCGGGCCAAGGGCCCGCCTTGAACGCCGCCGCATCTCCAAAGCGCGCGCGCAGACGATCGCGGACATTGTTGAGGCCGGTGCCGGTGCCGTCCAGCTGCGTCTGCGGCGCGGCGAATGCGCCGTCGTCCTCCACCACGATGTGGAGCATCGCATCGTGCAGGCTCGCCTTCACGCGAATGCACACCGGCGCGTTCGAAGGCGACACGGCGTATTTCACGGCGTTTTCGATGAGCGGTTGGAGGATGAGGCTGGGCACGCGCTGGCGCGCGGCTTCCGGATCAATGTCGAAATCGAATGCGAGCCGGTCGCCGAAGCGGGCGCGCTCGACCTCCAGATAAAGGCGCTGCTGATCGAGTTCGTCGGCGAGCGGAATGTCCTCTGTCGGATCGCTCGTCAGGCTCGCGCGGAAGAAGGTGGCAAGGTTGAGGATCATCCGCTCCGCCTCGTCATTACGATTGGTGAGGACGAGCGAGGAGAGCGAGTTCAGCGTATTGAACAGGAAATGCGGATTGATCTGATAGCGCAGCGCGCGGAGCTGCGCGGCCTGCGCCTCCTCGCGGAAGGCGGCGGCGCGGCGTTCGGCTTTCGCTGCATCGGCCGCGTAGCCAAGCGCCAGGTGAAAGGCCGCCCACGCCGCGAAGAAGAAGAACCAGGTGACCGTGCCTTCGAAGATGATCGCCAGCAGCATCGCGAGCGAGCGCTCCTTGTGCGCGAAATCCTCGGCGACGGACGGCAGCGGTTCGTAGACGTAGAAGGTGTAGAAATTGAAGGTGGTGAACAGCGCCGCAGCGGGCACGCAGAGCAGGAACATCATCAGCGCGCGCCTGCGCAGGGGCGCCTTTTCGAGCGGGGCGAGCGCGAGATAGAGCGCCCAGCTGATCGTCATGCCGATGATCGTGACGACGGCGCGCCGCCCAGCCATCGGAAGCAGCTCTTCGAAGCCGAGCGCAAACGCACGCAGCGTCACGATGAGGAAATAAAAGAGCCAGAAGCCGAAAATCGACTGGATGGCTGTGCGTGCCGAATCGTTCGCGAGCACGCCTTTTAGCAACGACCTGTTCATTGGCCTCCACAATAGCGCATTATCGAGGGGATTGCGCGGGGGGAGGTGCATCCTTCGTCGAAGCGCATGGCCGCTTCGCAGGAAATACGAGAGCAAAAGAAAAGCCCGGCGCGTCGTGGATACGAAACGCGCCGGGCCATTCTTGTTTTAGCGCTTACTTCTTGGGCGCAGGCCGCGACGACGGACGCGGTCCACGACGGCGCGGCGTGAGGCCCGCAGGCGCTGCCGGCTTCGCGGGCGCAGCCGCAGCGGGCTTCGCAGCCGCCGCCTTCGGCTTCGGACCGGGCTTTGCCTTCGGCGCGGCGGGCGCTGCCGTTACGGCAGGCTTCGGCGCAGCAGCCTTCGGCGCAGCGGCCTTCGGCTTGGGACCGGGCTTGCCCTTGGGCTTCGCCGGTGCCTTCACCGCGGGCTTCGCAGCCGCCTTCGCAGCTTTGGGCTTGGGACCGGGCTTGCCCTTCGGCTTGGCGGGCGCCGACGCCGACGGCGCAGCGGCGGCAGGCTTTGCGGGTGCAGCGGCCTTCGGCTTCGGACCCGGCTTCGCTTTCGCCTTCGCGGGCGCCTTCACGGCCGGCTTTGCGGCAGCGGCCTTGGGCTTCGGACCCGGCTTGCCCTTCGGCTTGGCGGGCGCCGCAACAGCGGGCTTCGCCGCAGCCGCTTTCGGCTTGGGACCGGGCTTGCCCTTCGGCTTCGCCGGTGCCTTCACGGCCGGCTTCGCAGCCGCCTTCGCAGCTTTGGGCTTCGGACCCGGCTTGCCCTTCGGCTTGGCGGGCGCAGCGGCAGCGGGCTTCGCAGCAGCGGCTTTCGGCTTGGGACCGGGTTTACCCTTCGGCTTCGGACCCGGCTTCGCTTTCGGCGCAACCTTGGCGCCGATGTTTGTCGACGCAGCAAATTTCGTGATCTCGTTCGCGACGTTGCTGGCGAGTTCCTTGGCAATCTTTTCGAAGCCCGCGCGCGACTTGATGTCGTCGACAAAGGTCTGCACGCCGCTCTTGCGCAGCGTCGAGGATGCCTGATCGAGCCACTGCCCGAACATCGCTTCCGCACGTGCCTGCAGCTGCGCACCGGCAGCTGCGAGATGTTCACCGAAATCCTGACCGGTCGACTGCTTCTTCACAGCCGGCTTCTTCGCAGCCGGTTTGGCAGCGCTAACTTTCTTAGGCTTCTTCGCCTTCGCTACCGTTTCTTTCTTCTTCGCCATCATGATCTCCCATTGACGGATGGAGGACGCTAACATGTCCACAAAATTTGAAAAACTACCAACGCGCAGATAGTTCGTAATAATTGCCATATTCTTGATGGAATTAGTCATGGCAAAACGCAAGACAGGATTTCTTGAGATGCGTTCGGTTTTCACGGCCGAGGATGTACAGAAACTGAAACGCGATCCTTACGATCAGGATGTAAAGCTCGATATCGAACGCGGCGAGAGTTCCCAGGCAAGCGATCCGCACTCGCGGATGCAGCCGGAACATGACTGAGGGGAGGCAGGAAATACGATGACGGTTACCAAGCTGATAACGCGCCGCATCGAGAAGCCGTGGGGCAGGCGGCATCTCTCACCTTTCTTTGAAGACGTCCCGGAGAGTGATGAAAAGATTGGAGAGATCTGGTTCGAGACTCCCGACGGACGTGACCCTGACCTCCTCATAAAATACCTGTTCACGAGCGAGCGTCTGTCCGTGCAGGTGCACCCAGATGACGACGCCGCACGTGCTGCCGGCTATGCGCGCGGCAAGGATGAAGCATGGCTCGTGCTTGCCGCCGAACCCCACGGCACGGTCGGGCTCGGCACGGTGCGTGCGCTGTCCGCAGAAGAATTGCGCGAGGCTGCGATCGACGGTTCGATCGAGCAATTGATCGACTGGAAACCGGTGAAGGCGGGTGATTTTATTTATTCACCGGCAGGGACGGTGCACGCGATCGGTGCCGGAGTCTCCATCCTCGAGATCCAGCAGAACGTCGATCTCACCTACCGACTCTATGATTATGGACGTCCGCGCGAGCTCCACCTCGAAGAGGGGGTCGCGGTTTCGAATGCGCATCCGTTCTTCGTTTCGGACGAACGCCACGACCTTTCGCGGGGGCGAACGCTGCTGTCATCGGGGGGCAAATTCGTCGTCGAACGCTGGCGCACCGGCGCGCGTTTACACCTCCGTCCACCGCGCGGACGGGCCGTATGGATCACGGTGATCGATGGCCGAGCCGGTGATGCGAGATCGGGCGAGACGCTGCTCGTGGAAGGCGATGCCGATCTCGAAGCGGTGCCTGGCAGCGATCTTCTCGTTGCCTATCCAGGCAGCGAGGTCGCGACGATCCTGGAATTCTGAAGGCGCGTTACGCGCGTCGCGCGGTCTCCAGAGGCTCGCGCGTCACGGGGTAACCGATGCCTTCCGGGATGCAGAGATGCAGCCCGTCGTCGCACATGCGGACCTCGGGCTGTACGGTTACGATCGGCGTTTCCATCGCGTGCGCGATGAGCGCGTCGATGCTCGCGTGCTGCGCGAGGCGTTCGAGATTGCGGCGCGTGGGGAACATCACTTCGGCTTCCTGACGATCGGCGCGCGCGATCGCTTCGGCAGGCGTGATCCACCATGACGTCGTCGCCTCGTTCCCGTCGTGCCCCGCGTCTGCGCCTTCCGGCATCCGCGCCAGATAGAAGCGCGTGTCGTAGCGTTTGCCATGCAGCCCGGGCGGCGGCACCCACCGCGCGAAGGGGAAGAGCACGTCGAGGTCGATCTGATGATCGTGGCGCGCGAGGAAATCGGAGAACGCGAGCGCGCGCGAAGCGATCGCGGGCTGCGCCTCGATGAAGTCGCGCGGCGCAATCTCCGGCCCGTGCGTGAGGAGCACGCCCGCTTCCTCGAAGCTTTCGCGAACGGCGGCGACGCGCGCGGCGATCTCTTCAAGATCGAGATTGCCGCTGCTGGCAACGAGCCGCGACGCAGCGAGTTCCATGTCGCGGGCGTCTACCTTGCCGCCCGGAAAGGCAATCATCCCCGCTCCGAAACCCATCGTCTTCGCGCGCGTCTGCATGAAAATTTCGGGTGTGCCGTAGCCTTCGCGAAGGAGGATCAGCGTCGCGGCGGGCATGGCGTCATCTTTAGGCGTAGACATGCCGCGTATGTGGACCCGCAATGCGCGCTTGCCAAGGCGGGCAATGCCTATCATTTTCTCGCGCATGGGCCCGATCGAACTGCTCGGTGTCGCCGCCAGCCTCAGCCTGCTCGCGGGATGGCGGCTCTATGCCACGGTATTCGCCGCAGGCCTCGCGATGCGCTTCGGCATCCTCGACCTGCCCCAGCATCTCCAGAGCCTGGATGTTTTCGCAAGCCCCTGGGTGATCGGCATTGCCGCGATCGGGCTCGTCGTGGAATTCTTCGCCGACAAGATCGCCTGGCTCGACAGCATCTGGGATGCGATCCACACCGCGATCCGTCCGCTCGGCGGCGCGCTCATCGCGCTTGCGGTCATCGATGCGGGGGATCCTGCATGGCAGGTCGCGGCATTCCTGCTGGGCGGCGGCGCGGCATTCGTCAGCCACAGCGCAAAGGCGAGCGGACGCGCGGTGGTGAATGCAAGCCCGGAACCCTTTTCGAACGTGATCGTTTCGGGTGTGGAAGATGTGCTCACCATCGGAGGCCTAACGCTCACGCTCGTCGATCCGGTGCTCGCGGGCATCGTTGCGGTGTCGCTTCTCGCGGTAACCTTACTACTTCTTTACGCAAGCTGGCGCATCCTGAAGCGCATTGACGTGGTGCTGCGGAAACTCTGAAATGACCTTTACCCAAGATTATGCGCGGGATGGTTACGCCATCATCCGGCAGTTCCTTCCGCCTGCCGACATCGAACGCATCGGCGCGGCGATCGACAGCGTCCACGCGGAAGCCGCCGCACACGGGCGCAGCTTTCGCCATGGCAATCTCTTCTACAAGATCGCGGACGGCGACGTGCGCATGGCGCAGTGGCCATCGTGGCAGAGCGCGGTTCTTGATGATGCGCGAACCGATCCGCGTTTCGCGGCGCTGCTGCACGACATGATCGGCGCCGACATCAAGCAGATCATCAACCAGATCCACTGGAAGCGTCCGGGCGGGAAGGGCGACTTCGCCTTTCATCAGGACTCGCGCTTCCGCCGCCCGCCGGATGCCTACCGCAATCTCGGCGCAAGCTACGTGCAGACCGGCCTCGCGATCGATCCGCACAACGCGCGCTCGGGCGGAATGCGCATCCTGCCCGGCAGCCACCGGCTCGGCGCACTCGATATGGAGATGGACGGCGCGGTGATGGACAATGCCGCCGCCGAAGATGCGCTCGTCGCGCTCGGCCTTGATCCTTCAGGGCTCATCGACCTTGAACTCGACCCCGGCGATCTTGCGCTCTGGAGCCCTTATCTCGTGCACGGATCAGGCGCGAACCGCGCCGATCACCACCGGCGTTTCTATATCAACGGCTATGTCCGCGCCGCCGATTGCGACCGCGGCGAGTGGGCGTTCCGGGACGGGCGGCCTGTCCCGCTCGGGCCGGAACCAGCGCTCGTCCACTACGAACAGCTCAGCGAACGGCCGGAGCCGCACTTCGTCGATTGATGGGAAAACAGGAAATCCGGATGGTGGAGCTGAGGGGAATCGAACCCCTGACCTCTGCAGTGCGATTGCAGCGCTCTCCCATCTGAGCTACAGCCCCGATCCGGACGGCGCTCTATAACGATGCCTCCCCGCCGATGCAACGGGGTTTGCACGGGCTGCGAAAATCGCCTTCAGGACTGCTCGTTCTTGATACGCTCGTGGTGGCGGATCACTTCCTCGATGATGAAGCGCAGGAACTTTTCGGCGAGTTCCTCGTCCAGCCGTGCGTCGGCGGCGAGCTTCCGCAGCCGCGCGATCTGGCGGGCCTCGCGGTCCGGATCGGCGGGCGGGAGGCCTGCCACGGCCTTGTATTCACCCACCGCCTGCGTGATCTTGAAGCGCTCGGCGAGCATGTGGATGAGCGCGGCGTCAATGTTGTCGATGCTGCTGCGATAGGCGGCGAGGCGGTCACCTGGGCGGTCATCGTTCCGGTCGTCGGTCATCAGGCTCCCCAAAACGTCGGCGCGTCGATGTGGCGCGGTGACAAAGCGCCGTGGATGTAGCATGGACGCATGACAGCGGAAACGTCGTGGGACAAGTCAGAGTCGTGAGCGCCACCATACACAGGTTGAATCCGGCAGAGCCTGCGCCGTCGATCGACGGGCTGATGCAGCTTGTGGCGCCCGAAATGAACTCCGTGAACCAGATCATCCTCGATCGGATGCAGAGCCCGGTGGCGGTGATCCCGGCGCTTGCGGGGCACCTGATTTCGGGCGGCGGCAAGCGGCTGCGGCCGATGCTCACGCTCGCCTCGGCGCGCCTGCTCGGCTACTCGGGCGAGCGCCACCACAAGCTCGCCGCGAGCGTCGAGTTCATCCACACCGCGACATTGCTCCACGACGACGTGGTGGACGGATCGGACCTGCGGCGCGGCAAAAAGGCCGCGAACCTCATCTGGGGCAACCAGGCGACGGTGCTCGTCGGCGACTTCCTGTTCAGCCGCGCCTTCGAGCTGATGGTGGAGGACGGCTCGCTGCGCGTCCTCAAGATCCTCTCGAACGCCTCCGCCGTGATCGCGCAGGGCGAGGTCGACCAGCTGATGGTCGCGCGCCAGATCGAAACGAGCGAGGAAAAATACCTGCAGGTCATCACCGCGAAGACCGCGGTGCTATTTGCCGCCGCCTGCCAGATTGCCGCCGTGGTCGCGGAGCGCGACGAGGCGTGCGAGGCCGCGCTCGAAAGCTTCGGCCGCAATCTCGGCATCGCCTTCCAGCTCGTGGACGACGCGATCGACTACATGTCCGACGCTGAAACCATGGGTAAGGGGCAGGGCGACGACTTCCGCGAAGGCAAGCTGACGCTGCCCGTGATCCTCGCTTACCGTCGCGGCGACGACGAGGCGCGGCGCTTCTGGCGCGATGCGATGGAAGGCCGCCGCAAGTCCGACGAAGACCTCGCTGAAGCGATCGAGCGCCTGAAAACGTCGGGTTCGATCGCCGATACGCTGGCGCGCGCGCGGCACTATGGCGAACTCGCCATCGATGCGATTGCGGATATGCCCGCGAGCAGCGCCAAGGCGGCACTTACCGAAACCGTGCGTTTCGCGATCGCGCGCGCATTCTGAGTGCTTGACGCGCAGCGCGCGGCTGCGCCATTGGCGTTTCCACGAGCTTTCAAGGACGAGGACAGATGGCAGCCCGGATTTACCAGCGCCCGAAAAACGCGATGCAAAGCGGCAAGGCGCGCACGCAGGAGTGGGTGCTGGAGTTCGAACGCGCCGATCCGCAACGCCCCGATCCGCTCACCGGCTGGGCAGGCTCCGCCGACACGCGCCGCCAGCTGACGCTGTGTTTCGACAGCGCGGAAGCCGCCAAGGCCTATGCCGAGCGCGAAGGCTTCGCCTACACGGTGCTGCCACCGCGCACGCACCGCCTGAAAATCCAGACCTACGCCGACAATTTCAAATAGCGCGCAACTGCGCTAAAGCCCCTCGCGGGCGCCCGTAGCTCAGTCGGATAGAGCACGAGCCTTCTAAGCTTGGGGTCGCAGGTTCGAATCCTGCCGGGCGCGCCATAATTTTTGGCCTAGGTTTCTTTCCAAGGCCTTGCAGAATTGCGCTAAATCGCTCTACCCATGCTGGGATGTTATTCTTCGCAATTGAATGAGCTTAAGTGGAAATTTAAGCTTGGAATGCTGATAAGGCAATCGTAGCGATAATAATTGCCCTCAATTGTTGGGATTGGTGTGATGAATGCAAAAATCTTCAGAATTGAAGTTAAAAATCGTTCTTTTCCAGTATCTCTTCGTGAACCTAAAATGCCCGTAAGGGAAGATTTTAATGAAAATGTTTCAGAGTTTATTGTTGATCTAGAGCAATTGTTAGACGCTCGTATACCTCAGATTTATTTGGAATTTATCAATAAATATAATGTCATTTATAAGCGTGATATCGAAAACTTCAGGCGGCATATAGAGAACTATTCTAGATGTGATCTTGATTTTGAGCATTTTTATCTCGATCCAAAGCAAATTTTGGACAGTAATCGAGGTGTTCGAGAGGGGTGGTGGCCGATGTTTCCGGGGGATGCATGGCCTAAAAATATAATTGCGATCGGCGATAATGGTTGTGGGGACTACTGGGCGATTGAGGCTGGCGTCGATGACTATGACGTTCCGGTAATTATGGTTAATCACGAAGACGACGAGCTGTCATATTCGGCCCGCTCGATTTGGGAACATATTCAAAACTGCCAAGCAGATATTGCGATATGGGTGTACAATCACCTTCTTCGACTGTCTCCCGACGAGCGAGTTGGGTTTGTGGCCAATCTCGTTAAGCCTGTCTGATTGGTAGGCATTGCAACGGAGTTTGCTGGAGGGTGCTGAATAGGGCGAAGGGTGCGTAGACTTCCCAAATTGTCCTGCCGAGAGGCTTCAGACAAAATCGTTTCCTGTTTTTTGGTCCCGTTACCGGCGATCGTGCCGCTCGGGCCTGCGTTCCGATCCGTGATTGCTGTCTCTGCGGTCGCGTTCCGGGCGTGTGAGGTTCGGGCGGCGGTCGCGGTCGTAACGCGGGTGGTCTCTGTTGCGGTTCTGTAAGTCACCGCGGTTCTGCAAGTCGCCGCGGCCCTTCCAGTTGTCGCGGTTTCGGTCGCTGTCCTGACTCCAGTTGCGGTCGCGGTTACGATCCTTGTTCCAGTCGCGCCGATCACGGTCCCGGTCGTAGCCGTGTCTGCGGTCGTGGCCACGGTTCGCCCAGTAGTCGCGCTGGCGCTGGGACCAGCTGTGGCGCTTTCCATAGCGATCGAAAACGTAATAGCCGGAACCTGGGTAGTAATAGCCGTCGTACCAGCCGTATTCTGATCCGTATCCGTAGCCATAGGGGCGGTCGTAGTAGCCGCCGTGGCCAACCGAAACGCCCGCTCTGCCGTATCCGTCGTACATGCAGCCGCCGAGAGCGATTGCCGACAGCAGCACAAGTGCGCTCGTCACGCCTCTTCGAATAGTATTCATGGCCTTCTCCTGCAGTCCAGTGGGCCATGAAGCGCCTGAACCGCAGGTGAAGCCGAGCGCCAAAAAAGACGCCGGCTCCGTTCGGGAGGCCGGCGTTCAGGTGTTGCATTGGGGTCAATGCACTGAACCTAAACGCCTATTGGACGAAATGTTTCCGCCGCCTCAGATGGTGAGGCAGAGGTACTTCATCTCGACATATTCATCGATGCCGTAGCGCGAGCCTTCGCGGCCGAGGCCGGATTGCTTGACGCCGCCGAACGGCGCCACCTCGGTGGAGAGGATGCCCGAGTTGACGCAGACCATGCCCGACTCGATCGCCTCCGCCACGCGCCAGACGCGGGAGAGGTTGTTCGAGAAGAAATAAGCGGCGAGGCCGAACTCGCTGTCGTTCGCCATCGCGATGGCGTCCTCTTCGGTTTCGAAGCGGATGACGGGGGCCAGCGGCCCGAAGGTCTCCTCGTGCGCGACGAGCATCTCCTGCGTGACGTTCGCGAGCACGGTCGGCTCGAAGAAGGAGCCCCCGAGCGCGTGGCGCTTTCCACCGGCGAGGATCTTCGCGCCCTTGCCCGTGGCGTCGGCGATGTGCTCCTCGACCTTCTCGACAGCGGCTTCGTTGATGAGCGGCCCCTGTTCGGTGCCGTCTTCAAGCCCGCTGCCGACCTTGAGCTTCGCAGCGGCCGCGGCGAGCTTCTCGACGAATTCATCGTAAACGCCCGACTGCACGTAGAGGCGGTTTGAGCAGACGCAGGTCTGGCCCGAATTGCGGTATTTGGAGGCGATGGCGCCGACAACGGCAGCGTCTACGTCCGCATCGTCGAACACGATGAAGGGCGCGTTGCCGCCAAGTTCGAGGCTGAGCTTCTTGATGGTCTCCGCAGACTGGCGCATCAGCAGGCGGCCGATCTCGGTGGAACCGGTGAACGACAGCTTGCGGACGATGGGATTGGAGGTCAGTTCGCCGCCGATCGCGGAAGCCTTGCCGGTCAGCACGTTGAACACGCCCTTCGGAAGTCCCGCCTCTTCGGCCAGCACGGCGAGCGCGAAGGCGGAATAAGGTGTTTCGGTGGCGGGCTTCAGCACGATGGGGCAGCCGGCGGCGAGCGCCGGGCCGGCCTTGCGCGTGATCATCGCGTTCGGGAAATTCCACGGCGTGATCGCGGCGGCCACACCGATCGGCTGCTTCAGCACGACGATGCGCTTGTCCGCCATGTGGCCGGGGATGACGTCGCCGTAGAGGCGCTTTCCTTCCTCGGCGAACCATTCGATGAACGCGGCGCCGTAGGCGATTTCGCCGCGCGCTTCGGCGAGGCTCTTGCCCTGTTCGAGCGTGAGGAGGCGGGCGAGTTCCTCCTGATTGGCCATGATGAGCTCGTACCAGCGGCGGAGGATGACGGCGCGCTCCTTCGCCGTCTTTGCGCGCCACGCAGGCCACGCGCGATTCGCGGCCTCGACGGCGCGCTTCGCTTCGGCCGCGCCGCAATTCGGAACGGTACCGAGAACCTCGCCCGTGGCCGGGTTCGTAACGTTGATCGTCTCGCCGCTGTCGGCCTTCACCCATTCCCCGTCGATGTAGCAGGCTTCGCGAAGCAGCGGCGAACGGGTCATGGAGGCTCTCCTTTTACAGGGCTTTCAGTTTCGGCATGGCCAAATCCAGCGAACGGCGGATGATGTCAACCAGATCGTCGATCTGCTGTCGTGAGATGATGAGCGGCGGCGACATGACGATGGTGTCGCGGATAGCGCGCACCATCAGGCCGTTTTCGATGCAGAAATCGCGCACGACCGGCCCGGCATTGCCTTCCTTGCCGCCGAAACGCGCTGCGGTCTTCTTGTCGGCGACGATCTCAACCGCGCCGAGCAGGCCGATCGAGCGTGTTTCGCCGACGAGCGGGTAGTCGTCGAGGCGCTTCAGCGCGGCGTTCAGATAGGGGCCGACATCGTCGCGGACCTTGCCGACAAGGTTCTCGCGCTCGATGATCTCGATGTTGCGCAGCGCGACGGCGGCGCAGACCGGGTGGCCGGAATAGGTAAAGCCGTGGACGAAATCGCCGCCGGTCTTGAGCACATCCACAACGTCCGACGACACCGCGACCGCCGAGATGGGCAGGTAGCCGGACGACAGCCCCTTCGCCATCGGGACGAGATCGGGCGTGAAGCCCAGCGTCTGGTGGCCGAACCATTCGCCGGTGCGCCCGAAGCCGCAGATCACCTCGTCAGCGACAAGCAGGATGCCGTACTTGCGGCAGATGCGCTCGACCTCCTGCCAGTAGCCTTCGGGCGGGATGATGACGCCGCCGGCGCCCTGCACGGGCTCGCCGATGAAGGCAGCGACGTTCTCGGGGCCGACTTGCAGGATGCGGTCCTCGATCGCCTGCGCGCAGAGCTTGCCGAATTCGCGCGGCTCCATGTCGCGTCCCTCGCCGAACCAGTAGGGCTGGCGGACGTGTTCGATGCCGGGGATCGGGAGATCGCCCTGCGCGTGCATCGCCTTCATGCCGCCGAGGCTGACGCCCGCCACTGTGGAGCCGTGATAGGCGTTCCAGCGGCTGATGAAGACCTTGCGGCTGGGCTCGCCCTTCACCTGCCAGTAGTGGCGCACCATGCGGAATACGGTGTCGTTCGCTTCGGAGCCCGAGGCGTTGAAGAACACGTGCTGCAGCTTGCCGCCGGTGAGGCCCGCGATCTTCGCGGCGAGTTCGATCGGGGGCGGCGTCGCGGTCTTGAAGAAGGTATTGTAGAAGGGAAGCTCGCGCATCTGCTCGGCGGCGACATCGGCAAGCTCGTCACGGCCGTAGCCTATGTTGACGCACCAGAGGCCCGCCATGCCGTCGAGGATGCGGTTGCCGTCGCCGTCGGTGATGTAGCAGCCCTCCGCATGCGTCACGATGCGGCTGCCGCCCATGTCCTCGATCAGCTTGTAATCCTGCTGCGCGGGAAGGTGGTGCGCGACATCGAGACGGCGCAGCGCGGGAATGTCGTAGTTCTTGCGGACGGCGGTCATGCTGTTCCCCTGAGAGTCTGGCCAAGCAGTTTGAAGAAGGTCTGGCTGTCCGGGTTTGCTTCCGGATGCCATTCGGGATGCCACTGGACGGCGACGACCGGCGATTTGCCGATGGTCGCCGAGTACGCCTCGACGAGCCCGTCCGGCGCGGTCGCTTCCACGGTCAGGCTGTCGGCGAGGCGGCCGACACCCTGAAAGTGGACGGAGTTCACATCGAGCGACGGCGTATCGTAAGTGCGCGCGAGGATGCCGCCGGGAACGAGATCGACGCGGTGGCGGTGATCGAACATGGCATCGAACGAAACCCCGTCCGGCGCATGATGGCGGATGAGATCGTCGCTCGCCGAGGTGTCGCGGCGAAGGCTGCCGCCGAGCGCGACGTTGATTTCCTGAAAGCCGCGGCAGATGCCGAACACGGGGCGCCCGCGCCCGATCATCGCGTCCACCATCGACAGCGCGATCTCGTCGCGACCGGGATCGAACGGGCCTTCGCCGCCCTCATCGTCATAGCGATTGCCCTCGATGTTCGAAGGGCTGCCGGTCAGCAGCACGCCGTCGAGACGCGGGGCGACCTCGGCCGCGGTCATCAGGTCCGGGAGCGAGGGGATCAGCAGCGCGGCAACATCCGCATAGGTCATCGCCGCGCGCACATAACGCTCCATCACCGCCTGCGCCGGCTCGGTGCCGACGATGCGATTGCAGCAGATGATACCAAGAACGGGACGGGCTGTGGTCATACTCAGTGCTTTATCATGACATGCCGCGTCGCGAGATAGTGTTCGAGGCTGTAGACGGAAAGATCGGAGCCGTAGCCCGAAGCCTTCACGCCGCCGTGCGGCATTTCCGTTGTGTTCACCGAGTGCGTGTTGATCCACGTGACGCCGTACTGCAGGCGCGCGGCAAACGCTGCGGCCTTGCCGACATCGCGCGTCCATACCGAGGAGGCGAGGCCGTATTCGCTGTCGTTCGCCCAGTCGAGCGCCTGCGCGTCCTCATCGAAGCGCGTGACCGAGACGACGGGGCCGAACACCTCTTTCTGCACGATCTCGTCGCTGTTCTTCGCGCCTGCGATCAGTGTCGGCTGATAGAAGAAGCCGGGGCCATCGGGCGCCTTGCCGCCGGTGACGACCTCGGCATCCGTGTCGGCGGCGGCGCGCGCGACGAAGCCGTCCACGCGGTCTCGCTGGCGCGCGGTGATGAGCGGGCCGAGCGCGGTGCCGGGCGCGGACGGATCGCCCATCGGGATCGCCTCGACCGCGCTTTGCAGTTCGGAGACCAGCCGGTCGTGAACGCTCGCATGGGCATAGACGCGGCATGCGGCGGTGCAGTCTTGCCCGGCATTATAATAGCCGCCTTCCGAAATCGCCTCGACGGCGGCGGCGATGTCCGCGTCGGCGAGCACGATGACGGGGGCCTTGCCGCCGAGCTCGAAATGCGTGCGCTTGATGGTGGGCGCGACGGCTTCCATGATCTTGCGCCCCGTGGCGACGTCGCCGGTAAGAGATACCATGCGCACGCGCGGGTGCGCGACGAGACGCGCGCCCACGTTGGGCCCGTTGCCGGTGACGACGTTGACGACGCCCGCAGGCAGGAATTCGGCGCACACTTCGGCAAGCCGCAGCGCGGTGAGCGGGGTGTGTTCGGAGGGTTTGAGGACGACCGTGTTGCCTGCGGCGATGGCAGGCGCGATCTTCCACGACGCCATCATCAGCGGATAATTCCACGGCGCAATGCCGACGACGACGCCAATGGGATCGCGGCGGATCATCGAGGTGTGGCCGGGCTTGTATTCAGCGGCCGCCTGACCCGGGATGGCGCGCGCGGCACCCGCATAGAAGCGGAACACGTCGATGGTGTTGCCCACGTCGACGGCGCGCGCGGTGCCGATCGGCTTGCCGCAATTGCGCATTTCAAGCTCGGCGAATTCATCCGCCAGCGCCTCGATTCGATCGGCGATGCGGAGCATCCGCAGCGAGCGTTCCTTGGGCGACATCGCGGACCACACCGCGAAACCGCGCTCGGCGGAGGCGATGGCGGCATCCACCTGCGCCCTGCTGGCGCTCGCCAGGCTGGCGATGACCGCGCCGGTCGCCGGATTGAACACCGACTCGGGCGCTTCCTCGCCGCTCAGGGCGTTTCCATCGATGAACTGGCCGGTGCGGTCGGTCATGGCTGCGCTTTCAAGAGGGTAAAATCTGGTGAAGACGATAAGGATGGGTGCGCGGCATCGGAAATACGAAATGGGAAGTGCACGCTATCGGTTTTGCCGATGGGATGCGGGGTTGCGGGTCGGCGCGTGGTGGACTATATTCGGACTGAATTTGGTCTGAGGTTTCGCGCATGAAATATTCCGCACAAGTCAAACCTATCAGCTTTCTGAAAGCTCACGCGGCGGACGTGCTGCTCGATCTTGCCGACCGGCGCGAGCCCATGGTTATCACGCAGAACGGCGAGGCCAAGGCGGTGCTTCAGGATATCGCCTCCTTCGAGCAGACGCAGGATACGCTGGCGCTCCTCAAGCTGCTCGCGCTCGGCAATCAGGATATCGAGGCCGGGCGTACCAAGCCGGCGCGAGACGTGATTGCGCGGCTGAAAGCGAAAGTCTCTGGCGACTGATGCCGAAGCCGAAATATGAGATCATGCTGACGGCAGGCGCCGAGGCGGACCTTGAAGCTCTCCACGATTATATGGCGGAGACTCGGTCGCCTGAGCAGGCCGATAGGCTGCTGAATGAGATTCTCGCAGCGGTCGAGTCGCTGGAAGCATGGCCCGAACGCGGTGCTGTGCCGAAAGAACTCGAAGCGCTGGGTATCCGCGAGTTTCGGCAAATCCTGGTTTCGCCATATCGGCTGATCTATCGGGTGATCGGGACGGCGGTCTATGTATCCGTGATCGTGGATGGACGGCGGGATATGCAGGCCTTGCTGGAACAGCGCCTGCTCGGGCGCTGACCTGCGGTTACGATTGCAGCACCACCGGGCTCGATCCGTGCCACGAGAGCCAGACCTTGTCTTCCCAGGTGAAGTCTTCCTGGTCGTAGCGCGAGAGATTCGGACGGGAGACGCGGATGATGCGGCCGGTATCCAGCTTCACCTCATAGATCGTGATGTCGCCTAGGTAGGACATGCCGCGGATCTGGCCGTGCGCGATGTTGTCGCCTTCCGGGCATTCGGGGGCCGTGGGCTTGCCCTTTGCCTCCGGAATCATCGCGATCTTTTCGGGGCGGAGCGCGACGTGGACGTTCGCGTCGTGCGGCCCGGTGACGCCGTGGTTCAAATAGATGCGGCCGATTTCGGGGCAGTCGACGATGGCCTTGTCGGGCTCATCCACGGCGAGCCTGCCGTCGAACAGGTTCACCGATCCGATGAAGTCCGCAACGAAGCGGTTCGCCGGGAACTCGTAGAGGTCGGAAGGCGTGGAGAGCTGCGCGACGAGACCCCGGTTGATGACGGCGATGCGTCCCGCCATCGAGAGCGCCTCGTCCTGATCGTGCGTCACCGTGACGAAGGTGATGCCGACCTGCTCCTGAAGGTCGGCAAGCTCGAACTGCATCGCGGCGCGCAGCTTCGCGTCGAGCGCCGAGAGTGGCTCGTCGAGCAGCAGCACCTTCGGGCGCATGACGAGCGAGCGGGCGAGCGCGACGCGCTGGCGCTGACCGCCCGAAAGCTGGTCGGGGCGGCGGCCGCCGAAGCCGTCGAGCTTCACGAGCGCAAGCGCTTCCTCGACGCGGGACTTGATCTCCGACGACGGCACGCGCGCGATGCGCAGGCCATAGCCGACATTCTCCGTCACCGTCATGTGCGGGAACACGGCGTAGGACTGGAACACCATGTTCACCGGACGCTTGTTGGGCGGAACGTGCGCCATGTCCTGCCCGTCGATGATGATGCGGCCTTCGGTCGGCACTTCGAAGCCGGCGATCATCCTGAGCAGCGTGGTCTTGCCGCAGCCCGAGGGGCCGAGCAGCACGAAGAATTCGCCGGGCATGATGTCGAGAGAGACATTATCAACCGCCGCCACCGCACCGAAGCGCTTGGTGACGTTCTGGATGCTGATGATGGGTTGTTTCGGTGCGGTCGCCATGGGGATCAGTGGCCTTGCGGGGTTCCGCCCATCCGGCTTTGCACCTTCAGGGCTATGGTCGTGAGAATGACGGTGAGCGCGATGAGCAGCGCGGAGGCGGCATTCACCTCCGGCGTCACCGAGAAGCGGACCATCGAATAGACCTTCACGGGGAAGGTGATGGTGTTCGGGCCGCTGGTGAAGAAGGTGATGACGAAATCATCGAGGCTGAGCGTGAAGGCGAGGAGCGCGCCTGCAACGAGGCCCGGCTTCATGTGCGGCAGCAGCACGTCGCGGAACGCCTGCCATTCGCTGGCGCCGAGGTCTTTCGCGGCTTCCTCTTCCTCGCGGTTGAAGCTGGTGAGGCGCGAACGCACCACCATCGTCACGAAGGGGAAGCAGAAGGTGATGTGCGCGATGATGATGGCGCCGAGGCTGAACGGCCACGGCAGGTCGGTGGGGAAGCCGATCTTGGCGAAGAACACCAGCATGGCGACGCCCATGCAGATTTCCGGCACGACGATGGGCAGCGCCATCGCGCCTTCGGTCGCGGTCTTGCCGGGGAAGCGGAAACGCCAGAGCATCACGGCGGCGAGTGCGCCGATCACGACGCTGACGATCGTGCTGATGAAGGCGATCGTGAGCGAGTTGCCCATCGCGATCATCAGCGAGTCGTTGTCGAGCGCCTTCTCGTAATATTTGAGCGTGAAGCCGCGCCACATGATGTTGCGCTTGCTGTCGTTGAAGCTGAACGCGACGAGCGTGATGAGCGGCGCATAAAGGAAGAACAGCACGAGCCCGACCCACGCGCGCATCCACAGGCGCTTCGTGTATTCAAGCGGGGCGAGCGGGACGCGGGCTTTGAAGAGGCTCATTGGCGGCGCTCCGCCTGGCGCGATTTCATGGCCTGGAACGCGATGGCGATGAAGGTTGCGTACATCAGAAGGAAGGAGAGGGCCGCGCCGAACGGCCAGTCGTTGGCGCGCTTGAACTGACGCTCGATGACGTTGGCGATCATCTGGCTGTCAGTGCCGCCCAGAAGGTCCGGCGTCAGATACGCGCCGAGCGCGGGAACGAACGTGATGATGATGCCCGAGATGATGCCCGGCGCGGCAAGCGGCGCGACGATGCTGAGCAGCGTGCGGACGTGCCCGGCGCCAAGGTCGAGGCTCGCCTCGATGAGCGATTTGTCGAGCCGGTCGAGCGCCGCGTAGAGCGGCAGCACCATGAACGGCAGGTGCACATAGACGAGGCCGAGCACGACCGCGAAGTTGTTGTAAAGCAGCGGCAATGGCTCGAAGGTTCCGAGCGGTTGGAGACCCGCGAAGGTCATCAGTCCGCTCCATTTGTCCCACATCCAGCCGATCGTCTGGTTCGCATAACCTTCGGTCCGCAGCACCGCCATCAGCGCATAGGTGCGGATGAGGAGGTTCGTCCAGAACGGCAGCATGATCGCAAGAAGCAGCCACGGCCGCCACTTTTCCGTCGCGAAGACGATCGCGAGCGCGACCGGGAAACCGACGACGAGGCAGATGACCGTCGTGAGCGCCGCAACGCCGACTGATTTCACGAAAATGCCGAGATAGAGCGGTTCGAGCGCCCGCGCATAATTCGCGAACGTGCCGCTGATATCGATTTCGGTGAGGCCGACGTTGCGGCCGAAACTGTAGAGCCAGACGAGGCCGAGGGGGATGATGAAGAACAGGAGCAGCCAGAGGATGGGCGCGCCCGCAATGGTTGCGAACAGCGCCCGGTTCAGCTTCCAGTCCTGCATCTCGCGCTCCCCCTCGCGCCTTGCCCGCTAGGCCGCGCGCACGCGGGTGAAGGCTTCCTCGAAGATCGGCTGCATCTTGCCGTCATAGGCCGCGTACTCGCACTTGGCGAGTTCTTCGGCTGTCGGGAAGATCACCTTGTTGTCGCGGTAGTCCGCGGGCATCAGCGCCTTCGCGGCCTCGTTCGGCGTCGGGAAGAGGATGTATTCCGCGATCTTCTTTCCGGCTTCCGCGTCGAGCAGATAATTGATGAAGGCGTGTGCATTCAACGGATGCGGCGCGCCCTTCGGGATGCAGAGCGTATCCGAATTGAGCTGGCTGCCTTCTTTCGGAAGCACGAAGGCAATGTCGTCGTCCTCGGCCATGATCTGCGCGATGTCGCCGTTGTATTCCAGAACGAGATCGACCTCGCCCGAGAGCAGCAGGTCCTGCCCGTTGTCTTCGTGGAACGCCTTGATGTTGGGCTTCTGCTTGATGAGCATCGCCTCGATCTGTTTCACGAGTTCGGGGGTGACGCCGTTCACCGAATGGCCGAGGTACTTGGCGCCGAGACGGAACATGTCACCGGCTTCCGAGAGCACGGCGATGCGGCCCTTGTACTTGTCCGAATCGAACAGCCACTTCCAGCTGTCCGGCACGCCCTCCACCTTCGACTTGCGGTAGCCGATGCCGAGCGTGAGCCAGGTGTAGGGCAGCGAGAACTTGCGGCCGGGATCGTAGGCGACATCTTTGAATTCGGCGCCGATGTTGGCGATATTGGGAATTTTCGAATGGTCGAGCGGCATCAGCATGTCCGCCTGCACCATGCGCTCCACGAAGTCGTTTGAGGGCACGATCACGTCGAAGCCGGGGTTGCCCGCGCGCAGCTTCGCGAAGAGTTCGTCGTTGGTGGCGAAGAGGCTCATGTTGACCTCAATGCCCGACGTGTCCTTGAAATCGTCGAGCGTGGTTTCGCCGATGTACGTGTCCCAGTTGTAGAAGTTGAGCTTGGGCTCCTCGCCCGTCGAAGCCTTACCGGCTTCCTTCTTCTCGCAGCCTGCGAGCGCGCCGGTGAAGGTGATGCCGATGGCGGCGGCGCCGAGCCCTTGCAGAAGCGAGCGGCGGCCGATGCGTTTGCGGATGCTGTCGAAGCTGTTCATGGTCCCTGTCTCCCGTTCATCGCCCGCCAGCGATCATCCCCGGACTTCAACGCTCTGACGGCGCTCGGCGGATGCTAACGCAGCCGCGACTGGCCGCAAGCCCCTCAGTCTCCCGAGGGTCATCAAAACCTTCTACCGCCGCGCGCGCAAATGCATTATGCAAACCGGGAGGTATCGAAAAAACCGATGGCAGAGATGAACATCACGTTCCGGCAAATCCGCTATTTCATAGCCGTCGCCGAGGCGCGCTCCGTGTCGGGCGGATCGAGCGCGGTCGGCATATCGCAATCGGCTGTGACGGACGCGATCCGCACGCTGGAGGCGGAAACCGGCGTCATGCTGTTCCACCGCCACGCCAAGGGCGTGACGCTGACGCGCGAGGGGCACCAGTTCCTGCGCCACGCGCGCTCGATCATCGACGCCATCGCCGACATGCAGGGCGGGGTGGGGCGCGAGCAGGATCTGACCGCAGGCAGCGTGCGCGTGGGCGTCACCCCCGTCGTAACCGGCTATTTCCTCTCCGACCTGCTGTCCCGTTTCAGGCGTCTATTTCCGCGCATCGAGGTTCAACTCGTCGAAGAGCGCCGCGACTACATCGAACACTTGCTCATCAACGGCGAACTCGATCTCGCCGTCCTGATGGTGAGCAACCTCGAAGAACGCAGCGCGATCGACCACGAGGTGCTGCTCCGCTCCGAATGCCGCGCATGGGTCGCCCCCTCGCATCCGCTGTCGGACGTGGACGGTCTCAGTCTCGCTGACCTTGAAAACGAGCCCGTGATCGCCCTCACGCTCGACGAACTCGAAGGGCTGATCGACGGCATCTGGTCCAAGTTCGACCACCCGCCGCGCGTCGCCTACCGCACCTCGTCGATGGAGGGCGTGCGCAGCCTTGTCGGCACGGGGGCGGGCATCACGCTGCTCCCCGATCTCGTCTACCGGCCCTGGAGCCTCGAAGGCGACCGCATCATCGCCAAGCGCACGCGCGAGAGCCTCCCCACCGTGGACATCGGCATCGCCTGGAGGCGCCTCACCCGGCACAGTGAAGCCGCAACGCTGTTCATGGAGACGGTGCACGAGCACCGACGGTAAAGTTCAGGAAGGCCGCTTCGCGATCCAGATGATGTGGCGGGCGCCGCGGCGCTCGCCGTTGGTGCGGACGACGGTTTCTTCCACCTCGAAATTCGCCTTGATGAGCCGATTCTTGAATGCGTGATCCGGCGCGGCGGACCAGACGGCGAGCACGCCGCCGGGGCGGAGCGCCTCGCGGGCGGCGATCAGGCCCTTACGGCTGTAGAGCCGGTCATTGTCCGGGTGGGTGAGGCCGTCGGGGCCGTTGTCCACGTCGAGCAGGATGGCATCGTAATGCAATCGCACGTCGCCGATCAGGTCCGCGACATCTTCCACGGCCACCGTGGCGCGAGGGTCGTCGAGGCAACCGTCGAAGATATGCGCCATCGGCCCGCGCGCCCACGCCACGACCGACGGGACGAACTCGGCGACGGTGACCGATGCATCTGCCGGAAGCTTGGCGAGTGCGGCCCGCAGCGTGAAGCCCATGCCGAGACCGCCGATCAACATCCTTGGCTGCGGGCGCGACTGGATCTTGCTGCATGATAGCGAGGCAAGTGCTTCTTCCGAGCCCTTGAGGCGGCTGTTCATCAGCTCGTTTGAACCGAGCATGATGGAGAATTCGGTACCGCGCTGAATGAGGCGAAGCTCGCCTCCGCCCGGTATCTTCGCGGTATCGATCAGAATGCGCGGAAGCATGGCTGTCTCGTCACCTTGCAGTCGCGTTCCGGATGATCAGCGCTTCGAACGTTTTTTCCGGGCGGCGTAGCGCGCATCGCGGGCGGCTTTCTTTTCAGCCTCGGTCAGAACGACCGGCTCCGCGGCTGCGGTGCTTGCCGCCTCACGCTTCTGCGCTTCACGCTCGGCCCTGGCGGCAGCGTCTGCAGCGCGGCGGGCGGCGCGCTCTTCCGCTTCGGCGGCTTCGCGCGCAAGGCGTGCAGCCTTGAGCTCTGCAAGCGCAGCCTCATCGACCGGAGGCTTGGCCTTCAACTTTTCGAGGGCTTTTTGCTTCGCCTGTTTGGCGAGGGCGGCACGATCCTGAAAACTGGGAACCTTGAACGACGTCATATTCGATGAAACTCTATCCGCTGGTGGGGTGAACGATCGGGCGGGCATCCGCTGGGGACACCCGCCCGAAAACGTGTCAGGCGACCTGGAGGTTGACTGCCGAGGTCTTGCCGCGCTGATCGGTTTCCAGCTCGTAGGAAACGCGCTGATCCTTGTCGAGCGTGCGAAGACCGGCCTTTTCGACCGCCGAGATATGGACAAACGCATCGTTTCCGCCCGTTTCCGGCGCGATGAAGCCATAACCCTTGTCTGCATTGAAGAATTTTACGGTTCCGGTGATCATAATGGGTATCCTTTGGCCCAATGTGTGACGGGAACGCATCAACAGCGATGCTTCCCGGCTTCTGTAAGGCTAGGCAGGGACAAAAGAGACCGATAATTCGGCCCGATATCCGTCGCTCGCGACGTCAGCGGGCGAACCTATAAACCAAAATCACACAAAGCGCAAAACGTGCTCCGCGTCAGGCGTTGCGCAGGTACCAGTCGTAATCGAGCGAAGTCACCTCGCCGTAGAAACGTGCCATCTCGGTGCGCTTCACGATGGTGTAGTACTTCACGAAGCGCGCCCCCAGATAGTCGTTCATCAGCGGCGAGGCTTCGAAGGCATCGTTGGCGGCAAACCAGTTGTTGGGCAGCTTCACGCCCGCGCTCGCTTCATCCTCGTAGCCGTTGCCGACGACGGCGGGGCCGGGATCGATGCTGTTCGTGATGCCGTGGTGCATCGCGGCGAGCACGGCGGCGACGGCGAGGTAGGGATTCGCGTCCGCCCCGCAGACGCGGTGCTCGACGTGGCGCGAGGCGGGGGAGCCGGCCGGGATGCGCAAGGACACCGTGCGGTTGTTGACGCCCCATGTCGGCGCGACGGGCGCATAGCTGTTCGCCTTGAAGCGGCGGTAGCTGTTGGCATTCGGCGCGAAGATCGCCATCGATTCGCCCAGCGCGGCCTTCATGCCGCCGATGGCATGGCGCAGGATCGGCGCACCTTCGGGGTCTTCGCTGGCAAAGGCGTTGGCGCCGCTTTCGTCCGCCATCGAGATGTGGAGGTGCATCCCGTTGCCGGCCTCGTGGGCGAACGGCTTCGCCATGAACGTGGCTTCCAGGCCGTGCTTCACCGCAACGCCCTTCACGAGGCGCTTGTACATGACCGCGTCGTCGGTGGCGCGCAGCGCATCGGGCTTGTGGCGCAGCGTGAGTTCGAACTGGCCGGGGGCGTATTCGGAAATCGCGGATTCGAGCGGAATGTTCTGCGCGTCGCACGCGGCGTAGAGATCGTCGAAGAAGGGTTTGAAGTCCTCGAGTTCGCGCAGGCCATAGACCTGATTGTCGCCTGAGCGGTGCGGCGTGAGCAGACCCTTCGCGGGGCGCGGCGTACCGCTGGAGATGTCGAGCAGGAAGAATTCGAGCTCGACCGCGACGACGGGCGTGAGCCCGTCCGCCGCCAGCCGGTCGATGACGCTGCCGAGGACATGGCGCGGATCGAGATCGTTCGGCGTACCGTCGAGCTCATAGAAGCTGGTGAGGAACTGGCCGGCGTTCTCGCCGAGCCAGGGCGCGCGGACCAGCGTGCCGGGGATCGGCTTCACATACCGGTCGGCGTCGCCGTCTTCCCAGACGAGGCCGGTTTCCTCGGTATCGCGCCCGGTGATGTCGACGACGACGGCCGAGCCGGGCAGGAAACGGCCGGATTCGTAGACGGCGATCACCTCGTGCTGGCGCAGGCGCTTGCCGCGCGGCACGCCGCACATGTTGGTGAAGATGATATCGACGGCATCGATATCGGGGTTCGCCTCGAAAAAGGCGCGGGCCTCCGAAACGTCGGCGATCTTGTTAGAGGCAAGGGGCAGCTTGGTCATGGGTTCATTCCATAAGGCTTGAGAGGCATTCGCCCAAGACATTGCCGCGGGCGGCGGCGGGCGCAATCACAGCCGGTCCCTCAGCGCGTACCAGAGCATACCGGCGACATAGAGCGGGTGGCGCAGCAGCGGCCCGCCGGGGAAGGGCTTCACGGGCAGCGATGCGAACAGGTCGAAGCGCTCGGCGGTGCCGCGCATCGCTGCGGTGATGAGTTCGCCTGCGAGCGTCGAGAGCAGGACGCCGTGGCCCGAATAGCCGTGCGCGTAGAAGATATTGTTCTTGCGGCCGAAGTGCGGAAGCCGATTCATGGTGACACCGACGAGGCCGCCCCACGCATAGTCGATGCCGATGCCTTCAAGGTCGGGGAACGCCGCCTCCATGTAAGGCCGCACGAACCCGGCAACGTCGCGCGGCGGGCGCGGCGTGTATTTCTCGCCGCCGCCGAAGATCAGGCGATTGTCGGCGGAAAGGCGGTAGTAGTTGAGGACGAAGCGGCTTTCGGAGATCGCTGCGCCTGACGGGATGAGCGCGCGGGCGCGGTCCTCGCCGAGCGGTTCCGTCGCGATATTGTAGTTCGCCACCGGCATCGTGTAGCGGCCGAGGTCGGCGTCGATCTCGCCCGTGAAGGCGTCGCAGGCGAGGACCACGTAGCGCGCGGATACGCTGCCGTGCGCGGTGGTGACGCCGGGGCGATCACCGCCCGTGATGTGGATGACCGGCGATGCTTCATAGAGGCGGACACCCGCCGCCCGCGCGGCTTCGGCGAGGCCGAGCGCGTAGTTCAGCGGATGGAGGTGGCCGCCTGCCGAATCGTACATGCCGCCGTGATAGCCCTTCGCCGAGACGATCCCGGCGGTCTGCTCTGGGCGCACAAGCTGCGCGGCGTCGTAGCCCATCACATAGTCGAGGCATTCCAGCTCGCGCTCCATGGCGGCGAGGTCGGCGGGTTTGCAGGCGGCGGTGAAATGGCCGTGGCGCAGATCGCAAGCGATGCCGTGCCGGGCGATGCGATCGTGGACGCGCGTGCGCGCTGTGGCGGCAACGCTGAACAGGCGCTGGGCGGTTTCCTGCCCGAACCGCTCCACGAGATCGGTCGCGGACCAGCGCAGGCCGGGGATCATCTGGCCGCCGTTACGTCCCGAAGCGCCCCAACCGATGCGGTGCGCCTCGACGAGGGTGACGGCGTAGCCGGCTTCGGCGGCGGAGAGCGCGGCGGAGAGGCCGGTGTAGCCGCCGCCGACGACGCAGACGTCTGCGGGGGTGCTGCCGGCGAGTTGGGGCTGGGCCGGGAAGGCGTTGGCGGTTGCGGCGTAGTACGACGGCGCGTGCGGCTCGGCCAAGATCAGACCCTCAAGAGGAGGTGTTCGCGCTCCCAGGAACTGATCACCGACTGATACGCGAACAGCTCCGATTCCTTGATCGCGTAGAACACGTCGAAGAAGTCTTCGCCCAGATGGTTGCGGACGGCCTTGCAGTGGCTGAAGCGGTCAAGTGCGCTTTCGAGCGTGCGCGGCAGGGTGCGCGCGCGGTTGTAGGCGCTGCCTTGCATGATCTTGGGCGGCTGCATCCTCTCGGTCATGCCGACATAGCCACAGATCAGCGAGGCGGCGATCGCGAGATAGGGATTCGAATCCGCACCGGGCAGGCGGTTTTCGATGCGGCGGTTCTTCGCGTCCGAAACCGGGATACGCAGCCCGCAGGAGCGGTTGTCACTGCCCCACTGCACGTTGATCGGCGCGTCGCTATCCGGCCGCATCCGGCGGAACGAATTGACGTTCGGCGCGAACATCGGCGCGATCTGCGGCAGCAGGCGGACGAGCCCCGCGATATAGCTGCGGAACAGTGCGCTGTCGCGGCCCTGCGGCGTGGTGAACAGGTTGCGGCCCGTGTCGCTATCGAGCAGCGACTGGTGGATGTGCATCGAACTGCCGGGCTGGTCCGACATGGGCTTGGCGAGGAAGGTGGCATAGACGCCATGTTCGAGCGCGACCTGACGGACGATGCGCTTGAAGAGCAGCACCTGATCGGCAAGCGCAAGCGGATCGCCGTGGACGAAATTGATCTCGAGCTGCGCGGCGCCGGACTCGTGGATCATCGTATCGATGTTGAGCTCGGCCTTCTCGCAGAAGTCGTAGATGTGCTCGATGATGTCCTCGAACTCGCCGAGCGCTTCGAGGCCGTAGGGCTGGCTCGCGGTTTCCGACCGGCCTGACCGGCCCGCAGGGGGCGTTAGCGGAAAGTCGGAATCGAGGTTCTTCGAGACGAGGTAGAATTCCAGTTCCGGTGCGATCACCGGTTTCCAGCCGCGCCGCTCGTAGAGATGCAGCACCTTCTTCAGGATCATGCGCGGCGCGATGCCGAGCGGTTTCCCCTCGCGCGTGTAGGCGTCCGCGATGACATAAGCGGTCGGGGTCTTGAACCCGGGGGCTTCGCGGATCGTCGACGGATCGGGCACCATCACCATGTCCGGGTCGTAGTCGGGAATGATGTGATTGATGTCGTCCGGATATTCGCCGGTGACAGTGACGGTGTAAACGCTGCCCGGAATGCGCAGTGTCTGGTCCGTGAGCGACTTCAGAAACTTGCCGGCAGGCAGAACCTTGCCGCGCTGAATGCCGTTCATATCGGGGACGATGCACTCGACCTCGCTGATACCGCGTTCGTTGATCCAGTTGGTAATTTCGGCTGACATGATCGGATAAACCCCCGTCTGGCCATCATACTGCGCGGGCGGCAGGCGCTTGGCCAGAGGGATTTGCTGGAGCAGGGGGTATCGGTTTTTCCGATGGGATCAACTGCTATGGACTGACAGCTTGACCGGTAGCGCAGTGCTCAGCAGGTTCACGCGCATGTCAACCGCACCGGACCTCAGTCAGCGCGCCGAACGCGCCCGCACCTTTCTGAAAACGCATCCCGGCAACGCCGATGCCCTTCGTGCGCTCGGCGCCGCGCTGCGTAGCATGGGCGAAGAGGCAGCAGCCGAGGAAGCCGAACTGGGCGCGATCCAGGCCTCGACGCGCGACCCGGTGCTCGTCGAGGCGGCTGCCGCGCTCCTCGAAAACAACATCCCGATCGCCGAACGCATCCTGCGTGCGCGGCTGAAGGAAAAGCCCACCGACGTTGCAGCGATCCGCATGATGGCGGAGATCGCCGGGCGGCTCGGGCGCTACGGGGACGCCGAAAAGCTGCTGCGCCGCGCGCTCGAACTGGCGCCCGCGTTCGGGGCGGCGCGTGCCAACCTGGCGACCGTGCTCTACCGGCAAAACAATCCCGCCGACGCCGTTGCGGAGCTTGACCGGCTGCTCTCGGACGACCCCGACAATGCCGCGCACCGCAACCTCAAAGCCGCGGCGCTCGGGCGGATCGGCGGCTATGAGGAAGCGATTGCGCTCTATGAATCCGTGCTTGCCACCCACCCGGCGCAGCCGCGTGTGTGGATGAGCTATGGCCACGTGCTGAAAACCGTGGGCCGGCAGGCGGATTCGATCGCGGCCTACCGCAAGGCGATCGAACGCGCACCGGGGCTCGGCGAGGTGTGGTGGAGCCTTGCTAACCTCAAGACCGTGCAGTTCACCGATGCGGACATGGCGACGATGCGTGCGGCGCTGGAGAGCGACGGCATCAGCGAGGATGACCGCTTTCACCTGCATTTTGCGCTCGGCAAGGCGCTGGAAGATGCCAAGGATCATGCAGGTTCGTTCGGCCACTATCTGCAGGGCAACGCGCTGCGCAAGGCGATGCTCGATTATGATTCGGGCGAAATCAGCGGCCTCGTCCGCGAGGCGGCGGGGCTGATGAGCGCGGCGTTCTTCGCGGAGCGCAAGGGGCAGGGCGATCCTGCGCCCGATCCGATCTTCGTTCTTGGAATGCCGCGCGCGGGATCGACGCTGATCGAGCAGATTCTGTCGTCGCACCCGATGATCGAAGGGACACAGGAACTGCCCGACATCGCCGCGATGGCGCGGCGGCTTGGCGGCCGCAAGTTGCGCGGCGAGGAGACCGCCTATCCGGCGTGCCTTGCGGACCTGTCCGCCGATGCGCTCGCCGAGCTCGGTGCCGAATATCTGGAGCGCACGCGCATCCAGCGCAAGACGGAGCGTCCGCTTTTCATCGACAAGATGCCGAACAACTGGGCGCACACGGGTTTCATCCACCTGATCCTCCCGAACGCGAAGATCATCGACGCCCGCCGGCACCCGCTCGGCTGCTGCTTTTCGAACTTCAAGCAGCATTTCGCGCGGGGGCAGGGCTTCAGCTACGACCTTCCCGACCTCGGCCGTTACTACCGCGATTATGTGGGGATGATGGCGGTGATCGATGACGCGCTTCCCGGCCGTGTGCACCGTGTTTTCTACGAAGACATGGTCGAAAATACGGAAGGCGAGGTGCGGCTGCTGCTGGATTACGTCGGCGTGCCGTTCGATCCGGTGTGTCTGCGTTTCTTCGAAAACGACCGCGCGGTGCGTACGGCAAGTTCCGAACAGGTGCGGCGCCCGATCAACCGCGATGGTATGGAGCAATGGCAGGCGTTCGCGCCGTGGCTGGGGCCCTTGGAGGCAAGTCTCGGGCCCGTGCTTGCCGCGTATCCGGGGGTGCCGTCGGTCGCTTCGCTGTTGCAATAATGTGACGCTCGATCAGTAATCTGACATCTGTATAACAAAGCCGCCGGACCCGAATTGACCGCTGTTCCGTGCGCCGCCACTCTTCACCCGGGACAGCAAAAGCTGAAAAGGGGGAAAAGGGTGCACCTGCGAAATCATGTGACGATCAGGGCCGCAGTCGCCAGTGGCGTACTGCTCGGTTCCACCATGCTCACGGCACCGGCGCTTGCACAGGAAGCGCAGGATGCCATCGGCGACACCATCATTATCACGGCGCAGAAGCGCGAGGAAAACCTGCAGGACGTGCCGATCGCGGTCGTTGCGCTCGGCACGCAGAAGCTCCAGCAGCTTCAGGTGCAGGATTTCGACGACTATGCGCGCTACCTGCCGAGCCTTTCCTACCAGTCGCTCGGGCCGGGCGCTTCGAACGTCTATTTCCGCGGCGTCGCCTCGGGCGAGAATGCGAACCATTCGACCTCGCTGCCGTCGGTCGGCATGTATCTCGACGAGCAGCCGATCACGACCATCCAGGGCAACCTCGACATCCACATCTACGACATCGCGCGCGTAGAGGCGCTCGCGGGTCCGCAGGGCACGCTCTACGGGGCGTCGAGCCAGGCTGGCACGGTGAAGATCGTGACGAACCGCCCGGACACGAGCGGTTTCTACGGCGCTGTCGATGCCGAGGTGAACACGGTCGCGCACGGCGAGGAAGGCTATGTCCTCGAAGGCTTCATCAACGCGCCGCTTTCGGACAATGCGGCGGTGCGTGTGGTCGGCTGGTACGACAAGGACGGCGGCTACATCGACAATATCCCGGGGTCGCTGACCTTCCCGACGTCCGAGATCACCTTCAATAACGCGCCGTATGTCGAGGACGATTACAACGACGTCGAGACCTACGGCGGACGCATCGCGCTCGAGATCGATCTCAACGAGAACTGGACGGTCCTGCCGACAGTGATGGGCCAGAAGCAGAAGAGCTATGGTGCGTTTGGCCAGGAAGCCGGGCTTGGCGAGCTTCAGGTACAGCAGTTCAATCCCGAACGCTACAACGACCGCTGGTTCCAGGCAGCGCTCACCATTGAAGGCAAGATCGGCAGCTGGGATCTGACCTATGCCGGCGCTTACATGAAGCGAAAGATCAACAGCGAATCCGACTACGTCGATTATGCCTATTTCTACGATGCGCTCTTCGGGGCCGGCGGTTCGTTTTACGACAACGACGACAATCTGGTGAACCCGAACCAGTACATCATCGGCATCGATCGCTTTAAGAAGCAGAGCCACGAGCTGCGTATCGCTTCGCCGGCGGATCAGCCGCTGCGCTTCATCGGCGGCGTGTTCTATCAGCGCCAGTCGCACAACATCGAGCAGCACTATATTATCGACGACATCGCCGATTCGATCACTGTGCCGGGCACGGACAGCAATATCTGGCTGACCAAGCAGCTGCGGATCGACCGCGACTACGCGGCGTTTGGCGAAGTTTCATACGACGTGACCGAGAAGCTGACGCTGAGCGGCGGTATCCGCGTCTACAAATACAAGAACTCGCTCGAAGGCTTCTTCGGATACAGCGATGGCTTCAGCAGTCGGACGGGTGTTGCGGCGTGTTTCACGGACGGCGAAGGTGAGTTGCTTCCGCCGACCATCAAGGGGAGCCCCTGCACAAACCTCGACAAGACGACATCGGACACCGATTTCATCCACAAGCTAAACGCGACCTATAAGCTGACCGATGATGCGATGGTCTATGCAACATGGTCGCGCGGTTTCCGGCCGGGCGGCGTCAATCGCCGCGGCACACTGCCGCCTTACGGAGCGGACGAACTCGATAACTACGAGCTAGGCTGGAAAACGACGTGGGCTGATGGCGCATTCCGCTGGAACGGCGCCGTCTATTACGAGAAGTGGACCAACATCCAGCTCTCGTTCCTTGGCGCCAACGGCCTCACCGAGGTGCGCAACGCCGGCGATGCACGCATCTGGGGTATCGAAAGCGATATCTTCATCCGCGCTTCGGAAGGCCTGACCTTCAACGCGGGGTTCAGCTACAACGACGCGCAGACCACCAAGGACTTCTGTCTCATTGCGAACGCGCAGTTCGATTGCGCGCTGCCGGGGCCGGAGGAGGAAGAGAATGCTTTGCTGGCGCCTTCCGGTACGCGTCTGCCCGTCTCGGCGAAGTTCAAGGGCAATGCCTTCGCGCGCTACGAATTCCCGGTGGGCGGGCTCGAGGCGCATCTGCAGGGTGGCATCGTCTACGAGGGCAAGCGAACCAGCGATCTTCGCCTTTACGAGCGTAGCATTGTCGGTTCGTTGCCGTCTTACACGACGGTCGACATCAGCGCGGGCGTAACCAATGGATCGTGGTCGGTGGAACTCTACGCCCGCAACCTGTTCGACTCGCGCGGGCAGGTAACGCGCACGATCCAGTGCGGCGAGAGTGTCTGCGGCGACCCGGACGGCGTGACCGATATCGGCGGCAAGTTCTACACGGTGGTAACGACGCCGCGGACCATCGGCCTGAAGGTCGGCACCAAGTTCTAACACCGTGCGGCGGGAGCATTGTGTGAACCACAAGGCTCCCGCCCTCCGGCCGCTTGGTTTCTGGATGGCGCTCGCTCTGTTGGTCGCCGGGCTTGCTCGTGCGCGTCAAAAAGCAGCGCTGAGTGGAGATCGGGGCGCGACAAATGGTTAACGCGCCGATATAGGAGCCTCGCAGCTTTGGGAGGGTGAGGTTGGCACGCGCGCAGTTTCAACGGCTGGATCCTGATTTTCGGCGCCAGAGCCTGATCGACGCGACCGCGCATTGTCTTGCCCGCTATGGCATCGGCGGCACGTCCGTACGGGTGATCTGCGCGGAGGCGGGCGTTTCTGCCGGGCTGCTGCGCCACTATTTCGCTGGCATCGACGAGCTCGTCGCCGAAACCTATGCCGACGTCGGCGACCGGCTGGTGGCGAACATGATTGCGGCGGCGGACAAGGCGGGGCCGGATCCACGCGAACAGCTCCGCGCCTTCGTGATGGCAAGCTTCAAACCGCCGATCGCCGACCCGGACCTTCTGGCGACGTGGCTCGCGTTCTGGAGCCTTATCAAGAGCGATGCACGCATCCGCGAGCTTCACACCGAAAACTATGCAAGCCACCGGCGGCCGGTGGAAAGGATGGTCGCGGAAATCCTGGGCCCCGAGGCGAGCCATGTGGACGTGCGACTGACGGCTGTGGGCGTGACGGCGCTGGTCGACGGGCTCTGGCTGGAGCTTTGTCTCGACGCATCGAGCTTCACGCCCGAAGAGGCGTCGCGCATTGCCGACAAGTGGCTGAACTCGCTGGTCGGCGACCCGCTGAAAGTGCTTGCCGACTGAGCTATTCATTTCTTACACCTGTAAAACAGGTGGGAGATTATTCGAATGCTGAAAACCGGAACTTCGCTCGTCCTCGCAGCCCTGCTGGCGGCTGCTCCGACGCTGGCTGCAACTCCGGCGCAGGTCGACGGCGCCAAGGCCATGCTCGGCAAATCGATCGCTTTTCCGACCGTCGCCGGGCGCGGACAGGTGCCAGTGTACGCGGCCTATCTGGCAGGCGAACTCAAGAGCGCCGGTTTCAAGGACAGCGAGATCAGCATCGAACCGCTCGGCGAGACGGCCTCGCTGATCCTGACGTGGAAGGGCGCGGGCAAGAAGAAACCGATTGTTCTCAACGCGCACATGGATGTGGTCGAGGCGAAGCGCGAAGACTGGGAGCGCGATCCGTTCGTGATGGCGGAAGACGGCGGCTATCTCTTCGGGCGCGGCATCAGCGACAACAAATTCGATGTCGTGATGCTCGTGCAGACGCTGATGAATCTGAAGCGCGAAGGCTTCAGACCCTCGCGCGACATCGTGCTGTTCCTGACCGGCGACGAGGAAACCGCGCAGAAGACCGTGGCGGCGATCGCGCCCCGCTACAAGGACGCGGCGATGGTGCTGAACGGCGACGGTGGCGGCGGCACGCTCGGCGCCGACGGCAAGCCGCTTTATTATACGATGCAGACGGCGGAAAAGACCTACGCCGACTACAAGCTGACTGTGACCGACCCCGGCGGCCATTCGAGCGCGCCGCGCGCCGAGAATGCGATCCTGATGCTGGGCGCTGCGCTGAAACGGATCGCCGATGCGCCGTTTCCGGCTGAAACCAGCGAGACGACGCGGGCCTATTTCGCGGCGTCGGCGAAGCGGACGCCGGGTGAGGCGGGCGAGGCGATGGCGCGCTTCGCGGCCAACCCGAACGATACGGCTGCGGCGGATATTCTTGCCAAGTACCCGGAGCACATCGGCCAGACGCGGACGACCTGCGTGCCCACGATGGTGAACGGCGGCCACGCCGAGAATGCGTTGCCGCAGCGTGCGGTCGCCAACATCAACTGCCGCATCTTCCCCGGCACGCCGCCCGAAGCGGTGCGCCAGCGGCTGCAGCAGCTGGCGGGCGACAAGGTGGTGGTGACGCTCCCCGAACCCTTCCCGCAAAGCTCCACTTCGCCGTTGCTGCCGGAGCTGGACGCTGCGCTCCGCAAGGCCGTGGACGGGCGCGCGAAGGGGCTCTCGATCATCCCGAGCATGTCGGCGGGCACCACCGATAGCCTGTTCTTCCGCGCCTCCGGCATTCCGAGCTACGGCGTTTCCGGCCTGTTCATGAAGCCGGAGGACGAATATGCGCATGGCCTCAACGAGCGCGTGCCGGTTGACGCTATCGGTCCGGCGCTGGACCACTACAGGGCGTTGATCGCGGCGCTGACCCGCTAGGGCGCTTGGGCCTTTGCCAGTTGTCCCGTCGATGATACTGACGATGACGGGGCAATTCTGGACATTCAACGATGAAGACGTTTCTGAAACGGGCCTTCTCGGATACACTGCGTCGGCGCGAATATGAGCTGAAGGACGTTCAGCATCCCTTGCGGAAAGCGCCTGCCTTTTTTCGGGCCATGACACCCAAGGGTCTTAATCCGGGCACGGTCATCGATGTCGGTGTGGGGTACGGCACGCCCTGGCTGATGGAAGGGTTTCCCGATGCCTACACCGTGCTCGTGGAACCCAATGAAGGGTTTCGCGAACATATCGAACACGTGATGGCACCCCGCAGAGGGGAAGTTCATTTCGCCGCCGCAGGGCGCGAGGCATCGGAAATGACGCTGAACCTGAACGTCCGGCGCCCGACCAGTTCCACGATGTCGAAACCTTCGGCGCGTCAGGTCGATGAGTTTGCGCGCCGCGGCTGGACGCGTGAGACGCGCGCCGTAACCGTGCCGGTCAAACGCCTCGATTCATTCGACCGCACCGCGTGGCCAAAACCATACCTGTTGAAGGTTGACTCCGAAGGCTTCGAGCTGGAGGTTCTGGCCGGTGCGACCGGCCTCTTTCCCGACATTCAATGCCTTATCGCCGAGGTTTCCGTGGCCGAGCGGTACGAGGGTGGATACGAATTCGCGACCTTCATTTCGACGCTGGACGGCTACGGGTTCAAGCTGTTCGACATTACGGACATGCTTCAGTTCGGCCGCAACGGCCGCCTCTCGACGATCGATGCGGTTTTTATACAGAAGGGGTCAGCGCTCCTCGGTGCCTGAGTACGGACGGTTTTGCGTTCGCGCAAAAACGTCTAAACACGTCCGATGTCTGTGCTTTCCATTTCCGGCCTTTCCAAAACATACGCCAGCGGCTTCACTGCGCTAAAGTCTGTCGATCTTGAGATCCGCAAGGGCGAGATTTTCGCGCTGCTCGGGCCGAACGGCGCGGGGAAGACGACACTGATCTCGATCGTGTGCGGGATCGTGACGCCCACGACCGGCACGGTGATAGCCGACGGGCATCATATCCAGCGCGACTACCGGGCCGCGCGGATGAAGATCGGGCTGGTGCCGCAGGAACTGCACACCGATGCCTTCGAAACCGTGTGGGCGACGGTGAATCTCAGCCGCGGCATGTTCGGACGGGCGCCGGACCCCGCGCTGATCGAGCAGATCCTGAAGGACCTGTCGCTTTGGGAAAAGCGCAATTCGAAGATCATGGAGCTGTCGGGCGGCATGAAGCGGCGCGTGATGATCGCGAAGGCGCTCTCCCACGAGCCGGAAATCCTGTTCCTCGATGAGCCGACGGCGGGCGTCGACGTCGAACTGCGCCGTGACATGTGGAACCTCGTGCGGGGGCTGCGCGAACGCGGCGTCACCATCATCCTTACCACGCACTACATCGAGGAGGCCGAGGAGATGGCCGACCGGGTGGGCGTAATCAACAAGGGCGAGCTTATCCTTGTCGAGGAAAAGGCCGCGCTGATGACGAAGCTCGGCCGCAAGACGCTGACGCTGAACCTCGCCGAACCGCTCGCTGCCTTGCCGCCCGAGCTTGGCGATTGGAACCTGAAGCTGAAGGCGGACGGCAACGAGATCGAGTACGAGTTCGATGCGAACGCCGAGCGTACCGGCGTGCCCTCGCTGCTCCGGCGCATGAGCGACATCGGGCTCACGTTCAAGGATCTCAATACGCGGCAAAGCTCGCTCGAAGACATTTTCGTCGGTCTTGTCAGCGACCGGCAGGAGGTGCGGCCGTGATCTTCAACCGCTACGCCGTCTGGGCGATCTACAAGTTTGAACTGGCGCGCTTCCGGCGCACGATCTGGACGAGCCTGATCACGCCCGTCATCACGACGACGCTCTACTTCATCGTGTTCGGATCGGCGATCGGCTCGCGGATGCAGGAGGTCGGCACGGTTCCCTACGGCGCGTTCATCGTGCCGGGACTGATGCTGCTCACCATGCTGACCGAAAGCATCTCCAACGCCTCGTTCGGCATCTACATGCCGAAGTGGGTAGGAACGATCTATGAGCTGCTGTCCGCGCCGATCTCGGCGTTCGAGATTGTGCTCGCCTATGTCGGCGCGGCTGCAACGAAATCGGTGATTCTCGGCGTCGTGATTCTCGGGACCGCCAACCTCTTCGTCGACATCGATATCGTGCACCCGCTCTGGATGATGCTGTTCATGGTGCTGCTGGCGGTGACGTTCTGCCTGTTCGGCTTCATCATCGGCATCTGGGCGAAAAACTTCGAGCAGCTTCAGATCATTCCGCTGCTCGTGGTGATGCCGCTCACGTTCCTGGGCGGCGCCTTTTATTCGATCGACATGCTGCCCGCGGCGTGGCGCACGGCGACGCTGTTCAACCCCATCGTCTATCTGATGAGCGGCTTCCGCTGGAGCTTCTTCGGCCAGGGCGACGTCAGCGTCGAACTCAGCCTTGCGGCGATGTTCGGTTTCCTGACGCTTTGCCTCGCCATCGTCTGGTGGATCTTCAGGACGGGCTACCGGCTGAAGAGCTGAGCGAAGGGTCTACGCCGTCTCCGCGTGCGGGGCCGTGCCAGCAGCAGGTACATGACCGGGGTGACGATGCGGCTGAGCAGCGTCGAGGAGATGAGGCCCCCGATGATGACCCATGCCAGCGGCGAATAGAGCGCCGAGCCGCCGAGTGCGAGCGGCATCAGGCCACCGATCGCCGTGACCGAGGTGAGCAGCACCGGCAGGAAGCGGATTTCGCCCGCCTGCTCGATCGCTTCGCGAAGGCCAAGCCCGCGCGCGCGAAGCTGCGAGGTGAAATCGACGAGAAGGATCGAGTTCTTGATCTCGATGCCGATGAGCGCAACGAAGCCGATGATGCCCATGTAGCTCATCGGATAGCCGGTGAGCAGCAGCGCGATGATGCCGCCGAACATGCCGAGCGGGATGACGCCCGCGACCACCGCGACCTCGCGGAAGCGCCCGAATTCGGCGACGAGCACGGCCATGATGCTGAACACGGCGAGCAGCAGGATGCTGCCGATGCCGTCGAAGCTCTGCGCGCTCGCTTCCGCCTCGCCGCCGATGCCGAGCGCATAGCCCTGCGGCAGCGTGAGGCTTTGCAGGCGCTCAACGACATCCTTGTTGACGCGGGAGGTAAGATAGCCGGCCTGCGTCCAAGCGGTGACGGTGATGTTGCGTTCGAGCTGGTAGCGATCGATGCGCGGCGGCACGCTCTTCAGATACGGTTTGGCCACTTCCGCGAGCGGTATCGCGCTGCCGCTGCTGGTGGTGATGTAGACGGATTGCAGCGCGGAAACGGGCTGCCGCTCCTCCATGGGAAGCCGCACGACGATGGGATAGGTATCTCCTTCGTCGTCGCGAAAGTTCGCGGCACGTTCACCGGCGATGGCGAGACGCAGTGCGCGCCGGGGCTCGCCCGGCTGCACGCCGAGCAGCGCTGCCTTGTCCGCATCGAGACCGAGGTCGAGGTCGACGCGGTCGACCGCGAGGGGATTGTCGATGTCGCGCGTGCCGGGCGTGGCGCGGATGATCTTCGCGACTTCGCCGGCGATCATTTTGAGCACGCTGTTGTCGGGGCCGCTGATGCGGATGGCAATCGGCGCATCGATCGGCGGACCGTTCTCGAACTTGCGGACCGTGATACGCGCGTCGGGATCGGTGCTGAACTTGGCGCGCAGCCTGTCCAGCATCGCGTCGCTCTCTTTCGCGTGCCATTCGTCGAGCACCACGAAGACGGCACCCTTGCGCGTTTCCTCGGTGAGCGAACGCACATTGTAATAGACCTGCGGATTGCCCGCACCGCTGTTTTCCATGAACGCGGTCACGCTGGCCTGTTTCGCCACTTCGTCCGCGACTCGGCGGACGACCCGGTCGGTCTGGGCAACGCTCGTCCCTTCGGGGGTTTCGACCTCCACCATGAAATAGGGCGCATCCGAAGCGGGAAAGAGCTGCCAGCCCGCCACCGGGATCAGGCCGAGCGCACCGATGCACAGCGCCATCGAAATCGCGAGCGTGCGCTGCGGTTTTTCGAGCGCGTAGTGCAGTACGGGGCCATAGAGGCGGTGGATGCCGCGCGTGAGCGCCTTCAGGATCGCATTGCCTTCGGGATCATCGTCGCGGCGCAGAACGCGGCTGGCGAGAAACGGGATGATCGTGAGCGAGACGACGAGCGACGCCCCGACTGTGTAGATCACGGCAAGCGGCAGCGACCGCGTGAACTCGCCTGCCCCGCCCGGGAGGAACACCAGCGGCAGGAAGGCGAACAGCAACACGCCCGTGGAGCCGAATACGGCGGCGGTGATTTCCTTTGTGCCCGAAAGTGCGGCGGCGGTGCGCTCCGCGCCCATGCGCAGGTGGCGAGAAATGTTCTCCGTCACCACGATAGAGTCATCGACGATGAGCCCGAGCGCGAGGATGAAACCCGAGACGGAAAGCTGGTTCAGCGAAAAGTTGAACACGTGCAGCAGCAGCACGCCGGTCGCGAGGCTGAGCGGGATCGAGATCATCACGATCAGCGAGGCGCGGGGGCCGAGGGGCAGCAGCGTGATGAGCACGAGGCCGAGCGCGATGCCGAAATCGCGCGCGAGCGTATCAAGCCGGTTGCGGATATCACGCGACTGATCGAAGCCGAGTTCGAGCTTGATGTCGGGCGGAAGCTGGCTGCGTGCCGCTGCGAGCGCGGTCTCGATGTCCTTGCGGATGCCGAGGACGTTGCCGTTTTCCTTCTGCATCGCGGTGACGAACACGGCGCGCTTGCCGTTGAACCGCGTGATGTGCGTGTGTTCGGCGGTAGACCAGTTTACCTCGGCGACGTCGCCGACACGCACCAGCGTTCCGTCTTCGGCGCGGATCGGCACCGCGCGAATCTCGGCGAGGTCGCGATAGGCGCCGCCGGCGTCGACGTTCAGCCGGTGCTCGCCAGAGTGGACGGCGCCCGCGGGCAGATCGACGCCGCCGCTCTGGAGCGCGGTGACGAGCGACGATGGCGGAATCTTGAACTCTGCGAGGCGGCCGCCATCGATGGCGATGCGGACCTCCGGGTTAGGCAGGCCGTAAATCTCGGTGGAGCGGATGCCATCGACGCGCGAAAGACGCTCGGAAAGGTCGGTCGCATATTTTTCCATGCGCCGCCACGAGGCCGAATCACTGACGAGTGCGAGCTGGACGACGGCGGCGTCGCTGGTGCGGACCTTCAGGTACTGGAGGCTGGCAAGGCCGGAAGGCAGACGGTCGCGGATGGCGCCGATCTCACGCACGACCTCGTCGAAATGCTGTTCCGGATCGCCGCCCCATTCGAACTCGGCGGTGATGACCGAGGTGCCGTCCTTCGAGGTGGAATCGACATCGACGATGCCGTCGAGCCCCTTGATCACCTCTTCGATCGGCTTTGCGACGGTTTCCTCCATATCCTGCGCATCGGCGCCGGGCTGCGAGGCGACGACGAGCACGACGGGGATCGGCAGATGCGGATCGACGGCGCGCGGAATGTTGAGGAAGGCATAGATGCCGAGCGCGGCAAGCAGCGTGAAGAGGACGAGCGTCAGCTGCCAGCGGCTGACGGCGAAGCCGGCGAGGTTCATGTGCCGGAGACGGTTGGGGTAACGCGGCTGCCGTCGGTAAGCTGGCTGATCCCGGTGACGGCGATACGTTCCCCAGCCTTGAGCCCGGCGAGAACCGCGACGCCCCGGTCATTCATGGCGCCCGTGACGATGCGGCGAGGCTTTACCCGCTTGCCGCTCTCATCAAGCACATAGACGAAGGCCTCCCCGGCGCGCGCCGCGAACACCGCGCTGCTTGGCACGAGCATCGTTTCCGGGCCGCCACCGCGCATGGAGAGCGTGGCATGGCCGATCTGGCCGGACCTCAGCGCCGGATCGGGCGGGAGCGCGAGTTCGACCGCGAAGGTTCCGGTGCGCTCGTCGGCGCGACCGGCAACCTCGATGATGCGGGCGGCACGGGGGGCGGGGCCGAGTGCTAGGATGTCGATGGGAACGCTGCCGGTGCGGATGATGCCGGCGGCCTGCACATCGGTGATGGGGACGCGCAGCACGAAGCCGTCTCGATTATCGCCGAAGCTGATGACCGGCGTTCCGGCGTTCACGACCTGATTCACCTCGGCAAAGCGGCGGAGAATATGGCCGTCCGCAGGTGCCGTGATGCGGGCGGTGGTGGCGGCGAACTGGGCGGACGTGGTTGCGGCCGCCGCCGCGCGGTAGGCGGCTTCGGCGGTGTCGAGCCGCGCGCGCGTGACCCAGCCCTTTGCGAAAAGATCGCGCGCACGGGCGAGATCCGCCTGAGCGCGGGTGCGCTCGGCCGCGGCGGCGGCGAGATCTGCACCGACGGTGGTCGTGTCGAGCGCGGCGAGCAGCTGGCCCTTCCGCACGCGGTCGCCTTCCTCCACCGCGATGGCGGCGATGCGGCCCGGTGTCGTGAAGCCCAGATCGATTTCGCGGCGCAGCCGTACGGTTCCGACCGCGCGGAAAGTGTCGGCGCTCTCCACGGGGCGGGCTTCGGCCACGCGTACCGGTACGGGCGCGGCTTCGGACGGCTTCGCCGCCTCATCGCTCGCCGAACATGCGGCGATGGCAAGGAAGAGGGCCGCTGCGAAGGGCCGAACAGAGTTCATAGCGGCTGATCCACTTCCGAGTCGTACTCAGACGCATACTGGACGGGTGATTCTAAGGGAAGATAGCGTCTAAAAATCTTAAACGATACGCTTGCGTGTCAATGTGTTGCGGAAGGTTGCTTGCTACCGCGCAGCGCTTGGCGGTTCGGCCAGCGTATCGGGAACGAGTTCAACGCTTCTGAGCGCGCTACGGCCGTATTCGTCCTCTGCCGCGGTCTGGATCGTGCCCGAGGTGGCGCTGCGCGAGGCGACCTTGATGCCGCGCTCGCCGAGTGCTGTGGCAACGGCGGCGGCGCGATCCTCTGCGACCTTGTCGCGTGCGTCTCCGCTGTTGGCCTCACCGCTCGCGACACGGCCGTTGACCAGGACAGTGGTGACCCCCCAGCGTTTCAGCGCCCACGCGGCATCGACCACGGCCTCCATACCCTTCGGCGACAGCGTGGCGGAGGCTTCCTCGAACGGAATGAGCGGGAGCTGGCCGACCGGCGGAACCACCATCACCGTCCAGCCCGGATGGCGGATCGCGACACGCGTTTCGAGCGCGCGCCAGGCGGGGAGGCGGATGCCCGGCATCGCTTCGGCCGTCAGCGCGGCGAAGCGTCGGGCGAGATCGACGTTCACGGACGAAGGCGATTGCGCGCCGAGAATGGCGAGTTCGGCGGCGACCTGCTGCGCATCGGCCTCGGTCGCCTTGCGCAGCGATTCGCCCTGCGCGCGCTTCGCGGCTTCCAGTTCGCGCTGCTCGCGTTCCTTCAGCGTCGCATCGCTGTCGACGAGGATTTGCGCCAGATTGAGCGCAACGGGCTCGTCGAGACGCGCGCGCAGCCGGGCGCTGATCTGTTGATCGGCATCATAGCGGCGCTTCGGCGTCTGCACCGTGGCGCGGGCGATGATCGGCTCGGAGGAGAAATCCATTTCGAGCTGCGAAACGCGCGCGTCGGGGCCGAAATAGGCCCCGATGGCCTCGCGCGTGAGGCGGCTCGCGAGCGCTTCCCACGCGATCTGGTGCAGCGAGAACAGCAGCGGCACGGAGAGAACCGCGAAAATCCCGAGGATGCCGATGGTCTGGATGCGCGTGGAACGATCCGACATGGCTGTGCCGAAGCCGTACATCTTGGCCATCACTGCCGCGCTCAGCGCAATCGCGAGCAGGTTTGTCATGAACAAGCCCAGCGCGCCGAAGAACACGGTGCCGTTCAGTGTCGCGAGGCCGTAGCCGACGACGGCGAGCGGGGGCATGAGGGCGGTGGCGATGGCAACGCCGACGATGGTTTCACCGCGCCCGCGAATCACGGCATAGGCGCCCGCGAGCGCCGAGAAGATCGCAACGAGCAGGTCGAAGAAGTTCGGGCGCGTCCGCGCGAGGATTTCGGGGGTGACGGCTTGCAGCGGAGATAGATAGACGACCACGGCGCAGAAACCGACCGCAGCGGCGACGCCGATGCCGAGTGTTGTCAGCGAGAGTTTCGCTTCGGGCAGGTTGAAGCGGGCGAGGCTGAACCCCAGCGCCATGATTGGACCCATTAGCGGCGAAATCAGCATCGCGCCGATGACGACCGCTGGCGACGAGAGCAGCAGGCCGAGCACGGCGATGCCCGCCGACATGATGAGCATGAAACCGAAGCGCGCGGACCAGTGCGCTTCGCCGTCCAGCTTCGAGTTGACCTCTGCGTGATCGACCGAACGCACCACGGAACGCCGCCAGTAGGCGCGCTGGCGGCGCCACAACGTCGATGCGTGATGAAGCGTTTTATCGATGCGGGCCTTCAGCCCCTTGCGCGTCGTGCTATCCAAATCCTCTACTCAACAGCCAGGCCGCAACACCGATGACGATGACCGAAACGCCCACCCCCATCCGCGCATAATCCGAGAACCGATAGCCGCCCGGCCCCATGACGAGCAAGTTGTTCTGGTGCCCGATGGGCGTGAGGAAGTCCGATGACGCAGCGATCAGCACCATGATGAGGCCCGCATCGGGCGAGAATTCCATGTACTCCGACATCTGGATCGCGAGCGGCCCCATGATGATTGCTGTAGCCACGTTGTTGAGGAGGGCGGAGAGGAGCAGCGTCGCCGCGCCGATCGCCGCGAAGGTGACGAACGCGCTTGAACCGCCAAGCTGAGCACTCAGCCATTCCGAGAGAATATTGACGGCCCCCGTCGATTCGAGGCTCTGGCCGACCGGGATCATCGCCGCAAGCAGAACGACGACCGGCCAGTCTATCGAACGGTAGACCTCCGAGGTCGGAATGAGGCGGGTCGCCGCCAGTATGGCGGCGGCGGCGAAGAACGCGATGGCAGGGGACAGATCAAACGCCACGATGCCCACGATGGCGGCAGCGAAGATGCCGACGATGGCGGCGGCTCGGCTCGGCTCCACCGGCGGCGTATCGAGCCGGCCGATTTCGAGCAGGCGCGCGTTCGCGATGAATGCGCCGAGCTGGGTCTCCGGGCCGTGGATGAAAAGCTGGTCGCCGGGCTGTATCTCCATTTCCGAAAGCGGCAGGCGTTCGTGCGCGGCGCGCGGCCCCGCCGCGACGACGCGGAGCTGCTGTCCGCTGCGCCAGGTCACGGCCTCGTACCGCTGGCCGATGAGGAAGGAGCCGTGCGCCACCGCGGCGCGTACCGTCGTCGCATCGGGCGCAGGATTGCGGGTGACGGTCGGATAGGTGCCGGTCGCGTCGGACAGCTCCCACGGATCCTTTCGACTGAGCACGAGCACGCGGCGCCGGTCGCCGCCGATCGCCTGCGAATAGCCGTCGAAGCTCGCAAGGAGTCGGCTCCCCGCCTTGCGCAGTACTGCGCGGAGTTCCGCATCGTCGGTTTCCACCGGAACATCGAGCTCGAAGATGCGCCACGGGTTGGCGAATGCGCGGACAGGCGCGCGCGCATCGGGCAGCAGCCGCCAGCCGATCACCGCCATGTAGAGCAGCCCCGCCGCTGCCACGCAGCTTGCCACCGGCGTCATCTGGAAGAAGCTGAAAGGCTCCCCGAGCGCGTTTTGCCGGATCGACGACAGGATAAGGTTCGCGGGCGTGCCGATCAGAGTTGTCATGCCGCCGAGGATGGTTGCGAATGCGAGCGGCATCAGCGCCGCGGAAGGGGAGCGCCGCGAATCGATGGCGACCTGAGTGGCGATCGGCATGGTGATGACGAGCGCGGCGATGTTGTTCATGAACGCCGACAGCACGGCGCCGACCACCATCACGATGATGAGCCGGATGGCGAAGGGGGCATGGCCCGGTATCACCCGCCGCGTGAAGGCCGCCGCCACGCCGCTAAGCTCGACCGCGCGGCCGACGATGAGCACGGCCGCAACGGCGATAACGGCGGGGTCGGAAAAGCCCTCCAGCGCGGCTTTGGGGCTGACGACGCCGCACACCAGTGCAGCGAGCAGCGCGATGACTGCGACGAGGTCGTGCCGCACCTTCTCGCTGATGAAGAGCACCAGCGCGAGGGCGAGAATCGTCGAGCTGACGATCGCGGGATCGAGAGGCAGGCTCAGATTAGTCGAACGCCGGCAGCGCCGGCGACCTCCTGCACATACTGCCACGCGACGCGCCCCGAACGCCCGCCGCGCCCCGTCGCCCACGTGACGGCGGCCTGCGGATCGATGTCGAGCCCGTAGGCGCGACCATAGGCTTCGACCATCGCCAGATACGTCGTCTGGTCGCAGGCGTGGAAGCCCAGCGAGAGCCCGAAGCGGTCGGCGAGTGCGAGGCGATCATCGAGCACGTCGCGGACGTTGATGCTGTTCGCCAGCTCGTTCTCGCGCATCTCGCGCGGCACGATGTGGCGGCGGTTCGACGTGACGTAGAAGCGACAATTGTCCGGCCGCGCCTCGATGCCGCCTTCGAGGACGGAGCGCAGGCGGCGATACTGGCGTTCGTCGGTATCGAAGCTGAGATCGTCGCAGAACAGAACGAAAGCGCGGTCCAGCTTCGCGAGGCGGCGGAGCAGCAGCGAAACGTCGGCGATGTCATCGCGCTCGATCTCGACGAGCGCGATGACATCGCCCGCCGCCTGCAGATGCGCGACGGCGGACTTCACGAGGCTGGACTTGCCCATCCCGCGCGAGCCCCACAGCAGGATGTCGTGCGCGGGCAGGCGCCTTGCCAGCCGCTCGGTGTTGCGGAGTAGAGCATCGCGCTGCGCATCGATGCCGACGTAGCGGTCCAGCGGCTGCGCGCGAAGCGTCGCGACCGGTCTCAGCGCGCCGTGATCCCACGCGTAGGCCGGAGCGTCCGGAACCTCTTCGAAGGCGGTCCGGGCCGGCGCGAGCCGCTCCAGCGCATCGGCGATGCGTGAAAAAAGGCTGATTTCAGGAGATTCGGGCGTTTTCATTGCGTCTCGCTCTTGCATTTGTATAGTCGCGCGCCAAATCGCAGCCACACGCTTTCGAAAGCAAGGGTCTCAATGCTCATTTCTCCAGCCTATGCGCAAGCCGCGGGGGCAGCGCCGGGAGGCGGCGCGGCTTTCCTTAACGCGATCATGCCTTTCCTGCTCATCATCCCGATCTTCTACTTCCTGCTGATCCGTCCGCAACAGCGCCGACTGAAGCAGCACCGCGAGATGATCGCGAACGTGAAGAAGGGCGACACGGTGGTGACAGCCGGCGGCCTGATCGGCAAGGTCGCCAAGGTGACGGACGACGAGGTCGAGGTCGAGCTTGCGCCGTCCACCAAGGTCCGCGTCGTGAAGACGACGCTGTCCGAGGTGCGCACCGCCGGGACCGGCAAACCCGCCAACGACACGGCCGCCTGAAGGTTGACCCCGCACCATGCTTGAATTTTCCAAGGCGAAGATCTGGTCGATCATCGCCGTGCTCGTTGCGGGGGTGATCTTCGCGATCCCCAACGCCTTCCCCGAAGAGCAGGTTCAGGCCTGGCCGAGCTGGGCTCCCAAGAAGCAGATGAACCTCGGCCTCGACCTCCGGGGCGGCAGTCACATCCTGCTCGAGGCGAATGCCGAAGGGCTGGCGCGCGCCAACATCGACAAGATGGAGGAAGACGCGCTTTCCGAACTGCGCCGTGCCGAGGGTGGGGCGATCGCGGTGGGCGACGTCAGCAACCGGGGCGGGCGGGTGAGCTTCCTTGTGCGCAATGTTGACGATGTAGACCGCGCGGTCGACCTGTTGCGCAACCTTTCCCTGCCGATCGGCGTGACTGGGCAGCGCAGCTTTAATGTGGAAGTGGCGGACGGTAACCGCATCGTGCTGACGCAAACTTCGGCGGGGCGCACGCAGGCCATGGAAGGCGCGATGACACAGGCAGTGGAGGTGATCCGCCGCCGCATCGACGAACTTGGCACGCGCGAGCCGACGATTATCCGGCAGGGAACCGAGCGCATCGTCGTGCAGGTGCCGGGGCTTCAGGATCCTTCGGCGCTGAAGCAACTACTTGGCAAGACCGCGCAGCTTGAATTCAAGCTCGTCGATATCGACGCCGATCCGTCCGACGTCGCGGCGGGCCGTGCGCCTGCGGGCAGCCAGATACTTCAGATGGCGGATACCGGGCAGCCGATCGCGGTGAAGCGCCGCGCGATCATCACCGGCGACCAGCTGATGGACGCGCAGCAGACATTGCAGCAGGGCCAGTGGGTCGTGAACTTCCGCTTCGACAGCGCGGGCGGCCGCCGTTTTGCGCGTGTCACGCAGGAGAATGTCGGCAAGCCGTTCGCGATCGTGCTCGACAACCGCGTGATCAGCGCGCCCAATATCAATGAGCCGATTCTTGGCGGATCGGGCGTCATTTCCGGCAGCTTCAACGCGGAAAGCTCCAACGAACTGGCGATCCTGCTGCGTTCGGGCAAGCTTCCCGTCGAGCTGAAGGTCGTCGAGGAGCGCACTGTCGGCCCCGATCTCGGCGCCGATTCGATTCGCGCCGGCACGATTGCGTCGCTCGTCTCGGTGGTCGCCGTTGGCCTGTTCATGCTCGTCACCTACGGGCGGTTCGGTGTCTACGCGAACATCGCGCTCGTGCTGAACGTGATCCTGATCCTCGCGATCATGTCGCTGACCGGCGCGACGATGACGCTGCCGGGCGTGGCTGGCATGGTGCTCACCATCGGCGCCGCGGTCGACGCCAACGTGCTCATCAACGAGCGTATCCGCGAGGAACGGCGCAAGGGCCGGAACGTCAGGGCGGCGGTGGAAACCGGCTTCAAGGAAGCCAGCCGCACGATCTGGGACGCGAATACGATGAACCTGATCGTCGCGGCGGTGATGTTCGCGTTCGGTTCGGGCCCGATCAAGGGCTTCGCCGTGGTTCTGACCATCGGCATCATCACATCGGTGTTCACCGCCGTTACCATCACGCGGCTGTTCATCGCCAACTGGCTGCACCGCAAGCGGCCCACGACCATAACAATCTGATCGGACCCTTCCATGCGGCTCCTGAAACTCGTTCCGGACAACACCAACATCGGCTTCGTGCGGGTGCGCTGGGTGGCGTTCGCCATCACCGTGGTGCTGACGCTCAGCTCGATCGCGCTCCTCGCGACGCGCGGGCTCAACCTCGGCGTCGATTTCGTCGGCGGCCTGATGATGGAGGTGAAGTTCGAGGAATCGGTGAAGCTCGACGAGCTTCGCGACACGGTGGACGGTCTCGGCTTCGGCTCCTCGGCGCTGCAGAACTTCGGCGGACCGGATACGGTGCTCGTGCGCCTGCCGCTGCCGCCGGGGGACGATGCGGCCGTGCAGAAGGTCGTGCAGCAGGTGCAGTCCGCGATCAGCGAGAACCACGAGGACGCGACGTTCCGGCGTGTCGAAACGGTGAGCGGCAAGGTTTCCGAAGAGCTGATCCGGGACGGTATCATCGCCATCGTGCTTTCGATGGGCGCGATCGCGCTGTTCACATGGATCCGCTTCGAATGGCATTTCGGCGTCTCGACGATCGTCGCGCTCGTGCACGACGTGACGGTGACGCTCGGCTTCTTCGCGCTGACGCAGCTTGAATTCGACCTCAACATCGTTGCGGCGGTGCTGACCATCATCGGCTATTCGCTGAACGACAAGGTCGTCGTCGACGACCGTATCCGCGAGAATCTGAGGAAGTACCGGCAGATGGAGATCGGATCGCTGATCGACCTCTCGGTGAACGAAACGCTCTCGCGAACCGTCGCGACGACGATGGCGCTGATCCTCGCGCTCGGCTCGCTGCTGCTGCTTGGCGGCAATGTGCTGTTCGGCTTCACGGCGGCGATGCTGCTCGGCATCGTGATCGGCACCTATTCGTCGATCTTCGTGTCGTCCTCGCTGCTGATCTCGCTCGGCGTCGGGCCGCACACGTTCGCGCCCGCCGATACCGGAACCGCCGAGAAGGTCGGCAGCCGGTAGGCACGTGCCGCTCGAACTTCAGACCGGCCCGCGCGGCGTCCATCGTATCGACGCGATTCGGGGTGGCCGGTTTGTCGTGGCCGGGGAACCGCGCGCGGCAAGCATCCTCATCTGGCCGGGCGGCATCGAAGACGCGGGGGACGCGCTCACGATCGAGGCCTTCGCACCGCTGCTTGCGCTTGATCCCGCGCGGGAAGTGCTGCTCGTCGGCACTGGGGCTACGCTGCGCTGGCCCGATCAGGCCCTGCTCGACGCGCTCGCCGCGAAGGGGGCAGGGGTTGACGTCATGACGTCGCAGCTCGCCGCGCGCACCTACAACGTGCTTGCCGGCGAGGGCCGACTCGTCGGCGCGTTACTGCTGGGCCTCGGCGCCTGACGCGAGCCCCCGCAGGTGCGCGTAGAGCGCATCCGTGTTGGTCTTCCAGTCGAAGCGCAGTGCCGACGCGCGCACGGCCTCGGGAGCGGGCGGCGTTTCCAGCGTCGCGCGGATCGCCTCGGCGAAAACCGCGGGCCGTGCATCGTCGATAAGCGTGCCGGCCTCGGGGCGATCCACAACCTCGGCGGCAGCACCGACATTCGCCGTGACGACAGGTGTGCCGCTCGCGAGCGCTTCGACCCACACGTTGGCGAGGCCTTCGCTCGACGACGCATGAACGAACACGTCCGCCGCTGCCATCAGGGCGGGCATGTCGGTGTGGTGTACGCCGCCGAGCAGACGAACGCGTTCCGACAGGCCGCGCTCTGCGATCATCGCTTCGAGTTTCCGCCGTTCGCGGCCTTCGCCGGCGATCAGCAGCGCGGCCTCGGGCAGAAGCTCCGCCGCACCGATGACGAGATCGAAGCGTTTGAGCGCCACGAGGTTGCCGACAGCGAGGAGCAGCGGCCCGGAAACGCCGAGAGCGGCCTTGGCAGCCACGCGCTCCACGGGGCGAAAACGATCGAGTTCGATGCCCGTGCGGTGCACGCGAATCTTCGCTTCGGGCATTCCGATGGCGACCATGTCGGCCTTCAGCGATTCGGAGACGGCGAGCAGGCCGTCCGCCGCGTTTGCCGCATCCACCATCAGCTTCCGCGCGGCGGGGCGCTGGCCCCAAAGGCGGATATCCGACCCCCGCGCCTTGATGGAGACCGGAATCCCGAACGCGCGGCCGAGCTGCACGGCGGCGGGGCCGTCCGGCCAGAAGAATTCGCAGTCGATCACATCCGGGCAGAAGCCGTCGGCGATGAGATCGAGGAGCACGCGCCGCCCCGCCCGGTACGCGAGCGCGGGGTTGAAGCGCCAGCCGATGGCGGGGAGCAGCGGAAAACGCGGCCAGAACACCGGGATGCCGTTATGCTCGCCCCGCCCCGGCACGCGCGTGAGCGCCGCGTAGGGGCCGACCGGCAGGAACATGCCGACGGGCGCCAAAACTTTCAGGTCCACATCGCCGCGTGCGGCGAGGCGTGTCGTCTGCCGCTCGACGAATCCGCCGAAATTCGGCTGCACCGCGTTGGGGTAGAGCGAGGAGAAGGTGAGGACGTTCAGCACGGCGACATGCTGATAGCGTCAGTATCCCGCGCGTGCCAACCCATCAGCGCTTGGCGCACCGTTCGCGACCGGTTAAGGAGTGCCGCATGACAGCTTCGTCCAGTACCGGCCGCGCGACCGGCCGTGCCCTTCTGCTTCTCGTCGCCGCCGGCCTCGCGCTGTCGGCCTGTGCCGGCAAGAAGGGGCCGAATGTCTCCGATCGCAGCTATATCGCGCGCGACGTGGAGACGCTTTACAACTTCGGCAAGGATACGCTGAACAAGGGGCGCTACAAGCAGGCGGCGCTGATTTTCGACGAAGTCGAGCGCCAGCATCCCTATTCGACATGGGCGCGCCGCGCCCAGCTGATGAGCGGATTTTCCTATTATCTGGCGAAGGATTATCAGCAGGCGATCCTGTCTTCGCAGCGCTTCCTGTCGCTGCACCCCGGCAACAAGGATGCCGCCTACGCCTACTACTTGATCGCGATCAGCTATTACGAGCAGATCGCCAACGTGCAGCGCGACCAGAAGATCACCGATCAGGCGCTCTCCGCGCTCACCGAAGTGACGCGTCGCTTCCCCGATTCGCCCTATGCGGCGGACGCGCGGATGAAGATGGATCTTGCCCGCGATCACCTCGCCGCCAAGGAAATGGAAATCGGCCGCTTCTACCAGCAGCGCCGCCAGTTCATCGCCGCGGCATCGCGCTTCCGGAACGTCGTCGACAAGTACGACATCACCAGCCACACGCCGGAGGCGCTGCACCGCCTTGTGGAGGTCTATCTCGCGCTCGGCCTTCGCGAAGAGGCCCGCAAGACAGCTGCGGCGCTCGGGTACAACTATCCCGGATCGAAGTGGTACGAGCGCAGCTTCGCGCTCGTCGAACGCAACACGACCGGCTGAGGCGGCTGGCGTGCTGGCCGCGCTGGAAATCCGCAACGTCGTCCTTATCGAACAGCTTTCGCTCGATTTCGGCGAAGGTCTCGGTGTGCTCACCGGCGAGACCGGCGCGGGCAAATCCATCCTGCTCGACAGCCTCGGCCTCGCGCTCGGCGCACGGGGCGATACCGGGCTGGTGCGCGTGGGCGCGGGGCAGGCGCAGGTGACGGCGGTGTTCAGCGTGGACGAAGGCCACGAGGCGTTCGCACTTCTCGCCGAACAGGGCATCGAGACCGATGGCTGTGAGATCGTGCTGCGCCGCATCGTGCGCAGCGACGGCGGCAGCCGGGCGTTTGTGAACGACCAGTCGGTGAGCGCGCAGCTGCTCCGCGACGTTGGCGGCACGCTCATCGAGATTCACGGCCAGCATGATGAGCGGGGGCTCCTGAACCCCAAGGGGCACCGCGCGCTCCTCGATGCGTTCGCGGGCATCGATGCCGGGCCGTGCGGCGAGGCTTACCGGGCGTGGCGGGATGCGGAAGTGGCGCTTGCGGCGGCGCGCGAGACCGTGGAGCGCGACGAACGCGACCGCGAGTTTCTGGAACATGCCGTCGCCGAACTGCGCGCGCTGAAGCCCGAACCCGGCGAAGAGGAAACGCTCGCCGCGCGGCGCACCGACATGCTGAAGGGGCAGAAGCTTTCCGAAGACCTGGATGCGATCAGCGGCGATCTCGACGGCAGCAACGGCGGCCTTGCACAGCTGCGGACGGCGGCGCGGCGGCTGGACCGTGTGGCGGGCGAGCATCCGCTGCTCGGCGAGATGCTCGCGGCGCTCGATCGGGCGCTGGCCGAGGCGGGGGAGGCGGAGGATCACCTGCGCGCCGTGCGCGAGGCGCTGTGGTTCGAGCCCGGTGAGCTTGATGACGTCGAAAGTCGCCTGTTCGAACTGCGCGGTGTCGCGCGCAAGCACAGGGTCGAGCCCGACCGGCTCGCCGATCTTGCCGCCGAGTTCGAAGCGCGCGCGGCGGCGATTGCGGCGGGCGAGGCAGGGCTAGCCGGGCTTGAGCGCAAGGTCGCGGCGGCACGGGAGACGTTCATCAACGCTGCCGGCGCGCTCGGCGCGGCACGGCGGGCGGCTGCGGAACGGCTCGATCGTGCGATGGCAGGGGAGTTGCCGCCTCTGAAACTGGAAGCCGCGAAGTTTCGCACGGTGGTGGAAACGCTGCCCGAGACGCAGTGGTCGGAAGCGGGAACCGATCGCGCAGAATTTGAGATTTCGACGAACCCGGGCGCGCCGTTCGGGCCGCTGATGAAGATCGCCAGTGGCGGCGAGCTTTCGCGCTTCATGCTGGCGCTGAAGGTGGCGCTTTCCGAAACGCGCGGGCAGGGTACGCTGATCTTCGACGAGATCGATCGCGGCGTCGGCGGCGCCACCGCGAGCGCCATCGGCGAGCGGCTGGCGCGGCTTGCGCAGGGCGCGCAGGTGCTCGTGGTGACGCACAGTCCGCAGGTGGCGGCGCGCGCGGCGCAGCAGTTCCGCATCGAAAAGGCATCGGACGGTATGGAGGCGCGCACGGCGGTCGTTCGGCTCGACGCGGCGGCGCGGCGCGAGGAGATCGCGCGAATGCTTTCGGGCGCCGAAATCACCGACGAGGCGCGCGCGCAGGCGGAAAGATTGTTGGCGTGAAGCGGATTGAAGAGCTGACCGAGGCCGAAGCGGAGGCCGAACTCGAACATCTGGCAGCGGAGATTGCCCGGCACCGGCGCGCCTATTACGAGCACGACGATCCCGAAATCAGCGACGCCGAGTTCGATGCGCTGGAAACGCGCAATGCGGCGATCGAGGCCGCGTTCCCGCAACTCGTGCGTTCCGACAGCCCATCGCGCAGCGTCGGCGCTGCACCTGCGGGCGCGTTCGCGAAGGTGACGCACGCGAAGCCGATGCTGAGCCTCGACAATGCGTTCAGCGGCGAGGAGGTCGAGGATTTCGTCGGGCGCATCCGGCGTTACCTGAAGCTGGACGCGGACGAGCCTGTGGCGCTCACCGCCGAACCCAAGATCGATGGCCTGTCTTGCTCGCTGCGCTACGAACACGGCGTCTTCGTGCAGGCGGCGACGCGCGGCGACGGCAGCGTCGGGGAGGACGTCACCGCGAACGTCCGCACCATCGCCGACATTCCGCAGGGTTTGCCGATCGACACGCCCGTGTTCGAGGTGCGCGGCGAGGTTTACATGTCGAAGGCCGATTTCCTCGCGCTGAATGCCGAGCAGGAGCGGGCGGGCGGCAAGATCTTCGCGAACCCCCGCAACGCGGCGGCGGGTTCGCTGCGGCAGAAAGATGCGTCGATCACGCAGGCGCGGCCGCTCAAGTTCTTCGCGCACGGCTGGGGCGAGGTGACGGCGCTTCCCGCCGATACGCAGATGGCGGTGATGCAGGCCATCGCGGGCTGGGGCATCCCGGTCGATCCTTTGCTGGCGCTGGTGGAGGCGGCTGAGGGCGCGCTGGAGCATTACCGGAAGATCGAGCACGCGCGCGCCGAACTCGGCTACGACATCGACGGCGTCGTCTACAAGGTGAACCGGCTCGATTGGCAGGAACGGCTCGGCTTCGTCGCGCGCGCGCCGCGCTGGGGGCTGGCGCACAAGTTCCCCGCCGAGCAGGCGGAGACCACGCTCGAAGCCATCGATATCCAGGTGGGGCGCACGGGCAAGCTGACGCCTGTGGGGCGGCTCGTGCCGGTGGGCGTGGGCGGTGTCATCGTTTCGAACGTCACGCTGCACAATGCCGACGAGATCGAGCGGCTGGGCGCGCGGCCCGGAGACCGGGTGCGTATCCAGCGCGCGGGTGACGTGATCCCGCAGATCGTCGAGAACCTGACGCGGGATGAGGATCGCCCGCCGTTCGTGTTTCCCCATGAATGTCCCGAGTGTGGGTCTGCGGCGGAGCGGGAGCCGGGCGAGGTGGACTATCGCTGTACGGGCGGGCTGATCTGCCCGGCGCAGCGCGTCGAGCGGCTGCGGCATTTCGTGTCGCGGCGGGCGCTCGATATCGAGGGGCTGGGCGAGAAGAGCATCGTCGAGCTGTTCGCCGACGGGCTGCTGCAATCGCCGGCGGATATCTTCCGGCTGCACACGCACGCCGATGCGCTGAAAACGCGGGAGGGGTGGGGCGAGCAGTCGGTCGCGAACCTCGCCGCCGCGATCGACGCGCGGCGGTCGCCGCCGCTCGACCGGTTCCTGAATGCGCTCGGTATCCGGCATGTCGGCGAGGTGACGGCGCGCGATCTGGCGCGGCGCTATTCAAGCTGGGCGGCGTTTCGCGAGATGATCGATCGTGCGCTCGCCTGCCGCGCCGGGCTTTCGCCTGTGGTGGGGGAAACAGAGGACAAGTTCCTTGCGCGGGAGGCGAAGGAGCTTGCGGCGATCATCGAAACGCCGGGCGTCGGGCCGGAGGTGGCGCTGGCGCTGGTCGATTTCTTCGCCGAGCCGCACAATGCTGATGCGGTTGCCGACCTGCTGAGCGAGGTTTCGCCTGCCGATGTCGTGTTCGAGACGCGGGAATCGCGCGTGAGCGGCAAGACGGTGGTGTTCACCGGCACGCTTGAGGCCTTGTCGCGCGATGAGGCGAAGGCGCAGGCGCAGGCGCTTGGCGCCAAGGTCGCCGGATCAGTGTCGGCCAAGACCGATCTGGTTGTTGCCGGGCCGGGCGCGGGGTCCAAGCTGAAGAAGGCGGCTGATCTTGGCATCGAGGTGATCGACGAGGCGGCGTGGCTGGAGATCGTCCGGCAAAGCTGACACCTGCGGCAAGAGCGCACATGCCATGCCCGGTCACATAGATGACGTTTTTTTGTGGACATGGTAAAGACAGTCCGTAACCTGCTGGCGTATCGGCAGAACCGGGGGTCTGTTGAACATGAGAGGCTTGGCCGCCGTTGCGACGCATCCTGAGTCTGGTGCGCTCGATGTTACGGCGAACGACTTGTACGGCGAGGGCCGCTGGCCTGAGGTTTTCGCGCGTCTGCGGCGCGACGATCCCGTGCATTTCTGTCCCACCAGCTTTTACGGGCCTTACTGGTCCGTTACGCGCCACGCCGATATCACGCATGTCGAGGCGCTGCCGCAGTTGTTCTCGTCGTCGTGGACGCATGGCGGCATCACCATTCTGCACAATGATCCCGATATCCAACTCCCGATGTTCATCGCGATGGATCGGCCCGATCACACGGCGATGCGGCGCACGGTATCGCCCGCGTTCAGCCCGAGCGCGCTCACCGATCATGCCGCCGCGATCCGCGCGCGCACGGCGGCGCTGCTCGACACCCTGCCTGTGGGCGAGGCGTTCGATTGGGTAGACCGCGTTTCGACCGAACTCACCACGCAGATGCTGGCGACGCTGTTCGATTTCCCTTGGGAAGATCGGCGCCTGCTCGCGACGTGGGCGAACTGGGCGGGTGATTTCCGCGCGGCGGTGAGCCCGGCGCTGCGCCGCAAGCGCCAACGCGTGCTGCAGCAGATGGTCGATTATTTCGGGCGGCTGTGGGCCGAGCGGCGGAACAGCGGGCTGGCGCCCGATCTCCTGTCCCGGATGATCCATTCGGACGCGATGTCCAACCTCCGCCCGCAGGAATTCTGCGGCAACCTGATGCTGCTGGTGATCGGCGGCACCGATACGACGCGCAATTCGATGACCGGGCTCGTCGTCGCGCTCGATCAGTTCCCCGAAAACCGGGCGCTGCTGGACGCGGATCGCGGCCTCGTTGTGAACGCCGTGTCGGAGCTGATCCGCTGGCAGACGCCGCTGTCGCACATGCGGCGCACGGCGACCGAAGACACGGAAATCGGCGGCAAGCTCATCCGCAAGGATGACAAGGTCGTGCTGTGGTACAACAGCGCGAACCGCGACGAGGCCGTGTTCACCGATGCCGACCGCTTCGACGTGACGCGCGCCAATGCGCGCCGCCATCTGGCGTTCGGTTTCGGGATTCACCGCTGCGTCGGCGCCCGGCTTGCCGAGCTTCAGCTCTACATCCTCCTCGAAGAGATGCTGAACCGCGAGATGCGGGTGACGCCGCTCCACGCGCCGATGCGGATTCCCTCGCCCTTCGCGAACGGCTACCGCAAGCAAATGGTGACGATCACCCGATCCTAGGGCGGATCGATATTCAGCCCTGACGGCCTGCAAATGGCGGCTTTCCGCGCTTCCGGTGCTCACGTACCTTTAGTACGCTGCGCTACGGGTCGCGGAAATCCACCATTTTCGGCACGCCATCTTCTGAATATCGATCCGCCCTAGCGAATTGGAGCGCGTTACGCGGCGCTCCCTTTCCGTCATTCTCCGCCTTGCGAGGGTGAGGAAGGGAGAGGCTTCACTTATGGCGACCAGACTGGCTTCAGGCGCCGACCTGACCGACATCGATCCGGCGGATTACCATTACTTCACCGAGCAGACGTGGCCCGCGCTGTTCGCGCGTCTGCGCGCCGAAGACCCGGTGCATCACTGCACCGAAGGCATGTTCGCGCCTTACTGGTCGGTGACGCGCTACAAGGACATCGTGCATGTCGAGGCGCTGCCCGACATCTATTCGTCGTCGTGGGAATACGGCGGTATCACCGTGCTCGATGCGCTCGATCAGGAACTCAAGTTCCCGATGTTCATCGCGATGGACCGGCCGCAGCATACCGCCGAGCGCCGTGTCGTGGCGCCTGCCTTCACGCCGAGCGAGATGCAACGGCTCGCAGGACCGATCCGCGCGCGGACGGCGGCGCTGCTCGACAGCCTGCCGGTTGGCGAGACCTTCGACTGGGTCGACCGCGTGTCGATCGAACTCACCACGCAGATGCTTGCGATCCTGTTCGATTTTCCGTGGGAGGACCGGCGGCTGCTCACCAAATGGTCGGACTGGGCGGGCGACGTGCAGGCGGCGGCCGATCCGGCGATGCGCGAGGAACGCACGCGTGTCCTCTACGAGATGGGCGCCTATTTCCATGGCCTGTGGCAGGAGCACCTGAATGCGCCGCCCGCGCCCGACCTGCTTTCGATGATGATCCATTCCGAAGCGCTGTCGAATATGGACGAGCAGGAGTTCATCGGCAATCTCGTGCTGCTGATCGTGGGCGGCAACGACACAACGCGGAACTCGATGACGGGCCTCGTCCGCATCATGAATGAGTTTCCGGGTGAATGGGCGAAGCTGAAGGCGGACCGGGGCCTGATCCCCAATGCCGTGTCCGAACTGATCCGCTGGCAGACGCCGCTTGCGCACATGCGGCGCACGGCGAAAGAAGACACCGAGCTTGGCGGCAAGACCATCCGCAAGGGCGACAAGGTGGTGATGTGGTACATCTCCGCCAACCGCGACACGGAGGTTTTCGAAGACCCGGACCGCGTGGATTTTTCCCGCGAGAACGCGCGGCGACACCTGTCGTTCGGCTACGGCATCCACCGCTGCGTTGGCGCGCGGCTTGCCGAATTGCAGCTTTCGATTTTGATCGAGGAAATGCTCGCGCGCGGCATGGATGTCGAAGCTGTTGCGCCGCCCGTGCGCGTGCCGTCGCCGTTCATCAACGGCTACAAGGAACAGATGGTCCGTATCCGGAAAGGTTAACAGGCATTTAGCCGGAGCTATGCACTGGGTGCATAGACGTTAGGATGTTTCAACGGCTACTCACTGATGCTGCACTGCACCATATGTCTCCCCGTCGCCACTAGGGGCGGCAACAGGAGGCTTACATGATCTACGCATATGCGAAGGCCGCAACGATGGCGTTCCCGCAGGATGGGCAGACGGTGCAGCCGACCAAGCTTCGTGAAGCGCGCAGCCTCGCCGGACTTTTCAGCGAGCGCGGCCGCGACATGCAGCTGTTCCACGCCTGGCGCCCGTAACCACGGGCCTCAGGCTTTGAGGAGCCGCAAGGTCGGCCACTCGCCGATGACGGTTCTGGAGGCCGGCGTGATACCGCAATTGCGGTACGCCGCCTCCACCGCCTCGGCCTGACCCGCGAGCAACCCGGCGAGGATTAACGTCCCGCCGGGGGCAAGCGCCGCCGCGATGGACGGCGCCATTTCAATGAGTGGCCCGGCGAGAATATTCGCCACGACAAGATCGAACGGCCCGCGCGCGGCAAGCGCCGCATCTTCCAGACCATCGGCCACGTAGAGCGCGATTTCGCCCGCGGCTTCCCCGATGTTAACCATGTTCACTTCAGTATTCTCGCGCGAAACCTTGATCGCGACGGGATCAATGTCGCTTGCGGTGACCACCGCTTCCGGCCACGCCTTGACGACCGCGAGCGCAAGGATCGCCGTTCCGGTGCCGAGGTCGAGCGCGTTCTTCGGCGCGAAATCGAGCGTGTCGAGCGTCAGCAGGCAGCCCGTCGTGGTGGCGTGCTGGCCGGTGCCGAAAGCGAGACCGGCTTCGATCTGAAGTCCGATGCGGCCCGGTGGCAGGCGTTCCGCATCCGCAGCCGTGTGGACGAAGAAGCGCCCGGCTTCCACCGGATCGAGCCCGGCCTGGCTCATCGTCACCCAATCCTCGTCGGCCAGCTCGACAAGCGTATGCGCGCCCTGCGCGCTCGGCAGCAGCGCGGAGACGGCCTCGATCAGCGCCTGCGGCGGATGCTCCTCTGTGTAGACGTCGAGCTGCCAGTCGTCGGGCTTCGATTCATCGGGCTCGCTTGTCATCACCACGGGCGGCGGATCGAAGTCGGCAAGCTCGGGCACGTCTCCGGTGAAGAGATCGGCTTCGGCACGCTTGCAGGCGAAGGTGAGTTTCCATGTCGTCATATCCGCGGGGAATAGGCCGCGCCGGGGCGGGTGGCAATGTTTCGACGAACGGCTCTTGGCAGCGGTGGCCGTGCTCGTCATGCTGTGCCGATCCTGTTCCCTTCGAGGGCTGATCCATGAAACTCCGCACGCTTCTGCCGCTTCTTCTTATAGGTGTCGCCGCCTGCGATTCTGCGCCGAAAGCGCCGCCAAAGGCGGACTGGCAGGCATTTTCCGATGCCTATATCGAGGCGACGTTCAAGGCCGACCCCTATTTCGCGGTGTATCAGGGCCGGCATGAGTACGACGGCATTCTGCCGGACTGGTCGAAGGCGGGGATCGACGCAGAGATCGCGCGGCTGAAAACGGCGCTTGCCGATGCGGAGGCGCTCGATACGTCGGGCTTCAGCGATGCCGAGCGGTTCGAGCATGATTACCTCGTTGCGGTGACGCGCGGCCGCCTGTTCTGGCTGGATACGGCGCGCTGGCCCTATCGCAATCCGGCATTCTACACCGGTGCGGGGCTCGACCCGAACGTCTATATCACGCGGCCCTATGCGGTGCCGGATGTGCGCCTGAAGGCGTTCGTGAAGTACGCGAACGCGCTTCCCAAGGCCGCCGAGCAGATCAAGGCGAATCTCGCCGGGCCGATGCCGCGCACGTACATCGATTACGGCCTGGCGGCGTTCAACGGCTACGCCGATTATTTCGCCAAGGACGTGAAGATGGCCTTCGCGGAGGTGAAGGACGAAGCGCTCCAGAAGGAACTGGACACAGCGAGCGCCGCGGGCGCGAAGGCGATGCGCGACCTTGCCGCCTTCCTTGAAACCAAGCGCACCGGACAGACCGAAGACTTCGTGCTGGGGCCGGACGTGTTCGCGGCGATGGTGCGCGAGACTGAAGGCGTCGATATCAGCCTCGACGAACTCGAACGCATCGGCGAGGCGGACCTGAAGCGCAATCAGGCGGCGCTGAAATTGGCGTGCGACAAGCTCGCGCCCAGCAAATCCATCGCGGACTGCATGGCGGTCGTTTCGAACGACAAACCCGCAGACGGCCCGGTGGCAGAGGCGCGGCGCCAGCTGCCAGACCTGAAGGCATTTCTGGTGAAGGCGGACCTTGTGACCATTCCGGGCACCGAGGAGGCGCTCGTTGAGGAATCGCCGCCGTTCAACCGGCAGAACAGCGCCTACATCGACATTCCGGGGCCGTATGAGAAAGGCCTGCCTTCGGTCTATTACATCTCGCCGCCCGATCCTTCATGGCCGAAGGACGTGCAGGACGGGTTCGTACCCGGCAAGCTCGACCTGCTGTTCACCTCCGTGCACGAGGTGTGGCCGGGGCACTTCCTCAACTTCCTGCACGCGAACCGCGCGAAATCGCAGTTCGGCAAGGTGTTCGTGGGCTATGCCTTCGCGGAAGGCTGGGCGCATTACACCGAAGAGATGATGTGGGAAGCGGGGCTCGGTAACGGCGACCCCGCGACGCACGTCGGCCAGCTATCGAACGCGCTGCTGCGCGATTGCCGCTACCTCTCCGCGATCGGGATGCACGCGCGCGGCATGAGCGTGGAACAGTCCCGCCAGATGTTCCGCGACCAGTGCTATCAGGACGAAGGCAATGCCCGCCAGCAATCGGCGCGCGGCACATACGACCCCGCCTATCTCAACTACACGATGGGCAAGCTGCTGATCCGCAAGCTCCGCGAGGACTGGACGGCATCACGCGGTGGTCGCAAGGCGTGGAAGGCGTTCCACGATGAGTTCCTTGGGTATGGCGGGCCGCCGATTCCGTTGGTGCGCAAGGCGATGATGAAGGAAGCTGAAGCGAAGGCGGTGTTTTGAGGGGAGGGCTAGCCCTGAACCTCCACAAAACTATCCAAAACCCGCTTCTCGCCCGCGTGATCGAACGCGACTTCGAGCTTGTTGCCTTCGATCGCCTTGATCGTGCCGCCGCCGAATTTCTGGTGGAAGACGCGCATCCCGACGGAAAGGTCGCGGCGCGGGGCGGCGCCGACGGTGACTGAGACTGGCTTCGCCTCGATCTGCGTCGCGGTGCGGGTGGGGCGGCCGTAGGTTTGGGCGCGTTGCCAGCCGGGGCCGTGGCCGCGCTGGGTGGCGCGGTGGACGTCGGCGAAGGGGTCGCGCTCGTCGAGTGCGGCGCGCCAGAGCGAGGCGCCGCCGGAGAGCGAGGTTTCGGCCTCGATATGCTCGCGCGGCAGTTCGCTGACGAAGCGTGAGGGGATGGACGAGGTCCACTGGCCGTAGACGCGGCGGTTCGCGGCGTGGAGGATCGTCGCTTCCTGCTTGGCGCGCGTGATGCCGACGTAGGCGAGGCGGCGTTCTTCCTCCAGGCTCTTGAGCCCGCCTTCATCGAGCGAGCGCTGCGAGGGGAAGACGCCTTCCTCCCAGCCGACGAGGAAGACGTGATCGAACTCGAGGCCCTTGGCGCCGTGCAGCGTCATGATCGTGACCTTGGGCTCGTCGCGCGATTCTTCGTTGTCCATCACGAGGCTGACGTGTTCGAGGAACGCCTCCATCGATTCGAACTCTTCCATGGCGCGGGTGAGTTCGAGGAGGTTTTCGACGCGGCCCTGCGCTTCGGTGGAGCGGTCGGCCTGCCACATGGCGAGGTAGCCCGATTCCTCGATGATGATGCGCGCAAGCTCCGGGTGGGGCATCTTGTCGGCATGGTGCCCGCGCCAGCGGCGGAAATCCTCCGAAAGCTGGGCGAGCGCCTTGCGCGCGGCGGGCGGGATTTCGTTCGTGCCGGCGATGTCCGACGCGGCGACCGACAGCGGCGCGCCGGTGGCGGCGGCGAACTGGTGGAGGCGCTGCAGGCTCTTGTCGCCGAGGCCGCGCTTGGGCGTGTTGACGATGCGCTCGAACGCGAGGTCGTCGGCGGGCTGCACGACGACGCGGAAGTAGGCGAGGGCGTCGCGGATTTCGAGGCGGGCGAAGAAGCGCGGCCCGCCGATGATGCGGAACGGGATGCCGACGCGCACGAAGCGCTCCTCGAACTCCAGCATCTGATATTGCGCGCGCACGAGGATGGCGATGTGGTCGGCGGAGACGCCGCGGCGCTGGAGGCTTTCGATCTCCTCGCCGACGCGGCGGGCTTCTTCGGGACCGTCCCACACGCCGAGCACGCGGACTTTTTCACCGCTGTCGGCCTCGGTCCACAGCGTCTTGCCGAGACGGTCGGCGTTCTGCGCGATGAGGCCGCCCGCCGCGCCAAGGATGTGGCCGGTGGAGCGGTAGTTCTGTTCGAGGCGGATCACCTTCGCGCCGGGGAAATCCTGCTCGAAACGGAGGATATTGGCGACTTCGGCCCCGCGCCAGGAATAGATCGACTGGTCGTCGTCGCCCACGCAGCAGATATTCTTGTGCTTCTGCGCGAGCAGGCGCAGCCACAGGTACTGCGAGACGTTGGTGTCCTGATACTCGTCGACGAGGATGTAGCGGAAGCGCGTCTGGTACTGCTCCAATACGTCGCGGTGCTTGGCGAAGATGGTTAGCATGTGCAGCAGGAGATCGCCGAAATCGGTGGCGTTCAGCGCGACGAGCCGGGCCTGATAGGCGGCGTAGAGCGTGCCGGCCTTGCCGTCCGCGAACGCCCATACCTCGTCCTTGGGCAGCGTCTCGGGAGTCCAGCCGCGGTTCTTCCACTTGTCGATGACACCGGCGAACTGGCGCGCGGGCCAGCGCTTCTCGTCGAGATCGGCGGCGGTGATGATCTGTTTCAGCAGGCGGATCTGGTCGTCGGTGTCGAGAATCGAGAAGTTCGATTTGAGGCCCACAAGCTCGGCGTGGCGGCGGAGCATCTTTGCGGCGACGGCATGGAAGGTGCCGAGCCAGCCCAGCCCCTCCGACACGTCGCCGATCACGCTGTGCATCCGCTCGCGCATCTCGCGCGCAGCCTTGTTGGTGAAGGTGACGGCGAGAATCTCCGAAGGCCACGCGCGCTGCGTGTAGATGATGTGCGCAAGGCGCGAGGTAAGCGCGCGCGTTTTCCCGGTGCCCGCGCCCGCCAGCATCAGCACGGGGCCTTCCGTCGTCAGCACGGCATCGCGCTGCGGCGCGTTCAGGCCGCTGAGATAGGGCGGTTCATCGCGGGTCGAGGTCGGAACGGATACACTCATCATTCGCTGTGATAATCTCTATGGTGCTGTCTTGGCCAGTGTGAAGAACATTTTGTGAACGGAAGCGCAATGCGGAAGACGTGGATCGGTTTCGGTGCGGTTGCGGGGACGGCTGCGGTGGTGGCCATCGTGCCCTATTTCATAGACTGGAACTGGTTCAAGCCGCAGCTTGTTACGGCTGTGGAAGAGGCGACCGGCTATGACGTCGAGGTGGCCGGAAACATCGGCTTCTCGCTGCTCCCAAGCCCGCGCCTTTCCGCCGAGGGGCTGACCGTCACGGGGTTCGGGCCGAGCCGCGAACCGCTGGTGAAGGCCGATAAACTCTCCGCCGCCGTTGCCTTCCTGCCGCTGCTCTCGAAGCGCGCGGAGGTGAAATACATCGCGCTCGAAGCGCCCGTTGTGCGCATCATCAGCTACGCCGACGGCACCAGTAACTGGTCCGATCCGGCGAAGGCGGAGACGGAATCATCGGGCGGCGAACTCTCGATCGAGGATTTCCGCATCGAGAAGGGCACCTTCATCCTGCAGTCGCCCGAAGGCGAGCCGACGCGGGTGGACGACATCGACATGAACGTCGCCATCGCAAGCGCCGCGGGGCCGTACACGGTTGAAGGCTCGCTGCGCTACGGCGCGATGCCGGTGACGCTGAAGGCGGCCTACGAACAGGGCGGGCTGAAGCTTGATGCCACGCTCGCGAAGGCGGGGACGGTCGCCTTCGCGGGCCGGGTCGGCGAAGCGGAGGGCGATGCCGCCACGCCTGTGTCGGGCAGGCTCACCGTCAGCGGTGAAAAGCTTGGTGATCTGCTTGCAGCGTTCCGCGGAGAAGAGGCCTCCAAGGCGCCCGCCTACGCCAAGCCCGTGCAGCTCAAGGCCTCCGTCGAGGGCACGACGGAGATTCTTCGGCTCGCCGATGTCAGCGGCACGGTGGCGGGATCGAAGTTCGGCGGCGCGTTCGATGTGGAGCGCGGCGCGCGGACGGCGATCAGCGGGCGGCTCATCGTCGATGCGCTGAACGCGGCGGACTGGATGTCCGACGAACAGAAGGACGAGAAGGAGCCGTTCGAGCTTCCCGAAACGATCGATGCCGATGTGATCGTGCGCGTGAACGATGCGCGTTACGGCACGACGCAGCTCGGCGCGGTGAATGCGCCCGTGAAGCTCGCGAACCGGGTGGTCACGCTTGGCGATACAAGGCTCGCGCTTGCGGGTGGGGGAAGCGCCGTCGTGCGCGGGCTCCTTGACGCGGCGGACGGCGAACCGCGTTTCCGCGGGCGCTTCGGCACCAGCCTGCCGCGCCCGGCGCAGACGCTCGCCGCGTTCGGGACCGACGGCTACGCATCGCTGCCGCCCGCGACGCTCGGCGGTACGATCGAATACCGCGACGATGCCGTGACGCTCGGCGACCTGCGCGGCACGCTGGACGGGAAGGCCGTGGGCGGGAAGGTTCACTACCCGCTGGAGGAAGGGCTGCCGATCGACGTGGCGCTCGGGCTGCAAGGGCTGAACTGGGACCGCGTCGTTTCGAAGCCGACGACGACCGCAAAGGCGGGTGATGCCTTCGCGCGCACGGTGAACTTCGACGTGCGGCTCGGCGAGCTTCTGATGGGCGGCAGCCGCTACGGCGGCATCACCGCGAAGGGCAGCTACGCCGCCGACAAGGTGACGCTGGCGCAGGCGGTGGTGCAGGAAGCGATGGGCTTCGGGATCACCGCGAAGGGCAGCATCGACAAGCTCTCGGCAGACCGCCGCGCAGACCTTGCGCTCGGGCTTGCGGGCGAGGGGGTGAAGGGTGCGATCACGGTAAAGGGACCGATGTCGAAGCTCGATGTCGGCGGCGCGGTCACCTATGCGGGCGCGGAAATCGGCCTGAGCGGCTGGGTGCGGACAGAGCCGGACGTCGCCTATCAGCTTGCGGCCTCAGCGAAGGCGCCGGAGGCGGGCGCCGTGCTCGCGCGGCTGCAGGACGAGCCGCGCGCGGCGAAGCTCGGGCCGCTCGATCTCGGGATGCAGATCGCAGGCGCGGGCGATGTCGCGAAGATCAGCGGCATCGCGGGCAAGATCGGCAGTATGACGCTTTCGGGCGATGCGTCCGTCAACACCGCCGGTTCCGTGCCGGTGGTGAACGCCGTGCTGAAGGCGGGCGTCGTTCCCGTGCTCGCGCTGATGGGCGACGATGGGACGGGCGCGGCGGAGGCGGCGAGCGGGAAGGGCGCGCGCTGGTCTTCAGAGCCGCTGTCGTTCGACTGGATTCGCAATTTCAATGGCCGCATTTCGCTGACGGCGGAGCGTGCGCTTTATGACGCCTACGTGCTCGACAAGCCGTCGCTCGCGCTTGTCAGCAAGGGCGGGACGCTCAGCATCGAAGGCTTGAAGGGCGGTCTCTACGGCGGCACCTTCACAGCGTCCGGCACGCTCACCTCCGGCGACGCGCAGGGCATGGCGATGAAGCTCGCGCTGAGCGGTGTGCCGGTGGAGCCGTTCCTGAAAGCCGCGATGGCGAGCGCGCCCGCGACCGGCACCGTCGACATGACCGCGAGTGTCACGGCGCGCGGGCGCTCGCAGAAGGCGCTGATGTCCTCGCTCGCCGGGCCCGTGCGCATGGCCGCGACGAACGGCGTGATCCGCAAGGTCAACCTGAAGGCGCTCGACGAGGAATTGAACGACCTGCGTTCGCTCGACAGCTTCGCGCGCTTCGCAGGCACGGCGCTGAAAGGCGGCGAGACGCAGTACCGCACGCTCGCGATCGACGCGACGGGCAAGGGCGGACGCTTCAACATCGACAAGGTGACAAGCGACATGGACGGCGGCAGCGTCACCGCGAAAGGCTATGTCGATATGGGCGCATGGTACGCGGACAGCGTCGCCACCATCCGGCTCGGCAGCCACAAGGATGCGCCCGCGATCCCCGCGACCATCAAGGGGCCGCTGCCAGTGCCCGAGGTCAAATATTCGCTGGGACCGCTGCAAACGTGGTTCGGCAAGCGCATCGCGCTCGTCGGCATCAAGGCGGCGGTCGGCGGCGACAAGCTCGATCTCGGCAGCCTCATCGGCGGCAAGAAGCCGCAGACGCCTGCGGTTGCGGAAGGTGAGGCCCCCGCCGAAGCGGCGCCGCAGAAGACCGTCGAGGAAGAACTCGGCACCGCGCTCGGCAAGGGTATCGGTAAGCTCTTCGGGAAGAAGAAACCGGCGGAAGAGCCGCAGCAGTAGCGCTGGAGTCGTTCCGGTTCAGATTGAACCGGAACGACTCCAGATCATCTTTTGTTTGCCGTTATTTCCGAGCCGGCAGGTGATTCCACCTGCGAAATCACTCTAGAGCGACCGATACAGGTGCAGACTCGCCTTGCCCACGGTACGCACCGTATCGGCCGTATAGCCCTCCGGCGCCAGCGCCTCATCACGCCGGGTCTCCACGCTGACCCAGGCGCCCGGCGCCAGCCAGCCGCCCTGCCGCAATGCCGCGAGCGCCCGCTCGCCGAGCCCTTTGCCGTAGGGCGGATCGAGCAGCACGAGGTCATACGGCACGATCGCCGTTCCCGGCGCATCGGCGCTCCGCGCCAGCACGTCGGTCCGGTCGGCCGCGCCGAGCTTCGCGATATTTGTCTTGAGCGCGGCGAGCGCGGCGCGGTCCGTCTCGATGAACGTCGCATGTGCTGCGCCGCGCGACAGCGCTTCGAGGCCCAGCGCGCCCGTGCCCGCGAAGAGGTCGGCAACGCGCAGGCCCTCGAACGTGCCGAGGCGGCTCGTCAGCATCGAAAACAGCGTCTCGCGCGCGCGGTCCGCCGTGGGCCGCGTTTCCGCACCCACAGGCGCGACGAGCGGCCGTCCCCGCCATGCGCCGGCGATGATCCTCATTTGCCGGGAAGGCGGCTCCGCAGCCGCGACACCACATCGTCGGGAATCTGATCGACACCGCGCACCGGCAGGTCTTCAAGATCGAACGGGCCGTAGCTGACGCGGATCAGCCGCGTGACCTGAAGCCCGAGATGTTCCATCACCTTGCGCACCTCGCGGTTCTTGCCCTCGGTGATGCTGATCAGCAGCCACGAGTAAGAGCCCGACTTGTTCTCGATATCGGCGTTGATCGAGCCGTAGCGCACGCCCTCGATGGTGACGCCCTCGGCGAGCGCTTCCAACTGGCGGGCGTTCACGAGGCCGAACACGCGCACACGGTAGCGCCGCACAAACGCATTCGCGGGCAGTTCCATCGCGCGCTTCAGTTCGCCGTCGTTGGTGAGCAGCAGCAGCCCCTCGGTGTTCATGTCGAGCCGGCCGATGGTGACGAGGCGCGGCAGGTCCTTCGGCAGCAGATCGTAGATCGTGGCGCGGCCCTTGGGATCGCGCGCCGTTGTCAGGCACCCGGTGGGCTTGTGGAAGCGGTAGAGCCGCGTCGCGCTGGTCACGGCGACGGGGTTGCCGTCCACCGTCACCTCGGCAAGCGAGGCAAGGTTGAGCGCGGGTGAGGTGAGCACTGTGCCGGCGACGGCGACTCGGCCCTCGGCGATCATCCGCTCGATATCCCGCCGCGAGCCGACGCCGGCGCGCGCCAGCAGCTTGGCGATGCGTTGCGGAGCGCCCGTGCGGTGCGTGGCGGGGGCGGCGGGGCCTTCGGAGCGGCGCGTCGGGCGCTCGTCCGGATGCCGTGAGGGACGCTCGTCCTGGCGCCGCGCGGGACGCCCGTCGGCGCGGCGCGAAGGCCGCTCGTCCGTATCCGCGCGCCGGGCCGGGCGCTGGCCCATGCCGCCGCCCGGGCGCGGACGACGCTCGCTGCGTTCGCCCGTGCGTCCGTTCTCGCGCTCACCTGTGCGTTCGTTGGCGCTTCGTTCACCGGTCGGCCGTTCACGCCGCGTCCGTTCCCGTGTCTGTTCAGGGGGCGTCCGCTCCTCGGGCGCCCGAACCCGAAGCGTCCGTTCGCGGACAGGGCGCCCGGGTCCACGCTCGCCGCCGCGTTCGCCGGTTCGTTGAGCGGCGCGCGGGCCTTCGGGCGCGCGATCGTCAGGTCGGCGATCGGTGGCGCGGCGCGGCCGCTGCGGCTTGCCATCGAGTGGCGGGCGCGCGGGCCCGCCGGAGCTGGATGGACGGCGCGGTGGACCGGAACGGCGAGGAGGTTTCGACATGCCGCCCAACTGAACCGGAAGCAGGCAATTGGCAAGCCCGCCACTTTCCGCTAGTGGCATCCCGCCGTGCCCCTGTGGCGGAATTGGTAGACGCGCTCGACTCAAAATCGAGTTTCGCAAGAAGTGTCGGTTCGAGTCCGACCGGGGGCACCAGAGACCGTCCGTGGACGTCCATTTTCGTCCGCCAAGTGACTGGTTTTGCTTCGTTATTTCTGTTATGGTGTCCGCAGGAATTCGGACAAATCGATACCATGCCGCGTCAAGTTCATGGTACTTTTCTTGGTATCGAGTTGTCCTCCTGAAGGAGGTACCATGCGACTCTCGGCGCTGGCGATCCGCAACGCGAAACCGCGTGAGACGCCATACAAGCTCGGCGACGGCGGCGGGCTCTATCTGCTCGTCAAGCCGAACAGTACGCGGCTCTGGCGGCTGAATTACGCATACATGGGGCGGCAGAAGACGCTCTCGTTCGGCGAATGGCCCCTGATCAGCTTGGCCGAGGCCCGGGAAAAGCGCGAAGAGGCAAAGCGCTGCCTTGCGGCCGGGCTAGACCCATCCGAGGAGCGGAAGTTGGAGCAAATGCGCGCGGAGCTTGCTGCCAGCAACACGTTCCGGGCGATTGCCGAAGAATGGTACCTCAAGAACGAACGCGAAGGCCTTTCAAGCCTCACGCTGGCGAAAATCCGTTGGCTCCTCGACAAGGCGTACGCGACGCTCGCCAACCGCCCCATCACGGAGATCGGCGCGCAGGAGGTGCTCATGGTCCTGCGGCGCATTGAGGCGGCCAAACATTACGAGAGCGCCAAACGGATGCGCAGCATCATCAGCCGCGTGTTCCGCTACGCCATCGCCACGGCGAGAGCCGACCGGGACGTGGCCGTTGACTTGCGCGGTGCCTTGGTGACGCCCAAGGTGAAACACCTCGCCGCCATTACCGATCCGGCCGAGGCGGGCGGATTGATGCGGGCCATTGCCGGATATAACGGTCACACCATCACGAAAATCGCGTTGGAAATGTCCGCGCACGTGTTTGTGCGTCCGGGGGAACTACGTCAGGCCGAGTGGCCGGAATTCGACTTCGAAAGGGCGTTATGGGTGCTCCCGGCCGAAAAGATGAAGATGCGCCGCCCGCACCGGGTGCCGCTTTCGCGACAGGTGTTGGCACTTCTCGACCAACTGAAGCCGCTCACCGGACACGGCCGGTATGTGTTTCCGTCGTTCCACACGCCGCGCCGCCCGATGTCGGAGAATACCGTCAACACGGCCTTGCGGCGTCTCGGCTATGCCCAGGACGAGATGACGGCCCACGGTTTCCGGGCGATGGCGGCGACACTTCTGAATGAGATGAGCATCTGGAACGCAGACGCCATTGAACGCCAGCTTGCCCACATGGAGAACAACGGCGTCCGCCGGGCCTACACGCGCGGCGAATATTGGGAAGAGCGCGTGCGCATGATGCAGCACTGGTCGGACTACCTCGACCAGCTCCGCGATGGCGCAAAGGTGATCAGAGCGAAGTTTGGAGCGGCGTAAAATGGGCTGTGTCCGACCAAGCGACTTTTCGGATTGTCTTTGCGGGATGGCAGCCATACCCCAACGAAAGGGCTGCCTGGCGCTTGCCGCCGACAAAACGGCCGTTAGATCTCCAAACGACGTATCTCGAAAGCTGCTGTACGTTCATCAGTGTCCACCACGGCAACTTCGCGGGCAAATATCGAACCGCACCTAGAAGCAGCTATTCGATCGCAGCACGAAGATCATCTGTCCGCGCCGGATGTTTGCCGTTCAGACATCTGTAAAACGGCAACCAAAAACGGATGTTACAATCCTCTTGGCTATCTGCTTTGATCGGTCCAAAATGAACTAAAAGTTCCACTAAAGTAGTTTCGAGCGGATGCTTCCTATTTTGCGATCTTTGCGCTACAAATGTGGCGATTCTTCGGGGGGAGATGATATGGCCGATATGAAAAATGTGTTCATCAGCCACGTTCACAAGGACGACGGGGGTCTAACGAAGCTGAAGGATCTGCTCACTTCCAAAGGTATAGCTATCCGGGACTCATCGATCCACACGGGAAAGTTCAACAACGCGACCGATGAAAAATACATCAAGACCGGGATATTGGCGCCCGCAATAAACTGGGCCGGTGTTTTCATTTGTTATGTCTCGCCGCAGACGAAGGACAGCGATTGGGTCAATTGGGAAATTGAATATGCCGCCAAGCAGGGGAAGCGCATCGTTGGTGTCTGGGAGCACGGCCAAAAGGAGTGCGAACTGCCCTCCGCATTGACCGAATATGCCGACGCGGTTGTAGGCTGGAACGGCGATGCAATCATCGACGCGATTAATGGCAAGGACGGGTGGGAGAAACCCGACGGTGGGCCGTGCGATACGGTTCGCCTCAAAAAACATCCCTGCTGATGCCGCGACTTCATTCCTATGTCGTTCGCTACGACAGCGGCTTCGCACCCAACCCGTTCTACGGATATTGTACGCTTGCCACTTGCAAGCCAGATATTCGAGATTCGGCGAAGCCCGGCGACTGGGTCGTTGGAAGCGGAAGCGCCGCGAGGCCGGTCCGACGCGGCGGGTATCTCGTCCATGCGATGCGCGTCACGGAGATTCTGAGCTTCCAAGAATATGATGCTGATCCCCGCTTCGCGCCAAAGAAGCCCTATCGTTCGGGCAGTAGGAAGCAGAGTTGCGGTGATAATATCTATTTCCGCAATCCAACTGACAATGGCTGGCTGCAACGAGATTCGTTTCACACGACCGACGCAGGCGAACAGCAGCCAAAACATATCTTGCGCGATACCGGCGTCAATCGGGTTCTGGTAAGTGAGGATTTCGTATACTACGGAGGATACGGCCCCCGGATTCCTGAAGAACTGATCGCCGCCGATGGCCGCCCGGTGTGCAAGCAGGGGATCGGGCGCAACGTTTTCGACGACCCCAAATTGATCGAGGAATTCGAGCACTGGCTTCGCTCGCTCGGCGAAGCCGGCTATCAGAACGCGCCCTATGAATGGAGGCAGCTTCGTGGCGGCACGCGATACTGACAGCGCGAGCGGTTCCGTGCCGCTCAGCGATTATATAACGCAGATCGAGGGCACCGACGTTTTAAGTGCGCATAGCCTCGAACCGGTCCAACTCGGGCTCTATGGCGAGGTCGGCGGCATCATGTCGGCATCGAAAAAGCATGTGCGGGACGGCGAGGCTTTTCCAGGCTTTCGTACGGCTGCAGAAGAGGAATTTGGCGACACACTGTGGTATTTCGCGGCTCTTTGCCGGCGCCTTGGGCATCCTCTTGAGGACATTTTCACCGACGGCAGCGCGAACGGCGGATATAAGCGGATCGGAGTCGCCAGCGATTACCGTCGAGGCGCACTTGCGCATATACTGGTGCCGGAAACGGCCGTGAATCTTGATACTGCGCTGTTCGACCTCGGGCGCGCGGCCGCAACGCTGCTCGGAGCACTACCCACGCGAGATGATCTCGTCGGGTTCGCTGGCCATTATCTCAAGGCGCTTAACGGCGCGGGGCTCGATTTCTCGACCGTGGTGCGCGGCAATATCAAGAAAGCGCGCGGTGCATTTCTCACGCCCGATCCAGCCACGCTTTGCGATTTCGATGACGAGTTCCTGCCCGAAGAGCAATTGCCTCGCCGGTTCCGTATCAAGGTCAGCCAGCGAGCCAGCGGTAGGACCTATCTGCAATGGAACGGCGTGTTCATCGGCGATCCGCTTACCGACAATATCGCAGACCGGGATGGCTACCGCTTTCACGATGTCTTTCATTTTGCCCACGCCGCTATTCTGCACTGGTCTCCGGTTGTCCGAGCCCTGATCAAACAGAAGCGGAAGAGCCGGAAGGAATATGACGAGGAGCAGGACAGCGGGCGTGCGATCGTTGTCGAGGAAGGCCTGACCGCTTGGATATTCTCGCGCGCCAAGGAGCTCAATTTCTTCGAAAATCAGAGCCGAATATCGTTTGGCGTATTGAAGACGATCAGCGAGTTTGTCGCGGGCTATGAAGTTTCGGGTTGCCCACCAAAACTTTGGGAGCGCGCCATTCTAGACGGCTACGAGGTTTTCAGGCAGATGCGCGACGCGCAAGGAGGCTGGATCGTAGGTGACCGCGATGCGCGAACGATCCGATACGAACCTCTCGAGGAGCCCGCATGAGTACGCAGTCCTTCGTTCGCGCGGTGTCGCAGCTGTCATTCGAGCACGCTTTCAATCCCTATACTGACCGTTGCGCGACTTTTGATCGCGCCGACGCCGCACCGACGCGCGCGGCCGCATTGACGGCCATGCTTGAAAGCGCCATGTCCGCACCGGTGGATGCAATCTGGGTCGGTAGGGACCTAGGCTATCGTGGCGGACGAAGAACGGGCCTCGCGCTCACGGACGAAGTGAATGCGAACGCGCATATGAGCCGATGGGGCGTGAAGATCGATCGCCCAACCGTGGGTGGCATTGTGGCAGAGCGCACTGCTGCGGTGATCTGGACGATGCTGGCGCAAATCGATGCCCGGATATTCCTCTGGAATGTGTTTCCTCTTCATCCCCACGAACCTGACCAGCCATTCACCAACCGCACGCATAATGCGAAGGAACGGCGAGCCGGCGAGGATATTCTTGCAATGCTGATCGAGCTGTTGCGACCGCGCAGAGTATTCGCGATCGGCAATGATGCAGCCCTCGCGGTGGGTCGCATAAATGCAAGTTTGCCGACTATTCCCGTCCGGCATCCCAGCTATGGAGGCCAGACGCAGTTTCTGCGACAGATCAGGGAAGCCTATGAATTGGCCGACGCGCCCGAGCCAGCCATACGCCCGCTGCTATAGAGGCTAGGCACCGTTTCCCGCCGCGCGACGGCCGCGCGAAGGCTGCCGATCTAAGTGAAGCGTTGGGGAGGACTCGAGCCAAAGCCCCCGTAGCGCGCTTTTGAAGTAATATTCGGCGGCGCGGGCGGATATCAAGCAAGGCCGGAACAGGGGATAATTGATGAACGGCGTCGCAGAGGAATTCATAGGCAAGTTCCTGACCGAACTGCGCGAGGACAATGCCGCCATCTTTATTGGGGCGGGCCTTTCCAAAGCGGCCGGTTTTGTAGATTGGCGCGGGCTTCTCAAACCGATTGCCACTCCATTGGGCCTCGATGTCGAGAAGGAAAGCGATCTCGTCGGCTTGGCCCAATTTCACCTCAATACAAACGCCGGCAATCGAAATCAGCTCAACCAGCTCCTTATTGAACAATTCACGGATTTGCCCGCGCCCACTGAAAATCACCGGCTGCTCGCCCGCCTTCCGATCCGCAGCTATTGGACCACAAACTATGATCGGCTGATCGAACAGGCCCTTAAGGACAGCGGCAAGCGTGTCGACGCGAAATACACCATCGAACAGCTCGCGCTAACCGTTCGCGGCCGCGACGCCGTCGTCTATAAGATGCACGGCGATATTGAGCATGCGGACAAGGCTGTGCTCACCAAAGACGACTATGAGCGCTACTCAACGACGCACGCATCGTTCATTACTGCGCTTACCGGTGATCTTGTCGAGCGGACCTTCCTGTTCCTCGGCTTCAGCTTCACCGATCCCAATCTCGACTATGTGCTGGCGCGGATACGCTCACGCTTCGAAAAGAACCAGCGGCAGCATTTCTGCATCGTCAAGACCCGCTCGAAGCTGCCGGACGAATCCGAGGGCGACTTCACGTATGCCAAGACGCGCCAGGACCTCGTCGCCCAAGACCTGCTGCGTTTCAACATCAAGACCATTGCTGTCGACGAGTACAGCGATATCACCGAGCTTCTGCAGACGATCTCAAACCGGTTCCGGCATCGGACCGTGTTCATGTCCGGAAGCGCGGCGCACTATGGCCCGTGGGGACAACAGGACACTGAGAATTTCCTGATGCGTCTTTCATCGGCACTGATCGATCGCGACTGCCGCATCACCAGCGGCTTTGGCTTGGGCATCGGTAGCGCCGTCGTTACCGGCGCGGTCGAACAAATCTATTCCAGCAGCCAACGTAGCATCGACAGCCATCTGCTCCTGCGACCATTCCCGGCGGGGATACAGGACCAAGCCGAACGCACGCGCGTTTTCGAGCGCTACCGAGAAGAGCTGATCGCCCAGGCTGGAATCGCCATCTTCGTGATGGGGAACAAGCTTCAGTCAGGCGGCGTGGTGCCGGCAGACGGCATGCGCGTAGAATTCGATCTCGCACGCAAGGAGGGTCTGCATTGTCTGCCGATCGGCGCGAGCGGCGGGATATCGGCCGAATTCTGGCACGAGATGATGGCCGATCTGAAGACCGCGTTTCCGGAACGCGATGACAATTTCTATGCACTGTTCGAGAAGCTCGGCCAGCAGGTCGACAATCCGCTCGAGCTTATCGATCCCATTCTCCAGATCATCGACATTCTCAGAAAGGAATAGGCATGGCGCGCCACACCTTTTTCAGCTTCCACTATGAGCGCGACGTCTGGCGGGCGGGACAGGTCCGCAACAGCTGGGTCACGCAGGAGCGGGTCGCATCGGGCTTCTTCGACAAGGCGGCTTGGGAGGAGGTCAAGAAGAAGGGCGAAGCGGCGACAAAAGCCTGGATCGACGCGCAACTCAAGGGTACGTCGGTGACGGTCGTGCTGATCGGCGCCGAGACAGCGAACCGCGACTATGTAAATTACGAGATCACCCAAAGTTGGGCCAAGGAAAACGGCCTCTTGGGCGTTTACATCCACAACCTCAAAGACATCGCGCAGAAGAATGACATCAAAGGTGCCAATCCGTTCAATCAGTGGACGTTTAAGCGGAACGGCATGGATGTCTCGATCCCGACCTATGATTGGGTCAGCGACAACGGCTACGCCAATCTTGGCCGGTGGATTGAAACTGCGGCGAAGGCTGCTGGACGCTAGAATCGCAGGCTCGACAGCGTGGGGCTCGCGACGACAGAGGGGGATTTATGGCGACGTTCACAGAAAGCCGCATACGCCAGCGTGCGCAGCAAAAAACCGGAGCCTTGAGGAAGGCGGCAACTGTCCTCAAGGAGGAGGTTGCCGCGACCAAGACCAAGACCAGCTTCGACATATTCCTCAGCCATTCGACATCGGACGCGGAGATCATCTTGGGTGTGAAGGGTGTCCTAGAGGATTATGGAAAGACGGTCTATGTTGACTGGCTAGAAGACCCACACTTGGATAGACGCAATGTGACCGCCGCGTCCGCCGAGATCATTCGGGCGCGGATGCGCCAGTGCAAGTCGCTGGTCTATGTGCATACCGTGAACTCCGGAGGCTCTAAATGGATGCCCTGGGAGCTGGGCTATTTCGACGGCTTCAACGGAGCGGTGGCGATCCTTCCCGTTACCAGAAACCGCGAGGAGAGCTTCGAAGGCCAAGAATATCTCGGCATTTACCCGTATATGGACGAAGCTCCCTCCAAGGAGAGCACGGTCCAAGAAATTTGGGTCAATAAAAGCAGCACGGCATCACGGCGATGGGGCACTTGGATCAGCGATCCACGCGCGTTCCGCAAGACGGCATAAGCGGGTTCCCAACCAGCACGCGGCAAGCCCTTGTTGGAAACACGCGGCTGGCTCAGAATTGCCCATCGCTACGAAAACAAGCCCGACCAAGCCGGCGGCCGGATGCACTGCGCAGCTTGGCAATATGACAGGCCGCTTTCCGGGATCTCATGCCAAATCCGAACAGTCCTCAGTGTCCCTGACCACAGCCGTCAGGATGGTAGCCGTCGAGCGCCCGCTTTTCGAGACCCGCGATGCACTTCGAATGCCGGGAATTGGCCGGGAAGCCGCCATAAAGTTCGCATAGCTGCATAGCGCCATCCTGCCTTCGGCGGTCTGAAGCCTGTTTGATCCGGCTCCCGCGCGTTGTGTGCGGGTCGCTATGCCTTTGGTCCGGCCGTGCCGGTCCTGCAACCCGCGTGGCGGGTCTTCCTCTTCGTTCCAGCCCTTCGGGTGCAGGCCCGGCCCTTGATGCCGGACCTCTCGGCGCTCCGCCGCCCACCCCGCTCTTCCGCCGGGTGCGGCTGTTGGAGAGGGAGAAGACGGATGCAGCAGCGTATCGATGGAGCCGTCGTGCCGCAGGAGATGGACCGGCTTTCGGTCATGCGGCGGGTGCTTGAAGGCCTGCCCGAGGCGACGCTCATCGTGTTCATGGCACACCGGGTTGAAGGCAGGCGCTATGCCGAGATCGCGCTAGAAATGGGCATCAGCGAATGGCGTGTCGAGCGCCACATGGTGCGCGCGATCGGCCGGATCGCGGACGTGGGCGCACGCTATCGGGCGGCGTTTCTCGCGCTCGATCCGGTATCCCGGCAGGTGCTGGAACTCGCATGGGACGGGCTGCCCAATGACCGGATCGCCGTGCGGCTGGGACTTTCCTTGCACGACGTTGAAACCCGCATTGCCGATACGCTGGTGGCGCTGGACGAGGCCACAACCCTCTGATCAGGGGGTTGTGGGCATAGCGCCCTGTTCTTGCAGTGCAAAGTCACGGTCCAGTTGCTAAGAAGGTCTTCGATGCGCACCGACCTCGATCATCTGCCGCCCACCAAGCAGCGCGAGCTTGAGCGCGTTCTCGAGGTGCTGTTCGCGGGCTTCGAGGAAGCCACCGCGCTCGCGACGCAGGCTTGGAAGAAGAAGGGCCGCATCCTCAAGGTCGTGCTCTACGGCAGTTATGCGCGGGGCGGCTGGGTGGACGAGCCGCACACCGCCAAGGGCTACAAGTCCGACTTCGATCTGCTCGTCGTCGTCAATGACAAGCGCCTCACCGACCGCATCCCGTACTGGGAAAAGGCCGAGGATCAGCTGATGCGCGAGTACGGCATCACGAAGACCCTGAAAACCCCGGTCAACTTCATCGTGCATACGCTGCAGGAGGTGAACGACGGCCTCGCGCACGGCCGGTATTTCTTCATGGACGTCGCGAAAGACGGCATCGCGCTCTACCAGAGCGACGACACGCCGTTCCATATGCCGAAGCCCAAGACGCCCAAACAGGCGCTCACCATGGCCAAGGAATACTTCGAGGAATGGTATCCGAGCGCGGTCTACGCGCGCAAATTAGCAGGCTACAGTCTTGCCGATGGGCAGCGAAACTATGCGGCTTTCAACCTGCATCAAGCCACGGAGCGCCTGTACCACTGCGTGCTTTTGGTCTGCACGTTCTACACCCCCCACGTCCACAATCTGGGCTTCCTGCGCACGCAGGCCGAGCGGCTGGACCGGCGCCTTTTCCATGTCTGGCCGCGCGATACGAAGAAGGAGCGCGCTCTCTTCGAGAAGCTTAAGGAAGCCTATGTGAAGGCCCGCTATTCGAAGCACTACCGCATCTCGGCCGAGGAGCTTGAGTGGCTCGGCACCCAGGTCGAGGAGCTCGGCCGCGTCGTCCATGCCGTCTGTAGCGAGCGTATCGCCGAGCTCGAAGCGGCCGCAAAATCCGGCGCGTCCGCGTCCTGAACCTTCCGATCCCGGCAGGTTGCGGCGCCGCGCCTGGCCCCATAGGCTGGAGCTATTACTCCCCCTTCATGAACTGGACGCCGGCCTTTTGGGGCCGGCGTTTTCTTGTTCGGGGCATGGTGACGGAACCGGACTGATGTCTCGTCGTTTCTCTTTCCTCCACCGACTTCCGGTGCGGCCGCCAGCATCCAACTGCCCCCGGATGCTGGCAGCCAAGTCTCGAAAGCCGCGTCAGCTTTAGCCGTTCAGCCGGTCCTTGACCGCCTTGGCGGGGCTGAACGTGAGCTTGTTCGACGCCGCGATCGTCATCGCCGCGCCCGTCGCCGGATTGCGGCCTTCGCGCGCCGGGGAGGCCTTCACCTTGAACTTGCCGAAGCCGTTCAGCGACACTTCCTCGCCTTTGGCAGCGGCATCGGTGATCGCGGCGAACACCGCATCGACGGCCTTGCGCGCATCGGCCTTGGTGGTCCCGAGCGTCTCGGCAAGCGCTTCGGCGAGGTCGGCATTGTTCATGTCTGAGCGTCCTTTGTTGTGGGAAAGCCCGTCTGACGCCGCGCGGAATCACTGTCAAACGAACACGTCGTTAATGCTGGAAAGTGCGCGGAAACTATGCCCAAAGCACCGCTTTGGGCTGTCAAATCGCCGCAGTATGCCACGCAGCCGGGCGCCTTCAGCATAGTTTTTGATGCCGAAACCGGGCCAAAAGTCGTCCACCGCCGTCCAGCAAAGCGAAAAGCGCCACCCCCTGATCAGAGGGTTGCCGCTCACGTCCATGCGCGTGCGGGGCAAGGGTGATCTGTTCGGAGGTCGAAGGGCGGGGAAGGGAGGGGAGAAGCGAAAGCAAGAGAAAGGGGAATGCTCGCTTTTCTCGCAAGCCATTGTCTGCACATCGGAATTTATGGAGATTCCCGCCCTTGGGCTGGAGGCAAGCTGCTCATTGCCTGAGACGCGCTTGCCAGATGCGGCGGAAACCCGGGCTATTCGCCATCTTTTCCGCGAGATCGGCTTGGAGCATCCACCTCTGCGTGGGGTATGCTCGCGACGCATCGCGCCGCCCGGCATTCTAGACATCCCTCACGCCTCTGTCATGCCAAGTGACGCCCCTTGCACCAGCAGGGCGCGCATTGATGCCCGAGATTCCCTTCGGTGCACCGGAGAGGCCCTATTCGAGGTCGGGCCACCATAGCAGCATGACGCCACTGCCGGACAACGGTTCCCGACCCGAAGGATTGCCCATGCTTACACCGCCCCCACGCGCCGCGCTCACCGTCCGTATCCCCGAGGCCTGCCGGATAACCGGCATCGGCAGGTCGAAGCTCTACGAACTCATTAAGGCCGGAGAGATCGAAACCATCAAGGTCGGTAGCAGTACGCTCGTGATCGTCGCGGGGCTCGAAGCGTTCCTCGACAAATGTAGGGCACAAAAGGACAGTGTCTAAATAGCCCTCGTTCCGCGCGTTGGCGGGCTGACAGGATATTCCGAAGCCGCCGTTGGTTCGGGTAGCGTCGATTGGCACGATTAGTGGAAAGCTGAATTGGTGAACTGACGAAAGCTGCCCTTAATTCATTCCAAGACATCGGCAGCTACGTATTAGGCAACGTGTACGTGGCGCAGCGTCTCGACATGCGCTCCGGCAAGGCCGGTGAAGGACGCCCCAGTAATTATGAGCTGCACCCCCTCGAAACCCTCCTCGCCGAGCAGGTCGACAAATGGTTGGACGATGAAATTCTCCTTGTCCTCGATGGCTTCGCCCAAAAACTCCGCAGGCAGGTCGATGATGGCGATGCCAGGATAATGGCAGGAAGGGCGCGGAGAAATCGACAGCAGTCCGTAATGATACGCCATCAGGAAGTAGAGGGTATCGGTGCCGCCGAGGGCCATCGACCAGCGCCTGCTACCAACTCGGAACGTCGCGCCGCGGCGCGAGAGATCGACGCGGACCGGGCTATGCCGCCAGGTGTTCGGCCGCAGACGATTGAGCGACTCGAGATAGGCGTTCATACCGTCTTCCAGATATCCCGAAGCGGCGTCGAAATCGATCGACTGAATGGCGTCGTCAATGCGGTCTTGGATCGGCTGAATCTGCTTCTCCAGTGCCAGAATGCGGTCAGTCAGGCCAGTCTCTAGCTCCAGCGCCCCACTGACGCGCTCAAGCTGCCGCTGGCGTTCGCTCGCCTGCCCAAGCCCCATGTCGATTTCGCTGATTTCCGACTGTGCGATCGCCGCCACGGCCTCGCGTGCAGGGATCAGTTCGTTCTCAATCTGACGGAGCCGTTCCTCCGCGCTTGCGCGTTCTTCGGCATGTCGGGCGATGTCGCGCACGATGACGTCCGCAAGCGCGTCGGCTTCCTTTAACTCCCCCGCTAGACGGTCGCGCTCGAATCTGAGCCGGACTGCGCCTAACCCCTCGATCGTCGGTGTGGCCGGCAAGTGCTGGTGACACAGGAAGCAATCTCCTGCGGGTACGGGCCACGCGGCAAGCGTCTGATCGCACGCCGGGCAATGGGTGACCTTGAGATCTGCGAGCACGGCCCCGGCGTCCTCGGCGCGGGCGATACGCTCAAGTTCCTCGACGAGATCGGTCCGGTAAAGGCCGATTTCCTGGGCACGCTCGCTCAATGCTTCCTGCTTGCGCGCAAGATTTTCCAGCTGGGTCGCGACCGCCGCGCGTTGCTCGCCCAGCTCGGCAATACGGCTGCGCTCGCCAGGATCGATGGCTTGCTCTCCGGTACGCATCAACAGTTCGATCCGGCGTGCGCGCAGCAGTCCGGTCTGAGCCGAGAGTCGGGTCTGGGCCTCAGCTACGGTCACGATGTTTACATCGACCGTGATGTCGTCATCGGCAAGCAGGTCGCGGGCGAGCTCGCCAAGCGTCTGACCATATTGGTCGCGTCGGGCCCGCAGCCGTTCTACCTCGAGCTTCAGGGTGACCAGCTCCCCATAGTCATCGGTGAAGATATGCTCGGCCAGGCCCAGGAATTGCAGCAGGCTGGCGACAAATTCGCTTTCGGATTGCTGGTCGACTAACGAGCTCCAGAAGCGTTGCTGGCGGTAAATGTGCCGCAGCAGCGACCGGAAACTGAGCTCCGGCCAAGTTTGGCCGGACATAGGATTGCCCTTGGGGTAGTGTAGTAACGGAATGCCGAGTTGCTCGAGCAGCCAGTGCTGGAAATCCTTCGGTAGCATCGCTTGGCCGTCGACATAAAGCTTGCCCTTGCCACCGAGCTCGCGCCAGCGGCGCTCAACCTGGAAACGCTTCTCGCCAATACGCAGTGCAACCGAAGCGCTCTCATATTTCTCAGCTAGTCCGGTCTCTTCTGCACCTTCGTACGGATTGGCGCCAGGATCGCCGAGCAGGAAGTCGAGAGTTTGCAGCCATTTGGTCTTGCCGGTGTTGGGCCGTCCAACCAGCAGGCAGACACCGGTCTCAAAATCGAGGGCCTCGGTCGCCCCGGTGGCCAGCCGGCGCTCCAACCGCGCGATCGAGAGGAAGGCGTGGGTCATTTAACGATTACCTTACCCATCTCGCGCCGGCCGACCTCCTGGTCGAACAAGCGATAGATCAGGTCCTTGAGATAGGTACCCGACTTGCGTCCGAACACATCTTTGATCTGCTTGAGCCGGGCGGCAAGAGGAGCGAACGATCTTTTGGCCGCCAACATTTTAGCCCGCTCGCGGCCGAGCCTGGTGAGCGCGATCTGGTAGGATTTGCCCTCCTTGACCACGCAGATCAGCTGTCGCGCCTCGAGATGGGCCAGCACATGATAATAGCGCTTGTCCCAAGGGCCGTAGTGATGCCGGACCATCGACGCCTCGACCACACCGTTCATGGCTGTCGATGAAGAATTGTCGCTGTCGGGCGAAATGCTCGCGCGAGCGACTTCGAAAAAGTCCGGATAGCGGGTGAAGAAATCGAGCTTGGCCATCTTGGTCAGCCCGTCAATCCTTCCGGCCGATCCGCAGATTTCCATCAACAGCATTAGCCGGGCAGCATGGAATTCCAGTATGTCGTCGGCGGCCAGCGGCAAGCTCGCGGACTGCATGCCAAGGTGCTCAATCGATTTCATGGCTGAGGCTGCTCGAAGCGGAGTAGGCACCGGTCAGCGATGTCGTAGAGGCAACCTTTGAGGAATGCCGATACATCCTCCCTGGCCGCAGCGGCGCTTATCTCGTCCATGCGCTTGACGCAGGTCGCGTGGAAGGCCGGGCCGCTAAGCTTCAAGTCTCCAGCGATGAGGCTGGCACGCAATGACATCGCCTCGGATTTGACTCGGCTCTGAAGTTGTTCGACGCGATCCGATTCCATGTAGCGCGGGGTCCGCACCTCGGCCGCGTAGCCGCGGCGAAGATCGATCGCGAGAGAGATTACTTCCTCTGGAAGGCCGGCCGCTTCCATCTTGGCTGCGAGTTGCCCGCCGGCGCTCGCCCCGCGCGCGTCGAGAAGCTCGGCGAGGCGGTTGGTCCACCAGGCCAGAAGCTGGGTTCGCGAAATGATCTTTTTCGCCTTGTCGGGCACCCATTTGGCGTCACCTGCGGCTTTTGCCCAGGCCCGTAGTTCATCGAGCAGCAATTCGAGCTGCTCGCCGACCAGGAGGACACCGGCTGCGTTACTCAGGAGGAGTAGACGGCGAAGATTGTCCAGCCGCGCTGCCGTAAGGTCGTTTCGAACCTCCCACCCGCAATGGTCGATCCAATATTGGCAGTCGTTTCCCTTTGGCGACTTCACTCCGGGAAATTTGCCGTCGAGGCGGGCGCGAAGATCGGCGATCTTTTCGGCCGCGAGCGTGCGAGCTTCGGATGCGCAGGCATAGGTAAGCGGAACGAGCGCCTCGTTTACCGGCCGCAAGGTCACGATACGAAACCTTCCGAGCTCCATGTGCCGATCGCGTGCGAGCGAGGCTTCGAATATCGAGAGGGTCGTCTTGGTCTTCCTGGAGCAAAGGTCCGCGACCGACCAATATTTGTCCTGCTCGCTACCCTTGACTTGGACGTACTCGGCTACCTCGCTCGCGCCATCGGCAACCGCCCAGATCAGTACCAGATCGTCATGGGTCTCACATTGAACGCGCAGCAGGCTTTGATCTTCGAGCATCGCAATGAAAAAACTGACCGCGATCTCGTCTTGATAGTTGAAGCCCTTCCGTGCGTTCGGCCCCCCCTCCTCGATCGGCGCAATTTCTCCGACAGACGGCCAAATGATCGCCGGTTTGAACGATTCCTCGCCCTTATCCACCTGCGCAGCCTCGCTGAACAAGCTCACTACTCAACAAAGTGAAGTCATTCGTTCCAAGTTCGCGCACTAAATCTCCCCCACGAGCGGGAAGGAACACCGCGTCGCCCCCTAATTCAAGCAAATTTTATTCAAACGGTTTGTGACCGCATAGTTGGGGCCGGCCTCAGCGGAATGCGTTTTCCGCTGGCAGCCGTCCTTGAGCGGCTGCCCATACTCTTGGCGATGCGCGGGCATCCTGAGGTCGGAACCAGATGCGGAGGCGACGGGCAGCTGCCGTGGAGCGGCGCGATCATTCCGTCAACAGATTGGATCGTTTTGGCAGTTGAGTCGGCAAGTCTTTCGATTGAAAAGCAGAGACATGTATCCGAACCCAGCAGGACTGGCCCTCTGGCCGCACCAGTCGGCAGCCGTTGGCATGTGCGACGCTTACTTCGCAGCGGCCGCCGGCAGGGCAGCGCTCGTCCAGCTGCCGACTGGGACCGGGAAGACCGGTGTGATGGCTACGATCGCGAGCCGCCGCGCGGCCGATGCGCCCGTGTTGGTCGTATGCCCGTCCGCGGCGCTGGTCGACCAGATCATGCGAGAGGTCGGCGGCGCGTTCTGGCAGCGCGTCGGCGCGCCGGACGGCTGGACGCCTGAGAGGGTCGAGCAGCTCCTTCCCAGCACAGTCGACCAGCTGGTGGGGGTGTTCGACGACCCGGCCGCCGGACGCATCGTGGTGGTTGGTACCATACAGGCTCTCCAGCAGCTGCACGCATCCGGTGACCGCTTCGCTCCCCTCGTGGGCCGTATCGGCACGGTTCTTTTCGACGAGGGCCACCGCGAGCCGGCGCCTGCTTGGGCAGCTGCCGTCCGTGAGTTAGGCGCGCCGACAGTGCTCTTTAGCGCGACTCCCTTCCGTAACGACCTCAAGATCTTCGCGGTTGACCTGGACCACGTATCCTTCCTCTCCTTCGAGGATGCCGTGGCGGAGAACCTCGTCCGCGCGGTCTCGATAGTCGAAGAGCCGCTGCCCAGCGGCTTTCAGGCATTCGCTGCCGCCGCGGTTGCGCTGCGCGATGCCCGTATTGACGCGGGCGACTACGGCCCGGACTGCAAAATGATCGTACGCGCGGCCGATGCGCTCGGCGTGCGCGGCCTCTTTGCAGCCTTCTCCGCGGTCCTCGGCGATCGCCCGGAGGGTGTGCTCGCGATGCATAACACGTTCGACGACGAAGGCGCGGATGGTCGCTTCACGACCGGCGAGGTCCCCGCGGACCTGCGCAATCGGACCGAGCGGTTCCTCATCCACCAGTTCATGCTGACCGAGGGCATCGACGACCCTGCCTGCACAATAGTCGCGTTGCACGATGGCTTTTCGACGGAACGCCAGATGGTGCAGCAGGTCGGGCGCGTAATCCGGCATCCGCAACCGGGTGCCGCCGGAGCCGCGCCCGCACTCGTCGCGGGGCGGGTGGGCATCGACCTGGCGAGAATGTGGGACGGCTTTCTCAAGTTCGATCGCGAGTGCGTGGCGCAGGGCGGCAGACCGCCGCTGCGCAACGACCAGGCAATACTTCATGCACTGATCAATGATTTGCCCGGCGTTGACTACGTAGAGGGAAGGTTCCGCGCGAGACTCAATCTGAATGGCGACCTAGCGGACGACCTGCGAGTCCCGTACTCGACAACCGTCTTCACCGTTGCCGCCGGCTTCGACTTGGAGGAGTTCCGCTCGGGGGTATCGGCCGCACTCTTCGATGACGATCGGACCGAGGTAATGACAGGGGAGATCGCCGAGGGTGCCTGCCGATACCACCTATCGTTTCGCCTTTGCCAGACCCCCTTTCTCGGAGAGTCGCTGTTCCAGGTGGCTTCGGTCGAGGCCACGATATACTCGCTCCACGGCAGCCGACTGTTCTTCTACGATAGCGCCGGTCTCTGGGTGGATGAGGCTGGCATTGCCGGACGGGAAGGCTCGGCCGTCATGCGTTCGCTGCTGCCAGACGATCCCGAGTGCGTCATCACGCAGATCGCGATGGTGAACACCGACCTTGGACCATCCGCCGTCCGGAGTCGCAGCTTCGTCGCGAGGTCGGTGGACCGGGCCGGCGTCTTTGTCGGCGAGCACCTTCACGTCGTGACCAGGGCCGCCGCGCGGTTGAGGGATGGAAGGAGGAGCGTCTCCTTCTCGAGGGGTAGGGTGCGGGAGAAGGACGGCGCGAGGGCGACGCCCGTCGAGTTCTACGACTGGACTGCCGCATTGGGTGCCGAACTGCACGCGGCGCCCGAGATCGCGCCGCTCTTTAGACGCTTCGCTCTGCCCACTGCGCGCCCCCCAGACACCTCGCCACGCAATATTCTTGTCGATCTCGACGCGTTCGTCGGCGAGTATCGCAGCGAGGACGCCGACCCAACGCAGTTCGAACTCGATTCCGTCTGCCAGGACGTTCGGGCTGAGATTGGTCCGGAGGACTTTCGCCACTCGTTCGACCTGATGATCGACGGGGCTGCCGTAAAGGTTTGGATCAGATGGGACCGCAAAAAGGCGCGCTACTGGCTACGCTCCGACGAACTCAGCCGGATCAAGCTGAAGGAGAACGAGAACATCTCGCTGGCGCGGCGGCTTAACCAGCGCCAACCGTTCCGCATCATCCCTGGCACACCGGCGATGTCCTACGCCTACGGCCAGTTTTACCGCGCGAACTTCGACCTCGCGCAGGCCGAAGGGGCGGGCCGGCTGGTCCTCAACTTAGTTACCGGTGTTCCCGGATTGGAGTTGATGACCTCGGAGAAGGGCGACACGCAACGGGCGTTCACCTCATGGCCCCAACGATCGCTGTTCGAGTTCGTCGACACTGCGCTCACCACTACGCGGAGGGAGCGACTAGGGCAGTCTTTCCCCAACGTGATCTGCGATGACCTCGGACAGGAGGCGGGCGATTTCATTGCCGTCGACGACGGCGGGGGGGTGGCGAACCCGAGGGCGGTGCTAGTCGCGGCTAAGTGGAAAGCGGGCAACCCCGGGGTCTCGGCCTCCGCACTGTACGACGTATGCGCCCAGATCGTGAAAAACCTAGCTTATATGAAGGTCGACGCGCAGGAGCTCCCGGGAAGCACCGACCATTGGGACGGGGACTGGGTCCATCGGCAAGCGAGGGTCGCCAGAATCCGGGCGGGCGGCGACGCGGCCGCGTTCCGGCTGGCATTTAGGACGGTGCGCGGCAATCCAAGCTGCCAGCGCCAGCTCTGGATGGTGCTCGGGGGCGGCATACTGTCTAAGGCCGCGCTGGAAGCAGCATTCCTTCAACCCAACCCCGAACCGCACGTGCTGCAGTTCTACCACTTGGTTCTCTCGACATATTCCGCCTGTGTCTCAGTAGGCGCTGACCTGCGCATCTTCTGCGCGGAGTGATACGGACGGGGCTGTGCCGAACGCTGGTACGGGTGAATGAGCGGCCGGTTAAGGGAAGGTGTTCGAGGCTCGCTGAATGCCCGCGAATGGGTATTCTGGCACTGCAAACTTCGTGAATGAAAGTTAGCATTGCGCCTATTTGCGCCCGAACCATGCCGGTCTGCAATCGGCCCAAAATTAGACGACGAATCGGTAATAAACGCTCTCCACCGGCCCCCTTTCAGACTCGAACCATTCCGTGAAAAAGTCCCTTGGTATCGGTCATGGTATCACTTGAAAGAGCTTAATTATTATTGTTTAGAATCAAATTGATGGATACGGACTTCGAGTCCGACCGGGCGTGTCCATACACGTCCATTTACGTCTTTCGCGGCTCGCGGCGAAATATTGGATGCCTCAATTGGATTGATCTTTGAGTAGGTAGGAACAGAAATTGGCGAGGCACTGAAGCGCGGGGTCAAGGACCGCTATGCGCGCCACGCGTTGCCTCATATTGCCGCTTAGTATGAGTGTTCCAGTGCGAGTGACGACAAAGGCATTTGATTCCAAAGTCGCGACGCTATTGATTATCGTCCCGAATTTGGCGAAGTGTCTTTGTCTCTTTGTATATAAGTCAGAAACACGCGCATATTCTCGCTGGAGTGGGTATTTTCAATGCCATGATGGACTTCGAGTGGGGTGTGTATATGATCTCCCGCAGCTACGGGTATATTTGACCCATTGATCTCCATCTGGCCTTGCCCACTAATAATATAATAATATTCGTCGAAAGCACCTTCTTTATTGCGATTATCCAGATAGTGAACATGGACGCCTTCGCTCGCGCCAGGAGGAAGGTCGTAAATTAGAAAATTGGCAGGTGCCGGTGCACCCCCGAACCTAAAGAACTTAACCTTGCCGGTTCCCTTCCCGGCGTGAATGCCGACATAGTCGGCTACCCCCACACTTTCGGAATCTTTGCTGAACGTGTCCGGCATAGCTGCTTCCTTGTGTCGAAATGTTTCGATGTGGCTGGAAGCCATTGCAGTTTGGCTAAGCATCGCCAGGCACGCTCCTCCCGAGGCTACAATCTGCCGGCGGCTAACGCCGATCTCGCCTTTGGGGCGTTGCGGATTATCTGTTGCCATTCGCCTTATCCTCAGAGTGGTTTTTGCCTGTTGTCCGGTAGCCGATGTCGAGCCGTAAATGAAATCTTGCCAATCCGTCATAGGACATCGATCTGAACGCCAAAATCAAGGGCGGTTCCGACCCGTAACCCGTCCGGATGGACACTGCTACGGAATCTGGTCGGCCGGTTACATCGTTCCGTAGTCTGGGTGGTCCCCTTCGGGGGGGCCGAGTAGTGCACGATGTCGCCACCGTCGTATCCAGAACCATACGGGCTGGCCGCTCGCGAACCCGGATTGCATGAGGGCTCCGACAATCCCGGGGCAGTTCCCCCCCCAAACGACTCATGCTACCAAGTTTCCTATGTCGGGGATCGATCCATTTTCGACGCTCATACGGCAGTCCGTTCCGCCGTTTGCAGCCTTGCGCGCATTTGAGGCTTTTGCGCGGCTTGGTGGCGTACGCAAGGCCGCCATGGCTCTCGAAATTGATCATTCGGCCGTGAGCCGCCATCTCAAAGCCCTGCAAGATTGGCTGGGAATTGAACTCGTCGCGAAGGCCGACAGTGCTCGCCACCTCACAGACGCCGGGGAGCAATATTATAAGGAGGTGTTTGGGTCGTTAAAGCGTTTGATAGATGCGACCCAGTCATTGAAGAACGCTGACAGGGGGCGGCTCTCCATCCATTGCTCGCCCGGTTTTGCCGTCCGTTGGCTGACGCGGCACGTCGCGAAGTTCCAAGCGCTCGCACACGATATTGAGATTGATTTGCGTCCTACGGACACGCTGGCGGATTTCTCACGCGAGAATGTCAATGCGGATATTCGCTATCTCAAGAGCCCAGCAACACTTCCCGGAATGGGATTGCGATCTCTGGAATTTGCCCGCCCGGCCGTCTACGCGGTAGCAAGCCCCCTGTACTTGAAACGGCAAGGGGCCTTTCGATCAATTGCGGCCATGAAGGGCGCCGATCTCTTGCACGAGGATGGCGCTGACGATTGGGCGGACTGGTTTTCGGCGTTGGGTTGCCCGGGACCAGAAAAGCTTCCTGGTGATCGCCTGTGGCACGCCCATGTTACAATTGAGGCTGCCATCCATGGACGAGGACTGGCTCTGGCCAACGACCTGTTGGTACGAGAGGACCTTGCGGCCGGTTCTCTGGTGAGGGTCGTGGTTGGCGACGCCCGGGAAGTGCCGGAGGCCATGCTTGGAAGCTACCACTTCATTACAACCAAAGCGCGCTGGCCAAGCCCCATTCTTCGCACGTTCCGGCAATGGCTCCAAAAGGAAGTGCGCGCCATCTCGCTATCAAGTTAGACCCAGAGCTTCTGGGTTGCCGTGTGGTGATCTGCGGATCAGGCCCAATCTCATTGGCGATCTGAATCGCTGCTGTCGCCTGTACCGGGAACGCAGTAACCCTCGTTTTTCGCCATGATGGCCCAGATGGTCCCCACCACGGATCGCTGTGTTGGTGACTTAAGGTCACCATGATTGAATACGTTGACGCCTATTCCGATAGAACGCTCCATGCGACGCGAACATCTACATCAATATTCAACGACCGGGAGTTTGGTCACCGATTCGAGCGCCCGCATGGCACGTGATCAGCCCCCGATCGCAATGCGTTCACCCAGATTTCAAGGGCTGATCTGCCGTTTGAACTAATAATCAGCCAAAGGCGAGGCTTGGATCTTAGCAACCGCTCCATCATGAGGAAGATAAATTGTCGAAAATCCCCGCCACAGCTGACGTTGTAATCATCGGTGGCGGGATCGCCGGTTGTTCCATTGCATATCATCTAACAAAGATCGGAATTCCAGACGTTGTTATTTGCGAACGTAAGCAATTGACATGCGGAACGACATGGCATGCGGCCGGTCTTGTAACACAACTTCGGGCCAATCGCCGCATGACCGAACTCGCATACTACACCGGCCAGTTGTTTGCGCAGTTAGAAGCAGAAACTGGAATGGCTACGGGCTATTCGCAACGAGGCTCGCTTCGACTGGCAAAAACGCCAGATCGTCTAGAGGAACTCGCGCGGGGGGCCTCAATGGGTCGCAATTTTGGCCTGCCTGTCGAGCCAATGTCGATTGGGAAGATAAAGGAGCGGTGGTCGCCGATAAATACGGACGGGATTGTAGGGGGCTTCTGGTTTCCAAATGACGGACAGGTCAACCCCGTCGATGTTACGATGGCCTATGCCAAAGGTGCCCGGATGGGAGGAGCCAAGATTGCCGAGCAATGCCTCGTTGAAAACATCTTGGTGGAACAGGGTAAGGTTGTCGGCGTCCTGACTGAGCACGGTGAAATACGTGCGAAGCACGTGGTTATTACCGGAGGTATGTGGTCACGCGATCTGGCCGCCAAGATTGGAGTCAGCCTTCCGCTTCATGCGGCCGAACATTTTTACATAGTCACTGAAGCAATTCCAGATTTACCGAAAAACCTCCCGGTGATGTTCGTTGCCGACGAGCATGCATATTACAAGGAGGATGCTGGAAAACTGCTGCTTGGATGCTTCGAACCAAGAGCAAAGCCGTGGGGTATGAGCGGGATTTCGCCCGACTTCTGTTTTGATTCTCTTCCAGAAGATTTCGAGCACTTCGAGCCAATTCTTGAGCTTGCAGTGAATCGTGTCCCGGTTCTTGCCAAGGCTGGAATTCAGCTGTTTTTCAATGGACCAGAGAGCTTCACGCCTGACGATCGGTATCTTTTAGGCGAGACGCCTGAAGTGAGAGGGCTTTTCACGGCATGCGGCTTTAATTCCGTTGGGATTCTGTCATCAGGAGGCGTTGGCAAGGTTCTTGCCGACTGGATACGCGACGGACATCCACCAGTGGAGCTGGTTGATGTTGACGTCAGGCGTACGGTCCCATTTCAGACCAATAAGAAATATCTTCACGATCGTACTACGGAAACGCTGGGCGCAATGTACAATATGCATTGGCCAAATTTACAGATGGAAACTGCACGCGGAGTTCGCAGAAGTCCTTTCCACGACCGGCTGCTGGCCAAGGGCGCCTGGATGACCGAAATGAATGGATTCGAGCGACCGGGGTTCATTGCCCGCTCGGGCGTGAATCAGAATGTGGAATATTCCTATCATAAGCCCAGCTGGTTCAACGACGTTGGTCGTGAATGCCGGAATGTGGCGGCCAATGTCTCGATATTCGACTTGAGCTGCTACGTAAAATATCTGCTCGAAGGTCGCGACGCGCTTAAAATCCTAAACTATATATGTTCAAATGATATCGATGTTCCGGCCGGGCGGGTCGTTTATACTCAGTGGCTGAATCACCGTGGCGGAATTGAAGCCGACGTCACTGTTACGCGATTGTCAGAGACGTCCTTTCTGATTGTAACGATCGCTGCTTCACAGCGCCGTGATATGGCGTGGCTAAAACGCCATATTCCTGAGGGCGCCCACGCTCACGCGATAGACGTTACTTCGGGTATGCCTATGCTCGCCGTCATGGGACCAAAGTCCCGCGAGCTTCTGCAACGTGTATCACCCAACGATTTCTCAAATGCTGCGTTTCCGTTTGGGACCAGCCAGGAGATTGATTTGGGATATGCAAAGGTGCGGGCGAGCCGCATGACATTTGTCGGTGAGCTGGGATGGGAGTTGTATATCCCCGCCGAGTTCGGCCAGCATGTCTATGACACACTTTTTCAAGCTGGATCCGACCTTGAAGTTGCCGATGCCGGCTTCTTCGCTCTCAACTCATTGAGGATGGAAAAGGGTTACCGTCACTGGGCTCACGACATCGGGGAGGAAGATACTCCCTTCGAGAGCGGTTTGGGGTTTGCTGTCGCGCTGAACAAGCCTGGTGGGTTTCTTGGTCGCGACGCGCTCATGCTGCAACGCGACTTAGTCCATCGTCCAAAGCGCTTGGTGCAGTTCCGGATGAAAGATCCTGACGCACCGTTCCTTTTCCATAACGAGCCAATTTGGCAAGGTGATAGCATTGTAGGCGACATCTCGTCCGGCGCTTATGGATACCGCGTACAAGCATCGCTGGGCATGGGCTACGTCTACCATGAGGGCGGTGTCGACAAGGATTATCTGGAGTCAAATCACTTCCAAGTCGAGGTTGCGTGGCAGCGCTATGAAGTCCAGGCTCAGCTTTTGCCATGGTACGATCCCAAAAGAATAAAAATAAACTCATAGATAAATCTGCGACTTTATCGGTGTACTTGGTTATTTGCGAAATAAAAGTGACCATAAATAAAATTCTGTGCGATGCTGATGGAGATTTTATCTGATGAGCGGCTTCGAGATTATCGATGAAACGGCCGTTCCGGCATTTCACAGAAAATTGCTCATTGCTTGCTGTGGTGGTCCTTTTTTGGACGGATATGTTATTAGTATCATAGGAGTCGCGTTGCCTGGCATCATAGTAAGTCTTGACCTGACGAATAATGAGACCGGGCTTGTTGGAGCAGCGTCGCTCATAGGCATACTATTTGGAGCCACTGTCTTCGGTGCGCTTACCGATCGAATTGGTCGTGAGAAGATGTATGCTTTAGACCTTGCAGTGCTGGTAATTGCTTGCTTTGCCTGCAGCGTGGTGACGTCTGCGTGGCAGCTCATAGCGATGCGATTTGTGTTGGGTTTGGCGATTGGTGCTGATTACCCGATTGCGACCTCGCTCCTTACAGAATTTACGCCATCACGTCGGCGCGGATATATGATTGGGTTATCATCCGTCGCATGGGCGCTGGGGGCTATGACTGCTTTTCTTGTCGGCGGCCTGTTTGTGTGGGCTACTGACGGATATTCGGAATGGCGCTGGATGCTGGCCAGCGGAGGCATTTTGGGCATCATTGTGGTCTTGGCCCGTCGTGGCATTCCTGAGTCTCCGCGTTGGCTATTGCGCAAAGGTCGGATCATCGAAGCCGAGCAGATTATGAGCGATATTTATGGCCGCAGTGTGGTTCTAAGTGCTCCGGCAGACCAGCGTCCACAGAACGACGTATCGCTGATAAAACTTCTTTCTTCCGGTTATGGCCGGAGGATCACGGTATGTGGCGTTCTCTATTTGGCTCAAATAACGCCGCAATATGCAATTTATACGTTTGGTCCCCAGATCCTAAACGGGTTCGGCTTCAAGGGAGCGACGCTGGAGATATTCGGATCAGCCGCAATCAGCATATTATTCGCCTTAGGCTGCTTTCCAGCCCTTCGATTGGTCGAAAGCTGGGGAAGGCGCCCGATGTGCGTGGTACCTTTTGCCGTGATGAGTTTACCCTTATTTGGTCTCTGGCTGTGGGCCGATGGCCCCGTATGGTTCGTAATCTTGGCTTTCTGTTTTTACGCCTTTGCATCTGGCGGGCCCAGCATTCTCGAATGGATCTATCCCAACGAACTCTTTCCGACCCATGTCCGCGCATCAGCGGTCGGTCTGGCTGTTGGAATCAGCCGAATTGGGGCCGCAACCGGGACTTATTTGCTTCCCATTAGCCTTTCAAAATTGGGAACCGACACGACCATGCTTTGCGGTGCGTTACTGACATTAGCCGGCTTTGTTACCTGCTGGCTGTGGGCTCCAGAGACACGTGGACAGTCTCTGGATGAAGCGTCGTCAGTAAATTGATGCGACACGGCGAGGAGGCGTGATAGGGCTGGCATGATGTGCCCGTCCGGCACGATTTTGGAGGATGTTGATGGACCCGCCGGCACAGGATCAGGAGCAATCGCCTGGCGCACCGTTCCCGCTTCGCCGTGATTTGCTCGGCGACGCAACCAGTCTGCAACAGATTTTCGACGTCCTGCAGACCGCATCGTCAGGTGTGAAGGTGTCCAGGCTGGAGCGGCCGGACGGTCCGCTGATGGGGGTGCGCTACAATTTCCTGTCCGATGCCGGTGGCGGACATTTCGGGATTGTCCGGCTCGCGCCGGACTTATTCGTCTTGAGCACAAATGTTTCAGTTGAGCGCGATGAGCTGGGGACAGTTGTCGGCCAGGATTTTGTCGAGTTCCATTTTCGCCTGTCGGGCCGGCTTAGCCTGTATCCCAACACAAACGGTTCCGAGGCGGTCGACGTCGATCAGGGCAGTCTGCTAATCTGGCGGCAGCCAGAAGGCATGAACATAATGGAGCGAATGCGAGACGAGGAGCGGGAGCGGTCGCTGACAATTTATCTCCGTCCTTCTGCGCTGAAGCGATATTTCGACGACTATGCATCCAGCCTGCCACCTGACATCGCCAAGGGGTTGTCATGCGAAAGCAGCGGCCTGTTCTTCATGCGAATGGCCTGTTACCCGAAGGTCACCGATTCCGTCCGTGAACTATGGGGACTCAATATTGAGACCAGCCGGGCGCTCGTGCGCTGCGAGGCGCTCGTGATGATGATATTGTGCGAAGTCATGACGATGCTCGAGGATGCGCGCGATATCGAGACTGATATTCGCCTGTCCGACGCGGACGTACGGTGCCTACGCCACGCGCGCAATCATCTGCGCAGCCATCATACCCCGCCCCCGACGATCGAAGAAGTCGCCCGTACCGTCGGCCTTAGCGCCACAAAGCTGAAGGCAGGCTTCAAGGCGCTATTTGGGAAGAGCCCGTCGCACTATGCCAACGATCTGCGGATGGCCTACGCGTTGGACTTGCTGCGCCGGTCTGACTTGCCGATCCTGTCTGTCGCCGAGACGCTAGGATATGAATATCAGAACAGCTTCACCGTTGCGTTCCGAAGGCATTTTAACGTGCTGCCTAAGGATTATCGACGCGATCCGACGATCTTGGGTGATGCAGCGACGAAGACCGACGAACCACGCTGAGCAACCCTCATTTTCTGTCGTCAGAACTTTTGCGCCACTCATGGCGTAGACTAGCGGAGTGAGGGCCTAATCTGGGAGTGGATGTTAGGCGAGCAATCTTGCGTTGCTGCAAGCGCCGATATTTAATGGTCCGTCGCTTTATCGCTTTCACGCTTGTCGATGATAGCCAGCGTACAGCGGAAGGCTGAAGTTGGCCTCATTCCGCACCATTCCGTCGATCTTTCGTCGTCTACGAGCTAGCCAAAACGATACATGCCGGTGAGGTCGAATAGACCGAAATCGGAGGAGACCATTGTGGGGTGCGATTGTCCATAGCCGCATCGCTCGGCAGTGTGGCTGCGATCAAATCAGCCGGGGCGGAAGGGCAAGGGTACGATCCGAGCCGGCCGCCTCTCACCCACCACCGAAACTTCGAGTTGGGCGCCGTTGGCGCGCCCGCTTGCATCCAGGAAAGCCATCGCCATGGCATATCCGACGCTGTGACCGTAATGGCCCGAACTGGTGAAACCGACATGTACGTCGCCTACCCACACAGGTTCGTCGCCGGCCGGATCAGCATCGGTCGTGTCGACCCGCAACGCCACCAGCCGATAGCCAGTCTCGATTTGAAGCGCCTCCAGCGCCGCCGCACAGCCAATATAATCGTCTCGTGTCTTGTCGAGCAGATGGTCATAGCCGCATTCAGCAACGGTGCGGTCCTGCGACATCTCGCGCAGCGTGGTCCCTGGCGCATGTTCCATGGCCAGCGTGCTATAGGCGCGGATACCGACGTCGCGGACGCCCATCCCATCTCCGGCCATCATAAGCTGGTGGTACAGCGAATACAGATGAACCGTCGGACTGAGCAACTCGAAACCAAGCTCGCCGAGCCGGTCGTTGCCCAGGACGATGCAGGGGGCGGACCCGATCGCCACCTCGCATAGGTTGCCCGGCGCGATACGACTGCCAATGCGGTGATGTCCACTCAATGCGTCGATCAGGTCCACCGCGCGCGGGCCAGCGACATACAGGGCTCCGAGTTCGTCGCTCACATTGCTTAGCGTAACGTCAAATTCCACGGCATGCTGTTCAAGCCAGCGCATGTAGATCGCCTGCATGAACGTCGGGCCGGTTAGAAGATATTGATTCTCGCCGAGTCGGCTGACGTTGAGATCTCCGATGATCCGACCCACCGCCGACAGCAGCAGTGCCGGCAGGGTACGGCGAATCTCTGGCAAGGGCGATGCGATGACCCGGCGAAGAAAGGCCTGCGCCATGGGTCCCGCGACCCGAATTTTCGTGACTGCGGAGATATCCACCAAGCCGCCCGTCTCGCGCACCGCCCGGCATTCCGCACCGACAATGTCAAACGCGTTGGACCGGCGGAAGGTCGGCACATCTTCAAACGCAATGCCCGGCGGCGCAAAATAGGCGGGGACCTCGAAGCCGAAGCTGCTGGTGAACACGGCGCCTTTCGCCTCGTGGATCGCATAGAGTGGAGAGGTCTTGTAGGGTCGGCCGACGGGGCAGCTCTCATTAGGGTAGGGGATGTCGAAACGGCGAGCATAGAATTCGCGCGCACGCGCGATAGTCACCTGCTCGGGCAGGCGTGGATCGAACCGCGCAATGTCCATGCCGAACACGTCGACCGCGGGCTGCCCGTCAATAATCCACTCCGCCAGCGATCGGCCGATTCCGCCGCCCTGGACAAAGCCCGCCATGACCCCGCACGCAACCCAGTAGTTGGGAAGACCGCCGACCGGGCCTACCAGTGGATTGCCGTCCGGAGAGAAGGTAAAGGGTCCATTGATGATGCGTTTGATGCCAGCATTGGCAATCGCCGGATAACGCTCGAATCCGCGGGTCAGATCGTCACCCAGCCGCTCAAGATCGGGAATAAGAAGTTCGTTCTCGGCATATTCCCATGGCGTCCCGGTGACTGCCCACGGCACCGCGTCACGCTCGTACACGCCGAGAAGCATGCCATCATGTTCCTGGCGCAGGTAAAGACCGCCGTCGAGATCGGCAATCGACGGCATTTCCGGCCGGCCTTTCAGCTCAGGCAGATCATCGGTGATCAGATAATGATGCTCAATCGGGATCACCGGAAGTTCGACCCCGGCCATGCGGCCGACCTCCCGTGCCCAGAGCCCCGCAGCATTGACGACGTGCTCGGCGACGATCGTGCCCTTGTCGGTGCGGACCTCCCATTCGCCGCCACACCGCCGCGCAAGCGCCTCTACCATGGTTTGGCGATAGATCGTTGCGCCTGCGGCCCGTGCTGCGATCGCGTAGGCGTGTGTCGCGCCAGAGGGGTCGAGATAGCCTTCCAGCGGGTCCCATATCGCACCGATCACATCTTTCATCTGCATGATTGGCACCAAATTCGCGATCTCGGCCGGTCCCAGCAGCTCTGATTCAATGCCTAACACACGGTGACGGGCATGTTCCGCGCGCAGAAATTCCCAGCGTTGCTCTGTCGCCGCCACCAGAAGGCCGCCGACATAATGTGCGCCGACGTCTTGGCCCGAGAGCGCCTGGATTTCCTTGTATATGCCGCAGGTATACGCTTGAAGACGCGCCATATTGGCATTGCCGTTGATTGTGTGGAATCCTCCTGCCGCGTGCCAGGTAGATCCGGCGGTCAGTTCCTTGCGCTCGATCAGGACGACATCGCTCCAGCCCTGCTTGGTGAGGTGATATAGGATGCTGCAGCCGATCACGCCGCCACCGATAATCACCACTCGCGCATGTTGCCGCATTACGCTGACGCCCTCATCCTTGGAACCCTCTTGCCGCCCCGTCGCCTGACGAATGCACGTTCTCTGAGGTTTAGTGTTCGCTGCGCAACGCGCCAGCCTGAGTTAGCCGGTTTTTTTAAGCGAACGGAGCGACATGCAGCCCAGCAACCAGCAATCCGTCTATCTGTGGAGGAAATCGAGCAACCTGGATGGTTGTGCCGGCTAGCAGGGCTTAAGCCAGTTGACGATGTGCGAACCACGGCGGTTACGTGGGCTTGTCCTGAGACGGAAGGGAGATAGTCAAACGCGTCAGCTTAATGTTTGGTGCCAGCTTGCTGCGTACGCCAGCATGGTCATCCCTGATCGCGCGGCGTTGCGCATCATCACTCCCGCGCATGCCGACCACCTTCCGGCAACGACCAGCCTCCATGGCGACTTGCTGGCCTCAATTCAGACTTTTCTAAGAAATATTCGGACGCTTCGCATGTTTGTTCACGCGCACAAATCTGTAGGGTTTCTCAACAACATCAGAATCGGGGGACAGATCGATGGGACGAAGTATACTACTAGCCAATGGCTCTCCGCGCGTCCTGGCAGGGGTATTGCTTGCGCTCGTAACACTCGCTCCAGCGCCGCTGCTCGCGCAGACCGAGACCGCGGATGCAGAGCCGGGGATTGATCAGATCGTCGTTACCGCCACAAGAAGCTATGCCCAGTCGATCCAGGAAATTCCGCTAGCGGTTACTGCGCTCAATCCTGACAGCCTTCAGCGCCAGGGATTGGAGACGCTCAGCGACATAAGCCGCAGTATTCCGGGCCTTGTCGTGCAAGAGGAAGGTGGTGGCCAGAACAAGATTGTGATCCGTGGAATCACCACCGGCGGTGTTACAAGTTCGACCGACACTTCCGAACAGGCCCTCGTTTCGGTGTATCTCGATGATGTGCCGATTTCCATCCAGGGATCTACACCAGATATTCGTGTCTATGACCTCGAGCGTGTGGAGTTCCTGCGCGGTCCGCAAGGCACGCTGTTCGGTGCAGGCGCAATGGCGGGTACCGTCCGGTACATCACGCGTAAGCCGGATAGCTCGCAGGTTGAAGGGTCGATGGAATTGAGTGCCGCTACCACTCGCCATGGTTCCGAGAGTTACAGTGCGCGCGGCATGATCAACGTGCCTATCCTCAAGGACTCACTGGGTTTGCGTGTAACAGGCTATCGTGGTCGCGATGGCGGGTACATCGATAACATTGGCCGCGGAAAGAAAGACGCCAACAAACAGGAGACCGCCCAAATCCGATCCGCGTTGCGGTATGACAATCAGGGGCCGCTCACGCTCGATCTCAGTTATTTTTACGGTCGTATAAAGACAGGGGGGTACAACCGTAATTACAACGATCTGGGTGACTTTACGTACAGCACCCTGACGCCGGAAGGGCTGACCGACAATTTCCATATCGGGAATTTGGCCGGCGAGCTCGATTTGGGCGGTGTGAAGCTATTGTCGTCAACATCTTATATGGATCGCGAGACGAACCAGCTCCTCTCGTCAGAGGATGTGCTCACCTATTTCTTCGGCCTCAATGGAATTGCGCCTGCCACGATCCGGAATCATATCAAGGAGTTCGTCCAAGAGTTCCGCATTTCTTCCGATTTGGATGGTCCTATCCGGTTCCAGCTCGGCGCGTTTTATGAGCATCAAACGCGGCGCTATCTGCAGGACATGCTAGCTCCCGGCCTCGATGCGGCGTTCGGGATCGATTCCGAAGATTACGGTGCCTTCGGCCCTGATCGCATGTTCTCCTCCGACACATCTACCCGAACGCAGCAACTCGCCTTTTTCGGAGAGGCGACTTGGTCGCCATCCAACGCGATCGATCTGACAGTCGGCCTGAGACAGTTTGACTGGAAGCAGAAATATCGTCTCTACACCGGGGGCCTCGCAGGGGCCTTGGGGCCGGGCCAGCCGCTGACGCTTTTAGGCCGGTCGAAGGCAAACGGCGTTAACCCCCGAGCGTCTGTCACCTATCACGTCGATGATGACACGATCGTTTATGCGGAAGCAGCCCGCGGTTTTCGCTATGGCGGCGTGAACCAAGCGGTGCCCCTGCAATTCTGCGCCGGAGCGCTGGCGGCCGACGGTCTGACCGAAGCGCCGGAGGATTATGGTCCGGACAAGCTGTGGACGTACACGGTTGGTGAGAAGGCGTCGTTTCTTAACCGCCGCGTCACGCTGAACGTCGCCGGCTTCCTGACCGATTGGAGCGGCGTGCAAACTCGCCATCTGCTGGAGCAATGCGGCTACTATTTTACACAGAATGCCGGTCGGATTCGCAGCAAGGGTGTCGAAGTGGAGTCGCGCGTCCGCGTGGGTGATGGGCTGACGCTTACCTTCTCCGGGAGCTACACCGATGCCAAGGCACGAGAGAGTATGCCGGACATCGCAGCCAACAGCGGTGATCGCGTGCCCTATTTCCCGCGCTTCCTGGGTAGCTTAGGAGCGGAATATCGGGTGCCGCTTTCCAATGGTGAAATCTCGCTGCAGGGCGACCTGAGCTATCGTGAAGCGACTGGAACCCAGTTCAGCCCGCTGGATCCAAACTATCGTGAAATCCCATCTTCTACCGTTTTGAACGCCGCGCTGACTTGGACGCGGGGGTCGACGACGATGTCGATATTCGGCCGCAACCTGACTGATGCCTATGTGGTGCAGGCGATCCGGATCAACAGTTATCCCGGCGTTGCTCCAGGAGACGCGAATTATATAGGTCGCCCGCGTACCTTCGGCGTGCGTGTTCGTCAGGCGTTCTAGGTGATAGGGCGGAGCCTTGCGGCCAGCATGTGGTGTGATCCAAAGGAAATATGCGGAGCGGTAATGCAAAAATGATGGGACGAAAATCTGGCTTTCGAGCTGTCCTTAATGGATTGTCTGCTATCGTTCTCCTTTCTGCAGGAACGGCTTTAGCAAGTGCGCAAAGATCGGAACTTTCGCCGGTTAAAGGTGGGAAGGCGATCGTGCCGCTACCCAGGAACGACGCGGGAGAAATCCCGGCGGTTGATCTCAGCCGTGCCCATATTCCTGGCAAGCTCCCCCCGGCCAGAACGTCTGCGAAGGAGTTTTTCGAATCCGCAGACGGGCTGCTTTCCGCTGGCGTATTCGATGCATCGCCCGGTACGCTTGCGCTACGGAATTATCCGCGCAACGAGATCGACTATGTCGTTTCCGGTGATCTCGAGATCCATGATTCCTCAACCGGGATCACGCATAAATTTGTCCCCGGCGATCATTTTGTGACGCCAAAGGGCTTCAATGGACAATGGCATTCCAACTCAGGTGTGCGAGTTTACTATATCGTCACACCGGTTGCAGAGTAGCATGTGACCGCTGCGTCACGAATCGGCTGCGTAAATATGCCTGCCGTCTGAACATCTGGTGTAAATCGCGACGCAGATTAGTGGAGTACGAAGAATGCGACGATGTCTGCAGCGCGTAGGAACATGTCAACCCTGATCAAATGAATCCGACATGATCCGAGCCGGCTGGGCCAAACTGCGGGAAAGTCGGTTCGGGTCTGTCGCGCGTGCCGGCTGGGAGACTATGCGGCTTACGATGCATTCAATTCAGGAGGGGAAAATATCATGATGGGCAGCGTGTTGGACAAACCTGTGGGCTTCCCTCCCGAAAAGACCTGGCGAAAAGCATCCTTTCGCTTACGATCCTGTCTGGCGCTGGCGGCGATGGCGTCGAATTCCATTCCGATGGTACCCGCCTTTGCGCAAGACGAGCAGAAGCCGGTGATCGTCCATGCCGGACTCAAGGACGTTGTTGGCCATGTGGAATATCATATGGTGCCGATGCGTGACGGCATAAGGCTGTGGACAGCCGTCCATTTTCCGAAAAATGCGAGCGAGAAGCTGGGGACAGTTCTGATCCGGACCCCGTATGCTAGCGAAAGTGGCGAGTTTGTACAATCCTTCCTAAGGAATGGCTTTGCCGTAATACTCCAGAACGAGCGTGGGCGCTATTGGTCAGAGGGCGAGTATCACATCATCTCTAATGCCGGGCCCGATGGCTATGACACGGTCGACTGGATTTCAAAGCAGCCATGGTCCAACGGAAAGGTTGGAACCTATGGTTGTTCCTCGTCGGGAGATAGCCAGACCAAATTGGCTGCTTCCGGGCATCCGGCTCACGCTGCCGCGATCAATGGGGGGTCAGGTTCATCTATCGGTAGGATTGGCGCGTTTAACGAGCAGGGTGCCTTCTATAGAGGGGGCGTGCTGAATTCTGCTTGGCTGAGCTGGTACCTTCTCCTTGGCCAGCGCGATTTTCCAAAGTTTCCGAAGGGAATAAGCGACAGGAACCGCGACCTGATCGCGCGCGAGGCGGCCGAGAAGAACATGATGAATCCTGGGTTCACCGAGTTCACCAGCGAGTCCACGAATGCCGCCATCGCGTCCTTGCCCTTTGCGGACGCAATCTCGCGCAATGGTGGACAGGTCGGAACGGATTTTGATTATCTGTCGAAACTCACGCCCAACGATCCCCGGTGGAAACCTTGGGAGACAGCCTTTCTGCAGGAGGGCGACAAGGTTTCAACACCGACGTTGTGGTTGTTCCAGACGCACGACCTGGCGAATGGCCCCAATCTTGCCGGGTTCGAGTATATTCTCGACAAGGGTCACAAGAATGCCGCTGCAAAAGCGGGCCAAAAGATGATCATGTCGCCGCTCGGTCATTGTAGCTACGGTTCCGAGCGCGAGAAAACCATCGATGGCGACCGTCCCATCGGCGATGCTCGTTTCCCCTTTGAGCAAACGTTCCTCAACTGGTTTGATCATTATCTTCGTGGTCGTGGGCCGGGCGTGGATACGATGCCGCGTGCCCAAGTCTATGTGCCGGGGAATAACCGATGGGTTTCGCTGCCGGAGTGGCCAATCCCCAACACGGTCCACACTCCTTTTTATCTGGAGAGCCGCGGGGATGCGGGCAGCCGGTTTGGCGACGGCAGACTGCTTCAGCAGCCCGATCCGCAAGCCGGCGTCGACAGCTTCCATTATGATCCGCGCTATCCGGTCCCCACGGTAGGCGGCGACGCTTGCTGCATCGGCGACATTGGCGGCAGCACCAGCCGCCCAGGTTCCTTTGACCAATCGACGGTCGAAGCGCGTAAGGACGTGCTGGTTTACACGTCTCTACCACTTGAGGCGGATCTCGACACGGTCGGTTTCGCAGAGGTCGAACTCTACGTGTCTTCCGATGCACCTGATACGGACTTCGCTGCCAATCTGGTCGATGTGGCCCCGGACGGCCGCGCATTCATCCTCGGTGGAAGTATTCAGCGAATGCGCTGGCGCGACGGTTATGACAAGCCGAACTTCATGACGCCGGGTCAAACCTACAAGGTTCGTGTCGGGCCATTCTTCATATCGAATCGCTTCGAGAAGGGTCATCGCATCCGGATCGATATTTCAAGCAGCAACTTTCCCCGATGGGAGCGCAATCTGAACACGGGTGGCCCCAATTATAACGAGACCCAAGGGAGGATCGCCAATAACAGCGTGCGCCATGGGCAGGTATTTCCGTCGAAGATTAGCCTTCCGGTCGTTCGGCTGAAGGAGTGACGGCGGACTGAACGTTGATGTGGCACGCGCCTGAAGTCACCCGAGGTCCAGACGAGGTAGGTTCTCGCTCCAGTCTGGGGAAATAGCGCAATAATAACAACGCTATGGGGTTGTCCTGTCAGTCCCTTGCGGTGTCCTGTCTCGTGTGTCAGCACTGACCTACTTCGTATCCTGTAGAAGGTCTTTTCTCCACCAGCCGTATTTGGACCGACGTGGCGATCAAGATCGAAGCAGCCCTTTGGGATGCTGCCAAATAGGTCGATGGAACTCGAACCAGGGGATGAAAAAGTCCCTTGGTATCGGTCATGGTATCCCGGGACGGCGAATATTAGCTGACAGGCGACGCTGCCCGCATGGACGCGGATGGCCATATCCATTTTTATGCCCGCGATGACGATCTGATCCTGATGGCCGGCTATCGCATCAGCCCGCTGGAGGGGAGGCGGCGCTCAACGAACATCCCGCCGTTGTCGCCTCCGCCGTGTTCGGCGTTCCCGATGCGCTACGCGGCGAAAGGCTGGAGGCCTGCATTGTGTTGGCTTCGGAGCAGGTCGGAACAGAAATCGGCGAGGCGCTGAAGCAATGGGTCAAGGACCGCTATGCGCGCCACGCGTTTCCTCACGTAATTCACTGCGTTTCCGCTCTCCCCACCACACCGAGCGGAAAGATAAGACGTAAAGAGATCAAGGAGCAACGAATCGCGGAGATTGCCGCTCAGTATGAGTCTCCCAGTGCGAGTCGGGATAGAGCCAATTGAAGTCGTGATGGGTCCGGTCGTAAATTCTAGATACTTCCAAAATGCACAGGATTCGGCCTGTTCACCCTAACGTGGCAGAATAGCGGCCATCAAAACTCTATGATCGCTCGTCAAGGTTCAGGTAATATCTCGTGTGCTTCAGCTCTCCTTTCTTGAGAAGGGCCTTTTGTTCCACCAACTGTGCGAGATCGCGCGTTGCTGTGGCGGATGCCGCGTCGGTAATCGTTCGATAGTTTGCCGCGCTTAAGCCGCCCCTGAATCCATCTGGTCCTTCGATGAACATTCGGAGCAGGGCCTTCTCCTGCCGTGCGTTGATCCGACCGCGCAGGCGGTCGAGCAGCTTCGCCTTGGCCAGGAGGAAATGAACCCGATCAAGTGTGCGCTGTTGGGCGGCAAGCGCGATGTCAGAGAACCATTCGAGCCAATCGTCGATCCGGTTGGACAGACTCGCTCGTTGAAGCTGGGTGTAATAGTCCTTGCGATGGCGCTGGACGGTTTCTGCGAAAGCCGTGATCGCGGGCGCGTCAAGCCCTTGGGCCAGGGCCTTTTCCGCAATAGCGCGGCCGATGCGCCCGTTGCCATCTTCGAAGGGGTGAATGGACTCGAACCATAGATGAGCAATACCTGCTCGCGTCAATGCGCTCGCCGGTGAAGGGCCGGCTGGCCCGGTATCGTTGAACCAGGCAACGAATGCGTCCATTTCGGCTGGCACCGCTTGCGATAGTGGAGCCTCGAAATGCACCTTCGGCGCGTGAAGGGCTCCCGAGACGATCTGCATGGGATCGGTATGTGTTCGATATCGGCCAATGTCGGCGAGGTCCCGCCTGCCGTTCAGGAGCAAGGCATGCCAATGGAACAACATGGCATCGCTGATCGGCTCGCGATAGCTGTGGAAGAGGTTCGCCATGAGTTCTGCAGCGCCCGCCTCGGCGGCATTGGCACGACGATGGTCGGCCTTGATTCCAAGGTGCTTCGCAACAGACGACTGCACGCTCGCGCGGTCGAGGATCTCGCCCTCGATGGCAGAGCTGTCGACAGCTTCCTGTGCCATCAGTTCGATGGAAAGGTTCTGACGATCCTCGGAATCGAGATGAGCCATGACGCCGACCAGGATACCGGCGCCCTTCAGAAACTTGTCCTCACGGCTTCTCAGGCGCTTCACGTCGTAGGCGAAGTTCGGCCAGTCGGGTTGTTGCCAGTTCCAACGCATGATCGATAGCACGCCTTTCTATCGATCAAATATCATCATTATTTGATTTATAAAAGACATTCTTATCGCGCAGAAACAGCACTCGATTATATCGAATGATCAAGGAGGACCCAATGTAAGGGGGGCGACGAATCGGCGATGTGAGTTGGTGAACTGGAGCCTTTAGGACTCAAACCATTCTGATAAAAAGTCCCTTGGTATCGGTCATGGTATCGTTAATTTACACTCATGTAAATTTATTGGTTTTCTGCGCCTTTCAGAGGCAAGTTCGAGTCCGACCGGGGCACCAGAGACCGTCCGTGGACGTCCATTTTCGTCCGCCAAGTGACTGGTTTTGCTTCGTTATTTCTGCTATGGTGTCCGCAGGAATTCGGGCTCGTCGATACCATACCGCGTCAAGTTCATGGTGCTTTTCTTGGTATCGCGTTGCCCTCCTGAGAGGTGCCATGCGACTCTCGGCGCTGGCGATCCGCAACGCGAAACCGCGTGAGACGCCATACAAGCTCGGGGACGGCGGCGGGCTCTATCTGCTCATCAGGCCGAACAGTATGCGGCTCTGGCGCATGAATTACGCATACATGGGGCGGCAGAAGACGCTCTCGTTCGGCGAATCAGAGCTATCGAATATAATCTCTTCCTGGGTGCGCGCGGGGGTACTTCTGGAGGTAATCCAGAAACCGTCCAAGAGCGCGATCGGAGCGTGTGAACATACCGCGACTGAAGCGGATCGTGTTGAGGATGTCACGGTCCTGACTGACGACCAGTTTCTCAAGCGCCATGCCATAATCGAGTGCGGCACGTGCACGTGCATCGTCCTCCGGTGTTCCGTTCGATTTGCGCGTGGCGATCACGACATAGCTGCGCAGCGTCCCGGGGCGGTGAAGACCGCAGGGATAGAGGAAGGCGAACCAGTGCCCGCCTGCAGTTCCCGTCTGAAAATAGATGTTGGATCCGGCAATGCCGAGCTTGTATTCGATGACATCATCTGCGTCTTCAAGCCGGCCGCGCAGATCGTAGCTGTAGCCGAAGTCAGAATACTGGATCCCCGATGCCGGATCCTCTGTTTCGATCTTAAGTTTGTGCACACAGGTGATATGGTTGATGTCAGACGTGTTGCACATGAAGACCCAGGGGTCGACAAGAAGATCGATGATTGGAAGCTCTTCGTGGAACACGAGCTCGTCGTCAGGAAATTCCAGTTTGGGCAGGTCGAAGAGCGGCTCCTCGCCATTGAAAGCCCAGACAAGCCCGAAACGTTCCTGCGTGGGATAACGAAATACCTTCATGCCCTCGACAACCGGATCCCCGCTTCCGGTTACGACACAACGACCGTGCGTATTGAACTTCCATTCGTGGAACGCGCAGACGAGATGACCTTCCTCGATACGTCCCACCGATAGATCGGCACCGTTGTGGGGGCAATAAGCGCTCACCACGTTCGGCGTTCCATCCGCGCCCCGGAATATGGCAACGCGCCCGTCAAGAAAGTTCCGGCCGATTACCTGACCCTGCGCCAAATCGGATGACCGGCAGATTGGCCACCAGGTTTGTGTGAACACACCGTTGTCGCCTTCGTAAGCCACCCCGCGGCCATGTCGCCGCCGATCTATGGTGATATCCGTGCCAAGATCGCCGTGCATGAAGCGATCGAGATCGTAGGTGTCGTGCGTCATGAGTAGCGTCCTCAGAATTTCAGGGTTGCGGCGATGCCGTAACGGCGCGGCGAACCGGGGTAGCGAATGTCGGTCCCGCCGCCTGAGAAGTCCTTCGAGAAGAATTCTTCGGTATAGTCGACGTTGAAGAGATTCTTGGCGAAGAGGGCAAGCGAATAGGAACCGAAGTCGAGCGTCAGACGGGCATTGACGAGGTGCACATCGTCCTGCTTGTCGAGATTGTCGATGTGCCAGTAGTTTCCGCCCTTGCCGGTGTAGTCGGCGCGCAAGATGAGCTCTGCATCTCCGATCGGCTGGGTGATTTGTCCCCATGCCGTGTAGGACCAGCTGTAGGTAAGCGGAACCTTGTTTCCTCGGTAGAGGCTGGTCCCATCGAAATCTTTGACTTTGGTATCAAGCAGCCCAAGCGAGGCACCAATTTCAATGTGCTCAGAGGCTTTGAAACGGCTGTCGATCTCGAGGCCCCAAATGTCCGTCTTCGCGACGTTGACAAGGCCTTGGTTCGCCAGCTTCAGTATGAAGACCTGCTGGTTTTCGAAGCGATTGTAAAATGCGGCAGCATTGAACGTCAGGCGCCCGTCGAGCCAGGTGTTCTTGGTGCCAATTTCAAAGCCCTTCGTTGTTTCCGGCTTGTAAACAAGCGGGAAGGCGCCATTGGGCGCATTGAAACCGCCGGACCGGAATCCCTTTGCGAGCGTTGCGTAGACAATGCTGTCGCTATTCAGCTTGTAATTGAGCGACAGTTTTGGTTGCCATGAATCGAACGAGGCGCTGCGGTCATCCGTGGTTCCAAGGCGATCCGCCTGGGTTCGCTTGTCATGGTCATAGCGCAGTGCGGCGGTCAGTTCGATCGCATCCGTAAGATCATAGTTGATCTGTGCGTAGATGGCATGAGTCTTCATGTCTTCCGTCGTGCGGGCGATCGGGATCGGGAAATAGTCCGAAAGAGGCAGGCCGCTTGCCGTGGCATCAGGCGACAGGAGGAAAATGCTGTCGATCTTGCGTGTGCCATCAAGATAGAAAGCGCCTGCCGTCCAGCGCAGGCGCTGCGATGACGGCGACGTCAGCCGAAATTCTTGTGTCAGCGTTTCGAGCTGACGGCGCTGATAGACACCGAGGATTGCGGCAGAGGTCCAGTCCAGATCTTCGTCAAGGTCGAGATCGGTATTGGCGTAGGCGGTGATCGAGGAAAATGTGAGGGCGCCAAAGTCGTACTCGACCTTCAATGCCGCATCATCGAAGTCCCGGCTGCTGTGGCCAAGAACGTCGGCGACGATGGGCACATTCGTATTATTCGGATCGTTGTCCGGAAGCGGAATATACCATGATGCACCGCCATCAAGGCGCGCGTGGGTGCCTCGAAGATCGATTGTCAAATTTTCGGCCGGCGTGAAAATGAGGCGCGCGCGCAGGTTGAAGTCCTCGATGAAGTCCACCTTGCGGTCCAGCGTAACATTGCTGAGAACGCCTCCAAAATCGCGATAGTCGGCCGCAATCCGGAAACGCAAGACATCAGGAACGATCGCGCCGCTGATGGCGCCCCCGATCGATATATCGTCGCCGTTGGCGTATTCCGCGGACACGCGTCCGCCGAGTTCGTTATCCGGTGCCTTCGTCGTAATGTTGATCGCGCCGCCAATGGCGTTCCGTCCATAGAGCGCGCCTTGTGGCCCTTTTAGCACCTCGATGCGCTCGACATCGAACAGCGACTGTTTGATCATGTCCGGAGAGTTCAGCTGGACGCCGTCAACGACAATGGCGACGGGCGCCTCGCCGTTGCGCACTTGCCCGATACCGCGGATGGTGAGCGCAACCGTTCCCGCGTCCTGCGCATCGACAAGCGAAAAGTTGGGAATGAAGATCGTTGCGTCGTCCACCGAACGTATGCCGGCGGCTTCAATCGTATCTGCGCCGAGGACCGAGATCGAGTCCGGTACCTTCTGCACGTTTTCCGCACGTGCGCGCGCCGTTACGACAACAGTCTCGTCGATCTGATCACCTTGTTCCTGGGCAATGGCAGGTGATGCGGCCGCCAGCGCTGAAAGACTTGCTGCGGCCATATAAGACATGGTGCGAATGGACATCGAGTACCCCCTCCTATTCCGGTTCTGTATGGGCCTCTCTTCGGACCCTAGCTTGGCCTGCACGCTACGTTCCACAGCGCCCCGCACGCTATCGGTAGAAAAGGTGGATCGTATCAATGTTGGGGGGTGGCCGCACTCCACCCGGCGGGTGGAGACTCAGATGAGGCCGAGCAAACGACCCGCCACTATGGCCTTTGACCGGATCGTGACGTTGAGCTTTCGGTAAAGATTGATTCTGTGGGTTTTTATCGTGCTTTCGGCTACACCGAGGCGTAGCGCGATCTCCTTGCTAGAGAGCCCGTCGGCGAGCGCACGCAGAACCTCCACCTCGCGCGGAGTGACAACAATTTCACCTGCGGGCGGCATCGTGGCGCGCACCGCCGGAACCTCGACTGTCGCTCCAAGACGCGTGAGAAATGTACGCTCTTCGGGGGCGAAATGATGAAAATTTTCGCGGGAACGTTCGATCACCGGAAGGAGCAGCGGTCCAAACTGGGCGAAAATCCCGGTGAGCTCCTCGGATTCCGCAAGGCCGATTGCACTGCGGATCGAATCGATCATCTGGACGAGTTCGCCGTGATCCGCAGCCTGACGCGCCTTCAGGACGAGCGTTTCGATTTGGCTTATCGCTGAACCGGACGCGACCGCACGACTACTCAAATCCTGGAAGCGGGGATCACCGAGCAGGAGCCACGCAGACTGCAGCGCGATGTCCGCGGCAAGCGCAAGTTCAGCATCGAATCGCTCGGGAGGGCGCCGCTCTGCCAATTGTACAACCAGGCTTTGCACTTTCTCGTGTTCACCGGAAAATACCGCCAGCTTCAGCCGCAGCACCTCCATGGCCCATGCCAAACGCGGCTGGCGTCTGGCTGCGATCGTCCGCGCCGCACGTGCAAGGACTTGTTCGACGGCCGGCCAATCCTGCTGCCGAGCGGCAAGCCAGGCGAGGGTGGAGTAGCCGGCCTCGAACAGATCGAACCAGCCTTCGCCGTGCTCGATCGCGGCGATCGCGGCCGGTAGCAGTTCCTGCGCAGCGCCGGCGCGGCCCGCGAGATAGTGAGTTCGCGCAAGAAGCACCTGCGCGCTCGCCACGGGCTGGCTCCCTTCGCCGAAGTTGCGCACAGCGTGCTCAAGCGCACGCCGGAAGAAAATCTCCGCTTCAGGCCTGCGCCCCTGCCTCAGCTGGGACAGGCCGAGGTATTGGTAAAGATAGGTCTCCGCATGTGCCATGCTGTTTGCACGTGCCATGCGCAACGCCTGTTCGCCGTACGTGCGACACTGGGCTTCATCACCCGCTTCATAGTGCACGAGACAGAGAAGATGCGTGGCGAGCGTAGTCTCCACCAGCGACAGGGTGCCGCCCCCCAGCTGTTTCTGGATCAGCTCGACGTAATGCGTCGGGATTGGCCGATCCTCGTAGATGCGGGTCACCACTTCATTGCCGAGCAGTTCGCTATAGAGAGCAGTGTCCCGCTCCAGACGGTCGGTTTCGTGAAGACGCGACCAGAGCCGGTCCAGCATGGCCCGTGCTTCAGCGATGCGTCCTTCCTGACCTGCAAGATAGACCTGACCCAGCCACACACGTGGATAGCGTTCCGGCTCCGTGAGGCCGACCTGTTGAAGCCCGCGCAACAGTGAAAGCCCTCCGCGCAGACCAACCCGCCAGCCTCCGGCGGCCTCCAGGATGCCGATCGGCGCATCTGGATCATCCAGATGGCCGGCATGATAGATGGCTTCGGCAAGGTCGCCCCTTTCAGCGTACCATGTCGCCGCGCGTCGATGCAGGTCGGCAATGTCGAAGCCTGGCGAGATTTGAAGCTGTTCTCGGAGGTACCCGCTGAGAAGCGGATGAAAGCGGTACCATTCTCGCTGATCATCGAGCGGCGTAATGAGGAGGTTCATGCGCTCAAGACGGCCCAGCATACGGTATCCGTCGCCGCTCCCAAGCAACGCTTCCGCAAGTCCCGCGCTCACCCGCCGCGCGATGGATGTGACGAGAAGAAAACGTTGGAGCTCGACATCCAGGCCAGCAAAGACCTGTTCGGCAAGATAGTCTGCCAGATCAACCGTGCATCCGGTCAAGCCGCGGAATTGGCGCTCGCCTGCATTCTCGACCAGCCATAAGCGCAGCAGTTGCAGGGCAGCCGGCCAACCTTCGGTCTGCTTCAAAATGTCTCCAAGGTCCGGGCAGAGCCCTGCCTTGTCAAAGAAGGCTTGGGCCTCTGTTTCCGTGAACGAGAGGTCACGCTGATCGAAAGACCAGAGAAGGCCCTTTGTCCGCAAGCCTGAGACCGCCAGTCCAAGATCACCGCGGGTCGCCACGAGGATCGTGGCGTGGGCGGGCAAACGCGCGACAACATAATTGATGAACGCGTCGATGGAGGGCGAGGCGACACGATTATAATCGTCTATGACAATGCGGATCGGCTCTTCGCTGGCTTCAAGGGCAAGCACGACCGCCTTTGCCGCAGCCTCACCCACAATGCCGGGTAGGCCGGCTTCGATCGCCGCGGACGAGTACGGAAGCGGCAATCCGGTCTGATGCAATGCCGCAATCAGATAGGCAAAGAACTGGTCGCTTTCGTACTGGCTGTCATCGGCGCTGTACCACGCCGCGGTCATGCCCTGCGCCTTCCAGCTTGCATAACACTGGGAAAGAAGGGTCGATTTTCCGTAGCCGGCAGGGGCGTTGATGATCACGAGAGGTGGCAGCGCAGGCGCTGTCAGTCGTTCGACCAACGCTCGTCGTGGCAAGGCGTCGACCGCCTGCCGCGGTGGGTGCAACTTTGTCCTTATCAGCATTCCGAACCCTTGAGCGCGCCAGTCTAGGCGAACCGACCCGTGTTTCCCATCCACCTTCTCGATGGATAGCGGCTGTGCAGGGGCAGCGTCATGGTGTTGCCGGTACTCTAAAACGATGGGTTGGCTCATGCGTAAGACGGTCTTGTTCGTTGTTACCTCCACCGCAGATCTGGGCAGCACAGGAGCGAAGACCGGCGCTTGGCTGGAGGAGCTTGCCGCGCCGTACGCCGTATTCGAGGATGCCGGCTTTCAAAGCCTTATCGCATCCACTGCGGGCGGAGCAGCGCCGCTCGACCCCGCGAGCCTCGAAAAGCCTTGGATCACCCCAAAGGGTGAGCGCTTCCTGACCGATCCGCAGGCCCGCGCGAAAATGGATGGATCGCACCCGGTAGGGAGTATTACTGCGGCCGAAGTCGACGCCGTTTTTGTCGTCGGCGGGACCGGTACGATGTGGGATTTTCCGCACTCGGCGGAGCTTGGCAACCTGCTCACCGATGTTCATGCGCTTGGTAAACCGGTCGCAGCCGTCTGCCATGGGGTTGTTGCGCTCCTGACTGCAAAGGATGCGGGTGGAAACCCGCTTGCGGCCGGTCGTCGGCTCACCTGCTTCAGCAACGCTGAGGAGAGCCTGCTGGAGTTCGACAAGATCGTTCCGTTTCTTGCAGAGACTGCCCTTCGCGATCAGGGCGCCAACTACAGCGCCGCAGAGCCGTTTGCCGAACACGTTGTACGTGATGGTCTGGTGCTCACCGGCCAAAACCCCGCGTCGGCAGCGCCGCTGGCCGAAGCTGTGGTTCAGTTTCTTCTTGAGCAGGATCGATAAGCGAGACCTGAGTGCCCCTTGAGTAAGAGTGGAGTATCTTACTGACTCGGGCAGTCATACTGCGCCTCCCTCAGGCTGGCATCGCAAGCGCGTAACCCACTATGCAATCGGACCAGTCATAATCGGCAGTCCAGTTGCGACCATGTAAAGTCCGCTCGGCCTCGAACTCAACGGCGTGAGCGCACGGGATTCTCTATGCATATGAACCGGCGAAGATAAGCTCTTTGCTCGTTAACCCGTATGGAGCTCGTCGTTTGAGCTAAGGCCGAATCAGCCCTTTGGGCGCCATCAAAACGTGCCGATGGAACTCGAACCAGGGGATAAAAAATCCCCTTGGTATCGGTCATGGCATCATTCACTTACATCAATGTAAGTTTATTGATCTGTAGGGCTTTCAGAGGCAAGTTCGAGTCCCGTTGTCTAGATGCCGTCCGCAGACGTCCATTTTTGTCCGCCCAAGTGACTGGTTTTTCTGCTACGATGCTCACCGGAATTCAGATTCGTCGATACCATTATGCTGCAGCCTCATGGTATTTCCTTGGTATCGCTCTGCCCTTCTGAAGGGAGACGCCACGAGCTCTCTCGGGCTGTCAATCCGTAACGCCAAACCATGTGAAAAGTTACACAAACTGGGGCGGTAGCGGCCAATTTACCTCTGCATAGCTCATAAGTTGGCGGTGGTGTGCGAACTATGCATACATCGTGGCTGTTTATGTCGCTCATCTTGTGCGTGATTTCTAAAGGGCATCAACCCTCCATTTGCAATGGCCCCTCACAGTCTCAGAACTCTGCGACAACGGGGTGCATCATTGACAGGCTATAAAATTTTGAATGACTCAAATTTTGAGTTGACGTAAATGTTTCATATTGAGATGTTGGCCACAAGGAGAACGGGAATCATCTCAAGAGGGGGTCTCAATGAAGACATCAGTCGGGGTCGTTTACGCAGCTGCCATGCTATGTGGCACATCTCATGCCGCAATCGCGCAGGAACAGGAGGCGCCGGCGGTTGAAGAGATCATCGTCACGGCGCGCCTGCGTTCGGAATCGCTTCAGGATGTGCCAGCGTCGATCTCCGTGTTCGGGGAGAAGGAGATCGAGAACGCCAAGATCGATCGTCCCGGCGATTTCGTGGCCCTGACGCCGAATGTCACCTTCAACACCGCGCAGGATGCGGGCACGACTTATCTGGTGGTGCGCGGCGTAACGCAGGTGCCGAATGGCGAAACGCCCGTGGCGGTTTCTGTTGACGGCGTGCTGCAAACGAGCGCGTTCCAGTTCAATCAGGAGCTGTTCGACATCCAGCAGATCGAAGTGCTGAAGGGTCCGCAAGGTGCGCTTTACGGGCGCAATGCCATCGCCGGCGCGATCAACATCACCACCAAGCCCGTGACCAACGAATATGAAGGCCGCGTGGCCTTCGGCTATGGAAACGGCGATGCGACGCGCGCCGAGGCTTCGGTCTCCGGCCCGATCGTCAAGGACAAGCTGCTATTCCGCGCCGGCATCTCGCACCGTCAGGCTGACGGCTGGATTACCAACACCTTCCTCAACAGGAAGGTCGACGATTTCCGCAATTTCACCGGCGATCTAAAGCTGCTGTTCAAGCCCAGTGAGGTGTTGACCTTCGATCTGCGCGGGCATTATGGCCGCACGACAGGCGGCGCCGCCTATTTCGTGCGTTCCAGCAATGCCAGCGACGGCACCGTCATCACTGATGCGCACGGCGTCGCGAACACGGTGATCGCGCCGACGAGCAACAATCTCGGCTACAACAAGCGCATCCTGAAGAACGTCGCGCTCAAGGTCGATTACGAGACGGGCGCGGGGACATTGTCGTCGATCACGTCCTACGACGACGTGTCGATGCTGACGACATTCGATGGCTATGATTACTCGGACAACCAAAATTGCTTCGAGCTAACCTCGCCGCTCTCGACGCCCTATGCCTGCGCCACGCCGCAGATCACGTTTGGCGGGCTTGGCGGTGGCACGCCGTTCTTCACGGCGGCGTTCAACACGACGTTCCAGGTCTACGGCCAGCAGAATTTCAGTCAGGAACTTCGCTTCACGAGCCCGTCTGAGCTGCCGTTCCGCTACATCGTCGGCGCCTATTTCCTGAAGCGCGAGCGCGATCTCGTTACGGCGACACAGGAAGACAAGGGCTTCGGGATCATTCCGGAACTCGACTTCGATCCGGCGACGGCGAACCAGACGCGCGCCTATTTCGAGGAAAACAATAGTGACAAGGCATATGCGGCATTCGTGCAGGCGAATTACGACCTGACCGATACGCTCGAGCTTTCGGCGGCCATGCGTTACGATGCTGATCACCGCGAACAGACGGACCCGCGTCCGGATGCTTACCGTCTGGACGGCCTGTGGCGGCCGATCACCGATCCGCGCACGCGCAAGGAAAAGTTCGATTCCTGGCAGCCGAAGTTCACAGTTAACTACCGACCGCTACAAACGCTTTCATTCTACGCCAGCTACGCCAAGGGCTTCCGTTCAGGCGGCTTCAATGCCGCCGGCACCGAATTCGACCCGTCGAGCGGTACGCGCGTCGCCGACGCGATCTTTCGCAAGGAGGTTTCGGAGAACTACGAAGCGGGGTTCAAGGCGCAGCCGCTCGGCCGGGCGCTTTCGATCAGCGGTGCGGTGTTCCGCACCGAGGCGGACGACCTGCAGGTCTTCAACTTCAACGGTGCCGTCAACGCGCAGGTCGTGAACAACATCGACAAGGCCCGCATCACCGGCGCCGAATTCGAGTTCCGCGCGCTGCTGCCGGCCGGCTTCGAACTCATCGGCGGCGTCGGCTACATCGACTCCGAAATCCGCCAGTACGACGTGAGCCCTGCGACGGTCGGCAACCAGCTTCCCAACATCACCAAGTTCAAAAGCAATCTGTCGCTGCAATATTCGGCGGACATCGGCGACGGCGTAGGGCTGCTGGTGCGCGGCGACTGGGAACATCGCGGCAAGACCTATTTCCACGAAGGCGGTACCGCGATCGGCGTGCCGGTTCGCGACGCGCTCGACCTGTTCAACGGCCAGATACGCATCAGCCTCGACAGCGGCTGGAGCGCGTCCCTGTGGGGCAAGAACCTGTCGAACAAGAAATATTACGATAAGGTCGTCGTGCCTGATTATAACTTCCAGGCGCGGCCGCGCAGCTACGGCATCGACGTCATCAAGACGTTCTGAGCGGTCTTGGGGTAAACAGAAACAGGTAGGAAGCCGGAAAACCATGGTGAAAGCAAGTGCCCCGGCGCCAATGAGCGATCCGATGATGTCGTTCGGCGAGCTTCTGCGCAACCGCCGCAAGAAGCTGCGCCTCACGCTCAACGAGGTGGCCATGCAATCCGGCCTGTCGGTATCGTTCATATCGCTTGCCGAGCGCGGCAAGGCGACGCCTTCGATCGTGTCCCTGGCACGCATCGCGCAGGCGCTTGACGTCAACATCAGCTATTTCCTGGCGCCGCCCAAGACCAACAACATCATGCACCGCGCGGCGGAACCCGAATATTACCCGATCGATTCTCCGGTCACTTACATTCGCCTGAGTGCGGGGCATGCGAACCAGAAGATGGACAGCTTCATCTTCATCATTCCGCCGGGGCCTATCTTTCCCCGCGTCCACCGCGACGGCGAATCCTTCTATTATGTTCTGGAAGGCGAGTTGCATTTCGAGGTGGGCGACGAAAGCTTCGATCTGCGGCCGGGAGACAATCTGCACTTCGATGCGCGGCACAGCTATTCGATGCAGAATCGCGGCGAGGAACCGGTGAAGGTGTTGTGGGTCGGCACGCCCGTGCTGTTCCCGCCAAGCGAGGAACCGGAGCCTTCGGCGTGAAGGTCGTTCCGGCGATCCTCGCCAGCGAAGCCGTGCGGGATCTCGTCGATCATGGCAGCGTGCGGTGCCAGACGATCGTGTCGAGTTTCGCGGCGGGGCTTCGCGTTCCAGAGGACGGCTTCAGCGTTCACGACGTCACCGAAATCTCGCTCATTCTTTCGGGGTCGTTCGATCTCGAAAGCGGCGGCGAGCTGACCCGGCTGAACGAGGGCGATCTCGTCATGGTTCCGCCCGGCGAGCCGCACTTCTTCCACGTCCGTGCCGATACACGGATCTTCACGCTCACCATCGGCGACGCCTGACCGGCGCGCCTGAACGTTCGGGAGTACAGACATGCGCGTGGCCACCGATGTTGGAGGCACCTTCACCGATCTCGTCTGCTACGATGTGGACAAGGCGAGTGGTCGGGTGGTGGGTCTTCGGACCGCCAAGACCGATACGACTTATCCGCAGTTCGACCAGGGCGTGATGAACGCCATCGCCAAGGCGGGGCTCGATCCCGCGCAGTTCGATTTCTTCGCGCACGGGACCACCGTGGTCATCAACGCGCTCTTGTCGCGCAAGGGTTCGAAGACCGCGCTGATCACGACGAAGGGTTTCCGCGACGTTCTGGAGATCGCGCGCGGCAACCGGCCCGATCTGTTCAACCTCGCTTTCAAGAAGCCTGAGCCGTTCGTGCCGCGCTACCTGCGCCGCGAGGTCGATGAACGCAGCAGCTATCTCGGCGATGTGATGACGCCGCTCGATCCCTCAGGGCTCGATCCCATTCTGGAGGATTTCCGCAAGGAGGGTGTCGAGGCGATCGCGCTCTGTTTCCTTCACGCCTATGTTTCGCCGGAAAACGAGATCATCGCGCGTGACCATATCCGCGTGCGCTGGCCCGAGGTTTCCGTGATCGCCTCGCACGAGATCTCGCGCGAATGGCGCGAGTATGAGCGCACGTCGACCGCGGTGCTCACAGCCTATGTGCATCCCGCCGCCAAGCGCTATCTCGAAACGCTTGGCCGCAGCCTGGCGGCGGCCGGCTACCCGCACCAACCCTATATCATGCAGTCGAACGGCGGCATCGACACGGTAGAAGGCGCGGTGCGCAATCCGATCGCCATGGTCGAATCCGGGCCGGCAAGCGGCGTCCTCGGCGCTGCCGCACTCGGGCGGCTGCTCAAGGAAGACAGGATCATCGCGCTCGACATCGGCGGTACCACCGCCAAATGCTCGCTGATCGAGAACGCGAAGACGCGCATCACCACAGAATACCGCATTGAATGGTCGCGCACCAATCCGGGCTATCCGATCCGCACGCCCGTCATCGAGATCGTCGAGATCGGCAATGGCGGCGGATCGATTGCCGGGATCGATCAGGGCGGGCGGCTCTATGTCGGCCCTGAGAGCGCGGGCGCCTCGCCGGGCCCCGCCGCGTACGGGCGCGGCGGCACGCGCCCGACAACGACCGACGCCAACCTCGTCACTGGCCGCATCAACCCCGCGAACTTTCTTGGCGGCGAAATCGAACCCAACATGGATAACGTGAAGGCGGCCTTCGCCCCGCTCACCGAGAGACTGGGCGGCGACATGGCGGCGGTGGCGCGCGGCATCATCCGCATCGCCAACGCCAACATGGTGAACGCGCTGAAGCTCGTGTCGCTCAACAAGGGCTATGATCCGCGCGAATTCACGCTCGTTGCCTACGGAGGCGGCGGCGCCATGCACGCGGTGATGCTCGCCGAGGAGCTGCAGATTCCCAAGGTGATCATCCCGACCAATTCGTCGGTGTTCTCCGCGTGGGGCATGTTGATGACCGACATGCGGCGCGATTTCGTGCGCACGCAGGTGGTGCCGCTCGCGGTCGAGAACAGTGCGCGGATCGAAAGCCTGTTCGTGGAGATGGCGGATGCTGCGAAGGCGAGCTTCGCCTCCGAGGCCGGGGCAGGCAAGCTGCCGCTGCGGCTCCAGCGCCTCGCGGACATGCGCTATCTCGGGCAGGAACACAGCGTGAAGGTAGAGTTGCCCGACGTCGCTTTCGATACGTCGACGGTCGCCGCCGCAGTCGAACGCTTCCACACCACGCACGAGCGCGAGTACACGTTCCGCCTCGATCTGCCGGTGGAGATCGTGAACTTCCATCTCGTCGCGCTCGGCGATGTGCCCAAGCACGAGCCCGAGAAGCTCACCGCCACCGGCAAGGCGCCGGAGACGGCGATCGTCAGCCAGCGCACGGTCGATTTCGACGAGCACGGCATCCACGCGGCGAGCATCTACGACCGCGACCGGCTGGAACCGGGCATGACATTCACCGGCCCCTGCATCGTCGAGGAGGCGGCAGCGACGCTCGTCGTCACTCCCGGCCGGCGCGTCGTCGTCGACGATTACGGCAACCTCCACGTCCATCTGAACGGCTGAAGGATCCTTCCATGAAAACCGATCCCTATACGCTCGAGATCATCAAGAACGCGCTGGTCGCGATCGGCGACGAGATGTTCCTGACGATGGCGCGGACCAGCATGAGCCCGATCATCTACGAGGCGCTCGATTTCTCGGTGGGCATCACCGATGCGAAGGGCGAGCTGATTGCGCAGGGGCAGGGCACCACCGTGCTCCTTGCGATGATCGACAGCTTCGTGCGCGACATCCTCGAAAAGTTCGGCGACGCGGGCATCCACGAGGGCGACGTCTATATCGGCAACGATCCCTATCGGGGCGGCGGCACGCATCTTTCCGATTTTGGCATCGCGACGCCGATCTTCCACGACGGCACGCTCGTCGCCTTCGCGGTGAACAAGGCGCATTGGCTGGATGTCGGCGGCGCGGTGCCGGGCAGCTTCTCGACGAACGCCACGGAGATTTTCCAGGAAGGCATCCAGATGCCGATCTGCAAGATCATCGATGCGGGCACGCTGCGTCAGGACATTCTCGACATCATCATCGCCAACATCCGCGTGCCGCAGGAAAGCGTCGGCGACATGTGGGCGGGCGTCGCCGCGAACGGCGTCGCCGAACGCCGCGTGCGCGAACTGTTCGACAAATACGGCCATGATGCGGTGCTGGCCGCAAAGGACGAATTGCTCGATTACGGCGAGGCGATGGTGAAGCACGAACTCGCCGGCCTGCCCAAGGGCGAGTTTTTCGCCGAGGATTTGATCGACGACGACGGCCGCAGCGACACGCCGCTCAAAGTGATGGTGAAGGTGACCATCACCGACGAGAAGTTCATCGCCGACTTTTCCGGAAGCGCACCGCAGACGCTCGGCCCGATCAACAATTCGCGTACCGGGCTTACCTCCGCGGTCCGGCTGATCTTCAAGGCGATCACCAATCCGCAGGTGCCCGCGAACAGCGGGTCGTTCCGCCCCATCGAGATCATCTGCCCGGACCGGACGGTGTTCACGGCGGAGCGGCCCGCACCGGTTTCGACCTATTGGGAAACGCTGATGTACGGCGTCGATCTCATCTGGCGCGCGCTGGCGCCGCATGTGCCGGACCGGCTCGGCGCGGGGCACATGCTGTCCGTCTGCTCGGTCGTCTTCGCCGGCACGCACGCCGACAGCGGCAAGAGCACGATCCTCGTGCAGCCGCTTGTCGGCGGCTGGGGCGGAGGCACGGGCAAGGATGGCGAATCCGGGCAGTTCGCGGCGGCCGACGGAGAGACCTACAACGTGCCCATCGAGATCACCGAGGCGCGCTACGGCGTCCATGTCGATCAGTACGCCTTTCACAACGAAGACGGCGGCCACGGCGAGTTCCGCGGCGGCAAGGGCGTCGTGCTCGATTATCGCATGCGCACCGACTTCACGGTCACCGGCAGCTTCGGGCGCTTCAAGTTCCCGCCCTGGGGCATGGCCGGCGGGCGGGATGGATCGCCCAACCACCTCGACATCATCCGTGCCGACGGCACGCGCGAGGTCCACGGCAAGGTGACGGGCGCGAAGCTCGCCAAGGGCGATGTGGTGCGCATGGTGACGGCGACCGGCGGCGGCTGGGGTGACCCGATGGCGCGCCCAAAGGCGGCGATCGCTGAAGACCTGCGCAACGGCTTCCTGACCGAGGAGCAGGCAGAGTGCTACTACGGCGGCCTGCCGGGCTGAACGGAACGGACGGATCGTGACCATCATCCTCAACAACTGCACCGTTTTCGATGGTGTGGGAGATACGCTCCTGCCCGGGCGCAGCCTGGTGATCCGCGACGGCCGCATCGCGGAGATTCACGAGTGCCCCCAGGGCAGCGAGGCCGCGCGCGTGATCGACGTGGGCGGCCGCACTGTGATGCCCGGGCTGATCGACGCGCATTTTCATGCCTACGCAGCGGAGGTGAATCTCGGCACGCTCGATCGCATGCGGCCGGGGCTGCGGGCGCTTTATGCACGGCGCGCGCTTGAAGAGGCGCTGCAGCGCGGCTTCACGTCGGTCCGTGATGCGGCGGGCGGCGATATCACGCTGGCCATGGGCATCGAACGCGGGCTTATACGAGGCCCGCGCTTCTTCTATTCCGGCCTCGCGCTCAGCCAGACCGGCGGGCACGGCGACATGCGCGGTTCGGGGATCGAATGCGGCTGTGCATATTGCGGTTCGCTGACCTTGCTCGCGGACGGTGTCGATGAAGTGCGGAAGGCTGCGCGCGAGCAGCTTCGGCTTGGCGCGACGCAGGTGAAGCTGTTCCTTTCCGGCGGTGTGTCGTCGCCATCCGATCCCTATTGGATGGCGCAGTATTGCGACGAGGAGATCGCCGCCGCGGTGCACGAGGCGGTGACGCGGCGCACCTATGTGATGGCGCACGCGCATACGGCGGACGCGGTGATGCGCTGCATCCGCTCGGGCGTGCGGTCGATCGAGCATGTGACGATGCTGGACAAGGAGACCGCGCGGGCCGTGGCGGGCACGGACGATGTCTATGCGGTGCCGACGCTGGTGACATTGCGCAAACTGATCGATGAGGGCGCGGGGCTTGGCCTCTCCCCGGTCAGCCTCGCGAAGACCGTGGAGGTGGAGAAGCACGCGCTGCAATCGCTCGATCTGCTGCGCACGAGCGGCGCTCGGATCGGCTTCGGCACCGATCTGCTGGGGCCTTTGATGGCGCATCAGTCGGAGGAGTTCCTGCTGCGGCGCGAGGTGATGCGCGCTGTGGACATTTTGCGCTCGGCGACATCAGTGAACGCCGCGCTGATCAACATGGCGGGCGAACTGGGCGCGATCCGGCCGGGCTATCTGGCCGATCTTCTGGTGGTGGACGGCGATCCGTTGGCGGACATCGGCATCCTTGCGCGGCCCGAAGCGCTCGTGATGGTGATGAAGGGCGGCGCGGTGCACAAGAATGCGCTCCCCGCGTGAACGAAGCCGCCGATCGCCGGGTTCTGATCAGCACGCCGCTTGGCGACATGCGCGTCCGTGTCGATGTGGCGCGCGCGCCCGAGACCGCCGCCTATTTCCTGCGCGACGTCGCCGCCGGAAGATACGACGGCACGAGCTTCTACCGCATCGCCACCGATGCCAATCAGGATGACGACCAACCGGTCACGATCGAAGTGGTGCAGGGCGGGGTGCGGCAACCCGAGGTGGCGCCCGCGCCCAGTCTGCGGCACGAATCCACGGCGGAAACCGGGCTTCGCCACGAACGCGGCACGATTTCCCTCGCGCGGTTCGCGCCGGGTGCGGTTTATCACAGCTTCTTCATCTGCCGACGCGAGGAGCCTTCGCTCGACCACGGCGGCGCGCGGCAACCCGACGGGCAGGGCTTCCCCGCCTTCGGCCGGCTTGAGGAAGGGTTCGACGTGCTTGACAGGCTCTTCGAAGCCGCCGAAGCGCGGGAACTGCTTTCGACCGAAATCCCGATCTTGCGGATCCGCCTGCTGTGAGTTCGATACCTTATCTCGATGCCGCGACCGTGGATCGGCTGCTCGCCTGGCCCGCGCTCATCGATGCCCTGCGCGCGGCGTTCATCGCGCCGCCGATCGCGCCCCCACGCACGGCGATCAGCTACGGCGAGCAGGGCGACCAGCATTTCCTCGTGATGCCCGCCGTCAATCCGCACAGCCTCATCGGTGTCAAGCTGGTGAGCGTGCATCCGGCGCTCGCCGCGCGTCCGGGCGGTGCGGTGCGGGCGCTCTATGTCGCGCTAGACGCGGCGACGGGCGAGCCGCGCGCGCTCATCGACGGTCCCGCGCTCACCGAGCGCCGCACGGCGGCCGCCTCTGTACTCGCCGCGCTCGCGCTCGCGCGGCCGGGTGCTTCGGTTCTGCTGGTGGCCGGGACGGGGCAGGTCGCGCGCGCGCTTTGCCGCTGCTACGCCGAGGTCGTTCGCCCGCAGCGCATCATGGTCTGGGGCCGGCGCGGCGAAGCGGCGGAAGCGCTGGCCGCACGCCTCGGCGCGGAAGGAATTACCGTGCAGCCGGTGCGGGACCTCGGCCAGGCCGTGCGCGCGGCGGACATCGTCAGCGTCGCGACCCTTTCCACCACGCCGCTGATACGCGGCGCGGATGTTCGCCCCGGCACGCACATCGATCTCGTCGGCGGCTTCACGCCGTCGATGCGCGAGGCGGACGATGCGCTTGCCGCGCGCGCCGTCATCGTCGCCGATGGACCGGGCGCGCTGGAAACGGCGGGCGATCTCGCGCAGCCCATCGCGGCGGGACTTGTGAACCGGAGCGCCGTAAGCCTGCTGGACGACATCCTCGCGGGGCGCGCCGAAGGCCGGCGAAGCGCCGACGACGTGACCATGTTCAAGTCCGTCGGCCTCGCGCTCGAAGACCTCGCCGCCGCCGAACTGCTGTTGGCGGGGTGGCAAGCGCCGTGACCGCGCTGGACCATGATCCGCTGTCGCACGGCCTGTGGGCGGCAAGCGCGCCGCCGGCGCCGCGAACGGTGCCCCTTATAGGCGACACGCGCGCCGACATCGCCATCGTCGGCGCAGGGTACACAGGCCTGTCGGCGGCGCTGCATCTCGCCGAAGCCGGTGCCAGCGTCGTCGTTCTCGAAGCGGCCGGCATCGGATACGGCGGTTCAGGGCGCAACGTGGGCCTCGTCAACGCGGGCCTGTGGCTGCCCCCCGACGAGGTCGTACGCCGGATGGGCCCGGACCATGGGGAGCGCCTTGTCGCCGCGCTCGGCGAAGGCCCCGGCCTCGTCTTCGAACGCATCGGCCAGCACGGCATCGCGTGCGAGCCGGTTCGCGCCGGCACGCTCCACTGCGCCGTTGGGCGCGGCGGCGAACGTGATCTCGAACGCCGCCATGCGCAGTGGGCCGCGCGCGGCGCGCCGGTGCGGCTGCTGCGCGGGGAGGAAGCCCGTGCCGCGATCGGCAGCGACGCATACGGCGCAGCGCTGCTGGATGCGCGCGCCGGAACCATTCAGCCGTTGGCCTACGCGCGCGGGCTTGCGGCGGCGGCTGTCGCGGCGGGTGCAGTGATCCATGAAGCGAGTCCCGTTACGGCCTGCACCGAAAGCGGGGCGCACATGCGCCTTGAAACCGCATCGGGCACCGTGACCGCCGCGCATGTGATCTCGGCCACCAACGCCTATACGGGCAGCCTCTGGGGCGAGGTGCGCACCGAGCTAGCCGGCCTCCCTTATTTCAATCTGGCCACGGCGCCGCTTTCCGCAGACGCACTCCGCAGCGTCCTGCCCGGAAAGCAGGGCGCGTGGGATACGCGGCAGATCCTCAGTTCCTTCCGGCTGGATGCCGCCGGGCGCCTCGTCGTCGGCAGCGTCGGCGCGCTGCGCGGTGCATCGTGCGCCGCGCACCGGAACTGGGCGCGGCGCACGCTCGCGCGGATATTCCCGCAGCTCGGGCCTATCGATTTCGAATATGAATGGTACGGCACGATCGGCATGACCACCGACGCGCTGCCCCGCTTTCACCGGCTGGGCCGCGTGCTCGGCATTTCGGGCTACAATGGCCGCGGCATTGCGCCCGGCACGGTGTTCGGCAAGGCGCTCGCGCGGTATCTGCTGCACGGCGAGGCGCTGCCGCTCCCGGAAACGCCGTTCGCGCGCATGCCGCTGCGTCGCGTGCGGGAGCAGGTTTACGAGCACGGCGCGGGCATCGCGCACGCGCTGGGCGAGCGGTTCTGAAACGAAGAGGAGAGGGGCGCAGTGGCTTCCAATGGACTCGATCTGAAAGCGGACATCCGCGAACTTCTTGCGGCGCTGGGCGTGAACGCCGCCGAAGGCTCGCTTCGCGTGCACTCTCCCATCTCCGGGGAGGAAATCGCCGCCGTCGCTGTTCATGACGTGAAGACCGTGGAGGCCACCGTCGGCGCCGCGCACGCAGCCTTCCTGCTTTGGCGCGATATTCCCGCCCCGCGCCGCGGCGAACTCGTCCGCCTACTCGGCGAGGAACTGCGCGCCCACAAGGCGGCGCTCGGGCGGATTGTCTCGATCGAGGTTGGCAAGAGCGTGTCGGAAGGTCTCGGCGAAGTGCAGGAGATGATCGACATCTGCGACTTCGCCGTCGGCCTGTCGCGCCAGCTTTACGGCCTCACGATCGCGACCGAGCGTCCCGATCACCGGATGATGGAAACCTGGCATCCGCTCGGCGTCACCGGGATCATTTCGGCGTTCAACTTCCCCGTCGCGGTGTGGGCGTGGAACGCTGCGCTCTCGCTGGTGTGCGGCAACGCCATCGTCTGGAAGCCGTCCGAAAAGACGCCCATCTCGGCGCTCGCAGTTCAGGCCTTGCTGGACCGTGTCCTCGTCCGCTCAGGCGCACCCGATGGCCTTGCCGGGCTCGTGATCGGCGGGCGGGATGTGGGCGAGGCGCTGGTCGACGATCCGCGCGTCCCGCTCGTCTCGGCGACGGGGTCCACCGATATGGGCCGGAAGGTCGGCCAGCGCCTCGCCGGCCGCTTTGGCCGCGCCATTCTGGAACTGGGCGGCAACAACGCCGCGATCGTCACGCCGAGCGCCGATCTCGATCTTGCTCTGCGCGGCGTCGCGTTCGCCGCGATGGGAACGGCGGGCCAGCGATGCACGACATTGCGCCGGCTGTTCGTGCACGCGTCCATCTATGATGGTTTCGTCGCCCGGCTGAAATCCGTCTATGCCTCGGTCAGCGTCGGCAATCCTCTCGTCGAATCCAATCTGGTTGGGCCGCTGATCGATGGCCGGGCGCTGCAATCCATGCGCCATGCGCTGGAAACGGCGGCAGCGTCGGGCGGCATCGTGACGGGCGGCGAGCGCGTCGAGATCAGCGGCTGGCCCGATGCCGTCTATGTCCGCCCCGCGATAGTGGAGATGGCATCGCAACATGGCCCCGTGCTCGAGGAGACCTTCGCGCCGATCCTCTATGTGATGCGCTACACGCATCTTGGCGAGGCCATCGCACTCAACAATGCCGTCAGCCAGGGCCTGTCCTCGTCGATCTTCACCACCGACATGCGGGAGGCTGAACGCTTCCTCTCTGCGCGTGGTTCAGATTGCGGGATAGCCAACGTCAATATCGGAACGTCAGGCGCGGAGATCGGCGGGGCGTTCGGCGGTGAAAAGGAAACTGGCGGCGGCCGAGAATCGGGCTCCGATTCCTGGAAGGCCTACATGCGCCGCGCCACCAACACCATCAACTATGGCGCCACCCTGCCGCTGGCGCAGGGCGTAACATTTGACGTCAACCCCAATCGCCTTGATCAAGATTTCCAATAGGCTTCCCGAAGCCGCCACCCATGGCCCGCAATCGCATTCGATAGGGCATAGCGGCGGGAAGCAATGCGGAAATGGAATGAACGTCGTGCTTGTCTAAGCAGAGCCCGTATTGGTTGGCGGGTGGTGTGATGGTGGCCGTGCAAGGTACGCTCGTTCTCGAACTCAACCGCATGAGAGAACTGGATTCTCTATGCGTGTCAGCACGGACCTATTTCGTCGCCAGTAGAAGGCCTTTCCCTCATAAGCCCTATGTGGATCGGCGTGAGAATTACGACCGAATCAGCCCTTTGTGACGCTGCCCAAATAAGCTGATGGAACTCGAACCAGGGGATAAAAAGTCCCTTGGTATCGGTCATGTTATCGCTAACTTACATGTGTGTAAGATTATTGATTTTCTGCGCCTTTCAGAGGCAAGTTCGAGTCCGACCGGGCACCAGAGACCGTCCGTTGACGCCTATTTCGTCCGCCAAGTAACTAATTTTCCTATATTATTTTTGTATAGGCTGGCGCTTGACGTATGTCTGCCCGACAACAACCGCAAGCAGCGGGCGATGTTCGAAAAGCTGAAGCAGGCCTGCGTCAAGGCCCGTCCGTGCCGTGTGCAGCGAGCGCATCGTCGAGCTCGAAGTCGCGACAAAAACCGCTGCTTCCGCGTCCTGAACCTGCCGATCCCGGCAGGTTGCGATGCCACGCCCGGCGCCATAAGCTGGTGCTATTACTCCCCCTTCATGAACTGGACGCCGGCCTTTTAGGGCCGGCGTTTTCTTGTTCGGGGCATGGTTGGGGAACCGGACTGACGCCCGGTCGTTCCTCTTTCCTCCACCGACTTCCGGTGCGGCCGCCAGCATCCAACTGCCCCCGGATGCTGGCGGCCAAGTCTCAAAACTAGCGGTTCAGCCGGTCCTTGACTGCCTTGGCGGGGCTGAACGTGAGCTTGTTCGACGCCGCGATCTGCATCGCCGCGCCCGTCGCCGGGTTGCGGCCTTCGCGCGCCGGAGAGGCCTTCACCTTGAACTTGCCGAAGCCGTTCAGCGAGACTTCCTCGCCTTTGGCAGCGGCATCGGTGATCGCGGTGAACACCGCATCGACGGCCTTGCGCGCGTCGGTCTTCGTGGTTCCGAGCGTCTCGGCAAGCGTTTCGGCGAGGTCGGCATTGTTCATGTCTGAGCGTCCTTTTGAAGTGGAACACCCGTCTGACGCCGCGTGGAATCGCTGTCAAACGAACACATCGTTAACGCGTTCGGACGTTTAAAAAAGCGACCGGGCTCGATGTCCATCTTATCGGCCACTATCTCTGGATCGATTTGCGTTTTCGCCCTTGGTATGCCGAGGGGATTTCCGCATGTTGTGATCCGCGCGGAACGCAGCATTGAAATGCTCGCCCGTCACAACGAAACCGGGCAGAGCAATTGCGGCGCGGAAAATTCTGAAATATATTCAGATATCTATCAAGGTGTGGCGTGCGTGGGGGCACTTGACCATCTGTACCGGGCTCAGCTTTTATCGAGCATCAATGTCACGCCAGGAGTTGACATGGCAACAGTAAAAACGAAGGTTAAGCGCAAAAGCGCGTCGCGGGCTGCTGATGACGAACTGGGCACCCATGCGCTCGCTATCATCAGTTTCCTGTATAACCGCGTCATTGCCGGTGCGGCCCCGGCGCTGCGCAAGCGAACGGGACTGAGCGTGACCGAAGCCCGCATCGTCTTCCATTTGGGCACGACCTCGTGGGCCACGGCAAACAAACTCGCCAAGAATCTGGGCATCGACAAGGCCGCCATCAGCCGCGCGACGAATCGCCTTGTCGAACTTGGTCTGATAACCTCGGAGCGAGATCCGGACCATGCCGCTCGTAACATATTGACATTGACCGAAACCGGTGAGGAGCATTGCAGGCTGATTGGTCACTTTACGTTCGCTCGTGAAAAACATCTGCTCAACGTCCTGGATGACGAAGAACATCGACAATTTCTTATGAGTCTGCGGAAAATCCTGACGAATGTCGAAAGCGTGAACAAACTGGTCGCGCAAGGGCATTTTTGGGAAGAGTGATCGACGTTCCCCCGGCTTCCCTCAGCGAAAGCGCAGCTGGAGCGGCGCCTCGCCCGTTCATCGGTGTGCGCTGCGTACATATGAGTCATTGCTGACCTCCGACGCATTGATGTAAGTTGACATGTCAACTAATTTCGTGGCATCGAAGGCGCTCACAATTGCTGACGCCCTCTCCTGGGAGCGGGCTGATCGGCCAAGGGCGCAGCGGGAAACATGACCCAAGTAATCCTGGAAAATGCACGGATATTCGATGGCGTGTCCGCGGATTGTGGCGAAGGCATGTCGGTGCTGATCGAAAGCGGCACGATTCGCGAAGTCTCCGAGCGCCCGATCAGAGCGGATGATGCTCGGCGGATCGATGTCGCCGGCAAGACGCTTATGCCCGGGCTGATCGATCTTCACATTCACGCTTATTTCTCCGATTTGAATGCCAAGGTGGTCGACAGCCGCGATGCGCCTTACCGGACGGCTCATGCGGTCAAGAAGCTTGGCCATGCGCTCGACTGCGGCTTCACCAGCGTTCGTGACATTGGCGGGGGTGATTATCCCCTGGCATCTGCGATCGAGGACAGCCTCATCCGGGGGCCGCGCTTCTTTTACGCTGGCAAGGTTCTGTCGATGACCGGCGGTCATGTCGATTACCGGACACCCAACGAGCAGCATCATACCCACGGCTATTGTTCCTGCGGATCGATGAACTGGGGCGGCGTCGTTGTCGACGGTGTCGACGCGTGCATAAAGGCTGCGCGCGAGGAATTGCGCCGCGGTGCCCATTGCATAAAGATTACCGCGTCGGGCGGGGTGATGTCACCGAGCGACCCGATGTGGATGAACCAGTTTCGCGAAGACGAAATCCGCGCGATCGTCAATGAATGCGCCGAGCGGCGAACTTATGTGTCTGCGCATTGCCATCCCGTCAGCGCCATTCGCCGATCGATCGAGTTCGGCGTCCGTTGCATCGAACATGCAACCCTGATCGATGCCGACACCGCACGGTGGGTCGCCGAACGCGGTGCTTATGTCGTTCCCACCATGTCGGTCATCTTCGTCAACATGGAGGTGGGCGCGAAGCTCGGAATGGGGCCCGAGAACATGGCCAAGCTCAAGGTCGCCTCGGATTTTGCAATCGAGGGTCTCCAGCATATGCGCGATGCCGGTGTGAAGCTGGGCTATGGCACCGATCTGCTTGGTTCCACCTATGACCAGCAATGTCGCGAGTTCACGCTTCGATCGGAAGTCTTCACGCCGCTCGAAATGCTGCGTCAGGCCACGTCGATGGGCGCGGAGATCCTGATGCAGGACGGAAAGCTGGGCTGTGTAAGTCCAGGGGCCCATGCTGACCTCATCGTGGTGGACGGTGATCCGTTGAAGGATATCGGACTGCTCGCTGCCGATGGTCACAAGCTCGATCTGATTATGCGCGCCGGCGAGATCGTAAAGAACAGGTTGAATTGAGACGCGCCGCCACCCTTGGAGCAACACCAATGAAAACTGTCGGAGAGATTTCGCCGCGCCCGGGATTGCCGGCCGCAGCGCGCGCCGCCCTCGATGACCGAATGGGCGCGCGCGTGAGCTATTCAGAGGCGGTCCGCTCACAGCATGGCCATAGCGAAACGCACTTTCCATCGTGCCTGCCGGACGCGGTCGTCTTCGTGGAAAACACCGACGAGGTCGTTTTCGTCGTCGGCTTATGTGCAGCGCACGATGTCAAGCTCACAGCCTATGGCGCCGGGACCTCGATCGAGGGGAGCGCGCTCCCGATCGCCGGAGGTATTTCTCTCGACATGAGCCGGATGAATCGCGTCCTCAGCGTCAATCCAGACGATTTCGATGTCACCGTCGAAGCCGGCGTAACCCGGATCGCGCTTAACAACCATCTTCGCGATCAGGGGCTGTTCTTCCCCGTCGACCCCGGCGCCGACGCGACGATCGGCGGCATGGCATCAACGCGGGCCTCTGGCACCAACGCTGTCCGCTACGGCACGATGCGCGAGGCGGTGCTCGGCCTGCGTGTCGTCACCGCCGACGGCCGTGAAATCCGTACTGCTCGCCGTGCGCGCAAGTCTGCGGCGGGCTATGACCTGACCCGGTTGTTCGTCGGCGCCGAAGGCACGCTCGGGATCATTACCGAGGTGACGCTTCGCCTTCACCCCATTCCCGAGGTGATCTCGTCGGCCGTCTGCAGCTTCGAAACGCTTGAAGGCGCGGCAACGACCGTGATCCAGGCGATCCAGCTCGGCGTGCCGCTGGCGCGCGCGGAGATACTTGATGACGCTCAGATGCGTGCGGTCAATCGCTGGTCCAAGCTGGGCTACCCCGAAAAGACCACATTGTTCTTCGAATTCCACGGATCGCAGGCCTCTGTCGACGAACAGGTTACAACGGTCGAAGAGCTCGCCGGCAGCAATGGCGGCGGCGCATTTGCCTGGTCGTCCCTTCCCGAAGAACGATCGCGGCTCTGGAAGGCACGGCATGAGGCCTATTATGCCACGCTTGGCCTGCGTCCGGGTTCGGCGGGCTGGGCGACTGATGTCTGCGTCCCGATCGGCCGACTCGCCGAATGCATATCCGAGACAAAACGGGACCTCTCGACCTGCTCGGTACCAGCGACGATTTGCGGGCATGTCGGCGATGGTAATTTTCACGTCTGCTTCGCGCTCGATCCGGAAGTGCCCGATGAGTGGGCGGAAGTGGAGGCGTTCAACGCCCGCCTGGTTGTACGCGCGCTGGCAATGGATGGAACCTGCACCGGCGAGCACGGCATCGGCATTGGCAAGCAGGCCGCGCTCGTCGACGAACTTGGTGATGGCGTCGATCTCATGCGTGCAATCAAACATGCGCTTGATCCTGCCGGCATCTTCAATCCCGGCAAGATCTTCGCGCCGAACTGATGGCAGACGCGCCCCCGAGCAGCGATCCCGCGATCGCGCAGCCCTGGCTGCTATTTTCGCCCGCACGGCGATGGTCGATGCTTGCGGTATTGTTCCTCGTCTCGACGGTCAGCAATATCGATCGCCAGATCATGAGCGTCGCGATCGAGCCGATCAAAGCCGAATTTCAGGCCACCGATACGCAGATGGGGTTGCTGACCGGCGCCGCGTTTGCCCTGTTCTACGCGACCTTGGGGTTGCCGATCGCACGACTGGCTGATCGCGGCAATCGCAAGCTTATCATCGCGGTCTCTATCACATTCTGGAGTCTTATGACCGCGATCTGCGGCGCGGCCCAGAATTTTACGCAGATGTTTCTCGCCCGCCTCGCAGTGGGCGGCGGAGAGTCCGGGGCGTTGCCGACTTCGCAAAGCCTGATCGCCGATTATTTCCCGCCGGAGGTGCGGGGCAGGGCGCTTGGCATCTTCATCATGGCGGGCGTGGCCGGCTATGCGGGGGCACTGATCGGCGGGACGCAGATCGCGAGTCATTTTGGCTGGCGTGCCATGTTCGTGACGTTCGGACTCGCCAGCTTGCTCATTGTTGTTGTCGTTCATTTCACCCTGCGCGAGCCGCGCCAGATGTTGCCCCGAACCGAAGATCGGATGAAACGCGAGCGTTTCGGTCCTTCACTCGCGGCGCTCGTGCGAAAGCCGAGTTTCTGCTGGCAGGTTGCAGGTAGCGTATTCTTCGGCATCGTGAGCTACGGGGCGCTGATCTTTATGCTTTCGCACCTCATGCGCAGTTTTGATCTGCCGCTTGCGCGCGCTGGAGCCGTTTTCGGCACGATCTCGACGGTGACCGCTATCTTCGGCGCGCTGGTTGGTGGATATCTCACCGATAGGCTGGGGCGTCGCAGTCCCGCAGCGGTGCCGTTTCTTACAGGCGCATTGATAATCGCGGCGCTGCCTTTCTATCTCGCCGCGCTACTGACGAGCGATTTTACGATTTTTGTGATCGGTACGCTGATCGGAGGATGCGTGATGTTCAGCGCTGGTCCATCGATGTTTGCGGGGATTCATATCATTTGTGGGTCGCAGCGCCGGGCGACGGCGATCGCGATGCTGTACTTCATGATGAATTCGATTGGACTTGGGGGCGGACCGGTGTTGACCGGACTGCTCAGCGACGGCTTTGGCGCCTCCTACGGCTCGGCGATGGGTCTGCGCATCGCGATGGTGATCGCCTTTGCGTCGCTGCTGCCTGGAGGCGTCTGCTTCCTTCTCGCTTCGCGCACGATGAAAGCGGATGCCGAGTGCTAGGCAAGGTGTCCGGTTGCGCATAAATATGTTGACATCTCAACTGAATTTTTGATAGTTTTATTCCAGAAAGAATAGGCGGGTCTCCATCAAGATGCTCGTTCGGAAAGGCAACGACCGCTGGCTCGCATCGTCCGGCGCAGAGGGATCTGCGTTCTCGGGACGATTGCGGATGAAGGATTCTGCCTGAGACGGCAGGAGAAGAGGCCCAAAAAAATTCAGGAGGGTGGGGAAGCGCTGTGATGGAAAGAAGAGAGTTTCTTGGGTCGGGTTTGACGGTGGCCGCCATGATGGGCGCATCACATGTGAATGTGGCGCCGGCTCATGCCGAAACAGGCGGCGGGCTCAAGAGCACCGGCTCCCCATGGCCTCTCAGGAATAGTGAGGCGTTTGAGTATCAATCCAGCGCCGTCGGCGACAAGATGGCGGTCGGCGTCTGGTCGCATCCAAAATCAAATCCCTTGCGTGCGGATGCGAAGGGCCCGCCACTTGATGTCGTCTATGTTCTCGATGGGTCGTTTGCGCTGGCGGTGGCGGCAACAATTTGCACACTGCAATCCGTCGATTTGGTCAACCCCGGCTACAAGCCTGTCTTGCTGGTTGGCGTCGACTATCCGGTAGACGCCGAAAATGCTCGGACCCGCGATTACACGATGAAGGATTCTGTTCCTGCTTCACTCAGCAAGCGCATGGCGCAGGCTTCGAAAATCGTTCCGGGCGGCGCGGACAATTTTCTGGAATTTCTTGAAAACGAGCTCGACCCGCTCATTCGCGCAAAATACAATACGACCAACAGGCCGGCCGGTGTTGTCGGTGACTCCTTCGGCGGAACATTCACATTCTACGCCTTCTTGCGCCAATCGAAGCTTTTTGATCGATATTGGCTGGGCAGCCCGGGCGTATTCACAACGTCAACGGACTATGTCGCGCAATTTGAGGCGCGCTTGAAGGAGAAACTGGTTCATCCAACCAGAATGTTTCTTTCAATGGGCTCCAAGGAAATGTCCGGGAGCATGGATTTTTACGAGGATATGGGCAGGAGCTTCAATCGAATTGTGAGCGCATTGCATAGAAACAAATCTTCGGACCTGACTTGGGCGTCGAAAGATATATGACGGAGAAACGCACACGTCTGTTTTCATGCCGGCGATGAATGATGCCATGATTTACCTTTACGGCAATCATGCACCGTAAGCATCGAGAAAATCGATATGCGGTTGCAAATATTGGCTCGGCTTTGCGCTAAGCCCATCCCGAGTTGAGGGCAGGTATCCGTTTGTTCGGGACGGGAAACGTGTCTGGCGCCGCACGGCATCGCGGCAGCGTTTTAGTAGATATATTTTTTGGGAGCGCCTCGAAGTGGGCGTGAGAGGGAGGAATTATCGTGCAACGGAGTTCGGATCGGCCTGCGATGGGCCCCAAAGCTGCTTTGTGGATTGCAACAAGTGCGATTGCGATTGGGGGTGGGGCGACTGCCAGTGCTCAGGGCGCCGCGCCGGCATCGGCTGCAGAGCTGGATCAATTTGGTTCGTCGGAGATCATCGTTACCGCGCGTAAGCGCGAGGAAAGACTGAAAGACGTCCCGATCAGCATCAGCGTCCTTGGGGGTGAGCAACTGACGGCAATCGGTGCGGAAAACTTCGATGACTATGCGAATCGCGTACCAGGACTTGCATTCAGCACCCGCGGCCCGACCAGCAGTCGAACAGAAGGTGTAACGCTCTCTATCCGGGGCGTGAGCGGCGGTCTCAGCGATCCGCCGGTGAGCTTCTATATCGATGATACGCCCGTCGGTAGTGTCAACCTCAAGCTGTTCGATATCGAGCGCATTGAGGTTCTCAAGGGTCCGCAGGGCACGTTGTACGGAGCCCGGGCCATGGGTGGTCTCATCAAGGTCCAGACGCGCAAGGCGGACCTGAACGAGTTCGAGACGACCGGCGGGATCGAGCTGTCGGACACCAAAGGTGGCGGGTTCAATTATCGCGGTGACGCCGCGATCAATTTGCCGATCGTCACCGATCAGCTTGCCTTGCGCGTCGCCGGCTATGGCGTGTTCCGAAACGGCGTGATCGATCGTTTTCCCCGCGCGCAAAATGTGCCCGCCGCTTATCCGACGACCATACCGGAAGGTGGGCTCGTGATGAACGAGGACGATGAGAAGACCTACGGTGGGCGCGCCTCGCTTGTCTATTCACCGGACGGCAACCTGCGGATTACCGCCGGCTATATCTACGAGAAAGCCAAGCTGGACGCGCGTTCGGATTGGGATGTGCCTCTCAGCGATGCCCTGGACCGGCCTCTCACCACTGGCGGATTTGCGGCAGAACCCAGCGAGGCCGAATTCAGGAATGCCTCGCTGACGGTCAGCTATGACTTCGGCGACTTTGCAAATCTTACCAGCAACACATCTGGAACGTGGTACAAAGTCCTCAATATTGAAGATTTGACCTATTTTCTGAAATCTACACTGGTGAGCTTCGGGGCGGACTGGAACACACCGAGCCTGAATATCTACAAGAACGATCGCGACGTTTTCACGCAAGAGTTGCGGTTGTCGTCGATTGGCCGTCATGCGATTGATTGGCAGGCTGGCCTGTTTTATCAACATACCCGTCAAGTCGGGACCTTCTATTGGAGCTCGCCGGGCGTAGCGGATGCAATCAATGACGCGCTCGGCTTCCCCTTCGCGACGAGTGATATCCTGGTCGATCAGAATGGGGTGTCGACCACCCGCGAATTCGGCGCTTTTGCTGAGGTCGATTGGAACATCACGAGCGAATTGACCTTCACGGCGGGTGCGCGCTATTTCAAAAACAAGTTCAAGAACACCGATGTGCGCGCGGGCCTGTTCGGAGCGCCCCCGAGCAATCTCAAGGCCGACGACGACGGGATCAATCCCCGGTTCGCCCTGGCCTATAAGCCCAGCGACGATTTGCTCTTCTACGGTTCGGCCAGCAAGGGCTTCCGTCGGGGCGGTGCGAACAACATCATTGCGATCCCTTCATCGTGCGACGCCGAAATTCAGGCGCTGGGCTATACGAGCGCGCCCGCAACGTTCGAATCCGACAATCTCTGGCATTATGAGGTCGGTACCAAGGGAAGCGTCGGAAACGGCGCCCTCAGCTTTGACGCGGCGGCATTTCGCATCGACTGGAAGAATCAGCAGCAGAACGTCTTCCTTCCTCAGTGCGGCTTCAACCTCGGCGCAAATATCGGAGGTTCGAAGATCGAAGGCTTCGAGCTCGCCGCCACGCTTCGCCCGACCGAGCGCCTTTCGGTCGACCTGTCGCTCGGGTATCTTGATGCACGTGTCGCCGAGGACACGCCGCAGGCGAACGCGTTCAAGGGCGACCGCCTGCCGCTCGCACCGCCGTGGACGGTCTCGACAGGTGTTGCTTACGAAGCGCCCTTGTCGGATCGCAGTTCCGCTTTCGGACGTGCTGATATCATATTCCGCGACGAGGTGATCGAACCTACCACGAGGCAGACGCTCAATGACTTTGTCACGATCAATTTGCGGGGCGGGGTCAAGTTCGGGGATTATACGTTGACCGTTTTTGTCGACAATATGACCAATACGCTGGGGCAGCTCGACGCGGTGGGAACCGGCTTGCTCGTTGGACAGACCGGCGCACTGCGTGTGCATACGTTGACGCCGCGTACCATCGGCGCGGAGCTTCGCTTCGCATTCTGAGGAGAAACCCGATCGTTGGCCTTGGCCATGACGATGTTGATTTCGATCCCGGCGGGTTCGTCCCGCCGGGATCTTCCAGGGTGTGGCCGCAGGCCCGCCTTGGCACGCCTGATATGACGCAAGCGCCCGGCTTCATCGAGCATCCGCAACGCCCGGAAATCGTTGGCGAGATGCACCTGCGGCGTTTTCCGGCTTTCGAGCTGCCGGCACAGTTGATCCAGCTTGTGCGGACGGTCGATCAGAGCCAGAATTCAGATGAGCAATTGTCGCTCACAGCTCTCCCCAGCGTTTGCGGGATAACAGGCGAGCGGCATCGCGAAGGTCGCTGGTCGTCCGATGTCCGGGCATCCTGGGAGCGACATAGCGAGGCAAGCACGATTACCGTCACGATGACCGGGGCTGCTGCACAAGGTATCGGCTGGCGTCGGCCCGATAGCATCGATAGCGCTGCTGCGCTCGAATGGGCGGAAACAGCGCCGGGTCATGTCATCCGCGCGACCCGCCTTATCGTCGTGGCGAGCGACGAGGCTGCCGGGCCTTTCGTCGAGACGGCCGATTTCACGCAATCGCACCTCGTTTCATGCCATGTGGCCGACGGCGCGCGCATCTGGAGCGATTTCCGGATCCACAAGGATGGCTATGGGCGGATCGTGATCGCGGCCAACGGTTTGCCCCCCGTTGAACTGGCGAGCTGTGTTCAGCGGCTTCAGGAACTGGGCAATTATCGTAATCTCGCCTTGCTCGGTCTGCCGGTGGCACGGACGACCTGGGCGCGGCTTGACGAGATCGAACGGGCGCTCGCCGAAACGGGGCGGGTTCTGCTCAATGGTGATCAGCGTGACGATGACTTGCTGAAGGCACTTACCACACACAGCGAGGAGTTGCTTTCTATCACAGCCGAGACAGAGTTCCGCATGAGCGCGACAGCCGCCTATGCTGTCATCGTCGCCGATCGCTTGCACGAACTGAAGGCGCAGCCGGTCAAGGGGTTTCAGTCGCTGACGGATTTCACGAGCCGGCGTTTCAACCCCGCCATTCGGACTTGCGCGGCTGTGTCCCAACGTCTCGCGCTTTTGAACGGGCGGGCCGTGCAGTTTACCAGTTTGTTGCGCACGCGTATTGAAACCAACATCGAAAATCAGAATGGACGGCTGCTCGCTTCGATGGATCGGAGCGCGCGGATGCAATTGCAGCTCCAGCATCTGGTGGAAGGCCTGTCTGCGGTCGCGATCAGCTATTATCTGCTGGGTTTGATCTCTTATCCCGTCAAGGCGGCCGAGCATGTTTGGGACGGCGTTTCTCCGACGTCGCTATTGGGGATCGCCGCGCCCCTGATCGTCCTCGCCGTCTGGGTGGCGCTCCAGATCATGCGGCGGCGGCTGTTTCGAGAAGGTGACCAGGCTTTGCGTTTAGCCGAACCACGCCGAGGGAGGTAATCTTGCTCGGTGCACGTATCGAGATTGTTACTCAAAAACAGGATGAAAAGGAAGATCATGGATAAGTCAGTCGAACTTGCCGAGTCCGCACCTTTGTTCGGCTCGCTATTTCCATCGACCCGCTATTTCGAGATAGACTCGAAAATAGCACGGGAACGTTTTTCAGCGTGGGTCACGCTTCCAGCACAGTATGACGCCGACGAGACACAGAGTTTCCCAGTGGTCTACCAAGTTGATGGAAATCTCTTTTTTCCGGCGACGGCGCCCTTTCATCAGGCCATGCCGAGCGACAGCCTATCGCCCTTGGTTCCTTTCATCCTCGTCTCGGTCGGCTATTCCAACGCGGAAAGTCAGGATTGGCAGTGGCTACGTGTTCGCGATCTGCTCCCACCGGGCGAAGCTGTTCCGGAAGCAATGCTTCAGGCGGTGGAATATTCGGTCCAGGCCGGGCTTCTGTCCAAGGAGAAGGGCGACCGATATCTCGCCATGTTCGGCAAGCCGGGCGCCGACAAATTCCTCGGCTTTCTGGAAGGCGAGCTTCATCCGGCGTTGGCGGCCACGTTCAGAATAGATGAGAATGACGTCGGTCTCTGGGGCGATTCCTATGGTGGGCTGTTTGCGGCCTATGTCGCTATCAAGCGGTCGAACCTCTTCAAACGCATAGGCGCTGGCAGTCCGGGCATCATCGAAAACAGCCAGATCTTCAAATTGTACCAGCAGGCTGTGGATTCGAAGGAAGACTATTCGGGCCGGCGACTGCACGTCACCTTCGCGGCGCGTGAACTGACACAGCCAACGATCTACCAATGGCTCGTCGCTCGAGGCACCACCGAACTCCTTGCTCAAACCACGCTTCATCCGTTGCCGGGCTTGCAAGTGTCGATGGAAATCATCCCGTTGGAAACCCACCTGACCGCAGGTGTTCCGGCATGGTTCAGCTTCTTGCGCGCTTGCTATGGGCGGTCTCCAATAGCT